>NC_014507.1 GCF_000147875.1 Methanolacinia petrolearia DSM 11571 | reverse complement strand
ATTATTAAAAATCACAAATAGCTTCTTTTTTATATTATTACTTACTTAGATCATGATGGCTTTTTTTCAAACTTCATTAAAACGTGGAATTTTTCAAACTTGCAAATTTTCTACACCATGCACAATCATACAATCTCCAGTGGAAATAAAGGGGTGGGGGTCTAAGACATTTCAGCATATTCCATAGGAAACAAAACATCCACATACAAGGAAGAAAATGTGAAAAGAAAGAATATCTCAATTGTTTTAGAAAAGGTTGCCATAGGAACTCTCTTCCTAATTCACTAGGAGTTCATCAGCCCTGATAGTTAATTTGTAAAAGAAAAATATCTTCAAATGCCAAAAAAATGTGGTTAAAACTGCAATTTAGCTATCTGTTCACGTCAAGAAGAGCACATCTTTCAATGACAATCTCCTCTATTCTTTCTTCTCCACAGACTTCAAGCTCCCTGGGTGTTATGGAAAAAATTTCGGCAAGCCGGGAGATCTTATCGGCGGATCTTTCTCCTGCAATATTCCTGCAGTCTTCTTCTCCGAAGAGATGAATCTCTTTTCCTGTGCATTCTTCAAGAGAAGAGATCCCGGATATCACCCTCCCGAAAACCTGATCGAAAGACTCTGTTTTTTTCTCCCTGTCCTCTCCTGAGATAGAATCATTATCCATGCAGATCACGATCACGGACTCATTCGCTCCTTTATGGATTCCGAATCCTGAGGCAAAACCTGTCTGCCTTGTCCCGAACGCATACAGGAGGACCTCCATCTCGAAAGAATTCGATATAGGGGTTTTGCATTCAAAGAAGGATCTATCGGCAAGTGAAACTGCCGCCCTTATATGATCGCACCCGGCGATTGAGTTCCTGTCGAAAAAAATAATATAAGCCGATGAAGAACCAGCGATTTTCCTGATCTCTGCAAGAAAGGATCTTTCATCTGCGATCTCAAAATCCCCCCTGTAAATCCTGTAATCCATACTCATTCAGGTCCGCCTCCAAAGCTGAAAAGAGAAGGCCGGCTCGGATCGTCTCTTCCGTTCACCGGAACCTCGTCTTCTTTGTCAGATATATATTCATTCTCTGGACGGGTTCTCCTCTTTGCATCTGCACTTCCTTCTCCTGCAGCCTGTTTCATGATCTGCTGTGCGATCTTTTTGCCTACAATCGCCGCGACACGGTCGAATCCTGCCTTTTCAAGATCTTCCGGTGCCATGATATTATTGTTGAAGAGTCTTCTTGCACGGACACGCCCGATGCCTTTCAGTCTTATAAGCGGCAGGAGCTCTCTCTTTATTCCGTGCTGAACCCGTATCGCGGTTTCGCGGACCGGATCACCGAACTCGGGGATCATCATCGAAGACAGCCGGGACGATGCATGAAGAAGCCAGTTCATACCCTCAACCGTATTGTATATATCCCCGGGGCCGATCCCGTACCTGCTGCATATCAGGTCTTCACCTGCTTCGGATATCCAGTCGTTTACAAGCATCGCCGTTTTTAAGGCCCTAAATCCTTCCTCCATAGAATCGAAAGAGATCTCTCTCCAGAGTTCGGCCTCGTTTTCGAAGTAGAATCTCTCGAGAACGTCCATGTCGCTCTTTTTAATATAGAGGGTATACATATCCGGCGTCGTGCAGAGCACCTGCAGGAAGCCGAGTTCGCTGAACTCCTTCGGTGCGGCCCCGGTCTCTCTTCCGCTCCTCTCCCTCAGCGCACCGGTTATGATCTCTGCAGTCTGCGGGGTTATGTACAGGCGTGATACGAGATGCCCATAGTCAGTTGACGAGAGATATTCGCCGGTCCTTGTAATCATTCCGGCCTCCTCGAGGAGTGCGACTGCATCTTCGACTATCCGGCCGATATACGCGGTGCTTTTGTTCATGTGGACATAAAAGGTCTCGTTTAAAAATTCGGGCAGCTCTTCTTCGGTCTTCACAAAACCCGTCGATATCAGAGAAAGGATCTGGCCGGTAAGCACCCTTTCATCGTCGAGCCTCGACGTCACGTCCTCGGCCGGTGCGCTGATGAACTCTTCATACAGGCCGTTTGCGGCCTCGGGACCTTTTGCGATAAGGACAGCCTCCCCGTATGGATCGAGATGTGGCCTTCCGGCACGGCCGGCCATCTGCCTGTACTCCCTCACAGGTATGGGTGCCATTCCTTCTCCGCCTTTAAACCTCAGGTAGTCCCTGATGACGACGCGCCTTGCCGGGAGGTTGAGGCCGGCGGCAAGCGTGGGGGTCGATGAGATAACCCTGATCGAACCCTGCCTGAAACCTCTCTCTACGATCTCCCTCTGGTCCCTCTTCATCCCGGCATGATGGAATGCCGCCCCTTTTTTGACGCAGGCAGCAAGAATCCTGCCCATGTCGGTTTCGGCGGCTTTTTCAAGTTCCACTGAAAGTTTTTCGAGTTCGGGCTCGTCAAGCTTCAGGGCGGACGCCATCCTCTTTGCACACCCTTCCGCATTTCTCCTGGAGTTAACAAATACCAGGCACTGGCCCCCGTCATTGACGCAATCTATGCAGAGGTTCTCGTCGTCGTTCTTCTTCGGTGTCTCTATCGTCTTTATCTCTTCGCCGAAGTAGAGGGTATCCCTGCAGAAGACCCCCTCTTTAAGTTCGACGGGCCTCCAGTCGGAGGTGACGAGATCGGCGTCTAGCCATGATGCGAGAGCCCTCGGATTTCCAATCGTCGCCGTGAGGCCGATAATCTGGAGATCTTTATTCCTGTGCCTGAGTTTGGTTATCACCATCTCAAGGGTGGCCCCGCGATCCTCGGAGTCGATCAGGTGGGCCTCGTCGACAACAAGGCAGGTTATGGAGCCCATCCACGCGGCATTGTTCCTGAGGAGGGAGTCGACCTTCTCCGAGGTGGCTATGATAATATCGTTTCTGCCGAGGTATTCGTCCTTTTTGTCGTAATCACCCGTTGCAATGCCTGTCTTCGGCCCCTTTCCCGAGAATTCTTCGAATTTTTCGGATGCCAGAGCCTTCAGCGGAACGACATAGAGGCACTTTCCGCGATTTGCGACATGACGATGCATCGCCATCTCTGCAACAAGTGTTTTTCCGCTCGCCGTCGGTATGGATATCAGGAGATTCTTCCCCTCTAAAAGCCCTTTTTCGACACAGTCGGCCTGGGGGGGGTACAGCTCGGAGATGCCTCTCTTCAGGCAGGAGGAGACAAGTTTTTCAGGGAGCCCCAGCTCTTCCAGTTTCATTGGGCTGCCCCTCCGACGGACCCCTTCTCTTCCAGTGGAAAGGTGTCTTTCAGGTTTATTATATCAAATTTACAAAGGGAAAAGGGAATTTTTTCCACTGGAAATGGTGCCATGATTCTGATTCCGCATATCAGTAATAATAATCGAAGATATTTGCTTTTGCTTCCTTCTTCTTCTTATCGAGGTAGGTAAAGACACTTTCATGTGGCATGCCCTCTATTAGCATCTCGATTGCATGCCTTGCCGTCTTCACCTGTTCGATTCCTCCTATGATCGCCACAGTCTTGCCGAGCACCGATATTTCGGCACCGGTCATATCCTCGATCTGTTCGCGGGCCTTTCCTGCCTTTCCTATGATCCTTCCCCTGACCCTCTCCATCTGCTTCGGGTTTTTGCAGGCGGCCGTAAGATCGATGATGTCCAGCATCATATCCTCGTCCTCAAGGAGGCAGAAGGATCTTTTCGGCGAAAAACCCCTGTTGATTGCCGTTATTATATCCGCGGCCTTGAGGACCAGCGGGGCGTCCTCCCCATCTATCGTGACAAGGCCGTCCTCGCTGTCGACAGAGATTACGGTCTGTGTCTCTTTCTCGATCTTCCGTTTTGTAGCCCCGCCTTTTCCGATTATTACGGCGATTCTCGCCTGGGTGACTTTTATCTCCTGTGTTGCCATATTCAGATTACCGCTGTTTTGCTGCTCTATAATTGTCTTTCATTCGTCATATAATATAAGATGGCGGAGAGGGATCACCTTTTTCCGGATACTACAATGCCCTGTTCAAAAGTCATCTGAAAACTGTTATATACTTCTAACATGTTATATAGATCTAACAAAGTGTTGTTAATTTCTAACAATACACTGAAGACTGAAAGGCGAAGCCAATGGAAGATCGAAAGAGAAAAATTGTCCTTACAAACATTTTCGGCATTGCAGCGGTAATAATCGCACTTGTTGTGATATACCTGAGTACAGGCGGGCTGTCGGCGGATGCGGTCGTATGGGGCGGGATGATAGTGCTGCTTCTTATAGCTATTACCGCTGTAAAAACAGGGAAAAAGAAGGAGTACAACTATGCAGGTGCTGTTGTCGGCGGGATAATGATCGTCGCCGGATTTGCTTTAAGTGCGTTTTCGTACTCCGTCACTGGTGAAACAACCGGGTCCGGCATTATCACCGGTGGAATAATACTGTTCATAATCTGCTTTGCATCTTTGAGGAAATCTGCGGATTCGGACATAAGAGACGAGCGTTCGCTGAAGATCGGGACATGGGCGATATCGTATTCGTGGTATCTTACATTTCTTGCGGTCATCGTGATGTTCTGGCTGTCTTATCTTGATATTGTAAAGATCGATGCATGTGCAGCTCTCGGGATCCTGATAATGCTCATGCCCCTCAGCACTGTTGTATTCCAGTGGTACTTCTCAGGTAAGGGTGACGTATATTGAGCCGGAGACCGGGGGAATAACGGATGGAGACAAGAATCCGGGAGTTCCGGGCGAAGAAAGATATGACCCAGGCGCAGCTTGCAGAGGCTGTCGGCGTAAGGAGAGAGACGATTGTCTTTCTTGAGAAGGGCAAGTACAATCCCTCACTTAAACTTGCCCATGACGTTGCAAAGGCACTTGATACGACAATCGAGGAGCTTTTCGTTTTTGATGATTAGTAGATTCGAAATAGATGCAAAAACATATAAAAACCGGTTTTTCAGCGATAACAGCTGATGCAGCCGATATGCCTGAAGCATTACCTCATTAAAAAAATTTAAATATTACAGGCTTAAGGAAATATAAAATCAAAGACAGGGTGCCGGGAGCATTCAGGAATCTGTTAAGTCTGATAAACGGAATAATAAAATAAGGCGACCTCCCGGGCGGCTCCGGGGAGAGGCTTTGCCAGGTAGTGTTCATGTCCCCGATAATTTCAGGCATTTTGTTCAATGCCGGATTCTGTCTGATTTCAGCATTTATTACCTGCAGCCTTGGATTTTTTGTCTATGCACAAAAGCCCTCGTCCCAGGTGCACCGCCTTTTCCTGGCAGTAATGATCTCGGCAGCTTACTGGGCCACAGGGGAGTTTTTCATCTGGCAGGCGGGCAGCCTCGAAGGAGTTACGTTCTGGCTTAAGTTCAGCTCTTTCTGGCCGTTAACCATAGCGTTCGGTTCTCATTTCATCCTTGAGTTTACAGGAACCTTTCGGGATGGTAAAAGGAAGCGCATTATCCTGGCGTGCATCTATCTGATCGCCATCGCGCTGTCGTTTATCGGTGTGTTTACAGATTGCCTCTATACCGCCGCATATCTGCCGGGGACCGGCTACGTCTATCTTCCTGCAGGCTGCAACCCCCTTTATCTGGCTGATATTTTATTCACGGCTTTCATCATGCTCTGGTCGTTCTGCGTCGGGTTTATCTCATGGAGGTATACCGAACCGGGGATAAAACACAGGCAGAACAGTCTTTTATTTGCAGGCATCATCATCACCATATTTTTTGGAATGCTTTCGGGAATTGTACTTCCGATATTCTGCATCTATATTCCGAATCTCGTCTTTATCGGCTTTGTCTTCCTTTCAGTCCTGATAGTATATGCGATGAAGCATTACGGGCTGTTCGTGCTGAGCCCCGAGACGGCGGTTCCTGAAATTATGAAGACAATGCCTGACGGACTGATCCTTGTCGATTCAGGGGGAGGCATTGTTGCTGCCAATGACTCGGCAGGAAATATATTCCCTTCGCTGAAAAACTCTCCTGCAGGCAGATCTGCGGAAGAGCTGGTTTCTCCCGGGAATTACGGAGCTATAAAAGATATAATCACAAAAAAGGGTGAAATATCCGACTTTGAGATCGGCCTTCCCGGGAAAACGACAAGATACGTAAGTGTTTCAGGATCGGTCGTCCGGGACAGGAGCGATGAACCGTCCGGAGCCGTGCTTATTATCAGGGACATAACGGAGCGGAAAGCGTCGGAGAATGCACTCAGGGTCGCAAACGACAAACTTTCCCTGCTCTCGCAGCTTACCCGGCATGACATAAGCAACCTTATTACTGCACTGTCCGGCTATCTCTTCCTTCTTGATGATAAACTTAAAGATCCGGAGGAGAAGCTGTATCTTGGAAAGTCGATCGAGATCACTGACCGCGTCATGAAACAGATCGAATTTTCACGGAGTTATCATGATATTGGATTGGAAAAACCGATGTGGAAGGGTCTCGGGGAGCAGATCTCAGGTGCCGCAGAGAGCCTGGTCCGGGGGGATGTCCAAGTCCGGCTAAACATCGATCCGGTCCTTATCTATGCAGATCCACTTGTTGAAAAGGTTTTTTACAGCCTGATTGAGAACGCCATAAGACACGGGAAAAAGATAACAGAGATTGTCGTATCTGCTGAGGAGCAGGAAGACGGGAGCCTGATATTAAGAATAGAAGACGACGGCATTGGGGTTCCTGAAGATGAGAAAGATAAGATATTTTCATATGGCTACGGCAGGAACACCGGGTTCGGCCTTGCCTTCTCCCGGGAACTCCTGTCGGTTACCGGAATAGAAATATCTGAAAACGGTGTTTTTGGTGAAGGAGCCACTTTTGAGATACATATACCAAAAGGAGCCTGGAAACGCCGCCCCGGTTCTCCGGATCAGAGTTGAAAGGGATTGCGGTGCGATGAATATCAGCCCGGTGCTTAAAACCCGGTATAACCGGCCCGGGTTTGCTTCCTCTTCAATTCGCCCAGTAATTATGAATGATTAAAATACCTGAACAACATTTAAAGATTTATTATGTCTGAACCTCCTGCCCGGCAGAAGATGTCGCCGAAAGAGCTCCTTATCGTCCTCGTTATTTCACTTGGATCATTTATGTCCGGTCTTGATGCAACGATAGTGAATATCGCCCTTCCCACTATCGCCAAGGCCTTCGATGTATCGACCGTGACCGTATCGTGGGTCCTGAACGCATACCTGATCGTCCTTGTCAGTCTGCTGCTTGCCGCCTCCCGGCTCGGGGATGTCAGGGGATACAGGAAGATCTTTATCGGAGGTTTTGTTATATTCACCTGCGGATCTGCCCTTTGCGGCCTTGCACCGGCGATCGACGTTCTTATTCTCTCAAGAATGCTCCAGGCGGTCGGCGGTGCGGTCATCGCTGCACTCGGGTCGGTCATGGTCACTTCGTATCTTGCTTCTTCTCTCCGCGGGCAGGCGCTCGGTCTGGTCGCCATGTTCACGATGCTCGGGGCGGCTCTTGGCCCTGTTGTCGGCGGATTCCTGACCACGGTCCTTTCGTGGCAGTACATATTCTACGTAAACGTGCCTGTCGGAATAATTGCGATACTTCTGGGTTTGCATGTCCTCCCGCGTCTTGACCCGGCTTCGCCCGGCGCACGGCTCGATGTTCCCGGCGCCGCCCTGGTCTTCATAGCACTCGGGACACTGGTATTCGGCCTGACTGCACTACAGGGGGCAACGGCGACAGCCGCAACAGGGGCTCTCGTAGTTTCACTCATCTTCTGGGCATTGTTCTATATCAGGGAGCGCCGCGCCCCGGAGCCCCTGATCGACTTCAGTCTCTTTTCCAGTCGTGCCTTTTCGATCCAGAACATAAACATAATGATCGTCCAGCTCTGCATGGCCGGGGTAATGCTGCTCATGCCTTTCTATCTCGAACTTGTCAAGGGAATCCCGACCGACAATGCCGGGATGATCCTTCTTGCACTCCCGATAGGGATGATCCTCACATCTCCGATTGCAGGAAGAATCTCGGACGTCATAGGGACGAAGAAGCCCATTATTCTCGGAATCGCTGTCGCGGCAGTTGCCCTGCTTCTGATATCGACCCTGGGCGCCAATTCGAACGTCGGCCACGCGGAGATCTATCTCTTCCTACTCGGGGCAGGAACCGGTTTTGCCTATGCTCCCCTCAACAGTGCGGTAATGGGAATATCCCCCCCCGAGTCACGCGGTTCGACATCGGGGCTCATCAAGATGATGACGAACCTCGGGTCGTCGCTCGGTGTCGCCCTTGTCATGCTTGTCGTGACCGCCGCCGTCGGGCCGAAGATGGCGGAGGTGTCCGCACATACGCTTCCGCTGCAGGATATGGCTAAGGCCTTTGACGTGGCATTCTTCTTCCTTATGGTCGTGGAGATTCTCGGTCTTGTGCTGATGTTTGCAGTGAAGGATGTCCGGACGGACTACAGTACTGACGGAGAGCCGGTTGCAGGATTCTGATAATTTTCCTTTTTAGTCCTGTATTTTTCCGCTGAAAATGTCAGGATTTATGTGGTATCGAATTTTATTACTGGTATGAACGGTCCCGGGGCATGGTTCTTCCCCTCTTCAGGCAATCGGCAGGAAGGGTTACATGAATCCTGATGAGAAGAGGACCCGTGTAAAATCCAGGGTCTATTAGATACTTGAAAAACCACCCGGCGATGACCGGACGGCCTTCATTGTCCAGGCTTTTCTCGCGATAGTGATACTCCTGAATACTGTTCTTGTCGTAATATACACCGTGCCAGAGATAGAGCGGAATTACACTCTGGTCCTCAATTTCATGATAACCACATGCCTGCTGATATTTGCCGCAGAATACATACTCAGGCTCTGGTCATGCACCAATGCACCAACATTACGCCGGAGCGACTGCATTATGCAACGGGTGTTTTCATGATAATCGACCTGATATCAATTATCCCGCTGTTCTTCCCTTTTGTCTTTGTAAAGGATTTTGCAATGCTCAAAATATTCCGCCTGCTGTCGATATTTAAGCTGGAACGGTACGCACGGCATTCCGGGTCTCTTGAACTCCTCAGGCGTGTGATCTTCAAGAAAAAGGAGATCTTTACAATAATGATCTTCTTCCTGGTCTTTATCATCCTCTTCTCGTCAACGATAATGTATCTCGTTGAATACGAGGCCCAGCCGGCGAATATTTCCAGTATTCCGGCGGGCAATGTGGTGGGCGATGATGACTGTGACCACGGTAGGATACGGGGATATATTTCCGGTAACAGTTCTGGGAAAGATACTGGGCTCGGAGATTACCATTGCAGGGGTGCTCCTCCTTGCACTTCCTTCCGCTATTCTCGCAACAGGATTTATAGAGGAGCGCCAGAAAGAGCGTGAGTCATCTTTGATCATGGCACCTGAGAAAAAGATCGAGCTCCTGGAACGGATCTCCAGGCTCAAAGAAGAAGGCAATATCTCGATTGATGAATTCGAAACGCTCAGGCGGGTTGTATTAAGAGATTATTCCCGGAATAATGAATTAACTGAAGATAAAGCCGGAGAAAGTTGATCTTTAGCAAAAAAAGGGTTTTATTTTAGTACCTAAAGTTCAGACGCTGCCTCTTCGATTGTGACCGTCCATTCCCCGTCGCAGACCACATTGAAGAGATAGTTGTTGTCGTTTGAGACTCCGACAATTACCGAACCGTCATATGTACCCTCGTGGAATGCGAGCGGATATTCGATCTCATCTTCCATGAGCGGGTTTCCGTCGAAGTCGATCAGGTGAACAGCGACATACGTGTTGTTCCCGGTTGCAATCGAGACATTGTACGTTCCTGCGTTGATCTGGAAGAACGGAGTTGCCTGGTTGCCTGCTCCTGTAAATGTCTGGGGCACGATTCCGTTTATCGCCTGCGGGAAGGAGACTTCTATCTCCCATGAGCAGTCTGAAGGAGCGGTTACATTGAATTCAGTAGTTGCATTGTCGTCGATCATGAACTCCTGGCTCCAGACGTACATGCCGCCATCCATTGCCGTGTCAGCTGCGGATTCGTTGAAGCCGAAGGGCAGTGAGATGTAGTCTTTTTCAGTTGAAATCTCTATACGGCCCGATTCGGGAGTGCTCTGCCTGAATACGAGAAGGTGGACTCCTGCGTCGAGGTCCGTGCTGACCTGTCCGCTGCCTGTTCCGGAGAGTTCCCTTGCCTCTTCAGGTGTTGCTTCTGCGGTTGCAGTTTCGGTCGGAACGATCGTCTGCTCCGTTGTCTGAACTGCTGTTCCCTGTGCACCTTCATCGGATGTTCCGGTGCATCCTGCCGAAAGCACGAATGCTGCCGCCAGAATTACCAAAAAAGCACTGAATACCAAAATTCCAGAATTTTGTTTCATGTTTAATAATCCTGCTTTACATTATTATTTTTTTTGATCGTGTTTGGGAAGTTTATTCGAAAAAAGTTTAAACTGTTTCCCCGGCCTCAAAGAAATTCCACGAACAAACCGGGAAGGAGTCGAGATACCCTTCGAGGTAGCCGAACTGAGGGTGTTCTTCGAGATAGGCGTCCGCGTCGAATCCGATTCCCGACGGTGCACCCCACCGGGCTATAAACGACATATTCATCGCCATGCTGCTGTTAGTTGTTTTTCCGTCGTAGGAGCCCGAAGGCTTGTAGGGTTCGCGGTTGTATGCCGGGATTGGATCGAGTTCATAGTGACCCTCGACCGTTCTTGATGACGGTATTTCCTCCTCCTGCCAGACGTCGTAATGATCCGAGAGTATCGTCTTTGCATTCTCCGTATTGATCTCCCCTGCATACTCCTCCATCAGTTCAGGGAGACGGACCATTCTCGAACCTACACTGCCCCTGATCTCTGATGGATCGAGCCCGGAGCATTCGAGATTCCTGATCATGGGGTCTTCGACCGAATTCGCTCCTACGAAGTATCCGTCCGTCGTCTTCGAGACGTTGAAGAACTTGAGGCCCTGCTCGAATCTCATTATCTCGCCGGTCTTCGCGTCGCCGACCAGCCAGCTGTTTGCAAACCCGCCGCTCCTGTTCGTGTTCATAATCGTTACGAACGAATCGAGATCGTCTGCGTACTGGGCGGCCTTCCTGAGCCTCATGAAAGAGGGCGTTTTATTTGTCTCGTATTTGTTGAAGCCGCTGATCGTAGTCTCTGTTATCATCAGTCCGGCGCCGGTTACGAGGAAATCAGTGGAACTGTCGATAAGCCCCGGGGCTGTCTGCATCAGGATGGAGTTTCCGGTATCGGGGTTTAAGTCGGAGATTACATGGAAGAATCTCGCCCGCTCATACGGGGTCCATGTGGTATGTGCGATTACGATATCCCCGTCTTCGGTGGCTGACCCGGTTGCGATGAATGCGCTGCACCCGTCCATCTCGTCCTCCATGCCGGCATAAACGCCCGATTTGACAATCGGCCACCAGTATCCGACCGTCTCCTTGTAGGAGTTCCAGCCGAGTATGTCCTGGAACGTAACGTTCGTGCCCGCTGCGTTCGCCCCGTCTGCTATCCCCTGGATCTCCAGGATATACTCCTCATCGATAGTCGGGAGATACATCTCAACTGCACTTTCTGCGAAGAAGTCGAACTCCATTCCCGTATTGTAAAATGTCAGGTAGCGGAGACTGCTCATGATCTCTTCGATCTCGGGCGCCATGAGGTAGCCGTGCTGAAAACCTCTTTCGTATGGGGACCCTCCGGTATGAAGGTAAGTCCAGCCGTCCTGCTCGAACCTGTACCCGAGCCCGTCGGGCGATATTTGGATATCTCCCGCTTCACCCGCGGCGACAACGCCCACCTGAAATGCCAGAAGAATAATGATAACAATTGCAGATGATCCTGCAATGTGAATTCCGGATCTGCCTGATAATCCGTTCATAAATACCAGAAAATGAGATTATCATCCGCAGATAAATAGATATCCCTGTTGATCCGAATAAAAACGGAAATCTGCTTTCAGAAGATAAATTTTATCATTTCCAAAAAAGGTTCTGTTATTTTTTATAGGCCCGAACCTTAACCGAAAGAACGGTCTTTTCTATCTCTGCGAGTCGTTCTTTTGTGATACCCTCATCTTTGAGAATATCCTGCACGACAGGATCGCTCGTGAACTGATCGAGGGGAAAGATCGCTTCGGATACGATCTCAATATCCCTGAAACCAGCTTTTTCAATGCACCCGAGGTACTCATCTTTTAGGAGGGCCCCTGCAATGCACCCGGTATACCCGGTCCCGGATTCGCTGATGAAATCAGGAAGCCTCTCTGTGACGACGATATCGGATACGTTGATCCTTCCCCCGGGAGAAAGCACCCTGAACGCCTCGTTGAATACCGCCTGTTTGTCGGGCGACAGGTTGATTACGCAGTTGGATATTATCACGTCGACAGAGCAGTCTTCGAGCGGGAGATCTTCGATCTCGCCCTGCCTGAACTCTACATTAGTATATCCCCCCTTTTCAGCGTTTTTTCGGGCACGCTTCAGCATGTCCGGCGTCATATCGACCCCGATAACACGGCCGCTCTTCCCGACCCTGTTCGCGGCAAGGAAGCAGTCGAATCCCGGCCCTGAGCCGAGGTCGAGGACCGTCTCACCCTCTTTCAGGGATGCGATCGCGACCGGGTTTCCGCACCCGAGGCCGAGATTAGCACCTTCCGGGACTTCGGAGATCTCGTCTCCCGAGTAGCCTGCCTTCATGCTCAACTCTTCGGCGGACTGCGTCGCCCCGCAGCAGCACGGGCTGCACCCGCAGCTGTTCTTCTCCTGGCGGGCAACTTTTCCATAGTTCTCGCGAACCAGGTTTTTTATGCCTTTTTCCGTCATATTGTCCTAGTCCTCATTTTTTCTTCCGGCGACATTCTTCATCATAGGTTCCAGGTAATCGGCTACCATTCCTGTTATTTTGTCGGTTTTCACAAGCGAGAGGCAGCAAACAGCTCCGTTTTTCTCCCATCCTATAAGGACAAGGCGGTCACCGTTTTCAATTCCTGCACGGTCTCTAATCTCCTTCGGAAGGACAATCTGTCCTCTTGAATCGACCGAAACCACAGCCTCTATGCAGCATCGTTCATTTTCATTGCAGCACCCGCATGAATCAGACTTTCCGGTCATCGTTATCTGTATGATCTATTCATTGACATAACATGAATATTCAGATATTTCAAAATATTCAGAAATATGATCCTGGTGACTGCAAAAATAATATAATCTCCGCCGTCTCTATCGGATTGATCGAGATGTCTAAGGGATTTAAAAATGCAAAAATGGCGTTTATGGTATTCGTCCTGGTGGTGCTTGTCGGATCATGCGGCTGTATGCAGTACGGAACAGGGAATTCAAATAATGCCGGAACTGCAGGCTACGGGGGTTACGGGTATGGCCAGGGAGGCCAGGGGGGGCAGAACGGAAGCGGTTACGGGCAGGTGAATACAGGAAATCTCGTGCAGGAACTTGCGTCCTATCCTCTCACCAGCCTGACAGCCGAAGAGGAGGAGTGGATTCTCTATATGGCCGAGGAGGAGAAGCTTGCAAGGGATGCCTACCTGTACTATTACGACAAGTGGGGGTCTCAGGTCTTTTCAAACATCGCCGGCTCCGAACAGACGCACATGGATTCAATGGCGCTGTTGATTGAGAGATACGGGCTTGAAGATCCTGTGACCGATGAAAGGGGTGTTTTTACGAACTCCAGCCTGCAGGCGGCATATGACGATCTTGTAAATTCAGGTTCGGTTTCAGAGATCGATGCCCTGACTAATTCGGCCTATATCGAAGAACTGGATATCACGGATCTTGACGAAGCGATCGCGGGGACGGACAAACAGGATCTGGTACTTGTGTACAGCAACCTGAGAAACGGATCTGAAAACCACCTTCGTGCGTTTATCCGTAACCTGGGTGTTCTCCAGCCTGCACTTGAACCGGGCCCTGTTCTTCTGTCGCAGGAGGAGTTTGACAGGATTACCGGCTCATAAACTCCCCTCCGGTTTCTGTATATTTTCAGTGGAAATAGCGCCGTAACCAATATGTGTATTCAAACCAATGATCAGGATGAGAGGTAAAATGAAAGCTGTGCATATCAATAAAATAAAAATCATAATTCCGCTTTTTCTCACAATCGCTCTCGTAATAACCTGCGGATGTCTCCAGAACGAGGCAAATCCCGGGGCTGCCAACGGAAGCCCGGGGGGCCTAGGTTCGGGCTCCGATCAGGGTCCTGGCCCTGCAGCCGGTCCGTCGTTCAGGGAAGGATACTATGGCAACAACCTGTCGGTTTATATCTCCACAGGGCTTGACAAATATCCGGTCGGGGAGCTGACCGGAACGGAGACGGCGGATATCCTGTATATAGCGGAAGAGGAGAAGATCGGGCGTGATCTCAGTCTCATGTATTTCGATATCTGGGGAATGAGAAGCTTCCTGAATGCAGCCGGTTCAGGGCAGGCGGATCTCGATTCTATGGAGATACTTATGGAAAGATACGGGCTTGAGAACCCTGTAAGGGATGAACGCGGAATGTTTACCAATACAAGCCTGCAGGAGTTGTATACGGGAATGGTGTCTTCCGGCTCTGCAACGGCGCAGGACGCCCTGAACAATTCCGTAACAGTTGAGGAGATGCAGATAAAAAGTCTCGATGATGCCATGGCGGCTACGGACAAGGAAGATTTGAAATTTGTCTACGAGAACCTTCGCCGCAGTTCTGAGAACAACCTCCAGGATTTCCTCTGGAGTGCAGTGAACATAACCGAGCGCTACATGGGGCCCGGACCGGTGATAATTCCCGGAATTGAAGCAAACGAAACCTCCGCCTGAAAGGCGGAAATGCCGGTAAAATTCTATTTTTTTCTCAAAGTAAGAATTCGTAGCAGTAAATCTTATTGTCGATAATAATTAAAAATATCATATAACTAGTGAAACCGGATGAGGCAGACTTATGAAGGGGGCATTCTCCGGCCGACGGGCATCTATATATGTGAAAGGCTCTATGAATCCGTGGAACCTGCTTTACTGAAAGAGATCTTTTCTCCATTCACTGTAGAGGTTTTTCCACAGCAATGCGGCACCGGATGCTGTTGTGATTCGGTATTCAGGAATGCGGTTGAAAGGGTCTTTGAAAAATACGGTTATGTATGTATTCTTACATGTTCATGCCAGGAAAATTCTTTTCCCGGAGACTGCTTCGACGGAAGGCTGATTGAAACAAAACAGGGTATGGATCTTCTGCTCCCTCCCGGTCTTTTTTTCGGGCCGGATAAAGCTGACAGCTGCTTTGTACTCCCGTCCAAATCCCTGGATAATGAAAAGTATCTCTCTTCTGTCAGGAATTTCTGCATAAAGGACGGGAAAATAACTCAGATAGTCGTCCCGGACACAGGCTCGGGTGCCTTTGATCCTGAGTTCGTTCATGTAGCCGGAAAGATAACCGGTCTTCCGGTGAAGATCGCCAGGATGGGTCTCGATTTCTTTGAAAACAGTCTCGCATCCAGGCTGTACGAATCAGGCTACAGGCAGATGGAAAGGGCGGTAGAGAGATCCGAAGCCGAAAAGAACGAACTTGACAGGAAGTATTCCGATTCCCTTGTGGCTATGGATATGCTCGGGCTTCTCGTCGGACTGAAAAATGAGGAAAACGTAATTGAAGCTACAATAGAGTTGATCTCTACGATCTTTTCACCGGAGCAGGTGGTCTACGTTGCAGTCGCGGAAGGCATCGTCACATCCGTATCGAAGCTTAAGCAGGGGGTTGGAACTGAATCGGGACTTGATAAACTCCGCGGGTCGGAGTTGCCGGAGATATCAGAGAAGATCTCCAGGAGCGGATTTATCCTTCCCGTATCCGTATGGGGTGAGATCGTCGGAGTTCTTTCGGTTGAAGGGCTGGACACCCCGTCCGACTGCGAAGGTTACCTGAGCACCATCCGGCTTTTTCTTCCTTTATGCGGCCTTGCGATCAGGAATGCAAGGAATTACTCCGCTCTCGAGGTGGCCCTGAAAGAAAGGGACGATGAAATTGAACTCAGGAAGAAGGCGGAAGAGGCTCTATCGAAGGCTATTAAAAAACTCGTTCTTCTGTCGAGCATCACGAGGCATGATATACTCAACCAGATTATGGTTGCCAATTACTATCTTGAGGTTGCAATGGAGGACTATGTTGAGTTAAAAGTGCAGCTTTCTCCTGCGATTAAAGCGGTGGACCAGATAAAGAGGCAGATAGAGTTTACCCGCGACTACCAGGAGATGGGTGTTTCACCGCCTGCATGGCAGAATCTTGCCCCTCTGATCTCGGAATGTTTCTCTGTGAGGGACTATCCGGCTGAGATTGAAGTTGTTTTAAACCTCCCTCCTATTCAGATTTTAGGGGATCCTATGCTTGGAAAGGCGTTCTGCAATATAATCTCAAATGCCTACATCCATGCCGAAGGAATGACCCGGCTGGAGATCTCCGGGGAGCAGTCGGAGGACGATTTCATAATCCGTATAGCAGACAACGGCCAGGGTGTTCCTGCGGATAAAAAAGTGCTGATATTCAGGCCAGGGTACGGCAGAATTCACGGCTACGGCCTTTTCCTTGTCTCTGAAATTCTCGGGATTACCGATATCACGATCCGGGAATGTGGAAAAGAAGGGGAAGGTGCGGTGTTCGGGATCGGTATTCCGCCGGGGTCCTGGAGACGGGCCGGTAACTGATCCACCCAGATAAGTTATGGTGCCGGATCAGGGTGTCATCCGGTGCTCGCCGACGACCTTTTTGAAGAATTCCTCTTCGTCTTTTATATTGCAGAATCTTTTAAAGAACCGGTTTATATTGCGGATGTCGCGGACAAGGAATTTTATCGCCTTCGGGTGATCGGGGGTCACGGCCTGCCCCATATCGATTATAACCGGGTGTTCTCCGTCGAAGAGGATATTGAACTCAGAGAGGTCGGCGTGGACAAGGTTAGCTTTGTTGAAGAGCGTGTCGATCGATTCCATTACCTCGTCGTAGACTGCCTGCATGTCGATCTCATCGTGATCGACGGCTCTCAGCTGTGGGTATGGGGTCTCTCCTTCACCCATGAGCTCCATGATGAGGATGTTCCTGTCGAAATGGAGTGGTTTCGGGCACCTGATTCCGGCATCGTGCGCTCTCATGAGGTTTGAGTACTCCTTCTTAGTCCAGGCGAAGATGATCTCCTTCCTGGATTTTCGAACCGATGAAAAACGCGGGTCTCCGGCGATGTATTCGCTCATAGTCTTGAAGCTTGCCGACTGTATCCTGTAGATCTTGATCGCGACTGGCTTTCCCTCCCAGTCCTCGCCGTAGAATACGTTTGCCTCCTTTCCGGTCGAGATCGAGCCTCCGATAAGAGAGATATGTTTCTTGTTGACGAGCTTGTAGAGTGCAAGAAGGGTTACGTCGTCGAAGACATTCTCCATGACCTTGAACTCGTCTGCCTCCTTCAGCCTGATGCCGAGCTTTTCGACCTCGCGGTCGAATTTCTCGAGTAATTTGTCCCTGTCCAGATTCTTCACCGGTCCTTATGTTCCTGTTTACGAATTGACTCTATCATCATATATAGTTCCATGAAGATAAGCCTCGTACAAACTTCGTAATTTTAGAAAACCCAACTGAATAAAATAAATTTCTCAATCATTTTTTACTGGTATTAACATAGAAAATATATTCTACATTGGCAAAGTATATTTTTTAAATCTGGAAATTATTTTTCAGTACTGATTCGTGCCTGTTTTGTGATTATGGGATTTTTCGATCAATTCATGGCAGATTCGGAACTGGTGGTTTTATGAGAATTTCAATAAAGTATAAACTCCTCGCGGTGATGCTTCTTCTTTCGGTAGTGCCGCTTGGTGTTCTCGGGATGATATCCCTCCAGGACTCGAACAACCTGAGCAATGAAATCGCTGGTGAAGCCCGGAGCATCGGTGAGATCTCGATTGAAGAGAGTACGGATGCACTAACGGCTCTTGGTGCCGAACTGATGAAGGTTAAGGCGGAGGACGTTGCGAAGCAGGTCGAGATATACATTAAAGAGCACCCGGACATGACGATCGCCGACCTGAGGAACGATACGGAATTCAGGTCGATTGTAGTCCAGGATGTGGGAGAGACCGGGTTTACTACAGGCATGGATGCGGATACCCTTGTAATCCTGTTCCACAGGAACACCGCCGACGAAGGGATCGATCTTCACGATAAAAAGGATACAAATCCCGAATACTACAAGCTCCTGCAGAGCGGCTGGGGATATATCGATACCTCCGGGTATTATACATGGACCGACGAGAATGGCGATGTCAGGGACAAATACGGGTATTTTGTTGTTGCACAGGCTCCGACGGCAGACAACGTCTTCCTGAGAATCGGAGCGACTGTCTACACGGATGAGTTCTCCGGGCCTTCGAAGCAGACCGAAGAGAAGATCCAGGAGAAGCTGGACGAAGCCGAGGGTAAGATCTCGATGAAGACTTCGGAGATGTCGACCCAGAATACGGTCCTGATAATCACGATTCTGACGATCCTGATCGTTACAGCAATCTCGTTTGTCTTTGCCGCCTCGATTACAAAACCGCTTCACAGGCTTCGTGACGTGGCGGACAGGGTGAGCATGGGCGATATGGAGGATACGGAGATCGAGATCACAAACGAGGATGAGATCGGCGATCTCGCGGAGTCCTTCCAGAGGATGATCGTGAGCATGAAGTACTACATGTCGAAAGCGAATCGTGATTCGGATCGTGACGAGGAATCCGGGGAGTGAGCTGAGAAATGCCGGACTACAACAGGTACCAGAAGATGATAATAAACACGCTTGCAAGGAAGCTCGGCCCGGCTGCCGGCGACTTTGCTGACGATATGGCGAGAAAGACCGGTACGAAATTCACGGAGATCTCTCCGGGAAATATCGAAAATTTTGCCTCTCACGTGGAAAAGAATGCAGTGCAGTTCATATCCCCGGCAGAGGCCCAGTTCATCGCCAATACCATCAGGAAACTCAAGGCCTGATGAGAAATTTGTTTTTAAAGTAAGTTAAAGCCGGATTATATCGTGGAGGAGATTATCTCTTCCCTCCGGTTCCCGGACGGCAAAATATGAGATATGGTATTTATTCTATCCAGCCTTTTTTGACCCACCGTTCGTAATCTTCGGTGCGGAAATCCCCGTTTTCGATAACAATATCCCTGAAGAATTCGCGGTTTTCGGAGATTTCAGCCTCCTGTACTGGATCGGAGTATCCTGATGCTATCGCTTCGGCCAGCTTTTTCCCAAGAGAAGCGGCTTCGTCCTCCTTATTGTAGAGCTCCCCCGCATCTCCCCCGGTTGCGACGCTGATCCCGCCAACCGAGATTACGCCGAGATAGTTGAGGACGTGGTTCAGGTACGAAACTACCTCTTCCCCGCCGGACGTATGGGTTGTCGCGACCGAACACCCGAACTTTCCGTCAAGGATCTGGTAGTGTATCGCATCGGCAAGGCGGTCGAAGAAGACCTTCATCTGCCCGGATACGTTGTCGATATAGACAGGGGATGCGAATATGATTCCGTCTGCCTCCTTCATCCGTTCGATTACGGACGGGACATCGTCATTATAGACGCACTCTCCCGAGAGGGTGCATCCGTCGCAGGCCGTGCACGGTGTTACCTGGAAGTCGCAGATGTCGATTATTTCAGTTTCGGCGCCGGCTTCTTCTTCCGCTCCGTCGAGCACCATCCTGACAAGCTTCCTCGTCGTGCTGCCGACCGTTCTCGGGCTTCCGTTTATTGCAAGGATCTTCATTCGTAATGCCTCGGTTTATTAAAAAAAGGATTGTTTTACAGGATTATATTCATTCGTTCATGTATTCCCTTGCGGGGGCGAGAACCTCGATGAGACCTTCGGTCGTCATGCCCTTGAGGTCGGCGGGGTGGATCTCTCCTGCGGCATATGCGGCTTCGCACTCCTCGTACGATGCGAACTCGCGGTCGCCGCCGAACTTCTCCGGCCTCTTCAGGGTGACTGTGCTCATCCTCGGGAAGACATGGTATTTGAGCGTCTGGAGCACGGGGTTCTCCTCGATCTCCGGCGGGCAGAACGCCTTCTTCATCTTCTTCCTGATCTCATCCTCCGAATCCGCGACAGAGATGTAGTTTCCTTCTGACGACGACATCTTCTTACCGTTGAGGCCGTTCAGGATGGGAGTGTGCATACAGAGCGGAGCCTTTGCGCCGATTGTGGGGAGATACTCTCTTGCGAGCATGTGGATCTTCCTCTGGTCGATTCCGCCGAGCGCCATATCGACGCCGAGCGTGTGGATATCGACCATCTGCATGATCGGGTAGACCATCTGGGAGACGCGGGGTGCGTCCATGTTCCTTCCGACCTCGTCCATGCTCCTCTTCGCACGATTGAGCGTTATCGCCTGCGAGAGCCTGAGGACGTTGAGTTCATATTCGGACGTGAGCTGAATGTCGGTTCCGAGAACGAACTCGACTCCTTTTCCCTTGAGGCCGACTGCCTCGAAGCACCGGCGGTTGTAGTCGGAAAGCTCCCTGACCTCGTCCATCGTCCCCTTCTGGTTCAAAAAGGCATGGAGATTTGCGAGGAGAACGACGACCTTAAACCCGGCATCCCTAAGGTCCATAAGTTTGTTTATTGTGACGAGATGTCCGAGGTGGATCTCGCCCGAGGGTTCGTATCCGGCATAGACGCTCTTTTCGGGCTGTGCCATCACTGCCCGGAGTTCGTCTTCGGTTACAACCTCTACTGTATTTCTTATTGCAAGCTCGAATGAGTCCATTCGTTATAATTTGGCTTGCCATGAGGATAATTGTAGTGGTGGGGGTGGGAGATCGTGAATATCCGGTCTCAAAACCCCCCGAGAAAAACGAGATAAACCGCCGTCTGAACGATCGTCAGGGGGACACCGACGGCGGCGAACTTCAGGAAGCCGATCGTATGCCCGATCTTCTCGGCATTCTGGATGATTATTATATTGCTCGCCGCCCCGAAGATTAGAAGGTTTCCGGCGAGCGTGCTCCCGGCGGCAAGAGCCATCATGACATTCTCCTGGGCCCCTGCGGCTGTAATCATCGGGAGGAAGAGAGCAGTGAACGGAACGTTCGATATCAGCTGGGATGCCAGAATCCCGAGCGACATTACGAGCGGCACAGACGAGAAGATCCCCGGTGCACCTTCCGCAAGCGCTGCAGGTATCCCGGTGTCCCATACACTCTGCATCAGGACGAACATAGCCGCGAAGAAGACGAGGGTCTGCCAGTCGATGTTCTTCAGAATTTCCACCCTCTTCTTCGAGAGAGCGATCACCGGGACTGCGGCGGCAAGTGCGATTGCGGTAAGCGGAAAGAGCGATCCGGAGCCAAGGAAGCCGGCGAGGATACGGATCACGATAAGTCCTGCAAGGATGAAAAACCCGATGAGGGCGATTCTCTCCTGCTTTTTGTCGATCGAACATTCTTCAATCTTAAAAGAGCAGAATTTTCCGAATTCGCTCCTGAAGAAGATTCTTATTGCCGCAAAAGCCAGGAAGAGGGAGATGACTGTCGGCAGCGCCAGGTATGCGGCGAAGACCGCGAAAGGGTTTTCGATCCCCGATTCCATCGCAATCAGCAGGTTCTGGGGATTTCCGACCGGGCTCATTACACTCCCGGTGGTGACCGAGAACGCAAGGGCCAGAAGAAGCATCTCGGGCGAAAGCCGTGTCCTGAACGCCAGCGAGAGGACGAACGGCGTTCCGATGATCGCAACGGTATCGTTCATCATCAGCGCCGAGAGGATTCCGGCGCAAAACACCAGGAGGAGGACGATCGCAGAAGGGTTTTTTGTGTTCCTGAATATTTTATTCGAAGCCCTGACAAGTACACCGCTTTCGGAGAGGGCTTCCCCGACTACGAATGTTCCGAATAAAAATATCATCACGTCGGGGTTGATCGACGCGAAAGCTGCCACCGGGGAGATCCCGCCTGTTAAAAGCACCGCCAGTGCTCCTCCGGTCATGATATGCCATATTTTCAGCCGCACCGGCAACACATTCCTCACGGCTATGAGGACAAGTACGGCTGCAAGGACAATTATCGGGATCTGCGTAATGATTCATTATAGTTTTCAGTTAATCATTCTGCCGTATTCATGATCCCAACCCTAAAACAGATAAAGGGACTAATGTAGAGGAAAACTGAATATAATGCGGTATTATGCTTCAATTATTGTATCCTGCAATCCATATTTGATACATCTCAAAACGGTTTTATATCATATGTCTCTATAATCTTTCTCCGGAGGGACCTTTATGCTGAAAATTCTTGAAAGAAGCCATGGAAATTTTATCGGGATTGAAGCTTCAGGCGAGATTAGTGAGAACGATATCAGCGAGATAACCCCGCAGCTCGACGAACTTATAGAAAGATACGGGAAAATCAGCTGGCTTTTTGTAATCAAAACCGGCAGGTATGAGACAGTCCGGGCATTTTACGAAGACATTTCCTGGCTGTTAAGGAATCTGAAGCACTTCGACAGGATGGCGATAGTCGGAGAGACGAAGGCCGAAGAATTGCTGGTTAAGGCTGACGGGCTCCTTTTCGGTGAAAAGTACTTCGATATATCCGCAATTGACGAAGCCTGGAAATATATAGAAGGAATTGAGAACTAAAACCTAAAGATATTCGATATTTTCTTTCTCCGGATTATTAACGGATCTGCAGCCGTCAGGCGGTATGATTATTTCAAAAACGGCACCTTCCCCTTCTTTTCCGCATTCCTGTATTCTGATGTTTGTAATGGACAGTATCTCTTTTGAGAGGAATAGGCCCAGGCCGGAATTGTCCCCGAAACCGCGGAGGAATATCTTCTCCTTGTTACATTCAGGAATTCCGCATCCGTTGTCTTTCCAGAATATGGATATGCCTTCGTCCGTTCTTCTGCACGAAACAGATATCTCCGATACCCTCTTCCCGTGCATCAGTGAGTTGCCGAGAAGATTTGAGAAGACTTTTTCAAACATAGGGTCTGCATAGACCTCAATCGCTGGCAGGGAATTCTTTATTGCAATCTCTTTAGGGGCTTTCAGTGAATTCAGTATCCTGGAGGGATTCTGCCACGAAGGCTCCGATGCCCCTAGTTTATCGTACAAACCGGTAAATTTGATGAGATTTTCGATGTCTTTAACCTGGGACTTCAATTTCTCAAGAATCTCGGACTGATCAGGATCCGATGCATTGTCCTTTACAATCTCGAGGAATCCGAGAACCGGGGTTACTCTGTTGAGTATGTCGTGTCTTGTAATACTGTTTAACAGCAGGAGTTTGTGGTTGGCCTGAATCAGGGCATCTTCAGCTTTCTTCCTCCTGGTAATATCGGCTGCCTCTGGAACAAGATAGATGATTTCTCCGTTTTCATCCCTGACCGGTCTTATGGAAAAGTCGAGAAGTCTTAAAAATCCGTCCCTGTCTGTGATTTCAGTTTGGGATTTTACCGTAACCCCCCCGGCGGCCATACTTACTGCGTCTTTGATCTTGTCCTGCAGGTCCAGCCGTTCCGTCCACCATTCTGTGTTCCATATGTATTTTCCGATATAGTCATCAGGCTCCCCCTCGACATACTTCATAGCGGTCCTGTTGACATTTAAAAGTCTTCCTTTTCTGTCAAGAATGCCTGCAAGCTGGAAGGATTGGTCAAATACCGCTCTCATACGCCTTTCGCTTTCAAGAGTACTGTCATGAGCCTCCTTTAGAGCCGAAATATTTCTTGAAACTCCTAATATTACTTTATTTCCACCTATTGTACCCAAGGTTACCCTTGTTTCTGCAGGGATAATTTCTCCTTCCTTTGTCATAACGGGAATGAAATGCGACCCGAGATTTCCTTCTGTAATCCCGTTGAGGATGATCCCGGTTTCATCCCTGAATTCTGGAGGGTGGATAGTGGATATATGCTGTCTGTGAAGTTCTTCATCCCTATATCCTGTATATTTCTGGAGCGACGAGTTCGTCATGAGAATGATGCCGGAGGTATCTGTTATAAAAAGATAATCATTGATCTCGTTGAAGAAACTCTCCAAATTCTCCCTCATTCTTTTCATTTCCTCATTAATACGGCTCCTGAATATCGCCCCAGATGCCTGTGTAGCAAGGTTTTCAATCGAGGTTTTAATATCAGGAGGGATCTCATCTATTTTCTTTGAGGCACAGACCAAAAGCCCGAGGATTTCATTCTTATATACGATCCTTACGGCATGGAAGCACTTTATCCCCTCGTCACCGATCCGTTTTTCATCAAATTCCGGGATAAATACGTCCCCGGTTCTTGTGCATGCGGATCCCGTATCAAAAAAACTGCCGGGATTTTTCAGCACCATGACTGAAACCCTTTCCCTGAATTCTTCGGATATTCCTGTTGATGCTTCGAGTTTCAACGTCCCCAAATCCGTATCTGCAAGATATATTCCGCAGGCATTTATACCGTCAAGTTCGCTTAGGGAGTTTAAAACAGCCTCTATTGAACCGGATAATGTTGAATTGCCGGCAAGAGAAAAACCGAGGTCCCGCTGTATTTCAAGCAGCCTGCTGGTTTTCTTTATGTGGGTAATATCCCTGATCGATTCTATCGCACCGGCGAGATTCCCGTTTATATCGTAGAGGGGCGATGAGGTGAACCATTTCGAAACATCTTTCTCCACCCCGAAAACAGGGAAAAAACCTTCGGATACAATTCTGTTCCCGCAGGAGGACACAGGTGAATGATTGTATTTTATCTTCAGGTCCGGGTTAATTACGAGATCTATCAGGATCGGATGTCTTCGCCCCAAAAGCCTGTAAGAGTGTTCGTAGTCCCCCCTGCCCATGACATCTTCGGCCTTTGCACCGGAAAGCACCTCCATTGCACTGTTCCATGCGATGATCCTTCCTTCGTTATCTATGGCGAATGTCGGGTCGGGAAGAAATGTAATAATCTGCTGAAGCCTGTTAAGACTCTCTGCAAGTTCCGCTTTATTCCTGTGGGCATCCTCGAGATTGTCCTTCAGCTCTTTCTCGGCGAATTCGAGTTTGCTGTTGATCTCTCGTAATTCCCTGTTTTTGCGGACGATCTCATCTTTCTTGAACTTCCTGTCGACCGCAATCTTAAGTTTGTAAACCAGTTCTGCAAACTGTGCCCTGGGATCGCCGCCTTTCTGGATGTAAAAGTCCGCACCGTTGTTTATAGCCTGTATGACGACATCTTCGCGTCCCTTTCCGGTGAATAATATGAAAGGTATGGTGTTTCCGGCACCCCTTATCTCGGAGAGAAACTCTATACCGTCCTTTCCCGGCATCTGGTAATCGGAGATGATGGCGTCGTAGCTGTTCCCTTCAATCATCATCAGGGCTTCATTCACCGATTTTGCAGTATCAATCCGGAATTCTCCGCCTCTTTCAAGATACTCTTTTGCAACAACAAGCAGGAGTTCTTCGTCATCGACGTAAAGGGCGGATATCATCTTATAATAGTAGATTGAACGAGGGTGACTTAATCTTTAAGAATTGAATCGGCTGGTCAACCGTTGATAACCGGGCGGGAGTTAATCGCTTATATTCATTCTTCGTTCGAATTTTTCTGTTGTCCGGGGCTGAACTTCATTAAACACGGAATTAAAACCTGCAGTGCAGTTATCATGCCCCGGATCAAATACTAATCGTCAGCATTATGGATGATGTAAAGAGTGTGGGGAAGACGGACGGCGAAATTCCTGTCCTTGAACTGTCGGGGCTTTTCAAATCATTCGATAAAAAGCCTGTACTCGTTGATATCGGTTTTGAAGTGAGGAAAGGTGAGATTTTCGCGCTTTTAGGCCCTAACGGTGCAGGAAAGACTACTATGATTAGGATCATCCTGGATATATTCAGGCCGGATTCAGGAAAGGTCTCTGTTCTGGGCGCCCCGTTTTCCGAGGAGACCAAGAACAGGATCGGCTATCTCCCCGAAGAGGGAGGAATTGACAAAAAACTAAAGTTGTGGGAGTGTATCCGGTTCTTTGCATCCCTGAAGGGAATGGCCGATCCCGATCCTGCAGCCGAAACATGGCTTTCCAGGATGAACCTGTCGGATTACAGGAACAAAAAGGTGGGTGAACTCAGCAAAGGAATGTCAAGGAGACTGCAGTTTATAATCGCGGTCATACACACCCCGGAGATCCTTATTCTTGACGAACCGTTCTACGGCCTTGATCCGGTGAACAAGAAACTTATAAAGGACACCCTGCTCGAGCTGAACAGGGAGGGGATGACCATTATCATGAGCACGCACCAGATGGACGAGGTAGAGAGGATGTGCGATCGCCTCCTCATGCTGAACAGGGGTAAAATCGTCCTCTACGGGGGGATCAACGAGATCAGGGAAAGCTTCGGTTACTCCGTCAGCCTCGGCTATGAGGGGGTGCTGCCTGAACTCGACAGCGGGAGGATAGTCTCAATAAACGATTATAAGAGCCATGCGGAGCTCGTGATAAAATCAGGTGCAGATACCCAGGATATCCTGAGAGAACTTGTCGACAGCGTCAGGATAAAGAAGTTCGAGGTCGGTGCAAGGTCGCTCAACGACATATTTATCGAGGTTGCTGAAGATGGGCAGTAAAACGGCAGTAATAGCACGCCATGAATTTTCAAAGACCGTACGGAGGAAGGGCTTTTTATTCGGGACATTCGGGCTTCCGATTCTTTTAATGCTGGTATTCGGGATCGCATTCTCCCAGATGCCCGGCCTTATAGGGGACACGGAACAGCAGGATACGGGTTTTGTCGATTATGCCGGAATTCTCACAGCGGGTGACGGCTATATATCATACCCGGACGAGTCTTCCGCCGAAGCGGCAGTAGGAAATGGGGAGATCACGGACTTTTTCGTTCTCCAGGCGGACTACCCGGATACCGGGGCGGTGACCGTTTATACAACAAAGAGCCCTGTTGCAGGCATTGACTACAGCGATATAGGGGTGTTCATCCGCAGCAGCATCGTGAATAATGCCGGTCTTCCGTATTCCACATCCGAGAGGATAATCGATCCTGTGAAAAAGACAGAGACGGTTGAGCTCGATGACGAAGGCAATGTGGCGGAGAATGAACCCCTAGGGGCATTTATAATTCCGATGATCCTTGCCTTTATGCTCGTGTTTTCAATTATAACCTCGTCCGGCTATCTTATGCAGGGTATCGGGGAGGAGAAGGAGAACAGGAGCGGGGAGATGCTCCTTTCTTCGGTATCCGCAGACCAGCTTCTCAGGGGAAAGATATTCGGGTACGGTGCGGTCGGTCTCCTGCAGATGGGGGTATGGATTGCGATGGTGGCCTCCGTTCTTCTTCTCTCCCCCTTCTCGGGACTGATCTCAGGGATCGGCATTTCATGGATAATCGTCCCGGTGCTGGTTTATTTTATACTCGGCTATTTCCTCTATTCAATCTCCATTGCATGCACTGCGGCGATATCGACGACCACGGCCGAGGCCCAGCAGTCCTCGATGATATTTACGATGTTTGCCATTATCCCCGTGGCGTTCTCCGAGTTCATAGTGAGCGCTCCCGATTCGCCTGTCCTTACTGTACTTACATACTTCCCTTATACGGCACCCTTCATCACGATTTTCAGGCTTTCGACAGGGGACGTATCTTATCCGGAGATCGCCGCAAGCCTTGCAATACTTTTGATCTCCATATATGTCGCGGCAAAGCTCTCAGCCAGGATATTCAGGATGGGAATGCTGCTTACCGGCAAAAGGGCCGGGCTTGCCGATGTAATCAAATTTTTGAAGGGCTGAAAAGAGGAAATATGGAACAAATGATACCTTTATATTCCTTTCATTTTAACTTTTTTTCATCAAGGGCAGCCGGGTATTTTGCATTGTGATGTTAATTGATGCCGGGGAGGCCGTGACTGCCCGAAAGGTGAGGTTTCTGTATGGCGGATGCAGGTGGGATTAATAGCAGGATTACCGGAAGTTTCCTGGCAGCTGTATTTTTTCTGCTTCTGATCATACCGGCGCAGGTATCGGCAGCCGATACGGCTTACTCCGGCGATGTCATCACAATAGTTACGGGTGACAATTATCCCCCCTTTTCATTCAGGGACGGTAATGGGGATCTGCAGGGTATAAGCATCGACCAGTGGAAACTCTGGGAGGAAAAGACCGGTATAGAAGCTGATATAACCGGGATGTCCTGGGCGGATGCGCAGGCGGCATTTGAATCCGGGGAGTATGGTGTGCTTGAAACTCCCATGTATACACCTGAGAGAGCTGAAAAGTATGAGTTCTCAAAACCATATGCGGAAGTAGAATCGGCGATTTATTTTAACAGCGAAATTTCGGGGATCAGCGGACCCGACTCGCTGAAGGGTTTTGTTGTCGCTGTCTTATCCGGCGACGCTTCATATGATTACCTGGTGGAGAAAGGCGTCACTGACTTTGCCGAATATGACAGTTATGAGGACATTATTCTTGCAGCAAAGGAGGGAGATGTGGTCGTATTCGTTATGGACTCCCCCCAGGCTGACTATTATCTCTATAAATCAGGACTGCAGGACCAGTTCAGGCGTACAGAACCGCTGTATACCAGTCATGTGCACAGGGCTGTTCTTAAGGAAAATTTCCTCCTGATTGATTTTATCGACAGCGGGTTCGACAGTATTTCTGAGGACGAGTACAAATCGATAGATACGAAGTGGTACGGTATTTCTGAAATGCAGGAGAGGGATCTTACACCGCTGTTTATATTTATGGGGGCCATTCTTCTCTGCATGCTCCTCCTGGCCGGATGGAACCATATCCTTAAATTAAGAGTTAGGGATAAGACATCAGAGCTCTTAAGGGAGGTGGAATCTGGAAAAGAGATCACTGCAAAACTTTTCGAGAGCGAACAAAGATTCAGGAAGATATTCGACAATGTAAACGATGCCGTATTTCTAATATCCGCAGAATCTCCGTATGAAAAGGGGGCGATAATCTCTGTAAACAGGGCCGCATGGGCGATGCTCGGTTATTCTGAGGATGAGCTGATGTCATTGTCTCCTCCTGAAGTCCACTCGGAAAAAGGGAAGGCTGATCTCGATAGAGCCGCCGAAATAATCAAAAAAGACGGAAATGCGATCCTTGAGACAGAATACCTGAGAAAGGACGGTTCCGTATTCCCTGTTGAAATATCTCTTCATTTCTTCGTCCTCGGTGAAAGAAAGGTCGTCCTTGCTGTTGCAAGAGATATAAGCGAAAGGGTAACCGCATTAAAAAGACTTGAAGCGAGCGAGAGGAGGTACAGGAATGTCGTTGAGGACCAGACCGAGCTCATATGCAGGTTTAATAATGATTTTACGATAGAATTTGCAAACGATGCATTCTGCAGTTACTTCGGCCTTGAAAAAGAGAGTGTTGCGGGTAAAAAAATATCCTCTTTTATATTACCACAGGATATGGAATGGCTCAAAGAGCATATTAAGAAACTGACACCTGAAAGTCCCGGCATATCTGTGGAGCACAGGATCATTCTTCCGGACGGAAGAGTGCGGTGGCATGCGTGGTCGAACAGGGCTATTTTCGATGAGAATGGAAATTTTATCGAATTCCAGTCTGTGGGAAGGGATATTACAGAGACCCGGCAAAAGGACGAGGCCCTTGCACTGGCTGCAAAAAAGCTCAATATTCTGAATAATGTGACCCTCTCGGAGATACAAAATTATCTCTTCTGCGAGCAGGGTTATCTCCAGCTTACAACCGATCTTTCAGAGAATGAAAAACAGAAGGAATTTCTCGGGAAACAGGCGTTTAATCTTGATAAAATCACCAGGATCATCCAGTTTGCCAAGAACTACCAGGGTCTGGGAATATCGCCCCCAGAGTGGCACGACTTTGAGAAGACGTTTATCTTTGCAATATCGCATACAAACACTGCGCATCTCGAAAAGGATTTCGATGTATCAGGAATATCGATATTTACAGACAATCTTCTCGAAAAGGCCCTTGCAGAGATGGTCTCGAAACTCCTCTCCTACAATAAGGAAGCAACCAGGCTTTCGCTGAAGTCGGAGACTGAAGGAGAGATGCTTAAAATAATCTTCGAAACCGACGGCGGGGGTATTCCGAAAGAGTCGGAGGGGAAGATATTTTCAAGGGGTGGCGATCCCGATACCGGAATCGATCTCTTCCTGATAGAAGAGGTACTGTCCGTTACGAATATCTCCATAAAAGAAACAGGAGGTCCCGGGAAGGGAATACGGATCGAAATAATTGTACCCCCCGGGATGTTCAGAATGGGAGATGGTTCTTTCGCAGGTTAGATGGGAATACTGCCTGAGTATGAAAAGGGAAAGATTAATTATTAAAAAATTTTTATAGATTAATCAATGGATGGGGGAATGTCCGATGAAGCCCTGGGAAGTGTCCTGTTCTTCGTCGCCATATCCGTAGTCGTTGCGTCAACGATGTTTTATTGCAGGTTCTGCTGAGTCCGAGGTTTTTCCGGCCGCCCCTGAATAAATGATCTTCGCAGCCCGGGCCTCGTTTTTATGATCCACTATGGGATTCGGGTAGCCGGCGGGCGGAACGGATCCTGTTTTGTCAAGGTTATGTATCTCTTTGGGCTCAAGATCAGAAAGTTCAGGTACCCATCTCCTTATGTATATGCAGTCGGGATCGAACTTCTTCTGCTGCAGCCATGGGTTGAAGATCCTGAAATAGGGCTGTGCATCGCATCCTGTTGAGGCCGACCATTGCCAGTTGCCGTTGTTTACGGAAGGGTCATAATCGGTAAGCTTAGACGCAAAGTACCTCTCCCCGGATCTCCAGTCGATGTGCAGGTCCTTCACGAGGAATGAGGCGGCAGCCAACCTTTCGCGGTTGTGCATGTATCCTGTATCATTCAGCTCTCTCATTCCGGCATCAATAATCGGGAACCCGGTCATACCTTTGCACCACTTATCAAAGAGCTCTTTGCTGTCGGTCCAGTGTAGCGATTCAAACCTCTTTTGAAACGGCCCTTTGAATACATGAGGGTAGTGATAGGCGATATGGGTGAAGAAGTCCCTCCAATACAACTGCCTGATAAGCCCGTGCCCGGGGCCCAGGGTATCGGATATCCTGCGGCAGATCTCCCTCACTGATACAGTTCCGAACCTCAGGTGGGCAGAGAGCATGGAGGTGCATGCTTTGGCTGGGAAATCTCTCTCATCTTCATAATTTTTCAGTCTTCCTGTCTCCCCGAGGAGCCTCAGCCCTTCCGATCTCCCCCCTGAGAAGGCCCTGTTTTTAGCCTCCTCCGTTCCGGATTTTCCAAAGGGAATATCGTGGGATGCTCCGTCAAAGAGCTCCTCCCGCGAAAAGTTCTGAAAGGTGCAGGTCTCAGGCTCGTGTACCGGAATGAGGGAGGCATTCCTGTAGAACGGCGTAAATACCTTATACGGTTCACCGTCGCTCTTCCTTACGTCTTCGGGTTCGTTGAGGAGAGCTCCCGGCACGGGAAAAAAACTGCAGCCGGCATCGTTGCATGTTTTCTTCAAAGAATTCTCTCTTTTTATTGCATAAGGGGTGTAGTCCCGTGTCATATAAACCGCTTCAACACCGGTTCTGCATAATTTTTCTGCAAGTTTCAAAGCACCTTCATCGTAAAACCGGATCTCCCCTCCTTTTTCTGCAATCGCGCCCGATAGATCGGAGAGGGACTCGGACAGAAACGCGAGCCTGTTCTCACATAGTGCAGGATTTTCCGTGGCGAGATTTTTTTCGGCTGCAAAAAATGTTATGACACTTTCTGAGCTGGCAAGTGCGGATAAAAGGGGGGGATTATCGTCTATTCTCAGGTCTCTCGTGAAAATATGTGCAGACAGGCTGAAGGTTTTTTCCGGCATTATGATACCGGATTGACCTCCTGTATGAAAAATGTTTGCCGACAGTTCCCGGCAGCGGGGATAACGTGGATATAAAAAAGAGTGATTTTGGTCGATTACCGGAGTTAAGGAATTATCAGGAGCATCTGGGTTACGTTGTGGACGATTACAAAGGTGTACCAGATTATAATTACTGTGACTGCGACCGTCCCGGACCTTTTCGTTATCCTGTTGGAGACATATGCAACGACTGCAATAAGCGAGAGGACGGCCATCTTAAGGGCGGCATGCAATGGTACCGAACTGACAACCATTTTCATCAGTGAGTTCATCTCGTATCCGCCGAAAGAAAGGATCACTTCTGTCGTGATCACGTCCATCATGAAGAGGCCCCACAGGATGAATATACCGTACCAGAGGTAATGACTGGCATCTCCCGATTTCCTGTAGACCGGAGTATTATTGTATACATCCATCCTTCTGGCCTCCATTTTTCCACCGGTGTAACGATGGCTCTGAAGTCCAATATATCCTCACAGTTTATATAATTACGCCTTATGGCAAGCTATATCCGGGATTGGTGGCTGGATAGGATTAATTAACACTTCACTATAAAAAAATAATATTCTTTAACCTGCATAATCGCAAAAAATCCTTTGTTTGTATGAATAGCTAAAATTTGTAATTATTATTTAAAAAGTCAGACCTTTCTTTCTCAGGATGAGCAATGATACGAGCACCCCCGCAATACAGATCCATGCCGGGAGCGGTGATTGTGTCTGCACCGGTGTCGATTCGGTCTCTATGGTTTCGGTGGCTTCTTCAGCCGTTGTTTCTGTGGGCGTAGCTGTGATGATCTTTGTAGCAGGGTTTCCTGTTACAGTGAATGTTTTCAGCGTGTCTGAAGAACCCCCGTAGGAGTACTGGGAGTTTGCCGGAATGCTCATGGTGTAGTCCCCGTCAGTCCATCCTGAAGTATCAATCTCAAGATACCAGTTTCCTCCCTCCTGGATTGTAAGAGGGACGGTCGCAACCTTGTTGTTGCCTACGGGGGCTTTTTTGTAGAACTCCATGACAGTTGAAAATCCTTCGGGAAGCGTGCTTGTTCCTGAAACGTACAGTGTAGTGCCGGATTCGATTGTCGAAGGCGCCTCAAAATTGATCAGGTAGGCAGATGCACCGCTGACAAGAAGAAAGATGCACAGAAGACTGGTGATGATCTTTTTCATAAGAGGATAATGGATATTTTCCAATATATGCCTTGCCGGGTTTTCGGATTAAAAATATCCGGGGCGTCGTCGAGTCCAACCGTTTAGTTAATTATGCATCTTCAACAAAGACATTATGTAAACTATATTTTATATGCTCGGTATCTGGTCGTGGTAGAAATTATTAGGGAAGCTGATGAGAAAAACGCCGCCGGGGGGATGGACAGAATTGCAAAGACGCTCTTTAAGCCGATATATCCGGTAATTGCCGGGAATGCGGTGGAAGAGACCGGTATCAGTGAAGGAGTCTGTGTCGACCTCGGAAGCGGTCCGGCTTCCCTGGCTATCGCCATGGCAGCATATCCCGGTTTCAGGATCTATGCACTGGATCACTCGCCCGCATCGAACGAGATCGCGGAGAAAAATATTGAAAATGCGGGGCTTTCAGAGAGAATAACCGTTTTAAAAGGTCCTGTAGAGAAGATCCCGCTTGAATCCGGAATTGCCGACCTTGTCGTCAGCAGGGGCTCGGCATTCTTCTGGGAGGATTATGAAAGGGCGTTCTCCGAGATTGGAAGGATCCTGAAACCGGGGGGAAGATCCTATATTGGGGGCGGTTTCGGCAATGCGGAGCTGAGGGACAGCATCGTAGAGGAGATGATCCGCAGAGATCCGGATTGGGAGAAGAAGTACAGGAGGAATATGTCTTCCGATATGAAGCAGACGTTTCTGGACAATGCTTCGAAGCTGAAAGACTGCAGCTTCCGGTGCATCGATGACGAAACAGGGCTCTGGATAATTATTGAAAAGAAGGTAGAGGCATCATGAAATGCCCTGTGTGCGAGATCGGCTGTGATATACCGGAAGGTGGTGTGGGCCGGTGCGGCATGTATACATGTCTCGGGAAAGGAATAGCCGAGATCCACGGGAACTCGTATATGGCGATGATGCCGATTTCCATGGAGACTATTCCGATTCTGCACTACATTCCGGGGGCAAAAGTTCTGCAGGTCTCCTCCGTAGGCTGCAACTTCTCGTGCAGGGGCTGCATATCGGGGATATTCACTTCTAACCCGAGATCCGTGTCAGGTGCGCTGAAGAGAGTCCCACCCGAAAAGGTGGTTTCAAAGGCGATTGACGAAGGCTGCGAGGGAATCGCCTTCTGCCTCAACGAGCCGCTCGTATCCTATTATACGGTAATGGGTGTTGCGGAGGAAGCGGCAAAGGAGGGCCTTTTTACCGGAATCTCTTCAAACTGCTATTTTACAAAGAGTGCGGCGCATTTCCTCTCCAATACAATTGATTTTATCAATATCGGGTTCAAGGGTGCATCTGACGCAAGGTACCGCGACTGCGGGGTAATGTCATCCGAACCTGTTTTCAGGAACCTGAAGTTATTCCATGATGCAGGCGTGCATGTCGAGGCGTCTGTGATGCATCTTAAGGGGATGGAGAACGAAGTGGTCGGGACGGCAGAAGGGATCTCCGGGATTTCGTCCGATATACCCCTGCAGATCATGAGGTTCGTCCCGTTCGGGGATGCTGCGATAGATCTCGAGCCTCCGGTAAGCAGTTCCGAACTGCTCTGCAACGGGCTGAAGGATATTCTCGACCACGTGTATCTTTTCAATTCGCCCGGGACGCCGATGCTGAATACATACTGCCCAAAATGCGGATCGCTGATCGCGGAGAGGGAATTTTACGGTCCAATGGGCTCAAAAACAAAATGGTTCAGTCCGGGCGGAAGATGTACATGCGGCTATGTCCTCCCACTGAAGGGAGAGTTCAGGGAGGGAGTCTTCCACGAGGAGGGAATGATGGGCGGATACCGGCCGACGAGGGGGTTCGAGATGGTGCTTGCTATTCTGGAGTGCCTCGATGTCAGGGACGGTATAAAGCTCGACTGGCTCTGGAAGGACCTTATCAAAGAGAACTACCTCGCCTATGTTCATGAGAAACTGGCCTCGTTCGAGACGTACTACGAGATGATCAGGGATCTCTCCAGGAGAACCGGGAAGATCGACGAAGGAGAGGATCTTGTCTGTTATCTCGAGGCGAAGAGCCGAAAAGTGACAGAAAAAGCCGGAAATTTACCTGTTTCAAAGAGGCCTAATGTATACTATTCGATGGGCACTCCCCTGTTCGGGCTTATCTCGACGAGGTTTGAGAACAGTCTCGTCGAGTGCGCCGGTGGAAGGAGCCTCAACAGGAGGATCACCAGGAAGGGAAAGCCGGGTGTAACGCTTTCGAAGGAGGAGTTCGAGTGTCTCAATCCTGATTATGTCATTGTTTCAGGACTTTTCTCCTCTCCGGCAAGCGATTACATGGACTTCTGCATACGCGAGGGGCTGGATGCAGGCGCAGTCAGTAACGGGCGTATATTCAATATGGTTCCGGGGTGGGACTTCGGCAGCCCTAGATGGATCCTGGGGCTTATGCATCTTGCAAACATCCTGCATCCCGATATCTTCTCTTTCGATCTCGAGAGGGAGAGGAAAGAGTACTATATGATGTTCTACAGGGATTCGGATTACGATATAACCAACCGTTCTTTTGTGAAATACCTGCCCTGAAAAAAGATCAGGGAAAAAATTTTTATTTTTCCGGAGATTCCCAGCTGATGCACATCTTGCGGGATCTCATATTCATGAAATACTCCCCGGTTTCCGGGTCTTTTTCCAGTTTTTCGCCGAAATATCTTCTCAGGATCTCGTAGTGCTCTTCGGTCTCGGCGTTGAGGCGTTTTGCGAATTCATCGACCGCATCTTCGATTGATTTATAATCCAGCCTGTAGCTGTGCGGTGCCGAGACGATATCGGGATAGATCCCTTTGCTGTAAAGGAGGTTGAATATGACATCCGCCTTAGGCCCGGGGTGAAACTCCTCCCCGTGCATAACCGGCCAGAGCTCACGCATCATCGGCTCCCAGGAGTTTCCGCCTGCGAAGTGGAATAGGAGCACCCTGCCCCGGCAGACGGAGTTCATCTTATCGACGGCCTCCCATAGGTCGTGCATTCCGAGTGAAAAAGAGGCGAAGACGATATCGTACGGGGGATTAAGGTCGGATTCGGGGTCTACATCCTCCCAGGGCTTTTCAACCACCGTGATGTTTTCAATCCCGTTCTCTGCGATCTTTTCCCTCAGTACTCCGGCCATCGCGGGAGATGGTTCGACTGCGGTAACAGCGGCAGCCTTTCCCGCGAGGGGAATTGCAATCGTCCCGGGGCCTGCTCCGACGTCGAGTATTATCGAGTCCGGGGTGTACGGTATATTGCCGACGATCCAGTTCACCCTCTCTCCGCCGTCTTCAAACGAAGACTCGTAGAACTTCAGTGCGCTCTCGCGTGTGTCCCAGTACGAAGAGCACCCCGAACCTTTTTGCGCCTCGTTTCTCTCCATGCGGAGTTTCCATTCCGAATTCCAGTCTATATCGGTATTTTCCATATTTTCCGGCTCCTGTATGATAAAAATATGATTTACAAACTACAAGAATCTAATAAAAAGATTTGACACTCAAATATATTAACAGAGACGCCGGAACTTTTCAGGTGAATCCCGTGGACGATGAAATGATATACCTCAACAACGCTGCGACCACATGGCCGAAGCCGGACTGCGTAAAGGATGCTGTCATGGAGTGCATATCCATGCCGGTGTACGAGCCCGGCAGGACGACGATGAAGGAGCAGACCGATTATCCTTATGAAACAAGGAAGCGGGTTGCGGACTTCTTCTCTTCGGGACGGCCTGAAAATGTTATATTCACCCAGAACGCCACCGATTCACTGAACATGGCAATCCACGGGCGGGTTCTCGAAGCCGGAGGGAGGATGCATGTCATTACGTCCGATCTCGAGCACAACTCGGTTCTTCGCCCACTTTTCACCCTGAGGAGGGCGGGAAAGATCGACCTCTCGATAATACCCTCGAAGGACGGGATCATCGATCCTGAAATGGTTGCCGAAGCCGTCCGGCCGGATACCGGAATGGCCGTATTTAATCACGGGAGCAATGTCCTCGGAACCGTGCAGGATCTTGAAAGCATCGGGAGGATACTCTCGACTGAGGATATCTTCTTCGTCATTGATGCCGCCCAGACGGCCGGTCTTGTAACCGTGGATTTTGAAAAGATCCACGCTGACGCTTTGGCGTTCACCGGCCATAAATATCTCTTCGGTATCGCTGGGATCGGCGGCCTCGTTATCCGTTCGCCTGAAAAGCTGGCGCCTGTCCGGCAGGGAGGAACGGGTGCTGACTCATCGAATGTATATATGGGCGATGTTCCTCCAGAAAAATTCGAAGCGGGGACCCATAACTATCCCGGGATCGCCTCCCTCTACGCGGGCCTGGATTTCATAAACCGGAGTGGCCCCGGTGAGATCCGGAGAAAGTCGCTTGAGATGACGGATATGATCATCGGTGGCATATCCGGGTGCGACAGGGTGAAGGTATACAATAAAGATCCCGCCCTCCCGATCGTTTTGTTCAATATCGACGGGATCGACTGCGAGGATACCGGGTTCATGCTCTCGAACGTCTATTCGATCGTATCGAGGTCGGGGCTGCACTGCTCGCCGCTGGTCCATAATTCGATCGACGGGGGCAGGGGGGCAGTCCGCCTGAGCCTTTCCTGCATGAATACTGTGGAAGAATGTGAAAAGACCGTTAAAGCCATTTTGGAGATTGCACAATATGAAGATTAAGTTATCAAGGAAACACGTCGTCTGTTCGGACGGCTCGACAAAGGACGAACTGCTGCTTGACGAACCCGTGACAAGGGAATTTTTGGATTATCTCGGGAATTTCGGGGATATGACTATCAGGGAGAACCTGAAGGTGCCGGCATATTTCTTCTACTCGGAGGGCTATCTCTCGATGAAAGGGGTACTCGACGACGATTATGTAGAGATGAGGAGGCAGCTTAAGTTCGTGGAGAAGACCGAAGGGCTGTTCGGGCTGATCCTTTCCTCGTATACGGAGGGAAGCAGTGGCGTCCAAAAAGTTAAGGACGAGATGCAGAGGATCGCAGAAGATTAATTTACACCGGCCGGAAATCTCCTGTCAAGCTCTTTTCCAAGTTTGAGCAGGTAATCCCTGCCGAATTTTCCGTTTTCAAGATCCCTGACGAGTTTTTCAGGCAGTGTGCCTGCCGGGTGATCCGTCATTATTATCCCCAGAACCATACTGAGAGTGGTATCGGCGTCTCCGCCGAGCGAGAGTGTCTCCTGTATTGCCTCGAGGGGATTGTCTGAGTGCATTTTAATTATGAAGAGGACCGCACCGAGAACAGGCTTTGCATCGGTGTATGGCGGCCCGTAGTCTGCATATTCACCGAGTATAGTTTCGTGATCGAACCCTTCCAGTTCGTTGACGGTCTTCAGGTAGCTGCATATATTGGGCCATTTATGTTCCATATGTAACATAATATATTCAATAATGTTCTTCCGGGGGCCTCTGTCGTAGTAGAAGTAGTGCGATGCAAGTGCGATTGCGACGGAAGCCGAAATTGCGTGCTGGTGTGCATGGGAGATCTCCGAGTTTATTATCGCGTTTCTGATGACATCCCCGGTACCGGGGAAAAGGCCGATCGGGACCGCTCTCATTGCAGCCCCGTCCGATCTTCTCGCGGCTTTCTCCTTCCGGGTCATCGAGGCAATGAACTCTTCCCCTGTACTGGAGTTTTCGAGCATCGAGAGTGTTTCACGCGAATAACCTTCCCTCCTGTCACGCCTGTACGCCTCGGTAAACTTCAGGGCAAGAGTTTCGGCTTCAAAGGGCTTTCCGGAGATCATGGCCTCCGCAACTGCGATCGACATCTGGGTATCGTCGGTATAGATCCCGGTTCCTTTTGCATACCCCTCCGGGACTTTTTCTATCGTGATCTCCTTCCGGGGTATATTCTCGTACTCTCTGCCGAGTGCGTCTCCGATGGCGATTCCGAGCATCATCCGCTCCGCCTTTGAGAGCTCCATATACGATAGTATCGGCGGAGCCGGACAAAATGGTATTGGCCCGGCCGGCATCAGCAACCGGTATCTGCATGAAGGACAATAATAATGCGATGGATACGCAGACCGTTGCACCTCCGCTTCTCGACTTCGCGAATGTCACAATAATCAGGGAAAGAAAGGAAATACTCCACTCGCTGTCCCTGAGGGTGGAATCAGGGGAAAATATCGCGATTCTCGGTCCGAACGGCTCGGGAAAGTCGACGCTGATCCGGGCGATTACCCGCGAGAACTATCCCGTCCTGTGCGACGGCCTCAGGTTCAGGATCATGGGCAACGAGATCTGGCACGTGGGAACGCTCAGGACCATGCTTGGGATCGTCTCGCCCGAGCTCCAGTCCAGGTACAACCGGGAGACAACCGGGCGGGACGTGATCCTTTCGGGATTCTTCTCGAGCATCGGGCTGTTCATGCACGAGATTACGCCGGAGATGAGGGAGAAGGCCTGTGAAATACTTGAATTCCTGGAGATAGAGCACCTTGCCGACCGCCAGATGACGAGGATGTCGACAGGCGAGGCGAGGAGATTCCTGATCGGGCGTGCACTGGTACACGACCCGAAGGCGCTTATACTCGACGAGCCGACGACGGGCCTCGATCTGCATGCCCTCCACCATTTCAGGTCGGCGATACGAAAGATTGCGGCCTCGGGGACGAACATCATCATGGTGACCCATAACCTTCACGATATAATCCCCGAGATATCGAGGGTCGTACTGATGAAGGACGGGAGATTCTTTTCGGATGGCCCCAAGGAGGAGATCCTGAAGGACGATATCATCGGCGGCCTCTTCGATGTCCCGGTGAATATCAGGAAAGAAGGCGACTGGTACTACGCCAGCGGTTTTTAATCCTCTTTTGTATCCTCGTACAGCCAGACCATCCTGTCGAGGAACCAGAGCTTTCCGAGGTATACGAGGGCCGACCCGAAGAGAACCGGCCAGATCTCAAGGAAATAGACGCCATATATCACGAACAGAAACCCTACGCCTGATACGGCCGAGAGAATGTTTGGCGCCCGGCGGTGGCGTTCAGGTACAGGCACGGTCTTTCTGTTGAGCCAGATTCTCTCCCCGAGGACGGATTTTGAAGCCCAGTTGTCTGTTGATTCGGGTTTTTTGAAGAGCCTTGGGTTTACCCACATCCATAAGATCGCGGCTGCGACCGGGACTATCGCCAACCACCCGAGCCAGACCCTGCTCCAGAACGCGACGATGAGTACGGGCAGGACCGTGTTCCTGGTCCATACGCTCCACGGGTTCGAATGCCTTTCCCAGGTCTCGTCGTCCATCGCGAAGAGGGATGCGATCTTCTGCTCTTTTGTCACGTGAATAAAATCATCCCGTATCGATTTTATACATTATGCCGGAGGAAAAGACGTAAAAACAGCCCGAATTTCAAATGGCAATCTTCAAATGTTCAATAAAACGCATTTACTTATGAGTTTTGGCAGAAATTTTCCGGTTTTGCTTGTTATTGTTATTGCAGCAGTATTTCTTTCGGCGGGCTGCACAGGTACAGAGTCACCGTCATCCGGAGTCACTGTCCCGTCGACGGAAGAGATCACGATCCCTGATCTTGTCGGGACATGGGTCTGGAGCGGGGATCTCGCAGCCCACAGTGCGAAGAGAGATTTCAACACCACCGCGACATCATGGACTATGACGGTCACGGACCAGGAAGAGAGAACTTTCACCGGTTACAAGGAAATGGAATACAACGGGACTTTAAACCGCGAGAACTTCTCGGGTGCGATCTCCTACGACGGAAAGACGATCTACTTTGCCGATCACGATGAAGGCTTCACGGTCGCAAACGTGATCTCCGCAGACGAGATTGAACTCATCTATCTCGATGACGGCGATAATGCAAGGGCGATGATAATCTACCTTATCCGTGCATAGACGGATCTTTCCCTTTTTTCCCTGAGATTCACGATTGTTCGATCAGTTTTGCAGTACCTTGATAAAATTTAATTAGTACTCATACGAACAATATGTTATGGCATATATGGAATGGTCAGAGAATCTCTCTGTCGGAATTAAGGAGATCGACGAACAGCACAAGAAACTCGTATCGCAGATAAACGCCCTCCATGACGGAATGAGATCCGGGCAGGGGAAGGATACCCTGGAGAAGACCCTCGGAGAACTTGCGGACTACACCCAGTATCACTTCAAGACCGAGGAGAAGTACATGGAGAGGTTCGGCTACCCGGACTTCGAAAAGCACAGGGAAGAGCATGACGCATTCGTCGGGAAGGTCGCGGATTTCCAGAACGCTTTTTCTTCGGGAAAGCTCGGCCTTTCGATCGACGTCATGAAGTTTCTGAGCGGATGGGTCGCAGGCCACATCAAGGGAACGGACAAAAATTACACCGAATGCTTCAAAGACCACGGCCTTTTGTAAATACTAACGAAATACTATTTTTTACTAAATTAGTATTTAGGGGAAGAAACTCTTCTTTATAGATTCTATCAAAATGTAACATATTGATAGATTTTGATACATGATTATCAATTATGCAACAGCGAAATGAATCTCTCCTTCATCGCAATAGTGGTGAGCAGAGGTTTTTTTCAACACCGAATTAGCAAATAAAAAGTGTGATGAAATCAGATACACATTATTATCCAATTTATACCAGACACAATAAGGGCAATGAATCATGGCTTCCAAACTGATGCCTAAGGCGATCAGGTTTCAGAAGAAAAAATCTGTAAATGGCTAAAACATGATTAAAATCTTTAATACAAACGAAAATATTGTTCTTCAAAGGACATGGTCACTTTTTATTTTGTTTATTGTTGCTGCTTTATCAATTATATGTGTTTTAACTATTTTATGGTATAAATCAAGTCCAAATTTTATAGTTCAATTATTGTTCTGGATTTCATACTTTACTTCGAGTTTTATATTAATTTTTCATTATTTTGTCTATATGGAATCAAAAGATCAGCAATATTTAACGAAAAATCAGCAATTCCCCGTAGATCTTGACAGTTCCAAAACAATCCATGATGCTTTTATTATCGCGTATTCTGTGGGAAACGGGGATGTGGTTGTTGGTTTTGACAACCTGATTAAGACCTTTAAAGCCAAAAATTACCCTTTTAAGATATACCATTGTTATAATCCTGAAGATATGAAGACTGTCTTGGTAAATGAATGTGCTAAATATATCTGGATATTTGGGCATGGGTGGTGTGGTGGAACCGCATTTAAATGGAAGCCGATTTCAAATGGTATTTTTCATCGTAAATCAGAAAATATTTCGATATTAAGATACAGTGACCTTCTTGAAGATGATGAAGCAATCTTTCCTAAAAAATTATTTATAGGCCAATTTCACTGCAATCACGCCTCTAAAAAAGATTCGTCCAGAATTACACTTCCTGAAGTCCTGATGGATAAGGATACAGATCCCGGTCAATATTTTGTTTCTGATTTTTATAATTACCATCTTTCAATCTGGTTTTCAACAAGAAAACTTGTAAAAAATCTTGAAAGAACCCCTTTTGATGCAGGAGAGACTTCAAAGAATAAAAATTAAGTGATCAATTTTTCTTCATTATTAAACCGCATTTACAAAATCTATCAAAATGTAACAAATTGATAGATAATGATAATAAGGCTTAATCAGAAACAAAAAAATAATAGATATTTAGTTGCCGGATTCTGAATATAAACGAACTCATCCCGTTTCATCATAAGAAATCCTGTAGATCTTTCCTGCATAATCGTCCGAGACAAGCATAGAGCCGTCGGGGAGGACTTCGACGTCAACCGGCCTTCCCTTTACCTCCCCTGAGGAGTCCAGGAAACCGGTAGCGAAGGAAACAGCCTCCGGGTTTTCATCTCCCTGCCTGACAGTTACGATCTGGTATCCGATCGGCGTCTCCCTGTTCCAGGAGCCGTGTTCGGCTATGAATATTGTATTGTTGTATTCTTCCGGAAACATCGATCCCGTATAGAACCGCATGCCCAGGGGAGCGACATGGGCGGGAAGCTCGACAACCGGGGGTGTGCTGCCGGCCGGATTGTCCTCCCCTGCATACTCGGGGTTCTCAATATTGTCGCCATAATAATAGGGGAACCCGAAATCCATGCCCGGCTCCGGTGCACGATTCAGCTCGTCCGGAGGAAGATCATCCCCAAGCCAGTCCCTTCCGTTGTCGGTGAACCAGAGATCGCCCGTTTCGGGGTCCCAGTCGAATCCGACAGTGTTCCTGATCCCTGTGGCATAGATCTCAAAACCGGTCCAGTCTGGGTTGATGCGAGCAATTGTCCCGTAAATACTCTCTGTAGTATTGCAGATGTTGCAGGGCATGCCGACCGGTATATACAGCATCCCGTCCGGGCCGAACCTGATGAATTTCCAGCCGTGGCTTGTCTCTAACGGGAGATCGGAGAACACAGTCACAGGCTCCGGCGGATTGTCGCGCCTGTCTTCAATATCGTCATAACGGAGTATTCTGTCGACTTCAGCCACGTAGAGCGATCCGTTCCTGAATGCAACCCCGTTCGGCATAAAGAGCCCTTCTGCAATAGTCCACTGCTCATCGGAATAGCCGTCGCCGTTAGTATCCTTAAGTGCGTAAACCATTCCCTCGTCCCGGGTTCCGACAAATATTGTTCCCTGGTCTCCAGTGGCAAGGGAGCGTGCCCCCGGAACATTATCTGCAAAAATTTCCGCTTTAAATCCCGTAGGAAGGGAGATAAATCCTGCCGTTCCGGAATTGTTCACCAGGACCGGAACAGGCCCTTCAATGATTAAAAGGGTGAAAAATATCAGCACTAAGGCCACTACAATACTAAGTCCGGCAATTATCAGCCGCATGGGCAATTCACCTGTGAGGGGAATTGTCACTTCATGTTCATGTATCTTTCCCTGGACAATCCCTCCGGATCAAAAATAGCAACTTATATCTTCTACTCAAAGAAATCCGGAATCATGCAAAGTTAATATTGGGTGAAACGGATTATGGAAACAAAAAAAGTCCTGATAGCGGTTGTTATCTTTTTGTGCGGAATTATCGCCGGATTCTGCATATATGTGGCTCTCGTGCCGGCCGGATCGCCTGGCGGGCCCGGGCATTATTATACGAATGAAGCCCCGGAACCGATCGGACCTTACAGCCAGGCTACAGGGGCCGGGTCTCTGGTTTTTACATCCGGCCAGATCGGGATCGATCCGGCCACCGGAGACCTCGTCACGGGAATTGAAAACCAGACGATGCAGGTGATGGAGAACCTTAATGCCGTTCTCTCCTCCGCAAACCTCGCCTTCTCCGATGTCGTCTCCACCCACATATACGTGGCCGACCTCGGGTACTGGGATGCCATAAATTCGATATATGGCAGTTATTTTGGTGAAAATCCGCCGGCGAGGTGCGTAATAGAGGCAGGGAAACTTCCACGCGGGGCACTGATCGAGATCGAGATGATCGCCGTCAGGACCGGGGTGTAGCCTTTTTACTGCAAAATCTAATTCGGTTTCAGTTTTAGGATAAACAGATATTACGGGCGGCTGTGATGAAGCCCACAGATCTCGTACTATAGTAATATTTCCGGATTCTCTCAACCATATATCAGGAAACATCATGACATTCATCATCGCCCAGAGGACTCTGTTATGATTCATGCCAGCCGGAAGGCTGGGTGGGCAACCTAATCATTATAATCCGGATAAGAGCCGGAGACAAAGCAGAAATCTCATTAATCATTAAAATAATGAATAATTTGGAAAAATACGCATGAATGCAGTCGAAACTGAAGATCTCAGGAAGTCTTTCGGGCCCGTAACCGCAGTTGACGGGGTCAGCCTGTCAATCCCGGAAGGAGGAATATTCGGGTTCCTCGGCCCGAACGGGGCAGGAAAGACCACGACAATCCGGATGATGACCGGAGTCCTGATCCCGGATTCCGGCTCTGCAAGGATATTCGGAAACGATGTCCACAGCGATCCGCTTGCTGCAAAGCTTAAGATGGGTGTGATTCCCGAGAACGGGACCGTATACAGCGATCTCACCGCAGAGGAGAATATACTCATCACCGGAAAGTTCTACGGGATGGACAAGGAGCTCCGCGAAAAGCGTGCCGGGGAGATCCTTGAATGGCTGGGGTTAACAGAAAGGCGAAACGATCTCGTGCGTATGTTTTCGAAGGGAATGCGGCAGAGAATAAGTATCGCCTGCGCAATCGTCCATTCACCGCCTCTTCTTATTCTCGACGAGCCGACGACAGGACTGGACGTATACAGCAGGAGGCTCGTCATCGACACCATCCGCCGGATGAATTCGGAAGGCAGCACCATCCTCCTTACAACCCACAATATCGAGGAGGCGAACATGCTCTGCAGCGACATCGGCATAATAAACAAAGGAAGGATTGTTGCGACTGGAAGCCCCGAGAAGCTCAAGAAAACCTTCGATACTTCGAGATACGTGGAGGTCTCCTTCAACAAAACGGTCGCGGAATCGTACTTTGCAGCCACGGGCATCACCCGTGCCGAGCAGTGGGGGGACAAGTGGCGGATATACTCGGACGACCCCGATCTTGCCGTCAAGCATGTCGCATCGATGGCAGAGCGGGAACATCTCTCCATTATCTCTATTGCAACATCGAATCCGACGCTCGAAGAGGCGTTTGTGAAACTTACTGAGGAGGCCTGATTATGGACTGGAAAACCTTTGCACGGAGCATCCTGGCCGTAATGGAGAAGAACATGCGGATATATTACTTCAAGGGGCCTGTGATGATCTTCGGCCTGCTCTTCCCCCTGATCATGTTCTTCACCTTCTTTATAGGTAGGGACCTGGACCTCGTCCTGTTCTATCCCGGCTTCCTAGGCATGATGCTATTCTTCACCGCATCATCAGTCGGTCCGCTTATAACTCCGTGGGAGAAGAGAGAGAAAACATACGAACGCCTCGTCTCCCTCCCGGTAATCCTTGAAAGCATAATAATCGGCGACGTGCTTGCCGGAGCCGTATTCGGGACCGCAATTACTATAGTGGTGTTCTGCATCTCGGCAATGATTCTCCCTCTCAATATCGCAAACGCCGGTGTTATGCTGCTCGCGATTATACTCGGATCGATAGCATTCGCAGCCCTCGGGACATTGCTGTCGTCCCCGGCGACGAACAATCCCTCCAATATAATGATGCTGTCGAGCCTTGTCCGTCTCCCGATAATATTCATCTCCGGGATCTTCATTCCCCTAAGCCAGCTCGGGGGATGGAGCTATATACTGACTTCATTTTCCCCGCTGACTTACATAGTCGATCTCTTTCATTCTTCCCTGAACGGCGACGGGGTATACCCGGTTTGGATGGACGTGCTCGTGATGCTGGCGGTGATACTGCTGTTTATCGGCGGTGCGAAGGTGATACAGAAGAGAAACCTTGCAAGAGGAGTATGAAACCGTTTCAGCGACTATTCCCAATAAACCTGCAGCTGCCTTTCGGGACGGTGATCGTGAAGTCGATACCCTTCCCGGCGCCTGGAACATGTTAACTCAATATCATTAATCTATGGGGCAAAATGGCAAATACTATTTATCAATCTTTTTAATATTGTTACCATGAAGAAACAGATTTTTATCATTTCTTTCATCCTGCTGGTTTTGTTTGCTGTCTTTTCAGGATGTACAGGTCAGGGGGATAACGGCAGCGGATCCGGTCAGGCAGGAAATACCAGTGAGATTCTGGTCTACTGCGGAGCAGGAATGAGCGAACCGATGGAAGAGATTGCATCCCGGTTCACTGCAGAGACAGGTATTGTAGTCAACTATAATTTTGGCGGATCGGGAACTCTTCTCTCGCAGATGGAGCTTACTGAAAAGGGTGACGTATACATGCCCGGATCGACGGCGGATTTCAACACCGCGATGGGCAGGGGGTTCATCGTCAACGATACCGAGAAACTCGTAGTGTATCATGTCCCTGTGATTGCAGTGCCGAAAGGCAACCCTGCGGGAATCACCTGCCTTGCAGATCTCGGAAACGAGGGAGTTAAAGTCGAGCTCGGTGATGCGTCTGCATGTGCAATCGGAAAGTTATCCAACAAGATAATTGAGAAGAACGGTCTGAATGAAACGATCTACCCGAATGTGGTGACACGTGCGGCAACAGTGAACGAGATCGTGCTGCAGACATCTCTCGGAACTGTCGACGGCTCGATAATATGGGAGGACCTTGGTGATTCGGACGACCTTGAGATCATATACATACCGAACAACCAGAACATCGTGAAGATTGTCCCGATCGGCGTTATGACATTCTCGGAGAGTCCTGACGAGGCCGAAGATTTCGTCGAATACGTCTCATCTGAGAAGGGTCTTTCAGTCTTTGAGGATTATGGATTTACCACCTATCCGGCTGACAATTATGCCGATGTGAAGGCCTGAATCAAATTCTATTTTTTTCAAAAAAAGATTATATCGTCTCAAAACCGAGAGCACGGTTTGTCATCGCGACCGACTCTTCGGCCGTTGAGGCCCCACCTGTCATAGCCCTTATGCAGTCCACGTTCTCTACGACGACATCGGCCTCCTGGTGAATCGCCTGGAAGAGATAGAGCTCCTTTCCGTCTACTATGGACACTGAATCTTCGAAGACGCACGACTCCCAGAGGTCTGATCTGGGCCTTCCGAGATCGGATGCGTACTCCCTTAGTTCTGCGGTGCTCTTTATTCCCGTGTATCCCTTTACAAGGCCGATCCTCGGGTGGTCAGCAATCATTTTAAGGAACTTCCCCCGGTCTCCTGTCTCTTTAAGATCCATCTGTATGATGTGCATATGCATGAATGTCGTCGGAACGACAAGTGCGGTCGTCACGATGTCGATCTCGGGCAGAACTGTCTGGACGTCTGGGCCGTGATGGGACGGAATGGTTACGGGGTTTAAGACAATCGCATCCACGGGCCCGCGTTTTGCATCACCGGGATCTGCTCCGCGCCTCACCATCGTAGCCCTGACCTTTTTAACGCCGAATGCGGTATCCGCAAGTTTGATTATGCGGCACAGCCCGGTAGTGTTGCATGATACGACCCTTGCAAACTGCCGCCCTCTTGCGTCCGCAAAGTTGCAGGAAGAGTTGAAGGAATATCCGGCGACCTCATGCTCCTCTCCTCCCTGCCATATTGCCATTTTGCCGTATTTCTCATACATCGCCTTGTTTCCGGCCCCTACTCCGCCGGGGGTTGCATCGACGATGATATCTGCGGCCCGGACCATCTCCTCGACGGTTCCCGCCACCTTCATCCCGGCCTTCTCGAAACTTTCCTTCTTTGAGATATCTGCAATATAAAGCGGGTACCCGCGTTTTTGTGCAATCATTGCCTCATGGCTCGGTCTGGTCTTGGATACTCCGATGATCTCCATATCGGTCTGTGCGGAGACGGCATCTGCGACCCTCTTGCCGATGGTCCCGAATCCGTTTACGGCAACCTTTATCATAGTACGCTAATCTATGGCATTCCTACATAATATTTTACGCGATACTGTCCCTTCACAGACCGGAGGATCAGGACGCAGGCATCCGATCCAGTAATTACTAAATCTGATAAGGGATTTAATAGGTAGGTATATGAACCATTATTCGGGGAAAATCCTCTTTGGCGGAATAATTGTTCTTGCATTTGTTCTTTTTGTGCAGGCGTCCTCGGCCGCTGCCGGTGGAGACGGGCCTCAGCTCGAGTGGATGAAGGAGTATCCGGTCGAAGAGATCGAAATATTGTCGGTATGCGAATCCGCGGACGGGGGATACTATGCAGCAGGCGCCGGTCCTGAAGGAAGACTTGTAATGAAGCTCGATTCAGAAGGCAACACGCTGTGGAAGAAGTATATTCAGGGGAGTGATGAAAACGGAAGCATAAAAATGGTCAAGGAATCGCCGGCTGGCGGCCTGATGCTCTTTGCTGACGGTGAGAATCTTATTAAGGCAACAGATGATGCCGTATTCGAATGGGAGTTCCACCAGCCTGTAGGGAAGGTCTCTTCGGTCGACGCCGTACCTGACGGTTCCGGTGTTATGGCCGGAACTTATTTCCAGGGGTTTCTGACAAAGGTCGCTTCGGACGGAACGGAGGCCTGGAACAGGACCTTGGGTGATCCTGACGGCGGCGGGCAGTATATCCTGAGGTCTGTACAGAATGATCCTGACGGCGGATTCATAATCGCAGGATATATCAATCCCATATTTGTGGTATCGGACTATAACGGATTTCTTATGAAGACCGATGCAGACGGCGGGAAGATCTGGGCAAGGCAGTATTCGGGAAATGCGTCGGGGATGCTCCTGTCAGCCACCCCCGTTGATTCAGGAGGTTATGCAGCAGCACGGTTTCAGGCACTGGCTGGTGAAGACAATTCAACAGTGGATGTTCCGTCTGTTATATTCACGAATGCCGACGGGGAAGTTACTGGTGTTGCCGATTATAACAAATCCGTATCATATGTCTACCATATTGAAAATGCAGGCGATAACGGATATTATCTGACCGGAATAAAATTTGAAGAGTTGGCTGAAGATGATGAATATAAGATCATCAGAACCGATCTTTCAGGCAACGTAATCTGGGAAAAGGGGCTGGATGATGTCGCACTGAACGGTTTTACGGCAACATCCCACGGCGATTTTCTGGTTGGAGGCATCAGTTATGACGGAAACACAAGCGTTTTAGCTAAATATGGCGTGGATGACAAATCCAAAGGGGCTTCGGGCTTCGATCTCATTCCTGCCTTTGCGGCATTTGTCTTTGCCGCAGTATATCTGGTTTTCCGGAAAGGATCTGAATAATCTTTTTTTCTAAGATAATCCTGTGACTCTGATTTAGGATTGTTTCACTCTAAATTTGAAGTTATTGACAGTTAATAATCTAAAAAAAGGAGTTTGGGGGTTGTTGGTGAAATGAAACCCCGATGTTATTCATGCGGGGTGTACGTGTGTTTCATGGTGATTGCGGGAACCCGGTTTGAGAGGTATATCGCTATGGTTGCGATTTATTTTGCTTATGCAAATTTGGGCATTTGGAGGATTTGTGTTCATGAGTTATGGAACTGGTTGCTTGATATGCTGGTGGTTCCCGCGTGTGTGTTGTAGAGGTTGTCCAACAGGAAAAATTACTATTGGATTGCATATAATAGGTTGTTGGAAATAGTATATAAACATATCTTCTAATGCTTTGCATTATCTATTGCAATGTGGCAAGCCATATGTTTAGCAATGTCGAAATCAATAAGTAATGGCTCAAAAAAATGATAATGGTAGATATGGATTCCTACGCTGAAGAATTATCAAGAGTTATTGAAATTCTAAAGGAGAATCCCCGTGGGCTTTCCGTTACCGATATCGCCGCGCATATATCGGTAAACAGGAATACCGTTTCAAGATACCTCGACATGCTCCGGATATCGGGCCAGGTTGATATGAAGACATACGGGAAGGCAAAGGTGTTCTTTATATCCCAGCGTGCTCCGATTTCGGCCATGATCAACTTTTCTTCCGATATGGTCGCGGTAATAGACAGGGATCTGGCCGTTGCCCAGGTAAACGATTCGTTTTGCGAATTCCTTGACATAAAAAGAGAGGATATAATCGGAAAAGAGCTCAGGAACTCGCCTCTTGTAGGCTTCGATCACCCGGTGATAAACGAGAGGATTATGGCCGCGCTTGAAGGAGAGGAGAGCACCGACGAGATACGGATAATGAAAGTGGACGAAGAGAAGCACTTTAAAATCCGGCTGATTCCGACTGTTTTAAACGATTCCACCCCCGGTGTGACCATCACGCTTGAGGACATCACAAAGAGAAAAAAGGCTGAAGAAGCGTTAATATCAAGTGAGAGAAACTACAGGTCGCTTGTTGAGGAGATCAACGATGCGATATGGGATCTTGACGACAACGCAAGGTTCACATATGTAAGCCCCAGAACTACGGAAATACTCGGATTCCAGCCTTCGGAGCTTATAGATAAACCAATTTACGAAATTCTTAACGAAGAGGGGAAGTCGGCCCTAGACAGCTGCATCCGTGAATGCCGAAATAATGGCGGCGGTCCGGAAATTTTCAACTGCTCGGTTCTGCACAGCAACGGCCATAAAATCATTCTCGAATCAAGCCTCTGCAGGCGTTATGATGAGTTCGGAATCGGAACGGGCTACAGGCTTGTATCAAGAGATGTGACAGAGAGGGAAAAGGCATACCGCGGGCTTTTCAAATGGAAATCCTTCCTGAATTCGGTCGTCATGAATATTCCTGCGATGGTTCTTGTAAAAGAGGTAAAGAAAGGCACTTATATCTTCTTCAACAGGGAAACTGAGGAGTTCTTCGGTATAAATAGTGCTTCTGCCACAGGAAAGATGGGGTGGGAGCTCTTTCCCGACAAGTTCGTGGAGTACCTTATTTCGGGGGATAGGGAGGTTGCATCCACGGGTGCACCCGTATCAATGTCAGAACTGAGGCTGAAGATTTCGGGCAAGAACGAGAGGATAATCAAATCCCGCAAAGTTCCGATCTTCGGGATGGACAACAGACTGGAGTATATCCTGACCCTACTTGAGGATATTACAGAAGAAAAAAGGGCCGAAGAGGAGATTATTGCACAGAGGGACCAGGCACAGAGCTATCTTGATCTCGCTGGTGTCATGATTGCCGTAGTTGACAGGCAGGGCCGCCTGACCCGTATCAACCGCTACGGGTGCAGGATGCTTGGGGTCACTGAAGACCAGATAATCGGAAAAAACTGGTTTGAAACAGTCATTCCTGCCGGGAGAAGGGATCACCTGAGAAAACAGTATTCGAGAATTATTGCGGGGGAGATCAGCCCCCCGCAGAGCGAGGAAGGCGTCATTGTTACATCCGGTGGCGGGGAAATACCCGTATTATGGCATAATTCTATAATAAAAAGCCCGGAAGGGGAGATTACTGCAATAGTATCGTCCGCGTCTCAAAACATTTCATGAAATAGTGCTTTCAGGTAATGCACATAAATCTTTTATCAGGTATGAACTCAGTTAGAATAGGATAGAAAATATATGAGAGCTTCAGCCATTCTTCCGGCAGGAATTATAATATTGCTATTGGCGGTTCCGGGATTTGCCCTTGCGGCGTCGGGCGACGATATGAAATTCTACGCCTCCGGTGACCCGGTATATATAAGGGGTGAAGCGCCGGGTTCACAATCGACGGGCCTTACGGCCTGGATATTCGGTCAGAACTACTGGTCTTCAGAGAATGTAAATACGGAATCCGACGGTTCATATACCTACGAGATAGGCAGCGGGTTGACAGGCTCCCTGTCTTCAGGACAGTACTTTGTGATTATACAGCACCCGATGTACAACGGTGTATTCGATGTAACGGTCAGGGAAGGATGGCCTTCATCGGGCCAGACAAGCGCGGTTTCGACAGCAGGAGGCAGCTTCGTGATCGAAGGGCAGGGGAAACTGCAGGGTTCGGCAGCGGCTTATGCCCTTATGAATCTGCTGGATTCGCAGAATATCGACGATACATATACGGTAACGACCTTCTTCCTCGAAGAGCCCTGGTTAAGGGCAGATGAAACTGAAGCCTGGCAGGCTGGATCGATAATCGAACTTGAAGGAACGACAAATATCGCTCAGGGAGAGCAGCTGGTGTATACATTTTCACCTGTTTCCGGGGATATACCTTCATCCAAGCAGTCAGGGGGGACTGCATATACCACGGAGATGGCAGGAAAGAGCACTGTCGAATACGGCATGCCGTATAACCTTTGGAGCGTAGATATCGACACAGAAGGAATGGAGCCGGGAACATATATCTTTACGATAGAAGCGGTATCTGAAGGAAATGCACTTCAGAAATACATCACCCTTTACGAACCTGTCGAAACACCGCAAATCACCGCGAAGCCGACTTCACAGGAATCGGCCGGACCTACGGGGACCAAGATGACGGTGGAGACAACCACTGCCGCGACAGCGACACAATCACCCGTTTCACCGGTTCTTGCCGTCGTTTCGATATTTTCGGCGCTCTTAATCGGTACGGCCGGCAGAAGTTTCCGGCGCAGATAAAAATATTCCCTGAAAAATAAAAAATAAGCTTATTTTTTCTGAAAATACCATATCATTTACGTATAATTTTTGTATTATTAATTCGTTAATTCATTCATGGTTACCCGTCTTAGAAGGTACGGCCAGATTGTCGACGTCGGGATCAAATATGGCTTCGGAATATTTTTGGATGAGATCGATCCCGATGCCACAAAGCGAAAATTCTTTGATAAGAAGACAAAGCCGGATGAAAGGTCGGTATACGAGAGGATGCGTCTCGCTCTCGAGGAGCTTGGTCCAACATTTGTAAAATTCGGTCAGATGATTGCATCGAGAACCGAATCCCTTCCTCCGGAGCTTGTAAGGGAGTTCAAGAAGCTTCACGACCATGTCGGCCCCGTTCCGTTTGAAGAGCTCCGGCCGACAATTGAGAGGTACTGCGGACCGATTGAAGAGACATTTGAATTTTTTGATGAGACCCCTCTTGCCGCGGCTTCGATCGGCCAGGTGCATCGCGGCATTCTCAAGGACGGGACAATTGTCGCTGTAAAGGTGCAGCGCCCCAATATAAAAGAGACAATAGAGACCGACACCCTGATAATCGAAAGTATGGCCAAGAGGTATGAAAGGGTCAATCCTGCAGTCAGGGCCTACAACCTCTCCGCAATGGTCGACGATTTCTCGAAGATGATCAAAAAGGAGCTGAATTTTGTATCCGAAGGGAAAAACGCCGATATATTCCGGCGTAATTTTGCCGGCAGGGAAAGAATAAAGTTTCCTAAGATCTTCTGGAAATATTCCGGCCCCGAATGCCTGATGATGGAGTTCATCGACGGTATAAGGGTCGACGATGTGGACGGGATCAGGTTTATGGGCTATGACCCGACGGATTTTGCCTCTCTCGGTTTCACGGCATACCTTAAGATGATCTTCGAGGACGGATTCTTCCATCTCGATCCGCACCCCGGAAACCTGAAGGTAACCCCCTCGGGCGAGCTAGCATTCCTTGATCTGGGGGCTATTGCGATAATCAGGCCTGAGAGGCGTGACCTGTTTATTAAACTCCTTCTGGCGATCGTAGATACCGATGTCAACCTGATAGTCGAGACCTTTCAGAAGCTCGGCGTTAATATCACCGAGGATAATGAGGACGATATAAAGGACCAGCTCTATTATGCCCTCTTCGATGTCGAGGGCATGGAGCTTGAAAGTGTTGATGCAGGTTCTGCTCTCGAATCGATTCCGAGGATCATGAACGTATACAAGATTCAGATCCCGGGAACCCTGATGTCGTTGCTGAAGGTAATCGTAATGGTGCTTTCAATAGGAACGGAGCTGAATCCGAAGTTCAACTTCTATGGCGAGGCCAGGCCTTACCTGAGGGAGATCCTGGAGGCAAGGTATCTTTCAAGGTCAAGCTTCCAAAAGACCTCCCACACTCTTTTGGAGAGTGCAGAGAGCATAATGAAGCTTCCGAAGATTATCAACAGGACACTCGACAGGATGGCAAAGGGAAATATTCAGGTTGATATAGTTGCAAAGGATGTCGAGAACCTGAGCAGCACGATAGAGAGAGCGTCCGACAAGATCCTTATGGGACTCGTATCCTCGGCACTCGTCATCGGAGCCTCGATTGTGATGTTCTCCGCAGACTTTGAATATTCCGATTATCTCATAGCTCTTACGGTTATAATCTACCTGATCGCCTTCGTCCTGGGCCTTGCAACGCTCATAAAAGTCCTGTACCGGGATAAGAAGAAGTGAGGGAAAAATACCCGGCAACGGAAAGGGGATATTCTAAAAGATCTTTTTTATCCTTTCAGAAAACCGTTAATCTTAACTTTTTTTTCAAAGGGGATCTCCGGTGCGGCGATCTTCAGGTCGACTGCGGCGGTACCCCTGACAACAATATCAAGATCCCCCCCTATCAGTCCGCCTGCGGCTGAAATAACTGCAGCGTTTTTCAGCTTTACGGGGATCTCCGCCCGGGTTACCCCACCTCCTTCGATCCTGACGTTATCTTTTTCACCGTCTCCCAAAAAGGATTCATTATTTTCTTTCAGTAAAAAGACGCTGAACTTAACTGATTTCAGGGTACCCCCGATGGGCATGGGATTGTGAACCGAAAGTGTTACATTGAGTGTGGTGCTCTCAATTCCGATATCGCCGATACCAACAGATGCGATCTCTATCGAAGGCTCTTTTGACTCCTGCATAATGATCCAGATGCTTCGATTTGCCTTTTAATTTTCGAATTATCTCATATGCGAACAATCAAAAGGAATATATCAAATAGTTTCCTTCATTCTATCATCGGTATAAGAAAACATCTGGCGGCTTTGGATATTCTTATACTTTTGAGGGCCTTTTGCATGTCACACAGGGCTAATAAAGACTACAGGATCCACGTTGCAGTGCTGGTGGCGATTCTGTTGATAGTGGCTGCTATTTCTTTTTTTATTCCTCCTGATTATATCATTAGCAGGTCCCCGAATCCGGCCCTGAAATCCTGCGGATCAAAAGGATTTGCAGGATGGCGTGAATGTATAGGTACACGTGAAACAGCAGGAAAAGCAGGTGAAGGGGCCCGGTTTGAGATTTTAATCCCCAAGACAGCTTTTAGGATAATTGAGGAGTAGGAACATGCCAGGTTCAAAAGTTCTGATTGTAGAAGATGAGGTCATAGTAGCAATGAGCATCGAAAGGACGCTCTCTTCCTTCGGCTATGATGTTGTCGGGCTGTCGACATCACCGGAGGATGCCATAAGGATTGCAGGGGAACTGAAACCGGATCTGGTTTTAATGGACATCAATCTCGACGGTGAGATCGACGGTATAGATGCGGCCGAAAAAATTGCACAAACATCGGATATTCCTGTCATATATCTTACTTCATATACAAATGAGGAAACCATGAGAAGGGCTATAGGAACAAATCCTTACGGTTACCTGACAAAACCTGTACGCCCCAAGGAGCTTTATACGACAATCGAGACAGTCCTGAACAAGCATCGTGCGGAGATCGCGGAGAGGGAGCTTAAGGAGAGCAAAAGAACCCAGTGGGAGATCCTAAACAGCCTCGATTTCGGCATCTGTGTAGCCAGCTATGAACCTGATAAGGAGAGGTGTACAATCGCGGCCATCAACGAAAAGGCCTGTGCTATCCTCGGAGTACCGGGGAGGGAGCTCTGGAAGAACAAAGCAGACCTTGATGACTATATCCCCGGACTGGCTGAAACTGTCTCCCGCTCTATTGCGGAAGGAAGGAGGAGTGTAGTCTTGAGATCCGGGTTTGCAGAAAGCGGGGCCAGTTATCTTCTCAGGTTTATCGGTTCCGGTGGAAATTATTCAATATTAATCAGTTTTATCGATAATAATGGAAGCAGGGAGATCCTGGACGGCATAAACAAAATTACCGGGCATATATCCTCAATTCTTACTCTATGCAATGGAAAAAACGGAGTCGCCAAAGAGATTTCGGAACATGCTCTTGAAATCGAGAAGATAATGAAAAACTACTGAACTGGTTCATGCATAATTTTATTCCGAAGGCAAACCGCCTGGCAGGAACATCTGTTTTGAAGAGGAATTATTAAATTTCAAATCAAACGATAATTCAAAGGGTGAATATAATGACTAAAGCTGAGGAATATCTGCAGGAGTATGTCGAAAGGATCGGTAAATCCGTCAGCGGAATTGATGAACGGACCGGGCATGCAATCGCTTCGATGCTTGGGGCCTATAAGAATGCCATCTATTCAAAAGCAGTAAAAAACGCAGACAAATCCCTATCGCTTCTTAAAAAAGGGGGAAGTCCGGCCGTATTGTCAAAAGCCGTTATTATTGTCAGGAACAGCTCGATTAGGCTTGCACCGATGCAGAAGAGCATGAGCTCAAGTTATACTTGGGAAGGCAGGGCCGCCGGTGGTGTCGGAAGTATCGGGGATGCCGAGATTATTGAATGTGACTTCGCACCCGAAGATGAGGAGTATCTTGCCTTGGTACTTCCACAGGATGAAATAAAGGTACCTGAGGAATACAACCTCGACAACGCACTGGCTCTTTGCTATGCAGCTGCACTAAAATCATCCCCTCTCGACGAGCAGTCTCTCCAGGAGTGGGTGTATACATATGTTCTTACGAAAATATCCGATTATATCGGGGAATAATCCGGGTATTTTTGTTATATTTTTTGAAAAATATCTAAAGCGGAAGATCACATTCCAGAGGCGATACTTGCGCAGATCTCTCCGCGAATTGTGAGGGATACTATTGTGAGGGGTACTAAAATCCAAAAACCAATTTAGAGTACCCTGTTATCACTGGACGAGGTTATGCGTGTAGTGCTCGGGCTCCTCGTATGTTTCGAGCTTTCCTTCCTCATTTAAAACGGAGATAGTGCCGTGGCCGCCGCAGACAAGGCATTTCATACCTGTTTCCTTCTCGAATTCAGATGCCATCTCTAAAAGCGCCTTCCTCTCGTTTCTTGCAAGATCGCTGTCTACGTTAACCGACGTAACAAGGAAGTCTGCGATGGAGTTGTAGGTTCTTCTGTCTTTTGAAAAGCTGTGGAAGTTCATCAGGCTGTCGGCGGTGAACAGCAGTCCCTTATCCGGGCTGAAGAGGATGAGCTGGCCCGACTGGTGTCCGCCTTCGCTTATGAGAACTTCGAAGTCCACCCCGGCGATGTTCATCCTACCTATAATTGGAAATATGGACCTGAACTCATCGGAAGATCCGGGAAACAGCCTGATGTTTTCCTCCCTAGGGGGGTTCCATCTTGAAAAGAGGGCTATCATCGTTGTGTAGACCCGTTCGAGGATCGAATTCTCGCTCTTCGATCCCCATGCACGGTTTCCTCTCCTGATGATTTCGAGTGTCACCGGGTGCATGTACGCCGGAACTTCGTATGTCCCTCCCGCACCGCAGTGGTCGGCATCTCCGTGCGTCGTGACGATATATTTCAGCTTCCCGTCGATATCAAGGCCGTAATACTCGAACAGCTTCCGTGCATCCTTTGCATATATCCCATAGCCGGTATCTATCATCACAATCTCGTCGGGGTTTTCAAAAAGGAATATGCTTCCTCCGCCGGGAAGCTGGAAGCAGAAGAGCGTCAGGGAATCCGACAGTCTTATCTCCTGGACATCGGCATAGAATCCGTTTCCTGTCGTGGACTGCAGGTATTCACCGCATCTCAAATAATTATCGAAGACCTCCTCGGGATCGTTTCCGAGATGTGTAAGCTCCTGGACCGTATGGTTGATATCCTTCAGGAAGTCCATGAGGAGCTCCTCGTCCTTGTCATCCTCGAGATATTTCCTGATCTGCTGGGCGAACCTGACATAGAATATTGTCCTGTCGAGCGATTCCCCGGTAATATCATATTCCAGGATTTCGATGGGATATGCCTCTCTCAGGACGTTCATCAATTCCTCGGCTTTCCCGGTATCATTCAGTATCAGGCTGACGGAAACGATGTCAGGCATGCTACCTGTATCGTCGAAGTCAATCGATGTAATTCCGGCTTCGGACCCGGAGGTAATCTTAAGAAATTCAAGCAGGGAGCCACTTTTATGCGGGACTTTCACCTTGAACTTGAGGAAAGGGAGGCTCCGGATTGATGTTCTCAGGAATCCGCCTGAGATCATCTTTTCTCTTATTGCCTGGTAGTCTTCGCATGTGCAGGTCACCTCTATGAAGGCAGTATGCGGATCGATCTGCCTGTCGTAGTGAATCCTGTTGATATTGCCTTTGTTTTCGAAGATAATCTGCGATGCCGTCTGTAAAGACTGACGTGTATCGGGAATGTGCGCAACAAAAGAAAACCTGTTCATATCAATTCTCCTTATGGTGAAAGAGAGGGCACCAGGATGTATGCCGCCCAGCCGATGTATTCTCTTCCATATGCGAGGTATTCCTCCTGGATTCTCAGGAAATAATTGTAAACCTCGTCTTTTTCAGGATGGTCCGGATTTTCAGCCATCCAGTCGAGGCAGTTCTCCCATATAGAAGACTCGTAATCGTCCCACTCGTCTTCACTGGATCGTATGACCCTCGTGATGTCGTATCCGTTCTCCCTGGCGGACTGGAGGATCTCGTATTCAGTCATGATCTCAGGCCATTCTCTTGAAAATTCAGCTGCAACCGAGTCTTTCTTCCAGTACCTTTCACCGATGATCATAATCCCGTCAGGTTTCAGGAAACTCTTCATCGAAGAGATTGCATCCGGTATCCCGCCCCAGATCTGGGATGCCCCGAACGATACCGCAACGTTATAGGTTTCATCTTCAGGATCGTATAAGGAGGCGTCGGCAAGAAAAACATGGATATTTTCCGAAAGATCGAGCTTTGCAAGGAGTTCTCCCGCATTGGAGCAGGCCTCCTCCCTGATCTCAATTCCTGTCCCGCAGACTCCGAACGAATGCCCCCATATGCCGAGGAGTGTTCCGTTGCCGCATCCGAAGTCGATGACGGTCATGCCTTCGGAAAGGCGTGCCATCTCTCCTGCCAGCAGGGCCTTTTCCTGCGAAAAAGGGTTCATAATGCCCAGGGGCCCCTGTGATATCGTTACAAGATCCTGAAAATTCATTAGCTATCTACCGCCGGAATTCAATCCGGTTTTTACCGATTATTATTGGTTGCCTATACGGCATTTATGTTATGGTGGCATCCGTTATATGCCAGGGCCGGATTTTAGGGATTTCACTTTTAAAAAGGAAATTGTTTTCATCAATATGTCATCTGGTCCGGTAATGATCAGGAATAACTGATATATTCGGTTAAATCCCATATCGCATGGATTATTCAGGTTTATTGTAAATTATTGGGGCATTATCCGGCAATCGCATTGAAATTATTGACAATTATTCTTTAAATTAAAAATAAGTCCTGAATTTTGCTTTAATGTAAAAAGGACTTTATTTATAATTTTAAACTCAATGATCTAAAGTATGAAAAAGACCCTGGGCCGGATTATCGGGATACTAGCTTTTATTATCATCGTATTATATCCTGTCGACCCTTCGGCATTTCCCGTTGAGGCAAAATATGCTGCAGCGGTTACAGCACTTATGATCGTATGGTGGGTAACCGAGGCGATACCGATTCAGGCGACCGCACTTATTCCCATCGTGCTTTTTCCCCTGCTTGGAGTTCTCACTCCCGCCGAAGCCTGCAGCGCTTACGGGGACAAAGTCATCTTTCTGTTTATGGGCGGTTTTATAATAGCAATGTCCATGCAGCGCTGGGGTCTGCATGAACGAATAGCACTTCATATAATCAGAAAAACCGGTTCTTCTCCGCGGAGGCTCATCCTCGGGTTTATGATTGCAACTGCATTTTTGTCAATGTGGATCTCCAATACCGCGACCGCCATGATGATGATCCCGATTGCAATTGCGATAATTGCAACCATACTCCCGAATATCGAGACAAAGCTTGAAGAGATGGACCCGAAACAGAGAAATTTTTCCGAGTGCATCGTAATATCGATTGCCTACGCCGCGACAATCGGCGGGATGGCAACAATTATCGGGACCCCTCCCAACGGGTTCTTTATAGCTCAGATGCAGGCGATCTTCCCCGCTGCGCCTCCGATTGATTTCTCTACATGGATGCTCTTCGCCCTGCCGCTTTCCTGTGTATTCTTACCTATCGGATGGCTATGGCTGACATACGGGGCATACAGGGACCTTCCCGGAAAGATCTCGGCCGGAAAAGACATAATCGAGGAGAAGATCTCGGCACTCGGGGCCATGAGCAAAGGCGAAAAGTGGACCCTGCTGGTATTCGCGGGAACGGCTGTCGCATGGATTCTAAGGTCGCAGAAGAATATCGGCGATATCGTAATTCCGGGAATCAACACTTTTCTTCCCGGTGTCGACGATTCGACAATTGCCATAGCAGGTGCCATACTGCTCTTCCTTCTTCCTGTCAGCAGGTCGGAAGGGATCTATACGATGAACTGGGAATGGGCAAAGAAAATTCCCTGGGGAATTCTGATACTCTTCGGCGGGGGTATCTGTCTTTCAAAGGCGTTCATAGCAAGCGGGCTGGCCAATGAGATTATCGAGCGTCTCGGCTTTATACACACCATACATATCGTCATTGCAGTGCTGATAGTCGCGATCCTTGTATCACTGCTGACGGAAGTCACTTCAAATACTGCGATTGCCGGGGTTATGATGCCCATAATGGCAATTACAGCCGTAAGTATGGAGGTGCACCCGTATATTCTCATGCTGACGGCAACTTTCGCCTGCTCGATGGCATTCATGCTTCCTGTTGCAACGCCCCCGAATGCCGTTGCCTACGGGTCAGGGTATATCAATATAAAAGACATGATAAAGGCAGGCTGGGTGCTTAACATCATAGGAATTATTCTGCTTGTAATATTCATGTTCACAGTATTCATGTGGGTTTTGGGCTTTGGGGTCGAGATGCCTGCATGGGCCTTCGAACCTGTGATCTCAGGCGGATAAAACTTTTTTTAGCCTCCGGCCGGGCAATTTTCAGATAAAAAAATCAAAACTATTTCCATATTTTGAATAAAAATGAAAAAAATTTATAGCGGTTTCAATAAATATGAGTTTAATGTCTCCTCCTCTCTTAGTCCTCTATGTGGATGATGAGCCTTCTCTTCTGGATATAGGAAAGATCTATCTTGAAAGGAGTGGTATCTGCAATGTCACGGTTGCGGAATCAGGCTTCACTGCACTTGAGCTTTTAAAGGAGGGAAAATTTGATGCAATTATTTCTGATTACCAGATGCCCGATATGGACGGTCTGGAATTGCTTATTGCAGTAAGGAGAGACTACGGCAATATACCATTTATTATATTCACGGGAAGGGGAAGGGAAGAGGTATTTATTGAAGCGGTTAAAAGCGGTGTCGATTTTTATGTCCAGAAAGGAGGCGATCCCGGTGTTCAGTTCGCAGAACTGATACATAAAGTAGTTCATGCGGTCGCGGGGAGAAAGGCGGAGAATTTCATCGAAAATGAGGATGAGACCTACAGGATTCTGCTCGAAGAGCTGAAGGAGCCGGCTTTCATCACAGGTAAATCCTCTGACTCGTCTGTTATTGCAAACAAGACATTCTTCTCTCTTCTGGGTTTGAAAGAGGCCGGGGAAAATGATCTTATGCTGACCGACATAGGAATTGGCGATGATGAACATCGTCTGATGCTTATCGCCTCTCTTCAGCCGGAAGATGAAAAATACGTCGACTCCGGGATCGTGAGATCTGACGGAACCACTTTAAGACTGCGTTTTAAAATCAGGAGAATAGCATTCAGGGGGGATATGGCGCTGTTTGTTAAGGCCGGAGAAATCCCCGGCGAAAAAAATATTATGGAATCCGGCAGCGGTCCCGGCGAGGACGAATTATCCCAGATCATCGAGAATGCCAGTTCAATAATTATTAAATGGACTCCTGACGGGATTCTGACATATTTCAATTCTTTTGCGGAGAAATTTTTCGGGTATGAAAAATCCGAGGTGCTGGGCAGAAACCTTGTCGGAACCATAGTATCCGCCAGGGATAATAGTGGAAAGGATCTGGGCGGGCTGATTGCCCAGATCGCCAGGGACCCGGGTTCGTTCACAAACAACGAAAATGAAAATATAACAAAAGACGGTCGTACAGTTCTTATAAGCTGGACCAACAGCGGCATATTCGACAGGACGGGGGAACTCTGCGGAATAGTCTCCGTGGGCAACGAGATCACGGAAAGATTTTGTAAAAAGTAGCAATCGGGCCTTTATATTTCATTTTTAGTATCTTCGCGAGAATTTATAGATGATAAAAACCATACTCTGTTCCATATGCCGCATGAAAAAATAATCTCAGGAGATTTCGATGGTGACGGTGTCGAAGGGCACCGCAAAAAAATAACGGGCGGCGAATTTCCCAGAAAGGAAAGGGAAGAGCACGATTTTGGTCAGGTCGTGAAGAAGGAAGAGAAGGTAGAATCCCGGCAGGAGAGATCCAAAACAAAAGAATCCAACGATCCGTTCTACACCGGTTTCGGGTCGGCAAAACCGAGAGACGAGAAAGTTTCACAGAAAAGCTCTGTTATCGGCGGAGACTCCGATATATTCGATACGGGATTCGGATCAGCCACCCAGAAAAAACGTGAAAAGATGGTATCTGCCGGCAGGGTTTCATCCGGGAAAAGAGGAGATGAATATTCACGGCCGGTGAAAAAGGTTGAAAAAAGCTCGTCATTCGATTCCGATGAGATGGATGAGCTTTTTGAGTCTCCCGAACGTTCATTTGCCAAGGAGCCCGAACAGGAAAAAGAAAGGAAAAAGGGTTCCAGACTGGACAAAGATCCGTTCTATACGGGCTTCGGGTATACCGACCAGAGAGGAAAGGACAGTCCGGCGGACGGCGGACTCTTTCCGGAAGGAGATACCCTTCCCGAGATGCCCGAGAAGGAGCTTGTTCCGAAAAGGTGGAGTGATGAGGAATCTTCTGAAGAAGAACCGGAGCCTGCCGAAGCAGCCCCTGAAGAGAAGGCAAAGACCGAGGAAAATCCGAAGAGACAGTCTGTACTCACGCGTGACGACGACGATCTCTTCAGCTGAATTTCTTTAATCTATTCAATCCCGGAGGTTTTGTTGATGAATCCGGCATCTGCCGGTTCGGAGACATAAATCTCCCGCTCCCCGTTATAAATATCAATCGTGCCCACTGTGTGAATTCGCATTCCGGGCTCCGGGTCCAGGCCTGCACCGTTCCTGATAAAAATCGTTATATTTCCTGACTTAACGATTAAGTGCCCGCCTGTATTCGTATAAATTATCTCGTCCGCCTCACCGTCGTATGATACGAGATCACCGATCTCCGAGGAAGGGCTGTATGCGGATGCGAAGCTCTCTTTTCCCGCATCATCCAGGATGAGGAAGATCATGCCGGATACGGCGATTACTGCGAGCAAAAGCATCAGTCCGATCTTTTCCTCTTTCCCGAATACAATCTTCATAATTCATTCCCGAAATAATTCAACAATCCTATGGGACCTGATCGACGGCGGAACCCTGAACTCCTGTACAAGCGGAGTCATCTTCTCCGCCGATATTGTTATTGTAAAGAAATCTTCCGCAGGAACGGGATTTTCCGGGTAGATCAGGAGCGTAAAAATCTCGTTCGCTTCAAGGGAGAGGTCCTCGTCCGCATCCAGAAGAGGTATAATGCTGCTCCTGTCGGCTACGGTCCATGCAGGTTTGCTTATGGTGCCGGCTGCTGTAAACGGAAGTGTCTCAGTAACAGAATTATGATTAAATAATACCTTCACCGTCGTTATATCGATGCTTCCGGTGCTCCCGACAAGAAGCCGTATGGGGATCAGGCAGCTTCCCATCGATGACGGGTCGGAATCTTCGCAGATCAGGTTTACGCTCATAACAGCACCTCCGGTGTCCTGGATGCCGTCCGTCTCCCCGTCGATAAAAAGGATCTCAGACTCGGGGGTGACCGCATTGACGACCATGCCGCCTTCCTTCTTCTCTGCCGTTCCGTAAGCGCCGGTGATCGCCGATGCTGCGATGTACATGAAGATGAGAAGAACTGCTATGATAATAATAATCTCAAGGCCGGTAAGGCCTTCCGTGGTGCGGCATCGCCTCATAATAAAGGATAATTTTTGTTCTTTTTTTATCTTCCTGTTTGAATGTATGAATATCGAACAGAATAAGAATACCCATTGTAAATTATTCTTATGAAGTTATGGCAAATATTTCTGGTCATTGCTGTAATTGTCATTCTGGTGTTTTTGTCGTTCGGCTTTATTTCCGGGAAATCCGACCTTAAAACCGATATCGGTGTAGGTCTCGCCGAGAGTTTTCATGATTCCAAAAAGTATGATCTTGCAATGTCAATGTGCGAATGGGTCCTTGAGGATGAACCCGACAACAGGGACGCACTCGCTGTCAAGGCAAAGATCCTAACCGAGACGGGCAATCAGGATGAGGCGCTGGAACTCCAGAGGTATATAGTATATGATATACCTGAAGAGGCCACGAAGGAGGACTGGCAGAATCTTGCTTCTCTGACTATCAAAGCCGGCAATACGAGCGAAGCGGTGGATGCCTACGGCAAACTCGAGGAATATTATACTCAAATGTATATCGAGGACCCTTCTGTGGATACTCTCTATAGCCGGGGCCAGGTTCTGATAAAGCTCCAGCGGTATGACGAGGCGATAGACTGTTACCTGAAGATGACCGTCCTGGAACCTAATAGTTCGAAGTCATGGATCGGTCTTGGGGATGCCTACCTTTTCAAGTCGATGTACGAACAGGGGCAGCTTAAGGACCTCTACTCCGATCTCGGCAAGGATCCTTCCGAGAGGGTCAATAAATACAACTTCAATGCGTACCAGTCGAATATGAAGGCTGTTGAGGCTTATAATAAAGCAGTAGAGCTGGATCCTCTTGCATATGCCCTTGTTGCATCCAAGATTGTCGGAAGTTACCAGCAGAGTATAGAAAATTACCAGGATATTCTTGAGGGCCTATAGGAGATTTTTTTTCATTTTCCTGCAATAAATATTTATGAGGTGTTCGTCTGGCCTGCTCGGCAATGCTTGACTTTGAGGCCGGTCAGGTCTATGGGATCAAAGGGAGGCAGATAAATATCCCGACCGAGATTGGAGTGGTCCTTTACGATCCCGGCGCCGACAGTGTATACTACAGGCAGAAGAAGTTTTTTTCCGATATTGATCTCGTAGTCAGAAAGAACGTTGTCGACGGAAACGGTGTGAAAACAGGTTTCTCAGTGGTCGTGGTAAACCAGGGAAAAGATCTTTACGATATTAAATATGACAGAAGGTACAGGGCCGGGACCGGTGAGATTAGGAGGAGTATCGGCGCATTCAATGAGGTGCACAGATCGGTTAAGGATTATATGGCATATCTTGAACGTGAGTTCGAAATATCGTCGTTCTGGTTTTTTTCCGATTCGATGGAGAAGTCTATCTTCAAACATGCCGCATATGATCTCTCGGGATATGAACTCAACGATCTCCAGAGGATAGTTAAAAAAGAGTGTCCGGTGATCAGAACCCTCCCTTCGCTGGACAAACTTTCGGTGGCGCATAGTTTTAAAGTTGAAGGAAATGAGATTGTTTCGTCGAATTTCAGGTACCAGATACCGGGACGAAAGAGGCACCTGTTCAAGAACCACAGGGCTCTCGGCGATGCCGCCAGAATATTCCTTCTGTGCCGCGAATATTTCCACGATACCAGGGACTTTACCGAAAAGACGATTGATCATATGAAAAAATGCGGGGATATAAGGTGAGGTAATGAGTGAAAGGACAAGAGTTCTTGGTAAGAACAGGATTGAGGCTTTAACGGATGGAATATACGCTATTGCACTTACGCTTGCAGTGCTTACCATCGATGTGGATGAACTCCCGCCCGTTGGTGCCGACGGGCGGTTCATAGACTCTCTCGCCATCACATTCCCACAGATCCTTCATTACGCGATCGCATTTTTCGTGCTGATATCTTTCTGGATGGCTCACCACAGACAGGTCAATCACATCACACACGTCGACAAGGTCTTCATATGGCTCAATGTTCTGACACTCTTCTTTGTTGCTCTTGTGCCGTTTACAACGGATCTCGTAGGGACATATGCAGAGTACCCGCTTGCTGTATCCTTTTATGCAGGAAACCTCTGCATGATAGGTCTTCTGACCACAACTTCGTGGATCTATATAGCCGGGAAGGGCAGGCTTATTTCTGAGGATGTATCGAGGGAAACCTATGTATCCGGGATTGCACGCGGGATGATGGTTCCTCTTGTAAGTATAATTATCATAATCTATGCAAATCTGGTTTCGGCATCAAATTCGACGTATCTCTTCCTCCTGATTCCGGTAGTAATGTATCTGATTAGTGTCCTGATGAAGAGGATTCATTCTCCTGATAAAAAGACGGATTAAAAGCGGACCGGATCGGGATATTTTAATACATTCCGGCCCCTGTCTAAATATAAAGGGGGTTGGAATAATTCTCAAAAAAGTTTATGAAACGAAGGTTTCATGTAAATCACAAAGTGATTTGAATGTAAATTTTAAGTTAAAGCCGGCAGGGTTTTTGGTCCTGTTGATCGGCCTTGCGTTTGTATTTGTCTCCGGGTGTACCGGGAGCTCTCCGGGCAACGCCGAGTGGGTTCCGGCAAACCAGTCCGATCTCCAGTCAGCAGTCTGGAATCTCGAATATTACGTGACAGAAGAGGAGGGACGGGTCTATGTTCCGGACGGCGTGGAAGTGGATCTCGAATGTATAAATCCGGGACTTTTGGGAGGATCTGCCGGATGCAACGGATATTCTTCTGCATACTTCCTTGATGAAGGAAACATCTCGGTAGTATCACTTTTCCATACGGATAAGGAGTGCATACGCCGTGATAAAGATATGATGGAATTCGATGTAATGGGGGTCGAAAAGCATTTCCTCGAACAGCTTAACAACGTAAGCAGGGCATATATTCTCGACGGAAAACTCGTGTTCGCTGATTCCGATTACAATGAGATGCTGGTATTCGTTGATTCGGGAAAAGAGCCGGACAGGCTTAGTCCCGGCCGCATGGCGGATCCCGGAGATGTTGTCGGGTACACATGGTATCTTTACCCCGATATTGACAGGAATCCCAAAAGCGGTTATTCCGGAAACGTAACCGTAACCCTTACTTTCGGTGAAGACGGGGAACTCTCCGGGTATTCCGGGTGCAAAAATTACTCTGCGGGTTATTCACTTGAAAAAGGGAGGCTTACCATAGGCGAGATCGAAACGGAAGGGAATATATGCCCGGCCGGGGAGGGGCTTGAGACCGAATACAGGTATATTGATGATCTTGAACTTATTGGCGGTGCATATGTAAACGAGGATAAACTTTACCTCCTGAACTTTTTAGGGGCTGAATCCCTCATGTTCGAAAGGAGATCCCCTGAGGGCATCGAATGGCACCTGGCGTCATATTACGATAGGGATAATGCGACGGTCTTCATGCCTGTTGATATGGAAATAACGTTGAAGCTTGAAGACGGGAAGGCAGGCGGAAATGCCGGCTGCAACACCTATTTTTCTGATTACGAAACTGACGGAAACCGATCGCTTACCTTCGGAATGATCGGGATGACGGAGATGTACTGTGAGGGAAAGATGGATCTCGAATCACGCTACCTGTCTCTTCTTGAGACTACAGCAGAATATTCGATTGCCGGCGGGAATTTGAAGCTCATGAATTCCGAAGGAAACACGACCATGATTTTTTCAGAATTGTCCGTTGGTGAAGATTCAGAATAAAGAAACTCAAAACTCTATTTTGCGGGAATGCAGACCTTTCTTCCGGCCTCGGGGACATAACTGACAGTGACGTCGATCCCGTATGCGGTCTTCAGGTTTTCGTTCGTGATTACGTCCTCCGGGGAGCCTGTTGCGATAAGGTTCCCGTTCTCCATTATTGCCACCTTGTCGGAGACTATAAAGCCGTGGTCCGGGAAATGGCTGGTCATGAGGACTGAAATCCCTTCGGAACCGAGTTTTTCGGTCATGCGGAGGACCTTCTGCTGGTTGCCCAGGTCGAGGTGCGAGGTCGGTTCGTCCATGATGATTATCGAGGGCTCCTGGGCTACCGCCCTTGCGATCGCTGCCATCTGGTGTTCGCCGCCGCTGATCTCGGATACGGGTTTCTCTTTCAGCTGCGATATCCCGAGCTTCTTCAGGCATTCTTCGGTTATCTCTACATCGCTCTCCTTCGGTATGGAGAACGACGGGATATGGGGAGTCCTCCCCATCAGGACATAGTCGAATACCGTGAACGGAAATACGATGTTCTTCGACTGGGGTACGTATGCGACATTCGATGCAAGCTCCTGCCTCTTCCATCCCCTGACGTCCCGTCCCTCGATTGTTATTCTGCCTGCTTCAGGTACAAGTACATTGAGTATGCATTTGATAAGAGTCGATTTTCCCGTACCGTTTCTCCCGAGAATCGAGAAGACCTCGCCCCTGTCTATGGAAAAGGAGATGCCGCGAAACTGGTAGTTCTTTTTGTCGTATGAGAATGTGAGTTTCTCGATATCGAGGATCATACCCATCCCACCGACTTTTTCGACAGCAGATACGCGAAGAACGGAGCCCCTATCAGTGCCGTCAGAACACCGAGCGGGATCTCGACCGTCGCAACGGTTCGTGCAAGGTCGTCGATCAGGATCAGGTAGGTTGCACCGAGGAATGCCGAAACAGGGACAAGGGTCTTGAAGTCAGGCCCTGTGAGCATCCTCCCCAGGTGAGGAATTACGAGACCGATCCAGCCTACGACACCGCTTATGCAGACCGCAGAGGCAGTCATCAGCGTTGCGCAGATGATGATGATCCTCATAGTCTTCTTCGTGTCGACACCGAGTGCAAGCGCCTCCTCCTCTCCGAGGGACATTACGTTGATCCTCCACCTGAGCAGGTAGATAACCACAATCCCGGCAATTATCGCCGGGGATACAAGGACGAGGTCGTCCATCGATACGCTCCCGAGACTTCCCATAAGCCAGAATATTATCGCCGGCAGGGTGTCGTACGGGTCAGCCATGTATTTTACAAGCGAAAGCAGTGCCGAGAAGAATGCACCCGTGATTATTCCTGCGAGCACCAGGACGAGGGTACCCGAACCTTTGTAGATCTTTCCTATAAGACATGTCGAGGCAACCGCAACAATTCCGAATGCGAATGCGGATGCCTGGATTGCCAGCGCATTTCCGATAAGCAGAATTGCCAGAGCGGCACCGAATCCCGCTCCGGATGAGACACCGAGAATATCCGGTGATACAAGGGGATTTTTAAACAGGCCCTGGAATGCCGCGCCTGCAACCGCGAGGGCGGCGCCCACAAGAGCTGCCCCGAGTATCCTCGGAAGCCTGATGTTGAAGAGGACTGTCTCGCCTTTCAATTCATAGCTCTGGGGTGTGAACTCCCCGGTAAACAGTGAAGGCAGGACGGCATGTCCGGCATTGTGAATGAAGGAGAGGACCTGATCTGAGACTCCAAGGACGAGGACCTGAATGGTCTGGAAGGGGTCCATCTGGTACCGGCCTATGAATAGTGAGATTACGAGGAATACCGGAACGGAGAGATATATAAGATACCTTACAAGTGTCTCCCTTTTACGGAGGCCGGTAATCAGCTGGTTTATTGTTTCGTGGACCTTTCCGGTCACGGCTCCGCAATGATCGAGGGTTCTCTCTTCATTCATCCGTCAGTTCCCGTTAAAAAAAGAGGCCTAAAGGCCGAGTTCATCCATCTGTTCTTCGGTCAGTGCCTGGTGTATGAAGTTCTCGTGGAAGTACTGCGCCATCTCCCTCATGTCGAAGTCCTCGAACAATTCGGGGTGGAGAACCTTTGCAGTCCAGGCGATTCCGATTATCCTGTTTACTCCCGGCGGCCTGTCGAACCAGCAGAACGCGGTTGTCGGGATAAGATAGACCTTTCCGTTCTTTACGGCCTGGATCTCCTGCCAGTTGGGATCGGTGTAGACGGATTTATAGAATGCAGGGTCGCCTGCAAGAATTATCTCAGGGTCCCATTCTATTATCTGCTCCATCGAGACCGTAGTCCTCCCGTAGCCCGGTGTGATCTGGCAGTCTGCGATGTTGATTCCGCCGCAGAGCGATATCAGCTGCGAGTGCTGGGATCCCTCGGGGTCCGTCTGGAGCCCTTCGGGTCCTTCGGCATAGTATACTGTCGGTTTTTCCGAATCTTTGAGCCCTGAAACTCTGGCATCGACTTTATTGAGAATATCCTCGTAGAAAGTGATCAGGTTGTCAGCCCTCTCCTCTTCTCCGAAAAGATTCCCGACAAACCTGATGGCATCGGAGTACCCGGCTGCATTGGTCGTGTCTTCAAGACCTACGACAGGAATGTCTCCCATCTTTTCCTGCCTTTCAACGATCGTATCCGAGACATTTCCTTCAATATTGAATCCCTCCATGACTACGTCGGGGTCCATCTCGATGAAAGTCTCATAATTTCCGGTCTGTGTCCCGAACCATCCTCCGATAACAGGGAGGGTCTGGTATTTTTCCGGAATGTACTGCTTGTTTACATCTGAAAGTTTTGAATTCCATCCTGCCAGTTGGTCGGGAGCAATCAGGTAGATCAGCTCTGTAGACGGTGGCGATGTACAGAGAACACTGTTGATTTCAACCGGAACCTCGACGGTCCTTCCTGCCATATCCGTAATCGTTCGGGTCTGGTTTTGATCTCCTGCCGGCGATGTGGATGATGTACATCCTGCAGCAAAAGCCGCTGCAAGCACAAAGATCAGCAAAACCAGAGAGAATAGCACCTTTTTATTTTTCAGCACCAAGTTCAATCACCATTTTTTGTGTATTCGTAAATTTTGGTTATTACTGTATATTAGAATTAGCTTTAACAAATCAACACAGTTTAATTAATTTAGTTTACACGTGCCCACTCCTGATCTGGTCTTTTTATAATTATTGAGATGATCATATATTCGTCAAATGACGAACGGCCCGTAACGGTTGGTCGATAAAAAACGGATTATTTTTATTATAAAAACCAAAATTAATAGGAAATGATACTCGGGAATATCTCACCAGAATATTCCAGGGGATAGTTGGTAGTATTATGGATATGTTGATCTATCTTGCACCTGTATGTGCCTTAATCGCTCTTCTCTTTGCAGGATACTCGTTTTTGAGTGTCAGAAGAGAAGGTGAAGGCAACGAGGTCGTAAAAAAGATCACCGCGGCAATCCACACCGGTGCGATGGTTTACCTTAACCGCCAGTACCGTGCAATAGCTGTATTTGTCGTGGTGTTTGCAATTGTAATTGCAGTCCTGCTCCCGAACGGAGCGCTCACTGCCGGGTGTTTTGTCGCCGGTGCAGTGCTTTCCGCAACAGCAGGATACATCGGAATGTTTACAGCCACATCAGCGAACGGAAGAACCACACACGCTGCAACTAACGGCATCGGACCTGCGTTCAGGGTCTCCTTTGCCTCAGGAACCGTAATGGGGATGAGCGTCGTAGGTCTCGGTCTCTTCGGTCTCTCGGTATGTTTCATCGCTCTTGCAAACGTATTTGCAGGTTCTGATATGACTGTAATCGTCAACACTCTCGCAGGATTCTCTCTCGGTGCATCATCGATCGCACTCTTCGCCCGTGTCGGCGGCGGTATATTCACAAAGGCCGCAGACGTCGGTGCCGACCTTGTAGGAAAGGTAGAGGCAGGAATCCCCGAGGACGACCCCAGGAACCCGGCAACAATCGCAGACAACGTCGGAGACAATGTCGGTGATATCGCAGGAATGGGTGCCGACCTTTACGAGTCATATGTAGGTTCGATCCTTGCAACAATGCTCCTTGCAGCATCGACAGCAGCGATTACATTCCCCGGTGTCGATATCATCAATGCAATCCTTGTTCCGCTTGTTATAGCGGCACTCGGAATCGTCGCATCGATCATCGGAACATTCTTCGTGCGCACTAAGAAGACCGAATCCTCGGCAATCCACATGGCATTCAACAGAGGCCTCATTGTGGCTCTCGTGCTTGTTGTCGTTGCATCGTACTTTGTTACAAACATGCTTCTCGGCGAATACGGCTTTGGAGTCTTCCTCGCAACCGTCGCCGGTCTCGTAGCCGGTTTCCTTATCGGGCAGGTCACGGAGTATTATACCTCGTACGAAAGAAAGCCCACTCTCTCGATCGCGGCATCCTGTGAGACTGGTGCGGCGACGAACATCATCACTGGATTTGCAAAGGGAATGGAGTCGACGATCTGGTCAGTTCTCCTCATCGGGGTCGCAATCTATATCGCATTCCAGCTTGCAGGCCTCTACGGTATTGCAATCTCCGCGGTAGGTATGCTTGCAACTCTCGGTATCTCACTGGCAGTCGATGCATACGGCCCTGTTGCAGACAATGCCGGCGGTATTGCGGAGATGTCCCACCAGAAGAAGGAGGTCCGCGAGATCACCGATACCCTTGATGCAGTAGGAAACACGACAGCTGCAATCGGAAAGGGTTTTGCAATCGGATCGGCTGCACTTACAGCACTTGCACTCTTCTCGTCATATGGTATTGCGGTAGGACTCGAGTACATCGATGTAATGAACTCCAACGTATTCATCGGTCTCCTGATAGGTGCGATGCTCCCGTTCCTCTTCTCTTCAATGACGATGATGGCCGTCGGAAAGGCAGCCATGGGAATCGTTGTCGAGGTCAGGAGGCAGTTTAAGGAGATCAAAGGCCTGATGGAAGGAGAAGCAGATCCCGATTACACATCCTGCATTGCAATCTCAACACACTCTGCATTAAAGGAAATGATTGCTCCGGGTGTTCTTGCAATCGCAGCACCTATCGTCGTTGGTCTGGTTCTCGGCAAAGGGGCACTCGGCGGACTTCTTGCAGGTTCGCTGGTATCCGGTTTCATGCTCGCTATCACAATGGCAAACGCCGGCGGTGCATGGGACAATGCAAAGAAGTACATTGAACTTGGAAACTACGGCGGAAAAGGATCTGACGCACACAAGGCCGGAGTCACCGGAGATACGGTCGGCGACCCGTTCAAGGACACATCAGGCCCTGCAATCAACATCCTGCTCAAGCTCATGAGCATTGTGGCTGTTGTATTTGCACCGCTCTTCCTTGCACTCTAATTTTTTCTTTTTTTACCCAAACAGTTAATCCAAAAATGACGTTATTTCCTTTATTGAGGTTTTTACACACTGTGAACGGGAGCGCAGGAAAAGAAAATGGGTGCTTTTTTATTCATGCACCGACAACGGGGTCTTTTGTAGTTGCAGAGTTTTCACACCACATCACATAAAAGTTATTTTCAACTGATCTCCATGCCAGTCCGTTATATCGTTGAAAGGGCTTATTAACAATCAGGATATATTTTCATTCGGGAGGCGAACGGTGGAGTGATCCGCCAGCTTATCCTTCCTTTTTAAAAGCCTGTTTTGAATGATTTTTTTTGATTGAAAAAGAATTCCGATTATACATCAGCGTTCGATTAAAAGAAAAGGATCTGTCTGAGGGCATAAGCCCCTCCGGGGCAGCCCCGGCCGGAAAAACAGTCTTTAATGAGTGAACCGATGATCGAAGAGGATGCTTTTCCATCCCGACTCTGACCTATAGCGACGAGAGAGAGGATTTCAGTGGGGAAATCTTCCCCCCTCCCTTCTGAGATAAAGTAAGAGTATTAATTTATCAGAAGGTTATTTCTGATTTAGATTAAAATCCGTGGATTTCAAAGCATGGAAACTCATTCTGCGATCATCTTCCTGATATATGACACGATCTCTTCAAATCTGTCCGTGTCCGGTGCTCCTTTTGCAAACTCCACCATTGCGCAGTTATCGAGGATTGTTTTTACCGCCCATCTTGTTTCGTTGCTCAATGCAATCTTTGTAAAGATCTCCTCATTCGTCATCTCCGTCCCTTTGTAATAGCGGTTTGAAAGATAAACTCTCAGGGCCTGTCCGGCAAAACCGTATGCGATGACATAGTTTCCTTCTTCGAAGGCACCTTCAGCCTCCCGGAGCAGCTTTTCTGCATACTCCCTGTAGTTGAATGCAGGCTTTCTTGAAACCGGAGGCAGGATCTCTTCAACCTCGTTTTTCCGGAAGTACCTGTTATAGACGAACCAGCCGGCTGCGCAGAGAACTACGGCCAGTATTATAATGAATACAGGAATCAGCCATGAATAATTCGCATCACGGGTGAGCTGAACCGAGGTAATGTTCTCCAGGTCATTTGTCAGTGTTGCGTTTATGAACGGGTTGTTTTCACCATTATCCACACCTGAAGCAGATGCAAAGGTCTGGTTAAACAGCGCTTCGCTTTTGGTATAATTTATGGAAGCCGAAGTTGAGGCAAAGCCATCATCAGTAAGGGATTTGAGGTATCCCTGGTACGTTGTGTTCTCCAGGAGGCTCTGGGGAATCAGGCTCTCCTGCTCTGTCGGATCAAATGACGCTTCCGCTGACGTGACCTCGCCGTTTTCGATATTTCCTGAGAGAGTGACCGAACTTCCGTCCGGGCTGCTGTACTCTTTCGTGAATGTGCCGTCCGTACTGCTTTCGGGGCTGATCGATTCGGAATCGTCCACAGGTTCAAAACCTTCGTCTGAAAGTTTTTCCTCCACGCTGCTAAGCAGGTCGTCGTTTTCCATAACATCGGAGAGGGCCTCCTTCTGCTCCGCAATCTCATTGGATCTTGCCTCCATCTGACTTTTAAGTGCGTCGGAGTTGTAGTTCTGCTGGTTGTTCTGCAGTGCCTGCTGGGACGATGATGCCTGCTGTGTTGAGGAGCCTCCGATCATCTGGCTTATCGTAGTGCTGTACTGCTGGGATGTCGAAGACTGCGAAGATGAAGATGACGAAGATGTGGCACTTTCCTGGCTGGTTTGGGGATTCTGGCTGTTCATCCCTGTGGAATCTGAGGTGAAGTGAACCGTAATTGTTCCGAGGGTCACTGTCTTCGAACTTCCTCCGTCCGAATACTGAAATGAAATATCGAGATCGATTACTTTTTCGGAATCGGATGTAAGCCCGGTAAGATAGAAGTTTCCTGTACCTGAAGGAATCGTGAGCGAGGTGCTGTGAGTACTTGAACTGGAGTACGTGAATCCCCCCGAGTTTACTCCTTCGGCGGTAGTGTAGATCATCTGGCCGGAGACGGAATTCCCGAGATTATTCAGGTATTCTATCGGAATTTCGGCGGTCTCTCCTGTATTGAAATAGTAGTCCCTCTGTTCTATCGTGAACGTGATATCGTCCGCGAGAACCGGGGCGACGATCAGCATGGAGGCGATTAGCAAAAAAAGGAGAATTTTTGCTTTCACTGTATGATCCGCCCCCTCCCGTATCTTATGTAGATCTCTGCGAGCAGCAGAACCAGTGTGCCTATGAAGAAGAGGTATGCTATGCTGGTGTCCTCTTTCTCACGCTTTATCTCCGAATTGATATTGGAGTAGATCTCGTTAAGTGTCTGGTCGTCGACCGATTTGAAATATTTGCCGCCTGTTTCGTCCGCGATCTCCTTCAGGGTCGCCTCATCGAGTTCTGCATACTGCGGGTTTCCGAACCAGTCGTATCCCATAACGACGGGCTGTTCCGAACCCATACCAATGGTGAATACCTGTATATCGCTGTCTTTGGCGAACTGGATGGCTTCATCCGGAGATATCACTCCTGCATTGTTCACACCGTCCGAGAGCAGGATTACGACCTTCTTCCTGTTCGGGATCGAATCGGCCATATTTATCCCGAGTGAGAGACCGTCACCGATGGCGGTTGCACCGTCCTTTTCCATTATATTCTCGAGATTCTCGATTACACTGTCCTTGTCAGGGGACAGGTAGCTTGCAGTCGAGGCTCCCGATTCGAAGACGACTATTCCTACATAGTCCTTGGGATCAAGATCGTTTATGAGCTCTTCAGCCGCACTTTTCGTCGCCTCAAGCCTGTTGGGAGAGTAGTCGGTCGCCTGCATACTCCCTGAATCGTCGATAACCAGAACAACATTTACTCCCTCTTTTGTCTGTTCGAGTGGAATATGCGGGTCTGCAAGGCCGATGAAAATGAAACCGACTGCTGCAAGGATCAGTATCACCAGTATCTTCGGCCTTTTGGATTTCGAGACGTCGCCAAGGGCGCTCTTCAGGAAACTGACCCTTGAGAATACCATCGCCTCCTGTTTTCTCTTCTTTGCGGAATTCCGGATATAATACCAGCAGACCGGAAGAATTAGAAGTCCCAGGAGCCATTCGGGGCTGTAGAATCCTGTCATGTTCAGGCTTTCCTTCTGATATCATCCGAGAAGAATTTCCTGAGGACGATATCGTACCTGTCCGAGGTCTTTATATCTGCGCAGCCGATCCTGCACTTTCTGAAAGAGGACGATATCTTCTCCTCTTCTTCTGCAACACATCGTCTGTATTCGGACCTGATCTTTTCATCCGAAGTGTCGACGAGGATCTGTTCGCCTGTCTCAGGATCTTCTAGCTCTATAAGGCCGACATCCGGGAGTTCGGACTCCCTCGGGTCTGTCAGTCTTACTGCGATTACCTCATGGCGGTTGTTCAGGATCTTCAGCGGTTTCTGGAAGCCTTCGGTGTAAAAATCCGAGACAATAATTATCGAGCTTCTTCTTTTGACGGCCTTAGACAGGAATGTAACGGTCGGGGCGATATCCGTTGCCCTGGATTTCGGGGTAAACGAGATCATCGTGTTCAGCAATCTTATCAGGTGCTTTCTCCCGCGTCTTGCGGGTATGAACTTCTCTACCCTATCCGTGAATATGCAGAGTCCTACCCTGTCGTTATTCTTCAGTGCCGCGAATCCGATCGAGGCGCAGATCTCTATCATCCTCTCGAATTTGGGTATTTCCATCCCGAATTTTCCCGAGCCGGAGTAGTCCGCGGCAATATAGAAGGTCTGGTCCCTCTCTTCCGTGAACTCCTTTACGTACGGGTGGTTGAGCCTTGCCGTTACATTCCAGTCAATGGCCCTGATGTCGTCTCCCGGTACATACTCTCTTATGTCGGTGAATTCGATGCCCTGCCCCTTGAATACGGACATATGCTGTCCCGCCAGTAGCCCTTCGACGTAGATCTTAGTATAGATCTCGACATCGGAGATCTTCTTTATGAGATCCCTGCAGTCTCCTCTCCGGGGCGGTATTTCTTCCGGGGACTTTTCGTCACTTTTTAAGAGATTCATTTTCATCCCTGATTCCTCCATGATGCCCGGGCGGCCTCAGGGAACAGTAACCGACTGCAGTATCTTCTCTATCAGGTCATCCGAAGTGACGCCTTCGGCTTCCGCTTCATATGTAAGGAGGATCCTGTGCCTGAGCACATCGGGCGCTATGAATTTAACATCCTGCGGTGTGACGTAGCCCCTTCCCATAAGAAGGGCATGTGCCTTCGCCCCGAGGACGAGATAGATCGAGGCCCTCGGCGATGCCCCGCACGAGATGTAATTCGCGGCATCGATACCGTACTTCCCGGGATTGCGGGTAGCGTCGACCAGCGATGCACAGTATTTTTTTATCTCGGATTCTGCGTAGATCTCCTTTACGAATCTCCGGATTTCGATTATTTTGTCGGCGGAGATTACTTTTTCAGGTCTTACCGTATATCCCCCGGTGAACCTGTCTAAAACGGTGACTTCGTCTTCAAGTTCGGGATAGGTCATCATAACCTTAAGCATGAACCTGTCGACCTGAGCCTCGGGGAGGGGATATGTTCCTTCGGATTCGATCGGGTTTTCGGTTGCAAGTACGAAGAAGGGATTTGTCAGCGGAAACGTGCTGCCCTGTATTGTAACCTGGTACTCCTGCATGGCTTCGAGGAGTGCCGACTGGACCTTCGGGGGTGCACGGTTGATCTCGTCTGCGAGAATAAAATTGGCAAATATCGGCCCTTTAACCGTACTGAACTCTCCGTTCTGGTGGTTGTAGATTCTGGTTCCGACAATGTCGGAAGGCAGGAGGTCGGGTGTAAACTGAATACGTGAGAAATCAGTATCTATGCACTCGGAAAGAGTCTTGATGGTCAGGGTTTTCGCAATCCCCGGCACTCCCTCGAGGAGGACATGCCCGCCGGCGGAAAGGGCGATAAGGAGCCTTTCGATGACTTCATCCTGGCCTACAATTGTCTTTTTTACTTCATTCTTGATATTGTTGAGTTGTTCTGAATATTTTGATGCTTTTCTGTTTAGTTCTTCAATTTCTGAATCCATTTTTACCTCCTGAAATCAAAAATAATGCTCTTGTGAGGTCCTTTCACTATTTTTTGGATTCTTATATAAATGATCCTGATGCTTTCGGTTAAATTCCCGGAATTTTACAGGGGTATGTTGGCAATTCGTGGTTCAATCACCGGGAACAGGATTCAGCCGGAAAACGTGATCCTGTCACTCAAATAAAATTTTCAAGTGTGTTTTTTTTACTGAATTGGAAATGGCAGGAGTCTGTAGCGCAGTTCTAAATCAATGAACCCGGCGGCTTGTCTGCTGAAAAGTTTGGAAATAAAATAGTTATTTTTTGGGGATAATCGGTTAATCCTCGTGTTCTCTGCTTTCTTTCCTGTAGATATAATAGATCCCCAGGAGAACTGCTGCCATCAGTATCGCAACAACGACAGGGTTCGTGATTGCGGATACGATATCGAACCTGTCCTCTGCCGTAATCTCCACCTTCAGCTCGTCGGAAAGGCAAAGATTGTCGAGTTTGTCGTAATATTTTATCTCGGTGTTCAGGCCGTAGGGTTTGATTATTGCAGTCCTGTCGAGAGAGATGGTATATTCGGCCGTCACGGTCTCCCCGGGTGCAATCTCGCCGAGCATTGCAGAGTCGGATACGGCTGTAAAAGGATCATTTGCCGTTATTCTGGAACTTGCATCGTATGCGGTTGCATCTCCGGTGTTTTTGTAGGTGACACTGATTTTCCTGGTCTCTCCCGGTGATATGGTGATATCTTCAGTCACGACCTCGAACTTCGGTCCGGCCCCCGTGCTTATACCCACTGTCACATCGTCAGATTCAGCCTGGTTCCCGTACTCGTCGGTATACGATATTATGAAATCTGCAGGATATTCACCGGAATTAACGCTTTCGTTCACCTGTGCCTTGAAGCGTGCGTTCTTTGTCTCCCCGGGGGAGATGTTTCCGATAAAAACACTTCCTTCTTCAAGAGTTACGGGGCTGCCCACGGGAAACGTGAGTATAGCCTCGGCATTTTTGCCGTATGCATAACCGTCGTTTTTGAATGTCAAACCGATATATCCCTGCTTCCCAGAGTCAAGATTCTCGTAGTCGACCGAAATGATCCCGGGAATTATCTTTCCTTTGATCTTTACGGGGATGTTTATCACCTGTACAGATTCTCCATAGTCGTATCTTATCTCGGATTCCGTTATGAGATAACCGTACGAGAGATAGTCCGAATCTGTCACAAGCGAGAGATTATAGTTTCCTGCCTTCGCATCCTCCGGGATATACACAATATAACTGACTGTTGCGGACTCACCTTTGAGTATATCCCCGACCATGTAACTTCCGCTTTTGATCACTGCCGATGAATCTCCCGGGAGAAGTGTCACCTCGGTTCCGAGAGCAGCCGAGGGAGGTACAGGCACTAAATTCGGGTAAAGGGTCAGGATCTCGTTCGTGTCCTCGGCCATGTTTTCAATGACGATCTCGATCTCGTAGTTATTTCCCGGGTAGAACTCGTTTGAGCCTGTAATCGTCGCGGAGAGGAAGGGCTCACTCCACACGAACTTCTCGCCTGCAGCAACAGGTCCTGTTGCGAAAAGCATCAGGAGTATTACGGAGATTAAAAAGACGGCCGGCTTTCCCATTGCCGCAGTATTCCGGTTTTTATTTTCTGAAGCCATGCAATTCATTGGAATACCCTTATCCGGTTACTCACTGTTCTTTTTTCTGTGGCTTATCATGAATCCGGCTGCGGCAATGATTACTAAGGCGATGATAATCCCGGCAATGATTATTGTCGTATTGCTGTCATTTTGGACATCCACGATAACTTTTACAGTGTCTGAAACGTAGTTGTTGTTTTCCGCATCATTATACCTGATCTCGGAGTCGAGTGCATACTGCTTGATCGTGGCGTCGGAAGAGACCTTCACCTTATAGATTCCCTGTGCCGATTCTCCGGGCGCAAGATCTCCGAGATATACATTGTCGTCATCGCTTGAGAATGGGTCCACTACGCTGATTCTTCCTTCTGCCTGGTATGCGGTTGCATCCCCGGTGTTCTTGTATGTAACATATATCAGGGAGTTTTCTCCCGCATATGCGACTGAAGGCTCACCAACGGATTCGAAGCTGATCTTTCCGGTGAATCCGACACCTATGGATGTCGTTGCAGTCTGGGAGCTCATTTCCTCGTAATTCTTATAGCCCGCGTAGACCTCGATTGGATATGTCTGCGAAGGGTCTGCATCACTGGAGACAGAAACCTTGAAGCGTGCATTAATCTCATCGCCCGGTTTGAATTCGCCGACATATATGCTGTTTTCAATCGGAGTCACCGGGTTCTTCCCTACAGGATTGATATATATTGCAGTCTCTTTCCCGGTGTCCGAGCCGCTGTTTGTGATATTCATCGAGATGTAGCCTTCGCCGCCTGCATAAAGGCCGGATGTATCGACGTCTGAGATCTCAAGCTGGACCGACGGTTTGATCTTTATCAGGACGGGAATATCTTTTGAGACCTTTTTGAACCTGTATGAGATTGCATCCGTTCCCGTCTGATCTGTTTTGTACATGTATTCGTAATCTACCTGGAGCATCAGTTCGTAATCCCCTTCTTTTGCGTCCTGGGGAATATTGATCGAGAACTGCGTCGGTTTGTAATAGCCCTCAGGGATGTCGCCCACAATCTGCGGATCTGATTTTACTGTTACCGGAGAAATGCCGCTTTTAAGAGTTGCCGTCAACCCCTTTGCCGTCGTCGGGAGATAGTCTGGTGTTATATCCGTAGTCTCTACCAGTTTCAGGTCGATCAGGCCGCGGTTTTCGACGTAAATTACTATTGTAGTATCTGTACCTGGTGATAGTTCGTTTGTCCCTTCAATCGCGGCGGAGATGTCCGGACCGTTCGTATAATATTTATCGCCTGCAGCAGCCGGTGCTGCAATGCACGTTGCAAGAATAAGCAATAAAAAAATCAGACCTTTTCCCGTTTTCATGATATCTATCCCGATTGGAAATTATGTCGGTATGGCATATAAACAATTTTAAAGAACCATGGTTTACGGCCGTAAAGTGCCGGGTATTTAAAACCACATTCATTTATAGTACTAACAAGAATCATTATTCAGCGATGCCCCGGATGGAGATAATTCTGCATAAGGCAGAATCAAAACCAATATCCGGGGCATTATACATGGAGGTTTTTTTACGGGAAGGCTGAACTCGGCTTACGGGAAGATCGGAGGGGGAATCTACCGTCACCCGAGAACGATTGTCGCCGTAATGCTGGTGATCTTCGTTTTAGCCATGTGTTTCATGACAGGTCTCCAGTCCCAGTCGATGTCGGACCAGTACCTTGACAAGTCCACCCCCAAAGGAATAATCTATGATCAATACAACAGCAATTTTGTTTCCGATACCTACATTCTGCTTATCCAGACCTCAAACCCGACGGATTACGAGTTGATGCAGGATCTCCTCGTGATGGAGGAGCAGATCGAAAGACTCAATTATATCTCGTCCGCCACATCGGTCGCCGATGTTTTGAAGGAGATGAACGGGGGTGTTCTGCCGGGAGACCAGGAGCTGATAGACGAATACCTTGCGATGCTCCCGGAAGATACCGTTAACGAACTGGTCCCGGATAGTGAAACCGCTCTTGCATATGTGATGCTTGAGGAAGGTGTTTCGACAGACGTATCGTCTACCGTTCTTCCGGGCGTAACCTCGATTGTCGACAGCGCCGTCCTTCCTCCGGGCGTGAGCATAGAGATTACCGGCAACACCCCGTATAATGTGGAGATGCAGACCGAGATGGTTATGTCGGGCGTGGTGCTCGTTGCCGGTGCATTTATCCTGATGTTTATAGTTCTTGCAATTCTCTTCTCCAATATGCGGTACTGGTACCTCCCGATTGTTCTCCTGATGTTCAGTCTTGTCTATACCTTCGGAATGATGGGGTTATTCGGCATTCCCATGAACAACGGTGCTATCGCCGCTCTTCCGATCCTCCTGGGTCTCGGAATAGATTATGCGGTCCAGTTCCATGCCCGTTTCGACGAGGAGCGGCGCAAAGACCTGTCCGTTCAGGCTGCACTTTCGGAGACCGTATCTAATACCGGACCGGCTGTTCTTCTTGCCATGCTCGCGACGACCATGGGATTCATTGCAATGCTTCTGACGCCTATCCCGATGATAAGAACCTTCGGGCTGGTTGCAATTATCGGGGTCTCCTGCAGCTACCTGACATCGCTCTTCGGCTTTCCTGCCATTGCCACGCTTACGGGTTATGTCCCCAAGACTGAAGAAAAGGGGGCGGGGCAGAACCTTATGCGCAGCTACGATCTTGCCCTCGGAAAGGCGGCGAGAAGAATAATCCGGGTGTTCATTCCGATACTGATCATATCGATCTCCATTGCCTATGCAGGCATAGCGCTCGATCCGACGATCCCTATCGATACAAGCACAAAGGATATGGCTCCTGCAGATCTCCCGGCACAGCTCTCGCTCGACAAGGTTGAAGCGGTCGCAGGTTCTGTCACGCCTATGCCGTTCTATATCAAGGGAGATGATTTGTCTTCCGTTGAAGTGGTGCAGTGGATTGGACGGTTCGGGGACTTCGTTGTCTCCGCTCACCAGGAGGTAACATCCGTCGACAGCATAGCTACGGTGATCAGTGAATATAACAACGGGGAGATCCCGGACAACCAGGAGGATCTCGATGAGATACTGGCCTCGATCCCGGATGACAAGATCTCCCCGTATCTCCAGGAACCTGATGAGGGGATTGTCTCTTTCTCGACGATAAGCCTTACTATGAATGAACAGGGTGAGTTAAAGGATTCCGTGGAGACAGACGTATTGTGGCTCGATCCTCCGCCTTCCATCGCCCTTTTTCCGACCGGGGACTTCGATCTCTACACCAACCTTGTAACGATGATCGCGGACAGCAAGGACAGGATGACATTCACAGGTTTTATCCTGATCCTGCTGTTTCTTCTGATCGCATACAGGCGGGTGGTTGCTGCAACGCCAATTGTGCCGATCATCTGCATAGTCGGCTGGAATACCGTCGCGATGCTGATTCTCGGTATGGAATACAATCCGATAAGCGCCTGTCTCGGCTCGATGACGATCGGTGTTGCGTCCGAATATACCATCCTGATCATGGAGCGTTATACCGAAGAGTATGACAAATCCGGGGACCGGACAGGGTCTATCGAGATGGCTGTGAAGAAGATAGGTTCTGCCGTAACTGTATCCGGTCTGGTGACTGCGAGCGGGTTTTCAGCGCTGATGTTGTCCTCATTCCCTATTGTATCTTCGTTCGGACTTTCAACGGTAATAGCGGTCGGATTCTCCCTTATTGGAGCGATAGTGATAATGCCCGCAGTCCTCGTGCTTCTTGCAAAGGCAGAAGGCCGTTTTGAGAGAAAGAAAATTGTTGTCTGATCTCAATACACAGATCTCTGTTAAAAAGTGGAAAAAGGGATTGTTCCCATTGAAGGATTAACCGGGACTATTCACGCCGGAACTGCCCGTACCCAGTGTGTCGGACAGGATTTTGGCAATATCGATCCAGATGACGAGGTCCTTCTTTTCGCTCTCATTGTTTCCAAGTTTGATAATGCCTTTGACATAGGTTTCCTTTGACATCGAGGCATCCATCTGGTCTATATTGTCATCGGATATCTGGAGAACACTCCTGACATCGTCTACGATCATGCCGACATTCGAGCCGCCGGCAGCTTCCGGAACAAGTACGATGATCTTCTGGTTTTCCTTGTTGTCTTTCATTTGAAGACCCATGAGGTAATTAAGGTTCAGGATATTTGTGATCTCGCCCCTCAGGTTGATGATCCCGGCAATGTGGGGCGGTGCCCGTGGAATGGGAGTTATCGGGATCATCTCCACGATCTCCCTTGCAAGCTGTATGTCGAGTGCGTACATTGTTCCACCGATCTCGAACTGGACTACATCGATTATTGCCATATTTACCATATCTCCTGCTTGTTTATGTCCTGAAATGGCTCATCTCTTCTTTGAGCTGATTGGAGAGCGCATTTACCTCGTGAATGGCGCTTCCGATCTCTTCTGTCGACGCACTTGCCTCCTCTGCCAGAGCTGCGAGTTCTTCAGCCTCTTTCTGCACTTTATTCGTCATGACAGTGCCCTGATCTGCCATCCGGACAACGTTGTTTGCAATGTTCGCCTGGTCTTCGATAGCCTTGGTGATCTCCCCTATGTCATGTGAAACCTGGCTTGCATTCCTGATGATCGTGTTCAGTGCTTCGATCGCATTGTTCACGCTCCCCACACCTTCGATTATCTCCTCGTTCGCGGATTTGATTGCAACTGCAGTCTTTTCGCTGCTGGTCAGGACCGTCGAAACGACGTTTCCTATGGAATCTGCCGCAGTCCTGGCCTCCCCGGCAAGGTTCTTAACCTCGCCTGCAACAACCGCGAATCCACGTCCGTGTTCGCCTGCACGGGCCGCTTCGATTGCCGCGTTCAGTGCAAGAAGGTTGATCTGGCTGGTGATATCGTTTATGACCTTGACTACGTTTGAGACTTCTTTGATCTTATCCTTAAGGTCCTCGATCTCGACGACGCTCTCTTTGGCAATGACTTCGACATTCGTCATCTTCTTGTTGGCGTCGTTTCCGAGATTCTGTGCTTCCTTTCCTGTCTCGACGACATCGTTCGCTGCATTGAAGACCTCTTGCGAAGTGCTGGCGATCTCCTCGTTAGATGCCGAAAGGTCTGCAATCTGGTGATTGATCTCCTCGATCTTTCCAAGCAGTTCTTTTGTAAGGTTGGCTGTGATCTGGCTGGTGTTTGCTACTCCTTCAGAGGCCTTTGCGACTTCGTCGGCACCTTTCGAGACCTCGTTTGAGCTTATTACAACCTGGTTGGAGATGTCGTTTGCAGAATCGATGGCCCTGGAGACTGAAACTCCTACATTGTTGATTGCGTCCCTGAATCTCTGGAGGTCGCCTCTTGTATTGATCCTGTTGTCGAATCTCTCTGAAAAATCACCAGTTGCAAGGCTGTCTGAAACCCGGATGGCCTCGTTAAGCGGAGTCACGATAGCGTTCAGGACCTCGTTGACACCTGTCACCACATCTTTGTATGCACCCTTATGATCGTTCACATCGATCCGTTCGGCAAGACTGCCGTTGACAACGTGTTCGCTGAGTAGGGCGATTTCGTCGATAATCTTCTGGACGGACTTCATCATGAGTATGATTGCGGGGAGAAGCTCGTCATGTTCGCTTCTCCTGCCGATCGGTTCAAGTTCGCCCAGTTTTGAAAGATCCCCGTTGCTTGTCCTTACACAGACGTCTATGACAGTCTTCAGTCTCGTCTGGACAATGTTGATCTCCTTTCCGATATCTCCATAGACTCCCTTGTATTCACCATGGAACGAATCGGTGTAATCGTTGACCGACATCATCTTCAGAATTTTTTCAGCCTCTTTTAGTCCGTTAAGGCCGTTGATGCAGTCGTTGAAGTGATCCCTGAGAACACTGAATCCCCCGTTTAGACCTTTGTCTATCTTATCCGGGACCTTTCCTTCTGCAATCATTCCAAGGTAATCCAGTGTAAGCCCGAACGACTCACTGAAATTCTCCGGTATCCTGTTGAAAGCGTCTGTAAATTCAGCAAAACCCCCTTTGAACTCCGAAGATTCAATTCTGGCCGAAAAATCTGCGTCGGAGAGTATTTCGCATTTTTTTCGCCCGGCCGAACAGAAGGCGTTCAGGGTCATTGCAAGATTATCCGCATTTTCAATAACAGGAGACGGACATTTTGATCTTACCCCATCACTTACGGTAAATTTTCCTGAAGCAAAATCCGCCATCTGTTCTCCGGCTGCTGAAAGAGCATCTCCCGACTCTTCCAGCTTTTCGAGAAGACTGTTTACCATCCCGCCCAATCGCCTGAATTCGGGTTCAAGACCCGATAGATCCATTTTTTCATAGATGCCTTTATCTACGGCATTCTCAATTGTTTTTTCAAATGCTTCGATTGACATTATTTTATTCCTCCATGTCTGGCTGCGTCGATGCCCTTTTCTGCCTTTATTTCAAATTTACCAAAGATTCGGCAGATATACATCCCCCCCAGGCATATGGAGGCAACCTTTCAGTTCTGTTTTCTTTGGCAACCCTTGTTGGGTTTTTTTCTATCATCAGTTTCAGAATAAAATAGTAACGTATATAGCAAACCGTAATACATGCAAAATAATTCTTATGAAAAAACCGGATCCGGGACTTAAAAAATTTATTTTTGGGATTTTTTCAGCTCTTTGTCCTGGAGATATTGCTTCTTCAGGAATTCGTGGACCTTCTTCGAACTCAGCCATCCGCGGTCTAAAAGATTGATTATCTGGTCGATCTTTTCCACCTGCCTGATGATCTCTTCCGATGCTGCCCCGCACTTAATCTCTGCAAGTCCCACGATTATGGCAAGCGGATTTCTGATCTCGTCATTGAGAATTGCCATCTTTTCGATATTGTCCTCGATACGGGAGATGGCATTGCTCCTGATCTCTTCGATTGCCCTCTTTTCACTAATGTCCCTGACCAGCCACCACAGGCCCTTTATGATTCCTTTCTCATCACTCAGCGGCCAGGATGTTATTTCTACAGGCAGACTGCCCGTTTTAAGATTCAGAATCCCTGTCTCGAATTTAAAGGGTTTATTTACCTTTTCCCATAGATCCAGCATTTTTTCGACGGCATCCGGATTGCATTCTTTTTCAATTACACCGAATAAGCAGACAGACCGATCCGAATTCTCTTTTAAGACCTCGGCGATTCCGCTCATATTCAAAAATGCAGGATTTGCATCCAGGATCATGCCTTCGAGATCCGTTAATACTATATCGTCAAGGCTCGAATCGAAGAGATCCCCGTATTTCATTTCGCTCTCCATCTTCCCGCATGTTGCATCCTCCAGCGAACACAGCATTTTATTGATGGATTCGGCGAGCTGCATGAATTCGGGGTTGCCTTTAAAGTCGATTCTACTTCCGGGGTCTTTGTTCTCCGCAATTTCACCGGCATCCCTGCCGAGTCTTTCAAGCTGCATGAAAACGGATTTGCGGATGACAATCAGGTAAAATGCAGCAGAGATGATTGTGATAACGATTATTGCAAAGAAAATATAGACGAGGGCCGTGAATCCCTGTGTATACATGATCCTTTCCGTCTCGCTTTCCAGCACTACAGGGTCGCCGTAAAGATCATCTGTTGTTGTGGCGGCATGAATTCTGCCTGGATTCCTAGGAAAACTCCCTTCTTTGATGTGGAATACAATTCCCTCATCCACGGGAGAATAACCGTTACCCTCAGTGTGACCGGATGTCCCTCCGATGGTAAGCGAAACGGCATTTGATCCTGTTTCATCTGCCATTTCTTCCGGATCAATGTATGTGCCCCGTATCAGGACTCCCTTTGCCGGGCCTTCACCGGTGCCGGTATGGATTGGATATGCTGAGACGAGCATGACGGATTCGTTCAGAACAAGAATGCCTGCCGATGATTCAAAGTCTGATGTGTCGTTGTAGAGAATGCCGTGGTCGATCAGGTTCTTTTTGAAGTCTTCGGGAATCCCGGTCACAGTATCGTCGTCCGGATCAAAGGCATGCCCGTAAACGACGTCTCCGCTTTCATTCAGGAAGAGCATTATATTTACTTTTCCCGAAAAAAATGTTTGATTTCCAAGCGACGAGCGGATAAAATCTTCATTTCCATCCTGGACGAATTCATAAGTGTCGTCGCGGTTCGACCAACCGGCTGCGGCAATCTCCTCACTTCTGATCCGTTCGTTTATAATTCCTGCAAGCCCCTGAAGTTCCTGACCTGATCGAGGAATATGAACTGTGTAATAATTGAAACAGACAGAATTGTGAAAAATGTAATTATTATGGCTGCAGTTAGCAGTTTTCTCCTGAGTGTCATCCTGAAGCGCCCCCTAGCCTTTGAAGGATCGTTTATTTTTCAGCGTTCTATAATAAGTTTCCGTAAAATAATGTTTCGGCAAAACAGCCGGGCAGCGATCTTGAAAAAGTATTGTTATTATGGAGTTTTTGGGATTTGGATGACAGATTTAATTTAATAGGAGCATCAGGCCTCTTTAGGCCTGAATCTTTCTAATATGGTAATTACGGCGGGCATTACCACTATTGCTCCAACGAGTGAGAAGCCTACAGTGATAACTGTAACGGTTCCGAAGTTCTGGATAATCGGGGATGTCGCCAGCAGAAGGGCAGAAAACCCGAAAACCGTTGTAAGGCCTGAGACTGAGATTGCAGTTCCAATCTTCTGGATTGCGGTCTGAATTGCTACATAAGTTCCCACACCCTTCTCTCTTTCCTCCTCGAACCTCTCCATAATCAGGATTGTGTATTCGGAGGCCACACCAATTGTCATTGCCCCCAGTGTCGCCGTAAGCAGGGAATATGTGAGGCCGAGAGAGTACATTATCAGACCGTTCCATCCGACGATCATCACGATGGGCACAAGAGGAGATATTGCTGTATATTTCCTGTAAACAAGCAGCAGGAATATGAATATCAGGACAAAACCGAGATAAGTCATCGGGTTTTTGGTATCTTTGATGCCGTTGATCAGGTCGCTGAACATATACATCTGGCCCGTAAATGTCACATCCATCCCCGGGTGCATCGTATACCAGTTGAGATCAGCCTCCATATCGGCAATGAGCTCCTGGGTTGCGGGAATTGAGATATCCTCCATCGAGAATTCTATGACGGCTTCGGTTTTTCCGCTGACATAGCTCTCTTTAGTGCTCTCTGGGATGCTCTCCCAGACATCTTCCAGTGTCTTTTTATCGGAGGGGATTACCCCGTTGTTGTAGGATTTTATGTAGGTTGCAATGCTTGTCGCGCCGGTCAGATCGTCATGCTTCGAAACGGCATATTCCCCGAAATCATCCATCCATTTGAGCGTGTTATAGTCAAGTATGGAATCCGCCTTCACATATGCAGTAATTGTACTCGTGGAGCCCATAACGCTTGTAACCTTGTTCATCGTTATAAGTGCGGGCATATTCTGGTCCACCATCGAATCTTCGTCCGTATCGATGATTACCTTGGAATCGAGCTGGAACCCGACGATTGCGACCATCAGGAAGATAATCAGTATCGGTCCCGGGTGTCTGGCAATCTTTTCCGCAAGCCTTCCCAGCAGTTCATCGTACCTCTCCATGAATGAAACATTTTTACTACTTTTATGAGCCTTGCCGGCTTCATTGCACTCTTTCCATTCAAGGACGCAGGATTCGGAATTATCGGAGGAGCTTCCCGTATTCTTCGGTGTGTAATTTACCAGTTTTGCAAAAGTCGGTACTATGATCATTGCGCAAAGGTAACAGCAGGCAATTCCTACGATACAGATAGTTCCGAAATCGGAGACCATCGGAGATGGTGCAAGAAGAGAAAGAGCTGCGAATCCGAGGGCTGTTGCAATCATCGCGAGGAGGATTGCAGGCCCCGAACTTGTAATAGTTGTCTTTACCGCATCGGTAATAGAAGAGCGTCTCCGCTCTTCGTCAAACCTGGACTGGAACTGAATCGCGTAATCTATTCCAATTCCGATAAGTACCGGGAAAGCGGCAATCACTATTGAAGTCAGGGCTATCCCTGCCAGCCCCATAACGCCGAATGTCAATATTATCCCGCAGAATACAATCAGTACGGGGAGCATCCTGTACCTTACATGGCCGAAAAGCAGTGCCATTGCAACAATCATGAGGAGCATTGCAAGACCAATGAGCGTGCCCATGTTCTTCTGCATGTCCTCTTTCATCTCGACACTGAATGCCGGAGAGCCCGATGCCGATACGGAAATTCCGGGGGGAGGATTTGACGATTCAATAATTGAATTTATCGTATTTACGATGCTCTCTTCTGCATCCTCCGGGTAGCCTGTTTCAAGAGGTACGGACATGAGTGTCATCGTCCCGGAAGGCAGAACCATTTCAGAATATTCCTCGGGTAATAAACTGATGCAGGCATCTATTTCTGCCTGGGACTGGGGGATCACCCCGTTATTTACGCTTTTTATTAGATCTGGCAGACCGGTTACACTTGCGATATACCGTTCATCGGCAATGTCTGCTTCAAGTTCTTCCAGGTAATTCACTACTGCCGGAGATGTGACGTCGCTTCCTTCAATTATCAATATGACCGAGTCTGATCCGAACTCTTCCTCGTAGTGAATCAGGAGCGAGCCGACCGGCTCGTCAGTATAAAGGTAAGTGTCGGTACCGGTCTTCATTGTCGTCATCGAGGCACCGTATAGTGCAAAAAGCATTACCCCCACGACGAGACCGGCAACAATTAAAGTATGCCTGTTAATGACATTGGCAATTATCTCAAAAGGCGATTTCAAAACTTCTACACTCCGTTTTACAGGTATTTTTCAGAATTTTACGCGATGCATGTGGAAATTTTATAAAGGACTTCCATAATCCCTGATCTGTCTGTAAAGGCAAATTTATCCCCAGTGTATTCATCTATAAGCCTGCAAATAATTTCATCTGCAATCTCCGTGTCATTCATCTCTCCGGCAGGTATATTCATCTCATCTGCAAAGTGATACATTCTCTCCCTGTCGGTAAAAATATATTCCGAGCAGCCTGAGGTGGTTTTTTCACCAGTATCACAGATCTGATCTCTGGCGATATCGATGTCATAGATATTTTCGATATCATCATTATAAAGTCTGTGGAGGAATTCGATTACTGTCCGGCAGAAGGCCGGGGGGATGAATCCGGCCTCCTCCCAGACAGCCGAAGTTTCGAGATTTGGGCAATTGGATTTGTTAATAATTGTTTCCGGCATTTTTGCCACCTTAATGCTGCTCAGTACTAATATGGGTTAAAGTTATTAATAATCAAGTGCAACTTTTGGAGTTGCATTATGGAGATCAAGAAGGAGATTGTCGAAACCCTTGCCGGCATAGGATTTACCGAATACGAGGCAAGAGCCTATATTGCTCTTATCGGACTCGGGAATGCAACGGCAAGAGAAGTCAGCAGCATATCGGGAGTACCGCACGGGAGGATATATTCTATATTGAGATCGCTTGCGGATAAGGGGTATATCTTCGTCGGGGAAGGGACGCCTGCAAGTTATTGTGCGGAAAAGCCTTTTGAAGTATTAAATCCACTGAAAACCGAGATGGATCGCAAAATTTCCGAAGCCGGGGATTACCTGTCCGAAATCCAGTACGAATCGCTGCCGCCGGCAAAGATGTGGACTATCAGGAGCGAGGTAGGGGTCCAGAACAGGTTAAAGACACTGATCCAGAATGCAGAAAAGGAGATCATAATAATGTCCGAAGATCCCAAGTCCGTAAAACGCGTTCTTGAAGACCTCCAGAAGGTCAGAAAAAGGGTTAATATCGAGATTCATACTTTTAATCTGGAAGCCTTTTCCGGGATGAAACTTGATGTTCATAAAAACAGTCACAGGATCATTGAATTCCTGAAGAATATGAATGATTATATTAAAGACGATTACATGAAAAATGGAGGGTTCAGGAATCATAAGGCGGCCAGTTGTTTTTACATTTTCGACAGGAGAATAAGCATGGTTGTTGAAGAAGAGAACGGGAATATTATCGGACACATTATTGAAATTCCTGAGTTGTGCTATATGATACGCTCGTTTCTTTATATTCTTGAAAATAATAGCGATCTCGTTCTTCCCTGACCGATCATCCGCACTTAAGGTATTTATTCCTGTAAAGTTCAGGATAATATACACAGATTACAGAGGAGTATGAGAGTTATGGCCGAAAAGAAAGGACACTTTGAAAAGGGAAGATGGCTTGATGACGAGGAGATCACGGAGGATGCGGCTCCGGGGCAGGGCACAGATGAGGACAATGGAAATGTCGAGGATTTCGATGAAAAAGTTGCAGAACTCAAATCGTCCATATCTAAAAATCTCACTGATCTCTTCGGTGTCGGAAAGGCGCTGATCACTACGGAGAAAGGAAGAGAGCATCTTGCAAAAAAAGTGAAAAAAGCTGAAGAGAAGATCGATAAAACCATAGAAGATATTGCCGAGGGTTTTGAGAAGGCGCTGAAGAAGTAATCCTTTATCCGGGTGGAAAACCTTTTTTTACATGATAAATTGCATAACATCCGGAGAAAAACCGTTGCCGGGTCTAATATTTAAATACTTGCCGGGATATTAGATATCATGGCACTGGATTTTGTCGAAAGGGTCAAAGGATTCATTTTAAATCCTGTTGAGAGTTTTAACAAATATAAGCCCGAGGAATTCGGCGAAGCATTCAAGTATTATCTTGTTCTTCTCCTGATCTTCTCTGTGCTTTACGGCCTCATCGCCGGTCTGGGTATGGGATCTAACATGGCCGCCATTCCCGGATTTGGTGGTGCAGGGATGGGTCTTGGTATGGGTCTGGGGATGATAGTCGGTATCATAATCTTCTTTTTCATCATCGGCATAGTCGCCCTGTTCATACAGAGTATAATCGTCCATATCTTCGTTGTAATTCTTGGCGGAAAGCAGGGATTCACAAAGACCACTGCAGCGATGATCTATGCCTCAACTCCGAGCATGCTTCTCGGATGGATTCCGATTATAGGTATAATTGCGGGCATATGGGCATTTATACTCGAAATTCTTGCTATAAGAGAGATCCAGGAGATGTCGACTGCAAGAGCGGTACTAGCGATTATACTGCCGATAATCATCATAATGGTTCTTGTCATACTGCTCATCGGTTTCTTCCTTGTGGCGGCTGTTACGACGGCAGGTTACTATTAACCAATTCTCTCTTTTTTTGAAAAAAACCTCTTATCTGGCTGATTTCTGTAACTTCGGATGAATATCAACTTAAAAGAAATGTTATCACAATAAAAAGGGTTTTTATGGATCCCGGAATTACTCCAGGTCAATCTCGACTCCGCCGAACCAGCCTGCAGCGAGATTGTAAATGAATGCTACTACTGCACCGTATATTAAACCACCGATGGCACCGCCAATCGCCAGGATAATGACTGCCACAACACCAAGCCCTACGCCAACTGCCACCTGGGGCGCATACGGCCCCATAAAGAGTGTTATAAGTCCTCCGAACAGAAGAAGCAATATTCCTGCAATCAGGCCGATGACAAGGCTTATGGCTGCAAAGATCTTTGCTACGGATAAGACGCCAAATCGTTTAATTACGCTCATAATTCCTCCAAAATTAAATTTACAAATTCCTATAATCAGTTGGAGAATATATGGATTTTGTCTCCTTCGGCAAAAATATCGATTCTATATCCATAACAGGGCGAGTTAAAAATATTTACAGGATGTCCTGTTATAATTTTACTGTTTTTTATTACTTTCTCTGCAGAATACGTCCGGATGGTTGTGCAGATTTCGGATTCACAGGAAACTATTTATATAACGTATGTTATTTTCTCTTTATGTCATCCTTTAGTGAAAAACTAAAAGGTTTCCTTGTAAAACCTGTCGAAACCTTTCAGGCTCACAAAGGTGAAAGCCTTGGTGCAGCTTACCAGTACTACATTGTACTGTTTGTGATCTTCACAATCCTGTACGGAATTGTCGCTGTTGTAATGGATATGAACTTCATGAGTTCAACGATCGACGCCCTCAGCTAGGTTCCCGGAATGCAGTGGGTATCTGACTTCTCCTCGTTCAGTTCGTTCCTGATCTCTTTCGATGTTTTTGTGATCTATACCGCTTTCGTCATCGGTCTCTTCTCGATATTTGTCTGCGGTCTGATGCTTCACTGCTTTGTACTTATGTTTGACGGGGGCAATGGCTATGTTCAGACGATTAAAACCGTAATGTATGCACATACGCCATACTTTATCCTGGGCTGGATCCCCTATGTCAACATTATCGCCGGGATCTGGACGCTTGTTCTTTTAGTTCTCGGAATTCGTGAATTACAGGAATTTTCAACCGGGAAAGCGGTTTTTGTTGTTTTAATTCCGATAGTTCTGGTTTTGATCGGAATGATCCTCTTTGCGGTTGTTATTGCATCATTCATCGGCGGAATCCTGGGGCTCACAGGCCTTATCTGATTCCTCTTTTTTTTCCTTTATTTACCACAGGTTTTTTTATCAGTTACCCCATAGTAATTGACATGGTTTTTGTCCGGATTGTTTCGGACTCTCACGACCAAAGGAGGATTTGATAAAATGAAGAATATAAGAATGACCCTGATAGCAGCCCTTATTGTCGTATTTGCGGTTGTTATCTGTTCACCAGCTTCCGCAGTGCTTCTTGAGGAAAAGTATATGGGCTCGATCTCGAAACTCGAACCCTCATATGACAGGATTATAGTCAATGTAGCCTCCGTATACGAGGGTGGCGAATGGATAACTTATGGAAAGAGCAGCCTTAAAAATAATTTTGTAACCGGAACTACCTCAAACCCTTCGGTTTTCAAAGACTTAAGTCAGGGTGACTCGGTTGAAGTCACTATAATGGGCGGACCCGGAGGGGAATGGATTACCATCGGAAAGATAGGCTCTACAGGTCTGACGACCAAACCGATTATTGCCTGTTACGGTGACCCGACAAGGCTGGTATCTCCGTTCTATAAGAATTATGAAATTTCCTATATAGCCGAATCCGATTGCGAGCTATGTGAAGGAACCATCTGTGAGGCCTCGGGTGCATCGGTTACAGTTAAAAGGGACGGTTTGGAAGTCGAATCGGCGGATATGTACCCCGGGACCACCCATGTATTCGGGTGGGATAACGCGACTCTGCAGTACATCCCGCTGATTACCTTTGTTTCAGGTGAAGGTGAATCATCGCAATGCAGTTCATCTGATGTGATTATGGCCGGACCGCAGGCTGTCTCAGACTTTACAATCTATATCACCCAGAGAAGCACGATTATTCTGAATGAAGTGGAAACCCTTGAAACCGAAGGCCTGACGGAGGAACCGACCAGCATGGTGACCGCAGTGACAACGCCTGCAACGACCGTCCAGACCGATTACCAGACACCTGCTTCAACGACGGCGGCAACTCCGGCAACACCTGGATTTACAACTGTTTGTGCGTTTTCTGCAATTTTCGGAGTATTCTGCCTGGTTTCAGCAAGACTGCGCAGATAAAAAATCCTAATTTTTATTTCCAGATTATATTCCACGATGTCCCGGAAGATCCTGATATGAGACTGACATCTCCTTTTAGCTGGAGCCTGACGATATTGTTTATTACCTTGATCCCGAGAGTATGCGATTTTGATTGATCGAAGTCTTCCGGAAGACCGATACCATTGTCCGAGATCACCATATTGAATCGGCCATTTTCATCCTTGTGCAGTTTAAGTGATATATTCCCTGATTTACGGTTCCTGAATGCATATTTTACAGAGTTGGTGATTATCTCATTAACTATGAGGCTTGCAGGAATTGCCTGTCTGATATCCATTTTGCAGCCGCCTGTATCGATTGAATATCTGATTGTCGAATCTTCGGCGCACGTTGTAAGAATACTCCCGATCAGGTTTTTAAAATGATCTCCGGCATCGATCTCTGATATATTTTCCGAGAGGTATATTGATTCATGCACGGCAGCGAGTGAATAAATCCTGTTTTCAGCGTCTGCAATCGCCTCTATACACTCCTCATCGTCCATAAGCGTCTTTTGCATCGAAAGGAATCCTATTATAATTGCAAGGTTGTTCTTCACCCTGTGGTGGACCTCCTGCAGCAGGATCGTCTTCTCTTCAAGTGATCGCCTGAGGTCCTCTTTTACCTTCTTCAGGTTCGAGATGTCCTGTGAGATTGTAATTATTCCTGAAAATTCTTCTTCGGAGAAGACTGCCATTGTGTTGACGAGAGTCACATATTCTTTCCCGTTCTCCAGCGGAATAGTGAATGTCTTTGAGACAGGCTGGTGGGATGAAATAGTTTCGAGATCCATTTTGTTGATCTCATCTGCGCATTCAGCCGGCAGGACATCATAGACTGTTTTACCGATGAAATCCTCCTTCTTAAGATACAGGCTGTTCAGGAGGGGGGTATTGCACATCGTATGCCTGAGATCGTGATCTTTGTACATAAAAGGTATCGGAATGGTCTCGATAAGCGATTCGAGAAATTTTGCCTGTGCCGTCAGTTTATTCTCCGTCTCCTTTCTCAGGGATATATCCCTGGCCGTTATTATGAAAACGGGTTTTTTGTCAAAGAATGAACTTCTTATTTTCATCTCTACGGGACACGAAGGCCTGTTTTTTCTTTTGTGTCCTGTTTCAATGACAAAGATCCCCTCGGCATTGATCTTTTTTGTATCGTCAGTTTCATTTCCGGTATTCCTGAGGGAAGGAACGGTGCCGCTGATCAGGGTAGAGACAGGTTTTCCGATAAGTTCTTCTTTTTTATATCCCGTGTTTTTAAATGTGGTTTCATTGCATTCTATTATCTCTCCTATCTCGCCGTCCGCTGTACAGCTGGTGATATAGGTGGTGTCCGAGAGATTGTTGAAAAGATCCGAATATCTCTTTTTTTCGTTTTTGAATCCTTCGGAGATGAATGAAACCACGGTGCCTATCATTATGAAAATAACCGCTCTTCCCATGGCATATATTATCTCGATCCCGGAGAACCCTGTCAGCAGTGCAGCCATCAGGACGTATCCTGCCGAGAGAATAACGGCGGCTGCAACTCCCCGCTTCGGATAAAAAAAGGCGCAGAGAATTATCGGGACGTCCATAAGGTGAGGGGTTACGGTTGTATAACCGAAAGAATAGAAGACCGCAATTAAGATGAATGCCGTTAAAAGCGATGCTGCAATAAGGAAGTCTTTCTTGTCATTAAGGCCCGAAACGAATGATGAAGAGTTCCATGAATACCCTTTTCCTGCCATAGGTATAAAACACCCCGATCCCCCCGCCCGGTTATAAATAAACAGGAGGTTATTGCTAAAAACTAATATTTATTTGTTGTTCCCCCGGAGACCATCCGGGAAAATCATCCGTTGTTATGGATACCCCTTATGGATCAAAACTCTCTTTTTGAATTAGATTAATGAATGACGGGATACAATTATAAATTCATAATATGTACAGACCGAATCTCAGGCCGGGAGAAGAACTCGTCAAAATATCTCCCGGAGTAAATGTTAAAAATGTCCCTTTTGACGCATTTTTAACCAGCAAAAGAATAATTTTCGTAAAAAAAACCGATTCAATACAGGAGAGAAAGGAGCTCGTTTTTCCCCTGAATCTTGTCAAAGATTACCAGCCCTCCTCCGATGAATCGGGAACACCTGCCATAAAATTTTCAATAGAAAAACCCTCGGGCGAGGTAGGCGACCTCATCCTCAAATTTATTCAGGCAGGTGACTACAGGTACGCAGAAAGGGACGACTGGGTTGAAGATTTGAAATCCATGTCCCGCGGTATGGTTCCCCGGAATTCGGCAGGCGGGCAAAACCAGTTCTCAGGAGGTATGCCCCCTAAAACAGAGCCTTCTGCGCCGCCGGCGCATAACCGGGACGCCGATCTGTTCAGCATGGGTTCAGAGAATCCGTATGCTCCTCCCTCCCCTGAATTTTCCCAGCCTCCTGCTGAAGACAGCTATTATGGACAGCAGGATTTCCGCAGCCAGGCGCGTCAGGGAATTCCGCCAGAAGAAAGGCACCAGATGCAGCAGGGTTTTTCCCAGCCTCCGGCCTCTCCGCAGTCTTCTTATCGCCAGGGGCCGTCTTCAGGTGATGAAAAACCGATCTTCTGCCGTTTTTGCGGTGCGAAAGTTCCTTCCGGGTCAGCATTCTGCCCCTCCTGCGGGGGAAAAGTTGAGCAGCAGGCAATGCATCAGCAGTCTTTCTCCGGGGCTCCTCCCCAGAGACAACAGGCAGATCGCCAGCAGTTTTCACCTCCACCTGCACCGCAGCAGCAGAATTTTGGAGACAGGGGATTTGTAAGTCCTCCTCCGCCACCTACATCCGGTCACAGCGGATATGGGCAGCAGCCCGGATATCCTCCCCGCGACGGTGGAATATCCCTTGCAGATGATCGTGCCTACGGGTACGGACAGGGAGGCGCGATGTCCCCGAAGGGACAGAAATCCATGATGAAGGAGCAGGCGAAGGCGGATAAGGCCCGTATGAAAGAACAGGCCAGAGCCGAGAAAGAACGGCAGAAGGCAATGAAAAGGGCACAAAAGGGCAGAGGTTATAATGATCCCTACGGCTATAAGGAGAGCAGGATGCCCGAGCCGAAGATCATCATAATTGCCGTTGCAGTTATCGCTGTAATAGCGGTTGCCGGTTTTGCATTTTCCAGCGGAATGTTCAGCGGCAACGGCGGCAGCAGCGGGGTGTCAGGCGGAGGAAACTCTCAGTCTTCCTCATCTTCAGGCACAAGTCAGCTTGCAGGCGTCAGCACCGGCACTACAAATACATCTGAGACGTACGGGAACTGGTACTTCAGCGTATTTTATCCAGGAGAATGGTCCGGCACCTATACCGTTAACGGCGGAACTACTACAATAACGGATGAATCGGGGGAGAGCGTGATTTACGGAACTCTGCCGGATAAAGAACTCGGATCATTCAGTGGAACTGTATCGATATCGGCCAGCATACTTGATAGTGGAGCCGGCGGTACGCTTTCAATTTATTTGTACAATGATAAAGGCGTGGAAGTTGATAGTGCACAGACGTCGGGTAGCGGTACTGCAGTACTGACTTATCCGTAGTCCGGGGCGGTTGGAAAAGATGTATATACTAATACTGCTCCGTCATGGCGAGAGCACATGGAACAGGGAAAACCGTTTCACCGGATGGACCGATGTCGATCTGTCGGAAAAAGGGCTTGATGAGGCCCATAATGCCGGAAAACTGCTTAGGGCCGGGGGGTATACGTTCGATGTTGCGTATACCTCGGTTCTCAAAAGGGCGATCCGGACATTATGGATAACTCTTGACGAGATGGACCTGATGTGGATTCCCGTTTCGCGATCATGGAGGCTCAACGAGCGTCATTACGGGGCCCTGCAGGGGCTTAATAAATCGGAGACCGCGGCAAAATACGGGGACGAACAGGTTTTTATCTGGCGGAGAAGTTATGATATCCCTCCGCCTGCTCTCGACGAGGAGGATGAGAGAAACCCAAAAAAAGATCCCAGGTACGGAGATCTCAGGCCAGAGGAATATCCCCTTACGGAATGCCTGAAGGATACTGTTGCGAGATTTCTTCCTTACTGGAACGAAGAGATTGCTCCTGCGATTAAATCCGGTAAAAGAGTCCTTATAGCGGCACACGGAAACAGCCTTCGTGCACTAGTCAAGCATCTCGATAATATCGCGGACGATGAGATTCCCAAGCTGAATATACCAACTGCAGTTCCCCTTGTCTATGAACTTGATGAAAACCTCAGACCTATACGCCATTATTATCTTGGCGACCAGGCAGAGATTGAAGCCGCAATAAAATCTGTAGAAAAGCAGGGCAAATCAAAATAATTATTTTTGAAAATTCTATCTTCCTCCTAAGAGGGGGATTTTAATTTTTATTCAGACCTAAAATTTCCATAATCAGGCGAAGCCATTCTCCGAAGAAATTTTGGAATCGCATTGATTCATTCCTTATGAATTCGGTTCCCGGATTATCCAGCATTTTGGTTACATTTCCTGAATCTGCCAGGATATTTAATCCGGTCGTTTCGTTTTTATTGTTATTCGTATTTTCAGTATTATTTACCCAAACCTCATTTCCTGCTGCTTTTCTTTCAACCGTGATATAGTCTTCTTTTGTCACCGTAAAGGACTCCCCGTCGATGTCAGTTACAGTAAGGGAGACGTTGTAGATTCCCGGCTTCCTGAATGTGTGTACCGGATTTGCCACAGTCGATGTTCCGTCTTCAAAGTCCCAGTGATATGATTTTACCTCTATATTTGCAGGAATTCTGCTTGTGAATTTCGCGATAAACGGAATCTCGCCGCTTGTCTCCTCTGCTTTAAAAGATGCCGTAATGCCGCTTGTAGCTATAATAAAATTTGTCCTCGTGGAGGTATTTGTCCTGGAATAATCAGATGTCACCTTTAGAGTGACCGTATAATTGCCCGGCTGCGAATATTCATGCAACGGGTTTTGTTCTTCAGATGATGTTCCGTCTCCGAAGTCCCAGTTCCAGTTCGTGATCTTCCCATAGGATATAGTCGAACTGTCGGCGAACTGAACACTTAACGGTGGTTTTCCTGATTTTTGATCAGCTGTAAAAAGTGCAACAGGGGAGGGATAATTCACAACAATCTCTTTTGTGTACTCGTCGGTGTTGCCGTTGATGCCAGTTACCGTAAGTAGGACCCAGTAAGTGCCGGGTTCGGTAAAGTTATGATTCGGATTCTGTAATGCTATCTTCGGCGATTTATCGCCGAAATCCCAGCGCGAGTCATGTACCCCTAAAGTGAGATCGGTAAAATTCACCTGCAGCGGGGCTTCTCCGCTGGATACGGATGTAGCAAAACTTGCCTCAAGATCAGGCTCTTTCATAATAATATTCAGCGTCCTTGATTCGGTTACCCCTGTATCGAAGGTAGTGGTTAGCTTTACTGTATATGTATCTGCTACCGGGAAGGAATAAACCGGATTTTGCGAAGTATTGTCTATGATCCCGTCGGAATTAAAATCCCATTCCCATAAAGTGACAGTTCCGGAACCGACCTCTCCGTAGAAATAGACCTTGAGGTAATCACCCTTGTCTCCCTGTTTATACGTAAATGTCGTTGTCAACGCCGATGCATGTGTAATCAGGGTTAAAAAGATCGCAATTATCAGGATTATTCCCAAATAAACAGACCTTTCGGAGATCTACGCACCCCCGAAGAAAGTAAATCCTGTCTCTCCCTGCCCTGTAAAAAATAAGAACAGCATTATTATGACCAGGACCGGAACCATTGCTGCTATTGCAGCACTTCTCCCATCAAGATTGTATGTCTCCCTCGCTCCTGTGAACTGGAGGAAGAATGCCCATAACGGAGCTATCAAAAGCCCGAAAAGAGGGATAATACCTGCAATGGCAAAGGGACACATCGAATAGGCTGAAATTCTCAGGTCATCCCGGATATCCTCTGCATTGCCGGTTATAAGGAGCCCGAGATGAAGCAGGAATCCGTTTAAAACTGCATATATTATTCCGACGATTATAATCTCGATGACAAAGAAGATCATGGCCCCGGAGTCTTCAAGCGCAGTTATTTCCGGATATGCTGTGCTGTCGAGTGATCCAGCGTATAGCTGGAATATTATGCCCGTCAGAAATCCGAATACCGCAAGCGACAGGACAAGAACGGGGAGGGCTTCGAGCGGGTCCTGGTCTTTCGTCATCCTGAACGTTTCAGTCGGAGCCCTGATAAATCCTATAAGTCTCCCGAGAATCGAATCGTCCGGTGAATATGAACTTCTCTCCCCGAGTCCTAAGGGGTCGCCGCGTGAGGCTTTTTTGCTGCTCTTTTTCCTGGAAGGCTTTTTGCGTCTGGGAGGACGCGCCTTTTTTGTCCTTCCCGGTTGCCTTGCTGCAGGCTGTGCGGAGAAAAAGTCGTCGTCATCACCGTAGTCTGCATCGATGATCCCTCCTTCAAAGTCCTGTTTGGATCCTGTTTCATAACCGGTTTCGCTTTCAGAGCCGCTACCGACAGGTGCACCGCACGAAAGGCAGAATTTAGCTCCGGGAGGGACCTGCCCGCCGCACCGCGGGCAGAATGCGCTGCCACCCGGGGGTTTAGCTGAAAATCTCTGGTTTTCTGGTGGGAATTGAGGCCCTGGTGCCCGGGAACCAAGACCGGGAATATGGGATACACTTCCTCCTGTTGAGATTATATCGTTGATAGCCCCAGCCCACGTGTCTCTTTCCTGCCACCTGTTTCCGTTATGCCAGTGGGAGAATGCGAGTCTCATTGTCCTTATGTCGCCGTTGGGAGATCCGACATTCAGAACGATTACCGGCTCATTCTGGACATTCTTTGTTATCTCGACGTTCCTGACGGATTTCAGCGATATTGATGACGGTTTGTTGGGGTGGTTGGGATCGGTCAGGGAGATCTCTTTTGATGTAAGTTCTATCGTGAATTCCTGTGATTTGACGATGACGTTATGAGCCTGGAGGAGAACTCCGCCCGGGACCGTCGCACCATGCGTAGGCGGTCTTTCAGGTGGCATTTGGGAATACATGCTTCCCCCCTGCTGGTAATCGGGATATTCGGGCTGGGGAGTTTCAGGGAGTGTTGCCGGTACATATTCGGAGATCATCCCTTCAAGTTCTTTTTTCAGGTAATCTCTCTCCATATTCCGCATTCCGGAGAAGTCCTGCGAAAAAGTTATGGTCATCTTTTTTTGTGAACCGTCCGGTGTTTTTACTGAGAGAATCAGGGTCGGTTCATCGGATACGGTCTGACCTGTTCTTATAGAACTGATTACGGGAAGCGGGATCTCTATCGGTGTCGATTTATTTGTATTATCCTCTGAAAGAAAGAGCCTCCTGTTTGTGAGATAGAGCCTGAACTCTATATTTCTTATCTCTATATTTGGAATTTCGAAGAGCAGTTTTTCATTATTTCCTAATACCGGAGCAGGCGTTGCAATCACCTATATTCTTGTTTTGAAATATATGTTCTGTAATATAGAAATGATTTGCCCATAATCTCACATCATGCCGGGTTCAAAACCTGAAAAGAATTAAACGAATTAAAGGCAACCATTCTCTATGAATGGTCGTGTGAAAGTCTGTATAAAGGCGATGTTTGCCCTAATCATCGCTTTTTCCTTTTGCCAGTCCGTATCTGCCGTGGGGGGAGATGTCGGATGGTACGATATCCACTGCAATGTGGACGGTGCAAGCGTCTATTTTGACGGGGAATATAAAGGCCAGATTCATTCCGGGGTTCTGTCGGTAGGTGTCTATACCACGGCAACACCTTATGAAACTGTCTCGGTCCGGATGGACGGATATTATACCGCCTCCACTTCGCTTCCTGCAACACCTTCTGCGGGTGAAACGACGAACGTATATGTGACACTTAATCCGAAGCCGACAGATACTGAGTCCGAATATGGATCAATATATGTATCAACGAGTCCTTCCGGTGCAAGAATCCACTTAAACGATCAGTACCAGGGATTATCACCTATAACCCTGAGCGGTCTTAGGGCCGGATCGTACTCGATCGATGCGGAGATGGACGGTTACGAGACATCCGAGACAACGGTTTATGTAACTGCAGGATCTACAAAGAACGTTTACCTGACGCTTGTTTCACCCGGTTCCGTCTCCGTCGAGTCGAGTCCGGGCGATGCATATGTTTATGTCAACGGCAATCTTGTCGGGAAGACTCCTTATGTGGTTACCGGCCTTTCGAGCGGAGACCATGAGTTCATGGTTACTATGAACGGATATTACAACTGGAAGAAAACCGTTAATGTAGTTGAAGGGGAGCAGATCTCGCTATATGCGGTTTTGCAGTCGATAGACCAGACCCAGGAGATTCTTGTGACCTCAAACCCGTCAGGAGCAAAGATCTATCTCGACGGCGTGTACCAGGGAGAGACTATGGAGAATCAGGCATTTCCGATTACGGGTGTTTCGGTCGGGATACATTCGTTGGTGCTTCAGCTCGACGGGTATCCTGATTACAGCACAAGCGTCTCGATTGTCTCTGGCGGGAACCCTGTTGAGATCGATGCAGAAATGAGCAAAACTCCATCGAGATCGACAGGATCGATATATATTACTTCGACTCCGTCGGGCGCCACGATCTATCTTGATGATATCTATATGAGTGCGCAGACACCGTATACACTGACAGGAGTCACTGCGGGGGAGCATACCGTTACCCTCAGGCTTAGCGGCTATAATGACGGGATGTCAAAAATCACAGTGACTGCAGGGGAGACGGCCCAGCTTACCATCGGTCTGTCATCTTCCTCGGGGGGAACGACTGAACCGACGCCGACAACTTCGACTCCCGGTTTTACACTTCTGACGGCAGTGACTGCACTTGGAGCAGTTCTTGTCGTCTTTGTCTCCAAAAAGAGATAATATAACCTTTTTTAGTATTCGATCTCGTTCACTTTGCTGTTGTAGATATATCTCCTGACACCGGCGACGTCATAGGGATGTTCGATGACGTAATTGTAGACCTCAATATTTCTGCTGATTAAATCTTCGTATTCATAGTAATCATCTACCAGGTTTATGTACCTTGTATGGTCTTTCTGCCATTCCGAGTCTGAGTCGTAGCTCTTTGCCCCGTTGAGGTCAGATTCGAGACTTTTTATCTCGTCATACAGTCTGTTTAACTCGGACTGGAAGAAGAGTATCCTGTTGGCAATCTTTGTAAGGCTCTCGGTGATGTACGAGACATAGTTGTATCTTTCAAAGGTCTTGTTCCCGTCGCCGATCGGTATTACGACGGCGTATGCATCCTCGTAATACCCCGGATACTGCCCGATGTAGCTTAAATCGGTCGATTCTATGAAAACGTATTTTCTGCCGTCCTCTGATTTAAACTGCCTGAAGGAGGTATCGCCGCTTGTTATGATCCTGATTCCTGCGGTTGCATGGTGATATTCCGGGAATATAATGAGGGCCGTATCATATCCTTCGCGGGCCAGCAACCCGATAAGAAGCATGCTCTTTTCATCGCAGTCCCCTTTCATGTCGTAGACCACTTCCACCGGAAATCTCGGTGATTCCGCTTCAGAATCATATGGGATCTGCTGGACGAAGGTCATCAGGAATTCAAGGTATTCCTCGTCGGAAAACCCTTCGGCTATCTTTATGTGCCTGATCTTTTTGAGGATGTCCGTGTAGAATCCTTCAATGGCATCGCCCTCGAAAAAAGACCTGTAATATTCCGATACCTTCTCCGTCTCTTTCCAGAGCGTTCCCTCGGTTATCGATTTATCTGCACTTTTTGCGCCGTAATATACCGAGAGGTTGGCAGGAAGAACCAGTTCGTATTCCGATTTTTCAAATTTTACATTGAAGGTCCGATCTTCATACGGGTCTCCTGAGATCTCTGCCGGGACGATCTCAGGAAGATGGTTTGCAGGGGTTGCAGATTCCGTTATTTTAACACTTGAAGCGTTAACGCTTTCGTTTAAAAAAGGTGTTTCGCCGGCCGGGGTTTCATTCACCGGCTCTCCGGTGCTCAGGCATCCGGAAGAAGCAATAACTGCTACGCATATCAGGATCTGCAGCATGGCAAACAGGGTACACCCCCTGGCTGAGATCCTTAAATCCATGGATAAAGATCTATCTGTCTGAAATTATCTTTTTTGGATGAGGGATTTCCGGGTCTCTGGCAGACTCGATCCCAAGCCGGTCTAAGTCTCTGCGGTGATTTTTGCTGTCCGATTATGGAAAGGAGGGTTTTTGGATTTTTATAAAAATCCGAACAATCCTAATATTTTTGTAATCAAAGAGCAAATCTTCTTTGGATTTATGGAAGAGTCTGAGCGTGAGGATTACCTTGAAGCGATAATTATGCATTCTGCAGAGGGGCATGGAGCCGGGGCTCTCCACTTATTATCAGGAGTACTGGACAGATCCGAGGATCAAATCGCGGCCGACCTCGCTGATCTTGAAGAGAGCGGTGATCTGAAGATCGGCAGCGACGGTTCGGTCACCCTTACCGAAAAGGGCAGGGCGACAGGCGAATCCGTCCTGAAAAAACACAGGGTTCTTGAATGCTTTTTTACTGAAATGCTGGGAATGGATGCGGAAACCGCTTCGAAGGAGGCATGCGAGATGGAGCATTCAGCCTCCGAATATACCATAGATAAGATCGGAAACCTTCTCTCCGGCAGCGGCATAAGATGCAGGGGAAGAAGACATGGTATGGGATTTATAGAACGGCACTCTCAGGGGAAATTGTGCAATTTAAATGTCCTTGATGATTTTGACGAGGGGGATTATCTGAAGGTTTTAGGTATGAGGCATGGACCCGGGGGAGGGCGGCGTCTCATCGATCTCGGGATGATCCCAGGTGAGGAGATAAAGATCATCAGGAGACTTCCGGGCAGATCCGTCCTCGTGCTGGTAAAGGACAGCGAGGTTGCAATAAGCCAGGAGATTGCAGGACGAGTAATTGTTAAAAAAATTCCCGGCGAAGAGTGTCAATGAAGTTCGCGCTGATTGGAAACCCAAACGTGGGCAAATCTCTTATATTCAACCAGTTGACCGGAATAGGCGTCGAAATATCAAACTTTCCCGGAACAACCATCGATATGCTCTCCGGGAATGTCTGTTACCAGAGGGAGAGGCTCGAACTCATCGACTTTCCCGGAATATATTCGCTAGAAGGAAAAACCGAGGAAGAGGAGCAGGTCAGATCCTACCTTCGGACGAACAATATCGACGCACTCATAGTCGTTCTTGATGCAACCAAACTTGAGAGAAACTTGTATCTTCTCATTCAGGCTTCAGAATACAAAATTCCGCTGATAGTGGTCGTAAATATAGCAGATGAAGCGGAAAAACAGGGCAAAATAATAGATTATGAGAAACTTTCATCAATTCTCGGCTGCAGGGTAATTCCTACAGTTGCACTTGAGGGAAAAAATATAGACCTCATAATTCCTGCAGCGATGCAGGATGCCGCCGTTATAGATCTTCACGTGCCCTACGGAAAGCATATAGAAGCCGGGGTCCGCAGTCTCGTAAAGCTTACCGGCTGCAGCAGAATGGATGCATTTCTGGCTCTTCAGGGAATCGGCGAGGATAAGGAGCTCATGGAGGCCGCCGGGACCATAGCCTCCGAGATTGAGGAGGATCACCAGATGTCCCCTCACCAGATAATTGCGACGAACCGCCACAACGAGGCTGCACGGATTGCATCCGAGGTTACCGAAAAGAGGGGGGACGGCTCAAAGAGGCCGTCTTTCGATATAGACAGCCTTCTTACAAGGGTTATTCCCGGTGTACCAATACTTATCGCAATTCTTTTCGTCACGCTTCTTGCAGTGTTTATTATCGGTTCATTTCTCGAAGAGCTGATAGTCGAATTCTTTGATACGTGGATTATCGCTCCGATGTATACGCTGGGGCTGTCTCCGTTCTGGGAGAAGATGGTGTTTTCCCTCCTTATTGCTATAGAGGCAGGTCTCGGCATTGCATTTCCGTTTGTCTTTACCTTCTATATCCTTGTATCAATACTCGAGGATTCGGGTTATATGACACGCGGCGCCTTCCTTGCCGACAGGGCGATGCACAGGATCGGGATGCACGGTCAGGCCCTTATTCCGCTGATCCTCGGCTTCGGGTGCAATGTCCCTGCGATAATGAGTATCCGCCAGCTTTCAAAAAGGGAGAGGGTGATCGCCTCCTTCCTGATAACTATGGTCCCGTGCTCTGCAAGGACCGTGATAATTGCCGGTATTGTTGCGGTTTTCGTGGGAATAACCGCTGCATTTTCGATATACCTACTTGTCTTCCTTCTGATAATACTGACGGGCTTCGTCCTGACACGGTTCACTCCGGGGGAGCAGTACGGGATGATACTTGAGATGGCTCCTCTGAGAAAACCTCGTGCAGACCAGACGGTCAGGAGGGCGTGGCTTCACATGAAGGAGTTTTTATTCATTGCAATGCCGCTCCTGCTTGTAAGCAGCGTATTCCTCGGGATGCTCGACTTCTTCGGCATCCTGGCGGAATTCCAGAAAATCTTCGCACCTTTCATGGAGCAGGTGCTCGGTCTTCCAGATTATGCATCTACCTCGCTCATATTCGGGATTTTTAGGAAGGAGATGGCCTTCGAGACCCTTGCGGTTCTTGCCGGCACTGCCGATCTCGGGGCGGTTATGGCTGCATCCCAGCTCTATATATTTGCTGTTGTAAGCGTTCTCTTTGTCCCGTGCGTATCCACGATTGCAGTCCTGTACAGGGAGATGGGGCTGAAGATTGCAGCAATGGTTTCATTCTACACCCTTTGTCTCGGAATGGTCTGCGGTGCAATTTTGAATTTTGTATTCAATATACTGTAAGATAACGGGGAGGATCTGTCTTTGACTGAAAAGAGGTGTCTGAATACAGGGAAGAAGTGTATCCGCGTAATCGGCTGCGGGAACCTGCTGATGGGTAACGATTCAGCAGGCCTTCGTGTACTGGATATCCTTGAAAAGTCCTGCTCCGGGCTGGAATTAATTGAAGGGGGAACCGGCGGCATCGGTCTTCTTCCCCTTATCGAAGGGGCAGATCTCGTGATTATTGCCGATGCAATGACCGGAATCTGCAAAAATCCCGGAGATATTCGTATATTTGCCGAAACCCCTCCCTACAAACCTTCCCGGATGTCTTTTCAGGATATCGGTGTGGCCGAGGTTATCGATATTGCCCGCGAACTGAATCCCGGAACCGAAATTATTGCGGTAGGTATTGAAGCGGGAACGATTGCAGAATATTCAGATAAGATCGATCCCGGGGTCATGGAAGGCGTCAGAAATGCATCGATACTGATTATGGATGTTGTAGATGAGAAAGACAATTGAATAAAATTTCTTATTGGTACCATTGGGGCTATATTTATTTCCCTATTTATCAATGATTTTCGAAGAACGTTCGTAGTGACTAAACTATAAGATTCCTTTTTAAAAGAAACTTCATAGATCTTTTTATGCAACTGCCAAGAGGCAGGTTTGATCGTTTTGTTCCGGAAGGAACAATTTCGGGGATTGTTAAGGAATTGGGGGAGGCCGGATATTCGGGGAGATGTTCGGGGACCGTTGAAGAATCGGTTGTTGAGATTGTTTTTGATAACGGGACCATCATCCTCGCAGAATATTCTCCCGATATCGGAGCGGACGCTTTAAATAAGCTCAATTCTAACCCTGGCGGTATTTTATCAGCTGAATTATCGTTTTACAATCCTTCCGAGCTTAAACTGGCGAGTGAGTTCAATCCTAAGTGCATTGTGACGAAAGAGGTGCCTGTGACTGTTTTTCCCGGAACACAGGAGAAGAGGAGATCTGTTGAGAGGGTTGCTGAAAAAAAAGCCAGAGAACCAGAACCTGAAGTGGAAGAGACAGCCGATGCGGGAAACAGCTGTGAAATATTCATAGACGAATCGGAGATTGAGTCAATAGTCACCAATTTCCGTTCCGGTGCCAGGGATCTCCTGAAGAGAATAAATCTCGATCACCTCATTATAAATGACAAATCCGGGGAGGATGAAGATGATAAGCATTGACATTGATCCGGCAGCGTATATTTTGGTGTTCGCTGCTGTTGTGATAGTAATCCTGCTTTTAATCCTGATATTCATAATCAGGCAGCAGATTTACATCAAAAAACTTTATGAGAAGATGGGCTCCGCAATGGCTGAATCCGTTTCTGCCCGGCATGAGCAGGAGGATATCTCACTGCAGCCGGCGGAAGAGGAGCTCCTTTCATATGACGAGTATTCAGCCGGAGAGACTGCCACAGAACCTGACGAGGAGGCTGTCCGGAGACAGAGGGAGGAGGAGAGACGGCATCTTGAAGAGGAGAGGGGGAAAGACCCTGCCGAATATTATACGGCCGATGCAATCCGCGACAACCTTCTTGCGCTCTTTGATCGCTATAAGCTCAAATCGTTTACAATGTCGACATCGGACGGGCTTGTAATCAGTTCAACCGATCCCGACCCGGAGGAGGAGGCAGCCAGGTACAGCTACCTGCACCAGCAGGGAAAGCAACCGGAAGTGCCGAATGTCAAACTAATTGGAGTTCCCTACAAGGGGGGGACGGTTGTCGGCATAGTAAAGGCAGAAGATGAGCTTACAGAAAAGGAGCTTGAATTCATAGAGCGTGATATCAGGTTCATTTTAAGAAAATCTGTCTGATTCGTCAGGAATCAGTTTGTGGATTGTTTAGATGGGGTAAGAAAATATGACAATAGTTTTTACTATTGCATCGGGCAAGGGAGGAACCGGGAAGACCACTGTTACGTCAAATCTCGGTTCGATGCTTGCGTATTATAAAAAAAGGACATACATCCTCGATGCCGATGTGGGTATGGCCAACCTGGGCCTCGTCCTGGGTCTTGAGAAAATGCCGGTATCGCTTCATGAGGTTCTGGCAGGAAAGGCGGATGTCCACGATGCAATTTATGAGGGGCCTTTCGGAGTAAACGTCATTCCAAGCGGTCTGTCGCTAGAGGGATTTAAGGATGCGAATCCCGACAGGCTGAGGGATGTTATGAACGAGATCGTCGATGAGTGCGATGTACTGATTATCGATGCTCCCGCTGGGATAAACCACGACGGGATCGTGCCCCTCGCTGTAGCCGACGAGGTTATCCTTGTGGTAATTCCCGATATATCCTCGATCTTGGATGCTCTTAAGACCAAGATGCTTACCGAGATGATCGGGGGAAAGATCAGGGGTGCGATCCTGAACCGTGTAAATTCCGAGGATGACGATATGACAAAGGAGCAGATCGAAAAGATGCTCGGAGTGAAGGTCATCGCGATGATCCCCGAGGATGCCAATGTCAGGCGTGCCTCGGCCTCCAGGGCTCCCGTTGTTCTTAAATATCCTTCCTCTGGTGCTTCAAAGGCGTTCCGGAAGCTGGCGAGAGATATTGCAGGTATTAAAGAAACTGAAACCGATAAAGCGGTGGAATCCAAGAAGAAAGAAAAATTCGTGGAACGCCTTGCACGCGCCCTGTTCCCGGGGGTCAGATGAAGATGGAGTTATATGAAATGATGATAATCGGACAGCTTGTGGTGAACGTTATTTTTATCCTCGTAATCATCCTGATGAAGGTTCGCATCAACATGCTGTCCCGTGAAGTGAAGGAACTGAAATGGAACGTGGAATTCTCCAACAGCGATGTTGATCTGCTTGCGGATGCGATTCGCGGCCTTGGGGGTATTAAGTTCTAATTGAAATTTTAGGGTTTTTGGTGTTGGTGAAATTATGATCGAAATTAAGGTTGACGAGGCATCCTGTGTCGGGTGCGGTCTTTGCGTCAAGGACTGTCCCATGAAGGTCTTCGAACTTAAGGAGGAGCGTAGCGTTCCGGTGAGGCCGCAGGATTGCATGGGCTGTCTTTCATGCCATGAGATATGTCCGGCACAGGCGCTTGAGCACAGTGGGATATATCCTGCAAAGAGGCATTATATCGATATCCGCGTATGCGAGATGCTGAACCGGGTGATCTGATGGCCGCAAGTTATGTAGACGAACTGCATGAAAGGTTCAGCACCGACATAAGCTACAAGTCGGAGGATGTCCCGCTGAACTGCGTGCCTCCCGTAAAGGAATTGGAGGCTACCCTTCATGGGGTTATGAAGCTCAACGGGCTTGTTATACGCTCTCTTGAAGAGATTGCAGGAAGGGGGGCGAATGCGGTGACCTTCAGGGCCGGGAAGAAGTTCGGCCATGAGGTTGCGAAGTATTTCCAGAAGAGAGAAGATATCGAGGATGCACTCCATGAACTCTCCGACCTGCTCCAGGGGCAGTACTCTTTTGAGGTATGGAAACCGGCGGACAGCGATACGTTCCTCATAGAAGAGGGGGGGGAGAGGTTCATCTATCTCGTGTTTCACGACTGCATCGTTCGCCAGACATTGCGGAGAAACGGGCAGGGGCAGGCCGGCCCGCTCTGCCAGACCCTCTGCGGGTATGTCGTCGGGGCGATCGAGGAGATTACCGGAAAGCGTGCAAAGCTGGAGATCAAGCATACAGGCCCTAATGCCTGCCTGAAAAAACTGATTCTTAAGTGAGGTGCAGGGAATGAAGATAGCAATAGAGGAACTTGCCGGGTGCTCCGGCTGCACGATTGCCGTTTTAGACCTGCACGAGATGCTTCTCGATGTCGTCGAAAAGGCCGAGATCGTCTATTCGCCCGTAATCATGGATGTTAAGGAGCCTCCCGAGGGAATAGATATTGCGTTTGTAACGGGTGCGGTAAGGAACGAGGAGAACCGTGAGCGCCTGAAGATGATCAGGAAGAGATCGAAGGTCCTTGTGGCTCTTGGGACCTGTGCATGCTACGGCGGTGTGTCCGGTCTGTCCATGCTGAGCAGCAACGCTGAGATCTTCAACAAGGTTTACCGTAATGGTGCGACGGTCGGTGAAGACGGGAAGATCCCCTCGGGTGTTCCCCCGTTTACATACAGGGCATTTGCGGTGGGGGATCTTGCAATGATGGACTATTACATAACCGGCTGCCCGCCGAAAGAGAACTTTTTGAGGGAGATTATTCCTGCCCTGATTGCAGGTGACAGCCTTGATCTTTCAAGAAAGTCGGTGTGCTCGGAATGCGACAGGAAGATGGGATCTGTTGAAGGCTGGAAGCTTAAGCGCCGTTATGAAGGCGTGCCCGACAGAGAGCACTGCCTTCTCGGCCAGGGCTACCTCTGCCTCGGGCCGGTGACATTCGGGAGATGCGGCGCCTCATGCCCGAAGAACAACGTGCCATGCCACGGGTGCAACGGGCCTTCGCTGGATATACTGAGGGAGCCGTGCCGCGATCTATACAATATGATGGTCAGGAGGATCTCCGATCTCACCGATCACAAGGAGAAGGAGATCGAGGAGGAGCTGTACGATGTTGCCCATACGATGTACCCGTTCACCATCGGGAGCCTGATCATGGAGGACAAGGAGAATTCCAAGATCCGCGACCTTGTAAAGGAGAGAAGCCTATGAAGGAGATCACGATAAACCCCGTTACGAGGATCGAGGGCCATGCGAGGGTTAAGATAAATCTCGACGATTCCGGGAATGTCGATAACGCCCATTTTGAGGTAGTCGAACTCAGGGGATTTGAAAAGTTCATGATCGGTGCCGCAGTCGAGGAGGCGCCGAGGATAACACCGCGAATATGCGGTATCTGCCCGACGGCTCACCACATTGCAGCAGCCAAAGCCTGCGATGAGATCTTCGGGGCTGCTCCTCCGGCAACGGGAAAAAAACTGCGTGAACTTCTCATGGTCGGACAGTTCATTCATTCGCACTCGCTTCACTTCTTTATGCTTGCGGCCCCGGACTTCCTGATCGGCCATGATGCACCTGCAGCCGAGAGAAGCGTCCTGGGTCTTGTCAAAAAAGCCCCAGATATCGCGAAAAAAGCGATCGAAGTCCGGAAGTTCGGACAGAGGATGACGGAGGCGATCGGCGGCAAGCCGATTCATCCCTCGACATGCATACCCGGCGGAGTATCGCATCCCCTTGCGGAGTCGAAGAGGCTGGAACTTCTTGAGATGAGCAAAAAGTCTCTTGAAACGGCGAGGGAGGGATGGAGTATTGCCAGGACGATCCTCGACCAGACCGATCTTTCGTTCGGTGCCGTTGATACCGCCTTTATGGGTATGTCAGATAACGGCAGGTTTTCGGCATATAAAGGCGAAGTGAACGTCGTAGGAAAGGACGGGAGCCCTGTCTCAGCTTTTTCAGGTGCCGATTATCTCAACCTGATCGAGGAATACTCAGAGGACTGGTCATATCTCAAATTTTCAAGGCTTAAGGGTGGTGATTACTATCGCGTCGGGCCGCTTGCTAGGCTGAATATTGTAAAAGAGATGGGCACGCCCGAGGCGGATGCGGCGCTCACTGAGTACAGGAGCACCTTCGGCGAGTTTACGCAGACGACGCTTGCCTACAATATGGCAAGGTACATAGAATTTCTGTCATGCTGCGAGAAGGCGGTTGAATATCTCTCGGATCCATCCATATGCGGTGGAGATGTAAGAACACCCGTCTCCGGCGTTTCCAAGTTGCGGGGTGTGGGAATTGTCGAGGCGCCCCGCGGGACGTTAATCCACGATTATTCGGTTGACGAGGAGGGTTTCATCACCGACTGCAACCTGATTGTCGCGACCTGCCAGAACAACTTCGGCATGGACAGGGGTGTTGAGGATGTCGCGAGAAAGGTGGTGTCCGGCGGTTCTCTCTCCGAGAGTGCCGCGAACCGCATCGAGATGGTTATAAGGGCGTATGATCCCTGCATCTCCTGCGCCACGCATGCAATAGGACAGATGCCCGTGGATATTGAGCTTGTAAGGAGAAAACCCGAAAGATAATGAGTTGAAAAGGAGACAGATGATATATGCTTAAACAGATACTCAGCGAATTTCTGAAACTTGACGGTGTGTCAGCCGCCGTTGTTGCGGGAAGGGACGGCTTTGTGATTGAGAGTGCCGTCTCGGGAGACGTCGATATAGATGCTCTCGGGGCGATGGCCTCCACCGGTCTTGGTACATCGGAGGCGATGGGCAGGGAGCTTGGAAAAAATGAGATGAACCAGATAATTATCGAGCTCGATGAAGGGCCGATCCTGATCTCCCCTCTTTCCGAGGACGAACTGATCGCAATTGTCGCCCAGAAGGATGTGAACGTGGGCAGGATCAGGTACGAGCTCAAGAAAAATCGCGAAAGGATCATTGCAGCCTTATGAATGCATCTCTGCCGGCCGGGGAACATGTGGGCTGCATGGAGGTTTCACTGGACAAACTCTTTGAGCTCAGCCCGGATTTTACAGGCTGCATTGTAATCGAATATAATAATTCCAGGGGGTTCGTTCTCGCCGATGCAGGTACTCCTGTTGCTGCCGGATATGCCGCAGGGGATCTTAAACTTTCAGGCATGGAGGCATACGAAAACCTCCTGAAAAAAGAATCCCTGGACTGCGTACTGAAAAAATATACTGATGATGAAATCGACGAGGCAAAGATTATTGTCAGGGAGTCATTCAGCTTCGATATATCTGAGTTAAAGGGAAGAGAGGCTTCTCCCGGAGATTCTTCCGACGAGATTCTCTCGGAAAAGACTCTTCAAAACGTTCTTAAACAACCGGGAGTGAAGGCGGTCTCCCTTTTCTTTGAAGGATTCGCCCTTCATTCGGCAGGAGATGCGGATTTCGAGCAGGTCGCTGCATTGTCCGAGGATCTTGTCAGGTCCGCGAACCAGATCACCGCAGATCTCGGTATGGACTCCGCAACCCAGCTCATTCTCGAGACCCCTCAGGGGAAGCTGATCATATCACCGGTAGGCGATCTCTTCATCTGCATCCTTGCAGAGACCGACTGCCAGCTCGGCCTGATAAGGCTTGTAATCCAGTCGATTAAGCACGATCTCGGGGAAGTCTGAAGATTTTCCTTTAGATTTTATATCTTCTTTTAAGGGGGCGTAAGCCCCTGACGGGGCAGCCCGGGCGCAAATTTCTGCGAAATTTGCTTAATGATGATAATCCGGCCTGGACGCTCCCCATCCGGGGAGCCTCGGCCGGGAAATATTTCTTATTGTTCTCTGAAAGTCTATTACGATCTTCCCAAACCGGGTTCTCTCCCGGCCGAAGGCCGGGCTATCGCCATAGCGCAAAGCCCTGAGGTCAGGGCGTGTTCGCGAAGCGGACTTGCGCAAGGGTTGTCTGTTGGATATATTTTTTTAATTCAGCTCTTGTAAATCCCCTTCAAAAAAAATTCACTATCCTTATATCCCTCAAATATCAACATACCATCCGGGCAGGAATTCATTATTCCTGCATTCTGGTGAGTGGTTTGATGAAAAAATATCCGTTTATAATTATGATGCTCGTTCTGGGGGTACTGGTTTCTTTTTCCGGGTGCACGGGCACGGACGGCGATAGCGTTTCGTCCGGAAACGATACGAAAACACAGAACGAAATGGATGCAGTCGCAGAGGATCTCGTTATATCGATCAACGGGGGATTAGAGGAGATAGATTCGGGACTTTCCAACAATTCGGAAGTTCTTTCAAAGACAGGCCTAATGGGGGAAGAGGCCGGGGCAGCCCTGTCTGAGAACCTCCTGAATTTTCCGTGGGCGATCTATTCGCTCGTGATAACTAGTGAGGGCATTGTCGTGACCGCGGTGCCAGGTAATTATGAGGAGATCGTAGGAACTGATCTAAGCTGGCAGGAGCAGGTGCAGAAGGTCAACAGCGAAGAGGTTCCGGTTGTCAGCGATGTCTTCACTATGGCCGAAGGCTTCACGGGAATTTCACAGAGCTACCCGGTATTTTCGGATTCCGGCGAATATCTCGGATACACTGATATGACCTACAAGCCGGAAACATTCCTCGGCAGGCAGATTGAGCCGGTCATCGAAGGGACGCCTTATGATGTGTGGGTTGCACAGACAGACGGGACTTTGATCTATGATACGAAGAGCGAAGAGATCGGCAACAATCTCTTCTCTGATTCCATGTACAGCGACGCCTCCCTTCAGGAGGTGCTGACACGCATCGCAGGGGAGGAATCCGGTACGGCTGAATATGTTTTCTCGGACAGGACATGGAGCCGCAATGTAACAAAGACTGCCATCTGGAGAACAGCAGGTATAAACGGAGCCGAATGGAGGGTAGTCGTTACTTATTCGGGTGATAATGCAGGAGAAGAAGAAAACGTTTCTTCCCCGGCAGCGGCGGGTTCAACCGACTCCCGCTATGATAATCTTACGACCTTCGTAGACAATGCCGCAGTTTACGCAAAAGAAAACGGGAAAGAGGCCGCATTGAAGGAGTTCAATGATGTAAACGGTTCTTTCATAGACGGCGAACTATACGTCTTTGCGTATGAGATGAACGGAACAGTAATTGCACTGCCGTACCAGCAGGAACTGCTCGGCGCGGCCCGCACCGGGATTTCCGATTCGAACGGCGTTGAATTCATCAATGGTCTGATCGACGCCGCTTCGGACGGCGGCGGTTCGATCTATTACATCTACCCGAACCCTGAAGACAACTTCCAGAAGGAGTTCAAGCTCTCGTATGTGGTGCCCGTAGATGACGACTGGTTTGTGGGATCGGGAATCTATCTCCCTGAAATCCCGGCAGAGTTCAATATTTCGGAGAAGGACGAACTTGTAAAAAGGGTGAAGAACGCACGTGACTATGCACAGGAGAACGGGAAGGAAAAGGCCGTTTCCGACTTCAACGACCTTAACGGAACCTTCGCAGACGGCGGGAAATACATATTTGCATATGATTACGAGGGAAACACCCTTGCACTTCCGTATCAGCCCGAATATATCGGGATAAACAGGCTCGATCTGCTGGATACATACGGAGTTAAGATTCTCGGATGGGAGTCGTCCGCTGCAAAAAGCGGCGGCGGGTTCGTATATGTACAGTATTTCGATCCGGACACCGGTGAGGCCCGGCTGAAGCTCTGCTATGTTTCACCGGTTGATGATGAGTGGTTTGTCGGCTCTGGCATTTATACCGAAAGACTCTGATCCACCGGAATTTATTTTTTTCAGTTTCTGGTCTTTTGGATTGGAACGGGGGTATGTGAAGTAAACTTCATATGAAATAAACTTCACACAATATACTATGATTAAAGACTATACTCCGGCGGCATGGGGTGCGACGATTCTTGGTATTGTACTCATGGCCGTATCCAAATCCTCTGTATTCGACAGCAGCCAGATTAACGGCCTGTGTATCGGGGTCGGTGCGGCTCTCGCCGTGCTGGGTGTCGGGCATCTGGCCGGAAAGTACGTGACAAAGGCTGTTGTAACACCTGAAATTGAGAAGATCTCACTCAGGGAAGAGAACGACGAAAGGAACATCCGTATCAGGGAGAGAGCCGGGTGGAATGCGTCCCGCATTATGGTCTATTTACTATGTTTTCTCGCACTCGCATCGGCACTTATGAACCTGGAGCTGTATATCACGATTTTATTTGTATCAATGATTATTATCGAGTCATCACTCGTGGCAGGTTCACTGATCTATTATGAAAAGAGGATGTGAATGGACAATCGCATTAAAGAGCTCAGGAATGAGAGGGGGGTGACACAGCAGGAGCTTGCAGAAAAAGTGGATGTCTCCTCCCGCACTATAATCTCTCTTGAGAAAGGACAATATAACCCGTCCGTCCTCCTGGCTCATAAACTGGCGGTATTTTTTAACTGCGCCATTGAGGAGGTCTTCATATTCGGTAAAGAGGACGGAATCCGGGGCGATGCAGATAATTCTGAACAATGAAGATCAGATTTTTACAGTGAAGTTCTTCACGCCCGGTTTCATATTCAGGGAGACATCGAAGTTCCTGACCGAATGCGTAAGCGCACCCATGCTTATGGCATCGATATCGAGAGCGGCATAATCCTCAAAATTCTTTGCGTCGATCCCGCCTGAAATCTCTATGCAGACCCTACCGCGGAGTCCTGCGTCGGTTATGAGCCCTAATGCCGCAGATACTTTTTCCGGCGTCATATTGTCCAGCATAATAATATCGGCACCTGCCTTTGCATCGGCAAGTGCATCTGCCGGGGATTCGGCCTCGATCTCGATCTTCTTGTATGCTGAATATTCCTTTGCTTTTCTTATCGCATCTGCGGCAGGGCATACTGCAAGGTGATTGTCCTTTATGAGAAATGCGTCTGAGAGATCGTACCTGTGCGGGTCTCCCCCGCCGGCTACAATGGCCTTTTTGTCTATAGCCCTTGCACCCGGGGAGGTCTTTCTGGTTCCGGCTATTCTGATCTTCGGGTTGACCGACCTTGCCTTCCTGACTATAATATCGGTCTTTGTGGCAATTCCACTCATCCTTCCTATTATATTCAGGGCGGTCCTCTCGACAAGAAGAATGGCCTTCGCCTTTCCCCTGATCTCCATCAGTTTCCTTCCTGCAGAGACTCTCTCACCGTCGGATGCTGTAAGTACTACTTTGGCGCCCGCATAGCCGAACAGGAACGCTGTCTCTTCAAGTCCGCATATGATGCCGTCGTCCTTTGAGACGATCTCGGCGTAAGAATCAATATCCGGGACAACAACATCCGATGTCAGATCTCCTCTTTCCGTGTCTTCCAAAAGATAGCCCGTGAGGATCTCCCTGTTTATGCGCATTACTAACTCCTTATTGCTATCATCCTCTCGATCGCACCCCTTGCACGGTTCATCTCCTCTTCGTCAAGTATGATCTCGTAATCTTCTGTCTCAAGGGAATTCCTTAAGATTTCGGGTGTGATCTTCTTCATGTCTTTGCAAACCGACTTTTCGTAAGCGAGAAATTCCTTTTCAGGATATTCCTTCGAAAGCCTGTATGTCATATCCTTCTCGGTAAGAACGGCCCATCTCCCTGCTTCGGAAGCGATCTTCATCATACCGCCTGTGGATGCTACAAAATCGGATTTATCCCTGATACTTTTTTCGCATTCGGGATGGCAGACAATACAGTAGTCCAGCCTTTTTGCCTCCTCCGTATCCCCGATCTCAAAAACTGCATGGACCGGGCAGTGACCGTCGGGGGGAACAGGAATTATCTCTTTCTCAGGCACCTGCTCCTGTACCCATGAGGCGAGGTTCGAGTCAGGCCCGAATATGACCTCCGTCTCTTCCAGTGACCTGACAACGCCTGCTGCATTTGCAGAGGTGCAGGCCACATCCGCTTCGGCCTTGCATTCGGCAGAAGAATTTACATAGACAACCACTGCCGCCCCGGGATGATTCTTCCTCGCCTCTTTTATCATATCAGGAGTAAGCTGGTCGGCAAGCGGGCATCCGGCATCTTTTACCGGTAATATCACTTTCTTGCCGGGATTGAGAATCTTTGCCGTCTCTGCCATGAACTGAACCCCGCAAAGGACGATTAGATCTTCTGTTGCCTCTTTTGCCTTTATGGCAAGCTCAAGGCTGTCTCCTACGATGTCTGCAAGATCCTGAATTGCGGGAGGCTGGTAGTTGTGAGCCAGAATGACAGCTTTCTTCTCTTTTTTGAGTCTCTCGATATCTTCTTTTACGCCCATTGGAATCCTGTCTTTTATTTATGTCCCGATTTTTATTGGTTCTTCCAGGTTTCTCAGCAGTGTTATGATTGATAATGCGGCAAGATAACTTGTTGCAGGATTGTCCGGGCAGGGTTTGTTCTCGATCTTCAGGTAGAAGTTCCCGAAATCCCCCTCTACAATAATCTCGTGGGTGTTCCTCTGAAGGTCCGGGTCGGCCCACAGCTCTACTTCGACATCATGCCCTGTTGCAAGTTCGAGTGCTATAGCCACGTTGATATTCTTCGGGAACTGCCTGATGCACTCGTCCGCTCTTCCGGAGAACACCATCGTCTTCTTGTCCGTTTCGATCCCGAGCGAACGTGGATTCTTGGTTGTCCTGAGCAGGAGCTTCGAAATATTGGAGATCCTTCCGATCTTGAGGTTGTCGAGCCCCATTATTGCGCCGCTGGGGATGTATATTTTTCTTCCTGTCCTCTTTGCGGTATCTTTGAGCTCATTCTTCAGCCCGGGATCAGCGAGCGCCCCGACTGAGAGGATTACGATATCTTTTCCGTTTTCAAGCACCTCTCTGGCAAATTCGTGGACTGCTGTAACGGAAGCCGCCTCAACCACTATGTCGAGGTCTTCTTTTATAAATTCTTCAAAAGATGAAAACGATCCGGCACCTGTTAGCTTTGATATTTCTTCAGCCCGCCGGGGCATCAGATCAAAGCAGGCTTTTATTGAAAAGCCTTCAGTCTCCTTTGCTATGACATGTGCCACATTTCCGCATCCCAGGAGGCCAACCTTTATCATTGTTACTTATTGCTGCTTATTTACGGTTAATTGTTGTGATGAGTGATTAAAGGTGGTAATATTCTGAATTTAACCAGTATGGAAATACTAAAGTAAGATGGTGGCGATAGTCCTATGTGCTTGGCATAGTTGCGAATCGGAGACGGCACCATAATGATGCCGATAAAGACAGCAATGCTGACTGATAATAGGTGCAGGTGTTCTAAGATATATAGTCCTCATTATAAATATTCTTTTTTAAATATTAATTAATATATTCGGGGTTCGATCTCTTTATAATAATAATATTATCTATATATTATTTTATTTGATCATATTAATATAATATAAAAAATAACCTCCCAATCGTGGTGTTTCACGTGAGGATTGTGGTCGTTGGCGATAAATCATATTGACCGGTCAACATTATTTTCCCTTGATCTATGACCGTTGAAAACCACACAGAATAGTACATCTAAGGAGGGCATTTTATGTCAGAACTAAAAACCATTGAATCCTTTCTGTCGGCATTGAATAATGGTGACAGGACAAAAGGTCTAAACCCCGCAGAATTCGGGCAGGAATTCCACGGGATAGTCAATGAATTGAACACTCTTCAGGACGGCTTTACAGCGCTGTATGCCATTGATGACATTCTCAGCGATATGTCAAACAATGATTACACCCGAAAAGTAGACAATAATTCTTTAGGAATTTATAAAAAATTATCCACGTCTGTCAACCTTGTTCAGCTTCGCCTGCTGACTCTGCAGCAGGCGGCAGAAGACATCTCTGCAGGGAACTTTTCCGATCTTGATAAATTCAGAGGTATAGGCGGCGGGGCGGGAAAGAGATGTGAAAATGACAAAATCGTTCCTGCATTTATATCCATGATGGAAGCGATAAGCAACGTCACTCTGGAAGTCGAAGTGATCGGTGAAAAAATTTCGGACGGAGATGTTTATTATCGCGGAAAGGCGTCGGATCATAAAGGGGAATTCAGCGAGATCATAAAATCCGTAAATAATGTAGCGGATGCCTTTTTAGTTCCGATAAAGGAATCGATAAGGGTCTGCAGCAGTTATGCCGACGCTGATTTCTCAGAGCGTTTTTCCTCTTCGGTTGAAATGAAGGGCGCCTTTGAGAATTTTAAAAACGCGATTAACAATATCGGAGAATCGGTATCAGAGAGTCTTGCCTTAACAAGCAACGTAACAATGCAGGTGGTTTCCAACTCGAGTGAGGTTACAAAGGGAACCGACGAGGTTGCAAAGGCAACCGAAGGCGTTGCAAATTCGAGCCAGAAAACTGCTGATCTGACAAACGATCTTTTAAAGAGCATCGATGATATTACCCGGCAGATTGCCGATCTGTCCGCTTCAAACGAGGAGATTGCGAGCACGTCACAGGAAGTTTATACCGCGGCCAACCACGTCGTAGAGATCGGTAAGCAGACGCAGGATCTTGCAAACGGCACCAACGATAAGATGAGCAGTGTCGAGAAGATCGCGAGCAAGAGCGTTGAAGAGATAAGAGCATTGAACGATCAGATAAAGGAAGTCGGAAACGTTGTCAAACTCATAAACGACATAACCAGTCAGATCAATCTTCTCGCACTCAATGCGGCAATAGAAGCAGCCCGTGCAGGCGAACACGGAAGGGGTTTTGCCGTTGTCGCCGGCGAGGTCAAGAACCTTGCAGCAGAGGCAAGATCTGCAACTGATTCTATCGGAAATGTCGTATCTGCAGTTCAGGCGGGCAGTGAGAATACTGCAAAGGCCATTATGACTGCTAATGACGAAATTATTGAAGGTGTGGACAGCGTTAACAAAACATTGCAGGCACTGAATACGATCATCCAGAACGCCGGCCAGGTGACCCACGATGTCGGAGAGATCACGAAGGCGATCGAGGATCAGGCAAATATTGCTAACAATGTCGTAATCTCTGCCGAAAAAGGCAATAAGATGACTAAAGACGTCCAGAAAAACGCCCAGGAGCTTGCTGCACTTGCAGAGGAATCAAGTGCTTCCGTTGAGGAGATCGGAAGTGCGATCCATGAGGTGAATGAACTAATTAAGAAACTGGATGAAGCGAACTCGCACTTCAAATACTGAATGGAGTGATTTTGATGGAGATCATTGACGTCGTTCAGTTTCAGCTTTCGGGTACAAGTTATGCAATAGATATCAAAACCGCGAGGGAGATCGTGGAGATGATGCCGATAACGCCGGTACCGAGGGCACCGCCTCATATTGCGGGGATTATCAATCTAAGAGGGGAGATCACAAACATAATGAATCTAAGCCGTCTTATGGGCTTAAGTTCCGAAAATAAACAAGAGGGCCAGAAAATAATCGTGCTTGTTCCTGAGGCTGCCGGAGGTTCAATCATCGGTCTTATAGTTGATGATGTACACAGCGTCCTCCAGGTAAACCAGGATGATATCGATAAGATGGATGCATCAATCTCAAAAGAGGCCTATGTGAAGGGGATTATCAAGACCGGGGGATCGGGGGACGGGAAAAAAGACCTTGTAATATGGATAGACATTGAAAAGCTTCTGTCGGAGACTCTTTGTAGCGGGGAGGCAGTAGTCTGAAATTAAAAGGGTGAAGCGAATCTGGAGGCTCCGGGAAATAGCCTTTATATAATATATACTGTAATTCCAGGGATATCCGGAGGACATACAGAAAATAAATCCTCCAACTTTACTTCACCATTTACAGGACTGCAAGAGATAAAATGACAACCAAAAGGCATCTTCTTACTGTATTGCTATTTATAGCCATATTTGCCGGCTGTGTTTTGCCGGGCGAATCCATGGCATCGCTGTATTCAGATCAGTCTTCATCCGGAATTTCACCACTCAATGACTATACTGCTGTAGGGACGATCCTCGTTCTGTCATTTACCATGGTTCTTTTTATAACATTTTTTTACTCCGGCAGGCTTAAGACGAGCCAGAACCTGCTGAAAAAGCTTTGTGAAGAAAGAGAAGCCTTCAGCACCGAGGTTGCCGAACGTCTGAACAACACCTTTGCCGTTATCAGCAGTCTTGTCTCTATGCAGATTTTAAATTCGAATGAAGAGGAGACAAAGCAGAAACTGAACGAGATCAACAACAGGATAATGGCCATTTCGCTGGTGCATCAAAATCTTCTGCACTCAAAAGGTGTTTCCAAAGTGAATGTCCGTGACGCATTTACAGGTCTGGGAGAACAGCTGGTTCAGACTTATTTCCTTGCCGGAGATATCGATTATAACTTAAAAGGGGATGAATGCTATATCGGTATGGCCCAGGCCGTACCTCTGGGTATCGTGATGAATGAAATTGTCAGTAATTCTTTGAAATTTGCGTTTGTGGACAGGGCTTCAGGGGAGATATGTGTTGAATACAAATGCGAAAAAGGCACCTTCGAGTTGTGTGTCAGCGACGACGGTGTGGGCATTCCCAAACATCTGCTTCACGGGAGGTGTGAGTCCCTGGGCTTTAACCTTATACATGACATAGTGTCCATGCAGCTTAAGGGAAGTGCCGATTTGCAGAGCGAATCCGGAACGAAGTGGATTATTCATTTCCCGGCGGAGTGCGGTTTAGATATTTAATTCATTGAATTTAGTATCCATAAACCGCTTTTCCATGTTCGTTTCGCCTGCATCACAACGTATTTAAATCATAGAATCGGAAATTATAATCAATGTGTGGTGAATGTTTTTTCGCCGGTGAATGCTTTTATCTCTGATAGCAACGGCACTGAAATCCGCACATCTGAAAGATCCGCTTCTCCTGTGCAAATGAACGGCGCAGCCGGGGCTCTTCTTATATCGTCAGTTCTTTTTGAATTTTTTAGCTCATTTAGCAGCTTATTTAGCTATTTTGCTGATTTTAGCTATTTCTTCGGCTATTATTTCAGCTGGTTGACCCGCACCTGAAATCCATCTGCTTCGTAAAAACTCCGCAGGCTTTTTGGGTGCTGAAATCGGTTATGATAAATTAGAGAGTGATAATTATGCGTGGAAAAGAGATTAGACTTGAAAGGATAATGAGACGGGACACAGGAACGACGGTCATAGTCCCGATGGATCACGGTGTCACGTCAGGCCCTATTCCGGGTCTGATAGACCTGGACAGGAGTGTTGAACTTGTCGCCCGCGGCGGTGCCAATGCCGTAATCGGGCATATGGGTCTTGCATTGCACGGTCACCGGAAGGGCGGTCCCGATATTGGCCTTATACTGCACCTTTCGGCGAGCACGGATCTCGGGCCCGATCCGAACGACAAGGTTCTTGTGAATACAGTACAGAATGCACTGAAAATGGGAGCGGACGGTGTATCGGTCCACATCAACATCGGTGCGGAATCCGAGGCGAGGATGCTTCAGGATCTCGGCTCGATTGCAATCGAGTGCATCGAATGGGGCATGCCGCTTCTTGCGATGATGTACCCCCGCGGAAAAAAGATTAACGACGATAATATGGTAGATTCCATTAAGATCGCGGCAAGGGTGGCATCCGAACTCGGTGCAGATATTGTGAAGACAGTATACACCGGAGACCCCGATACTTTCCGCGAGGTCACCGAAGGATGCCATGTGCCTGTAGTGATTGCAGGTGGTTCGAAGTCCGACGACCTGACAACCCTGAAGCTCATCGAGGGTTCGATGGAGGGTGGCGGTGCCGGTGTTTCGATCGGCAGGAATGCGTTCCAGCACAAATACCCGGACAAATTCGTACGTGCTGCAACTATGATAGTGCACGAGAGGCGCTCTGCAGAAGAGGCGATGGAGATCCTCAAACAGGATTGAGGCGAAAAAGGAGAGAAAAATGATTGGAAAACAGATTCGTCTTGAAAGGATAATGAACAGGAATACGGGGCGTGCGGTTATAATCCCGATGGATCACGGGTTCACGCTCGGACAGATAGAGGGCCTGGGCAACATGCCGGAGATAATATCAGCGGTAGCAGAAGGCGGTGCGAACGCGATTGTCCTGCACAAAGGAATGGTCAAGGCAGGCCACAGGAAGCACGGGAAGGATATCGGGCTCATTGTCCACCTTTCGGCGAGCACTTCTATGAATCCTGATCCGAACGACAAGGTGATGGTGTGCACTGTCGAAGAGGCAATCGCACTCGGTGCTGATGCTGTATCAATCCATATAAATCTCGGAGCTCCGAACGAGTCGAAGATGATCGAAGATGCCGGAATGGTATCGAAGCAGTGCACGAAATGGGGCATGCCACTCCTGATAATGATCTACCCACGCGGGCAGGGCATCGATCCGAACTCCCCGCAGGCGGTGGGGCACTGCGTCAGGGTTGCGGAAGAGCTCGGTGCAGACCTGATCAAGACCAGCTACACGGGCGATCCCGAGAGCTTCAGGAAGATAACCGCAGCCTGTTCAGTCCCGGTTCTTATCGCGGGCGGCGAAAAAGCGGGCGACCTCCAGACTCTCGAGACGGTTCTCGACTCCGTCGAAGCCGGTGGTGCCGGAGTATGTCTCGGCAGGAATTCATTCCAGCGTGAAAACCCATCCGCTTTCATCAGCGCCCTATCCAGAGTGGTGAACGGGAAGGCGACACCTGAGGAAGCGATCAGGGACCTGGAGAAACCTGCATGAAATTATTCTGGATCGACCTCAGGGAATGGGATAAGGATGCCGCGACAACGGCTATCGAGAGCGGTGCGGACGCAATTGTTGCAGAGAAGGCAGCAAAGGTCAGAGAGCTCGGGCTCATCAAGATAATCTCCCCCGACGGAGACCTCGTCCCCGGCAGGGATGTGTACGAAGTCGAGATCACGGATAAAAAATCCGAAGAAAAAGCCGCAGAGCTTGGAAAAAAGGGTTATGTCATAGTCTCGACTACAGACTGGACGGTAATCCCTCTTGAAAATCTCGTTGCGCAGTCCGACAGGATAATCGCCGCTGTATCTGATGAGAAGGAGGCCGAAACTGCTCTTGGCGTACTGGAAGGCGGTGTTGCAGGAGTACTGCTCAAAAACAGCGATCCCAAAGTGATAAAGTCGGTTTCATCCCTCGTGAAGAAGTCGGGGGGGAAACTTGAACTCTCGGTATTCACCGTAAAGTCGGTTACATCCGCCGGAATGGGCGACCGGGTCTGCGTAGATACATGCACCATGATGCATGACGGCGAGGGAATGGCTGTCGGTAATACGTCATCGGCGTTCCTTCTGGTTCACGCGGAGACGCTTGAAAACCCGTATGTCTCCCCGAGACCCTTCAGGGTGAATGCCGGTGCAGTCCACTCTTATGCACTTGTTGCGGGAGGAAAAACCTCGTATCTCTCCGAGATCTCGGCAGGCGACCGGGTACTGATAGTAAACAGTGCTGGCGAAACAGAGGAGGCGACCGTCGGGCGAGTAAAGATAGAGAAGAGGCCGCTTCTTCTCGTGGAAGCCGAACCGGAAGGCGGCGGAGCCCCGATATCCGCGGTTCTCCAGAACGCCGAGACGATCCGCCTGATGAGGGAGGATGGTAGCGCCGTATCCGTAATCGACCTGAAACCAGGTGATCGTATCCTAGGGCGGATGGAGAAGGGCGGAAGGCACTTCGGGCATGCCATAGAAGAGACCATACTCGAGAAATGAGGCCAGATCTATGAACAGTATAGGCATCATCGGCGGAAACGGAGGGATGGGGCGCCTCTTCTCGTCAGTCTTTTCAAGGGCCGGCTATGAGGTTTCTGTATCCGGGAGGAACACCAGGCTCTCGAACAGGGACCTTGCGGAGAGCTGCGACATCGTTATGGTCTCGGTCCCGATAAGGGCGACGGTGGGCGTAATAGATGAGATCGCTCCTGTCATGAAGCCGGAGCAGGTGCTGTGCGATCTTACGTCCGTAAAGACGATGCCCGTTCAGGCGATGCTCAAATCGAAGGCTTCGGTTATAGGCTTCCATCCCATGTTCGGGCCGAAACTCCCCGGAATAAGAGGGCAGAATATCGTTGCGACTCCTGCAAGGTGTCCGGATGAGATACTCTCCGTCTTCACGTCGATCTTCGCTTCGGAAGGTGCACAGGTCACTATTATGACCCCGGAGGAGCATGACCGTGTGGTGGCGGTCGTCCAGGGGCTCGTTCATTTCGCAACACTCGCAGTCGCCGATGCCGTCAGGACGAGCGGGACCGATTTCGAAAAGATCCTCTCGGTCATGAGCCCTGTGTACAGGATCGAAATGGGTCTTATAGGGAGGATACTCGGCCAGAGCTCCGACCTGTACGGTGACATCCTTAGGATGAATCCCGAGGTCATGCCTGTGCTTAACAGCTTCTCTGATTCGGTCGAAAAACTCCGGGAATCTGTTGCCTCCACCGATGAGAAAGAGTTTCAGGCCTTTTTCAACGGTAACAGGGAATGCTTTGATGAATACATCCCCCTTGCAACGAGGGATACGGATGCCCTGATCGAGGCGCTGGTGAATCTCACATGAAGTGCGCAGTCCTTGGACCGGAAGGGACGTTCTCCCACGAAATGGCCCTGAAAGTGTGCGGCAGGGATATAATGCTCTGCCCGACTATCGGGGTGGTCTTTGCAGAAGTCGCCTCCGGAGGATGCACCGGAATAGTTCCGCTTGAGAACAGCGAAGCCGGCGGTGTAGGCGAGACCCTTGACGGGTTCATGAAGACCGACTGCCACATAACTGCCGAATACTATCTCCCTGTCAGGCATCATTATGCAGCCGCTGTCCCCGTGGGAGAAAAACCGTCATGCATCTATGTGCACCCCCAGTCTCACGGGCAGTGCAGCCGTTTTGTCGATGATCTCGGTGTTCCGGTAATTCATACGGCGAGCAATGCGGCGAGTGCAAAGGCCGCAGCTGAAAAACCGGGAACTGCGGCGATAACCTCCGCCCCTGCTGCGGGGATACACGGCCTGAAGATAATCAGGGAGAACGTCCAGAACTCGGACAACAACGTGACTAGATTTGTCAGAGTAGAGAAAGGGCCTTATCCCGGGGGATACCCGTATGATTCGCCAGACTGCAGAAAATGCAGCATACTGATCGATCCGCTGGAGGATCGTCCCGGCCTTCTTTACGAGATCATCGGTGTCTTTGCAGCCATGGGGATCAATCTTTCCAGGATCGAGTCCAGACCCTCGAAGAGAGGTATGGGAAGCTATGTCTTCTTCATCGATTTCGCCATGACTTCCTATTCCGGCGATGCGGTCCGGCGGCTGAAGGAGATTACCTTCGTCCGGGAGCTTGGGTGCTATTCAGGAACGGAGGTCGTCTGATGGACGGGATCGTTATCAACCGGCACCGGGATGTCGATCTGACTTTCTCTGCCCCTCCGTCGAAGAGCTATACCCACAGGGCGTTGTTCTGTGCGGCCCTTGCCGACGGCATATCGATAATAGAGAATCCTCTGTATTCCGGCGATACGGAGGTCACGTGCAGGGCCCTGGGGCAGCTCGGAGTCCGGACCGAAAGAACGGCAGACGGGATTATCGTTGACGGGTGCGGCGGCGTAATGCCCCCCGGCGGCGATGTAACGATCGACTGCGAGGGCTCTGGCACTTCGCTCCGCTTTCTTGCGACATTTGCCCTCCTTTATCCCGGCAGGGTGACGCTTACCGGAAGTCCGAGGATGAAGGAGAGACCTGTCGGGGAGCTTACCGGGGCACTGAGAGAGATTGGGGGAGATATCCGTTTTACTGAAAGACCCGGATTTCCCCCTGTCGAGATATCGGGAGAGCTCTCCGGGGGAAGCGTGTCGATCGATGCATCAAAAAGCAGCCAGTTCATATCCTCGATGCTCATCCCGGCGCCGTATGCAGAAGATCCTGTGGATATCATTCCTGAAGGTCACGTAGCATCCGAATCCTATCTCGACATCACTGTAGATGTAATGGAGAAGTTCGGTGCGGCGGTTGAACGAATGCCGGATGGCGGATTTCATGTGCCGTCCGGTGCATACGTTCCACGGGATTACAGGGTTGAGGGAGATTATTCTTCAGCCTCGTACCTGTTTGCAATCGCCGCAATATGCGGTGGAACCGTTACCGTGAACAACCTGAACCCGGATTCCGTCCAGGGGGACACCGCCTTCGCCGGGGCGCTTGCCTCTATGGGTTGCCGGGTAACAAAAGATGCCGGTTCGGTAACGGTAACGCGAAAGGGCCCTCTTTCGGGAGTAGATATCGATATGTCCTCATCGCCCGACACTGTCCAGACTCTTGCAGCCGTAGCGGTATTTGCGGATTCACCCACGAGGATAACCGGAGTTTCGCATCTCATATACAAGGAGAGCGATCGCATAGGAGCGATTGGGCGGATGGTCGAGGGATGCGGTGCCGGTTTTGAATATAATGATAATGAAGGCGAGATCGTGATAACACCCGGTAAGATTCACGGATTTGTCCTCGATCCCGTGGACGATCACAGGACCGCGATGTCCGGTGCGGTAATCGGTCTCGGTGCCGGCGGAGTGACTATAAAAGACCCTGAGTGCGTGGGGAAGTCGTATCCCGGTTTCTGGGACGAACTCAGGAGGGCCGGCCTTTGAATAAGAGAATCATTCTCACCGGATTCCGCGGTTCGGGCAAAACAACAGTCGGTGAGATGCTTTCGGAGAGGACGGGTCTTCCGTTTTATGATACCGATGAAATGGTCGAGGCCGAATGCAGGATGCCTATCCCCGAAATATTCTCTAAAGAGGGGGAGGATGCCTTCAGGAGGGCGGAATCTAAGGTAATCCGGGAGCTTAATCTTGAACCATGCATAGTTTCGACCGGTGGCGGTTTGATCCTGAACCCTGAAAACGTCATGAACCTCAGGCGTGACTCTCTTGTTTTTCTGCTCAACGTCTCCCCTGAACTCGCCGGGATGAGGATCTCGGGCAGCGAACGCCCGTCTCTTACGGGAAAATCTGTTGGGGAAGAGGCCGCCGGCCTGATATCCCGGAGGATGCCGTATTACAGGATGGCTTCGGATTTCTGTATCGATGCCGGTCTTGCTCCTGAGGAGATCTGTGACAGGATAGGCGGGATCATGAATTATGGTCCCTGCACGGTGGAGGAGCGTACAAAGGCAGCCGGATTTTTCAAAAATTCCCCGATGTCTGAAGAGATGAGGGAGAGAACCCTTTCGCGGATCGGGCTTGCAGGTGCGGTCCCATTCTGTGCAATAGCCGGGAATCCCTGCCTCCACAGCAAAAGCCCGCAATTATATTCAGCGCTCTTTGCCCGCTACGGCATAGATTCGCATTACACATATATGCAGGCTGACGACATACGGACTATTGTTGAGGTCATGAAAACGGCGGGAATGAAGGGTCTTTCTGTCACAATACCGTTCAAGGAGGATGTCATGGAATGCCTTGACGAAACCGACATCCATTCGCAGAGGATCGGGGCGGTCAATACCGTCCTGAACTCCTGCGGCAGGCTTTACGGGACCAATACCGACTGGATAGGAATCCGCGAGCCGCTTCGTGCTTCAGAGGGTAATACTGCGGTCGTCTTCGGTGCAGGCGGTGCCGCAAGGGCAGCCGTATACGCACTGATGGATCTCGGGAAGGAAGTAACCGTCATAAACAGAACCGCCGGGAGAGGACTTGCGCTGGCAGAACATTTTGGGTGTTCCTTCTCATCACCTGAAGACTTCAGGCCTGAAGAGACGGAGATCGTCGTAAATGCGACATCCCTCGGGATGGGAGGAAAGGGTTCTCCTATGGCAGAGGATCAGCTCAGGTATCATATGACCGTCTTCGATCTCGTCTATACTCCGCCTGAGACTCCTCTGCTTAAGATGGCAAAGAAAGCGGGATGTAAATGCATTCCCGGCACAGAGATGTTCATATACCAGGCAGCTGAACAGTTCAGGCAGCTGTTTGGAATAATCCCGGATACCGGAGAGATAAGAGAGGTTATACAGAGATGAATACGACAGGCAGATTCTTCCGCTGCACGACGTTCGGTGAAAGCCACGGCAGGGCGATAGGTGCCGTCGTCGACGGCTGCCCTGCGGGGATAGAATTCTCCGACGAGGATGTAATGCCGCTGATGGAAAGAAGGAGGCCGGGAAAGAGTCCGCTCTCCACTCCACGTTCCGAGACGGACCAGGTGGAGATCCTTTCCGGTGTCTTTGAAGGCGTTACCACAGGGACCCCGGTTGCAATGATAATCAGGAATGAAAACTTCAGGTCCGGGGATTACGACGAGTTAAAGGACATTTTCCGCCCAGGCCACGCCGACTATACCTATCAGAAGAAATACGGTATCCGCGACTACCGCGGCGGCGGCCGCAGTTCAGGACGAGAGACTGCAGGGCGTGTAATGGCTGGCGCCCTTGCTATGAAACTTCTCAGGTGCGAGGGTATAACGGTTGACGGAAGGATACTCGAGATACACGGCGAAACCGACCCGGCCATCTTTGAGGAGGCGATCCTCTCGGCAAAGCGATCGGGTGATTCGGTCGGGGGAATTGTTGAGGTCTCGGTTAAGGGCTGTCCGGCAGGTCTCGGGGACCCGGTGTTCGGGAAACTCGACGCATCGCTTGCAGCAGCAATGATGTCGATAGGCGCAGTCAGGGGTGTGGAGATCGGTGACGGTTTTCTCTCCGCAGGAGCACTCGGGAGCGAGAACAACGACTGCATGGATGAATCTGGTTTTCTCTCAAACCACTGCGGCGGAATTCTCGGCGGGATCTCGAACGGAAGCGAGATTGTCGTCAGGATCGCGGTAAAACCCACTCCATCTATAGAAATGGAGCAGAAAACGGTGGATGTCTCCGGGTCGGAGCGCACTATATCCGTCGGCGGAAGGCATGATCCCTGTATTGTCCCGAGGATCGTTGTAGTTGCGGAATGCATGGCCGCCCTGGTACTTGCGGATGCGTTTCTCTCCCAAAAGATCAGCAGAATCTGAAGTGTAATTCTGTCAGGATACAGGTTCTTTCTTTTTTCTGAATATTACATGCTCCAGCAGCATCACTACGATCACTCCCATCACAAAGCCGTTTGCAATAACCGGCCTGACCAGTGGCGGGAACGCCTCCGCAATCTCCGAAGGGATGAAGGATATCATGGTGCCGATGATTACAGGCAGGCCGACGATAATTCCGGACTCGTATTCAAATTCCCTCCCCGCAGTCTCTTTGAAGAACACATACAACGCGGCCGAAAACTGGGCCGCCAGAACATAGATTAAGACGGCTCCTATGATTACGGAAGGAACCAGGGTCATGAGGGCTACCAGGTCAGGCAGAAAGGCGATTGCGGCCATTATAATGGCTGCCGGTACAAGAGTCCATTTGGATGCGCAGCGAGTTTCAAGTATCATCCCGGCGCTTATCGAATAATTGACCCCGCCTATCACCCCGAAAAGCCCGGATGCGATATTGGCGATTCCTGTCGCGATTATGCCGCGTTTGTATCTTCCCTGCATCGATCTTTCTTCGATCACCTCGGCAATCGAACGTATCGAACCTATATCGTTTACAATTACTGCAAGATAGCAGATCAAAAATGAGATCAGGACTCCGGGTTCGACAGTGAATCCTGTGGGAAATCCGGTGGTAATCCCGGAAAGTCCGTAGTACGTGATCTCTGTGGGATTATATGCAAAGATCAGGCTGTAGATGAGAGTCCCCGGTATCAGCACCCAGAGAAAGAGCGTTGCCCTGATGATCCTTCCGCCGAATCTCTGCGCAAGATACATCCCCGCCAATACCGCAAGTCCGAAGATGAGGGTGTACAGGCTTCCTGAACTTACTCCTGAAGAGATGAACATTGGAGTAATTACCGGAATCAGCGTGAACGAGATCAGTAAGAGGACAACGGTGATCACCCTGTACGTAAAGAGCCTGCTGATGTAAGCCAGCAGCCCCGTTGAGGCGATCAGGACTCCTGCGGCGGCTGCAACAGCCATCGAACCGTAAATAACCCCTCCCGTAAAACCGGTTGATGAAGAAATTCCTATAAGCAGGGCTGCTGACGGTCCGAAGACAAGCGGAAGCCTGTGTCCTGCGAATATCTGGAGTACCAGTGCTGCCGCAGTTATCAGCAGGACTTTCTGGATGAATGCAACCGTAACCGCACCGTTTCCGCCCTGGATATTTTCAATCAGCATTGCAAAGCTGAGGATATATGCAACTGAGATAACCGCCCATTGTATCCCTGCCGGTAAAGCAACGGATAAAGGAGGTCTTTCGTCAGGGCCGTAAAGGAATTTCATCTTCAGTTACTAATCCGGAAATAATAAAAAAGGTGAATCGCATTGAAGCGATTTTTTTCTTCAGTCTTTTCAGTTTGTCTCAGCTGCCACAGCAGCGGAAGCGCCCTTGCCTGCCAGACCTGTAATGATCATGAATATTCCCCAAACCATGGCGAATATCGAAATTACCTGGATCATGATGCCTGTTCCGAGAATCGGGAACATCAGAATGTAAAATCCAATAATGAGTGCGAATACTCCGGCAATTGCGAGAAGAATCTTGTATCCGGTTCCTGCACTGCCCGTAAATGCCATCCATATGTCCGAAAAGGCGATCATTAACATCCAGAATGCAATGAGGTATGTTGTCAGCAGGAACGCAGCCAGGGCACTGGTTACAATCAGGAACCCGATTATAATTCCGATAATAGCAAGAAGTATCAGTGCTATCGAAGCTCCGGCTCCTTCCTTGCTTTTAATTCCCTGGACAAGCGTAATAATGCTGTAAATGATTACAAGGAATCCAATAAACAGTCCGAAAAATTCTGCAAACCAGAGAGGCATCGCAAATGCAAGCCCTCCAAGAATCAGGGCACAGATGCCCATCAGAACAAAGGTCCACCACTCGGGTGTGAAATTCATCGGATTTCCAAGAAATCCGGATTCATTATCCATAATTTTATCCTCCTTTTATTCTCAATTCTTTTTGTAGCATAAATTATTTTCGAATTATTGGGAGGAGATCGTTTATTTGTTTCATTAATATATTCATACCAAAAACCTTTTTATTCTATATTGAAACTAGTATATTACAATGGGATTTTGGATTGCCGCTCTTTTGGGTTTTGTCTCGATGGTTGTAATCACCTGGCTCCTTAAAGATCCATATCCGTTATATTCGTCATTAATCGGCCCCCTTTGCGGTGGTTTCATCGCGGGAATTGTCCTTGGCGAAGGTATCGGTGAAGGTGCAAAGGTCGGCTTTATCTCGGGAGTCTTCGGCGCCCTGCTGGTTTCAGTGATAATCCTTATAACTGGGACCGCCCTGTTCGGAATTATCGGGACTGTAGTGGGTGCTCTTATCGATCTTGTGATATTGATCTTCGCAACTCTTCTCTTCGGGATTCTCGGCATGATTGGAGGAGGAATCGGCGGGATATTCCGCAATAAATGATAAGAGATGATCAGGCCGAAATATCAGGTTCCTCAGCTTTAATCCCGGATATCAAACATCTTTTCTTATAGTCCGACATATCTGGTAGTAATCTCATGGGCCGTGATGATTTTCTTATAAGGGAATACAGAGAGAGCGATTTTAATACCATACTTGAGATGGAATCGTCAAGAGGCGGAGATCCGTATTCACATGCTGTTTTTATACGGCAGATGGCGGTTCTTTTCCCTCAATTATTTATTATTGCTCTCAATACAGAGGGTGACATTATCGGGTATACACTAGGAGGCATAAGTGCAGGTGAACCGAAATCCGGCCTGGTGATGAGGATATTTGTAGTCCCTGCTTTCAGGAGATGCGGGGCGGGGCGGCTGCTTATGGAAGAGCTGGGAAAGCGGTTCTCACACGGGGTAACTTCAGTATCACTGACCGTATCACCTTCAAACGAAGAAGCCGTCAGGCTTTATGAAAAACTTGGATTTGCAAGGTCCGATTATATAGAAGATTATTTCGGGAAAGGTGAAGACCGGATCGTCATGACTGCGCCATATGGCGGAAAAATTCAGGCTGAACGAAGTTAAACAGGATATTATTGCTTATGCAACTGTTGCATGAGCAACATTGATACCATCTTCTGATCAAACCTGTACCTTCATGCAGGACATTCTGAATAAGGATATTCCCCTCGGAGGTCTCTTCTCTATAATATACCGGTCGCGGAATATCTATCTCAATAATTCTATGAATACTACAGGGCTTTCCCAGGGGCAGGTCTTTGCCCTGATCACCCTTTCAAAAGAGAACAATATCACACAGGACAGGATCGCCGAATTATTCTATCTTGACAAGGGCACCGTCGCCCGTGCTGTCCGCAAACTCGAAGACTCGGGATACATCTGCCGGACGCAGGACCCGGATAACCGCAGGGCACACAGGCTGAGCCTCACCGAAAAAGGGGAAAAAATTCTTCCTTACATTAAAGAAATCGCGAATAAATGGGACAAAGATGTCTGCAAGGGCTTTTCACCGGAAGATCTTGATAAATTCAACTCCTTGCTGAGGACCATCTGCGAAAGGAGCCTTCTTTCGGCAATGGAGGTCCCGGGATACGGGGATCGTTTATGATGAAGGACGAAAATCCTTTAAGCAGTGCCGATCCCAGGGAGGAAGAGATAACAAAGGGAGTCTCAATTCTGGTAGGCGAACCGAAAGCTGCCATAAGATCAATGGCCTGGCCTATCTTTGTGGCGATGTTTCTCCTGACGATGTACAATATCGTAGATGCGATATGGGTCGCGGGCATCAGCTCCGACGCACTTGCTGCAATCGGTTTCGTCACTCCTGTCTTTATGATAGTCGTAGGGTTCGGAAACGGAATCGGTGCCGGAGTCACATCCTTAATTTCAAGGAGAATCGGTTCTAAGGACAAAAAAGGTGCGGACAGTGCTGCGATACATTCATTGATCCTTGCTCTGGTCCTGTCGGTTGTATTCACCATACTACTGGTTCCCCTGGCAGAACAGATCCTGCTCATGCTCGGTGCGGAAGACGTTATTGGGCTTACGCTCGATTACGGGAGCATAATATTTTATGGCACCATATTCTTCATATTCTCGAACATCTCCTACTCGATACTACGTGCGGAAGGGGATACGAAGAGGACGATGTATGCGATGGCCATCTCGGCAGTCCTGAATATGATCCTTGATCCGATATTCATCTATACCTTGGGAATGGGAATTGCAGGAGCCGCAGTTGCAACGATACTGTCCGTTGCCGTAGTAAGCCTGGTAATTTTGTACTGGTTCTTTGTCAAAAAGGACACATATATCAGTTTCAATTTCAAGGATTTCACTCCCGATTTTGGAATTATAAAGGGTATTCTTTCCGTAGGGATTCCTGCAAGCCTTGAATTCGTGATAATGTCGGCTTTAATGATCATTATCAACTGGATGCTTGTTATTGTCGGGGGAACCGATGCCGTTGCAGTATATACCACCGGATGGAGGGTTGTAATGTTTGCAATCATACCGCTGATAGCGATTGCAACCTCACTCGTCGCAGTCGCCGGGGCTGCATACGGCGGCAGGTTCTACAGCAAAATGCATGAGTCGTATTATTACTCATTGAAACTGGGTTTGATCATCTCGCTGTTTACTGCGGCGATAACATGGATCTTCGCTCCCCAGATCACACTGATCTTTACATATTCAGGGGAGTCGGCTCATATCGCTCCGACCATCATCGCCTTCCTGCAGACGATGTGCTTCTTCTACATATTTGTCCCTCCGGGAATGATGTCGGGATCATTGTTCCAGGCGGTAGGTAAAGGTGTAAATTCCCTGATAATCAATCTGCTGAGGAGCCTCGTCTTCAATGCGGTCTTTGCATGGGCGTTTGCATTTGTTCTCGGCCTTGGCCAGGCAGGAATCTGGTGGGGAATTGTCGCCGGAGATATCGCGGGGGGTATGGTGGGCTACCTGTGGGCATCGGCTTATCTTAGAAGAATCCTGAAGTACGAGGATAAAGCCAAGGCTAAAGCTACCGGTTCTGTGTAAAAAGCCCCTGGTTTGAAAAATTAAATATTTTTTTCAAGAATTATCTTTGCTCTTTTGAATATCCTGTCTGATCCTCTCATTATATCTTCCGCGATCGATTCGTGGAGGTATTCTGGTTCGGATTCCGGATTTTCATACTTCATTGCATATTCAAAATCTTCAAGAATTTCACTTCTTATAAGACCTTTGTCTAGAAGCAGCGACTCCGCAGCAATCACAAGCAGAGGAACCTTCTTTTCCCTGTATCCTTCGGAAAAGACAAGTGCTCTTATAGAATGTATCTGGGAGTTTCTGCCCGATATCATTGCCCTGATAAAATCGTGCTCTTCAAGGGCTTTGTGCCCGCTCTTCAAATCTTCTTCTGCATCAGTTATCTCCCTGTTTACGAGAGTTGGGTCGATATTCGCCTTTGATATCAGGCCCTTTCTGACGCATTCTTCAAACTTCGTTCTCATTGAACTGTAACTCCATGCGAAGATTAAATGATTATAAGTTGTACTGAGAATTATTAGATTTATTTTTTTCATCCCGGAAGATCCGAAGGATCGGAGGCACCCCGGAAGATCCGAAGGATCGGAGGTACCCGGGATGGCCCCTGCAGGAGCGGGGATAATTTTTTGAGTCGGCGGGGTGAATCAAAAATCAATGGATTATCCCGGGAATGATCCTGCGGGTGAAAAGGCAGAGGGCCTACAGCGTTTTGTGGTTCACTTTCACAGGTCAAAGACACCACATTACGATCTCCGCCTGGAGAGGCATGGGGTTCTTAAATGCTGGGCAGTTCCCAAAGGAATCCCTGATCACCCTGGACTCAGGCGTCTTGCAATCGGCAGCGGCGATCATGATCCGTCGGTCCTTGATTTTTCCGGGACTATTACGGAAGGGCAATACGGTGCCGGCGAGATCTCAATTTATGATTCGGGAAATTATGAAATGGAATCATGGAAGGATGAAAAGATTGTATTCGTGCTGAACGGCATGAAGTTCAAAGGCCGTTATGTTCTTGTAAGGTTTAAGAAGGCAGGTGATAAGGACTGGCTTTTGATGAAGACCGTGTGATGCCTTCCTCAAATTCAGTAAAGGTTGTGGTGCTTCATCAGGTATTCCCTGATCTTGTCCGATTCAAGCCATCGCTTGTCAAGTTCATTGATCAGTTTATCGATTGTATGGATTTGGCTTAATATCTTCTCAGAATAATTTGATTCGTCCATTAGTGCATATCCGGCGATAACCTGCAGCGGGTTCCTGATCTCGTCGTTCAGGATTGCAAGCTGTTCGAAATTTCTGTTGATCTGGATCATCATCTGTGTGTGCTCTTTTCTCAGGGCCACAAGATCGGTTACGTCTGAGAATATAGCTGCGAACTGGCCTTTTTTTGGTGAATATGAATAGATGTGGTAGTACTTCCCGAATGTCGGATTATAATCCGAAAATTCCTCAGGCTCTCCTGTAAGGGCCACCCTTCCGTACCTTTCCATCCATCTCCTGTTGTAATCCGGGAAGAGTTCAAGTACTGTCTTTCCAACCATCTCCGAGGAGAAGAGACCTGTCATCTCTTCGAATGCCGGATTTATGTCCAAAAACCTGAAATCATATGGCTTTCCCGAATCGTCGGTAATGATCTCGTGAAGGACGAATCCGTTGGTCATCGTGGTGAAGAGCTCCCTGTACTTTTTCAGGATCTCGTCGAGAGCCATTTCAGCCTTCTTTCGGCGTGAAATGTCAAGCACCGATTCAACCGCTCCGATTAATCCTCCTTTCTCACTGAATACCGGGTATGCGGCGACCTTCACGTTTCTTCCGTCGGGTTTCACCTTTTCTTCTATCAGGGGCTGACGTGATTCCATTGCCTTTTTAATTGTACAGTCGGGGCACGGCGAATCACGGTTGTACCATAGTTCGTAGCAGAACCTGCCCTTCATTTCAGCCGGAGTCAGGCCGACTGAGTCTGCAGGCTGCTGGTTAGCCCATATAATCCTGTAATTCTTATCGTAATACACAAGATTTTCATGAACCGAATTCAGGATTAAAGTCTTGTCCATCTCTGATTTTTTCAGGGCCTTTTCAGAGAGGATTTTGTCTGTCAGATCGACCATATGGAAGCAGTACTGGCTCTTTGGCTCCTCAAAGAATACGCTTATTTTAAGCTTCAGGGTTCTCTTTTCTCCTTTTATATTCAGGAGTTCGACGTCCTCGGTCCAGATGCAGCCTTCATCTTTATTGTAATCGTAGACTGCCAGAATATCTCCATAGTCTCCTGCAAATTTCAGATTACGGATGTGAGGTTCAGCTGATTGCGGGTTCATGAATATGAACTGCAGTGCAGCAGGATTGTTATAAATTATCCTCCCCCTGTCATCCGTTATTATCACGGGATTCGAAGCATTATCTATAATTAATCTTAGTGCCCTGTTCAACGGTGCATATCCATTAATCTCCCCCGATTTCTGCGTTGAATCCTTTTGACAACCCATCTCCGCCCACGTTTTAGGTATCATTCTTAGATTAAACTGATTCTTATGCTGGATTATATTTAATTTTCACAATAGGAATATATATTCTATTTAAAATATGACCGCATTTAAATCTTATGGCAGTATACCCATACGGTCTTGTTTTTCATTTTGGAACTGCTAATAAATAGAGAGAAGCGATATGCACACCCTGAAGGACAAAAAAATTCACCTTGAGACATATGGCTGCACGTTCAATTTTGCCGATACCGAAAAGATTGTACGTGTTGCGGAAAAGCAGGGGTGCAGTATAGTGCCGCCGGGAGAGGCGGAAGCGGTTATTATCAATACCTGTACTGTTGTCGCCCAGACCGAAAGGGCGATGCTGAGAGTCATCGCCGAGTTTCCCGACAAGGAGATCTATGTCACAGGTTGTATGGCGGTGGTTCAGCCGGATCTGATATATGGTGTCCGCCCCGATGCAAGGCTGATCCTCCCCGAGGACCTGAACCGGTGCCCGGAGACGATCGGATCTCTTGTGGACGGTTCGACAGGGATTGTCCAGACTGCCAGGGGATGCGTAAGCAGGTGTGCCTATTGCATCACAAGAAGCGCCCGGGGCCGTCTCCGGAGTTTTCCGGAGGATAAGATAATTGAAGAGATTGAACGACTCGTATCGGCCGGTGCGGTTGAAATCCAGCTCACAGGGCAGGACCTGAGTGCTTATGGGATGGATACCGGTTCATCCCTCCCGGATCTATTAAACAGGATTAACTCATTGGAAGGAGAGTTTATGGTTCGTGTCGGGATGATGAACCCTTCTACAGCTATCCCGCTGACTGATGAGCTGTCCGATGCTTTTTTGGGAGAAAAGATATTTTCCTTCGCCCATCTTCCGGTGCAGTCGGGATCTGATAAAGTCCTTTCAGATATGAAACGGGGATACCAGGTACAGGATTTCAGAAATCTGGTAGCTGAACTCAGGAAGAAGGACCCCGGGATCAGAATATCGACCGACTTTATCGTAGGTTATCCTACCGAGACCGAAGAGGACTTCCTTAAAACACTGGCACTCCTTGAAGAGATCCGGCCAACCAAGGTGAATATCACCCGCTTTTCGGCAAGAGAAGGGACAGATGCGGCGAAACTTAAGGACATTCCCGACTGGATAAAAAAGGAGCGTTCCAGAGCACTTACGATTGCCGCGAACAGGCTCTATGATTCAGTAAACGAGTCGTTTATCGGAAAGGATCTTGATGTTATCGTAACAGAGAGGAAGAGGGCCGGAAGCTGCATTGCAAGGGATAAGTCATACAATAATATCGTTATAGAAGAGGAGCTGGATGCCGGAACCCGCTGCAGGGTCCGGATAGTTTCTCACAGGCGGCATTATCTCATCGGAGAGAGAATCGGATAGAATAATTATACCTGATCGTTTTTTTGCTTTATAGATCCAATTTTTTGTTATGGGAAAAATAGAGGAAGGGTTTGACGAACTACTGAAACAGATCGAGGAGATCAAGGAGAGGGAGGAGGAGCTGACCTCCGAAGTGCTGGAGAATGAGGCGCTTCTTCTCAGGAGACTGGCGGAGAAGGCAAAACCCCTCGTATCAAAGTTGGGTGTTACACTTCTGATCGGTGCGAAATCCGATGCATCTGGCCAGATGGTCGAGACACGCTTCCATGACAGGAAGATGTTTGTCCTTGGGAAGACCGATCCCATGCCTTACCGTCCGGACGATATGAGCAAGCCCGTCAACAGCCAGTTCTGTGCCCTGAGCGAGGACGGGAAGTTCATTGAGCTAATGTACTCGACAGTAGGTCCCCTGACGGATTCATATGAGAACGAGCTTACTGCTGAGGAGGCTCTCGATCTTTACGGCCTTGAGATCCTGTATATGCTCTATAAGGCGTTCGAGCAGTACCTGACGGATGAGAAGGAGTTTGTCACTGCTCTTGAGCGGGTAATTTCGTTTATGATGAAAGAGGAAGAAGGAAAATAATATTATTTGAAGATCGGGATCATCGGCTTGGTGGGATCGTATTCACAGTCGTCTTCAAAACGAAGATCTTCCGATTTGCTGTAACTTTTTCCAGTCTCGTCCGAATACTCGATAATAACCCTGTTTTTTCCGATCAACTGCCCGCAGTCGGTCTTCTCTTCTCCGTCGGCATCGATCCGGTCGATTATATATTCAAGGTTTGAAGGCACGACAGATACATGAATCTCAGAGGCCCCCGCGTTTCCGATATTCCTTATTACGAAACTCCGGCCGTCTTCCCCTAAAAATACAAAAAGAACAGGCCTGTCGATCGCTTCTCCTGCCGACTCTGTTATATGGATCACCATTGCAAGGGTTCCTGTAAGAATCAGTCCCGTGGCGGTCAGCAATACTGAAACTGGGAAAAGTAGGGCCGATATTGCGAGGCAGGCGATAATGGCAATTTTATAAATTCTCTCCATCTGAATAAACCATTTTTTGCAGGGTATAGATTATAATGGATTTGATCTGTAACCGATAAAGTCACCATGGTGTAAAAAATGAATTATCCAATCCTGTAACCGGACTTTTCCCATGCCTCTCTCATTGTGTCGTTTTTCATCAGGTACTCGTCGACGATTCTTTTTTCAACGCTGTTAAACGGGCATGAGAAATTTACACATTTCCTGCAGAAAAATGTCCTTAATACCTGGTAAAAAGCAGCAATTGCGTAGATAAGGAGGATCACAACTCCTGTTCCAGCCGCGAGAGCGATTGTACCGGAATACCCTGATATTGTTAGCCAGATTACGGCTGCTGCCGATGCCGCCGGAAAGATAACCAGGAAAGTGGCAATCAGGAATTTCATCATAAATTTTTCACCACCGGTCATCGGGGCCGGGTTATACCTGAAGATCTTCGGCATCCCGTTGTTTGCAAGACATTTCAGGGTCTTACCCTCCCCTGCGTAATAAGGACAGTGGCTGCAGAGAAATTTGATCTCGTACCCGAACATGGCGACGATGAGAAAAATATAGAGCGCGAGCGGCCAGTAAAGTGCAGTCATGAGCCAGATCATGGCCAGAAGTATAATAGTCCCGATAAAAAGACCGGAGGCCGCCGCTAAAAAGGAGTTCAGAATATTTTTGTCCCACCTGCAGTTCAGGTATGTACCCATGGTGCACGAACCGCAGCCGGGATCTTTTCGGACAGTGCAGTTTTGTTCCCTTCCGGTCTCTTCCATGTTATGAGTTGAGTTTTATTCTGAATTTATCTTAACGTCGGCCGGAGCGGTTCTGTTGAAAATCCGGGCAGATCGGAGATCTGCTCGCAAATATAATCCTCTATGATCTACATAAATTAATGGAGATATGCTTGAACTGAAATTTATCCGGAGCAGTCCGGATGTCGTCAGGGCCGATCTTAAGAAGAGGGGCGATGCGGAGAAGCTTGCATGGGTGGACGATCTTCTTGCAAAGGATGAAAGATCACGCGAGATGCAGGTCGAGATAAACTCCATGCGAAACCGGAGAAATATCATCAGCCGTGAGATAAACCAGACAAGAAAGGCAGGGGGGGAGATCTCCGGTCTCCTGGAAGAGGCGAAGTCTCTCCCGTCAAAGATAAAGGATGCCGAGACCGAACTTGCGGAGATCCAGGAGAAGATAAAATTCTACCAGATGAGAGTACCGAATATCCTTCACGAGAGTGTTCCTGTGGGTGCTGACGATTCGGAGAATGTCGAGGTCAGCAGGTGGGGCGAGCCGACAGTTCCATCATTCGAGGTGAAGAATCATGGAGAGCTTGCGATCGAGAAAGGCCTGGCAGAGTTCGAGAGGGCTGCGAAGATATCTGGTGCCGGGTTCTACATCCTCAAGGGAAGGCTCGCACTGATGGATCTCGCCCTCCAAAGGCTTGCAATCGATCTTCTGGCGGAGCGTGGATATACACCGGTAATGCCGCCTTATATGATGAACCGTGCGGCATACGAGGGTGTTACCGATCTCTCGGACTTCGAGAACGTGATGTACAAGATCGACGGCGAGGACGAGTTCCTCATCGCAACGAGCGAGCACCCGATGGCCGCGATGTACATGGACGAGATCTTTGAAGAGAAGGACCTTCCGCTCAGGCTTGCTGGTATAAGCACATGCTTCAGGCGCGAGATCGGCTCCCACGGTCTCGATACGAAAGGGCTCTTCAGGGTTCACCAGTTCAACAAGGTGGAGCAGTTTATCTATTGCAAACAGGAAGATTCCTGGAGGCTTCACGAGGAACTCCTGAAGAATGCAGAGGATATCTTCCGGATGCTTAAGCTCCCGTATCATGTCGTGAATATATGTACTGGCGATATCGGAACCGTTGCCGCGAAGAAGTACGATATCGAGGTCTGGATGCCCCGCGAGGAGACCTATCGCGAGGTCGTCTCCTGCTCCAACTGCACCGCGTACCAGGCGGTAAGGCTCAATATCAAGGTCAGGGATCCGCACGAGTTCGAGAAGAAGGATTATGTCCACACCCTGAACAGTACGGCGGTCGCGACGACGAGAACTCTCCGTGCGATTCTCGAAAACTGCCAGGAAGAGGATGGAACGGTCGTTATCCCCGAGGCTCTCAGGCCGTACATGAACGGTGCCGAAACCCTCTGATTTTATTAATTTTATTATATTTTTTGATCGATCCAGCTCTTTTGGAATGTTATATTCAAGAAGGGGGACTATTCCCCCTTCCTGTGCTTCCTCCCCCTCGTGGCGAGAAGTCGCAAAAGAGATGGAAGAGCGTCTCATTTGATTTGGGGTTTTTCTCCAAAAATCGTGTTTTCTTCCGGCCTAAGGCCGGATTTATCACGAAAGCACAAGCCCTGAGGTCAGGGCGTGTTCGCGAAGCGGACGCGGAGTGAACTGCGCAAGGGTTGCCTACCGAAGGGCTGTCGCCCTTTCGAAACCTACAGCGACCTTCGGTCACTTGTAGAAAAATAAACTCCGTAAAGAAGGCTGTCGCCTCAATCGATTCCTACTGCGACCTCCGGCCACCTTTGAACAAAATGAAGTCCGTGAAGAAGGTTGTCGCCCTTTCGAAATCCAAAAAATAACATATGTTACAGTGTGATTTTGTATCTGTATTATAGAAAGTTGAGAAGTTATCACGAATTTGCGATATCGAAAACTCATTCTTATAAAAATTTCAAAACAAGAATGGGCCCGGTGCGACTCGAACGCACGACCTCCCGGTTATCAGCCGGGTGCACCACCGACTATGCTACGGGCCCTTTAGTAGTGCCTAAATAAATTGTTTTCATTGGTTTTTATAGGTTGTGGATTTTGTTTGGTGAATAATTTCAGGATATAACAGTAGTTAGCGTTCAGAAAAAATGAAGCATTAAAGTTTAATGGCACGGATTCTGGAAGAGGTATGATAGAAACTATAGATTATGGATGCTTTCCAGACACCTATCTCTTTTATATATTTTGCGCCTATTAACATCTAATACTGAGTCAGAGAAAGGCGGTTTAGATGTGTTCAGTTATAACCTGGCCGGATAATGGTGTTGCGAACGTCTCTGCACGCAGCACGGATTGGTTTGAAGAGATGGATAGTGATCTATATGTTTTTCCGCGAGGCATAAGTCACAAAGGCCTTGAGGTCGAGGGCGAAAATTCTCTGGATTGGATATCAAAATATGGTAGCGTCGCCACAAGCGTATATGGATTGGGTAGTAGCGATGGCGTCAATGAAAAAGGACTTGGAGCGCATGCACTCTGGCTTGCCGAATCAGACTACGGTGCCCGCGACAGATCGTTGCCCGGCCTGTCGATAAGTCTCTGGCCGCAATTTTTCCTTGACAATTTTGCTACAACAGCAGAAGCGGTCGAATATGTGCAGGAACATCCTTTCCAGATTGTCACAATGCCCTTTTCAAGCTCGGGCAAACCGGCAACAGCTCACTTGAAGATCGAGGATGCTGCGGGGTATTCGGCTGTTTTCGAATATGTAAAAGGCAAACTCAATATATATCACAGCTCTGAGTTTCGTGTGATGACCAACTCGCCTTCTTTTTCAGAACAGTTGGAAAACCTTAAAAAATATGAAGGATTTGGTGGCAGCGACCCGTTGCCTGGAACTACCAAGGCAGCTGACCGCTTCGTTCGTGCTGCCTACTATCTAAGGCACCTCCGTGAGCCGCATACGGTGCAGGAGAGTATTGCAGGTATAATTAGCGTAGTACGCAATGTTAGTCAGCCTTTTCTTGCACCAAGTCCAACAGAACCTAACACTTCATCCACACTCTGGCGAACAGTGATCGATCACACCAACAAGGTCTATTACTTTGAGTCCACATTGAGTCCCAATATTGTCTGGCTCGACCTTAAACGCCTCAACTTCTCTGAAAACGCCGAAATCAAAAAACTTTCGGTTTCCGACTCGCCGGACCTTATCGGAGAGTCTTCAGCCTCTCTTATCGATACCACTCCCCCTGCGTGGGGTATGCCGAGCACTCAGTAAAACCATCAGCGTTTGGATCTGGAACTATCGCCACGTGAAACTGGCGATAATTTCCTCATTTTCACTGGCTTTATAGGTTGTGGACCACTATTGGGGAACCTGATAAATATCAGAGTAAATATTCTCTTTAATCCGACTCTCACCCTAATTTTCTTTCTCACCATTGATCTTTAGTAGATATTTATCAACACCTTAAATGCCATCCGGATACAAAAATATCAAACAATTATGGCTGTCAGATATATGCTTGGAAACGAGGCGATCGCACACGCCTGCGTTGAGGCCGGCATCGATTTTGCATCCGGCTATCCGGGGACGCCATCGTCCGAGGTCGTCGATACCCTGAGACGGCAGAAAGTCCGTGATTTCTATATCGAATGGTCCGTAAACGAGAAGGTTGCATTCGAGAATGCGCTCGGTGCCGCGTGGACCGGTGTCCGTTCTCTCGTGACGATGAAGCACGTCGGACTGAACGTCGCCGCAGACCCGCTCATGACCAGTGCGTATACCGGTGTGAAGGGCGGATTCGTTATCCTCTCCGCAGACGACCCGTATGCGCACAGTTCGCAGAACGAGCAGGACTCGAGGGTTTATGCACATTTTGCACGGATCCCATGCTTCGACCCGGCAGGGGTCCAGGAAGCGCACGATATGATGGCCGCCGCATTCTCACTCTCCGAGGAGTTCTCGCTTCCGGTTCTCTTCAGGCCGACGACGAGGGTATGCCACTCGAAGAGCGATGTCGAACTCGGTGAACCGGCCGGGGATCACCGTAAGGGGAGTTTCGAAAAGGACCCGAAGCAGTATGTTGTAATTCCGGCGCATACCCGCATTCTTCATAAAAAGCTCAACGAAAAACAGGCTGCCCTTGCGAAAAGACTCGTTGAACTCGGGTTCAACAGGTATGAGATAAAGGGGAAGACCGGGATTATCACGAGCGGAATCGCATCGGAATATGTAAACGAGATCGTGCCCGGTGATGTCTCCGTCGCAAAGATCGGTGCGTACCCGATAGACGAAGAGTGGCTTGTCGGATTCGTATCGAAGCATGAGACGATCCTTGTCGTCGAGGAATGCGCCCCGGTGGTCGAGGAGGTCGTCCGCCAGGTTGCATGTGAAACCGTTATTCACGGCAAAAAGGACGGTTGTGTCCCGTACGAAGGCGAACTCGATCCTGCATCGACAGCCGCAGCGTTTGAGAAGGCCGGAATACCATACAACGGAGATTTCCCTGGAGACATCTCTCCTGCAGAAGGTCTCCCGCCCCGCCCGCCGATCCTCTGTGCCGGATGCGGCCACCGTGCGACATTCTACGCGATGAAGAGGATCTTCGGAAACAAGGGGATATATCCCTCCGATATCGGGTGTTATACGCTCGGGCTCCAGCTCGGTGCAGTCGACACCACGATATGCATGGGTGCTTCGATTACAATCGGAAGCGGAATCTCGAATGCGGGCGATGAAAACCCTGTAGTATGCACAATCGGAGATTCCACCTTCCTCCATACCGGAATCCAGGGACTGATCAACGCAGCCTACAACGGCGCCAACATGACCGTGGTAATACTCGACAACAGGATCACCGCGATGACAGGCCACCAGCCGAACCCGAATACGGGTGTAACGGCGATGGGAGACCCTTCACCGGCGATCTCGCTCGAGGCTCTCTGCAGGACCTGCGGTGTCTCGTTCGTCGAGACGATCGATCCCTACGACTATGTTACGATGATCGAGACATTCAAAAGAGCGAAGGAGACCCCCGGTGTCAAGGTGATCATCTCCAGGCAGCCTTGCGTCATTGATGCAAGGCGCAGGGGAATCAAAAGAAAGCATTACTTCGTCGATGCTGAGACATGCACGGGCTGCGGAGTCTGCGTCAAATATGGCTGCCCTGCGATCGAGTTCATAGACGAAAAGGCATCAATTAATTCCTTATGCTCCGGGTGCGGGGTGTGTGCGGATATCTGTCCCCAGGGAGCGATAAGATCGGAGGTGAAGAGATGACCGGAAGTTACGATCTCCTTATAGTCGGCGTAGGAGGCCAGGGAACGATCTTTGCCTCCAATATAATCGGAGAGGCATGTCTTTCTGGGGGCAGAACGGTCCGTTCGGCAGAGACGCACGGCATGTCGCAGAGAGGTGGATCGGTTGAGACCCACATCAGGATCGACGGAAAATACGGCCCGCTGATCTCTCCCGGAACGGCAGACCTGATAATCTCATTCGATCTGCTTGAGGCGGTGAGGTACAGTCATTTCCTCAAGAAAGGAGGGGTCATAGTCTCGGGTAAAGACATCGTGGTTCCCACATCGACATTCCAGCAGGGCCTTGAAGTGCCTTCCCGTGAATCGCTTGAAAAGATGCTCTCCGGGACGGAGTACTACATAATCGACGCCGTTTCGGCCGCGCTTGAAGCCGGGAATATGCTCTCGCAGAATATCGTCATGCTGGGTGCCGCATCGCATCATCTCCCTGTAAAACCCGGGTCGCTTCTTGAGGCGGTCAAAAAACAGGTTCCGCCCAAAACAGTTGAAATAAATTCAAAAGCCTTTGAGATTGGGGTAAGGGAAGGAAAAAAACAGCCCTAATATACCCTCTCCGGCAATTCTTTTTCCTTTTACAACAATCAGCGATTGCTTTATATTATGTATGAAACCTAATGGAAATTGGTAATGAATGAGAGTATTATATATAAAGGCGCCATTCTTTCAGCCGTAAGCTTAGCCGTCGGCGGAATAATAATCGCGGCGATGATTATGGGATACAGCTATGAATATTTCAATATTATTTTGGCAATAATCTCCGTCCTTATCGTTGTTGGAATTGTAATCATAATGTACGGAACTTCAAAGATCAAAGAAGAGCAGGAAGAGTCGGGTGAATAGGACGGCTCTCAGGCTCTGCCTGGCACAGGCCGAATCCGCGTGGAAAAACCCGGAATTAAGCCTGAAAAAGGCATCTGTTTTTGCTGAATGTGCCTCCCGCGATGGTGCGGCAATAATCTGTTTTCCCGAACAGTTTGCAACCGGCTGGGACCCTGCTTCATCATCATTTGCTGAAGATGAGGGCGGCCCCGTATCGGGTATGTATAGCGATATCGCGGCAGAATCCGGTATAGGTGTTCTCGGGAGTTTCAGGGAGAAAGATGGTGACGGCTTTCGGAATACTGTGGTTTTCTTCGACGAACACGGTAAGGTTCTCTCGAAATATTCAAAGATACATCTCTTCTCCCCGGCAGGCGAGGACAAATGCTTCAGTCCGGGCTCTTCACCGTCGGTGTTTGAATACAAGGGTATCCGGTTCGGTATCGCGATATGCTACGACCTGAGATTTCCGGAACTCTTCCTCAGGTACAGGAAGCTCGGCGCCGAATGCATACTTGTGCCCGCGGCATGGCCGTGTAGCAGGCTCTCCCATTGGGATCTCTTCCTCAGGACGAGAGCTGTCGAGAACAGATACTATCTGGGAGGCATCAATACGATCGGCAGAACTCCGGTGGACGAATACTGCGGCGGCTCGATGGTCATATCCCCTTCCGGAGATGTTATTGCAGGCCCGGTGAAAGAGGAGGGCCTTCTCTACGCGGATATAGATCCCATAAATTCGGAAAAATTACCCGGCCCCGATACACTTTCGGACCGCAGAGATGATCTTTACAAGTCCTGGATGCAGAGTTCTTAGAGATCATAAAGGATGAAGGGGGAAAAACATGTCTTCTACACGTTACTTTCAGCAGGAGTCCTGCTGTCTCCCGTAGTCTCCATCGAAAATATTCCTTTTATAGTCATATTCCTCATTGCGGCATTCGTCGGGTCACTTGCACCGGACGCCGACTCCGCCGACTCTTCGATCATGCACGGGATACCCGGGGGAAACGGCACGGTAAGGGTGGTCCGCCGGCATACCGTTCTTGTCCTCCCGTTCTTCGGATATCTTATACGCTACCTGATCTATTTTCCTCTCTCGGCGCTGTTATGGATAATAACTCTAGGGAAGGTGAAGCCGAAGCACAGGGGTCTTCTGCACTCCCTCTTCGGGACGTTCTTCATGTCTGCAATACTTACGGCGATGCTCCTGTTTATCCTTTACCTGCTGTCGGCATCGGATTATTCTCAATATGCACTTTTGTTCGGTGCAGGAATGTTCTTTGGTGCGTTCATGCATCTCGTTGAAGATTCGTGCTCTAAGAGCGGCGTCTACTGGTTCTTCCCTTTTTCGGATAAAAAAATCGGCGGAACCCTGCTTTCAAGAGGGAAGAGAAACCTCCTGATAACGGCAGTCCTTGGAATCGGTTTTGCTGCGGTCTATGTCCGGGATTTTACTGAAACCTTCCTCCCTCAAATGCCTTTTGCAGCCCCTTTGATCGTTCTCTTCTTTGCGTGGGCGATCATCCTCAAAATGACCGGTGCGAAGTGGAGCTGATTCGCATTCCGGCCTTTGCCGGGGCAATGTCCACTACATATAACATCTCAGGGGACAGAAACTTTTAATCATGTTTCGTCTTGTCTGTATAAACTGCGGTGCAGAATACAACCAGAACGAGGTAATTTACCGCTGTGGCAAGTGCGGACACCTTCTTGCGGTCGAATATGATTTCGACACGATAGATGTCTCGCGCCGGGAATGGGACTCGCGCCCGCTGAAGCTCTGGCGCTATAAGGAACTCCTGCCTGTAAGCAGGGAGCCTGTTACCCTCCAGGAGGGCGGAACTCCGCTCTATCACCTGAAAACAATAGGCGAAGAACTCGGATTAAAGGAGCTCTATGCCAAGCACGAGGGCATGAACCCGTCCGGTTCGTTCAAGGACCGCGGGATGACCGTCGGGGTCTCGATGGCGCTCCAGCTCGGGATGAAGACCGTCGCCTGTGCAAGCACGGGAAATACGTCGGCGAGCCTTGCACAGTATGCGGCAAAGGCCGGGATACCGTCAGTCGTGCTCCTTCCTGCGGGAAAGGTTGCGCTCGGAAAGGTTGCCCAGGCGCTTATGCACGGTGCAAAGGTAATTGCAATACGCGGAAACTTCGACAGGGCGCTTGAGATGGTCCATGACCTCTGCATCAAGGAAGGTCTCTATCTTCTCAATTCGGTCAACCCTTACCGTCTTGAAGGCCAGAAGACCATCGGTTTCGAGGCCATAGACCAGTTAGGAGGAGTTCCGGACAGGATGGTTCTTCCGGTAGGAAACGCAGGCAACATATCTGCGGTTCACAAGGGTCTCGGGGAGCTTATAAAGCTCGGATTCATCGACTCGATGCCGATGATGACCGGTGTCCAGGCCGAAGGTTCGAGGCCGGTTGCAGATGCAATCTCGAAGAAGCTTCCGGAAGTCATACCTGACAAGAATCCCGAGACCATCGCAACGGCCATAAGGATCGGTGCGCCCGTAAATGCCGAAAAGGCTCTTCGTGCTATAAGGGAGACCAACGGAACCGCTCTTTCCGTTACTGATGAGGAGATTCTTGCGATGCAGAGAGATCTCGCAAGAAAGGAGGGTGTAGGTGTGGAGCCCGCATCTGCCGCTTCTGTTGCAGGCATTAAAAAAATGGCTGAGGAAGGTCTTTTGGATAAGGACGAGAGAATAGTCTGTGTAGTAACGGGTCACCTTTTAAAGGACCCGGAGACGGTGATCAGGCAATGCGAACCTCCGACAGAGATAGACGCGGATCTCGAATCCTTGCTCTCTGTGTTGCGTTAATCCTTCTCGCAGCCTTTTTTTATCCTGCATCTGCTCTTGATGCGGATTATTACGTTGCGGAAAACGGCAGCCTCTTTCATGCAGAAGTCGCCATTCAGGGGGCTGAGGCGTATGAGTTCACGGAACCCGGGTACCTGGGCGAGAAAGTTTCTGTGGATGTCACGAATATCTCGCTTTCCGGGGAGTCGGGTGAAGATGCCGGATTTGAGGAGGGATGGCATTCGATCTCGTTTGAGAAAGGCAACTATACGGTCGGGTACGACCAGGCATTCAGTAACAATGATTTCAACGTCCTGATGGATTCATCCTATAACATCACGCTGTATCTTCCGGATAAATACTCGGTATCCAACCCGCTTCTCGGGATGGTGTCCACTGGCGGTTCGGTAAATAAGAGCGGAAATTTCACCGAAATCTCATGGAAGATGAAAAAATATGCAGAAGCAAGATTCTATGACGATTTCCAGGAGAAGATGCTGTTTGCATTCGGGTCGTTCTGGCTGGCTCTTGTACTCATATTCCTGATCCCGTATCTTCAGTCAAGAAGGAAAAAAGATCAATAAAAAATACAATTTCTCATAAACCATATATTGATTTCAGGCCTTAAGAGATTTTTTTCGTGAAATCCTGCTAAAAATGCGGTTGAATTCGGGTGGATTCCGTTTAGGGATCACCAGTCTTTGTTATTATCGACCCTTTCCACATCGTCGGGAATCTTATCCAGATCCCCCGAATCTGCATTATCCGGAGTCTGTGTCGGGGTGCTGCCATAAAGTTCGTCCAGGAAAAGCGTTTCACCGGGGTCAAGTGCCGTGCACCCTCCTGAAAGAACAGTTGCTGTCATAACAAATGCCACCAGTCCCAGGAAGAACACCTTCTTCATACGAATACTGATTGTTCAGATTTGATTTAAACAATTCGGAAATGCCAAAAAAGAGATTTGTCCGGGAGACTATTTCTTCCTGTAGATGTTCAGGCCGATCTTGATCTCTTCATTGTCCGGTATTGATACATTCCCTTCTGTCGATGCGATTGTGATTGACTTCCCGGATTTCGACTCCCCGAAATCCTTTGAGATGTCTACCTTAATCGTGAGAATGTTTCCTTCAAGTTTCATATCAACGTTTTTCATAAAAAAGGATCTGTAGTTCCTGTTATTTAGATTATGACATATAAATGTCCTGAATCGATTAATGGTGATGTTCCTGGTGCCCGCCTTTCTCTTCCCAGGGCTCAAGGCCGTTCTTCGCCCGGTAGTCATTGATAGCCTTATGGATCGCTTCTTCGGCCAGCACGGAGCAGTGAAGTTTCTGGGGCGGAAGGCCTTCGAGAGCCTCTGCAACGGCCTTGTTGGACAGATCCCACGCCTCTTTGACGGTCTTTCCCTTTATCATCTCGGTTGCCATGCTGCTGGATGCAATTGCAGCTCCGCACCCGAACGTCTGGAACTTCACATCCTCGATGATGTCGTCCCTGACCTTTATGTATATCTTCATAATATCCCCGCACTGGGGATTTCCTACCTCTCCGATTCCGTCGGCATCCTCGATCGTTCCCTGGTTCCTGGGATTTTCAAAGTGATCCATAACCTTATCGCTGTACATTTTCATTCTCCTCTTTCAGTTGTTTCTCAATTCAGGCGGTGTCAGCGGAGACATGTTCCGCAGTTTCTGCACTACCTCGCGGATATTTTGCACGACATATTCAATATCATCTTCGGTGGTATCGTGCCCGAGCGTAAGTCTCAGCGATCCGTGTATGATCTCGTGAGGCAGGCCACATGCCATAAGGACATGGGAGGGGTCGAGAGATTTCGAACTGCACGCACTGCCTGTGGATGCACATATCCCTCTCCGGTTAAGCATTAGAAGAATTGATTCCCCTTCGATATACTCAAAGACGATATTCACATTGTTCGGGAGCCTGATCTTAGGATGGCCGTTCAGATAACTCTTCGGAATTTCAAGGAGTTTTTGAATCAGCATATCGCGAAGAGAAGAGATCCTTCCGGATTCTTCTTCCATCTCTGCTGCCGAAAGTTCGATGGCCTTTCCCAGCCCGACTATTCCGGGAACATTCTCTGTGCCGGCCCTCCTGTGCCTCTCCTGTGCTCCGCCGTGCATAAGCGGATCGATCTTCACCCTTTTGCCGATATAGAGTGCACCTGTTCCTTTCGGTCCCCTGAATTTATGCCCTGACAACGAGAGCATGTCGATGTTCATTTCGCTGACATCGAGAGGGATATGGCCTGCGGCCTGAACAGCATCGGTGTGGAAAAGGACGCCCTTTTCACGTGCAATCTTTCCGATCTCCGCTATCGGCATGATCGTCCCGATCTCGTTGTTAGCCGTCATTATCGTGATCAGGATGGTCTTATCGGTAATTGCATCCCTGACATCGCCGGGGCTGACCATGCCGTATTTGTCTACTGGAAGGTAAGTTACCTCGAACCCCTGTTTTTCAAGCCATTCGGTTGTATGGAGAACTGCGTGATGCTCTACCTGCGAGGTTATGATATGATTGCCTTTGTCTCTGTTGGCAAATGCAACGCCTTTGATCGCCCAGTTGTCGGCCTCGGTTCCGCCGGATGTGAAATAGATCTCCTTCGGCAATGCACCAATCGCGGATGCAACCTGTGATCTTGCTGTCTCTACTGCTTCGGCAGATAATTCAGCAATGCTGTAAAGGGATGACGGATTTCCGAAATTATCCGACATATAGGGTATCATGGCATCGACCACCTCCTTCCTGGTGGGAGTGGTTGCTGCATTGTCCATGTATATGAATCTCTTTTCCTCGGTCATATCGATCTTCTGTTTAAGTCCTGCACAGAATCTCGATCTGAGACAAAAAGAAATTATCCGATCGGTTCTCTCCCTCATCTCTCAATGCCGGAAGTAATATGCGGTGGGAGCGGTCAAGTTATTCCATTGTCCGCGATATCATGGATTCGTTCGATGAAAAGATAAGAAAGCTGAAAGACGTCATCAATTCGGCCGGGAGTCTCCTTGTCTCCTATTCGGGAGGTGTAGACAGCACCGTCCTTGCCGTCGCAGCAAAGGAGGTTCTTCCCGCCCGGATGTCATGTGCACTCATAGACTCGCCGCTTGTCTCCCGTTCTGAGATAAGAGAAGCACTGGAGCTTGCCGAGTCGCTTTCATTGCCATGCTCCGTCATAAAATCAGATATTCTTGAGGATACGGAGTTCCGGGAGAACGGAAGGGATCGCTGTTACATATGCAAAAAGAAGATGTCCGGTCTTCTCCTCCGGGAAGCAGAGATGCTTGGTCTGGAGCATGTAGCCGACGGGAGCAACATCTCGGATCTCGCAAAGTTCAGACCCGGGTTCCAGGCATCGGGGGAGGCAGGAATCATCCATCCTTTCATTGAAGCCGGGATGGATAAAGAGGACATCCGGAAGCTTGCAAGGATCTACGGGCTTCCGGTCAGTGAAAAGCCGTCTTACTCCTGTCTTGCATCACGGATACCTTACGAAAACCGGTTCAAAGAGGAAATCCTCGGGGAGATCGAATCCTCGGAGGATTTTATAAGATCGCTTGGCGTGGGACAGGTACGGGTGAGGAAACATGGTGGCATAGCCAGGATTGAAACTGATCCTGGTGATTTTGGATTGATAATTTCAAAAAGGGGTGAGATTTCGTCTTTCCTAAAACAGAACGGTTTTAAGTTCGTGACTCTCGATCTCGGCGGTTTTGTCAGCGGGAGTCTGGACTGAAAATATATGAGCAGGGTATAAAATGCGTTTGTGAAACAAAGGTTTCATGTAAATCACAACGTGATTTTCATGTAAAATTAAACAGTTTCTAAAGGGTACGGTATCCTCCGGGAGGAACCTGAATTTCGAAGCATACTCCCGAATTGCTGTCGCCGGTCTCCTGGATGCTGATTCCGGTTATGGAAAGGATCTCTTTTGAGAGGAATAACCCAAGGCCCGTATTCCTGCCATATCCTCTCGCAAACAGGTTATTCCTGAAGGATGAAGAAATTCCCTCCCCGTCGTCAGTGTATAATATTTTCAGTCCGCCTTCAGCCGCTTTTACGGAGATATCAATCTTTGAAACATTGTCTCCGCCATGCCTCAGGGTGTTGTCGATTAAATTGAAGAAGACCTTCTCTACGAGTGGGTCTGCATAGATTTCGACATCTGTATCGTGCTCCGATATCTTAACCTCTCCTAGAGAAGATCCGGAAGATGCTCTCCTGATCATCTGGTGGAGATTGTTCCATACCGGGGCTGATGCCCCCATATCCTCGTAATCCTTCGTAAAATCAATCTCTTTATTGATCATTCTGGCGATATTCATCTCTTTTTCAATAATCTCTTCCATTTTTTCAGGATTGTTTAGGGAATAATGGCTGAGATCGATATACCCTCCAAGTGCTGCCAGCTGATTTTTTATATCGTGCCTGGTAATTCCGGAAAGCAAAGCCAGTTTCTTGTTCGCACTAAGAAGAGCCTCCTCACTCCTCTTCAGCTCTTCAGTGATCTTCTGAAGTTCGTTTTTTTGGCTGGTCTGGTAGTAACTAACTAAAAATGCGCTGTCCGCAATTACAAGTACAAGGAGAAAAGTAGTGGTCGTAAAAGCGAATTGCTGATCCGGCGACATAAGTACGGTTTTTGCCCATTCAACAGCAAGCATCCAGTAGGGAAGCATAATAGCCAGGAGAATAATTGTAATTATTATTGCCTTTACCGGGGGAAATGAAAGATAATAAAAAATCTTTTTCTTCCATTGTATGCCGGAAAAATGACTTTTCATCAGTTTAATATTTATGCCCGATCAATTTTAATATTGATTGATGAATACGCCGAACCCCGGTCAGGGTGCTGCAGGACTGCATCTGATCGATAATCAGGGAGACAGGAAGAAAAAAGTTCCAAAATACCTTTACGCCGCTCTTTTTTTCCTGCTGGTCTGTGCTAATGCCCTGATTGCTAAATTCGTTGTATTCTCGTTTAATTTTGCCCCGGGCACGGCCTATCTTTACGTGAGCATAGCTTTTATGATAGTTTTCGCCCTCTGGTTCGGAATGTACGGGGCTATTGCGGCATATGCCGGATGTTTTATAGGTGCGGGATTGTTGAGCGGACTTCCTTTGGATTTAAACATCGTATGGTCACTGACGGATTTTTGGGAGGCCCTCATTCCGCTTGTTGCATTCCGGGCACTCGGGTGTGACCCTGCGTTAAGGAACCGGCGTGATGTAATTGTGTTGCTGGTCTTTGGGGTTATTGTCAACAATATTGCGGGAGCTGTATGGGGGCCGGTTGCTCTTGCACTGGGCGGCCAGATCGCATGGGATTCCGTCGTCCTGGTAAGTTCGATATGGTTTCTTGGAAATTTCATATTGTGCCTATGCTTGGTTCCTTTCCTCCTCCTGTTCTTCACGCCTCTTGTGGAAAACCATGAGTTATACATAAGGAAATACTGGCATTAAAAAAGTCATTATAATAATATTATCTGATTCTATTATCCGGCGACCAGTGCCCCCTTAAACATTATCACCCGCCATTCGGTCCCGTAGAGTCCTGCTGAATCCCAGTATGCGAGTTTCTTCACAGGACTCCCATCACTGCTGCCGGTCGGATAATATGAATATGATCCGTACCCGCTGCTTTGTGTGGTAAATCTGACTCCAAGATTTCTCAGATTCGGGAAACTGCTGAATATATCATCGGTGAAGAGGTTTGCACCGACCTGCCGTTTATCCATATCATAAAGTATCAGGCCATCGGTCTGCATCACTGTAAAAGTATTGCCCGATGCATTTTCTTCAGGATTTATAATCCCGTCGAGAAGACTGAATGAGTTTATAACGGCTGTAACACCTCCGATGTTCTCTCCGTCTTCATCATATACCGGACGAACGATCTCAAAAACGTAGTAGCCGCCGTATTCAACGACTTCAGTCATTGCAGGCCCCTGCACCACAGATCCGGATAAATCCGGTAACCCTGCGATGCTCATGTTCAGCGATGAAATGTTGTATGAATCAGGAGTTACCTCTGCAACAGTCCCGTCAGGCGAGAATGAATATAAAAAGACTGCATCGGGAGTTTCATTGAAAATATCATCCAGAACCTTCTCTGCTTCTTCGCCGTTTATACCTGAAGACAATCCGGAGGAAGCTTTCTCAACTTCACCTGCAATTGTATCCAGTCTCTCCTGGATAGCTGCAGTAACGGATATTAATTGATCGGGCTCAGTGGTTTCTCCCTGCTGCTCAGGGAATATTACACCGCTTGCAAAAAGAACAATCGAGATAACGATTAGAGCTACAAGGATTAATATGCGGATAATTCTTCCTTTCTCCATAACAGGCACCAATCACCCTGGCGTACTGGATAACATGGAGATTATTTCTCGTCAATCCATTTAAATCATCAGGAAAACATAATACCGGTTAAGCCCGAAGAGTTGTTGTCTAATGCTTGTGATAATATGAATGCAAAAATACGGTTTGCAATGTTAATTTTTGTAATTGTCTCTTCGCTGGCAATGGTGTCGCCTGCAGCCGCAGTACTTACCAATATCCATGAGGGAGACAGCGTGTTTCTCGGGGAACAGGGCCTTGTTCTTGCTAGTGATGTCTTTTATAGTTCGGGAGGAGTATCTGACGATCAGCTCGCATATTATGGCGGGGGCAACCCGGCAACCGGTACGCCGGATTATGTGTTAACTCCTTCAAAAAACAGCTTTTATGTCGATCCCTCAGTCTTCTCCAGCCGTTTAGGCCTGTGGTACTCATATCCCAACGGCTCTAAAAACAGCTATGCCTCCATAAGCGTCCTTCAGCCTTCACTTGATCTTCGCCTGTGGGCATATCGCTCGGGCGGTGAGAGTTTTGATATAACTAATGGAAAGATTGTCAAGGGCGAGGCTCTCGACTTTCGGATCGATTCGAACCTGTATCCGATATTCCAGAGAGCAGGTGTAACATCCGGTGACGACGGGATAGATGTCAAGGTTAGAAATCAGGTGGGTGCAACTCTCACCGCATTAATTAACTGCAACGGGGCGTCGGTTAGCATAGTAAACGTTCATCCTACGACACAACAGTATTTCCTTCCTTCCGGAACGCTTACATGTGTATGGGATACCGGAAACAGCCAGTATAATGCAGGAAGCTATACGGTGTGGGCCGAGTGCAATGTCAACGGAATGAAGGACAACCTGGGATCGATTGAGGGGGAGACTATAACTCCCACTTTAAGTTCGCTGAAATCGACTTCTACACCGACACCCACGGCAACCACTTCCACAAAAACGGCGACTCCGACGGCCACAAAGACCAATACCCCGACCCCTACATCAACCTTGGTTGTAACGCAGGTGGCAACGACCTCAGCTTCAACGCCCGAAGAGACTGCTGTTACACCTGTTCAGACGGAAAAGACGCAGGCAACAACAGCCACGACGACTCCGACGGAAACACAGTCTCCGATGTCTTCAGTGACACTCATAATATCGGTGGTATTTGCCGCGATTATGATTTTTATGGCTTCAAAAAAGGAATAAAATAAATTAATCTCTTTTTGCAATAATTATGGCCGCTGCAACTGCAAGAACAGCCAGGGCCGGTGCAAAGGGAGATTCCTGCGGGTTTTGTTCGTTTTCTATCATTTTTTCTGCATAACGCTTGTTTGCCCAGACCATGCTGTTGTACGGATCAATTTCAAGAGCCTTATTGCAGACTTCAAGCTCTTCAGCATATCTTCCGAGATATTCAAGAGCATTTCCCTTATTGATGTATCCCTCGATTACTGTCGGACTCAGTTCGATTGCTTTATCCGACGCTTCGATTGACTCTTCGTATCGTCCCAGAAGTATCAGTGCCGTACCCTTGTTGATGTATGCATTAACATAGTCGGCGTTGTTGGGATCGATCTCTATTGCAGTGTCGGCCGCTTCAAGAGCTTCATCATATCTTTCGAGTGCCAGCAGGGCGTTGGATTTGCTGATCCATCCCCACGCCTGTTCGGGCTGGATCTCTGTTGCCGTATCAGCCGCTTCAAGTGCTCCGGTGAAATCGCCCATAACATACAGAATCCCGGATTTTGTGGCATATCCCAGCGCAAAGTTAGCTTCTTCAGCCAGTGATTTGTTAATCGCTTCGAGCGCCGCTTCGTAATCTCCGGAGTTTGCGAGGTCGACGGCGTTGTTATATTGATCGATATAACCGGTGTCAGTTATCTGAAACGCTGACGTATTTTCATCAGCGCATGCAGGAGATGTGAAGAATGCCGCGATCAGAAATACAGCGAATATCAATAATATTTTTTTCATGTTTCCCTCAGGATGATTGATTATCCAGTAATATTGTAGGTCAGTAAAAAAAGTTGTTGTGGTGATGTTGGGGGATTTTTTATTTCGGAGTAATGTCTATTCCGTATTTTTCAGCGTTTTTATCGGCTATTGCCTGGATTTTAGCGATTTCTTCGGGATTTGGTTCTGGTTTGAACAGGTGCCTGAACCTCTTTTGCGCCTTGAGATAATCGTCGACCGGGACACGCTTCACCTTTTTGGCCTTCGTGACTGCGCCATCCTCCATCTCAAAGTTGACCCAGAGTCCCGAGTCGATCGCGGCTTTTCCGATCTCCATCGTCTTCGATCCGTCGAAGCCCCACCCGGTGCAGCACGGTGCGTGCACCTGGACATAGCAGGGACCTTTCGTGTTGATCGCTTTCTCGATCTTCTTCATCAGATCCCCGGGATATGCAACGGACGCTGTCGCAACATACGGTGATCCGTGTGCGGCGAGAATCGCAGGCATGTCCTTTTTTGGTCTGCTGTTGCCCGTTGACTGCTTTCCTGCCGGGCTGGTGGTAGTCGAGGCATCGTATGGCGTGGCGCCGGACCTCTGGATGCCGGTGTTCATATACGCTTCATTATCGTAGCAGATATAGGTGATATCATGGCCTCTCTCGAATGCTCCGCTGATACAGAGAACTCCGATATCAAACGTCGCACCGTCTCCTGCGATCACCACGACCTTCTCATCGCGTCCCTGCATCTTTATCGAAGACTCAATTCCTGATGCAACGGCGGCGGAGTTCTGGAAGAGGGAATGGATCCACGGGGTCTTCCATGCGGTCTCCGGATAAGGCGTGGAGAACACCTCCATGCATCCTGTCGAGGCGACTACGATGGTGTTTTCGCCTGCCGCCTTCATGATCAGCCGCGCAGCAAGTGCGGGTCCGCACCCTCCGCAGGCCCTGTGCCCGGGTTCGAAGAGTTCGGGTTTATTGTCTGCCATCAGAGCACCTCCTCGCGAAGCCCGAAGAAGCAGTCGTCTTTGCCTTTTTCGGCCCATTCCGTAATCATCTTTATATCCTTCTTCCTGATGTCGCGGCCGCCGAGACCTCCCACATACGAGTGAACCTGTATTCCGGACGAGTAAACTGCATCCTTTACCTCAAGACCTACTGCACCGAGCATCCTTGATCCGATGTTGAGGTTCTTTTCGAGCACGGCGACGTTCGATACACCTGCAAGGGCTTTCTTTACGTCTTCGGCCGGGAACGGACGGAAAGACCTGAGCTTCAGGAGTCCTACCTTCTTTCCGTCCTTTCTCATCTCATCGACTGCGTCTTTTATCGTTCCGCAGACTGAACCGAGTGCCACTATGGCTGTATCTGCATCGTCAAGCCTGTAGCTTTCTACAAGGCCGGAATAGTCCCGCCCGAACATTTCTCCGAATTCGGCACCTGCCTCTCTCAGGACTTTATCTGCCCTTGTCATTGCGGCATTGATCTCGTACCTGAATTCCTGGTAGTAGTCGGGTGTTGCATACATTCCGAACGATATCGGATCCTTTGCATCCAGCCGCTGGTACGGTTTGAATGCAGGAAGGTATGCATCGACTTCCTCCTGTGTGGGGATATCTACCGGTTCGAAAGTATGTGTGAGGATAAAGCCGTCGAAGCACACAAACGCCGGAAGGAGAACATCATAGTTTTCCGCCGCCTTGTATGCAATGAAATGGAGATCTGTTGCCTCCTGTGCGTCTTCTGCATATAATTGCATCCAGCCGGAATCCCTGAGGAATATTGAGTCCTGCTGATCGTTCCATATGCTCAGGGGAGCACCGAGAGAACGGTTGGCGATTGTCATTACAATCGGAAGCCTCATTCCTGCGACATTGAATACGACCTCTGTCATAAAGGCGAGGCCCTGCGATGTCGTTGCCGAATAGACTCTCGAACCTGCCGCAGAGGCGCCCAGACATGACGATAAGGCGGAAAACTCACTCTCTACACAGATATAATCCGCATTCAGGTCTCCGTCGGCGACCATCTCGGCGAGCCTTTCGACTATATGTGTCTGTGGGGTAATCGGGTAGGCTGAGACAACCTGGGGCCTGCTCAATTTTACAGCCTCTGCCACTGCGTGGGAGCCTTCCATTATCTGAAGCATCTATTTTTCCTCCTTTTTCATCTTGATTGCCTCTTTGGGGCATTCTTCGGCGCACAGGCCGCAGCCTTTGCAGAAATCGTAGTCGACATCCGGGTATCCTTCTTCATCCTCGCCGATACAGACCTCGGGGCAGATCATCATGCAGGTTCCGCATGTGTTGCATTTGTCGTTGTCGAACTCTGGCCTGAATGTTCTCCACGAACCTGTTTTGTTGTCCCTTGCGTTTCCGGGCCTTGCGGAACAGCCTACGTTAAGCGGCATACTCAGGCGCCTCCTTTTACGATATCATATGCCTTTCTGGCTGCTGCGATATTCTTATCTGCAAGCGCTCCCGGGAATCTCTCGCGGAGCGATTCCTCAAGGGCATCGAACTCGATCTCCCCTGTTGCCGCTGCGAATGCGCCCATGAGAGTTGTGTTCTCGATAGGAAGGCCAAGTGTCTCCAGCGCGATCGATGTCGCGTTGATCTTTACCACTTTAACTCCTTCCGGTACTCCGCCATCGATCTCCTTTTCAGTATTGATTATTGCTATTCCGCCTTCTTTCATTCCGCTGAAGACGTTCACATCGCCGATCAATGTGCTGTCCTGGACGATGATATAATCCGGTTCATAGATCTGGCTCCTAAGCCTGATCTTCTTATCATCAAAACGGACAAATGCCTGCACCGGAGCTCCTCTTCTTTCAACTCCAAATGCCGGGAAGGCCTGCGAGTAGATTTTACTCTTAAAGGCCGCTGTAGCAATGAGTTCGGCAGCAGTGACCGAACCTTGTCCGCCTCTTCCGTGTATACGAAGTTCTCTCAAAAAAATCCCCAATAAATTTTACATGATTAATAATAAAAATATTCGTATTCTTTTCATTCTCTTTATTTTTTTGAAAAAGAAATAAAAATTGATTCCCTTTTGAATTTTGTACAGGTTGAAGGATGGTCTTTTTTTCGGGAATGATCTCCGGATATTATCTGTCGTGATAGTATAAATGCAGATGCGGCCCGGATGGGATTTTTCAGTATTTTTTGTGCCGTACAGCGCATTGGATATTTCTCTTTTCCGCAATAATTGGATCAGCGCCTCTACGCAGAATTGCCTTCAGGTACACATTTTGCTTTACAAAACTTTTTTTAGAATAATGGGGATTTAAGAGTAATGGAACTGCATGCTATGAAATGCGATCCCAATCCCGGCCGCCTTTCACCACTGACGAGAAAGGAGGTCCTTGAATACATCAGGGCGGTTCCTGGCTGGGAGATCAGGGACGGTAGGATTTTCAGGATTTATGATCTTGGAAACTTCCAGAAATGCGAGGAGTTTTTCATCGAAATTGCAGATCTTTCAAAGAGGGAGGGTCATTATCCTGATGTCCGTATCTATCAGGGGAAATCCGTTGAGGTGAGTTTCTACACTTATCCGGTCGGCAGCCTGACTATCAATGATTTCATAATGGCTGCAAAGATGAATTTCAAGGAGAGGTTTAAAAAAGGGAAATAATTATTAATTTATTTTATATGCCCGGAAAAGTGGACCGGATCTGTTTTTCAAGCGCTTCCTTCGGGTATGCGCCGGTGACTCTGTTTATCAGTTTTCCTTCGGAGAAAAAAAGCAGGGTGGGTATTGCAGATATGGCGAAGGACGCCGCAATATTCTGATTTTCATCGACATTGCACTTTCCGAATGCAATTTTGCCTGAAAATTCATTTGAAAATTCTTCAATGACGGGTGCAACTCTCAGGCACGGGCCGCACCATTCGGCCCACACATCAAGAACCGAAAACCTGTTTTCTGATATAAATGCGCGAAAATTCAGTTCGTCCACAACAGTTACCCCGGGATTTCTTTTTTTCCCGATCTCGTTCATTATTTCCGCCTTCCTCTGTTCCCTGAGTTTTTGGATATCATCGTCCGCATTGTCGCTTCCTGACATAGTACTCAGTTTTGTTGCTTATTCAATATTTATTATATATCCCGGATGCATGGGTGATTTCCCTCAATAATGAATAATCTGCCAGATGTAGATATCAAAACATATATCAGCAATAATGCCAGAGGTTTATAGCACAATAGCGAGGTGGGGTAGTCAGGAAATCCCGGCGGGCTCATAACCCGTAGATCAATGGTTCAAATCCATTCCTCGCTACTATTATTCTGTTACTTTTTTTGTTCAGTTTCATTATTTGTTTAATAGTCCTATGAAGTCCTCAACGTCAAATGAAGACATCTCAGATTCATTGCCGCTGCTTCCTGTAGATCCGCGGGTGAAGATATCCGGGAGACCTAATGCCCCTTCCTCTTTCGTTACATCCGGCTCCTGGATGTCGACTTCAAAACCGGCCCTGATATACCCGTATTTTGTCTCTGTCATCGATCCGAACCGGTTGGACAGGGTAAGTGTTACGGTATAGAGTCCCGGCTCTTCATAGGTGTGTACCGGGTTCTCCAGTAACGATCCGACTCCGTCCCCGAATTCCCACAATATCGTGTCATAAGACCCCGTGGAGTTGTCCGTGAATCTTACAGTGAGCGGTGTATATCCTGTGGTTATTTCAGAGTAGAAGTCCGGTTCGGGCAGTTCGCCGGCAATGACATATGAGGGTTTGAATTCGGTTCTTGTACCGTATTCGTTGGAGATGGTCAGTGAGACATTATATATGCCGGGCTTTGTGTACATATGATCCGGCTCGGCCTCTGACGAGAATGTTCCGTCTCCGAAATTCCATAGCAGATCGGGTTTGATATTTACCGAAGTCGTGATCTCAGGGACAAAGTGAACCGTAAACGGCACGAGCGCAGGCTCGGCATCCGATATGAAATCGGCGGAGGGAATCGCATAACCGTCAAGATCGAACATCCTGACAGCTTCTTTTCCTGGCGAGGAATCGAACCAGACTATGTTGTTGCCGCTGATCTTCGGTTCGGACTGAAGATATTCGGAAGAATAGATCCCGGCGCTTATTCCGGTTTCGATGTTCTTTACCCTGATTAAATTCAGGCCGTCTTCTTTTTCCTGCCAGACTATGTTGTTTTCGTCGATATCCGGGTTCAACTGGTCGCCGGGGTCATCCACTTCGGTTTCGGCGGACATCGCGTTCGCGTCGAGGAGAGCAATGTCTGTTTGATCGCCGTTATCATACTCCCATACTATATTTTCTCCCGATATTGAGTAATCGTCCGGCATTCCTGATATTATGGCCTCCACGTTTCCGGAATCTATGTTCTGCCTGTAGAGCGTTCCTTTCTCCACCCAGTAGACGTAATCTCCGCTAATCTGAGGGGTGTGCTTGTCGCTTGTTTCCGATCCGTGGAACAGATAGCTTCTGCCGTCATCACCCTTCTTCAGGTAGATGTTTGTGTAGCCTCCTGTCCTGCTGTCCAGCCATACAAAAGCACTGCCGTCGGTTGCAGGGAAATCCTGGTTTGAGAGGTAGGGATCGACATAGTACAGGCTCCTGTTCGGGATGTCGTAGCGGATTAAGTTTACAGGTCCTGATATGTCCGTCTTCTCTCCCCAGAGAAGGAGTCCGTCTGTAATCCCCGGATGAAAGGTAGAATACTTTGATGATGCAATCTTTTTGACTTCCTTTTCAGGAATATTATAGAGGTACAGGATCTGTTCTCCGTATTCTTCCCCTGGTTCGACCCAGATAACGTTGTCTCCACTGATTCCGATCTCCCATCTGTCTTCCGGATAATCCGTTATCGTGGAGATTGTGCCTGCCGCCTGGTAATGGACTGCTGAAACGGCCGGAGCGATGCATACGGCCAGAAAGAATAATACGATCAAACCCCTGTATCCACCCATTTTACAAACCCTGAATATGAAGTAGTATTTTTCCGGGTTAAATAAATGAGTTGCTAAAAGCTATGGTTAAATTTGGAAATACAGTATTTCATTATATGGTAGGAAAATATGAAAAGAATCTATTTCTTCTGATCATATTACTATTATGAACTGGCTTGTTTATCTTTCCGGAGACGATCACCTCATGGACATTATATCCCGGTCAGCTCCTGAATTATTGATCTGCCCCGGTTCTGACGGCCGGTACGCTTTTTTTTACGATTCTTCCGGAGATTTCTCTACTGCGGAAGATGTCAGCTCTGACGCCGGTAATAAGATCGAACTTATACGTGGGGTATCGATGCTGATCTTTAACGACGATCCCAAAATAAAGGCAGAGGATGTTAGCCTTACCCGGCAGAAAAGGAAAGATTTTTTGAATGAAGTGCCTTTCGGAGAGGAAGGGAATTTTATTATCTCGTGTGAGGACGGGGATGACGAGGAGATTCAGATCAGGAGCCCTTTCGAGTCTGTATTTCTCGTTGCAGCCGCAGATAGCGACCTCGGCGAAGCTATAAGTGAGATCCCCCGTGCCTTCGGAACATGGGATGGATTTTTAAAATTGTACAGGATGATCGAATCTTCTGCGGGAAATCCCGTGGCGAAAGGCTGGTGTTCTGATGATGAGCTGGGCTGGTTCCTCTATTCGGCAGGCCGTTTGTCGTCCGGTGAATCCTGTGACGGGAACGAATCGGCCGTTCTGATGTATCTTTCGGAGGCCGAATCGTTTCTGACGATCCTGCTGCAGGAATGGATAAAGGAAAAAAAGAGGGAACTGGATATCTGATTATTCGTCGAACTCTTTTATATTCGTCTGGTACGAGCCTTTTATGAAATCGGTATATCTCGGGCAGGCCTTTTCACCTTTGATCCAGAGAGGATATACTCCGGTAAGGCAGCCGAGGCACAGGTCATCTGCGGGCATACCTATTGCATCGATGAGCGATTCGACAGACACATGATGGAGTGACGTTGCATCTATTCCCTCCTTCACCTCTTCATTTGACTTGCCGCTTGCGATAAGCTCCTCTCTTGTCGGCATATCGACTCCAAGGTAGCAGGGGGCTTTTATCGGTGGGGATCCTACTCTCATGTGGACCTCTTCAGCCCCGGCGTCCTTCAGGATATTTATTATCCTCTTTGAGGTTGTTCCCCTGACTATACTGTCGTCGACGATAACAATGGATTTATCCTTGATATGGCCTTTTACAGGATTCAGTTTTATCCTGACGGCATTCTCCCTGTCTTCCTGCGTAGGCATTATGAAGGTTCTGCCCATGTACCTGTTCTTGATCAGGCCCTCTCTGTAGGGGATGCCGGAACTTTCCGAATATCCTGTTGCATGGGCTATCCCGGAATCGGGAACCGGTGATACGAGATCGGCCTTTACAGGAGCTTCGAGGTACAATGCCTGGCCGATCTTTCTCCTGACATCATAAACCAGGCGGCCGTCAATAACCGAATCGGCCCTTGCAAAATAGATATATTCGAAAACGCAGTGTGCATGGCCTGAACTCTCTGCAATCTGTACGGATTCCAGGCCTTTTTTGCTTATGCAGACAAGCTCTCCCGGCCTGACATCGCGTATCAATGTACCGTTTAAGGCATCCACAGCAACGGATTCAGAGCAGACTATATAGCCGTCTTTTGTTTTTCCGATGCAGAGCGGCCTGATCCCGAGGGGATCACGGAATGCATAGACCTTGTCTTCTGAGAGAAAAACCACGGAATATGAACCTTCGAGCCTTTTCATACAGGCCAATACGGCATCTTCCATACGCCCGGATTTCCTGAGTTCATCGGCGATTACATTTCCGATAACTTCCGTATCCGTGGTTGTAGAAAATATCTGCCCGCGTTTTTCGAACTCTTCGCGCAGCTTTTCCGTATTTGTCAGGTTGCCGTTGTGCGCTATGGCACAAAACCTTCCCATAAACCTGAATGTAAAGGGCTGTATATTTTCCGCGATCTTTTCGCCTGTTGTAGGGTAGCGGACATGACCCAGACCTGAAAAACCCTTCAGTTCATGAAGTATATCCTCGTCAAATACCTCTGCAACAAGGCCGGGACCTTTATGCTTAAAAAGTGTTTTACCGTCAAAAGTGGTAATACCCGCGCTCTCCTGCCCGCGATGCTGCAGGGCGTAAAGAGCGTAGTATATCGGGATTGAAACATCACCGGCACCGATGATGCCAACGATACCGCACATGATATCTGTCTTGTTAGGCTGGAGATTTTAGTGTGTGGGGGTTTTCGATTTTTTCGTAACCCAGTTGTATTTGCGCATTCTTGATGTCTTTCCGAATCCGCATGCCGAACAGACTTTGTCGCGCTTGTGATAGGACACCTTTCCGCATCTCCTGCACACGATGTGGGTCTGGGTCTGTCTCTTTCCTCTTGATGGAGTTCCTTTTGTCATTTTAAATCACCTAAAATTATAAATTTCTCTTTCAAAAAATACTCTTAGTTTACCGACGGAGATATGTAGATTACATTGTCGCCACGGACAATTAATGTCCCCTGGTTCTTGATAACTCCGTTAATCTCTTCTTCTGCGTTCTCAAGGACGAGGTTCATGTGAACATCGTATCCCTGTAATATCCCGCGAATCTCTCTGCCGCCCTTCAGACTGACTATTACCGGCTTCTGATTTAAAGCCTGGTCCAAAATTTCCAGTGGTCTCTTTGTCATGGGGTTCCCTTTATTCTTTGATGAGGATTAGTATAATTGCGAGTGTAAGATAGATAAATATAGCGCAAAAGGTGTATCTGTCCTGGCATCGATATGATGAATAACTAATATCGGAGTTAAAATGGCAAAGCTGAATGTAAAAAAGAGATATTCTATACGGAAATCGCGTCTTGCTGATCTTAAAAAGAAACTGGAAGAGGAGATCGGGGAATCGGCTGACAGTTTTCTTTCCGGAAATGTTGAGATTGCAGAGACGGACAGCGATTTTATGATCTATCTTGTCAACAGGAAACCGGCGATTATGGAGAGGGACGGCTGGGTTTTTCCTACCCTGAGGGCGTTTGTTGAGACTCCTTTTGAAGTCCGCAAGGCAGTTGTCGATTCCGGTGCGGTGGCTTTCATGGCCAAGGGTGCTGATCTTATGCGCCCGGGAATTGTCAGTCTTACCGGCGACATCAGGGAAGGCAGGCCGTTTGTCATAGTGGAAGAAAAGCATGGCAAACCACTGGCAATCGCGGTTGCGCTTATGGATTCTGAGGGCATTTTGGCTTCTGATAAGGGGAAAATCGCTAAAAATATCCACTATGTGGGAGATGATCTCTGGAACCTCGAGATCTGATTTATTCGAATAACAAAAGATAAAATTAAATAAAATTCACTCTACAATTCTTCATATGGCTAAAAAGTTTACATCCCTCTTCAAGAAGGGAAGTCCATCGGATGAAGCGGATTACATGGAACTTGATCTGGCCTCTGTCGAATCCTCGGGTTCGGGGGGTCCGGCGACAATGTACGTCAAGATCGCGACGATAAACGAGATACGGGACACACCAAGAATAAAAGACGAGGTCTATAACGGTAATATTGTGATTGTGGACATCGGGCGCCTTAAAATGGACAAGATCACATACGAAAGGGTGGTAAAGGATCTCAGAGATGTTGCAAATGATATCAACGGGGATATAATCGGTCTCGGCGACCAGAAATATATTATCATAACTCCGATGTCTGTCAAGGTCTCCCGTGAAAAGATTGGAGCCTGAGTTTGAGAAGGGTTATTACAGCTCCATGTCCGGTCTGTTCGAAGGATATCCAATATATATATCAGACTGAAAGAATTCCCTATTTTTCAGAGGTTATGCTTGCCCATGCTTCCTGTGACTGTGGTTTTAAATCGGTTGACACTATGGTCATGGGAGACAACAATCCGATCCGGTACACTGTAAAGGTCGATGGAGAGGAGGATCTCGCGATAAGGGTTGTCAGGAGCAGCAGGGGCACGATCGAGATTCCTGAATTCGGTATACTTGTCGAACCGGGCCCTATGTGCGAGGCATTCATATCGAATGTCGAAGGTGTCCTTTTGAGGATCTTAAACGTCGTCGAAGGAATTACCATCCGTTCAGATGAAGAACCTGAGAAGGCTAATGCCATCGCGTTAAAAGAGAGGCTTGAGAGGGCACGCGAAGGAAAAGAGCCGTTTACATTAATTATCCAGGATATCAACGGGAACAGTGGAATCGTCAGCAAAAAGGCCAAAAAATCCGAATATATCCCCTATGGCGATGTGCCTGAAGAATCCTGATCGCACCTTTTCCGGGCTGTTTTGATCATGCTTGATAAATTTTTGAATCGTGGCGCAGAAGAGGAGAAAGAGCGTCTTCTGAATACAATAAGAGATCTCGAGAAGGATAATGAAAGTCTCCGCAAAAGGCTTTCAAAGAGGGAAAAAAAGGCGGCGGAGGACCCTGCAAGGAGGCAGGAGCTCGAAGAGTCGCTGAAAAAGGCACTGACAAAAATTGGTGTTCTCGAGCATGAACTTGAGGCCTGCAGGAATGAAAATAATGACTCCTCTGGTCCGTCTTTTAAAAGTTTTAAGCTATCACTGCGGGAATCCATGGAGTTCATTGATCTACTGTCCTCACTGCGATCGGAGAAGGGGGAGCTCCTGTCCGTTTACGGTACTCCCGGGGATGATGAGATCCTTTCGAAAGTGCCGGTGCAGGGAATTGCGGATTTTATTCTTGATGACCAGGGAGATACAGGATTTGTTCTTTTTCATGGCGGCGGATCTGAATTATTGCCTGTTTTTGCGTCTTTCCCGCCATTTCCTGTTGAATCGTCTTTTTCGGTATCCGGCAATTCCTATGAGACCGCCGAACTGTCAGCCATCTTAAATTCCGAAAGGGCAGCAGCCTTTGTACTGGCACACGCGGGAGAGTCTTTCATAGGAATCGCCGACGCAAAGAATGTCCTCTTCGGAGAACTTGTAAGGACAGGTGTCAAGGAGAAGCATTCGAAGGGCGGGTGGTCGCAGAAGAGATTCGAGAGGCTCAGGGAGGAGGATATCCGTCATCATGCGGAAAAGGCCGCAGCTGCGTTTGATTCTATGATGGAATCCCACAGTGACATTGTGGAATGCCTTGTCCTTCTGGGGGATATCCGGCTTGCAGAGGCGATTGCTGCAGGCAGTCCTCTTGAAAGGATCATACGAACTACCGATATCAAACCGGACAGGCACTGCGGAGAGGCTCTTCGAAAAGAGATATGGTCTTCCGTCTGGTTCAGGTTTTAGAATTTTAAAAGAAAGGCTTCTAAAGGGGCTTAAGCCCCTTCGTTTACCCCATTTTTTCACAAGTGACCGGAGGTTTCCGTAGGAATCGATTGAGGTGGCAGCCCTTCGATAGGTAACCCTTGCGCAAGTTCACTACGTGAACACGCCCTGACCTCAGGGCTTTGCGCTATGGCGATAGCCTGCCTGGACGCTACCCTTTCCAGGTAGCCTCGGCCGGGGGATTACAAGTTGAGAATATATTTTAAAATTTCGATAGGAAATATACTGGTCTTAGCAGAATGAAGGGACCTGCTCATTAAATTTTCACCTTGTAACGTGGAATATGACATTTTCCGGCCGTGAGGCCGGGGTATCATAATTGCACATGTTTACGAAGCAAACGTGTGCTGGGGGTTGCCCCGATAGGGGCTTATGCCCTCTTATAAATCTCCGTAGGATTAGATCCTATAAAAATGACCGCAATCACCGAAACTTAATTAAAAAAATTATTTCTCGAAGACTTCGCCTTCGAGGCGGACGCCTTCTTCGCCGGTGATCTCGCCGACAATCTTTGAGTCGGGAACGATTTCCGTGATCTTTCCGGCTTCTTCTTTCGGTGCGATGAAGACATAGCCCATTCCCATATTGAATGTCCTGTACATCTCGTGCTTATCGATATTTCCGATCTCTTCGATCCACTTGAATATCGGTGAGGGTGCAAGGGGAGTGGAGATGTCGAACCCGTAGGGTCCGAGTCTTCTGAGGTTGTTTAAGCCTCCGCCTGTAATATGGCACATCCCGTGGATCTCGCAATTACGGGTTACTTCAAGGACTTCACTGTAGATCCTTGTAGGTGTAAGAAGCTCCTCTCCGAGCGTCTTTCCCCACGGCATCTTCTCGCTGTAATCAGCGTACGAATCGACGACCTTCCTTGCGAGTGTCAGCCCGTTGGAATGGATACCGGTTGAAGGAACTCCGATAATGACATCTCCTTCCTTTATTGCCGCACCGGTGATGATCTCATCCTTTTTACCTACACCCAGGCAGGTCCCGGCAAGATCAAGGCCGTTTACAAGCCCTTTTAGTGTCGCAGTTTCGCCGCCGATGAGATTTATATTCGCAAGCCTCGCACCCTCGTTCAGGCCTTCTCCGATCTGCCTCATCTTATCAGGCTCGACCTTGTCGGTTGCGATATAATCGACGAATGCAACCGGCTCTATGTTCATCACGTAAAGGTCGTTTACATTCATCGCGATGCAGTCGATTCCAAGAGTCGACCAGTTTTTCAGCCTGTCTGCAACAAGCATCTTCGTCCCTACGCCGTCTACGGCAAGTGCAAGCACGTAATCCCCGAAGTCGACGAGCCCGGCGAAGTGGCCCACATCGCTGCACATTTGATATCCGCCGGTTCTCCTGTACTTGAGTTGTGAGACCAGGGTTTTGACGCCCAGTTCTTCGAGGCTGATGTCCACACCGGCCTCGCTGTATGTATAGCCGCCCGCGACGTTCTTTTTCATATGCTCTCCTCTTTAGAAAGTTCGAATTCATCGTGAAGAACAGCTACTGCCTTCTTTCCGTCCTCTGCTGCTATTACGAAGGATATGTTCACCTCTGAAGATCCCTGCGATATCATCATGAGGTTGACTCCCGCTTTTCCAAGCGCCGTGAATATCCTGCCGGAGATGCCCGGTGTTCCTGCCATACCGGTTCCGACAACGGCCACTGCGACTACATCCCTGTCATACGTGACCTCGCGGACGTATCCTCCCTGCTGGACCTTTGAAAGTGCCGCGATTGCAGAATCGAGATGCTCATCATCCACTATCAGGGAGATGTTCGCCTCTGATGATCCCTGTGAGATCATCATAACATTGACGTTTCTGTCTGCAAGTTCGGTAAATATCGCTTTTGCGACCCCCGGCCTTCCGACCATCATAGCACCTGTGATGTTTATGATGGAGACCTTCTCGATATATGTTATCCCTTTCACTACACGATCGTCCTTCTTCTCGTATGCCAGGACGCAGCTTCCCCCGGCAGAGGGGTTGAAGGTGTTTTTGACCCTGACAGGGATTCCTTTCTGCATCGCAGGTTCGATAGATCTCGGGTGGAGCACTTCCGCCCCGAAATATGAGAGCTCCATCGCCTCATGGTATGAGATGTCGGATATTACACGTGCATCGGGAATTATGCGGGGGTTTGCAGTCATTACGCCGTCTACATCAGTCCAGATCCAGATCTCATCGGCATCTATTCCCGAACCGACGACAGCCGCAGAATAGTCCGAACCGCTCCTCCCGAGCGTTGTGACGATCCCGTCCTTCGTGCATCCCATATACCCCATGACAACCGGGACCATATCCTGCAGAAGTGCTCCTACCCTGCTTTTGATCCTTGCATCGCTCTCCGGCAGGACATTTGCACACCCGTGACGCTCGTTTGTGATGATCCCTGCCTCACACCCGTTGAGTGGCATCGAATCGATCCCGTTCTGCCTCAGTGCTGCGCTCACGATCAATGCCGAGAGCCTTTCGCCGAAAGAAATGATGTAGTCTTTGGATCTTGGAGTGAGCTCTCTTAAATTATGGACGGCGGTGAGGATGTTTTTCAGGTTGTCGAGACGGTTTTCAATATCAGATGAGACCGCCTCATATTCGTCGGGTGCAACTCCTTTAAGCACCTTTGTGTGTCTGGTTCTAAGCGACTGTATGGTAGCCTCAATCGGAGGCTTGTCAGTTGATTTTTCGACCTCTTCCGCTATTGCAATAAGCTGATCCGTAACCCCGGACATCGCCGATACTACAACCGCAAGTTCGCACCCTGAACTCCGGTAATGGCTGATGATCGACACAACGCGCCCGATGCAGTTCTCATCGCCGACCGATGTGCCGCCAAATTTCATTAAAAGCCTCAATTTAGCTCACTCTTTTTATTGGTTTTATAGTGTATGGAGTTGCTATGGTATTAAAATAAGTGTGGGGATTCTCCGGGTTTAAGGTGCTGTTTATAAATTTTGCAGTCTGCCATTTCTTTATGTCTTATAAATAACTAACCTTTACTCTGAATGGTTGCAGAGAATACGGAAAATATCATAGAATGCCATGTTCTGGTCATCGGAAGCGGTGGTGCCGGAACAAGAGCGGCAATCGAGGCTGCCCGTTACGGTGACGTGGTAATGATGAGCCGCTCTGTTGCCGGAAAGGGCGGCTGCACCCCTATGGCCGAAGGCGGTTTCAATGCGGTGCTGAATCCTGCGGACTGCTGTACCCTCCACGAGGAGGATACGATGAAGGGCGGTGCATACCTGAACGATCCTGAACTTGTAAAGACACTTGTGGCTGAAGCGCCTGAAAGGATGAAGGATCTTATTGACTGGGGTGCAGTCTTTGACCTTACGCCCGAAAGACAGCTTGCCCAGCGCCCGTTCGGAGGCCAGAGGTTCAACAGGACGTGCTATGCGGGTGACAGGACAGGTCATGAGATGATGATGACCCTCGTCGAGCACCTGAGGACTGAAAATATCAAAATACTTCACGAGATCTCTGCAATAGAACTTTTAAAATCCAAGGGAAGTGTCTGTGGTGCGGCAGGGCTTGACAGAAGTGGAAATTTGGTCGTCATAAAAGCCGATGCTGTCGTGCTCGCAACCGGCGGGGCCGGGCAGATTTATGAGGTTAATACGAACTGTGCAACGGGAAACGGTCAGGGTTTTGCACTTGCATTCAGGGCAGGAACGGAGCTTATCGACATGGAGATGGTGCAGTTCCACCCGACAGGTGCAGTTCAGCCGTATGACGCCCGCGGGAGGCTGATTACTGAGGCCGTCCGCGGTGAAGGCGGTGTTTTGAAGAATACTAAAGAAGAGAGGTTCATGGAGAATTATGATCCCGAAAGGATGGAGCTCTCGACAAGAGATGTCGTCGCACGCTCGATTGCAACCGAAATCCTCGAAGGCAGGGGAACTGAAAAAGGAGGCGTGTATCTCGATGTTTCGCAACTTAACGATAAATATATTGAAGTAAAGCTCCCGCTCATGCTTGAGCAGTTCCTCAACTTTGGTGTCGACATAAGGAAAGAGCCGATGGAGGTCGCACCCACTGCCCATCATTTCATGGGAGGCATCAGGATAGATCCTCATGGGGTGACTAATGTCCCCGGGCTCTTTGCATGCGGCGAGGTGACCGGTGGAGTCCACGGTGCAAACCGTCTCGGCGGAAATTCGCTTGCAGATACCCAGGTTTTCGGTAAGCGTGCCGGAGAATCCGCGGGAAAGAGTTCTTTGACCCGCAGAAATATCGATCCGATTCAGATCGATGCAATCCGGGCCCGTCTGGAAGGATACCTTAAAGGAGATAAGAATCCTGCCGAAATCCGCAGGAGAATGAAGGCATTGATGTGGGAGAATGCCGGAATATTCAGGACTGAAGAAGGCCTGAAAACAGCTCTTTCAGAGCTTGAAAAGCTCTCCGGAGAGAAAACTAAGGCTGAATCGCGTGAAAATCTTATCGATTGCTGTACAGTTGCAGATATGCTCACGACAGCCGTTCTCGTCGTGAAAGGCTCACTGATCAGGCCCGAATCACGGGGTGCCAACATGAGGACAGATCTCGGGCCCTGCAAAAATCCCGAAAAATCGCCATACAGCCACACGTTCCAGTCACTTGAAAAATCGGGAATTGAACGGAAGGAGGAGCAGTAGATGGCTTCGGTTAAGAAAGTCAGCCTGAAAGTAGAGATCCTGAGGCAGGACCCTTCTTCAGGAATCACTCCCTCTTACAAGGGTTATAATGTTGAGGTCAACGAGGGAGCTAGGGTGCTCGATGTACTGATCGCTGTAAGGGACAACCTGGATCCGTCTCTCTCTTTCAGGTACTGCTGCGGTGCAGGCCAGTGCGGAAGCTGTGCAATAAAGATAAACGGCGAACCGAAGCTTGCATGCATGACTATCGCAGAAGACGGGATGATTCTGGAACCTCTTGATCTTCCGGTCATAAAGGATCTTGCTGTCGATCTGGTCTCCGAGCTTTCAAAGATGCCCGGCCTTGTCCCCTCCAGATGCGGTGAACTTCCGGAAAAGGAAGAGATCGACAGGATAAAACCGATAAGAGACTGCATCGAGTGCATGTGCTGTGTATCAGTATGTCCCGCGATGAGGGTTGTTGATTTTGCAGGGCCGACCCTGATGAGACAGGAGATGAGGCTTGCACTTGATCCGCGGAGTTCAGGGAACCGGGTTCCGCTGGCTGTCGATGAAGGGCTTTTCACATGCACTTCCTGTCAGGCCTGTTACCTTGCCTGCCCCAAGAAGATAGCTATTCCCGGAAGAGCGATAGAGAAACTCAGGGAACTTGCCAACAGGCAGGGCTTAACACTTGACCGGCACAAGGCAGTTGCAGAATTGGTCAGGACCACAGGAAGAAGTGTCGAGAAGGCAGGTGAAACCTTCCTCGAGATGGTTCCTGAGGTAATCGAGCCTTATGGTGAGGTTCGCTGCGAGGTAGGCTTCTTTGTAGGCTGCATGTACAATATGAGAGTTGTTCAGACCTGTCTCGATACTATTGAGGTTCTTAAAAGAAACGGCATTAGGGTCATTGTCCCGAAAGATCAGGTCTGCTGCGGATCGCCTCTTATCAGGACCGGCCAGACGCAGATCCTTGAAAACCTGAAAAAGACGAATATCGAATGCTTTGCCAAAAGGGGCATTGATACCGTTCTTACAATGTGTGCGGGATGTGGATCGACACTTAAAAATGACTATGACACACCGTTTGAAGTGATTGATATCAACCAGTTGCTTGTCAAATACGGGATCGAGCCCCCGGAAAAACTTGATGTAAGGGTAACATATCATGATCCCTGCCACCTTCTCCGCGGTCAGGGCGTACATGACGAGCCGAGAGAACTCATCGGGATGTTCGCGAGAGAATTTGTCGAGATGCCGTCTATCTGCTGCGGTGCAGGCGGAGGTGTAAGATCAGGACTTCCTGATGAGGCGAAAGCGCTCGGGATGAAAAGGGGAGAGGAGATCGGGAAGACCGGCTGCGACATTGTCGTAACATCCTGCCCGTTCTGTGAGTTTCATATCCAGGAATCAACCGATAAGCCTGTGAAGAATATCAATTCACTTATCCTTGAGGGTTACAGGAAAAAAGACGGCAACTGCTGACAACGTCTTCAACTCCAAAACATATATTTTACATACGATCTATATTCATATTTACAAAAAGATATATCTTAACATCGACAACGCCTGAGTAAGTATGATGGTATTGCGGGATCGCCGGGAAGGTGTTTCTGTTATAATCGGGACTCTTTTATTAATCCTGATCACGGTTATTGCGGCTGCAGCTCTTGCTATAATGGTTTCGGAGTTTGAAAAGGAGGAGATGGAAAGGCAGGCCCATGTCAGTGCGGTCGAAAATGAAGATTTACGCATAGTATCGATCGAACTTGAAAATAACAGAAGTGACTGGTTGTCTTTTCTCGAGAATGAAAATTTTACTCAATGGAATATCACCGTATGGGATAATACTACATGGAATAATTGGTCGAGGATAAGTTTTGATGTTTCTAATATGGATATAAAAGATTCGAAAGTAATTGCTGTAAAAATCAATGATGATTATGCATTCACGTTCTATGACGAAGAAGGCAACAGTTACGATAAAGACCATCCTCTTTTAGTAGAAGGGACAAAAACAGCCTCGATAAACGTAAGTTTTCTTTCATCTTTCAAATATAATCCTAAATATGTTCCGGAGGACGAAACAGTTAAAATCGTTCTGATATCGAGATACTACAACACCTTTGATAAAAACTTCAAGAGTCCTGTTCCTTCAATCGATTACACTATTGAAACCGAAGATCTGCTTGTTGCTGATCAGCTTGTCCTTGTCCTTGACGGCAAGCAGTCATTTGATGAGGACGGCAGTGTAGTTGATTATTTATGGACTGTTGAAGACTGGACAAACGGATCTTCCTGTACAAATTCAACATACACCACAAGTGAGGTCCGGATTCCGCTTACGAGCGAAGGGCCTTTTAAAGTCTGGCTGAAAGTCGCAGATAACGATGGCTTAACTGGAGAATCGCCTGAACCTGTTGTAATTCCGAAAAACTCCCTATATACTCCTCCTATGTATATTGAGGTGAGTGGTGCAGATAGCTCATTTTATGTGTACGTGAAAAATATCAATGGTGATGGTATTTCTGATCAGCCTGTTACGGCTGCATTAATTGATGGAAATGTCTCACTTTCAAAATGGTTCGGGATAACTGATGAATACGGGAAGGTTGAGTTTAATAAAAATTCAGGAATAGGAGCGATCAGGTTGTCGTCAGGGAAACTTGCTCCCCAGTTTTATTATTTTGAATCCTGATCCATGGTTTGGTATTTCCATCTTCAATATTTTTAAATAGCTCTTCCTTGTCTTTATAATACATCCTTATTACTTTCAGGGCCTCGCGGTAATCCCTGACTCTCGTTTTTTTCATCCATTCCAAAACATATGCCCGATCTTTCATCTCATTCAGAAGGAAGGCAGTGTCCACGCCGAATGTCTCCCTGATTTTATCGAAAAGATAGCTCTTTCCTGAAAAAACGAATGCATCCTCTTCCGGATTCCATTTGAACACGGTGTTTGTGACGAGGTCGTGCGTATCCCTGTCCAGTTCAAGGATCTCGACGATGGACACGACTCTCCTTATGGAGAGTTCTCCCCGTTTTATCTGCATGGGGAATATTACTGCATCAAGGTTGCAGAAAAGGCTCCTCGGAACGTTCATCGGATTTGATTCTATCCTTGAGAGGAGTTCGTCCATTGTTCCGGCATGTATTGTACCCATAGCGGCGTGACCCACTGCAATCGCCTGGAAGAGCGTGAAAGATTCCGAGCCCCTGACCTCTCCTACGAGTATAAACTCCGGGCGTTGCCTTAATGCTGCAATCAGCAGGTCGTAGAGCGAGATGTCTCCCGGTGCTTTTCCTCCCCCTCCTCCTCCGATTCCGGATGGAGAGCCTGCATCAGAACTGCCCCCGAAGCCGGTTCGGGTAATCGACTGGAGCCAGTTTGGATGCATAAGGTTTAATTCGGCGGTATCTTCGATCGACACTACCTTGTAGTCGATTGGTATAAAACTGCATAGAACGTTGAGAAGCGTTGTCTTTCCGCTCGCAGTTCCGCCTGATACGAGAAGCGATCTCTTATACTCCATCAGGAGCCAGAGGAATGCGAGCTGCTCGGATCCGATTGTCCCGTAATCCATCAGTTCGATGGCAGATATCGGATTCGACCTGAACTTTCGTATGGTAAATGTCGATCCTTTCTTTGTGACCTCGCCTCCGAGTGTAAGATTGCCCCTGCTCCCGTCCGGGAGCGTGATGTCGCGGATCGGCTGAAGCAGTGAGATATGCCTTCCGCTTATCTGTGCAAGCTTTAGAACGAAGTTGTTAAGCTCTACGTTTTCGAACCTGATGTTTGTTCTTATCGGCCCGAATGTGCGGTGCTGGACATAGAGATCCATCTCGGCGCCGTTGCACGATATATCCTCGATGTATCTGTCTTTCATCATACTGTCGATCCTGTCGTAACCGAGATACTGCTTTCTCATATGGAAGAAGATCTTGTTCCTTTGATCTTCTGTCAGCTTAAGTCCGAATATCTCGATGATCGAACTGAACCTTGCATGGAGGTATTCCTCTCTTTTCTCTCCGCTGATCAGTTTGAGATCTGTGCTTATCATCTTCTGGAACGCATTTTTTATAATAATCAGGCAATGTTCTTCTCCTCTGCTCAGTTCCGGTTCTAGAACCTGGTAGCGAAGAGCACGGTCTTCTTTGTCGTAAAACACTCTGATATACTGGTGCGGGGGATCGACAGGGTAGGCGATATCGACTGTTTTCAGGGAATCTACAGGCTGGGGTTCTTTTGTCTCTCCGATATCGAAAGGGATGGTCTCCATCATTTCGCCGATGCTCTCGGTTACGAATCTGGATACGACCGATTCAATTATCTCCTCGATTCTGGAGAGAAGGTCTTTATCATCGTTTTCGGAGTGTTTGTTCTCCTGTTCGGGTTTTGTTTCTTCTTTCCGGATTCTCTTTACTGTTTTATTCTCATTTTTTTGCCTTTTGGGAAGAATTTGCTTCTTTTTGGATTTTTTCTCCTTTGTATCCTTGTCGCTATAGGATTGATCTTCATCCTGATCGGTTTTACTGGTAGCAGGGATTACTACGTCATCGTCAGGGTCCTTATCGCAAATTGAAGGCAGAATTTCATTGTTGTCCTGGTTGTTTCCCTGCGTCCTGCCATTCATTCTTTGAATGAGTTCTTCTATTCCCAGATCTTCCGCCGGTTTTTCTGTATCATCGCGGCTGTTTTTATTTTGATTTTTTTTCTCCCTGAAGAGTAATCTTCTCTTTTTCTCAATTTTCTCTGTTATTTTTTTATCAGGGGGCTGATCAGGGGTTTTAAGATCTTTTTCCGGGATTTGATTCACTATTTTAAAAAAATCATCGGAATTTCCTGCTTCTCCTTCGTCCCGGGATTCCTTATGATCATCCTCCTTGTCATAATTCAATTTTATACCTCCAGAGGAGAATCTTTGCCACTACATTTATTGACAGGACTATTACAATCAAAACAAAGGCGGCTGCGAAGGCATCTGATATCGGAATGACATTCGAATTCTCGTATCCATGATAGACACTGTAGGGCAGGGTTCCTACAAGGTCCTGTATGGGGTAGATCTTGAAGCCGGCGGCCAGTTTGTCAGATGATTTAATTGCAAATTCTGGCATGAACTGTGAATATCCTGCAGTCAGGATCACGACCGCCGATTCCTCTGCAGCCCTTCCGAAGCCGAGTATGATTCCGGTCATGATCCCTGAAATGGCAGTCGGCAGCGTGATGTTCCTGATAGTTTCCCATTTGTTCGCCCCGAGTGCATAGCTCCCGGATTCGATCGATTTCGGAACTGCAAAGATTGCATCTTCAACCGCTCTCTCGATGACAGGCATTATTAGTATTGCAAGGGCTATTGATCCTGAAATAAGTGAAAAACCGCCTGTGATATTCTTCATGTAGTATACGAGCACGAGCATCCCGAAGATACCTATAACTATGGAGGGTGTCCCTGAAAGCACCTCTATCAGGAACCTGACGGTTTTTGTGAATAGCGACTCCTTGGCGTACTTCTGGAGATATATTGCAGTTCCTATTGCAAGGGGTGTTGCCAGAAGCGTTGCAAAGAAGGAAATTAAGATTGTTCCGACTATCGCGTTCGCGATCGCACCTCCTACACCGGGGAAATCGGATTCAGCGGTTGTTATGAATTCGAGTGAAAGGGAGGGCAGCGCTTCCATGAAGATTGTACCTATTATGTAGACGAGCGTTCCTATGGCGAACGCTGTGGCAAGGCAGCTGACAACCAGAAAGAACTTCTCTTCTGCCATCCTGAAATTCATTTAGCTCTCCCTTCTGTCTATCGTGAACCTGTAGCCCACGAATCTTGCAAGGGCCACGAAGATAAATTCCATCAGGAATATTACAACCCCTATGGCGAAAAGGGCGGATTTGGGCTCGTCGAATGAGATGTAATACCCAATGTCGTTCAAAATTTTGGAAGTCATCGCATAGCCGGTATCGAGTATTGATGTAGGGAAGTGCAGGCTGTTGCCCATGAGCATTACTACGGCCATGGTCTCACCGATCGCTCTCATAAGCCCAAGTATGAATGCGGTTATTATCCCGGGCATTGCAGCGGGTATTATTATCTTTTTTATTGTCTCCCATTTTGTCGCCCCGAGTGCAAGCGATGCGTGCCTGTAGTCGCGGGGAACTGTCTCCAGTGCCTCCTGTGAAAGTGCTGTCACAGTAGGGAGTATCATTATCGAGAGAACGGTCGATGCCAAGAGGATGCTTGTACCGCTGTTTGGATTTACATCCTTAAAGATCCATATAAAACCGAGTGTTGAGTCGATGAAGGGATCGACGAAGTCCTGGAATATATTTTCAAGGACGAAGAACCCGAAGATCCCGTACACAACTGAGGGTATCCCGACGAGCATCTCAATGGGCGGCCTGAGTACTCCGGTAAGCCACCTGGGGGACCATTCTGCAAGAAATATCGCGGTAAAGATAGAGAGTGGAACTGCGATTGCCATTGTCACCGCTGTAAGGACAATGGTTCCTGCTATGAGCAGGAGTATTCCGTATTCTCCAGTCTGATAGTTCCATTCCGTTCCTGTGATGAATTCGGTGCCTTCTTTCAGTAGAACCGGGGATGCCGTAACGAAAAGGAAGATAAATATCAGGATTACGGAGGAGATTGAGATTATTGCTGCGAGAAGGAACAGTCTTCCGGGTCTGTCTGCGGGGATATGCTCTTTGATATCATATATGCCCTTCATTTACTGTGTCTTCTCCAAAAAAACAAAAATTAGATTGTGGTTGGTTTTAAAAGCTCATTATTGAGTACATTCCAGCTTCGTCAAAGTATTCGATTGCACCTGGTGACTGGGCAAATGAGATAAAGTCGTTCACTATTGAGGAGGGGCTCGAACCGACGATATAGTTGAGCGGACGAACAAGGCCCTTGCCTGATGTTGCATCGTCTCCTGTAACATAGCATTCAGACTCGCCTGTTTTGCCTGAGAGTGCGTTCTGGATACCTTTTGAGGTTGCTTCGTATATCGTTGTGTCAATCTGGATGTTGAGTACTGTGACTCCTGATGCGTCAAGTGCGTATCCTGCATCAACGAAACCGATTGAATCTGTTGTGCTTCTTACTGACTCAAGTACTCCTGCGTTTCCTGTTGCACCATCAATGGAAGCATTGATCTTACCGCTCTTGCCGGTAAGGAACTCACTGAACGTGTCTTCAGTTCCTGATTCTTCTGAACGCTGGAATGCTGTAGTGATTCCGCTTGGTGCAGAGGTAAAGTCATCGTTTATGAATATTGCTTCGAGCTGATCCTCAGTTATGCTGGTGATACCAGTTACATTTTCGTTAACGATAACTACAACAGCTGATCCTCCGATCTGTTTTGTCTGGAGGTCGGTGTACTTTGCTGCCTCTTCATCTTTGAGGTTACGTGATGCTGCGCCGATGTCAGCGATGCCCATGCCTGCTGCAGATACTCCTGCACCTGAGCCGCCGCCCTGGACCGTGATCTTTACACCGCGATTCTCCTTCATGTATGCCTCTGCGAGAAGCTCGGATACGGGCTGGACTGTTGTTGAGCCCGCGATGAGGATCTCGGTAGCTGCAGCATTGGAAACGTCTCCTGCGTTTGTCTGTCCGGAAACATCGTCAGAGAATGTTCCCATGATCGTTCCGACTGATACGGCACCGACTACTGCCACAACGATAAGAACGAGTGTAGCAACAATCGGCGAAACTGCGTTTTCGTCTTTTGCAAAAACTTTCATTTTTTTTCTCCTGTATCTGAATTTAGGGTTCCGTGTGTGGCGAAGAGGAGTGCGGATCGCACTCACGCCTCCGGTCTGGCAAGAGAGGTCTTCACCAAATAGTAATCACAGTTTTCACATATAATTGTATCGAAAAGTAATGATTAATAAATAAAAATACATATTTTATTTAATAAATATGTGGGGTTTTTCTTCTTTATCTCTTATTGTGGATATCATTTTTTTCTTCTTTTTCCCTGTTTAAAAGCAATAAAACAATGCCCAGCATCAGCAGGATCATAAATGATGTCAGGGCGGTTACAAGCATTGTATGGGTATTGTTATTTCCATACCAGGACCTGGTGTTTAAGGCGATTACCGGCAGAATTCCTATTGTAATCAGTCCGATATTGTACTGCCCTGATATTCTTTCATCCTCATTTTTTATCCCGGATGAATCATTTATTAGATTGCCTTAGCCTTTAACCATGGTCCATGCTCCCGGCATTATAATTCTGGGTTATGAAACCTGATGTAAAAAAACAGGCGGGGCTGATGATAAAATTTCCTTAAATAGAATATGGCTGCGGCTATAGGCTACTTATTGTATATATTTTTGGCATATGGCTCCCTTCTTAAGCAACGCCGAATAAAGAAAAGCTGTGAATGCAATGATTATCATCATTATTGACATCCCGAAAACCGTGTAAGCATATGCCTGGTTTTTGATAATCCATGAAAAAGCTCCCATAATGTGTGTGAGCATCACAATTGTGGCAATCGCAACTCCAAATGGGTATATTGCACTTTTTAACAGGACTTTTAAGCCTGTGAGGGCCGCAAAATAATAAAATCCGGCGATTACTAACATAACGGGAAAAATAAGCCCTGAGGCGGCCGATAATCGCATGATGGGACTAAACTCATACATCATAATATTACCGGAACCGCCTGCAAAAATGAAAGTTAAAGTATAGTCTATGATAATTCCGGCTGAAGGCATTAATGCGATCATCCGGGGATCATAGAATATTTTGTCTGCCAGACCTTTCATTCTATTCACCACACATGAACCTTTTTCATTACAGGTGTGGGCTTAATTGTCCCGCTACGGGTTAGAACAGACTATATCCTGTCTAACTTAAAGATATATTTTCTTCTTATTATACATATATCTATTTGTCATTACTCTTCAAATTTGAATAATTTTTATGTAAATTGATACTCCGGGGTAAATATGGGCGAATGGTATTTATCCCGCCATGTATGGTCCTCCGGTTAATAGTTTTCATGGGTTTAGTGTAGTTCCGGAATGAATTGGATCAAATTTCAAATTTCTGGCGGGTCGGGGTAGATTTTCTTCTTTGAAAAGTGGTTGGAAAACCATTTTTAAATATATTCTTGTATGAATATATGTAAAATTTTAATTTTGTATAATTTTTTGTATTGGAATATATTATAAATATGTAATTTTATTAATACTTACTATGAAAGTGGATCAGGGCCTTCCGGAAATTCCTGATCGTGGAATCATAACGATCAGGGAGGAGGATGGCGACATGAAAATCCCTATGGCCCTAATATTTGCGAATATTTATGCAAAGGAGCGTGAAATCACGTTAAATGTAATTACGGCACGCTCTAAGGAAGCCGTATCTGGTGATATGGATTTATACAATCTTCCGGATATCAAAAAATCCGATATACTGAATTCCTGGGATCCTGTGGATATGAGATCTCTGTTGTCCTCGGACCTGAACATTATCGAGAATTTTTCTCTGCTTTTTGCCGAAACCGGATTTAATGACATGCTGGACTTTTTCCGGTTTGCTGAATCACTGAAAATGGAGGGGAGGCTGATAATTATCCTTCATAATCCATCCGTCTTTGATAAAAAGCAGAATTTTCTTGTAGATTCTTTTTCAGATGGCATTCTTCACCTGACGACTTCGTACGAGGGCAGCCGCGCAAGACGGAACATGAAGATCATCAGGCTGGCCGGAACATTTCCCTATGATCGAATTGTAACCTATAACATAAACTCCGACGGTTTTGTGGTCGATACAAGGGAAAGGCACGGATAAAGCCTTCTTATTCTCTTTTTCTCTACTCTTCATTCTTTTCATCCGCTGATTGCAAGAACTGTTATCTTTTTTGTCATCCTTCCCGAAGTAATCTCAATCGTATAGACGCCCGGAGTGTCTCCGAGTACTACATCGGTTTCACATATTCCTTCGTTATCTGTGATCAGCGATTCAGTCACCTTCCCTCCCGGCGAAATTGAAAGAACCACGGTTGCATCTTCTACAGGATTTCCATCCGGATCAGTCACTCCGATCACAAGATTTTCTTTCAGCGGCAGTCCAACGTAGCCTTCTTGCCCTGCCCCTGATACTATCTCGATCTCGACATCCTGCACCGAAGCCCCGGTTCCGCCGAAGAGCAGGATCATGCAGGAGACATATGAGACTATCATTAAAATTGTAACATGCTTCAGGCCGTAACGAACGTCGCCTTCTGATATCTTTCCTATTATGAGCCCCCCAAAGAATGAATTTATCAGGATAAGGTGAAAAAAACCCGTCGAAAAGTCCATATTTGCAATTTCATTATCCCCTAGAAAAGATGTTGATCCGAGATCTGTAAAATAAGGCAGGAGATCGTTTGTAAGGGTGTAACATATGAATATGATAATTATCTGTGCAAAATAGAAAATAAGGACAAACTGTTTCAGGTCGCCTTCTTTCTGCCTTTCTATGGACAGTATGCTCCGCATATCGTCCGAACATTTCAGGATAAGGTCGGAGACTCCCCCTCCGCTGTATGAAGCTTCTATTACAAGCTCGGTATACCTTGCTATAAGTTCGCTTCCCGTTGATCTTGCCATGGCCTTCATGGCCCTTTCAAAAGAGTCTCCGTATGCCATCCTGTTGGCGGCGATCCTGATATGCGGTGTCAATACTCCGATCTCTGCCTTTGCAAGTTCATTGACAGATTTAATCGGATCCAGGCCTCCTCTCATCATCTCCGAAAGCTTGAAGAGAAATTCAGTAAACAACTCTTCTTTTCTCTTCTTCGCCATTTTTTGAAGCGTAATGTCTATTCCATAGGGGGTAATTGCTATAAGGATCGCAAATATCAGGAACTGGTCCATTCCCTGTGGTTTCGCACTTTCGTCCTCGGCGACTATCGTCTCTTCTATTACGATACCTTCAACGTTTGCGGATTCTTCTCCTCCGCTCTCGCCTTCCTCCATCTGCTTCAGGAGTTCTTCATAGGCCTTCTGCTTCTCATTGGCAGGATTTTCGTCGTCTGCCCCATTCCCCATAATGTACGGGATATTGATTATGAGGCCTGCAATCAGCAGAATTACTGCAAGTATTATGGGGAGAATGAGGGTAAAGTACTCTCTTTTGATATTATATTTCAGATTCAGCCTGTTTTTCAGGTCCTGGATCCTTTTCTTTAAGGATATGCTTCTGCTTTTTTTTGTATTGTTGTTGGAGTCAGGCATTTTATCATACGCTGGTTGAATATTTGACCGTCAGAATCTGGAGGAAGACCAGGTTGATTATCGGTACTGCTACGTAAATTAATACAAAGAACATTTCGTCGGTTTTTAAGGGTCCAATCTGTATTCCTAATGCTCCTGTTATAACAATTCCGAGAATGGCAAGCGTGAGCACCATTATAACTCCGCCAAGGTAGCCTTCCCCGAAAACTCCCAGCGATTCTACAAATTCCTTGTCTGTCTGTCTCCTTATATTCATCAGTTCTTTTGATTTAGCATTCAGGTAACCGCTTAATCCTCCTCCTCCGTAGATAAGGTTTGAGATATCGATGCAGATGTCTCTGAAGGGATCGGAAGGAGTATTGCTTACAAGTGCATTCATTGCAGTTACTGCGTCTTCTCCCAATATTTCCACCCTGAATAAAACTTTTGAAAATTCTCTCGATATATGACCGTAGTTTTCATTTGCAACACTTTTGAGTATGTCGAGCGGCGTTGTTCCCGAACTTGCAAGTATCGACATGAAGGCAAGAGCGTAGGGAAGATTTCTTTCGATATCCATCTTTTTGTTGGATATCTGGTTTTGCAGGTAAAACGGGAAGCCTCCGCCTGCAGCTATGCCTGTGAGTAGCGTAAGGCCTGCGATATACAGGGGGGAATTCGGGCTGTAAAACGGACTTATTGGTAGTGCAAAGATGAAAACCGATACAAGTGCCATTATTGCAGCTGCACCAATTGCACTGAATATTATCATTGATAAAAAAAGGCCCGGCGTCATTTCAAGATCGGCCTGGTAGATCATCCTTGCAATATTGGAGTGCTCCTCCTTGTCGAGGTATTTCCCGTAGATGTAGCAGATCTTTTGGTATCTTTCAAAAATTTGTTCAAATATGGGTGTTGTGTTACTATTTTTCTCTTTTTTTATCGATTTGCTCAGCAGGGCAATTTTATCCAGGATGCTGCTGATATTTTTTCCTGTCATATTATCAATAATCAATAAAAGAAATGCGGTTAAAAAATATAGATATTATGGTATTGGAATATTTTTTAATTATTTGGACATATACCAAAATATACTACTCATCCTAAAAAAATATTTATTATATAAAAGATATAGTTAAATCAGTGATATGTACGGAGATATTTTGGAGGTTTCTGATTCCGGCCTGATGGAAAAAACCGGTGGGTGCCAGGGGCCGGCAGGTGCGGCCGGCGTAAAAAGGCTTTATGATATATCGGGAGTTAGCGTGCAGGGCAGAAGGCCAAAAAATGAGGATACCTTCTATATCCGGGATTTTGGGGATGCTTGTATCTTTGCCGTCGCTGACGGTATGGGTGGGCTGCCGCACGGGGATGTCGCCTCCGGGATTGCAATTGATACCGTTAAAAATTTCTCAGAAGAAGGATTGTCCTTATTTCAGCACGAAAAAGAAATGAAAGCCTTTTTGGTGAAAATCCATGAAACTGCCCACAAAAGGATAATCGATGAGGCCAGGGGCGATCTGTTTGGTATGGGCACTACACTTACGACTGCAGTATTAAACAGAAACCGGTTGTATATTGCCAATTCGGGGGACAGCCGTGCATATGTGGTGGGTGATGGTATCCGTTTCAGGACCACGGATCATACTCAGATCCAGAAACTTGTTGATGCAGGTTCGATATCTGAAAACGAGGCCCGGTTCCATCCTTTGAGGAATTCATTGTATGGCTATGTCGGCGGCAACTTTGTTGTTGATACTTATTCCCTCGAATTATCTGAGTATGATATAGTTATACTCTGTACCGACGGATTTTATGCCTATACGACCGGTATCGAATTTTTTTCACTCAGAGATTACACACATAGCAATCATATCGCCCAGTCCCTTGTAAATTCAGTAATTGCTAAATCTGATGATAATGTCACTGTAATTGCGGCCAGGTTCAGATAATTCTTAAAATAATGTTTTATTGCGGGTTCGGTTTTTTCTCCCGATTTCTCTTTTATTTATGTATTTAAAATGGACTTAGGTCGGCAATAAATTCTACCAGACTGTCAATAATCGTTTTATTCTCATTATTATATGCTGGAGTATTGTGCTCCTGTTCTTCCTCGTCTTCATCCTGCTTCGTTAGACCATACATCTTAAGAAGATCCTCTTCACTGAATTCTTCCTCGTCCTCCTCATCGTTTTCTTCCACTTCAGCTGCGGGCGTTTCAGTTTCTGTCAGTTCTTCCTGGGAAAAATCTGCATATGCTGTTACCGAACCTGGCTGAATTGTTTCAATGATTCCCTCCCATTCGGTTTCACCGTTTTTTACACGCACTTCATGCCTGCCGACATCCAGTCCTGTAACGGATTCGGGTGTTTTGCCCCTGTACTTTCCGTCAATATAGATCGGAAGTTCCGATGGGTTTGATTTTACAATAAGCAGCTTCCCTATGTCGCAGACGGGAGTCAGGGTCATTTTAAAGCTGAGTCCGCCTGCCGGGATGTTTATTGTTCCGTTGTATTCGGAATATCCTGGTTTGAAGATATATATTGTGTGGTCTCCTTCAGCAATCGGGTTCAATACAATATCCGAGTCTCCCACATACATCCCGTCTATGTAGATCTCTGCAAAATTAGGGATTGTTTTTACCTCCATCACCGTTGGCTGCCTCATCTCTTCCATATTTGCAAATATGGTTGTGATTTCACCTGCCTTGATCTCGATTTCGTCTTCGTAATTATATAATCTGTCTTCAAAAGAGGAACTGTTGGGATCTGATCCATCGATCTCTTTCCAAAGCTGGAGGTGGTAGATCCCCGGGGCAAGATTTGTAAAAATGTCGTCAGTTTCCCCGATGAATTCATTTCCGAGGTATACGTCCGCCTCGCTCGGGTATGAGCATATAGATAATGTGCCGTTGGTGGGTATTTTACTTAAATAGAAATTAATCTCGTTGAGCATATCGGGATAAACTGCTGCAGTTTGTGACTGATTTCTGTATCCGGATTTTGTCAGGATTACAATGTGATTTCCGGGTGTTACGCCGTTGATCTGAAGTCCCTTATTAATCTCTGTGATGCCGACAAAATTCCCGTCTATGTAAACTGAAGCATTTCCTGGCGTTGAATAGATCCTTAATGCTCCGTTTTTTGGCAGAATATTTACTGTAACTTCGTCTTTCTGGAGGAGTAACATATCTGCCGAAGCCTTGATACTGTCTTTGTAGTACACCTGAATTGTATAATTGCCGTTGCTGATATCCTCTGTATCTATATTTAAACTAAAGTTTCCTGAATAAACTTCTTTGGCTGCGTAATAGGTGGGTTTTTTATTATTGTTGCTGTAAATCCTGAAATCAAGTATTTCCCCGTCATTAAGGGGGGCTGTTCCATACAGGGTCAGAACGTCTCCCTGGTGGATTGATCCCGGTGCATAATATAGTGTGTAATCTGCTGAATTTTCTGCATATGCCGGACAAATAGTCAGTATGCTGATTATTGGAATCAATAGCAGGGCAATTATGCGTTTTGTATCCACCCTGGATCTGCTGATCTTTTTTCCCGGTGATCCTGTATGGGTTGCAGACATTTTCTTCTATAGTAATATTTCCACAGTTATCAATATATTTTTCCTATCTGATCTATTTTATACTTAAATTAGGTATTCTTCATGTGTATGTCTAATTATTTTAAATAAAAAAATATTTTTAGATGAGTACTAACATATTTATTGTTATAAGTATAGATATTTCCGTACAGTTTATGCGGATCTTCAGCAGTCTGTCGGCATCGTTTGCGGCATTTGTATATCCGGGCAAAAAACGGGGAATTAGATGAAAAAACATGTTATAGCTGTTTTAATAGCAGTTGCCATCCTGTCGGGAATCTTTTTTATCGCTCCGTGTTTTTTTGATAGTTCGCCTGGCAGTGAAGACGCCACATTAAAAAGCGTTCAAAATCCTGATACAGGCAGTATTCACAGGGAAAACGTTTCCCATAATGAAACGACTGAACCATCCGGTAATGATTGTGAAGATTGCTGTCTCGTGGAATCAGGGGATAGATCCTACGGGGTAATGTCAATCGATGATGAATACAAGGAGGAGAAAGAGGAGACGATCAATGCAAATCCCGTTGTGTCATATGCGACAGAAAACCCATCTGTAGGGAAGACTGATTTTAATGATGACATTCCTGATTCCTCGGGGAGTGGGGAGAATCTGAGCGGATATATTCCTTATTTCGGCGACGAGAGGGATCAGGGTTTATGCGGCAACTGCTGGGTATGGACATGTACAGAGATTGCAGAGATTGAGTACGCCGTTCAAACCGGAAATAAAGAGAGATTTTCGGTCCAGTACTTCAATTCAAATTACAAGAACGGTACAGGTTCGGGAGCATCGGCTTCCTGGGCATGCTGTGGTGGAAATCTCTTCTCTTTTACAGGATTTTATGACCTGAATGATCAGAAAAAACTGATTCCCTGGAACAATACCAAAGCCAGGTACTATGACCTTCTGATCAAATGCTCGGATGGTGCATCCAATATGCAGTCCGCTTTAATTTCGGAAGATCCGTCCGTACCATTTGAGTCAGTGGCTCCTTTTACAGTCCAGACCTGGGGGATTTCACAATCCGTGGCTATTGATACGATTGAATCGTATATCGATCAGGGCAGGGCTCTTTATGTCTCTTTTGAATGGGTGAGCGGCGAAGGTTTCGATCAATGGTGGTCTTCGGAATCTGAGGAGTCCGTTTATGATCCAATAGGAGATATGGGAAACGGAACTCCTGACTCGGCGCATGCGGTTACGCTTATCGGTTATAATGAAACTGCATGGCTTCTTCACAACAGCTGGGGGACATCGTCCAATCATCCCGACGGAACTTTCTGGATGACTAAAGATTTCGATTATAATGCCGGGAGTCTTCTTTTCCCATCCGATACGTATGTGAATTTTTACGGTTTTGAAATAACCGGGCTTACGGAGACTGCACCTGATCTAATCAGGGAATATACATACGGCGGAACGAATGCTGATGCGGCATACGGTATCGTCAGTGCGTCGGATGGCGGTTATGTCCTTGCCGGTGAAAAATCGAGCAAAAACGGGAATTATCCGTTAAATTACGGCTCATCCGATACATGGATGGTGAAGACAAATTCGTCCGGATCTGTGGAATGGGAGATAAATTATGGCGGTTCCGGAGATGACACTGCCTTTGCAATAATAAAAACCTCAGATGACGGCTTCCTAATCGCCGGGTCCACATCAAGCAATGATATCAATATATCCGGAAATAACGGAGGCGTCGATGCACTGCTCCTGAAGACCGACAGCAATGGCGTATTGCAGTGGCTGAAGGTATATGGCGGTTCCGGCGACGATTCCTTCAATGATATAGAAGCGGTTTCAGGAGGGTATCTTGCTGTGGGAGAAACAAAAAGCAGTGGCGGAGACGTTTCTTCCAACAATGGCGGGGGGGATGCATGGATAGTAAAAGTTGACACATCAGGTGATATACTATGGGAGAATACATACGGAGGTTCTGCAGATGAGAGTATCAGTGATATTATCCTGCCCGGCGACGGCACCCTTCTTGCATCAGGAAGTACAGCAAGTTCGGATGGAAATGTTTCTTCAAACAACGGCGGTGAAGATGCCTGGATAATTAAAACCGGTTTGTCGGGAGATCTGCTGTGGGAGAACACATATGGAGGTTCGGGTGATGAACAAGCCTTGGGAATCGGTGTGCTTTCAGACGGATCTTATATTGTTGCAGGATCGGCTGAAAGCAGTGACGGGGACGTTTCCTCTAATAATGGCTGTGATGATGTCTGGTTATTTCGTATAAATTCCTCCGGCAGCCTGGAATGGGAGAAAAATTACGGTGGCTCCGGTAACGATGCAGCAGCCTCGGTTCTTGTCCTCGATGATGACTACATTCTGGTCTGTGGCGCGACCGGAAGTTCTGACGGCGATGTCGCCGGAAACAATGGGGATACGGATGTATGGCTCATTAAGACAGATTCATCAGGAGATATCGTATGGACCGGATGCCACGGCGGTCAGAAGAAAGACCTGATCTATGAACTTGTTCCTTCCGGTTCTGTCAACGGTTTTATTGGCGGAGGATGTACATTCAGCAGTGACGGCGATGTTTCTTTCAACAATGGCGGCGGCGATCTGTGGATTGCAGAATTCGGGTATCCCGATGAGAATCCGATGCCGGACCCGACTGTTACTCCAACGCAGAGACTGACCGTCACACCAACCCCGACAGAGGTTTATACGAAGGTATCGGGAGAACCTTCTTCTACTTCGGTAGATCTTCAGGCAATAATACGGGTCATGTCGGAGAAAGATTATACGGCAGATACGGGTATTGAAGGTGGTGAACAGGAATCAGACGGTCAGCAAACTGAGACTCCTCCCTATATAAACGCACAGAAGGTAATCGGAGGGACTGGAGATGATTTTGCCACATCTGTAATTGCCGGTTCGTCAGGATTTGTTGTTGCAGGAACAGTTGACAGCGATGAGGGAGATATCGAATCAGAGAATGGCGGTGCAGACATCCTCCTGGCAGGTTTCGATTCCGGACTTGATCTTGTATGGCAGAAATACATTGGGGGATCGGGTGATGATACTGCAGTATCTATTGTAAAAAGCGGAGATGACTCTCTGGTAATCGCGGGAACCACTTCGAGCAGCGACGGGGACATTCCTTTGCTTCACGGGGGCAGCGATATCCTTCTTGCCTGTACTGATGGAAAAGGGGATATAAAGTGGGTGAAGTCGGCCGGAGGAAGCCTGGATGACAGGGCATCTTCAATGATTATGACTGATGACGGAAATTTCATCGTCGTCGGTGAGACCTGGAGTTCTGACGGTGATATATCCTTTGAAAACAGGAGAAATCTTGGTGAAGGCGACCTTTGGGCCGTCTGTTTCGACTCCTCCGGAAACCTGGTGTGGGAGAGGCGGCTGGGGGGAACAGGATATGACAGTGCTTCAGCAGTTGCGCCTGCACCCGGGGGGGGCTGTACAATTGCCGGTCAAACCCGGAGTTATGATGGTGATCCTTCAGGAAACAACAAACACTATGGAGAAAGCGACATATGGGTGATCAGGCTCGACAGATACGGGAGAATAATCTGGCAGAAGACTTTCGGTACTTCAGGCGAAGATGGAGCTACGGATATTGAACTGTCGGGTGACGGTTGCTATATAATATCAGGATATGCCGCAGCCGGAGACGATGATGCGGCCGGGTCATACGGAGGATCTGATGCATTGATTCTGAAGATCGATTCTTCCGGAAAACTGTTGTGGAAGAGATCGTACGGAAGTTCGTCAAGTGACCTTGGAATAGCTGCAGAATGCTGCAGTAACGGAGATTTCGTAATTGCAGGTGTATCATTCAATAAGCCCGGGAATATGTCCTCATGGGGGGATTATGACGGGTGGCTTATAAGACTTGATCCTTCTGGAACGGTTCTGTGGGAGAAAGATTTCGGGAGTTCCGGCGAAGACTGGGGCTATGACATTGATTACTGCGCCGAAGAAAGAGAATTTATCATTGCCGGGATGACCACCGGCCTGAAAGATCATCAGGGTAGTTCAGACAGTGACCTGTTGCTGGTAAAAATTGATGATGGGTCTGCAGACTGATTTAAACTGACGCCGCATCCGCCGTATAGTTTAACTTTTCCTGCAGGTTTTGTGTTGCCTCTATTGACCGGATAATCGAGATGATCTCTGCCTGATCCGCCTCTGCATTGGTATTGAGTTCCAGATTTAGCAGAGGAAGCGCGTTCTCACCGATCTTAATGAGCGTTATTGCTGCCTGCTCTTTTTCTGTGTCGCTTCCGGTATTTACTATCTCTATAAGATCCGGAACAGCTTTACTGCCCATCAGTGCCAGTGTATTTGAGGCCCAATCACTCTCGTCTTCATTATCTGAACCAAGCTCTTTGGTGAGAGGTTCGATCGCAGGTTCTCCTATATATACAAGAGCTACGGCTGCGTAACCCGAAGCCTGCTGATTCCCTGAAGAAAATACATTGATCAGGGGATTTACCGCTGCCTCACCGCTGCCTGCAAGTTCTTTTACAGCCGATGTCACCGTATCCTTGTCCTCTGAATACAGGTCTTCAATATACCTGGAAATTTCACTATTGCCCTGCCCTGACGAACCGGTACATGCAGCTGTAAAAATGAATGCTGTGAGTATCAGTATTGAAGCGATATGGATTGCCCTGAATTTCATTGCACAAATTTTGTCCTGCCAGCTGAAAAATGTTCATGATGAACGGGGTAGAGGGCGGCTCCTGAATTTTTGAGCCGCCGGACTTAGGTTCCGAAATCACATGGAACTCTTATTATGCATAAACTTCGATTAATTTTTAGGAGTTTTTTATGAGTGAGCAAGAGATTGAATGCCCCAAATGTAAAAACAAATCAGTTTACATTGAACATCCCGATGAGTATGAAGTCTGGCTTAAATGCAAGGAATGCGATTTTTTCCTTGGAATGAGCGCTGATGAATGGCACCGGATACACAACAGCCCCAACCTTGATTCTAAAATAAAGAAAATGTATGAAAAAGAGCCTGGCAAAACTGCCGGTTCGGACAAAAAATGCAGGCTCTGCGGTGCCTCAAAAGGAGAGAAGGGATTTTTATGCCTGTGCGACAAATGCTGCTATAAGCTCCTGATCCTGGTTATAGTCATAATGGTTATAGGATCGTATATGGTCTGGATAGCTTTATTATAATTTGCATAATATATTCAAAATTGTTTTTTATTGAACCGGATTGTTAGATCTATTAACCTTCATCACTGTCAATATTAATAAATAAACAGGATAAACTCTCTTCAAGCGGACAGGTTATTGTTTTCGTGTCTTTACCGGAAATTCAGATTCAGTCCAGCATTTCAGGTACCGGATATATCATATGGAATACAGCAGTGTTTCGATTGCAGGAAAAAGGCGGCACAATGAGGACTCCTGTTTAGCTTCACAAATTAAGGACGGCCTTCTTATGGCGGTTGCCGACGGTATAGGAGGTCATGCTGCCGGTGATGTGGCATCACGCATAGCCATAGATACCCTGCGTTCAGAGTTCACAAAAAATTACAGGGCGGGCATGAGTGCCGCTGAAATTGAAAAGTTATTGAGAAATTCATTTGCCATGGCCGATGAAAATGTCAGCACAATGGCCGTAGGAGACAGAGCCGGAATGGGTACAACGCTCGTTGCCGCATTTGTCCGTGATTTGGAAGTTTTCATTGCAAATACCGGGGATTCAAGGGCTTATCTATTTAACGGAATGCTAAAGCAGATTACCGTGGATCATTCTCTTGTTCAGGAACTTGTGGAAAAAGGAGCAATAGATCCTGAAAAAAGAAGAACTCATCCTATGAAGAACGTAATAACAAGATCTATCGGCGGAGATTTTTCAGTAGATCTGTATCATATAGGGATCAATTCAGGAGAGGTTCTTCTTTTATCCAGCGACGGTCTTCATGATTATATAGAAGATGATGTTATATCGAAGGGGCTGAATTCAGAGGAAACTGCGAACGGAACCGCCAGACTACTTGTCAAATCCGCAATGCCCGTCTCGGAGGACAATATTTCGGTTGTTGTTTTGAAAAGATAAGTTATGTAATAGTTGAAAGTGAATTGATTCATTAATCAGGGAGTGATAAAAATGAGCGGTGGTATTAATGACAAAACAATTGCGATATCTTCGGATCCGGATTTTTATGAGGATCTCTCGGAATACCTGAATGTCCTGTCAAATCCTACAAGGCTCAGGATCCTGAAGCTGATTGAAAACCACCCGAAAGAGGTTCGCGAAATCGCAAGAGAGATCGATACGAGCTATGAAAATACAAAAAAACATCTAGATAAACTGCTTAAGACAGGTGTCATAAAGAAAGAAGCCGGGATGGGCAGGCAGACCTCAAAAGGAGCACTTCCAGTCTGGAAATATTCACTTATCCCCGGCGGAATGGAAGGAATTATCCGCAATCTCAGCATTTTTTCAAATATCGATGTAAGGATAGGACATGAGGAGTTAAACGCCAAACTGGAAGAGGTCAGGAAACTTCTTTCAGAGGACAACAGCACGGGTGTCCCTTTGATAGTCGTTCTTGGTGGCGAATGCGACGGGGAGGCATATGCCTTAAAGGAAGACGAAATCCGGATAGGCCGTGAAGACAACAAATCCCCTGAATTCAGTAATTCCGATAATGCGATAGTTCTTCCCAACTCCTATGAAGCAGTAACAAGGGTGAGCAGGCCGCATGCCAAATTTATCAACCGCAAGGGGGACTGGTTCATAGAAGACTGTGGAAGTACGGGGGGTACATATATCAATAATACAAAGATTCAGGCCTGCCGTGAGACATCCATCATTGACGGAGATATGATCGATCTTGCAAGAGGATCGAAAGGAGCAAGAATCATCTTCAATCTGACTCATAAAGACACACCTGAATAATAACTCTCAAAATATAACCCGTACGGATGACGAAACAGAGGACAGAATAATCGATGAAAACGGTGAGAGGGGATAATGAAATAACGCGAAGGATTACCTGCCTGAGTTGTTGCTCTCTGCATATGGTTATTTTATTTCTTTTCCTCATGCTTCTTGTCTCACCGGTTGCAGCAGCAAATAATAACAGCAGCAGTGAAGGAATTATAAATCAGACAGTCACAAACAGCATTGCTGCAGCAGTAGCAGGAGCTGAACCGGGTTCTGTACTGTTGATCGAGAGCGGGGAATGGGGGGGCAATTTCGTAATTGATAAACCGATCTCCCTCCTTGGAATGGACAGCGGGACGGGAAAACCGCATATTATTACCAAAGAGGGGCTTGCCGGGATTACAATAACGTCGGATAACGTAACCATCGAGGGATTTACAATCTCTGGCGATGCCGACTGCGCAGTATGGATTGAGGGAAACGATACGATAATCTCCGACAACACCTTCCTCGGAACTCCGATAGCAATAAGCATCATATCCGGGGACGGGCTTTCGTTTTCAGGGAATTCCATAAACAACCACAGTGTCGGCATATACGCGGATAAGAATGTTTCCGGTGTTATAACCCTGAATAATTTTGACAACAGGGTGAATGCGAAATCCCTGACGACGACCCTGAACTGGTCCTCGGACAATTCTTCGTATCTTTACGAAAATGAGATCTATAATTCGTCTTTGGGAAACTACTGGGACGATTATAAGGGGAGCGATGATGACGGAAACGGCATAGGCAGTACTCCTTATATGCCCTATACCTCGGCATCGGATATCCGAGATGCCGTGGGCTCTGATTTTATCGGTTCGCTCTCTGATGAAGGAGTAAAGCAGATCTACGAAGGATACTGGAAAGGTCTTTTCAGGAATGAAAATTATGTAAAAGATAAATATCCGCTGATATCTGAAAATTCAATGTATGTAGTAGTCCCGAAGACAACGCAGGCCGATATCATTACTGCAGGCGGTGTCAACGGTACGTCGGGACCGACGGGAATTCCGATTATACAGCTGCCGGAGAATATTTCTATAAACCTGAGCGTTCCCGGCGGGAACGGTAATACTTCGGTTCAGGCTACCCCGGGTGGTACTGGCGGCGATCCGGCCAGAATCGAGCCGATGCTCTCCCTGCAGAATCCGTTTGAGATCGTTTTTGTTATGGTTCTTATTGCCGGGGTATTTGCCGGATTAATCGGAATTTTGGGAAAATTCGGGAGAATCTATGGTTTGAAAGGCGGCAGAAAGTATGAAGTTGCCTTTATGGGTCTTGCCTTTGGCGCCATGTCTATTGCCCTGCTTTACACCGTCGTATCATATACTTCAAGGCTGATATACGGATTTATCGACTACGGGATGATTCAGGTTGCATTCATATTTGTTACCGCATATCTGATTATGTCCTCCGCATTTCTGGCATTCGGTCTTCTCAGCGGAAGATTCCCATTAAATATCTACCGCCTCCAGAGCCCTGTTGCAATTGTGGCAACAGTTCTCCTGGGAATATCCATATATACGGTACCTGTTGAACTAGGTCCGGTAACCGGGATGGCATATCCCGCAGCTCTGCTGCTTTCAATAGTTCTTCCGCTTGTCTTCAGACATCGTTTCAAATCACTGGTTATGAGGTGGTATGCAGAGAAAGGAGATGTCACGGCCTCTTCGTTCGATCCTGATTCGACTTCGCTCTTCATGAAAGAGGAGGATATTATGAGTTCATCGCTCTCGTCTTCCTATTTCCCGGAAAGTCTCCATGATAAATACAGCGATGTCGAGTTTATCGGAAAAGGAGGGATCGCCAGGGTTTTTAAAGCAAAACGGCGAAAAGACGGAGTCGTGGTGGCGGTAAAGGTTCCGATAAACTTTGACGAAACTACCGGAAGGCTGTTTTTGAAGGAGATGAGGATCTGGGAAGGACTGGAGCATCCGAACATTGCTAAACTTCATTCGGTAAATATATTCCCTGTCCCTTATGTAGAGATGGAATATCTCGAAACGCCTCTGTCGGCTGTTGAAAAACCGCTCCCTCCCGTGGAATCGTTAAGAATAATCTATGATGTTGCAGAAGGGCTTTCTTATGCGCATTCGAGGGGTATAATTCACCGTGACATAAAACCCCAGAACATTATGCTTTCAGCAGACAAAACCGCAAAGATTACCGATTGGGGGCTCGGGAAGATAATGTCGGACGGAAATGAAACGACTATTATAGGATTCTCCCTGAATTACGCGGCACCGGAGCAGGTCGCTCCGAAGACCTTCGGCTATCCCGACGAAAGGACCGATATATACCAGCTTGGAATTGTGTTCTATGAGCTGATAACCGGAAAAAAACCATTCTCCGGTTCGGGTGTTGCAGAGGTTACCGACGAGATCCTGCATTTGCAGCCCGTTGTTCCTTCGAAAGCGGGAGCCCGGGATGATCTCTTTGACGATGTGGTCATGAAATGCCTTAATAAGAACCAGGATGAGCGTTTTTCTTCCGTAGATGAGTTTAAAAAATTCCTGACCGGGATTGTCCTTCAAAACGATGGTCTGAAGGAATTCTTTAAAGACGTTGAACCATCAGGTTAAATGAGTTATCCGCTGGCATATTATTCATTTATATTAGCCCAAAAGAATCTTACTATCAGGGTTGAGAGGATAAGAATCTTCGATGACACCGGAAAGGATTGATCAAAATGAGGAGGTGGTAACCGGCAAATATGCATGGTAATACCAGGAACCTGATAAGTCAGTAGAAACATATTCCGTATCAAACGGAAAATTAAATCACCAGTCAATGGCTGCCTTCAGGCAACCTAAATCAGCAACCAATAATTGGCAACCAGATACGCCCCATCTGCGAAGCACAACGGGAAAAACCACGTTTCAACTCCAATCCCGGTTGTGCCGGACAGGTACAGATAATAATACAATACAAAATATAATAGAATCCCACCAATCCCCAGAAAAAAACCAGACAAAACCACCGTGGTGAAAAATTCACCACACCCCCTCCTTTTCTGGTTCCAAAGGATCGCATTTTTGATATTTTCAATATTTTTGCTTTGTCAGTTTCTGACTCAGTTTAGTATGGAGGGGCTGGAAATGATCGTTTTAAATAAAAATTGGTTGGGAGCTTAAAAACAAATCGCAGTTCTCCCCTTTTATTTGTTAACAAGGAAAGAATAGGCGGAAAGTGCGGCTTTTGCACCTTCTCCCGAGGCAATAATTACCTGCTTGCTCTTGGTATCGGTAACATCGCCGGCTGCAAAGACGCCATTATGTGATGTCCTGCCGTTGTTGTCTGTGATGATCTCTCCGTTTTCATTGAGATCGACGAAGCCTTCAAGGAATCCGGTATTTGCATCATGGCCGATAGCGAGGAAGAGACCGTCTGTTTCAAGTTTTGACTCTTCGCCAGTGTCTCTTTCTTTAATTGTAACTGCTTTGAGCATATTGTCCCCCTCAAGGGCGCTTACAGTGTAGTTTTTATAAGTTGAAACATTCTCAAGCCCCTCGTACTGGCTGGTGTATACCTCGTCAGCCCTGATTTTGCTTCTTACTATAAGGTTTACGTGTGTGGCAAGTTTGCTCATTTCAATGGCTGTCGTGACTGCGTAATTTCCTCCTCCGACAATTGTCACAATTTTATCGCGGAAGAGCGGACCGTCGCATGTGGAGCATATGCTGATCCCGTGGCCGATATATTTTTCTTCATCTTTTATTCCAAGCCACCTGGGTTTGACACCTGTTGCAATAATCACCGATTTACCTTCAAATTTCTGCCCTGATACCGTAGTGATGACGAATTTTCCGTTACTCTCCTCAATCGATTCGGCCCGGTCTATCTCGATCTCAATATCCTCATTCCTGACCTGCTCTTCAAATTTCTGCATGAGATCGCTTCCGGATATTATACGGAATCCCATATAGTTTTCAATTGCCCAGGATTCCAGGGCCTGTCCGCCTATGTCCTCTGTAATTATCATGCATCTGAGCAGCTTTCTCGCTGCATATGCAGCTGCTGTAAGCCCTGCAGGTCCTCCGCCAAGAATAATAATGTCGATTTCACCTTTTTCTCCGGTATCCCCGAAAAGTTCGTTCAGTCTCCTGACGTCATAGCCTACGATGACCTCGCCGTCGATTACAGTTACAGGTACTGCATACTGGCCCGAGAGTTCAACCATCTCTTTGGCTGCTTCAATATCTTCTCCCACATCAATATTTTGATATTTTATTCCTTTTTTGTCAAGAAACGCCTTGAGCAGTCTGCAGTACTGGCACTGTTTTGTCGAGTAAACTTTTACATCCGGCATAGTAACTGCTTTTTCCATCAATTTATTTAAATGTGTCACGAAAAAAGAATTTGAATTTGTATAATTTGCCGGTTATTCGATCTCTTTAAACATTCTTCCGGGAACTCCGCATATGGGGCATGTGTCGGGCACTGAGTCAAACACTATATTCCCGCATACAGGGCATAAGAATACTTTGGAGATCTCGAGGTCGTTACCTCCGGCAACTGCCTCGAGCGCCCTGCCATAGTTTGTTGCATGGACCTCCTCGGCCTTCATTGCATGAGTGAATATCGTTGCAGCTTCCTTGTCATTTTCCTTCTCGGCATCTTTGATAAACGAAGGATACATGGAGGTGTACTCTGATGTCTCTCCTTCAATGGATTTCTTCAGGTTTTCTTCGGTTGAATTTACCTGCTGGAGGAGAAAGAGGAGTCTCTTGGCATGAATTGCCTCTGCTTCAGAGGCAGCCCTGTATAGTTTTGCAACATTTGAGTAGCCCTCAGCATCGGCTTTTTCCGAAAATATTTTGTATTTCCTGTTTGCCTGGGATTCGCCTGCAAAGGCTTCTGCCGCATCATCTTTCGTTGTCATAAAATCTTCTCCTTTTGCTTTAATTCCATAATTGAGCTTAATATTATTTATTTCATGCGGAGATGACTAAAAAAAGAAAATAAGATTATTCTTCCATTGTGGAGAGATCACCCGGGTCCTCTCCCATCTCCTGGGCCTTGAGGACACGTCTCATGATCTTTCCGCTCCTTGTTTTCGGAAGAGATTCGACGAATTTAATCTCGGCCGGCATTGCAATAGGGCCGAGCGTCATCCTTACATGGTATGTAAGTTCGTTCGCAAGCTTTTCACTCCCGCTGTATCCGTCGATCAGGATTACGAAGGCCTTGATGATGTTGCCTTTTACAGGGTCCGGAATGCCGATAACGGCGGCTTCGGCAACAGCCTCATGCTCTACAAGAGCGGATTCGACCTCTGCAGTGCCGAGGTTGTGGCCTGCGATTATTATGACGTCGTCAGATCTTCCTATGATCTGGATATATCCGTCATCGTCCTTTACCGCAAGATCGCCTACTACATAATAGTCCTTTATCTGCGTCCAGTATTGCCTGTATCTTTCATCATTACCCCATACGCTTCTCATCATCGAAGGCCACGGCCCTTTTATGACGAGAATGCCTGTTTCTCCTGCCTTCTTTGAATTTCCTTCTTTGTCAACGACATCGGCGACAACGCCGGGGATCGCTTTTCCTGCATATCCGGGTTTCATCTTTTCGCCGACGAGTGTTGTGACCATGTGCATTCCGGTTTCGGTCTGCCACCATGTATCGACGATCGGCGTCCTGCTCTTCCCGATAACTTTGTAATACCATTCGAATGCCTCGGGATTGAGCGGTTCCCCGACAGATGCGAGTATCCTCAGGGAGTCGAGATTATATTTTTCAGGCCACTTCTCACCGTGTCTCATGAACATCCTGATTGCAGTCGGTGCTGTATAGAGGATCGTGACGCCGAAGTCCTCTACCATATCCCACCAGACTCCCGGATCGGGATAGTCTGGTGTTGTCTCGCTGATAAGCAGGGTTGTTCCGAACAGCAGGGGGCCGTATATGATGTAGCTGTGTCCTGTAATCCATCCGGGATCGGCAGTACACCAGTGGACATCGCTGGGTTTCATATCGAGGACATACTTGCATGTGTAATATGTTCCGACCATGTAGCCGCCGCAGGTATGAAGGATACCCTTTGCCGTGCCTGTCGTTCCGCTTGTATAGAGAATAAACAGCGGGTCTTCGGAGTCCATGACCTCGGGTTCGATGAAGTAATTCCTCTCCTTCATGAGATCGTAGAAATCGATCTCAATTTCAGAGTAGAGTTCGGTCCGTGGCCTGGTCCGCCTGTGGACGATGACCTTTTCAACCGATGTGTGGACTATCGCCCTGTCAACTATCGATTTGAGATCGATTCTTTTGCCTCTCCTGAAACTGGCATCGGATGTAATGACAAATCTCGATTCCGAATCCCTGATCCTTGAATGCAGTGACTCCATCCCGAATCCGGCAAATACAACGTTGTGGACCGCGCCTATTCTTGCGCATGCAAGTATTGCAATGATCTGTTCCGGTGTATTCGGCATGTATATGCAGATCCGGTCCCCTTTACGGGCGCCGAGACTTTTCAGGCCGTTTGCAAACCTGCATACCTCCCTGAACAACTGCCGGTAGGTAATGATCCTTTCGCTGCCGTCATCACCTCTCCATATGAGAGCCACTTTGTTTCTTTTCTCTGTATTTAAGTGCCTGTCAAGGCAGTTGTGCGTGATATTGCATTTTGCACCTGTGAACCATTTTGCATTCGGATAGTTCCATTCAAGAATCTGGTCCCATTCTTTGAACCATTCAAGCTCTGATGCTATCTCAGACCAGAATTTTTCCGGATCTTTCAAAAATCTCTCATAGGCAGTCTGGTAGTTGCCCAAATTGGACATTTCCCGGTATTCTTCCGCAGGGATATATCCATGGCTGAGATTTGTTTTTTCCTGACTGGTTATGGTATCATACCTCCTTTGATATTCTACATAATTAATAGTGTAAAATAATAAAACACTGTCGGTCGAACCACGTATCGACAATCAACGAACAGGGGGGACAAGATTTCAAAAAAACCATTCCATTAATGAACTTTCGGTAATATATCTGAATTATGACGGTTACGGGGGATCGATGAAATCTATAAAAGAGATCAGGGATACCGACAGGCCGCGGGAAAAAATTGCCCGGCTTGGTGTTGAAAATCTTTCAAATAATGAGCTTATTGCTGCAATTATCGGCCGGGGCATCTCGGGGCGCGATGTAAATGCAATATCGGCAGATATAGAGAAACTGCTTAAAGAAAAAAGAGGAAGACCCTCCTATAATGAATTCCTTGAAATAAACGGAATTGGGACGACCAAAGCCTCGCAGATGGTTGCTGCATTCGAACTTGCGAGAAGATACTCCGGCGGGAGCACCTATAAGATTGAAAAGCCGGGAGATGTCCTGCCTCTTGTAGATCATCTCAGGTCGAAAAAACAGGAATATTTCATATGTATGACCCTTAACGGGGCGGGAGAGCTTATTGAGCAAAGGATTGTGACGGTAGGCCTCCTCAACCACAGCCCTGTCCACCCGCGAGAGGTATTTGCCGACGCCATAACAGACAGAGCGGCATCAGTTCTTTTCGTTCATAATCACCCTTCCGGAAGCCCCGAGCCGTCAGTTCAGGACGTCGATATCACGAAAAGGCTGTACGAAGCGGCTGAAATTCTTGGAATCGGGGTTCTGGATCATATCATAACCGCAAAAAGGGGATATGTCAGTTTTAAAGAGCGCGGGCTTCTTTAGGAATATTTTTCTTTATTCTCAGTTATTTCGCTGCACATCCGGAAACTCTTGTTGTATGCCGCTTCCATGATATCTGTCCTTGTAGTTATGTCTTTTACTTCGTCCATATTATTCTGGAAGACCCCGTCATAGTACGGGCAGTCTATAATGTCGCAAAAAGATTCGGTCGTGAGTTTTATCCCGTCGAAATCGTTTTTTATGTTCATTCCGCCGATTGAAAGGAGAAGGGTGCGTCTCCATTTCTTTTGCTCTTTCGTTATGAGAGGCTGGTTTCTTTTGTATTTGGCCATAAAATAGACCTGAAAACGATCCATAAATGACTTGAGCTGGCCGGGAACTCCCATGGTCATGACAGGGGTTGCGATAATCAGCCCGTCCATATTTTTGAAACGCTGGAGAAAGGGTGAGAATTCGTCGTTTATGTAGCAGGAATCGTTCTTCTCGCAGTAGTAATACTCCATGCATCCTGAAAAACTGAGATCGCATACATTTACCCGTGCAACGCTGCATCCTGCATCTTTTGCACCTCTCGTCGCCTCTTCCAGAAGTTTGCCTGTATTTCCTTCGGGAAGCGGACTTCCCATCAGTGCAATTATTTTTACAGTCATATCTTCTCATAAAACCTTTATTTATTTAAAATTGGCCTCTGTCAAAACACATAAATAGATTGCATCTAAATCAAAATCTGAGGAAAAGAGTTATGGCAGAAGTGAAAAAAGTGAAATCGGGTGAAAAGGTAGGTCCCGGGAAATACGTCTGTGTTGACTGCGGTTTTGAGTTCGAGATAAACGATACCGAACAGGATCTCCGAAAATGCCCAAAATGTGCTTGCGAGATGTACCAGTGTTTCCCGATTACGCATATCCGGCCTGATATAAAAACTCCCGAAGATGCAAAGAATCCTCCCAAGAGATAAAATCAATTTTAGGAGCTAAAAGCATGGTAAATGTAAAGAGCGAAGGAGAGGTATTTGTCTGCGAAATATGCGGCAATGTAGTGAAAGTTATTGAAGTCGGCGGCGGCGAACTTGTCTGCTGCGGCGAACCTATGACTCTCCAGGAGGAGTGAAAGATGTCAGATATGAATGATCTGGAAAAGAAAATTGGTAAGATCCCCGTAATCTTCAGGGAACTTGCCGAGAAAAATCCCGAGCTTCATGACAAAATACTGGCGCTTGACAACCTGATATGGGACGACGGTGCCCTTTCAAGGCAGATCAAGAAGGTTATCGCCATTTCAATTGCCGCAGCGCTTCGTGATGAGCATGCTGTACAGGCACAAATTGCAGGTGCAAAGAAGCTTGGAGTAAAGAAAGAAGAAATTGAAGAAGGTCTTCGTGTTGCATTCCTGCTCTCCGGAATGCCCGCCTATGCTTACGGCAAAGCAAAACTCGAAGAGACCTATAAATAAAATTTTGGAGGCAGAATCATGTGTGAGGATGTTGAAATGGACAGAGGTCCAAGGTTACCCGTTCTTGGAGAAAAAGCTCCTGACTTTCAGGCTGTTACAACTCACGGCCCGCTAAAGCTTTCGGACTTCGAGGGTTCGTGGGTCATATTGTTCTCCCATCCCGCCGACTTCACCCCGGTTTGTACTACTGAATTCATGGGCTTTGCAGAGATCTATGACGAGCTGAAATCACTCAATACACAGTTAATCGGTCTTTCGATCGACAGTGTTCATTCACACCTGGCTTGGGTAAGAAACATCAAAGAGAAGATGGGAGTGGAGATCCCGTTCCCTGTAATTGCGGATCTCGATATGAAGGTCGCGAACCTCTACGGAATGGTGCAACCCGGACAGAGCAGCACTTCAACTGTAAGAACCGTATTCTTCATCGATCCTGTGGGAGTACTTCGTGCAATGCTGTATTACCCTCTCTCAAACGGCAGAAACATGCAGGAGATATTAAGAATGCTCCGTGCTTTCCAGGCCAGTGACGAGCATGGCATAGCAACTCCGGCAAACTGGCAGCCGGGCGATAAAGTAATCGTTCCGCCGCCTGTAAACCAGAAAGATATGGAAAAGAGGCTCTCCGAAGGGTACGAATGCAAGGATTTCTATCTCTGCTTCAAAAAACTCTGAATCCCTAACCCAAAATCCTTTTTAGTTTTCGTTTCAAATTAAGCTTAATAATATGGATATATCCGTACTGGCAATAGCCGGCAGTCCAAGGCGCCACGGGAACTCCGAAGACCTCCTCGATTATGTAATCGGGTATTTATCAGGCCACCCGGGCATAGTGGTTGAAAAGATAATACTCTCGAAGATAGAAGTAAATCCGTGCAGGGGCTGCAATGCCTGTGAAAAAGAGGGCATATGTGTTATCAATGACGATATGAAGATGCTCGAGGATAAGATCACAGGAGCGGACGTGATCATCTTCTCATCACCTATATTCTGCATGGGACTGTGTGCGCAGGTAAAGGCCCTGATTGACAGGATGCAGGTATTCAGGTCGCGGAGATATGTTCTCAAACAGCCGATAATCCCTACTGAAAAACGGGGGAAAAAAGCTGGCCTTTTCATCTCAACCGCGGGGCAGGACTGGGACTGGGTATTCGACGGGGCGATCCCCTCCGTAAAATGCTTCTTCCATCTCGCGGGGATCAGGGACAAGGACATGTTTTACCTTATGATAAATAATGTCGATAAAAAAGGAGAGATAAGGGCGCACCCTACTGCAAAACAGCAGGCATTAAAGGCATGCGAAGATATCGCAGTGCATATCCGCAGACTGAGAGAGGAGTGAAAAGAATTGACTGTAAGCGTACTTGGAATATCTGGCAGCCCCAGGATCAGAGGGAATACAGAGAAGCTTCTTGATGCATTTTTGAAAGGTGCGGAAGAAGCCGGCGGAGATGTAGAGAAGGTTCTGCTGAAAAAACTCAGTTTCAGGAGCTGCATGGGCTGCAATAAATGCCACAAGACAGGTGTCTGTATCGTGAAGGATGACCTGACGCCCCTGCTTGAAAGGATCGCAGAGACAGATGTCCTCGTTCTTTCATCTCCGATATATTCGATGGGAATTACATCAGAACTGAAGGCTCTAATCGACAGGGGACAGTTCCTCTGGGCCAGGAAGTTCGTATTGAGGAATCTTGAATTCAGTGCGGAGCACATCAAGCTTCATAAAGGCATCTTCATCTCGACAGCGGGTCAGGATGCCGACAATGTTTTTTTGGGAGCCTATCCCGTCCTAACTGCTTTTTTCAACGATTTCGGGATAGATTATTATGAAAATATAACCGTGAAGGGAATGGACAGGTGGGGGGGAATAGAGGGCCACCCCGATGCACTGCCAGACGCGGAAAAAAAGGGTGCGGAGATTGTGAGGATGATGGAAGATCTGAAGAAGAGTACGGCAGCAGAAAAAAAGGAATCCCTGTAATCCCAACAGTAACGGAGCTTATATAATGAACAATATATTCAAGAAAACACTCCCTGATGAGACAATTATGAAAGCCGGGGAATACAGGAGAAGAAAGGTTAAACTTCTCGAACAAATTGACGAAGAGACGGTGAAGGTTCAGGAGGAGATAGACAATCTTTCCCTCTTCTCCCTGAAACTCAGGTATACTACTCTCATAATTGCACTGGCTGTCATTGCCCTCATAGCGGTCTTTATTCAGTCTCCTGTAAATTTCTTTATATACTGGCTGGTTTCCTCATTTGTGTTTCTTATGTTTAATCCGTTCATATTCCTCCTTCCGACAGGGCGTGAGAGAGGGGTTGAATCGGCCAGGAACAAGGATTTCAGTGCCCGCGGGATTGTCGGGGATCTAAAAGGCAGCATGAAGGTGGTAAAGAAAGAAAAGAAATTTTTTGCCGAATTCGGGTGGAAACTCTTTTTTATAAATTGTCAGCCGCTGGCACCCGGGTTTATAGGAATTTTTCTTCTCAGCATGATCTTTGGAGCCATGCTTTATTTCTGGAACATCTTTGACAGGTTTACCTTTGGAATGCTTCTCGTACAGTGTTTTGCAATCATTGTGTTTTATACGGGAATATGGTTCGTTAAACCGTATTCGGATGAATTCCTTTCATATCTGCTGGGTCTGAAGGTCCGTGCAAAAAAGAGTTATCATACCGGATTTCTGACTTTTTTCAAATATATCATGATTATTGCGGTACTTGCGGCAGTTGCCGGAGTTGTTATGCTCCTTGCACTTCTTCTTCCCGGGTTTACACTCGGCAGGATCCTGGAAGGCGGCTCAGAAGAGGAATTTAAAATAATATTCTTCGTTATAGTCCTGATATCACAGGTAATACTGGTAAGGTATATTCAGGGAGGATCAAGCAGGAGAATCGTGGAAAATTTCCTCAAATTAAAGCTACTGTTTCTTGAAAAACTGCGCAGCAAAATGTATTCCATCGAACCTGAAGGATTAAGTGATGATGACGGGATTGACCCTGAAGACAGTGAACTGCTGTTCTCGGCAGAGAGGTCAGCTCTTGAAATGAACCTTCTTAGGACGGATTATCACAATTTTGGAGGGTACTTCCCCGTGTGCCTGATCTCCCCGAATACCAAGATGCTGCTCAAGCTCTACCAGTATTATCCGGGGGAAACAGGTGAACAACCCTTATAAACAATAATTTATATCATTAAGTATGCTATAGATGCCCGTAGATATTTGACGGGCGGATATCGGAAGAGGTGTGTATAAGTGAGGTTAGGTTATTTCAAAAGAGCACTGTTAGTAGTGCTGATTTTGATCTTCACGTGTGTATTTTCCGCATCTGCGGTCCTGCTGGAGACAACGGTGTCCGGTGAAGTTACTAAGATAAACGAAGCCGACAATGTGATTAAATTACATACGAACGAGGTATGGAATGGCGAATCATGGGTTATGTACTCGGTGACTTCCCTCGATAAACAGGATCTCACCGGTTCCGTTCCGGACGGAGATATCTTTGACTATCTCCAAACAGGTGATATTATCCAAGGGACGTTTACGGGAGATGAGGTATCTACAGTGATATTTGTAACAGTAGCCCGTGTCGAACGTCCTGATTCAAGCTCAAGATATCTTTCCGATTCCTGGGGCGATCCGTCACTGCTGGTATCCCCGTTTTTCAATAATTTCAAGATATCATATGAGATGACAGCCGACTGCAATGAATGCACCGGATCGGTCTGCACGGCAGATTCATCTGATGTCAGCGTATCACAGGGATGGCAGGGACAGAATTATCTCACAGAAACAACGATGGTTCCCGGTGAGAAATATATATTTACGAGTCCCGAAGGCTGCCAGTCGGAGCTTGCCGTAACTTTTGTGGAAGGGCAGGCTTCAGCTGATGTGTGCAGCAGGGCACTGGTGGAGGGACCCCAGCCTTTTTCGGACTTTGCCATTCACGTCGTGCAAAAAGGAACTGAAACCGGAGTGACTGTTACGCCGTCCTCCACCATAACCGAGACAGTGACAACTTCAGCTACAAAACAGCCGGAGGCGACACAGTCGCCGGGCTTTTCAGTGGCAGTGGTTGTTATCGGAATAATGGCAGCACTTTGTTTAAGAAAATAATCTAATCAAATTTTTACTTGTACTTCTCAACAGCGTTGTCCCAGATTCTCTTTGCTCTTTCGATGTCCTCACTTAGGAACATGCTCATATATAAGCCGTAAAATAATGTGATAATGAGATCGGCCATTTCGTAAATATCTATATTATTTCTGATCTTTCCTTCATTTTGAATACGTGTCAGGTATTTGATGAAATATTCCCTGTCATCTTTCCCGTCTTCGACCAGAAATGATTTGATCTCTTCGTCATTTACTGCAAGATTCATGAGTTCGAAAGGAAGAATAAATCCGAATTTAAGATATTCCGTAAATAAATAGAAGAGTATCTCAAAGATGTCCTGACCCTCGCTTTTCTTCATTCTGTGGGTCATGTCACTCTCGAATTCCTGCCTGTAATGCTGGGTTGCCTGGGTAAAAAGGTCCTTTTTGTCTTTAAAATATGTGTAGATTGCACCTTTGCTTATTCCGAGTTCAAGTGCAATATCATCCATTTTGGTAGCCCGAAAGCCCTTTTTCCAGAATAATCCGAATGCCGCTTCAAGGATCCTTTTTCTTGCTTCTTCCTTGTATCCGGGTACTACTTTGGGCATACTCTTACACAATTATGTTCTGTTTTTACTTAAATAACAGTCGTAAAAGTGACCATAATTTTTTTTAATGAACAATGGTCAATATTGTTGTATAAATGATGTAGCGCCATTTATAATACTATAAGGGTTATACTGTCATTTTAGAGGGGTGTAAATAAGTGCTCAAATATATTCTGGTTTCTATTGCAGTGATATTGTGTCTGCCGGGATTGTGCAGTGCCGGTGTATACGGACCCACGGTTATACTTTCAAACAGCGAGGTTGTTCCGTCGGTCCTTATGCCGGGCGATATCGGGATGGTCACGGTTACTCTTACCAATACGGCATCTTCGTCGACAACAACCACAAGCGATTCCATAGTCACGACGATGAAAGAGATAAATCCTACTATCACGGGAGTCTTCCTGGACGGGGGGAAAGAAATAAAGGTCCTTGGAGGCAATTCCGAATTTTCCGGTGACCTTGGCCCGCAACAGTCCGTTAAGATCTCATTTGCGATAGAGGCCCCTGAAAAGAGGGGGATCTACTATGCGATACTGAGGGTCAGCGTGAAGGGTTCGGAAAACCTCCAGTATCCCATTCCCGTAAATGTCGATATGCCGGTATCTTCGCTCAGGAAACCGGTACTGATTGTCGGGCAGTCCGGAGATACCTCACTTCAGCCCGGAGACAGTGCAAATGTCACAGTCAGCCTCTATAACAGCGGGGAGAGCACTGCAGAGGATATTTTCATAAGAGTGGCCGAGGACGATCCATCGCTTGCCGTGATAAATTCGCAGTCGTTTCATATCCCGGATCTCTCGTCGGGGGAGTCAGAATCATTTATTATCTCATTTATCTCTGATACCGGAATGGAACCCGGAGTTCATGAGATACCTCTTGAGATCACATACAATGTAGTCGACGGGAGTTCGGCTGATCAGAACGATGCGATTGCCTTTGATGTAAACGGGAAGGCTGAACTGAGCATTGCCTCATTAAAAACCGATCCCGTACGGATTACGGGTGGTCAGGAAGTCGATCTCACGATAAGGATGGAGAATACCGGAACAGGGGATGCAAAATCGACTGTTGCGAAGATAGACCTGCCTTTTGAAGGAAACAAAGAGGCATATATCGGTAAAATAAAGCCTGGAAACGATGCACCGGCAGTTTTTACCCTTGATGCAGGTTCTCCGGGAGAATATGATTACTCGCTCACGATCTCGTACGAGGACGATACGGGCGTTCATGAATCCGTCTATCCTCTTACTCTCTCGATAAGGAGAAATAATGACGAAACCGGCCTGATAGTCGGCATTATCATCCTGATCGCCGCAGCAGCAGGCGGCTATTACTACTTTGTCTACAGAAAAAGAGAAGAAGATAAGGTTTGATCGGCGATGTTTGAGGATCTGAGGGTTTCCGCATTCCTTGCTGCGAGGGCAACCCAGAGAGGGGGCAGGGGCCGTATTTTCATGAATATAGTCATTATTGCCCTTGTCCTGACGAATATGATCTTCATGCCGTCGATTATATCGGGGGCGATCGAGGTATTCAACCAGCAGAATGTGGACTACATTACATCGGATATAATCATAGAACCGAGAGAAGACGATCGCTACATAAGTGATCTCGACGATCTTCTTGCAGTTCTCAATCGCGTCCCCGGCGTGGTGCGGGCCTCCCCGAGGTACGAGATGCCTTCGTCGATTGAATTCGAGGAGGAATCGATAACTCTCGGGATAACTGCCTTTGATCCGCGGGATGAAGTCGAGGTTACGAAATTCCAGGATGCTATGCTAGAGGGGGATTTCCTTGGAAGCGGGAGCATGGACGAGATCATAATCGGGCGTCTAGTCTCGGGAAACAAGGATAAAACTAAGGATTACTATCCTTCTCTTGGGGGTGCGGAGGTAGGTGATACGATAACGGTCAGGTACAGCAACGGAGTCGTCCGTGATTATCGTGTAAAAGGCATATTCAATACGAAGTCGTGGACAGCCGACTACATGGCAATTGTAACCTGGGACGAGATGAACTCTGTACTTGGATATGATAATGATGTAGCCGACGAGATCCTCATAAAAACATCCAAAAACACAGACGTTTCGGATGTCAAGAAGAACATACTTGAGTTCGGTGTCGGCGAAAGCGTCAAGACGTGGGAAGAGGCGCTTCCCAGCGCAGTAACCGACTCGGTTGAATCATTCAATATAATAAACCAGATTACCGTCTTTGGCAGCCTGGTAATTGCAATCGTCCTGATCTTTATCATGACCACGATAAAGGCGTTCAACAACCGAAAACAGATAGGCATCCTGAAGGCTATCGGGATTAAAAAAAGCGTTATCATCAATTCCTATGTGCTGCAGGTTGTATTCGTGTGCCTTATTGGCTCTGTACTTGGATTTATGATACTTGAGGCGATGGTCCTCTACTTCACGGCGTATCCGATGGAATTTCCCGACGGGAACGTTACTCCTGTGGTTGATACCGGGATGCTCATCGAAAATACTCTGCTGCTGTTTGTCTCGTCCGCGATTGCGGGATTCATTCCTGCATGGAGGATTACGCGGGAGAATATTCTTGATGCGATGAGAGGTAACTGAGATGATAACTGCAGCAGGGGTCAGGAAGGTGTATAAGATGGGTCTGGTAGAGGTCCATGCCCTGAGGGGAATCTATGTCGATATCGAAAAGGGGGAGTTCGTGGGGATAATGGGGTCCTCGGGTTCGGGAAAGTCCACTCTTCTTCATATGCTCGGGCTTCTTGACAGGCCGACTGAAGGCAGGATAGCCATAAATGGCAGGAATGTTCTGGAGATGAGCGACGAAGAGAAGGGAAGATTCAGGCTGTCAAGATTCGGGTTCATATTTCAGGATTATGCACTCGTTCCGGAGCTGACGGCGCTTGAAAATGTCATACTGCCTGCAATGGCCGCCGGGCGGTTGCATGAAGAGTGCATAGCAACCGGTGAGTCATATCTCGGAAGGGTCGGCCTTGGTGAGAGGGGAGGTCATCTGCCTTCCGAACTTTCAGGCGGCGAGCAGCAGAGGGTCGCTATTGCAAGGGCGCTCGTTAACAATCCATCTATTCTCTTTGCAGACGAGCCGTGTGCAAATCTCGACAGCGCCAATTCGAGAACCGTCCTCGATCTCTTCAGGGAGATAAACGAGACCCTGGACCAGACTGTCGTCATGGTTTCGCATGAGGAGTGGCACAGGGAGTATTTTGACAGGATTATCAGACTGAAGGACGGCCTTGTGGCGGAAGAGATCAGGTTGAAGGGGTGAAGGTTTTTTTCATTTGAATTACAATTTAGGGCAACCCTTGCGCAAGTTCGCTCCGCATCCTCTCCGCGAACACGCCCTGGCCTCAGGGCTTTGCGCTATTGCGATAACCCGGCCTGGACGCTACCCGTCCGGGTAGCCTCGGCCGGGGAGGATCTCTATACCTAACCAATGATTTAGCTTAATTGATTCGTGGAAATTAAGATCACGTTATAAAAAAGAAAAGTCCTGAATTCAGAGTATCGCATTCAGGACTATGTCAAGAGAACCGCCGAAGTTGGACGAGAGAAGGATAAGTCCAAGTGAAACAACGATTACAACCGCGAAGACTGCCGGATTCCACGCAAAGACTTTTTTCCCGTCGAGAACGCTTATCGGGAGCATATTGAAGAATGCAATCATCGAGTTTACCGAAAGGCCAACCATTCCCGTAAGGAAGAGAATCAAAGGCAGGATTCCTCCGGTGTTTGGATATCCCATTGCTGCTCCCGCCACTATCATCAGGAAGAACGGGATGCATAATACAAGATTTACCGCCGGTCCGGCGATCGATATGACCCCAGACTCTTCACGTGTCATCATACGACCGTCCCTTGAATAGATCATCGTCGCACCCGGTGCTGCAAAGACGACTCCGACAAGTGCGGCAAGCGCTATTGCTACCAGAAGCATCTGCGTGTCCTTCCTGAACTCAGCCCAGTACCCGTATTTGATAGCCATGAATTTATGAGCGAGTTCATGAAGTAGAAATCCAAGTCCTACTGTAAATAGGGAGATTACGAAGAACAACGCGAATCCTTCAGGGGTGACTCCGCCCCTGATAAAGATAAATGTAAAGGCGAGCGCGATTGCGAGCCAGCCGATCAGGAGATCTTTTCTTTCATGTTCAGTTATTGCTGATATCAGACCTGATTTCATATGATGTTTAAATTTATGTTATTATTGCCGTTTTATTCTTCCTGTGTTGCTATACAGGTGCATGCTTATCTTTTAATGAGAAGAAATTCTATGTAATGAATCTTGAAGAGTCGAGATCGGCAATTGAGGGGATTGACAGGGATATTGTCGCTTTGATCGCAAAAAGGCAGGAATATTCAGCCTTTATTGCGGCCGAGAAGAAGAAGTCGGGATCTTCCGTGAGGGATGAAGTCCAGAGAAGAAAGGTTCTGGACAGGGCGGCCGTTCTTGCATCAGAGTCTGATCTCGATGAGGAGAGTATCGTAAAAATATTTGATATGCTTGTGGAAATGAACGAAAAAGCCCAGAAAAATTATATTTGATTATTCTTTTTTTATCATAGTCCCGATACCCTCGCGTGTGAAGAGCTCGAGCAGGAGGTTGTGATTTTTGTTTCCGTTTATGATGTGGGCATATGAAACCCCGTTTTCAAGACATTTTATGCATGCATCAAGTTTGGGGATCATACCTCCGACTATGATTCCCTCGTTTATCAGGCTTTTTGCCTCACTGATCGTGAGCCTGTGATATGTCCTGGTTCGTCCTGCGTTCATGATGCCGTCGATATCCGACATATTGATGAACTTATAGGCCTTCAGTGCGATTGCGATCTCGCCTGCGGCGGTGTCGGCGTTGACATTCAGGCTGTGCCCCTTTCTGTCCATTCCTATCGGGGCGATTACAGGGATGTAGCCTTTATTGATGAGTCCTTCAAGAAGTTCCGGATTGATCTCCTCTATATCGCCGACATGGCCGAGATCGATCTCCTGCTCCTCGTCATCGACGACAACTTTTTTCGGGCTGATCTTCTTTGCGATGATCATATTGCCGTCGTTGCCGGAGAGGCCCACTCCCTGTGCACCGAACCTGGCGATAAGCGAGACTATGCCGTCGTTGATCTTTCCTACAAGAACCATCTGGGCGATCTCGAGCGTTTCCAGATCGGTAATCCTAAGGCCGCCGACAAACTTGGGTTCTTTTCCCATCGCCTTCATCTTGGATGTGATCTCGGGCCCTCCGCCGTGGACTATTACCACCTTCATCCCTACATAATGCAGGAGGACTAGGTCCTGTATCACAGTGTCGAGAGTATCGGAATCGATCATGGCATGGCCCCCGAGCTTTACGACAACAGTCTTACCGTGGAACTGCTGTATATAAGGCAGGGCCTCCATCAGAACATCAACGCGTTTCATGTCGTGTACTTCCCGTTAATTTCAACATATTTTTCAGTAAGATCGCAGCCCCATGCAGTCGCATTATAGTTTCCTGTACCGAGATCAAATTCTATTCTCAGTTTTTTCCCTTTCATTAACTCTTTTGCTGCGGCGAGAGCGGCAGGGTTGATCTTATCGTCAGCCTTGATCACTCCTTTTTCTTCAAGTATTACAGTCTTTTCGCCGTCTCCGATCGATATCGATGTATTCATCGGGTCGAAATCCGGGCCTGCCCTTCCGGCAGCCGCGATAATCCTTCCCCAGTTGGGATCTTCACCGTATATCGCGGTCTTTACAAGCGGAGATCCTACGATCGTCTTTGCAACCGTGGCGGCATCCTCTTCGGATTTCGCGCCTGTCACCGAGACTTCGACAAACTTCGTTGCACCCTCCCCGTCCTCTGCAATCTTTTTTGCAAGGGATATACAGACCTCTTCGAGTGCCGAGCAGAATTCATCGTAGTCCTGGGTTCCCTTAAGTCCGGTCGCTGTCAGGAAGACGCAGTCGTTTGTGGATGTGTCTCCGTCTACGACTACCCTGTTGAAGCTCCTTTCTGTCGCGATCAGAAGCGCCTTTTTCAGGTCGGTTGATGAGATCGCGGCGTCTGTGTATATGAACGCAAGCATGGTTCCCATATTCGGGGCGATCATCCCGCTTCCCTTTGTAATGCCTGCAACAGTGAACCCCTCCCTTCTCGCGATGGCACGCTTTGGGTACAGGTCTGTCGTCATGATGGCACCCGCAGCATCGTCGCCGGCTTTTTCATCGGATGCCAGTGTGTCCTTGATCCTCCTGCACTGATCTTCGATTATGTCTATATGGAGATAGCGGCCTATTACGCCGGTGCTCGCCACACCAATAAATTCCGGTTTTGTCCCTAGTGCCTCTGCCGCTATAGCTGCCATCCTTTCAGCATCCCTATAGCCCTGCTCACCGGTGAAGACGTTTGCGTTTCCTGAATTGACGATTATCCCGTCAAGCCGCCCTGCCTCCATCGTCTTCTGCATCAGCCTCACGGGCTCTGCTATGACAAGATTCTTTGTAAAGACCGCTGCTGCATTACCTGAAGCCTTTATGAGCGCAAGGCCGAATTTGCCTTCCTTTATTCCTGCGGCTTCGACGCCTTCAACTTCGCATATGCTCTTCATTTTTATTTAGTCCTCAGTCCCTTCGGGGAATGCTGTCCCTATACCCCTCACTATATCCTGCCTGGTGACTATGCCGACAAGCCTGTCGCTTTTTACCACGGGAAGCCTTGCGATCCCTTCGGACAGCATGAGCTTTGCCGCCTCCTCGATCTCGGCATTTTCGTCGATGTATATTACATCCGTGCTCATGATATCGGAGATCGGACTTTCGCTTATATCTGTTAATGCCTTTCTTGTCTTTTCCCAGTTTACGAACTCCCTGATCGGGATCTCGATTATCTCGAGGGGCGAAGGAAGCCAGAGATCGTCGCTGAGCTCTCCTACATCGAGCAAAGAGAGAAGATCTGTCTCAGTCACGATACCTGCAAGGCGTTCTCCATCCATTACTGGTATTCCGCCTATTCTTCTTTTCCTGAGTATCGATGCGGCTTCGCTTACTTTTGCATCCGCCTGAACGGTAACAGGGTCCGGTGTCATTACATCTTTTACAAGCATTTTCAGTCTCTTTTGTCGTTTTTGTAATTATAATTAAGGGAAGATCGGAGCTGAAAGGAGCCCGTCAGTCTCTTTGTACCCGCACATTATATTCATGTTCTGTATTGCCTGCCCGCTTGCGCCTTTAACCAGGTTGTCGATAGCAGAAACGGCTACAACTCTTGTACTCTCATTTTCAGCCTCCACGGCTATATCGCAGAAGTTGCTTCCCCGGACCGAAGCGAGTACCGGGTCCTGCATTCTTACGAAAAATTCCTTTTCATAGAATTTTTCGTAGGTTTCCGAGACCTCTTCCGTTGTCATCGGTTCGTCAAGAAGGATATGCGCGGTTGTGAGGATTCCCCTGTTTACAGGAAGGAGGTGGGGCGTAAAATGACATACGGCCTTTGATCCGAGCCCTTTGATCTCCTGCTTCATCTCTGCAAGATGCCTGTGCCCTGTCCACTTGTATGCCTTAAGGCTGTCCGCGACATTCGAGTACTGGTTGGTCGCGGAAGGATTGGCGCCCGCGCCTGACACTCCTGTCTTTGAGTCGAATATTATCGTGTTAGCCTTTTCTGCAAGAGGTGCAGCCGCAAGGGTCGCTCCTGTCGGGAAGCATCCGGGATTTGCCACAAATCCGGCTTTTCTGATCTCCTCCCTGTGGATCTCCGGCAGACCGTATGGAGCCTCGAAATATGCCTTATGCTCCACTCCATAAGTCTTCTCGTAGATCTCTTTGCTTAGCCTGTAGTCGGCGCTGAGATCAACGGTTTTAATTCCCTTCTCCTTCAGTTCACCGGCATAATTCATTGCAACCGTGTGAGGCACCGCAAGGAACACAAAATCCGCTTCAATATCCCCAATCCCCGGATTGGAAAATTTGAGTTCACATAACCCCTTGAGGTTGGGATGCATCTTCCAGATCGACTGCCCGTCTTCCTTTCTGGAGGTGGCTGCCACAACATCGGCATCGCTATGGGTTAAAAGGAGCCTGATCAGGTCCCCTCCGGTATAACCGGATGCTCCGATTATTGCAATATCCATAAAAAGATATTTGCCGCTCCCGCATTAATCCTTCTTGCCGAATCTCTGGTATAGCCTGTTGGCCATAGTCTCAATCGCCTCCCTGTTTTCAAGGGTCAGCATAAGATCTTCGGACAGGCCTGAAACGCCGAACTCCGCCCCGAGCCATGCACCGCAGATGAAACCGAGAGTGTCGGTATTACCGCCTGCCTGGGCTGCATAATACAGAAGATCGTCTCCCTCTCCATATTTAAGTATAAAATAAACGGCCATCGGGATCGTCTGGTATACGGAGACGTCGTTTCCAATCCTGACAATTGCCGCTTCTATCGGCGTCTCGTCTTTTGCATACCTGACTGCATCACTGATCTTCATCCCGAGGGTTTCATCTTCGAGAAAAGCGGCTTTGTGGGCCTTTTTTAACGGATTGCTTTCGTTGTCGATGATCGAACGAATGAGGGTTGCAAGCCATACTGCTCCTGCAATTGCGCCCCTGTTCGTATGTGTAACTGAACAGGCTTTCGCCAGTTCATCATACAGCTTTTCATAATCGCTATAGGCAAGGGCGAACGGGACTGCAAGCGGTACGCATCCCGATGTCGTCGAATTGCAGCCCGCATCTTTTTCATCCCCCTTCATCATATGCCTGCATGCAGAGATTATGGTCGCATCGGGAAACCTCAGTTTCTTATTGATATGCATCTCTTTCAGTTTAAGGGCATAATTTTCAGGGGTAAAATTCCCGCTTACAAGCAGTTCTGAGGCTAAAAGAGCGATCTGGGTATCGTCGGTATAACATCCGGCTTTCAGTCCCGAGTTCGGGTGCATCTTGTTGGGCCTGGCAAACTCCCTCTTTAGGACCCTGAATGACGGAGGGGATGTTTCATAAGGCATTCCAAGTGCATCCCCTATTGCAGCGCCCAGAAAAACTCCCCTGTATATATTATGCATCAGTTACAATATGGCGGACGCCAGGTATTTAAAGCTTTGATAAAGTCTGCCTCCTTTAACAAAATTAATAAATTGACAGCCTAATCAATAAGTTAGTCATTTTACTCAGAATAGTGGTTTAGGTATGATTAAGATTTTACTGGTGGACGAGGAGCCTGAGATTCTATCCATCGCAGAGATCTATCTGGCAAAATTCGGTGATTATGATATCAGGACGTCGACTTCTGCAAAAGAAGCACTGAAACTCTTGGAAGAAGAAGAGTTTGATGCAATTATCTCCGATTACGAGATGCCTGAGATGGATGGTCTCGAATTTTTAAGTGCTATCAGGGATAGAAACTCTTTGATTCCTTTTGTCCTTTTTTCAGGAAAGGCCCGGGAAGAAATAATTATTGAAGCCTTCAGAAATGGTGCGGACGGGTTTGTCCAGAAAGGCCAGAACCCTGCAGCAAACTATGCAGAACTTTCTCATCAGGTCAGGGTTTCTGTCTCCAGGCGTAAGGCCGAGATTGAGCTTAGAACAAAGGAATATGCAATAGAGCATTCGATAAACGGAGTTTCAATCATAGAATACGAAACCGGCAAAATTACATATGCAAATGAATCCGCACTGAGGATGCTCGGGTATTCGCGTGATGATCTCTCGTCCATGTCAATAATGAACTTTCTGGCCGGAAGCGATAACAAGGATTTGAAAAAGAAGATCCTTGATACGGTTGCCGAAAAGGATTATTATATCGGGCGGGTACGCGTAAAAAGGAAAGACGGGGCGGATATGGATCTGTCTGTTTCAGTTACGACTCTTCCGCCGGACGATCTTGTAAAGAAAAAACTGGTATTTGTATCGTTCATAGATATAACGGATATTATAAAGTCCGAAGAGGAATTCCTGGAATTCATTCTTGAGACCTCAAGGAGGATCAAAGAGCCGGTATCCCTTGTTGGACAGTCTCTAGAGTCTCTTGTGAATGATATCGTGAGCGGTACCGATCCTGAAACTATGAAACTCAGGCTGCTTGTCCTTATAAAAAATATAAGACAGATCGTATGCAACGTCAACGAACTGAATAAGGCCGTTGCCGGTGATGACGGAAAAGTGTCAGAGGATAACCTGGATTTTTTATTTAAAATATAATGGCTTCTATAGATGAGATTCTGGCCGGCGGAGACGCCGGATTAGTCGTGCTTGCAGAGACTTCGGCCGAGGTGTTCCAGGACTGTACTCCGGATCTTGTCAGGAAACTAACAGAGAAAGAATATAATGTGGTCATAATTACCATAAACAACCCTTCGACTATTCTGAAGAAGTCATATATAAAATCGGGAATTGATGTCGAGAAGGTCTTTTTTATCGACTCGATTACCAAATATGCTCTCGGCGGACTCCCTGAAGATAAGGACGAGAGCATGTATTTCATAAATCAGCCTGGAAGTCTTACGGATATCGGGATTGAACTGAACAAATCTTTTGCCAGGCTGGGCGGCCAGAAGGTCTGTGTAATTATAGATTCGATAAATACGATGTTAATCTACACCCCTTCGCAGACACTGATAAAATTCATCCATTTCCTGTCCAATAAACTGAGACTTCTTCATTATCTTGGTGTATACATCTGTATAAACGGCAGTATAGATCCTTTGCTGACAAATCAGCTGAAAAGCCTGTCTGACGAATTTATAAAACTTTAAAAAAAGGATTTGGATCAGTCTTCAAATTTCTGTTTTCTCTCTTTCCTGAATGCCACTTCGAAACATTCCGAAGCTTCGGCGTATTTACCAAGGTTGGTGAGGCAGATGCCTTTCTTATATACTGCTGCGGAATCGTCCGGTTTTATCTCGAGTACTTTGTTCAGAGCCTCTATTGCGGAATCGTGCTTGCCGAGCTGTTCAAGAGCGACAGCCTTTCCATACCATGCACTTGGATCTTCGGAGCCGTATTCGAGAGCTTTTTCGAATGATTTCCCAGCATCGTTATATTTGCCCAGGCTTATCAGGAGCATGCCCCTGGCACTCCAAAGGCCGTGGTTTTTGCTGTCTATCCTGAGAGCTTCTTCGTAAAGTTCCAGGGCTTCTTCAAATTGACCCATTCTTTCGCTGGCGTGGGCCTTGAGAAGTATAGCCCCGGTAAGATTCGGAACTTTTTCAAGAACACGGTTTGCAAATTTTATTGCTTTCTCGTATCCGCCCATGTGAACCTGGGCGACTGCACACTGGTAGTAGCTTTCAGGGTCGGTTTCAGATCCTTCAAGAGCTATTCCGAACTGCTGGAGGCCTTCCTTGTATCTGCCCGATTCGATAAGCGATTCGGCAAACATCATCCTGCATAATCTGTTTGAATCATCAAGTTCGAGAACCTTTTGGAATGTCTCTGATGCCTGTTCGTATCTTCCAAGCCTGTAGAGGACATCTCCTCTTATCTTAAGTGCAGGTATGTTTTCAGGTTCGAATTCGGCAATGTTATCGGTGGCCTCGATTACGTCTTCATACCTGCTCATATACCTGAGGAGATTCGTTAGTCTGAGCCATGTGTCAATATCCTCTTTGTTCTCCTCAAGCACAGCAGCATAATTCCCTGCGGCCAGGTCGAAGTCGCCTGTTTTTTCACATACTTCAGCCAGGGCCTTTCTGGCTTCGTTATCGCTGCTTTCTTTGGCTTTCTCAAAGTATTCTTCAAATGCCTCTTTTGCTGCGGAGTATTTTTTTGCCCCTGCCAGTGCAAAGGCTCTTCCCCGCCTTACAGCAGGATTCTCGGGGTCATTGCCCCTGAGGGCATCGAATATGTCGGCAGATTGTTTATATTCACCGATCTCAAGGAGAAGCATCGCCTGATCAAACAGGATTCCCTTGTCCTCGGGCCGGAACGCTGCAGCCTTTTCAAATGATTTGGCAGCTTTTACATATTCTCCGATCTTTCCAAGCGATCTGCCGAATTCTCTCCATCCTCCTGCATCTTCCCTGTTGGCTCTTACAAAGTGCTCGAAGGCCGCCGCCGCCTCCTCGTGTCTTCCCAAAATCTCCAACTCGTGGCCAAGGATGAGGGCAAGGCCTGACTGTTCCGGGTGCGCCCCGATTATTTCCTCATATTCACGGGCAGACCCCTCTATATCACCAATATTCGCGAGTATTCTCGCCTTCTGGGTCTTCAGGCCAATCTCTTCAAGTCCTGCCGATTCAAGCTCGGCAATCGCAGATAATGCTTCTTCAAGCCTTCCGGTCGTCTCAAGGATAGAGATGTAGCATTTCCAGGCAACCAGGTTGATCTTTCCTGAATTGATAATCGGTTCCAGGCATGCGGCTGCTTCTTCAGGAAGAGACATCGCATAAAGAATCTCTGCTTTTTTCAGCAGGGATTTCTGGTCGCCCGGGGATATCGCGAGGATCTGATCGAGGCTCTGCAGCGCCTCTTCCGCCATACCCATGCCTGCGAGGAGTTCAGCTCTCATCTCCCAGACTAATATATTGGTCTCATCCTCGTTCAGTATTGCATCAAAACATTCGAGCGCCTTTTCATATTCCCCTGTATTCAGGTGGGCAATTCCTTTCTTTTCAAGAGCTCCCTGGTCGTTAGGAAAGGCCTCAAGAACCTTCCTGAGCGCTTCTGCCACTCTCTGGCTCTCACCTGTGCGAATCAGGCATTCCGAGATATTCCTCCAGACGGCAATATTCTCCGGATGTGTTTCGAGGATCTTTGAATAGCAATCGTATGCATCATGGAACCGTCCAAGGTGCATATATGCATCACCTTTCATCTGGAGGAGATTTGTTTTCTTTATGCTTGCTTTCGTTCCTTTTTGTGTTTCCGCTGTATCTTTGTCAAAAAGACTGAGGTCTACATTGTTGTTTATCCAGCTGACTCCCGTTCCGCCTGTTTGTTCGGTTACATGTTCATAACAGTTCAGCGCTTCTGTATACCTGCCGAGGCCGGAGAGGCAGATCCCCCTGTGGTACCATGTCTCGGAATGGGCGGGAGCTGCCTTGAGGACATTGTCGTAGCATGCTACAGCACGTTCATACTCGCCGAGCAGTTCGAGTGCGACGCCCATCATTTGCCATGCTTTTATGTCATCAGGTGTCTTTTTGAGTATCATCTCAATTGTGTGGGCACATTCACCATATGCACCTGTCCAGAAAAGATCTGTCGCCCTCCTGAAGGCAGCGATTAGATCGTTGGGGTTGTTTGTGTTTATCTCCCTGAATGCTTCGGCTGCTTCTGAATATCTGCCAACTTTTTCCAGGAGATACGCTCTGTTGTACAGTGCAGGGATGCAGGAGGGGTCATGCTTCAATGCAGTTTCGTATATTTCAAGCGCTTCTTCATTTTTCCCGATGATTTCGAGTATCTCGCCCGTATATACCATTGAGCGTGTATTTGCCTGATCGGCGCTTATGACTCCTGAGAATGCTTCAAGTGCTCTCCCCCAGTCCGAGCCTCTCATACATAATATGCCGAATCTTTCCTTTATGCGGATATTTGCAGGTTCAATTTCCAGCAGTTTAAGGCATGTTTCTGCAGCCTGTTCGTAATTTCCCTGCAGCTCGAGCAGATCCACTTTTTTATTTAAAATATCTTTTATTGAAGGATCTGCTTTCAGTATTGCATCAAAGCATTGAAGAGCCCCCTGGTAATCGCCGGATTCATAGAGAGAATTTCCAAGTGCCTGCCAGGCAAGGATGTTTTCCGGGGAAGCCGCTACTGCACGTTTGAGGTATCTTTCTGCATCCTGGTATTTTGAAAGATACATCAGTGACCTTCCCATAAGATAGCAGATCCCGCTGTTCTCGGGATCTATCTCTATTGCCTTTTCAAATTCTTTTACCGCCTCGTGATATTTCCCCTGTTCGAAATGGGTTGTCGCCTTGTCGATCCAAGGATTCGGATTATCACTTTGTCCTTTTAATTTATCCAAGAATGCCATGCTCTTTTGAAAACTCCTGCTGCATTATAAATTAAATATTATATGTGTCATCCGGTTATCATAATATTGGTGCTGTTTTATTTATCGTTTCTTTATCATTTAAATTAGATCTCAATCGTAATTTAATTTTAATAATGATAATGGGCAAAGAATCCCTGGTAAATTCAAAATTTATAGGAGAAAAGACCTTTAATTGTGCAATGTTGGATGGATAATACGCAGATATGTCGGAGTTAGCGGGGTCTGCGTAAATTTCATGCTGCGGTTTGGAATTCCGGAACGGCAATCTGGGGAGATTTAGGTTCCTTATGAAGATGGGGTTTTGGGGGATTGATCATAGGGGTGTATAAACTACCTAAAAATAACCGTTACCGTAATGGTATAATCCATATCTCCTTACCGTCCATCCACATGCACAAATACTTATGCTGCAGTATTTTATTTATAATTATTCAGATGGCAAATATATTCTATATATCTGTTTTCTAATTGATTAATCCAATTTGCCGGGCAGATGTGTGTGCAGTATATTTGGTATCAGGACAACATCATATGTGATTTCTAAATAAAGAATGATAATTAAAATGATAGAAAAGGGGGTATTTTTGTCGACACCAGAAAAATTACGGAGATCCTGAAGAATAATCCTCAGGGAATGTCCTTAAGGGAGATCTCGGAAGCAATAAGTATGAACCGGGTGACCGTTGCAAGACATCTTGATGTCTTGATGGCTTCCGGAAGAGTTGAAATGGTTCCGTTCGGACAGGCCAAGGTATTTTATCTCTCGCAAAGAGTGCCTGTAGCTTCGCTTATTAATTGTCTTTCGGATGTCATCCTGGTCGTTGATGACAGGATGAAGATACGTCAGTTCAATACGGCATTTCTTAAACTCTTCGGAGAGACGGCTGAAGATTATTACGGTCTGCCGGTCCATGATGTTTTTCTTTCGGATGACAACGGAAACCACTCTTTCGAATCGCTGGATATGGCTCTGAGGGGTAAATATATGACTGAGGATATTGCCATTAACCGTGGAGATGAAAAAATTTGTCTTAAAGTGGATATGTATCCGTGCATCTTCGAGAACGGAGAACGTTCGGTGTCTCTGGTGATGACCGATGTATCCTTTCGGAAAAAGAGTGAAGAATTTTTAAGGATAAATACCGAAATGATACGGAAAATGTCAGCTGAATTTTCATCTGACGAGATCCTTATTCTGGGTGCAGAGACGGCAAAAAATGTTCTGAATGCTGATGCGGCTGCTATATTCCTTAATAATGACGCAGACACGTTTTCAAATCACTACTGTACAGGAAATGGTGAGAGGTTTGGAAGCGATTTTAATGAGATATGGGGGAGAAATGAATTTAATAATCAGATTCTCAATGGTAATCCAGTATATTATTCATATGCCGGGACTGAAGCCTGTGGTGAAACTAGGGGTGCGCCCGGTTTATCCGGTCCGGGTTCTTTTTTGTCATATCCCCTTCTCAGGAAAGGGATTGTAGCAGGTTTTATTGCGGTATTCTCAAAAAAACCCGATATTCCGGAAATTGAGAGGAATGAGCTCGAGCTGATCTCCTGCCAGATCTCATATGCATTAAGTAAAGAGACGTTCGGGAAGTATTGTGAAAAGGAATTATAATTGTTTAATAGTGCACCTGCCCGCGGTGTCTGTGTCATAAACACAAAGAAAAGCTTTCATCCTGAAAGCAAATACCGGAAAATGATATATGGAAGACAACAGAAACCTGAACGAGATCCTTGAATCTATAGATGAAATCAGGCATCTCTCGGAGTTGATAGAATACAGGTCAAAAGATATGAAAGGAGCAACAGCTGATGAGATCCTGAATAAAGTGATTCACCCTACTCTTGACGATCTTGAATTGTACCTGAGGTATTATGGAAAACCCGGGATCTCAGAGGGAGAACTGAAAGATCTTGTACATGCCTGGATTGAAGCACAGATGATTGTTTAAATTTCATTCTGATCTGCTTTTTTAAGTTTAATCGTGATAACCGTACCTGACTCCGGTTTACCTTCGATTCTGTCCGATACGCCGATGTATCCGCCGTATTTATTCATGATGTACCAGCACACGGAAAGTCCGAGACCCCTGCCCCTCCTTCCGTCTCCGCCCGGCTGGAATCTTTTGAAAAGCCTCTCCTTTTTCAAATCAGATATGCCCGGGCCGTTATCCTCAACAGAAATATATGCATATTCTTTGTCTTCATCCGTCCTGATAGATATTTGAACATTTTCTCCTCCGTAAACCGATGAATTTTCGAGAATAATGGAAAAAACATCTGTAAGGAGCGGTCCCCCCATTATCCTGAGTTCAGGCACTGTGGAATCTACATTTAGATCTGCAAATTCGGACACTGCGGATTCGATCACTTTATTGAGACCCGTTGGTACAGCTTTGAAACTGCTGCTGTGAATATCCCGTATCCTTGCAACATTGTTAATTATGTTGCTGCTGTGCCTGATGCTTGTCATCATCTTATCGTAATAGATCTCGTCGTCTTCGGGAATTCCTTCCTTGATCAGTTCTCCATATCCGAGCGAGGCGGCATTTGCATTGTTTATATCATGAATGAGTATATCGAGGTACATATTCGCCTTTTCGTTTGCATCTGAAAGATCCCTGTTCAGTGCTGCAATCTCTTTCTGGTAGGATCTGATCTCCGTTATTTCGCTTATTGTAAGAACGGCGAAATCACCCGGTATCTTTGATGCATTGACGATTGCGTGATATTCCTTCCCGTCTTCTCTGTTAAATGCTATCTCAAAATCATGTACAGAAGAATCCTCATCTATTTTTTCAATAAATCCGTCTTCGTGTTTTGTTGTACATGCCTCCTCTATTTTTTTCAGGTTGTCCAGAATGGTCCAGTTCTCCATCAGTTTCAGGAGCTTTTTATTTTTGTCAACCAGTTCTCCTGTCTTTGCATTGTAAAGTCCGATGCCACTCTCGGAATAGTTGAATATGCTGCTGAATTTTTTCCTGTCCTGCCTGATTTTTTCCGAGATCAGGGATACGGTGACTGAAAGGCTGATATAAACATAGAACTGCATCGTTGAGGATACGATCTCGGACATACCCGGAATCAGGTAATTGATGATTATCAGGTATATCATTGCAATAAACGTGGATATTATTACGCCGCGTTTTTGAAGGAAGAATGAGCATAAAATAATCGGGAAATAGAATATATGGGAGACAACCACCAGTGTCTCTTCAAAGAGCATCTGGTATGTTATCTCCATTATAAGAAAAAGCACTAATACTACAATTAATGAGAAATACAGGTTGAATGTGCTCTTATTATCAGTGTCCCAATTAAAAATTGTGCTCACTTAAAGAAATAGTTCTGTATATTAAATAAGATCTTTGTTATTGCCTACTCTCCTTCAGCTGATTCATATATTTTATGAGGTAAGGTATTCCGTCTGTGGATGGATGGATCTCGAGATATTCTGAAAAATCAGGGGTTTCAGCAGATTTAGAGATATTGTATGCCATTTGCGCAAGAGCGGGTCCGGACCCGGGGGAACCGAGGTACATCCCGTTAATATTATCCTTTCCTGCTTCTGTTGATATCATCGTTCTTCCTGTATGACTCTTGTGCACATACCAGAAGGAACCCGGACCTGCAGGTGCCGGAATGCTGATCTCGGTTCTGTTTTCGTTATCCGTTTCAAAGAATGAATGTTCATAGCGGAGTTTTATTGACCGGGGTATGCATGCGGGAATACTCCGCACCTTTTTACCGAGTATATTGTCTGCAGCGATTATACCTTCAAGTCTTGCAACAGGAGTCAGGAATGGTGGGCCTGTAACATCTCCTGCGGCATACACCCCGGGAATGTCTGTTTCCATTCTTTCATTGACGGTTATCTCTCCCATGCTACCTTTTTTGATGCCTGAGATCATTCCGCTGTTCGGTGAAAGTCCTGTTGCAATAAGGATCATATCCGCTTCTGTATGCAGTTTAACCCCTTTCTGAATTATATCGGCCCCTGTAACGTTTTCTTCTCCGGTAATCCGTTTCAGGGCGGAGTTTTCCCTGATATTTACTGATTCAAGCTCCTTTTTTGCGGCTTTTACAAGATGTCCAGGTTTTCCTCTCAAAAACGAGCTTCTGGATATTATCTCTGTCTCTACCCCCAGTGAGGAGAATATGTAGCCGTATTCTGCCGCTACGACTCCTCCTCCAATAATTGCAAGCTTTTCGGGCAGAATGCCATGTTCAGTTATCGTATGAGGATTGTATACCCCGGGAAGACCTATTCCCTCAACCCGTGGGATTGCAGGGATTGAACCTGTCGCAATGATCAGGCTGTCAGGCTTCGTTTTCTCCCCGTCGAGGGTATACTCCTTTCCGTTAACAGAAACCTCGCCGGTGACTACATCAACACCGCAATCACGGGTCTCTTTATCCAGCACTTTTGCAATTTTCTCCTGCGTCTTCTTCATTCCTTTTAACGCAAGGGAGTAGTCGGTCGCGGGGACGGTATCAAAAACACCAAGTTCCTTTAAATTTCTGCAGTCTTCAAGAGATCGTGCGATATCATTGAGTGCACAGATAACCATGCATCCTTTATGGAGGCACTGCCCCCCCAGCTCTTTTCTTTTATCGATAAGAACTACTTCTCTACCACCGAGGGCAAGATGGATCGATGCCAGCCTCCCTGCGGGCCCTCCTCCTATTACGGTTATCATTTAAAAACAGTTCAGAGTAATTCTACGCCGTCGTCGACGGGTTCTTTCAGTATGTTTCCTGAGAATGTTTCAATCTCTATCACTTTGCTGCCCCTGATCTGGATCACCGGAAGATACACAAGCTCCATCTTTATATCAAGATTTTCTTCACCGGGTGATACTTCAATATCTTCATAGGATATCGTATCACCTTCAGTCTTGCTGACACGGACATTTCTCGTCAGTTTCTCCTTCATGGACTGAATTATCTCATATTCCATAGCCTTTTTATCTTTTTCAGGCTTCAGGATCTTTGAACCCACCGGAACGCTTCTGTTTTTGATTTCAATAGCACTAGGATCAGGAATTTCCAGTGATGCAACTGTTCCGGTTATCGCGTTTACCAGGCCGGATTCTTTTGCGTTAAAATCGATAACATGCGATTTAAACTGTTTTTCTCCCGATCCTGTAAATTGATAAAGGTAATGCGGAATGTATATTCTCCGGATTTCGCCATTGATTCCTGCAATCTGCCTTGCCCGCTCTTCTGTAATTGAAGACGGTATCAGAGGAAGCTCGGGACCGTAGTCATCCAGTGTGGGGCGGGAAGTCACCTGCTCGGGTCCGCCGTTGAATCTTTCTTCTTTCTTCAGCTCAAGTGCAAGAGACTGGTCAAGGATGTAAGCAACTGCGGCCTGTCCTGAGAATTTTGAGAGATCCTGATGCCCCCAGACAATACAATTATCTGCTCTGGCATGGCTGTTCATCGTGAAAAGGAGCTTGCGGCATGCGACTTTTTCATCATCCAGCCTGAATGTGAAATTTTTCTTGTTGAATTCGTCAATCTTCCCGGAATCATCCGAGCACAGGACAACAACGCATTCATCGTCATAATACGCGCTCAGATCAATCAGTCCATCACCCTCTTCCACATCATATGATGCGGATTCAAGAATGTTTCTAACAATTTCTACTGCCCTGTTATGAATCATTCAATGATCCTATTACTCATAAGAACGAATTATGTTTTCCATTGACTTTGTTTTCAGGTCAGTATGAATTTCACTTTTTAGCCCTGTATACATTTCACAGGACGTTTTTTATCCAGGTGATATGAAACGAATTTCCAGTAATTTGTGAAGAATGATATAAATCCGTTTGATTCGGAGAATAATGCCGAAGGATCGTTTCCGGGTGAACTCATTATAACCATCACTTTCCTGGAATCAATGATATATATCCCTGCCATCTCGTACTGGGTCTCAAGGCATTCACACAATTTATCCTCGATAATCCGGATGATAGTTCCTTTCGGTACTTCATCAGGCCATTGATCCGTGATAATCTCGATCTGAATCTTTTGTTCCAGCCTGAAAAGGGTTTCTTCCAGCTGTTTTTTGATAAAATCCCGGTCTGCGACTATTTGTATTTTTGATTTTGCATCGCTTATTGATAATTTAAGCTTGTTTATTATATTCTCATGGCCTGACAGAGTCCAGATTAATTCTTGTCTCTCCTTTTCAGGAGTCATCTTGCTTATATAGATCCTTTGAAGTTCGGAACTGGCGTATTCGGCGTTAAGTTCAATATCTTCTTTCAGTTTTATGATTCCCTCTTCCGGAGGTACTGCTTCAAATCTCTTTGGTATGCTGTTGGATACTATTACAAGTCCTTTATGGCTGAGTTTATCGAGGACAGGATATACCGATGCTCTTGGCACGCCGGAGATCTCGTGTATCTCGGTTGCACTTGCACCTTCGAACTGAAGAAGGCCGATGTAAACCAGGGCCTCATATTTTGTCAGTCCCAGTGATTTTAAGGCCTCTATCAACTGTCCTGATTTTTCTTTGCCTGGGTTCATTGAAATATATATATATGTTCAAAGGCAATTAATGTTGTCATGAAAATAACAACAGTTAGATCTAATGGGAGGTTTTCTCATGAAAATTAAATATATGGCTTTAATTTTGATTATTGCGGCATTATTTATTGCTGCTCCTGCATCTGCCGGAACCAAATACCTAAGCGGTGATCCGATAATTACAGTCGCGATCTCCGGCACAAACGAATTCTCACCGGGAGATGAGGTGACGATTCCTATCGTGATCCAGAATTCCGGACTGAAAGAGATGAAGATAACATCTTCGGATATTGTAGATCGCGACGATAATCCCGATACGGCGAAGATGGTCACCGTTGATCTGCTGAAAAACGACGCTCCGGTTACTGTAAAATCAGATCCCCAGATGATTGGGGATATTGCGGCAGGATCCAGTACAACCGTCAATTTTATTGTTAAGATTGATAAAAATGCACCGGCCGGCGAGTATGATCTGCTCGCGGATATCAGTTACCAGTACCTGAATTATGCAGAGCAGTTCGGGACCGACAGTATCAGATATTACTATAAAACCGTTGAACTTGATCAGGAACTTCCTATTACTATAAAACCGATGGTTGTTCTTGAGGTTTCGAATGTTACAACCGATTCTCTCAACGTAGGGACCGAGGGTTATATCACAATGAATGTGAAAAATGTCGGATCAGAGAGCGGTAAGAATGCAGTTATAAAACTTGAGACTGTTGACGGTTCACCTGTAATTCCGACAGATGCAAGTGTTTATGAAAGTGTATTCGAGCCCGGCGAAGAGAAAACGGTCGTCTTTAAGGCATCCGTATCTGATGACGGTGAAGCCAAGAACTATCCTGTTCAGGTGGTTGTCGAATATACAGACTATGAAGGTGAAACAGTATCCTCCGATGCCGTTACGGTTGGTGTCGATGTAGGAGGTAAGGTAGACTTTGAAGTGGTATCCGAGCCTTCTGTTCTCTCTCCCGGAGAAAAGGGCAAGATTACGATTCAGTATGAAAATTCCGGAGCTACTACGGTTTATAATGCACAGGCACGTATAAGTGCGGTCGATCCGTTTACAAGCAACGACGATACGGCATATCTTGGCGATATTGCACCCGGAGAGGTTGTAACGGCAATATATGAAGTCACGGTCGATGACGAGGCTACACTGAAAACCTATGCAATCGATACGGAGATCAGATACCGCGATGCGCTTGATAACAGCCAGATCTCTGATTCGATGAAGGCCCAGGTTGTTATTGAGAAGAGATCCGGTATGGATATTCTTACCAACCCAATTGTCCTTACACTGGTAGTATTCATCATTGTAGGCATAGGGTATTTTGTATGGTCAAGAAAAAAGAAGAATAATGAATAAATTCTGGGAGGGCTGCCTTCCGGCACCGGCCATAAGAACAATAAATGATATGCAGCCCGTTCTTGCTGTTCCCGGCGCATATCCCAACAATAATCTCTATTTTATGTACAGGGACCTCTCGAAAAGCGATAGCGATAAAAAATGGCTTTCTGCGCATTTGTTAAGGTTTGACTTAACGAGGATTCCGCCGGGAACCATTTCCGGAGAATTTGCCAAGACAAAGGGCCATTATCATCCTGAAGCGCCGGACGGGAGAGGATACCCTGAGCTGTACCAGGTTATTCATGGAAGTGCTCATTATCTCTTGCAGAAGGAAGATCTCTCGGATATTGTGGCAATAGAGGCTGGTGAGGGTGACGTAGTCCTGATTCCTCCGGGGTATGGTCATGTTACGATAAATCCGTCTTCCGAAGAGCTGTTGATGTCGAATATAGTATCCGATGCATTTTCAAGTATCTACGGGCATTATGAGGAAAAACAGGGAGCAACATATTATGAATTCGAGAAGGAAGGCTGGAGGGCGAATCCGTCCTACGGTGATATCAATAAAATACGGGTCGTAAAACCCAAAGACCTGAATTGCATTGGAATTCCGGCGAAAACATCGATCTACGATCTTGTTGGGGACGATGAAAAACTTGCATTCCTCAACAAACCCTCTCTGCTTGATGATTTTGATATAACTCCCTGAATGAAAAATCGAAATATTTTTTGAATTTTAAAACTTCAAAAGATTCGGCGGCCCGTTTCTCTTATGTGCCGTGTTCTTAACTTTTTCAAGTATATCTTCCTCTGTCTTTCCCGCCGCCCTCCAGCCGTTTTCCTCAAGAGATCTCAGTGCTGCATCGATCTCTTCATATGAAAATCCGATCTCGTCCTCGTCCGTCTGCCCAGTGTAAAGTCCTGCGGACGGCTCCTTATTTAGTATTGTTTCAGGAACTCCTGCCTCTTTAGCCAGTCTGCGGACATCCGTTTTATACAGGTGAAGAAGAGGCTGGATATCGGCTGCTTCATCCCCGTGTTTCGTGCAGTAGCCGAGGATATATTCGGTCTTGTTTGAAGTTCCGCATACAAGGCCGTCGTTCAGGTTTGCATAATAATAAAGGAGCGTCATCCTTATCCTCACCATAAGATTTCCCTTAAGGTATTTCGTTTCGGTATACCCGGAGATTGTTTCAAATGAGCGGAGTATGGAGGATATAGGAACTATTGCCAGGTTTATTCCAAATTTATTGCACAAATCCTCCACATCTTCTTTATCTTTCTCAGGAGTAACATCGGAGGGAAGGAAATACCCGTACACGTTCTCACCTCCTATCGCCTTTGATGAAAGAACTCCCGCGAGAGCTGAATCGATTCCTCCCGAAATACCGATGACAATCCTCTTTCTCCCTGATGACCAGAAGGTATGCCTGATCATCTGCTCGATCTTTTCGCATTCACAGCCTTCGCATAATATTTCCATATTTTTCACCAGATAGTAGTTTTATGAGTTTTTTCAGTGCATGAAAATCCCCAAATGCGATAACAGAGTCCCCGTTTTCAAGATTTGTCTCAGGAGGAGGTCTGATAAGCGTGTGGTTTGGCCCTTCGATCCCGATGATCTTCGCCCCGGTCATCCTTTCGCATTCTCCAACAGACATCGAAATATCTTCGGTTATATGCTTCATTACGACCTTCATGTTTTTCGGGAGGTCGAGAAGAATCGATACGATATCCTGGAGAACTGTTGCAGCGATTATCTGCCCTCCCAATGTTGGCAGAAGGGCGACGTAATCGGCCCCGGCACGATAGAGCTTCTCGACGGATGAGGATTTATTCGCTCTTGAGAGTATGTGAAGCCCGGGGTTCAGGTTTCTTGCAATCAGCGTCGTGAATATGTTGACATCGTCGTCGTCCGCTGCCGTTATGCATGCTTCCGCCTTGTCTATATGTGCGGCCTTTAGAACCGACTCTTCCTGTGCATCCCCCTTAATCCCGGTAATTTCATCGATATTGGGATCAATTACAAGCGGCTGGACACCGGCCTTTTCAAGTTCGCTCTCAACGACCCGTCCGAGATCGCCGTAACCCGATATGACTGCGAGTTTTTCCTCCCTGACTGCACATTTGAGTTCATTTTCAAATAGCTTTGTTATCGAGTCGGTGCGTCCGAGCAGAAAGATCGTCGTCGAACGGTCGATCGAGACATTTTCGCCTTTTTCAAAGTAGAAATGTCCTTTCTTCATTATGAAGATCGGTTCGACCCCGTAATTTTCATAAAGGTTCAGTTCGTCGAGAGTCCTGCCGATGATCCCGCATCCCTCCGAGACGGTGATATATACGAATTTAAGGGAATTTTCACTGACTTCGGCTCGTCGTATCCTGTTTCCCTTTGTGGCTTCGTATATGATGTCTACTTCCGGCGTCAGCGAAGCATGCCTTGCAAGAATTCTTCCGGTTACATCCTTTGGAGAGATTATATGATCGGCACCCGCGTAGAGGAGATACCTTCCGTATAACAGCCTGTCGACGACGGCGGTGATCTCTGCAGTGGTCCTGTCGCGGATCCCGAGAATAATCTTTGATGATATATACTCCTGTTCGCAAATGATTATTTTGGCTGCAGTTGCGATATCCGCCCCGGTCCAGGTCTCGTTTTCATCATACGATCCGCTGATGACATATATTTCCTTTTTAAATTTTGAAAAATCGTTCATCGCAGCAAATGCCTTATTTTCATCCTCTTCGACCAGGACCACCCTGAGGCTTGATACAAGAAGGCTTTCGATCAATGATTTTACAAGTTCATCATAACCGGTGATTATGACATGGCCGCTGATCTTTTCAGAAACCGCTGCGGGAGGCTGCGGCCTGAAAACCTCCTGGATTAACGGTGCCATTGCTGCAGGAATGATCATTAAAACGGTGAATACACCTGTTGACATAATTATTATAATTATTATAATAGTCAGCGGATTTTCCGTAGGGAAGAACGTAAGCAGGTCATAGCCGACCGTCGTCATTGTCTGCATTACGAAGAGAACCGATTCCGGAAGGGTCAGTTTTGTTCCCTCGAGATAAGGTATGGCATAATAGAGCAGAATCGAATAGAAGATAACCTGGAATATCAGCAGTTCAATGTAAAAATTGAGCCTGTCCCGGAATAAGAGATGATTAAGACGCCTGATAATCCGGTTTCTTTTCATCTCTTCATCTCCATGACAATCCTGCACGCCTGGCACTCCCCAAACACGGGTTCCCCGCATTCCGGGCAGATCGATGGCTCTGTCTTATTATCTCCCTCGTTTCCTTTTAATCCTTCTCCGAGATTCACGAGAGCATATTTTGCAGCCGGGTGCCTGTAGTTGTATATATTAAGGATCTCCCTGACATCGGCCCGGAGGGCCTTTTTTGAATATGGACACCCCGCTTCAATGAAGCCTTCAACGTTGAGCAATGCATATAGTGCGACCTCTCTCTCCGGGAGATGGATGAAAGGCCTTATTCTCGGAATGAATCCTTCTCTCGGCACCTGTCTGCGGACGAGGGTTTCGGCATCGCCCCTGAGCGCATTCATCAGGACCGACTGCGCCTCGTCGTCCAGGTTGAAACCGAGCGCGATCTTCGTTGCTCCAAGTTCTCTTGCGGTTTTGTTGAGAAGATGCCTCCTTAAAACCCCGCATCGGGAGCAGGATATCCTGTCGCCCTGCTTCGCTACGATCTCGTCAAGGGTGAACCCATATGCATCTTTGAATGAGACCGAATGGAATGAAACCCCGTATCTTTCGGCGATCTTTTCGACAGGTTTCATATCCCTGTAACCGCAGATCCCTTCATCGATCGAGATGGCGAATATGGTGATGTCTCTTCGTTCGCCGAATGTTTTGGCGAGGAAGTGCAGTAGGGCGCTTGAGTCCTTTCCTCCGCTCATCGCCACGGCTATCCTGTCTCCCTGGGAGATCCAGCGATATTTTCGTATCGCCTTCTTCGCCCGGCCTTCGAAGTCCGCTGTAAAATGACTCTCGCAGAGGTGCATTCCCGAGTAGTCCTGGAACAGTACGGCGTCACTGCCGCACTTTGAACACTTCATATCCCTGTCCTGTATTAATGCAATCAGTTTTTATCATCTTCTACAAATAAAATGTGTAGAGATATGCCGCTCTCAGCCGACGAAATAAAGGAACTGCACAAGTACGAATACAGGATTTTAAACAGCCTCGAGTGGCTCATGAAGAAATACCTGTGGGTCCCCGAGGATGTGCTCAGGAAATCAACGAAACTCTCCGAATCCGAGATGAAATACAGGCTGGGCAGGCTGATGGAGATGGACATGGTTAAGAGCAGCACCAAACCCTATACCGGCTACCAGCTCGTATTCAAGGGATATGACGCTCTTGCAATATCGTCTCTCGTAACGAAGGGCACCCTGAACGCCTTAGGTTCGCTTATAGGCGTCGGAAAGGAGTCGGAGGTATACGAGGCGCTCGGCCTCGGTGTGCTTGTAATAAAAATTCACCGCGTGGGGCAGCGCTCTTTCCAGTCCGTAAGGCTCAACAGAAGTTACATTCCAGAGTGGAAGCATTTTCCATGGCTATTTGCATCGATGGAGTCCGCCAAGATGGAGTTTACGGCCCTCTCCACACTCCAGAAGGGAGGCGTTTCTGTCCCTGTCCCGATCGCGATCAACAGGAATGTCATAGCCATGTCGTTCATTCCCGGCTTAAACCTCAACCAGGTGACTCTCGAAGAGCCGCAGGAGATCTTCGACGAGGTCGTGGAGAACCTTGCAAAGGCCTACAGGCTCGGTTATATCCACAGCGATCTCTCTGAATTCAATATCATGGTCGATGGCGAGAAAGTCTGGCTCATCGACTGGCCGCAGTGGATAGAGCCTTCACATCCCAATGCGGATACGATACTCAGGCGTGATATCAACAACCTTGTCAACTATTTTTCAAAGAAGTACGGGCTCGCGAAGACAACTGACGAGGTAATTAATCTGGTGATCGGTTGAAGGTTTTCGGAATAGACGTGATCAAAGGTTCCGTCCGTTCAAGGACGAAGAGGCCGGTCTTTGCCGTTGTCGTCAGGGAGAACAGGGAGATCACCGAAGAGGGGGAGATGTCGCTCTTCAGGGTTCTTCGCAGGGTTGCGGCTGAAAAACCGGATATCCTTGCTGTCGACAGCCTCCAGGAGATCTCAAGGGATCATCATGAACTCTATTCAGTCCTCGGAATTCTCCCGCCTGAGACCAGGCTTGTGCAGGTTACCGGCGGCGAGAAGCAGGTATCGCTTGCAGTTATTGCCGCACGATACAACCTGAAGTTCAACAACAAATTCGATCCCTTTGTCGAGGCGAGGACCATCGCCCATGTGGCTGAACTCGGCGGCGGCTGTGAGGTAATAGCATTCGGGGGGACCACCGATATCGCAGTATCGCGGCACAGGTCGATAGGCAAGGGGGGCTGGAGCCAGAACCGGTATATAAGAAAGATTCACGGCTCCGTCCAGCAGAAGGCGGTTGAAGTCGAGGATGCGCTTAAGGAAGCAATCCTCAGGTACGAAAGAATCGATCAAAAAGGGTATGGCGGCCTCAGGAGAGTGGAGTTTCATGTCCATGCCCCACGGGAGCACATTCCCGTATCCGAAGAGGCGCGTGCGGATGTTCAGGTCAGAGTCAATGCGAGGAGACTCGACCGCATACATTTCAGGCCGCAGCATTCGAAGAAGAGAAATATCATAGTAGGGGTCGATCCCGGGACTACGTTAGGTATTGCGGCGCTTGATCTTGACGGAAATCTTGTCGAACTTAAAAGTTCGAGGCAGATGTCGATCAACGACTGGATCGAGGAGATATCAGCATTAGGAAAACCTGTCCTGATTGCATCCGATGTCGCCCATATGCCCTCGTCTGTCGATAAGATAAGAAGGTCGTTTCATGCAGCAGGCTATAATCCCCCTGAGGACCGGACACAGGAGGAAAAGGTTGCGATATGCTCCGGTTTTTCATATGCGAACGATCACGAGAGAGACTCTCTTGCGGCTGCGATAGAGGCATATCGGACTTTCAACAACAAGTTCAGGAATATCGAAAAGAGGATCCCTGCAGGATTTGATCTGGATACAGCCAGAGCGGGGATCATCCGTGGCCTTTCCATCGAGCAGATCGTTGCCGGTTCCATTCCCCGAAAAGAGGCGGTGGAGCGGAAGAAGGAGGAGCCTTCAGCACCTGAGAGTAAAAAAGACCCGAGGATCTCGCAGCTTGAAGGGATGGTCCGGAACCTCAGGGAGTACGTTTCCGATCTCCAGGACGAACTTGCCGAGAAGGAGAGGGAGATCGATCATCTCGGAAGGATTATCAGCGACGAGAGGTCAGGGCGTTTTGAGAGGATAAAACGTGATTCGGAGATAGAAAAGCGTGACGCAACGATAAAGTCGCTGAAGTCGAAACTCCGGAAGGAAGAGAAGCGGAGGAAGAAATTCATAAGGCAGATAAAGCGCATGAAAAACTATGCGGATCTCCAGAACGATCAGCGGCAGATCCCCGTGAAGGTAGTCCGGAACCTAACCCGCGAGTGTGTACGATCGGTCGACGACGAATACGGTATCGGTTCCGAAGACATCCTGTATATCGAAAAGACAGGAGGGTGGGGCAATGCCGTCATATCGTTCCTTAGGGATGCAGGAGTCTGTGCAGTCATAACACCCGATCAGGATCAGCGGCTGATAAGTGCCCTGAGGGATGAAAAGATCCCCCTGCTCAACTCAGCCGATGTCCCGGTGGCTACGAGGGGAAGCATAGGATTTGCATTCAGGAAAGACTTCGACCAGGCGCTTGAAAAATGGAAAGAGGGCCAGGAGATATTTGAAAAGGAGAAGTCCGCGGAGATGATCGAGTCGATTGTGAGCGAATACAGGTCCGAGAGAGAGGTGGAGGCAAGAAGGCATGGACGATCGTGAGCTTTTAAGATCCATTGCAGGCATAGTCGGCAGGGAGAAGGTACTCGACGACTGTGCGTCATATCCGCTGGGATCGAAGATGATCGTGGCAAGCACGGATATGCTCCACGAGAGCACTGATTTCCCAAAGGGCATGACCGATCGCCAGATCGGATGGATGTCCGCAGCCGTTACAATATCCGATATCGCTTCGTCGGGTGCCGCTCCGCTTTTCATCCTTGTCGCAGTCGGCCTCGACAGACCGGAAAGGCTTGAGGGGATCATGAAAGGAGCCAGTGAATGCTGCGAATTTTACGAAACGGAGATCCGAGGCGGGGATATCGATTCTCATGATGAGCTTACCGTAGTTACGACAGGTTTTGGCATTGCGGATGAGGACTGCTATATCACCCGCAGCGGGTGTTCGCCCGGGGACTTAGTATACATCCTGGGGAACCCGGGAGAAGCGCAGGCGGCGCTGGAAGGCGATATAAGGTACTGGCTTTCTCTTGTCGAACCGCATCCTTTCGTATCCGAGGCACTTCTTATTGCGAAGGCCGGTGCATCGGCGATGATGGATGTCTCCGACGGTCTTGCATTATCGCTCTATGATCTGGCCGATGCATCGGGAACGGGTTTTGAGATATTAGCTGAACGCATTCCTCTTTCTCCCGGGGTAATCTCAGAGCAGGCCCTGTATGGCGGCGGAGACTTTGGCCTTCTCTTTACCTGCGATCCCGGTATGATGCCCGTGCCTGAAGTGGAGGCGGTGTGCATAGGCCGTGTTATAGATTCTCCCGGTGTATTTCTCGACGGTGCGGCTGTAGAAAGACGCGGTTATCTTCACAGGTGGGAACATAAGGAGGATGAAGTTTGAAATCCGTTTATCCTCTTAAACCCGATCAGCCTTTCAATCTCGATATAACTCTCTCCTGCGGCCAGGTATTCAGGTGGGAGAAGAGGGGTGATCTCTGGACCGGTGTGTCGGCAGGTCGCGTGATAAGCATCAGGCAGTCGGGGCGCAAGATCGAATATTCCGGGTGCGACGAAGAGTATCTCGAATACCTGTTTCATCTTGATTTTGATCTTGAAAGTGTAATCGGATCGTTTTCTACAGATGAATACATCGGTGAGGCTGTGGAGCGGTATCGCGGACTTCGCGTGATGAGGCAGGATCCCTGGGAGTGCCTTTTGTCTTATCTTTGTGCACAGAACACTGGAATTCCTAATATAAAGAGGATGCTCGGCAATATGGCGGTGATGAACGGGAAAAAGATCGTGCAAGGCGGTCAGGAGGCGTATGCCTTCCCCGGGGCGGAGGATCTCTCCCGCCGCTGCGACGCAGATCTCAAAGGATGCTCTACTGGGTACCGTTCGGGTTATATCTGCAGAACATCTTCAATGATCGCTGATGATCCGGGTTGGGCTGATCGCATTCGCTCGCTCGATTATACCGGCGCAAGAAAGGAGATCATGAAGTACCCGGGAGTAGGGCGAAAGGTTGCCGACTGCATCCTACTTTTCGGTTTCCAGTTTTACGAGTCGTTCCCTGTCGATGTCTGGATCAGGAGGATCATGAATGATCTCTACGGGACCGGAAATCCTGCGGGCCCTCTTTCTGAGAGAGATTATGATCGCATAGCGGATTTCGGCAGGGAGCATTTCGGAAATTATGCAGGCTACGCACAGGAGTATCTCTTTGCAGGTCGGCAGTGATTTGAACTTTCACTCCGCATCCATAGTATTATTACCAGAATAAATGCCTGTTTTTCATAATGGAAACCGGTGCCCCTGAAAATTATACTTTGAAGAGCGTTGTTATCGCCAATATTGTCGTGTTCATATGGCTCGTGCTTGGAATTTATGCGATATGGCTTGTTGTACCTTTTCTGGCGGTGGCATGGGGAATATTTCTTGCATTAATGTTCCTCTTTGTGATGAGGAAGTCGATCTGCACAAAGTGCAGATACTACGGCGGCCGCTGCTCAATGGGCTGGGGCTGGTACACGTCGAAGATTTTTAAAAAAGGCAATTTTGAGGATTTTCCCGGCTGTTTTGGTGCACGCTTTGCTCCATTCCTGTGGATGAGCGTTTCACTTCTTCCGGTAATCGTCCTTGTGATCTCGATGGTTTTTGATTTTTCGATTTTGAAGACTGTTATCCTGGTGCTACTGATACTGATTGCATATATCTTCGGGAATAAAGACAGCCGGAAGAAGGGCTGTTCTGTATGTAAGATGAATGATCTGTGCCCGATGGGGCTTGCGATGGTGAATGAAGGAAATGAAAGAAAAGCCTGATGAAAGATCCGCACTGGTGGATTTAATGAGAATACCCGGCGTCGGGAAGTCGATTGCACATGACCTGATGAATATTGGTTATCACTCCGTAGACGATCTTAAAGGTGAAGATCCTGAAGAGATGTATTCGAAACTCTGCGTATTTCAGGGCGGGCATGTTGACAGGTGTGTTCTTTACGTCTTCAGGTGCGCTGTATATTTTTCCGAAAATGAAGTCCACGATCCCGAACTGCTCAAATGGTGGAACTGGAAGGACTGATCAACCTTTTTCCGTAATTGCCTCATTGTTAAGTCCCTGTTTCTCTGAATTTTACTACTGATTTGAACAATTTTATAAAATTTTTCTCCATTCCCTGGTTCAGCAGAGCTCTGATAGATCTATGTCCTGTTTCTGAATTGAGTAAATAGTAAAGTTAAATAGTAATATTAACATAATGTTAAAAACTAATAACAAAATGGAAAACTAACAAACCTTTTAGTTTGGAAGCTACGACAGTGAGGTGGTTATAACGGCATTACCCGAACTTGGAAATAATGAATCATTGCTTCTTGAAGTTTCTGATGTAAAGGTTAAAGGTACTACTTTCACTTTGCTTTTAACAAACAAAAGATTGATTCTATCTGAAAAAGGCGCAAAAGGGGAGATATCCTCCCAGATGCCATTGCCCGTAATTGTTTCTGCAGATCCGGGTAACAGTGATTCCGGCGAACCGGTCCTTAATGTATCGATTAAGGCTCCCGACGGCTCGGACCGGAGAATGATGTTTGTCTTCCAAAATAATCCGGAAGCGGGAGACAGATCGTTCGAGAGGGACGCTCTTTTGCATGCGATAGAACGGGGTGAATTACCTCCAGGTGCTGATCCCCGTGGTGTCTCTTCAAAAAGACGTTCTTCTGATGATAGTTCTTCCAGCCCGGCAATGAATTCAAAATTCACTAGTAATTCAGAACCTTTCCAAAGTTTTGTATCGGGAAGGGTATTCCATCAACCACCTCCGCCTCCACCTCCGCCCGGATATTTCCCGCTGAATCATAATGCTAATATGAATCCTTCATCAGAATTGGAGGTTGAAAGAGGCTCTTCTTATAGGGCTGGTGTTGATCCGGTCAGGAGACCTCCATCCAATAATTACCCGCCTGCCAGGGATTCTTCCCGGAGTTATAATGGTAATATGAATCCTTCATCAGGCTTTGAAACGGGAAGGAGCACTTCCCGCAGGGCATATGAAAACCCAATCCGAAGATCTCCGTCTAAGGATGCATTTCACCAGCCTCCGCCTCCCTCTCCTCCGCCACCGGATATCATCAATCGAAGGGATTATTACAGGAATATGGATTCTTCATGCAGCTTCGGACCTGCAAAACAGAGTAATCCTTATTCATATGATCCTTTCCCGAATGAACGCGTTGCTCCGCAGTATATAAGGCGGTTTGAAAATTATGGCGGTGGGGGTTCCGGAAGACAGACCAGTTGTGAATTCAGATGTGCCCCACGACCGGGGAGAAAACAAAGGAACGCTCCAAAGAAGAATGTTTTTTACTCCGGGAGCACTGTGGGAGAATATTACAGTACAGATTCCATTCCTGCAACAATTCTTGGAATGCTGCGCTCCCCTGAAGAAACGTTCCGTCTGTTAAGGACCAAAGAGGTGGAAGATGCAGTTCCTGTTTTGCTTGTATCACTTGCGGTATTTGCATTCGGCAGTACATTCTTCCTGGGCCTGATTGCCTCATCTGCCGGTGCATCGGATTATCCCTCTCTTTCAGGACTTGCCGATTTGGGAACACTCATATTCGTGGCTTTTGAGATGATGATTTTCGGTGTAATCCTCGCAGCCATAACAGGTATTTTACTGCATTTTGTAGCATACTACGAAGGATTTGATGAAGATATCAGCCAAAGCCTGAAGGTTGCGGGATATTCAGCAGCTCCTTATGCTGTCGGAGGCGTTATTCCTTTTTTTGGAATTATTATTGCACCGCTCTGGTGTGTCTATCTTCAGTATACAGGAATGCGGGAAACCTGTTATATGGAACCCGACCAGGCTGTTGTCGCCGTTCTCGTCCCTGCAGCAGTATTCGCAGTTCTTTTTATTATTATGACAATGCTTGGCGGGGACAATTTTTCGATATTCGGGGGGGCCTGAAACCCTAAAAATGGTTGAGTGATGATTCAAATGTATGACAATGTTGAATTGAATAAGAGAAGTATTCTAAAAAGTTTCTTATCTGGATCGACAGGAAAATTCGCCCTGCTGGTCCTTTTAGTGCTAATTTCATTTCCGCTGATCTGCACGCCGGCCGCAGCAGATTCGGCCTCGGCCTCAGGGCTTAACGTTGCCATGACCCTTTCATCCGGAGATGACTGGGACGGTTATCTTGTTTTGACTTATTCTGGCACTGTGTCGGGAAAAACAGCTTCTTCATGGAGCTGGAGTTTCGATGACAGTGACACTGCAACAGGCAGTTCAGGCACACATACCTATGATGAGACCGGGACATATGACGTCATTCTTGTTGTAACATATTCTGATAGCACGACTGAACAGATTGCTACAGATATTGCTATCGAAGAGCCCACTTTGGATGCTTCTGCAGACATTACGGTAGATGACGACGACCTGAAGATAACCTACGAGAGCACTACTGACGGTGCAGTATCATGGGAATGGGACTTCGATGACGGAGACACCAGTACAAGTGAGAGCGGTTCACATTACTATGACGATTATGGAGAATACACGGTAACACTTACTGTAACAAGTGAAGACAGCTCCACCGATACTTATACCGAAGACATAACGCTTGACGAAAGCCCTTCTGCTTATTTTACGGTAGATGTTGACAGCGGTTCGTCCCCGTTGACCGTTGAATTCACAGACGGATCGGAGGAGAATTCGTATACCGGGGCCGATATCGTGGAGTGGGTGTGGGATTTCGATTATGACGACGAAACCGAGACCTTTGATGATGACGACAGCAGCGCCGATACCGAATTTACTTTTGAGGAAGAGGGGACATATACGGTCACCCTGACTGTTACCGATGAAGACGGTGAGGAGGATAGTTATGAGATGGATATTGTTGTGGATGACGATTCAGCTCCGACTGCCGATTACTATATCGATGATGACTGTGACACATCCGGAGCTGCCACGCTGACTATCCAGTTCTATGATGATTCTGAAGAGGCTGAAGATACCGGTGCTGAAATTACAAGCTGGTTATGGAAATTCTACGATGAAGACGATTCTTTATACCTTTATTCATATTCCGAGAACCCGGAACTGGACTTTGAAGATGAAGGTGTCTATACTCTTGTGTATACGGTTACCGACGAAGACGGTGTAAGCGATTCGATGACCGAAGAGGACCTGATTGAGGTATATTCCGGTCTTTCAGTTACATTTTACGGGTCACCAACTTCAGGCACGACACCTCTTACAGTATATTTCTATGCGACCGACGGTGCATACAACGAGTACGATATTGAGACTTACTACTGGTATTTCGGTGACGGATCGACTTCTTCGGAATCGGATACCAGTACCAGTCACACATACAAAACTGCAGGCACGTATGATGTCAAGCTGAAGGTCACGGATGAGGAGGGAAACACCTATACTTGTACGGAATCCGATTACATCACTGTCAGTACAGCGGCGACATCTGTGGCAACTTCATCTAAAACATATGCTGTTACTGAATCGGCAACTTCTGCAGAGACTGAAGAGGCAGATCTCGGCAGCAGTACTTCCTCTGGAACAACGATATTCGGAATTCCAGGTACCGAGTACTTCAGGACCGAAATGTCACGGTTTTACAATTTCTATGAGGAGTATACATCTCTTCTTGCAGGAATGTTCGGGATGGGGTGAAGGACGTCCTGATACGGAGCATGAATATTTCAGGTGAAGAATTCCTAAATTTTATTTTGTGGTTATCAGGTTGTTCATTTTTTAGACAGTTGATCTTTCGTATAAGATTAGATTTAAAATCCCGGACTTCTCAATGGCGTGTCAGGATGTAAAATGGATGTTTTATTCGGTTGATCATTTTACGATTGATATTAGTCATTTTTTATGACTTCGAATTTTTATTCGAAATAATTCATATAAGTTTTATATATTATTTTAATCAACCCTGAATAGCAATTTATGGTCTTGATCTTTCAGTCGCTGTTATAGCAATATGAGTCGGATGAGAAAGTATCTGATATTGCGTCTGCAACCGAATGATTTTGTAAAAACGTGATGAATGAGGATTTCCGGGAGAATGATCTTGTATAGGGGGTTATAACGACGTTGCCAGAGCTTGGAAATAATGAATCATTAGTGCTCGAATTATCTGATATAAAAGTTAAAGATGTTCTTTTCACTCTCTTTTTAACGAATAAAAGACTGCTTCTCTCTGAAAAAGGCATGAAAGGCGAAATATCGTCCCAGATCCCATTGCCTGTTATTGTTTCTGCAAACGCGGGGAGTAGCGAATCCGGCGAACCGGCTCTTACGATCTCAATTAAGGCCCCGGACGGTTCGGACCGCAGAATGATGTTTGCTTTTCATGATAAACCTGGAGCAGGAGACCGGTCGGATGAAAGGGATACGCTGCTTCAAGTGATAGAGCACGGGGAGTTGCCGTCACGTGCCGATCGCCCGAGAACCGGTAACAACCTTTACAAAGGGGGTGATGATTTTTCCCGTCCGGGAATGAATTCCATAAATACAAATGATCCGGGGGGAGTCCAAAATTCCATGTCCGGCAGCTCATTTCACCAGCCGCCTCCGCCTTCTCCCCGGTTCAGGGATTTTCAGAGGAGGCGCGGGGAAATGAATTTCTCATCCGGAATCGAAGAGGAAAGAAATCGTTCACAATGGTCTGCCGCAGGTCAAATCCGGACACCTCCGTCAGATGAATCGTTCCGCCAGCCTCCGCCCCCTCCTCCTCCTCCACCGGAACGGGGCGATCGCACCGGATCCGGGAACATGGATTCTTATTCGAATTTCGGGACACCGGGGCATGTTAATCCTCATTCTTATGATCATTTTCCTGAAGAACGTGTGGCTCCACAATATACTCGTCGTTTTGAAAGAGATGACTCCCGGAGACCCGATAGGCAGCCGGATAGTGAATTCGTATATGCCCCGCCGTCAGGAAGAAGGCAGAGGACCGCTCCGAAGAGGAATGGTTATGGTTCCAGGAGATCCGGAGGGGGATATTCGGATTCGGATTCCTTTCCCGGAACAATCATTGGTCTCATCCGGTCCCCTGAGGAGATGTTCCGGCAGGTAAGGAGCAGGGAAGTAATGGATGCAGTTCCTGTTCTTCTTGTATCGCTTGCGGTATTTGCATTCGGCAGTCTATTCTTCCTTGGCATGATGGCATCCGATGCTTCTGCATATCCATATCTTTCCGGGCTTGCGGATATGGGGACCCTCATATTCGTATCAGTGGAGATGATTATTTTCGGCGCAATCTGTGCAGCCCTGACAGGAGTCCTGCTGCACTTCGTTTCATATTACGAGGGATTCGATGAGGATATCGGCCAGGCTCTCAAGGTTGCGGCGTATTCTGCGGCTCCTTATGCAGTCGGTGGATTAATCCCGTTTTTGGGGATCATTATTGCACCGTTCTGGAGCATTTACCTTCAGTATACAGGGATGCGCGAGACTTATTACATGGAATCCGATCAGGCTTCTGTCGCCGTTTTGGTCCCTGCGGCAGTATTTGTAGTCCTCTTTATCATTATGACAATGCTTGGTGCGGACAATTTTTCGATATTCGGATGAGTGTGAAGTTACGGCATGGAGAAACGATATGAATGTCGGTATGTATAATCTATTAAAAAATAAAATTATTAAAGGGAGTCATTTATGAAATTCATGGGAAAGATCGGCATCCTGTTTTTTTTCATGCTGGTCTTATTATCAATAATCTGTATGCCCGCCTCAGCGGGGGAACTCGTTGCCAATGACGGTCTTAATGTCGCTGCATCTTTTTCTGTAGTAGATTACAACGAAGGTAGTTCTGATATAGGCAGTAATCCTCTTATTGTGAAGTTTACCGATACTTCCGAGAAGAAATCACATACGATAAAATACTGGAAGTGGGATCTTGACGGTGACGGCAGTTACAGTGATGATTATGAAGTAGACGATGCTGATGATGCTGATACCGAACATACCTACACCTCCACGGGGACATATAATGTATCTCTGAAAGTCATCGATGAAAACGGAAATTATTCCATATCTTACAAAGAGATCGAAGTAGTAGCCTCAAAGTATGCGCCTGTTGCCGGGTTTTCCGTAGATGACAGGTATGGCAGTGCTCCGTTCACCGTAAGTTTTGAAGATGCATCCAATGAGTCTGATTATTATGATGATCGTGATATTGAGGATTATTACTGGGAATTCTATGATGAAGACAATGACGATATCGACGTGATTACTTCCACCAGCAAAAATCCTTCTATTAAATTCAAAGAAGAGGGAAAATACACGGTCAGGCATACTGTCGTCGATGAGGAAGGTGTTGCCGGTACAATAGTTGAAGAAGACTGGATTACGGTTACTTCCGATATCTCGGCATCGTTCTCCGCTTCACCTACGACTGGTATAGCTCCGCTGACCGTAACCTTCACTGCAAATCCTGGAGATTACGATATTGATCAATATTACTGGAATTTTGGTGACGGGAAGACATCTTCAGAAACCAGTAAAACTACTTCTCATACCTATAATTCGGCCGGCTCATACTCCGTTACACTGACCGTCTATGAAGGCTCGAACTCTTATACCACCTCAAGCAAGACAATTGCAGTCAATGCGAAGTCCACGACTCCTTCGGTAACATACACAATAGAAACGACTGCGCCTACAACCGCAACAGCTACTGAAGTGGTTCCGGGCAGTGTTTCTCCCGGCACAACGATATTCGGAATTCCGGGCACCGAGTATTTCAGGAGCGAAATGGGGCGGTTCTATAACTTTTATGAGGAATACAGATCCATCATCGCCGGATTCTTCGGGATGAGCTGAGAAACTGAATAATTCAAATCTTCAATATTTTTTCAATAGATTTTTTTACTTTAACCCTGTTGCCGTTTTAATGCAGTATTTCCTTCAGGAGAAAACAGGGATGCCTTCTCATTCCTTTATTCCGGTATAATGTATCCGGACCTGAGCGGACTGTTAATTGAAAAAAAAATGTCTGTTTTTATCAATTTTGTCAGAATCTACGTCCCGATATCCCAGGAATTCATGTAGAGATTCTGCTCTTCGGTAAGGGCATCTATGTTGATCCCGAGAGACCCGAGTTTGAGCGATGCAACCTCGACGTCGATCCCGTTCGGGACGTCGTATACATCTCCTTTCAGCCCGGCACCCTCTTTCAGGATATACTCTGAGCAGAGTGCCTGGAGTGCGAACGAGAGGTCCATGACCTCGATCGGGTGCCCCATTCCTTTGGTTGTCGCAAGGTTGACAAGGCGTCCCTCGGCGAGGACATTGATCTTTTTCCCGTTTACTATAAATGTCTCTATACTGTCGCGGGCTTCGTAGCCTTCCTTGTTTGCATGCAGCCATTCGAGATCTATCTCAACGTTGAAGTGACCCGCATTGGAAAGGATAGCACCGTCCTTCATAACCCTGAAATGCTTCTCCGTGATGATCGATGTGTTGCCTGTCGTCGTGACGAAGATGTCGCCGATCTTTGCAGCCTCTTCCATCGTCATCACGAAGTACCCGTCCATGTGGGCTTCAAGCGCTCTTCTCGGGTCGATCTCGGTTACGATGACCTTTGCACCGAGGCCGTGCGCCATCTTTGCAAGCCCGCGGCCGCAGTAGCCGTAGCCTGCAACTACAAACCATTTTCCGCCGATGAGCGTGTTCGTGGTTATCATCACTGATGAGAGTGCACTCTCGCCTGTACCGTGGACATTGTCGAAGAATCTCTTCATCGGCGTGTCGTTAACTGCTATTACCGGGAACTCGAGTTTTCCTTCAGCAGCCATCGCACGAAGCCTGTGAATTCCGGTCGTCGTCTCCTCGCAGCCCCCTATGATCCCGTCGAGAAGTTCACGCCTCTCCGTATGGAGGCGGTGAATGAGGTCCATGCCGTCATCGATCGTAACCGTCGGCCTGACATCAAGGACTTTATCGATCGCATCGTAATACTCTTCTACCGAGCATGCTCTCTTTGCGTAGCATTTTACGCCCGGAACATCGTTCAGTGCCTCTGCGACATCGTCCTGCGTAGAGAGGGGGTTGCAGCCCGTAATATAGACCTCGGCGCCTCCTGCGGCAAGAGTCTCTACAAGAACGGCTGTCTTTGCCTCTACATGGAGGGCCATTCCGATCCTGTTTCCCTTAAAGGGTTTCTCTGCCTCGAATCTTTTCCTGATCTCTCCGAGGACGGGCATGTACTGCCTCGCCCAGCTCATTTTAAGTTCACCGGATTTCAAAATATCACCGTTTATTGAAACTGGTTTTATTTTGTTCCTGAAAGGTAATAGTTATTTACAAAACGCTTCAAACCGTACTCCCACGTTTAATATGGATAATGAATACGCGGAGAATCTTGTGCCTGTGGGGAGACGGCTGAGGGATGAGCTGAACAAGTGTGGGGAACATGTCACGCCTTCCACCCTAATCGATCCCGTTGAAGGGCGGATCTGGAAGAAATTCCCGTCCGGGAGTTTTCGTGAGATAACCGTCGACAGCAAAAAGGTTCTGCTTGCAGTGGAGAATTACAGGAATCTGGTTGAATCAACCCGTAAAAAATGCTGTGAATCCAGAAAAGAGAGAATCTAATATTTATTCTTAATATTCAGTCTAATTTTTGGTACAATGTATTTCTCCTGACAAGTCTTCTCCCGAGGTCCTCCGACATCCTTTCCATCTCCACGGGATCGAGGAACTCGGTGTCCTTTCCCCCCGCTGATTTTGAGATGCTCTCCTCGTACACCGTCCCGCCGATGTCGTTCGCACCGGAGATAAGGCATAACTGGGCCACTTTAGTCCCGTATTTCACCCATGATGTCTGTATGTTCGTGAAATTATCGAGATAGAGCCTTGCTACGGCAGTGATAAGGATGTCGTTTCTTCCTGTTGCCCCCGCTCTCGAAAGTCCCTGCCTGAAAAGAGGAGTGTGCCCGTGGATATAGCTCAGCGGAACGAACTCCGTGAATCCTCCGGTCTCCTCCTGGATATCCCTGATAATTTTCAGGTGAGCGACGATGTCTTCAGGCCTTTCGATAGACCCGTACATTATCGTTGCCGTCGTTTGGATGCCGAGGTTGTGTGCCTCTTTGATAATTCGAATCCATTCCCCGGTGCTGATCTTTCCCGGGCAGATCTTCTTCCTGATATCGTCGACGAGGATCTCGGCCGCAGTTCCGCACATTGATCCAAGTCCGGCTTCCTTCATCCGGGTAAGCATCTCCTCCGTAGGTATGCCGCTCTGCTTCGCAGCATAATACACCTCCATCGGGTTCGATGCATGGATATGGATCTCCGGCGCCTCATCCCTGATGAGTCTTATAAGCGAGAGATACGAATCGGCGTTGAAGTCGGGGTGAAGGCCGCTTACAGTGCAGATCTCGGTAACCCTTCTTGCTTCAGCTTCACGGACCTTTCTTCTCAGGGTCTCATCGTCGAAGAAGTATGTGTCCGGATCGCCTGGTTTTCTGCAGAAGCCGCAGAAACCGCATGAATTTATGCAGATGTTTGTAACGTTTATATTCTGGTTTCGGACCCATGTAATATCATCGCCGGCTTTCTCCTCGCGGATAATGTCGGCGGCGGAGGCAACATCCCAGGTATCCCGTCCTGTCGCATTGAGTAATGCCAGCACATCGGTTTCATCCGGAACTGAGCCGCCCCGGATATCTTTGAGGATTTGCCTGACACTCCTGCCTGTTCTTCCGTTATATACCATTTGAATCGTCTCCCTGTCTCCCGGAACTCCGGTTTCCTGTTGGTAAAGCGATATGCACTTACATATTATACATATGGCGGTGCACCCGTAGGGAGGCCGGAGTTCGAAATAACTTTACGGCTTCAGTTGCATTCATATTAACAGAGATGGTGCTTACAAAGAGAATCATTCCCTGCCTTGATATCAAAGACGGGCGTGTTGTAAAGGGGACGAACTTCCTCGGGCTAAAAGACGCCGGCGATCCCGTAGAACTTGCCTCGAGGTACAACGCGCAGGGGGCTGACGAGGTGGTCTTCCTCGATATAACAGCCTCAAAAGAGGGGAGAGGAGCTCTTATCGACGTAATCCGTCGTGCCGCAGACGAACTCTTCCTGCCCCTTACAGTCGGCGGGGGGATCAATACGATAGACGATATGCAGAATCTTCTCCGTGCCGGGGCGGATAAGGTCTCGATCAACACTGGCGGGGTGAAGAACCCTGATATTATCACGAAAGGTGCGGAAAAATTCGGCAAACAGTGTATTGTAGCTGCAATAGATGTCCGCCGCAATAACGAGATGAGGGAAGGTGCGACCGTAATCGAGATGCCCGACGGAAGCAGGTGCTGGTATGAGGTCGTTATTTACGGCGGGAGCAAACCGACCGGAATAGATGCGATACAGTGGGCGAAGGAGGCCGAAAGCCGCGGTGCAGGCGAGATTCTCTTAACCAGCATGGAAACCGACGGCGTGAAGCAGGGATTCGATATTCCGGTAACATCCATGATCTCATCAGAGGTGAAGATCCCTGTAATCGCATCGGGCGGCGTAGGAAAGCTTGAGCATTTTTACGACGGCTTCGTCTACGGGAGAGCGGATGCATGCCTTGCGGCATCCGTCTTCCACTTCGGGGAGATGACCGTTGCCGATGTAAAGGAATACCTTGCGAAGAAAGGGGTTGCCGTAAGATTGTAGCTGCGAACTTCAGCTATAAACCGTGCACCAAAGCCTTTTCTTCCGGTTCCTGACTTTCATCGTACTGGTTTACTGAGTTCTCGTTGGACTGGATGAATTTAGATCCGTTTTCTAACGCGTCACTGGCTTTTTTCTTATTTCTGCCTGCCTTCGCATGGCATGTTTCCGATTCCCCTGAGATGCGATACCGGATTCCCGCCAGAGTTATGTACCTTTTTTCCGGACAGAACCACCTGCACGGCAACATGCAGATATATTCTATCACAAGTCCGCAAATGGTGACGGATAAACCGCATATGATTACCCAGAAGATCTCTTCCACTATCCCGGGAGGAGGCGCGTGACCGACAAAATGTAAATAATGGCCTTGTAGAAACCCTCTAAGAAAATAGCGACCGAAAGATCGATCGTACAGGAACTCCAATTTTATTTAACCACAAACAAAGCCGGAGTTCCTTAAATAATGTCTGAGAACAGGTACATCAATCTTGTGGAAACTTCTCTGGAGGTAATCAGAAATTCTCATGTGCCATTACGCTCTTCAAAATATTCCAATAAAAAATATACTCAGCATCAACTTCTGACTTTAATTATTCTCAAAGAAGAAATCAGGATGAATTATCGTGATTTTTCAGAATTATTACATATATTAACTCCAATTCGTGAAATCCTTAGGTTAAAAGATATACCTCATTTTACAACTATTCAGAAATTTCTATCAAGAATTCCGGCACTCACATTTCGCATAATCCTGAAAAAAGTAATTAGAAATATTCATCAGAAAGGAGAAATTATCAGGATTACATCAATAGATTCTACTGGATTTACCAGTTCATATGCAAGTCATTACTATTCAAAAAGAATCAATAAAACTCGTAAAAGTTTTATTAAGGCTTCTATTGCTGTTGATTCTGATAAATTAATTGTATTAGGATGGAAGTTTTCAAAGGTACCGGTACATGACTCTCAACATGCAAAATCACTCATGAATCAGGTTATAAGAATAACAAAGTCAGAATGCTTCACGATGGATAAAGGATATGATTCTGAAAAGATCCATCAGTATATCAGAGAGATTATTGGAGCTGAATCTGTAATTCCGGTTAGGAAATGGGATGGAAAAATCTATTCTGGAAAATATAGGAGAGAAATGATTGAGAATTTCAATCAGCAAAAATATGGACAAAGAAATATGGTGGAAACGGTTTTTTCTGTGATTAAAAGAAGATATGGGGAGAATGTCAGGTCGAGAAAATATTACAACCAGTTAAAAGAAATCAAAATCAGAATGGTTCTCCATAACATGACTCTCTAAAAAAGAGATAGGTTTTCTACAGGGCCCAAAAAAGAAATATACTCAGCACCAACTTCTAACATTAATCATATTAAAAGAAAAGATAGGTAAAGATTATCGAGATTTTATAGAATTACTCCCTAATTTAACAACGATTACCGATATTCTTCAATTAGAACAAATACCTCATTATACAACTCTTCAAAAATTTCTTTCAAGAATTCCTTCACTCACATTTCGTATAATCCTAAAAAATGTGATTAGAAGATTACACCAGAAGGGTAATCAAATCAGGATTACATCGATAGATTCTACTGGATTTACCAGTTCATATGCAAGTTATTACTATTCAAAAAGAATCAATAAAACTCGTAAAAGTTTTATTAAGGCTTCAATTGCTGTTGATTCTGATAAATTAATTATTATGGGATGGAAATTTTCGAAGGTACCGGTACATGACTCTCAACATGCAAAATCTCTCATTAACCAAGTCAGCAGAATAACAAAAACTGATTGCTTCACGATGGATAAAGGATATGATTCTGAAAAGATTCATCAATATATCAGAGATGTTATTGGAGCTGAATCAATAATTCCTGTTAGGAAATGGAATGGAAAAATCTACTCTGGAAAGTACAGGAAGGAAATGATTGAGAATTTCAATCAGGAAAAATACGGGCAGAGAAATATGGTGGAGACTGTATTTTCAGTAATTAAAAGGAAATACAAAGAGAATGTCAGATCGAGGAAATATTTCAACCAGATAAAAGAGATCAAAATCAGAATGCTAATCCACAATATGACTCTCTAAAAAAAGAGAGAGGTTTTCTACAGAGCCTAAATAATATAAATAAAAGAGCAATCCCGCGTAGAGAAATGCAAGCACTCTGAAATAGCTCTTTCTATTCCAGATCCTTATAACGGATCTCAAATACAGACTTATTATAATCCCGGCCGTTATCGCACTGGCAATTACCGTCACGTCGTATTTAAACAGTATCATGGGGAAGAAGTCCCGAACCGGAAAATAATTTGGAATCAGAAGAAAATCCGGAAGAATTTTCATAGCAGACATGATTGAATATGCAATACAGGAAATGACCGTTACAGCCGCCAGCATCTTCGTATAAGCCGACTGCCTGCACCACCAGTCAATAAAGTCCATTCTAAAAATTTTATTCCTGATCTGTTATGAATCTCGCAGTTTTATTCCCAATTTATTTCGTTATCCAAAGTGATTTTCAACTGAATTCAAGTTCAATCCATTCTGCATTCTCCATCGCGATTCTTGATATAGCAAGATCCTGGATCGCAAGGCCGGTGGAGTCGAATACTGTAATCTCTTTATTTGAGATTCTCTTCTTTTTTCCGAGAACATACTCCCCCAGGGTTCCTGCAATTTTGTCCTCGCTGAACAGCCCTTTTTTTATCGGGACATTTATCTCACCCGAATGTACGGCCTGCCTCGGGTCGTCGACGATAACGGTGGCTCTGTTCAGTATGGCCGGGTCGAGCTCCTCTTTTCCCGGAGCATCGGCACCGATTGCGTTGATATGCGTTCCTTCGGAGATCCACTCATCCTTTACGATCGGCTCGCGTGACGGGGTGGCGGTGACGATGACGTCACACCCGCATACGTCTTCCGGGTCAGCGGGATGGCACTCATGATCGGGAAAGAGACTGCAGAAGGACTCGGCATGAGATTCATTCCTGCTCCACACCCGGATCTCGTCCACCTCGAGCTCCAGGGCGGTTGCTGCTACCTGCGTCTGCGCCTGCCTTCCGCTACCGAAGACGCCAAGCGATACTTTCCCGGAAGGCGAGAGATATTTTGCCGCGACTGCACCGGCCGCAGCCGTCCTGAGATCGGTGAGTTTTGTTCCGTTGAGGATCGCCTCCGGGTATCCTGTTTCGGGTTCGATTATCACGATGACTGCCATAACAGTCGGGAGCCCCTCCTTCCTGTTGTCCGGGTGGACGTTTACTACCTTTACTCCTGCAATGCCGAGGGAGGGGATGTATCCCGGCATAGTCCGGAAATCCCCCTTTTCAAAGAATACATAGTCCTTAGGAGGCATCTGGACGTTTCCTCTTCCGTGTTCTGCGAATGCCTCCCCGATTGCATTGTTTACGGCCCTCAGGTCGAGATTTTCGGCAGGATTGGGGTAGTATCTCATAAACTGAAGATTTACGGGAATGAATATGAACCTTTCCGCATGTCATGAATGTAAATTAGAAAAATGCTAAATACTGGATTGATTGATCTACTCTTCGGAGGATTGTGGATGAAAAGCAATCGCAAACTTTTTGGAATTATCGTGCTGATGGTTGTGGCGGCCGCTTTCGTATGCGGGTGCACGAGTACCCAGACCGAGGTCACCCCTACACCTACCGGGGTGTCAACTCCTTTGGTGACCGGTACGGCCACTGAACCCGAGATTATGGGTGAATGGATACTATGGCGTGAAGGTGCCGGGCAGACACTCGGTCCGCTTGGCGATTTCCAGGCATTTTCACCCAGCGTCGATTCGGAGCAGTTTATGAACCTTAAGATCCAGGTCATATCGAGCGACCCTATTGTCGTCATGTTCTTCAATGACACGGAGCTAAGAAACTTCGAGAACAAAATGTGGACGAACCAGGGGAGTTATACCCCGATAAGCACATATAACGACGTTGTATCGAGCGTCCTGGAAGAGTCTTCCGACGAGTACCTGAACATTGTCCTGTATAACCCAAGCCAGAATACCGCAAGCGTAACCGATGCTACTATCTGGTATATGGTTTAAAAAAGGAAATTAACCCTGAAAGGGTTTAATTAAAATTCTTTTTTACCGGAGAACTCTCAGGTCGATCTCAAGACCGGCTATAGGCTGGTCCATGTCGAAGTTCAGTATGACCTGGGGGTGGATCTCTCCGAACGAGCCGATCTTCTTTCCGTCGACATAGATGTCGCCGCATCTTCCCTTGATATATGCGGGATCGGACGAGTCTTCAACTGTATATTCAAGGTCGAGTTCCCTTAGGAGGACGTCGGCCGCCGAATAGATCTCAGTGAAATCAGCCTCGGTATGCATAATTACTGCTGCAGCCTTCTGGAATGTTTGAACATTTTCCACGACGTCGCCAGCCGCAAAGAGCCTCTGCGGAAGCTCCCTGTGCTGGTTCAGCTTCAGGGTCTCCATAAGGAGCGGGAGGATGTCGGTTCTCACAAGGGTATGGTCCTCCGATATGGGATGCATCAATGAAAGAGCCTCTGTTTTTCTCTCCCTCTGCATGTTGTCGTAGAGAACCTTCTCGTTCGAGAGCGTGAACGGCATGATCTCCATGTAGCCGAGTCCTGCCATGATCTCCCTGATCGTCCCGAGTTTTCTCTGGACGGGACTCTCTTTTCCTATCGTGAATGTAGGGGGAAGTTCTGCCGGGACGTTCTCGTACCCGTATGCGATCGCCACATCCTCGTAGATGTCCCAGTCGTGCAGGATGTCCGACCTGTAGCACGGGACGGTGACCTTCACGTGCGATTTCCCGTCTGGAACGGCTCCGAACCTCATTTTCTCCAGAAGTTCCGCCATCTCCGCCGGAGTAAGGGAAAGGCCCAGAAGTTTGTTGCATTCATCGACGTCGACCCTTCTCTCAGACGGCGAAAGATCCGGCATAGATGTTCCGTTGACATTCACCGTCTCGATCCTTCCGCCCGCCTCCGCCATTGCAGTGCAGATGATCTTAACTGCGGTCATGACCGCTCTCTCGTCGGTCCCGGTGCAGTCGAGCAGGATGTTCTTCGTATCTTTTGTAACCCTCGTAAGCTCCCCGTTAATGATCGGCGGGAAGGAGAGGACATTGTCGTCCGCGTCTACGATCAGCGGGAAGAGGGGCTTTTCCTCTACGAGATGAGCATAGTCGATACCTTTCGGGTGCTCCTTCAGCATCTGCTCCATAGTCATATCACGGTCGAAATCGAGGGGGACGAACTTCCTGTCGCGGGGCGAGGCGATGTAGCTGAACGGTGCCTTGACCTTGTCGAGGTCGTGTACGCCTATCGCGACCTTCGCTCGTCCTCTTCCTACCGCCCAATGGAGGGATTCCTGGAGTCCCATCAGGCATTCGATCGACTCGTCGTCAAATTTTATATCCCTGATTATTGCCGACCCGAGATACGGCCTGATATCTGCAAGCTTCGGGTCGACGGAGAACTCTGTGTTGCCCGGTTCGACATTGTATTCGGGGAGTCCGGTCTCGATCCCGAGGAATCCCCTCATCGATCTTGCGACACCCTCAACCGAGAACAGGTCCGGCCTGTTTGGGAAGAACTCGACATCGATCTGGTCCTCCTCGATCCTCTCCACATCCGATCCCATCATCGGGAGCCTGTCGACGATCGTATCGCGTTCAGCTCCGGTGAGTCTTACCAGGTATTTGTATGGGAGTTTTATGACCGGCATCCTAGTACCTCCTGCTCCTTGCTATCGGTTCGTTTCTCACCCAGTCGACATCGCTCCTGTAGAGCTGGCGGAGATCCTTCAGCCCCATCTTGAGCATCGCAACCCTTGATGCACCAAGGCCCCATGCAAGGACCGGGTATTTTATTCCCCAGGGTGCGGTTACCTCCTCCCTGAATATGCCCGATCCGCCGAGCTCCACCCAGCCGAGACCGTCGACCCATACTTCGGGCTCGATCGAGGGTTCGGTGTAAGGGAAGTACCCCGGCCTGAAGCGGACGTTCTCGAATCCCATCTTCTGGTAGAATTCCTTGAGGAATCCCATCAGGTGTCGGAGGTTTACGTCCTTGTCCATCACGATTCCTTCGAGCTGCTCGAACTCGGGGGTATGAGTCGCATCGATCGCCTCCCGCCTGTATACCCTGCCTATGCAGAACGCCTTTACCGGCGGCTCGGGATGATCCTTGAGATATTGGATCGAAAGGCTGGTGGTGTGGGTTCTCAGGACACACTGCATCGCCTTCTTCTCCTTCCATTCGCCTCCCCAGCCTGTCGAGGTGGTGTCTCCGCCGGAGATGTGCATGTCCCTGATCTTTTCGTAACCAGCAGGGAGTTCCTCTTCGAGATCGAGGAAGAACGTGTCCTGCATCTCCCTTGCCGGGTGATCCTGCGGCTGGAAGAGGACGTCGAAGTTCCAGAACGAACTCTCGACGATCCCGCCGTTCATCTCGGTGAAGCCCATCTCGAAGAGGATCTGGCGCATATCGTCGATGAGCTGCTGGTAGGGGTGATTCTTTCCCGCGTAGACTCTCTTCGGGGTCTTTGTGCTGTATTTTCTCAGCCTGAGGTTCTTCCACTCGCCGGTTCGTATCTGTTCGGAGGTGAGCGTCATTACCTCCTGTCTCAGGTCGAGGCCGGATTCGACGAGATTCTCGCCCTTGGGTGTTATCGAGATGATATATGAGACACTCTCGATCTCTTCAGCCAGTTTTCTCTTCAGGAGATCCTGGATGCCGGGCTGGCTTGGGACGGGATTTTTAAGAGCCGACTCATCGACTCCTTCCGCTGCTTCACCTTTTTTTGTTACGATGCCGTCTTTGATATCGACCCAGCCTTTCTTCCTGAGCCAGCCAATTCCGAGCCTCGACTGGGGGTGCTTCTGGAGCTCCCCCATGGGGATCTCCGTATCGAAGGAGTCGATCAGGTTCCTCTCCGGAAGGCCGCTCTTTCTGTACTCCTCGCCCTCCTCGGTGAGCCTGTATGTGACGACGCTCTTCTTTTCGACTATTGCAAGGCCGCGGTCCTGGAGGAGGTTGGCATACTGGACGACCGCCTCTTCGGTTGAGTCCATTATCCTTGCAAGATATGCCGCATCCGGCGTATGCATCGGGCCGAGAGTTCCTTCGGTCGTATTTTCAAGAAGCTCTATTGCCTTTTTTATCGGGAGGAATGCGATGTTTCTGGTCTCTTCAAGAACCTTCAGGGTATCCTTGAGGGGATTTATTCTGGCCGAACGGCCGTCCCCGATTCCTTTCAGAGTCTCCCTGATCGGTTCGACAGCCTTCGATCTAGCCTCTTCTGCATCCTTGAGCGGCTTTAAAACCGCAAGAAGCCTCTTTTCATTGTATGTAAGTTCCATTTCAGTTATTCCTCCACCTTGTGCTCGCACTCGTCCATCTTCTCCCTGAAGTCGGAGAGGAACTCCTTCACCCTCTCGAAGGTCTCCTTCTTGCATGTACCGCACATGAGTTCTCCCGCCTTGCATTCACGGCACATCTCCTTCAGCTCAACGTCGTTCTCAAGCATGTGGAAGCGGTTTAGGAGATAGATCGAGCATTTCTCCGGTTCGCCGCCGAGCTTCTTCTGCTCCTCGAGTGTCATCCTTCCGCCGGTGAGGGCGCCCATGATCTTCTTCTTCACCGATTTTTCGTCCTCGTAGAAACCGAACAGGCTCTCAGGGACACTGCTCGACATTTTTCCGCCCTGAAGTCCCTGGAGGAATGTGTGGTATGTAGCCGAGGGCGAGATGAACCCGTACCCGCCGTTTCTTATCTCTACATTCCTGACGATCTCCCGGATCTCCTCGAGATTTCCGCCGCTGATATCTATATGTCCTTCGTAGACCTTTGCACCCGGGAATTCGGATGCAAGATCCTCCATCGCGGCAGGGGATGCGTTCTTCGACCTGATACTGATATATTGCCTGCCGCCTTCACATCTCTCTTCGACGAGGAACATCCTGAGCTTGTACGAAACATCCCTTGTCAGCCGGATGTGCGGGTCCTGATCGAGCCCCACGGGGACAACTGTCGGTGCGGGTTCGTCGTCGGCCTGCGGGAAGAGTATATCTCCTACCTGCATCGCGACACTCATCGCCTTTGCAAGAGCTGTATCCTGCGAAAACCCGTATATTGCCTGCAGGTCAGAGAAGTTGATCCTTGTCGCCGATTCGAAGGCGAGATCTTTTAGATCGTTGTTTCTGCTCTGGTAGTATGTTCTTCCCTCAAATCCGAGAGCATACAGGCACTTGAGATATTCTTTCCCGTATTCGCGGCACTTCTCCCACGAGATATCCCTTACAGCATGTGCTTCGCGGTCTGCTATAGCTACGGAACCGATACCGCCCTGCTGAACATGCCATGCAACTTCCTTCATAACCATCAGGTGGCCGAGATGAGGGTGGCCGGACGGCATAAATCCTGTCATGACGAAGAATTTCTCGTTCTTCGCCATCGCATCGACAACACGGCCGTAATCCCTCTGGCCGATTACGATATTTCTCCTGAGGAACGCCGGCGGGTTTTTGATCTTGTCAAGAAGCGGTTCGATAGGTTCGATCCCGAACTCGCTGAAGAGCTTGTTCGTCTCGATATCCTGATTGCTTGACCACGGGTTGATTTCGGACTGCATGGATTTTCAACTTCGGTGTTTTATAGTATTACAGTTTTATTCTTGCAAATTCGATGTACTCTATATTCTTCTGCTTTACACATGCAAAAAGCATCTTCTTCCTGACGCTGTGGGCGAGCCTGACCGACCTCGACACCCTGCTCATCGGCATCCCGGATCCGCCGGGAATCGCGTGGACGAGCATTGCCGAATGGCTGGATCTCTCGTTGTACACCCTGAAGTGATGGCCGAATTTATAGGCGGTTCTCGGTATGTAGCATGAGTCACGGAGGCTCTCGTAAACGTTCATCTTGAACAGAAGTTCGGGGTCCTCTTCTTCAAGTCTCTCCCTGAACTCTTCTTCTTTTCCGCCTTCGATCTCCAGCAGGCCCTTGTCGAGAAGATAGAGCGTTTCGAGAGGCGAAAGAACCAGGCGGTTTTCGTCAAACCATGTTCCGAACATCGCCCCTTCGGGAAGAAAATTCTTTCCTTCCCTCGGCATGACAAAGACCGAATTCCCGGTGAGCCTCCCTTTTACTTTTTTTATCTCGTCGCAGCTTTCTCCTTTGGGGAGGTCGTTGGTCTTTATCTCATAATACGTGATCTCGTTCTCGTCGTCTACGACAGCGACTACGAACTGTTTCCGCATGTTTGCCGCAGAATGGGAGTCGGCGGCAATCGCTTCGAAATCTACGAAGTCCCGCTCCGAGAGCACTCTTATGAGGTACTGGGATCTTCCCTTCCCCGGCTTCTCGCCTCTCCGGAATACCCTGAAGTCCTGAGGTCCTGTCTGGATGACGAGGCCCCTCTCGCGTATGTCCCTGTACACCAGGAATCTCCGCATGAACCCGGGCTTTTCCGAGAACTTCATTGCGAGTGCATCGAAGTCGAGCTTATCGACCGTAAGTTTGCCTTTTCCGGCGAGGTAGAGGGCCTCCTCGGGAAACAGTTTCAGCCTGTTTCCGTCCGGCCTGCCGTAACCGCTGTTTTCATACAGGGCAGTCCCGTCTTCCCCGGGGCATACCCATTCTCCGTCAAAAGAAGCCTTCACTTGAAAGAACAGGTTGGTTTTTATTGATAATAGCATCTTGCTAGGTCGTGAGGGAGGGGAGTTTCAGGTCGATAGCTCCCTGACCTTCACAAGGTTGCCTTTATCGTCGCGTGTCGCATTTACGGGCGTCTCGCAGATGAACGGGAGATGGTGGAGTCTTTTGTCTGTAAGTATGTTTCTCATTCCTCCCTCGCCGATGTCCCCGAGGCCGATATGCTCGTGGCGGTCGAGATGCCCTCCGACGACTCCCTTCGAGTCGTTGAGATGGATGACCTTCAGTCTTTTGAGGCCGATCAACGACTCGAATTTATCGAGCAGATCGTCGAGTCCTGATTTTTTAGAGAGATCGTATCCTGCCGCGTATGCATGGCAGGTGTCGAAGCAGACGCCAGTTCTTTTCTTCCCGGTGCCGGACACAGCATCCAGAATGTCGCTAATATCCTCAAGAGTTCCGCCGATGGAATTCTTCGATCCGCTCGTATTCTCGACAAGTATGCAGGTGCTTCCCGTATCCTTCCCTAGTGCCGAATCGATCGCTCCCGCGATTCTTTCGATTCCTCCCTCTCTTCCGCTCCCTAAATGGCTTCCGGGATGAGTAACAAGGTATGGTATTCCGAGAGTATAGCATCTCTGAAGTTCACGGAGGAGTACTCCGCAGGACTTTTCGTACAGCTCATCCTTCGGCGATGCGGGATTCGGGAGATAAGGCATATGAGCAATGACCGGAGAGATGCCCGATGCAGCCACTTTCTCCCTGAATAATTTGGCCGCAGCCTCTTCGAGAGGTTTGACATTCCATCCCCTCGGGTTTCCTGTGAACACCTGGAAGGTGTCGCACCCGATCGTCTTCGCACGGTCCACGGCCTGATCGATCGATCCGGCGATTGAAACATGACAGCCCACTTTTACGCTCATCTTCAGGAATACCCTTTTGATTACAGGACGCCTTCCCTTTTCAGGTATTTTTCAGTCCACGGGCAGACTACGATGCATCTCCCGCATACTCCATGTCCCGGGCCGGCTTCATATCCCATTTTTCTGCTGTATTCAAAGCACCTGCGTGTATCGAGAAGCTTCTCCCTCGACATTCCCTGCGACCACTTTACACCCCGTACAGCTCCCGGAGGACAGAGATCCATGCAACTTCTGCAATCCCCGCAGTAGGATTTTATGACGGGTTCTCCTGTAGTAAACGGGGCATCGGTAAATACCGTGATGATCCTAAGTGCAGACCCGTATTTTTTTGTAACCAGAAGTGCGTTCTTCCCGATCCATCCGAGACCTGACAAGGTTGCAGCAGTCTTGTGCGGGAAGTCTGCGAATAGTCTCTCCGGGTCGTTGAGACTTTGTGTAGGGGGTATGAAACCGGCGTCGTATCCCAGATCTTTGATAAATTCCGAGACTTTCCCGGCAAGCACCGCCAGCCGGCTGTTGACCTCGTCATATTCGCGGGTGTATTCCTCTCCCGGGCCTTCCTTCAGGGATAGGACTATTTTAGGGTTCAGTTTTATCCCCATCGATATCCCGTTCCTGAGTTCCGGGAAAGGACGGTTTGTAATGCCCGAAAGGTCGCAGTAGCCCCATATTGCGGCATCGCACCCGCCAATGAAATTGTCAAGCTCTTCTGTAATTCGCGTAGTCACTCTTTTCAAATCGCTCATTATTTTATATTCCTGTATTACGGGTTCTATCCTGTTATTATGGCGAGACTATGACAGTCTTTTCTGTCATATAGCGTTCAGGTGCATATATGCCGTTCTCCCGTCCTGTTCCGCTTGCCTTCTCCCCGCCGAAAGGAACTTCCGGCGGGATCTTTAAGTGCCTGTTGATCCACACGATACCCGCGTCGATCTCTTCCGCGGCCCTTACCGCCCGGCCGATGCTTTTCGTCCAGACCGAGGCGCCGAGGCCGTATCTTGTCGAGTTCGCCGCCTCTATCGCCTCATTCATCCCGGGGACGACGGATACGGGGAGCACCGGTCCGAAGACCTCCTCTTTCATAAGCCTGCTTTCGCCCGAGACTCCGGCTACGATCGTAGGTTCGTAGAAGAATCCTTTTTCGTAGTCCGCACCTTCCGGAATCCGGCCGCCTCTTGTGATCTCCCCGTCGCCCGAGTTGCGGACAGAGTCTATGATCTCTTCGATCCTCTCCCTTCCCGTGCTGCTGCTCATCGGCCCCATCCTGACGCCCGGCGAGAGACCGTTCCCGATCTTTATTCCTGTAACGGCGGATTCCAGTGCCTTCATGAACTCATCCGCAATGCTCTCGAATACATACAGGCGCTTTACGGCCGTGCATGTCTGGCCGCAGTTATAGAACCGTCCTGCCGCCGCACCTGCCGCCGCCGCAGCGATACCGGCATCGTCGCATACGATCATCGGGTCGCTTCCCCCGAGTTCGAGCGTGAGATGTTTCCCTGTTCCGCAGGCTGCCTTTTCGACAATTTTTCCGGTCTCGGTAGATCCTGTGAACGATACCGCCCTGATCTTCGGGTGGGCGGCTATCGCGTTTCCTACCTCATCCCCGCTTCCTGGGATCACCCGGAGTATCTCTTCAGGAATCCCTGTCCCGTGTATTAACGATGCCATCTCCATGCAAGTAAGTGGTGTCGATGTTGCGGGTTTTACGATCAGTGCGTTTCCGGCGACGAGTGCAGGCCCGGTCTTCCATGCCATTATCAGGGCCGGCATATTCCACGGGATTATCGCACCGCAGACCCCGAGCGGTTTCTTTATAGTGAACGAATACCCGTAATCGGACCTGGGAAGAGCCTCACCTGTGATCGATCCCGAGATCGAGGCATAATATTCAAGGACGTTTGCACAGCCCATGATCTCGTTTTTAGATTCGGCAAGCGGCTTTCCCTGCTCGGATGTCAGGAGTGCTGCGAGACGGTCTTTATCCTTCCTGATCGCCGCTGCGGCGTTGAACAGCTTCTTCCCCCTCTCCCGCGGAAGGAGCGACGACCATTTGGCAAGTGCTCCGGAGGCATCGTCGACGGCAGCACCGACATCTGCAGCGGTTCCGGCAGGGACGGTTCCTATTAGAGAGCCGTCCGCCGGATTTATCACTTCTATAATCTTTCGTGGATCATTTTCCGTATCCATATCGTTCACCCTCGCGTTTCTGATTCAGGCAGGCGTCTTTCCGATCTGCCTTAAAATGGCAATCTCTTATCTCTTTTAAGACGCTTTATCTTTATCCCTCCCGGAATTTTAGTGAAGATTTGAATTGTTAGGCGGGGGTATGCAAAAATTTTGCGAGTATTAAAAAAATATAATTTCGGAGTGAATTACCGGGTTATGAGTTATAATATTTCGGTTCACTTGTCCTTCGACCATGCCATCATGCCTATGAATACATCCGATCCAAAGAGGTCTTCTCCGGCCTTTGTCTTCTTTTCATAATAGTCCATGATCTCCGATTTTACCGATTCCGTGCAGTCATACTCAGCCTCCAAAAATTCGATTGCTCTTTCAGCAGCGTCTTTCCATCCATTTTCGCCTTCCGGCTGCCTGTGGTTGATCGTAACCAGCGGACTGTATCCGTTGAGGTAGACATACATGAAGATATAGAAGAAGCCGGGTATCGTCCCTTCAGACTTGCGGCGTGGAGGCTCTGTTTTCAGGATCTCCCTGTAGATCTCCGGGTCCGCCTCGTTGTCGGTTTTCCTGATGAAATGACTAAGGTAGCAGTAGTTCTTCGAGCAGGCGTTCATCTTTTCGAATGTCTCGAAGTCTTTAATCGCCGGGGTCATCGACGATATCACGAGATCGAACTGGTCCCTGAACCCGAGTTCGTCTATATCCGCAGTCCACCAGTGGCATTTGACGGGGTGTACCGAGAGTCCTTCTTTCTCCGCATTATCTTTCAGGTATTCCAGTGTCTTCGAGGAAATGTCGATTGCCGTAACGTCGGCACCGGCACGGGCAAGGGGAATTGCCAACGCTCCCGGACCGCAGCCGATGTCAAGGACACGGGCTCCCTCCGGTTTAAAACCGACCTCCTCCAGGAGTTCGAGTACCATGTTCGTTCTCCCCTGCCGTTTTCCGGGCTTCAGCCTGTGGGCGAACATCTCCGCCCTTTTTTCCCATACTTCGGGATCTCCCATGTTCCCTGGTTTTTTCGAATCTTTTTTCGACGCTTCCCAGCAGTCGATCCAGTTTTTTATATTCTTTGAATTCTGCATGTCTTTGCCTCTGTAAATCTTTCTTTTTTTTAATAGTCCGGAATTCTCCTGAAATGAATTTAGATAATATTCTTTGGAGAAAAGGATTTGTCCTCTTTAATTCACTATATGTATTTAATTAGCTTGGATGAATAAACATTACTAATTTACATTTGGAGGGTCGAAATCAGATTTTTTTTATATTCATCGCTTATGATGATTGAAACTATGGATTTGATAAAATAAATGGAATCACAACTAAATTGATTCAAAATAGATCTGACTAAAATAATTGACATATCATAGTCTATAATCAGAATCGGGGTCTATGGTTTTATTTATTTTAATTTTTTGAATGTCTCCACAGTATTTGCATCTATATTGTCTGGTAGTTGTTTGTTTAATTAATCCATCACTTGTTTGGACTTCCCTTCTTTGAGGTGAGCCTATTTCTTCATAGGCAAACTCTCTGTTGCAGTTTTTACATTTTGTGTTTAAGTAATGCTTTATGACACCAATAAAAACGAATCCGAAAATTAACAAAAAGAATCCCATCCAAAGGAATATAGAATAAGAAGGACCCTCTATACCCTTAAACATGGATAAAAATCCTAATATTGAACTTCCAGCTCCTATTCCTAAAACTTTTGTCTTACCCAATTTTCTAATTAAATATGGAGATAAGGCATCAAAGAAGAAATTGTTTTCTTTGTCTATGTCATATTTGATAGAATTGTCATGGATAACCGTTTGTTTAACAACTTTTGAATTGTGACCACCAACGATAACGTCACCATCAATACGACTTTTGTTAGTTCTGATGTTAATAGATGAATCTTTAGTAATTCTTTTTTTCATGGTCCAGCCCCCATGAGATTTACAAACAGTTCAATTATTATTTAATGTTAATAATATTTTCTACTTAGAGTTATCAAGCCTTTAATTATTAATTTTCATCTCATTTTTAACAAAATATTTATTCTAATTTTTTGTGAAAAGTGTTTAGCGCATTGTACTATTGGAGCACAAGGATAATTTATTACAGAACCTTCCCCTATTCTACAACAAAGGGATTCGGTGATCATCCTCATGATAAAGATTCTTTATGTCGACGACGAACCCGTTCTTCTCGAACTTGCAAGGATATTTATTGAAAAGAGCGGTGACTTTTCTGTCGATACTGCCGAATCCGCAGCTTTGGCACTTGAACTGATGAAAACGGGAGAATACGATGCGGTTATCTCCGATTACCAGATGGCCGGAATGGACGGTATCGATCTCCTGAAGGCCATCCGTGCCTCAGGCGACAAAATCCCCTTCATCATATTCACGGGCAAGGGCCGGGAAGAGGTTGTAATCCAGGCCTTTGAAAACGGAGCCGATTTCTACATCCAGAAGGGAGGAGAACCCAACTCCCAGTTTGTAGAGCTTGTCCATAAGGTGAGACAGTCGATCGCGTTAAGGCAGACCGAGGCAGCACTAAAGGACAGCGAAGAGAAGTACCGCCTGCTCGTCGAAAAAGCGAACGAAGCGATCTTTATTGCACAGGATCACCAGGTCAGGTTTTCCAATCCGCGTTTTTCCTCCATTATCGATATTCCCCCGGGTGAAATGGTTGGAAAATCTATCGACGATTTAATCCACCCCGATGATCGCGAGATGGTGCTCGGCCGTTATGAACGCAGAATCACGGGGAAAAGTGCTCCCGAGGAGTACGAATTCAGGGTCCTCGATTCCTCCGGGAATACGCACTGGGTGAAGATTCATGCCACCCCTATTCACTGGGAAGAGAGGCCGGCCCTTCTGATTATACTTGACGAGATCACTGAACGAAAGGCAGCCGAAGATGAACTTCAGGAAAGCAATCAAAAGCTCGCCGAGCTCAATGAAGAGCTCAGGATGCACCTGAATACCATAGAAGAGAGAAATGACGAAATCCAGGGGGCGTATGAACAGCTCAAGGCAGCCGAGGAGGAGCTCAGACAGAACTACAACGAACTGGGACAGAAAGAAATTCTTCTCCGGGAGAGCGAGGAAAAATTCAGGCGTATTGTCGAGACGGCGGAGGAAGGCATCTGGGAGATGGACAACCGGGAGATGACCACCTTCGTGAATAAAAAAATGGCCGAGATGCTTGGATATTCCACAAAAGAGATGGTCGGAAGAAAGATTTCGTCATTCATCCACGACGAAGATCAAAAAGATCACCTGTCTGAGATCGAGCACAGAAAAGGGGGTGAAAGCGGTCTATACGTCCGGAGAATGATGAGAAAGGACGGGGAGATCAGGTGGATGAAGGTGAAATCGACTCATGTCTTTGGAAAAAGCGGGAACTTCAGGGGTTCGTTTGCCATGGTCTCCGATATTACCGAACAGAAATATGCCGAAGATGCATTAAGAGAGAGCAGACAGGATCTTATGGACATCATCGATTTCCTTCCCGATGCGACGTTCGTAATAGACAATCACGGCAGGGTTATTGCATGGAACCGGGCTATTGAGGAGATGACTGGGGTCCGGTCCGAAGATATCGTCGGCAGGGGCAACTACGAGTATGCCCTGCCCTTCTACAGGGAAAGAAAGCCCATTCTTATCGATATGGTCCTGGAAAACGATTTTCTTGGTGAATCTCATTATCCTTCCGTCATAACCGACGGGAACAGGCTCGTATCCGAGATCGAGATCCCGTATTTATACGGCGGCAAAGGCGCCTATCTCTGGTTCATCGCAACACCGCTCTATGATTCCAGTGGAAAAATCACCGGTGCCATCGAATCTATCCGGGATATTACAGCCAAAAGAGAGTTCGAGGAAACCCTGGTAAACAGGAATAAAGAACTGACTTCAGCTTATGAACAGCTTGCGGTTATGGAGGAAGAACTTCGCCAGGGCTACGACGAACTGGAAAAAGGCCACACGGAACTCAGGGAAAGCGAAGAGAAATACCGGAACCTGATCGAGAATGCTCCAATTGGTATATTCACCAGCACGTCGGACGGTGAATTTCTTACCCTAAACGGAACCGGGGCGAAAATTCTCGGTTTCTCCTCTCCGGAAGAAGTTACAGGCAATCCCGGATCCCTGAAAGAGATTCTGCATTCTGACCCTGCCGGAAGCGATCTTCTGACAGATATTCTCCTGGAGAAAGGCTATCTTGAGGACTTCAATTTTGAATACATAAAAAAAGGTGAGACGAAAAAGAAGCACCTGAAAATCAATGCCTGCATCTCGCAGAGTAATAAGGACGGCTCATTTATTGTCCTGGGATTCTTCGACGATGTCGGGGATGTTAAAAACATCCGGGAAACACTTGAGAATGCAAACCACAAGCTGAAACTCCTCTACAGCATTACACGCCATGACATCCTAAACAGCGTCATGGCTGCTTACTGTTTCATCGAACTGCTGAAAAATCCTGAAGATCCGGAGTACGGGCAGTATATAGAGACTCTCCATGAACTTCTTGAAAAGATCCAGAAGCAGATCGAATTTACGAGAGAGTACGAGAACCTCGGTTCGCATGTGCCTGTATGGCAGAACCTGGCTGAGATTCTCGCTGTTGTAAGAAGCCAGAGTTCTCTTCCTTTTGAAATAGTTGGCTGCGATATCGAGATCTTAGCCGACCCAATCCTGAGGAAGGTCTTCGATACTCTTCTCGACAATACCGTGCGACATGGCGGTGGTTCAGTTTCACGGGTAGAGGTCTCATGCATGCGTTCCGAAAACGGCGGATACAGTATAGTATGGAAGGATGACGGGACAGGGATCCCGGATGATGACAAGGAACTGATCTTCGAGCGCGGATTCGGCAAAAACACTGGTTTGGGTCTCTTCCTGGCCAGGGAGATCCTCGCGATATCAGGTGTGGAGATAAAGGAATGCGGCAGTCCGGGCAAAGGCGCAAGATTTGAAATGACTGTTCCGGAAGGAAAATACCGCGTAATATACGGCTGTTGAAAAAAAGAATTATTTCTATAATTTACCCAGTTCCTGCGAGATCTTGCTCAGGATGGAACTTCCCGAATAGTTGACAAAGATCAGGTACTGCCCTAATACGATCAGGCTTCCGTGAGGGTGGTTCTTCCCGATCGTATTCGAGTGATACGCGAGTATCGCCGCATCCCTCGATTCGGAACTGTCGAATGACAATACATCGAGCCTTATCGTCTCCGTCGGGTTTGCGCAGTTGTCGGAGATCGTGTAAGTCATTCCTTTGGTGAGTCCGGCGATATTCCATGACGTCTCCGTTTCGTTGCAGATGGTAAGGCCTGCCTTCTCTGCTGCGATCTCTATGGGGTTTCCCTCGATGATACGGTACGGGTCTGTGCCGTGGGCTAATATTGCAACTGAAACCGGCAGCAGTATAATCGCAAGTACAAGTATTACCACGATAATAACGACCTCCTGCTTTTCATTCATCCTGTGCCACCTCCTTGTTTGCACCTTTTGCCCAGCTTGGTTTCTTTAGTTTAAGGAAGATAAGAGGCGGAACCGCAAGAACGAATGTCCCGAAGAGAACCGCTACGACATAGCCGATTGTGTTGTCGTAGTAGGAAGGGGGCATAAGTCCCACGATGAACGAGAATACGACTCCTACTGCTCCCATCCCTCCGACGATCCAGACTCCCGGCATTCCGCCGGGGATCTTGAACGGCCTCGGCTTATCGGGCTGGCTGTACCTGAGTTTGATGAGAGCAGCAAATACCAGGAAGTATACGATGCAGAGCAGTTCCACGGTCATAGCCGACAGTATCCAGTATGCCTGGTTGACGGACGGCAGGAACACATACAGGAGCGAGATTACAGAGCCGATGAGCGCCTGCGTGACCAGAACCGCAACCGGAGCTCCGTATTTGTTCGTCCGGTCAAACATTGGCGGCATGTTCCCCTCTTCTGCAATGACCCCGAGACCTTTTGCAGGTCCTATGAGCCATGCCGCGAGATTTACCACACCGCCGATAGTGATCAACAACGCCATAGGCCCAACGAAAGCCGACAGCCCCGCGGAATCAAAGAAATACTGTATCGCCTGCATAACACCTGATGCAAGGCTCAGCTGGTTTGCCGGGATTACAAATGCAATTGCGAGCGTCGCCGCAATCGTGCAGAAGAAGATTATTACTGCCGAGATGCCGATCGCCTTCGGGAAGTCCGTCTGCGGGTTTCTGACTTCGAGAGCGTGGAAGCCCGCCATCTCCATACCTGCAAAGAGAAGAACAACCGTTGCGAAGAAAGGCAGTGTATCGAGATTTATCTCCGGTGCAATCTCTCCAAGTGAAAATTCAGGGAGAACCAGCTGCTGCCCGGATGCAAACCACCAGATCCCGAGAAGCGTGATCACTACCGCAGGGATGATGCTGCCGAGCACTACGCCGAAGTTGCTGAGTTTAGTCGAGGCATTTTCGCCGAAATATGCGACTGCGGTAGTTCCCCAGAATGCGATCATCATCACGGTGAACATATACAGCGGGCTCGATGTAAGATTCGGTGTAAGGGCGAATGCGAGTGTCGCTGCGATGAACGACAGGACGGTCGGGAACCAGACGAGGTTGTTCGACCATTCGCAGAAGAGCGCGATAAATCCGTCTCTCTCCCCGAACGCCTGCTTTACCCATGCGTAGACACCACCGCCCTCGGGCCAGCCTGTTGCAAGTTCGGCACCCGCAAGGGAGATCGGGATCAGGAATAGTATCGTCCCGATGATGTACCACCCGATACACGACCACCCGTAGATTGCCATCGACGGAAAGTTCCTGATGCTCAGCACTGCGGCGACGTTTATCATCGCAAGGGCGAATATGCCGAGATAGACTTTCTTTACTCCCTTGCCTGTCTTTGTTTCTTCGCTCATTGTCACTCCTTCAGGCAGTATATCATGTACTTCCCGTTCACGTTCTCAACGCCGTGTATGTCGTGCTCGAATCCCGGGAACTTCTTGTCGAATTCCTGGAGTGCAAGGAGATATTTGATGATCGCTCCTTTCTTCTTTCCCGCCGATTCGCCGGGTGCGAGGACAGGGATTCCTGGCGGATACGGGAACACTCCGGTTGCAACGATCCTGTTCTCCATATCAGAGACTGCGACATGCTCCACTTCGTTGCGGACGAGGCACCTGTAGGCCTCCGCGTATGTCATGACCTGTTCGGGCAGTTTCTCGTAGGCCTCCTGGAGGAGTTTGCCCTGCTCGGTCTTTTTCATGTAATCGTGCATATCGTTGACCAGTCCGGGCAGGGTCATTCCGCCGTACCTCTCCGGCCATTCCTTCACAAGATCGGGGAAGACCTCTTCGAGCGGTGTTTCCTCTTCCCAGTGGCGCTTGAATTCGAAGAGTTCGGTGACAAGCGTTCCCCACTTGCCCTTGGTGATTCCCATAGAGAAGAGGAAGAGTATGTTGTAGTCGCCCGACTTCTCGTTGACGATTCCTTTCGTGTCCAGGAACTTGACGACGATTGCCGCTGGTATTCCCCAGTCGGCCGGTGTTCCGTCGTCTTTTACTCCGGGCATGAGCACGGTCACCTTTATCGGGTCGAGCATGCAGTAGTCGTCGGGGAGATCAGTGAACCCGTGCCAGCTGTCCTCGGGGTGGAGAACCCAGCATGACGGCTCTTTGCCCAGCAGGTTGATGCCTGCGTCGGCGAAGTCCATCTTCTTGCCGGTGGATGGATCTGTTACGAAATCAGGCTGCCACATTCCGAACCACCAGTCGTTCGCCGTTTTTCCCGTACCGATCTCCCTGTTGATCCTCGCCATCATCCGCCTGAACCTGATCGCGTCCTCGATCGGCTCCTGTGTGAGCATCCTTCCCGATGCCCCGTCCATCATCTTCGCGGAGACATCGCAGGAGGCGATTATGGTATAGAGCGGGGAGGTCGAGGAGTGCATCATGAACGCCTCGTTGAACCTCGAGTGTTCGATCGGCACCCTTCCGTTTCTGACATGGACCATGGATGCCTGTGAGAGTGCAGCGAGCAGTTTATGGGTCGACTGCGTTGCAAAGACCGTGGGCCCTCCGGGGTTCTTGGCACCGTCCCTCATCGCGAAGCGGTTGCGGTACATCGGATTGAAGCGTGCATATCCATACCATGCCTCGTCGAAGTGGATGCTGTCGACACTCTTTCCGAGCTCGTTCTCCACCCATTCCGCGTGATAACAGAGGCCGTCGTAGGTTGAATTTGTAATTATCGAGTGGATGGGAGTCTTGTTTTTCAGTTTCTTTGTCAGCGGGGAGGCCGCAATCTTCGCTTTGATAGTTTCAGGTGAGAACTCTTCGGGATGTATCGGACCGATGATCCCGTACCTGTTCCTTGTCGGAATGAGGTATACCGGGACCGCATGAGTCATGGTCAGTGCATGCTCCGCCGATTTGTGGCAGTTCCTGTCGACGAGGACAATGTCGTCTGCGGTGACCCTCCCGAAGAAGACGATCTTGTTCGATGTCGACGTTCCGTTGGTGACAAAATAGGTGGAATCCGCACCGAACACCTTTGCCGCGTATCTTTCCGCCTCTCCTACCGGCCCGGAATGGTCGAGAAGGGAGCCGAGTTCGCCTACTGAGATGGATATGTCTGACCTGAACAACTGTTCGCCGAAGAAATTGAAGAATGCCCTTCCTGCCGGCGATTTCCTGAATGCGGTTCCGCCTGCATGACCGGGCGTGTGCCATGAATATTCGAAGTCGCGGGAGAAATTCACCAGTTCGCCGAAGAACGGGGGAAGGAGTTGATCCCTGTACCTCTTTGCCGCTGCTCTTATTCGTCCCGCAAGGAATTCGGCGGTGTCGTCCATCACCCAGACGAACTCGTTGATCCCTTTAATCATCTCGATAGGGAGCTTTTTCGGCGGTTCACTCGTAGGTTCGCCCATGAGAAAGATCGGGATCTCCTCATTTCGTTTCCTGATCTCGGATATGATTAGGTTTGCATCAACCCCTGAGGCAACCTTCTTTCCGGCAGGACTATCATCCGATTCACCGACGTTCCAGTTCACCATTATGCAGTCTGCCGACGGCAGGTTAGAGAGAGCTGCTCTTGCATCTTCTGTAGATACAAGTACAGTGACCTCGATTCCGTATTCGGCCAGATCCTGGATAATTTTTGTTACAGCCCTTCCTGCCGGAGTGTCTGTATGAACATTCGCGTCGATAACTCCTACCTGGAGTCTCTCCTCGGGGTTCATGCCGCAACCTCCTGAGGGATCGATTTTCCGGGCACTTTGCAGGAGAATATGTAATGTGCCCCTTTTTCTCCCTGTTTCATGATAGAGACTATGTATTGTAGTATTTATACATGTCGGATTTTCTGAAAATTTCAGTTCATTTTTAATATTAATTTGAGTTTTATGCCGCGGGAGAATCGTTTCGTATCTCCGGCAGGAAAAAAGTTCAGGCAGGGGGGGCTTTCCCTCCCTGTTAAGATCAGTATGTTCCGTATTTCTGTACTGCTTTGATCATCGCCTGAACATTTTCAGGTCTGGCATCTCCGGAGATTCCGCCGTCGACTCCGGGGTAGATCATCATTCCGCCTTCCTTGCAGTCGGTGAGCATACTCTTCATGTAGTCGTCGACCTTCTGGGGCGTTCCACCGATAAGGAGTGAGTTGGGCGGACCGCTTGAAAGAATTACATGATCGCCGACGACATCTCTCACCTTTCTCGGGTCGGTCTTGTCGAATACGGCGATCACCTTTCCTTTTGGAAGTTCGAGGAGTGTTTCGAGATGTGCGTCGTGACGCCCCTCAAAGAGGATGTACGGCGTCTGACCCATTGCGATAGTTTCTTCGAGCACTTTTTTCAGGGCCGGCCAGTAGAACTCGTCGTATTGTTTCGGGTTGAGGTACTCGTTTAAGTGCAGCGGGAAGAAGCATTCGACGATATCGGTGCCGAGCGCCTTCTTCATCTCCGGCGGGACAGTTCCCGTTATCCTTGCCGATTCTATCAACATCGGTGTAAGGGCTTCAACCGCCTGTTTTACTTTTTCCGGGTACCTGAAGAGATCGATGACTATGTTCTTTATGTCGCGAAGGAAATCTCCGAGTACATCGAGCGGCGAATAGCTCCATGCAGTCGGAAATGTCGGAAAACCCATCGCCGCAAGAGAGCCTATGAGATCGCCCTGTGATGCACCGAAAGTGGCAAGCTGGGCGCCGTATTTTGAGAATGCAGCGTTAGATTCCGGAGATCCCGGTTCAGCAAGCCCCGGACAGATCCTCGGCAGTGCAACACGGTTCAGGTATTCTGTAGGGTTTTCGATGAACTGGTCGTATTCTTCGACCTTCATGATCTCCTTGCCGATGAACTGCGGGTGGGCATCGTCATCGAGCTCGATTCCCGGCCATTTAGTGTAGACATCTTTTAAGATCGGGTGGTACTGGGCCTGCAGGAACCTTGCGGCGGGAATGAGTTCGGGAGCCGATTTAAGGAACGTCATGCTCATGATCGTTCCTTCAAGTCCGGTAAGGGCGGTTATCGAATCGAAATCGAAATCGGCAGCCGTCTTAAGGGTCGCTTCCTTGTTCTTCGCCGCATCGAGTATGACATCTTTTGCCTTGTATCCTGCATAATGGCCCTGGAATATGGTTACCATGGCCGTTATCGGAACGCGGTCCGGCTCTTTTCCTTTGATTACCGCCTCTAACCTGTCAAGCCTCTGGCGGTAGAGTTCTGCGGGCTCCATCTACGCCACCCCTGCGAGTTTCTTAATCTTCCTGACGCCGCTCGTTGCATCGTCGGACCAGTCGTCTGCGCCGATGTATTCCTTCGCCTCTTCGTCGGTTCTTCCTCCTCCGATGATTATCTTTACACTGTCGCGGAGTCCGGCGGCCTTGATTGCATCGACGGTCTTCTTCATCGAATCGATAGCCTCGGTCAGGAGCCCGGAAAGGCTTACGACGAGCGGTTTGTTCTCCTTGATCGCATTGATGAACGCCTCGGGCGGCTGGTCGACACCGAGATCGACGACCGTGAATCCTTCCGCTTCAAGAAGTGCGGTGACTATGTTCTTTCCGATATCGTGGACGTCGCCTTCGACCGTTCCGATGACGATCGTTCCTTTGCTTTCGATCTTCCGGTCTCCGAATGCGGGCTTGAGCACCACCATTATCTGTTTGAGGATCTCTCCCGCCATCATGAGGTCCGAGACAAAGAACCGGCCCTCTTCGAACATATTGCCTATTCTGTCGGTAGCCTCTCTGAGGTCTTCCAGGATGGTGAAGGGGTCTTCTCCGGCTTCGACCCTCTGCTTCGCAAGGTCGATGCATTTCGTCTCGTCGAGATCTACGAGTGCATTTATAAAATCTTCTCTCACGTCTGTCATTTTTTATACCCCTCTCACATTTGAGTGAGATAATTGATACTCTTGCGGGGCTCCAGATATAATTTATCTCTGTTGCAGCCTTTTTGCAGGCTCTAAAAACAAATTCCGTGGTTATAATTTAAAAAAAATGAATTGAAATCAGCTTTTACGCCCGGATATCGGGATGGACGCGAGGTAATCTTTCTGGAACGAATGCTCAATCGAGAGCTCCACGTACTTTACCCTTTTCAGGATTTCCTTCAGTTCATTTCTCTTTTCCAGTGATTTGAGTGCGATCTTCGCCCCGCCGACCGCGGTTTCACCGGCGAAAACGATCTTCTCCCTGTCAATGTCCGGGAGGATGTCGAGAACTATCGCGTTGTCGATATTTACATGCGTGCCGAAGGAGCCCGCAAGATAGATCCTGTCTATCTCAGAAGGAGCAATTCCCCACTTTTTTGCCAGTATTTTCCATCCGGCCTTAAGCGATCCCTTTGCGAGCAGAAACTCGTTGATGTCCTTTTCGCTGACCGATATATCATTGTCTATTCCGCTCTCTTCCTTTCCTGCGACGATAAACCTGGGAACGTCCCGGACTACGATCCGTGGATGATCGAGGTTCCTGAATTTTCCTGTCCTTGTGATTATTCCGGCCGTATATAGCTCTGCGACAAGATCGATTATGCCGCTGCCGCAGATTCCTCTGGGTTTTTCATCGTCGATCGTGGAGTAGAGGAGTTTGCCGTCGATGATCTTCACGCTCTCGATAGCCCCGCTGACCGCTTTCATCCCCGAACTTATGTGCGCTCCCTCGAACGAAGGCCCTGAAGGAGCCGAGCATGCCATGATCTCTTTGGAGTTTCCGAGAAGGATCTCCGAGTTCGTTCCTATATCGATCAGGAGGCAGAGATCGTCGGTCTCGTAGATCCCTGATATGAGGATGTTTGCGACTGCATCCGCTCCGATAAATCCGCCTATGAGGGGAATTGCGGTTATCATCCCGTCGGGATTGATGTTAATGCCTATATCCTTCGCGGGAAAACTCACCAGATCTGTTACAGCCGGGACGAACGGTGCGACGCCGATATACTTCGGGATTATCCCGAGGACGAGGTGGTGCATTACCGAATTTCCCACAAAGACCATCTCGTAGATATTTTCAGGTGACTTTCCGCTCTCCCTGCATGCCTCTTCTATGAGCGAGTTTATGGTTCCGGTAACAAGCGACTGGAGCTTTTTCAGTTTCTCCGGCGACTTCGATGCATATGTTATCCTCGATACTACATCCTCGCCGTACATGATCTGCGGGTTTTCGCCGTTTGCCTTTGCAATGGTTTCTCCTGTCACGAGATTCACGAGATGGCAGATGATCTTGGAAGAACCGATATCGACCGCTATCCCGAAACATTCTTTCGAAGTGTCTCCCTGCTCGACAGATACCAGTTTGTCCTTCCACAGCGTTACGGTTATATTCCAGCCGGAACTGCGCAGTACTGCGGGGAGGCCCGAGAGAACCGTGAGCGGAAACTTCAGTTCGTCTCCTGCCTGGAGGGAGTCCTTAAGCCTTTGAATGTCGGGTCTTGGGTCCCCGAATGTCGCTTTTTCCGGCTTTACATGGATCTTCCTTACTGCCGGGTCGAGAGGGACATCCTCATCAAGCCCGAGACCAGAGATCTCCCGCTTTGCAGTCCTGCTTGCAGGTGGGATGTGAACAGTGCATTTCCCCGAGAGAATCTTCGTCTGGCAGGCGAGCCTGTAGCCGGCGGCGATCTCTCCGTCCTTCAGGTGATCCCTTTCCTTCTCCGTCGGATCGGATACCTCCCCGTATAGTTTTACGATCTGGACCCTGCATTTGCCGCAGACTCCCGCTCCGCCGCAGTCTCCGCGAAGGCTCGTGTTTGCAGCCTGTGCAAGTTCGAGCAGTGTTCCTGAAGAGTCTTCGACCGTCTTTCCGTCGGGCTCGAAGGTGACCCTGACGCTGTGATTCTCCTCAGACATCGATGGTCTCTTTCATCCTCGCGGCATACCTGTAGGTGGTATCTATCGTGAAGGCCGCAGGGAAGACTGATTCGCAGTTCTCGACCGGGCCGTAGAGCAGAAAGTCGGCGCCGAAGATTGCCGGCATGATATTTGCAACGATATCCGCAGATCTCACTCCCTCCTTTCCGAGCATATTCTTGAGTCCCTTCCATGTCGATATCGCGTTGTGTGCCGCGGTCCCGCATGGATATCCGGTCTTCTTCTTGATCTCTATCGTCGCCCTGCCGGAGGGTGTGAGGCTCGGAACGTCCATTACGAAGGTATCGACGAGGATATTTTTGATACCGGACTCTTCCATTTTGGGTGCGAGTTTATCCACGGTCTCCGCCCGTGCCCTGCTGCTCATGATGTCCCTGGTGAACGAGAGGAGGATTGCCGATTCGATCCCGTTTGCCTTTAAGGCCGCGTATTCGTTATCCTTCGTCTCGATAGAGACGGAGTTGTAGACGATCCTTTTTTCGAGACCGATCTCTTTTGCGTATTCGATCGCGGCAATCTTGACATCCGCACTTGCGGAGTCGATGAAGAACGGTTTTTCATTCATCCCTGCAACAAAATCGATGTACCTGAGGATCGCTTCCGAAGATGAAGCCACGATGTCGATTAAGGCCGGGTTGCGGGTCTTGTCTCCGAGCTCTTCCTGCTTCCTTACCAGGGCTTCGGCGGCATCCCTGTCGAATTCTCCCGCTCTTTCGTCTGTTACAATCTTGTGTTTTGTATAGAACATACTCCCGATAAGGACCGTGGGGATTTCGCCCGGCTGGCCGCCAACCCTGGTGCCGGCGATCTCGTATGTCTTCTGGTCGGTTTTAAAACTGAACATTGATGTCACTTCCGTAAGTACGGCCTGATCCGGTAAGTGCCTGTTTATCGAAAAAAGACCGATAACGCTTTATTTTGAATATTTCTTGCAGGATGATAAAAATATTGTGTTAGAGGCCGAAAATCCTCCGGGGTATTTCCCGCCTGCATTCTGAAAAGGAGAGTTATGAATTAAAAAAATTGGTTTAGATTTATCCTCCCAAAAGGCCTGTTGCAGGGGTGGGATTCGGGGTAATCAGACCTGTAGCACGGGTCGGAGTCGGAGTAATAAGTCCTTTTGAATAAGTGGGAGTCGGAGTAATCAGGCCGGTTGCCCGCGTCGGTGAAGGTGTAGGCTCTTCAGGGGCCAGTTCCCAGACATACGATACTCCGGGAACTTCGCCCCTGTTCATCCAGCTCGCCCTGTACCTGTTGTAGTTATAGATGACCATGTCGCCGGCTGCATATGCCTTCCTCGAATCCCACTGTTTTGCCGGGCCCGATGAGGGAGTAGGGGTAGGCATGTATTCGCCTGCATCCGATATCCATGAATATGTGTGGCCGGGGGGTTCGGCTACGTTCCACCATCTTGCCGTATAGGTTTTACCCTTGTAGAGGACTTTATCTCCTGCGTCATATTCGGTCTTCGAGTCCCATTTCATTATCAGGCCTGTTGCAGGAGTCTCTGTCTCCGTAACGGTTTCTGTCACGGGAACCTCAGGTTCAATCTCTGAAATCATATCCCATACATAGGTTTCGCCGGGTTTTTCACCCATTGTCAGCCATTTTGCAGAATATACGCCGTCGTCATAAATGACGGTCTCTCCTTCGGTATATATCCTACCGGAATCCCATTGCGACATCAGTCCTGTTGCACGATCCGGTACGAGTTTTCCGGATGTCGACAGCCAGACATATTCTATGCCGGGCTCCTCGTCAATCGTCCACCATCTTGCGGCATACATACTGCCGCCGTAAAGGACAATCTCCCCGGTATCATACTCCTTCTCCGAATTCCATTCAGGTATCAGGCCGGTTGCCCGCGTAGGTGTAGGCGTTATCAGACCAGTTTCATAGGTCGGTGTCGGTTCGGGAGTTCTTGTCGGGTCGATCCTCATCGAGGGATAGTTTTTGATGATATTCGTGAATTCAAAAGGTTCCTGTTGAACGCTGCTTCCTGTCGCGGAAGGCGGGAACTGGCCGACAGTGCCGCTGTTGTCACGGCTTAACGACCACATCGACATCATACCGGCACCGTTGCTTCCCGCAAACTCGGCAAGCGTTCTGGCATTGTCCAGGGTAAAGATCTCTCCTTCCTGGTCATTCTGTCCGATCATCGGGGTAAGCCCCATCCTCTTCCAGATCTCGGAATCGGATTTGCCGCTGTAATAACCCTGACTTAACTGTCTGTGCACGCCATTGGAGGCATCTATTGCATATTGCCCCATGTCTCCAAGGTAGCTGGGACCATAGTCCATGAGCATGATATTGACCCTGTCGAAGATGAGTACATCTTTTCCCGGGTTTTCACTGTTATATTTGTCCTCGACACCCTTTGCATCAGAGAGGAAAGCCAGTACTTCTTCTGTGAATCCAACAGGGCTGACGGCAAGAGTGGTCGATACTTTCAGGTCCGGGTACTTTTCCTTAAGCCTGATTATTGCGTGATTGCGCCTGCTGTTGGCCCCCTGGTTCGTGACTGCCGCTCCTTCGATGTCGAAATCTATGTAGTTCACACCGTATGTTTCGATGACGGAGCTGTATGCATCGACGAGTTTGTCCAGGTCTGTTATTTTGACTGCAGGTTCGGAGGATTCCCCGAATGCTCCGCCGAAGGATATTATCACGTCTCCCCCGTTTGCACGGAGTGCATTTATATCGTTCAACCTGTAGTCGGCTTCGGTATGATCTCCGAATCTGAGTTCGCCTGCATTGTTCACGGTTATGAAACAGCATGTATAATACTTCACTCCGGTTGCAGCGTATGCATCGTTGATCGTGTAACCCTGCCAGAGTCCGTAATCGATATACGGTGCACATAACTGGTCGGGCCAGATAGTGGATGATATGGGAGCAGGTTCCGAAGGTCTCATCGAGGTATAATTCTTGAGGATATTCGAGAATTCATAAGGATCCTGTACAATGCCGCTACACAGAGGACTTGCAACAACCTGCCCCGGGCAATTTCCATTATCACGGTGGACAGACCACTGTGACATCATTCCTGCGCCGTTGCTTCCCGCAAACTCTGCAAGCGTTTTGGCATTGTTCAGGGTGAAGATCTCGTACTGGTTGTCATTCTGGCCGATCATCGGGGTCAGGCCCATTCTCTTCCATATCTCGGCCTCGGATTTGCCGCTGTAATAGCCCTGGCTTAACTGTTTGTTCGTGTTGGTTGCGGCCTCTATCGCATATTGCCCCATGTCCCCTTTGTAATCATTACCGTAGTCCATGAGCATGATATTGATCCTGTCGAAGATGAGCACGTCCTTTCCTGTATTTTTCTTGTATTCGGCCTCGGCCTTCGTTGCATTGCTGAGATAATTCAATTGAAATTCTGTGAGGCCATAAGGCATGACGGCGATGGTTGTCGAGACCATGAGATCCGGGTATTTCTCCTTAAGCTTCAATATCGCCTCGTAGCGTCTGCTATTGGCATCTATGTTCGTGAGTGCCCCTCCTTCGATGTCGAAATCTATGTAGTTCATACCGTATGTATCGATGACGGAACCGTATGCATCAACAAGGTTGTTCAGGTCCGTTATCACTATCGCCGGTTCGGTTTTTTCAGCAAACGCTCCCCCGAAGGAGATAATCACGTCACCGCCCTTTGTACGGAGTGTGTCGATCTGATCTTTGTAATAATCTGCTTCAGGATGATCTCCGAACCGGAGTTTGCCGGTAGTGGTGTTCGCGGTTATGAAACCAAGCGAATAGTACTTCACGCCGGTCGCATCGTAAACATCGTTGATCGTGGGAGGTGCATACATCTCAATATTTATATACGGTGCATAGAACTGATCAGGCCAGTTCGCTGCTCCTGCAGGAAGGCACAGGCTTCCCAACAGAACGATCAGAATTAATAATGCAAGTCGATTCAAAATCAAAATAATCACCAACCTATTTAAGGTGACCCGATCTTGAAATTAGATCCTGATATACTTGTTGGTGGTTAGATTCGAAAGGAAGATACTGATCTCTAAGCCCGTAATGTCCGTGATTAATGCAAAAAACCGGAATCCCTGTTTAGCCTTGCCGGCTAAACAAAGTGAAGGGTGAACCTGCATGAAATATACCGCCCCGATCTTTTTTTACGATGTTCTGCATATAGATCCTGAAAGGATTTCGATACAGAAAACTGATGACATGCAGCATTATTTTTCATGTGCAGGCTCCTGCAGGAGCTGATAATGACTGAGCAGGGTACGAGTGCAGGGCTCACCGGTGCAGGCGGCAACGGAGGGAATGCAGGACCTCTGAAGGGACTGACCGGGCAGGAAGTCGAAGAACTCCGTGAAAAGTTCGGATTCAACGATATGCCGGAGGAAAAGAGACACCCTCTCCTGAAATTTTTCGGTTATTTCTGGGGCCCGATCCCGTGGATGATCGAGATCGCCGCCGTACTCTCCGCGTTCATCGGCCACTGGGAGGACTTTTCGGTCATTGTCCTTCTTTTAATGATCAACGCTGTCGTGGGTTTTCTCCAGGAAAGAAAGGCCGAAAATTCCATAGAGCTTTTAAAACAGCGTCTCGCTCCTTCGGCACGTGTGCTAAGGGACGGGGAGTGGCAGGATCTTCCTGCACGGGAACTTGTGCCGGGCGACATCGTTCATGTCAGGCTCGGAAACATAGTCCCTGCCGATCTTCACCTGCTAAAGGGGAACTATCTCCTCCTCGACGAGTCTGCTCTTACCGGTGAGTCTCTTCCCGTTGAAAAGAAATCCGGCGACGAGGCATATTCCGGTTCGATTATCCGCGAGGGGGAGATGGATGCCTCAGTCACCAAGACCGGGGCGGACACGTTCTTCGGAAAAACCACCAGCCTGCTCGAGGTGAAGCCGCCCCGGAGCCATTTTCAGAAGGCTGTAATAAAGATAGGTAACTACCTCATCCTCCTCGCAGTTGTCCTTGTTGCAATCGTCTTTACGGTATCGATGCTGCGTTCGGAGTCCTTCGCAAATACGCTCCAGTTCGCACTGGTTCTTATTGTTGCAGCCATTCCCGCCGCTCTTCCGGCCGTGCTCACCGTCACTCTTGCAGTAGGTGCGATGGCTCTTTCCAGGAAGGAGGCGATCGTCAGCAGGCTCACGGCCATAGAGGAGCTGGCTGGGATGGATATCCTGTGCTCGGACAAGACGGGAACGATAACGCAGAATGCCATAAGTGTCGGCGAAGTTCATGCATTCGGTGGAGCCTCTGAAGATGAAGTGATCACGGCCGCCGCCCTCGCCTCGAATTCCGAGAGCAACGACCCGATAGACCGTGCGATCCTTAAGCGCTTCTCTGAACTCAATGGAGGACAGTCTTTTCCCGGCGAGCAGGAGGACTTCACCCCGTTCGATCCGGTATCCAAATATTCCCGTGCGACGGTCAGGGACGGATCTGGTGAATTGTATGAAGTCGCCAAAGGAGCACCACAGGCGATATCTTCTCTTACCGGGTCCGGAGGTGCGGCCAATCCTGCTTTTTCGGCTGTGCTTGACGGTCAGGTCCTGGATTTTGCGAAAAAGGGTTTTCGTGCTCTTGGAGTTGCACGGAAGGGGGGCGACGGGAAGTGGAAGTACCTCGGTGTCATCGGGCTTTTCGATCCTCCGCGTGAGGACTCAGCCGCAACGATTGCCGAGGCGAAGAGGCTCGGAATCGATGTCAAGATGGTGACCGGAGACCATACAGCAATCGCACAGGAGATCTCCGGTCAGGTGGGACTCGGAAAGAAGATCATCCCCCAGTCGTCGTTCATCTCCGGGGAGAGGAAGGATGTCCTCACACAGCTTGAAAAGGCCGACGGGTTCGCGGAGGTATTCCCGGAGAACAAGTTCAGGATAGTCAAAGTTCTGCAGGAAGCGGATCACATCGTCGGGATGACCGGCGACGGAGTGAACGACGCTCCCGCCCTGAGAGAAGCCGATTCCGGGATCGCAGTCGCCGGTGCAACCGATGCTGCAAAGTCTGCCGCTGACATCGTCCTTACGAAGCCGGGCCTTTCGGTGATTATCGATGCGATAGGACAGAGTCGTGCGATCTTCAGGAGGATGGAGAATTATGCCGTCTACAGGCTGGCCGAGACGGTCAGGGTTCTCATCTTCATGACGCTCTGTATTGTCGTTTTGAATTTTTACCCGGTTACTGCACTAATGATCGTTGTCCTTGCGATTCTCAACGATCTCCCGATCATGATGATTGCATACGACAACGCTCCGATCGCACCAAAACCCGTACGCTGGCAGATGAACCGGATCCTGACCATCGCAAGTATCCTCGGCGTGCTCGGCGTAGGCTCCAGTTTCCTTCTTCTCTGGCTGCTGAAGTTCTACTTCCTTTTCGATGCCGATACCATCCAGACGCTCATATTCTTAAAGCTCGCAGTAGCGGGCCACATGACGATTTATCTCGCCCGCACGGGCCAGCAGCATTTCTGGGAGCGCCCGCTTCCTTCTCTTGCCCTGTTCGGCACGACGGAGGCGACCCAGGTCATACCCACCCTTATTGCTGTATATGGTGTCCTCATGACGGCCGTAGGCTGGGTGCCGGCACTTCTGGTCTGGGGTTATGCATTCCTGTTCTTCCTCATCAACGATATCATCAAGGTCTGGCTCTTCAGGTTCATCCATCCTTATTCGTAAGGTTTCCGATCCTGAATCCGGAACCGGTGGCCTAAAATTCCCTCCCGATACTTTTATCGCGTCACTGCGACGACATAAAATTATCAATGCCGCCTGCAGCAGTCAAAACAATCCGCGACCAGATCTTCTGGCAGTATGCAAAGCTGATATCAAAGTCCGCCGGGCTCGGAGGCAGCCGGGGGTTCCAGATGAAAAAGTTCATTCAGCTCCGTGACGGCGATATCGTGTGGTCGTCGACGATCAGGGAGTGGCTGAAGGAGCACGAAAAACCTGACGAATGCATATACTGCGGGGCGAAGGGTCCGCTTACCACCGAGCATATCCTCCCCCGCTCCTGCGGAGGCCCTGATATTCCCGATAACGCGATCCGTGTCTGCCGTTCGTGCAATTCCGGTAAGGGAGGAAAACGTCTTTACGAGTGGATGGGGCTCGATGGGATAGACACGGTCCCGAGGATCGCAGAGGGCAAATATCTCAAGCTGCTCTACGAACTCCATGAAAAACGCGGGACGCTTGACGTCGATAAGAAAGAGCTTGGCTCCAGGATGTGTCCCGGGTGTAACCTGAGGCCCCTGTGCGACGAAGAGGGCACTGTAGAAAAACTGACCGTCTACTGCCTGGAAGGGATCTTTCACAAGTAAACCCGAAAACGGGGAACTTTAATCTTTTATTCCCGCAAAAGTTCATCAGGAACCTTTTCTCAGATACGAGGAGCGAAAGATGGCAGAAGAAAATATATCAGGATTACTGAAAGATACCGCTCTCGGGCTCGGGGCAGATTTTGTGGGGATTGTCGATTCGTCCTGCTTCGACAGCCCTGATTACAAGGGTAAAAATCCGCGGGACGTTATGCCCGGTGTTAAGTCCGTGATAATAATCGGTGTCTCGGTCCCGAAAGGCGCCTTTTCAACCCTTCCTTTGGGGAGGGGGGAATATACCAATACTCTCATGGCGGGAACAGCGACTCTTCGTGTCATCTCTTTTCAGGTTGCGAAGTTTATCGAGAAGTCCGGTTACATGGCGACGATCGCACCGAGCGAGGGGAGCGAGTTCGGCTACTGGTATGCAGACCGGAAGACGCTTATGGCCGATTTTTCGTTCAAATATGCCGCATACCATGCCGGGCTCGGGAACTTCGGGATGAACCATCTCCTAATCACGAAGGAGTTCGGGCTGAAGGTTCGCATGATGGGAATTCTCACCGATGCGCCTCTTGAGCCTGACGACAAGGGGGAGCTTCCCTTCGTAAACGAGGCCTGTAAGGACTGCATGAAATGCATCGATATCTGCCCTCCGAAAGCGATTACTGCCGAAGGGGTGATCCACAGGGAGAAATGTGCAGACTATATGTTCAATGCCCTCGGGGGGCTCAGGTGCGGAATGTGCATCAAGGTGTGCCCTCTTGATAAATTTTGAGGAATGTTTTGAAGATATATTTGAAAAAACAATAAAACAAGCCGCAAACTGCCGGACCGGACTCCCTGAAAAGCTAAGGTCTGGTTATTGTTCTCTTTTTTCCTGAGGGACTTTAAAAAAACCTGCGACGGCGAAAGATAGAATATCAATATCGATAGAAATTACATCTTAATCAAACATGCAACCAGGAGACGGAGATCTGTAATGTCGCAAAAAAAGGATAAAAAATCCAAAAAAACCGAAGATGGCAGGCTGGAAGTATTAAAAGGCGTATCTATCACTCCAAAGATAATTGAGACGAAACTCGGGAAGATCGAGATCGACCTGGCGGAAGGCGACGGCCCTGTATTGATGGGGATTCATGGCGGTCTTGGCGGTATCGACCAGTGCCGTGCGGCCATCGATTTCGCAGCAAAGGATTTCAGGTTGCTGTCTCTTTCCCGGCCGGGTTATCTTGGCACTCCGCTTGAGAGCGGGGCCTCCCTTGAAGATCAGGTGGATCTCTTTGCCGCCGCTCTCGATGAGCTTGGAATAGATAAGGTCGCGGTCTTTTCGGTCTCTGCGGGCGGGCCTTTTGCATACACGTTTGCAATCCGCCACCCGGATCGTATATGGGCTCTTGTAACTGCCGATTCCGTCAGCGGATATTATGATCTGCCGGAAACAGCAGGGCCGGTAGCCCAGATGATATTCCTGTCCGATTCCGGCCAGAAACTCCTGCAGAAGATGACGAAATCCAAGCCGGATGCTTTCATAAAGGAGATCTTCAAAAGCGAGGCGTATTTTACAAAGGAACAGATGAAGAAACATCTCGATTTCGTCCTGAATGACCCCTGTGCTCATGATTTCGTTACGGCTTTCATGAATACTATGTATCCGTATAAGACCCGAAAGGCCGGGACGGAGAACGATATGGCCATTACCCGGACTCTTTATCACCTTCCTGTAGAAAAGATCGAGTGTCCGGCACTTATTGTCCACGGCACTCATGACGCCGACGTGAAACTGTACGACGGGGTTTATGCATACGAGCATATCAGGGATGCGGAGAGAATCTGGATTGAGGAGGGTTCCCATCTCTGCTTCTGGATAAATCCCAGGTCCAAAGAGGCACAGGAGCAGGCAATCGCTTTCCTAAAAAACGTTTATGAAACGAAGGTTTCATGAACTGTTTCGTGTAAACCACAACGTGATTTTCATGTAAAGCATATGCCGAAGTGAATTTATTATAAGGAAATTTCATTTTTTAATTAAAATGAAAGATGAATAATTTTTTTAGTCAAAATGCGGATATACTAGGGGGTATAAGAATTTTGTGCCCTGGAGACCCGGGAGGATGAGTATGGAGTATTTCTCCCGGTGCCTCCGACAGTGGTAATTACGGAATTTATATCTGAATCATATAAATCGTCCTTTAGCTACTGTTTTGCCTACTTTTTATCACCTCCCTGCGGCATTTCTCCATTCAAAAAAAGTTTAGTTTTGAGGTTATAACGCACCGTCTCCACGCTCCTTTGTCCTGACGCGGATGGCATCAATGACCGGGCTTAGGAAGATCTTTCCGTCACCGATATTTCCGGTGCTTGCGACACTGCAAATGACGTCAACCACCTTCTCGACAATGTCATCCTTCACGACCAGTTCGAGTTTGGTCTTCGGTATGAAATCGACGGTGTATTCCGCACCACGCCAGTTCTGGACGATTCCTTTCTGCTGGCCTCTTCCGCGGACTTCGGATACGTTCATCGACCCAACGCCCAGTGCGTCGAGGGCGACCTTCACTTCGTCAATCTTTTGAGACCGGATAATTGCTTCTACTTTTATCAATTCAATCACCCTTCCTTAATCAATGGTTCAGCCTGCAGGAAGTCGGGGTAGGCCGTCATGCCATGTTCGCCGATATCCAGGCCCTCGATCTGTTCGCGGTCGGTAACACGTATTCCGATTGTCTTCTTCAGGATGTAGAACATGATTGCTCCCATTCCGAATGCCCAAACGAACACTGTTACCGCACTTATGATCTGTGCCACCATAAACCCGGCGTCACCGTAAAGCAGTCCTGTAACTCCACCGTAGGTTCCGTCCGCAAGAAGTCCCAGGGCGAGAATACCCCAGATACCATTTGTTCCGTGAACCGAGATTGCACCGACCGGGTCGTCGATCTTCAGCTTCCACTCGATGAACCATACACTGAGGATTACGAGTGCTCCTGCAACCAGTCCGATTAATACCGCCGCGGGAGGGCTCACCCATGCACACGGGGCTGTAATTGCAACAAGTCCTGCGACGATACCGTTTCCGGTCATCGGGACGTCGGCCTTGCCGTACTTCTTCCACGTAAGGAGCATAGCCATCAGTCCGCCGGCAGCTGCTGCAAGCACAGTGTTTGCCGCGATTACCGAGATCCTGAGATCCGTTGCCGCAAGTGTGCTGCCCGGGTTGAATCCGAACCATCCGAACCAGAGGATGAATACACCGAGTATGGCAAGCGTTATGCTGTGGCCGGGAATACCTACCGGTGTTCCGTCCTTCTTGAACTTGCCGACCCTCGGGCCTACGAGCCATGCACCGGCGAGTGCAATGAAACCGCCGACTGCGTGAACGACACCCGATCCTGCGAAGTCAAGAGCGCCGAGCTGCGAAAGCCATCCGCCTCCCCACATCCAGTGTCCGTATAACGGATAGATGAATGCGGTTACGACCAGGCTCGCAATACAGTACGTGCTGAATTTCGTCCTCTCGGCCATGGCCCCTGATACGATTGTGGCGGCTGTCGCACAGAAGACCATCTGCCAGAACCATAATTCAATGGTAGAAACGTCGTATGCATCCCCGATAAGGAAGAACCCGTCCAGACCTACGATAAGTCCGGTTATTCCTGTTGCAGTCCCCATCATCAGGGCGAATCCGACGGCCCAGTAACCGAGTGCACCGATGCAAAAGTCCACCATGTTCTTCATCATGATGTTCGCCGCATTCTTTGCACGAGTCAGTCCTGCTTCAAGGAGGCCGAAACCGGCCTGCATCAGCATTACCAGAAAACCACAGATCAAAACCCATGCAAAGTTGACTGCAGTGGAGGGATCGCTTTCGTAAGTATCAGCTCCCGACGGATCTCCGGCCGCAACCGGTATAATCAGTCCTGCAATCAGGATCATAGAAATGATCATTAAAAATCTAAGTTCTTTTAATGTCAGATAATCACCTCCTCAACATAGAAGGAATATTCCTTCCATGCATTATAAATATTTGTACAAATGTTTATTTATATGTTTCATCACGTTTTATGACTCATAAAAAATTTTTATGATGTTTCTTTGCTATTCCGAAGCTTTTTTTTCAGATCGGGTAGCTAAAGGCCTTTAAACTGGCATCCGGGTTTGAATTATTGAAATGCCATCGTGGCGGATTTCATACCGGGAGACTGAAGCTATCCGCTATATCCGCTGTCATCAGGTCTGACCGGAATCTCACCCGTTGAAGTGATGATGTTCGTATGTATCTTTGATGAATTCCTGCTTTCTGCGGGTGTTTCCGTCCCGGGGAGGTTTCAGGTACCCGATCTCCGGCGTCTGCCGGGCCGGACAGAACGGGCATAAAGCGGAATCGACATCGCCTGACTTTTCCCTGACCGGGCAGTAGTATATTCCGTCGATCAGCTGAACCTTGTCTCCGCCGGGAAAGGGCATTCCGACTGGATGGGGTGGAACGTTCATGACGAAGATGCAGAAACCTGCAAGAAGGTATTTGAGAAATCTGATTCTGTCTTTTTCAGGTTCTCCTGAAGAGCATTCTGCCGCGGCTATATTCCAGAACTGTTTTGCATCTTCCGGCAGCGGCTCTTTCATCGGAGAAAAAGATCCCTGCTGGTTCATGATTCTGATCTTCTCCCATGTTTCACTTAGATGGCCGTTGACAGTCCTTTCAAGCTTGCTCCGGTAGAGAGGATTTATATTCCGGATCCTGCCAGAGAAATTCCATTGTATCTTTTTGAGATCTCCGGGAGAATAACCGGATACAGCTTCGGCTATCGCTTTTCCTAGATCTCCACGGGTATCCTGCGATTCAAATATGAGACACTGGTCAATTATTTTCTGTCCGTTCATTATTTTCATCTATTTTTGGCGGGAAATTATCACCCGTCAATATTACATGGACAGTTCATGAAACCTTTGTTTCATAAACGTTTTTGCTGAATATCTCTTACGGCTTTGATCTCCGGAATGTTATATCCGCCGATTGCCTCGACTATCGACCTTACATACGGCACCTGCCTTGTCATGCTTGGTGAAACCTCTCTTTTGTGCCGTTCGTCTTTCCGTCCCATATTAGCATAACCCGTGGAGATGAAGTAAAGAAAATCCTCCTTCCCAAGATTCCACCGGCAGTTGATCTTAAGGTGGACAATCTCCTGGTTTTTAGGGTTGGGATACATTTCAGCCCGTGTTTCCGGAAGTTTTACCGCACCGCCGTTATTTGATTTGGAAAGTTCTACTACAAGTGCCCATAGCCTGTCGCATGCCTTCTCCGCCTCAGGGCATTCACGGCAGTACCTGTTAGCCGGCGGGAACCCGTCTCCCTTATAGAGTACACAGAAATTTACATCCATATCTGATTTTATGGAGTCTTTTTGATATTGAACTTCCGTGATGCCCACCCGGGGTAGGATTTCCGGGTTGAAGATTGTAATATTTGCAAACAAGAGAAATTTAAGCGTCCCTGCCGGACCTCATACAGGAAATTTATATGCTTTTCAAAAATTATATATTTGGATTTATCCAACGGTGAAAATCCGGTTTGGATCAATAAACCCGGGAGGGTGATTCTTATGAACGGTCTGAAAACATTCATTATTTTAACCGCTTTGATTATCTCCGTTTTTATAACGGCAGGATGTACGGCTGATACGGGCATACCTATTACTGAGGATTTCAACTCGTCACAACAGGAGTATCCCGCGGTTTCGTTTAATGATACCGCGGTCGAGTACGTGCAGGTCAACGGCGTTACGCTGGGATACCGTGAATTCGGATCCGGCGAACCTCTGCTTATGATACAGGGATTCGGTGCGACTATCGATAACTGGAACGAGACCTTCATAGGAATTCTTGCGACTGAATATCATGTCTTCACCTACGACCACCGCGGTATGGGTTACAGCAGTGAAGCAAACGCAACAACTACGATTCCGCTTTATGCAGACGATGCGGCACTCTTTATGCAGGCACTGGGCTACGACAGCATGAATGTATACGGAGTCTCGATGGGATCATCCGTATCCCAGCAGCTGGCAATCGACCACCCGGACTCCGTGAAAAAGCTGGTCCTGGACTCGAATACCTACAGCGTCAAAATACCTGAGACTAAAAAACTGCTCGGGGAGATCGAGGAATCTGCGTCCAACAGTTCAATGCCGGAAGGGATTCGCAGGGAAGCTGAGGCAAACCTCGCCTGGAACGGATCATGGTACGGCCTTTCGTCTATTGAGAAGGATGTAATGCTCGTAGTCGGAACTGCCGACGATCTTACGCCTGATCCGGTATCCGTCCAGATGGCAGGGCAGATCAACGGGTCCTGGCTCGTACGGTTCCAGGGTCTCCCGCATGTGGGTTCACATTATGCACCTGTTCAATACGGGGAGAATGCGTTATACTTCCTCGATACGGATGAATCACCTTTGAGCCCCTGAATCTCTTTTTTTTCATTTTTTTTGAAATTTGCCGTTGTATCGATAACTCAGGCAGGGTGAGTCCGGACCAGCGAAATATTAATTTAGGATGATTGAGCATCCAAACAATTGGCGTAATCTTTCAAATAATATCATACACGATCTCCGGACATCCTGTAACAGGCAAATCATTGGTGGAGTAAAAACGTATCCAAAATTACACGCCCGAGGAATTCAAAGGGGTTTACCGATGCCTGACGACATTACTCTGGCCATAACGACAGTCGAGCGATGGATTGGAAATCCGGTCTCGCGTGCCTTTCTCAGGTTTGTTGTAACCGACGACAAATGTGGAAACCGGCTGTCGAATGCAATCGATCACTATCTCGGAAAAGATCAGTCACTCTGCTGGAAATGCAGGTTCGCCGGCAGGATAGTCGGTTATACGCTGAAAAAAAGCAGCAGCCTGTTCGATGTAAATGAAGATTATATCCGGAAGGGGCTGGAGGAGCCGATATTCAAACGCGGGCTTATGAATGTCCTGAACGGTATTGCACGTTACGGAATTTCAAGGCCGCAGATAACAAACGCCCCTTTTCTTGTGGTCTGGGATTTCACTCACATGTGCAACCTGAAGTGCAAACACTGCTACCAGGATGCACAGAAGGCCCTGCCCGACGAACTGGATACGGATGAGGCAAAGAAGCTGATACGGGATTTCGCCGCCGCCGGAGTGGTCGTTATCGCGTTCTCCGGTGGTGAACCGCTGATGAGAGAGGATTTCTTCGATATCGCATCCTATGCCCACGAGGAAGGCATGTATGTCGCACTCGCGAGCAACGGGACTATGATAACACCTGAAACCGCCGCCCGGCTCAGGGAATCCGGGGTGGAATATGTCGAAATCTCGATAGACGGGAAGGATGCCGGACATCATGATGCAGTGCGGGGAATCGACGGTGCATTCGATCGCAGTGTTGCGGGCATCCGGAACTGTGTCGCGGAAGGGATCTATACATGCATTGCGACTACAGTAACGCAGGACAACTACGAACAGGTTCCGGAGATCTACCGGTTTGCACAGGATCTCGGTGCGATGCGGATGATCTGCTTCAATTTCATTCCGACCGGCCGGGGAACTGCGATGGCGGCAAAGGACATCCACCCCTGCGTGAGAGAGGATTTCCTCAAGCGGATTCTTGCGATGAATATGCCGGGAGTGATGCCCGAGGTGCTCTCGACCGCTCCGCAGTTCGCCCGTGTCGCCGTCGAAGAGAATGAAGATTCGGGGATCCCCGTCGGGCACTTCCACCTCGGTGCGGAGATGAAAGGAAAGACCCGGATGCTTGCCGATTTCATAGGCGGGTGCGGGGCCGGCCGGCTGTATTGCAGTGTCGAGCCGCAGGGCGATATCCAGCCGTGCGTATTCATGCCAGTCACTGTCGGGAACATCAGGGAGCAGGATTTTCTCCAGATGTGGCAGAATGCAGAATTTCTCAAGACTTTGAGAGACCGCGATCTTCTTACAGGAAATTGCGGCACATGCTCGAGCAAGTATATCTGCGGCGGGTGCAGGGCACGGGCATGGGCATACTTCCACGACGTGACGAAACCTGACCCAGGGTGCATACGGAATGCCGCATTATGGGATGAGATTGTGGCACAAAAATCCTCATCTGTTTCGGAAAAAGAGGAGTTTGTTCCTGAACTGGTGGTTGCCGGAGTATAAGCCGGGGAAATTTAATCCTTTATTCTCAGAATCTCTCAACAACATTTTTTTCAGATCTAAGGATGGGTTGATAAAGGGAGGGAGTCAGCATCATTACAGGGGAAGATTTAGCCAGAGTTGTACAGCTCTGCCTTCGCGATCAGATGCATGTTCTCTCCCCAAAATCAATATATTATTGTTTTTAATATAGGAACTAATGAAAAACCTGAAAATTTTATTTTTACACCCATCCGCCCATTTAAAAAGGCCGATGTATATTCTCATGCCGATGGGCATGATAAATCTCATGAACCTTTTGAAGGAACAAAATTTTCAGGTATATGCAATAAACGTTGGACTTGAACTCAGCCTTGACAGCGGGTACCGGATAAAAGATGACCTGGAAAAGACTGAATTCGATATTGCACTTATAGACCTGCACTGGCATGAGCACGCTTTCGGTGCTCTGGAGCTTGCCCGGTTGTGTAAGGAGATTCGTCCCGAATGTTATGTTGTTATAGGAGGGTTCACAGCATCATATTTTTCAGATCAGATAATATCGGATCATGAATATGTGGATTTTGTCATCAGCGGTGATGGTGAGAAACCGCTTTTAGAATTAGTATCCGCAACAAGCGGTGGCGGCACTGAAAAGATCTCGTCCGTTTCAAATCTTACATACCGCTCTTCCGGGAAAGTTATAACGAATCCTGTATCTTACACCGCGGATGACGCTTACTCTGCAAATTATTCGGATATAACCTCCCTTAAACATTGGGAGGAATATCTCAAGTGTAATATCCATTTTTACTCCAGGGGGCAGTTCTGGTACAGCTACTGGCTTTGTGTGGCAAAAGGATGTGTTTTCGACTGCAGTTTTTGCGGCGGAGGGAAAAATGCCCACCAGCAAATATTCAACAGGAACCACCTTTTTTTCAGGGAGAAGAAGCAGGTAACGGATAATATCAGGCACCTCGCCGGACTCGGAGTCCATACGGTAAATTTTTCTCACGATATCCAGATGGCAGGAGTGGAGTATTGGGAGTCTCTTTTGAGCGATATAGGAAAAAATGACATCGATATAGGTGCGTATATCGAATTAAACAGCCTTTCGACCCCCGCGTTTGCCGAAAAATTTGCCGAAACATTTTCATTAAATTATTCAACGCTGGTTTTTTCACCGCTTTCCGGCAACGAAGAGGTCCGGGCGAAAAACGGGAAAGGATACAGCAACAGCGATCTCTTAAAAAACGTTGAGCTGATGGAGTCCCTGAAAATTCCCTATGCAGTTTATTTTGCCGCAGGTTTCCCTTTCGAGACCGAGGAGAGTTTCAATGAAACACTTGAACTGGCTGAAAAACTCAGCAGCGGTTCGATGCTGAAGATGATCTTCAGCACTCCCCTGACCCTCGATCCCGGGTCCCCGATGTTCAATAATCCCGGTGAGTTTGGTATAACCCCGCACTTTCGAAGTTTCAAAGATTATTATGAAAGGAGCAGGAAACGTGCCTGCGGTATGCCTTTTGATCTTTACGGTTACCATACGGACACCCTCTCACCCGGGCAGATGAATAGTCTTCAGGTGAAATGGATGGAATTTATGAAGGAAAAATTTGAAGATATCATTTCAAACCTGACTGTAAGCAGGGTAAATTTTCTGTGAGGTTGTGAATGATCCGGAACGATGGAAAAATACGAACCGATCTCCTGTTTCCGCCGTCCCGTTACCTGGAGAATGCTCCCTTTACTGGCGCTTTTGCCTTCAACCGGGACAACAACCTTTCACGTTACCCTCTCTCCCTTTACCGCCGGGGCGATATGGGAGCAATACAATGGATCGGGTTTGTTATGTGCATATCCTACATCTCAAAAAGCGGGAGCAGGGTCCTGCTTGCCACATATCCGGTATCGTTCCTGAGGGGAGCGGAGACGGAGGTCTATAACCGCATTATTACTGCGATCATGGAACTTGCCTCCTCCCTGGGGATAAACACGCTCGAGTTTGAAGGCTTCAGCCGGCTGAACGGTCCGGTATTCTATCCTTCCACGGATAACTTCTTTGGAAACCTGAATAACCCTGTTTTTGTCGACCTGCTGAAGGAAAACGGGTTTGTTTCCGTTGAAAAGAAGGAATGCCACGAACTGGATCTCTCCCCCGGCACACCGGAAAAGTTCGGGTCATATCTCTTTCCAGGTTTTAAAATGCAAAATATTGACGATCGTAGCGAAAGGCGGAAAAAATACCTTGAATTCTGTAATGCTTCCCCGGAGTATCCTGAGGTGACAGAGATACCGGCGGAGGTACATGAAAGCCCGCTCGATATTATTGAGAGGGAATTCTTCTCGGCACAGGATGTGGAATTTTATTCTGCACCCTGCTCATCGGGGTGCATACGCTGGGCGGTCGACCCGTCAGATCCCGGTAATGGCAGGATATTACGCTTCCTGTCCGCGGGAAGGACAGGGCAGGACATAAAGATCCAGGCGATCGCCCGGATCGCTATGAAGGCATACGATAGAGGTCTCTCCACTCTTCAGGTCGGTGGGATTTATTCGGATGAAGGAGAGGTGATCTCGTTTTTAAATAATGCCGGTGCCAGAAAAGTCCGGGAGATCGAAAGACTGAGGGCAGTAATCTGATTTACCGGCGATCACCTGCGGATTTGTCCTATATATGAATAAATCCTCTCGTTCGTTATTTCCTTCACGGCCCTGCAATAATCTCCGGGAGAAAAATTTTCGTCCACGAACCGGATGCCCTGGCATCCGCCGTCGCAGAGAGGAAGATAAGAGCAGCTTTCACACGCCGGGAGGTTGAACTCCCTTTTGAGAGGCTCATCTTTCTTTTCAACGTCACCGGCCGATGATGGATCGTCGAAAATATTGCCGCAAAGACTTTCATTGCATTCCGTCTCTCTTCCTGCCTGCTTCAGGCACCTGTGAATCCCGCCGGATGGATCTATTATTGCAGAATAAAAATTTTTGAACGGGCAGCCGGGCATGATATGGTTGCTCATGGGTTTTAATAACGGGTTAAGTCCGTGTTTCATCGCCAGCCTCCATGCCTCGTACAGGGGGGCTCCGTGATCGTTACCAATGCTGCACTGGAAAGGATGGAATCTGCATATGGAGCTTCCGAAAAGAAGAGGGCTGACTGACAGTCCTACTTCATTCGTGCCAAAGTCGCGTTCTTTTAGATCAAAGAAGAGATCATCCAGTCCTTCGGAATTCTCTTTTGAAACATGGATTCGCAGGAGTACCTTTATTCCCGCTTCAATACAGTCCTTCACTGCTCCGGCGATCGTATCATAAGTCCCGCTTCCGTCAATGTTTTTTCTTATTTTATCATGATACTCACGCGAACCCTCAAGAGTTAGCTGCACGACACTGACAAAAGGCGAGAGTTCACCGATCTTTTCCCCTGAAAGCATTGTTCCGTTGGTTATCAGGGCGGCATAAAAACCGGTACCACGGGAGACGGCCCATTCTTTCAGTTCGCTGAGCAGTTTTATTAAAATATTATATTCCAGGAGCGGTTCGCCGCCGAAGACTCTTATATTGAGATTTTTCCGCCTGCTTGCAGAGGTCTCTTCTTTTATAAAAGATATCGCCCTGTCGATAGTCTCATTTTCAAATGAACGGCCTCTTCCCCTTTCCCCCGATCCGCAATAGCTGCACGCCAGGTTGCATCGTTCGGTAAGACAGATGCAGAATTCATATTCGCCCGGGTCCATGACTCTTGAACGAAAACTGTTCTCGTAAGCAAGAAATTCATCCTTCCCATCTTCCACGATGAAACCGTTCTGATGCAGTGCTGCAATATAATCATCATCAAAGGAGCTGAGGTCCCTGTGTAGCAGGGAATTTTTCACCGCATCATCAATTACCGCTATAGATCCCTGAAAGGAGTTGAATAAGAAATATTCTCCCGTATCAGTTCCGGGAAGATATATGTTGTACATCGAGTTTTTAATTTTAATCATCCCCGCGGGCTGAAATTTTCCGGCTGAAGTGCTCTTCGATCTTTTTTCCGATCAGCTCTTTGTTCAGGCCGCAGTAGACTGAGCCCGGAACGGAATCCCTCATGTAGCGTTCCATCGGGCACCCTCCGCCGCAGAGGGGAAGATACTCGCAATCCCTGCATTCTGCAACGGTCAGGGGACTTTTCGTGAGAATCTTGTAATAAAACGGTGTTCTTTCATCAAAACTGCCGGCGTGAACCGACCCTATGGAATATTGTTTGTCGCCTGTGAAAACAGGGCACATGTAGATATCACCGTGGGGATCTATCATGTAGACACCTTTTTTTATATATCCGCAGCAGCTGTGGAGATATTCGCCTGAGATGGTGTCATCCGTAATCTCAGTCGAAAAACCGCAGGCGGCTGCAAGACGCCTGGCCCCTGGCAGCAGAACCGAAGCCTTTTCGGAGCCCCGGACCATTTCTTCGTCGTCTATAAAATGAAGACAGGCATCTGATGGTGCTGCAAGTGCGAAATAGATATGAAATTTGGGATTTTTATCGAATCCTCTCCTTTTGAGATCTTCAAGCAGCACCTTCACGTCGTTGAGATCGCTGAAAATGTGTACGCGGAAGGAAATATGACCGTCCCAATCCTTTAAACGCCCGACATTGGTCATGATGTCCTGGTATGTGCCTCTCCCCCCCGAATAAAACCTTTTGGAATTATGAAAATCTTCCGCACCGTCAAGCGTTACCTGCAGGGATGATATATACGGGAAGAGGTCAAGCACCGTCTTATCGTCGATCAGTGTTCCGTTTGTAGTCAGCGTCCCGTAATATTCAATCGATCTCTCCTTCGCCCATTCGAAGATCTCTTCTGCTATGGTTCTGCATGTCTCAGTCTCGAGGAGCGGTTCTCCCCCGAAAAAACCAAGAATAATCATCCTGCTGTTGTTCGAAACCGTCGTATGCCTGATGAACTCTATCGTTTTCTCCACCGTCGCTTCGTCCATCCGTTTTTTCGGAAGTTTCAGTCCGGTCTCGTAACAGTAAGGACAGGCCAGGTTGCACCCGTACGTCGGGTATATTATGAAACTCGATATTTTTGCAGAATACCTGTCAAGTGAAAATTTGTAATCGAATATCTTTCTTTCGTCGACAGTATCCCCGACAAGAATTCCAAGTTTCATCATCCTGCCGCGGATCTCATCGCCAGGTCCGGCCGTGGCTTCGCCGGGATCTTCGATCATTTTTCTGACCTCCCCGTCCACGAGTGCCGAGGAGCCCGAGAGTGAATTGAAGCATACAAATTCATCCTCTCCGGCAGGAATAAAGATGTTATAGATGGAATTTTTCATTCGTCACCATCTCCCGGAAATCCCGGTTGTGAATATTTGAGATAGGCGAGGATTTTTCTCTCTTCGAGAGATTTGTGAAGAGAACAGTCCCCGCTCTGGAAGCTCTCGTTACCCGAGTACGCCTTAAACGCACAGCCCCCGCTACAGGTCGGGAGGTACGGGCAGTCCCTGCATTTTTCAATCCTGGCCGGGTTGCGTGACATGAATTCGATCATTTCGTAGGTTTGTCCTGCGATCCTTCCCCCGTCGTCTATGTATGCCGCCTTATGCTCTTTCTTACCGACAAGCGAGACGCATTTGTATATGTCCCCGTAAGGGTCGATAATGTACGAGTAGTTGTTGAAGAAACTGCAAAACGGCTGTATATACGTCGGGACAGGCTTTGAGACGAGGCTGAGCCCGTACCCGGCTGCCTTCTCCCAGACTTCCGGCAGGATCTCTGCGTAATCGTTGTCCGGGATGCACTCCGACCCCGGCAGGCATCCCGCCTCTCCGATGTTCATCAGGGGGAACACGTACGGTTTTATAAGCGGATCGCTGCCGAAACCGCGTGATTTAAGCTCTTCAAAAAGTTCTTCAAGCAGCCCGAGATTGTCCTTTGAGATCTGTACCCTCAGGAACACCGGAATGCCGGACTCCTTCAGGATCGATACCGACTCCATGATCCTGTCATAGGTGCCGGTTAGGTCTTTGCGGACCCTTTTTTTGTCGTGGTACCATCGCGGGCCGTCGAGAGTCAGCTGGACCGCATTAAGGTACGGGGAGAAGAGGCCCGCAATCCTGCGGTCGATAAGAGTGCCGTTCGAGATCAGCGCTGCCTTAAACCGTACATCCCTCTCTTTGCAGTACAGAGACAGCTTTTCCAGTATCTCAAGACCCTGCCTGTAGTTGAGAAGCGGTTCGCCGCCGTAAAGCGTCAGTCCGAGGTTCCTGCATCCGGAATCATCGACCGTGTTCATTATGCATTTTATGACTTTTTCCGAGGTTTCTTTGTCCATGCTCTTTGAGATAACCTCTCCTCGTCCCTCGTAGCAGTAGGAGCATGAGAGATTGCAGGCATATGTAAGAAGAACGCTTACCTGGACATCCCTTGTTGAAAACTTCTTCTCCTGGAATTTATATTCGAAAAAAGCCCGCTCATCGGTATCCTCTCCTGTAACGACTCCGAGCTCCCGGAGATTTTCAAGCGAATTTTCGTCGATATTCCCTGATTCACCTGCTTCGTTTTCAAGGATGCTCTTCATCTCTTCATCAACCGTTACTATCGTACCGGAGAGAGTGTTGAAGAGCAGGTAATCACCCCCGGAAAGGGGCAGAAAGGTATTGAAAATCGACGGCTTCATGAAAAAACCTCCCTGTATTTTTCAGGATAGTGATACCTGAAATGGGAGACTATCTTCTTCTCTATCTTCTTTTTCATATACCTGCAATAATTCTCCATGGCCTCCTCATCACCCCTGAGGAATTCAAACGGGCAGCCGCCGTTGCATACGGGAAGGATATTGCATTTTTTGCAGCGGACGGATGATACAGGGTTGTTCTCGATGGTCCTGAAGTATGAGCTGTTCCATTCGGGCATGCCGTTTTCATCTATCGCCCCGGCCGAATACTCCTTCATTCCGCAATAGGCTGGACATAGATAGATATCTGCAAGAGGATCGACGACATAACAGCCATTGCGGATATATTCGCAGGGAACCGGGCTGCCGGAGATATAGCCGTGTTCCTCCCCGGACCTGTTAGTCAGCGATCCTCCCCACCCCAGGCTGTTCGCCAGTCCCCAGTATCTGGTGGTCTTTTCAATCATGTCCGTGATCTCCGTCTCCCGGGAATCGTCGTGATATTCGTTGAAACAGGTATTCGGAGCCGTCACGTGTGCAAAATATATGAAGAAACCGGGTCTGTCCTTAAAGCCCCTCTCTTCAAGATCGGCCAGGATTTCAGATACGTCTTCCTCTGAAGCGTCGTCATCGAGATTGATCCTGACTGTTATGATTATTTTTTTATCCTTTGCCCTGGAAACTGCATCAAGAACATCGTAATAGGTTCCCGAATTGTCCATGTAGAAGCGTTTGGCGTTGTGTTTTTCGGCAGGACCATCCAGAGTGAAATGAACCGATGAAAGAAAAGGGTGCATTCTCTTGGACACCGACGGGCTGAGCAGGGTGCCGTTTGTCGTGAGGACACAGAAGTATGAGATCCCTCTTTCTCCGGCCCAGTTGAAGATATCCTCCATGATATCAAGGCAGATGTCGGATCTTAGCAGGGGTTCGCCGCCGTAAAATCCCAGCACAACCCTGCTGCTCCGGTTTTGAAGTGTCATCCCTTTAATGAAAGCCTTCGTCCGTGCGATGGTCTCACGGTCCATCGATTTGCTCTTTGGGATATCCATTACAGTTTCATAGCAGTAAGGGCACCTGAGATTGCAGGAATGGGTAGGAAAGATCAAAAAACTTGAGGTGTCGGTCGAATACTTGTGCAAATTGTGCTTCAGGGCGTAGACTTTGCTTTCGTCGGCCTCGTCATCTACGATGATCCCGAGTTCATGAAGACCGGAGATCATGCCGGGGTCCATGCCGCCGAATGAATTTTCTTCAAGCCCCGTTCGCAGCTCCTTATCGACTACCAGAAATGATTTCGTCAGTGTATTGAAGAGAAGGGAATTCCCGTTTTCTCCGGGAACTACAAGATTATAAACCGAAGATTTCATCATTCTCTCCGGCCGGATAATCATGGTGCTTTCCCTGCAGGTGAACAAGTATCCTTTGGTCCATGAACTTGGGAATCGTGCCGCAGTACCCGGACTGATACGTGCCGTTATTGATCAGCGCCCTTACCGGGCATCCGCCCCCGCATGCAGGAAGGTATCTGCATTCCCTGCACTCTGCAAAATCACGTGGATTACGTTTTTCAAGATCATAATAGGCAGTGTCCAGTTCCTCCCCGTCCTCTCCGATCGTCCCGACCCTGAATTCCTTCATTCCTGCGCAGAAAAGGCACTTATAAAGGTCTCCCGATGGATCGATAACGAACCGGCCCTTCTTCTCGAAGTTGCAGGACACCGCCTTTTGCTTTCCCAGCGGTGAGTAAGGCTGGTAATGGTTCTGCCAGCCTTTCCCGCGTACAATTGAGTCGAATACCATCTTCAGTTCCAGGCTCTTTTCTGCATCGCGGCTGCATAATCCGTTGTCTGTTAAAAATTCGGAAAGACTGTAGTTCGATATAAATGCCGTATAAAATAAAAGATCCTGGTATTTTTTCAATCCGAATTCATCCATTTCATCCAGTACCCGTGTAAACCCGGCGGGGGTATCTGCATTTATTCTCAGAACTACTTTTACTCCTGAATCGAGCAGGAGGATGAGGTTTCTGATAATGTCATCGTATGATCCGCTCCCGTCCTTGTAGCGCCTTATCGTGTTGTGCTTTTCACGGGACCCGTCGAGTGTCACCTCTACGGCGGTTATTTCAGGGACAAGCTCTTTCATAACCTTTTCATCGATAACGGTCCCGTTTGTCTGGAGAATGACATCGGCCTGTATTCCCTGCACTCTGCACCAGGGAATGATTTCGTCGAGGAGCCCGGTGCAGATGTCGATGGCAAGCAGCGGCTCGCCACCGTAGAGTTTGAAAACTACCTTGCCGGGATTTCCTTCAGCCAGTGTCTTTTTTATAAAGTCGATGGTGCTTTTAAGTGTCGCCGTATCCATGGTCTTTGTCAGGATCTCACCCGATCCCTCGTAGCAGTACGGGCATGAAAGGTTGCATGCAAAGGTAGGAAGGACGACGAAGAGATAATAATCGGGATTTTGTTTTTCATCATCGTATCTTGAACAAAAAAGTTCGCTTTCATCGGTATTGCCGGGAATGATTATGCCGTTGTCGGCCAGGACTTTCTGAATTTCTTCTTCACCGATGCTCTCGAATTTTCCATTATCGATGATATCCCTCAGCTCGTCATCTACCTGCATGATCGATCCGGTCAGCATATTGTACAGGATGTTGGTATCCTTCTCCGCAAGCGGGAGTATGTGATTATACCTGGATCTTTTCATGCTTTTCTTCCCGGTTTCCTGCAGATTCATCTTCTTCCCTCCATATAGCCGGTTAATTTCTGTTCGACCACTTCCTTTGTCATGCCGCAGAAGGACGAGTGGCAGGTGCCGTTCGTCTTCCTTGCCATATACGGGCATCCGCCTCCGCAGACCGGAAGATAACTGCATTGTGCACACTCCGGGAACCCGAGCGGGTCTCTTGACATGAAATCGGAATATTTGCCGGATAATTCAAGGCGGCCGTTTTTTACCGTTCCCAATACATTTTCCTTTTGTGCGACTTCGGTGATGCACTTGTACACGTCCCCGGCGGGATCGATGACGAACATGTTCGCATAAATATGGCACGGAACGAACCGTGCCGAAGGCTTCATATTTTTTTCGAATTCCAATATCTTTGAGAGGACTGCCGGGTCGCAGTCTTCCAAGAGTTCGCAGTCCATGTTGCAGAACTCGGAATATTTTTTTATAAGTGACGGAAACTGCCTGATCCCCTTATCCGCCGCTATCCCGTTCCTGTCCAGTTCTTCTTTTAGTGTGTCGAGAAGGCCGACATTGTTTTCATTGACCTGGATCCTGAGTGCAACGAAGATCCCGGCGGACCTGAACGCCTTTATGGCATCCATGACTTTGCCGTAGGTGCCCGAACCGTTCTTAAACACCCTTATGCCGTCATGATATTCTTTCGGGCCGTCGAGTGTCAGCTGAACTGTACTGATATAGGGCCTGAATTTGTCCACAAGATCCCGGGTGGCAAGAGTTCCGTTGGTAACCATCGACCCTTCGTACTTCAGGCCGTTCTCCCCGCACCATCGCGAAAGTTCTTTCATGATTACCAAACCGGTATCGGGATTCATGAGCGGCTCGCCGCCGAAAAGCATTATCTTCAGGCTTTTGCAGTCTGTCGGGAGCGCCCTCTTTTTTATCGCCTCTATAGCCTTGTCCCTTATTTCAGGGCTCATATCCTCCGAAACTACCGTTCCCCGTCCCTCGTAGCAGTAGGAGCAGGCCAGGTTGCATTTGTATGTCGTTATAATTACGAACCTGAGTTCTTCCGATGAGTCCAGGATCTCCCTGTACTTTTTCGAGAAGATCATCTTTTCGTCCGTTTCGTCTTCGATAAATATCCCGCCTGCCTTCATGGCCGAGACGGTATTTTCATCGAGAAGATCGTACCGGCGATCCTCTATTGCGCCAGCAAGTTCGCCGTCTGCAAGCAGAAGCGAGTTTGAGAGCGTATTGAAAATAATATATTCGTCGTTTTCCGTTTCCAGTGGAAGGATGAGATTGTAGGCCGAGTTTTTCATATTTCACTCCCTCTCATTTTTTCGGGATGGTTTCTTTTCAGGTAAGAGAGTACGCGAAGTGGTACGAATTCTTCACTGCTTCCGCAGCATGGCACATTGAATAACCCTTTTTCATTATATGCATGGACGGGGCATCCCCCGCCGCATACAGGGAAGTGAAGGCATTCGCTGCATTCTTCATATTCCAGGGGGTCTCTCAGTTTCAGTTCATAATACCGGTTGTTCCACTCCGCTATTCCTTTATCGTTAATTCTGCCTGTCCTGTACCTTTCATCCAGTGAAGTGCTCGGGCAGAGATAGAGATCACAGAAAGGATCTATGACATAGTTGCAGATCTTTAGTGATTCGCAGAAAGGCTGGAAATCACCGTTGACGTCGTCGTAGAGTGTAAAACGTGCCCTGTCGCTCCAGCCGGTTTCTGCGATGACGGCCCGGAGATCCTGCAGCAGGCTCAGGAATCTTCTTTTGTTTCCCAGGTAATTATTGTAATCATCCATGGGGATCTCAGGGGGATGGACCAGTCCGAAGTCGAAGATCAGGTTTTCGCAATCCTTCATTCCTGCCGAGGCGAGGTCTGTCATGAGGTCCCGGAGCCTGGGCAGGTTTTCTTCTTCGAAGTTTACCCTGAGCGTCAGTATTTTCCCTGCCCCGGCGATTGCTGAAGCTGCATTTATAATATCATCATATGTTCCTTTGCCGCCCCTGTAGAACCTTTTTTTATCGTGTATTTCCCTCGGTCCGTCAAGAGTTATATGGCAGGCCGAGATATATGGCGAAAGCCGGTCAAAATTTTCACCTGATAACAGGGTGCCGTTTGTCGTCAGTGTACCGATATATTTGATATTATGGGCTTTTGCCCATTCCCTGAGTTCTTTTGAGATCTGTATACAGATTTCAGGTTCTGTTAACGGTTCCCCGCCAAAGAATTTGACCAGTAGAGAACTGCTCTTATTTTCAAGAGTGGTGTTTTTTATAAACCTGATCGTCTTCTCCACCGAGGTCCTGTCCATCGATGTATCTCCGGTTCGCAATTCCTTCTGGTAGCAGTAGGGGCAGGAGAGGTTGCAGTTGTAAGTCGGAAATATGGTGAAAGCAGAGTAAGTGTTCGAGTATTTCAGGCTGTTGTACATATGGCGGCAGCTCAGCCTTTCGATCTCCGGGTTTGCGCAGATAACGCCCTGCCTGATCAGTTCTTCGACCTGGTCGTCAGGCAGTTTATCCAGGGAATTATTTTCAAGAGCTTCTTTTAGTTCCCCGTCGATCATCCCGATGGTCTTTCGAAAAGAATTGAACAATACGAATTTTCCGGGACCGGCAGGAATGATGTTGTTGTAGCATGATGCCTTCATGAAATCCCGGGCAAAGTCAGGGCTTAATCATATGCGAAAGTTGGTTTGAGGGAGAGGATGTTAACAACATCCGCTTCCCGATTCCCAGCACCAGAAATGAATAATGCAGCACCCGAGAAGGGACGAACTGCATCCCTCGGGGTCGGTGTGGTCACAGTGTCCTGATCCCGAGCTTTTCAGCCTGCCGAGATCTTTCTTTGTCAGCTCATTGGATGCTTCGATTACTTCAAATTTCATCTTCTTAACTCCTTAAACACCTGTATGTTCACCTATTTACACGAGGAGCCTTTAGCAAGAAGTTTTTTGCTGGGATTGCTCGTCTGTTCGATATACTGGATCAGCACCAGCAGAAGTGCCGGGTGCTCTTTAAGTGACTGTAATACTGCATCGGTAAGTTTCTTGTCCTTTCCGAGAAGATCTGAGTAGACTTTGATCTTGTCCATGTTTTTCTTTACAAAATCGGGGTTTTTATCGAGCCAGTTCAAACTGTCTCTTACAACATACTTAAATGGTTCCTGATCCATAGTGCCCTCCTTTTTAATTTCGCTAATTGGTTATTCTGGTATATATATTTTGGCCGGTACTTTTCGGAGCGAAAAATCTTCTTTAATCTTTATTTCCGGCATAAAGTCGGTTGAAATGTTTTGTTGTCGTTATTTATTCCCCATATTGTCAAAAGAGGGAAAATCATCTGTCCGGAAGGAATATAATCGCCAAAAAATGCATGATTTTATTGACGGGCCCGGAATCATCCATCAGAAATCATGGAAGAGATCAGCGTTATTGAACTGGCTCCGTAACTGGTTGCAGGAATGCAGTAGACCGGCACACATGCACTGATCCCCTGCCTCATTGTGAAAATTTACCGTTTCCTGAACCCGGACGAAATTACACCTGTTGGAATGCCGCCCTTTTTTATCTGGCCGGAGGATAATATACTCCGTATTGCAGGACCGATCCGCGAGCTGTACTCCAAAGATCCAGGTGTAATAAAACCGGAATATATCCTGACATAAATTCCGGTGCCGATAAGTTAATCATTAACCGGCACATGAGATCGTCTTCTGGCTCCAGAATAATATTGTCTGCCGTTCGGGGTCCAAATGTTATTTTTTACCGGCCTTTCAGTGATGGTTGAAAACGGATTTAAGTGAAATAACTCTAATGACTGCAATCACCACCAGAGTATTAATCAAATGGCAGTTCAAAATAAAAACATGAACGACATCTCCGTCATCGATCTCACTCCCGAAAATATCGCAGAATACGGGGTGTGCGGTTACAAAGATATAAAAAAACACGTCGAACTGAGGAGAAAGATCGAGTGGTTCACTAAATATTACCCAAAGGGGTTGAGGATAAAGGCGCTCGTTTCGAAGAGCGGCGGATACCAGGGGATGCTCGAATACATTCCGGGCCGGTATGCCCACCGCCCCGTCGATGCGGACGGGTACATGTTCATTCACTGCATCTTCGTCGGGTTCAAAAAAGAGTTCAAGGGAAAGGGATATGCCTCCATGCTGATCGATGCCTGCATCGAAGACGCGAAAGCGGCCGGGATGAAAGGTGTGGCGGTCGTTACGAGAAAAGGTTCGTTCATGGCCAAAAGGGATATCTTCGTCAAAAAGGGTTTTGTCCCGGTGGATCTGGCAGGGCCGGATTTCGAGCTGCTCGCACTCAAATTCGACCCGGACGCCGCCGATCCCTCTTTCAGGCCGGAGATGGAGAAGAACCGTGAGAAATATCCCGAAGGTCTCGTGATATTCCGCTCGGCACAGTGCCCATATTCGGAGAAGAACGTCGCCGCCATCATGGAGTCTGCCGAAAAAAAGTACGGCCTGACCCCCCGCCTGATCGAGATGGAGGACGCGGAATCGGTACAGGATTCCCCGTGCCCATTCGGGACATTCTGCATCATGTACGACGGGAAAGTCATCAGCCATCACCCGATCAGCAATGGCCGGTTTGAGAATATAATGGATAAGATGATGAAATGAAAAATATCCTGTTTGTCCTGACCATTGCCGTTCTTTTTGTTTTCTTTTCTTCCGTTTCGGGCTGCACCGACACTCCCGCGGAGAACCTCACAGCCTCGGAACTCGGATCAAGGTTCCTGGAAAAAGCGGACAACATCCGCGACTACACCTCCGAGTATTACTCGGACTCCGACGGGCAGGTCATCTTCGACTGGAAATATCCCGCCGAATACCGTCTTGAATATGTAAACAAAACCAATGTCGCTCCCGGCTCTCTCCTCTGCATGAACCTGACAACCGCCGTCAGCTACGATGCAGGGGAAAACGTGTACATAGTCCAGCCGGAGATAAGCGATCTACCGCAAAACGATTACCAGGCGATGGTCCGGGAGATCGTCAGGGACTGCGATTTTTCCGTCACCGGAACAATGAAGGAAGACGGACGGATGCTCTATGGGATCGAAGTAATAACCGAACCGTGGTCGGACAAGTACACCACATACAAAAGTTCGAAGATACAGGCATGGATCGATCCAAAATCCGGCCTTGCATGGAATATCACCACTTTCTCTCAGCTGGATACCGTGATCCACACCATACGTTACGAACGCATCGAAACAAACACCGGCATCCCGGAGAGCCGGTTCTCATTCGATCCCCCGCCCGGATCGAATCCGCACTGCGGCTGTGCGGGCTGGAATGCCCTGCCTGAAGGAATCGACCCTGAGACGATCGACCCCGCCCTCATGCCCGGATGCAGGAACTGCACGGAGGCCCTGATGAACTCCCCGGTCGGCGGGTTCAACGGCAGGAGATTCCTGGTATCCACTTACAGTTATGAAGGTGCCGACTACAAATTCGTCCCAGATCCAGCCCCGTCCGCCTCGGTCAACTATACCTTCTACTCCCGGAATATGAGCCCCGGAAACGTAAGTTACAATATATACCACGTAGCCGCCCTCTACGATACAAAACCCCTACCAATGCCGGAGAACTTATCCGTAACAATAGAACCCAACGAATTCAAGGCCGAACCCGGGGAAGAATATACGTCCGTGGTAACCGCCCGCCTCCTCCCTGAATCGAGGATTCCGGACAACCTGTGGCTGTACATTCATGCTGACGTCGAAGGGGCCCCGGATGCGATCACCGACGACTGGGTAAGAGTCGCGGTCGACGACGGAACGCCATTGAGCGGAGCGGCACTATATCGTTTCTACCGGAGCACCGGCGGTTACTGCGAGAGACTGCTTGTAGTCCCGCGGGGCGGATCGGGACATGCACAATTCTATATAGGCACGGGGGAACTCGAAACCGGAATTGTTACCATGAACCTGACGAGAATGCCATGTGAAATGGATCACATGCCTCGCGGGGATGACGAATGGCCTTCGTTGCCGGAAGGAATCCATATATCCGTGAACCCCGACCGGTTCCTCGCGAGAAGTTTTGCGAATTACTATCTCGACATGTCTTTTTCAGTCGACCCTTCGGTCGAACCCGGCGACTACTGTTTCAGTGCACAGTTCAGGACGCCGACGAGCGAAATAGGTTTAGCCCCGTTCACTCTCCGGGTGACTGAATGAGATCCCCGATCAGCCCGTAAAACTCCGCCGGCATATCGGCCATCGGGACATGGGAAGCAGGAAGCTCGAAATATTCCCACCCGTCCGGGTCCGCCTCGATCTTCCTCCGGGCGACACCCGTAACCGAAACAAAATCGCTCTTCGTGCAGAGGATGTAAGTCTTCGGGATCGCCCGGATCTTCGACGGATCGAAGAACAGTTTTTCAACGTAAGGGGGAGCGGGTTCGAGACCCGAAAACGACCCCGCATCGATCCCCGCCGATTCGATAAGATCATACAACGACTGACCGGAATCGGGAAGAGCAGCATCGACATAAACCAGCCGCCCGACATTCTCCGGTATCCGTGCCGCCACCCCCGTAATTACCATCCCGCCGTAGGAATGACCGACGAGGATGACGTCATGAAGATTGTTTTCGGCGAGCAGCACGCAGATCTCCCGGATATGACCCGAAAGATTACAGGAATATTCACCTGCCAGAGTCGGGGCAAAGGCCCGGTGGCCCTGGTCCCGGAGAAACGAAACCGTCCCGTCCCAGATCTCTCCGCCCATCTTCCCGTCCTCCGTGAAGACCTCTTCTCCTGTCGTCAGCCCGTTCCACGTCGCCGTATCCATGTTCCCCCCGTGCACAAAAACGAAGTCAGCCATGCCAGTCATATCCTCGTGACTGAGAAGTAATATTACGATGCATAAGTATTGTTTCCCTCTTCATCGGATTAATGCCTGAAGAGGGCCAATAATACAGGAGAAGGGAGAGCACGAGAGCATGAAGAAGACAATCATAACCGTCGTCGGCAAGGACACGGTCGGAATAATCGCGAAGGTCTGCACCTACCTCGCCGAAAACAACGTAAACGTCGAGGACATATCCCAGACCATCGTGCAGGGCTACTTCAATATGATGATGATCGTAGACACCGGCGGATCGTCGAAACCGTACCAGGAGATGGTCGCCGAACTCGAAAAACTCGGCGACGAGATCGGCGTAAAGATCCGCTGTCAGCACGAGGATATCTTTACGAAGATGCACCGCATCTGAGGTTTTCCATGATAAACATCTTCGAGGTAAACGAGACGAACAAGATGATCGAGCAGGAGAAGCTCGACGTCAGGACCATCACCCTCGGCATCAGCCTCCTCGACTGCGTCGATTCCGATCTCGACGCCCTGAACCGGAAGATCTACGACAAGATCACCCGGCTCGCAAAGAACCTCGTCCCGGTCGGAAGGGAGATCGAGCTCGAGTACGGAATTCCGATCGTAAACAAGAGGATCTCGGTTACCCCCATAGCACTTGTCGCAGGGCAGGCTTGCAAATCCACGGAAGATTTCGTATCAGTCGCAAAGACACTCGACAAGGCAGCGGCGGATACCGGCGTCAACTTCCTCGGCGGCTTCTCCGCCATCGTCTCGAAGGGAATGACCCCGACCGACGAAAAACTCATCCGCTCCATCCCCGCCGCACTCTCCTCCACCGAAAGGGTATGCAGTTCGGTAAACATCGGCTCCACCAAGACCGGGATCAACATGGACGCCGTCAAACTCATGGGCGAGATCGTTAAGGAGACGGCCGAAGCGACGAAGGACAACAACTCGCTCGGGTGTGCGAAACTCGTCGTATTCTGCAACGCACCCGACGACAACCCGTTCATGGCCGGGGCGTTCCACGGTGTCTCGGAGGCCGACGCGGTAATCAACGTCGGCGTAAGCGGTCCGGGCGTCGTCAAACATGCACTCGAAGAAGTCCGGGGCGAGAACTTCGAAGTCCTCTGTGAGACAGTCAAAAAGACCGCATTCAAGGTCACCCGTGTCGGCCAGCTCGTCGCACAGGAGGCATCCGCAAGACTCGGTGTCCCGTTCGGCATCGTCGACCTCTCCCTTGCACCCACCCCTGCGGTAGGGGACAGTGTCGCCGAGATCCTCGAAGAGATGGGCCTTGAATCGGTCGGAGCACCGGGAACCACAGCCGCCCTCGCCCTCTTAAACGACCAGGTGAAGAAGGGCGGAGTCATGGCAAGCTCGTTCGTCGGCGGACTCTCCGGTGCGTTCATCCCGGTCAGCGAGGACCAGGGAATGATCGACGCAGTAAATCGCGGAGCTCTCACCATCGAAAAGCTCGAAGCCATGACCTGCGTATGCTCCGTAGGTCTCGACATGATCGCAATACCGGGGGACACCCCCGCATCCACGATCTCCGGCATAATCGCAGACGAAGCCGCGATAGGAATGATCAACCAGAAGACGACCGCAGTCCGCCTCGTCCCCGTCATCGGGAAGGACGTCGGCGACACCGTGGAGTTCGGAGGACTCCTCGGCCACGCTCCGGTCCAGAAAGTAAACAAGTTCGGGTGTGAAGATTTCATCAACCGCGGCGGACGCATCCCCGCACCCATCCACAGTTTCAGGAATTAAAAAAATAAAAAGGATTTAATTTCTGTAGTGCAGAAATATCGAAATTGTACTTTCTTTTTTACAATAAAACGACAGAATTATAATTGATTAAAAGAGTTCATCAATAATGAATCCCTCTTCCTCGTTTAAAGATCAAAACTCTATCGAATATCTTCGGAAAAAGTTATGGTGTGGACGGGAATTTGGCCAAGTCGCAGTAATGATCGGAAGTGGATTCAGTCGAAATGCCGATAAAATATCCCAAGATACTCTACCATTTCCATTATGGGATGATCTCTGCCAGATAATTCTTCGTGCGACATACCCCCAAGGATCTTTGTCAAAATTGGATTATGACAAAAAAATTCAACAGCTAATCAAAGAAAAAGACCCTCTACAAATTGCTCAGGATTTTCAGGATATTTTCGGTCCGTCAGCTTTAGATGAACTGCTAATTCAGACAATTCCTGATTTACAATATTTACCCGGGAATCTCCATACCCTCATGCTTACTTTGCCATGGTCAGATGTTTTTACTACAAATTACGACACTTTGTTGGAAAGAACGTTGCCAATGGTATATGAAAGAAAATATGATATTGTTTCAACTATTTACGACATTCCCCAAAAAATGAAGCCTCGAATTGTAAAGTTACATGGAAGTTTTCCTTCATATCGACCGTTTATCATCTCAAAAAATGAATATGAAGAATATCCTGAAAAATTTGCACCTTTTACGAATATTGTTAGACAGTCTATTATGGAAAATGCCTTTTGTTTGATTGGTTTCTCTAGTGGAGACCCAAATTTTAAACAATGGAAAGATTGGGTTTATGAATATTTGAGGGAATATCGACCTCAAATTTATTTATGCGGAGTTTTGGATTTAACTGAGGAGAAACGAAATGAATTACTCAAAGAAAAGATTACTCCCATCGATTTAGGTTCATTATTCCCTAAAAGCGAGTGGATCGATCCTGATTTACGTCATAAAAATGCACTTGAATGGTTTGCTTTAAATTTGATGTACGGTGCACCTCAAAATCCAATGCGATGGCCTGAGCCCTCCGAAAAAACACATTGGAAACCTAGTAACCAACTAATACCTGATATCCCTCCTGGACCTCCTCGATTACCAGAATTAGGATCTTTATTCCCAAAATCTTATGATAATCTAACGGTTGCCCAACTTGAAGAAGTATGCCAGAAATGGAAAAATCAAAGAGAGTTTTATCCGGGGTGGACAATTGCGCCTTACGATAACCGGAAAAAATTAATAGAATATACATCAGATTGGGCCGAAGTAGCCCTGAAGACTTTGAAAGATGTCTCTGTTCCTAAGAATATTGAATTACTTTATGAATTTAATTGGAGAATTAAAACTTGCCTTTTGCCAGTGTTTAGCAATTGGGGTGAGGTGTATGAGCAGATTATTCTTTCTTATAACCCGTATCCAAAATTAGTACGGAATGAAAAAAGTATTTATTCGCCTGATAAAGAGGAGTGTAATCAGTACGACTGGAAAAAGATAGGAAAATACTGGGTGGATTTGATATTTTCACTTATTCGAGAGGAAAGATGGGATCAGAATCATGAAAAATTTCAATTTTGGATAAATCTCATCGAAGAGGTTGTAAAATTAAATAATGAATGGTATTTGCGATGGTATTATGAAAAATGCTTATACTCACTCTCAAAATTTGATCAAAAAAACTTAAGGAAATTATTGAAAAATTGGCCAAAATCTCATAATTTGCCTTTTTTTGAAGTCAAACGTGCGGCTTTACTCGCTGAGCTTGGAGACATTTTTGAAGCAAAGAAAATTACAGAAAAGGCACTTAGTGATATTCGGTCTAAAATGCATACCGATCCTTATAACTACCTGTTTTTATCTCAGGAGGGATGGACGATGCTTCTATTGCAATCAGTCCAATCTGAAGAATTAGCTGAATCTGGAAATTTTTCAGATTTATCTAATGTACGTAGTAAATTTAGAGACCGCTGGGATAGGCTTGCTTTATTTAATTGTAATCCTTGGCAGGAAATTGAAAAACTCCAATTTATTTTAAAAAATAGTCCACCATCTGAATCAACTGAATTTACTGTTGATATGGAATTTGATCCTGGTAAATTTACTAATACATATCATATCTCTTCTTCATTTGTATATGTCGAAAAATCCCCTGCTTTTGCATTTATACGGATTTTCGAAGAAGTAGGATTACCTGTAAATTGTGGAAAGATGCCATTGTTTCATGAAGCACTTTTGGATGCGTCAAAATGGATAGAACCTAATTCTCCTCCATGGGCAATGAGTTTAATGATTAGGACCGGAAATGAAAAGGAAATTGGAGAGTTTTTTAATAGATCTCGGATTGTATTGATGACCTCTGATCATATTAGCAGCTATTTTGATTTATTTATTAATTCATGGAAACAATCCTTTGATTATTTAAATGAAAGTAATCAAGAAACCGGTAAAAAAGAATCATTTTCGAATTTGCAAGTAAGGATTACATCAGAATTGTTATCCCGTTTAGCATTTCGATTATCTCAGAAACAGATCAATGAATTGTTAGACATCGCGATTCAACTTTATTCCTGGAATATAAAAAATCAGAATATAACTTTTAATAGGCCATTAAATCACTTATTTGAAAGAATATTTTATTCAATGAATGATCTAGAGATTATAGAAAAATTAAATATTTTACTCGATTTGCCAATATTCATTCATTCGGAAAGTCAGCATCCCGGAATGGATGATCTGGCAGATCCATTTACATTTATTGAATGGAATCGGAATACAATAATCGCTGAAGAACTTCGCTCAACCTTGACCACTTATACTCCTCAATTAATTGATCTCGTGGAAAATGGCGAAATCAATGATAGAATTCGTGCTATTCATCGCTTAATAAAAATGTATGAAATTAAGGGTTTATCCTCTATTGAAGAAGATAAATTTGGGAAAGTTTTATGGTCGAGATGTGACCCAAATACTGGTTTGCCTTCAGAAACATATTTACTCAATGCATCATTTTTATATCTTCCTGAACCTGAATCAGGAATCGCTCGTGAAAAGGTACATTCATTTTTATCTTCTATGGATGTCCCAAAAATATTTACAAAATCAATTTCTGCCGATGGAAAACCCGGGATAACAACATCAATTGGATCAAGCTTCGATAATTATATCACAAATTGGAGGATAGCAACATTTCCCATTGGTCCGAGTGAAGGAATAAAGATTGAAAAATCTATTGATTGGACTAGTGATGATGCATTTAATCTTCTCCTAAAAATTGAAAAAATGTGGGATGAAGATAAAGAACCAATCATCAATTACTTTGGTAGTGATTCCGGTTTCTTAAAATCAAACGCAGATCAGGAAATAAGAGGAATTCTTGAATTATTGCTGATAGTGATTTTACCCAGATTTTCAAAAATGGAAAGTCCTGAAGCAAAACAAATTATTAAGTCATTAATTGATGAAATGGAATCAAATAATATTTGTACGAATTTATTAATTGCTCTACAGATCTTAATTGAACCCGAAAAATCTGAAGAAATATCCCGTAAATTAAGAAAAGGATTGATTTCATTAGATGAAAATGAGATCAAAAATTCAGTATACGGTCTTTTTTATTGGATTGTTTTTGCTGAACAAAAGTTATTGGAACCCCCTTCTCCGGATTTTATGTCAGAAATTATTAATCAGATCACTAACCGGAGGCAGCCAAATTTAAAATATAATTTATCTATGGTTACGAATATTCTAAATCGGTATACAAAATTTATATCCCCGGCCCAGATTGATTCACTTTGTCTTACTCTTGAATATCTTTTAACTGAAACCGAGATCAATTCTTCATGCAATTTAAAGCAATCCTCACCTCAATCTACAGTTATATTGTTTCCTAATAAACCAGAATTCCGTAAAATATCAACCCGTCTTGCGTTTGCTCTCTTTAATTATTTTAACAGGGAACAGATGGAAATCCCAGATGTAATTTTAAAATGGAAAGAAGTTGGTCAGACTGATTCACTTCCAGAAGTAAGGCGTGAGTGGAAATCAGCATGATCCTTTAAGAATTCATATTTTACTAATCTAAAAATTTTTTAGGAGAATTCTGATCAAGAACATTGTAAGTTCACAAATAATTCTTATTTTTCGACGATATAAACCATCATCTTTTCCAGCGGGATTATTTCAAGGGACCCTTTGCTTTCCAGGATCTCCTTCAGGTGGTCGAAGTTCACGGGTTCGAACTCTCCCCCCGGGTGAATCTCCAGCAGCCCTTCGGTGGTGAAATCGGAGATCACGATCCGCCCGCGGGCTACACGCGAGACCTCCAGGACCGCCTTCCTTCTTTCGCCCGGAGCAATGTGGTGGAGGGAGCCGAAACAGAGTGCCATATCGAACTCGTCATCGGAAAAGGACAGGGCCGTGACATCATCCTCCTTAAAAGCGATCCTGCCGGATACGCCCTCCGTCTCCGCCTTTTCTCTCCATGCCTCGATCTTCTCCCTGTCGATATCGACGGAAGTGACCGTACAGTCGTACTCCTTTACAGCAAAAATCGAAAGAGGACCCGCCCCGATATCCAGTATGCTCTGGCCCTTCGGCCCGGCAAGTTCGAGGACTTTTTTTCTCAGAACCAGGCCTTTATCTCCACTTCGACTGTCGCTTTCTTCTTTCATATCTATCACTATCTTTGATCTCGTGTTTATTTCAGAACCGGTGTCAGGCTCCTGTTTTTAAACCCCGCCCCCACTCCTTTTTCCGGGTAATATCATGGATGACGGTAACGACTCTTATAACATCTCCGTCGCTGAAGACAGGAATTTTCGTTGAGGCGACAACGACCGTTCCACCGGGAAGGACGATCTCTTCTTCTCCTGAAACCGTTTTTCCATCCGGGAAAAATTTCCCGTACTCGTCAAATACGGCAGGCGGAAGAAAACGAAGGAGATCCCTCATCCCGGGGCCGGATATATCATCCGGAATTTCAAAACCAAGTTCTCCTGACAATCTCCGAAAAGCCTTATTTACCAACAGGAATTTGAGATCTCTGTCAACCACGAATACCGCGTCCGTCACTGCGTCAAGAGTCTCTGCATACTGGATCTCCGATCTTTTCAGGGCCTCTTCGGTCGTCTTGCGGCTTGTAATATCATATGATACACCAAGAACACCTGTGGATATTCCGTCGTGATCTTTAAGAGGCAGTAAACTGACACTGAACCAAAAGTCTCCTGTAGGGAGGCTCTCAATCATCTCGCGGTAAAATGGTTCTCCCGATCGTAACACTCCAAGCACCCCCTTCATATGGCCTTCAGCCTGCTCTTCGGGAAATATTTCGAAAAGAGTTTTCCCCAAAACCTCTTCCTTTTTCTTCCCGAGCCCGGACGCTGCCGAATTATTCAGGTATAAAAGCCGTCCTCCTTCATCGATAACATAGATCATCCCCGGAACATTTTCGGCAAGATTCACGTATAGTTCGTCCTTTTCCCGGATACTGTTTTCAGCCTCTCTGCGGGATGAAATATCCCTGGAAATTGTCTGTACCCCGTCTGAAGCATCCCTGCCGTTCAGAAAGACGGCCGAGCTTTCGAGATCTGCATATGAGCCGTCTTTTTTACGTATCTTAAGCTGGATCGGACCCGGTTTTCCTCCGGAGTATAGTATGGAATTGTGCCTTTCAACCCTTTCCGTCTCTTCCGGCCCCAATATCTCCGAATAGTGAAGTCCGATAAGTTCTTCGGGTTTATACCCGAGTAGCTTTTCTGAAGACGGCGAGACATAGACAGCCACCCCTTCCGAATCTCTTCGGATTATTAAATCCGGTGAATTTTCAACAATACCCCTGAATTTCATTTCGCTCTCCGCCAAAGCCGTCTCTGCATTATGGCCGTTGACAGACTTTTTGATCTTATGAACCAGTTCCGCAAACTGGGCCTTCGGATCTCCTCCCTTCTGCAGATAGGAATCGGCACCTGACTCAAATGCCTCTATTACGACCTCCTCCCTGCCCTTTCCGGTAAATATTATGAAAGGTATGTCGTTTCCCGACCGGCGAAGTTCTTTTAAAAATTCGATTCCGTCCATCCCGGGCATCTGGTAATCGGATACGACTATATCGTACGGCCTGTCTTTTAAAATTGAAATTGCCTCTTCAGGCGACTCAACGGTATCGACAGATAAATCCCCGTCCTTTTCAAGATAAACCTTGGTGATCCCGAGAAGGAGGGGCTCATCATCAACATAGAGGACGGAGTACATTTAATCCCTATTTCAATTTCATATTATTTAACTTGTTAATTAAATTCATGAATAAATGAGAATCCGGTGATTCCCGGCATTTTTATGCATTCATATGCCTGTTTTTCTCTCCGGGATGTCCCGGGCGGCACGGTAATTGGACAATAGGAAATTTAATTGCGGATATTTCATAACTATCAGATAAGAGGGAGCAGTGGAGCAGACTGTGAGATCTACCCGGAATATAAAACCAAAAAAAATTAACGATAAGCTGGCCGCGATCTTACCGGCTGCTGAACTGAAGAGGCATTAGCAATGAGGGAAGATTATTTCAGGAAAATACTTGACAGCCTCCCGGTAGGCATCGCTATTCATACCGCCGGCCCGGAGACATCCTTTGAATACTTCAATGATCATTTCCTGAAATTCTACAGGATAACAAGGGAAGCGCTCACAGTGCCCGAAGCGTTCTGGGAGAATGCATTTGAAGATCCGGTTTTCAGGGAACAAATTAAAGCACGGATTCTTGAAGACTACATGAGCGGTGATCCGGAGAGGATGTCCTGGGACTCTATCCCCATATCACGCAGTGACGGCGAAACCACTTATATCAATGCCAAAAGCATCCCGGTTCCGGGGAATGACCGTGTGATCTCCCTGGTATGGGATGTAACAAGGTTCATAAAAACCAGCGAGCAGCTAAGAAAGAACAAGATAAAAATGGGCGATGCCATGGATCTTGCGAAGCTCGCCAACTGGGAGTACGATGTTGAATCGGACAACTTCAGTTTCGACGACAGGTTCTATGCACTCTACGGCACCACAAAAGAGAGAGAGGGGGACACCATGACCGCCGAACAGTACGCGGAGAGGTTCATCCCGACGGAAGAGCGTTTCGTCGTGCCGGAAGAGGCGGGGAAAGCCATTGAGAGCACTGATCGCAACTATGTCGCACAGGTGGAGCACAGGATTATCCGCAGAGACGGGGAGATCAGGTATATCAATGTCTCTATAAGGGCGATTAAAGATGAAAACGGCAGGACCGTAAAGCTATGGGGTGTAAACCAGGACATCACCGAACGTAAAATGGCCGAAGAGGCCCTGTCGGTTATAAACAACAAGCTCAATATGCTCTCGTCCATTACGAGACACGACATCCTGAATACGATCATGGCAGTCCGGGGATATATCGAACTCTCGGAGGATTTTATCGAAAACCCGGAGATGCGGAAATATATTGAGAAGGAAAAAGAGGCGGTAAATGCAATCCAGCACCAGATCGAATTCACCCGGCAGTACCAGGATATAGGAGTAAATGAACCGGGATGGCAGGATACAGGGAATATGGCAGATTTCGTTGCCAAAACACTTGATCTTGACGGTATTAAATTTAAAAATGCCCTACACGGACTTGAAATATTCTGTGATCCCCTTACCGAAAAGGTATTTTATAATCTGATAGAGAACTCCCTCCGTCATGGTGAGAATGTAAACACCATTGGTTTCTCCTACTCGGAAAAAGGTGGCAGTCTTGTTATTTATTACCGCGACAATGGTGTCGGCATCACAGACGGAGACAGGGACAAACTCTTCAGGAAGGGTTTCGGCAAACACACGGGCCTCGGGCTGTTCCTGTCGCGTGAAATCCTCTCGATTACCGGTATCTCGATAACAGAGAACGGAAAGGAAGGGGGAGGAGTGAACTTTGAAATTGTCGTTCCCAAAGGCGGGTACAGGTTTGCCTCCGTTGCCTGACTTATATTCTTTTTACAGGATTTCTCTACATGCCGGGGAATCCTGAGCAGAAGAGGACAGGATCACGGCAGCCGGCTCCTTCCTTGCAGTAAAATACAGAAGTTTTCCATTTTTCGAGTGCCTCACGTATCTGAGACCAAAAGTCGAACACGCCTCCCGGAGATCTTTTTCATATATCGGGGCGTTGAATTTTCCTTTTTTGTAGTAATATCTCCAGTATAAATCGACGAAAAGGCCGCTCTCCATAACCGGCGAACAGCACACAAAGACTCCTCCCGGCTTCAGGACACGGCCCGCCTCGTTTATCGCTTCCCCGATACCGGGAACGAAATGCAGCCCGAGCGAACATGTCACGAGATCGAATGACTCATCCCTGAACGGGAGTTTCATCGCATCACCCCTGACCGGGCTGAAAGGGATCGTCTCCGAATCGAGCCTTCTTTTTGCCTCCGCAAGCATTCCCGGCGAGATGTCAAGTCCGGTGCATTCATTCGTCCTGCCGAGGATCGTTTCGCAGAGCCCGTTTCCGCAGGCGATGTCGAGCGCCCGGCAGTCCTGAAAATCCGCAAGCAACTCTTTCATTTCATTCCGGTGGATGCCCGACGTGGTCTTATACAGAAAAGGCATGACATAAAACTTCATCTTCCTGTCGTAATCTTCAGGTATAACGGGCATTTGATCTATTCCGAATATTTAACTGAATATATCGACAGGAGATATGAAATTATTTTGCGGAGGATTTTCAATCCTCTTCAGAAGCATGATTATTTTTAAGATAAACTCTCGCAATCGCGTAGAATGCTACGAAGATCATCGTAAAAATAGTCATTAGTGCGAGAGTTCCGTAGATATCCCCCGTCCAGTATACATGCCCGTTTCCGGCAGTAACTTCGTAATTGGACCCGAGTGCAAAGTCCCCGAAGAATTCGATCGTCCTTGAAGCATAGAGGAGCACCGGCAGAATCCAGAACGCCTTCAGTGATATCGAAGTGCCCGGGCTCTTCTCTGTATCCGAATATCTCAGGAAGCAGACGAATATCATGTAAAAAGTGAACACGCACAGGAACCATCCCAGGAAGTTTACGAACGGAACTCCGAGGTAGACGCCGCCGTTGTGCCATACCCATAGCCTGTCGATCGTAGAGTTGATCGGGTCCATGCAGATATCCCACATAACCATCACGAATGAAGAGATCACGGGCAGGAGTATAATCCCGCAGCCGCCGACCGATGAATCTCTCTTATCGAGCAGTATCGATCCGATCGTCCAGGAAAGATATCCCATTGCAAAATATGCGGGCATGATCATGACCGGGACGAGCCCCAGCATGGGACTCCAGCCGGTGGAATAGTTGTAATGCCCGAACGGGAACCCGGTCAGGATGCTCACCGTCTCATACGTCCAGCTCACGATGAATATCAAGACGAAGAAGAAGAGCATCTTCTTCCAGTCGTACCTGATGGTACCGTGCCAGAATGCGAAGATCGCGATTACTATCGTGCTCGAAAGCCCGAAGATCGTTAAGCCGGTGACGGTTTTCATCGTGACGAGGATCACGGTGAGAACCAGAAATGCTACTCCTGCCGGTACAAAGTATTTGTTATCAACACCAGTTTCTGCCATATCTAAGCCGCCCCATTAATTTTACAGCTTTTACAGTTCCAAACTGTTTTTTTGGTATAAATATTTTCCTGCCCGGACCCCGTGATTCAGGCATCAAAATGGTTCTTAAGGACTAGTGCACCCGGTGCATCTCGACTGTCGCCGGGGGCAGGAGGACAATATGCCGTAAGATCTGCGGTCATAAGAACAAAGCCGCAATACTACGAACTTTCGGCGGATGTCCGGATATCCGCCCCGCGGTTGCGGGCACGGGTGAGAAACGCCGAACCGCCTGTCTCTGCCATCGCCTGCTCTGCAGCCTTAAGAGAATCCTGCATCCCGGTATCGCCGACGGCGTAGACGGTCGGGCCGAAGGAGCTCAGACCGATCCCCGCGGCATCCGTTGTCCTGAGAGCGTCCATTAATTCGCGGATGAGAGGCGACTGCAGGCTGTGTTCCACCTTTTTGAGGCCGAGATCCTGGATCGCGTTCACCGACGAGCCGAAGAGGTCGAGGTCTTTTTCAATGATGCCCGGGAGCATCTGCATCAGGATCGTGTGGCAGAGAGCCTGGACATCGGCGACCGGCACTGGACAATACTTCCTGAATATGTCGACCTCGGCCTTCCCGTTTGCACCTTCCGGAATATCGGGTATTGCGAGAAGGATCTTCCAGTCCTCGGGGAACGGGTGCCTGAAGAGAACAGGAGCGGGCTTAACACCCGCCGAAACCGATGACGGCCTGAAATCGGATTTTTCTCCTGCCGGACCGAAACGGTGTCCTCCGTCAAGAATGAAGCCGCCCGACTCGAATGCTGCAGTGCCGATCCCTGATGTTCCGCCCCTTCCCGAGATCGCCGCGATCTCCCTTACGGGAAGGGGGCGGTAGAGTTCGCTGACCGCACGGGCGGTGGCGAGGCTGAGCTGGGTGCCGCTGCCGAGGCCGATGTGGCCGGGATAGGTATGATGAAGAGTAACCTCTGCACCGCCCTTTACCCCGAGCGCTTCAATTACATCTTTTACGGTTTTTTCCATCCTGCCGAAGTCATCGCCGCCGCAATTTATCTGGATACCGTCACTCCTTTTCGCCTCGACGACTATGGCCGGATCTTCGACCGAGAGGCCTATGCCCCCGTCGACTCTCCCTGAACTTCCGTTCATGTCGATTAAGCCCATGTGAATCCGTGCAGGCGCCTCGACAATGACCCGTTTCTCCTCCGTAAAGTTGGAGTAAGGGAAGGTTTCCCTTATAGAGATCAGGGGTTTTCCGCCGGTGATAATCCGGTAACGCCTGGAAAGCAGGGGTTCGTGGCGGAAGACGCCGAGGACGTCGCTGACCCCGGCCCCCGCACGGCAGACCCTTACGTCGTCGAGTTCGCGCCGCGACTCAATGTGGTGCATCTTCATTATACGCCCGATAGGAATATCCGCCAGCATGAGATCGTCTTTGAACGAGGGTTCAAGACGGGATATGGGGGAATCAGAAGCCGCGTAAAGGAGCACCTTTTCGGTTTCGCCCTCGTTCAGCGTTACGATGCGGTGATTGACAGGCTCTCCCAGAGGTATCTCAAGGGATGCGGCGACAGTTTCGCCGGCGGGCACCACTTCCTGGGAAAGAGTATGGACCGTAACCTCGCAGCCCAGTACATTTTCAAGAAGGGTGGTCACCGAACCGTCGGTGCCGAGGAGGATCTTCTGCATGGGAGAGAGAGTCCCGACCTCCTCTTCCAGCTTTTGGAGGTTATATGCGATATTGAATGATTTCATAGGTTTCCATTTTTATATCGGCTACCGTGCTAACACTAGAAGTCTGTCTTATAGCAGATAATGGTTGTCGATGCCCGGAACCGCATCGGTAAAAGATCCTGCACCGGAAAGGCTGCCGCAAAAAAGAAAGAGAAAAGGGATTCAGATCCCGGTGTCCGCCCCACCCGGTGATGCAAGCCTTTTCCCGAGTTCTAATGCCTTTTTACAATCTTCGGGAAAGACCGTCCTGTGCCTCTCCCGCCTGGCCCCGGGATCGGCGAGATCGAAGACCATTTTGTCGTAGTCTTCGAATTGCAGCGTCTCGTACGAGCACACTCTTCCCACGAAACTTCCGAATATCCTTACCATTACGTTTTCAATCGAACCGAAAACGGCATCATAGTTCAGTTCTTTCGCCTGTTTTTCGGGTGCGTTCATCGTGTAGACCGCCGCCGTCTTCATATCTCTTCCGAAAAGCGATGACGGGGGGTTCGTATATGCAAGATACTGGAAAAAGAGCCTTTCGAGAAAAGATCTCATCGCTCCCGTGACATCACCGAAATATACCGGCGACCCGATAACGAGTGCATCGACCCCTGCGATTTTTTCGAGAACGGATTCGAGCTCGTCATTTATTGCGCACCTCCCGTAGCTCTTTCCACTCTTTAGCTTGCAGGCGAAGCAGCTCGTGCACCCCGTGTAGTCGAGATCGTAAAGATGAACCAGTTCGGTCTCAGCACCATTCGAAGCGGCTCCTTCGAGGGCATTTTTGAGAAGGGTCGCCGTATTCCAGTTCTTCCTCGGGCTCCCGTTGACTGCGATGACTTTCATTCGCGTGAGCTCCTCATCTCGTCTTTCAGGGCTGCCGCAACCTCGCGGGTTGCAAGGATTCCGTTCAGTGCTGCCGGAAAGCCCGCATAGACGGAGATAAGGATCATAATCTCGACAATCTCCTCTTCGGTCAGGCCTGCCCGCAGACCTCCGCCTATATGGAACCTCAGTTGCGGAGGTGCAGTGCCCATGGCGGCAAGTGCGGCGATGGTCGCTACCTGCCTGCTCCTCACCGGGAGAATCCCCCGTGCGTAGATATCGCCGTACCCGAACGCTATTACATATCCTGTTATGTCGGGATTTATGGGATCAAAGGTCTCCTTCAGAATTCTCTCCTGTTCCGGTGCGATCATTGCCAGGAATTTCTTCCCCCGTTCGTACCTGCCCTCCGATCCTGCATGAACAGACTCCAAAGAAAGTGTCCGCCCCGTTTCCTCCAGTACTTCCATGAGGATCTGCATCCCGTTGAGGGTCGCGGGAAAACCGGCGTAGCCGCACATCTGGATGATGATCTCGCGGATCTCTTCAGGTGTGCAGCCGACATGGAGAGCTGCATGAATATGGACTTTGAGCTGGGGGGCCGCGGTACCCATGGCGGTCAGTGCCGCGACTACGGCATGCTCTTTTGTCCTGTTGTCTAGCACCTCGCGGGCGTAGATCTCGCCGAATGAGTATTCTATAAGATAGCGGGAAAGATCCGGGCAAATCCGGTTTAATGTCTCTTCAACCCGGACGCCGGCTTCACCGTCGATCTCCAGAAGTTTTTCCCGTCCTGCTTTTGCATAATCGGTCATGGTAATCTCTACTTCCACGTGACTTTAAGCGGATTTCTGCGGGGGATGTTCTGCGGCATGTATTTCGGATAGCCGAACATCATCGCGTAGGCGCATTTCCTGCCGACGGGAATCCCGATCTCCTTTTGGAGCGGTTCATATTCGGAGGCTGCCATCGCGACGAATCCGGCCCAGCAGGTTCCTATCCCGGCCGCAGGTGCCGCGACATCGAAGTATGTAAGGGCGATAATCCCGTCGACCGGGGCGATCGGGTTGTTCTCCGGGATATGGGCGAAGATCATGTGAGGGGCATTGCGGCAGATGACATCGTAGCCTCCTTCGTAAACCCCTATAATGGCCGAAAAGAATCTGCTCATCGGGTGGCCGGCTGCAACAAGGTTCTTCATCCATTCGACTGTAAGATCCGCAACTCTTCTCACCTTAGCCGGATCGTGGACGACAATCCATTCGACAGGCTGGCCGTTCTCCCCGGACGGTGCATATCTTGCCACGTCCAGGAGTTCCTCGATCTTCTCACGGGGTACAGGATCTGCCTTATACATCCTTGCCGAACGGCGTTTTTTAAGGTAGAACCCGATCTCATTCGCGGAGATCTCTCCAGCGCCGGCGGGAAGATCTTCCTTTTCCTCCGGGCTAAAGTTCAGGATCAGGGCTCCTGTAGGACAGAACGCCTCGCAGTGTCCGCAGCGAATGCATTTTTCCGACATTTCACCCGGAACACCGGGGAGAGTATTCTCTCCCGCAGGGCTGACAATGCCCGTCGGGCAGGCTTCGGAGCAGATCCCGCATCTCGTGCATAGTTCTTCGTCGACTGTTATCGTTTCCATATCTTTTACTCTCCGTTTTTCGTATTTACATTCGGTTTAGCCCGTCTTCTTTAACTTTTTTCCCGCGCTCCAGGCATCACCCGCGTGATCCCCGAGTGACCAGTAACTGTTGTCCGTCATGGTCAGGATGACCGGGTCGATCTCAGTGAAATCAGCTTTTCCGTCTCTGATCACACGGCCGTCTGCATATGCCCCGGCGATCTCTCCGATGTAAATACTGTTTGTTGCGAGCGGCACGATCTGAACAAGCCGGCATTCGAGCGAGACCGGGCATTCGGAGATCATCGGGGCAGTCTCCAGTTCTCCGTAGAATATTTCGAAGACGCCGGATTTGTCCGTCTTCGCACCAGTCACAATACCGCAGTAGTCTGTCTTTTCGATCATGGACGTCGACGGGATGTTGACCGAGAACGTCTTCGTCTCCGCGATCCCTTTCGGAGTATAGTGGTTGTTTCCGATTGCGCAGGCTATCATCGGCGGGGCGGCATTGACGCGGGTGCACCACCCGACAGTCATGAAGTTCGCTTTCCCGTTCACCTGTGCTCCGACGAGTACGACAGGCATAGGGATGAAGAAATTGCTGTTGATCTTTTCTTTTTTTATTTCCATTTTGATCACTCTTTTTCCGTAGTTTCATTATCCTTAAAATGCCGTGCGCACGATGTACGCGGGCATTTTTTCAGCAAAGGCTGTAACAGCCATTAGGGTAAAATACGCCTCAGTCGAATAAATATTGTATACAGCGTTTTGTGAAAGCAGCTTTCAATTTTGAAACCTATTCGAAAAACAGGGACGATCATGTACAGGAAGAACGGAAAGACATACCACTGTTCGGTGGAGGCGGCACTGGACGTAATCGGCGGCAAATGGAAACCACTCATACTATGGAAACTCGGCGACGGCGTTATGCGTTTTTCCGAACTGCAAAAGGCTCTTCCGGGTGTGAACGCCAAGATGCTCACGAAGCAGCTCCGTGAACTGGAGGAGGACGGGATAATTCTCCGGACTGTATATCCCGAAGTTCCGCCGCGGGTCGAGTACTCGATCACCGGATTCGGGATGACCCTGATCCCTGTCCTTGAGGCTTTATGCGAATGGGGCTCTAAGTATCTGGGGACCGGTTGTAACGAAGATCAAGACGATAAATAATGTACAGCATAATCGGACTTTATGAGACAGATCACAGGTTTTGAACAGAAATATAATGTGAAAACGGATCTTATGAAGGCTCACTTCCTCAAAAGTAGATCTTCTTCTTCGGGTCGAGATTCGTCTCCATCGTCCAGAAGTACGCCTCGCCTTTGGCGATCCTGAAGAGGACGAGTTCGGGGCTGTCGGGTTTTAGGCCGAGGTCGGCGAGGAACGGCCGGTCTTCGAGCGACTTCTTCTTCAGGTCGATGTCCTCGATCCATTCCGCCTTCCCTGCGACGCGGAGGACTCTTCCGTTGTCTTCGCCTATGAACCCGAGCTCGATGTTCGGGTTCTTTACAATCTGTTTGTAGATGTCTTTGATCGTCCATACCTGGAAGTAGAATCCCGTCTTGTCCGCGAACCACATCCCGAGCGGCCTTACGCGGGGCTGGCCGTCGTCGTCGGTCGCGACCCAGGCGATCGGGTTTTCGGTTGCGAATTTAATGCATGTATCGATATCCATGATCTCTCACAGTTGTAACATATACATGTGATATAAAAAAAGATTGGGTCGGGATTATAATGGGATCTTCTTAATTTCTTCCCGTGCCTTTTTTATCGTAATCCTTACAAATTCCGTCTTGCCTTTCGTATAGGCCTCTCTGTTGAATTCATAGCTCTCTTTGAGCCGGTGCTTTAAATCCGCATACTCTTCCGCCGCTTTGGGGTGCATGGAGAGGTACTCCCTGAAATACAGTTCGTCCCAGTCGCCTTCGTACCTGACGTGGATATGATATGCCTGCCCTTCGAAGCCTTCCTCCCCGTAGCCCTTCATGAACATCATATGGGGCGGGGGGTTCTGTGGCTGCGGGTCGTAGCCGTACCCGATACCTGTCAGGGCGGCGATTATACGTTCGTCTTCAAGGCCGTCGCGGACCTCGATCAGGATATCGATCGTCGGCTTCGCCGTCATGCCCTTGATGGAAGTGCTCCCTATATGGGTTATCCCCGCGATATTTCCGGCACCGAGAACATCTTCGATGTGCTTTTTTTCCGCGGCGTAGATCTCCGGCCATGCGGGGTTGTAGTCCGAGAGTATTATCGGGTAGAGCCGTCCGAGTCTTTTTATCTCGTCTTCATCTGTTATCATGGTCTCACTTTATTGAACTGCTCATATTTTTCAGGCGGTATCAGTCCGGGCTTTCCGAACTCTTTTTCCTGATCCCTGTCGCATTCGGGCAGACCTTCCTGCATATCCAGCATTTCTGGAGTGTAAGGCCCTTCTCGGTCTTGAAGTTCGAGAGCGGCCTGCATGTCTTTTGATCGACTGTCTTTCCGTCGAGTGCCGAGAGCGGGCAGCTTTTCAGGCAGAGGTTGCATTTTTCCGGGCAGGCATCATATGTTGCGACGGGATCGGGAGTGACCTCTTCTGCGAGGAGAAGGGCGCCGGGGTATATCATGTTCCCGAATTTTTCGTTGATGAGCAGGTTGTTCTTCCCGATACGCCCGAGGCCCGCGAGATATCCGGCATGGCGGAGCGAAAGCACGCCCATCCCGTGGCATCTTTCCTCATCCCATGAGTCGAACGGGTCGTCGGAGGGGATCATGACGTTAGCTATGCCCATATCCTCGAGTGCGAGCGAGAGGTTCAGCCCTAGCCTGTCGGTCTCCTGCGTCAGGGTGTTGTTTACGGTAGTATAAGGTATGCAGCTCTCCGCTTCGAGAATGGTCTTCGGGATTCTCTTTGCATAAACAAGGACCGATCTCGTCCTGCTGAAAATATTGCATGGATGGAAGCCTTTTGGTGCGTCGCGGAATCTTTCGACGGGGGCTATGCCGCAGAGGTCGGCTCCGAATCTTTCGGCGATTTCCATGATCTTTTCCCTGTCTATTTCGGATTGCATATTTTCTTTCGACCTTTCTCTAAACTTTATTTATTCCGGCTGTTCTTTATTGTAATTGTATATCTTATTGGATATGCCCGGATACCTTTTTCATGCCCGGCCTGAAATCTTTTCATATGTCAGCACCGGGTACTGAAGGGAATGTAGAGGAAAAAGCGAGGGAGTTCTTCGCTGACGATTTATTCGCGAGGGATATGGGGATGGAGCTTGTGTCGGTCTCTCCCGGAAAGGCGACCGTGTCCATGAAGATTCGTGATTCGCACAGGAACAGCCATGGGACTGTTCACGGGGGGGCTTTGTTTACTCTTGCGGATGTGGCATTTGCCCTTGCATCGAACTCGCATGGGATCGATGCGTCGGCGATCAACGCCAATATTACGTATATGACGGCCGCAAGGGACGGGGTTCTTATCGCGGAAGCGGAGGAGTTCGCACTTAACCACAAGCTTGCATCTTATACTGTTACGATTACGGACGACGAGGAGAGGAAGATCGCGATCTTCCAGGGGATGGTCTACCGGAGGACGCCCCGGCCTGAAAAAATATTGTAATATGGAATAATAAATTCTAAAATCTCCTGTATACACTGCTCCGGTGCCCGATCTCGATTACGTGGATGATCATCACATCGTCGAGAACGGACATTACAGCCCTGTAACGCCCGATCCTTAGTGAATAAAGCGGAGGGTTGTCGAATCCGTGAAGATTCTTCAGGAAGAATGCGGGATCTTTTTCCTCCGCGAGACTCTTGAGTTCGGATACGAGCCTGAGGGAGATTTCGCGTGGAATTTTTTTTAGTGCATGTCGGGCGGATGACGAATAACTGAGCCGGAATGCCATCAGGCATCGTTCTCTTTCTTTTTATAATCGTATTCCTTGTCGTTCTCTTCGGCAACGCCAAGGTCGGCGAGGATCTCTTCGTGAGTATAGTAGATCCCCTCGCGATATTCTTTGAGAGATTTCTCGATCGCCTGAAGGCTCTCTTCGCTCAGGGGTTCGTCGTCGACCGTCGATTCGATGAGCCGGTTGATAACATCATCGAAGGATTCCCTCGGATGTTTTTTGAGCCGGGAAAGACTGTTCCTCGTATCAGATCGAATCCTGATTGAAGTGGATTGCATACATTAGTATGCGCAGGTATGCATTATAGAATTTTGGATGGTATATCAGATTTTGATCCAAAATTACGGAAGTTCATGACTCAGGCAGTTCAGCTACATACTCGCGGTAATCCGGCGGATAGAACATCAGTCCCGAAACTCTCAGGGGATCGTATGCCCTGATCTTTCCCTCACTGCGTTCGAATACGACGAGGTACGAAGAGTACCTGAGTCTTTTCATCTCCGGGTCGTCTGCAAGTGCTTCGATCTCTTCTTCTCCGACACTTTCACTTTTTTTGTATGCCGATTCCCCGTATACTCCACCGGTAATCGAATATCGGCTGATTGTGTATTCGCGATCGTCTTCGGATACGATTATCCAGTGCAGGGGGTGAAAGGTCGGAATCGTCTCTTTTCCCCTGAACCTGCCGGCGACGAGACCTTTTTTTATTAATGAAAAAATTATGATTCCTAAGAAGACGATCCCCCAGAGGTATATGTCCGCCGCTCCTGCAAATCCCAAAATGAGCAGTATGAGAAATACGACGCTTGCAATCGTAAGAAAGAGACTCGGGCCGGGGAATATTCCGAGTGTATATTTTTTGTCCGAGAGCGGGAAGAAGAGGGGTATTCCGGGATAGGCAAGGTAGTCGAGAGTTATGTGCAGGAGTGCTCCGCCGACGATCATCCCGAGTCCTGAGATCCAGAATCCGGGATCTGACGGGAGAGACAGAATCCCGGCGAGCTGCATGAGGCAGATCGAAGAAAAAGCGACGATCGCAATAAGGATCGACCCTGCAATGCTGTGCGTGATCCCGCCGTGGGAGAAGATATACAGGAGGGGGTCCCTGCCGGACAAGCGGTGCATGAGGATATCCATGTCGGGGAGGATCGTCCCGACAACGCCGAAGCAGACGAGGAAAATGTCCAGGTTCCCGCCGAGAAAGATCACGGAGAAGGCATGCGTCAGGATGTCCATAGATCTCTTTCACCGGCTGATGTGATAAAAAATTGCGGTGATCCTGAACGATTCGGATCTTTTGACTGTTTTGTTTGCAACTTTGCAGCAGTTTGCAGCATGTTTGCAGCAAGTTGCTGCAAAGTTAAAAAGATTAAATTGAGCTTAGTTTTTATTTATTGTACATATTATTGAATATTTTATTATTATCATTGTAGTTTGCGGAAAAATATGGGAGCACACAAAGCACTTCTTTTACCAACGCCTCTTTTTCATACTGTGTGCTTTTTTCGTTTTGCTGCAAACATAATTTTAAAATCGTTTTTTGTGGTAGAAAACTGAAACGGGGTTTGTACTATGATTGTTTTGTTTGCAGCACGATTCCGCAAACTGCTGCAAACTGCTGCAAACACCGCAAAGTTGTAAAGATGATCTTTTTCGAAGAGGTCGTTTGGAATTTTTCCGGCGTTGTTATCCATAAAAGAGAGACCCGGTTCGATTTTGATTTCCTTTGCCATTTTCTTATCATCCCGCTTGATTTCTTCCCTCCGGATTTCCGGGAAGGAGATTCATTGCGGTTTGATCCGGGATTATTTATATCGATGTCCGTTTTGAGAAAAGTGTTTTTTTTGGCGATTGGATTTAATTTGTGAATTGCCTGTAATTTTTTTTCAGGCAACGGTGCTCTCAGCTCCGATTATGTTGAAGAGGTCGTTCTTCAGGTATTCGCTGACATAATAATGGACCCTGTTTCCCTTCTTTTCCTTCCGGATGATATTGTCCCCGATAAGCCCTGCGATGTACCAGCTTATCGAGGGTGCGGAGATATGTATCCTTTCGCTGAGCTCCTTTCGTGTAATTCCGGGATTTTCGTGGATTATTTCTATTATTCTTTTCTCTGTAGGATTTTTGGAATGGATGTAGAGCAGTTTTTCTTCTGATGAATATGAATCGGAATTTTTGAAATATCCCTTTCCTCTCGAAGTCTGCCTGAATACGATCATATTGTGGCCCAGGAGTTTCTTTACGTGGTATTCGGCATTCTTGTTGGTAAGATCTGTCTTTTTCTCAATTTCACAAAGCTGTATGCCGGGATTTTGAAGAATTGTCTCGTATACCTTTCTCCGGGATTCGTTGTCCAGGAGATTCGTCTTCTTTAACCTGGACAGCCCGGGAATAAGTGCAATTTTTCCTGATAAAAACAGTTTCAGGGGTTGGATCATGAATGCGGCAATTCCTATTCCGAGAAGGATGAGAATGATTGCCAGGGGAAGGTCCTGAAATTCTATCTGCTCTGGTCCGGGTCCTTCAAGGAAGTCATAACCGCCTGAGAGTTCTCCAAAATAAATTGAGGTATAATCGGGTGAAATGCCGTATGCCGGTTCAACGACATACCCGCCGGTCTCGATCGCGGAAACCCCGGTCGTAAAGGCGGAGAATATTATAATAAATACCCCCGTGAAAAACCACAAAGCGACTTTTTTATTCCGGCTGTTTCTCATATATCATACCTCAATACATCAGGAAGATGAACGGCTGCTCTTCTTCTGTTTTTTCTGCCTCGATAACCGCATACCACTCCCCGCTTTCGATACCCTGCGGTCTTGAAATCCTGAAGAAGATCCTGCTGTTTGTGAGCCCGTCGGAATCGTCGTAATACGGTCCCATCATTCCGTCGGGTGCAAATATTGTTAGTTTCAGTTCGCTTTCGGGATTGATCCAGTTGAGATCGCAGGTGAAGTTTTCAACTCCTTCGGGCATTTGTTTATAGAACGGGATCGATTCGTCTTCTTCGATCTCTCTTTTCATGTACCCGAGGACGACATAACCGTCGCCCCCGATCAGGGCCGATTCCAGCCCGTACTTCTCTTTCTCCGTTTCATTCAATGCGCTGAGATTCACCGGTCCGTTTTCGTCCCACAGGTTTGCGCCGTAAGGAAGTTCCGGGTTTTTGTTTCCCCAGTATTTTTGCGTGTTGTAATATTCTTCGAACTCATCTTCGCCCATCTCCCCTCTCAGGGTTTCGAGGTATCCGGGGTTTGCAGCTTCGAGGTATTCGCCGTTCGTGATATTTTTCCCATAGAGTTCGTTTATAGGATCGATTATGTCGTTCTCTTCTCCTGTCAGGTTTTCCGCGACTGTTGCCTGTGAGATGAGGAGGGCCGAAGCAAGAACAATGAAGAGGCATTTTATTCCGGTTTTTCTTCTTTTAAACATCTTTCGCCTGCCCTCTGAATTTTGTTGCAACATAAAACTACCTGGTATTTTTACCGGCAGTCGGGGTTTTTGAATAATGAATGAACTATATAATGTGGGTCATATATAGGCATTATTCCGAAACCGTCTACACGGTGATTTCTGTCATCTTATCTTCGTAGTTTTGAAAAAAAGAGGTGAATTGTTTACATGAAAATCACGTTGTGATTTACATGAAACAGTCCATGAAACCTTTGTTTCATAAACGTTTTTGTCTTTCAGGCGATCCTGAAGAATCCTGTGAGTGCTTCGATCATCCCGGCGGAGATACTAAGCGGTGAGTTCCCGTAAATACCTGCTGTTGCAAGGGCCGAGAGGAAATTTTCCCCGCTTACGTCCCCGTAGCTTTCAAGCCTTGCTTTTGCTCCTTCGACGTCGTTGTCATAACCGAGTATGATGTACCCGCTGTCGTCGACGATTACTCCATCCAGTCCGAATTCCTCTTTTTCCTCCGGGCTTATCTCGTTGAGGTTCACCGGCCCGTTTTCGTCCCACACATTAGCGCCGTACGGGAGTTCTGGATGGTCGTCCCCCCAGTATTTTTCCATGTTCGAGAAGTTTTCGAATTCTGCAGGCGACATGTTCTCTTTCATCATCGCGTACTCTTCGGGGTACACTGTTGCCCAGAACTCTCCCTGTGTCATCTCCTGCCCGTAGATCTCCTTTATGATCTCAAGCTGGCTTTCGTTCGCTTCGGCGGATATGGAGTACGCACCCGCGGCTCCGGTTACCGCCCAGATCAGCAGCAGAAATGATATCGCTGCGGTTATTTTCAGTCCGTTTATTTTCATGTCTTCCGTCTCCTTTTTGTCTGTATGTCAGTTGCCTGCATGCACTATGCCGGCAATCTACAGGCAATGATTAGATTGAAGCTTAAATATGCATTATTCCGAAAGTATCTACACGGGACGGTGTTTTTGATTTTATTTTGTAAATTTTTCAGGTAACAGAATAAGAGGGGGAGCTTTTCAGGCCCCCCTTTTTTTGGATTTGGTTTGATCGAGGCGCTGTGCAGTCAGAGTTTAACTGCCATGCCAGTCTCTCATCAATATACTTTAACTAAACGGCCACTGTCTTGCCGGCGACCAGGTGTAACCAGAGAGACTGGGATTTGTCGATGTTCCGGTAACTTTAGATTGGTACAGTACGCCTGTTCTTGGACTTGCATGAGCAGAACTTGCTGTAACAGTTTCACCTTTTTTTCCATAACGTTCAACATATGCAACTCTTGAGTCATCTCCGTACAGTTCAACAGTTAGAGTTAATGATGTTGAAGTTGTATATCCTGAAACTTTACCTGAGCCGCTATAGGTAATTGAAGAACCACTTCTCCCAAGATTATCTGCATATAATACAAGCGCACTCTTACTGTCAAGTAGTGTGCATAATTTGTCTACAAGATAACTTGCTTCAGAATTTGATCCCTGTATGATATATCCACTATTATCTGTTTTCAGGTTTTCAAGGCCATAACTGCTTTTCTGTTCTTCGGTGAGTGATGCAAGGGAGACCGGGCCGTTCTTGTCCCATACGTTAGCTCCGTAGGGTAACTCCTGGTAGTCATCTCCCCAATATTTCTCTGTGCTGCAGAATTCTTTGAACTCTTCATCTGAGAGATTCTTTTTCATTAATGCATATTCTTCTGGAAAAACCATTTCCCAGAATTCTCCCTGTGTCATATCCTGCCCGTAGATCTCATTTATGATCTCAAGCTGTTTCTCGTCTGCTTGTGCCGATATAGAGTATGCACTTGCAACTCCTGATACGGCAACTATCAATAGGATGAGGCAGGCAGCTATTGAAAATTTTATTGCTTTTGAATTCATTTTTATCATCTTTTTTTAGTTTTTGCCGAATAGATCTGAATTCCGTAATATTGATCAATTATTCCCAACAATTTTTAGTAGCCCTGTTTTATGATTCATATCTTCGGCCATGGTGTGAATCACACCTGCGATCGGTATATCTTCTTATTTTCCTGAAAATCAGGTTTGGGAAGTATCAATTTGTTGAAATTTTTATTTCAGATGCAGTGTTGGACATGTGGTTCACAAGATCGCGGTAAGATATAATTTAAAATAAATATTATTCCGAAAGTATCTACATTGTTTTAACAAAAAAATTTATTTGTAGGTACTTTCGGAATAAACGCTATATAATGAGAAAAATTATCTATTCAGTAGATGATTTGGTCTGAGATTTCCGATGATGTGGATGCGGTAAGCGGGTGTTGCCGCACTCTCAGAGCATTTATTCTTTTAATAGCAGTCATCCTTTTTTTCATTGTGATTCCCGCCAGCGCGGAGGAATTTCCTGTAATCGAAACAGGATACACCTATGTCGACGGAGATACGTGTGATCTTTTCTCCTTTCCTGCGACTGACAAATTTTCTCATATGGGTTTGAGTGGAGGAAAGATTGCTTACAGTAAAGACAAAGACCCTCTCATTTACATCTGGGATAGCGGGACGGGCGAGACGAAGACTTTCGACACCACCGAGGTTGCCGTAAAAAAGGATGACTGGATTTCTTTCTGGATGGAGATTAAGTGTCTTGATATCTCCGACGGTGTGGTTTATTACTCTCTTTTAACGCATAAGACGACACCTACAGGTACAAGTGCTTCTACGGAAGGATTGTTCAGTTTTGACGGGGAAAACAACGAGAAGATATTCGATCATCTTGTGGTCAACCTGTGCGCAGATAATGATCTTGTTCTGATAGAGGATTTCTCCTGGTATGATTGGGAAGAATTTACAAACCTGAACCGGTTGCGGATATATTCCCGCGATACCGGGGAGATGATCACCATAGATGATTGTGGGGAAACCAATGATCATATCGGGTTAGGGGACGGCAATGCTGCGGTGGCAATAACTGTACTTTCCAGCGAATCCGGTGTAAGAATCCCGGAAGACGGGGTGACGGTCTTCAGGCTTCCCCCGGATTTTAGTGAAGGATCTGTGGAGACGGTTACAATTCCGTCGTCGACCGGTTATTCGTATAAGGAAGGGAGCATGATAGTCAGCCGGGACTGTTTTTCAGGTGACATACTAATCTGGTCGAAAGAGGTATCTGCCAATGCCAATGGTTCAGGTGAAGATGGCTGGAATATACTTTATGCAACCGACCTGAACACCCTGGAAGACACTGTTATTGACAGAATAGAAGAGCCGGTTGAGGAAATAAATGAGCCGGGGGATATTTTTGACAGTTTCGGGTTTTATTCGTACGCCGTCGACGGTGACTATCTTATTTACAGGAAAGATGACCGGATCTTCCTCTACCATATCCCGGACGGGGAGAAGAAAGAGATCCGAATCACCGGAAACGATGAATTCGAAGTCGGTGATATCGTCGAGTTCGACGAAGGCGAGCTTCTCGTGAGGGCGTATCCGAAGGATTATCCCGGTTATGAACCGTCCGAGTACGAGATCTGGTTTGTGGATTTGAATCCGTTTATTAATCCGGTTGAAGCTGAAGCGAGTGAGACCGGGGCTGTTGAGACCGGAAGTAATGAACCGGGGAATCCTGAGACTCCGTTATCTCCCTCTGTTTCAGTATTTGCACTGGTGGCGGCGGCCGTCGTTTTCGCAGGATCGCAGGGGAAAAGATAGAGTGAGTAACAGCACTTTCGGAATCTCAATGCTCTCAATAGCAGTCATCTTTTTTCTTCTTGCGATTCCCGCCGGAGCGGAAGAGTACCCGACAATCGAAACCGGTTACACTTACATTGACGGAGATTCATGTGATGTTTTCACTTATCCTTCGGTTGACAAATTGTCACATATGGGGCTAAGCAATGGAGAGGTTGCATATAGTAAAGACAAGGACCCTCTTATTTATATATGGGATAATAGGACTGGTGAGACAAATACTTTCGATACCACCGTAATTGCTGAAAAAAAGGATACTTGGATTTCTTTCTGGATGGAGATTAAGTGTCTCGATATATCCAAAGGTGCAGTGTATTACTCTCTTTCAACACATAAGACTACACCTACAGGCACAAGTGCATCATCGAAGGGATTATTCAGCTTTGACGGAGCGAATAATGAAAACATTGTTTCACAGCATTTTATTTATGAACTTTTGGCTGATAATAGCCTTGTTTTGGTAAAAGATTTTTCATATTTTGATGGGGAACCTCATATCGAAAATATGCGGTTACGAGTGTATTCTCATGACAGTGGAGATATAATTACTATTGACAACCGAACGGAGATCAATGACCCAATGGGATTTGGGGAGTATAAGGTTGCGGTTCTTTCCCTTAGCTCGATTTCCGAGACAGTTGGCGATCGAGTTCAAAATGATGGAATTGTTGTCTTTGATATAGAACCTGCACTTGCAGGCGGAGAAGTTAAAGAAATTGTTATTCCTGATGCAACGGAGATTTCATCTGATGAAAAGGTGAATGTCAACCAGGATTGTTTTTCAGACAGATATTTTGTCTGGTCAAAGGGCGTGAAAACCTCAGATGGTGATAATGGCCAATATCAGAGCACTCTTTATGTAACCGATCTGGATACTCTTGAAAATACTGCAATAGATACGAATGAGCATCCGGATTTTGGGCTTTATGCCTATGCTGTTGACGGTGATTACCTGATATACAAGAACGACGACGGGATATTCCTGTACAATATCCCGGACGGGGAGAAGAAAGAGATCCGAATCACCGGAAACGATGAATTCGAAGTCGGTGATATCGTCGAGTTCGACGAAGGCGAGCTTCTCGTGAGGGCGTATCCGAAGGATTATCCCGGTTATGAACCGTCCGAGTACGAGATCTGGTTTGTGGATTTGAATCCGTTTATTAATCCGGTTGAAGCTGAAGCGAGTGAGACCGGGGCTGTTGAGACCGGAAGTAATGAACCGGGGAATCCTGAGACTCCGTTATCTCCCTCTGTTTCAGTATTTGCACTGGTGGCGGTGTTTGTCGTTTTCGCAGTTTTGCAGGGGAAAAGATAGAGTGAGGCACTGCACTTTCAGATTCTCAATGCTCTCAATAGCAGTCATCTTTTTTCTTCTTGCGATTCCCGCCGGAGCGGAAGAGTACCCGACAATCGAAACCGGCTACACGTATGTCGACGGAGATTCATGTGATGTTTTCACTTATCCTGCTGGTGACAAATTTTCTCATATGGGTTTGAGTGGAGGAAAGATTGCTTACAGTAAAGACAAAGACCCTCTCATTTACATCTGGGATAGCGGGACGGGCGAGACGAAGACTTTCGACACCACCGAGGTTGCCGTAAAAAAGGATGACTGGATTTCTTTCTGGATGGAGATTAAGTGTCTTGATATCTCCGACGGTGTGGTTTGGTACTCTCTTTTAACGCATAAGACGACACCTACAGGTACAAGTGCTTCTACGGAAGGATTGTTCAGTTTTGACGGGGAAAACAACGAGAAGATATTCGATCATCTTGTGGTCAACCTGTGCGCAGATAATGATCTTGTTCTGATAGAGGATTTCTCCTGGTATGATTGGGAAGAATTTACAAACCTGAACCGGTTGCGGATATATTCCCGCGATACCGGGGAGATGATCACCATAGATGATTGTGGGGAAACCAATGATCATATCGGGTTAGGGGACGGCAATGCTGCGGTGGCAATAACTGTACTTTCCAGCGAATCCGGTGTAAGAATCCCGGAAGACGGGGTGACGGTCTTCAGGCTTCCCCCGGATTTTAGTGAAGGATCTGTGGAGACGGTTACAATTCCGTCGTCGACCGGTTATTCGTATAAGGAAGGGAGCATGATAGTCAGCCGGGACTGTTTTTCAGGTGACATACTAATCTGGTCGAAAGAGGTATCTGCCAATGCCAATGGTTCAGGTGAAGATGGCTGGAATATACTTTATGCAACCGACCTGAACACCCTGGAAGACACTGTTATTGACAGAATAGAAGAGCCGGTTGAGGAAATAAATGAGCCGGGGGATATTTTTGACAGTTTCGGGTTTTATTCGTACGCCGTCGATGGCGACTATCTCACTTACAGGAAAGGGGATCATATTTACCTCTACCATATCCCGGACGGGGATAGGAAGGAGATCAGGATCACCGGAAACGACGAATTCAGGGTGGGGGATATAATCGGGTTCGACGAGGGGGAGCTTCTCGTGAGGGCGTACCCGAAGGATTATCCGGGATATGATCCGAACGAGTACGAGATCTGGTTTATCGACCTGAATACGGTTATTAACCCTGATGCCGGGAGTGCGGCGGAGACCGGAAATACTGGAGGGGGAAACAACAGCCCTGTCACTGCGGAGACCCCGCTGTCTCCTCTGGTGTCACTGGCTGCACTTCCGGCTGCCGCCGCTCTTTTCGCGGGATCGCGGGGGAGAAGGTAGAGGGATCTATCATTTTTTATCCCGGTTTTCGTGTAGATGCTTTCGGAATAATCGCTATATAACCGGAAAAAGATCTGTTTATTAGATGACAATCCGGTCCGGGATTTCGGGAAAGCCTGGTTCAGAAAAGAGATGGTGCAGCACTTTCGGAATATTCATTTTTTCAATGGCAGTTCTCCTTTTATTCATTGCAATTCCTGTCAATGCAGAGGAATTTCCGGTAATCGAGACCGTTTATACGTATGTTGACGGAGACGATGATGTACATTTCCCTTATGTCCCGTCAGATGACAAAACATCACATGCCGGACTCAGCAACGGAGAGGTTGCGTACAGCAAAAGCGGTGACCCGCTCGTGTACATCTGGGACAGTGTGACGGGAGAGACGAAGACCTTCGATACCACGGAGCTTGCCGAAAAAAAAGATAACTGGATCTCGTTCTGGATGGATATCAGGTCTCTTGATATCTCCAATGGCGTCGTCTATTATTCTCTTGCAATACACACTACGACTCCTACGGGGACGTCGGCATCCAGCCGGGGTTTGTTCGATTTTGACGGAATAAGTAACGAACAGGTATCCGATCGTCTCTACACGGATGAACTGCTGGCAGACAACGATCTTGTTGTCGCAAAGGGCTCTTCGGATTTTGAAGATGGGCCGTTTACCGAGGTTATGAGTATGCACGTGTATTCGCATGACACAGGGAAACTGGTACTGATCGACAACCGGACAGATCTTGACGATCCGATGGGATTCGGGGAGTATATGGTTGCGACTCTTTCCGAAAGTATCAGTATCCCCACCCCGGTACCGGGTGATCGCCTGCGTAGCGAGGGTATCGCTGTCTTCGATCTTGAACCTGTTCTTGCAGGAGGAGAGGTCGGGCGGATCGAGGTTCCGGGTACAACGGATATTGCCTCAAATGAAAGAGTGAATCTCGACCAGGACTGTTTTTCAGACAGTTTTTTCGTCTGGACGAAGGGAAGAAAAACCACCGAAGGGGGCATCGATCATTTCGGGAGCATTCTTTATGCAACCGATCTGGATACTCTCGAAAATACTGCAATAGATACGAATGACGAAAACCTGGATTTCGGGCTTTATGCTTCTGCTGTCGACGGGGATTTCCTGATCTACAAGAACAACGACATGATCTTCCTCTACCATATCCCGGACGGGGAGAAGAAAGAGATTCGAATCACAGGAAACGACGAATTCGAAGTCGGAGATATCATAGAGTTCGATGCGGGCCAGCTTCTTGTGAGGGCATACCCGAAGGATTATCCGGGATATGATCCGAACGAGTACGAGATCTGGTTTGTCGATTTGAATCCTTACATAAATCCAACAGGGACAAGTGAAACCGGGACAACTTTACCGGCGACTTCCGCCCCGGAGACGAGGGAGACTCCCGTTCTCCTCGTCGTTCCCGGCCTTGCGGTATTGATCGTCTTTGCTCTTTTTGCCTTTTCGTTATGGAGGAAGGGGTGAGGAGCGGGATCTTTTTTTTTGGCTGGACATCTGCATTTTTACTGCACGCTTACATCTGGGGTGTAATGGTTGTTACAAAAATAAAAATTTGATATTCATCTTTTGATTTTGATAATAGGATTATATTATAGATATATGTACAGGTACTTTTTTGCGTACATCCGGGGAACTGAGAAGGCGATCTGTCTCTGGTCATGTTTGTTTTAATGAAAAAGATATGGAACTCCTTGCGGAAAAGCTATGTGAAAATTATAAAAAAAGTATTTTAATTGGTTTTAAGTGACTTCTTAAATTATCATCAATACCTTTGTCACTCAAATAAGATCCTTTATTTTTTGATATGCCCTTCTTGTCTTCATATCAGAAATTGTTCCATCTAAGACAATGTTAAAAGCTTTCTTTATTTTTTCACTTTTAGTTTTATCTTTTAATGAAGCGAGTAATTCCATGAATTTTTTAGCCCTATTTCCATCATTAAAGATATTAATTATTTCTTTATCATCTAAAAGTTTTAACAGTTCATTGAATTCTGAATCTTGAAATAATTCTATCATTTGATTATAATATGGTAATGCTGAATGTGAGACACCATAGATATTCCCTAATCTACATATTATCAAAGATTTTACATAGGGATATCTTATTATTGAGGGGATATCTCCAGATGGGAGAACATATTTTATTAATTGTTTAGCATGTGGTTCTTCAGTATAAAAATTATTATATCCGTAATGAGAACGAATCAAGTCTTCACAGATCTCTCCGATTTCGATAGCTTTAAGATCTTCAGATATGTATCCTAATCCATCAACTATTGACAAAAATTTCTTTGCCAGTTCCTTTTTTGATAATTCTGCATTTGCAGAAAAAACTGCATATTTATATGCTATACTATTTTTTGTCTCTTTATCAGAATAATTCCAAACATCTTTTACTATTAATTCCACATTCTTACGGACTGCAATATCTTGACTATCATCCACGTACATTCCGAAAAGTGCCCGTAAAAGGGAATGATTAAGATCCTGAGGCATTCTTTTGATATTAATTTTAATTGCTTCAGCATCACTTTTTGTTAATTTATGATTTCTTACATTTGCTAATAATTTCTTTATTTCTAGAACTGGTCCTTCTGGTTCCTTTGCTAAAACCTCAATTATGCAGGTTTCTAACCAGCCTAAGAGTTGAAGTCCTGTAATTCGGGTATGGTTTGGGTGAGCAGCACTAGCGAAGTTTCTCATATCACGAATATAGTCTAGATGCTTATACCCAATATCGGTGATTATGCCAGTATCTCGGCATCCTTTAATCAGTTCCCAATCATCAAGTTTTTCGAGGTCTTTATCACTTTTAAATTCATGACGTTTTTTTGAATTACTTAAAATACTATCATAAAAATAATCTAAATCAAATAATGCAACTTTATTTCTTAAATTTACAATTGTTTCGTTCCATAAATAGTTTAGTGCCGAATCAAATAATCCAACTCCACAAGAAGCAATAAATTTTGAGATATATAATGCTCTTTGGCGTTGTTCTGGTGATAAATGATCGATAATATTCGGCATATTGCCTATCACTATTCCACGTTGTTTAATTTCGACTAAAATATTGTCATTTGGAAGATCTAATGAATCTAGGTACAATTTTAAATTTGACGAGAATTTATCGATTTGATCATTAATTTGTAAAGGTTCCTGTATCTCTGGTAGGTTTTCTGGCATTATTCCCTCAATTCTTTTATTTCATAATTATTGACTTAATAGTATTGCCTGAGTAATAGGAACAATTGCAGGCGCATTGTAGTGTTAATCGGAATCTATGGAAATGGAAATATTGCTGCTAAAAATATTATTTATACCCCAAACAAAACAAAAACAACCTCGTCCAACAACTCCCCGTTCTTGAAGATAGCCTTCTTATGCACAGCCTCCCTCTCGAATCCGGCCTTCTCCAAAACCCTCATCGACCCTAAATTCCCCTCGTAAACTCCAGCCTGGAGCCTGACAATATCAAAACGTCCGAACGCCACCGGAACGACGGCCTTCACCACCTCCGTCATGACCCCTCTTCCCCAGAAAGGCTCCGCGAGCCAGTACCCGATCTCCGCCGTTTTCCTGTAGACGTCCGTAAAAGGAGTGACGCCGATCCCTCCGCAGGCCTCACCGTCGATCTCGACTGCAAGGAGAAGAGCAGGGCCGTCTCCGGTCGCCATCGTGAGGAATCGTTCGGCGTCCTCCTCCGAGTACGGATTCGGAAAACCATCCCTCATGTTCTTCGCTACCTTCGGGTTGTTCGCGTATTTTGCAACCGAAGGGGCATCGTCCATCCTCCACGGCCTGAGGGTCGCCTGCGATGTTTTGATAATTACGGGTTCTTCTGTCACTTATTTCAGGTATATGTCCGGAATAGGAGTTAAAACCTGAGTTCGGTTTTCTATTCTAAGATGAGGCATAAGCCCCTGACGGGGCAGCCCTCTGCTTAATTCGCTTCGCGAATTTGCGCAATGATGATAGCCCGGCCTGGACGCTACCCCTACGGGTAGCCTCGGCCGGGAAAAACATGTATGAGAAATATCCAGCCGGTGACCAAAGGTCGCCTTGGGTTTCGAAAGGGCGGGAGCCCTTCGGTTGCCTCGGCCGGGAGAGGATACGGTTTAAAATAATTATCACTTTCCCGGAGCGAGAAGGGATGCTCGTCCATCCCTTCTTGCGACTTATCGCGATCAGGGGGAGGGTAATAGGGAGGGGGACTAGTTCCCCCTCCCTCACCGGAGCTAAAAATTACCCAAAAACAGTCTACGCAGCCGCAGTCTCGTTCGGGACATTCGAAACATTCAGCCCGATGAAATCGTAAAGCGAGTCGATCCCCGGCTCGTGTCCCAGGAAGTTATCGAGCAGTGTCATCCCGTCCGCCATATTCCCCTGCGAATAGACATCGTTCCTCAGCTTTAAGCCGAGAGTCTCGTTCGTCATCCCGTTCTCTTTGAACTCGTCGACGATATCCTGTGCATAGACCTTCGACCACAGGTAGCTGTAATATCCTGCATCGTACTGGTCCATGATATGGGAGAAAGTCGCGGCCGGGTGAAGGCCCTCCGGCTCGTCCAGCCCGAGGATCTCCTCAGATGCATCGTGCCAGACCTCCGTCGTGTTCACAGGCCCGTCCGCCGTATGGTAATACATATCGGCAAGCGAAAAGAGCAGCTGGTAGCCGTACTCATAACCCATGCCGACACTCCTTGCCGCAATCGCCTGTCCGGCGAGCTCCTCCGGGATCTTATCAGACGAATTCCCGTCCTTCGCCGAGATCGATTCGAGGACATCCCGGTCGTATGCCCATTCCTCAAGAGCCTGGGACGGCGTCTCGCAGAAGTCCATGGATGACTTATACCCGGAGAGGATGCCGTAAGGAGACGTAGTAAGGATCACGTTCATCGCATGCCCCGTCTCGTGGAACATCGTCCATATATCTGAAGGCCTGAAGAGGGTCCGGTTGTCGCCCTCCGGTGCATCGTAGCTCCCGATGATAATTGCAACCGGCAGGCTGTATGTCCCGTTCTTCTCCCTGCCTGAAATCAGCTGCGACGTTGCATAACCCGTGTACTTTCCGTCCCTGTGGTAGAGATCCAGGTAGAGGTAGCCGAGAGTCCTGTTGTCCGACCTGTTCGAAACCTCGAAGAGCCTCACATCCGGCGACCATACCGGCGCATCCGAAACCTCGTTGAAATCTACTCCGAAAAGCATCCCCGTCGTATTAAAGACCCCGTCTATCACGTTTTCGGCCGGGAAATATTTCTTAAACTCCGCCACATCGTAGTTATAATCCCTCATGACGAGAATGTGTTCGAGGTACCTGATATCCCAGGGCCGGATCTCCGTTGCCGACGGATCGATCTCCTGCTTGATCTCCAGGAGAATCGCCGTCTCCTCTTCGATCTTTTCAGAAAGCGGCTCTTTTAAGGAATCCAGGAACTCCATGACAACAGTCGCGTTCTCCGCCATACGGTTCCTGATTGTATAGTCCGCCCACGTAGAGAATCCCATCTCCTTTGCAATATTCTCGCGGAGGACGATCGCTTCTTCCAGAAGAGGCGTATTCGCTTCCCCCTGGACATCATTGTATGCCTCGTACATCCTCCTGCGGGTATCTCCGTTGTCGGCGTAGGTCATCACGGTGCTATAATCCTGCGTGACAATTGCAATATAATCCCCTTCAGGCGTCCGGGAAAATGAAGAAAGATCTTCGTCCGGCAACCCTTCAAGCTCCTCTCCCGTAAAAGTGATCGACGAATTATCGTTGTTCAGGTTGGAGTTGAACTCGGTCTTAATGGCGCTGAGTTCCGCGTTCATCTCCTTCACTCTCGTGAGATTCTCTTCCGGAAGCCCGAGGCCGTTATGCTCGAACTCGTCGATTATGATCTTATACAGCCTCTGTTCGACGGGAGTCTCAGGCACTTTATCTTCGACCGATTTCAGCGCATCATAGAGATCGCTGCGTGTGTAGACCTCGATGTAAAATTTACTCTGAGCAATGTCGGCATCCATACCCTCCGCCGCAATCTCCGGGTCGGGCGAGAGATAACCCATAATCGTAAGCGGCGAGACTGCATCGCCGTAATCCGTCATCACACTGTCGAATGCAACGACAGTATTTTCAAAAGTCCGTTCATCCGTTGGAATAGCGGCGATGGCGTTCAGGGATTCGTTCGCGCTCTCCCGTGCTTCGTCGCTGAGAATCGTTATCTCGCCGGCCGAATATTCGGCACGTATAGGCGACAGGCTTTCGTCGGCAAGAACCGGCAGAAAAAAACCCGTCGCCGAAAGAATAAATGCAGCAAGAAAAACCCCGTACAGAATCCTTCGCGATCTGCATATTGTGATATCATCCCTCATAAGAACCAGTATTAACTATTCTGCCCGCCGGGGGAAAAAGGATTTTTATGTGAATTTGTTTTGATTATGTTCGGCCCTGAAAAAGCACACCGGATCGTTGTGAAATATCCCCGTTCCCGTATACGAACTCGAAGAGCACCCGCCCTGGCAGTCTCCCAATTTCTCGCACCCGGTACACAGGGGGCCTGCATCCTCCTGGTTGAAATATCTCGTATAAGCAAAAGAGGCGGGATCGAACCAGATGTCCCAGAGATCCCTGTCGCGGATATTTCCCTCGCAGACCTCGTCCGGGAGGGAGAGGCAGCCCTTGACCCGGCCGTCACTCATGATCCCGCACGAGATGATCCCGCCGGGGCATCCTCTCCACGGTCCGCCGATGCCGGGTTTAACATACTCCAGCCCGTCGCTGCACATGATGTCCGGGTTGACGGGATCGGGATCTGCGGCCTGCTTCCTGATAAAATTCCCGAGGGCGAGCATGTCCTCGTCGTTCAGTTCGAGACCCGGGTTCTGGAGTGCACGCCCCATCGGAATCAGCGGCTGGAGACGCCAGTGGCGAACACCGAGATCCCTGAAGACATCGTGCATCGCAGGGAGCTGGCCGAGATTCTCTTTGTTTACGGTCGTGATGATATTGTACTTTATCCCCGCCTCCTGCATCAGCCGCATCGCGTTCAGCGTTTTTTCGTATGAGCCCCTGTAGTTGCGGAACCGGTCGTGAACCTCCCGGAGTCCGTCGATGCTCAGGCCCACCGCCCTGATGTCCAGCTCCTTCATCTTCGCGATCATCTCGCTGTCCATAACCAGTCCGTTCGTCAGTATGTTTACAGGAATGCCGAGATCCTGGAGGTGTCCTGCAATAATCGTCCAGTCTTTTCTCAGCAGGGGCTCGCCGCCTGTAATATCAACTTCCTGGACGAGGAGATCGGGGAACTGGTCGCAGAGATCGAGGGCCTCTTTTGTCGTCAGTTCATTAGGCCTTTTTGCACCCGCCGTGGAACCGCAATGTCTGCATCGCATATTGCATTCGAGGGTCAGTTCCCAGCCGATGATCAAAGGAAATACTTCAAAATTCATAAAATGCCTTTAAGAGGGGGCAGGAAGGAGAAGTCCCTCTCTAGTCCCCGGTTATTGAATTCCCACGCTGTTATTTGGCAGCGGTTTTCTTGCGAGTCGCAGTGGCAGCAGTGGTCCTGGAAGTCGTCTTCTTCATATTCCTGAAGTGAGTCTGGAGTGCGTAATAATCCCCTGCTTTAAGCACTATATCGTTCCCTGTAAGATAGTCGTCGGCCATGTTCATTATCGCCGGGGCGACCTCCATGTCCGGGATTTGGTTTTTGTTGATATAGGTGTTCAGCATCTGTGCGATGTATTTGTTGAATTCACTGGTCGGGGAGACCTTGACGATGTCCCCGAGCCTTTCATTAGGCCAGTCTATAACCACAAGGTATCTGACCAGGATGTCACGGTCGATAATTGCCTTCTGGAATTTTACTGCATTTAATCTGACTGGTGGCATAGCAATCAGCTCAAGGGAGTGGATAGGTCAATCGTGTATTTATAATTTTTTACAAAATCAGCAAAATTTAATATTTTTTAAAATTGTAGGAGACCGGGTTCAGTCCGGCCCCTTTTTATTTCTTTCAGACTTCCTGTAAAGTCAGGAAAGTCTCTTTATGACAGCTTCTCCAACCTCTTCCGTCGAAGAATCCCCGCCGAGATCAGGTGTCTTGATCCCTGCCGCAAGAACGAACCCGACCGCATCCTCAACGGCCTCTGCCTCCTCCGTCCGCCCGAGATGAGCAAGCAGCATCGCCGCACTCCGTATTGCAGCGATCGGGTTCGCGATTCCCTTTCCTGCGATATCGGGAGCACTCCCGTGGACAGGCTCGAAGAACGCGTATTTCTCGCCGATGTTCGCACTGGGGAGCATCCCGAGGCCGCCGGTGAGATAGCCACAGGCATCGCTGAGTATATCGCCGAAGATGTTCGTCGTTACGATCACGTCATAATTGGCGGGATGCATGAGGACATCGAGTGTAAGGGCGTCGATGTATGCCGTCCTGGCAGAAACGCCCTCCTCCGCCGCAACGGAAAGGCAGGTGTCCCTGAAGAGGACGTCCGATTTCAGGACGTTCGCCTTGTTTCCGATGACAAGCGAGTTCCGTCTCTCCTTCGCAAGCCCGCAGGCACACCGGGCGATCCTCTCGCTTCCCTTTCTTGTCACCACCCGAAGGGTCGTCGACCTCTCAGTCCCGATCTCCTCGATCCCGGAGTAGAGTCCTTCGGTGTTCTCCCTGACGATCATGATATCGAAACCGTCACCGCAAACAGGCCGGAGATTTGCATAGAGGTCGAGCTCCTTTCGTATCCTGAGCAGGACGCTGGAATAGCACGGATCGGGTGGTGTCGTCACAGCACCGAAGAGTATCGCATCCGAATCCTTGAGAGCCCCGATATCTTCATCCGTGCAGGCCGAACCGGTCCGCTTCCATTTCTCGTATCCAAGCTCCACGTCGAAGAACTCGGCACCGGGAAGGAGCATCTCAAGAATCCGGCGGGCGACAGGGATGACCTCCTTCCCGATCCCGTCTCCGGGCGCAATTGCGATTCTCATTTATTCGCCTCCTTCTCCCTGTATGCCGCGACGACTGCGAAGATCGCATCTGCGATATCCTTCGGCGAGGCGCCCCAGTGAACGATCCACCCGGCCTTACCGTCGACCTTTCCGGCCCTTTCCGAACGGCAGCATCTTGCAACGAACGGCTCCTCTTCCGCACGATCGGCGGGGCACGTGTTGATCACATCAAAACCCTCCCCGTACTCCTCTGCGAGAAACTGCCTTGCGGTCAGGCATCCTGCGATCCTCTCCCCCTGCTCCGGCCTGTCGTTGTCGAGGGTCTTCTCGAACCCTCCGGCTCTGCACGGGTAGACCTCGGCCTCGATCTTCTCTATATCGATGATGTGGTGGACGAACTCGATCTCCTCCTGCCCGAAGAGCCCGGCGGCTTCGAGTTTCTTCGCGGTCTCCGAGAGAACTGCGACCGGGGGTTTTGCATCGTAGAGATGAACCTCCAGGAGGGCCGAAGGGTCGGGATCGATTACGAAACTCATGTGCTCGTCGATCCCCCTGAAAATTACAGCCTTCTTCCCCGTCGATGCGGCTTTTTTTATCAGGTCGGCCCTGTTGTGAAGAATGACCTTATCCGGCCAGACCGTGGTATCGGCAGCATCCGCGAGGCATACATACTCCTCGACATCTCTCATCAGCCCGGTTCCGCCGGGAACGAACCGGACCTCGCCGATCTCGTATCCGCCGTCCGTCTCGACGATCAGGTACCTGCTCAGGAAGTACACCTTTTTGCCGAGCGGCATCCCCGAGGCATAGCCGACCTCCTTGCAGTGCCGGGGAAAGATCACTTCCTCCTCCCGAGGTACTCGATGAGCCCGCCTGCCGCGATGATCTCGTTCATCCTGTCCGAGAGCCGGACACTTTCGTAACTCCGGCCGCCGCACTCCACCACTGCATCTTCGAGATCGAAGGATACCTCTTTGCCGTCTTTGCATTCGAAACCTGCAACCTCGAAGAGCGGAATGCCGAGGTTGATCGCGTTCCTGAAGAATATCCGTGCGAACGACTTTGCGATGACCGCCTTCACGCCCGCGGCCTTTAGCGCCGCTGCCGCCTGTTCGCGTGACGATCCGCAGCCGAAGTTCTTGCCAGCGACTATAACCGAGCCCGAAAGCCTCCCGGCAATGGTCGGGTCGTAGTCCTCGAATGCATGTTCCGCCCAGAGATTTTTGTTCTTGGTCCGCAGGTATCTTCCCGCGATGATCATGTCGGTATCCACGTCGTCGCCGACGCAGACCGCATGGCCCGATCCCTTTATGGAATTACTATCGCTCACCTTACTCACCTCTTCTCCTCCGGGCTCGCGATCTCGCCTTTCAGTGCACTCGCAGCGGCGGTCGAGGGAGAGCAGAGGTAATACTCTGCACCGACACCCATCCTGTTCTTGAAGTTCCTGTTCGCCGTCGAGAGGCCGACCTCTCCTTCGCCGAGCACACCCATATGTGCACCGAGGCACGGGCCGCATCCCGGCGTTCCGATCGAACAGCCTGCTGCGACGATATCCGAAAGAACGCCAGTCTCTATGCATTTTTGGAGGGCGGTCTTCGACGCAGGGACGACGATTGTTCTTACGGCGACCTTCTTTCCCCTGACGATATCCGCGAAACGTTTGAGATCTTCGTAACGTCCGTTCGTGCACGTCCCGACGAATACCTGGTCGAGAGGCGTTCCCTCGTATTTGTCGACCGGGACCGCGTTGTCCACCCTGTGCGGGGCGGAGATCGACGGGACGATATCGTCGAGATCGAGGTAGAGTTCGTCGGCATATGTGCAGTCCTCAGGCTCCTGCCGGTCCGCGTCTTTCCCGAACTCGGCAAGGTACGATACCGTTTTTTCATCCGAATAGAAGAGTCCCGCCTTCGCACCGGCCTCGATCGCCATGTTGCAGATCGTTAGCCTCCCTTCCATCGCGGTCGTTGCGGCTCCTTCGCCTGTGAACTCGATCGCCCTGTAGGTCGCACCGTCCATCCCGAGACGGGTCACGTAGGTCAGTGCGACATCCTTCGGTTCGGCATGTCCTTTCAGCCTGCCTTCGAGGATGACGCCTGTCGTCTGCGGGACCCTGAACCATGTCTCGCCAGTCGCCCAGATCGCAGCCATGTCCGTCGCACCGACACCGGTCGCAAAGGCCCCGAAAGCCCCGAGGGTGCAGGTGTGCGAATCCGCACCTACGACGACCTCCCCGGGGAGGCACACCCCTTCGCTCATCACCTGGTGGCAGATCCCTTCGCCGATATCGCGGAAGTCGAAACCCGCCTCCTTTGAAAAATCCCTGAGCTCGTGCTGGAGGTTCGCCGTCTCGCTGTTGTTCGCCGGGACGATGTGATCGTATATTATAGAGATCTTTTCCGGGGAACGGACCTTCGTCTGCATCCGGAGGAAGGATAAAAGTGCCTGGAGGCCGGTTCCGTCATGAGCATACGCCCTGCTAAGTTCAAGATCCGTGAAGGAGCCTTCGGGGGACCCCAGCAGTCTTTCCGATAATGTCGCCATCTTCCCTCAGGCACACTCCTTCGATCTTTTGATGAGATTCAGAAGCATCTCGGGAGTGATAGAACATTTCCCCGCACTTCGCTCCTTGATCTGCTCGAGAACCCAGTCGGACTCCGCCGGGGAGAGTTCGCAGCCGAGGGTGCTTACGACATGTGCGAGAGCCTTCCTGCCCGTGTGCTTCCCGAGGACGAAATGTCTTTCGCCGCCGACCATCTCGGGCATGAAGTACTCGTATGTCGCCGGGTCTTCGAGTATCGCGGCGATGTGGATGCCGCTCTCGTGTGCGAATGCATGCTCGCCGACGACAGCCTTCGTCTTTGCGACCTTAATTCCCGAATACTCTTCGACCATCTTCGAGATCTCCTGTAGCTTTGTGAGGTCGTATCTTTCGATGCCGTTCTTCATCCTCAGGGCGACGAGCACCTCTTCGAGGCTTGCGTTCCCCGCCCTCTCGCCGATCCCGTTGACCGTCGTGTGGAGCTGGAACGCCCCCGCCTGTGCCGCAGTGAACGTGTTCGCACTGGCAAAACCCATATCGTTGTGGCAGTGGACGCAGAGCGGGTTCTTCAGTCCGGCCTTCAATTCGGTCACGATGTTGAAGATCTCCAGCGGCGTCATGCACCCGACCGTATCTGCGAAGCTGGAGTATGCCGCCTTTCTCTCCGCACCCTGCCTGAACATCTCCTTCAAAAACTCCGTATCCGTCCTCGACCCTTCCTCCGCCGAGAATCGCACGTTCAGCCCGTGGTCGACCGCGTAATCGACCATCCCGAGCGCCTGTTCGAGCATCTCCTCGCGTGATTTTTTGTATTTGATCCTGATGTGGAGATCGGATGTAGCGAAGAAGATGCTCACGAGATCGACGTCGCAGTCTATTGCTGCATCGACATCCTCGCGGACCGCCCGTGCAAGGCAGCAGATCCTTGCATCGAGCCCGAGGCCCTTTACCGTCTTCACGCACGCTCGTTCCTGTTCTGAGATGTTCGGGAATCCCGCCTCGATCACCTCCACTCCGATCTCGTCCAGCTTCCGGGCGATGTTCACCTTCTCCTGGCAGGTGAACGATACTCCGGGGGTCTGCTCCCCGTCCCTCAGCGTGACGTCGCATATCTCAACATTTAACTGCTTCATGACTCTCTCCTTCCGGGCACTGCCCGTAGACCAGAATAATCTCCGGCTTTTCTCTCTTCTCTCCAAGCTTCTCCGCGATGATCTCCATCGACCCGCCCCCGCAGTCCAGCCGGACAGGCTTCGCCCACCCGAGATACGGGGCGATGTCTGCGACGGCCTTCATCCCTGTCATCGCTGCTCTCCGGTTGACGAGAACTACGCAGAGAATCGGGAGGCTCTTCTGCCAGATGTCGATCAGGGAGTTCAGCCCCGAATGAAGCACGGCGTAATCGCCGAGTAGTGCAAGGCCGGTGCTCTTCGCCGCGACCGCGACGGAAGACCCGAGCCCGTAGTTGGCGATGCCGAAGTTGTAGGGCGGATTCTTTGCGAGCAGCGAGCATCCGGTATCGCAGATCGTCTCTCTTCCGCTCGCGGCGATCGTATCGAAGAGCGGTCTGTAGGGGCAGTTCGGGCAGAGTCCGCGTGAAAATCCCCTCGACGCCATCGTCTCCGGCTCTTTGGTAAAGGGAGGGGGAGTTGCGGTCCTGTGGTCTGCGATGAACTGCCTTCCGGTTTCATCTGGTTTGCGATCCCTGTCCGGGTGGATCGCTGGCGGATAGATCACCGGGGACTTCGAGTTCGCGAACATCTTCCGTGTGATATTGTCGGCGTTCTGTGAGCGGCCTTTCATTGTCAGGGCCGGGTCAGCGAGGCTGCCTGATCCGTCCCCTCGCTCCGCCGGAACTACAATTCCCTTAACTTCGACATCCAGGATGCGGGGTGTCACCCTGAGAATTGCGATCCTCGAATATTTCTCCGAGGCCGAGAGCCCGAATTCAACCGCACAGTGCAGGCTTTTTTCGTCGGGTTCGATTAGAGGAACCTCGGCAACTTCCGCGTAATACCTTGAGTCCTGCCTGTTCTGGGAGCCCTTCGCCTCCGTATCGTCGCCGGCGATGACGAGGACGCCTTTCTTCAGTCCCTGTGTCGTGGTAATTACGAGCGGGTCGGCGAGAGCGTTCATCCCGGCGTTCTTGACGATAACGACCGATCTCTTTCCCGCGAGCGAGTCCCCAATCGCGTACTCGAGTGCGGTCTTCTCGTTGATCACGAACTCCGCTCCTGTCTTGTCCCCGAGTGACGTCACGGGGTAGCCGGGGACGGTATACACCATATCGGCCGAGACCGCAACCGAGGCGGCGATGAGGTCTTCGCCGGTCATTGTCTTCATCGCCATCACTCATCCCTCCCGGGAGTGAGATCGCAGCCCGTGCATGCTACGCACATCGTCAATGCTTTCTTCGGGTCGAGGCCGTTCTCTTCGAGCCTGGCTTTATGGTATTCGAAGATGCTCATGATACGTTCCGCCGAGGGACGGGGGAAATCCCTGAGATCGGATTTCGGGTTCAGCGGCCTGATCACCGGGATGATTCCCGCTTCACAGAGTTCCTTTATGCAGGCCTTCATCTCGTCGTCGGTCTCCCCGAGGCCGAGGATAACATTTGAAAAGACATGGTTCTTCCCGAAAAGAACAACTGAATCCTTCAGTGCAGAGACGATCAGGTTCCTGTCCTGACCGGGACACATCTCTGAAAAGAGTTCGGGTGTTGCAGCCTCAAGATTGAATTTGACCTCCGTGACACCGAGATCATGGAGCCTTCCGGGCGTTCCCGGCAGAGGATAGGTCGAGACCCCGACCGGGAGACTGAATCTTTTAACCCTCCTGATGATTTCAAGAACCCTTTCCTCGTCTTCTCCCGGAGACCCGATGACGCCGGAGGTTATGGAGATGCAGTCGATATAGTCTGCGACCTTTTCGATCATCGATATCACCTCTTCCGGGGTCTTGATCTTCTGTGTCTGCGACGGGACGTTGCAGTACCGGCACCTGAAGATGCACCCTTCGCTTATCGTTATGTAGGCCTGCCGGGGGCAGTGGAGTGCCGCCGGTTCGAGAAATCCTTCCTGAACAATGTCGCCGAACCTCAGGACCGCCTTCCCGTCGCCGAGGTGCTCGATCGTTACCCTGCTGTTTTCATCTATTGAAAGTCTGACGCGTAATCCGTCAAACGAAAAAAAAACCGAACCCGTGCCGCCTGCACCGGGGCCTGCATGCGAGCCGTCCGAAAGATCGACCGGCATGCCTGTGATCCTCGCGGTTCCTGCCTCCAGCAGTGCGGCCTTGAGTCCGGTCCTGTTCATATGCTGAGCGCCTCCTCGTAGCGGGTGTAATACGGGATGGCAGCAGCGGCGCCGATTATCCCGCGGCCTTCGATCCTGATATCGAGATATTTCCGTATCTTATCGAGATCGGCCATGGTGACCTCTCCCGCCTTGACGGACTTACCGTATTCTTCGAGCGGAGACGGGTCGAATCCCCTGAAGACTGCAAGGCCCGTTTCGTCGGAGAGCGTGTACTTCCCGACAAGTTTCCGGAAGGAATCGATCAACTGCTCCGGCCTGTCGGTGGCGAACTCGCATGCGAGTGCCACACAGTTCTTTGTCCTGTAGGGAACGGGGAAGAGTTGTACAATCGTGTGGGAGAGATATCTCGAATGCTCGTCTTCGACCGCCTTCGATATGTTGTGGGCGAGAGTCCATGTCGCACCCTCCTCCGATGTGTCGGTATCGTCGATTCCGATGATAACCCTCTCCCTTCTCGGCAGCCAGAGCCTTGTTCCGGCGATCTTTCCTCCGCCCGAGGGATCTGTGTCCGCCCTGAGAACGCCCTTTGCAGATGCACGGCAGACCGAGGCCCCTACTCCTCCTCCGCCCATTCCGAGATATGAGATTCCGATCTCGCTGTCGTTCAGTTCGACGGCCGATATTCCCGCCGGGAAGTATGACCCCTCGAGTTCGAGGTCGACACAGCCGGGCTTCAGCATGAATCTCTGGGTGCTTCCGACGACCCGTGCCGATCTTACAAGCGGGCTTTTGATGTAGTGATGTCCGACCCACATCGCCCCGCCGGTGCAGTCGAACCTCTCTATCAGTTCGACCTCGCTCCCGTCTCCCGGGGCTACGGCTATAATTTCAGGATATGATATCGTGTATGGTGAATCAGAGATGTTCGCCATGGAGACCGGCCGCCTCTATTCCCCTGTTGGCCCATAAGACCGCCCCAAGGGCACCGATGCGTCCCTTCGAGGCTGCGGTGTCTATATACCTGATCCCGAGACGTTTCGCCTCGGCTTCGCACTCTTCGAGAGTCAGCACTTCGGTTTTTATTTTTTCAAGGTACGGTGATTCGGGCTGTATCAGTCCGGTGTGAACGGCGATGCCGGTATCCTTGCTGACTGCTCCGTTCTCGATGAAGTCCCTGACGAATTCCAGAAGTTCTTCGATCTTTCCGGGCCTGACGGCGAAGTTCAAGGCCGACCCTACACAATTCGTCGTCTTGTTCGGGACCTTCGGGTTGAGCTGGATGAGACGCATGTTGAGGTATTCCACACCTTCGATATCGCATGCATCCGCACATTTGGACGCGAGAACCCACGTTGCGCCTGTTTCCTTCGTGTCGGTGTCGTCGATACCGATCGAGACTTTCTCGTACTTCGGGGTGTATATCGTCGTCCTGCTGATCTTCGCCCCGCCGGGTGTCATGTCGGCTTCGCTCGGGTATTCGGTCCTGATAACTCCGGGCGCCTGGGGGAGGCATGCGGCGACTCCGACGCCTGCCCCTGCGATTCCGGCCCAGTGGGTCGCGATCTCGTCGCCGTTGATCTCGACGCCCTCAAGCGCCTGTCCGCCGATCTCATCTCCTGCCGCACCGAAATGAACCGGGTATCTCCCGAGCTTTGCCGAGATTGTCATCGATGCACCGTCGACCGCGATCGATTCGACAGCTCCGCCCGCCCTGTTGCGGTTCATCACGTCCCACTCGATTGCTCCCCTGTGGCGGCATTCCTCGATGATCTCCGCTCTTCCTGAATCCTCGTCTGCCATTACAAGAAATTTTCTGCAGAAGAGAGGGCCGAACCTCTCCCTTACTTCCTCCGGTTTTAGTACTGACGTCACTGTGTTGTCACCGAAATATTCGTTAACAAAATAATCGGTCACAAAATATTTAAGCGGTTCGATTATACAGTGGATGGCTGCGAAAACCAGGGTGAAAATTGGGATTTAGATGTAAAACCCCATGATGGGCGATTCCATTACATAAAAACCGATAAAAATCTACAAAGTTTATTGGAACCAAAAACAAGGGTCTAAAAATCTCGATCTGGATTTCCGAACAAAACAAAATAAACAGTCCAGGGGACCCTTGTCGGTCCCCTGGGCAGGGGCCGTCTGGCGGCCTTTGGCCGCCGGTGCCGGGGTTGCCTGAGAAAGATATGAGACAGTAAAGAGCCAAAAAGTTTGTTGGAATTTGGGTAGAGGATCTAAAGGGTCCAAACTCTGATTTAACATGAAAATCACGTCGTGATTTACATGAAGCAGTCCATGAAACCTTTGTTTCATAAACGTTTTTGCTAAAAGAGTGAATCCGTTATTATTTCATTATATCATACACCAGGTGCACGAGTCCGTTTTTCAGGTTTTCCGTCTTCTTTAGTCTCAGGTCCGCTGTGCTGTCGATATCTTCAAAATATCTCCTGTGATCCGGTCCTGCGATCAAGGGTGCGATTATAATGCTCAGGGATGACGCGATCCTTTCGTCGATCAGGATGCAGTTCAGCCGTCCGCCGCTGTCCGATACGATCCTCGAAAACCCGAATGTGTCTCCCAGCAATCCGACGGCCTCCTTCAGGTCGACGCGGTCGTAACCCGACATCAGGTAAGGGTACTCCCTCTCCTCGAGATATTTCAGATAATCGGCAGGCGTCGTCTCCGATACGAGGACAATGACATCTCTTACATGCTCGAGATTGCGGTATATGTGGAGGAGCCCTTTCAGTTTTCCGCGGCTGTCAACGATGACACTTACCGGTCTGGTGTCGCCGGGGACTTTCTCCGGTCTTTTCAGATCGGATTTTGTCTCTGCAGGTATAGGATTATAAAACATCTCGACTCCTGTCTTTGCCGTATCCGAGCCGACAAGGACGGCGTCGGGTGCGAGGGATGTAAGGATCGAGTAATGGGCTTCGAGATCTATATCGAACCCGTAAAATGCATTGTCGAGGCTCAGGGTATTGTGGATGATTACTTCAGGAAACATAGTCCGGATTTGATTTCATGCTATATAACCCCGGTCCGGGCGTTGCGAAATTGTAGCCGGAAGCTTTGTTACAGGTGTGAAACGGGTTTTGAACTGAATCTCAAAAAAAAGTGTTTAAAGGATTTCGTAGAGTTTGAACTGGTACGGGCCGAGGTTTCCGCCGAAGTTTCCTGCGGTGATGAGTTTGATTCCCGGAATCTTTACTGCTGCCTCGATTCCTGCTTTTGTTGAAGCTTTAATGGCTGCTTCGTCGATACCGTCGATGACGATCTCGTAGACCGCCTTTACGCCCTCGGGCACCTTTGTGTCCTCTACCCTGTCGCGGATTGTGGGGCAATACTTCTCGTTTGTCGATGCCGCCATGAACTTGTACTTGTTCGATCCGACCTTCGAGCCCGATGCGACGATGGGGAAGGAACACATGCATCCGGGGACATTCCTTATTGCAGCTACGGCGGCGTCTGCGGCCATGAGTGCGGCGGGGATGTTCTCGCCCATTATGAAGAAGTTGCCTCCTGCAATTCCCTTAACGATTCCGAAGTTCTCTTCGCCGATGTACTCGCCGTTCATGATGGGTATCGCCCAGCAGTTGCGTCCGCCGACTTCCTTCTGGTATTCGTATCCGTCGCCGAAGAAGTGGAGCTTTACATCGATCCTCTCTTCCGCCTCTGGCATGCCGTCGAATACAGCCGTTGTGGGTTGCGTGAGGACACACTCTGCAAGGCGCTCGACTACCTGCTCCTTCAGCTTCTTCTTTCCGCCTGCAAAGAACAGGACGGCCACTCCCGGCCTTCCGTCGGGTGTCTCTGATGCCGGGAGGATTCTTTCGATTCCAGCCTCACAGGGGCAGCCGATTGCCGAGGTTGCAAAACCTGTCGCTTCTGTCGCCGCCTGGAGCGCCCATTTTTCGGTTATTGCCGTAATAATTACCCTGCATGCCCAGTTGGGGAATGCCTCTGCGAATTCGTCTTCGATTTGAACTCCGTTAAGTTCCATGTTGATATACCTCTTTTATGTAACAACTAAATTTCTTGATCTGTAAGGTAAAATAATATTTGATTTGGCCGGGGCCGGAAAAAACCCGGTTAGTATCTCTCAGGGTTTTTGATCTTCCGCTTTTCCGGCGCTGCTTTCAAAGACTTTAAGCGATACCGCAAGGCTGCGTGTCCTGTTGATCATTGCGCCTATGAGTATGGTGTCGAGGATCTGGTCCCTTGTTACGCCTGCCCTGAGAGCTGCTTTTATATGGACGCCAAGGCATTTGTCTGCACCGCATGCTGCTGCAGCCGCGATCGTCGCGATCTCCGCCGTTTTCGGGTCGAGGCTCTCGGGCCTGCTCGTGTAAAGGTCGCCAAGACTGTTGAATACGAACGGCTTCTGCCTTTCGCTGATTGCGGTGAAGATGAACGGAACCAGTCCGAATATTTCGTTGAACTCTGCATAGAGGCTTTCGCCTATCTGATCCGAGTGGCTTAGAAAGTCCTGGATTACCTCTTCCGTATCGTTATCCATAACTATCAACAATCTTTTCGCCCGCTTTTTCCTTAAACGGTACTGTTCCGCATCTCTGTGCAGTCGCAGGCAGAGTATTGTAAATTTATCAATTAAATTAATTTAACTTATTGAGTAATTTTCAATTTTATTCATTAACTTTTTTCAGAATGTTTATCTATTTTCTATCCCCACCTTTTAGCAATCGATAACGAATCGAGATAAAGGTGTGTCGGAATAAAACAGCAGTTGGAGATGCTGAAATAATGCGTTTTAGAGGTTGTTGCATTGTTTGCCATCCGGTAGGCCTGATTTAGCATGGAGTGTTAGTTATGAATACGCTTTTTCCAAAATATTCGCACAGGAAAGAGGGAAACCTCACAATAATGGAGCAGAGGCTCTTAAAACAGGTCAATCATCTTGTATTCGACCTGGACAACTGCACCGGCTGCGGAATCTGCGTTGACGCCTGCCCTGAAGAGGCTATAGTTCTCGGTCCCGTCGGAGCGGTCAGGAGAGGTGCGATTCAGTATGGCGAGGCCGTAAGCGTTGATGAAAAGAAGTGCTCATACTGCGGTGTATGTGTCGTAATGTGCCCGTTCAACGCGATGAGTCTCAGGATCGACGGTGAGGAGAAGCTCCCGATCATCGAGAGGGAGGGATTTCCTACATATGATCCCGTCAGGGCGATCGACGACGAGAAATGCATACTCTGCACGACATGCAAAGATGTGTGCCCGCGGACGCCCGAGAAGGCAATCCTGCGTGATGTCCCTGCATTCGAAGGAACCGACGCCGCCGGCCTGAAGAAAGCCGAGGCCATTCATGCAAATATAACCTTCGACTGCGATGAAGAGAAGTGTACGGTCTGCGGACTGTGCGGAGACGTATGTGCGGCACTGACTGTCAAGAAGAAGCCGTTCTCACCCGAGATAGGAAAGGTCCGGGGAGAGGTTAAGTGGACGCAGAAACTCTGCGACGGCTGCGGTGTCTGTTCCGAGATCTGCCCTTCGGATGCAATTACAGTCACACGCGAAGAGGCGGTCCAGGAGAAGAGAGGGAAGGTCAGCATCACCGGGGACTGCATCACGTGCCGCTGGTGCGCCGTGAACTGCCCGACCGAAGCGATTACTGTCGAGAAACTCTTCGAAGGAGACATAGAGTTCCATACCGAGAAGTGTCCCGGAGGCTGTTCGACATGTGTCGAGATCTGCCCGGCCAATGCGATATACCTGCCAAGCCCGAAGAATCCCGCCGATATGCACGGGGAGGTTGAAGCAAAGATTGGTGTCAACAAGGACTTCTGTATCCTTTGCGGTGTCTGTGTTAACGCTTGCCCCGGTGAGGACATCATCGTCCTGAAAAGGACTGGCATCCGTATGAAGGGCAAGGAGACGGACCTCTTTAAGACAATCAAGGATAAGCTGCTTCGGCCGCGTACTTCCAAGGTCAGGGAAGGGGACTTTGGTAAGGTTGAGCTGAAGACCGCAGAATGAGGTGAGACTAAAAATGGCAGTAGAAAAAAATTATGGAAACCCTGACCTCGAGAAGAAACTTGCGGACAGGAATTACTATACCTCCGATTCGCACAAGGACTTCAGCAAGCGTGTCGAGAAGATCAGCGGTACAATGTCGCACATGTGTTTCCAGTGCGGAACATGCACCGGGTCCTGTCCGTCTGCGCCCCGGAGTTCTTACAGGATTCGCCTTTTCATGAGGCGAGCCGTCCTCGGTCTCGAGGACGAGGCATTGACCGATCCGGATCTCTGGCTCTGCACGACGTGCTACTCATGTTCGGACCGCTGTCCGCGTGACCTTTTCCCGACCGACGTCATCATGGCCATGAGGAACCTCGCTTTCGAGCGAGACATCGTTCCTAGGAACTTCCTTCAGACCGTGAACCTGATCTACACATCCGGCCACGGTGTGCCCAACAACGACGTCAACCGTGCGGCCCGCGAGAAGCTCGGTCTTCCCCGCGACCCTCCGACCACGCATTCATATCCTGAATACCTGGAAGGTATCCGTAAGATCATCGACCACTACAAACTCAAGGAGAACGCCGACCGTATCCTTTCCGAAGGAGGTAATTAAAGATGGTAAAAGGCTTTGATCATTCATACGCATTCTTCCTCGGCTGCATTGCCCCCAACCGTTACCCCGGCTGCGAGGCATCTGCCATCAGGACAAGTGCCAAACTCGGGATAGAGCTTCTTCCTCTCAAGGGAGCGAGCTGCTGTCCTGCGCCCGGTGCCTTCGGTGCCATCAACCTCAATGTCTGGTATGCGATGGCCGCAAGGAACCTGTGCCTTGCCGAAGAGATGAAGAAAGACATTGCTCTTCTCTGCAACGGCTGCTACAAGTCCATCTGGGAGGTCAACCACAAGCTCAAACACAACGACGAGCTTCGCGACAACGTCAACGAGGTTCTGGCCGAGATCGACATGCAGTACAAAGGCTCGATCGACGTCTGGCACCTTGCCGAACTTTACTACGACGAGAAGATCTGCGGCATCAAGAAGGTCGCCGACAGCGTCACCCGTCCCCTGAGGGGCACCAAAGTTGCAGTCCACTACGGCTGTCACTTAATGAAGCCGCAGAAGGATCGCCACTTCGGCGACACCGAGAACCCCATGTGGATCGAGGAACTCGTCGCAGCGCTCGGTGCAGAACCCGTCCAGTACAGAAACAAGATGCAGTGCTGTGGTGCCGGCGGCGGCGTAAGAGGCTACGATATCCTTCACTCTCTCGATATCACCAACGAGAAGCTGATCAATATCCGTGAAGCCGACGCCGACGCTCTTACTGAGGTCTGTCCTTTCTGCCAGCTTCAGTTCGACCGCGGTCAGATCGAGATCAAGCAGAACTTCGGCCAGGATTACGGCCTTCCGGTTCTGCACTACAACGAGCTTTTGGGACTTGCCCAGGGCATGACCCCCCAGGAGCTTGCATTGGATCTGCATGCAATCGACTGCACACCATTCCTGGAGAAGATACTGTAAGGAGGCAAAAGAAATGTCTGAAAATCAGGAACCAAGAATCGGTGTATTCATCTGCCACTGCGGAACCAACATCGCAGGCTCGATCGACATCCAGGCAGTCAAGGATTATGCCACGACGCTTCCAAATGTCATCGTTGCAGACGAGTACCAGTATATGTGTTCGACACCCGGCCAGACCAAGATCATCGATGCTATCAAAGAGCACAACCTGACCGGAATCGTTGTCGCAGCATGTTCGCCACGTCTTCACGAGCCCACGTTCAGGGTTGCAACTGCGGAAGGAGGCCTCAACAAGTTCCGCTTCGAGATGGCCAACATCCGTGAGCACAATTCGTGGGTTCACATGCACGACTGGGACCTTGCGACCAGCAAGGCCAAGGACCAGGTAAGAATCGCAGTCGCCAAGGCAAGGCTGCTTGAAGACCTCGAGCCCAAGGAAGTGCCTGTGGAGCACGCCGCAATGGTCGTCGGTGCAGGTGTCGGCGGTATCCAGGCCGCCCTCGACCTTGCGAACGCCGGCATCAAGACCTACCTTGTCGAGCAGACCCCTACAATCGGCGGCAGAATGTCGCAGCTCGACAAGACCTTCCCTACACTCGACTGTTCGCAGTGTATCCTTACGCCTAAGATGGTGGACGCAGGCCGTCACCCCAATATTATCCTAAGGACCTATCACGAGGTCGAGAACGTCGAGGGTTACATCGGCAACTTCGAGATCACTCTCAGGAAGAAGGCCCGCGGAACGCGTAACGAGGCCGAGATGAAGGCCGACGGTATCACAGGCTCCGGCTGTAACGGCTGCGGTGACTGTGCCACTGTGTGTCCGGTCATCAAACCTAACCCGTTCGAGTTCGGAATGGCTCCGAGAAAGGCAATCTACATCTACCACGCCCAGGTCATGCCGCTCCAGTACACGATCGACTACGATGCGTGTGTTAAGTGCGGTCTCTGTGTTGACGCGTGCGGTGTCGAGAAGAACGCCATCGACCTTAACATGGTCGATACCTTCGAGAAGATCAAGGTCGGGTGCTGTATCCTTGCAACCGGTTACGATCTCATTCCTATCGAGGACAAGAAGGAATGGGGCTACAAGCGCTACGAGAACGTCATCACCGGTCTCGAGTTCGAGCGCCTGATCTGTGCATCCGGACCTACCGGCGGCCACATGATCCGCCCGTCCGACGGTGCAACGCCGATGAAGGTCGGTTTCGTCCTCTGTGCAGGTTCGCGTGACAACACCGGCGGGGTCGGCAAGCCTTACTGTTCAAGGTTCTGCTGCATGTACTCGCTCAAGCACGCCCACCAGCTGATGGAGAAGATCCCCGGCTGCCAGCCGTATCTGTTCTACATGGATATCCGTTCGTTCGGCAAGATGTACGAGGAGTTCTACTATCGTATCCAGAATGAGGGTGCGAAGTTCGTCCGCGGTCGTGTCGCCGAACTTCTCGAAGATCCGAATACCAAGAACGTCATCGTCAAGACCGAGGACACGCTTCTCGGAAGGCCTGTCAGCATCGAGTGCGACCTCGTCGTCCTTGCGGCTGCAATCCAGCCGAAGCCCGACGCAGAGCCTATCCGCCAGATGTTCGGTATCTCGAAGTCGCAGGACGGCTGGTATCTTGAGGCTCATCCGAAGCTCAACCCCTGCGGAACAACGACTGCAGGTATATTCCTCGCAGGTGTCTGCCAGGGTCCGAAGGACATTCCTGACACGGTTGCCCAGGCCGAGGGAGCAGCGTCCGCTGCAAGTATCCCGATCCACCAGGGCAAGGTTCAGCTCGAACCTTACTTCGCCCAGTGCATGGAGGACCTCTGTGCAGGTTGCGGAATGTGTGTGCCCCAGTGCCCGTACGGTGCACTGTCGCTCACGGAGAAAAACGGTCGCCAGGTCATGCAGGTAACCGAAGCCAAGTGTAAGGGCTGCGGAACCTGCGGAGGTTTCTGCCCCGGCGGAGCTATCAAGATGCAGCACTTCACAACGCCGCAGATCTGCGCACAGATCGATGCGTTCCTTCTTGGCGGCCTTGGAGGTGAAGAGTAAATGGGAGACGAGTGGAATCCTAAGATTATCGCAATCATCTGCAACTGGTGTTCCTACGCCGGTGCTGATCTTGCAGGCGGTGCACGTATCCAGTACCCGACAGATGTTCGGGCTATCAGGGTAATGTGCACGGGCCGTGTCGACCCCCTCTTTATTATGAGGGCATTTCAGGACGGAGCTGACGGAGTGCTTGTCTCCGGCTGCCACTTCGGTGACTGCCATTATCTTGAGGGCAACTACAAATGCGCAAAGCGTATGTTCCTTATCAAGAACGTGCTCAAGAACATCGGTCTCGACGATAACAGGATCCGTATGACATTCGTATCAGCATCGGAAGGTGCAAAGTGGGGTATGGTCATGGAAGATGTTGTCAGGACGGTTAAAGAACTGGGCCCAAGCCCCCTGAAGAGGTGAACTGCAGGATTAACCTGACACAAAATCCGATTTTTTAAAAATTCTTTTGAAATATCAATTCTTATGATCTTTCATTAATTATTGATCTGATATATTGTGCCGCACCGGGTGTGCGGGGGGTTGTGCGGCAGCCTGAAAATAATTGCCGGAAACCTGTTAAACTTGTCTCTATAATATTCAACATGTTAAACAAACATAGGCTAAATCCATTTTTACAAACTTTTTTCGGATAGCCAAAAAAATTATTATTTTGATTAAAAGGTTTTTATGGCATTATGGGCGATTTAAATTTGTATACTGCTACGCTTTTTAAGAAAAAAGCAGGATTGGGTGATGTAGTTTGATATAACGGTTTCTATTCGTTCTTTTCATCGCATTGCAAAACATGGGGTCCATCAAGCTAACATAATTTACTTTTGATATTTGTTAATTAAAAGAACTATATTTCGGCCGATTTTTAAAGTTTCGGGCGTTTTGCAACTTCAGAACATTTATCTATTTTTTTTTCCAACTTTTAACGATCGATTCAGATCGATATAGCGGTGCGTGATATAATGGCATTTGCAGTTCATGTAAACATGAATAATTGTACAGGTTGTAACAATTGCGTGGTTGCATGCCCGGTTGATGCACTTGAGCTTTCGACTGTGGATCCTGTCACTACTGACAAGATCTACAAGGTTATCGGCGGCAAGGCGATCGTCCTTGACGCTAACAGTGAGCTCTGTGCCGGCTGCGGTATATGCATCGAGGCATGTCCATACGATGTTATCACCTTAAAAGGGCGTTTTGACACGCTCAAAAACGAGGACAGGTTCACACATCCTCTTATGGAAGGACTTGAGGAGATCAGGGACTACGAAGAGGAGTATGAAGCCCTTGAGGAAAGAAAGGCAAAACTCAAGAAGATTCCTGAGTTCTGGGAATTAAGAAAGGAATTTGCTCAGTCCGGAGCAAAGGAGTAATCCCGGACCACAATTTTAGGAGTGTTAAATTATGAATACGCTTTTTCCAAAATACTCCCGGAAACAGGACGGATGTTATTCTATTTACGAGCAGAAGCTCTTAAAGCAGGTAAACAACCTCATACAGGACAACGAGAAGTGTACTGGCTGCGGTATCTGTGTAGAATCCTGTCCTGAAGACGCGATCAGCCTCGGACCTGTCGGTGCATTCCGCAGGGGGGCCATTGATTACGGTTCACCAATCCAGGTAGACGAGACAAAGTGCTCTTACTGTGGTGTATGTGTCGTAATGTGTCCCTTCAATGCGATGAACCTGCAGGTTGACGGTGAAGACAGCCTTCCGATCGTCGAGAGGGAAGGATTCCCCACATACGAGAAGGTCATGGAGATCGACGCAGAGAAGTGTGTCGAATGTACGACCTGTGAAGACGTGTGCCCGCGTGACGCGATCATCCGCGATGTTCCTCCGTTTGAAGGCACTGACTGGCTTGGTCTTAAGAAGGGAGAGGCAATTGACGCCGAGATAACCTTCGACTGCGATACAGAGAAGTGTACTGTCTGCGGACTGTGCGGAGACGTATGTGCAGCAATCGATGTCGTAAAGAAACCGTTTTCAGCTGAAACCGGCTCAGTAGAGGGAGAGGTTAAGTGGACGGAAGAGCTTTGCGACGGCTGCGGAGTCTGTGCCGATATCTGTCCTTCCGATGCAATAGAAGTCAAGAAGGCCGGAGAGATCAAGAAGAAGAAGATCGGCAAGGTCGAAATCGACAAGGACGAGTGCTGTACATGCCGCTGGTGTGCTACAAACTGCCCGACCGAGGCGATTACTGTTGAGAAGTTCTTTGAGGGAGACATCGAGTTCCATGCCGAGAAGTGTCCCGGCGGATGTTCGACATGCGTTGACGTTTGTCCCGCAAACGCGATCTACCTCCCGACACCCAAGCCCCCGGCGGAGATGCACGGCCAGATCGAGCCGAACATCGCAGTCAACAAGGATCTCTGTATCCTCTGTGGTGCATGTGTTAACGCTTGCCCCGGTGAGGACATCATCGTCCTGAAAAGGACTGGCATCCGTATGAAGGGCAAGGAGACGGACCTCTTTAAGACAATCAAGGATAAGCTGCTTCGGCCGCGTACTTCCAAGGTCAGGGAAGGGGACTTTGGTAAGGTTGAGCTGAAGACCGCAGAATGAGGTGAGACTAAAAATGGCAGTAGAAAAAAATTATGGAAACCCTGACCTCGAGAAGAAACTTGCGGACAGGAATTACTATACCTCCGATTCGCACAAGGACTTCAGCAAGCGTGTCGAGAAGATCAGCGGTACAATGTCGCACATGTGTTTCCAGTGCGGAACATGCACCGGGTCCTGTCCGTCTGCGCCCCGGAGTTCTTACAGGATTCGCCTTTTCATGAGGCGAGCCGTCCTCGGTCTCGAGGACGAGGCATTGACCGATCCGGATCTCTGGCTCTGCACGACGTGCTACTCATGTTCGGACCGCTGTCCGCGTGACCTTTTCCCGACCGACGTCATCATGGCCATGAGGAACCTCGCTTTCGAGCGAGACATCGTTCCTAGGAACTTCCTTCAGACCGTGAACCTGATCTACACATCCGGCCACGGTGTGCCCAACAACGACGTCAACCGTGCGGCCCGCGAGAAGCTCGGTCTTCCCCGCGACCCTCCGACCACGCATTCATATCCTGAATACCTGGAAGGTATCCGTAAGATCATCGACCACTACAAACTCAAGGAGAACGCCGACCGTATCCTTTCCGAAGGAGGTAATTAAAGATGGTAAAAGGCTTTGATCATTCATACGCATTCTTCCTCGGCTGCATTGCCCCCAACCGTTACCCCGGCTGCGAGGCATCTGCCATCAGGACAAGTGCCAAACTCGGGATAGAGCTTCTTCCTCTCAAGGGAGCGAGCTGCTGTCCTGCGCCCGGTGCCTTCGGTGCCATCAACCTCAATGTCTGGTATGCGATGGCCGCAAGGAACCTGTGCCTTGCCGAAGAGATGAAGAAAGACATTGCTCTTCTCTGCAACGGCTGCTACAAGTCCATCTGGGAGGTCAACCACAAGCTCAAACACAACGACGAGCTTCGCGACAACGTCAACGAGGTTCTGGCCGAGATCGACATGCAGTACAAAGGCTCGATCGACGTCTGGCACCTTGCCGAACTTTACTACGACGAGAAGATCTGCGGCATCAAGAAGGTCGCCGACAGCGTCACCCGTCCCCTGAGGGGCACCAAAGTTGCAGTCCACTACGGCTGTCACTTAATGAAGCCGCAGAAGGATCGCCACTTCGGCGACACCGAGAACCCCATGTGGATCGAGGAACTCGTCGCAGCGCTCGGTGCAGAACCCGTCCAGTACAGAAACAAGATGCAGTGCTGTGGTGCCGGCGGCGGCGTAAGAGGCTACGATATCCTTCACTCTCTCGATATCACCAACGAGAAGCTGATCAATATCCGTGAAGCCGACGCCGACGCTCTTACTGAGGTCTGTCCTTTCTGCCAGCTTCAGTTCGACCGCGGTCAGATCGAGATCAAGCAGAACTTCGGCCAGGATTACGGCCTTCCGGTTCTGCACTACAACGAGCTTTTGGGACTTGCCCAGGGCATGACCCCCCAGGAGCTTGCATTGGATCTGCATGCAATCGACTGCACACCATTCCTGGAGAAGATACTGTAAGGAGGCAAAAGAAATGTCTGAAAATCAGGAACCAAGAATCGGTGTATTCATCTGCCACTGCGGAACCAACATCGCAGGCTCGATCGACATCCAGGCAGTCAAGGATTATGCCACGACGCTTCCAAATGTCATCGTTGCAGACGAGTACCAGTATATGTGTTCGACACCCGGCCAGACCAAGATCATCGATGCTATCAAAGAGCACAACCTGACCGGAATCGTTGTCGCAGCATGTTCGCCACGTCTTCACGAGCCCACGTTCAGGGTTGCAACTGCGGAAGGAGGCCTCAACAAGTTCCGCTTCGAGATGGCCAACATCCGTGAGCACAATTCGTGGGTTCACATGCACGACTGGGACCTTGCGACCAGCAAGGCCAAGGACCAGGTAAGAATCGCAGTCGCCAAGGCAAGGCTGCTTGAAGACCTCGAGCCCAAGGAAGTGCCTGTGGAGCACGCCGCAATGGTCGTCGGTGCAGGTGTCGGCGGTATCCAGGCCGCCCTCGACCTTGCGAACGCCGGCATCAAGACCTACCTTGTCGAGCAGACCCCTACAATCGGCGGCAGAATGTCGCAGCTCGACAAGACCTTCCCTACACTCGACTGTTCGCAGTGTATCCTTACGCCTAAGATGGTGGACGCAGGCCGTCACCCCAATATTATCCTAAGGACCTATCACGAGGTCGAGAACGTCGAGGGTTACATCGGCAACTTCGAGATCACTCTCAGGAAGAAGGCCCGCGGAACGCGTAACGAGGCCGAGATGAAGGCCGACGGTATCACAGGCTCCGGCTGTAACGGCTGCGGTGACTGTGCCACTGTGTGTCCGGTCATCAAACCTAACCCGTTCGAGTTCGGAATGGCTCCGAGAAAGGCAATCTACATCTACCACGCCCAGGTCATGCCGCTCCAGTACACGATCGACTACGATGCGTGTGTTAAGTGCGGTCTCTGTGTTGACGCGTGCGGTGTCGAGAAGAACGCCATCGACCTTAACATGGTCGATACCTTCGAGAAGATCAAGGTCGGGTGCTGTATCCTTGCAACCGGTTACGATCTCATTCCTATCGAGGACAAGAAGGAATGGGGCTACAAGCGCTACGAGAACGTCATCACCGGTCTCGAGTTCGAGCGCCTGATCTGTGCATCCGGACCTACCGGCGGCCACATGATCCGCCCGTCCGACGGTGCAACGCCGATGAAGGTCGGTTTCGTCCTCTGTGCAGGTTCGCGTGACAACACCGGCGGGGTCGGCAAGCCTTACTGTTCAAGGTTCTGCTGCATGTACTCGCTCAAGCACGCCCACCAGCTGATGGAGAAGATCCCCGGCTGCCAGCCGTATCTGTTCTACATGGATATCCGTTCGTTCGGCAAGATGTACGAGGAGTTCTACTATCGTATCCAGAATGAGGGTGCGAAGTTCGTCCGCGGTCGTGTCGCCGAACTTCTCGAAGATCCGAATACCAAGAACGTCATCGTCAAGACCGAGGACACGCTTCTCGGAAGGCCTGTCAGCATCGAGTGCGACCTCGTCGTTCTCGCGGCTGCAATCCAGCCGAAGCCTGACGCAGAGCCTATCCGCCAGATGTTCGGTATCTCGAAGTCGCAGGACGGCTGGTATCTCGAGGCTCACCCGAAGCTCAACCCCTGCGGAACAACGACTGCAGGTATATTCCTCGCAGGTGTCTGCCAGGGTCCGAAGGACATTCCTGACACGGTTGCCCAGGCCGAGGGAGCAGCGTCCGCTGCAAGTATCCCGATCCACCAGGGCAAGGTTCAGCTCGAACCTTACTTCGCCCAGTGCATGGAGGACCTCTGTGCAGGTTGCGGAATGTGTGTCCCCCAGTGCCCATACGGTGCACTGTCGCTTACGGAGAAGAACGGTCGTCAGGTCATGCAGGTAACCGAAGCCAAGTGTAAGGGCTGCGGAACCTGCGGAGGTTTCTGCCCCGGCGGAGCTATCAAGATGCAGCACTTCACAACGCCGCAGATCTGCGCACAGATCGATGCGTTCCTTCTTGGCGGCCTTGGAGGTGAAGAGTAAATGGGAGACGAGTGGAATCCTAAGATTATCGCAATCATCTGCAACTGGTGTTCCTACGCCGGTGCTGATCTTGCAGGCGGTGCACGTATCCAGTACCCGACAGATGTTCGGGCTATCAGGGTAATGTGCACGGGCCGTGTCGACCCCCTCTTTATTATGAGGGCATTTCAGGACGGAGCTGACGGAGTGCTTGTCTCCGGCTGCCACTTCGGTGACTGCCATTATCTTGAGGGCAACTACAAATGCGCAAAGCGTATGTTCCTTATCAAGAACGTGCTCAAGAACATCGGTCTCGACGATAACAGGATCCGTATGACATTTGTATCAGCATCGGAAGGTGCAAAGTGGGGTATGGTCATGGAAGATGTTGTCAGGACGGTTAAAGAACTGGGCCCAAGCCCCCTGAAGAGGTGAATCGCAATGGCTAAGCAGATATTATTGAATATGATTACCCAGCGCGCTGTCGAAGAGGGTATCGCAATGGAGATCGGTAAGACATCTCCCCAATACTTTGAGGCCTGTTCACTGATTGAGATGAACGAACATGATATCGATGAACTCGGTATCACACCAAACACAAATGTCAAAGTGACAAGCGAGAGCGGCGAAGTTATTGTAAAGGCCGTAATTGCACGCCAGACCTGCTACAAGGGTCTCTGCCACATCAGGCAGGGTGTATGGGCAAACCAGGTCGTTCCCCCGAGGACACAGTCCACAGGAGAGCCCCAGTACAGCGGTTTCCCTGTAATCGTGGAGCCGGCCCCCAATGAGAAGATCAAGACCGCCCTTGAATGTGTTCAGGGAGCAGTCGGTCTCTGGATAGGTGATGAGTAAATGCCAAAAGTAATCAAGAACGTCGGATGTCCGTACTGCGGCTGCTCATGCGATGATGTTGAGGTAACTGTTTCCGATGACGGAAAGCATGTTCTCGAAGTCAAGAACGTATGTGCAATCGGTACAGAGATCTTCATGCACGGCGGTGACCGCGAGGGCCGTATCAGGCTTCCACGTATGCGCCAGGAAGACGGCACATTCAAGGACGTCAGCTTTGAAGAGGCAACAGACTTCATGGCAAAGACGCTCCTTAAGGCAAAGAAGCCTCTTATGTATGGTTTCGGATCAACAAACTGCGAAGGACAGGCTGCAGCGGCCCGTGTCATGGAGAGGGCAGGCGGAATGCTCGACAACTGTGCATCAATCTGCCACGGAAGTTCATTCCTTGCAATCTTCGACAACGGTTACCCGTCCTGTACACTCGGTGAAGTCAAGAACCGTGCAGACGTAATCGTGTACTGGGGATCTAACCCTGCACACGCACACCCGCGCCACATGTCACGTTACTCGATCTTCCCGCGTGGATACTTCTCAGGAAAGGGACACAAGGGCAAGACCGTTATCGTAGTAGACCCGCGTTTCACAGACACGGCACGTGTCGCAGACCATGTCCTCCAGGTAAGGCAGGGTCATGACTACGACCTGTTCTGTGCATTCCGTATGGTTCTTCACGGACACGCTGACGATATCCCCGATGTCGTTGCAAACATCCCGAAGGAGAAGATCCTCGAGGTTGCAGAGATCCTGAAGAACGCACGTTTCGTAAACATCTTCTTCGGAATGGGTCTCTGCCACTCCGACGGAAGGAACCACAACATCGACATCGCCATCTCGATGACACGTGACATCAACCAGTTCACGAAGTGTACGATCATGGCAATGCGTGGACACTACAACATTGCAGGTCCCGGTCAGGTATGGTCGTGGGTCTTCGGATTCCCTTACTGCCTTGACCTGACGAAGAAGAACATGGCTCACATGAACCCCGGTGAGACAAGTTCGGTAGACCTTGCAATGCGTGACGAAGTCGACGCATTCGTTAACATCGGTACGGATGCAGGTGCTCACTTCCCGATTCCGGCAGTGCAGCACTTAAAGAAGCACCCGTTCATCACAATCGACCCCAGTGTCAATATGGCAAGTGAGATCTCCGATCTTCACGTCCCGGTAAAGATCTGCGGTGTTGATGACGGCGGTATCGTATATCGTATGGATAACGTTCCTATTCAGTTCAGGCAGGTAGTAAACGCACCCGACGGTGTTCCCTCGGATGAGGAATTCCTCGACGGAGTTTACGAACGCATGGTAGAGCTTGAGGGGGAGAAGTTCGATGAGTGAAATGATCATCAAAAACGGATTTGTTTTTGACCCTCTGGCAGGCATCAAAGGCGAGAAGAAGGACATCGGAATTAAAGATGGCAAGATCGTCGATGCCTCGGAAGTCAAAAAGGGCAAAGAGATCGATGCATCCGGCAAGACCGTAATGGCCGGCGGTGTGGATATCCACACGCACGTTGTCGGACCTAAGGTCAATGTCGGCCGCCTGATGCGTCCCGAGGACAAGCTCTTCAGGAGCAGGACCAAGGAGCGCAACACAAGGATGCAGATGGGATTCGCCGTCCCGAGCACATATGCAACAGGGTATGCATACGCACGTATGGGATACGCATATGTGAACGAGGCAGCAATGCCGCCGCTCCACTCTCCTCACGTTCACGAGGAGATCCGTGATACACCTATCCTGGATATCTCGGCAATGCCCGTAATGGGCAACAACTGGTTCCAGATGGAGTATCTCAAGCAGGGCGAGATCGAGAACAACGCCGCATACACCGCATGGCTCCTCAGGGCCACGAAGGGTATCGGTATAAAGTGCGTCAACCCCGGCGGTACAGAGGCATGGGGATGGGGTATGAACTGTCTTACAATTCACGACCCGGTCCCGTACTTCGACATAACTCCGGCGGAGATCGTCAAGGGACAGATCCAGACGAACGAATTCCTCGGCCTTCCACACTCGCTCCATGTTCACGGTAACAACCTCGGAAACCCGGGCAGTGCAGAGACAACACTCGACACTCTCAAACTTGCCGAAGGCATCACGACCCACAACAAGTTCGGACGTGAACAGGTTCTCCACAACACTCACCTTCAGTTCCACTCATACGGCGGAACCGGTTGGGGAGACTTCGAGTCCGCATCACAGAAGATGATGGACTACGTGAACAAGCAGAAGAACATCTCGTTCGATGTCGGTTTCGTTACACTCGACGAGACGACAACTATGACCGCAGACGGTCCGTTCGAGTACCACCTCAACCACCTCAACCACCTGAAGTGGGCGAATGTTGATGTCGAACTCGAGACTGCAGCCGGTGTCGTTCCGTTTGTCTACGACAAGAACAGCAAAGTCTGCGACATACAGTGGGCAATTGGTCTTGAGCTTGCACTGCTCGCAAAGGACCACATGAAGTGCCACCTTACAACAGACCACCCGAACGCCGGTCCGTTCACACGCTACCCGCGTGTAATTAAGTGGCTCATGTCCAAGCAGTCACGTGACGAACTCCTGCACTCCTTCAAGTATGCAGACAAGGTCATCGACGCAACGATCATCGAATCGATGGACCGTGAACTTGATCTCTACGAGATTGCACAGATGACCCGTGCAGGTACGGCAAAATGTCTCGGTATCTCGAACATGTATGGAGGACTCACACCCGGCATGAATGCAAACGTAGCAATCTACGACCTCAACCCGGAGGACATGCCGAAGGACCCCGAGATGATCGAGAATGCATTCTCACGTGCAGCATACATGATCAAGGATGGTGTAGTTGTTGTTGAGAACGGAGATGTCATTGCGACAACCCCGAGGAAGACAATCTGGACCGATGCGAAGTATCCGCTCAACGAACTTGTCGAGCGTGATATCCGCGAGAAGTTCCTGAAGTATTACACAGTCGAACTTGAGAACTACATGGTCTTTGATGAACACGTGTACAACACGGTTCCGCTCGAGGTTGAATCCCCGGCAGCGTGAGGTGAAAAAAATGAGTACAGTTACAATTACAGCAAAAGGCGCTCATGAACTTTACCTTGAGGCATACAATGTAACCCCTGACGCATTTGCCGGAAAGACACCTGCAGAGATTGCAGAGATCGAGTGCCACGAGGGTAACTACAAGGGAACCCTCGGGGAATACTTCGATATTGCAGGTGCGGCCGGTGCAACAGCGGAAGAGACCACGATCATCGTAAAGGGCGACTGCAAAAAGATCAAGCGCATCGGCCAGAAGATGTCCGCAGGCAATGTCATCATCGAGGGTGACTGCGACATGTACATCGGCGGCTGGATGCAGGGCGGAAAGCTCCTTGTAAAGGGCAATGTCGATTCGTTCTGCGGTATCGCAATGGCCGGCGGAGAGCTTACCGTCGAGGGCGATGCACAGAACCACGTTGGTTCCGCATACCGCGGTGACTGGCGTGGAATGACCGGCGGAGTTCTCCGCGTAAAGGGCAGCGTCGGAAACGATGTCGGAACATTCATCAACGGCGGTACAATCATCATAGAGGGTGACGCATTCATCCATGTCTCTACACATGGAGAGGGCGGAACCGTCATCGTGAAAGGAAACGTAGAGGGCCGTGTCGGCGGTCAGATGGTCAAAGGCGACGTATATGTCTTCGGTGACATCAAATACATGATGCCCGGATTCAAGTACGTCGACGAGGTCGAGGCCGAAGTCGACGGCGAGACTGCAAAATTCGCACACTATATCGGTGACCTGGGCGAGCGCCATCCCAAGAGGAAGGGCCAGATCGTCTACGGTAACATCTATAAAAAACTCTAAAACAATTTTTTTGTTTTCCCGGGTATTTTGATGAAATGCTTGTGAATGATTTTGTTATTGTAATTATTCTCGTGTTGTCCTGATGAAAAATTTGTTTTAAATCTGCCACCAAACGACGAATGCACCGATTATAATCAGAGCAAGTCCCATTACGAGCCTGAGTTTATTCCTGTGTTTTATTCTTGCAAAATCGACGAACTTCGGTGAAAGCCCGAGAGCGACTGCGAATGTGATCAGAAGCAGGGGCATCACAAAGAAAAAATTGTACAAAATCAGGTATGGAACTCCTTCATAGAATGCCATCTCCGATGAAAGCAGGCTGATTATTGCGAGATAGATAGTTCACTTCGATCTCCGGATAACTTTCCGTGAGGTTTTCGATGAATGGTATTACCCTGTCGCAAGAAATGCAATGGCTGCTGTAAAATACGGTTACCGTAGTGTTTGCAGCTGCAACCTTCTGGCTGTAATTCTGTGAAATATTTTGATCGCCGTCGTAAGCCTGAACGGCCTGGATGGAAACGATTAAAATTAAGAATAAGGCGATAAGGAATTTAGTTTTCTGCATTTGAAATATCTTACATTACTTGTATTTCTGGATTTTCAGTTTTAAAATGGAAAAACACCGGCTTCTTCGGAAAGATGTCCGGATAAGACTGATTTCGGAATCACAATAATTTGTCAGTCTATGGTGCTTATTTAGTGAATATATGGTGAATTTGCGGTGTCATTATAAGGCAGGATGTCCCTTACGGACATCCTTCCCTTATACCCGGCCCTGCCCCTTCTTCCTTCTAATTTCGGCCGGCATTGCTGGTTATTGTTTTATGAAACTCTTTTACGATGTGATCTTCACCTCGCATGTCGAGATGAGATTCCCGTCCTTATCATTTACCTTCAATATAAAGGTCTTGCCGACATTCTGGGTTCTCTGGTACTTGAGAGCTGTTATGGCGCCACCGGAAAAACTTGTTTTCGAGGTTTTATATAGTCCCGGCTGGAGCATTTCCATCGAGCAATTATCTGTTGAGATATACAGGGTGTCCCCCGGGTTGAAAGAGGACTTTCCGCCGGTACTGCTGGTGAGGAACACCTGGTTCCCGTCCTCATCGGCGATTATGCTTGTGTTCAGAACCTCGGCGAACGGCTCGGTACTCGGCCCGAAGCCTGGTCCGTGCTGGGTGATAAAGACGATACTGTCGAGAGGAATTGCATCCCCGCCGTCATGGGTGATGGTCATGCCCTGCGAGACACTGAACGTCGCGCCGATCTTTGCCTGTGGGGTCTTGGCCTGGCTGTCGATCATCCCCGAGCCGAATGCCGATACGACCGCGGCAATTATGATCGTGACTACGAGCATCAGCATGATTCCGATCACAGGTGAAACCGCATCGTTTCTTAATTTTGGTTTCATGCGCTCACCACAACATCCTTATTGAATATCGTCTTCCCGCTTGGTATGTAGACAATCTTGACGTTCACGGTGTCACCGCTCCGCAGGTTCTCCCACCCGCAGCCGAGCACGGCCTGTATATTGTCTACCTGCCCGCCGTCGGCAATGATGCCTGCAGGTGTAGTTTCTTCACCGGTATATACCTTGTACACAAAGGCGTTATTATCGTCTTTGTATTGGTACAAAAAAGTGGTGGAAGAGGGTGGGAATCCAGTCGTTTGACCATATCCTCCTGCCTTTGGACTAATAGCGATATCACCCATGTTATTTCTCACGTGATAACCTCCGACCATGGAGTAAGTATTATGGCATTCCCCAATAGGTTCGGCTGCCATAACAGTGCCTATGTCCAGAATGTAATTTCCGAAATAAGCTGTTTCTTCATAATTTGCGTGCTTATTAGCAGGAACGGTTCCCTCTACGCCGGTACCTGACCCGAATGGGGCCACTCCGCCTCCATCTGTGTATGTCAACTTAGTCATAGTGTTGGAGACACCCGGCAGGACTTCAGCTCCGCCATGATATACAGTACCTATATTCAGCCCAAGAATGCAGCCAACACCTGTAGCTTCCCCATTAGAAGAAGTGATATACGTATTCTTCTTCACGGTGGTGGTCCATGAGGTGATGAGTTTCAGGTCACTTGTATTGATAGGCTCGCTCACACCTGTTACCAGTGCGTAGAATCCACTGCCGTGGCATGTGCCGGAGTTTTTTATGCTGACATCCATACTGAGAGTGGGTGTCTTCTGGCTACCGCTGTCAATTAGTCCGCCTGCAAATCCACTTACAACCGCCGCGATTATAATGGTGACGACAAGCATCAGCATAACGCCGACGACCGGAGAAACAGCGCAGTCGGATTCCTGGAATTTAAATAGTTTTTTCATCATTTGATCCTCCTTGAAAGATAAATCTCATACAGTGATCAGTACATCACTCTTTGAGATCAGGTGACCCTCCGTGTCACTCACTTCAAGTATGAAGCTCTTGCCGATACTGTCCTGGTTCCTGATACAATGCGCCCATGCTGCTGCCTGGGTTCCTTCGTATGTGTAGCCGTCATGGTACTCCTCAAAGTCAGTAGGGGCAACGTTCGGCTGAAGAATATTGCACGTGCAGTCTTCCGGTTCAATAGTAACGGTGTCTCCCGGATTGAACGATACCATGAAGTATACTCCCCATGTTGTCAGCATTGGCTGTGGCTCTCCATCCTCATATGTCTGACTCCTGTCAGTGTCTACCATTATCGTGGACATATCCAATGTCTGTGCAGTCGACGACTCGAGGTTCGGCCCGAAAGTGGGACCATCACGGATTGTGAATATGAGGTCTTTTGTTGCAAGCGAGTCGCCGCCTGCATTGGTGATAGTCATGCCCCCGGATATGCTGAAAGTTCCTTTGACATTCGCCTGAGGAGCTTTAGTCTGTCCGTCGATGAATCCGCCGGAAAAAGCAGAGACAACCGCCGCTATAACAATCGTCACGACAAGCATCAGCATGACGCCGATAACAGGAGAGACCGCAGAATTATTCTCGCTCATATCTCAGCCCCCCCGGACGGTGACGTCCTTTGCAAAGATCGTCTTCCCGCTCGGTACGAAGATCACCTTTACCGAAACGGTATCTCCAGTCCTTAGGTCTTCCCAGCCAGAACCAAGCACTGCCTGCATTGGATCCGTGTACTTATCGCTGTCAAACCCGGTATATTCATAAGAGTTTTCTATGCCGTAGCCGCTTGTATACGCCTGTCCTGTTCCGTCATTCATGCCGCCGAACGGCTGTGCACTCATGCTCACGCCCGGTGCAAGTGTGTAATTGCCGAACCAACGCTCGGAAGCGTTGTTAGGTCTCAGGGAACTTCCGCTAATCGCCGATTCTCCTGCTACGGTCGCCATTCCGAAACCATAAGGCGCGGTACTTGCCACGTTCAGGCCTGATGAAACAATGGACGGCTCAATAACATTTACCACGTTTCCTACGGAAATATTGCCGCCTATAGCATCGTTCTTCTTCCATGAAGTGACTATTTTAAGGTCGCTTGTCTGGATCGGATCGCTGACCCCGGTTACAATCGCGGAAAAACCGCTGTTTGCCCAAGTCCCTGAATTAGTAATCTTGACATCCATGGCAAGGTCCGGAGACTTTTGGCTGCCTCCTGCAACAAGACCGCCTGCGAACCCGCTGACAACAGTTGCGATGATTATCGTTACGACAAGCATCAGCATGACACCGACAACAGGGGACACAGCCTGATCATTCTTCATCGTCATCCCTTCTCCCCCTGATCACGCAGTTATCGTGACCTTGCTTCTGCAGATGAGATTCCCGCTCTTGTCGCTGACATCGAGATAGAAGGTGTTTCCTATGTTGTCGTTGTTTTTAAAGCATAGATTCCATTGTTCCTGATAGTCACCAGAATTGTTATAGCTGTAGCCGTCGTTTCCAAGATGATCAGAATAATCATTCGGGACGATTAGTGGCTGGAGCAGATCGCATCTTATACTCGATGAATTGATGTACAGGGTATCTCCGGCTTTAAACGATGTAACAGATGTGCTGCCATCTCCGGTATCCAGTGGTCTTTCCTGACTATCGATAATTAATGTCTTATCGATAATCTGTGCAGTCACCTGTTCGAGATTCGCGCCAAACACAGGACTGTTTCTGACCGTAAACACAAGATCATTTGTTGCAAGAGCATCTCCGCCCATGTGAATGATCTCCATTCCCGAGCCAATGCTGAATGTCCCCTGGATCGTTGCCTGCGGTGCTACCTGCTGGCTGCCCACCGAACTTCCTGCAAAGGCTGAAACTACCGCTGCAATGATGATTGTTACGACAAGCATCATCATAACACCGACGACCGGTGAAACTGCATTGTTATCAGATTTTAATTCCATGATTTAGCCCTCCGTTACTGCGACATCCTTTTCGAAGATCACTTTCCCGGTTGGAATATGAATTACCTTGACATTCACTGTATTTCCGGCTCTCAGTGCTTGCCAGCCAGAACCAAGCACTGCTGTTGCGGCATCAAGCGCTCCGGTCCCAAAGTAACCGCCGGAAGTATATTCATAATTCGTAACTACGCCGTAACCGCCGTCATCACTCAGACCTGTTGAAGAACCGATCGCTTTTTCCGAGTTGCTGCCATAAGCGAATGCAACGAGTCCTGTTCCCTGGATCAGGGAATAGTTTCCGAACTGCTGATCGGGTTTATCGAAAGGATTGGTCAGTGACTGTGCGTCTGATGAAGAGTTCACACCCGAACCATACCCGTATGGTGCATTACTCTTAATGAGCGAAGTTCCTTCTATCTCAGGGCTGTTGACATTGGCAACAAGAGGCATTGAAGTGTTTCCCCCTGAAGTAGTGTCACCGGAATTGCTGTCCGTAACTCTCCAGGATGTTACGATCTTTATATCCTTTGTCTGGATCGGATCGCTGACACTTGTAACCGTTGCCGAAAATCCGCTTCCAATGTAGGTCCCTGTGTTTGAAATCTTTACATCCATTGTAAGCAGCGGAGCACTTTGACTTGTTCCCCCAACCAGGCCGCCGGCAAAACCGCTTACTACTGCTGCAATGATGATGGTAACAACCAGCATCAGCATTACACCGACAACGGGTGACACAGCCGCTTCGCTATGCCCCGGTTCTTTCTTTAGAAAATCCATGTTAAATCCTCTGGCCATGAAGGCCAGTTCTCCAAAAGTGGTTCATAAGAATTACGTGAAACCACTCTACCATAAGTGGATTAATTAGTACCGATACTTAAAATAGATCATAAATTAAGCATTATTTGTTAACATAACCAAATTAATTAGATCTACGCTGCTGAAAAAATTTTAAATACCGGGAAATTTATTAGTGCGCAAATGCGCATAATTGTCCTGTCTCATTGATGTCGGGAAAAATCCGGAAAAGGGGATAGATTTTTTCAAACTAAACCCTGATTGTAAAGTAAAGCTTAAATAAGGCGAAAAATAGCGAAAAGCGTGATTTTTTACATCCACACAGAAGCCTCAGATTCCACGATCTCCTCCTTCTTCGATATAAACATCGTCTGAAAAAAAGAGGTCATTCTTATGCCGTTATTTCGATGCGTTCCGGGCTTAAATCGTTAAAAAAACGGCAGTTCTCCGTTTTATAATTTTGTTCTCAATAAAGCCTGTTAAAAGAGCAAAATAAGCTCAAATTGCCGTTTTTTGGCGACATTTATTTCACGAAAACGTTCATGAAACAGAGGTTTCATGTAAGTCACAACGTGATTTGCATGTATAAGGATCTAACCTGAAAAAAAGATCGTTCATTAAATCTGCCACCAAACGACGAATGCACCGATTATGATGAGAACTATTCCCATTACGAGCCTGAGTTTATTCCTGTATTTTATTCTTGCAAAATCGACGAACTTCGGTGAAAGCCCGAGAGCGACTGCGAATGTGATCAGAAGCAGGGGCATCACAAAGAAAAAATTGTACAAAATCAGGTATGGAACTCCTTCATAGAATGTCATCTCCGATGAAAACAGGCTGATTATTGCAAGATAGATCCCCCCGGTACACGGGAGTTCGAACATTCCGACAATAATTCCGAGGAAAAACGAGGAGGGAAGTGTTGCTTTGGCGATGAACCGGCCGATGACTCCTTTTGAAGAGGCAGGGATCGATAGGGACGCCTCCGGGTTCTTTTGTAATGCGTCGGTAATATTGATCAGTCCGGCCGTTATCGCAACAATGCCGGCAAATATCGAGAAATAGAACGATAAACCTGAAAAACCCACAATGCACATTATCCCGAGTCCGGCCAGGACGTAAAAGATGAATACTGCAGATGTATAGAGCAGTCCCGAAATAAGGACTTTTTTTCCCGGGCCCGATGCCATGAGGGAGACCAGAAGAAAAACGAGGACTGCAAATGCACAGGGATTAATTCCGTCTAAAAGTCCGGCGGCTGCGATGATCGACAGATCTGTCAGTATGTCCTCTCCCAGGTCTTCTTCCTGGGAATATTCATCTTCTGTCAGCCATTGTTTTTCGTAATCCGTGTCAGGAATCAGTCCTTTATCGAGAGAGTCAAACACATCCCCGGCATTCTCCATTATCGGTGACATTCCGGGCAGGACCACGGTGTCCCCGGTAAAGAGGATAGGGTAAGATACGTAGTGCATGTTGTAGCGGACCCCGAATTCATACATGAGAGTCAGGTTTTCCGTGGAATTGTACAGGTCATAATATTGCACTTCGATCTCCGGATAACTCTCCGAGAGGTTCTCGATGAAGGGTATTACCCTGCTGCACGAACTGCAATGGCTGCTGTAAAATACGGTTACAGTCGTATTTGCAGTTGAAATCAGTTGCCTGATCTGATCTTCCTGTGATACTCCTGTGTGGTCATATGAAAAATTTGCATCTCCGTCCAAAGCATAAACAGCCTGCGTGAAAAGGATTAAAATTAAAAATAGGGCAATATTGTACTTTGTCTTCAGCATTTGAGACTTCCCGTATCAATTCTCTTTAGTTTTCAGTTTTAATAATGGAAAGACACCGGCTTCCCCGGGAAAGGCCCGGAGAAGATTTGATTCTGTGATTAACAATTAGTTAATCTGTGATGCTTTTTGTGAATGTATGGTGAATTTGCGGTGTCTGTTATAAGACGGAATGCCCTGAAAGGACATATCACGCCTTATACCCACCCCTTTCCCTGCCCCCTTTTCCATAGCAGCCGTTATCAGGCATTGTTTAGTTGATGGTCAGTTACGATGTGATCTTCACCTCGCACGTCGAGATTATATTTCCGTCCCTGTCGCTTGCCTTGAATATGAACACCTTCCCTACATTGTCAGGATTCCTGAAGCAGAGCTTCCATAATGCATCGCAGGAATTTCCTTCGTATGTAGTCGGGTAGTTCTCCCAGTCCCATACCCCCTCACTCATACAATGGGAATCTCCTACATTTTCAAATAAAGGTGCTGAAACTGAATACTGCAGAAGACTGCATGTGCAGTTGTAAGGGGTGATATAGAGAGTATCTCCCGGGTTGAAGGATGACTTGCCACCGATACTGTTTGTTGAGAAAACCGGATTCCCTTCTTTGTCAGTGATGAGATTCAAATCAATCTGCTGTGTCGTAACTTTCTGGGCATTCGGCCCGAAGCCGTCTCCGTTGTTCGTTATGAAGATCAGATCGTCAAGGGGTATTGCGTCACCTCCATCATGGGTGATTGTCATTCCCTGGGAAACGCTGAAAGTTGCGCCGATCTTTGCCTGCAATGCCTTGGACTGGCTGTCCACAAGTCCCGAGCCGAATGCCGAAACAACTGCGGCGATTATGATCGTTACGACAAGCATCAGCATAATGCCGATGACAGGTGATACCGCTTCATGATTCCTGTAATTTGTTATGATAGATCTCATGAGTAGTCCACCACCACGTCCTGGTCGAAGATAGTTTTTCCTGAAGGCGTGTAGACAACCTTTACGTTTACGACATCGCCGCCCCTGAGATTTTCCCAGCCACAGCCAAGGACGGCCTGCATGCCGTCGATCTGTCCTCCGTCGGCGATAATATCCATTGGCACAGTTTCATCGCCGGTGTAAACACCATAGACGTTTCCGGTTTTGTAATGATATGTGTGAGCTACATACTCTCCATTTAGGTATGTCATGGTACCATAACCTCCCATATTAAAAGTGTCAGGAATACCACCTGTTACTGGGTAATATATGCAACGTCCGCCTGCCTCGGCGAGCATAACTGTGCCCTGCTCAAGGCTGTAGTTTCCGAAATGGGTTACAGAAAAGAACTGCCAGTTATACATCGGAATGATAGGACCGTTGTACATGTAATTTCCCATATCAGAGGTGGTCGTATTGGTTACTCCCGGACCAAATCCATAAGGCGCTACGCTTTTTGCTGTTTTTTGTGTATATGAATTTGAAACACCCGGAATGCATTCCGTACCGCCGTGATAGACTGTTCCAAGCGGCAGGCTGAGGATGCAGCCGGTACCATTGATCTCTGTGCCTCCACTACTCTTAATATAGGTATTCGTCTTTACCGTTGTTGTCCATGAAGTGATGATCTTGAGATTGCTTGTCTGGATTGGTTCGCTGACTCCTGTAACGGTTGCAGAGAACTCGCTCCCTCTGTATGTGCCGGAATTTGTGATTTTGACATCCATAGTAAGTGATGGAGTCTTCTGGGCGCCGTTTTCAATAAGCCCTCCTGCAAAACCGCTCACAACCGCCGCGATGATAATCGTCACGACAAGCATCAGCATGACTCCGACAACAGGAGATACCGCAGATTCTCTCCTGTGCTCATAAGACAGCATGCAGGCAGGAAGATTCTTTTTAATTTTGCTCTTCATAATTTAACCCTCCTTTAAATCAAAAAATGAGATCATCATGTGGTGATCAACACCTTGTTTGTCGAGATCAGGTGACCTGCCGTATCGCTCACCTCGAGTATGAAGCTTTTGCCGATGCTGTTCTGGTTCCTGATGCAGTATGCCCATGAAGCAGTCTGGGTTCCCGTATACGTATAGCCGTCAGCTGCAACATTGTCCTCAAAATCCGTCGGTGCTACATTTGGCTGAAGAATATTACATGTGCAGTCATCCGGGTCAATGGTAACGGTGTCGCCCGAGTTGAACGAGGTCATGTAAAAAGCACCGTCGACCGTCCTCATCTGACCAGACCCCCTGTCGGGCGTATTTACATTTATTGTAGTCATATCAAGCGTCTGTGCAGTTGATGACTCGAGATTCGGCCCGAATGTGTCACCGTCACGGATGGTGAATATAAGGTCTTTTGTTGCGAGAGAGTCTCCGCCTGCATGAGAGATGGTCATGCCTTCGGATACGCTGAAAGTTCCCTTGATGTTTGCCTGTGGAGCTTTTGTCTGCCCGCTGGTTAGGCCCCCTGAAAAAGCCGACACTACGGCTGCGATAATGATTGTCACGACAAGCATCATCATAACCCCCACGACAGGGGAGACTCCTGAATTATTATCTCTCATATTTCAGCCCTCCACAACTGAGACATCCTTTGAAAAGATCGTCTTCCCGGTCGGTACAAAGATGACCTTCACGGAGACCGTATCTCCCGATCTTAGCTCTTCCCATCCGTAACCGAGTACAGCCTGCATGGGATCCGTATAAGCGTCGCTGTCCGAAGTGTATGCAAAAAGAGAATCAACTCCATAACCGCTCGTATACGCATTTCCTGTTCCGTCGTGCATACCGCCGTAAGGCTTTGCGCTCATGCTTACACCGGTTGTCAGCGTGTAATTGCCGAACTGCCACTCGGGAACCTTATATGGTGTCAGGAAATTTCCGGATACTGCCGATTCTCCCGGAGCTGTCGCCATTCCGGAACCGTATGGCGCGATGCTCGCTACATTTAAACCGGCCGTAGCAATCGACGGCTCAAAGACGTTGGCCACCTTTCCTGCAGTCGTATTGCCGCCTGTGAAAACCGTTCCGTTTGTAACGAGTCTTAACTCGTCATTTGCAGTACCGTAGTTGTATTTCATCCTGGTCTTCCACGATGTGATGATCTTGAGATCGCTTGTCTGGATTGGTTCGCTGACCCCTGTCACAATCGCAGAAAAACCGCTGTTCGTCCACGTTCCCGAATTGGAAATCTTAACATCCATGGAAAGAGTTGGAGATTTCTGGCTGTTTCCTGCAACAAGGCCGCCTGCAAAACCGCTGACTACTGTTGCGATTATGATGACGACGACGAGCATCAGCATTACACCTACAACAGGAGATACCGCCTGATCATTTTTTATTAACATCCGCATTTCCCCCGTTACGAAGTAATCGTTACCTTACTTCTGCAGATGAGATTCCCGTTTTTGTCGCTTATATCCAGATAGAAGGTGTTGCCTATGTTGTCGTTATTTTTAAAACACAGACCCCAGAACTCTTCGTTATCTCCGGTATAACTGTAGCCGTCGGTTCCGAGATTATCGGTATAATCATCCGGGACGACTATTGGCTGAAGCAAATCGCACCTTATGGATGAAGAATTGATGTAAAGGGTATCCCCGGATTTAAATGATGTAACATTTGTACTGCCGTCCCCGTAATCAAGCGGCCTTCCCCGGCTGTCAATAATTAGTGTCTTATCGATGATCTGTGCAGTCACCTGCTCAAGGTTCGGGCCGAATACATGACTGTTTCTTACAGTGAACACGAGATCATAGGTTGCAAGAGCATCTCCGCCCATATGAATGATCTCCATGCCTGTCCCTATGCTGAATTTTCCTTGGATAGTCGCCTGCGGTGCTGTCTGCTGGCTGTCCATCGAACTGCCAGCAAAAGCCGAAACCACCGCTGCTATGATGATGGTTACGACAAGCATCATCATAACGCCAACAACAGGTGAAACCGCTTCGCTATTTAATTTAAATACCATGATTAGCCCTCCGTAACTGCGACATCCTTTTCAAAGATCACTTTCCCGGTCGGAATATGAATTACCTTGACGTTCACTGTGTCACCTACTCTCAGTTTTTCCCAGTTTGTTCCAAGTACTGCCTGTGCGGCGTCAAGTGCTCCGGTCCCAAAGTAACCGTCGGAAATATATTCATAATCCGTAACTACGCCGTAACCGCCGTCATCACTCAAACCTGTTGACGAACCGATCGCTTTTTCCGAGTTGCTGCCATAAGCGAATGCAACGAGTCCTGTCCCCTGGACCAGGGAATAGTTTCCGAACTGCTGATCAGGTTTGTCGAAAGGATTAGTCAGGGACTGTGCGCCTGATGAAGAATTCACACCAGGACCGTACCCGTACGGTGCATTACTCTTAATGAGCGAAGTTCCTTCTATCTCAGGGCTGTTGACATTGGCAACAAGAGGCGTTGAAGTGTTTCCCCCTGAAGTAATATCGCTGGTATTACTGTCCTTAACTCTCCAGGAAGTCGCGATCTTTATATCCTTGGTGGGTATGGGATCGCTGACACTTGTAACGGTTGCCGAAAATCCGCTTCCTATGTAGGTTCCGGTGTTTGAAATCTTTACATCCAATGTAAGCAACGGGGCCTTTTGATCGGTTCCTCCTACCAGACCGCCTGCAAAACCGCTTACTACCGCTGCAATGATGATGGTGACAACCAGCATCAGCATTACACCGACAACGGGTGACACAGCCGCTTCGCTATGCCCCGGTTCTTTCTTTAGAAAATTCATGTTAATTCCCTTTGGCCGACAGGCCAATCCTGTAGAAGTGGATCAGAACAACTGTGAGAGACCACCTCTAAGATAGGGATATGTAAAGTAATATACTTAATAATGATCATTTGTTCAATAATAATATTTACTTTACTTACTTAACAGGATTTACAGAAGATTTATTATCAGACGACTGAATTTATTTCATCGGCGATTTCAAAATTAAAAAAACGTCATAATACAGCCTGTTTGAAACCCACTCTTTCTGGATGCTAAAGATATATGAGAGGTGTATCAAATGAAGTTTATGAGTAGAAGAATAATTATCTTAAAATACAGGAATCATAATAGTATACCGCCCGGTTTCCTTTAGGAGGCAGTGGAAATCGGCAGAATTGCGCCATTATTGCCGGACATGGAAAGGAATCTCATGCGAAAAAAAAATTTTGGAATAGTTCAGGATAATTCTGACGCACAAAATCCGCAGCCGTTTCCGGTCGATGTCGTGTCTGAATTATCAGTCGATCTTGATGAACTGCTCCTTTCCGTGAAAGAAGATTCATCAAATCCGTTTAAAGTGCCGTTTCCGCAGGCAAATGATCTTGACAAGGTCCTTGATATAATAGTCTTTTTCGACGAAAAAGGTAAAACAACTGAACAAATATCGAGTAAATTTAAATTTCACGGCAGGCAGGGGGATTATTATGCAAATGCAGCAATATTTCTCGGTTTTCTGGAGAGAAATCATGAGAACGCCGGTTCTTTTATTTTAACAGGGCTTGGTAGAGAGATTAAGCGCTGTTCAACGCAGAGGTGCCGTAAGAGGATTTTATTCGTTCAAATGTTAAAAAAACCGGTCTTGCGATCAGCAATCGTTTTATTGAAACACTGTAATTATGATTTAAATAAGGTTACTATAGAATCTTTGGTACCTGTCATCAGGGAAAATTATAGTAAATATACCCGGACGACAAGCAGAAGGAGGGCTTCTACAGTGTTAAGTTGGATAAAATGGGCTTGTCTTAATTTTAGTTTTAAATCTTAATTAAATCCGGACACTATTGTTGTTGTAATCATGTTCATTTAACTTTATGAGTTATTTAACTAATTACCCAACATCTTATTGCATTTTATGAGCGATCCCGACAATAATGAGAGAATACTTCCGAATTACCGGTTCAGGTTTGTGATCCTTGTTGCCGCAGTCTTTTTCTGTGCCCTGTTTTCGCTTGGAGTCGGGCGTTTTTCCATCAGCATGCCCGATGTTGTGATGATTCTCATTTCAAATATTCTCTCGATAATAAACGCATCTCCTATTGAAGAAACATGGGATTATGCGATGAACAGTGTCGTGATGAATATCCGCCTTCCAAGAATCCTCGCAGCATTGCTTGTCGGTGCAGCTTTATCTACTGCAGGTGCAGCATACCAGGGAATGTTTCAGAATCCGCTGGTCTCCCCCGACATTCTCGGTGCATCGGCAGGTGCGGGTTTCGGGGCATCGCTTGCAATTTATCTCTCCCTGGGAAGCAGTGCTGTTACGATTTTTGCATTTACAGGCGCTATCACCGCGGTCGGTGTCGCATATTGCATAAGCCGGCTTACCAAAGGGTCTCCGATTTTGGGGATGGTTCTTGCAGGTATTCTTGTAGGAAGTCTGTTTTCGGCTTCTCTTTCCTATATCAAGCTGATCGCCGATACGACGGAACAACTTCCGGCAATAACCTACTGGCTCATGGGGAGCCTCTCGGCCGCAACGATGTCCGATGTTTTTTATGCCGGACCGCTGATTATTGCCGGACTGATCCCGCTTGTTCTCCTTAAATGGAGGCTGAACATACTGACTCTCGGCGAGGACGAGGCGAAGAGCATGGGGGTCAATACCAGGCTTCTGCGTGTTGTCGTTATCGTATGCGCAACGCTTGTCACTGCGGTTGCCGTGGCAATCTCGGGGATAATCGGGTGGGTAGGTCTTGTTATTCCGCATTTCTGCAGGATGGTCTTCGGGTATGATTACAGGATGATCATTCCGGCATCTATCTTTATGGGTGGTGGTTTCCTCCTCCTGGTCGATGATTTTGCACGCACGATGGCATCGATCGAGGTTCCTCTGGGAATCCTTACTGCATTCGTCGGCGGACCGATCTTTGCATATCTTTTGATTGTCAACGGGAGGCGATCATGACACTTGAGGTTGAAAATCTGACGTTTTCCTACGAAAAAAATCTCAGGGATGTATTATGTGATGTATCGTTTTCTGCAAAGGATGGAGACCTTCTTGCAGTTCTGGGACCTAACGGGGTTGGGAAGAGCACGATGTTTCGCTGCATTCTCGGGTTTCTCAGGAATTATACCGGCTCAGTTTTTCTGGAAGGAGCTGATATAAAGACACTCGATCACAAGCAGATTGCAAAGAAGATTGCATATATTCCGCAGTCGACTTTTCCTGTCTTCAATTTCACTGTTCTGGATGTCGTCCTTATGGGGCTTACGAACCAGATCAGTATCCTCTCCGAGCCGAAGCAGCAGCATGTCGACGAGGCGTATGAGGCGATGAAGAGTCTCGGAATCGCCCACCTGAAAAATGCGGGTTACGGGGAAATCTCCGGGGGGGAACGGCAGCTTGCACTTATCGCTCGTGCACTTGTCCAGAAGGCGAAGATACTGATCATGGACGAGCCGACCGCTAACCTGGACTACGGAAACCAGTGGAGGGTGATGAGAAGGATTGTGAATCTTGCAAATGACGGGTATATCGTGATTCTTTCCACCCATAATCCGGATCATGCATTTCTCTATGCAAACCGCGTTCTGATGATCCAGGGAGGGAAGGTAATAGCGGACGGTCCTCCCGAGGATGTCATGACTCCCGATCTGATCAGGGATGTGTATGGCGTGAGTGTATGTATCGAAGACTACGAGAATGTCAACCGTACTCATAAGATCTGCATTCCGCGCGATGAATAGACAGCGATATTTTCAATATAGCAGGGTGCATTACTGCTGATTAGTCTCATATTTTTTTCATATCAGGCATTGACAAAGGTTGATCCTGTCCCTGCGGAAGATAAACCCAGAACTGATTTCCATAGTAAACCTCATTAACTCGTCTGGATATACTATTCATAAACCGGGGATTTTTTATGGCAGGTACTTATAAAAGCATCAGGGAGGAGATTTTAGAGAAACTTGATGCAAATCTGCCTTATATTCAACAGCATTTTGGGATTGAATCTATCGGCATATTTGGTTCTGTCAGCAGGGGAGAGGACACCGCAGATAGTGATATCGATGTACTAATTTCATTTTCGGCCGGTCAGGCTACTCTTTCAAATCTGGTTAATTTGGGAGATTATTTGGAAGAATTATTCGGTCGAAAAGTAGATCTGGTTACCGAACGTGCTTTGAGTTCTTATATTCGTCAGGATGTTATGTCCGAGGTAATCCGCGTATGAATCGCGACAGGATGTTTATCTGTCATATCCGTGATGAAATAGAGTTTCTTTCGGATGCTACCGAATCTTTGACATATGAAAAACTTGATGCCGATAAAATAATGCAGCATGTCGTTCAGAAATCACTGGAAATTATTGGCGAGGCTGCAAAGAATGTATCCCCCGAGTTGAAAGCAGAATATCCTGAAATACACTGACTGGTCGGTTATTGGAAAAATGAGAGACCGTCTGACGCATGGTTATTTTGATGTCAGCTGGGATATTGTGTGGAATGTTTTAAATGACGACATTCCCTCCTTAAGATCCGGAATTTCAACAGTAATCTCTGATAAAGAATGGTGATGCACTCAGATTGTCTGAGTATTTATTCTATCTCATGTTTTACGCTTTTTTTACAATTTTTAGCAACTCACCCGTGATTGCAGAATGTAAATGATATCATCTGATCTGCATTCCGCGCGATGAATAATTTTCACACCTCCGGACCTGTTCACCTGACTGATCTTCTTATGAGATTGATCGGGGTCTGTAGCTGGTTATGATCGGAAAAATGAGCTTTTTTTTTAATGGTTAAACATCTCAGTCTACTATAAGATGATTAATCAATATAATTTAATTTACTTTAGCCGAATATTAAGTAGCAATCTTTACAAATATGGTGATCATGGTGCTGTAGTGCATCATATGTATGGTGAATGTATGAAAAACGAAGATGCGGTCTCACCCGTCGTGGGCGTCATGCTGATGCTTGTTGTGACGATTATCATCGCGGCGGTTGTGAGCGGTTTTGCAGGAGGGCTTATTTCCGGACAGGAGAAGTCTCCGACGCTTTCCATGGATGTTACAATTGCAAACACGGGAAGTTACATAGGAAGCGGATTTACGGCCTCGGTACTTGGCGTAAGTGAACCAATCAGTACTACTGACCTGAAGATTGTCACATCCTGGTCGACAACTATGAAGGACAATACTGATCCTGGTCTTACGGAACAACAAAAGACAATCTCTAATGGTAATACTTTTACAGGTGGAAACACGAGCCTTCCAAACAGTGCCAATGTGATCTGTTATCAGGGTATGAAGACAAAAACAGTGACAAATTGGTCTACAGCGCCTTTTGGAATAGGAGCAGGAGTCGATCAGACAAACCCGACAGATCCAATGGGGAAGAGTGCTGATGCATACCAGAAACCAGGTTGGTTTGGGCAGTTTACATTACAGGAGGGTGTGAACCTGTTTGCATATCCATACGGATCTGATTCAGGGCAGGCAATAGCTGGGGCATTGTCAGAACCTGCAGATAGTGGTTACAATGGTGAAACACTTTATGCTTATAAGTATGCCTCGGGCCTCTATGAAGAAGGACAGGCCGATCCGACTCAGGCATTACTAGGGTATGGCTGGGAACAGCTTCGTGCAGGAGATACTGTTAATGTAAAAGTTATCTACACGCCTACAGGTGCTGCGATTTATAATAGCAATATTGCTGTGGAGGACTGATTATGATAAAAAATAACGATTCAGCGGTATCTCCCGTCGTAGGTGTCATGTTAATGCTTGTTGTAACAATCATTATCGCGGCGGTTGTTAGCGGATTTGCAGGCGGTTTTGCAGAAGGGCAGACAAAAGCCCCACAGGCAACTATTCAGGGTGAGTTCAGCGTAACCAGAGGTCTCTCAATCATCCACGCAGGTGGAGAAGCAATTCCTACTGCCGATATGTTGATAACGGTTAAGAACGGGCCCACATTCGGTCCGAATCTTGAAGCTATGTCAACAAGTGCAATAAATCTTGCAACGGTTACTACTTCAAATGGTGTGGCTGTGATGTCCTATAACTCAAGTACTGGTGGCTTCCGGGGTTATGGAATATCTTCTTTCAACCCTGGAGATACGCTCTACGTAAATATCACAAATTGTGAACCAACGATACTTCAGAAGACTGTTTACTCAAGTCATGGAGACTATTATTTTGACGGTACGCACTGGACGTTCCTTGATTCAGATACAGGTGAAAAGCTTACCAGCGCTGATGATAGTTTCTGGGCACTGGACTTTGTAAATCAGGAAAACATAGGAAAGTCGTTCTACCTTGATGTAAACGACAAGGCCAGTGGAACGCTGATTTCACGTGCAGTTGTAACAATCAAGGGCTAAAAATAAATTCTTCATTTTTTATGGAAGACCGGATGCCAGGAAACCAGTACAACCCGAACCCTCTCTTTTATACTGAAGACAGACTCATTCCCGGTCTTTCTTTCTCTGTCAAAATAGATCTTTACTGAATTGTAGCACCTGTGAATTCAAAGGAAAACAGGGGGTAAAATTATTTGTTTATATGGCTGAAATACTATCTGATATGTTTGATTTCACCAAAAAAAGCATAAATGTGGCAATACTTTTGTTTATATTTGCTCTTCTTGCATTTATGCTGAGAATCATTCCTCTGTTTCTCCTCCCTGATACCGGGTATATCCACGTGATACGGGGCGATGCTGAGTACAACCTCAGGCAGATAGAGGTTATGGCCCATAACTTCCTGCAGTATGACTGGTTCGACCCGATGACAGCATACCCTGACGGGAAGAATATCGGATGGGGGCCGCTGTTCCCGATGATCGCGGGCGCTTTTGTAATAATTACAGGAGCGTCAGGACAGGCCGCGATCGTAAACGCCGCATCATTCGTACCCCCCCTTATGGCGGCAGTGCTGGTTCCCGTCGTCTATTTCATCGCGGAATCCGTTAGTAAAAGCAGGTTTGCCGGGATTATCGCGGCGGCGCTGATATCCGTCAGCTCCCTGTTCTTCCTGAACTATACGTCATACGGGTATGTCGATCATCATGCGGCGGAGATTCTCTTTTCAGCAATATTCTGTATGTTCTATATCTTTGCAGTCAGGGACTCTTCCGGTGAATTCAAACCGGATATCAAAGACAAAGAATTTTTGAAGATCTTTGCGTATTCCGTTCTTGCAGGCGTATTTTACAGTGCCTGTTATTTCACATCCCCGACAACGGTACTCTTCCTTGTATTAATATCGATATTCACATTGTTCTCCTGCATAATAACTCATAATTCAGGAAATATTCCGTATAAATTGGGCTTTGTAAACACTGTCGCAATGATAATTCCGGCAATCATGGCATTGATCTTCGGAATAAAATATGCCGGATTTGCGATCTCGTCGTATACTGTTGTTCATGTAATAATTCCGGTTCTGGTAATCGTTGCAACATGGGTTCTGATTCTTCTGTCATTCGGACTGGGCAGAACAAATCTTAAGGATAACAAAATTGCATATCCGTCCGTTCTTATTCTGGCCGGAGTTATAGCCCTGTTTGCATCCGCAATAGTTGTGCCGGATATTTTTTCGTCCCTCTTCTCGTCTGCAAACCTTGTTTTCGGTTTTGGAAACGTTGCGATTGCAGAGATGCAGCCGATGACCCTTGATTTTATCCTGCAAAGCTATCAGATCGGCCTGGTCCTGGGTGCAGGGGGGGTAATAGTTGCGTTATATAAATTGTACTCGACAAAGGAGAACGGATACCTGTTTGTTCTTCTCTGGATGCTCATGACGGTATATGTGTCGATAAAACACATGAGGTTTGATTATTTCGTCGCAGCGCCCTTTGCAATTCTTTCTGCATTGTGTATATATTATGTATATTCCCGGTATTACGGCGATTTTCTGTCATACCTCGGAAAAGAGAAAAAGCCTGCTGAAGGAAAATCAAAGAAAAAAAGTGCGAAGGCCAATGACGATCATTTGACCGGAACTGCTATATTTATGGTTATTACCGGTATTACAGTCGTTTTCTTTGCTGCATCCGTTATAAACGATGTCCGGTTCACTGAGGATTATTCAGGAGTCAGTTTTGAGAAGGACAAATGGCTGGAGGCAATGGAATGGATGAACGAAAACACCCCCGATCCGGGTGTGGACTATTACGGGGAATATTCTTCTGATTCGTTCGTATATCCTGAAGATTCGTATGGAGTAATGTCATGGTGGGATTTCGGGCATGTGATCACTCTTGTTGGAAAAAGAATTCCGGTTTCAAATCCGTTCCAGGATAATGTTCAGGGAGATACAGGATGTGCAAACTTCCTAATCTCGGGATCGGAAGAAGAGGCTGACCGGATAATGGATAACGCCGGAGCAAGATTTGTCGTCACGAATTCGGAGCTTACAACACCGGATAAGGGAATTCTTACGATTCTCTCGTGGGTCGATCCCGCAGATATTACGGTCGACTATATGATAAGCCTCTACAACTCTGACGATTCAGGTAATAGTGGTTATTCGAGGGTGTATACCTCAAATTATTATAATACAACCGTTGTAAGGCTCCAAAATTTGGATGGAACTTATATCGAGCCTGAAGAGGTCGATGTGATTACGACCACCACAAGCGGCGGTGTAAAATCCATAACAGGTTATCAGACCGTGGACTATGATACTGCAGTTTCGGAAGCGACTTCCGATGACATCCTGGTAAGCCAGAACCCGGATATGCCCTGCTGCACGGTTCAGGCGCTTAAAAACTACAGGCTTGTTTTTGAATCGTCAGATCCTGACGACAACGTCAAGATCTTCGAGTACGTAGACGGTTATGAAGTCCCGGGAGAAGGCACAGTGGAACTTAATCTTAAAACTAATGCCGGGAGAGAATTCGTATACGCCCAAAAGAGCGAGGGCGGCAGATTTATACTCCCGTATTCAACAATAGGCAACCCGTATAATGTTACTGCTATAGGCCAGTATCATATCATCGAAACCGACGAATATTTCGATGTCTATGAAGAAGATATCGGTGCTAAATAATTAATTAAGATCTCCATCCAATTTTTGAAATCCGGGTGCCCGTAAGGGTATAGATCCTCCCCGGAAGCGTGGCCCAACCTGTTTTCCTGGGAAGGGTGATATTTTCAGATTTGTTAAGCAGATATTATTTACTATTCGGCACAATTTGGCAATTATTATGAACAAAAACGGCGCACCTTTTACTAACATCCATGAAGATGATAACAGTTGCCGGGCCTCCGTCCTCCGGCAAGACTTCAGTAATTCTTAAAACAATTGCAACGCTCGGTCTTCCGGAGGGGAGCGTTGGTGTTGTCAAATTCGACTCACTCACATCATTCGATCACATTCGGTACGGCGAGAGCAATATCCCTGTCCAGACCGGATTTGCAGGGAAGATCTGCCCTGATCATTTCTTTGTCAGCAATATCGAGGAAGCCGTCTCATGGGGGAAGAGGAAGGGCCTTTCAGTTCTAATCACAGAAAGTGCCGGACTCTGCAACCGCTGTTCGCCGTATATCAAGGGCATACTCTCGGTATGCGTAATCGACAACCTCTCCGGGGTAAACACACCGCGAAAGATCGGACCAATGCTCAAGTACGCAGATATTGTGGTCGTGACGAAGGGTGATATCGTATCGCAGGCCGAACGCGAGGTTTTTTCCTTCAACATAAAGGAGGTCAATTCGAATGCTAAGGTGATCTTCGTCAACGGGATTACCGGGCAGGGGACTTTCATGCTTGCCAAATCCTTCAGCGAGGCGACCGAGATCGATACCCTGAAGGACAGGACCCTCAGATTTACGATGCCGGCGGCAATCTGCTCCTACTGCACGGGGGAGACGAGGATCGGCGATTTCTACCAGATGGGGATGCTTAAAAGGATGGAGTTCGAGGAATGAGTTCTTACGACTTCTATGAAGAGATCGTAGAGACACCTGTCTGCGTTATCCTGGAACGCTATCCCCTTGCCGTCGACTACCTTGCAAATCACAGGCTTGGAGGAATAGATTCATCCAAAACCCTTCCCGCTGCCCTCCTCGATGTCGATCCGGAGATGCTCGAGGAGTTCGGGCTCGACAATGAAAGTATAATCGATCACTTCTGCACATTTCTCGAGGCATTTCGTTCAGACCACGACGACCGGCCGGATGCAATCTCATCTATCACGATCATCGGTGGACGGAACAAGTCCGGTGAACAGGAGAATGTGGAACTGACGGTCAGGCCAGGCGAGATTATAAGCATCGTCGGTCCCACTGGTTCTGGTAAGAGCCGGCTTCTTGAGGATATCGAGTGCATGGCCCAGAAGGACACGCCGACACTGAGGCAGATCCTGATCAACGGAACTGTTCCAGACGAGATGCGAAGGTTCGATACCGGCGGGAAACTCGTGGCCCAGCTATCCCAGACGATGAACTTCGTAATGGACCTGACGGTCCGGGAGTTCCTGGAGATGCATGCGAAGAGCAGGATGGTATCCGATGTCGAAGATGTTGTCGAACGGTGTTTCGAATGTGCGAATTCCCTTGCGGGAGAGAAGTTTTCGCCGGAAACAAAAGTGACGCAGCTCTCCGGCGGCCAGTCGAGGGCTCTTATGATCGCAGATACCGCACTGATGAGTGCCTCTCCGGTAATTCTGATAGACGAGATCGAGAACGCGGGAATCGATCGTAAGGAGGCCATCAGGCTTCTTGCGGGCAATGAAAAGATAATCCTGATGTCCACGCATGACCCCCTCCTCGCCCTGAGGGCCGATAAGAGGATAGTAATCAAAAACGGGGGTATCGCAAAGGTTCTCCCTACGACGGAGAACGAAAGGAGGAATCTTGAAAAGATCGAAAAGGTCGACAATATTCTTTTAGGCCTGCGCAACAGCCTGAGGAAGGGGGAGGTCATTGGCGATGGCGTTGTCGAGGAGTTTATGGATGAATGGTTCTGGTCTTTTCTGAGATGAGAGGTGTATGGTGAAAGAAAAAATGAAGAAATCGGATTGAGAGGTCTGAAAAATGAGTAAGTGGGAGATTTATGACGCCCTGATCGAAGGGATTCCCGATGATGTCATCGTAGGGGATGTGGTGATCGGGGCTGAACTGACATATGTTCAGATAGACGGTGGCGGTGGTGTAGCACCCTACAGGCCCTACTGGCAGCGTGCGCCGCAGTATACCGGGAACAAGATAGGCAAACCCCTGAAAGAGGTTGCGGAACTGGTAAAATCATGGAATTTTATCGAAGCTTCTGTCGGCAATGCCGCGATTGTCGCGTGGTACAACCACCCTGAAAACGCACAAAAGAACGGAGTTGAAATTCCAAAACCTGGACGTGTCGAGGGAAGGCTCAAAGACCCGTTCATCAACTCGCAGAACGAAATCCGCGGCAAAAAGGTCTGCGTTGTCGGCCATTTCCCGTTTATTGAAGGACTATTCGAGCCTGTGTGTGACTTAAGCGTCGTCGAGTGGGACCCCGGCCCCGGCGATTATCCTTATAATGCATGTGATTTTCTGCTGCCTGAATGCGATTTCGCATTTATAACATGTGCAGCCATTGGCGACAAGAGCCTTCCCAGGCTGCTGGAGTTGTCGGAAAACGCCGAAAAAGTAGCAATTGTAGGGCCCGGGACACCTCTTGCACCACAGTTCTTTGATTTCGGTGTCGGGGATCTCTCCGGTTTTGTCATAAACGATCCGGAAATGGCGAAGAGAATCGCATCGGGGGCTGAATTCCAGAGGATCTATGCAGCGGGAACGAAGGTGAATCTTCTCGCCTCCTCGTCAAAAAGATGAATTGTGGTGAAAAAATGCAGATTAAGTTATCAGGTTTGAGTTTTATCTTTGGATTATTGTTTTTTTGCGGGGTATGTATTGCTCCGTCGTGTGCAGCGACCGAATATATCCTGTCCCAGGATACGCAGGAGATGTACAAAAACGGGATCAATCATACGGGGCCGGATGAGGCCGTAATAATCGTCAGGGACGATTTCACGATATCTGCTGTAAACTGCTCCGGGATAGAGTCGGAAGGTTCCATAACAATAAAGAGCGATACGGGGAAAATCCTGAAAATAACGGTTTCAGGCAGCGGCAAAACAACATACGGCATTAAAGGATCTTCCGTGGATATCACAGGCGGAAATATCGATCTCAGGGCCGGAGGGGAGAGCACGGATATAACGTGCGGAATATATTCTTCGGAGGGGCAGATCTCGATCTCCGGCGGAACTGTAAGCGCGACTGCCGACAGCAGCACGAGCCATAAGAACAAGGCGCTTTATGCGATCGAGTCAGTAATCATCTCAGGCGGCAGCGTAACCGCTTCGGCTGTCGGCGGTGCAAACAGTTTCGGAATAGACGGTGACGGTGATAATGGCGAAGGCGGTGTCCTGATCTCCGGCGGAGTGGTGGAAGTATCTGCTACAGGCGCCGGAACGAGAAACTTCGGTGTCGACAGCAGATTCGGAAAAGTTGTATTCTCTGGAGATTCTGTAATCACAATCTATGAAGACGAGAGTGGTGAAAACCAGAACTACGTCTTCAACTCAAATGTAACCTCGATCACGGGAGACGAGGCAGTCGTATTCGCCGGTGAAGGCTCCGCTTATAAACTACAGAAGAATGCCGTGCTGGCACAGGACTTCGCCCTGATTCCCGGAAAGCCCTTTGAGATTCCCGAAGGCCTGACCCTTGCAGTCGAAAAAGGAGTTGATTTTTCAACAGATGGTGCTGAATTCCAGTATGAGACAAAATACACCAATAAGAAGGGGCAGACTGTATATACCTCCGCACCTGTGGACCCCGATTCCGTTGCAACACCGCTCTCCGTATTTGGGATTCTTGCAGGAATCATGGCTGCGTTTGGCATTACCCGGAGAAAATAATTTTTTTACCTGCTGAAAGCCGGAACAACTGTCTTTTTTGTCATTCCTGTTTAAGTTGACAAAGTTAATATTAAAAACCTAACAAGATCTAATAATAAAGCATTATATGTTAAAAAGGTGAACACTTTTTTTATGAGAAGTCTTTTTGGCTATCGTATTTTTATTGTGTTGTGTGTTTTCCTGGCATTCTTTTCCGGAATTGCTGCCGCAGAAGAGACAAGGACATTTGTCGATGATGTGGGAAGAGAACTGATACTCCCGGTAAATATCACTGCAGTATCTCCTTCCGGTCCGCTGGCCCAGATCGTGCTCTATTCGGTCGATCCTGATCTCTTCGTGAGTATTTCGAGTGAATACAGCGATGCACAGCTGAAGTATATAGATCCGCGTGTTGCCGCCCTGCCTGTTACAGGCCAGTTCTACGGGGCGAAGTCTACCATGAATCCCGAAGAGATCATGGAGATGAACAAGGAGCTCGGAATTGATCTCGTGCTTGATATCGGTGAGGCGAAGAGCACGATGAAAGAGGACCTCGACAAGATACAGGCGCAGACAGGTGTTAACTTTGCATTTGTAACGCAGAACAACCTGTCGGACATTCCGGGATCGTATCTTACCCTCGGTGAGCTCCTTTCCGAAGAGGAACAGTGTGAGAAGCTCTCGACTTATACCTCTGATCTTCTGTCAGAGTTTGCTGTGGGAATGAACGAGATCGGCGACAACAGGAAGAGCATGATCTACGTCGTCAGTGTCGACGGCAATTCGGTATATCTCATAGGTTCGGGCGAAAACTCATATCATGGCGAGGTAATCAACTATATCAGCGACAATCTTGCAAATGAAGCGGTTACTGCAAGCGGTATGGGAGACGAGTATACGATGGAGGACATTCTCCAGATGAATCCCGACTATATCATCGTCGCTTATGATGACGAGCACGAATATTATGATGCGATCATGAACAGCGCCGACTGGCAGTCGCTCCGGGCTGTTCAGGATGGAAATGTCTATGAAGCACCATACGGCCCTTACAGCTGGATGGGAGGGCCGCCGTCTGTAAACCGTCTTTTATCTATGATATGGCTAGGGAACCTCTACTACCCTGATGTATTCGACTATAACGTCGACGACCGTGTAAAGGAGTATTACTCGTTGTTTTATCACTATGACCTGACCGATGACGACCTGTCCGAATTAATGGAATATGCAAAACCTGCCGGTGCATCATCCCAGGGTTCAGCTACATCTACAGGGACTTCAGCCTACGCCAATCAGTCGCCGGCACCATTGTTCGCACTGATGGCAGGGCTCGGGGTTGCGGTTTTGATCAAAAGACGCAGCCATTAAATCCTTTTTTTTCGAATAGTGCCATGACTGGTGTCATGGAATCCGGTAATCATGTGTTGTGTGCCACGGTAATCCTGATTTTATTGCTGTTGTTTGTATTTGCGGCATTATGTACGACTATGCCATCTAAATATGGAGATAAGATAAATATTACAAATATGGATGACAACAACCGGGAAGGGTATATCTCCACGGGAAACGGGCGGATCTGGTTCAGGATTGTCGGAGCAGACGGCAAGAAAACACCGCTTCTTCTACTGCACGGGGGGCCGGGTGCGTCCCATGACTATTTCGAATCCCTGTCGGTGCTCTCTGATGAAAGGCCGGTGATATTCTATGATCAGCTCGGCTGCGGGAACTCGGACAAGCCTGAAGATCTTTCAATTTATACAGTTGAAAACTACGTGAAAGAATTAGGCGAAGTCCGCAGTGCTCTCGGGCTTGACGAAGTTCATATTCTCGGGCAGTCGTGGGGGGGCGGGCTTGCGGCGGCGTACTATCTCGACGGGAATCCGGAAGGCGTAAAGAGCCTGATCTTATCTTCCCCTCTTCTCGATACGGGAAGATGGATCTCAGACCAGAAGGCGTACCTGTCGGAGATGCCTGAAGAGATACAGGAGCATGTCAGGCACGCGGAGGAGACCGGGAATTATGATTCAAAGGAATACCAGGATGCAATGAACTATTATTATTCGGTTCATCTATGCAGGCTCGATCCGTGGCCCCCTGTTTTGATCAAAACGTTTGAGAAAATGTCGATTCCTGTTTATATGCATATGTGGGGGCCGAGCGAGTTCACATGTACCGGAACCCTGAAATCGTTTAACCTGACCGGAAATTTGTCCGAAATAGATGTGCCTGTCTTTTTCATCTGCGGGGAATATGATGAGGCGGCGCCCGGATCAATGAAATACTTCAGCGGCCTTGTAAATAACCCGGAACTCCTTATCATCAAAGATGCGTCACATGAGAATCATCTGGAGAAAGAAGAAGAATACACAGAGGCCGTAAGGAAATTCCTGAATGCGGCGGATTAAAGCTAAGATTGGATTTGTTCTCCATATCTATGGTATGTCCTGAGTTTGACAGATCTCTTTTCTTTTGTTTTAATGTTCAGATGATATTGTTGATTTATGGAATTTATAAGATATAAAGCGGGATTGTGTAAAAAAAGAAACATTTATTCAGTTTGATGTCCGACAGATGATTAACTGATGTACTCCGGATTATATTCCCGCGTATTCATTCCTGAACAGCTTTTATACGATAAGAACAAGGTTCTAACCTGCTTTCCGGGGCCTTTGTCGGAGGTTGCCCTTTGAAATTAGTGATGACCAGTGGCAGAACGATACGGCAGGGCGAACAGCTTTATTATAAGGATCATCCGGAGTATACTGCCCAGACCTCTTTATGCTATATCAACCCCCTGGATCTCCTCGGGATCGGGGTGGACGACGGGCAGAAAGTAAAAATCTCCAGCGAAGCCGGAGAAACCATTTTTAAAGCAGTATCCTGTGCGGATATTTTACAGGGGATGGTTTTCATTCCGGTCGGTCCGCATGCGAATTATATCCTGCATTCAAAGACCCACGGAACGGGCGCCCCGGATTACAAATGGGTAAATGTCGATGTTGTCCCTGCCGGCGAAGATGAGGAAATTCTCACGGCATGGGAGATTCTCGAGCATGAGGGCGGCTGCCGTTTTGATATCGGAGACCCTGTCTGCGTGACAAAGTCTCCCTGCGGGGACTGTGTAATCGACGATGTCGTCTGCCCTCTCTGCGGGTGTCTCTGCGATGACATCCGGGTAACAATTAAGGACAACCAGATCACAGGCGTCGATAACGGGTGCAGTTTGAGCAACGGAAAGTTCACTGCACGCGGAAGGCTGAAAGAGCCGATAATGAGAGACGGCTCCGGCTGGAAAAATATCTCCTATGACGAGGCGATAGACTATACCGCCAATATGCTCCTTGATGCCGACAGACCGCTGATCTTCGGTTTCTCGGGAACTTACGGCGAGGCCCAGTGCATGGGGATCTCGATCGCTGAGATGGCCGGTGCGGTGATCGACAACTGCTCGTCGATCTGCCACGGTCCGTCTATTATGGCTATTCAGGAAGTAGGGCATCCCGGCTGTACGCTTGGCCAGATCAAGAACAGGGCGGATGTCATAGTCTACTGGGGGTCGAACCCGATAGAATCCCACCCGCGTCATATGAGCCGTTATTCCACATACGCCGACGGCTTCTTCCTGAACAACGCCTTCCGCGAGAGGAAACTTATCGTAGTCGACATCAGGGAGACCGATATCGCGAAGAATGCCGACGAATTCATCCAGATAAAACCGGGTGGCGATTATGCGGTGTTCTCCGCCCTGAGGGCGATCGTCAGGGGAAAGAGGGATGTCATTCCCCCCATGGTCGCCGGAGTGAAGAGAGAACAGCTCTTCAGGGTTGCGGACATGCTTCTCAAGGCGAAGTTCGGTGTGTTTTTCACAGGGATCGGTCTGACCGAATCGCCCGGAAAATACAAAAACGTCAGGAACGGAGTTGAACTCGTCGATGAGCTCTCGAGGCATACGAAGTTCACGCTGACTCCGATGAGGGGTCATTGGAACGTATACGGGACAAACCAGACATTCGCTTATCTGGGAGGTTACCCGTATGCAATCGATTACTCGCGTGGCACTGCATTCTATAATCCCGGAGAAACCTCGGCTGTCGATCTTCTCAGGAGGAAAGAAGCTGATGCATGTATCATCATAGGCAGTGATCCCGGGGCGCATTTCCCGAGAGAATGTGTCAGGCGCCTTTCCGAGATCCCATGTGTCGTTATAGATCCATTTGTCGCACTCAGCACTGCGGTCGCCAATGTGCATATCCCCGTTGCGGCATGCGGAATAGATGCCGAGGGGACCGGCTACCGCCTGGACGCCCTGCCCCTCTGGGTGAAGAAAGTCCTTGAACCCACCATGCCCAACGATCTTGAGGTTCTTACCCGGATATACAATATAATAAAGGAGGCGAAGGGGTTATGAGCGAATATCTCATCAAAAACGGGTGGGTCATCGATCCCCTGAACGATATATACGGCGAAACGATGGATATCGCCGTCAGGGACGGAAAGATAGTCGAGTCCGTCGGGAGTTCCGCCGAGGTGATCGATGCCGGCGGAAACCTGACTATGCCGGGTGGTGTTGATTCCCATACACATATCTGCGGAACGAAGGTGAACTTCGGCAGGTACATGAGCCCCGAGGATATGCGGGCAGGCAGGGGGCGTGCCCGCCGGAATATGCACCCGGTCTCAGGCTACAGCGTTCCGACGGTTTATGCAAACACCTACCGCTACAGTGCTATGGGGTACACGACAGTTCTCGAAGGTGCGATGGCTCCGTTCGAAGCCCGGCACACTCACGAGGAGTTCGCTCATACGACCCTTCAGGATACGATGGCCAATACGCTCTTCGACGGCAACTGGTCGGCGATGGAGGCTATCCATGACGGCGACCTTAAGAAGACCGCCGCCGTTGTCGCGTGGTACCTGACTGCGGCAAAAGGATTCGGGTTAAAGCTCACGAATCCCGGCGGGACCGAGGCATGGGGATATGGCAAGGATGTAAACTGTATTCACGACAGGGTTCCGTACTTCGATGTTTCTCCTGCAGAGATCATCGACTACATGATACGGGCGAACGAGTTCCTGAAGCTTCCGCACTCGGTCCACCTTCACTGCAACAACCTCGGAAAGCCGGGCAACTACAAGTGCACTCTTGAGACGATGAACAGGACGCCGGACTTAAACGACAAGAGGCAGACCCTTTACCTCACTCACGTCCAGTTCCATTCCTACGGCGGCTCTTCCTGGCATGATTTCTGCTCGAAGTCCGACGATGTCGCGTGGATGGTGAACAGAAAACCCCAGGTTGCAATCGATATGGGCCAGGTGATGTTCGGGAGGACGACCACGATGACGGCCGACGGTCCGATGGAGTTTAATCTCTTCCGTCTCTACAACAACAAGTGGAGCAACCATGATGTCGAGCTTGAGACCGGGTCAGGAGTTATTCCGGTATTATACAGCAGGAAGAATCTCGTCAATTCGATAATGTGGGCGATAGGTCTTGAACTCGCCCTACAGGTGAAGGACCCGTGGCGCTGCATGCTTACGACCGACAACCCCAACGGAGCTCCGTTTGTAAAGTATCCCGAGATTGCCGCCCTTTTGATGAGCAAAAAGTACCGCGATCTCGAGATGGAGACCGTTCATCCTGATATCTATAAACGCGTTCTGCTTCAGACTCTTGACCGCGAACTCGACTGGAACGAGATCGCGATAATGACCCGGGCTGCGCAGGCGAAGGCTCTCGGAATAGTAGATCTCGGAAAGGGCCACCTTGGAGTAGGTGCTGACGCTGATATCGCCATATACCCGTTAAAGCCGTACGAGATCGATCCTTCGGTTGAATACGAAAAGGTAATAGCAGGTCTTTCGTGTACCGAACATACGATAAAAAGAGGAAGGCCGGTTTCAAGGAAGGGGGCATGCCTTGTTCACGGTAGCAATACCACGTTCTGGGTAAAACCCGAGGTTCCGGAGGAGTATGACATCAGCCGCGACCCTGAATTCATAAAGAAGTTCGAGAGGTATTATACAGTCAGAATGAGCAATTATCCTGTCCGCGAGGAGTACCTGCACAGGAACTACTGTATCGAGACAAAACCTGATTTTTAATTTTCAATATCTTCCCTGAGTGCTCATTTATATAATCTCCATTCAAAAGAGATCCGTATGTCAGAGATAGAGCTATTTAAGGATTTTAAGCCGGTGACGCGGTTTAAAAAATATAATCTTATCGTGGTCTCCCTGGTTGTAATCATCCTGTGGCTTTGTATTGCGTGGATCATACCTGTTTTTGAGAACACTATTCTGAATATTATAGTCGTTGCCCTGTTGATTGTCTCCCTCCTGGTTACTGTCGTATGGAATTCACTTTATTACAAATCGATCGTCTATCACCTGAACGAAACCGAGATGACATGGAAGAGAGGCGTGTGGTTCAGGCAGACTGGAATTGTTCCGTACAACAGGATTACCAATGTCGATATCGTGCAGGGCCCCCTGATGAGAATTTTCGGAATATCGAATCTCAGGATTCAGACTGCCGGTTATTCTGCGCAAAATGTTGCGGAAATCAGGATAACCGGTATTGAAGAGCCCGAACCCCTCCGCGAAATGATAATGGGTTTCGTGAGGAGCAGGGGGCCGGCTGCAGCGGCGACGGGCGGTGATGATAGTGAGAGTTCCGGACAGGTTTCATCCGGAGAGATCCTCGATGAACTGCGGGAGATCAGAAAAATACTGAATAAAATGGCTGAAAAATAATCCTCTTTTTATGTATATAACATTAGGTAAACTCTAATTTATTGTAAAGCAATGATCATATATGGATGATGAGTATAAAGCCAGACTTGCCGGAATATTCCGGGAAAAGGGGATAGAGAAGGTGATGACATGCCCCCAGGCGATGGAGATAAACAAAGAATATGGCATCCCTCTGGCTGATATAGGTAAATACTGCAATACAAGCCAGATAAAAATCCGCGGGTGCCAGCTCGGCTGCTTCAGATAAACATTTTTGGGACAATTCAGGGTTAGTTATGAAATCGTCTTTTTTGAGCCTGATTAGAGTAGATGAAGCAGTGGATCTTGCAAAATCCATTGCACCGGCGATGCCTCCGGAGAGAGTCCTTCTCGATGATGCCCTTGGCAGGGTTCTTTCAGAGGATGTCAGGTCCGACATCGATATCCCGGGCTTTGACCGGTCATGGAAGGACGGCTACGCTGTCTTCGCGGCGGATACGACAAATGCGACCGACTCGATCCCATCTATGCTGAAACTGAAGGGAAGGATCGATATGGGTGCCGGGGAGAAAATGTCGCTTTCGAGGGGGGAATGCTTCAATATCCCTACCGGCGGTCAGATGCCTGACGGGGCCGATGCGGTCGTAATGGTAGAATACACCGATGAGGTCGGTGGTGATGTTCTTGTCAAACGGCCGGTTGCAGTCGGTGAGAATGTTGTAAAAAAAGGCGAAGATTTTCCTGAAGGCGGCGTTGTTTTTGGAAGAGGAGAGGTTCTTTCAGCATCAGATCTCGGGGCCCTGGCGGCGATAGGCTACTATGAAGTGCCGGTCATGAAGAAACCTGTCGTAGGAATAATCTCTACAGGAATCGAGATCGTCCCCGTCGACAAGAAACCGAAGGTTGGAGAGGTCAGGGATGTAAACAGCTATCTCTGTTCTGCATTCGTCAGGAAACAAGGGGGAATCCCGCTGCATCTCGGAATTGTCAGGGACAATGAGGAGGAGATGATCTCCCTTATCCGGAGCGGCGTGGACAAGTGCGATCTGATCCTGATATCCGGCGGGAGTTCGAAGGATATACGCGATATCACCGCCCGAGTTCTCTACACCGAAGGCGAGGTGCTTGCACATGGTGTAATGCTTGCCCCGGGCAAGCCGACGATTATCGCAAAGGTTAAAGATACGCCTGTAATCGGAATTCCGGGGCATCCTGCCGCGACGTATATGGTTCTCTCTGTTATTGTCCGCCATCTCCTCGTAGCAATGGCCGGTTTCTCAGATACCATGAAGTCTGTCAGGAAAGCAAGGCTTGTCACAAACATATCCTCGGAAAAAGGCCGTGAGGAGTATGTGCGTATAAAGCTGGTCGCAGAAAATGAAGCCATGCCTCTTTTCGGAAAGTCGGGTCTCCTGAATACCATCGTGGAAAGCGACGGCGTAATTAAGATCCCGGCCGGCCGCGAGGGCCTTGAGGCCGGCGAGGAAGTGGAGGTATTCCTTTGGTAAAGAGATATCTCTCCCAGATAACCCTCGATGAGGCTGTGGAGAAGGTGCTGGAACTTTTCGGGGCCCTTAAATCCTCGGGGACGGTTCCTCTTGCAGAATCTGCGGGAAGAGTTGCCGCCTCCCCTGTATATGCGGAATACAGTGTTCCTGTGACCAATGTCTCCGCGATGGACGGTGTCGCACTGAAGAGCAGCGACACGTTCGCGGCGAGCGAGCAGAACCCGGTTTCGGTCAGGGATTTTCTCAGGGTCAATACAGGGAATGCGGTGCCGCTTACCTATGATGCGGTCGTCATGATAGAGGATGTGTGGTTCGAAGAGAAAGGCGAAGGGATCACCATTCGGAAGAGTGCAAGACCCTGGCAGAACGTCCGTGCAGCGGGCGAGGATATAAAGCAGGGAGAGCTCATTGTTCCGAAGAACTACAGGATCAGGCCGTTTGATATAGGGGCGCTCGGGACATACGGGGTAACCGATCCGGTGGTCAAAAAGCTCAGGGCCGGCCTGATCCCGACCGGCAGCGAACTTGTTCCGATCGGAACGAGACCGGGACCCGGACAGGTCGTCGAAAGCAATATAACAATGGCGGCGGCATGGCTTGGTGAGAGAAATGTCGATACGACCTGCTATCCCCCGACACCCGACGATCCCGAAATGATAAGGGACGTGATCTCTGAGGCTGTTCTTGAAAACGATATTATAATTGTTTCGGCAGGTTCGTCCGCTGGAACAAGAGATTTTACAGCAGGAGCGATCGGGGATCTGGGGAGACTTGTGTTCCACGGGATCTCAATGATGCCCGGAAAACCGATGATCCTCGGGGAGATCGAAGGCAAACCTGTAATCGGCCTCCCGGGCTATCCGATATCGGCCCAGGTTGTACTCAGGGAGATACTCGGCCCCCTGCTTGATACTCTCGGTTTCAGTGGTCCGCCTTCGGAAAAACTTGAGGTCTCTCTTGCCGGCGACCTTACTTCGAACGTAGGTTACGACGAGTTCGTCCTCCTTTCCGTTGCGAAGCACGGCGATCATTATATTGCGTCGCAGCAGTCGAGAGGTGCAGGTGTTCAGATGGCCTCCATACGATCGAACGCCTACCTCAGGCTCCCGGCTCCGATAGAAGGCTATGCCGAAGGAGAGAGTGTCTTTTTGAATATGACCCGGAGCATCGCCCATGCCGACAGGTCTCTGCTCGTGACCGGGATCATGGAGCCACCGATGGGCTGGCTCTCGAACATCCTGAGCGAAGAGGAGATCTGGCTGCACAACGGAAATACCGGAAATATCAGCGGGATTATCGCCCTGAAAAAAGACATCTGCCATGCGGCGGCTCTTCATGCACTCTCGGCCGAAGGGGGGTATAATACCGAATATATCAGGCAGTACATGCCTGGCGAAGAGATCCACATGACCGGGATTGCAGGAATCATTCTCGGCATCGCATCAAAGACTGGTATAGGAATCGACGAACTGCCCGGCTCATCCATAGTCAACCAGCCGGCAGGATCGGAATGCAGGATAGTCCTCGACAGGCTTTTTTCCGGAAGATCGATCGATCCCGAATCCGTGAACGGGTACTCCCGGGTCGTAAACAACCCGCTCTCTGCCGCAATAGCCGTTGCAGGCGGAAACTGCGATGCGGCACTTACGTCGTATTCGATAGCGAAGACCTACGGCCTTGAATTCGAGCCTGTTGCAGTCGAACAGTACGAACTCGCAGTACGGGCGGAGCACATGCAGGACGAGAGAGTTATGAGGCTAATCGATGCAATATCCTCGGAAGAATTCAGGCGGGTTCTGGATGATGCCGGCAGTTATGATTCCGGTATTACAGGAAAGCGAAGAATAATCCAATAATTGAAAAACTGAATTCTGATTATAGCTAATTGAATCTTCTGCTGTAATCCGGATAATAAAAAGAAAATATTCAGGATTTTATTATTTTTAAGTGCCCTGCTCAGACTCAGTTTTATCTTTTTGCCTCAGGTCCCAGCCGGATTTTTTGTATCTGCTGATGAACATAGGCCATGTTCCGAGAAGTAATATGCCTGCGAGAAGGATTCCTGCATAGACAAGGGGATTCATATTCGCCCCGGCAGGCTGAAAGAATCCGATGACGAATGCAAGGACGCTGGCAATGAGGCCGAGAGACGCAACAACGCCCATCGCGGGAACCCTGAAACCTCTTTTTTTATCCGGCTCCGTTTTCCTGAGCCGCATTGCGGAGAGGAACATCATCACGTACATGATGAGGTAGAGCTGGACGCACATCGCCGATAGTATCCAGAACGCCTCCTGCACCGAGGGAATAAATGCAAAGAACAATGCCAGAACCGTTACGGCAGTTCCCTGTACCAGCAATATGTTCTCCTGCATTCCGTTTTTGTTGGTCTTCTGGAACCACGGTGGGAGATAACCCTCCTGTCCGACCAGGAGAAGCCCTTTGCTCGGACCGGGAATCCAGATAACGACAGATGCCAGAATTCCTATAACGATAAGAGCTGCCATAACATGCGTCCCCCACGCGATTCCGACATAAGAGAACATGACGTCGAATGCCTGGAGGACACCGGTTGTCAGGTTGATTCCTGATGCCGGGAGGCATACCGATATTGCCAGGGTCCCTGGGATGAACACCAGGAGAATAAGTATGCAGGCAAGAAGCATTGCCTTCGGGAATGTCTTCTCCGGGTTGTGCATATCGGTGACATGGACAGCGTTCATCTCCATTCCTGCGTAAGAGAGAAAATTGCTTATGATAAGCACTATACTTGCAAACCCTGCCCATACCGGGATGAAGCTGGCCTCGGACCCGGTTATATACGACTTTCCTCCTGTCGATATGAAGACGACTGCCAGTACTACGAGGACTAAAACTGGAATCAGCGTACCTACAATTAACCCCTTGCTTCCGACCTGCGAGAAAGTCTCCACGCCTCTTAATGCCAGGTGGTTTGCAATCCAGTAGACCGCAATTATGACAATTCCCACGAACAAACCGTTGTTTGCCAGCCCCGGGTCGAATATATAAGCGAGGGCTGCGGCAAAGAAGGCGAGCTGGGCGGGAAACCACACCACGTTCTGTACCCACTGCTGCCATATGGCGAACATTCCTGCGTTTCCGCCGTATGCTGCGTTGACCCACCCGAATACTCCTCCTTCCCAGCCGCTTGCAAGTTCGGCAGATACGAGGGCGGTCGGAATAAGGAAGACAACCGCAGGGATCACGTATAGGAGAATCGATGCCAGTCCGTAGGGTGCCATTGCAGGCAGACCGCGTATGCTTGCGACCGCGACGGTGGTCAGGAGGGCCATCGTTATCCAGTTGATTGCCTTTGGGGGAGTTGGTGCCGTTTTGTTTTTGTCGCTATTATCTCTCAATTCAGCTCACCTGCTATTATATTCACTTCAGGTTTTTCGTCCTATAGCACAAGTATGATTCCGATTCTATGCTCTGTGAACTTATTTTGGAATATATCGTCATTTTTCTGAGATTAGTATAAATGTGTTGTCATTGGGCTGCTATGATACGGAATTCTGAAATTTCCTGTTCCTGAGCTTTAAAAAATGAAGAAGATATTGTATCTTCAGTTTTCCTGCTTCGCCGCGGGTTTTTCTTTTGGCCTGAGATCCCATTCGGGTTTTTTAAATTCATGCAGAATGAACGGACCCGAACCAAGGATGATGATACCTATGAGAAGTATTCCTGCATAGAAAAAAGGGTTCAGGTTCTCTCCTGCCGGTTGTATGAAGCCGATCAGGAACGCGGCGACACTCGCTATTACACCTACAGAGGCTACAAGCTTCATCGCGGGGACACGGAATCCGCGTTTTACATCCGGAGCTGTCTTACGTAGGCGTATAGCCGTCAGGAACATCATTACATACATTATTAGATAGAGCTGAACTGCCATCGCCGACAATATCCAGAAGGCCTCGCCTACAGAAGGTATGAGTGCATAAAATAGTGCGAGTGCAGTGACGATCAGGCCCTGTACGGCCATTATGTTCTCCTGCATCCCTGCCTTGTTAGTCTTCTGGAACCACGGCGGAAGATAGCCTTCCTTTCCTACAAGGAGCAGGCCCCTGCTTGGACCGGGAATCCATGTTACGACCGATGCAAGTATGCCGATGACGATGAGGACTGCCATCAGTGTAGCTCCCCATGTAATTCCTATATGAGCAAAAAGGGTCTCGAATGCCACGAACACACCTGTTGTCAGGTCGATCTGTGATGCAGGAAGGCAGGTTGCAATAGCCAGCGTTCCGGGGATGAAGATAAGAAGTATAAGGATCGAAGCCAGGAGGATCGACTTGTGGAAGTTCTTCCCCGGGTCGTGCATGTCGGTGACGTGCACTGCGTTCATCTCCATGCCTGCAAATGACAGGAAATTGCTTATTATAAGAACGACTCCGGCAAAGCCAGCCCATGCGGGGATGAAACCTGAGGCCGAGACACTCATCTGCGGCTGCCCCCCGGTCCCGATAAATATTATTGCGAGGACTACAAGGGCAAGTACCGGTATTAGTGTACCAATAATGAGCCCTTTACTTCCTATCTCCGAGAATGTCTTAACACCTCTCAGCGCCAGGAGAGTAGCTATCCAGTATACAACTATGATGACGGCCCCGATGAAGACCCCGCTTCCTGCCAGCCCGGGGTTGAAGATGTATGCAAGTGCGGATGCGAAGAAGGCGAGCTGTACAGGGAACCAGACGACATTCTGGATCCACTGCTGCCAGATGGCGACCATGCCGGCCCTGCCGCCGTATGCTGCATAGACCCACCCGAATATACCTCCTTCCCATCCGCTCGCGAGTTCGGCTGCCACAAGTGCCGTAGGGATAAGGAAAACGACGGCAGGGATCACATAGAGGATGATGGAGCCCAGCCCGTATGGTGCCATCGCCGGAAGGCCGCGTATGCTTGCGACCGCGACGGTGGTCAGGAGGGCCATCGTTATCCAGTTGATGGTCTTTGTCTGTTTTACTTCAGCCGGTCCGGCCTTATCTTCATTTGTCATGGTCTGACCTCTTCAGTGATGGAATCCGGACCCCGACTTCTCGTCGTGAACCGGTTCCGGCTGGCTCTGAAGTATCGGAAGCTGGCGCTTTAAATCGTCGAGGAAGAGGTCTGCCAGGTCTTGTGAGAGGCCTCTCCTTACCACTATGCGGAGTGCTGCGAGATCGGTCCTGTTAGCCGGGAACGTGTACGCAGGAATGAGCCACCCGCGTTCCCGCATCTTGTTCGATACGTCGAATACAGAGAAATTTTTCACGCTGTCCCTGAGTTTGAACGCGAAGACGGGTAGTTCATCGCCTCTTGTAATAAGTTCGAACGGTCCGAGATTTTCGATCTCTTTCGAGAGGTACATTGCTACCTCGCGTGCATAACCCTGTACCTTCGTATACCCGTCAAAGCCGAGGCGGAGGAAGTTGTAGTACTGGAGTATGATCTGGGAACCGGGTCTTGAGAAGTTGAGAGCGAATGTTGGCATGTTCGATCCCAGATAGTTGACGTAGAATATCAGGTCTTCGGGGAGCATCTTTGCGTCTCTCCAGACAACCCACCCCACACCCGGGTATACGAGCCCGTACTTGTGCCCGGATGTGTTGATCGATGCAACTCTCTGGAGGCGGAAGTCCCATATCAGGTCCTGGTCGAGGAAGGGCGCGATCATCCCGCCGGAGGCTGCATCCACATGGACGGGGATGTCGATCCCTGTTTTCTCATGGAACTTGTCCAGTGCGCCGCAGATCTCCTTTACCGGCTCGTATGATCCGTCAAATGTGGAACCAAGTATTGCAATGACCCCTATGGTATTTTCATCGCAGAGTTTTATGGCCTCCTCGGCGGAGAGGTGGAAGCGGTTTCCTTCCATCGGGACGAGACGCATCTCGACGTCCCAGTAGTTCGCGAACTTCTCCCAGCAGACCTGCACATTGATCCCCATAACGATGTTCGGATTGTCGATAGGTTTTCCTCCGGCCTTTCTCTTGTGCTGCCATCTCCTCTTCATCGCAAGGCCCCCGAGCATTGCCGCCTCGCTCGATCCTGTAGTCGAGCACCCGGTCGAATTGTCGGGATCTGGTGAATTCCAGAGGTGGCTGAGGATACTTACGCACCGCATCTCAAGTTCGGCGGTCTGCGGGTATTCGTCCTTGTCGATCATGTTCTTGTCGAATGTCTCGGACGCGAGTTTCTGCGCCTGGGGCTCCATCCATGTGCCGACAAATGTAGCGAGGTTCAGCCTTGCATTTCCGTCCAGCATCAGTTCGTCGTGAACAATCTGATAGGCCAGGTCCGGGCTCATCTCCTTTTCGGGCATTGAGCACCTGGGAATACTCCTGAAGCCTTCCTGTGCGAAAATCGGATCAATTCTTATCTCTTTTGCATTATGTTTAGGTCCTTTCGGATGTTTTAGTCCCATTTTTCATTCCTCCAACAAAAAAATGAATCAGGAGTTCCGAATCAAATAGTTCAAAGGATCCCGGATGCCTGATTCGTTCGAAATTTTCTGTTAAGCTGACAGTATGAAATTCTGGTATTTAAATGTTCTTTTTGGATTATGGTTTCTTCTCAATTAAAGGTCTCAAAATTAAGATTGCAATGTAAAGAAAGAAGTTTTTTCTTATCATAGTGCTCAATATTTAACAGGACTTAAAAGTTAGTAATAATGTCTTTACAATCCGATATAACCTCGTTCATGGTTTCGAAAAGATTTAACACAATATATAAAATGTGATGTTTATGGCAACTGATGATATTGTAAATTACTGGAAAGGAAGAGAGATAGTCTACAAGCCGATAGGAGTGATACATTCCGAGCACACCGAGCAGGAGAATACACCGATCCAGGGAATATTCAACCCTTCTGTGGGTGAAATTGAGTTGTACCCCGAGTATGAGACCGGGCTGAAGGATATAGAAAAATTTTCACATCTCATTCTTTTGTACCATTTCGATCGCTCCACAGGCCCTAAGCTGATCCAGGAGCCTTTCCTGGATGGTGAGAACCCGAAAGGGATCTTTGCGATCCGTCATTTCAACAGGCCCAATCCTATCGGATTCTCGATTGTCGATCTCCTTGGTGTGAAGGGAAACAGGCTGAAGATCGGTTCGGTCGATATCCTGGACGGAACACCGTTGCTTGACATCAAGCCGTATGTATACAGGTTCGATCACCGCGAGGAGGTAAAGAGCGGCTGGGTGGATGAAAAGCACCTTGACGATATCGAAGAGTGGAATGCCACCCCAAAAGAACTGAGAGACCGGGAAAGAACCAAGGTTGAATGATATTGGAAATAAATTTCTCATCATCCAAAGCATCCGGAAAAATTCTTTTTTATCAACGAATCAAATGAAATTGTTTAATATGCCTTAAAAGTAAAACTGAATCGTATGGTTAAAAAATTATTGGCTGCAACAGTCGGCCTTCTGCTGGTTTTTGCCGTATTACTGTGCGGATGTACCGGATCAGGCGATTCGGGCACCGTTCAGGCTGAAAATACATCCGGCGAAGAGAGCCTGCTGGTATACTGCGGCGCAGGAATGAAAGCCCCGATGCAGATCATCGGTGAAAAGTTTACTGAAGAGACGGGAATTCCGGTAACATACAATTATGCAGGGTGCGGTCAGCTCCTTGCCCAGATGGAGCTTACACAGATGGGGGATGTCTTCATGCCGGGAGCAACACTTGAGTTTAATAATGCCATGAAAAAGGGATATGTAGGAAATGAATCCCTTGTGGCATATCATATCCCGGTCATCGGTGTGCCTTTGGGAAATCCCGCAAACATAACGTCACTTGAAGATCTCACGAAAGAGGGCGTAAAGGTCTCCATGGGTGAACCGGACAGCATGGCTCTCGGAACGATTGCAAAGAACATTTTCAACAAGAGCGGCATCCTTGACGAGGTAATGGATAATGTCGTTGTCCAGAGAGCGACCGTGAACGAGATTGTAACCGACATAACACTCGGCAATGCCGATGCAGCGATTATCTGGTCGGATCTCTACAATCCTGAAACAATGGAGATAATTGAGATACCGCGTTCGCAGAACCTGATAAAGATTATTCCTATTGGAACTCTGACATTCTCCGATCAACCGGAGACAGCCCAGAAGTTTGTAGATTTCGTTGCCTCGGATTCAGGCGGCAAAGCCGTATTCGAGGAATACGGATTTATCGTGTATCCGAATTCGGAATATGCGGACATCACCCCATAATATTTTTATTTATGAAGCCTGCAGTTTTTGTGTTTTCAGGAATCTGTTCTTTTGGCAATATTTCTGCAGGAATAACCGGCATAACAGATTAAGAGGAAATTTATGTATATATCTGTAAATGGATGGTCCAGGATTTTATTGACCGGAAAGGTGAGTGGCATAAGTGAGTGATATCAGGCATTCCAGGCTCAAAAGGTTTTCAATAGGTGTCGGGGTATTCGTTACGGCTTTCATACTGGTCGTGCTCCTGCTGATTGTTTCATATCCAGGGCCGGAGGCGTTAGTCTCATCGATATTTTCGGACGAGATGATGTTTGCGATCTACCTGTCGATCGTAACGTCAGTGACTTCGACCGGGCTCTGCATACTTTTTGCCGTTCCGGTTTCTTATGCACTCGCAAGATATGAATTCCCCTTCAAGAATCTGATCAACACGTCAATCGATCTCCCGATCGCACTTCCTCCCCTTGTGGCAGGTGTGGGCCTTCTTCTTCTCTTCGGGCAGACAGCTCTTGGGAAAGGTCTTGCAGCGGCGGGAATAGAATTCATATTCACTCCTCTTGGGATAATCGTGGCGCAGTTCTTTGTAAATCTTCCGTTCATGGTGCGAATCCTGAGATCTACGTTCCAGTCGGTAAGCCCTAGGTACGAATATGTCGCGAGAACTCTCGGGTGCAGTGAGCTTCAGGCATTTATAAAGGTCACACTTCCGATGGCAAAGAACGGGTTTTTTGCAGGAACCGTGATTACCTGGTCGAGGGCTATAGGAGAATTCGGGGCGGCTTTAATGGTCGCAGGGGCAACGAGAATGAAAACCGAATCGCTTCCTGTTGCGGTGTTTTTGAACATGTCAACAGGTGATCTCAATATGGCAACGGCTGCCGCGACCATTCTGATAATTATTGCAATCATCTCATTGTACGTGTTTGAAAGATACGGGGGAACCACTCAGATCTAAAGGTGTAGCCTATGCTGGAATTAAAAGATATTTCTATTAAACTGGGTGAATTCTCCCTTGAGAAGATAAATCTCAGTATCGAGAAAGGTGAATACGTGGTTATCCTCGGGCCTACGGGGGCCGGAAAAACTATTGTCCTCGAAACTATTGCAGGGATATATCCGCCTGATTCAGGGAGCATCGAACTGAACGGAGAGGATATCACTTTTGCCGACCCGAAGGACAGGAACATCTCAATGGTATACCAGGATTATATGCTCTTCCCGCACCTTTCCGTGTATGAAAACATCGCCTTCGGTCTTTCGGTGAAAAAAAATCCGGCAGACGAGATTGAGAAAAAGGTGTCCGAGGTTGCGGGGATCCTCGGGATCTCGCATCTCCTTCACCGGTCCGTTATTAATCTCAGCGGTGGGGAGAAGCAGAGGACTGCAATATCGAGGGCGATCGTGATGGAGCCCGATGTTCTTCTTCTTGATGAACCTCTCAGCGCACTTGACGTAAGAACCCGGGAAAGGCTCAGAAAAGAGCTTAAGAGACTTCATATGAGGTTTAAGACTACCGTTCTCCATGTGACCCACAACTTCGAGGAGGTCTTCTCCCTTGCCGATCGTGTTGCAGTCCTCAACCAGGGAAAGATAATACAAACCGGTGTCCCCAATCAGGTGTTTTCACAGCCCGAATCGAAGTTCATTGCCGAATTCGTGGGCACGGAGAACATATTCCGCGGTGATATAACATCCGGTTCAGGCTGTTCTGTTATTACGGTCGATGGGCTTGACATTGTATCCACTGCTACAGGAATTGAAGGGAAGGTCTATGCCTCAGTGAGGCCGGAAGACATAATGCTCTCAAGGGAACCTTTGAAGACACCTGCAAGAAATTCATTCGAAGGTATTGTAGAAAGTATCACCAACAACGGAACAATGGTCGAGATCAGGGTAGACGCAGGAATCCCGTTTGTTACCGTCCTTACGAGAAGAGGATTCAGCGATATCGGAATAATGGAAGGGGATTCGGTCTTCCTGACCTTCAAGGCTGCTGCTGTTCACGTATTTTCGTGATCTTTCAGCTCTTCATGCCTGCCAGTTCTGATACTGCTTTATCGATTGCATTGCAGGCAGACCGTGTGTCAACGGAGGCGACACCGATCATCACTTTTTTTCCGTTTAATGATGTTTTCACGGAGACTATGCCTTCGTTCTCCCCGATCTTCCCGGCGATCTTTCCGTAATCCATGGGAATATTCTCGAAAACACCGGAAAAAGTTACAATTGAGGCACCTGCAGGAGCTCTTTCATCCTCCTCCAGTTCTTTGACAAGCCCGCCAAGAGTATAATAATCATCGAATGCATCGAGCGATTCGGTTACGTCATCGACCGTCGGGTCTCTCAGCAGGCATTCGCCGGATTCCAGTTCTCCCTTGACTATCTTTTTGAATCCGTACTCCTTGAACCCCTCGATTATCGCATACTTCATCCCGAGGTCACAGAGAATTTCAAGGGATTTGTCAAGGTTGTCATCCCTTACTGTAAGAACGGTCTTTTCCGCGTCAACTCCCGCAACACATTCGGCACCGTGCTCGTAATGTGTCGTCGTATCCTTTCCTTCAGAGAGCTCAAAGATGTGGTGGCCCATGTGCTTGATTACTCCGACCTTTCCCGGAAACATTACAGTCATTCTTTCGAGAAGGCGGTGTATAAAATAGGTTTTGCCGGAGTTTGAACGTCCGACTACCTGAATTACTTTCATCCCAAAACAGTCCTTACCGCGTGCTCACTGAATGAACCGGGAAGGGAACATTTCCTGATTCCATCTCTTCAAGGACTTCGTCGATATGGATTATTTCGCTGTAGTCCGAACCTGCGAGGCAGTACCCGGATTTATCTATGGCCCATACCGGGTATTTTATTGCAGCATCCGGGATGTCAATTGTGGGGAGCTTCCTGAAATTCAGGAGGTCGTGCGGATTTCTCTTAAGATCTCCGGCGATCTCCTCAAGCTCTTCAACCCACCGTTTCAGCTCTCTTACATCGACCTTGTTCCATCTGAGTATCTGGTTGATCTTCATATATGCGTCGCGTTCGAGAAGAACGACATTGACGGAAGATTCGTTGCCGAGATAGAATTCAAAGAAATCTGCTGCATCATCAAGTCTTTTTGCCAGGAAGTCCAGTGAATTGCCAACCCCGCTGATTCCGAACTTTATTTCCTTTTCGCCGAGGGAGTCCATCTTCTCCAGGTCTTTTTTCAGATCCTGTAGAACTCCTGTAATCTCTTTGATCTCAGTCACATTGTTCCTGAATTTCTCATGAATCTCTGTCAGGAAAAATGCGGCCTGCTCTTCTGCACCCATGGGATATTATTATGGAAAGACAGGGATATAATCGTTTCAACATCCAGCCGTTAAATGGACTTTTTCTTTTAATGGCCGGATTGTTGCTGGAAATGAAACCTTTTTCTAATTAACTGGTAAAAAATAATTAGATCTACACATATGCTGCAGGTGCTGTGGCCTTTCCCGGAGAATTGTTTATGAGAGTTGTAAAACTTACGCCAAAACCGCGAAAAAATCCCAATCTTCCCGTAGAAGCAGAATCAGTAATCCCCGAACACTTTATGGATGAATCATTCCGCGACCTCAGTGTATGGGAGGGGAACAAGGAGAGAAGCTTTTGTGATTTCTTCGATATAGAAATTGCCGGCGAAGCTTCTTCCTCTGAAGATATCGAACTTGTGCTTGCAGGTGAGACCAGGACTTTAAAGCGTATCGGCGAGTATATGGCCGCAGGAAAGATCACTGTCGAAGGTGATATCGGAATGCACTGCGGGAATTTCATGAGCGGCGGGATAATTGAGATCATGGGAGATGCGGACGGGTGGCTCGGCCGCGAGATGAGGGGCGGAAGGATTCTGTGTCACGGGAATGCAGGCCATTACTGCGGATCGGGGTACCGCGGAGAGAAGAGAGGAATGCGTGGAGGCGTCCTCGAGGTGATGGGAGACACAGGTGATTTCTGTGCCGAATTCCTTGCAGGCGGAGAGATCATAATTCACGGAAGCTGCGGCGATATGACGGGAGTCGATATGAGAGACGGCATCCTTAAGGTCTACGGCGAATGCAGAAGGGCCTGCGGGAACATGAAGGGCGGCACTGCATATTTCTTCGGGAAAGTGAATGAAATGCACCCGACATTCAGGGATGAAGGGGAGACGGACGTCGACGGGAAAATAATGCATTATTTCACTGGTGATGTGGCAAACCGGGGGAAGGGCTCCCTTTACGTAAAAGAATATGAGTACTATTAGTTTGAGTTTTTAAGCCCGAAAATTTATTATTTTTTGAATAATTTCATTTCTGTCATTTTTTGTTGTGAAGCTCAGCCTTCAGCCTGTCGATCGCATCCATCATGGCTTTGAATGCCTCCTGCCTGTGCGATGCAGCAACGGCAATGTAGGTAACGTCGTCGCTGGCATATAACCTCCCTTTGCTGTGGTAGAAACGGACTCCCAGAACTCCCGGAACTTTCTCCATATCCTTCCTGATTTCAGCAATTATCCTGTCAATATAATCATAATCGGAAAAATCCATGTATTCGGTTCTCTCTTCGCCGGTGATCTCCCTGACAATTCCGTTGAAGTGGAGGTAACACCCTGTTTTAGGGATATCGACTTCCTCCTTGAGCTCTTTCACAAGGCCCTGCATCGTGTAATGGTCGTCGAATTTGTCGAGTGCCTCAATCATTTCATCCGCAGATGGATCTTTAAGGATGCAGTTCTCAGCTTCAAAATCCCCAAATACTGCCTTTTTGTAATTTAACCCTTCAAATCCCAGAATTATCGCATAAAATATTCCGGAATCGGAAAAAAGATCGAGGGTGCCTGAGAGATCTCCATCCTTTATTGCAACGATCGTCCCTGCATCATGAACTTTTGCGGAATATGGAGCATTACATTTCGATTCCGGCAGTTCTTCTGCTCCTGAATCACAGATGACACCGTTTTTTCCCGGATTGAGAACTGAAAGTTTTTCTATAAATTCTGCAATTGCAGTGTTATTTTCTGGATGGGAATCTCCTGTTATGTGGATGATCTTCATATAACCAGATCTGCACGATTAATATTTTCTATTTTCTGTTGATTCCCGGCAAGGCAATCCTGGTCTCATACCTGCGGTAGATTTGCCGGTTGAATCATGATCAAACTAGAAGTATCTGCCTGATACAATGTCGGGTTGTTATGCGTGTATCTTTTTTTCTTATTTTTCTCATAAAGAAGACAGGAAATCCGGCTCGCATAATCCCCCTTTTCTTATGTTCTGTGAATTTAGTTCCCGGGCTACATTTGTTTTTCCTAAAAAACGCAGAAAATCGATTTCTTCGGGGCGCACAATGCGATCACGATTTATCATCAATTATTGCCATAAAGAGTATTACTAAATAGTTATTCATGTATTACGAACGGCCGAATAATATCAATATTACGGTTTTTGTCGAAATTCGTTCGACTTTTACCTTCTATTTTATTAGTATTATATTTGTTTTTATTAGGAACGCTTATATTCTGAGATATGATATTGTACCTTTGTCCCATGCGGGGACGTGCAGTAGTGATTAACATCGATAGCGACAGCATCCGCTGTCAGAGTTCAGTGAAAGTAAGGCATTGCACAAAGGGTATAGGAGGAAAATAAATGGCAAAATATTCCGAAACAATTGATCTCTATTCAGATGACGGAAAAGTCCTGAAGAGCAACGTAAACCTCGGTGCTATCAGTCCGCTTGTAAACCCGGCAACACTTAAGCTCATCGACTTAACCAAGAGGAGCATTGCAGTTAACCTTGGTGGAATCGAAGCAGCACTTAAGACCGGAAAGCTTGGAAAAGGCGGAATGATCATGGGCCGTGAACTTGACCTTCCGATTATGGCAAACAAAGACGCCATCGTCGCAAAGATCAAGGACATGCTCGATGTTGAAGGCGAAGGAACAGTTATAAACGAGTACAAGGGTGGAAACCTCCTTCTTGTAGAGGCTCCAAAGGCCCGTCTCGCAGCAGCATCTACATACGATGCAGCATTTACAGCAGTTGCAGCAGCAACAACCTACGCAATCGTCGACCAGTTCGACATCGATGCATTCAATGCATCAACCGTAAAGGCGGCAACATTCGGTGGATACCCGCACACGATGGACCCCGAAGGAGCACTTGTAACATCAGTCCTGAGCAACCCACAGAACAATGAGGGTCTCGGATATGCTCTTCGTAACATCGGTGTCAACCACTTCGTTATGATGACCGGCAGGAATGCAATGCAGGGTGCAGCTCTTGCAGCCACACTCGAGACAGCCGGAGAGTTCGAGATGGGCGGTGCAATCGGCCCGTTCGAGCGCCACATGCTTCTCCAGTACGCATATCAGGGTCTTAACGCAAACAACATGGTCTATGACCTTGTTAAGGAGAACGGTAAGACCGGTACAGTCGGAACAGTAGTTCAGTCACTTGTCGAGAAGGCAATCGAGGACAAGGTAATCGTCCCCGGAAAGAAGGGCGGATACTTCCAGTTCTACGACACGAAGGACCCGATGATGTGGAACGCATATGCAGCAGCAGGAACAATGGCCGCAACAATGGTCAACTGTGGTGCAGGACGTTTCGCACAGGCAGTTTCATCAACACTGCTCTACTTCAACGACCTTCTTGAGCACGAGACCGGTCTCCCGTCGACCGACTTCGGTCGTGTAATGGGAACAGCTGTCGGTTTCTCGTTCTTCAGCCACTCGATCTATGGTGGCGGCGGTCCCGGTATCTTCAACGGAAACCACGTAGTTACACGCCACGCAAACGGCTGTGCAATTCCGTGTGTAGTTGCTGCATGTGCACTTGATGCAGGTACACAGATGTTCACCCCTGAGGGAACATCGGCAGTTATGGGCCAGACCTACGGTCAGATCCCAGAGTTCAACAAGCCGATCCAGCAGATCGCAAACGGAGTCTGAATAAACCAGATTGACAGATTGGAATGACAGAAAGCCAGAAACACTATCCCCAGTGCAAAATAGTCCCTATAAGGATGCTCTCTCCGGAAACAGCTGAGAAATTCCTTAACCTTATTGTCAGGGTGAAAGGGATCAGGAGGTTCGTAATAAACGGACCTTCTCTTCCCAAAACCGTACCTTATGGTCCTGCAAGAGGTAAACCCAATCCCAATTCAAACAGGAGAGTTATACAAATAGGGGATACAGAGACGGAGCTTAGAGTTCAGGTCGGGGTTATCATACTCGAGGTTGAAGAAAGATCCGTTATTGATGAGATCCGAAAGGTCACATCAGAATTCTTTGAAGGCAAATTTTCCTGCCAGGTAATGGAAGGAAAGTTCATGAAGACAGAGCCTACTACGAGTGATTATGCAAAATACGGGCCTAATGCGGACGAGATGATTTTGGGATTGGTCGATCCGCGTAAGAAGGAGGGTCCGGTTATCATACAGGGTTTGAAATAAATATGCCGATTGGCCGGGTCACACAGGTTGTAGACTGCCGCGAAAGTATGGGTATGGGAAAGGGCGGAGGCCTTGCCCAGAGAGGCACTATTTCGGAGTGCCGTTATCCTGATATAATAGTAGTCGGTATGTCTCCCGGCAGGAGGCATGTAACTAAACCTGTATGCGATATCACATCAGGTCTCAGGAGAGAAGGAGTTGAGTTTTCCGTAAGCACGCTTGTCCTCAATGCGGGAAGCGGTGTGCCTTCGGATGCTCCCGGAATCGCAGGTTCGGTTCTTGGGGCCTATTTCGGTCTCAATGCAAAAGAGATCTCGCAGATTGAACAGCACAAGGTTGCGATACTTCATCACGGGAACGTAAGATCCCATGTTGTTGAGAAGGTTCGCTTTATCCTTCAGCATTGTGAAATCAACGCGATTCTTGTTTCCCAGGCGCCTGTAGACTACGAAGATCTTGCAAAGGTCGGAGTAAAGACGGCATACGTCATGCCTGACGAGAAAAATATTCGCACTAAGGGAAAAGTTGTTGCGATTGTCAGCGGGGTTACCCGTGGCCAGACACCAACAAGAGAAAATCTGGCAGAAGTGATTTCAGCTGTTATGAAAACGATTAAAGAATAATTTGAGGTGAAATGAAAATGGCATACACACCACAGTATGGACCAGGTACATCAAATGTTGCCGCAAACAGGCGCAAACAGATGAACCCTGCAGTCCAGTTAGACAAGGTCCGTGACGTAACCGATGAGGACGTCGTTCTTATTCTCGGTCACCGTGCACCAGGTTCTGCATACCCGACGGCACACCCGCCGCTTGCAGAGCAGCAGGAACCCGACTGTCCAATCAGAAAGATTGTAGAGCCCACAGAGGGAGCAAAGGCAGGAGACCGCGTCCGTTACATCCAGTTCGCAGATTCGATGTTCAACGCACCTTCACAGCCGTACCAGCGTACATACACAGAATGCTACCGCTTCCGTGGAATCGACCCCGGTACACTCTCCGGACGTCAGATTGTAGAATGCCGTGAGCGTGACCTTGAGCAGTATGCAAAGTGGCTCATCGAGACAGAGATGTTCGAGCCAGCACTCGTCAGTTGCCGTGGTGCAACCGTGCACGGACACTCGCTCCGTCTTGCAGAGGATGGAATGATGTTCGATATGCTCCAGCGCTGTATCCTCGAAGACGGTGTTGTAAAATACCAGAAGGATCAGATCGGAGAGCCCCTGGACCGTGCAGTAGAAGTCGGAAAGCCGATGGACGATGCATGGGTAAAGGACCACTCGACAATCTTCCACTCACTCGTAGGAACTGCATACCGTGATGATGCAGAATACGTCGAATACATCCAGCGCATTCACTCGCTGAGGACTAAATACGGCTTCATGCCGAAAGAGGAGTGATATAAATGGGAAAAATTGAGAGATCACAGAAACTCTTCCTCAACGCACTTAAGGAGAAGTTCCAGGGAGAAGACCCCGAGTCAGTAAAGACAACATTCTACAACTTCGACGGTGTCCGCCAGTCTCCGCGTAAGCGCGAGTTCATGGCAGAGGCAAAGAAGGTAGAGATGAAGCGTGGAATCTCCATGTACGACCCCGAGCACTGCCACCTTGGCGGACTGCCCATGGGTCAGAGACAGCTCATGACCTACCAGGTTTCACAGACCGACGTCTTCGTAGAGGGTGACGACCTGCACTTCGTCAACAACGCTGCAATGCAGCAGATGTGGGACGACATCCGCAGGACCGTTATCGTAGGAATGGATCTTGCACACGCAACACTCCAGAAGCGTCTCGGAAAGGAAGTTACACCTGAGACAATCAACGAATACCTCCACATCCTCAACCACGCAATGCCCGGTGGAGCTGTGGTTCAGGAACACATGGTCGAGACTCACCCGGGAATCGTCGATGACTGTTACGTAAAGGTATTCACAGGCGACGACGAGATGGCCGATGATATCGAGCCCCAGTTCCTCCTCAACGTCGACAAGCTCTTCAACGCAGAGCAGGCAGAAGTTCTCAAGAAGCAGGTCGGAAAGTCGATGTACCAGGCAATTCACATCCCGACAATCGTCTCAAGGACCTGTGACGGTGGAACAACCTCAAGATGGTCAGCAATGCAGATTGGTATGTCCTTCATCGCAGCATACAGGATGTGTGCAGGTGAGGCAGCAGTAGCCGACCTTTCATTCGCAGCAAAGCACGCCGGTGTTATCCAGATGGCAACCCACCTGCCCGCACGCCGTGCCCGTGGACCTAACGAACCCGGTGGAATCAAGTTCGGTCTCTTCTCTGATATCATTCAGGGTAACCGCAAGTACCCCAACGACCCCGCAAGGGCATCCCTTGAGGTAGTCGGTGCAGGAACAATGCTCTTCGACCAGATCTGGCTCGGATCATACATGTCCGGTGGTGTCGGATTCACACAGTACGCAACAGCAGCATACACCGATAACATCCTTGATGAGTTCACATACTACGGTATGGACTACCTTAAGGACAAATACAGCGTAGATTACACAAACCCTGACCCCGCAAAGCTTATAAAGCCGACACAGGAGGTCGTCAACGATCTTGCAACAGAGGTTAACCTCAATGCAATGGAGCAGTATGAGCAGTACCCGACAATGATGGAAGACCACTTCGGTGGTTCACAGCGTGCGGGTGTAATGGCAGCAGCATGTGGTCTTACATGTTCGATCGGTACAGGAAACTCCAACGCCGGTCTGAACGGATGGTACCTTTCGATGCTCATGCACAAGGAAGGATGGTCACGTCTCGGATTCTTCGGCTACGATCTTCAGGACCAGTGCGGTTCAGCAAACTCGCTCTCAATGGAGCCCGACCGCGGTCTGATTGGAGAACTTCGTGGACCTAACTACCCGAACTACGCAATGAACGTCGGTCACCAGGGAGAATACGCAGCTATCGTCGGTGGTGCACACTACGGACGCGGAGATGCATTCTGTTTCAACCCGCTCGTAAAGATCTGTTTCGCAGACCCCTCACTGACCTTCGACTTCGCAGAACCCCGCCGCGAGTTCGCAAAAGGTGCAATCCGCGAGTTCATGCCCGCCGGAGAGCGCTCACTGATTATACCTGCAAGGTAAGATCAACACAATATTTTTTTTCTTAGATCCAAAAAATCGGACAATTGACGGTTTTATCTCCTGATATGGCCGTAGCGTCTTTTTTTAAGGCAGATGCCTTTCGAAAGCTTTAATAAACTACTAATCGACTTATTTCTGAATCCAGAAAGGGTTTCGTGTTGCATGTACTTTAGTGTGTGCGGCACACAGGAGGATGCCTGAATGGAAGAGTTGTTATTTGGCATCGGTATAAGTGCTATAGCAGGCGCTCTGGCGACAGTGTCCGGAGCTGCGGAGGATACTGAATCTGATATCGGTTCACAGGGTGACCCGAACTCGCAGGTTCAGCTGGCTCCGCAGATGGGTTATATTCACCGTATATTCAGTAAAGCTATATCCGGCGAACCCCCCGCGTACGGACTCTGGATTACGCTTGGAGCAGGTCTTGCATGGGCGCTCATGGCGATCAACTATAATCCGGTTCTTGCGATTATCCTTGGATCGGCAATTGCCGTATTTGTCCAGGGTGTATATGCTACAACAGCATACCTTGGAAGGACAGCAAGTCTGGCAAAATTTGAACAGCCGGTCTATATCGACGTGATAAAGTCGGTTACGACCGTGACTATGGCACATGCATTCGTAGCTATTTTTACATGTGTCACGATGTGTTTCCTCATGGTAAACGCTCTCGGACACCCCTTCCCGCTCCCGCTCATGGGTCTCGTATGGGGTATCGCTCTTGGTGCAGCAGGTTCTGCAACAGGTAACCCGTTCTACGGCAAGGAGCGCCAGTACCAGTCCCAGAAGTTCGGTGCAGGTGTACCGATCTCGGCATCAGGTAACATTGTCCGCTACGCAGAGGCAGGACAGCGCAGTTCACTCGACAATGGATGGTTCACATCCAAGCTCGGCGGCCCCGCATCCGGTGTCTGTTTCGGACTTATCGTATTCCTCGAACTGTGGCGTACAATCTTCTTCGAAGAGTTCGCAAGCGGTTGGGGAGCAGTTATCGCAGGTATAGTCCTGATTCTCGTATTCATGGCAATCGACAGGTACATTGAGAAATGGGCCCGCAAGACATACGGACCTTATACTGAGGAAAAGACTGAGGAGGCGGCCTGAATGTCTGCACTTGGCGGTGGATCCGGCGGCGGAGAGGGAATGACCCCTGTCGGCATCGTTGTTGGTATTATTTTACTCATTGCAGCACTTGCAGCAATGTATGTAATCTCACCAGGCTTTGCATTTACGTCTCTTATACTTGTGATCGTTGGTGGTCTTCTCATCGGATTCGGAGTTCACTTCGTTCCGGTCGGAGGAGCTCCTGCAGCTATGGGTCAGTCACCTGGTATTGCTACCGGTGTTACAATGCTTGCAGCCGGTGCGGGTCTCGCAGGCCTCTTCGGAGGAGCATGGGCAGCCGAACTCGGGTTTGGTGTTGCACTTGCCGGCGGAGCGATTGGCGGCGGACTCATGATGGCAGTCACATGTCTTATGGTCAACGTAGTATACGTCTGGGGTATGGGTGTACCTGCGGCATCAGGTAAGGTCGCAAAGGACCCGATTACAGGCGACACGTTCGAGGCCTACAAGTCACAGGGTACCGAGGGTCACGGTCTTCCGTTCGTCTCCTACGTAGGCGGTGTTATCGGAGGATGTCTCGGTGGTCTCGGCGGGACTCTGATCTATGTCGAGCTTCTCGGAGTCTATGAGGAATTCCTTCCTGCATCTATGGGAGCATCTGCAGAAGCAGTTCTTCCGATTGCAGTAGGAATTGCAGGCATCATTGCTGTAGGTATGTTCCTTGTCAACGCGGTTATCGCTGCATACAACATCACGGGAACAATCGAAGGTCCGCACGACCCGAAGTTCAAGAGATTCCCCCGTGCAATTATGGGATGTGCAGTGGCTTCGGCAATCTGTGGACTGCTGGCAATAATTATGGCGGTAATGTGAGGTGTTAAAAAATGACAGTAGCAATTACAGCATCTGAAGGCGGAATGCCCCACAACAAGGTTCTTGCAATAGGACTTATTGGAGCAATTGTGTGCCTTTATCTCACCTACGTAAACGCATACCTGCCCCAGCCTTTGTTCTCATTCTTCGGCGGACTTGCAGCAGTGCTTGCCCTCTGGTGGGGTACGGATACTATTAAGCATCTCTGCAGTTACGGTCTTGGTACCGGTGTTCCGTCGGCAGGTATGATCGCACTCGGTTCGGGAGTTATTGCAATGCTTCTCGGAAGCAAGCTCAGCGCAATGGGATTCATATCCACACCACTGATTATCCCGATCGGAACGGTTATTATTGCCGCAATTCTTGGAATTATCATCGGTTTCATCTCTGATAAGATCGTCAACATGAACATTCCTGTCCTCATGGTTTCTCTCGCCGAACTCTGTATGGTTGGTGCGATCATAATCATGGGACTTACTGCAATGGCAACAGGAACATTCGTGTTCGCAGATCTGGTGTCAGGTTCTACCACATTCTTTGGAGTTGTAATGTTAGATACCACCTCGTCATATCTCGGCGGCTGCGTTATCGCTGTCGTATTTATGCTTGGTGCATTAGGTGTTCAGCATGCATTCAATGCATGTCTCGGACCTAACGAGTCACAGGACAGGACACTCATGCTTGCAGCAGAGTGCGGGTTCCTTAGTATGATCACCGTATCTATCATATCCTTTGCATTCGTGAGCTTCCTTTCAGCAATTCTCTCGTTCATCATATCAGTTATTGGATGGGTGTACACATACCGCAAGTACTTCGAGCTCTCAAAGCGTGATGCGTTCATGTGGCTTGATGCAAAACCGATTCGTGAGAAGGAGGCCTGAAAATGGGATATATTCAAGTTCTTCCGGAATTCGGTCTTGTAGCGGATCCGGTAGTAGGTCTTGTAACCACAGCCGGAGCATCGCTTGCACCGATTCTGGACGAGATAGGAGAGGTAGAGAAGATTGCCGATGATATCGTAGGGATGCTCTCCGGAGAAGGCAATTTCCTTGCATCTTTCCCCCACAGGGAAAAATCGCTTGTGTATGCCGGTAGCGTGACAGCTATGTGGTACGGTATGGCAGTTGGACTACTTATCGCGGGATTGTTCGCATTTGCTTTGATCTGAGGTGAAGAAAAATGGCAGATAAAAAATCTCCGGCCTCAGGCTGGCCAAAGATCCAGGGTGACTACCACACCGGCGATGCAAACAGCTGCGTTGTAGTAGTTACAATGGGTTCACACCTTGACGAGCAGGGCGTCTGCGATGCCGGCGCAGCAATGTGCGGTTCATGCAAGACTGAGAATCTCGGTCTGGAAAAGATCGTAGCGAACGTGATTTCGAACCCGAACATCAGGTTCCTGATCACCTGCGGTACAGAAGTCAAGGGACACCTTTCCGGACAGTGCTTAAAGGCCCTTCACGCCGGCGGTGTGGAAGGCGGAAAGATTGTCGGTGCAAAGGGAGCAATTCCGTTCATCGAAAATCTCAACGATGCCGCGATCAAGCGCTTCCAGGAGCAGGTCGAATTAATCGACATTATGGAGACCGAGGATCTCGGTGCAATCAAGGCCAAGGTCCAGGAATGCATAAGCAAGGACCCCGGAGCCTTTGAGGGCGACGCGATGGTCATTGAGGTCAAGGAAGAGGAAGGCGGAGCCGGCGAGACCGAGGGCGAGGAAGCCCCGATGACAGCCGAAGTCGCTCTCCTGCATGCCAGAATGAAGGTAATCCAGGAAAAGGTTACCGGCATGGGCCTCCAGGACCGCTTTGCAGCAGGTGTCTATTCAGGTAAAGTAGAAGGACTCATGATCGGTCTGATCGTGTCTTTTGCCGTTCTCGGCTTCCTGTTAATGGGGTGATAAGAGATGTCAGATGAAGAGAAATCAGGTCCGACAATAATAAGGACAGCAGCTATCGAGGCCATGGTCGCTGACATGCGCTATAAAGGACAGATCCTGGCAAGGACCAACAAGCTTGAATCAGGTATAATGGATTCAGGTATCATTGGTTTCATGTTTGGTCTCCTGATCACGCTGGCACTGACAATAGTTCCGGTATATCTGATGGGAGGTATCTGAGATGGCAGATAAGAAATCCCCCGCTTCCGGCTGGCCAAAAATCCAGGGTGACTACCACTCCGGCGATGCAAACAGCTGCGTTGTAGTAGTTACTATGGGATCGCACCTTGACGAACAGGGTGTCTGTGATGCCGGTGCTGCACTGTGCGGTTCATGCAAGACCGAGAACCTTGGTCTTGAGAAGATCGTAGCGAACGTGGTTGCGAACCCGAACATCAGGTTCCTGATCACCTGCGGTACGGAAGTCAAGGGACACCTTTCCGGGCAATGCTTAAAAGCCCTTCACACCGGCGGTGTGGAAGGCGGAAAGATTGTCGGCGCAAAGGGTGCTATTCCGTTCATCGAGAATTTGGATGATGCTGCAATCAAACGCTTCCAGGAGCAGGTTGAAGTAATCGATATCATGGAGACCGAGGATCTCGGTGCAATAAAAGCCAAGGTCCAGGACTGCATAAGCAAAGACCCCGGAGCCTTTGCAGGCGATGCAATGGTCATAGAGGTCAAGGAATCTGAAGGAGGATCCGAGGCAACGGTTGCTACGGCCAACCCTCAGTTCCTTGAGGCTGAGGCACGTCTCAATGCAATCGAGGAAAAACTTGAGTTCGTAGAAGGAGAACTTATGCAGCGTAACGGTCGTAAGATCGGACGTGATATAGGTATTCTCTACGGTCTTGTTGCAGGATTGTTTACATTCATGATATTGATTGTATTACTCTCAAAACTTATGGCATTGGTGTAAGGAGGAGTGAAATAATGTTCAAATTCGAGAAAGAACAGACGGTACTCGACTTTAACGGTACCAAGATTGGAGGGCAGCCCGGAGAATACCCGAGGGTGCTCGGAGCTTCCATCTTCTATAACAAGCACGAGACTGTTATCGATGATGAGAAGGGCATAATTGATAAGGATCGCGCAGAGGCTCTCTGGAACAGGTGTTTGGAACTTTCCGACCAGAGCGGAGTTCCACACTTCTGCCAGATCATCTCTGAAACACCAGAGGCATTCGAGAGCTACTTCCAGTGGTTTGATTCGATCGACAACAAGACCGCATTCCTGATGGATTCGTCAAACCCCGCAGCACTTGCACATGCCTGCGGCTATGTTACTGAAGTAGGCCTTGCAAGCCGTGCAATCTACAACTCGATCAACGGTTCAATCGGACCGGAGAACATCGAGGCACTGAAGAACAGTGATGTCGATGCTGCAATCGTACTTGCATTCAACCCCGGTGACCCCTCGGTCAAGGGACGTGAGCAGGTACTTTCACAGGGTGGAGTTGCTGGACAGGAAAAGTCAATGATGGCTATCGCGGAAGAGTGTGGAATTACACGTCCTATCCTCGATACTGCAGCAACACCTCTCGGACTTGGTTCCGGCGGTTCATTCCGTGAGATTCTTGCATGCAAGGCAATCCACGGTCTCCCAACCGGTGGTGCGTACCACAACATGACCGTATCATGGCCCTGGCTCAAACGCTGGAGAGGATCCAAGAAGAACCCCTCGCTGCTCTTACAGCAGTACGAAGGAAAGGATCTTCTTGCAGAACAGATGTCCCACCACCACTCCGGTGGACTTGAGGGCATAAAGCAGGCAGCATGGACAGCACCTGATATCGGATGTAACATCATGGCTGCAACACTCGGTGCAGACCTCATCATGTACGGACCTATCGAGAACTGTGAAGCTGCAACAACAGCAATTGCATTCTCCGACATTGTCCTCGCAGAGGCTGCAAAAGAGTTTGGTCTTGAGCCGCAGGTGGACACACATCCGCTCTTCCACCTGGTATAAACCCTTTAAATATATTTTTTTAAAGGCTTTATCGGCCTCTTTTTGTGAAATTTTCCAGGCAGAGTTTAGCAGTTCTGTTTGTAGTAATCCTGATGTCCCGTCTTAATCCCTGAAAACGTGCTCTAATATCCAGTACATTTATCCTATGTGGGGTAAATTCTGGAAAATGCAGAGATTCCTGGTTTGGATTTGTAATAATTCCGTCAGGGATTCATTGAGATAAATCTCATATTTCAGGTTAAGAAAGAATAAAATGTTCATCCTTTAACACTACTCGTTTCCGGAATAATCATTTTTTTCAGAACTTCCAAACATTGCTTTAAGATACCAGAAAACAAGGAGCATCACAATTATCATTTCAATGAAGAATCCGATATTCAAAAGAATCCCTGGAAGAATATTATCGTCTCCTGCAGTAGATTTAAACCCGAAGGTTAACCCGTCGAGCAGCCATCCTGAAAGAGGAAGTCTTTTGGAAAAGTAATAATCAGGATAAGCCTGTCCCAGGACCATTTCGGGTGTGATAATCATCACGAAGATAAAAGGGATTGATATGAACGGGGCCAGAAAAGCAGCAAGTTGTTTCCATTTCTCCCTGATATTGAGGGGGGAAGCATCCATTGCAATAGCAACTGCACAGGATACGGCGAATGCTATCGTGATGAACCATGCTGAAACTGAAATGGTGCCGGAATTGTCAGGGCCGGAAATAACGATCTCAAATAGAATCAGCGATAAGACAAACAGGACGGGCGGAATTAACAGTTTCAGTTTAACGGAGTTAATCATCCGGAGTCCGAAATACAAAAGATACGATATGCATGACGGCAGCAAAAACAAAAATAATACTTCTATCGTTTTAATCCCCCGTTTTAGTAAGTCATCTGATAACGTGATCTGTTTTCAGTTCTAAAATTATTTTGGTGTCCGGCGCAAAAAATATGGTTTCAGTCCTGTTTGAGCCTTGTTACGATTATTGCCAGTCCTATATACACGGATGCCAGGACAAAATAAGTAATCCTGTAGTTTGCCGTTCCTCCGGATGCCGAATCGAAAGCCGCACCGAGAAGCGCTCCGCCGATGAGTGAACCGGCATTGAGCAGGACGTTCAGCAGCCCCTGGGCCGAGGCCCTGTCCTCTGTTCCCGATTCGTGCAGCATAAGGTAGTATAGTGCATTTCCTGCAATGGAGGCATTGCCGATTCCGATTAGGATTGTCGAGAGGATGAAGGTATGGATCGATCCGGAAATGCCGAGAATGAACATTCCTGTGGCTGAGATCAGTCCACCTGCGAGCATTATGGGTTTGGGCCCGGTCTTGTCGAGCAGTTTTCCTACTGCAAGGGTTGCGACGAGCGATGCGACCGTAAAAGGCAGAAGGATGTAGGCGCCGGCCGAATCGCTGAGGCCGAAGGCCATTATCGCAAATGTAGAGAGGAAGTATGTACCGGCACCTGCTGTATATCCCAGAAGAGTCAGGATGCTTGCTATCAGCGGATTTTTTCGTTTCAGCATTGAGAGAGGCAGTATCTTCTCCTCTGTGCTTCTTTCGAATTTCAGGAACAGAAGAAGAGAGACAATCGTTACAGCAATGAGGATAAATGCCCCTGCCGAAAACAGCGACCCGGAGAATTGCGTGATAAATATTGCAAAAGCCGCGATGGCAAGGCTGAGAGCGATAATCCCTTTCCAGTCGATTGCCTTTTTTCCCGAAAAGTCGCTTTCGGCCGGGAGCAATTTATATGCAAGGCAGGCCAGCACCAGGGCAACCGGTATATTCACAGCGAATACGAAATGCCAGTCGAAGTTTATCAGGAATCCGGCGATGAGGGGGCCGGCTGCATATACCATGCTTATGATGACTCCGAATATACCGAGGACGGTACCCCTGTTTTCAGTAAAGTGATCGCCGATCAATACTATGGCAAGGACGGATATGCCTGCTCCGATTCCCTGGAGTGCTCTTCCGGCGAGGAACCATTCGAAAGACTGCGCAGAAACGACTATAAGAAGTCCGGCGATGAACGAGGATATACATAGAAGGTAGATCTTCTTTCGCCCGATATAATCGGCCATCTTCGCAATTATCGGGGTGAAGATCAGCAGGAACAGGACTTCTATATTTATCGCCCATGAGATGAGCCCTTCGCTTACACCGAAAGCCGTTTTCAGGGGATATAGTATCGGGGAGACGGTAGATCCGTCAAGAGCTATCATGATGGCCCCGGTAAATATGACAGCAAGGATTTGGGATTTCTTACTTTCAAACAAATTATTCATATCTGTTCGGCAATTGATCGTATTATTTATGTATATATTAACGATGCGATATTAATTTCAGGTTTGCTGCCTGAATTTGATCCAGCTAACATAGCCGAAAATATTGGATGTTGTATACGTGGTTGCAGTAATTTGGAGCGACTCTTTTTGTTGTTTATTAATCCAACAGATCCTCTTCGGTGTCAAAGAGAATTGTTTTTATAAGCGCAATTACATAACTAATAGAGCACTAAGACAATTGTGAGGGCCCGTGGTCTAGCTGGTTATGACGTCGCCTTGACATGGCGGAGGTCTTGAGTTCGAATCTCAACGAGCCCACTTTTTATTATTTTCATAAACCAATCAGATGTTATTTCCAGTTTTGATATTTGTTTTGAATTTTATGGTGAAGACGGGGTAAATTCATTTTTCAAATGGCAAATATTTTTACATCTTCAGGGTCTATTCACGTCAGAGGAGGAAAACCCTGTGGAGCCTTCATATAAAAATCTTTTAAGGCTCTTTGAGATCCAGTTCGCTTTTTTTATGATCTGCGATAAAGAAGGGAGGATTCAGTATGCGGATCCCGGATGTGAAAAATTAGGGATAATCAGGGGCAGGGCCGGGGAAGACAATCCGCAGGAACTATATCCGGAAAAAAACTTCGGATTTGATCAGAACAATTGCACTGGATGCAATAAAATCCGGGAAAGGAATCCGTACTGATATTTCAATCCCGGTATCCGGTGGAGAGAGGTGGTATGAGATCACAGCAACCCCGGTCTATGATAAGTCAATTGATACAGGTGCTGCGATGGTGACCGGCAGGGATATCACCGAATGCAGAATCACGGGGGAGAGGCTTAGCGATTCAAAACTTCAGATCGATATACTTCTTGATGGTTCTCCCGTACCGATGTTTATTCTTAACAGTGAGCACAGGCTGATCTACTGGAACAAGGCGCTTGAAAGGCAGAGCGGTATTAAGGCCGGGGATGTTCTGGGAACGAAATCACAGTGGGAGATATTCTACTCTGAAAAAAGACCCACCCTGGCTGATTTACTCCTTGATAATTCAACTGATGATCTCCGGAAATGGTAATCGGACGAACCCCGGCAGTCGGAAGAGATACCTGGTGCATATGAAATAGATAATTACTATCCTGATCTTGGTCCCGGAGGCAAATGGCTTAAGCTGATCGCGTCCGTCTTAAAAGATGACGGGGGTAGGATCTACGGCGCAATTGAAACCTATATCGATATCACGGAAAAAAAGAAGGCTGAACTGGCATTGAAGGAAAGCGAGGAGAAATTTCGCGAAGTGTTTAATAATGCAAACGATATGATTATTCTCACCTATTTTGATGAGAATCACCCCGGGAAAATAATCGAGATCAACGAACGTACAGTAATAGATCTCGGCTATCAAAAATCCGAGCTCATCGATATGGACCTGTTAATGCTGGTTGATGAATCCGACCGGGAAAAATCTGGAGAAATTCTTAATATAATTGCCACAGTGCCAGGATTCTTCTATGAACTGCTCCTGAAAACAAAAGACAAGAGGAGAATAGCGGTCGAGATAAAAACGAAGGCCTTTGAACTCGGTGGTCAGCAGGTTGCATTATCCGTAATGCGTGATATAACCGAGAGAAAAAAAGCGCATGAAATAGAGAAGAAGGCATTTGCGCAGATTGAAGAGAATATCAATCAACTTGCAACTCTTGGCGATGCAATAAGAAATCCCCTTACAGTGTTCGTCGGTCTTGCAGACCTCAACGGCGGAGAGATTGAAGAGAAGATAAAGAAAGAGGCAAAAGAGATCGACGACTATATCACCATGCTTGATCGCGGCTGGATCGAATCTGAAAAAGTGAGGGATTTCCTTAAAAAGCACTATGGCATAGTCTGATCCTTAATTGTCCAGGAGTAATACTATTTTTAAGGTTTTTAATAAGATGGAAGGAGCATTTGATTAAGTTTTAATGAAAGATTATTCTTGTCAATAGACAAATATATAGAAGAATACAATACCTGAGGTGCCAGATGAAAATCCTTTTTGTGGTGTGCGGTGAGGGACTGGGTCATGCTTCAAGAAGTACAAAACTAGCCCGCTATCTTGAAAACTTCGGCCATACATGCATCTTTGCATCATATGGCAAGGCCTATGATTTCATAAACAGACAGGGTGGTTTTCAGGTTTATGAGACTCCAGGCGAGGTTAAACTAGAGGGTGACAACGGGTATTTCAGCATATCCAGGACATTATGGTCCTCCAAGGGTGTGATGATAAACCTTGGAAAATCACTGCAAAGTATCAGGCATATAATTACAGAGCATTCAATAGATCTAATGGTGTCCGACACGATGTACGGGGCTGTCACGGCTGCAAAGCTCGAATCGATCCCGTCGGTGTTTATTACAAACCAGAATTCCTTCTCCACAGCCGATGACTCGGGTTCAAGGTACTGGAAAGCCCTGAGCAAAATTGTAGGTAAATACCTGACAGTTCCCGACAGGGTGATCGTTCCTGATTTCGAGCCCCCGCATACGGTCTGCGGCTATAATCTCGAACTGAACAACGGCTACAAGCCGGTATTCGATTTTGTCGGCCCGATAATTGACAGCAGCATGTTTGGGTATGATCTCAAAAAAGAGACGATCTTCGCTTCCTTCGGCGGAGAGCCTTTTAAGGTTCCTCTCTATCACATGCTGAAGAAGATTGCCGATGAAAGGCCTTTTCATACTTTTGAAGCCTTCTCCACGACCCCGGGACTTCCTGAGAGTTCGAATAATTTCAGGGTATACAGCTACGTAGAGGATATACACCGGTATATGGCGCAAGCGAGAGTGGTGATCCTACACGGGGGGCTTACGAGCCTGCACGAATCCCTATTGTTCAACAAGCCGAGCGTCATGATAGTCGATCCCCATCATCCCGAGCAATGGAACAATGCAAGAAAGATCGAGGAGATAGGTGCCGGAATACTCCTCGAGGGAGACAAGGTCACGGAGAAAAGACTCAGCGATGCGATCGACGAGGCGCTTACGATGAAAGTTCCGGACATGACTCATCTCTTCAATTCACAGGACGGAAAGGTGAAATCCTATAAAGTGATCGAAGAACTTATGGCAAACCCCGGGTATCCCAAGGAAAGGATTCACTTGAGAAGAGAATCTATAAAGTGGCTGAAGAATTATGAGAATATTATAAGATCCAAATGAGGAGACTAAAATGGATGAGAGTTTTAAGACCATTTTGATACTGCTTTCAGGTATGGTAGTTATTCTTGCCGTATTCCTTCTGATAGCCGGAAATATATATCCTGACGGAGTCGAAATGCTGGGGATTACTCCCGAATCATCATACGGCTATGAAGTGTCGTTAACATCATCTGAGACATTATATAACGTCACACTGTTCCTTCCGCTTCCTTCAGATCAGGGGTACTCTGTGGTGGGGTACGGGATCCTGAATGGCAGCGGTTACGGAATCCCGACTAATATGGTGACTGATATATTCGGTGAAGGAGAATCCCTGTTTCTAAAGGCAACCCTCCCGGAAACGGACGGGATGAAATTCGGAATAAATGTCGATAACAAGGTGCTTATTGATACAATCGACCCAATATTAAATTCATACGTGATCCGGCCGGTAATGGATCTTCAGAGCGGGGAGAGCACTGATACCTATAAGACTTATATTTATGCCTCATATGATGCATCTCCCGGAGCTGTGGTTACAATAGATATCAGTGAAGAGGGCAGGAATATCTGGAAGGTATTCTCGGAAAAGACAAATTATTTTGACGAGCATGTCTCCCTTTCGCTGACAAAATCTCCTGATAAATGGGAGAAGGCTGATGTTTCCCTCAGCAAGGAAAAAGGGGACTATTCAGTCCTATTTTAATATTTTTAACAGAATCCCCTGATGTTATGAAAGCTGGTCTTTGTGCTGAATGCAAGGGCCGCGGGTTCTGCGGCCTGAAAGAGTGTCCTATTACTAAGAGATTTTATGCCGGGCTGAGGACCAGAGTATCGAAGGAATACATGGGGGAATCCCCGTCTGTTTTTATCGGGAGCAGAAATTATCCTTCGGTCTCGGGCGGACCCCTGATGATCGGCGAATCGGACGATCCTGAAGACTGGGTCCGCAGAAATTATTCTATCGACGACATTGTCGGAATCCGTGCAGGGACCATAAGAGGAAATTCGCGTTATAAAGTAAAACAGACATTGCCGGATCTACCTATCCAGGAGATTGCACTTTCTAAGAAACCTCTTGATGTTGAGGTTGCATTTGAAAAACCGGTATCCTTCGACCTGAAGTTCGACGGAATCCTTGCACCTGTAGGCCTTTCGGGATCTATCGAGAAACTGAAGGTGCTTGACAACGCTTCAGTGCCTGTTGTCGTGGACAGGATCACATCCGATACCGACCTTAAGGCAACCGAAGGGGTGATAGAACTGTACAAATCGGGGATCGATCACCATTATATCACCCAGCTCCTGACGTCGGGACAGCTTGGGGTTAAGCGGCATATAGTTCCGACAAGATGGGGTATAACGGCTGTCGACGACACGATATCATACGCCCTTAAAAGGGAAGTAATGAGAAACCCCCAAGTGTCGGGTATTACGATGCTTACCGCATCGCTTCATGCTAACCGTATCATCTGCGTTCTTTTGCCGGGCGAATTCAGGTTCGAGATGATCGAGATCTGGGGCCAGGGAAGCATGTGGGGCGGCAGCGAAGGGGATACCATCGTCGTTGATTCCGAGGGAGAGAAGAGGAAGTCGAATTACTCTCCTATAACAGGTGCATATTACTCGGCAAGGCTCGCGGTTCTCGAATATCTAAGGAGTATCGGGCGGTGCGCCTCGGTGTTTGTGGTAAGACAGGTCTCAAAGGACTACTGGGCCCCGCTTGGCACATGGGTGATCCGTGAGGCATCACGAAAGGCGATGAACTCTGTTCCCATAAGTTTCGATGATACGGCAGCCGTCGAGACGGAGATCAACATGATCCTCGGCTCAAGGCATTGGAGGAGCTACAGCAGGCTCTTAAACGATATAAAGTCGCAGAAAAGGTTATCTGATTTTTTCTGACTGTGCCCTGAAACGATCTTCAATCGATGAGATCGTTTCGATCTCGTCAATACCCTTGTCGTCCCTGAAGCGGATGAATCTCGGGAACCTGAGTGCATAGCCGGCCTCGTAATTGGTGCTCTTCTGGATCTCGGCATATCCTACCTCAAACACAACTTCAGGCTCGAAACTAACTACCTTGCCGGACTCGGAGATCTCCGTGTCCTTCAGGAGATCATATACTCCTGCGAGAGCCTCGTCCGAAAAACCCGTCGCAACCTTCGATATCCTAAGGAGTCTTCCGGATTCATCCTGGCATGCGAGGATGAATGACCCGAATAGATGGGCGCGTTTCCCTTCGCCCCATTCAGCACCAACTACTGCAAGGTCTATAGTATCGACGGAGGGCTTGATCTTTATCCACTGGCGAACCCTCTGTCCCGGTGTATATGCCGATTTGAGCGATTTGATCATTATTCCCTCGTGGCCCGCGTCGAGAGCTTCCCTGTAGAACGCTTCGATGGTTATAATATCGTCGGAAACTATCTGGGGTGCTACATGTAATGAGACGTTCTCAACGAGGATTTTTCTTCTCTCCTCAAACGGTTTGTCAATGAGAGTCTCCCCGTCGAGATAGAGGATATCGAATATGTTCGGGACAAGCCTGATATTTTCAATATGCGATGCAATGTCGTGTTTTCTCCTGAATCTCTTCAGGACATGCTGGAAAGGCATCGGATTTCCGTTCCCGTCGACCGCGATGACCTCACCGTCAAGTATAACATCGTGTCCGGTCGTTTTAACGAGAATGTCGACGATATCGGGGATTGCAGTGGTGACCTCTTCAAGTTTTCTCGAGTAGATCCTGCACTTGTCACCGGATTTGTGGAACTGGAATCTGGTTCCGTCGTATTTGTACTCCGCCGCAATTGCACCCTGTTCCTCAACCATCTCAGCGATCGTTCCCTGCTTTGCAAGCATCATCTTTACCGGCCTGAAGAGCGATATCCTGACTGCCCTTAATTCATCAACCCCTTTTTTTGCAATTACCGCGATCTCGCCGAGATCGTTTGCCGCCTGGTACGCATGCTCGACCGACTCCGTCGGGACATCGAACGCCTTTGCGATCGCGTCGCGGATGTTGCCTTCACCTATTCCGATCCTGAGTTCACCGAGGATCAGCCTTGAGAGGTATTTCCCTTCGGCCCCACCGGCATTTGCGAATAATTTCCTGATGACCTTCAGCTTCTCTTTTTGGGACCGGTTCCCTTCTATCGAGGAAAGATAGGCGAAATCCGAATATACATCCCTGAGATCGGGATTTTCTGAAAAAAATGATGTCTGCTCTTTTTTGGAGAGGATATTTTCAACTGCGGTCCCCACATCGCCCTGTTTGTTTATCTCCCTGACAACTTTGCTCCTGTCGTTCCCTGCGACATATGCAACCGACTCGAATACAAGATTCGGCCCGATCCCGATCTTGTCCTGACTCCAGTCTGGAAAGATCCTGCCCATCAGGAACCTGATAAATATCGGGAGTTCCTCGTCGTCCAGTCCGGGAAGATGGGATGCGATCATGTCTATCGTATCAAGCCTTCCGGAGATCTTCTCCAATTGCCCGCAGATCTCTGAAAATTCGCTAAACTGCATATGTATATTCCCTAAATTTACAACCTGATAGTCGTCGAGATCTCGTGCTGGAGAGCTACACCGACGGAGACATTGCAGTCGCCGCAGAGTGCTTCCGATGCATTATCCAGCGCCTTTTGAGGGGTGTTGTTCTCTTCGCTGAGGTGCGCCAGGATGGTCCCGCTGATGTCGTGCTTAAGCGATTTCAGGCATTCACCTGCCGCAATGTTCGACAGGTGCCCGCGGTTTATATCCCTTATTCTCTCCTTCAGGTATATCGGGTACGGACCGTTCTGGAGCATGACCGGGCAGTGATTGCTTTCCAGAATGACATATTCCGATTTTTTAAGATTCCCGAGTATCTTCTCGCTGATCATTCCCGTATCAGTGCAGTATGCAATTCTGCTCCCGCTTTCGTCTATTAAAAACCCGCACGGATCGCATGCGTCGTGATGTGTTGAAAATGCAGTTATTTTAAGTCCGTCGACGGTGAACGGCTCGTCCTTCCTGCAGGGTTTGAGTTCGACCGGCTTATCGGATTTCCGCTTCTCCTCGAACTGCCATAATGTTCCGTGGGTTGCATATACGGGGATATCGAGTTTTCTTGCGATAACGTCGACACCCTTCATATGATCGGAATGCTCGTGAGTGAGGAGGATTCCCTGGATCAGCTCTTTTTTTCCTCCTGCCTCATCAAGCCGTTTAAGGATCTCTTTTGTACTCAGTCCGGCATCGATTAGGATTGCTCCCGAATCGCCTTCGATATATGTGCAGTTGCCTTTGCTGCCGCTCGCCAGAACTGTAACCCTCATTCCTGACTAAGTATAGATGTGAAAGTAAAAAAAATAGTGGAATTATTTGCATTCTGTCTTATCGGTTTTGCATTTTTCGATTTCAACAAGAATTGGTGCTATGGTTCCGGAATGAATACATCTCTTCACAAGTTTTACGAGTCTCTTGTTGTAGTATATATGCGATATCTGGAAGCCCGACAAAAACCCGAAGCACAATGTCACCACACCGAGGAGAAGGATACCTGTCATCTCGTCCATTTTTATACCTCCTTAGGAAATCTCGCTCATTTCATCGATAAGCGGTTCGAATGAATCATCGTCCATGCATTTCTGGGCAGCCATATAGAATCTTTTGCTGTAGTAGGACTTCATTATAAAGAAGCCCAGAACGATTCCTGCGGCAAAGAGTATTATTACTATCCCGAATCCAAACAACACATCAGCCATTGTATCATCTGATGATGCGCATTCAATTATTATAAAGTATATAGTCTTATCTGTGAGATCAGGTTCATGGTCGGACGTACTGCCCGCAATTCTGGAGGAAGAATCCGGGGGGGATATTGCATTCGAAGCCGGAAAAATGAATCCCGGCGTTAATACCTATCTTGTCAGGTCGTACGATCGTTCGGCTCTCATCTTCTCTTTTCCGGCTGTAATCCGTTGTGGCCTGCCTGGTCAGGATCTGCTCCCTGATAAAAGGGGTTATGACGGGGCGGTCGGGGCGTTCATCGAAGAGGTAAAGGGGCATTCGCGATCGATCGAAGGCCTCCGTCCTCTCGGTGGTTTTGATACCGGATTCCCGCAGAACTATTCGGCGAATATCGAACCGGTCACCTTCTGCCGCTCATCGTTCGGGGCAGGGCAGCAGCTCTGGAAAGCGGATTCTGAAAACTATCTGGATGACAAAGGGGTACATGTCATCCTGTCCGGGGCTCTTCCCTATCCCGGTCTGCCGTCGGAACCGAATATCAGGATTATCAGGGATAAGCTCTCAGGTCTCATGGAATCCGTAGCAGAGATCGTCTTCGGACTCGATGAAAAGAAGACTGAAAAATATGCGCTCTGTTCTGCCGACCAGAAGATGATTAGGGAGGTGCTTGATTCTAAAGGGCTGGTTGCATTTGTCGGCGACGGGACGAGAGGTGTAAGAACCTATACCCGCCACAGGGGGCACTTCCGTGTCGCGGGCCCGAACGAGATCTCAAATATTCCGTTCAGATGCCCGGTAGAGCTTGAACCTGTCGAGATGGTGCTTCCTGCAAGCGGGGGAAGTATTACAGGGCTCGGGATCAGGAAAAAGGAGATCTTCGCCGTAACGGGATCGAATGCACAGGGGAAATCGACATTCCTCCAGGTAATCCGTTCGGGCTCCGACGATCACATGCCAGGCGACGGCAGGGAAAATGTCGTAACGCTCGGGAATGTGATGACCGCAGAATCGGGTGAATTCGAGATCCCGGGTGCCGATATCAGCATGTTCTTTTCTGCGCTTCCTCCCGGGATGTCCGGGACGCCGAAGAACGTCTACGGTGGAGGAAGCGGTTCAATGGTGATGGCCGCCATGTTCCAGGAGGCGGTAAGGAAGAATGCATCTCTGATTGTGGTGGACGAGGACAGGTCGGCCACGAACCTTCTGGTTCCAAACTGCATGCAGAGCGAAGATGTCACTCCTCTTTCCGTAATATGCAGGAGCCGGAGAGAAAAACTGAAGGGCTCATCCGTGATATTCGCCGCTGCGACGATGGACATCCTCGTTGCGGAGGCGGACCGGATAATGAAGTTTCAGGATCATGCGGCCGTGGGGATCTTGAGGGACGAATTCCGGTCCGGGCTGAAGAGGCATCTTGAATCTGTTATAAGGGATCTCTAAGGATCTCTAAAGGACCCGGCGAGGAAGTCCCTTGCATAATGTGCAAAAATAGTTCATTATACAGGACAAAACAAAGATGGGAATATGTTGAAAAGACTCGATGCGGACAGCTGGGTGCCCGGGAGGAGGGCGTCTCTTGAGGATGTGTATCCGGCAGTCAACGATATTATTGAGAATGTAAAAGCCAATGGTGATGCCGCTCTTTTCGAATATGCAAAAAAATTCGATCGCTGCGAACTGGACTCTCTTCTTGTCACTGAGGACGAGAGGGAGGATGCATACGAGGATGTCGACCCGAAGATAGTCGAATACCTTATCGAAGCGGAGTCGAGGATCACAGAGTTCCATGAATACCAGAAGAAAGAGGATCTATGGCTGAGACAGCTTCACCCCGGGATTACGCTCGGAATTAAAACGACTCCTTTGAACAGAGCGGGATGCTACATTCCGGGTGGGCGTGCTTCTTATCCGTCGACCGCCATTATGACCGTAGTTCCTGCAAGGGTTGCAGGAGTTGAATCTATATGCGCCTGCACCCCGCCCCCTGCAAATTCCATGACAATTGCCGCACTCGATATCGCAGGTGCGACCGAGATCGTCCGTGCCGGCGGTGCACAGGCTGTTGCTGCGATGGCACTCGGGACAGAGTCGATAGAACCGGTCCAGAAGATTGTCGGGCCGGGAAATGTCTACGTCACTGCAGCCAAGATTCTCCTCCGGGGCAATGCGGAGATCGACTTTCCTGCAGGGCCGTCCGAGATCTGCATTATCGCCGACGAGAGTGCGAATCCGTCATTCATCGCGGCAGACATTCTCGCCCAGGCGGAGCACGACCCAAATGCTGCATGTGTTCTTGTTACAACGAGTGAATCTCTCGCGGACAAGGTATCGGCAGATGTGAAAATGATGGCAAAGAGTGCGCCGAGAGCAGAGATTATAGAAAAAGCCCTTACTAATTCAGGGTATATCCCCGCCGCAGACCTGAAGGATGCTGTCTCGATCTCGGATCGTATAGCCCCCGAGCACCTGTCGATACAGGTCTCAGACCCTCTCCCGGTTCTCTCGGCAGTACGTAATGCAGGCTCGATATTTGTCGGACCGTATACTCCTGTTGCATGTGGTGACTATGCATCGGGTACAAACCACGTTCTCCCTACTGCAGGCTACGCCTCAGTATATTCCGGGTTGAATGTTTCTCATTTCTGCAAGACATCCACCGTCCAGATCATCGAACAGGAAGGTCTTGAGGAGATAGGCGATATAGTCGAGGCCCTTGCCGAGGCAGAAGGCCTCTTCGCACATTCGGAATCTGTTAAAATCAGAAGAAAATAAGTCTTAAATTTTATATCTTTTCAAAAATTTTGGAAATATCTCAAAAATAATATTCAAAGCAGAAATCAGAACATATAGTCGTCTTTTTTCTTGCTTGTCGGGTTTTCGATCTTCTCCATGGTATTGAGGATGTCGTCAACGTTTACCTTCTCTCTTCCCCTGTCATAATACTCTTCGATAATCTCACTTCCCGATTGTTTGTCCTGTTCTTTTGCATTTTCCTGCTCTGTTTCCTGTTCCTGAATATCGTTGAAATCGCCGGAGTTTTCCCGGGAATTCTCTTCATAAGCGGGTGCAGGCTGTTGTTCTGAATATGCTGTTCCATAAGACGTACCCGGGGTTTTTCGGGGAATCTCATCTACCTCGAATATCGATTCAATCTCCTCTTCATAGATGCCTTCATCCCCGAATTCAGTCTCCGTTTCATCGCGGTATGAATGGAAATTTTGTTTGTGCCTGGAAGAGTTGTCGTGATTCTTCTCCCTGTCCTTTTGTATCTGTATGATTATCGATCCCAGTTCGCGCAGTATCTTCGGTGAATCTATTCCCTGTTTGAAGACGGTCTTTTCCGAGAACATCCCTGTATTCAGATTGTTGTTGTTCGCTTTGACAAGAATCTCGAATTCCCTGTTCCTGAAGTAGAAAGCGGATGCGAAGATGGCGACCCCTACAGCCGCAGTTATCAAAACACCGTAGGAGCCGTTTCCAAGTATTCCTTCGAGTATCCTGTAGATCGACGGAAGTCGGTCTGCTGCCAGAAGACCCGCAGATGCGAGGAAAAAGAGGCCGACAATTATCAGTATAATGCGTGGGCTCTCCTTTTCATATATTTCAACGCCCCTGATATCTTCGATTCTTATCTCCTGTGTTAATGTCGGCCTGCCTGTCTTTCTTCCCCTGCTGCTCTGGCCGTATAATATCAGCCGCATGTTCGTTGCGGCAATATTGACTGTTGCATTTTGTGGTTTTTTCATCCTGAATGAACGGTACTCCTTTACGACGTTTTCGTTTGGAGCCAGTTCAATAAAGTCGGAAACGGATGCCATTATTATCTCTTCAATAATATAGTAGAAAAAGCTTTCATAATTCCTTCTAGGAATATCACAAATATTCGGGTTTTTTATTAATGCCCGGTCTGAAAACAGGTCCGCCTACGTTTTCTCCCCATCCGGTATCTCCCGGGCCGATCTTCGATATGTCATCGCTTACCTCGTGGATTGTAGCGCTCATGTTGTCGGCGAAATGAACTGTCCATGCTTCTATTGTCTGGGGTTTGATCTCCCCGTAAGGGCCGTGATGCGACTGGATGATGTGAAGGATCTGTTCGTATACTGATTCGTCGATAAGATCCCTGTATCTCTCTGTCATCACTATTGCGGGGGTGATATGACCGAGCAGGGAATAGGACGGGTTGGCTGAAAACCCGAAGCCTTTCGGGTCGAAAGATTTGCATTTCCCAATATCGTGAAGTATTGCACCTGCGATCAGGATGTCTGTATCGAACTTCACGCTTCCCATCTGCTCGGATGTCGTAATCGCGATCTCGGTCACTTCCAGCGTATGAAGTGCAAGCCCTCCCCTGAAGGCATGATGCTTCTTCCTTGCGGCAGGTTTATCGAAGAAACCGTCGGCGTCACCTATAATAGATCCCACAAAACCGCGGATTGATGGATCTTCTATTTTCAGTATGCAGGAGGTGATTCCGGCCCGGCTCCTATTCGTATCATATGGCGTGTATTCAAAGTCCCCGGGAGAGAGCGAATCAGCATCGGCTGGAAGGTTGAGATTCACTAACCCGTCCGTGACCTTTACGAGAAGTTCGTTGTTGTAGGTCTCCGATTCCCCTTCAATACGGAAGGGCAGGCCTTCGTTAGAATTCATTATATTAAAGACTCTCTCGACTTCTTCTGCACCGCCCTGGCTTCTTCCCCAGATCCTGCAGGAGATCTTTCCTGTCCTGTCCGAAAGAGTGCAGATTATATATTTCCCGATCCTTCCCCCGTTTTTTAGCATAGGGGACTCTATAATAAATATCGAATCGATGGGCGAGTTTGTTTCAATATCGGAGATGAACAGATCTTTCATGAAAATTCTCTCACTCGGGCTTACGTGGAACTTTTCCTCTCTTAAGCCTTATAAGGTTTGCAAGCATCCCCGCACCGTCAAAGCCGCCAACATGTGATGATTCACGGTCTTCCCATGCAATAGGAACCTCCTTTATCCTGAAGCCCGAGTTCCGGAGCCGCCAGAGAACTTCGACATCGAATTCAAATCCTCTTGATTCAATTTGGGGCATGACGGAGAGAATCGCTTCCCGCCTGAATGCTTTCGCCCCGCATTGCGTATCCTTAAATGAAAGTCCGAACAGGATCTTGACGGCAAGGTTGAACATACGGCTCTGGATCTTTCTGCCCAGTCCCTGTTCAACTACTATATCGGATTCCTGCATCCACCTTGATCCGATTGCACAGTCCGAGTCCTCAAGAGCCGAGAAGAGTTTTCTCATCTCTTTAATCGAGGCCGACCCGTCTGCATCCAGAAATCCACAGTAAGGGGTCTCCGCGTGCCTGAATCCCTCCAGAATTCCTCCGCCTTTTCCAAGTCTGTGGCTGTAGCTGAAGCACCTGATATTGTACTGCCTGTTTTCGGAAGCGAACCTTTCAATTACTTCGGCAGTGTTGTCGGCCCCGTCGCATACGAAGATAAAACTGCCTGTAAATCCGTCCATGTTTTCGAGAAAACGTGCGATTCGTTTCTCTTCGTTGTAGGCCGGGACTATGATCGAACAGTCCGAATCAGGGATTTGAGTCATATAATATTGTAGCAATCCTCTCAGCAGCCGAGTTTTTCAAGGATGGCTTCTGCGAACTGTTTCGCTGCAACAGGGTGGTTTGCCGTGATTATATTCATGTCGGATACTACAGGTATGTTCACGTAATTCGCACCTCCGTCTTCAAGGAGTTTCAGGGATGCCCGGGACTCGAAGACCGTGGCCTGCCTGCCCTTTAATACACCCGCTCTTGCAACAATTACAGGTGCATGACATATCGCGGCGATGACCTTGCCTGCATCCCCAAATTCTTTAGTAAGTCTGCAGAGGTCATCGTCGGCCCAGAGGAAATCCCTGGCGCCAAGGCCTCCGATTAATATAAGTGCATCATAGTCTTTCTCGACTGCTTTTGAGATCTCCAGTCCGGCCTCCTGTTCGCCACCCATCATTCCTATACATACTCCGGTTTTTGTCGATGCCACATCATATTCTATTTCGGCATCCGAGAGCATTCTTGCGGTTACTTCAAACTCTTCCTCACGATATCTCAGGGGGGCTATTACAAAAAGAACCTTCATAAAAAAAGATGGATTTAAAATTGTATAATCCTACTGATGTTTTTCGAGATGATCTTTTAAAGCCTGGCAGGGGTGGCACTTCTCCGCGATCTCAAGTGCTCTTTTCCGGAGTTCGGCATGCTCGACCCTGCATGATTCCGGAATATCTTCCTTTCTGAGGATCTGCGATGTGTTTTCGGTAATCTGGATCAGTTCGGTGGCTATTACTGAATTGAGCCACAGGAGATCCTTTAACATCTCTTCAAGTTCAGGTTCCATGCAATGAATATCGGTTCTATAAAACAAACAACTTTCCATTCCATGTTGCCAATCATTTATGGATTCCGTCTCCTGTGCTGTTTTGCGTTATAATTTTGGATTCAAAGGTCGAATATCTATTTAGCATGACATATATCGAAGATCTTGAGAGTATCGGAAGGAAGGCGAATCCTTATTTCTGTCTTATGGGCATCGATCCCGTGACTTACGGCGACGGAAGAGCGGAACTTACGATGGAAGTCCGCCCTGATATGCTAAATGGCGTGGGGTGGATGCAGGGCGGAGTATATGTCTCTCTCATCGACGAGGCTATGGCCCTTGCAATGATGACGGCACTCGGGGAAGGCGAGGGCATCGCAACCGTATCCGAGACTACACAGTTTATAAAAGGAGTCCGTGAAGGGCGTATCAATGCCAGGGCACATGTGGTTCGTGCAGGAAGAAAAATAATATTTGCAGAAGGATTTGCATTTGCAGACGGAAAAGAGGATGAAGTTCTTGCAAGAACAACTGCCTCTTTCTCCCGCATAACCCCGAAATAATACTTTTTTCTGTCCGTTGAACTGAATTGAATCCTTCCTTTTGCGGGGAAGAAATAATTTTATCAACTATTTTATCTCTCTTAATCTACATACACTACTGTCATATTTGTCTTTGGAGAGGGTCAATTGAAATACATATTCGTAACCGGCGGCGTAATGAGCGGTCTTGGGAAGGGAATCACGACCGCTTCCATTGGAAGGCTTTTGAAAAACCGTGGATACAGGGTGACGGCGGTCAAGATCGATCCGTATCTAAACATAGATGCGGGAACGATGAACCCCGCCCAGCACGGCGAAGTTTTCGTCCTGAAGGACGGCGGCGAGGTGGACCTCGATCTTGGAAACTACGAGCGTTTTCTTGATATCAACCTCTCTTCGGATCACAACATCACTACAGGAAGAGTATACCAGGCGGTTATCGAAAAAGAGAGGCGCGGGGATTATCTCGGGGCGACCGTTCAGATCATCCCGCATATAACAAATCAGATCAAGGACTGCATAAGGAAAGCAGCTAACAATCCTCTTGAAGACGGGACAATTGCCGACATGTGCCTTGTGGAAGTTGGCGGAACAGTAGGCGATATAGAGAGCATGCCTTTCCTCGAGGCGGTCCGCCAGATGCACGGGGAGGTTGCGCCCGACGAGATGATCCTCGTGCACGTGACACTCGTTCCTGTGGATACGATGGGAGACCACAAAACGAAACCCACACAACACTCGGTAAAGGCGCTCAGGGAGCTTGGTCTTCATCCGGACATTATCGTTGGAAGAAGCGATATCGTAATGGACCCGGGAACGAAGAGAAAGATCTCCGAGTTCTGTGACGTTTCGCAGCGTGCAGTCATATCGGCTGCAACCGCATGCGACATATATGAGGTCCCGATGGAGCTTGAAAAAGAGGGTCTTGCTGATGTCGTGGCAGACCTCCTGAATCTTGAAAAGAGGGGGGCGGACAACGAATGGTACCGTGTAGTCAGTAAAGAGTACACAAACCGCGTAACCATCGCGATTGTCAGCAAGTACGGAATCGAGGACGTATATATCAGCATAAAAGAGGCCCTCAAGCACGCGGGACGGAAGCTTTCGACCGAGGTCCGCATAAAATGGATCGATGCAGAGACATACGAGACACAGGAGCTTGCGGATGTCGACGGCATACTTGTTCCCGGAGGATTCGGGATAAGAGGAATTGAAGGGAAACTTGCCGCGATAAAGTATGCAAGAGAGAATAAGATCCCGTATCTCGGACTTTGTCTCGGATTCCAGACCGCTGTCATAGAGTTCTGCCGCGATGTCCTGGGCTGGACCGATTCCGTCTCCGAGGAATGGGGTGACGGCAGGCATGTAATTGCCATCCTTCCGGAGCAGGAGGATGTCCATGACCTCGGCGGAACTATGCGGCTCGGTGACTGCGAGATCGATATCAGTCCCAAATCGAGAATATATGATCTCTACGGCTCTAAGAAGATTATCGAGCGCCACAGGCACCGCTACGAGGTCAATCCCGAGTATATCGATGAGATAGAGAAAGCAGGACTGAAGTTTACGGGAAGATGCGGAAACAGGATGGAGGTATGCGAGATAGAAGACGGAAGCTTTTTCCTTGCGACACAGTTCCACCCGGAGTTCAAATCAACCCCGACAAGGCCTTCACCGCCATATGTCGGTTTTGTAGAGGCATGCCTTGAAAACAGCAGGGCAAAAAAGTAAAATAAAATAGCGAATATCGAAACAACCGGAGAAATAAATGGTAAATACAGAGAAATTTATTGAACAGGCGATTGCCGAAATCAGGGAAAAATCCCACGGGAAAAAGGTTGTAATGGCGCTTTCGGGCGGTGTGGACTCGTCGGTCTGTGCCGAACTTGCAAGAAGGGCGATCGGAGAGAACCTGATCTCGATCTACGTGGATACCGGCCTCATGCGCAAAGGCGAGACGGAAAGAATCAGGGAGCTGTTCTCGGATCTCAACCTGCAGGTTGTCGAAGCAGGAGAAGAGTTCTTCGAGGCGTTAAAGGGAGTTATCGATCCGGAAGAGAAGAGGAAGGTTATCGGCGAAAAGTTCATCCGAATCTTTGAGCGCGAGGCGAAGAAGACGAAGGCCGCATATCTTCTCCAGGGGACGATATACCCGGATATCATCGAGAGCGAGGGCGGAATCAAAAGCCATCACAATGTAGGCGGACTCCCGTATGACATCGACTTCGAAGGCCTGATCGAACCGTTGATCGATCTATACAAAGATGAGGTAAGGGATGTTGCAGGTGCTCTCGGTCTCCCGGCGGAGATCCAGCACAGGATGCCCTTCCCCGGGCCGGGGCTTGCGGTGAGATGCCTGGGTGAGGTTACTCCTGAGAAGGTCGAAATTGCCCGTGAGGCGAATGCGATCGCGGAAGAGGAGCTCGTAGAGCAGTTCAGGCCGTGGCAGTGTTTTGCAGCGGTCATCGGGCTTGGAACCGGAGTTAAGGGTGATGTCCGCCTTCACGGCTGGATCGTTGCAGTGCGTGCAGTTCATTCGCGTGATGCGATGACCGCCGATGCGATCGAGCTCCCGTGGCCGGTCATGCATAAGATCTCATCCAGGATCACGGCAGAGATTCACGGGGTATCCCGTGTCGTATATGATATCACTCCAAAACCACCGGCGACAATAGAATACGAGTGATCGTATTACGGACGGCATCCGTGGATTTGCAGGACTGAATATACAGCAGAATAAAAATAAAACAAACTTAAAAAATGGAAGAAAAAATGAATTCAAAGGAACTTGACAGCCTTTATTATATGCAGGCCTTCGGGCGCGACCTGAAGATCGTCAAAGGTCAGGGCTGTTATGTATGGGACGATTCGGGGAAGAAATACCTTGACTGCGTGGCCGGAATAGCGGTATGCAGCACGGGCCACTGCAACACTGCGGTAACCGAAGCGATATGCAGGCAGGCAAAGGAGCTGATTCACATCTCCAACCTGTTCTATGTCCCGAACCAGGCTGAGCTTGCGGAAAAACTCGTGAAGATCTCCGGCATTGAGGGGGGACGTGCATTCTTCTCCAACTCCGGGGCGGAGGCAAACGAAGGCGCAATCAAGCTGGCCAGAATCCGCACAGGAAGGAAGAAGTTCGTTGCATTCAAAGACTGCTTCCACGGGCGTACATGCGCATCTCTCGCACTGACTTACAAGCCTGCCATTCGTGAGCCCTTCGAACCCCTCGAGCCCAAATGCACATTCATCGAGTACGGCGATCTCGATGCACTGGAAAAAGCGGTCGATGACGATACTGCCGGTGTGATACTCGAAGGTGTACTTGGGGAGGCGGGTGTTGTTCCCGCGCCTGAAGGATTCCTTGAAGGTGTCCGTAAAATATGCGACGAAAAAGGTGCGCTCATGATCTGCGACGAGGTCCAGACCGGCATGGGGCGTACAGGGAAGTGGTTCTATTACCAGAACACCGGTGCGACTCCTGATATAGTCTCGATGGCCAAAGGTATCGCCAGCGGACTTCCTATGGGAGCCATAATCGCACGTGAAGGTCTGTCGTTCAACAGGAGCGAGCATGGCAGCACCTTTGCAGGCGGACCTATAGTATGTGCCGCTGCCCTTGCAACTCTCGATGTAATAGAGGGAGTGCTTCCTTCAATTCCCGAAAAAGCGGAGAGGTTCAGGAAGGGTCTCGCCGAGTTTAATCCCCGTGTGTGCGGCCTCATGATCGGGATAACTCTCGGGGAGGAGAGGTGTGCGGAAGTTGCGGCAAAATGCCGGGAGATGGGCGTTCTCGTAAACTGTGCAGGCCACGGCAATATCCGTCTGGTCCCCCCGCTTGTAATCAGCGATGACGAGATCGACGAAGCGGTCCGTGTTATCAGCGAAGCAATAAAGAACTGACAAAAGCCTTCTTTGATTGGGAGGAGCGGGCAGTCTCCGGAATAAAAAATACCTGGATGTGGAAAAAAATGAAAGATCTGATAAGGCCGGCCTATAATGCCGGAGGATATGTCTTTGCAACGAAAGCGGCCGATATTGCACGATCCGCCGGATATGAAAGGCCAGCAAGGCTTGCAAGCAATGAAAATCCATATCCTCCTCCTCCCGAGGTTCTTGAACCTGCAGGAGCAGCTCTTCAGAATGCCAACAGGTATCCCGATGAATGCTCCATGAATCTGAGAGCGGCACTGAAGGAGAAGTTCGGAAATTTCAGTTATGTCTCAGGAGTTGGAATGGACGGAGTGATCGAGACCGTTATCCGAACTACCATCGGAAAAGGCGATAAGGTGGTCGTGAGCACCCCGACATTCTCCTTCTACCGTCTCGCAGCCCGGGCATACGGGGGAGAAGTTATTGATGTCCCGCGGAATGATGATTTTTCTGTAGATATAGGAAGGCTTTCGGACGAAGCGGCCGATTCGGGCGCGAAACTGATCTTTCTCTGCTCCCCAAACAACCCGACCGGCAATGTTATTCCCAAAAACGATGTGGAAAAGATCCTCAAATCGATCGACGGGATGCTCTTCCTCGACAACGCCTATGTTGATTTCTGTGACGAGGACTATATCCCACTCATGAATAAATACGACAACCTCATAATCGGCCGGACGATGTCGAAGTACTACGCTCTGGCAGGTATGAGAGTTGGTTTCGGGATCGTTCCCGGTTGGTTTGAAGAATACTACGAAAGGGCACAGACACCTTTCGTCCTGAACACGGTCTCAATGGCAGCCGCCGCCGCAGCGCTAAGGAACGACTCGTATACTGCCAGGTACCTCTCGATCGTCAGGGAGTGGAGGGAGCGTTTTATCAATGAATCCCCGTATCCTACTTCGGGTGGCGGTGCGAACTTCGTGATGTTCGACGTCTCCCCGTATAAAGGAGACGAGGTTGTTGAGATGCTCGCACGGAGGGGAGTGATTGTCAGGTCGTGTGCGAGTTTCCCCGGACTGGGAGACCACTATATCCGTGTCAGCATCGGCGAGCCCTGGGAGAACGAGATCTTCTTAAAGGAACTGAATTCCTTATGATGACCTGCATATCCGGGATTCCAGGCACGGGAAAATCTTCGGTATCGGCAGTTCTTAAGAGGATGGGGCATGATGTCGTTCTCCAGAACGATACAACCGGGAATTATTTCATCTGCGACGATCCCGATAGGGATGCTGCGGTCATAGATGAAGACCTGTGGGCCTCTGAGTTCAGGCCTGTCAACGGGATAGTCGAAGGCCACCTCACCCACCTACTCGAATGCGACCGGCTGGTGATTCTCAGGTGCAGGCCGGATGTTCTTAAGGAAAGGCTGGTTCTTCGCGGCTATTCTCCCGAAAAGGTTCATGAAAACGTCGAAGCCGAAGCCCTGGATACGATCCTGATCGAAGCACTTGAAAACCATAAAGAAGATATAATACTCGAATTAGATACAACTGAAAGGACTCCTGAAGAGATTGCGACAGAAATCGATGATTTCATACACGGCAGACGGGGGGCGAATTTCGGCAATACGGACTGGTCGGAATACCTGGGAACGATGATATGACTCTTGACAGCTACAGAAATAGTGTTTCGTGGATCGTAAAACCTACGGCGCGTGCAATGGTCAGGCTGAGATTTACGCCGGACAGCTGCACTATAATCGCATTTATTGCAGCTGTAGCGGCCGGATATTTTTATTATAAATCCGATATAGTCATCGGAACAATTTTTGTATTTCTCAACGCCTTTTTTGATGCAATCGACGGTTCCATTGCCCGGGAACTGAACACTGCCTCGCCGCGGGGGGATTTCCTCGATCATGTCCTCGACCGTTATGCCGATATAGTAATCATCTGCGGAATATTTGCAGGAGATCTGTGTCCATGGCCGATTGGTGTCTTTGCACTGACAGGCGTACTGATGTCTTCATATCTTGGGACACAGGCCCAGGCGGTGGGTGCCGGAAGATTCTATGGGGGAATCCTCGGGAGGGCGGACAGGCTTGTCCTGCTGATCGCAGGCGGAGTAATCGCGGTCATTTATCCCCTGGATTTTGCAGGCCTCGGTATATTCGGGTGGCTGATGGTATTATTCGGGACCTTGGGTCATTTCACTGCAATCCAGAGATTTGTTCATGTCTGGAAGAGCCTGAATAACAATTGATTGTACCGATACCAAATTTCTTATTATCTACTGACTATATATTTTTAAAATTGCGGCGGGGGCGAAGGGTTATGGAAAAGGTTGCAATTGCTGGTAAAAATGACGGAAGTCTCTATGATGACATATCTGAAAATTTCGGGAGATGCTCTGCGTTTTGTATCGCAGAAATAGAATCGGGCAGGATTGTATCTGCTTCAAGCGTCAGAAATTCTTCAGCGGATTTTCCAGGAAGTGCAGGAACGATGGCTGCCGGCCAGGTGCTGAATATGGGAGTTTCTGCAGTTGTTGCAGGAAGATTCGGACCGGGATCCACGCTTGTTCTGCACAGGTCCGGTATCAGGCAGTACGAAATAAGAGATATGGCTATACGGGACGGTTTGGATCTCCTCCTTGAAGGCCAGGTTGAATGCCTTGATTGTTCTGAGATTCTTGAAAACATGATCCTGCAGAACAGTTTCAGAAAGGGAAACAGGATGAACTGGACGAACCTTAAGCGGGGGGAAGAGCATTATATCTGCCCTGACTGCGGGTGCATGATGCCCAAAAAAATTACCGGCGAAGAAGAAGAGATGGTCTGTCCAAACTGCGGCAACAAAATGAATTGATCAGTCCGGTATTTTTCATCTCAAAGAATTGAGCACATCGCCGATAAAGACAAGCGCTCCTTCCGTTCCTGCAACGGGTTTGTTATGAAGCACAACTCTGCTTCTCTGCGGGAATGTAATACCGACAAAGGGAGTTTTGGGAGAAACTGCATTTTCAAAAGAAGAACCGAGAATGAGATCCGGCTCCTCGGCTGATATTTTTTCTTTAATCATCCTGATATCGACCGCTTTTCCCGAAGGAATATCCGGGATCGAAAATTCTTCGGAGTTTCGCAGCCCTGTAAATACGATCTCGGCGTCGAGATATTTCACCATCGACTTTACGGCGAATTCAGCGTACGACCTCGTCGAGAAGACTGCAGTCCGCGGGGGGTCGTTTTTTCTCAGGTATTTGTCGCATGCTTTAACAATTCTCTCTTCGGCCTCTTCGGCCTCCGAAATAACTGGATCGACATTGGATTCCGGAAAGAAATTTTGGAGTGCGCAAAATGCTTTTGTCAGTTCCTCTATGCCGAGAATGGATCCGGGAGAGGTAACTGTCCGGGGATCATAATCGGGGTTTACCGATATATCGTGTTCTGCCGGCGACCTGATCGATTCGAAGGTGTCACGGCAGTATACTGCCGCAGATTTGATCCCTGCGAGGTGAAAGAGCCTTACAGCCTCCGCCAGGTTCCCTCCTGAAAACGGATCTGTTGAGCATATTCCGGATATATTCACACCTTCCCTTTCTGAATCCGGGATTATTTCCAGAGTTTCAAGAGCTTTTTGATAGCCGGTGTCAAAGTCCCCTGAAAATCCGGGAAGATCTATGACAATCGCATTGTAGTCTTCAAGGAAATGTTCGAGATCTTCTCCCGTGATCGAGGGGACGCATGTATTGATGACAGCAATCCTGTCATAAATCTGTGATAAGGCACCTGTCGTCTCCCTGAGCCTTGCCTCAGTGCCAAAGACGATCTCATCTTCTATGAGATACGTACAGTTCAGGAGATCCGGTATTGCCATCTCCGCGTAGTTATAGCAGCCCGCAGAGCCGTGAATGATGACCCCGAGATCCCGTATTCCCGCCATGCAGGATGCGGCCCCGACCATTGCGCAGGGCCAGACAGGGCTTATGCACCTTTCATGCATCTATAAACCGCCTCCATTCCCTGAGCATTCTCCTGATTCCCGTTGTTCCCACCGGGGCTGTAAAGGGTATGGGGATGACTGTACCGCCGGAATCAATTTTTATCCCGGTATTTTTGGCTATATCCATGAAAAATTGCGTGTCGGCGTCCTGAAACCCGAAAGAATCGAATGTGATTTTCTCACCTCTCAGGTCTGAAAACTCTTCGAAGACCGATCGCTGGTAATCCTTCTCCCTCGCGGCCGCTTCCTCCCATGGGAGATTGAGGAGTCTTCCGGCTTCCTCCAGGAAGTTGAGCGTATCCGAGGTTCCTGACGGGAACCCGGGTATGGACGGAATACCTGTCTTCTCAGCAAAAAATTGTGTAAGAAGGCCTGAAGGGTCCTCCCTGATTATATTCAGGGACCCCCTGCAAAAATTTGGTATGTCTTCTGTGGTGATATCCCTTACAAACCGTATGTTAATATCCATGTCGAGCAGACCGAGGAGGCGCCTAATTTCTGAAAAGTTCTCTTCAATCTCGAATTCAAGATTTTTTTCACCGATGATATTTGCCGAGAGGGTCTTTTCGTCACAGGTAGTTATCAGCTCAGATGCCCCTTTGATTGCGTTTAAAAATCCTCTTTCAAAGGAATCACCCAGAAATCCTGAAGTATTGAGGTTGATAACCGGAACTTCCCACGCATCGGTGCATACCGAATCTATATCATCGCCTATAGTCTCCGATATGCATGTGCCTATTATGAATACAACCGAAGGATCATACGAAAGGGCCTCTGATATCGATTCCCTCAGCCTGTTCTCTCCACCGAAGATTATCTGTTCTTCAAGGAGGGCGCTGGTATAGATGTAGGGGATATCGAACCGTTCGTTTGCAATCATTGTGGAGTGAAAGAGAGATGATGCCTGATGTGCGCAGCCTGCCGGACCGTGGACTATGCTCACCGCATCTCTTATGAATGCAGAGACCGAAAGTGCACCAGAAACAGAGCAGCCGTTATGTCTTGATGTATTTGAGAGAGAGCGATTCGAGTTCATCCATCTCCATCGGTACAGGGATCCTGTTCTTGTCAGGCACATTTTCCATTATCGTATCGGCAAGTTTTCTGTATATATCCGCCTGTTCGGATTCAGGCGCATACTCTATAACTGTCTTCCTGTTGACCTCCGAAACCCTGACGATCGGACTCCTCGGGATATAGGCAACGAGCTTTGAGTTTATCTTTTCTGCAAACTCTTTGACCAGCTCATATTCGTTTTCGATATTCGCAGAGTTGCAGATGACTCCCCCGAGCGTGCACCTGTTCTTTGTCCTTTTCGAAAGCCGGGCTATCGCCTTGCAGATGTTGTTCGCGGCATAAAGGGCCATGAAGTCCCCGGATGTCACAAGATAGACCTCCTGTGCGTAGCCTTCCCTCATCGGCATCGCAAATCCCCCGCATACGACATCGCCAAGGACATCATAGACGATTACGTCCCCGTAGAGTGCGTTGAGCTTTTCAAGAAGCTGGAATGTTGCGATAATTCCCCGTCCTGCACATCCAATCCCAGGCTCCGGCCCGCCGGCCTCTACACACCTGATTCCGTTATATCCCTTAAAAACGATCTCGTCGACTGCGATATTTGCTTCTCCTTTCTTCCTGACAAGATCCAGAACCGTGGGTATCCATTCTCCGTGCATAAGCATACGGGTGCTGTCATGCTTTGGATCGCATCCGATCTGGAGGATCTCGAGGGATTTTTCAGAAAGTGCGGCAGAAAGGTTGGCCGAGGTCGTGGATTTTCCGATTCCGCCTTTTCCGTACAGGGCGATCTGCTTCATCTCATAATTATTTGTTTTATATGAGAAATATTGTTGTTTATTGGAGGAACAATCAGTCGACGGGCATTGAATTAAAATATCATAATTGTCATATCTTTTGCAGGTAAATCTCGTAATGTCTGTAATAACCGATTCAATAAAGATAATGGGATATTTGTTTGGCCCCTTTAAAAAAATTCTTGCTATATATCTCGTTGGCGTAATTCTTTTAAGCTTCCTTGAGGTTTTCAGGATCTCGCTGGTATATCCGATAATTAATTACGGACTCAGTGTGGAAAACCAGCCTCGGCTTCTTGATATGTTTTATGATTTCATTCTCCCGCCTTCGGTAAATCCATTTATTGCATCGGCTTTTCTTCTTCTTATAACAACGGTAATAATTGCCGGGCTGTATGGAATCGTGATGTATAGTGGAGCGTATGTGTTTTCTGAAGTGCGTGATTCCCTCGATAAAAGAGTATTTGAAAGGATCAGAACTCGCCCGTACAGTTATTTTGCAGGCAAAAAGCAGGGTGATCTTTTATATGTTGGCCAGGGGGCCGTGACTGAGTCAAGTCTTGCCATAAATGAATGTGTCGAATTAGTCAGGTACAGTTTCATGGCTTTTTTTTATCTTCTTCTGCTGTTCTATTTGTCACTCTGGCTTACAATTGGTGTAATGATTCTTGGTGTTTTTTATGCATTTATTATTAAAAAGTCACTTTTTTCAAGGATATATCGAAACAGCAATGTTCTGAATGTTTCTTTAATGGAAAAATCCGTTGTTTACCAGGAATTTGTCTCTGGAATTAAGACGATTTTTATAACCGGCTCAATGGATTATTGGGTGAGAAAATATGAATCCGCGGTAAAGAAGCTGAAAAAAACCTATACTAATGTCTATGCGCTCGTGAATGTTTTTTTAATCACGAATGATTTCATAATGTTCTCAATAATTGCTCTCGGAGGAATTATTTTGTACACATTTACCGGTGGTGATTTTCTTCCGTATATAGGACTATTTGGTACATTTATGTTAGGCCTTTACCGTCTTGTACCTTGTCTTTCATATGCCCAGAAAAACTTGTCTTTTCTTGTCCAGTATCTCCCCGCTCTTGAACTGGTATATAATACTCTGACTGAAGATTATGATGATGTAAATAAATTAAGAAACGATTCAGAAAAGAAAGAATTTAATTTTAATAATAAAATTGAATTAAAAAATGTTTCTTTTGTCTATAAAGACGGCAAAAAAGAAACACTTCATAATATTTCTCTTGAGATTAATAAAAATTCCAAAATTGCAATTGTCGGAAGTTCAGGTTCGGGGAAAACGACAACTGCAAACCTTCTTGCTCTTTTATATAAGCCGTCTTCAGGTGGGATTTTTATTGACGGGGTAAACCTAGATGAGATTAATCCGGTGGATTACCTCCACCACCTGGGTTATATTGGGCAGGAGACCTTTGTATATCACGATACGATAAGGGAAAATATCCGCTTCGGTCTGGACTGCACCGATGATGAAATTATCGAAGCGGCAAAACTGGCAGATGCTCACGATTTCATAATGGCTTCCAGTGATGGCTATGATACCATTATAGGAGATCAGGGCCTGAAATTATCCGGCGGTCAGAGACAAAGAATTGCAATTGCAAGAATTATTTTAAGAAAACCTGATATTCTGCTTCTGGATGAGGCAACAAGTTCACTGGATAATATATCTGAGCAGAAGATCATGGAGTCGGTTGAGATATTATCACAGAATATGACTGTGATTATTATTGCTCATCGTCTCTCAACTGTTCAAAATGCAGATATGATATATGTGCTAAAGAAAGGAAAGCTGGTTGAAAATGGTTCTTATGATGACCTGATGAGGGTAAAGGGCGAATATTGGGATCTGTACATGGGACAGAAAAATTAGTAATTTCTCATATTATAGGAACCGATCCAGTTAAAGTTTTTTATAATTTGGGCTTTTTCAATTTTTTTGCTTTTGCTGAAATAGTCTTTAAATTCCGATTCTTGGGATATTGAGTTTATTTAACAAAAGTTTAAGATTTTTGGATTAGAATCATATCAACTATTTAATACGGATTTATAAATCTCCAGATTCTGCTGAACGACTGTACTCCTTGTGAATTGTTTTGCATATTCTAAAATGGACTCTTTATCCCATTTCTTTTCCAAGCCGGATAGTATCTTATCTGCCAAATCATTTGAATCAGCTGTTTTTGCCAAAAAACCATATTCGTCTGAAATAATGATCTCTTCGCTTCCGCCATTCCATGATGCTATAACAGGTTTCATACATGCCAAAGCTTCAATTTGAACAACACCAAAACTTTCTTTTAGGCTCGGCAGGATAAAGAGATCACAGGCGTTCATCCAATAATTTAATCTATCCATAGGAACAAAGCCGATTAATTTTATTTTATCACTCAAATGCAGTTTATCAATCTGCTTTTGAAGAATTCTCTTCTCCAACCCTTCCCCACCTATAAAGCAAAATACATTATCGTTTTTCTTGCAAATTAAATCCATAGCATCTATTAAATAATTAAAACCCTTTCTTTTTATCAGATCGCCCAATGTAAAGAGAATCTGGGCCTCCTGTGGAATATTAAGTTTTTCTCTCGCGAGATTTGTATCAATTGGATGGAATATAGGTGAAAATCCGTTTGGGACGAAATATACGTGATCATTATATTCTTTTAGTATAGGAACATCTTTTTTATTAACTCTAATTAGAGCATCGGCTTTGGACCAAGTGTCATTTATTGGATAATAATCCATTTCCACCTCCCGATCGAACCAGCCGTTATCTTCATGTATAGTAATTATGACCTTTTTATTATACTTATCTTTTAATTTAACACTAATATAGCCTGAAGGCCAGGTGAAATGTGCATGTATAAGATCAAAACTGAGTTGTTTTTCTTTTATACAATTTTCTACTGCCTTAAAACGAGTATCAATTAAGAATTTGTTAAACCATTCGATTGGAATATAATAACATCTTGGATAATAAACCTCTACATTGTCATAACTATAATCTCTGCATAATTTATCGTTTTTAAATATTTTTAAGGAGTGAAGTACTGGTGCAATGATGATTATTTTTTTGAAATATTTTTTTAGCTCATCAACCTGATTTTTAACAAATGGTCCTTTAATAAATGTCTCATCCTGATTAGGGTAAATTGGAGAAATAATCAGGAGAGTCTTATCTTTGAGTTTTGCAGAGAAATCTTGTTCAAAATATCTTTTTTCATTATTGATATCCATTATATGAGCCTCATTTAATTAATTTCAATTCTTACGTTTTTGCTGTTGGCGATTTTTATATAATACCCATCTCGCTTAGCCTTGCCGGGAGGTATTCCTTCGTAACAAAGTCCAGACCCCTTGCTGCAAATGCCTGCTGTTCAGATTTTAAGCCGAGTTTGATCTGGAGGTTGATCTGGTTTCTCCAGTATTCGGTATCAAACCTCGGATCAGTGAGTTCAGCCTTGAGTGCGGCAATGTCTCCTTCCGTAAGGTGGTCCGAAGGCAGATTGTACATACTGATATCTGAGGGCTGTACCCCGACGAACTGTGCCCCGGGAGTTACGAGAATATCGGACATATGTGCGGCTTTGATTGAGCCGTATGCTATACTAGCAAAGATACGGTACGACCACGGGTCGCCGTCGGTAAATACCACCACAGGAAGACCCAGTTCGTTATTCAATCTTTTCAGCATTCTTCTTGTAGATCTCGCAGGCTGACCTTTCAGGTGAAGAAGAACCGCGTCGTACTCCTCGCTGAACCCGTTCTCCATAAGACGGGCGTACATACCGCCAGTCTCCATCGCTATAACGAACTTTGCATCGTTTTCAAGAAAGGTCAGGCGTTCGACGTTGTTCGGGATAGAATATCCTGCTTCGCCTACATCCTCGACACAGTGAATGTCCTTATCCCCCCGGCGTGTCTGCTCTCTGATTTTAATCGGCCCGAAAATCGATGCCCCATCCTCCTCCGGCCGGAGATGGAACGCCTCACGGGATAGTTCGGTAATTATTTCAAGGTCTTCTACGAGGAAGTTGCTCTCGTCCTGTGCCCCGAATTTTGCCCTCTTCCAGCCTTCGGAGATGTAGTACATCTCCCTCAATGTCGACGAGCGGTTTTCGCCGATCTGGTCCTTGAGGAAGCCTACCACATATGCCATCTTGAGAAGGTGCAGGGCGCTTTTGGCGGTGGATGCTGTTCTCGTGGTCTCCTTCTCACCGTATTTCCAGACCTCGGTGCCCTCGTCGTACTCGATGTTGTGTTTTGTACGGGTAGGCAGAGAGATATAAGGGATCTCGGCTCTTTTTATCTGCGAGTACCACCTGTCGGCGATCTCCAGCAGTTTGGATACTGCATGTTTATCCATCTCTTCCTTAGTTATCAAGATCAATCACCACCAGCTTCTTCTCTTCAACACCCCTGATGTCTAGTGTGCCCCCGTTAGTCCCCTTGTACTTTGCACTCCACATATTGTCCGGTTCGATTATGACCTTCCAAAGCTTGTTGTATTCGTCCCCGATATTGTCTACAAAGTCCGGCTTGGGCGATGCATCCTTCCCGTCTTCAGGCGACATGTTGTATATCGTAAGGGAGACCGCGGTATTTGTGTAATTGCTTAACATGATCTCGACAAATCCGTCCCTCACTCCTTTTTTGGCAACGACCTTCTTCATGATCTGGCCTTCGAGGGGGCTGATGTCCGGAACCGGCTTTTTCACGATCTCGCTGACTTTCATTGCGATATCCGGGAGGATCGAGCAGACCGCACGTGCTCTCTCCTCGAACTGCTTGTTCCTGTCACGGCGGCCAAGGAACATCTTAAGGTCGCGGCCGAGATCCTGGAGGGCGAGAACTATCTCCTTCTCTATCTCGGGGATCGACGCGACTGCATCCTTGCTCTCACTGGTGAATGGGACGTTTGTCGATGCTACATGAACCAGGATCAAAACAGGGCCGGTTGGAAGCCCCTGCTGTGAGATGTTATAGGCCTTCCAGTTAATCCCTGCTATCGAATTCGTAATCGCACATGCACCCTGCTGGTACAGAAGGGGAACACGGTTTGCAAACCTGAGTATCGTGGCAGTTCCTTCAGACTCGAGTTTTCCGCCATAGCCGATCGCAGCTTCCACGATGAACGGGTGGCCCGAGAAGACCTTGCTCTTCCTCGTCCTCGCCCTGACGAAATCCAGCTGGAACTCCTTGTCGATCCCGCGGATAATCATGTCCTCGCCAATTGGCGATAAGCACTGTGAAGCGGGAGGCGGCGGCACCTCCACGTTCTGCATCGATTCGAGAAGTTTCTTCAGCTCCTCGTTTGTGAGAGTCTTTGCCTTCCGCGATTCCTTCAGGCCCGATCCGCCGATGATCTCCTCTGCATTCTTGTCGCCGACTCTTGAGAAGCTGTTGATGAGGAAATCCTTCAGGTTGATGTCGGATGCCGCAGCGATCCTCTTAAGCTGGCCGAGTTCGAGGCCGTGAGGGTGGGGAAGGATTGCTTTGGGTGGAACGATCGTCTCTTCGTTTACTCTCTCGAAGTTGTAGACCTCGCCGTCGATATCCGCTTTGATCCTTGCATGCGGGTTCACGACCGACGTATACATCAGGTAATCCAGCAGCCTCTTCTTTGCGGCAAGAGTCGTCTTGAACTCGATCTCGATCCGTGTACCGTGCATACGGTCCCATTCGATCTCCTCGTCCTTGAGAACCTCCGGCTCGTTCGCCTCGGTCCTGATCATGATCTCGAACCGGTGGGCTTTGTTCTTATAGCTGGTTCTTGATATTACTACTGCCGGGACACCTGTCGTAAGCTGTGCATAGAGGACGGCGGCACTGATACCGATACCCTGCTGGCCCCTGCTCTGCTTGATCTGGTGAAATCGCGATCCGTAGAGAAGTTTCCCGAATACGAACGGAACCTGCTTCGGAACGATTCCGGGTCCATTGTCCTCTACGATTATCCTGTATACGTCCTTATCGACTTTTTTCACACCGACGAAGATATCGGGAAGCACCTCGGCCTCCTCGCATGCATCAAGCGAGTTGTCGACCGCTTCCTTTATTGTGGTGATTATCCCTCTAGTTGGGGAGTCGAAGCCCAGGAGATGTTTGTTCTTCTCGAAGAACTCTGCAACGCTTATGCTTTTCTGCTGTCCGGCGAGCTGTTCCGCGAGCTCCAAATTTATCTCACCTCACCCGGAAGATCGTCCAGTTTGCATTCCACCTGATCGCCTGATGCCAGGTTTTTGAGTGTGACCGTTCCTGATTCTACCTCGTTTTTCCCGATTAAGACAGCATACTGTGCGGTTCTTGACGCATGCTTCATCTGTGCGCCGACACCGCGGTCCAGGAGATTGATCTCGGTCCTGATGCCTTCTCTCCTGAGCATCCCGGCCACCTCGAATGCTCGTTTTTGGCCTTCCTGCGTATACAATATGGCTACAAGCGGATCTCTTTTCAGTTCTACCTCTCCGCGGGAGACCATCACCCTGTCGAACCCGATCCCGAAACCGCACGACGGGGTATCTTCTCCGCCGAACAGGTGTGCAAGCCTGTACGAGCCGCCGCCTATTATCTGGTTCTCGGCACCCAGGTTCTCAGCAAAGCCTTCGAAGACCATCCCTGTATAGTAGTCAAGTCCTCTCACGATCCCGAGGTTCAGGCTGTATTCGAGTTTCTGGCTGTCGAGAATCCCGAGCATCTCCTCCATCCGCTCCATGCCCGGAAAGTCCCCGCAGACCTCCTTTGCTTCGTCAATAGTAGTGCATTCTATGAGGGCAGTCAGCTTATCGTAAAGTTCCGGCTTTCCGGTATCGTTCAGGCAGGCTTCAAGCTCGTCGAAGGATCTTTTGTCAAGGAGGGCCATTACTCTCTTTTTATCTTCTTCACCAAGGTCCAAGAGGATGTGCTTCATGGGTGCGAGGTGCCCCACCTGCAGTGAGAATCTCACGCCGGCGGCCCTGAGTAGGCCATCCGCAAGGAGGATGATCTCTGCGTCCCCTGCTGCGGTGTCGGCACCGATAAGTTCGGATCCGAACTGCCAGAACTGCCTGTATCTCCCCTTTTGCGGCCGTTCATACCTGTAGCAGTCGAGAAGATAGCACCACCTGATCGGTTTAGGGAGGACTTTAGCCTCGTTTACGTACATCCTGAGGATTGCTGCTGTTCCCTCGGGACGCAGGGCAAGTTTTCGCCCTCCTTTGTCCTCGAAGGTGTACATCTCCCCTATAATGCCCTCGCCTGATTTTATTGTATATAGCTCCTGGTTTTCGAACGTAGGAGTGAGAACCTCGTGGTAACCGAAGAGGCCGGCGACTCTTCTCATTCTCATCTCGATCTCTCTTCTCTGTTCCATCTCTTCGGGTAAAAAGTCCCTTGTACCCCTCGGTTTCTGAAGCATCTCTTTAATCCTCTGGTTACCTGATATTGTGTTTCAGTTCATCTGAATATTTTATTTTCGGGGAGTTTTTCCCAGAGCCCTGTCGACTGCCGATGAATTCTTATTCCAGATCTGGTCTCTCTCCTTGTCGATCCTGCCCTGCATATACAACGCAAGAAGGACAAGTCCGAGGCCGACGAAGTCGTAACTCCTGTAGACGAAGAATACTCCGACCGTTGAAAGGGCGGAGTAGATAACACCGTAATATGCTGCCTTCCGGTACCCGGGGAGTCCTGTGCGGTAAAAGATCCTGGCATCCCTCAGCCAGAGGTAATAGATCACCGCAGCCCCGAACACTCCGATATAGAAAAACATGCTGTAGGACATGGCAATAATTATTATTCAACCCCCATCCATATCTAATTGTCCAATATGAAATCGAACAAATCCCTGAAAGATGTCCTGGAATCGTTCCGGGCAGGTGATATAACATTTGACGATGCCGAAAAACAGATCTCAGGCCTCAGGATAGAGAATATAGGGGATTTTGCAAGAATAGATCTCGGAAGAAACATCCGTTGCGGTATGCCCGAAGTAATCCTGGCCGAGGGCAAGGATACCAGACACCTCATTGAGATACTGATGCATATTGCAGGCTCGGGCGAGAGATGCATAGCAACAAGAGTATCCGAAGATCAGGCCGAAGCGATCATTGAATCCTGCAGGAAATCCGGAATTGCCTGTGATTACAATCGGGTGGCCGGAATAATCATTCTCGGCGAAGGTCCGGCGCCCGAAAAGACCGGGGGCGTCGTGGCTGTGATTGCAGCTGGAACATCCGATGCACGTGTCGCAGAGGAGGCGAAGGTCATCGCCGAGGAGATGGGATGCACAGTTAAGACCGCATATGATGTAGGTGCTGCAGGCATCCACCGGCTCTTTCCTGCGTTGAAAGAGGTCAGTGACGCGAACGTCTACGTAGTCTGCGCAGGAAGGGAAGGTACGCTTCCTACGATTGTCGCCGGACTCGTCGACAAGCCTGTAATCGGGGTTCCCGTAAGCGTTGGCTACGGATTCATGGGAAGAGGAGAGGCCGCACTTGCAAGCATGCTCCAGTCATGTGCGGTCATAACCGTCGTAAACATCGATTCGGGTTTTACAGCCGGTGCGTTTGCGGCAAGAATAGCGAATATGGTGAAGAACAATGAAGAAGATTGACAGGGGCCTTTACATCGGAAGGTTTCAGCCGTACCACAACGGTCACCACTCCGTGCTGAAGAGAATATCCGAATACGTGGACGAGATCATTATCGGAATAGGGAGTGCACAGCTCAGCCACGAACCGGGCAATCCTTTCACCTCGGGTGAAAGGATCATGATGATAACCCAGTCACTTGATGAACTCCCGTGCCCGTTTTATGTAATTCCTATCGAGGACATCCAGAGAAACGCTCTCTGGGTAGCTCACGTGAGGTCGATATCCCCCCCCTTTTCAAGGGTTTTTTCAAGCAACCCTCTGGTTGTCCAGCTCTTTGCCGAACAGGGCATATCCGTGGAATCCCCCGATATGTATGAGAGGCAGAGTCACAGCGGCACTGAGATCCGGCGAAGGATGCTTGCGGGAGAAAACTGGCAGGATCTTGTTCCGAAGGCAGTAGTCGATGTAGTGGAAGAGATAAACGGCGTCGAGCGCCTGACCCGGATATCGGGTTCCGACTGAGGTGTTTTATGGCAGGTTTTTTCGACCGATTTTTTAAGAAAACAGAGGCAGGAGGAGAAAAACATCTTCAGTTCGATGAAGTTCCCGGCTGTCTCGATCGAGAGACGAAGGATGCCGGCGCAAAGATTGAATCGGCGGCGAAGGATGCCCGGTCGGCAGCAGTTGCCGGGATTAAGGAGATTGAGGAGAAGATCCGGAATCTTGAAAAGACAGAGATCAGTGAACTCAGCCACCCGCACCCGAAGGTAAGGCAGACCGCACTGAAATCCAGGGCTAACTTTATTACTTCAATGAATAAGACGCTCTCAACAGAGCTCCCGGAAGACCCCGATCAGCTTTACAACGTGCTTGTCGAGCTGATAAGATCGTTCTCCAACAACATGAGGCGGCAGGGCAAGTACCTTCACCCTACATTTCCTGAAGAGATGAAGGATCTCAAATCCTCCCTTGATATAGTCGGCCGTGCTCTGAATACGATGACGAAGGATCTCAAACCGTCCGTCGAACTCAGGGAAAAGATCAATAAGGCAAGGGAAGATTATGAGAAGATATCCTCCGCCGCGAACGAATTGAGGACTATTGATGGGGATGCCGTGAAATATGAGAGGAGGATAGAATCCCTGAATAAAACCAGGGTTGATCTTGAATCGGAGAAAAAAAGTATTCTCTCCTCCGGTGATTACCTGGAATACGAATCGATCCTGAAAGAGATTGATTCATTGAAGGAGGAGAAGAGCGAGGTCTCCGTGAGATACGGCAGCCTCCTTCTTGCATGCGACAATGTTCTCCGGAAGACCGCCTACATCGCCGATAAGAACGGAGACAAAAAGATCTCGGAGAAGATGAATTATCTCGTCATGCTTCTTCATTCCGGCGAGAAAAAGGATTCAGCGGATGCATCGGAGCTTTACCGCGAGCTTTATCCGTATATCAATGAAACAATCTCTGAAAATGAAACGATAATTAAAACCAAGCATGAAGCCCAGCTTTTTTCATCCGCAAATCTCTTCATCTCCCAACTTGGTGAGATATGCGATGCTTATTCCGGGACGATGTCGGATCTCGATTCCGCAGAGAAGAGGCTTTCTGCGCTTGGCATTAATGAGAAGTTATCCGGACTCGATAAAAAAGTGAGCGATATCGAATCTGAACTGGAAAAGATCAGGTATGAACTGGATACGGGCCGGTCCAGGAAAGAATCTCTTGCGGATTCGATTCCGGCGATCATAGAAGAGCTGAAAGATCTATTATCTGAGATCGAAGGGCGAGATGTCTTTATCGAAGGCGACTGGAAGGATTTGGCCCGGGAGACGTGATTTTTCTATTTAAAAAATATTAATTTTTTAGATTTCGTCGCCTTCGAGCCTGTAAAGGAACCAGTCCTGCCTTTTTCCGCCCTGTTTTTCATAAAACCTGATCGAAGGCTCGTTCCACGTGAGGACCGTCCAGTCAATTCGGCCGCATTCTTTTGTCCGTGCAATATTCCGGCAGAATTCGAACAATTCTTTTCCAAGCCCCTGCTTCCTGCACTCATCGAGAACGAAGATGTCCTCCAGATAGAGCGTGGGTTTTGCAAGAAATGTCGAATAGGTGTAATATATGGTAATGTACCCGACCGGATTCCCGTTCATGAAACCAAGGTATGCCTCATAGCGCGGATTTTCAGATAATGCATCCTCCCTGAGGCGCTTTTTTGCATCGTCATCGGGTGGAGTGAGTTTCTCGTATTCGGCGAGTTTTTCGATGAGTTCTATGAATTTGTTAAAGTTCTCCGGTGTTACTTTTTTGATCGCGATCTTTTCTGTATTTGTATTCTCATTACCAGACATTGTTATGAAATATTTGAAAATGACACTATTTCTTTTTATTTTATATCGCGTCCAGTTTGTGAGAATCCCTGAGTTATGAAATAGACGGGAAAACGTCCTGTAAGTAAATTTTCTAAAGCCCTAGCTAGCGGGTTTCAATGTAGAAAAAAATGTTTATGTAATTATAGTGAATCGAGGCTTATCGAGTTGAAGGTGTCTGCCATCTCCGATACTTCTTTGACACCGAATGCGGTCTGGACCGAAGTCAGGTCAATCTCCGTTGCGCATGAACAGACATAATCTATAATATCGATTGATAATTCCCTTTTCTGTTTGCTCTTCTTCATCTGCTCGACCAGATCGGCAAACTTTTCGGGCGGCTCCATCCTGAGTTTGGCAAGGCTGACTACACACATGTAAATCCGGGTCAGATTCCTGTCTGTACCGGTGATGCAGTCAAAGAAATTCTTTATGACCTGTGCCTGGAAGATCTCTCCGCCCATGGTAAACTAATAATCATCTTGTCGATATAAAATGTTTTTGGCTTTTCCGTCAAATTAACCGGGTTCTGTTTTGGATTATTATTTATCTTTCGAGATACTCATAGAGTTTTTCGAATCCGTTTTTTTCCAGATGAGTGCAGAGGCGTTCATGACCACTGCACTCTGAATCCATGTAATCAAGGATCTTTCCTGTAAACCCGACGATTTCATCGGGAGAGAGATCCTTTTCGTATCTGACTCCCTCTTTGATCTCCCGTCCTGCCCTTCCGCCGATATATGCCCTGACTCCGGTTTCCTTTGAGATTATATTTCCCTTTTTGCAGGCCCTTATGCAGTCGCCGCAGGAGATGCAGAGCGAGTAGTCGATCGATATCTTCAGTTGAGGTTCGTCAAAGGATATTGCATCTTCTTTACATGTTGAGATGCAAAGATTGCAGCCGTCACATGTCTGTTCGACAATTGTTTCAGGTGTGTTGAACCCGATAAAGCCGAGATCATTGAGCTGCGCCCTGCCGCAGTTGTTAGGGCAACCGGAAATTGCTGTCTTGAACTTTACCGGGAGTTTTCTGCCGCCGAAGTTCTCTTCGACCAGAAGGGCTGCTGCCCTTGTGTCCAGATTTCCGTGCGGGCAGAAGACTCCTTTGCATGCAAAAACCGCCCTGACCGATGCACCTGTTCCGCCGATGACAAGACCTGCCTCTTCAAGATCCGTGACGGCGTCTTTGACCTTGTCAAAAGGAACATAGGGGATCTCAACGTTCAGGCGAGAAGTAAAGCATATGATCCCTGATCCGTATTTCTTCGCCGCGATGGAGATCGTGTCTATCTCTTCCGCGTTCAGAAACCCTGAAAGTGCTCTTATTCGTATTGTCCGGTATTTCTTATTATTTTCCTTCAAAACACCCGGGATTTTGGTCTTATTCATCTGAAAATTCTATGTGGCCGGGTTTATAATATTCCACCTGTGCAGGCAATTTTCTAAAGAAAAGTTAAATTATTTTTTTGTGGACACGATCTTTATTATGTCGCCGTTCTTTAATTCGTGATTCTCCTTGATTCTCATCTTAGTTCTGGCATCGACGGCATAAAGGAATCCCTCTCCTATATCAGTGTGGACCTGAAAGGCCATCTCGTGGGGAGTTGAACCTCTCTTCATCAGGAACGCATCGGGAAGAACCCTGCCCTGGCCGTCGCAGAACTTGTTCTCGTCTTCAACCGGAAATACGACGATCAGGTCGAGCAGCTCGAACACGGCCTTGTTTATTGCCTCCTGTACTCCGGTTCCGTTGAATTTTTTCATGATCCCGCGGATCGCCTCGAGGCCTGCCTTCTGTGCATCGCTCAGTTTTTCCGGGTTGTTTATCGTGAAATCCTTGTCTCCCGGGAGGTATTCGACAAATTTGCCTTCCGCAGCCTTTCTTAGGGCGAATTCGCTTGCTGCGCTTGCAAAGGAGATGTCTTCGTTTTTCAGACTTTCAACGATATCCGGCGGCGCGAGATCGATCTTGTTTCCGATTACAAGGAACGGTTTGGAAGAGCTGATGAGCTCCCCGCAGAATGCGACGAGTTCTTCCTGCGTGCATTTTTTGAGATCGACGCCGCTCTCCCTTTCGGCCGAGACTACGTCTTCATAAGTTACCGCAAGTCCGGCGAGCTGTTCGGTTACCGCGTCTTCGATTGAGAACGTCTTCTGCTGGGCGGAGCGCTGGATTTTTTGCCAGTTTTTCTCCAAAAGCCCTGTGACCCACATCTTCATCTCGGTCTCGACAAAGCCGATGTCGATCATAGGGTCGTGTGTTCCCGTTCCGACCGGGTTTCCCTCTTCGTCTGTTCCCCCCGAAGCGTCGATTATATGAAGTATCGCGTCGGCTTCTCTGAGATTGTCCAGGAATTTGTTCCCAAGACCCTTGCCCTTATGGGCGTCGGGAACAAGTCCGGCAACATCTATCAGGCCGATCTGTATAAACCTCACGCCGTCGTTGCATGCCTGGCAGTTCTCAATTCCAAGCTCTTTGCACGGGCAGTTTATTCTGGCATATGCGATACCGTGGTTGGCATCGATAGTTGTGAACGGATAATTGGCAATCTCTGCCGGGGCAAGCGTGCTTGCTGTAAAAAATGTTGATTTTCCGCAGTTAGGTTTTCCTGCGATTGCAAGGCGGACCATGGTAATTCTCCTGAATAGATTGAGGACTCCTGATGAATAAATATCTTGTTTGCAATCGATCCCTCTTACGAAGCCCTGCTGTGCAAAAATAAATTATTTCATAAGTTGAAATATATCCGAATATGAGTTATTCAGCCAAAACAACCTACTATTTCAACAATCCTGGTCCTGAAAACACCCGGGACAGTGCCGCCTTTGCAGTTGAGCGGGCAAAGGAGCTCGGATTGGATAAGATAGTCGTCGCGAGTTCGGGGGGAATGACGGCCGAAATATTTTATGAAGCCATAAAGAATACCGGAATTCAGCTGATCGTAGTGACGCATGTTGTCGGGTTCAGCAAACCCGGCGTCTGGGAATTCCCGGCAGACAAAGTGGCTGATCTCGAATCGAAAGGGGTCAGGATAATAAAAGGAACCCATGCGCTCTCAGGCCTTGAGCGTGCGATCTCAAGATCGCAGAAACTCGGTGGCTCTTCGAGGACTGAGGCAATTGCCGAGGCACTCCGGAGAACAGTTGCAGTCGGCCTCAAGGTCGCCGTCGAATGCACCCTTATAGCTGCAGACCAGGGCGAAGTCCCGGTCGATTCCGAGATTGTCGCTGTCGGAGGAACCGCAACCGGAGCCGATACCGTGTGCGTGATCAAACCCGCCCATACTGCAGATTACTTCTCGCTTCAGGTTCGTGAAATCGTGGCGATGCCGAGGAACCGCTGACCATGGGAATGAAATCCCTGAGAACAGGCCTGCTACTGCTCAGAAACCCGTGTTTGTGGGTTGCGCCGCTCATATGCGCTATATTCGGCTACTTGCAGATATCTTCTGCATTCGGTGAATCAGGTGCTTTCCTGAGCGAAAAAATAGGATTCATATGGCTCCTTGCAATCCCGTTCTTTCTTGCAGCTACATACGGGTGTGTGAAAAATGACGACTATTCGATCTGCTCCTACCTGAAAATGGGAGCTTCGGGTTATTTCAGGGTGCTGATCCCCGGAGTTCTGCTGTTCTTGGTTGCGGTTATTCTAATCGTTTTAGCCTTCGTTCCCCTGATGTCAGGCGGAGGGGAGCTGCTCCCGTTTATTATAATAGTCGTAATGTTCGTACCCTTCGTCCTTCTTACGTTCTTCTATGATACCGCCGCGATATTCGAGGATAAGAAGGTCTTCGAATCAATAAAGAGGAGCCTGGAACTGAACGGGATTAAAACGGCCGAGGTAATTTCCTTTTATGCCGTCGCCCTCCTTCTCCTGATAATAATCGGGTTCGGCCTTATGATCCTCTGGTCCGGTCTGCTGACTGATCAGCTTCTGCCGCTTGTGGATATGACCGAGACCGAACTCAACCAGATTGCAACTGACCCTGAGGCTTTTATGGGAATTATCGGTGATTACGGAATTCTTATGACCTCTTTCATTTATGCTCTCGGAATATTCGTCTCGGTCCTTGTACTGCTTCCATATAAGGCCGCATTTTACAGGGATGTCCTCCTCAATGCCGTTCCTGTTGAGATCGGCAGTGCAGGCGGTATAGAAGGCGTAGGAATGGGCGAATACGACGAAAAGGGAAGATGGTACAAATATTCCTGATTCCCTGATTTTATTTTAATTATTTAATGGAGAAGAAGCATCCCGGCGACTCCGCCGGCGATGGTACAGAACATATTGGTTCCTGAATTTCCTATGATCTTTTTCCTCTCAAGCGTAGCGCCCACGAGGCTGTCGACATTTGTTCCTACAAACCCTGCGATCACCGCAACCGGAATGATCTCCGGCGGGCCGATCCTGAGGGCGAAGGCGACTATTCCGATTATTAATGCGGCAAGTATTGCAAGGACTTCACCCATAATCGTGACTCCTCCGTCCGTTCCCTTGGGCACGGGCTGGAGGGTGGTAATCAGGAACGGCTGTTTCCCGAGCATCCCCAGTTCGCTTGCGGTTGTATCGGCTGTCGCGGCAGCGATGCTTCCTACATATAGTGCAAGGAATGCCAGATCACCGTATATGCCATAGAGTACGGCTCCGCAGAGGGCCACAAGTCCGTTTGCAAATACGTTTGTAAATCCCCTGACTCCTCCACGCGATTCGGCAACTCCTTCGCGTTTCTTGATCTCGTATTTGTACTTCGTGAATGCAGTGCCGAGAATGAAGAAGGACAGCATCAGCAAAAACCAGGTCACGTTGGAAAAGACAATGATCAAAAGACCCATCAGTGCCCCGCTGAATAGGCCCGACCTGTCTGCCGCCTTCATCCTGTATGCTGTCAGTCCGAATGCAAAGGATATGACAAGGGCGAGGATGAGACTGGTAATCTCCACGGAAAAACTGATGTCTTCGAAGAGATACATCGTCATAGCCGTCCCGAAGCACTCTATCATCAGCGCATCCTCCCTCTTTTTAAGAGCCGATTTGAGGAGCAGGGCAACGATGACACCGGTGATCGGGACCAGAATATTCCCATAGCCCAGGTAAAAATAAACGCCGAGTGCGGCGATCATCGAAATGATGATGTTGACGAGGTATTTCAGTTCGATCTTTTCGACCAGCCTGAACACCGCTTCGCCGAGAATTACAATTACAAGAGTTCCGAGGAATACCATCAGGGATACTAGTCCCAGACCATAGAACAGTGCGACAACGCTAATCCCTATTGCCGGGTAGTGGGTATTCTTCATCAGGTAAAAAATGCCGCTGACAAGGATCGCAATTAATGCAAGCAGCCATGGAGGCTGGATAAAAGGGGCTATCAGGACTCCTGCTATACAGAGTACTGCCGCGATTATCATATCAGGGCGTGATGTCATTCTGTTATAAATTATATGAAATAATGATGTTAAAGTAATCCCTTCACTATTTTTTAGATGTACCTCGTGCGATCTTATTTATTTCCGGGTGAATGCCGACCGTGTTTTACCGTTTCCCTGAATGCTTTCACCAGAATTTATGGCAGAATATATGATGCAATAAAACCAATTTTTAGGAAATGTCTGCACCAAAGGAGATACCTAAAAATTACGAACCCGCCGAGGTAGAGGAGCGCTGGCTCAAAACATGGAAGAAGGAGTCGTATTATTTCGACCCCGAATCCAAAAAACCGCAGTTCATAATCGACACGCCGCCTCCCTATCCTACCGGAAATTTCCATATAGGAAATGCGTTTAACTGGTGCTATATAGACTTCATCGCCAGATACAAGAGAATGAGGGGCTACAATGTCATGTTTCCCCAGGGCTGGGACTGCCATGGCCTTCCGACGGAGGTCAAGGTAGAGGAGTTAAACGGGATCACCAAAAACGATGTCCCGCGCCAGCAGTTCCGCGAGATGTGCAGGGAGCTGACACTCAAAAATATCGAGAAGATGCGCCAGACGATGATCAGGTGTGGATTTTCCAACGACTGGAGCAACGAATACATCACGATGCTCCCGAAATATTACAGGAAGACCCAGCTCTCTTTCCTCAGGATGTATAAGAAGGGAGACATATACCAGAGCGAGCATCCGGTCAACTTCTGCACCCGCTGCGAGACCGCGATTGCATTCGCAGAGGTCTCCTACGAGGACAGGAAGACGAAGCTAAACTTCTTCGACTTCGACGGTGTCGAGATCGCGACGACAAGGCCCGAGCTCCTTGCTGCCTGTGTCGCTGTGGCAGTCCACCCTGAGGATAAGAGATACGACAGGATCAGGGGAAAGACGCTCAAAGTTCCGATCTTCGGCCATGACGTGAAGGTAATCTCCGATGAGGCAGTCGACCCTAAGTTCGGAAGCGGCGCCGTCATGATCTGTACGTTCGGCGATAAGCAGGATGTCCACTGGTGGAAGCAGCACAACCTCGATCTCAGAAAGGCGATAGATCTCAGCGGAAAGATGACCGCGGTTGCAGGCAAATACGAGGGAATGTCTTCGGGAGAGTGCAGGAAGGCGATCCTTTCTGATATGGAATCGCTTGGCATCCTGAAGCGTCAGGAGGATCTCGAACAGAGGGTCGGAACATGCTGGAGATGCAAGACGCCGATCGAGATACTCTCGGAGAGACAGTGGTTCGTCAAGGTGCACAACGAGGAGATCCTCGATGCAGCAAACCAGATCAACTGGACGCCAGAGCACATGAAGATGCGCCTTGAGAACTGGGCGTCGCAGATGGAATGGGACTGGTGCATATCGAGGCAGAGAATATTCGCGACCCCGATCCCTGTCTGGTTCTGCAGCAAATGCGGGGAAGTAATTCTGCCGGACGAAGAGGACCTTCCGATCGACCCGACCGTAGACAAGCCGAAGAAACCGTGCCCAAAGTGCGGTTCGACAGAGTTTCACGGTGAAGAGGATGTCCTGGACACATGGATGGACTCATCCATATCAGTCCTCAACATCACGGGCTGGGACGGTTCAGGTACTCCCAAACTTTTCCCTGCACAGATTCGACCGCAGGGCCATGACATCATAAGGACATGGGCGTTTTACACGATCCTCCGTTCGGTTGCGCTGACCGGCAGCCACCCGTGGGAGAATATTCTTGTAAACGGTATGGTTCTCGGTGATGACGGTTTCAAGATGTCCAAGAGCCGTAACAATATAATCGCGCCCGAGGAGATCCTTGTCAAATACGGTGCGGACCCGTTCCGCCAGTGGAGTGCGGCAGGAGCGTCGACCGGTCAGGATATCGTATTCAACTGGAATGACGTAATCGCGGCGTCGAGGTTCCAGACAAAGATGTGGAACATCAACCGCTTCGTCCTGATGCATCTTGAAAGGGGATATCCCGAGGACAATGAGGCGACATATCTCGTAGACCGCTGGATGATGCACAGGCTCTCCGAATCGATCGAAGAGGTCACGGCGGCGATGGAAGGCTTCCAGTTCGATCAGGCGATCCGTGCCATCAGGGAGTTTGCACGCGACGTCTTTGCAGACAACTACATCGAACTTGTAAAGGGCCGGCTCTACGGCAGTGAAGAAGGAAGAGGCAGTGCACTCTATGTCCTGAGGACATGCCTCGATGCGCTTTGCAGGATGCTTGCACCCATGACTCCTTTCTTTGCCGAGGAGTGCTACTCATACCTGACCGGCGGCAAAGAGAGTGTGCACGCACAGCCATGGGTCGAGTCCGGGTTTAAGGACGACGAAGCAAAGGCAGAAGGAGACCTTGTCATAAAGATAGTCTCCGAGATTAGGAGATACAAGCATGACGAAGGTCTTGCACTCAACGCCCCGCTGGGCCATGTTGCCGTATATACACCCCTGCAGATTGACGATGGCGGAGATGCGTCGGCAACCCTCAATGCAAATGTAGAGTGGAGATCTGACAAGCCCGATCTTCAGAAGATCGTATCCGGTGTATCGTTTAACATGGGGCTTATCGGCCCGAACCTGAGGAACAAGGCCAAAGGATACATGGATGCTGTCAGGTCGCTCTCCGACGAACAGAAGATAACCCCGCCCGGCTCGGTTATGGTCGACGGGGAGGAGATCGCAGTAATACCCGGTTCATTCGAGCCCGTCTTCGCGTACAGGGTTGCAGGCGAGGAAGTCGATGTTCTCCAGCCGTCCGAAGACGTCATAATAACAGTGCAGAAAGAATAAGAAATGAAAAAAAATAAAAATTTTATCTCTTTTTTGATTTGTTCTTTGATTCAGCCTTTTTCCTGATCTCGCCGGCAACGAATTCCGCAATCTCATCCGTGTCCAGGGATGCGTCGACGAGGATGAATCTTTCGGGGTCTTCTTCGGCAAGTACCAGGTAGTTGTTCTTTACCTCTTCAAGCGTACTCGCGCATTCGAAATGCTCCTGGTGGGTTCGGTTTTTGTTCAGCCTTTCAACCGCATCCTCAACAGGAATTACAAGCAGGAAGGTAAGTTCGGGAACTATAGTCCATCCCTCGTGAATGCTCTTCATCCATTTCATCGGGTCGGGAAGGATTCCCTTAAGTGTCGAGGCCTGGTATGCATAGCGCGAGTCGGAGTACCTGTCCGAGATGATGATCCTTCCTTCCTCAAGCTGGGGCCTGATCACCGTTTCAAGGTGGGCGGCGTGGTCAGCGGTAAATAAAAGGGCCTCTGCAACGGGATCGATTCCCTCGGCGATACCCCTCCTGACCGCTTCACCGATCCATGTCGATCCCGGCTCCCTGGTAAAGACCGGATCGAGATCGGACAGCAGGCCTTTCAGGTTTTCTACGAGGGTAGATTTTCCTGTTCCGTCTATGCCTTCGATAGTTATCAACATAGTTCTATAGCTCTCCTCTTTGCACGATCTCAAGCGGAATATTTCCTTTATGGACTGCAGTTGCAATAATGACCCCATCGAAGCCTGCATTCTTAAGCCTGTAGAGGTCGTCCATTCCGGTCACTCCCCCTCCGTAGAACAACTCCGAATCGCAGGCATCTCTCAGTGATTCGAGATCAAGTCCGCCCATGCTGTCTTCCGCACCGACACTTGAGAGGTTCAGGATGTTGTAGGCTTCAAAGCCGAAGTCAGAGTTCTCTTTCAGAATTCTGGACGGATCTTCTCCGCCAGGGAGGGCCTTTCCGTCCTTTACGACAATACTAAACAGGTCGAAACTGCCGTAGCCCGAAGTATCTCCCCTGTATGTTTCAGTACTCAGGACGTTTTTGATCCCCGGCTCCTTTAATGCATCTTCAGGACCGCGTGCGCCCCTGTTGACGTATATGGTTTCAGCCTCATTTTTGCATGAAAAAATTGCCTTATCGTTGTTCCCCTTCCCCTCGATCCTGTTGAGATCCGCCAGATATGGATATTTGATCCGCAGTTCCCGAATGTATTCATGCGGAATTACGGTATGAGCAAGCCCCCAGTCCAGAGGTTTATACTGGTACCTTTTTCCTTTGTACCCGTGAACCACAACGCCGTCCAGTATATCCATTGCAAACAGAATTTTCATATTATCCCTTTTATCAACTTTTTAGTAACTGATCTCGACTTTAGGAATCATTAATTTCTGGTTTGCCGTCCGGTCGCCAGGGTGTTTCATTACTGTTTTGCTCCCGTATGTCTGCCACCCTTACTGGTTCATATAAAAATCACTAATTATATTGAATTATAAAATATTGTATGGATTTATTGGTCAGTCCGAGCAGCGTAGAAGAAGCGAAACTTTCTCTGGCTGCAGATATTATTGACGTAAAAAAGCCCTCCGAGGGTTCATTGGGTGCAAATTTTCCCTGGGTAATTTCAGCAATCAAAGATCTGACGAACAAACCCGTCAGCGCGGCTATAGGAGATTATGAATATCGTCCCGGCGGAGCGGCCCAGGGTGCGTTCGGCGCAGCGAGCGCGGGAGCGGATTATATAAAAATCGGCCTTATGTTGAAGGACGAATCTGAGGCTTTCGAGATGATCGAGAGCGTCAATAAGGCCGTAAAATGGAAATATCCTGAAAAAACTGTTGTCATCGCGGCATATGCCGATTTTGAGAGAATAGATACTATATCTCCAATGGATATAACCAAACTTGTCGCAAAGGCCGGCGCCGATGTTGCGATGATCGATACAGCTGTTAAAGATGGAAAAAGACTTTTTGACTTCCTGGACGAAAAGACACTTACAGAATTTACAGAGGCCAACAGAAAGCTCGGGCTGAAGACCGCCCTTGCAGGCTCACTGAAATTCGAGGATCTGGATGTTTTGAAGAGAATCAATCCGGAGATCATAGGTGTCAGAGGTATGGTATGCGGCGGAGACCGAAGCGCAGTCATACGTGAGGAATTAGTGCAGAAAGCCATAGCAATGGTAAGGTGAAATGAGGTAATATGTACCTGAAAAAACTGGATATTGAAACAGGATTTACATTCGATGATGTTCTGCTTGTGCCTGCGGCTTCAGGTGTAGAACCAAGCGAGACAGAGCCCGCTTCGAAATTCTCAAGAAACATAAAATTAACAATCCCATTTGTATCCTCGGCGATGGATACGGTTACCGAGTCGGGAATGGCAATCGCTCTCGCCAGAGCCGGGTGCCTCGGTGTCCTTCACAGGAATATGACCGCCGAGGATGAGGTTGAGCAGGTGACCCTCGTCAAGCAGGCGGACGATATAATCGAGCGCGAAGTTTTGACTGTAAATTCACAGGCGACAGTTTCCGATGCGGCCCGTATGATGCAGAACTACAGCATCAGCGGGGTCCCTGTAATGGAAGGGGACGAGATAATAGGTATAGTCAGCAGACGCGATCTCAGGTGGATCGCATCCAAAAAGGGCGATCAGAATATCCGGACTGTCATGACTACAAACCCTATAACAGTGAATGAAGACGTCAAACTCGAGGATGCTCTTGAGGTTATGTACAACAACAAGGTCGAGCGCCTTCCTGTCGTAAGCGAGGGGACCAAAACGCTGATCGGCATTATCACGATGCAGGATCTCCTTGAAAAGAACCAGTACCCTGCCGCGAATCGCGACAAGGACGGAAAGTTAAGGGTTGCAGCAGCGGTAGGTCCGTTCGACTTCAAAAGAGCGGTCATGCTTGATGAGGCGGGCGCCGATGCAATTGTTGCAGACTGTGCTCACGGTCATAACCTGAATGTAGTAAAATCCGTGAAAGAGATGAAGGAGTCTGTCAGCGCGGATGTTGTTGCAGGAAATATCGCTACAAGCGCTGCGGCAGAAGAGTTCGGCGGTTCGGTCGACGGTCTCAAGGTAGGAATAGGGCCCGGTTCGATCTGTACTACACGCGTGGTCGCCGGTGTGGGTGTCCCTCAGGTTACGGCGATTGCATCAGTAGCCGAGGTTGCATCACAATACGATGTTCCTATTATCGCAGACGGGGGTATACGTTACAGCGGTGATATCGCAAAGGCGATCGCCGCAGGTGCCGACTGTGTAATGCTCGGTAGCCTTCTTGCAGGAACCGATGAGGCTCCCGGAAGAGTCATTGCAATCAAGGGACGCCGCTACAAACAATACCGCGGGATGGGTTCGCTTGGCGTCATGGAGAGTGGCCAGTCCAGCGATCGTTATTTCCAGAAGAAAGATCCGGATATGCCGAGAGGAATAGGACAGACCAAGTTCGTTCCCGAGGGAATAGAGGGCGCAACCCCATATGTGGGCTCAGTGGAATCTGTCATATACCAGCTTACAGGCGGTCTTAAGTCGGCAATGGGGTATACCGGATCACCTGATATCCCTGCGCTGAAAGCAAACGGGAAATTCATCAAGATAACTGCGGCAGGCCAGATAGAGAGCCATCCTCATGATATTTTAATTACGGATGAGGCTCCGAATTACCGGCTGAAAGATAACTAATTTTATATATTATTTTTTACTAACTTTAGGTAAAGGTATGTTGGAAGGCGACGATATCTCCCGCCTCCTGGATATTCTGGGGAACAGGAACCGGAGAAGAATAATACAGCTTCTAAGGCAGAAACCATGTTTTGTTACTGAAATCTCCGACCGGCTGATGATAAGCCCCAAGGCGGTTATCGAGCATCTTCAGCTCATGGAGAGAGAGCAGATACTTCTTTCGAAAAACGACCGGTCGAGGAGGAAGTATTACTATCTCTCAAGGGATTTTAAGGTGGTAATAGACCTGGAGAATATTCCTGCCGCGCTTTTGCCCGAAGAGATAGCTGTAATAGATAAGAAAAACGAGTTCTTCAGCCTTCTCGCAGCGACCAATAAACTCCTTGAATCCCGTGACAGTATTCTGTCTGATCTCGAGTACATCGAGAGGGATATTGACAGAAAAATAAGTGATTTAAAAGTTACCGGCAAAGACATATTAGCGAGTGAGACAGAGTTCAATTTAGTACTTGCATTGTCAAGTTGCGAGATGACTCTTGGTGATCTCGAAGAATTCTCCGGAATCGACCTGACAGAACTTTCAGGGGTTCTTGACGGTCTTGCGGCGAAAGGTATCGTGAAGAGAACAGGTGAATATTACAAAGTGTGTGATATCTATGCCGAATGAACCTAATGACGATCTATTCAAGAATTTTGCCAAAGTAATGGAGGATATTCTCAGCAACCTGTCGCTGGACGAGAATACCAGATTCGTAGGCTGCACTATCATTACCGGCCAGGGCGGTGAACCGCGTTTCATTCCTCTCGACGAGTTTGAGACCGAGATGCCGGATGATATCGACTATGAGATGATCGAATCCCATGACAGGATCTACATTACGGCAGAGATTTCCCCGGAGACCGAGGCTATCCCTGATATAGATATACAGCCGGATACCGTTAAAATATCAATAGACGGAAAAGAAGCGGTTATAGAACTCCCGTGCCTTATACATACGGGCCAGAGCTTTTCAAATATCAAAAACGGTGTTATTGATATAATATGTGAAAAGCTCTAACTATTTTTTATGTACACGATATTTGAAATATACAACAACATTCCTTATAATCATGAAATAAAAACCGATTTTGGATATTCATGCTTCGTTAAAGAGCCCGGGATTTTGTTTGATACGGGTGCAAAAGGGGATATTCTTCTCTGCAACCTGGAGCGTCTGGGCATATCTGCTGATCAGGTAAAACATCTTGTTCTTTCTCACGATCACTGGGATCACAATGGGGGCATTAAGGCCGTTCTTGATGAGAATCCAAACATAATCTGTTATTGTCCCAGGGGTACTTCTGTCGAGACCATATCGGCGCTTGAAATGGGGTCAGGATGCGTTGTGACTGAGAGCTGGCATGAACTGTCGCCCGGGATTCTCTTGACAGGTCCGATAGAGAGTGTCTTTTCGGGCACCAGCATATTCGAGCAGTCTCTTGTTCTTGATTCGGGTAAAGGTCTGTTCCTGATAACTGGGTGCTCCCATCCGCACATATCCTGTATACTTGATTGCGTGAGAGAAAGGGGTCCGGTAACCGGAGTCATCGGCGGATTTCATGATGTCGACAAGGCTGATATCCGGTCGCTTGAAGGGCTGGATTACATATCACCTTCGCATTGTACTACGGCGATTGAGGCTATTGCCGGAGAGTTTGGGGATAGATTTATTCGAAGCGGGGCGGGGTTTATTCACAGAATCTGACTATGCCAACTGATTTAATCAAGGAATTATTAATATATAAACCGGTTTTTTAATGCAGCGGGTAATCGGTTTCAAAGAAAGGCGATATATCGAAGAGCTGAGGATTTTAACAAAATCCACTGCACTCGACTGCGTTATTGATGATTCCTTTGACAGGGTTATATACATCATAAAAAAAGGGGATATGGGTTTTGCCATAGGCAGAAACGGTGAGAACATCAAAAAACTGCACCGTATCCTCGGCAAAAGGGTTGAGATGGTTGAAGAGAGCGAAAGTCTTGAAGAGTTTTTAAAAAACGTCTTCAGGCCCGCTGCTATATCCGGATCAGGCAGAGCTGACGAGTCCGGAAAAATCCTTGTTTATGTCGACAACAAAACTGATCTCGGTAAGGCTATCGGAAAAGGCGGGTGTAATATCGAAAAGGCAAGACTGCTCGTGCTCAGGTATTTTGGAGATGAAGTCGGAGATATCATATTGAATTGAAGAGGTGTATGATGAGTTCTTCTGAAGTTATTGATGAATTATGGTCCGTAATCTGTGATCGTGCCGAGAACCCTCCAGAAAAAAGCTATGTCGTTGATATACTGAATCACAGGAAAGGCATCGACAAGTCGCTGGAGAAGGTCGGCGAGGAAGCTACCGAGTTTATTATTGCGGTGAAAAACAGCGATTACAATGCCAAGGTGGGCGAGGCTGCGGACCTGATCTTCCATACGCTTCTCGCGCTGCGTGCTGCGGATGTCGATCTGTCTGATGTAATGTCGGAGCTTGAAAACCGCCGCAGGTGATCCTTTCGGTCTCCCTCTTGTGATCTATCAGATTGCGCGTTCACCATGTTTCAACTGATTTTTTCCAATTTTTTTGAATTTTTTGTGTTTATGATCCCTGAATTTCAGCATTTTTTCGATCTGAAACAAGCACCTTTATATGTTGCAACTGATAACATTGTAAGGCTGAAGTGGTGTGTAAGAAAAGGGCTCTGAGAGCTCTTTTCGAGAAACGCGACCACTAGATAGCTTTAACGGATAACAGAGTATCGAACAAAAATGTTTGTTCTGTTGCCTTACGGAAACAAGAAAGACATGGTTTATATGTCATGAACTCTAATATTGTTTCCGCGATTGTTTGATGGGGAGCCGAGATGTGCGCGAGTGGGCGCATCGGTTCTGACGTTGGCACAAGTGATGCGGAAATCTGTTTAATAACCGCTAATCTCCTTTAAAAGTTACATAACCGATAGTGTGCTTAGTACTGAAAAAATAATTCTGGTTGATCCTGCCAGAGGTCACTGCTATCGGGGTTCGATTAAGCCATGCGAGTCGAGAGGGTTTAGACCCTCGGCGGACTGCTCAGTAACACGTGGATAACCTGCCCTAAGGTGGAGGATAACCCCGGGAAACTGGGGATAATACTCCATAGGCTAGGGATACTGGAATGTTTCCTAGCCAAAAGTTCCGGCGCCTTAGGATGGATCTGCGGCCGATTAGGTAGTTGTTGGGGTAACGGCCCAACAAGCCTGTAATCGGTACGGGTTGTGGGAGCAAGAGCCCGGAGATGGAATCTGAGACACGATTCCAGGCCCTACGGGGCGCAGCAGGCGCGAAAACTTTACAATGCAGGAAACTGTGATAAGGGAACCCCGAGTGCTCGTACACGCGAGCTGTCCAGGTGTGCAAAAAGCATCTGAAGAAAGGGCCGGGCAAGACCGGTGCCAGCCGCCGCGGTAATACCGGCGGCTCGAGTGGTGACCACTATTATTGGGCTTAAAGCGTTCGTAGCTGGACTCTTAAGTCTCTTGGGAAATCCGCCGGCTCAACCGGCGGGCGTCCAAGAGATACTGAGTGTCTAGGAACCGGAAGAGGTAAGAGGTACTTCGGGGGTAGGAGTGAAATCCTGTAATCCTCGAGGGACCACCGATGGCGAAGGCATCTTACCAGGACGGCTTCGACAGTGAGGAACGAAAGCTGGGGGAGCGAACCGGATTAGATACCCGGGTAGTCCCAGCCGTAAACGATGCGCGTTAGGTGTACTGGTGACCACGAGTCACCTGGGTGCCGAAGGGAAACCGTGAAACGTGCCGCCTGGGAAGTACGGTCGCAAGGCTGAAACTTAAAGGAATTGGCGGGGGAGCACCACAACGGGTGGAGCCTGCGGTTTAATTGGACTCAACGCCGGGAAGCTCACCGGATAGGACAGCGGAATGATAACCGGGCTGAAGACTCTGTTTGACCAGCTGAGAGGAGGTGCATGGCCGTCGTCAGTTCGTACTGTGAAGCATCCTGTTTAGTCAGGCAACGAGCGAGACCCACGCCAACAGTTGCCAGCATGTTCTCCGGAATGATGGGGACACTGTTGGGACCGCCTCTGCTAAAGGGGAGGAAGGAATGGGCAACGGTAGGTCAGCATGCCCCGAATTATCCGGGCTACACGCGGGCTACAATGGTCGGGACAATGAGCAACGACACTGAGAAGTGTAGTCAATCTCCTAAACCCGTCCCAAGTTCGGATTGTGGGCTGTAACTCGCCCACATGAAGCTGGAATCCGTAGTAATCGCGTTTCAAAATAGCGCGGTGAATGCGTCCCTGCTCCTTGCACACACCGCCCGTCAAACCACCCGAGTGAGGTTTGGATGAGGCTGTGGTTTTTGCCGCAGTCGAATCTAGGTTTTGCAAGGGGGGTTAAGTCGTAACAAGGTAGCCGTAGGGGAATCTGCGGCTGGATCACCTCCTAACGAAATAAGGGTTTAAGTAGCGGTTGTTAAACAGACTGTAAAATCACTTGTGTCAGCAAGCAATAATCGAGGCGGGCTTATAGCTCAGCTGGAAGAGCGCGGCCTTTGCAAGGCCGAGGCCGGGGGTTCAAATCCCCCTGAGTCCATCCGTTGAAGAACAACGGTTTTCGATGCACCCGGAGATGCGAGTCACCGGGGAAGGGCTGAGAGTCATGGCGACGCGTGACCCTTTGAAGCCGTGTATAGGTGTGCACAAAGGACGTTAAATGGATTTTAGCGGTTAAGCCGATATAATGCTGAATTACGTTCTGCCTGTCAGTGAATGGCTCGGTTCGAGTGCCGATGAAGGGCGTGCCAAGCTGCGATAAGCTCCGGGAAGACGCAAGGATTCTATGATCCGGAGATACCCTAATGGGACATCCTGTAGTCTTTTGACTACGATTGGTAACAATCGGTAACCCCCCGAATTGAAACATCTCAGTAGGGGGAGGAAGAGAAATCAAACGAGATGTCGTAAGTAAAGGCGATCGAAAGCGACAGAGTTCAAACTGAATCCCGCAAGGGAGATGTGGTGTTATAGGCCCACTGTTCGCACATGATTTGAAATGGAATTTGTTCTGGAACGTCAAACCAGAGAGGGTGACAGTCCCGTACATGTAAGAATCCTGTGTATATGTGGAGTCCTGAGTAGCGCGGGTTGGCATTCTCGCGTGAATTTGGGGGTCATCAACCTCCAAAACTAAATACTCCTCGAAACCGATAGCGCATTAGTAGCGTGAGCGAAAGCTGAAAAGTAACCCTGGAAAGGTGGTGAATAAGTGCCTGAAACTGGCAGGCGATGGTGTGTTATGGCGTGAAAGGATCTTTGCATCGAAAGAATCAGTCGCGAGGCTGTAGTATGGGATGCATTGCCAGCGTCATAACTTACGTTTTGAAGAACGGGCCAGAGAGTTTACTCTTTCGGCGAGGTTAACCTGTTATGGGAAGCCGAAGCGAAAGCGACAAGTCCGTAAGTTTTCTATGGGACGACGTATTAAAAGTGCGTGGAGTCGGAAGGGTAAGACCCGAAGCCCAGTGATCTATGCGTGGGCAGGCTGAAGGGTGACGAAAGTTGCGTGGAGGGCCGAAACGGTTTTGATATGCAAATCATTCGTATGACCTGCGTATAGGGGTGAAAGGCCAATCGAACTGGGCATCCGCTGGTTCCTCTCGAAACATGCCGTAGCATGACCTGAGTGGAGATAGATAGTGAGGTAGAGCACTGATTGTGGGAGTTGGGGGAGAAATCCCTCACCCTGCTGTCAAACTCCAAATTCCCTATCGTCGTAGAAGCTCGGAAGTCCGCACTGCGGGGTAAGCTTGTAGTGCGTAAGGGAGACAACCCAGCCCGTGGTTAATGTCCCTCAGTGTAGGTTAAGTGTAAACACTAAATGAGGTCCTAGGTCAAAGACAACTGGAAGGTGAGCTTAGAAGCAGCTATCCTTTAAAAAGTGCGTAACAGCTTACCAGTCGAGATTTAGGGCGCAGAAAATGGACGGGGCTGAAACCTACCACAGATACCACGGACCATACTATGTATGATGGCGTAGAGAGGCGTTCTGCATGGGCGGAAGCAGGGATGTAAGTTCCTGTGGACCGTGTAGAAATGAGAATTCTGGCATTAGTAGAAGCATTAGTTAGGTGAGAATCCTAACCGCCGCAGGGGCTAGGTTTCCTCGACAATGTTCGTCAGTCGAGGGTTAGTCGGTCCTAAGTTATACCGTAACTCGAGTATAGCGAAAGGGAAACAGGTTAATATTCCTGTACCATCTGTCAATAATCCTGACGCTTCGGGATATGCCTTGCAGGGTAGTCGCCCTGTTTAAGCGTATAAGCCTTTGGAGAACCGTAATGGTGAGAATTAGGTGAAATCGTGATGAGTAATTAAGGCGCATTCCTGGAGCCCGTGAAAAGGGGACAAGATGACCGTACCGAGATCTGACACAGGTGCCCCTAGCTGAGTAGGCTAAGGCGTGTCGGTTTAATTGTGTTTAGGGAACTCGGCAAAATAGCCCCGTAACTTTGGAATAAGGGGTGCCTGCCCAGCGATTGGGCAGGTCGCAGTGACCAGGGGACTCCGACTGTCTAATAACAACATAGCAGACTGCAACTCGGAAACGACTAGTATAGTCTGTGATTCCTGCCCAGTGCAGGTATCTGAACACCGGGTACAACCGGACGAAGGACCTGTAAACGGCGGGGGTAACTATGACCCTCTTAAGGTAGCGTAGTACCTTGTCGCTTAATTGGCGACTTGCATGAATGGATTAACGAGAGTCCTACTGTCCCAAACACAAGTCCGTTGAACATTTTATCCTAGTGCAGAGGCTAGGGACTCCATATGGGAAGTGAAGACCCCGTGGAGCTTTACTGCAGCCTGTCGTTGTGTTACGGTATTCCTTGCGCAGAGTAGATGGGAGATGTCGATCCGTTCCTCGTGGGGAACGGGGAGTCGCAATCTGAGACACCATCCTAGGTTTATTGTAACACTAACTCGCTTAGAGGACACCGGTAGGTAGGCAGTTTGGGTGGGGCGCCACACCCTCGAAAAGGTATCAAGGGTGCCCCAAGGTCAACTCATGTGAGTCAGAAACTCACAGGAGAGTGTCAAGAGCAAAAGTTGGCCTGACGCTGACACGAACAGTAAGTGTCTGCGAGAGGAAACTCGGGTCTAACGAACCAATGAGCGCTTTTGATGAGTGCCATTGACGACAGAAAAGCTACCCCGGGGATAACAGAGTCGTCGCCGGCAAGAGCACATATCGACCCGGCGGCTTGCTACCTCGATGTCGGTTCTTTCCATCCTGGCTGTGCAGCAGCAGCCAAGGGTGAGGTTGTTCGCCTATTAAAGGGGATCGTGAGCTGGGTTTAGACCGTCGTGAGACAGGTCGGTTACTATCTATATGGAGTGTTGGGAGTCTGAAGGTAAGACGGAAATAGTACGAGAGGAACTTTCCGTCGGCGCCACTGGTAGACCGGTTGTCCGACAGGGCAATGCCGGGTGGCTACGCGCTACGGGATAAAAGACTGAAAGCATCTAAGCTTGAAGCCTGACCTGAAAAGAGACTCCGTTATAGGGCACGAGTAAAAGACTCGTTTGATAGACTTGGGATGTACGCACGAAGGCAACGACGTGTTCAGTCCACAAGCACTAACGCCCGATAATTCAGCAATTGGCTATACCGCTGAAATCCAGACGAAATCCTTCTGTGCACACACTATACAGTCAGATATTTGCAAACGTTCCGGTTCATGACCGGAGTCTGACGTTTGCGGCCATAGCGGTGGTGTCACACCCGGACCCGTTTCGAACCCGGAAGTTAAGACCACCCACGCAGGATGCTGTACTGAGATACGCGAGTTCTCGGGAACCATCCCCCGCTGCAATCCCGGTAAGGATTGTGAACTGTTCTACTGAGATTTTGAAGAAGACCGTAAGGTATTGAGTAATTTTAAATGATTAATAAGACACTCATGTTTTTGATTGCTTTCGTGATTTTTTTATTTGAGCTTGAGTTTTGTTTTCTTTAATAGCAGAGAAGGGAGGGGGCACATCCTCCTCCCTTCAACCCTCCCCCTGCTCGCGATAGACGCCGTCGGGACGGGCAAGCATCCCTCCGGTTCCTCGTGTTTTCCCGATGAATCTAATAATTTCACTGTTTAAGAATAATCAGAATAGTAAATCTTCCCGGCCAAGGCTACCCGGATGGGTAGCGTCCAGGCCGGGTTATCATCATTGCGAAAGTTCGCGAAGCGAACTGAGCATGGGGCTGCCCCGAAGGGGCTTAAGCCCTTTAAACTCTAAAAAATATCTGATTATTCTTTAATCGAATAAATAAGCAAACCCGATTCTTCTTCAGATCCTGATCTGGAAAATCCGTTTTTCTCCAGGACTCTTATTGACGGATAATTCTCAGGTTCTGTTTTGGCAAGAATAGCCTCCTTAAACCCTGATTTTTTATACCATTCAAGGAGTGCTTCTACCGCTTCCGTAGTATAACCCTGATTTTCGTATTGTTTTAGAACTGAATAACCCAGTTCAAAATCCGCGTTCTCATGAACAATAAATCCCCCGCTTCCTATTAATACCTGGTTTTCTCTATCTGAATTGCTAATCCAGTAAAAGCTAAATAGTCTGTTTTGTTTAAGGAGGGCCTGAAAAGTCAGGTTTACATCAGTTGTCACTGATTCATGCGGCCAGTTTTCAGGTATAAAAATACCTGACAGGGCATCAGGCAGTTTCTCCTTATTTATTTCGTAATTTATTATATCTTCAGTAACAGGAATCAGGATTAATCTTTTAGTTTGTATTATCTTAAGTATCATAATTCTGGAAAATTGTTTGTTTCTATAGATATTAGACGATGCTTATTCCCTGATTAGATGCATTACTCAGATTCGGCTTAGTAGGATAATTAAAAAATATTTTCACATCTCTGGATAAAATTTATATTGTTATATTGAGCATTCCATTGCTATGACTGTTAGAATTCATGAGCAGAAAAAAATAAAAAAATCTGCAATTGAATTGTTCAGCCGCTACACCGATATCAAGATTTTAAAAAGCGAACTTGAATCTCTCGGGTTTCTGGAAAGAGTTGAGAAGCCAACACTTGTTGTAATGGAAAATCCTGATCTTGAATTATATGTTCAGATTGGAATAATACCGGAAAATAAAGTTAATGGATATGATGTATTAACTTTCGAGGAAATTGAGGAGGCTCTCAGATAAATCAGGATTCCTGTTTGATCTTTCCTCGTATGAGAATTACTGCAATATTTACAAGGCAAATAAATGCAAGAATTAAAAAGATTATATCTATACTTTTTAGCAGGAGATCGGGAGTATAACTGCCTGATGTCGATTCTCCTGTAATTCCGGTCATTATGGCTGCCGCAATACCTATGCTGACAAGATTTCCGGTCTGCTCAAAAGTGTTTGCTATTCCTGAAGCATTCCCGTGATCTTGCTGTTTAACGGAATTCATAATTGCGTTTTTATTAGGGGCTGAGAACATAGCGAAACCTGCTCCTGTTATGGCCGCCGCAATTGTGATCACCAAAATTGATGTGTCCTGCTCTATATGTGAATACAATAAGAGAATTGTAAAAATTAAAGAGACTCCGACCGAGGATATATATTTGGGATCGATTTTATCCGATAATTTTCCGGTAACCGGAGACATCACACCCTGAATAATTGATATCGGCAGGATCACCAGTGCAGCATCGAATGATCCCAGACCTCTTCCTGCCTCTAGGTATGTAATTAGTAAGTAACTGACTGCACCAATGCCTGAATAATACAAAATGTCGGATAATATTGCAAGTGAGAAGATCCTGTTGTTTTTGAATAAGGAAATCTTAAATAATGGATAATCGCTCCTCTTTTCATGAATAACCAGAAAGATGAAGAGCACTGTGCCTGTGATAATCAGGTATGCGGAGTTCGTTGAAGGAATTAGTGAAAGGCCGGCTGTGAGCATGACAATCGCAGGAGCGAAGAGAGCAATCCCTTTCAGGTCAAGTTTCTGTTTATCAACGGAAGTTATTCCTGTTCCGGATTTTGAGAGAATATAACCGCAGATCCCTGTAATAATGGTCACAGGAACCGTAAACAGAAACGGGGCTCTCCAGCTGAAGAGATCGATTAGTGTTCCTCCTCCCAGAAGACCTGCGATATACCCCATATATCCTGAAAAAAGAAAAAGGCCGAAGGATTCTCCTCTCTTTTCAGGGCTCCATCTGCGGGAGAGCAGAACGAGTGATGAGGCCATTATCATACCGTCGCCGATACCCTGGGTGAATCTAAAAAATATCAGTCCCATTCCTCCCATGTCGGAAGGAAAAACTGCGCACAGGAAGGACGATACGGCAAAAAAGAATCCCCCGATGCACAGGATCTTTTCATGCCCGATTAAGTCGCCTATTCTTGCAGCAGGTAGAAGGAATATCACTGCTCCGATAAGATGTGCCTGTATTATGAATCCGGATACATAAGGCTGAAAATTATATAGGCCCGTAATCACAGGGATGGCAAGGGTCATCGAGGATAACATGAAATAAATCGCGAATATTCCGGTTCCGGTAGTAAATGATGTAAATCCTGCTCCTGAGATGAATTTCCGTCTGTCAGTCACTGAATAATCTATGATTATCCTGAATGTATTATTTTCTAATCATCTTCGGTAATCAGAGAATGAGTGTCAGTGAAAGAATTAATTGGAGTGCCTGATTAAAAATCAAAATAGTAAAACCGAATGGGATATGTTATATTATTGAAATATAATTTCCCAATTTGTGGAAGATATGAAATAAATTTTATCGAAACTCTTAATTTTTCAAACATTTATCACTATTTTTATATGTTTTTCAAGTGGATATATAGACCGGTATGAATACTTCTCATATTGTTTTTGTTGGACACCATAAGGAGCGGTTGATGGATTCCATCAAGATGCTGTCAAATTATCCTGTGGGGAGGATAATCCTGGTGGTGGGGGAACAGTTATCCTCCGGTGAAAGGAGGTCGAGAGCTCTTGCAGAAGATATGATGGATGAACTTGGACAGATCTTCGAAGTTGAAATCGTTGCAATTGACAAAAAAGACATAACAAGAAGTTCTGTCCAGATTGTCAATTTAATTCGCTCCGAAATGGACTGTGGGAATGATGTTATAGTCAATATCAGCGGTTCACTGAGAACATTTGCTGTCTCGGGCTATATAGCTGGATCGATAACCGGCTGCAAAGTTATAACCTCAATACCCCAATATGATGAATCAGGAGAGGAAACCGGCGTAGAGGAGATCGTCGAAATTCCTACCCTGCCCGTATGTTTCCTGCGGGATGAGCAGATGAAGATCGTTGCCGCAGTCGAGGGTGGTGTCAACTCCCTTGATGAACTTATTATAAGACTGAATCCGTCAATTATCAAATATTCTGATGATTTTTATAAAGAAAGAAGCAGGGTCAGCCACCACCTTAAGGTTCTTGAAGACAACGGGTTTATCGTTAAGAAAAGAAACGGAAGGCAGATCAATGTGACATTGTCAGAATTGGGAAATATAATGTGCAATATCTGTTCATGACTCCGGCGAAGTCCATCCCTGAAATATAAACCGATATCTTTTATTTAGATAATGATCAATAATTATAGGCGATTTGCCAAGGTGGCGGAGTGGCCACGCGGCTGACTGCAGATCAGCTACACCCCAGTTCAAGTCTGGGCCTTGGCTTAGCGAAGAACCTTCGCAGAAGGTTTGAGCTTGCAGGAAATTTTCACAGAAAATTTCCGAATCCGAGTTTCACGTAGTGAAATGAGGTTTAAATTTGCGGCCATAGCGGTGGTGTCACACCCGGACCCGTTTCGAACCCGGAAGTTAAGACCACCCACGTAGGATGCTGTACTGAGATACGCGAGTTCTCGGGAACCATCCCCCGCTGCAATCCCGAAAGGATTGTGAACTGTTCTAAGTGAAATTTAGAGTAGACCGTTAGGTCTTGAGTTTGTTTTAAAGAAGTGCTGAGATAAGTGAGTTCTCGGGAATCTGAGCGAACGCGAAGATGAGAAAACGAAGTTTTCGAGTCAATTCCCTGTGAGGGAGCCTGTTTTGATAAAATTTGATTGAATTGCGTGAAGTGTTGAGTTCTCGGGAATCCGAGCGCATGTGAGAATGAGAAACCACGAAGCATTTTAGAGTCAGTTCCCTTTGAGGGGTTGAACAGCTCTACTGGAGTTTGATTCTATACCGCGAGGTCTCAATATTCTGGTAACAGGTAATTTATTTTTAAGAAATTCCTGTTTCGTCTGTTTTTGTCCTGAAAGCTCCAAATATTTTAATATCTGGTGATCGATATCTTGAGTAAATGTACGGGACATACCGTTATCCCTGCGCAATAGAAGAGGAATCCGTCTCAATAGAGGTAACCGAAGAGAATGGGTTATACATATACCGCAGAATATGCGGTGACGATACCCGGGAACTGGTCATATCCCCGAATGACGGGGAACTGATAATTAATCCTGTGGAGCCTGTAAATCTCCCAAAGAATATTACACGTTTCCTTGAGATAGAATTCGATAAGATTGTAATGTCCCCTGAGTCTGAAGATCTCTATTATCTCACGTTTCCGGTAGAGATCGGGGTCTTCCTGAAGTCAGGAAAAAGCGTTTCCCTGCTTGATGTATTCTCTCAGGCTGTGAGTAAATATTCTCTCTATGGATCTCCGAAGGAGGGTGCCGTTGTAAGGTGGCATAAAAGTGCGGTTTACAGGAAGATGCCGGAGGTCGACAACCTCATGGAAGGCGTAATGTCCCTTAAGATAGTGAATCCCGAAAAGGAAATTGTCGAGCTTTCAAGAGGCATATTCGACAGTTACGGGATGAAGATCTTCTATAACGACTGGTATGTCACCATGTCGGCCGAGATCAGGGTGCTGCCGAAAGATGAAGCGGAGACTAAATTTTTCAATGCCCCGATTGTCGCAGGCACGGACAAGACGATAGAGCTTTATTACGGCAGGGAAATCCCTGTTGTGGGTAAATTCTATAAGATGAACTGGGGGTACCAGTAGTGGCTGACATAGTAAATGTATTCCTGAATCTGCCGGTCGGCACCAATGACCTCTATGTCAGCGATATCCTTTATTTTGTAATAATAATAATTTCAACCTTTATTCTGGCGGCTTATATCTCCAAGAAGATTAAAAAAGGCCTTTCTGGCTGGATGCCGGTAAATAGCCGGGAAATGGCCTCCAAAATATTATATTTCTCAATTGTGGTCATAGGTTTTCTCGTGGCGCTCCCCCACCTGAACGTCAATCTCTCAGGGCTCCTTATTGCAGGAGGATTTTTAAGTATAATCATCGGTCTTGCCGGTCAGACAGTCATCGCGAATTTTTTTTCTGGCCTTATTTTATTCTTCGAACAGCCAATCAAGATCGGCGACAACATAGGTGTGGGAGATACTCTCGGAACAGTTGAGGATATAAGGATTCTCTCCACAATTATCAAGACTTATGATGGAATTTATACGAGAATCCCGAACCAGACCCTCTTCACTTCGAATATAACGAATTATGTCGCACATGTTGCAAGGAGATTTGAATATTCAGTCGGGATCAGGTATTCTGACGACGCCGACAGAGCAATAGAGGTCATATGGAAGGTAATAAACAGGCACCCTTTCGCCCTGAAAAGCCCTTCCCCCTCTATATACGTAGATGAACTCGGAGACAACGCAGTTATCCTGATCGTCAGGATCTGGGCTCCATCATCTGAATGGTGGGATGTCAGGACTGAACTATTGTGGAAGATCAAGCTCGCTCTTGAAGAAAACGGAATCCAGATCCCGTTCCCGCAGAGGACGCTATGGTTCCCGGAAGGAACGGGGCGTGAAAAATCCGCTGATGAAAGTAATTAGGCAATCCATCCTCTTTTGAGATTTAAGGTCGTAAAAGACCTTTCATTTAATTGTGCCGCAAGGAGCACCTTTATCTATTTTTGCGCATATGTGTAATATATACAATTAAACAGGTGAAAAAAATGCCAGGTTTTAACAGAACCGGACCCAATGGAATGGGTTCTATGACAGGCTGGGGACGCGGAAATTGCGTTCCTGCAGATTCTCAGGCATCTTCTGATGCTGAGAATAAAGTTTTAAACGAAGGAGATCCAAATACAGCAGGAAACCCTGTGAATACTCCTGCAGGATTTTATGGCCTTGGAAGAGGCGGTATGCCCTGCGGATGCGGCAGGAGATTCGGAGGTGGTCGTGGCCGCAGATCTGCAGCCGGCGGAAGAGGTTTCGGGGGCCGCGGCCGGTTCTAAAAAAATGAGGAGATATTAAATGAAAGTAGCAGTAGCAATGGAAGGAAACAATGTTTCCGCACATTTTGGTCATTGTGCATCTTATGCAGTATTCAACGTCAACGGTTTGGATATAGTAAGGGAAGAGGATCTCATTAGTCCCGGTCATGAACCCGGGCGTCTTCCGGTTTTCCTGAGCGAACATAATGTCGATTTCGTGATCGCCGGCGGCATGGGTCCGCGTGCAGTGGAACTCTTCTGCAGTAACGGCATCGAGGTAATCCTTGGTATTTCCGGAAGTATCGACTCGGCTATATCGGAGTTTGCAAAGGGCAACCTTGTTGCAGGCGAGAGCATGTGCCACCATGACGGCAGTGAATGCGACGGCTCACACGGTGAATGAAATTTGATCTTTTGGGATTGATGAAGTAATGAAGATTTGTGTAACATCAAAAGGAACGGGAACTGATTCTGCTGTCGAAGAAAGATTCGGAAGAGCCCCGTATTTTGTATTCGTCGATTTGGAATCGGGCGAGTCAAGTACAATTGAAAATCCACTCCTTAATGAAAGCGGCGGAGTTGGGCCGAGGATCGTCCAGCTAATCATCAAAGAAAGTGCCGATGTGGTAATTACCGGGCAGCTTGGCGGAAATGCAACGACAGCTCTTCAGGCTTCTGGCGTGAAGGTATATACATACGGCGAAAACGGGACCGTGGCCGATGCGGTTTCAAAGTACAGGGAAGGTAAACTCAGGCAGTTGATCTGATTCCTGCCCTGAAGGGATAAATAGATGAAGATCGTTGTTGCGAGCGGAAAGGGCGGAACCGGGAAGAGTACGGTTGCAGCCAATCTTGCATATTCCCTTCTTGATCTGCATCCGGTGACACTTGTCGACTGTGACGTGGAGGTTCCGAATCTCCACCTCTTCTTCGAATCTGAGCCTGAAATCAGGGATGTCTTTACCACAATTCCAAAAGTTGATACGGATCTATGCACTCTCTGCGGTGACTGCGGGAATTTCTGTCGTTACGGTGCAATAGCAGTACTGAAGGATCGAGTGCTTATCTTTGAAAAGATGTGCCATGCATGCGGTGGTTGCATGATCGTCTGTCCTGAAAAAGCCATATCAGAGACCCCTTATCCTATAGGTCTGGTGGAGGACTCAAATCCGATTTCGGGCTTAAGACTTATCAGCGGATTTTTGAAAGAAGGAGAGGTTCTTGCACCCCGGATAATCAGGACTGCAAAAGAGGTGGCGGAAGATGACGAACTTGTCATAATCGACTCGTCCCCCGGAATTGCCTGTCCTGTAATTGAGGCGATGGACGATGCCGATTTCTGCATACTTGTAACCGAATCAACCCCCTTCGGCCTTCACGATCTCGATCTTGCCGTTGGCGTGACAAAAAGCCTCGACCTGAAGGCGGGAGTCGTGATAAACCGCAGCGACGGTTCAGACGAGGAGGTTCGCGATTACTGTATGAAAGCTGACGTCCCTGTTCTCCTGACGATCCCGTTCGATAAGGAGATCGCATCCGTGCAGAACAAGGGAGGACTAATCAGCGAAAAGATGTCCGGCTGGAAGGAAAAGTTTGCCGGGCTGTATAACGAATGCCTCAGGATCAGCGGGGTGGCTCTATGAAGAAGATTGCCGTAGTCAGCGGAAAGGGCGGGACAGGCAAGACGATGGTGACTGCGGGTCTTGCAGGAATTGTCAAATCCGATCTCTCCCTTGCTGATTGCGATGTCGAAGCCTCGAACTTCGAACTCCTCTATCCCGGTGAACTCCTTTCAAAAGAAGATTTCCACGGACTTGATATTTCAGTAATCGACACGGAAAAATGCGTTCAGTGCGGGGCATGCCTTGAAAACTGCCGCTTCGGTGCTGTAGAAATAAAAGAAGATCAGTATTCGGTCAGGCCGCTTCTCTGCGAAGGTTGCGGTGTCTGTGACTACGTCTGCCCTTCCGGGGCCATATCTATGAAGAAGCGTTTGTCCGGGGAGATATTCTGCTCGGCAACAGAAGCAGGCCCGCTTGCCCATGCACGCCTGGAGCCGGGTTCGGGAAACTCCGGTCTTCTTGTAAATGAGGTGAAGAAACGTGCAGCCCGCTGGACGAACATAAGTGAAGTTCTTTTGATCGACGGCCCCCCGGGAACCGGCTGCCCTTTGATTTCAACAGTAAGTGGTATGGGTGCCGTTCTTGCAGTAACCGAACCAAGCATCTCCGGACTATCAGACCTCTCAAGACTGGTAGAAGTGTGCAAAGGATTCAGGCTCAGGATATTCGTTGTTATCAACAGGTATGATCTTGAAGAATCCGTCTCCCACGAGATCGAGGAATTCTGCCGGTCTGAGGAGCTCGTCATTGTCGGGAAGATCCCATTTGATCCTTCTGTTATTTCCGCAATCAGGAAAAATATGCCGGTTACCATGTTAGAGTGCCCCGCTTCCGATGCCATAAAGGAGATCTGGGAGAATCTCTCAAAGGAGCTTGATGTATCATGACCCCCGAAGAGAGAGGCCCGGATTCAAAAGGGGCCGGATGCCGCCGCAGGGGGCGTGGAAGGCCGAGGGTTCCGAGAACCATCGGGGAAAATGTTGGTAGCTTTCACTGCTACGGTCCGCTCTGCCGGAGCTGCGAAGGGGAGGATATGACAGTCGTCCTTTACCCGGAGGAGATCGGGATCATCAGGCTGGTGGATCTCATGGGTTACGACCAGGAATCCGCCGCAGCGGAGATCGGAGTTTCAAGAAAGACTCTCTGGCGCGATCTGCATGATGCAAGAAGAAAAATTGCAGATGCATTGGTGAACGGCAAGATGATCCGTGTCGTGGGATGCCGGAGAGAGATGAAAGGAGAATGCCCTGAGAATAATATTCCGCAGGATGATGAAGAAGATCTCTCTTAATCCTCGTCAGCTGCAACCAGAACGATATTTTTTTTAAACGATCCCGCGATCTTCGACTTCTCCTTCCTGATCTCATCCAGCCTTTTCATGCTGATACCTTTAATCTCTGCAATCCTGAAAATTGTTTCAAGAAGATCTGCAAGCTCCTCTGCATCTTTTGATTCTATATACTCGTTGGACTCTTCAAGGAGTTTCATCTGGAGAAAAGGAAGAAATTCATCGTCGGGAAGACTCTCGTAGTTGCAAACTTCACCTCTCGAGGTTATTATCTCAGGTATTCTGTCCCTGACTGCCTTGTTGTAGATCTTCATCAATACCGCCTTAAGGTTTAATAATCAGGAAGCCGGTTTAATAGTTTCCTTCAGTACAGGAGGATCCCAGCTATTGCTCTATGAGGCAATGCCGAAACTATATAACGATTAATTCCTTTAGATCCCATTTCTCTTTTCCTTATCCAAGCGCTACATCAAGGATCATCATTATGAGAAATCCGGCAAGTGCGCCGAAGGTTGCATAATCGGTATTGCCATGTAATTGAGACTCGGGAATGACTTCTTCAATTACAACAAAGAGCATAGCTCCTGCCGCGAAAGAGAGGGCATAAGGTAGAACCGGCATTGCAAAGACTACGACCGCCGCCCCCAAAACCGCTGCGAGTGGTTCGACAAGGCCCGACAGCTGGCCGTACCAAAAGCATTTGAATGTACTGAAGCCTTCTCCTCGTAACGGCATCGAAACTGCAATACCTTCCGGGAAATTCTGGATGCCGATTCCCAGTGCCAGCGTGACTGCGGCTGCAAGGGTAGTCTCCGGCTGTCCTGAGGCTATCGCACCGAAAGTGACGCCTACGGCAAGCCCTTCGGGGATATTATGCAGAGTAATTGCCAGAATCAGCAGGGTGCTTTTCGGCCATGAAGTCTTTATTCCTTCGGCTGTTTCCCTTGGAAAACCTATATGCAGGTGAGGGAGCACCCTGTCGATTCCTGCTATTAATCCTGCCCCGAGAATGAATCCTGTTGCCGCCGGTACCCATTTGAGCGATCCCCATTCTCCTGAGAGTTCCATGGATGGAATAAGAAGGGACCACACACTTGCCGCAAGCATGATTCCTGCAGCAAAACCAAGCATAGTATTGAGCAGTCTCCTGTTGAAATTCCGGCAGGGAAATACAATTGCGGCACCGGCAGCTGTCATTGCCCATGTAAAAAGCCCTGCAAGCAGGGCCTGGTAGACAGGATTTAAGCCCGCGAAAAATTCAAACATATTTACCCGGTTTCCTTTTAAATGGATTCGCGTATTAAATAAAAAAAGTTAATTAGGATATTCTGTTTTTTGAAGAATTTTTTATGAATTATTGTATGGCGTTGCGGAGAAATGGCAATGGGGGTGATATCACATAACCCCTTTACATTATGAAAGATCCGGATGATAATTAACGGCTTATTCAGCAAAGCGAAACGCTCCTTTAGGGATATTTATCCTGAATCTTGCTCCTTTGCCATAAACGCCGTTTTCTTCAATCGACATGCCGGTGATCGAGAGAATCTCCCTGGAAAGAAAGAGGCCGAGTCCTGTATTCTTATAATGCTCCCTTTTGAATATTTTCTCCTTGAATTCATCGGAAATCCCGATACCGTCATCTTCGCATATGAGGTTCAGGTTCTCTCCCTCTTCCGTGAAATAAAATTTAATTGTTGTTATCTTTTCTCCGTGTTTCACTGCATTATCAAAGAGATTGTAGATCACCTTCTCGAAGAGTGGATCGGCATATACTTCGAGGTCGTCGGTCTCATTGACAAGTTGTATCGACCGGAATCCTAAATTTTTATAGTTTTTATCTATTATCCTGCCAACATTGTACCATTCCGGGGATTGCTCGCCGAGGTCCTTATAGTCTCTCGTGAAAAGAATAAGTCTCTTTATGGTCTCTATTGCACCCGCGACCTTTTCACACTTGTCGCCGGCATCGGAATTTTTCGGGATCAAACCGTCCATCTCCAGGATATCCATATATCCCTGTGCTACTGTTATCTGGTTCAGGATGTCGTGCCGTGTTATGCTCCCCAGAAGATTGAGTTTTTTATTGACCTCCCTCAACGCGGCCACGGCTTTCTTTCTTTCGGTTATGTCCAGCGAAACAGTTGCAAGATAAATCATTTCGTCTGTTTCAGGATCATTAATGGTGAAGATCATTGCATGGACGTCGATGGTATTACCTGCTTTTTTGTTGATGTACTGGATTTCTCCTTCCCATAGCCCTTTTTCGACCGTTGCGGGCATAATTACGGTATTCATTTTATCTTTCAGGTGATCAGGAATGAGGTCCATAAAATGATATCTGGTGATATCATTTGCATCGATACCTATCATCTTTGCTCCCGCTTCGTTGATGAAGTTAATAATCCCGTCCTGGTTTGCCAGAGCTATCATCTCCCCGGAATGTTTTACAACCGAAGCAAGTTTCCTTATCTCTGTTTCAGTCTCCTTTGACTTTGTAATATCAAGCCCCATCCCGAGAATATATGGAATTCCGTCGATTACTTCCTTGTTTGCCGAAAAGAAAAAGGGAATTCTTCTGCCGTCTTTGGTGACTATAACCGCTTCTGTATCTGAGTACCCCTTTAAGAAAGCCGTTTCAATGGATTCAGAGGACTGGTCTTTATAATCATCATCGATGAACTCAAGCGGTTTCATCTTTCGGACTTCTTCTGCCGAGTACCCGGTTAATGTTTCAAGGTTCTTGTTCCACCTGACGAACTTGCCTTTCTCATCGAACATATAGAACATATAAAACATTCCGGGCAGGCTGTCGATTATATATTCTACATTGGCTTTCTCCCTGGCGAGGGCCTCTTCTACTTTTTTTATGTGAGTAACGTCTGTGGCTGACTCTATTGCACCGATGGTTTTGCCGTCCGTATTGTATACCGGAGAAGCGCTGGCCCTGAAATAGTAGATTTTTCCCCTTATTTTGAAAGGAACAACATCGGCTGCTATTACATTGCCTGTTTTTGTAATATCCTCGTAGTTCCATTTTTTCATCATTTCTTCCGGTTCGGTTATCAGGTCTATGAGCATCGGGCGACGCTTTCCGTAGAATGGTATTGCGTATTCGTGATCTCCTTTTCCAAGTATGTCCTGTGCAGGAATGCCGGTCAGTTCTTCGACTGCCCGGTTCCATGCGATCACCCTGCCCCCGAGATCGATAGCGAAGGTAGGTTCGGGTATATTGGCTATTATTCCCGAAGACTGGATCTTGTATGACTTGAATTCTTCTTCAAGTCTTTTTTTATCTGTTATATCGTAAAAAACTCCGAATGCTCCCCGAATGTTTCCTTTATCGTCTCTTATTGGTGTTACTGTCAGTTCAACGGAAATAAGGCTGCCGTCCTTTTTTTTATACGTCCAATCGTGTCTTTCAGGACCTTCAATCATTATTTCGGCAAACAAATCAAGGCCTTTAATGTTTTTTCCTGTCCTTTCCGAAAACTCCTTTGCACGGCTGGAGATTTCTTCCTCGATGTGGAATCTCATTGGAGTTTCTTTGCCTACCAGTTCTTCGTGGCTGTAACCAAGTATTTTTTCGGCGCCTCCGCTAAAAAAGGTAATAATTTTGTTTTCGTCTGTTGTAATGATTCCCAGATTATCCGCAGAATCTAATATTCCTCTTACTATTCTTTTAGAATATCCTGATCTTTCATGTGAGTTTTTTAGATCCATCGCAGCAATTATATTCCTGTTAATCTGTCTGATGGCCAGTTCCAGATCTGCTGAGGATACAAGGTCAAATTCAAGGCCGGCATGCAGGGCTTTAAGAATCTCTTTGTCATCGGCCGGATCGGCAATGATTATAAGAGGAGTAATAAAGTTTTTTTCTTTAATCTCCCTGATCAGTTCGGTTCCGCTTAGATCCGCTGTTTTATAACGTGCAATTATGAGGTCGTAATCTCCGGTTTCAATAGCTGAAAGTGCCTTTTCTGCCGATCCGAAAAATTTTGTATCTATCCTGAGATCCGAACCCTTCTTCAACTGCTTCAGTCCTTTCTTTATGATCTCTGCAATGGCTTTGTCGCTGATAACCACCAGGGAGAATCCGGGTTCCATAGATAAAATGAGAGATACCTGCATTTATATATTTTTTGGGGGTTATTAACAAAAATATGAGGTCAATTCACAGTCGAAGGGTGTTAATGTACCGTGACATCCAATATTTTTTACTTCCCGCAGAGAATTCTGTAATCGCAGTATAAACAATTCCGTGATTCTTTCGGTTCGAAGTCCCCTGCAAAAATCCTGTCGATAACCGGTTCGGCATTTTCAAGAAATGCGGAGATCGATTCGTAGTCTGGAATATAGTCAACCATCTTTCCTTTGTCAAGATAGAAGAGCGAGACCTTCTCCGGGAGGCTGCCGGTCTTTTCCTTCACACACAAGGCATAAAGGTTTAGCTGGATGTCCTCCTTCGCGTCGTTCTTCGACATCGGTGTTTTGGAGGTTTTGTAATCGACTACCGCATAACCGCCCGACTCCGTCCTTTCGAGCCTGTCGATGTACCCCGTAAAAGGAGTCCCGAGTACCCGGATCTCAAACTCCATCTCCGTTTCGACGGGGATATTGGGATTATTCATCTCCCATTCGAGATAGTTATTAAGATGAGCGATCAATCTGGTTCTGTCCTCTCGTTCGTGTTTTTGCGACGAATATGCATCCGGTGACCAGAATCTCTCAAGAAGATCTTCGGCTTTCTCCATCGAAGGAGTCTCTCCACCCATCTTCATCTTAGTCAGGTGTTCGATTATTAAGTGTGCAGTCGTCCCCAAGCTGAAGTAGGTTCTGGGCTCCGTCGGTATCCTGAGGATCTTTTCAAATTTAAACCTGAGAGGACAGTCATCATATAGTTTCAGTGCGGATGCGGAAAGCCTGGTGCCGTCACCTGGTTTGATAAGCGGTTCAGGTTTCCTTCGGGGTACAGCAGGTTTTTCAAACGGAATATTGAGGAACTCCCTGTTGTCAAACTCCTTCCCTTCATCCAGGCTCCGCACGTATTCCAGCGCCAGTATCTTCCCGACCGCCGACCTGTATCTTTTGTCGGCGATCGCCGCGACGGCCTCTTTCATGAGCTTGTTCTCTTCTGAGAAGGGATCTTCCGCCGGGCCGCCCGTTGCGGAGATCAGGTTATCTTTCCCGTTTTTTCCACCGTCTGTTGAAACGATGCTGATGTCCGTGTTGTTAAGGTAGTCTATCTCAGTGAGGAATACCGATGGTTTCGAGTCGTTTTTATTTTCTCCGTATCTTATCGCACGCGTCAGGTAGAGCTTCTCCTTTGCTCTTGTCATCGCGACATAGAGGAGCCTTCGTTCTTCCTGTTTGTAAAGCTCCTTCTCGTCGTCGCCCGGACGGATGCTCTTCGACAGATCCACCGGAACACGGAACGGCTTGCTCCTGTAGTTCAACGGGAACCGGCGCTCCGCGAGATCGGTTACGAAAACCGCCGAAAACTCCTTTCCCTTACTCTGGTGGACCGTCATTATCCTGACGCCTGATCCGGTCTTTTCGTTCACCCCGAAGTCGCCCGATAGATCTCTCAGCAGCGAGAGGTGGTCAAGCAGATCGCCGATCTCCCCCGAAGGGTTTATCCGGGAGAATTCAAGTGCTATCTCGTATAGTCTGTTTAATGCCGCGACGCCCTCCCGGTCTTTGCTGTATAATTTGCCTGTCCGGAGGACGATCTCGCGGACAAGAGCCGGAAGTGTCTTTTTGTGCCTTGCGGCCGAGAGTGCATCGACATTTTCAGCAACCTCGCGAATTACGATCGTATCCGGGTCTTCCTCTGTGCCGCATCTCTTCATCGCCTCGAGAACGCCGTCGCCTTTTCCACCTTCCCGCCGGATCTGTTTTGCCCCGGTATTGATCTCCAGTATCGCTGTCTCCGATACGCCTGCCTGCCTCATCATCCTGTTGAGCGGGATGGCTGATTCGGCAGGGTTTGCGACTGCTTTCAGGTAAGAGACGGCGTCTTTAATCACCGGAATCGCAAAGAATTCGGCATCGCCCGTAAATTCGCAGGGTATGTTCCTGCTGTCGAGGATCTTGTGGAATTTACCGCATTCCGATCTCTTCCTGCACAGTATTGCGATCTCCCCCGGGAGGAATCCTTCGCCCATTAGTGATTCGATCTCGTCGGCCACGTATCCTGCTTCGGTATTTTCGTTACTGCATTCGGCGACTATTACGGGTTCTCCTTCGCCTCTGTTCGATCTCAGGTTCTTGGTGCATGACCCGTCCGCACATTCGATCAGCTGTCGTGCGACCCTCAGGATCTTCCCCGTGTTCCTGTAATTCTCCTCGAGTACGACCTTCTTGTGATCTTTGAAATGCCCGGCGAATTCGTCGACATTTCCTTCGCAGGCCCCCCGGAACCTGTATATCGACTGGTCGTCGTCGCCGACTATGCATAAATGACCCGATGTCAGGAGCTTGATAAGTTCGAGCTGGGCGTAATTTGTGTCCTGGAATTCGTCGACAAGGATGTACCTGAAGCGGTTCTCATATTGTCTCCTGATGTCGGGTTTATTCCTGAACAGGCGGACTGTCTCGTGGATCATGTCGTCGAAATCGAGAAGCTCCTCTCTTCTTTTATAATTCTCGTACTCCCTGTAGACCTTCAGGAGGTCGGAGAGTTTTCCAAGGTAAATATCTTCGTCGGCGGATGTCTCCTGAGCATTCTTTTCTTCAAGGTATTCTTCGATATCTTCCGCCGATATCAGTTCGTCCCTGAATCTGCTGATTCCGTCGATTATCGATTCTATTACGGACGGTCCGTTGTTCCCGATCTCCACCGCTTCGAACCCGAAACTGTCGATACTCTTCATTCCCCATATAAGCTGGCTTGTCCGGCTGATCAGGCCCGAGTTGAATGAAATTCCCGTGTCGAGCACGTTGTCCTCGAGGACTTCGAGGCAGAAGGAATGGAATGTTGCGATAGTCAGCCGACTTATATCCGTCTCTTTTTCAAGCCGTTCCGCCATCTCGGCTGCGGCCTTCTCAGAGAAGGTGAGTGCGAGGATCTCTTCGGGCTTTGCACCGTTCTCCCTGATCATGTGGAGGATCTTTTCGGTGATAACCCGTGTCTTTCCTGATCCGGGACCGGCAAGGACGAGCTGTACCCCGCATCCTTTTATTGCCTCGGTCTGGCTTTGGTTGGGTTCGAATTTATTTTCGTCCGTCATGCAAATCCCCTTGTTATTCTGTGATCGTAGATTATGCGACAGGAGAAGTTATCATTTCCCTTCAGGTGATCTTTACATGTCTGCTGTTGCTATATTGAATAAATAGATTATTGCGGGAGGCTTTATCCGCTCTGCCCGTGCAATATCTCCGCAGATGAGAATACATTCCCTTCTTCACGAACCTTTCGAGGATACCGGCTATATCCGTATCTGGGCGGAGGAGAAAGGCCATCCGTTCTCCGAGACCCTGCTTTATGCCGGAGAACCGTTGCCTGATACTGGTGATTTCGATCTTCTCGTCATAATGGGGGGTTCGATGAACATATACGAGGAGGATAAGTTCCCGTGGCTTTCGGGTGAGAAAGCGTTCATCAAATCCGCAATCGATGCAGGGAATAAGGTGCTCGGGATCTGTCTCGGCGGACAACTTATTGCCGACGTTCTCGGTGCCCCGGTCCGGAAGAACAAATATCCCGAGGTGGGATGGTTTTCTGTAGAAAAGACCGCCGATGCGGAAAAGATCCCGCTATGCAGGGGAATCCCTTACAGCTTTACAGTCTTCCAGTGGCACGGGGATACTTTCGGAATCCCGGATGAGGCTATAAATCTTTTCAGGAGCTCAGCCTGCGAGAATCAGGGATTCATCTACAGGGGCAGAGTTCTGGGACTCCAGTTTCATCCCGAGATGATGGAGGAGAACCTGAAGAGCCTGACGGAAAACTGCTATGACGGGCTGGAAGGGGACAGGACTTTTATCCAGCCTCTTGCGGAGATTCTTAAAGGATCGAATATTCGTTCCGCAAACGTGGTGATGATTTTGATTCTTGCGTATTTTGAGGGTCTTTGATTGAACGAATTCTGAATATAGGTTTGATGAAGTTCAAAAGATTCCCGTTTCTTTAATTTTTATTTTGCAAATTCTGTCCTGTCAGCTAAATTTAAAAGAATTCCTCCTTCCTGCCGCAAAAAGAATAAATAGAATGCTTTATTAAAACGCCATCGGGCGAAGAACATTAATAATTCCGGTGTTCGGTTCTCCCGTGTGTATCAGAGGTAATCATATTTGAGGTGATGGTATGACCGAATCGAAAAAATCAGAGCGGCAGGTGCTGGGTCTGTTTACCCTGTCCATGATCGGAGTTGCCGCAGTATTGTCTCTTAGAAATATTCCTTCTGTTGCCGAGGAGGGTTTGGGCTCTATCTTCTACTGGATTCTCGGAGCAGTTATCGTCTTTCTTCCTGTGGCGTTTGTGTCGGCAGAACTTGCGACAGGGTGGCCGCAGGCCGGCGGTTTGTACATATGGGTGAAGGAAGCCTTCGGGGATCGCTGGGGATTTGTGACAAGCTGGTTCTACTGGATTGCCAATGTCGTGTGGTTCCCGACGATCCTTGCATTTACCGCCGCGACAATCGCGTATATCTTCAATCCCGACCTTGCCAGCAACGGTTTTTATACGATGTCCGTTATCCTGGTTGTATTCTGGGCGTTTACCATAGTCAACTTCTTCGGCATGAAGGTCTCGGGATGGGTCAGTACGATCGGTGTGATCCTCGGAACCCTGATCCCCGGCGCCATACTGATAATCATGGGCCTGTGGTGGGTGGCGTCAGGGAATCCTTTGGAGATTGCCCTTACCGGAAAGTCCGCAATTCCTGATTTCTCCAGCATAAACAACGTGGTCTTTCTGGTGGGGGTTTCCCTCTCATATGTGGGGTTGGAGCTCTCCTCGATCCACGCCAGGGAGGTGAAGGACCCCAACAGGAATTATCCGAAGTCTATCTTTATTGCAGTGATCCTGATCCTTCTGATCTACATTATCGCCACGATTGCAGTCGCTGTCGTGGTCCCGCAAAGCGAGATCAGCCTTGTCGCCGGCCTCATGCAGGCGTTCGAAGCCTTCTTTAAGCCGTTTAATATGTCGTGGATTGTTCCGCTCATCGCGACTCTCACCGCGATAGGTGCGTTTGCACTGATCAATACGTGGGTCATCGGTCCTGCGAAGGCGTTCATGGTGACCGCCCGGAACGGGGATCTCCCTCCCGTCCTGCAGAAGGTGAACGGGAATTACGCCCCTGTTTCGATACTTATTCTCCAGGCGATTGTTGGATCTCTCCTTGCGTTTCTCTTCGTGCTTATGCCGAACGTGAATGCGTCGTACTGGATCATAACGGCCCTTACGTCGCAGCTCTATACGATTATCTATATCCTTATGTTCGCGGCGGCGATCCGCCTCCGGTACTCCCGTCCCGACGTGGAGCGCCCGTATAAGGTTCCGGGCGGAATTGTCGGCCTCTGGATTGTAGCTGGGATCGGTCTGGTCGGTTCTCTGTTGATCCTGATCGTCGGTTTCTTCCCGCCGTCGCAGATCGCGACCGGAAGCCTGATGTTTTACGAGGCGTTCCTTTTCGGCGGTATTATTCTCTTTACGCTGATCCCCTTCGTCATATATCATTTCAGGAAACCTGAATGGAAGCCTGAAAAGGATATCTTCCTGGACGAAGACTAAAATCTTTTTTTTCCGGGAAGAGTTCTAACCCGGGGCAGGTTTATCCTGGGTCGATCCCGACAGAAAATCCTGATTATCGCGGTTGAAACTATCGAATCTCTCCTGTGATGGGACATTCTTAAGAGCGTTCCGTGCATCTATCTGGTATGGACGAAGGAGCACCTCGTCCCCCCGGAAAAGACCTATTTCAGGATGCCGCTGGGAATGCTGATCCCTACTCTCGGTTTTGTCTCCTGCATCTTCATGCTCGCAACTCTGAATCTGCTGATTATCCTCCCCGGGCTTGTGATCATCCTCCCCGGCCTGGTCTTCTACTTCGTCGGGGACACCCCGGGGGGAGAGAGGATAAGAAGGGAGATCGGGAGGAGGCTGGGGAGGAAGGTTAGGTGATATCCAAATCCTTGTTAAGCAGTGCTAATTGCTTTAACCGTGATCTTCAGCATTTGTATCCACTAATAGGGCACGGATACGTTCCAGAAAGAGAGCGGCAGATTCAATTGCTGAAGCGACCTCCTGATCCGTTGGTTCAGGACCGAATCAGTACTGGTTTTCATGCCGTTGGTTTCTGATTCGCGAGAAGAGTGTAGTCCATTTTCCTTCGAGATCCCCGCTTTTCACGTACTTTTCAAGATAGATTTCAATACAATAGTGACTTTTTTCCCTGACCCCGTCGCGAAAGAGGACTGATCTTGCGGCATGAAACCAGACCATATATGCACCGTTGATGCTTATTTTTCTGGCTCCGGCGGCGGCCGTCTTTCTGGATTCTTCCAGGTATGATTCTGCGAGGGCAAGAGATTTTTCCGCTTTTTTATTTGATGGGGGAACCTTCCCCAGAAGTTTTTTCCTGAAGCAGTCTTCAATTTCCGACATATGATTCTCCTTTAATTATTACGGATGTTTCAGTAAGACGGGTATAGAACGGAGGGTCGTTTTCTTTCAGGTGCGAGAGTTTCTCTTCGGTCAGGATCAGTATATGAATCTCATGTCCTGTTCTGTCACGGATCTCCTTTTCCAGTTCGGCGGTTTTTATTTCCGAGTCCCGCCTGTATTCCGGGATGTATATCCAGAGATCAACGTCGCTTTCGACAGTGTTTGTACCCTGCGCAAAACTCCCGTAGACTCCTATTGCTTTTGCCCATTCCGGGAGGTCAATCGTGCCGGAAAGAAGTTCGATATTCATCAGGCGCTTTACCGCTGCACATATTGCCGTTTCTTTCCAGTAATAATCCCTGTTTTTATTTTCAAGAAGTCCTGCCCGGACGAGGAGATGAAGATACCTCGATACAGAAGCCTTCGAAGCACCGGTCTCTTTGATAACGTTTGTTGCAGTCACGCTTTCACGTTTTGAGACATAGTCGAGGATGCGAACCCTCTCTTCAGTCTTAAAAAGATCGGGCAGAATCGTCCCTGTCAACATTCATCACCACACTTTTGTTTCTGTTTTGGGAACAAATAGTTTCCGTTCCGGGAACGGAATGTTTCGGGATTGGGAACTTTGTTCAAGATAGAATTGAGTAACTTTTTTTTGCTATATTAATAAAAATCGACAAAATTGTTTTTTTTCTTTATCGCTTTTCAGCAAACCCCGCAGGACATCGTCATCGTTCCGGCCGGTATATTGAATTCGTTGATATCTTCTATGTTTATTGCTTTGGGGGTGGGTTTATTCCTGATCCTAAGGACGAGCGAGATCTTGAGATCGATTTTTTCTTCTGATACGTCAAGATCTAATACCATCTGATTAGGATTTCTTAGTGCATGCTTTGGAACCCCGAATTTTTTCGAAGCGTTCAGGATTTCGACTCCTTTAAGAGACTGATCTGTGTTAAAGTCGAGTATTATATTGTTCATATTCAGGGAATGACTATATTCAGCTCCCTTGATGAAAAAGAACAGGCTGTCGTTTTCAGAGTCATAGTCTATTGCATTTGCATCTGTACTAATCCGGTTGACAGCCATTTATTTCATCCTCCTGTTTATTTCTTTCTTGTAGCACGTGATTAAATTTATTATTATCTCGGGATTGGTGCTTTTAACTGCAACTACCATAACTAGATCATGATTCTCATTTAGATTAAACATAATTTCAAATTTTTCATTATCCTGCTTAGAAACTGAAACAGGTTCACCGGAGATTAGCATCTGATGAATACCTTCAATATCGGGTATTGTTTTATCTTTTCTTTCTTCATGTCTGATCGCGAAATGCTTGGAACTTTTAATATTCTCAGGTTTTAGTTTGGGAAGCAATTGCAGGAATGTTGAAAGATTCATCTTATTTGATTCTATTTTTTTACATTCTCTATTAAGGTGTTTGTTAATTTGTTATTCCGGCTTTGGTTATTCAAAAGAATGCAAACCTGTCAAGAGAATGCCAGACGGAACTTGTCTGACTTATTTTCTTGGTCGCGGTGCTTCTCGTCTCTGGGATTCTCTCAGGATTGCACTCGCAGAAAAGAAAGATCTGCTTGATAATTTACATAAGCTGAGTAAAGAAGATTTAGTGGATTTAGTGCAAAAAGCAATAACTTAAGGACCTCTATTTTATTTTATGGGCATTTACACAAACCAATCAACATCATGGGAACAATATTTATTTTTTGAAAGAACATTTCTCGAATATTTAAGATATGTTCCTTTAAGTTCTAACAACAATGATGTATGGTCTTATCAATTAAGTGACTTAATAGTAAATATTGGAAGTGTTGTTGATTCCTTTTTTAGAAATTCGGTTTCCTCTAAATCATTAGATACATTTCAAGGAATTCAAACACATCGTTCTAATGTAAAGAATTTAAAAATTCAAGAATTTCATGATATTTTTAATGTTCAATATGGACTATCTAACAAAAATGTATATGAACTAAAAAATTACGTCAAATTATCTCCTTTTGACAAATGGACTCATAATGGTTCGCCGTTTTGGTGGACAGATTATAATAAAGTAAAACATAACCGATTTGAAAATAGAAAACAAGCAACTTTGAATTCTACTCTTCATGCACTAAGCGCTTTATTTCTTCTTAATGTAGCCAGTCCTGAATTAATACCTTATTTAGTGGACATTGGTGTAATACATAGAATGGGTTGGGGTGAAGAATATCTTAAATCACATATTGTCGATGGGAGTATTAATGATGCTAAGCCTAATATGCATGAGCCAATACATGCAAAAACAGAATTATTTGGTTATATTTATCCTAACAAAAGCTCAAAATTCGACGAGGCAGAGCAAAAAAGAATATTATCCCCGTTAAATAAGGGATGATATGGAAGTTGGAATAGATAATACTTCATCAATTTTCATATTTAATGCAAAAAGGACTCTCTACTTATTAAGTAGCCTTCTACAGTTTCAAAATTGGATCCAATTAATTCTCTATAATGATCTGCGTTTCCTTCATAGAGAACCTGTTTTCTTGGAGATAATCAAAAATTGGCCTTGTAGAAATCCTCTAAGAAAATAGTAACCGAAAGATCGATCGTACAGGAACTCCAATTTTATTTAACCACAAATAGAAGAGGAGTTCCTTAAATAATGTCTGAAAACTGGTACATCAACTTTGTGAAAACGTCTCTTGAGGTAATCAGGAATTCTCATGTACCTTTACGCTCTTCAAAATTTTCGAAGAAAAAATATACTCAGCACCAGCTTCTAACATTAATCATATTAAAAGAAAAGATAGGTAAAGATTATCGGGATTTTACAGAATTACTTCCAAATTTAACCACGATTACAGATATTATCCAATTAGAAGAAATACCCCATTATACAACTCTTCAAAAATTTCTATCAAGAATTCCCTCACTCACATTCAGAATTATCTTGAAAAATGTAATTAGAAGATTACACCAGAAAGGAGAAATTATCAGGATTACATCAATAGATTCTACTGGATTTACCAGTTCATATGCAAGTCATTACTATTCAAAAAGAATCAATAAAACTCGTAAAAGTTTTATTAAGGCTTCTATTGCTGTTGATTCTGATAAATTAATTATCTTGGGGTGGAAGTTTTCAAAGGTACCGGTACATGACTCTCAACATGCAAAATCACTGATAAATCAAGTCATAAGAATAAAAAAATCAGATTGCTTCACGATGGATAAAGGATATGATTCTGAAAAAATTCATCAATATATCAGAGAGAATATTGGGGCTGAATCTATAATTCCTGTCAGGAAATGGAATGGAAATATCTACTCTGGAAAGTACAGGAAGGAAATGATTGAGAATTTCAATCAGGAAAAATACGGGCAGAGAAATATGGTGGAGACTGTATTCTCAGTAATTAAAAGGAAATACAATGAGAATGTCAGATCGAGGAAATATTTCAACCAGATAAAAGAGATCAAAATCAGAATGCTAATCCACAATATGACTCTCTAAAAAAAGAGATAGGTTTTCTACAGAGCCGAAAAATTACCTCTAATCAAGCGAATTTCCTAAAAAAGTCTCAAGGCTTTGAACCATGAGTGATATTAAGCCTCAGCCGAGATTTTACACTTGATAGGTTCAAATCTCTAATAACTATTAAATAGCATGCTATTGAATAAGATTATTATGTGCGATTGTGAAAACTGCAATAATGGCAGATGTGATCTAAAACCTGAAAGACGATCACGCGGCATGTTAGATATACCGAAGGGAAAAAAGATCCCTGAAGATGGATCGATCCCGGTCTGGTGTCCGTTGGGGAGGAGTGAATAAATGGCTAAATCGGTATTTCACAGAGGCGAAAGCGTCTATAATGGTAATAGGAGTATTCAGAAACATCAGGACAGCGGGGAACTTTCCGAATCAGACACAGAGCTGATTAAAAAATATATATCTGAGCGACAGGCAACAAGGCACATAGGAGAAGGAAGATCCAATAAAATAACTTTCTGTCTCGTCGGATGGAAACGGTTTCTTACAAAACCCGATCCCGATAACTCTGAAATATCGATCCCTATTAATTACAAAGATCTGACTATATCAGATTTATACAGGGGGATAAATAATCTAAAAAATGGCACATCGTCAAAAGGAAAGCCATTTAAGCGAAATACCATTCATGATCATATTGTAATTTTAAAGGGTTTTTTAAGATGGTTAACTGATGAGGGATATATAGACATTCCAGATAAAAAGATAAATGAAATTTCCGCCCCCGGCACAGATTTTGATACGACACTCCCCGAGGACATTATAACAAAAGACGAGATCATACAGTTGATCAAGGCATGCGATAACAGCCGCGACCGGGCATTAATAGCGGTTCACTACCAAACCGCCGCCCGCCCCGCAGAAACTGCCCATCTTCGATGGGGAGATATAACCCTTGATGAATACGGGGCAGAAGTGCGGGTTACTGACAGAAAGAGAGCACACCAAAAGGGCACTACATATCGTTATCCGTATATTACGTGGGCTACTCCTTACCTCGCCGCATGGATGAATGATTACGTCAGCCCGGAAGGGTTGGGGCTTGCCGTTCAGGGTTCAACTGGGAAACCCCCTTCAAACGATCTTGTTTTTTTAACCTCTCGCGGCACTATGATCGATTATATCAGATTTACCCGTATTATTGACAAGGCAAAAGAGAGAGCGGGAATTAAAAAAAGAATAACTCCTCACCTATTCCGAAAATCACGAATAACCCACATGCTCGCGGAAGGATATAGCGAAACCACAGTAAAAGAAATTGCATGGGGAAACGCCGGTACGGGGATGATCCGCACCTATTCAAAACTGTCAAAGGCAGACATAAGAAACGAAATCTTAGATCGTGCAGGCATAATTAAAAAAGCAGAAGTAGCCCCGCCGATATTGCCCCGGACTTGTTACAAATGTGATACACAGAACGCACCAACAGCCGAATATTGTAATAAATGCGGGGAACCACTCACAGACGAGGCAAAAAACCGGCAGGCGGAAAAAGTTGATCGTGTCTTTACTGAAATAGACGAAGATCCCAGGTTAAAAATTATCAATGAAAAATTAGCGGCTTTCAAACAAGAACTCTTAAAAGAGATTCAATAAACCCTTTTTTCTTCCTCTATCAAAAAATATTTCTTATCAGAAAAGAAATAAAATGACATGCAAGATATAAAAGTATCTAATGCCGTATACAATGAGATACTTTCAAGAAAAAAGGCAGGGGAAACAATAAGCAAGACCTTAGAGCGTGAATTAAAACCGAAAGGAAAGAGCAAAGCCTTGCAGGAATTGGAATCAATAGGAAAGGGTAAATTCTACAAAAGAAGCGAAGTCGAAAAAATGATTTAATATTTAATCCAGTTATGATATGCCTTTTCAGTCATAATTTTATAAATAAAGGCATGTCTGTAAGGTCTTATCCCTGCAATTTTATAGATTACTACATAATCGGTGACGTGTAACCTCCAAAATCCTTTAAATTCACCTTTTAGCTCGTGCTTATTACATGATCGAATTGTGTCGAAAAGATGATCCTCAAGACATTTCTTTATTTTTGCCATTATAACTTTATTTACCGCTTTATTTCTCTTTAAAAATTTAGTTGCCGTATCTGAAAAATCGGATTCAACCATATCTTACACCTTAATTATTCTTTTTTACTTCTATCATATTTCTGCTCACCTACAGCCTCTATAAACTTGTAACTGTCGGGCTTCCGTTTCCACCTGAATGAACAACATGCAGAATATTTGATATTGTCGTTTTGCTGCCGTTTGTAGCAATACACCGATAATAATGATCGTAAGCTGTGATCGCTGCATATGCGTTTGTGTATGCATCCCCGTTTGCGATCTCGCCTTCGGCACCGGTCCATGATTTTATAATTACAGTTGCCGCTGTTGCTCCGCTTATATCCGTCCATGTGTTGCCGTCGGGTGATTCCTGCCATTGGAAACCTGCCGCATTTGTCGCCGTTGCGGTTAAAGAATGATTTACCGTAACTGTTCCGACCGCAACCCTTGAACCATATACAAGCTCAATGGTTATCGATCCCGAATCGCTTCCCACAGGCGTATTATTTACATGGCCTTGAGCCACTACTGAAATAACATATGTTCCCATCTCAGAAGGTGTAAAAGATGCAGTATTTCCCGAAGAAGATAAACCCGAAACGGGAACACCGTCTTTTCGAACATTCCATGTATATTGCGGGTCTGGCAGCGAATCATGATTAAAAGTAAGCTGTGTTGTTTCACCTAAAAGCATAGGGTTTAGTGTTGCTGTAATTGTTCCCATTTTGATCACTCCTAAATAATTTTTATACCTGTTTCTGTTAGTGTCTCACTTACCGTTACGCCTGAAATTTCATTTGTTGGTGTATACGGGAAAACGTCTGTTCCGCTTCCGGCTCCTGTCTGAATAACTGTTTCACTCACCGTTACGCCTGAAATTTCATTTATTGGCTGTTCTTCATTCAGAATCGAAGACGCTTCCAGAGATTCATTAACAATAACCCCTGAAACCTCGATTGTTGGCTGTTCTTCAATTATTCGCCCGCCGCCTGTATTTTCTGCTGTGTCACTGATTACAACACCCGCGATATAGACAAGGGGATCACCCTCTACGACCTCGCCGCCTGTCGCATCTACAACCGTCCTCCTTCCATCATCCCAACAGATATCAGAATCACGCCATAAACCGCCATTATATGCCCTGCATTTTACCCCCGGACATTCTCCTGAATAAAAATAGTTCATCCCGGAAAGAACCCCGGCAGATTCTTTAAACGGTTTCCATGTTTCACCACCGTCAGAAGTATAAAGAAATTGCCAAGCTGTAGCGTTTAGTAATTGGACCTCATAAACGGTAATAAAGAAAAAATCATTCTCTACATAATAGGATGCTGTGATCTCTACCTCGGGTAGTGCTGAAATAACGGTTTCAGGTACTGCAATCTCTAATTTACTATCTTGATAAAGCCCTGAAATACCATAGAATGACATTTCAGATTCAAGCGGTGGAAAAATACCTTTTTTGTAAACTATTGCAGGCTTAAGGATGTAAGGAATATCAATTTCGCCAATTTCGACAAATCCATATCTGACATAACCAATACCCATTATAAGCCCTCATTAATTAGCTCATAATTCCACCATTTCTTTAACTGATTAAGATGCATCGGGCAGATTAGAGAAGATAAAGAAAGGCTCTTCCTTTTCACAATCTTATCAATGGCTGTTTCAGAATAGCCATAGAACATATAGAAATTCCATACCTTGCCCCCGGTTCCGTCTGCCCTCGGTGCTGCTAATCCGTGCCGGTTTGGGATTATGTGCCTGCACTGCTCACATTGAGATATTGATGAATATTCAAACGCCCCGGTGCATATGTTGATATGCTCTATTCCTTGATATTCCAGAAATGACGAATTACAGGCATACCCTGAAGCCTGAGAAGGATTGTATTCATTTGAATTGTTGCAAATCTCCGAACAATCAATAAATACCGGCTTAAGCTCTGGATACAGCGTATTTATGTATCCTCTAATCCTCTCTTTCATATCAGGATAAAGCGGAATAACAAAATGTAAATCCGAATCATTCCGGCAATGCTGATAAAGAAGATCGGCAGATACCCGGCACTCGTTCCCGCCGTAATAAAGCAGTTTAATAGGTAGATTCTGAGATTTTAGATACTCCATCCGCTTTTTAACCGAGAAAAAAAAATGATTGCGCATGATCTCACCTTACACAAACAGCATGCGGCAGGTCCACCGCACCGCTTCAGTCGTGCAATTCTGAACATTAATTTCCATCCTGCCGAAACTCATTCCTGACTGAAATTCAATTGTTCCAGCCTCATCACAGAACCACATTTTAGTTATATTGTCACTCTTGATCTCTAAAATGCAGCCTGAAGGGACAGATACACAGAGATATTTAAGTTTCCTGTTTACCTCAATGGCTTTGTTAAATGTCTCCCCAGGTGACAGATTTATATTTTCTGTTGATTCCGGATACTGTATCAGAAGATCCTCATTGTTGGCACTCGAAACCCCGGCCAGAATCCCGGCAAGATATCCTTTTATCTGTAACATCTCATTACAGAACGTGCAAGGTTTCAATTCTCCCATTTTCCCACTCCCTGAATAAACAGTTTCATAAATTCAATCATTTTAATGCCTCTTTTTCTTGACATACAGATAGAGGAAATAAAGAGCAATTCCTAAGAGAACACCTTTGATAAATTCGATTCTCTCCGGGGTTAACCAGGTGCTTTTATCCTCCGTGGTTCCTGCCTGCTTCAGTATTTCATCGCAGGTTTTACATTCTGACATAGTTTCATTCTCCCGCCGAGAGGGGTTTTAAACCCACTTTCTCCCGGCATTCATTAAGAGCGGTTCTGAAACGCTCCGAAAGTCTCCGGATCTCGGATTCATAACCGCCGATCCGGTATTCCATGTGAAGGACTACAATAAGAATTGCCGTCAAAAGTCCGTCTGTAAACTCGATCGGCATCTATTTCACCTTAGAATACAGGAACACAAGAACACCGAGAACACCGAGAAGGGCAATAATCCCGACGACCACATTTTTTGTATCTTTTGCCGTTTCGCCTCCGAGCGTCCGAAGACCGGCCCCGGCTCCTGATAATGCCGCGTAACTGCCAACCCCGAGACCGCCGCCGACAAGAGCAGGATATACGGCATGTTGGGCGCTCTTAGTCTTCGCAAACTCCTTTGCAGGCGTAACCATAGTTAAAAGGCCCTGCTTTGCAGACTCCCCAAGGCCGATCGCTGCATCCTTCGCAGATCTCAGGGTGGGGGTCACTGTGTTGGCGATCTTCGGGGCAGTGCTAAAGACTGACATTCCCGATCACTTCCTCAAAGCGATAAGGGAAAAGATCAGAGCAAAGATCGCAATGATCGCAATCGGTTCAATCACTATGCACACGCCGCCGCATTCTTCGGTTGGCGTTTCTTCGGTTGGCGTTTCTTCAATCGGGGTTACTTCGTCCATTTTTTACCAACTCCATTTATGCAGAGGCCGGGGATTTCCTCCCCGTTCCTCTTCTGCGTCCCGTAGATCCTCCGCTCTTCCGTGTGGTCTTTCCAAAGGCTGGAAGGGCGGGAAGCTTTACCCGCTTCCCGGTCGCCTGAGAATAAGCGTAAGCTCCGCCGATTACCACGACACCGCCGACAACGATCAGACCCGGAAGGGCGAGGCCGTGCGATCTGAACCATTGCAGGACATCGCTTAATATCGGTATTCCGTCGGCAAGGCGGGTTGCGTCCTGTGCTGCATCCTCCACCACTTCGTAATAAGTGCCGTCACCGAATGCCGGATCATAATACCCGCCGGTCGCCCCCAGGTATTCGTCGTATGCGTCACCATAGAGGGAATCATACTGGTCCTGCGTAATCTGCCCGGACTGCAAAGCGGCTTCAAGCTCTGCCACATACTGTTCAAGGGCTGCGATATATTCCGCGTCACTCATGGCCCCGGCTTCATACTGTGCCTGTAAATTCGTTAACTGGTCTTCCAGTTGTTTGATATAGGCCACATACTCCGAAACATCGCCCTGATCCGGTGTCCCGCCTCCCTGAAGGGAAGATCCCGATCCGAAAAGGGCCATTGCTGTAAGTCCGCCAAGTCCGAGCAGACCAGCCCCGCCTGCTGCCTTTCCTAAAAGTCCGGACGAGGGCGCTTTAACGGCAGACGAGAACGCCGCGTCTGTGCCCTTTGCCCCCGTCTCAATGACCGGCGAAGCGGTTTTTACAAAGGTTTCTCCCACCGAAGAAACTTTAAACGTAGGCTCTGCCGCACTTGAAAAGATCTTATAGGTAGGCTCTGCGGTCTTCGTGTAAAACGAAGTCGCACCCGATCCGCCCTTTGTCCATCCGCCTAATACGTCCGCCTCTCTGACAGCCAGATCAGTAATGCGGGAGTCTGTGCCAACATTCGGGAGCTTTACCGCAATTCCTGTAATTTCAGGAGTATTGGAAAATCCCTTTAATCCGGTTCCGGTGTTAGATATCACCTTTGCCCCGGTTTCCGCCGCGTCTGCGGCTCCGAAAAGTTTAGTAATTTTAAACATTTCTCCACCTGTTGTAACTGCTTTTCCTCCTTTGATCAAGGCCCTGCTCGCACCATATCCAAGGCCGCCCGTAAATACACCGAGCGCAATTGTCCCGACATCGATCCCTGCACCGACATAGTCCCAGGTATCGAGATCCTTCCCTCTTCCCGTAAGGAGCTTGTTTGAAACATTCACCAAATCCATAGGAAGGAGGACATCGGCCGCCGCCGTTCCTGCGAACTGAACGCCTCCGGTTCCGGCATCTCCTGAAGTGATCCGGGTGATGGAATCGTCATAACTCCGATCGCGTGCGCCTATAATGGAGTCAATACCCCCGGAAATGGCAGATAACGCCCCGCCGAAGATATCCCCTTCATTATTCTGAACGGATACACCCGCCCCGGCTGGCACTGTGCCCAATTTCTTTTTGGTTAGCCAGCCGTGATCACTGTAAGTACTGAGTGTATCCGCTCTTTCGCCCGCGTTTAAGACCTGAGAAGAATAGATCACATTCCCGGACAATCCGTAGGAAGTCAAAATACCGGCGTCCGGGGTGTCAGTCCATGAGGAAAAACCCGCCGGGACCTGTGTATTTCCCTTGCCCGTGTTGAACCAGAGATAATTATCTTCTACGGCATAAGGAGAGGCGAACTGCCCCAAATATCCTAAAGATTCCCCTGTTTTCGGATCTGTAAACTGAACGTCAGGATTCCCGTAGTTCAAATTAAACCAGTCTGTAGATTTTACAGAGCTGTCAGATCCCCCCAGGTATGAAGAAACGGAATTAAAGGCATTTGCCGCCCCTGAAAGATCAATCTCCGGCAGGGAGATTTTAGGAAGAGATCCGGAGGCAACAGCCGCCACGGTTCCGGCGGCAACAGCCGCAGGAATGGCAACCGTAGGGAGTGAGACATTCGGTAAAGACGACACTTTAGGGAGTGAAACCGCAGGAAGGGAAACCTTCGGCAGAACGTTTACAGTCTGTTTTTCAATAGCACTCAGACCGGAAGATACCGCCCGACTTGCAGAACTCAAACCAGAAGAAGCCGCCCGACTCGCAGAACTCAGACCCGAAGATACCGCCTTACTTGCAGAACTCAGACCGGAAGAGGCCGCCCGACTTGCAGAACTTACCCCGGAAGATACCGCTTTACTTGTAGTGCTTGCAGTGGATGATACGGTCTTTGTCGCACCCGAAACTATCGAGTTACCAAGTGAGAGGAGACCAGAAAATAAACTCATTCATCCACAACCTCTAAAAAAGGAAGATTTATGCCGCCTCAATAACTGCCGCATTGTAAGCGGCGGTATTTACGACATACTCCACGTTGATCACTCTCACCTTTCCGGCTGTTTCGGATTTCGTGGCAAGCCTGACATCGCCGGGCTTGAAAGTCCATCCTTTCACGCCGAAAGCGTCGTTTGTGATCTCCCTCCCGTAATCGATAATTGCAATGCCGTTTAGAAGGTTTGCAACGTCAAAGGAACGTTTGTTTGTCTCTCGAAGCGTGGTGAAATGACAGGAAAACATATCCTGTCTGTTCGGGACTTCCTTAATGATCCCGACCTCCGAAGGGGTGACAGTTCCGCGAACGCCTGATGTATCCAGTACGGAAATATAACTCTGTCTTAGTGCCGTGCCGGTCGGAAGATTCAGGAAGGAATGAAGATCGCTTGTTGCGTCGAAAGGTTTTGAAACGGTTGTTACCTTCGGTTCGGCCGAGCCGACAAGGCCCTGACCGTATACGGAGAGTATTTCGGCCTCTGTCATTATGACTTCTTCAAGGGTGACCTTCCCGGTGTATGATGTGATCGCAACGTCCGTAGCGATCGAGGTTCCAACGCTCACCGATAGATCAAGGCTCTGCTTCCCAACGGCAATAATGTCGCCCTTGTCGAGAGTCAGCATGAAAGTAAAGGTTTCGCTTCCACCGGCGGGTATTGATACGGCAGTATCCGGGTTGACTCCTACGCCGTGCTCATCATACCAGTTCATGATCGCCACATCGAGGCCCGAAAGCTGATAGTGCACATTGTTTGAATCTGAGACAAGGCGGATCTCGCTCATCTTTTCCAGAATTGCGGCGATCGTCCCGCTGTATGCTGTGTCATCGCTTGAATTTTCAACAACGATCGTGTTGTGAATCAGGAACTTGTCGACAACTGCGGTTGTCGGGATCTCCACTGTCTTATTTGTCAGTGTGAAATCGTCCGTAAGGGTTCTTTTTGTTCTCATCATGGTTTTTACCTCCCCTTACTTCTTCAGTGCCACATAAAGGGCAGTGGCACCGGCGATCACAAACGCACCAACGACAAAAGGAAGAGCCTGCTTCATGAAAGCCTCTTTTCCTGCGTCCATGCCTTTTTTAACTGCATTTTCTACACTCATTTTTATCAAAAGGCAATCACAGAAAGAAAATAAAAAGATGAGAAAATCCGCACCAATCCAAATTAAAAATTGAAAATTAACCGTAATGTTTCGTTATTCTGTGAATCTTACCCGCCTTAATCACCTTAAATCCGTTTTCATTGTGGTCATATCTGACAATATCATGCTTTTTCAGAGTCCGATCAATATCCGAGAAATTCGGGATTATTCCTTCTACATATCGGATATCCTGCGGGATATTGAATTTACCCAGGTATGTTATACCGCACTGAGACCACAGCAATTTAGGGAAATCCTGTATCCTCTGAGTTATAAAACTGGCAAACATCCCATAACCGCGGCCCTCTCTGGCGAAGAGTTCCAGCCATTCGTTAGATTTCTGAGGGGACGGATTAAATAAATGGGCTTCCTCAATGTAGATATTCCGCCTTGATTTATCGTTATAAATCGTATCCAACAACTGATCGTATTGCTCGATTAGTGCCTTTGTTCTCATATCCGGGGAAGGATAGCATAATAAAAAAGGAGTCTGCATGGCTCTTTCAAAATTATATGAATACCCCGGTTTAATCTGCAAGGTCTTAACCTGCTTCAATGCCGCTAATCCGATATGATTTCGGGTTTTTGTATCGAGGATAATAAAGGGCTGTTTCTGTTTGTAGTCTTCTTCAATGAGTAACCCGGTAAAATGGCTTTTTCCGCTCCCGGTTCCTCCGGCGATCATCCTGTGCTTTCCTTCTTCCATGTCTTAAAACCGTCCTTCAATATACTTTTAAAACTCTTGATGTCAACTGAACTTCAATAAAGGCCCATAACAGGGATACAAAAAACCCCATACAACAAAAGAAAAGGGCCGAACCACTAAGATTTAAATTATCCCTTATCACAAGGAAATTAAAGATCTGAACTGCTGAACAAAGCAGGAAAATAAGTATTAGATAGATATTTTTGCGGCTCCGGGTTCCTTCGGCGTTCATCATGTGTTTTCCGTTATCCATTTAAAAACCGTCCGTTAATTTAGGTTTAAAAATTCTGTAAATCTGCCAATTCTCAACGAAAATCCACCATAAAAAGGTATAAAATCCTATTCCAAAAAAAACAAGTCCGAGAATTTCATTAATGATCCCTATGCCCTGTGATGCCATCCATAGGCCCGCAAGTATTAATAAAATGTTAATAATCTGAGCTACCAGGCTGATTAAGAAAATCCCACTAAGAGAAATGATTTTTTTTAAGGAATATTCTATCATGAAAATGCCTTTGCCCTATCTTCCATCTCTGAGATGTTCCGGGTGATTTCCGCGCCTAACCCTGTTAAATTGTGCTTTGGGGTTTCAGGCTCCGGGATCTTTCGGATAGGTTCGGGTTTTTCTTCAATCTGTGGGGCGGTTTCCTGCTTCTCTTTTGCCTTGTTTTCCTCTTCCTTTTGTTTGTCTATCACCGCAAGGATTACAGGGATGTAACACGCGGATAATCCACCCATGCCGAGGATCAGGCATAGGATCGGGCTGTCTGGAATATCTCCATCCGGGGCATAATGCCAAAGAGCTTTATTCAGAAATTCACGGCTGAAGTTCTCCCATAAGGAAAGGTTCGGTTCCGGTAGTCCTTCCTTTTTGCAGTATGTGGCGGATTCATTAACCCCGATATCGATCAGGGCTATGAAGGGGTGATCTCCCTTATTATCCGTGTATGATTCCGGTTTGTAATCCTCCCCCGTCCGGGTCGGCTCTTCGTCATCTTCCCGGACTGTCACAGATGCGGTTATATCCTTTTTCAGCAATTCATCGAAATCATTCATTTATTGGCTCAGCCTCCGCCTTTTTACGAACCATGAAAATAATTTCCGTATCTTCGAGAATGATCTGCCCCTTGAATCCGCCGTTTTCATAGGCGGATCTGGCTTTATCCATATCGATTTCATCCGCGAATTTCTGAACAGCTTCAGACAGGCCGCCAAGCCCTTTTAATGCCTTCACTTGATCCAACATTTTAACCCTCAGATAGTCGGATATCCCGCCCTGTGTAACCCTTCATAGCCGGTTCGATGCTCTTTCACTTCCTGATCCCCTTTAGCCCGTCGGACATCATTTTTAGCACGCCAGCGGGATAGAAAAAACCACCCTGCAAGTGCACCCCCGATCAGCACAAGGGCCGCCACAATGACATAAGTCATATTACAGCCTTTCTTATCCTCTTCCGGGGGCTGATCTTCCTCTTTCCCGTCGGATTCTTCCTCTAAATCCCTGTTGATCAAGGCTTCAATATCAATATCCTGAACCTCGGATTTAAGGGAATCAGGGTTATTTTCAACGGTCGGGATCTCCCCCGGCTCGTCTGCTTTTTTTGTGAAATCCGGGGAAATGACAGCACCAGAAATATAAGCTTCTATTTCGTGCGGTTTTGCATAATGCTTAGAAGTTGAACGACATTTCGAACATTGCGGTTTTTTGCTCCCCTCGTTCGGTTCCCACATATGCCCGCATTTATTGCAGACTAATAGGACTGTCGGATTTTTTCGGTTTTTTTCCATATGGCTTTTTAATCTCCTTCTAATCCGTCTTAAATATTGAATTTCTCGGATTTTCGCATATTTTTATACAAAAATAACAGAGTAAAAAGCGTAAAAGGTGAAAAAGACATGACTACAATCGATGTAAACGTAATTGTTACACTCGTGTTGGTCTTTGCAATGTGTATTGTTGCAATAGCAACCAGTATCGGGCCTATGTTCCTGTCATATCTCGAACGCAAAAGAAAAGAACAGGCAGAAGACGACGCCCGCAGGAACAGGGAAAAAGATCTCTGTGTATTGCTCGGTAATCTTGTAAAAGTAGATGCTACCTTTGATTATGTCGGAAGTAGAGGGGGCAACAGAGAGATCGATTATAAAGAGGTTCTTAACCTGCTTCAGCCTCCGGCAAAGTCCGGCGGTAAAGGGGAATAATAAAAAATCCTCCTTTCTCACCCCGCAAATCGTTTCAATCCACACATCCAAAAAGATGTGACTAACTATTAATTTTTAATTTAATTCCACTTTAAAGCCTTCTTTATCCATCCTTCGACGGAAATCATAATTCTTTGTATAATTCTCGACAAACTGAAAAAGTGTTGTAATCCCTGCCAGATAATTTAATAATTTCTCGTCTTCGGAATTTACAAAAATGCTCAACATAACTACAGCCTCATACGATCGCCTTTATATACTTTCAGTGATTTTTGAGGCGGTCGAGAATAAACCAGATTTAGTTAACAGAAACAAGAATTTACAAGGACAATAATTAAATAGTATTTGTTTTTTGCCGTTTATCGATAAATTAAACTTTATTTCATTATTTATCGTTTATTTACTCTTATTTTCCGAATCAGAGAAAATTTAAGACCCTATATTAGATTTTTACAGATACGCTTAAGTATTATGAAATATATTCGTTGCATGATATATATTTGTTTGATAGAATTTTGGATTAATCCGGGTTTAAATATTTGCTCTTTTCGTTGCATACCCCACCCCCTGTTACGTCGTACGCAACTTAACCAAAAAATGTAAAGAAGAAATTAAAATTTTGATTGACTCTATATACCAGACAATTAAAAATCAATTTGCGGCTTGTTTATTAAAACACGTTATTATTTAAATAAATCAAGATCACGATAGTATTTTTATAAAATCATGATTTCTTTTAAAAATGTATAGGTTATTTTACAAGATGCAACAAAAAGAGGGAGGGTCTTAGACCCCAGCAACCCGCCATATTTTTTAAATTCAGGCGTTTAAATCGCCCCGAATTTTCAGCCCATAAAATGCACTATTTAAATAATTTGATCTGTCATACACATATTAATTGAAGAAATCATGAGAGAAGAAATAAACCAGATTTTTTTAACAGGCTTTAGTTTGTGGGTATAAATTTAATTAAGTTTTAATTGATGTAAATAAATTTTTTAGGGGTCGGGCAATGGGGGGCTATTATTTAGTTTTTTCATTGTCTGGCGTTTTTTTGGGTGGATATATGGAAGAAATAAAAAAAAATTGAAGAATTAAACGACAGATTAGGAAAACTTGAAACAGATATAAAAAATATACAAAAAAAGAAGGATAAAGGGAGAAAATAAACCCTATTTTTTAAGGTCCTCAACTTCTTTTTCTAAAATAACAATACGATCTGTCATTTCTTTAACTAATTTTAATATCTCTTTCTTTTCAGACTCGAATTTATAATATTCTGTTATCGCGTGAACAATTTCACCTGTTCTGTCTCTAAAATTATTTTCTGCTTCCTTGTCAATTTGCTCCACTAATTTTAAAGGCAGTCTGAATCCTACAGGTTTTAATTCACTTTTTGTAGCCATGCTTATTCTGTTATACACCGTCAAACAATTTTAGTTTGAGTTTTGCAATGTATATACAATGTATGACAAATTATATATTGGCTGATTTGCAATGTTATACACGGCATAACAATTTGCCAGGTGTGATAAACATAAGTAAAGTCAATTTCCCCGAACGGATCATCGTCCGGGTATCTTCAAGTGAATTAGATATCCTTGATGATATTATCAAGAGTGACAAGCCTCCAAAAGACATATCGGGGGCTGTCAGGTATTGCATTAAGAACATAGGTTCAAAAAAGAAGAATTCAAAATCTGCAAAACCAGAGATACCGAAAGAACCAGATTATGATACAACTTTTAAAACAGCTCTGAGTTTAGAGAAAGGGGCGGTATAATGCAGGAATCCGGTCTACCGGTCGCCGATTGGTGGATTGATAAAAGCCGCGGATTTCTTTCTGAGGTAGAAACCGGGCAGGATGTTCATTCATGGTTAACAGAATTAGCCGAAAAAGTCCGGCAATGGGAAAAAGCCGAAGATATCACCATTAAAACGATATGGGTTTCAGATTCAGGCCATATTTATTCCCGTTATAGACCGAATACAGGCCGCCATAAAACGGACTTTACCAAAGCTGAATATTCCCGACCTTTCGATATGATCCTTGCGGACCTGAAGGATATTTGCGAAAAATACGGGATCTTCTTCGATGAATTGAGTTTCCCGAAAAACCATGAAAACCGGATCAGTGCTCAAGGTCGGCATCGTTACATGCCTGTAAGTGCCCGTTTTTATCACTCGGTCGATCTCGTGGTGGTGGAAAAATGATATTAGAGGCCGTTTGTAAAATCAAATTTGAAAAAGGGATAGAACCCAATGAAGCAGAGGCGATTATCGATCACATAGAGAAAAATATACTTGGTGTCAGCCGAGCAGAAATCGGGACCATCAAAAAGATCAATGAGGACGAAGAAAGACCTGTTAAAGTCGGTTTAAATTTTAAATCAGATAAAAATTTCAAGATTCTTCAGGCAGTACTCGATGATGAAAAGATTCCAAATTGGATGAGTGAAGACGCCCAAGGGAAACAGGAAGTTTGTTTCCATTATAAGGTGGAAAAATGATCGATATTCTCCAAACTCCCGCAATGCTCGCCGGTCTCGCCGGGGGAGTTCTGACAGTTAGCCAAAGGCGGAAATATCGAAAGGCCGGTTATTGTTCTTGGATTTTCGGCAATACTCTTTGGACTATAAGCGGGTTTTTTACAGGCAATGTTAATTTAATCGTGCAATTTGCCTTTTTTGCAGTCCTCGCCCTTAAGGGTGTTCGCCTGAATGCAGGAGATGATCAAAATTCAAACTAAATACATGATCACGCCCGCCGAATACCAAATGATCATTACAGATCCCCGGTGTTCAGAAGGTCATAAATTTATTTTAGATCTCAAAATCTCAGAAGGAGAAATAGAGATAAAGGAAACGACGGAACAAACCGAAAACGCAAATTAAACCGCAAAATTCAGTTAAAGACCACATCAGGATAGCGGAAGCTCTAAACAATGGATCTGAATCTCACCGACACCCAGAAAAGGATCGCCTCTCTTGCGGCTCGCGAGGATCTCACCCAGGCACAGATCGCCCGGCGGGTAGGTTGCAATAAATCCACTGTAAGCCGGACAATTGCAAAACTCATAAAATTTGGTCTACTGCAACCGTCCCCTAAAACCGGCTATACCTGCCGGTGGTACAAAGGATCGCCAGATCTCAGAACCGGGCGGGATCTTGTCGTATCCCGTCCTCATAACTACCAACTGAAATATCAGATCCTACACACAGACGGAGATCTCTCACTCGACCCGGTAAGTGTCGGGTATTACAAGCCGTGGAAACCTCGCGGCGATGTCCGTTATAAATTCTTATGGGGCTGTGATTCCCCCGGTTCTGCCAATATCACGATCGATGTTCATCCCCATACGATCATAGCCTACCCGGACGGAAAGCAGGAACTGTCCGCCCCTTCTCTTGAAATTCTCAATACTCGGGTACTGCTTGAAACACACGAAGCCGTGACCTCATGGGTTCGCGCTCAATTTTGGCAAGGTTGTAAAATCGAGATTAACAAGCCGGAGGTATGCGGGGAGCTTATCACCCGTCCGCATGTCGCCTTCAGGGGATCGTCTGGCCTTATCGATCAGGGTGTAACACTCCCCGGGTGGTGGACTGATCATAGTCACGGAATCCCGGAAGTCGAAACCGATCAATGGCAGGATGCAACGACCCTCGACGAAGCGATCCGCACCATTCAGGGCATGACCCCGATCTTTTCTGAATTACCTCAATTAACGCGGGAAATCCGCGAAATTCACGACGAATTAAAAAAACTAAAAGGAGAATCAGGAAAATGAAAAAGAAAGCATCAGAGAAGGCCGCCGCCTTAATGGCGATAAGGCCGGAATATGTCGAAAAGATTGCCGAAGGTACAAAAACCTTTGAATTACGCCGGAAAATCGGGCAGGAATTTGTAGAAAGAAAAATCCCTACAATTGCTGTCTATTCCTCCGCTCCCACACAAAGGATCGTCGGCCTGATAGAAGTATTGAAAGTTCATCACATGTCCTTAAAAGATCTCTGGCGTCTTGTGGAAGGATCTGCCGGGATCTCATACATTCAATATCAGGAATACTTTAAGGGTGTTTCTTCAGGTTACGCGATCGAGATCCTCCGGTATATTCCCACCTTCTACAGCACACTCTCAGAGTTAGGGATCACCCGCCCGCCGCAAAATTACCAGTTCATCAATGAAACGCAGTTGGATCAGATCCTCTCTAAGGGGCTGATGTGAGTGAAGAAAATAAGCCATATCTGTAATTTTTGCGGGGAAGAGGTAGATCCTAAAAACTGTCTTTGCATCTCCGCAAATCGCTATGATGCGGTTGTAATTATTGAATGGGGTGGCTGTGGTGTTGAATTATGCAAATGGAATGAACAGGCGCATTTTTGCAATGAAAACTGTTTAAAAGCCTATTTAATGCAGGAGGGCAGGGAAAAATGAGGGTTTTGGTTGCGTGCGAATTCTCAGGAAACGTAAGGAATGCATTTATTGAACACGGACACGACGCGATCAGCTGCGATATACTCCCTTCCGAATCACCCGGTCCACATTATGAAGGAGATGTAAGGGACATCTTAAATGAAAAATGGGATCTTATGATCGCTCACCCCCCCTGTACTCATTTAGCCGTGTCCGGAGCCCGTTTTTTTGCAGAAAAAAGAGCGGACGGCAGGCAACAGGCAGCGATTAAATTTTTTATGATGTTTGCAGACTGTCAACACATCCCCCGAATTTGTATAGAGAATCCGGTTTGTATCATGTCTACAATTTGGAGGCCACCGGATCAATATATTCAGCCGTGGCAGTTCGGACACCCTGAACCTAAAAAAACCGGATTGTGGTTAAAAAACCTTCCACTTCTCCGGCCGGCTAATATTGTTGAGCCGGAGTATATCATAGGAAAGAAAGACGGGAAAAAATATTCAAGAGTTCATTTCTTATCTGCAAGCGGGAAATTTACAAACGAAGAACGAAGTAAACTTCGATCAAGAACATACCCGGGTATTGCCGAGGCAATGGCTGAACAGTGGGGATCTCTAAAGGGTGATGTTTCATGAAACATACCCTAATAAATGCAGATGTAATCAAAGGACTTCAAAAACTCCCCGTTCAATCGGTTCATACCGTTGTAACTTCTCCCCCATATTGGAGTTTAAGAGACTATGGTATAGAGGGTCAGATCGGTTTAGAGGAGACACCAGAAGCACATATACAAAAAATAGTTGAAGTGTTTAGAGAAGTCCGTAGAGTTTTAAGAGACGATGGGACATTATGGCTCAATTACGGAGATTGTTATACATCGGGAAATAAAACAGGGCATGGGAGTAAGATCGGATGGAAGCAACAAACAAACAGGGGTAGCGACGGATTAAGAGATGCCCCGCGGCTGCCAATGCCTGCAGGATTGAAAAATAAAGATCTTGTAGGTATGCCATGGAGAATTGCACTTGCATTACAAGAAGACGGGTGGTATTTAAGGTGCGATATTGTTTGGAATAAACCAAATCCTATGCCTGAAAGTGTAAATGACAGGCCGACCCGGAGCCATGAATATATTTTCCTTATGACTAAAAGTCCTCAATATTTCTATGATGCAGAAGCAATCCGGGAAAATGTTTCCGGGGGAGCACACCATCGAGGAGACTATAAAGGGGATCTACCTAAAACTGCAAACCCAGGTAAGCGAATAAAAAATAATTCGTCTTTCACAAAAGCATGTTGGGGTTCCAGCGATCCCCGGGTATCATCTTCATCAAGGAACCTGCAGGGACATTCAGGAAATTTAAATTCTGAAGGAAAACCGTTATGTGATAAATTTTCACGAAATGCCCGTTCAGTCTGGACCATTCCCACACAACCCCGTCCAGACGCTCATTTTGCAACATTCCCCGATGAACTCGCCCGGCGTTGTATTCTTGCCGGGACATCTGAATATGGATGTTGTCCACATTGTGGCACTCCTTGGGTGAGAATTGTTAAAACTGAAGGTGGCACAACAGGACAGGGGTGGCATGATCATTCAAATGACCTGCAGAAAGGCCAAATCGCCCCGCCCTCCTCTTCATTCAAAGACTATCGGAGGTATACGGAAGGGTGGACATCCAGCTGCACCTGTGAAAAAAATACTCCAATCCCTTGCACTGTCCTTGATCCGTTCGGCGGGTCCGGCACAGTTGCGGATATCGCCAGGGAGCAGAACAGATCAAGTATTCTTATAGAAATAAATCCATCTTACGTTGAAATGCAAAAGCAGCGTTTAAGAGCAGATGAACAACTTGATACTGGGATCTGCCAGATTGAGATTATAACATGAAATTCTTTTTTTTATTCATCAGCATCCCATGAAATCATTTTACAGATGGGGCACACATACCCGATCGGTAAGTATCTTTGTTTGCCATCTTGCACCGGCCGGATGAAGGATCTTATCATAGGTTTGCCACACATGGGACACCGGGGGGCTGACCCTTTCTTCTTCTGATCTCTCATAGCATGCTATTTTTTAAAGTACGGGCATATAAATATATCTCTTTAATTTGCAAGTTTGAAGGGAAAAGACAACATTCATAAAATAGGGCTTTGAACTTTGAATGTCTCTAAGCCTCAGCCGAGATTTGAACTCGGGACCTGCTGATTACAAGTCAGCCGCTCTGCCAACTGAGCCACTGAGGCGCACTAACAATTTTAGTTCTCAAAGATTAAAAAAGGTGGCGATTGGTTTCTCGTCTTTCGCCGGTTTCGTCCTTTGGCCCAAACCCAATTCTTAATCAGAGAATAGCCACAAAAACTGATCACAACAATCCGGATGTTTGAATATGGGTCGCCTGAACGTGGATATTGGAGGAAGCCCGGGGAGGGACTGCCGCGGATTCTGTAGTTTCTGTTATTTCAAGCGGCTGAAGAAGGAGGATGATCCTGAGCCGTTCGGGTGCAAATACTGCCTCCCCTTCTCTAAAGGGTGCGAATACTGCACCAACGGCGTCCGCGAAAAATACGAGGGATTCAAGGATCTAAAAGAGGTCGCCGACAGCGTCCTCGCCGATCTCCAGATAATGGACGGCGATCTCACCGGAATTACGATCAGCGGCGGAGGCGATCCCTCCTGCTACCCCGAATTCCGGGACTTAATGGAGATCCTCGGCAGCATGGAAGTCCCGATCCACATCGGCTATACAAGCGGAAAAGGATTTGACGATCCCGACCTCGCCGAGTTCATGATCGAAAACGGCCTATCTGAGATATCCTTCACAGTATTCGCAAGCGACCCCGCACTCCGGGCGAAGCACATGGGCGATCCCACCCCCGAAGTCTCGCTTGAGATCTTCAAAAGGCTCTGCAAAAAGATCGACGTCTATGCAGCGGCCGTCGTCCTCAGGGGCGTAAACGACGGAAAAGTCCTCGAAGAAACCTGCCGGTGGGTCGAAGAATGCGGTGCGAAGGGGATCATCCTCATGAGATTCGCGAACCGCACCGACCAGGGACTCATACTCGGAAACGCCCCCATAATAGATGGGCAGATGCTTCATACCGTTCGTGAATTCTCCGAGATCGTCTCTGACCTGAACTCGAAGTTCAAAATGAAGATCAGCGGAACACCGCTCGGCGACCCCTCCATCGGCTCACCGTTCGCAATCATAAAAGAGCCCGATCTCCTCGAAAAACTCCCGAGAGTAGAGAAGAAGGCGACCATAATCACCGGCTCCATCGCCGCCCGCCCGATACAGCAGGTGCTCGATGCATGCGGAAACGAAACCTGGGTCTACGGAACGGAGAAGGAGATCGCCTGCCTCATAACAATCGACGACCTGAAGACCGTCGATCTCTCGAAGATCGAAGAGACCGTAATCATCCCCGGCAGGTGCTTCGTCCACGAAAAAGAGGCCGAAGAAGTCCTCTCCGCAGACGGTGTTCAACGACGGATCGTAAGAGGCCCCGAGATGCTCACCGCCGATGCGGAGACCAGCATGGGCATGGATAAAAACGGAGTTTTGGAGATGGAGATGGAAGGGTTTGCAGATCTGATCCGGCTCATCAATATGTACGGAAAGTAAAAATCCCTTTTACCTGTTTGTTCTGATCTCTCTCTTACACCCAGCCCCTTGCCTTCATCGCATCAACGACCTCTTCAAGAGCGATAGTATATGCTGCCTTCCTCATCGTAATCGAATTCTTCTTTGAAAATTCCAGCACCTTATGGTAGGCCCTCGTCATCTTCTCGTCCAGGCGTCGGTATATGTAATCCTCCGCCCAGTGATCCATATTCATATTCTGGACCATCTCGAAGTACGAGACGATCACCCCGCCGCCGTTGCAGAGAAGATCAGGGATGATATGAATCCCCCTTTTGTTCATTATCTCTTCCGCGGCAGGAGACGTCGGTCCGTTCGCGAACTCCGCAAGGATCTTCGCCCTCACTTCATCTGCGTTTTTTTCGGTAATAGCATTCTCCAGTGCAGCAGGGATGAGGACGTCGACATCCAGTTCGAAAAGCTGTGAGTTCGTGATATCTTCGGTCCCCGGAAAGTATCTCACCGACCCCGTCTCTTTCTTGTGCTTCATGACTCCCGCAACATCGAGCCCTTCATCCGAGTAGATCCCGCCGCTGCTGTCCGAAACCGCAACGATCCTGCATCCTGCAAACTCCTTCCCGATAAGTGCGGCATTATATCCTACATTCCCGAATCCCTGGATCGCAACAGAAGGTGCAGCCTCACCGGTCTCTGCTTTGGATTCGGGTGAATAAGATGTCTCCTTCATCTCCATCCCGATCCCCGTCTCCTTTGCCGCCTCCCGGATGCAGTACCACCCTCCCCGTGCGGTCGAGTCGTGACGGCCCTCCGATCCGCCGAGTGACAGCGGTTTTCCTGTAATCGCCCCGAAATGGACGCATCCCGTCTGCCTGATGTATTCGTCGATCATCCATCCCATAGTCTGTTCGTTCGTGTACACATCCGGTGCGGGAATGTCCCGGTCCGGGCCGATAGAACAGTCCAGCGCCTGGATATACGCCCTCGAAAGCCTCTCCAGTTCGCCCTTCGACATGGCTTTCGGGTTGCACACGACTCCCCCCTTCGCACCGCCGAGCGGAAGCTCGTGCAGGGCGCACTTGAGTGTCATAATCGCCGCAAGTCCGCGTATCGTCTCGATCGTCTCGTCCGTGTGATACCTGATCCCTCCTTTCGCAGGCCCGCGGGCGTTGTTGTACTGGACCCTGAAGCCCTGGAACGTTCGTATGGTTCCGTCATCCATCCTCACCGGGAGGGAGACGTGGATCTCTTTCATCGGGCTCTTAAGAAGCGATTCCAGGTTGGGGGTCAGCTGCGGGCCTGTTGCGCAGGTGCAGATGTTTTGCTTGACCGATTCGAAGAGGTTCTGCTCCATATTCATCCGTCCTTTTTGGTAACTGAGGAGTCGCGGCATGCGGATAAAAATATTCCGTATCAGGATTACAAAGAAACTTATCCTCGGGGACTAAAACCAGTTACATGAGGAAAGGATGAAGGCAGGATATCTACAGGTCTATACAGGCACAGGCAAGGGAAAGACGACCGCGGCATTCGGCACCGCGATGAGATCTGTTCTGCACGGGGGCAGGGTTTTCTTCGCCCAGTTCATCAAGATGTCGGAGACAGCGGAGCTTCTTGTGCCCGACCATTTCAGCAATTTTACAATCATGCAGTTCGGCGAAGGTTTCTTCCTCGACAGGGAGCCTACCGAAGACGACCGGAGGCTCGCTGAAGAAGGATTTTCGAAATGCCTGGCCGTGATGTCTTCGGGAGAATACGACCTTGTCGTAATGGACGAAGTGAATGTCGCGATTCATTACGGCCTCCTTGACCCGGCAACCGTCGTTGCGGCGATCGAATCGAGGGCTCCCGGCACGGAGGTCATATGCACCGGAAGAAATGCGCCGCCTGAACTGATCGAGGCCGCGGACCTCGTCACCGAAATGAGAAAGATAAAGCATTATTTTGACAAAGGCGTCCGTGCGAGAGAGGGTATAGAATACTAAACTCCTGTAAAAAACCCTCCTTCCTGCCTTTGTCCGGCACTGGTAATATGTTCTCTTCTCCCCAATAATTAATCATGAATAATAAAGTCCCGCGGGACGAGCTGAAGTCGAGAATGGACCGCTTCAGGGCGGGAATGAACAAATCCCATCCCGGCTGGGAGATGGCCGCAATATTCGGCAAGGTAAACCTGTATTATTTCACCGGGACGATGCAGGACGGGGTTCTGCTCATCCCGTCGAACAGCGATGCGGTCTTCTGGGTCAGGAGGAGCTGCGAGAGAGCTGTCGCAGAGTCGCAGTTCCCGGATATCAGGCAGATGAGAAGCTACCGTGACGCCGCAACAGCCACCGACGACCTGCCGCAGACAATATTCGTCGAGACCGAACTGGTTACACTCGGTCTGATCGAGAGATTCCGGAAGCATTTCGGGTTCATCGATGTGAAATCGCTCGACTATGTCCTCGGGATGGTCCGGGCGCAGAAGAGCGATTACGAGATCTCGCTCATGGAGAAGTCGGGGAAGATCCACCGCCGCGTTCTCGAGGAGCGTGTCCCGGAAATAGTCAGCGAAGGAATGAGCGAACTCGATTTCGCCCTGAAACTCTATTCGCTCATGATGGAGGAAGGTCATCACGGTGTGGCCAGGTTCGGTATGTTCGACACAGAGATACTCGTCGGCCAGATAGGATTCGGCGAGAGCTCGATCTATCCTACCTGCTTCAACGGCCCCGGCGGAGCTGCCGGACTCGGGCCCGCTGTTCCCCTGCTCGGCAGCCGCGAGAGGAAGCTTAAACACGGAGATCTCATATTCGCAGACACCGGGTCCGGGTTCCACGGATATCATACCGACAAGACGATGACCTATACGTTCAAAGAGCCTCTCTCCGAAGATGCTGTGGAGTCCCACAACGGCTGTCTTGAGGTACAGGACAGGATCGCCTCCATGCTCCGGCCCGGAGCTGTCCCTTCGGAGATATACCGGGATGTAATGGAATCCCTCAATAAGGACTTCCTCAAGAACTTCATGGGCTACGGTGACCGGACCGTGAACTTCCTCGGTCATGGTGTCGGTCTCCTGGTCGACGAGATCCCCGTAATCGCGGCAGGCTTCGACGAGCCCCTCGTCGAAAACATGGTCTTTGCATTAGAGCCGAAGAAAGGCGTAAAGGGTGTCGGGATGGTCGGGGTCGAGAACACCTTCGTCGTGACACCCTCAGGCGGACGATGTATCACCGGAACACATCCCGGCCTGATGCTCATCGAGTGAACAGCCTCTCCCGGCTCTCCTCCCACTTTTAGAAAAATATACCTTTTTCAAAGACTAAAAATCCTTAATGAAAACGCCCTTCCACGTAATGCTGATCCCCACCCTCGGGTGCCCTTCGAGATGCCGCTACTGCTGGAGTTCCGATGTGAATTCGCCCCGGATGAGCATTGATACGATAAAGGACGTAGTCGCCTGGATGAAGGATCTGAAAGACAACCAGGTCACGTTCACGTTCCACGGGGGCGAACCTCTCCTTGCCGGGGCGGATTTCTACCGTGAGGCGCTCCCTCTTCTTGCAGAAGGCCTCCCGCATCTCGATCCCGCATTCGCCATCCAGACCAACCTCTGGCTGATGACACCGGAGATCGCCGATGTCCTTGCAGAGTATAATATCCCGGTCGGCTCGAGCATCGACGGGCCGAAGGAGATAAACGATCTCCAGCGTGGCGAAGGCTACTTTGATAAAACCTTAAAAGGCTACAAGATCGCCAGAGAGCAGGGGCTTGACGTCAGGTTCATATGCACCTTCACCTCCGAATCCGTAGAGAGGAAGGAGGATATCTTCCGGTTCTTCCTCGATAACGGCCTGACCCTCAAGCTTCACCCGGCACTTCCGTCCCTCAAGGCTTCAGAACCCGAGAAGTATGCCCTTGCGCCGGAAAAGTTTGGTGAGCTTCTCGTATACCTCCTTGATATGGCGCTGGAGCATTTCGGCGAGATCGAGATCATGAACATCAACGATCTCTGCAGGTGCGTATTCACGAGGCACGGGAACGTCTGCACTTTTGCGGACTGCATGGGCAGCACCTTCGCGATCGGTCCGGACGGGAGCATATACCCCTGCTACAGGTTCGTCGGTATGCCCGAGTGGGTGATGGGAAATGTGGCTGACAAACCGTCGATCGAAGAACTGATGTCATCCGGTGCGGGACGGAAGATGCTGGCGTTTAAGGATTATGTGGATAAAAACTGTGGCGGATGCGCACACATCAGATACTGCCGCGGGGGGTGCCCGTACAATGCAATCGCACCTTCCGGCGGGGAGATCTGCGGTGTCGATCCCCACTGCCCCGCATATAAAAGAATCTTCGACGAGATCAACGACCGGCTGAATACGGAGATGTTCGAGGCGCCGGCTGTGGATATGTATGCCTTCAGTTCGAAACGGAAGAAGAAGTCCGGGCCGGGGGTAATGTCACTTATACAGGACATGGCCTTCAACAGATTTTAAATTAAAATAGAGAAGACAGGGAATTGAAAATTCAAAAATGTCTGATCCTGTTTTGATGATTAAGACGACGTGAATTGAATTATTAGCAGGTGAATGGTGCCCCCCTTCCAGCCTGATAATTTGGTTTTCCGGTATGTCCGTTTGCAGGTCTATAGACTCTTTGATAAATAACTGGAGTTCATCCGTCGTTCCTAACGGAGTGACTCTCCACTTACATCTTCGTCTTATCTATTGACATTTATTATGATGATGAAAATTAATCGATCTGATTAATTGACTATAATTGGCAAAATAATGATTTCTAAATTAATCAAAAAAATGGGAATAATTGGTTATATCCAGAGACAGCACAATAAGGCATACACTCCCATAAGAATGATGAATTTGCCGTCAATGAAAATTTCATAGATCATTTTGGTAATATTCTCCCTGAGGGAATAGATGAGATAGCACTGTACATATACCATACTGAGCAAAAGGAATAAAACCTGTGGGGATGGAAGCCCTTCTAATCCAAAATAAACTATGACCAGACCTGCTGAAATGTTAAGTACTGAAAGAAGCACGACTGTTCTTTCTTTACCCAGCATTGCAGGGATTGTCCGGACTCCTGAAGCAATGTCTCCTTTTACATCCCTTATATCAAATACAACCGTACTTGTGAAAACCAGAATGAAAAAAAACAATGCGACGATGTAAGTCGAAAATCCCGGGAGGGTGGATGAAAGGTAGACCGGCAGAAAGGCCGGAGGAATCGCCCATGCTAAAGCGACAATCAGGCTTTTTAAAACCGGGACTTCTTTGATCCTTGAAAAACCTATACTCTTTGGGAAGATAGGGATACTGTATAAAATTCCTGCAATAAGAGGCAGTAATGTCATGAAAAGGGCTTCGGTTCCATAAATCATTCCAATCCCTGCAGCAGTGATGTACGACAGGATCGATGATCTGTACAGAAATGAACCGTGTTTTTTTGTAAAGTGATATCTTTCATAATGGTTCATCATATCTTCCGCTTCGTCGGTTTTCCTGTTGAGGTTATATACGCCGTATGTTACGAGTATCATGATCAGGGCCGCAACCGGGCTGAATGCCAGGTCCTGAAGCGAGCATGAAAGAAAAACCATTGCGCCTCCGGCAAAGGAGAGATACAACGAGCTGTAGACAAGTGTTTGGATAATCCTGCTGAAGTCAGGGATTATAATGTTTTTTTCCAGTGCAATGTTGTGCATGGAAATTGGTGAAAATGGATCATTAACATTTATTGTGTCGATGAATGTTAATGGATCAGGATAATTATGTATGTATATTTTATAAAATTATTTTTAATCCTGGTGATTGATAGCAAAATCTTTGGAACTTGATCTGTAATATTCGAAAAGTCTTTGTCCCCATTCAATTGCTATTTCGTCAGAATTGATAAGATCAGCAGTGAAATCGTAGAAATCAGGCTCTTTGGAATATAATCCAAGGGAGAGGCAATTGTCCGTTACAGTCATTCCGATTTTTATCGCTTTAGGATAGACGTAGATCCTGAAATTGTCACGATCAATTATCGTTTTTAAAATTGCTTCATATGGCTCTTCCTTCATCTTTGCTGAAATTTCTGAAGTTACAATCAGCTCTACCTGAATTCCTCTCAATACGGATTTTTTTATTATTTCTGCATGTGAAGGACTCATAAACGATGAAATTCCTTTTATGAACGATGCTTCATCTAATAATTTTATAAAATTAAAATGAACTTTTAATATATTGTCTTCTGTGTTATGGATTATTGCTGAATTATGAAGATCGCCGATATTTTCAAGGAATTCGGCAGGTATGTCTTTAGTATCGTGATTATACCAGAATTCACGGTTTGAATCGGAGAGGCTGATGATTTTTACAAGCTTTTCAATCTCTTTTTCCAGGATCTTTCCTATGATTGTAAGGCGATAACCCTCCTTCGTCGATTCGATATAACTTAACGCTTCCAGCTGTCTTATCTTTGGAATAATCGCCTGTGAAGAACTTCCTGTTATGTCGCGAAGTTCAGAAAGCGATTTTTCTCCGCTGCCCAGGGCAATAAGAATCTGTGTAATGAGTCTGGATCGAAAAATCCCCCTTATTTCCTCCTGACGCTCATTATATGCATCAATTACGGGATTCATTCATTTACTAATTGAAATTCCTGTAGATATATGTTTGCAGATTTGATCGCTAAATACTCATATTCTCAGGAGTTGGCCGGGGACAATTTTTAAAATAAAAAATAAATGAATCGTAGGGATAATCCGGTTATAAGACTTTCTGGAGTTCTTTTTTCAATACTTCGCTGATAACTTTCCCGTCGACCCTGCCACGCATCTCCTTCATCACAACGCCCATTAAAGGTCCGAGGGATCTCATGCCCTGCTCCTTTACGAAATCGATCCGATCTTCGATTATTCCGGCGATTACGGCGGAAAGTTCCTCTTCGGAGACGGACGGTGCGATCTTCTCCATCGCTGCCGAAACACTGTCGCCAGTCGACACCGCTCTCAGGATATCGGGAATCGCCTCTTTGGCAGCACTACCTCTCTCGACTGCGAGAAGCAGTTCAATAATCTCTTCGTCCCTGATGCGTCCGGTGCTGACACCGTCACGCCTCAACTCCCTGATCGTCGAGTAGATCGTCCTCGCCGCAAGGTTCGGTTTGACTCCCTTCGATACCGCTTCCTCGAACAGGCCTGCCTTTGACGAATAGGCCATCTGTCTTGCGAGCGATTCGTCGAGCCCGAACTCACCCGCAAAACGCTTTTCCTTATTGGTGATAAGTTCGGGCAGCTCAAGCGAATCCCAGTATTCGCCGCTGATGTCCACGGGGAGAACATCGGTCTCAGGATACATCCTCGCGGCCCCGGGCAGCGGCCTCATGTATGCCGAACTTCCCTCTTCGAGCATCTTGCGGGTCTCCTCCGGCACTCCGTCGAATGCCATAGCTGCACGCTTCTTTATCTGGCCGATTGCACATTCGGATTTTTTCTTCGTGTCTGCGACAAGGATCACGCAGTCCGAAGCACCAGCGGCAAGCCGATCTTTTAAGATCTTCACCTCTTCGGCGGTTACCCCGTAGGCCGGGAGCTCGTCTGTGTGGAACAAACCGCCGACGCCGCACTTCTTTGCATAGTCGGACATCTCCGACCCGAGCCTTCTCCCGGGCTGGATCTCCTTTCCTACAAGTCCCCCGAATCCGCAGAGCTTTATCGCAAGTATGCACTTCGCCCGTTTGAGGATCGACGATCCCGTATCCTTGAAAAGATCGGTGACATCGACGACCTCTTCGCCGACCGACGCACCCCTCTTCTTAAGCTCGCCGGCGATCTCCACTAGGTTCTGCTGCCTGAGCGCCTCGCGCCTGACGACCTCGTCTATAAGGCTTAAGTCCTGGACGCCCTTGATCTCGACCCTCGCACCGTCCCTGATCGAGATATTGACATCCTGCCTGATCGTCCCAAGGCCCCTCTTCACCCTGCCGGTCGAGCGGAGAAGCATTCCGATATATGCCGCAACCTCCTTCACCTGCCCGGGCGTTCTCATGTCCGGTCCGGTGGTGATCTCGGCGAGAGGAATCCCCAGCCTGTCGAGGGAGAACGTATCGCCTTCGACTCTCTGTGCCGCCTCCTCTTCGAGACAGATCGACTCGATCCTCGCCCCTGCCGGAAGAATGCCGTTGAGAGCCACAAGCGCCGTCCTCTGGAATCCGCTCGTGTTCGAGCCGTCGATGACGAGCTTTCTCATCACGTGGACCTGCTGGACCGGAGTCATTCCCATCATCTTCGCGAGAGTCAGCGAAAGCCCGAGCGCCTCCGGATTCATGGGGGCGGGCGGCTCCTCGTCGTTTTCAACAAGGCATGTCGTATCGTATGCGTAGTAGGTGTAGATGCGGTCCTGCTTCTTCATCTCCTCCTCGGCCGCCCTGTCGATCTCGCCCATCTCGCTCTCGGTCGCCCTCAGGTACCTCTTAAATTCGCCGCACCTCTCGTCCACGTCCCTGAGCGTCGTCGGGCAGTGGCAGAAGAGCTTTTCAGCCGTATCGAGCTGCTGGTGGATCTCGATTCCGGCCATAAGTCCGATCTTCTCATAATCCATTCGGCGTACACCTCCCAAGTTCGCCGCGGAGATTAGTCCGCATCAGTTCTGCAACCCTGTCCGGATCGCTCTCGTTTCCGAGCACCCACATGAGCTTGACCATCGCAGCTTCGGGCAGCATATCCCCGCCCTCTATAATACCTGCATTCAGCAGGTCGCGTCCGGTATCGTAGACCCTGTCGCAGACCCGGCCGTTTAAGCACTGTGATGTCATCACGACCGAAGTCCCGTCCTTCACCAGCGATCTCAGTGCCGGGATGCACCCTGACGCCGTGTGACCGAGTCCGGTCCCCATCACCACGAGACCCCTGTAGCCTTTGAACGCCTCGACGACCTCGGGCGACATTCCCGGATAGAAATAAAGGATTCCTACTTTCTCTTCGAGTTTATCGTTTAAGACCGGCTCTGTGCCTTCCTCTTTTCTCCTTGCCGCAGAGCACGAGAGCTTAACATCCAGCGACGGGTAGTCCACGGTTCCGAGGATATCCGAACCTATCGTTGTGAATGCGTCCCTCCTTGAGGTGTGCATCTTCCGGACCCTCGTTCCCCTGTGGATCGCACAGTAATCGTCGTTGGTCGTCGCGTGCATGACAACCGAGACCTCGCCGAGGTCCGAGACGGCGGCAGCAGCACTGCACAGGCCGTTCATCACGTTGTCGCTCGAAGGACGGTCGGCCGATCTCTGCGATCCCACGAAGACGATCGGGACCGGTGTTTCGATCATGAAGCTTAAGGCCGCCGCCGAGTATGCCATCGTATCCGTTCCGTGGGTGACGATCACTCCCCGCGAGCCCTTTTTGATCTCGTCGCAGACCGTCGATGCAAGCTTCCTCCAGATTGCAGGAGTCATATTCTCGGAGAGGATCGTTGCCGGAACCTGGGCGCTGAAATGCCCGATCTTTGCAAGTCCGGGGATCGCCCTCAGGATGTCGTCCGCCTCGAACTGGCTTGTGACAGCTCCTGTCCTGTAATCGATCTTCGATGCGATCGTTCCGCCCGTCGAGACTATCGACAACTGCGGGAGGCTCTCGTCCTGCTCTATTTTCTTTGCAGAATGGGGCCTGGGCGCCTGTGTCCTGAGTTTTGTCAGGATTTTAGCATCGATTCCCAGGTTGTATCCCGAGTCGAGCTTGATCACCGCTTTGCCGTCCCGCTCTGTAATATAAAATCCTTCGAGCTCTTTTCCCGCGTAGGTGCAGCCGACCCTGTCTCCCGGCTCTATTCCTGTACTCAACCTCTCAGCTCCTCTGCTGCTTCTATCATCCTCTTGTTCGCCTCTTCATTCTGTATTTTAATATCTGCCAGCCATTCCGCATCTTCTTTCAGTGCGGCCGTCTTTCCGGCGATCGACGCCATAACAGCCTCCGGTGCAGGCCCGCCTGTCGCAGACCTCTCGTTCACCGAGTACGCGACACCGAGAGCCCGTTTCACGTCCTCTTCGGTCATGCCGAGTTTTTTGAGCGAGATCCCCGCCATCTCCACCGCCGCTTCTTCGAGAGTGTCGATATCTATCTTCTTCATCCTGACAGCCCTGCCCGTTATCCCGTGCGCCGTCCGGAACGGGAGCCCGAACTCCCTGACCATCACGTCGGCCAGTTCGGTCGCGGTCGAAAATCCTTTTCCTGCCTCTTCGTTCATCCGCTCTGTGTTGAACGTCGCAGTGTCTATCATCCCGGCTATTATCGCAAGCGACGCTTTTACGTCCTCAACCGATCTCCAGAGATGCGGCCAGAGATCCTGCAGGTCGCGGTTGTAGCTCATCGGCAGCCCCTTCACTATCGTCATCGAGGCTGTAAGTGCGCCGAGGACCGATCCTGCCTTTCCCCTCATGATCTCCGCACAGTCGGGATTCTTCTTCTGCGGCATTATCGAACTTGTCGAGCAGTATTCATCCGCGAGCTCAATGAAGTTGACGAACGACGAGCTCCACAGTATTAACTCCTCGCACATCCGGCTCAGGGTCGTCATCAGTATGGAGCATGCGGAGATGACCTCTATGAATACGTCCCTCCCGGCGACGCAGTCCATCGAGTTTTCGAGAACTCCTGAGAACCCGAGAAGCTCCGCCGTATACTCCCTGTCGATCGGGTATCCGGTCGAAGCGAACGCAGCCGCCCCGAGCGGGCAGAGATCGAGACGGAGGTATGCATCCCCGAACCTCTCAAAGTCCCTCGTAAACACCTGCTCGTAGTTCATCATATAATGTGCGAGAGTCGTAGGCTGTGCGTGCTGGAGGTGGGTGAATCCGGGCATGTAGGATTCTGTATTCTGCCCGGCCTTTTCGATCAGGACATCCCGGACTTTATTTATTCCCGCCATGATCTCCGCCATGCCGGTCTTCAGCCTGACGCGTGCACATGTCGCGACCTCGTCGTTCCTGGACCTGCCCATGTGCAGCCTTCCGCCGGTATCGATCCCTGTCTTCTCTATTACAAGGGCCTCGATTCCTGCATGGACATCCTCGAATTTCTCGTTGAAGACCGAATCGGGCAGTCCGTTTTCATGAAGGTCAAGAAGGACAGTCATGATCTTTTCGGCCGCTTCCCTGCCGATGATATTCTGTTTTTCGAGCATCAGCAGGTGGGCGATATCCACGAGGATATCTGCATCCCCTATGAACCGGTCGGCCTCGCGGGACGAGAGGTAGCTCCAGACCTCGGGCGGACGGCCGTCGCCGAGCCTTCCCTCTCTCAAAGGATCTTTGCTCATGATATTCTCCACTCCTGTCCTAATTGTATGACCCGGAGCATATTTAAGGCGCCGATAAACCGGAGAAAAAGGAAGCCGGCAGGGATTTATCCCTGCGTTTTTTTGTGGATTATTTTGTGCGGGTTATATGTGGCGGGTTTCACTATTATTGACAACCTCTCGCCGCGAGCTGCATGGCAGGCTCGCGGATCGGCCCCGACCCCGGGGCCTCTCTTATTGTGATAGGCCACTCAGGGGATAGACGAGTATCCCCCGAGTGGCGGGCTGCGGGAAGTTCATAGCGTGTACTGGATGGGGGACATGCCCTGGCAAACTAAATTCAACAGCCCAGGGGACCCTTGCCGGTCCCGTGGGTGTGCCGTGGGAAGATTATCTTAGGGCAAGGCCCCTGGGGAGGGGTCGTCCGGCGGCTGAGCCGCCGGTGCCGGGGTCGCCAAAAATACTATGTGTGCAATATCCGAGCAAAAAAAAAAATTCAGAAATTCACCCTGTAGACCGGCTTCTCCTCCCGGACGAAACCCCCTCCGGAGGCTGTCACGTCCACGTGGACGTCTACTGCGTCGATCTTCATCTTCTTTGCCGCCGCATACGCCTTTTTGATGAACTCGTATCCTTCCGGCGGATTGTCGGGATCGAGGGCCTGGGTGAAGCACATGGGAGTGTAAGGGTAAGAATGCACCCCGAGATCGTGCACCTGGTTGTATATCGTAAATATTCCTACAGCGGGATCGGGAACCCTGATCCTGATCTTCACGTCTACCGGCTCGCGGAATCCGTCATCAGGAACGATCTCGAGCTTCATGTTGAGACTCTCCCCCTTCGAAGCGCAGTAGCCGTTTTCGGGAGAGTAGCATATTGAAAAAGGAGCTGTTATATTGTGCCCTGTGTGGCGTAGTCCATCCATTACTACTCATCTGCTCTTTTGAAATATACCATTTTACATGGGAGCCTGACGAGTCTTATATCTTTTAAGTCAAATCATATTGGGTTCGGTTGGCTGATGAGGTCAATAATTTGACCTATAATATTATCTATTATATACCGGCGGGGATACTTTTTAATGATCTGAGATAATCTGGTGATCATTATGAGAAAGATATTGGTTATGTTTGTCATGGCAGTCGTTGTTGCAGCGGCTGTGTTCGCTGCCGGCTGTACAGGAGACGGTAAGGATAATGCCGGTTCGACCGGACTCAAGGAGCTGAACTTCGGCTATCAGCCGAGTACGCACCAGATCGCGTATATGACCGCGATGAACAAGGGATGGTGGGAAGAGGTCATCGAGCCTTACGGATATACAACCGATCCCGATAAGAACGAGATCCAGTTCCCGACCGGGGCTCCCGAGATGCAGGCCATGCTCGCAGGCGAGATCGATGTCGCGTATGTCGGCGCCGCACCCGTGATATCCGCACTCTCGACCGGGCTTGAGGCGAAGATCGTCGCCGCAGTCCAGACGCAGGGCTCCGCACTCGTACTTCAGCCCGATATCGAATACAACAGTCCCGAGGATCTTAAGGGCCTGACGATCGCGACCTTCCCGGCCGGAACGATCCAGGACACGATCCTGAGAGAGTGGCTCGCTGAAAACAATATTACGGTCGGAGAGAACACCGATGCAGGGGAAGTCGACGTCCTGCCGATGGGCCCCGGCGACGCGATCACCGCGATGACTGCAAAGCAGATCGACGGAACGTTCCTCCCGTCACCCTCCCCCACGACACTTGTTGAGGAAGGAAACGGCAAGATAGTCGTTTGGTCCGGCACCATGAAGCCCAATCACCCGTGCTGTGTTCTCCTGGTGAGCGACAGGCTGATCGAGGAGAACCCCGATCTCGTCACCGCCCTCGTGAAGACTCACATAAAGGCGACCGGGTACAACCTCGCCAACCCCGACGAAGCTGCGCATATCTATGCAAACTACACAAAGAACACCTATGAGATCGCGAGCGAATCCATCGCCAACTGGGACGGTTCATGGGTCTCCGATCCGAACCTGATCGTTGACGGTGTGATGGATTACGTAAGTGTCCAGAAGGAACTCGGCTATATCGACAATACGCTCACTCAGGACCAGATCTTCGATCTCTCCTTCTATGAAAAGGCGACATCCGCCTGAATAACACTTTTTTATTTTCAGTTCACACTTGTATAGAGGAATCTCAGAATACCTGTCGGAAAGAGTTTCTATTAACCTATGCAGGCACTGACAATGACCAAAATATCCTATACTAAGTACAAAAAATATATCCTCCCGATAGCCGCGGTTATCGCCGCAATTATCCTGTGGCAGATTATTGCGGAGTTCTGGGTGAACGATGCATTCATTCTTCCGAGTTTTACTGATGTCCTGGATGCGCTTTATAAGGTAACTTTCGGGCCGAACGGGACCCTGTTCCCCGATATCTACAAGAGTCTCATACACTTTGCGATAGGGGTCACAGCCGCAGTTATTGTTGGAATTCCGCTCGGGATTGCGATGGGGTGGTTCAGGGATCTCGATACCGCAATCAATCCTATTATTGAGATTATCAGGCCGATACCTCCGCTTGCATGGATCCCGTTTGCGATTATATGGTTCGGTCTCACGGATGCGTCGGCGGGCTTCATCATCTTCATAGGTGCGGTCTTTCCAATCTTCATCAATACTTATACCGGATTCAGGAACGTCCCGAGGATCTTTATCGAAGCCGGGAAGGTGCTCGGGTGCACTGGCAACTTCAGCCTTATCCGACGTGTGGCGTTTCCGTCGTCTCTTCCGTCGATTGTATCCGGCATCAGGATCTCGATGGGCATCGGGTGGATGTGTCTTGTCGGTGCGGAGATATTCGGTGCGGGCGGCGGAAAGTACGGACTCGGCAAGAATCTCTGGACCTATTACAACCTGCACCAGATGCCGAGCGTGGTCGTGTACATGATAGTTCTGGGTCTTATCGGGCTTACGATCGACCTCGTGTTCAGGTACTTTGTGAACAGGCAGGCTCTCGGCTGGTGGGAGGAGGGTGTCTGATGGCGTCGGTCGACACAAGGGCCCTGTGCAGGGTCTTTACCAAGGAGGGTGACGAATCGGCGTCGGTTACCGCCCTTGACAATATCGATCTTCATATCGAGGACAAGGAGTTCGTCTGCCTCGTCGGTCCTTCGGGCTGCGGCAAGACGACGCTGCTCCGGATTATTGCAGGACTTGATTTTCCCACGTCGGGCTGCGTGACTGTAGACGGAAAGACCGTCGAGGGGCCGGGGCCGGAGAGAGGGATGGTCTTCCAGGAGTATTCTCTCTTCCCGTGGCTGAGGATTGCGGACAACATCGGCTTCGGCTTAACGATGAAGGGGGTCTCAAAGGCTGAGAAGCAGCAGACTGTCGATAAGTACCTGGATCTCGTCAACCTGGAATCGTTCGGCCGTGCGTATCCCCATGAGCTCTCAGGCGGAATGCGCCAGAGAGTCGCGATCGCGAGGGCGCTTGCAAACGATCCGGAAGTCCTGCTGATGGACGAGCCCTTCGGCGCTCTCGATGCGCAGACAAGGAACATGATGCAGAGGGAACTTCTCGATATATGGACGAAGACCAAAAAGACGATCGTGTTCGTTACGCACAGTGTCGACGAAGCGGTCTTCCTTGCGGACAGGATCGTTGTCCTCTCCCCCAGGCCTGGCAGGATCAGGGAGATAATCGACGTGGATCTGCCTAGAATCCGTGACAGGACGGACCAGAAATTTGCAAATCTCAGGCGTCATGTCCTCTCTCTTATGGAAGAAGAAAAGATCTGATCGCGAGGGGATAGTTAGATTTATTAGTTTATATCCCCATTTTTTATAGCACATTCAGATAGCGAGGAGTTTTTTAATATGGTACGAAAACCCGCAAAAATGTACAGAGCCATCTCAAAAAGGGCGTATACAAGGCGAGAATATATGGGTGGTGTGCCCGGTTCAAAGGTCGTCCAGTTCGACATGGGCAACACTAAGGAACAGTTCCCTGTAGAAGTATCTATTCTTGCAGAGGAAGCATGCCAGATTCAGAACAAGGCTCTTGAAGCCGCACGTATGGGCGTCAACCGTAAACTGCAGAAGGATATCGGAAGGATGAACTATCACTTCAAGCTTCGTACGTTCCCCCACCAGGTTCTCCGCGAGAACAAGCAGGCAACCGGTGCAGGTGCGGACCGTGTGTCCGAAGGAATGAGGATGGCGTTCGGAAAGGCTGTCGGAACGGCGGCACGCGTTCACCCCCAGCAGAAGGTATTCACTATCTACACTACTGAGGCATATGCAGAAAAGGCAAAGGCCGCACTGCGGAGTGCAGGCTACAAGCTTCCGACACCGACCCGTATCGTCGTCGAGAAGTCAAAGTCAGCACAAATTTAAATTAAATATTTTTTTGGGTGTAATGCCCGCTAAATATTTTTGATTCGTCTGGTTTGGTTTTTTCCTGAGCTGATGATCTTTATTGGTTTTTAAAAATGATTCGTCAGGCATAGAAGCAGTTTTCTGTTTTAAACGGGCGAATTAATTAAATCCTTAATCGGATTCTTCGGTGGGGATGTAGCATCAGAAAAATTATTCATGCCGGTCTATTTTTCCATCCGGTACATCCTGCGGGTTCGATGAGTCTGCTGACATACAAGATCATCTCCCCTTCTTCAGTCATGCTGAACTGACCGATCTCGCAAATGAACAATACCCCGGGTCGTATGTCAAAAAGCTGAAGGGACACAATAGTCTGCCTCTGTACTCTTACCGGGTCGGCCGGTACCGCATCATCCTGACCGTTGAGGACAACGTTATGGTTCTATTCATCATCGAAATCGGCGGTCGTGGCAAAACGACCGGAAATATTGATCAGGATCATAATAATTCCGTTGAAAGCAATCATCAAATCCCCTGCGATGCGGTTATCTCTCCCCGGGCCTTATCATAAACTATGATAAATGAAGGAGTTGGCGTATCCCTGCCCTTTTGCCTGTTCATCATAGGAATCATATTGGATTTGATAACCGGATCTTTCCCCTTCCTGACCCTGGTCACCGGCTGCCTGGCGATCCTTTTCATCCTGGCGACCGGTGTACTCGTCCTCGGTGAGATCAGGGACCGGATGACACAGGCCCCGAAATGAAACCGTCCGGTATTTATTCCGGCAACGCATTTTACCTCGCGGGCGATTGATTTTTTTAGATTTTTTATCCGACCCCCTTCTCTCCCTCTCTCAAATACTCCCTCAACAACCTCCCGAAACACCTTTCACAAACACTCATCTTCAATTCCCGCGAAGAAAAAACGGCCCGCCCTTCTCCGCAGAGATCACATTTCCCGAGATCTTTATTCACTCTCTCAAAATCCCGATGGTCGAGAACACCGGGAAGAGGAAGAGTCGAACTTTTTACATCTCCGGTTGACAAATTACCCGGTACATTTGCAGCTTTGCGGAAGTTTGCAGCAGTTTGCAGCACATTTCCGCAAAGTAACAAATCATTATAATCACATGTTTTTTAATTTTCTAAAATATACAACCGTTTTTGATTTATGTTTGCAGCAAACCCCTGCGCACACACACAACAGGATGAAGATAAATCCTTACGATCTGCTTCCTGTGCTTTGGAATTTTTCCGCAAAGTACTGTTCGTAGAGTGAATATCTCTTTCAAATGCATAGAATTCAGTAAAATAATCGTCCTCCGTCTCTTTTTTACTTTGCAGCACGTGCTGCAAACCTGCTGCAAAGTTGCTGCAAAGCTGCAAACTAATGACGACCCCGGTGTGACATCTCCACCCGGATCGACGATCGCGTATTTTAGTTCGCGGATCTCTTTGGAGAGTGCCTGCTTGATCAGGCAGAGGGGGACGGTTCCGGCCGCTTCGCTGATCTCCCCGGTTATTCTTTCTTTTGTATCTTTCATTATTATCATCGGGTGCGATTTCGTTACCTGTTAAGGATAGGGAAGGGAGTTGTTATAATATTAAATCGGAATTCGTGGAATAAATTGAGAATTGGATTTAACAGTGGGGAATTTTTTTGAAATTTGTTAGATTTGCTGTGTTAATCAGACATTTTTTCAGGAATTTATCTGGGCCTAAGCCCTGACGGGGCAACCCGATGCTCAGTTCGCTATGCGAACTTTCGCAAAGATGATAGCCCGTCCTGGGCGCTACCCGTTCGGGTAGCCCCGACCGGGGGAGAAACCAGTTTAAAAACGTGAAAAAAGTTGTAAAAGACAGTCAGATTTCATCTTGTATTTTGAAACGCTAAAGGAGAAAATTCCCGGAGCCGGAGGGATGCCTGCCCATCCCTGATTTACATGAATCGAAAATCATGTATTGTGTGTCAAAGTGGATATCAATCGAATACTTATATATTTATTATTAATCGATGTGCCGGCTGAATGTCAAAAGAATTGCAAAAGTTATTTAAGTGTCGATCTGAAAAATACCTTACACTCAGAGATTAAGCGCTGTACTCAATAATGTAGCAATAATCTCAGGTCTGTAAATTTTCAATGGAGGCAATTGTATATGCCAGTCGTCAGCACAGTTACACCCTTGTCCGGGCTGCCCGCGGGGGCGGTTTCGTTCCGGAACCCAACATACGGAAAATACAGAAAAAAAGAAAATCCGGGTCATTGCCGCCTTCTGACCGGGAGCGGTTTCTTATGACGGCAGAGAGAAACACCCGGATAATTACGGGCATATTCTTTCTTCTCGTTCTGCTGTTCGCAGTTCCCGTGTCGGCTTCAACCGTTACGATCGACAATTCATCTTCGATCGCCGCTGCACTTCTTTGTGTCGGCGACAGCGGAACGCTCATCCTTGAGCCGGGGATCTATTTCCAAAATTCGATCACCCTCTCAAACAGCACGACAATAAAGGCCAATACATCGGGTGGCCACGGTGCGGCGGATACCATAATCGATGCGCAGGGATCGGGAAGGATCTTTATCGCAGACAGTTATAGTTATTCGCTCAGTATTGAAAGCCTGACACTCAGGAACGGCAGGGGAGGTTACGGCGGCGCGATTGTTACAATCGGACCCGTCACCGTCACTAATTCTACGTTCGAAAGCTGCACGGCAACTTCCGACGACGGCGGCGTGATCCATTCACACAACACCGTCACCGTCACCAATTCTACTTTCACCCACTGCACGGCGACAATCGACGGCGGCGCGATCTATTCATCTGGGACCGTCACTGTCACCAGTTCTGTGTTCGAAAGCTGTACGACACCTATCGCCTCATATTGTACGGGCGGCGCGATCTATTCAGGCAGCGGCACGGTCATGGTCATCAATTCTTCTACTTTCGAGAGTTGCAAGGCAGGCGACGGCGGCGCGATCTATTCAGGCGGCAACATCACCGTAACCAATTCCACATTGACCAGCTGTACGGCAAGAGATGGCGGTGCGATCTTTTCAAGTGGCACGTTTACGGTCATCAATTCTTCTACGTTCAATAGCTGCACGGCAACGACCAGTTACGGCGGGGCGATCCATACACAATCATCTTCCAGTAGCAGCTTCACCGTCACCAATTCCATGTTCGATAGCTGCACGGCAAAAGTAAGGGGCGGCGCGATCAATTCATATTCAACTTCCGTCACGGTCACCAATTCCACGTTCGATAACTGCACGTCAACGGCCGGTAACGCCGGCGGGATCTATTCCGATGGTGGTGTCACGGTCATTAATTCTTCTACTTTCAATATCTGCACGGCAAAGGGAGGCAACGGCGGTGCGATCGATTTAATCGGCGGCACCATCGAAGTCACTAATTCGACATTGACCGGCTGCACGGCATACAACGGCAACGCGATCAATTCATCCGGCACCGGTGAGATGCATTTCTCCAGGATTTATAATTGCAGCAGTAGTGGAAAAACGGTCAATTCCACCGGCACCTTCAATGCTACGAACAACTGGTGGGGCACGAACAACCCGTCGTCGGGTTTCAACTCCAGTAATGTTTTCGTCGAACCGTGGCTCGTACTCGGGGCAATCGTTGATCCGTCTTCCATAACGCCGGCCGGCACCTCGACTGTCAGGGCCAACCTGACGTGGAACTCCGCCGGCACGGACACTTCGGGCATCGGGCATGTCCCCGACGGAATCCCGTTGTCGTTCGATATCGCAAGGGGTTCCGGCAATTTATCGGTAACAAACGGATACCTGATATCAGGAATAAACGAGAGTATTTTTACCCCGGACGGTTTAGGGACGACGAATCTCAGTGCCACGCTGGATGACCAGACTGTCAACGTTTCTCTCATTGTATCGCCTGTTCCTTCGGCCTCTTTCACAGGATCGCCTACATCCGGGACCGTTCCGCTCGTCGTATCGTTCACCGATACCTCCACCGGTTCTCCGACCTGCTGGAACTGGTCGTTCGGGGACGGCGAATGGTTCAACACTACCAACCCGGGCTTAAAAAACGCCACACATACATACCTGTCGGCAGGAACCTACACTGTCAACCTGACGGTCAGCAACGGATTGGGGAACGATACCGAATCCCTGGCGGGTTACATTACCGTTAATCCGGCATCTTCATCCGGTGGTTCATCCTCCCGGAGCGGGAGCGGTGGATCGAATTTCGATACCGGAACAGGATTCGCGACCGATATTAAGGCCGGCGAGACAGTCTCCTTTGATTTGGACAAAGGTGCGGTCTATATAGTATCGATCACGGCAGGGACCGATATCAAAAAACTGATGATAACGGTTCAGAGAAAACTCTCGGTTCCGTCGTCGGTAGGAAACCCCGGAACAAACGTCTACGAGTACGAGAATGCGGAACTCTATTATGCCGACAACTCCGAGCTGTCCGGCGGAACATTTAATTTTAAGGTTGAAAAGAGCTGGATGACGGCCAACGGATACGATTACACCGACATAGTAATGCTTCACTACAACGAGGAGACGGGAGAATGGGAGAATCTTCCCACTACATTCCTCAGCGAAGACGGTAATTACTATTATTACAGTGCTGAAACTCCGTCTTTCTCGTGGTTCGCAATCGCTGTATCAGAAGATTCGGCTGCCGTTTCCGGATCTTCGGAATCCACGAAGGCTGCAACTGCGGTAAGCACCTCTTCATCTTCGAACGTTCCCGCAGAATCGACTGCGGCAACGGATAATCCGGGCGGCACGGAAGAACAGCAGGCAGGGATGCCTGTTGTAATTCCTGTGCTGTTTGTCGTAATCGCGATAATCGCAATTGCTGCGATTGCCCCCCGCAGGAAAAAAGAGGAATAACAGGACTGATGGGGCAGGGAGTTAAAATAAAATGAATTTATTAGAGAGCTAAGGGAACTGGAATCGTTCCCCGCCCTTTCAATTTATAAATAGAAATTTTTCCGAAGGCAACACAAGTGCCACGTTCCAAAACGGCTCCCATTCAATCTTATAACCCGCGGGTTAAATGAAATAATCCTTCGCATTTTCTTCATTTATATACCCGACCGACAATCTATTGATCAGAGTGTTAAGGGAGCACCAGGACTCCTGCAATGACACTATCGATAAAGAAGAAACAACTCATAATACTCCAAACCCCCCACCAAAAGAGGACTCTTCCCCGGGTCCTCAACCTCAAAACTCATACAACCTCCACTAATTCCTTAGGGAGGAGGCAGACCCGAAAAGGGTAATTGCCCCTCTTTTATTCAAATTTCAGCCTCGCAGAAATCCTGTATTCACAATTCACATTCAGAGCAATACCCGGAAAAGCGGTCGGGCGATTAAACAGGAAAGGAGAAGAGATCAGATTTTGGTTCATAATAGAATTCTCTAAAAAGAGATGCGTTCTCTACAGCGCAGAAAAATGTAAAATATGGTATAAACCGGTGACCGAAGGTTATCCGGGAACTTGAAATGCCAAAGAAAATTTTGGAGTACGGGGGGATGCTTGCCGGTCCTTGATAGCGACTATCGTGATGAGGGGGAACCATCCCCTGCCTGTTAATTCGGAGCTTTTTTAAATTTGTTAGAGGAAATAAGCCCCTTACGGGGCAGCCCTCTGCTTAATTCGCTACGCGAATTTGCGCAATGACGATAACCCGACCTGGGCGCTATCCATCCGGGTAGTCCCGGCCGGGAGAGAAAACTTTTGGAAAACGTAAAACATGGTATAATAGCTAGCTAGGTTTCATCCGGGCTTTGAAACGGCCAAAAAGAATACACGGAGCCGGAGGGTCAAAGGGAGGGGGAGCCGTCCCCCTCCCTCTATCATAAACCCAAAACCCCTCCCCCGGAAAAATGTTCTTCAGGAAGAATGTCGTTGTATTAAAAGAGACAATCAGTCGATATGGTTGTAGTGATAGCGATGCTCAGGGAAAAAGTGGCTGAAGCCGCAGAAGAGGCGATACGGGAGGCCGAGATCACGCTCCCCGCCGACTTCATGCGTGCGTTCGAAAAGACAATCGCCCGTGAAACACGGGAGATTGCAAAGTCCGAATACGCGAATATCATGGAGAACATCAGGCAGGCGGAGACGCTCGGCCTCCCGCTGTGCCAGGACACCGGGCTCCACATATTCTATGTCACCATACCGCCGGAAGTCCCGTTCACGGACGAAATATTTCTCGGAATCCGCGACGGGGTGGAGAGAGCGACGAAGAGCGTTCCCTTAAGACCAAACGCCGTCGACCCCCTGACACGCCATAACACAGGCAACAACCTCGGGGACGAAACCCCCGCGATCCATATCCGCCCCGGCGACAAGTTCACCATCACCGCAATGCCCAAAGGAGGCGGAAGCGAGAACATGTCCCGGATGGCGATGCTCCTTCCCTCCGAGACCTCGAAGGTGAAAGAATTCGTCGCCGAAACCATGCTCATAGCCGGAGGAAGGCCCTGCCCGCCGGTCGTCCTCGGGGTCGGCATCGGCGGAACATTCGACAGCGTCACCGCACTTGCGAAAGAGGCCCTGCTCCAGCCAGTCGACGAGATGACGGATTTCGAACAGGAGATCTGCGACGCCGTAAATGCACTCGGTATCGGGCCGATGGGCCTCGGCGGAGACACCACCTGCATCGCCGTGAAGGTGAAGAAGGGCCACTGCCACACCGCCTCCCTCCCCGTCGCAGTAAACGTCCAGTGCTGGGCATGCCGGCGGGCCACAGTGGAGGTGAAACTATGAATCCCGGAGCGATACAGCTCAAAACCCCCCTCGGAGAGGAAGTCCTCGACCTCCGTGCCGGCGACAGGGTCGAGCTCTCCGGCACGATCTACACCGCACGCGACGAAGCCCATCTCAGGATGAAGGAGGCGGGAATACCATTCGACCCCGAAGGTGCAGTCATATTCCACTGCGGCCCCGTAGTCGCCGGCGGCCGGATCATAGCCGCCGGTCCCACGACATCCGCCAGGATGAACCCGCTCTGCGAATTCCTCCTCGATGCCGGTGTCAGTGCATTCATAGGAAAAGGCGGAATGAGCGACGAAGTATCCTCGCTCATGAAAGGAAGGGCAGTCTACCTTGCGTACACCGGCGGATGCGCCGCACTCGCAGCCTCGAAGATGAAACTAAAAGGCGTATATTATGAAGATCTCGGCATGGCCGAGGCAATCTGGGAGATCGAAGTCGACAGGCTCCCGCTCACCGTCGCTATGGACGCACACGGCGGAAACCTCTATTCCGGGGTCATCGCAGGTGCGAAAAAGGCATTCGGGTCCGGGTTCCCTACCGATTAATCATGTTAAATAAGAGACTATTTAGTAATTAAAAGAAGCAATAATATAGCAGTATAATACTCCAGGTCGTGCCCATGAAACTTGTTATTGATCAGAACCTCTGCAAAGGGTGCAATTTATGTACAATGGTCTGCCCCTACAATATTTTCCAGGAAGGAAGTGAGCTTAACAAAAAGGGCATAGTCGTTCCGGTCCTCGACAGGCCGGAGAGATGCACGAATTGCCGGCTGGCAAACCTTTACGGGAGGAGGCTGTGCGGCGTCTGCCAGCTGACATGCCCTGACCAGGCGATAAAGTGGGTCGAAGAAGAACCCTACGAATCCATGAAGGTGGTGATCGAGTATTGAGCAGAATTGAATTCATGCAGGGCAACATCGCCTGTGCGGAGGGAGCCCTTGCAGCAGGATGCACGTTCTTCGGGGGATACCCAATCACTCCGTCCACCGAGATAGCCGAGCATATGGCGAAGATGCTGCCGAAGAAAGGCGGCACGTTCATTCAGATGGAGGACGAGCTCGCGAGCGTCTCCTCGATAATCGGGGCGTCATGGGCAGGTGCACGCTCCATGACCGCGACGAGCGGACCTGGATTTTCGCTGATGATGGAGAACATCGGGTATGCGGTCATGACCGAGACCCCGCTTGTAATCGTGGATATACAGAGGGGCGGGCCCTCCACCGGCCAGCCGACTATGGCGGCACAGGGAGACATGATGCAGTGCCGGTTCGGCTCGCACGGCGACTTCGGCACGATCGCCCTCGTCCCTTCCACAGTCCAGGAGATGTTCGACCTGACGGCAAAGGCGTTCAATCTCGCCGACAGGTTCAGGTGTCCCGTCTTCGTGATGTCCGACGAGATCATCGGGCATATGAGGGAGAAGATCACGATACCCGAAGAGGTCGAAATAAAACCGAGGAAGATGCTGAAGGAGGGCATGCTCCCATTCGAGCCCGAAGCCGACATGATCCCCGGCTTCCCCGTCTTCGGGAAGGGCCACAGGGTGCACGTCACCGGCCTCACCCACGACGAGAGGGGCTACCCGCAGACGACCAACTGCGAACTCCACAGCGATCTCGTCAAACGCCTCGTGAACAAGATCGAGTCGAAGAGGCACGAGATCGCCGACTACGACGTAATCAACCCGGACGCCGAGATCGTCTTCATAACCTACGGCCCGCCGGGACGTGCGGTCCGGCAGCTCATGCACGACCACCCGGATATGGAGATCGGCCACCTGAATATCAGGATCGTCTGGCCGTTCCCCGAGGAGTCGCTGAAGAAGTTCCCGAACGCATCGAAGTTCATCGTTCCCGAACTGAACATGGGCCAGATCGCAAGGGAGATCCAGCGCCACACGAACGTGGAAGTGGAATCTATACCCAAGCTCGGCGGCGAGATGCACACGCCCGAAGAGCTCTTCGCATCGATGGGAGGGAACTCCCGATGACCCCTGTAGACTCAGTCGGGGAATGGTACAGGCACGACCGGATGCCGCACATATACTGCACGGGATGCGGCAACGGGACGGTCATAAACTGCACACTTGAAGCCATAATGCAGATGGGCTGGGACATAGACAATACGATATTCGTATCCGGAATCGGGTGCTCGTCCAGGGCGCCTGGATACATCACGACCGACTCCCTCCATACGACTCACGGCAGGGCTCTCGCCTTTGCGACCGGAGTGAAAATGGCGAACCCGGATTTCGACGTGGTTGTATTCACCGGCGACGGAGATCTCTCGGCGATCGGCGGCAACCACTTCATACATGCATGCAGGCGTAATATTGACATGACCGTCATCTGCATGAACAACATGATCTACGGTATGACCGGCGGACAGGGCAGCCCGTGCACGCCTGTCGGTGCGATATCGACGACGACTCCCTACGGAGCGGCCGAGCCTGTCTTCGATCTGGCACGCCTTGCGGAGGCGGCCGGTGCGAACTACTCGGCGAGGTGGACTTCCTACCACGTCAAGGAGCTGACGAAGGCGATAAAGACCGGAATGGAGACCCCCGGCCTGTCGTTCATCGAGGCGATGACCCAGTGCCCGACGTCGTTCGGGCGGAGGAACAAACTGAGGACGACGACCTCGATGCTTGAGTACCTGAGGGACAACGCCGTTCTCCTGAATAAGGCGAAGAGGATGGAGGCCGAAGGGCAGATGCTTTCGGGCGGCCAGTTTACGGTCGGCGAGTTCGTGAAGCGCTACAGGCCCGCACTCGGCGTAAGGGGTGAACGTAAATGAGGAACGAGGTTTTGTTCTCCGGTTTCGGCGGGCAGGGGATTATCCTCTCCGCCGTGATCCTCGGCAGGGCAGCCGCGATATACGACAACAAGTTCGCGGTCCAGACCCAGGTCTACGGGCCGGAAGCCCGCGGAGGAGCTTCGATGAGCGCCGTTATCATCGAGGACGATGAGGTTCTGTACCCGAAGGTGCGGAGTCCCGACATCTACGTGATCATGTCTCAGCAGGGTTACGAGAAGTACGGTATTAAGGCCGGAGCGGACGCGAGGATGCTACTCGATTCGGATCTCGTCTTTTCGAGGCCGGAGTGCCCTTATGCCGAGATCCCCGCGACAGGAACGGCGAAGAAGAATCTCGGAAAGGTGATCGTCGCGAATATAATTATGCTCGGTGCACTGGTTTCCGCGACCGAAGTCGTCAGCAGGGGCGCCATAGAGATGGCGGTTATGGACAGCGTCCCGAAGGGCACCGAGAAACTGAATATGGATGCTCTTAACGCAGGTTTCGAACTCGGGGAGAACTGCGAGTTTTAACGAGGTTTAATAATGAAGCTTTTGGAATACGAGGCCAAGGATATTTTTAAAAAATACGGAATCCCGGTAGCGAAGGGTTTTGTCGTAAAAAAAACCGACTGTGACGGAACGGGCGGAAAAATAAATTCCGGGATAAAAGAATGCGAACTCGGAGACGAGGTCGTCATCAAGGCCCAGGTGGAAGTCGGCGGAAGGGGCAAGGCTGGCGGGGTCGTGATCTGTCCTGCGGGCGATGCACCCGAGAAAGCGGCCGCGATGTTTGCAAAGGATATCAAAGGCGTCCTTGTCGACACGATCCTCGTAGAGGAGAAGCTCCCGATAACGGGCGAATATTATGTGAGCATCACTCTCGACCGGTCCAAAAAGGCGCCTGTGATCCTCTTCTCGGCCGAAGGCGGAGTGGAGATCGAGGAGACGGCGAAGAATAATCCCGGTGCACTCCACAGGGTCAGGGTCTCCCCGATGCTCGACGATATCCCGGACTTCATGATGAGGGAGCTTGTCAGGGACGCCCCGAAGGAGCTTGCTCCTGTAATAAAGTCGCTCTACCGTGTCTTCTGCAAAAGCGATGCTATCCTCGCTGAGATCAACCCGCTTGTAACGACTGGGAAGGGAGTTTATGCGGCGGATGCGAAGATCATCGTCGACGACAACGCTCTCGGCAGGCAGGGGATCACGGTCAATCGCGACCTGACGGAACGCGAGAGGCTGGCTGAGGATCTCGGTTTCTCATACGTCGAGCTTGAAGGAAACATCGGCGTTATAGGAAACGGGGCCGGACTTACGATGTCCACCCTTGATATGATCGAGTATTTCGGCGGCAAGGCTGCGAACTTCCTTGATGTCGGCGGCGGAGCGGACCGGGGAAGGGTTTGCAGTGCAGTGAAGCTTGTCTCGGGAATGGACGGCGTGAAGGTCATCGTCGTCAACCTCCTCGGCGGAATTACGAGATGCGACGAGGTGGCCGCCGGGATCGTTGAGGCGGGGGTCTCCCAGCAGGTCGTCGTCCGTCTTGCAGGAACAAACGAGGCCGAGGGCAAAAAGATCCTCTCGGAGAAGGGGTACAGGATGCTCGGGTCGATGGAAGAGGTTGTAAAGTTCGCGGTAGAGGAGGCGGACTGAGATGATATACGGTGATAAAAATACTGGCGTAATCGTCCAGGGTGCGACCGGAAGGCAGGGAGCCTTCCATATCGAACTGATGAACAAGTACGCTGAATCGGTGGGCGGAAAGGGAGTCGTTGCGGGTGTTACGCCGGGCAGGGGCGGGCAGGATGTCCACGGGGTTCCGGTCTACAACTCGGTAAGGGAAGCCCTCCTCGAACACGACGCATCGGTGAGCGTCCTCTTCGTGCCCGGTTTTGCGGCGGGAGATTCGATCATGGAGGCGGCATACAACGGCCTCGATCTCGTTGTCGCGATTACCGAGCACATTCCGGTTCACGATACGATTAAGGCGATATCATACGCCGGACTGGAAGGATGCAGCGTCATCGGCCCGAATTGTCCGGGAACGATGTCGCCGGGCGAGCTGAAGCTCGGGATCATGCCTGCACAGCTGGCGATGAGAGGCAATGTCGGTGTCATTTCGAGGAGCGGAACCCTGACGTACGAGGTCGTGAACGAGCTCAGCCGTGCGGGAATAGGGCAGAGTACGATCGTCGGGATCGGCGGCGACCCCGTGATCGGCGAGACTTTCGTCGATGTCTTGGAGAGGTTCGAGAACGACCCGGAGACTAAGGCGGTCGTTTTGATCGGTGAGGTCGGCGGGAACCTTGAAGAGGAGGGTGCGTCCTATACCGACCTTCCGCTAGTCACATATATTGCGGGGGTCTCCGCTCCGCCGGAGAAAAGAATGGGTCATGCCGGCGCGATCGTGGCCGGAGGGGAGGGCGACGCGGGGTCCAAGATCCGCCGTCTCGAATCTATGGGGATAACAGTGGCGGAAAAGCCGTCCGACATTCCTGTTCTCATCAGGGAACTTTTATAATAATGATAAATTTTATTAGGTATCAGCCGGGATGTTAGATTAGTGAATTCCGAACTTCTTATGATGCAGACTGCGGCTGATCTGGCCGCGAAGACGGGTGCCAAAGCGATCGTTTCCTTCCTCTCTCCACTGGAATTCGAATCCGGTATTCCGGTGATCTGGGTCGAGGATCTCCAGCTCGATGTCCTAAAGGACCTGACCATGCACGATATCCTTGAGGTCTCCGAGAAACATCTCAACGATGCCGCCGTCCAGATATACCTCGCCAAAGAGTTCGAGGAGGGGATTGTCGTCGGAGTCTTCCCGCATGCGTTGATTACGTTCGATATCAAGGACGGGAGTTCGTTTATCAACGTCAGGAGCTTCGAAGATATCATCCCGAGGGATGTGATGTCGGCGGTGCTGAAGGTGGCCCTGGAGATCTCCCGGCAGGGGCGGGAGGGGCGCAATATCGGAACTGCGTTCATCATCGGCGACGAGAACAAGATCTATACCCACTCTTACCAGGCGATTATCAACCCGTACAAGGGGCAGAAGCCGGAGGACTGCAACATCAAGAACGAGCACAACTGGGAGAGCATAAAGGAGTTCGCCCAGCTCGATGGTGTTTTTATCGTAAATACCGAAGGGCAGATCGTCTCGGCGGGAAGGTACCTGAATATCAATACCGGAACGGTGAAGCTTCCGGGCGGAATGGGCGGAAGGCACCTTGCGGCTGCGGCGATTACGATGGATCTCCCTGTGGTGGGTGTTACGGTGTCGGAGTCGGGCGGAATCGTGAGGGTGTTCAGGGACGGGGCCTGTGTCCTGACCATCAGGTCTGATATAAGGATACGTTAAATCTCACTTTTTATTTTTCAAGGGATCTCTGTGCTCTGTTTCCTGCGTGGATAAATATCACACAAATGGCCGCAAAAGCGATCCCGGAAATTCCTGTGATAAAACCGAAACCGGGCGACTCTTTTTCCTCCGGCACCATGACGATGTTGAATTCGACGCTGGTGTTGTCGAAACTCTCTACACTTCTATACCGCCTGAAGCCTTCTTTGTCCGCCGTAATCATAAGCTCAGGGCCGTAGACATTTTCGATCAGGTAATTGCCACTGGTATCTGTCATGCTGGTTGATCCTAAAGGAACGTTGTTAAAATCGAGCCAGACTGATGAGTTTATCGTCACCCGGCAATCCTGCAGCGGTTCACCCTCCGGGTCCGTGACCTCTCCGTATACCGCATATTGGATTGTATATCCGGGCGAAAGCGGCGGTCCGGTAATTATTGTAAATGTAGTTGTTTCGGATACCGAATTGCCTTTTTCGTCCGTGACTGTGACAACAATAGAATTTTCCCCACCGCTTTCCACGTGGACGGACTCTTCAATATGAGAGGAGGGACCGGCTTCAACGGTCTCCCAACCGCTGTCGACGGTTATGTTTGCAATCGCATACTTTGAGGAGATGTCGGCGATGACCCTGACCTCATGGGGAACGACGTCGCTGTTGAAACTCGTTCCGTTTTCCGGTGAGGTGATGTTGATCGATAAGGGCTGATCGGACCCGCCGGATGACGCAGAAGCCGGGGCGGATGAAAGGAGCAGCAATAGCAGTATTCCTATGCTAATTGTTTTGATTTTATTCATCCTCCTCATGAATTAAATTCAGGTTCTACACTGTATTCTAACCACCGGTGGCAGGTTACGTCTCCTCAGGAAACCGCAAATCCTGCACCGGTGGAGGATGTGTATTCAGTCCTTAATCATTACTTTCGCTATAACCCTTTGAGTACCCCGGCATATTTTAGAAAGATTGTTTTACTAAATGTAAAATGTGGCATCCATTATATAAATGACTAAATTAATATACGCAAAAAGAGCTTTAATTTTATGAGATTTTCCTTTTCTCGTGTATTGTTATTGATCGTTCTTTTGGTCGCGGCGGTTGCGATAGTGCCCGTATCCGCACAGGCATACCAGAACGTCGAGATGACGGTCGATACCGACAGTTCGACTCTCGGAAAGATCGTCTCTGTTACGACGGTGCCCGAGATCGGATCGTATTCGGTTACAATAACTCGTGGGACAGACGTCTTTCCTGCGTCCGCCGGGGATTCGATCGAAGACGGTGACATCCTGATATTGCAGAGAGGTGCGTATGCCGACATTTCGCTCTCCGACAGGTCCGCATCGCAGATGTTCGGGGGAGGGACCGACGGCCTTGCAGTTTTGTTCAAAAAATCCGGTTCTTCGGCCGGCAGTGCCGACGGACAGGTGAAGACTCTGTACCTTCCCGCGGACACCGACCATGAAGCAGGCAGGGTCGATTCGGTAAGCGGCAGCTGTTATATCAAGAGGGGCGATCGCATCCTCCCTGCTAAAGTAGGCGAAATAATACTCGTCGGAGACCGGGTGTCGTGCGAAGACGGCTCGCAGGTTACGATCGAATTCTTCAGTCTCGGTTCGGGCAGGACATTTTCATCCGGTTCGGTATGGTCGATAGAGACGGAAAGCGGCGAAACCGGGGCAGTCGGTGCAGTAATGTCGATATTCGATGAGATCGGGAAGAAAGCATCGGAGATCTGGGGGACTCTTACAGGATATCTTACCGGCGGCAAGTTCGACACCGATCAAATGACGGAAGGCGCCGGAGTCAGGGGCTGAATTCCGCCGCATTATTCCCCTGAAACTAAATATTTTTCATTGCGGAAACACGGGCCGCCTTTTTTCCCCTGTCATATGCGGCAGGCGACAATCTTCCGCGTATTACTCATAGTAATATTCAATAAGCAAAATATATTGTATAACTGAATTAAAGTAATATAGAATTGTCTTTTGGGAGAAAGTTATGCAGAGAAACATCTCAGTTGAGAAACTTACACAGACACCAATAGAAAAGCAGCAGATAGAGATTGCCGAAAGGAAGTGCATCGGTCATCCCGACAGTCTTGCGGACGGAATCGCGGAGGCGGTATCGAGGGCCCTTTCAAGGAAATACCTTGAAGAATGCGATGCGGTCCTTCACCACAACACAGACCAGGGCGAAGTCGTCGCAGGAGAGTCCATACCGAAATTCGGCGGTGGAAATGTAACAAGGCCTATTTACATCCTACTTACCGGCCGTGCGACGAAGGACTTCCAGGGAAAGACCATCCCCACCGACGCCATTGCAGTCGAGGCAGCCCGCAACTATCTCAGGGAGACGCTCCAGTTCCTCGATATGGAGAGGGACGTAATCGTTGACTGCAGGATGGGAGTCGGGTCGTCAGATCTCCGCGACGTCTTCAGGGCATGCGGCGACAATCCCGTACCTCATGCAAACGACACCTCGTTCGGTATCGGCCACGCACCCTTCAGCGACCTTGAAAACATAATCCTCAGGGTAAGCGAACACATCGACAACAATGTCAGGCCCAAGAACCCCATAATCGGAACTGATGTAAAGATTATGGGACTCCGGCAGAACAACGAGATCAACCTGACGCTCTGCGTCCCGATGATCGACAGGTTCTGCGGCTCGATGGACGACTACGTCGATGCAGTCGGCTTCATAGGCGAAGAAGTAAAGAAGGTTGCATCCGGCTGCACCGACCGTAAGGTCAACGTCTGGATAAACACCGGCGACCGCGTAGACAAGGGAAGCATCTTCCTTACAGTTACCGGAACCTCGGCGGAGATGGGCGACGACGGATCCGTCGGTCGCGGCAACCGCTGCAACGGCCTCATTACTCCACAGAGGCCGATGAGCATGGAGGCAACGAGCGGTAAGAACCCGATAAATCACATAGGAAAGATCTACAACCTTCTCTCGACCGAGATCGCAACGCAGTGCGTAAACGAGATCGACGGAATTGACGATCTCTACGTCCGCCTTCTCTCGCAGATAGGAAAGCCAATCGACCAGCCGTTCGTGGCAAGTGCGCAGTACATCGCCGAAGAAGAGTGCAGCACCTCGGTCGAAAAGGATATCAATTCGATAATCGACGAAAGGCTGGCCGATATCGCGTCAATTACCGAGAGGGTAATCCGCGGTGAATTAAAGACTTTCTAATACAACTATTTTTATAAGAATGAATTCCGATGCAAAACCGGGTGATGTAATACGTCTCGCCATCCCCAATAAAGGCAGGATTGCCGATCCGATCATCGAAACCGTCGAGAAGAGTGGTCTCAGGATAAAAAACAGCGTCCAGAGGAAGCTTATCTCCAGGACTTCCGATCCGGAGATCGAGGTCCTGTTCGCACGTCCTATCGATATCCCCGAGTTCGTTGCCGACGGTGCGGCCGATCTCGGAATCACCGGAAAGGACATGATCATGGAGAGGGGCTCCGATGTGGAGGAGCTTCTCGATCTCCAGAGTGGAAACGCGAACCTTGTGCTGGCCGTCCCGGCCGACTCCGACATAAACGACCCTAAACAGCTTGACGGTCTCCGCGTCGCGACAGAATTCTCCGGGATCTCAAAGAAATATTTCAACGGTCTCGGGATCGACGTCACGCTCGTTCCGGTGGGGGGCGCCTGCGAGGCGGCACCTTATCTCGGGATCGCCGATGCTATAATCGATCTCACCAGTTCGGGCGTTACTCTCGCCACGAACAATCTCCGCGTAGTCGACGAGGTTCTCAGGTCGACGACCGTTCTCATAGCCAACAGGGATGCGAAAGAGAGACACCCGGAGAAGATCGCGGAGCTGTGCCTCGCTCTCGAGAGCGTGATCATGGCTCGCGGCCAGTGCTATCTCATGATGAACGTCACACGCCCCTCGCTTGAGGAAGTGAAGAGGGAGCTTCCGGGACTTTCCGGGCCTACGGTGATGGATGTCTCGTCGGACGACAATCTCGTGGCGGTTCATGCGGTCGTAAAAGAAGACCATCTCTACTCACTCGTCGGAAAGCTGAAGAAGGCGGGCGCCAGGGACATTCTCGTCATCCCGATCGAACGGATGATCCGTTAATCCGGGTGGCGGGGATGAAGGTTTTTCCTGCTGTGGATATACTAGGCGGCAGGTGCGTGCAGCTCGTCCAGGGAAAGAAGGACTGCCGGACCGAGTACGGCGCACCGCTTGACTGTGCGAAGCGATGGATAGACGAGGGTGCGGATCGCCTCCATATAGTCAATCTCGACGGGGCGTTCGGGAGTGCGGGGAGCAACGCGGAGCTGATCCGCGAACTCGTCAGGGAGACCGGGGCCTACGTCCAGCTCGGAGGGGGCATCAGGAGCGTCGAGGATGCCTCCGGGTGGCTCGATACCGGTGTGGACAGGGTAATCCTCGGTACGCTCGCGACAGAGCATCCTGAGGCCGTTACCGAGGTCTCCGATCTCTTTGGGAAGGAGAGGGTCGTTGCGGGTGTCGATGCCCGCGGCGGCCAGGTCGTCGTGAAGGGCTGGGAGAATTCGGCCGGCGACTACATCGAGTGGGCGAAGAGGTTCGAAGAGGCGGGTGCGGGAGCCCTTCTCTTCACTAACGTCGATGTCGAGGGACTACAGAAAGGAATCGATCCGGTTCCGGTGGAAAGACTTGTGAAGGCCACATCCCTTCCGGTAATCGTCGCAGGCGGTATCTCCTCGCCTGAGGACGTAGTAAAGATAAAGAAGATTGGAGCAGATGGAATAGTACTGGGTTCTGCTCTTTACAGCGGGAGGATCAGCCTCGGGGCTGCCATGGAGGTTTCCAAATGAGATGCTTTGAAAAGTCGAGGAAGACGAAAGAGACTGATATTTCCGTATGGATTGATCTTGACGGAAAAGGGATTGTGAAGGCGGATACCGGAATTCCGTTCCTCGATCACATGTTCGACGCGTTCGGAAGGCACGGCATGTTCGACCTGACGATAAAGGCGAAAGGGGATCTCGACGTGGACTGCCACCACACCGTCGAGGATATAGGGATCGTCCTGGGCAAGGCTATAGGCGAAGCGATAGGCGACGGGAAGGGGATTGCGAGATTCTCCCACACGGCAGTCCCCATGGATGAATCGATAGCCTACGTTACCCTCGACTGCGGCGGTCGGGCTTACCTGGTGATGAACGGTTCGCTCGGCGAGTACCCGGTATCCGGCATACCCGGAGACCTTCTGGAGCATTTCTTCTACAGTCTCTGCTCGAATGCGGATATCACCGCTCACATAGCATTCGAGGGAAAAAATGCCCACCACAAGTGCGAGGCTGTCTTCAAGGCCTTCGGTGTCGCCCTGAGAGCGGCTACGAGAGTAGATCCCGACAAGGGAATACCGAGTACAAAAGGACAACTCTGATCTTTTTTTTAATAATCTTTTTTAACATCCGGTTAATAGCATATTTTGGCAACCCCTCGCCGCGGGCCGCCCAACCGGCCCGCGGATCGGCCCCGGCCTCGGGGCCTCTCTGTGGCGATAACCGCTCAGGGGACAGGCGAGTGTCCCCTGAGCGGAGAGACGCGGTTGATTCAATATCCCACGATTTGACAGGGTACACTTATGATGTGTAACTGGATGGTTTCTTCCTGAAAGAATTCGGGGCTATGCTCCGCAGATAGATACAGAAAGTCGATATTTAGAAAATAAAGGATACTACAATAGCTAATTAATTCAAAAGAAAAAAGATTCAGGCGTTGACTGCCATGTCAACATCTTCTTTCTTGATCGTCTTGCGGCCTGCATGCTGGGCGTACTTTGATGCCTCTTTTGTGAGGTTTGCAATGTATGCCTCTGCTGCGTCAACGATTGCCTGTGCGGCATCGCTGCCTACTCTCTCTGCTCCATTCTTCTTTGCAATTCTTACAACTGCTGCAATTGGTAGATCATTCGCCATTTCAATTCCACCTCATTTGAAAAGTATATCGGGGAACATAAATACTTTTTGGGAATTTAGAGGGTTTTGAGGAATATAAACAAATAATTACTGCATTTTTTGATTTTTATGCAAAAATAAAAGAAAAAATATTAAAAGTCTTAAAACCCTCATAGTCTGGTCAGATCTCAAAAATAATCCTAAAATGTCTTTTGTTTGTAATCGGCCAATGCTGAAGCGAGAAAAACGGCATTTGAATAATCATAGGAGGCGCGCGAAGTATCTACAAAGATCCTGCTGAGATTTGCCACCGGAGCACCGTGTGCCCGCCCTCCTCCGAGAAGTGCAAGAGTCCTGAAGACAAGGTTGCCGGAGATGCCATCCGGCGCGATTATTATGCCATGATCTTTGACTGCATCCTCGATCAGGATCTCCATGTGATCGGAACCTGTCCCTTCCGCAACGGCCTCGGCATCCTCGATAGTTTTGTCGACGACAGGGTGCCTTCCGATGTCCCCAAGACGCCCTCCTGAGAGTATTGCAGTCTTTTCGTTCATTCCGAGTGCAGATGCGATCTCTCTTGCGTAGCCTACGAAATCTACTTTCTCTTCCCTTGTCCAGCCTTCGTCGACTCCGACCGGTGCGAGGAGGAACCTTGTTCCCGACTGCGTCTCGAGGAGTGCGATCCGTTTCAGCGATTTCACGTTTCCGTACTTTTTCAGGAGTTTCATTACGGCGTTGGCCGGAAGCGTCCCCCTGACGGCGGCGTCGATCCGTCCCTCATACAATGCTTTGACGAGTTCCTCTTCGGCATTGTCACTGACAACTATATCGTAAGGCGTGCCTGGAATGCCGGTCTTAGAAAAAATGGTGATCCTGTTGCTCTTCGATGCACTGGTGAGCGATTCCATCACTCTCCCTGCATTTTTATCTATTCCGATGCCGATATGCATCCCTGATTCCTCCGTAATCAGATGAAGAGGTGCATGATTCCTTCTTCACCGAGATCGAAAACCTCGCTTTCCATATCGCCGTATTTTACAGTGAGAAGGTTTGTATTATTTATCTCGCCGATATCTGCGGCCGTAATGCCTACTTCGGAGAAGAGCCTGATAATCTCTGCGACGTTCTTCTCCTCGGCCGTGAGAATGAAGCCCATTCCGGGGTACATCCGCACCCAGTGATAAAAATCGATGCCGGCCTTTGCGAGGTCGGGTCTCGGGATCTTTGAAAGGCTTATGGACGCTCCTTTTTTGCTTGTCTCAAGGAGCATTCCTAGAGTGCCTATTACACCGGGGTTGCTGATGTCCTTTCCTGCGGTAACGAGACGGCGTTCGCCCAGGGTCTTCATCATCCTTATCTGGCTGCGGAGAGTTTCGGTGTCACGGAGTGTTGCAGTGTCCCAGTTCAGGGCGCAGGAAGGATGGACCCGGCCGTCGAGATCGAATGCAGCGATTATCCTGTCTCCCTCCTTTGCCGTATGGGAGAAGATCGCCTCGTCGGGTTTTACCGTTCCAAGTATCGCAACGTCGACGGCGGAAAACTGAGAGTCGGGGTGGAGGTGTCCTCCGACTATCGGGACACCGAACTTTCTGGAGGCGTCGGCCATTCCCCGGAGAACATCGTGGCAGATATTTTCGTCCTGAACGGAGAGAATGTCGACCATCGCAAGAGGTGTCCCTCCCATCGCCGCAATATCGTGCACGTTGACAAGGACTGAGCAGAACCCGGCCCAATAAGGATCGGCCTCCATCAGCATACTCCAGATCCCGTCTGCAGCAAGAAGAAGGCCATCTTCATTATTTTTTATTAAGGCGGCATCTTCCCCGAAGGACACGATAACATTGTCTGATTCTATTCGCAGAGACTGGATAATCTCTCCGATCGCACGTTTCCTCGTGACTCCTGCATATTCGCGCACTACCTGTGCTATCTGCTCAGTGGAACATTTTTTCTCCACTCTTAACACCAACTTATCTAATTATTCAGTCTTTCTATGCTATTACATTGTTGTTATTGAACGGTTTATCCGGTTGGTAACTGCTGCATAACCATTCAGTTCTTTTATGAAAATCGCGTTGCGATTTACATCAAACAGTCCATGAAACATATCTTTCATAAACGTTTTCATGAAACCATACCAATATTATGTGAGTTGCATGCTGGACTGGGTTGAGAAGTACAGGCCGAAGAGTCTCGGGGATATAGTCGGCAACAATGCCGCAGTCAGGCAGCTGGCCGAATGGGCGGCAAACTGGAAGATCGGGGACGAACCGGTTTTAATATACGGAAAACCCGGTATAGGCAAGACCTCTGCGGTTTATGCACTTGCGGCCGATATGAACTGGGAGGTCGTCGAACTGAACGCGAGCGACGACCGGACGAAATCTGTCATCGATAAGATCGCCGGCTCGACTGCCACCACGATGAGCCTTACCGGGGCGTCGAGAAAACTTATCGTATTCGACGAGGCCGACAACCTTCACGGTAACGCGGACAGGGGCGGGGCCAGGGCGATTCTCGATACGATAAAAAATTCCTGCCAGCCGATCGTCCTTATAGCAAACGATATATATGGTGTTGCAAAGGAGCTCAAATCCGTCTGTATTCAGGTCCAGTTCAGGTCGCTCCAGGCGAGATCGATCGTTCCCCGGCTGAAATATATCTGCTCGTCCGAGGGGATAAAGTGCGAGGAGAATGCTCTGCTGGATATTGCCGATGAGTCATCCGGGGACCTGAGGTCGGCGATAAATATGCTTCATGCGGCTTCGGCAGGTGCGGACGTGAGCGAGAGGGAGGTTGCAACCTCCTCAAAGGACGAGAGATCGACGATCTTCGATCTTGTCGGCGCCGCATTTAAAGGGAAGGATGATAAAAGGCTCATGTCCATCTCGTACGAGATTCCCGACACCCCGGAGACGACCGAGCAGTGGATCGAGGACAATCTTTCGTCGATTAAAGATCCCGCCGATATGGCGCTTGCGTACAGGTATATTTCGAAGGCCGATGAATTCCTCGGGGATACCTACAGGAGACAGTATTACACACTTTGGAGATACGCCGGAGCCGTGATGCTTATCGGAACTGCGGTATCGGCCGGGGGTGCGGGAGTCTCCGGCAGGATAATGCCTCCATCAAGATGGGGAAGGCTGTTCAGGGCGAAGAAGCAAAAGGGTCTCAGGGATTCTCTCTTCAGGAATCTGTCGGAGACCTACCATATGCCCGAGGACACCCTGCGGGACGATATGCTGATACCGCTCTCCATCATCGCAGACGAATCACCCCATGAATTCGCAAGGCAGAATAATCTCGATAAGGACGAACTCGACTTCTTCCTCCATGACAAGGCGAGATCGGATGCAGTAATAAAGGATATTCAAAAGGCGGAAAAAGAAAAGGCAAAGGCGGAGAAGAAGAAAAAAATCACCAAAAAGCCTGCCTCTGTAGATCCTCCTGTCGTTTTGGAGCAGGAACAGAATACCGAACCGGCCGCGGAGCCCGCCGTCGAAGCCACGGAAAAAAAGGAGGACTCGTCCCAGTCGACGCTCTTCGACGGGTTCTGAGCCTGCCGTATATTTCCGCTCAGGGGATACTCGTCTATCCCCTGAGCGGTCTATCATGATAAGAGGCCCCTGCCCGGGGGCCTTGCTCGAAGATAATCTTCTAACGGCACGCTCCGGGGACCGGCAAGGGTCCCCGGGCTGTTTATTCGGTTTTGCATGCAAATCACTTTGTGATTTACATGAATCAGTGCATGAAACTTTATTTCATGAACTTTTGTTTTGAAATCCGGTCGAGAAAATTTAGATTCCCTGTGCTGTTGAATTTTCATGAACTTTTTTGATAATATCTGTGCAGGATTACACCACAGTCTATTATCTCGCCGCCGTTTTCATATATCTCATTTCCCAGGTGGTATACGATCAGGTCGGCTCCTGCTGCCTTTGCAGTCTTAATGAGATCCGGGACCATCTCTACACCAGGACGGACGGAATAAATGAGTTCCCTGCCTGAATATATGGAGAGATCCGGGGATGTGATATCGTCCCGGGTGAAAATAACAGGGCATCCGGGGCATTCCCTGATGTCGGTTGCGCATATATCGACGCCCCTTTCGGCGAGAATACCGGCTGTCGTGGTATTCCTGCCGATGCCTACTTCGACTGCGGATTTGTAATGTCCGGCCAGGTATTCCGCGATTCGTTCTTCAATACTCTTATAATTGACCATTGTCAAAATATAATCTGAATGGGGATTCTTATTTTTTGGGATGAAGATGTCCCTGAAGGCCTCCAGCAGCCTTTCGTCCGGATGGTCTCTCACACTCTCGATATGCCCGCGTCAGCCCAGCCCAACGGCATGATGCTCAGGGGTTTTGATCGTTCGAGAAATCAGAACGATGCAAGCAGGATACTCGGGGATATGCAGGATATATACACCCGGCGGGCGGGATGTGAAGAGGCTGTTTTGCTTGTTACGGGAAAAGACCTCTATATCAGGGGGCGTGACTTTGTCTTCGGTCTTGCAAGGCCGGGAGTAAAGGTTTCCGTCGTATCGACGGCGAGACTCGACAACCGCTGGTACGGTAGGCAGCAGAGCGATGAAGATCTCATGGACAGGCTGGTTAAGGAGGGGTGTCACGAGCTGTGCCACTGTATGGGGCTCGATCACTGCGAAAACCCGGAATGCATAATGTACTACCCCCAGACTCTCGATGAACTTGACCGGAAAAAGAAGACGCTGTGCCCTGAATGCAGGCAGTACCTGAATCTCTACAGGTTTTCCGATTAAAGCATATAAAGAAACGGTATTATTGTAAAAGATTAAATACTGATTAATAATGGATCCGCGGACCCTTGATATTGCTGCATTCATCGCTGCCCTTTGCATTGTTGCGGCTATTGCATTTATGGTCAATTCAACTGCCGGAGAGGATGACAAGGCAGGTGTCAACACTTCCGTTCCGGGTGCAACTGCCGAAGTATCTTTGGCGGACAATGCTTCCGGCGGCCTGACTCTGCAGTACGGGCTTCCGTCATATCTCACGAAGGCCGAGAGGAACTGGCTGATCTCAAGGCAGGTCTCGCAGGGTATGGACTATTATCTTCCTGCAACAAGGGATTATGCGGTCCGCTACATCCCATCCGATCATGCAGGCACTTTTACGATCGAGCAGGCATGCGATATCCGGGACGGTTCGGTTGCCGACTGGACATATTCGGGAGAAGACGGTGGGCTCCTGGATATTTCTTCTGCAAGCCGGAGCATCAACACAGGTCTTACGGGAGATGAGGCCGACTTTGCAGTTTTTCTTGCGTCGATGATAAAAGGGGCCGGGGGGGAGGCAAGGATAAAGAGCGGTGTTGATCCTGAATCCGGCGAATATGCAGTTGCCGAACTTTATCTCGGCAACAGCGAAGATTACAATACAAAGATAATCAGCCCGGAAAAATACGAGGCCTTCAAATCGAATTACTCGGCAATATTCGAAAAGGACCCGAGCGGCCTGACTATATTCAAATACAGGTATGGGACGCTGTGCAGCGGCGATACCTGTTACAGTTTCATGGATCCGCTTATGCAGATCATGAACGAACCTGAGAAGTACGGGGAGATCTGCTACACATATCCGAAGCTTATCAATTACCTGCTCCTGTTCCCCGATACGAATGCGATAGATTTCCAGGCGCTTTATATACAGGTGAGATACGGGGGGTATGATGACAGGTACAAGGAGACCCGTGATATAAGGAACCTGAATTACGATTATTACGTAGAGGAGAACGGCGGGGTTACATACTGGCTTCCTTTGGAACTTTTCGGGGAATATCCCGGTGATACCGGATACAGCGACGCCGGTTCAGCGATGGTATATTATTCCGACGGTTCGTATAAATCGGTGAGAGTTAATGAAAAGGTTGCGCCGATAATCGGGTAATTTCAGGTGAGGACGAACAGGCAGAAACGGGGTGAAATATGAAGGGGAAGGGATTGAAAAAGAGCAGCTGGAATTTCTGCGGTTTTGTTCTGGCCGTTGCAGGAATATGCTGCATTATCGCGGCAACTCAGGCGGGCGTCCTGGTATATTCCTCCCAGGAGACGCAGGACATTGTCGAATCGCCCGTGATTCCGTACGACCAGAAGAAGGCGGTTCTCTATGCGGATGCACTCCAGACGAACAATTCCGCCGTTCTCGGTTACGCCCTGCTGAGAACGACGGCCGTTGATCCTGACGGAGAGACCCTGCAGTATGCCTGCGATATATGGGATGACCTCAACAGCAACTGGAAGGTCGTCAGCGATCCTCTTGGCCCTGAGTATATCTCGTCCTCGCTTGAATCGATAAAGGCTGATCTCAGGGGAGACTGCGACGATTACTCGGTCCTGATGGCCGGGCTTGCCGGCTCCGTGGGTGCGGAGATGAGGATTGTAAATGTCGCGGGGACCGGGGGTAATCCGGGACATGCGTTTCCTGAATATTACCTGGGAACGAATGAAGATGAAGTGATCGGGCAATGCAGGTATATCTCCGCCCGTTATGACTGTGAGAGGGTCTATTACAGTATCGACGGGCAGAGCGGGGAGACTGCATACTGGCTGAACTTCGACTGGTCGGTAGGCCGGAATCCGGATATGGGATACTATGTCTACGGGGATACCTCCAATTATCATGAACTGGTGCATCCCGGTGAGAGTTATTACGGTGTAGGTCAGCAGGCTGTATTCTATTACCCCGACGGAACCTATGCGTCCGATACGCCCGGTCACGGTTACTACGAAGAGGATGTATTCGGAAAGGAGGCTCTGTATGAGATCCAGCTTTAGCACTTTCCTCCCTCTTATCGCCGTCCTCATCCTGGTTGCAGTTTCGATCTCTTCCGGCTGCTCTTCGCAGGATGAAGTCAATAATGCAACTTTGGGGGAGATCAATTCGATCGAGAAGCTTGCCGACAACAGGCTGATCGCGATCGATTTCACGACACAGGACGAGATATTCTACTCCCAGCTCGGGGCCTCAGAGACCCAGTACAAAGAGGCTCTCGATAAGCTCTATGCACTCGGCCCGACCTTCTATCTGGAAGGATACGGGTATGAGGCAAGAATAAAATCCCTTCAGTTCAAGATCGATTTCCTCGATGTATGTTCGGAACTGGCCGCTGTGGACGATGAGGCCGAAGCGATCTTCCAGACGAGCACGCCTGAATTCAGGACCGGCCTTGTTGAAGTCCTTAACGATTATCAAAATATACGACAGAGAATTCTCTTCCTACAGGTTATGGGCGGCGATATAGACAAGAACCTGATCAGTTCGGACTATACGCAGGCTATCGGTGTAATCCGTGGAGAACTCGATGCAATGCTTGAATCATTGAATTCGAATATATCGTTCCTCGAGGAATATCGTTAGACATTTTTGCGGAAGATAAATGCAACCTTCGAGGTTGCAAAAGCTTAAGGAGTGGTCAATACAAATCAGAGTATTCACTCATATTCCGGAGATTGATATGGAATATTTCAAATCGCTGATCAATAGAAAATTCAAGGATGTTGTCGGAACCCGGTACAAAGATGTTTTAAAAGATTACCGCGAGTTCCTCCTGACCGAAGACGAGATCGTCATCTGTAATTTCAGGAAGGTTCTGATGCCGCTCGATATTTTTGTCAAGGGGGCATCGGAGGATCTTTATGATCTCCTGACCGCTTTTGACGGTATTGAAATAAATCTGGTATATATTACCGACTCCGATGTCGTCTCGATAATAAGCGATGTTCTGGGAGAAGATACGGCAGGGGTCTACCAGGCCAGAAAAGAGGAGTACGGCACGAAACTTCTCGAAAAGATATCGGGAGAGCTTGAAGGGCGGGGAATGGCTGTGAACCGCCGCCAGTATTCCGGCCATAAATGGGACGATGTCGAGATAATGTCCGAAAATTACGACCTTGTCGCGATCTCCAAGTGCTATGGCGGAGGCAGGGGCGATGAAAACGAGATAAGCCCTGTTGCACAGCGTCTTGTCCAGCAGATGAGTGTATCCACTATTTTATACTGAGGTTTTTGGAGGTGAAGCATTCATATGGCATTAATTGAGGCATTAATTGCAGTAGTTGTATTCCTGATTACGTATGCCCTGATAGTCGACGAGAGGATAAACAGGGCCGTTGCGGCGATGGCAGGTGCTGCTGTTCTGGTATTCCTCGGGATCGTCCCATGGGATAGTTTGCTCGACCATGTGGATTTCGGGACGATATTCCTTCTGATGGGAATGATGATCATCGTGAATGTCGCGAGCAACAGCGGTCTGTTTGAATATCTCGCGATAATCACGGCGAAGGCGGCGAAGGGCAGCCCGATTATGGTGCTGGTTTTATTCTCGTGTGTCACCGCAGTGACGAGCGCCTTCCTTGATAATGTTACCACGGTTCTCCTGATGACCCCGATGCTTCTCTACATCGCAAAGGTCATGGATTTAAACCCGATCCCGTTCCTCCTTGCCGAGATTTTATCCTCGAACGTGGGCGGAATGGCGACTCTTATCGGAGATCCGCCGAACATCATGATTGCATCCGCTGCGGGCCTGACATTCAACGAATTCCTCTTAACGATGGCGCCGATCGCAATCGTGGATCTGCTCGTGGTACTGTTGATATTCTATGTCATATACGGAAGGAAGATGAAGGTCGACGATGCAGGAAAAGCTGCGATAAAGAAGACTATAGATGCACTCGACGAGCGTGCGGCGATCCAGGATACCGTTCTGTTCAAGAAATCGATCATCGCCCTTGCAATTGTAATCATGCTCTTCTTCATGCACAACAATATCGGTGAGATCCTGCACACGTTCCTTCCGTTCGTAGACTCGTCGATGACCCTTGAGCCTGCCGAGGTCGCCCTCATCGGCGCAGCGCTGATATTGTTCTGGTCGAGAAAGTCCCCGGAGGTAATATTCGAGAAGGTCGAATGGACCGCCCTGTTCTTCTTCGGCGGCCTGTTCATCCTTGTCGGCGGACTTGTAGAGACGGGGGTTATAAACGATCTTGCACTGATGATGACGTCCAGCCTGACAAGTACCGGCGAGGCTATGTTCGTGATCGCATGGTTCTCGGCGATTGCCTCTGCAATTGTGGATAACATCCCGCTTACGGCAGCTCTTATACCGCTGATACAGGATATCGGGCTGAATGCGCCGAATATCGATATCTACCCGCTTTGGTGGGCACTTTCGCTCGGTGCCTGTCTGGGCGGAAACGGAACGGCAATTGCGGCGTCTGCAAACGTAGTCGTGCTGGGTATAGCGGAGAGAGAAGGAATAAAGATCACGTTCTTCGATTTCCTGAAGATCGGAATGTTCGTTCTCGTCGTCACGGTCGCGATTGGTCTGGGTATGCTGTATATAATGTTCTAAATTAAAGGAAGGTGTAAGGATGAAAATATTAGTACTTCTGGACGGTTCGAAGTGGAGTTACAAAGCGGCAATAAACGCCATAGAGATTGCGAAGAAGAAGGATGCGGAAATAACGATCTTCTCGGTTATCGACCGGGAGGAGACCCGTGCCGCAGCCTTCTATTTCTGCCAGCAGAGCAACAGGTGCGATCTCGTTAACGAGCACGAGGACAAGATATACAGGGACTTAAAGAAGAGCATCGGAGAGGATCTGAACGAGCTGACCCTGAACATGAACAGGATGAACCTGAAAGGGAGTTCGAAGATCGTCGAGGGGAAGCGTGAGGACGCGATCCTGAAGGAGTTCTCCTCCGGTGGATACAATCTCGTTGTCATGGGAGCCTTTGGTAAGAGATCCAATATAAGGGTCGGGACCCTGTTCAAGGAGATCTCCACATCGATCAATGTCCCTATTCTAATCTTAAGATAATTTTTTTTGGATAATATGTATTGATGGGAAGGGCGGGAGATGATTCCCCCTCCCTTGGACCCTCCCCCTCATTGCGATAGGTCACCGTCGGGATGGACAAGCATTCCTCCGGCTCCAGAGAATTTTCATCGCCATTATAAATTACTGGATGAATTCTGGCTACCTGTTATAACTTGTTTTAAGTTATTAGATCCCTCTCTCCCGGCCGGGGCTACCCGAATGGGTAGCGCCCAGGTCGGGTTATCATCATTGAGCAAGTTTCGTAGAAACTTGCGATGGGGCTGCCCCGTCAGGGGCTTAAGCCCAATCTAAAAAAAATAAGGAAATTCCAGAGACTTACGCCCGATCTAAAAAAATTGAGAAAACTCCGGGGGTTTATGCCCTTTTAAAAAGTGCCTGCCAAATGCCTGAAAAATTGATTTTACAGTTCCCCGATATCCTCGTTCCACAACTCCGGATTGTTCTTTATGAACTCCGCCATCATATCGGCGCATTCATCAAGGTCGAGATCTGTCACCTCGACGCCCATCGATATCAGGAACTCTTTTGCGCCTGCAAAGTTCCTCGACTCTCCCACAACAACCCGGCGGATCCCGAACTGCACTACGGCTCCCGCACAAAGGTAGCATGGCATGAGTGTGGAGTAGAGGGTCGTGTCCTTGTAGCTCCCGATCCTTCCTGCGTTTCTCAGGCAGTCGATCTCTGCATGAATTATGGGGTCGTTCTCCTGGATACGCCTGTTGTGCCCACTGCCGATGATTTTGCCGTCCCTGACGAGAACCGCACCTATTGGGATTCCGCCTTCGTCATGTCCCGTTTTCGCCTCGATTATTGCCGCGGTCATAAATCTGTCTGTTGCAGGGTTCATTTCATTACTTTTGGGTATTTCCCGGATTTGGAATTTTTGGTAATCGTTTGGCAACATATTTATACAATATTGTACAGATATGTACATTGATGACAATTGGTGGTTATATTATGACTGGTACTGTTCTACGGAAAAAATCTGAATCTGCGGGGGGATTCTGAGATGAAATCCCGGGATATCGCAGTAGTAGGAATTCTCCTCGCCATAGGGGCGATCCTGAGATTTATCGCGAACATGTTCCCCGGTGCAATCGTGGGAAACCCGGTAATCGCACTGTATTGTCTTGCGATCATACTGATTCATCCTACCGTAAAAGAGGCTTTCGGGATAGGAATCGTCGCTGCGATCGTTTCGATGATGATCAGCCACTCGATCTTTCCGCCGGCGAATCTTGTCAGTGAGTCGCTGGGCGCCATTGTATGTATGCTCCTTTACTCAATGCTCGAGAACAAGATTGCAGTCGCACCGGCGATTACGACATTTGTTGCAACATGCGTGAGCGGTTTTTCGTTCATTCTCGTCTGCATGCTTGTGATGCTTGCCTTGATAATCTCAATTCCCACAGGAACAGTTATGGGATTCTTCGCGGCTGTTGCACCAATCGTGATCATCACGGCGGTTTTCAACTGTATCGTTACGCAGGTCCTGTACTTCCCTGCAAAAAGAATTCTCTCCCGGTAATTTCACCGGGTACTCTTTTGGATAAAAATACGCCTCGATGGACACGTTTATACATTGAGGGACAAAATAATTAACAGGTAATTCTGATAATATGTCCGGAGGAAAAATGAGATGAAATCAAAAGACATTGCGATCGTGGGTATTCTTCTGGCGATTGGTGCGATTCTGAGATATTTTTCAAATATTATTCCCGGTGCGATCGTCGCAAACCCGATTATTGCACTTTACTGTCTTGCGATTATCCTGATTGCTCCCAGGGCGAGGGACGCGCTCGGCATTGGTATCGTTGCGGGAATCGTCTCCGCCCTGATCAGCCACTCGATCTTTCCGCCGGGAAATCTCATAAGCGAACCGGTCGGAGCCCTGGTGTGTCTCGGCGTCTATTCGGTAACAAGGAAGAGGCTCCCCCTTTCCCCGGGGATTTCAACGCTTGTGGCCACTCTTGCAAGCGGTTTTACGTTCCTGCTGGTGAGCATCGTAGTGATTGTAGCAGGCATTATTCCGCTGGCAGGACAGTATAATACGATAGGGGCATTCGTCGTTACACTCTCTCCTATAGTCATCGCGACCGCGGTCTTTAATTCGGTAATAACACAGGTGCTCTACTTCCCGTCATCGAGGATACTTATGAGGGGGATAAAGGGTGAGGCGGAGCCTGCTCCTGCAAAGGCAGAAGGGATCTCACCTTCCGGAGAAGGGATAATATCTCCCGTGGCGGTTGAGTTCAAAGATTATACGTATAACTATCCGGCAGGCAAAAGGCCCGCGCTCTCTGACATAAATCTCAAAATAAACAGGGGAGAGTGCGTGCTAATCAACGGGACGACAGGTGCGGGAAAGACGACGCTCTGTCTTGCAGCGGCAGGCATCCTTCATCATGAATACGAAGGCAGGGAAGAAGGGACTATCTCGATATTCGGGAGAGATGTCTCCTCTTATGCCGATATGGGTGATATCGGGAAACATGTCGGAGTAGTCTTCGACGATGCCGATGCCCAGTTGATCTTTACGACTGTGGAGGAGGAAGTTCTCTCGGGGCTTGAGAACAGGGGTCTTGAGGCGGAAGATGTAGTAAAACGGCTCGAAGATATAATGAAGCTGACCAATATCGAGCACCTCCGCTACAGGTCGCCGCATACCCTGTCGGGCGGCCAGAAGCAGAGGGTGGCCCTTGCATCGACGCTTGCATCGGGAAACGACTGTCTAATCCTTGACGAGGCTACCGCTGAACTGGATACGGTTGCAACCGAACAAATTATTGCCGTTCTTACGAGGCTGAAGAATGAGGGAAAGACCATCATAGTCGTCGAACAGAAGCCCAAAGCACTCTCGGCGATCGCCGACAGGGTGATCTTCATAGATAACGGAAGATTGGTGAACGAGATCTCGCCTTCGGAGTTCTTCAGCGAGAGAGAGAAGGAGGAAGCGGAGAAGACCGTAACATTCGGGTACAGCCTGGACGGGAAGAACAGAAATGGCAGCGGCGAACCGGTCGTGTCGATCCGTGACCTTGTCCATGACTACGGTGGATTCAGGGCACTTGACGGAATTTCCGTAGATTTCTACCCCGGGGAGTTTATTGCAATAATCGGAGAGAACGGTTCTGGTAAGACTACCCTTTCGAAGCATCTTAATGGTCTCCTGAAGCCGACATCGGGGACTGTTATGATCTCGGGGATCGATTCATCGGGTTCGGGTGTGATCGAACTCTCCCGCCATGTCGGGCTTGTTTTCCAGAATCCCGATACGATGCTCTTCGAGGATACGATCGAGAGGGAGATCGAGTTCGGCCTGAAGAACATCTCGATGGATTATCAGGAAGGATACATCGACGAGGTCATTGACGAGGTAGGGCTTTCTGAGCAGAAAGGGGCGTTCCCAAGATCGATGAGCCGCGGGGAGAGGCAGAGGCTTGCGATCGCCTGTGTCGTTGCCATGAAACCGAAAGTGATTCTTCTCGACGAACCTACGACCGGCCTCGATCCGGTTGAGTCGGAGAGGATCATGAATATCCTTGAGGGTCTTTCAGGAGCCGGACATACGATAATCATGGTGAGCCATGATTTGGATATCGTCAGGAACCATGCGGCGAGAATCATAAAGATGGCAGACGGGAAGATCGTTTCGGATACTTTCAGGGAGGTGAACGAATAATGTCGGAGATTTTGCAGTATAAGAGGATGAACGGAGTATTTCACCGGATGAACGCATTAACGAAGGTCATCTTCCTTGTGTTCGTCATAATCGCGGCAATAATTTCAACAGATCCGATTGTCCTTCTCGGGATCGTTGCCGTGATCTTCCTTCTGTCGATCGCCGGAAAGATGCACATGGAGCTCTTAAGGCAGGTTCCGATGCTGATATTCCTATCGCTGGGCCTTTTCCTCCTGACGATTATCACTATGCAGGCGGGAGACACGGTCGGATATCTTATACCGTCATTCATCCCGTTGATCGGTGGCGTTGTGCCGATAACGAGCGGAGCCCTGACCTTTGCGATGATCCTCTCGCTTCGCTTCTTCGTGATGTTGTTTGCATTCCAGATTGTGATCATTTCGACACAGCCGAGAGAACTGGTTCACGCCTTACAAACGATGAGGCTCCCTGTGGACTATACACTGATGCTCTTAATAGCGATACGTTTCATTCCAAGCCTCCAGCTGGAAGGGAAGAGAATTCAGGAGGCACAGCTTGCGAGGGCGTACAATCCCGGGAAAGGAGTGAAAGGAAAGATCAATTCCATGGCTCCTGTTATGATCCCGCTCGTCTCAAATGCACTGGGGAAGGCTAACGTCCTGGGCCTGACGATCGATCTCAGGGGCCTTCGGACGATGAAGAGAACGCACGTGATGGAGAATCCCCCGGGAGCGGCCGATTATCTCATGATCGGAGGGATTGTCGTGTGTGTCGTTTTGTTTGTTTTTTATTATGCCATGAACATCGGGCTGATTTGAGTTTTTTATTTTGTATAGGTAGATATTTTCGTCATTGAAAGGGAGGGGGAAGTTTCCCCTCCCCTAGCCACTCCCCCTCATGGCGATAGGTCGCCGTCGGGATGGACAAGCATCCCCGTTTGCTCCAGAAAATAAATTTTGTTTATTTGGAGATCTAAACGATCTTAACTATTGCTTTTCTATTTCTGATTATTCTCCACCCGTCCGAGGCTACCCGAACGGGTAGCGTCCAGGCCGGGTTATCACAATTGCGCAAGTTGCGGAGCAATCTTGCGCTCGGGCTGCCCCGTCAGGGGCTTATGCCCTTAAAAATATATTTGTAGAAGGGAGGGGGAAGTTTCCCCCTCCCTTTGACCCTCCCCCTCACGGCGATAGGTCGCCGTCGGGATGGGCAAGCATCCCTCCGGCTCTAAGAGTTGATCTCATTTTTTCGAAATTTAGGATGATTTTAAGTCATGATTTTTTCCAGAATATGTTCTTCCTCCTGACCGAAGGCCGGGGTATCATCATTGCGAAAGTTCGCGTAGCTTGCGAAGCGAACTGAGCATGGGGCTGCCCCGCGAGGGACTTATGCCCTTCTAAAAAAAAGAGAATTCCTAATTAAAGCAGCTCTTCCAAAACTTCATCGGTATTCTCAACGCATTTTGCTTTGGACCGTATAAGATTGTAAAGTTCTGTCGCCCTTCCCTCGGTTAGATCCTTCTTCTTCAGGTTCCTGTTAGGGTTTACGAATATGACCTCTTTCTTGTCGAGGTATTCGGCGGCAATCTCAAGATTCGGCAGGTTTCCTTTGCCGACATTTACAGCTACGATTATAATCGTGTCGGCAAGATCGCAGGCTTTCTTGAGGTCTGTTGTCTCCTTGTCCGAATATCCGGTGAACGGAGGGGCGGAGATTGTCTCAATTCCTATTGATTTTGCAGATTCGTAGTCCTGGTCTCCCTGGTTGAGTATTCCCGCGGAAACATCAATCCCGGCTGAATGAAGGGACATGATAATCTGCCTTCCCATTCCTTCTCCGCTTATGACATGAATTCTTCTTTTCTTTTCGGTTTTCTTTTCGGGCGGAAGGGAGAAGGCGAACTGTTTCTTTTTGCCGTCGGGTCCGGGATACTGCATTGCAAGAACACCGAATACATCCTCGAGAGTCTCTGCCGAGAGGACATCATCTGAAGATCCTTCCTTCAGAACGTATCCGTCCTTTGTTATCACGATATCATCGCAGTAGGACGACGCCTGGTTTATTTCGTGAATGATGCACACGACCGATTTTTCTTTTGTCAGTCTGGAGAGAAGCTTCATAAGTTCAAGCTGATGCCTGATGTCGAGATGCGAGGTCGGTTCGTCGAGCATAAGAAACTCCGGCTCCTGTGCAAGCGCTCTTGCGATCATTACCCGCTGGAGTTCTCCACCCGAGAGTTCGTTGATCTTTCGGTCCTGGAACTGGATTACGCTCGCGTCCCTGAGCGAATCGGTTACAATCCTGTGATCTTCGTTTGAATCCGGCTGAAAATTCTTCTGGTAAGGGCTTCTCCCGAGCATAACGTAATCGTATACCGGAAAAGAAAATGGCGTATAAATCTTCTGCTCGACCACGGCTCGCATCTTTGCCAGTTCTACCGGGGGCACTTCTCCGATGACCGTGTCATTGTACCTGATGCATCCCGCCGAAGGCTGAAGGAATCCTGCGATGACCTTCAGGACCGTCGTCTTGCCGCACCCGTTCGGTCCGATAATGCCGGTGATCCTGTTGTCGCGGCAGGTGAAGTTCATATCCTTCAGGACTTCTCTCGATTCGGTGTAACCGAACTTAATCCCTTCAATGCTTATCGGCATCAGAGTTCACCCCGCTTCGACCTGAGGAGATAGAGGAAGAACGGTGCACCGCAAAGTGCGGTCAGCACTCCGAGCGGGAGTTCTGCGGGCGATATCACGATTCTTGCAAAGTCGTCTGCAATAACAAGGAATATTGCTCCGGTAAATATCGATACGGGGATCAGTATCCTGTGGTCAGGTCCGACAATGAGCCTTACTATGTGCGGGACGATGAGGCCGACGAATCCGATGACGCCGCTTACCGCGACCGCCGCACTTGTGACAAATGCGGTCAGGACAAGGAGGATCTTCTTCATCTTTTCAACATCGATCCCGAGGTACTGTGCCGATTCTTCCCCGAACATGATGGCATTCATGCTCCTTGCCATTGTTATCATCGCGAGGGAACCGATTATTGCGAATGGTATTATTATCCAGATATAATTCCATCCCCTCCCTGAAAGTCCGCCCATCATCCAGAACATGATCTGCTGGAGGTTCTGTCCGCCCGTAAACATCATGAATGAATTTATTGCCGACAAAAAGGCCGATATTGCGATACCCGACAGGAGGAGTGTGTTCACCGGAACCCGGTTTCCTACTTTTCCTACATAGTATACAAGAAATATAGTGATAATTCCGAATACGAACGAAAGCAGCGGCAGTGTATAGAGGCTCAGGGCCCATGCGGCTCCGTACACGAAGACGATAGTCGCCCCGAGCGCAGCACCGTTTGAAATTCCAAGGATGTACGGATCTGCCATCGGGTTCCTGAAGAGGCTCTGGAGTGCCGCACCGCTTATTGCAAGACAAAGGCCGACGAGTGCACCGAGTATCACCCTTGGCAGGCGAATTTCCCAGATAATCGTTGCATCGCCTGACGACCAGAATGCCGTCTGGTGAGTCAGCGGTTCGGTGAGAATCGCGATTACAGTCTCCGCACTGATATTGGATTCGCCGATACCGACGGAGAAGAGCATTATGATAATCGTGAGCAGGAACAATCCTGCCGAGATCATCACAGTATTTCTGCGTTTATACATTGATAGAACTGCTCCAGTCCGTCGATTATCCTTGGTCCGGGTCTTGAGACCGTGTTGTCGTCTACTGTGTAGACCCTGCCGTTCTTTACTGCCGGAAGATCCCTGAATTCGGGGATCGAGAGGATCTGCTGTGTGAAATTAACCGTGGTGCTTCCGTGGCCTGAAGGAACTATGATGACCTCAGGCGCCCTTTCGATCACTGCCTCATATGAGGCTACGAAATATCCGTCCATGTCGGCAAAGACATTCACTCCACCAGCTTCCTCTATCATCTCACCCTGCAGGGTGTTGTTGCCCGCGGCATAGAGCGGTTCGACCGCAACCACATACCAGGTCTTTGGCGCGGGCGTCTCCTTGGGGGCATCTTCGATTGCCGTCTGGCGGGATGTCATATTGTCTACGAGTGCCCCGGCACTCTCCTCAAGCCCCAGGATCTCCCCGAGTGATTCGATATTGGAGTATACATCGTCTATTGTTTCGAGATCATAGATTTCCACATCGTAACCGAGACTTTTCAGACTGTCAACGACCGTTTTGTCCGCAAGTGTCGTTCCGATAATCAGGTCGGGATCCTTTGATACGATCGATTCGATGCTGAGTGTCTGCGGACCGCCTACAGACGGAACGGAGAGAGCTTCAGGCGGGTAATCGTCGTAATCCGTTCTCCCTACAAGCGAGATGCCTGAATCCGGGGTGTTTATCGCGTAGAATATCTCGGTCTCGCTGGGTGCGAGGGATATTACCCTTGTCGATGTTGTTGCCGAAGTATTGCTGCCTGTGTTATCTGTAGTTATATTATCCGTACACCCGGAACAGGAAAGCAGGATCCCGATAAATACGAATAACAGAAGAGTTGTTCGGAGAAACCATCTGGACATTACAGAAATATTGGCCTATAAACAAGTTAAATTTTTTTAGATAAACATAATTTGAAAAGTTATATATCCAGTCAAACCTCACTTTTGAGAATGGTTATTTTGAGTTAGCTCAATTTAACTTGTTTTGTTGATTAGAGACGGAGAGATGAAAAAATGATTAAATATAGCGAAGATGCGGTTTCGCCGGTAGTCGGCGTTATGCTGATGCTGGTCGTGACCATTATAATTGCGGCCGTTGTGTCGGGTTTTGCCGGCGGACTTGCAGGCAATACGCAGGTTGCACCACAGGCATCGATTGATGTGGAGATAACTACAGGTGCAAGTGATGGAATGGGCGGCACAAATGATGTAATAACCTTTACTTCTTTAAGCGGAGATTCCATTTTGACCAAAGATATTGCCATAATTACTTATTATGAAAATAATAGTGGACAGATCTATAAAAACAGGCAGACAGCGACGAGTGTCGCTTCAGACCTTTATGGTTATGGAACTCTCACAAGAGTACCCTTCATCAATGATATGCGTTTAGGTTATTCCGGGGATAATCCTCTGAAGGACTTTGGTAATTTCACGTGGTCGACCGGCGATGTACTCAGCACAGGAAGTACTGCAGGTACGGCTGACCTCTTAGCAATTAATGATACTGCCAGTCCACATGGCATTGCTGATCCAGACTTTGGAAGTGGTAGTGTAGTTGATGTGAAAATTCTGCATGTTCCCAGTGGGCAGTATATTTTTGATAAGGAGGTTGTTGTAATATGAAACAAAATCGGAACGAGGCGGTTTCGCCAGTTGTTGGTGTCATGCTGATGCTGGTCGTGACGATTATTATCGCATCGGTCGTAAGTGCTTTTGCCGGAGGTCTTGCTGGCAATCAGGAAAAGACGCCCCAGACGACGCTTTCGGTAAATTCCCAAATCGCCGGATTTTCCCTGAACTCTTCTGATCCTACTGAGTATGAAAACGGCCTTATGTTTGAGAACACCGGTGGGGATACATTTTCATTAAATGATATTAAGATCCAGCTCCAGTCTGAGGATACGAAGTATACTTTAACAACTTCTGATAAGGTAAACTGGAGTAGCGGTTCGGGAGTATGCCTGCCCGAGGGAATTACATATAATGAAGGCTATTTCCAAAAAATAGGAAATACATCTACAAATGATGTTGCTATTGCACCGGGCGACAAATTCATGCTTTACGCTGATAGCAGTTTGGTTGCACAGGATTTGACTGAATACGGCTATGGCTATTATGACGCAAAAATCTCATGGAAGCCTGTCGGTGCTTCCGGTGGCTTTGGAGCATATATGAACAGCAAAATCGAGTACAAGGTTATTGATAAGGCAAGCGAGCGTGTTATTACAAGCGGTGAACTATTCCTTACTCAATAAGCCGGTTCAATTCTTTAAAATAACCTTTTTTGTATAAACACAGTTCTTGTGAATTTATCTCAAAAAATAATGCTGGTTTGCGTTGTTAACAGATTCATTTGATAAATAAGATTTAAATCAGATTGATTCTGGATATTTTAAACAGTCTTTTAATATTACAGGGTATATTTTTGTTGTATAGCGAACAACTTTTTTTTAATTAATTTAATAGAAATTAATATAGTGAAACTTTTCAAAATCGCTCACGTAGGATCGGGAACGGGAAAGAACCCATGGCTCGATGAGATATCCGGTGAACTGAAAGAAACCGGAATCCACGTGACCATAGTCCAGGCCGATTCCGAATCTCTGGATACTGAAGAGAGGAAGTTCGCAGAGCTCGTCGAAGAGCTCAGGGATTGCTCTTTCGTATTCATAACAATTCACGGGAGCATGACACATTTCAAAAAATTCGAAAGGCTCCTCGAATTTATCAGGACCAGGGGTACGGATGCCTTCATAGAGAGCTCGCTCCCCGAGGAGATGGAAGAAACCCGGGATCTTTTCTCTTTCCCTGAAGAGGATTACAATCATCTCTATGCCTGCCTCGAACTCGGTGGAAAAGAAAATTTCAGGTCGCTCGTCTTATGGGCCTGCAAAAAGATCGGTGGATTAGACGTGGAAATCCCTCCGCTTGCCCACCCGGCGACAGAAGGATTTTATCATCCTGATATGCCCGGAGTTATCGATCGCGATTCCCACCTGAAAAGAATAAATCCTGCTAAACCTGTGATCGGGATCAGCATATACCAGGGAGCATACCATTCTTCAAACCTGAAATCCGTCGATGCACTGGTAAGGGAGATCGAAGACCGTGGTCTTTCAGCCCTGGCGGTTTTCTTCGGAACCGTTCCGAATCCCGTGACCGGCGCAATGGGTGTGCGGAGGGTTGTTGAAGAATACCTGACAGAAAACGGAAGACCATTAGTCGATGTTCTCATCATCAACCAGGGATTTTCACAGATATCCCTCTCCGATCCGAATGACGGGACTAAAGAGGAACTGCCATACAACTTCTTCGATGACTTCGATGTCCCGCTCCTCCAGGTCATGTCGACGAACAAGACATTCAACGAATGGACGGAGGATATCGACGGACTCCTGCCGCTGGAGATCTCTTCGTCACTGGTCTGGCCCGAATTCGACGGTCAGCTTATAGGAGTCCCGCTTTCGTGCAAGGGGGATATAGACGGCAGGAGGATCGATGTCCCAGTCAAAAACCGCGTTGAGAAGATCGTATCCATTGCAGAAAAATTTGCGATTCTACGCCGGACTCCTCCCGCCGAAAGGAGGGTTGCTCTGCTGCTCTACCAGTACACGGGTGACAGCGACGGAATCGGCGGTGCTTTCGGCCTGGACTCCCCTGAAAGCATAATAGAGATCCTGAAGAAACTGAAAGAAGCAGGCTATCATGTCGACCGTATTCCCGGAAACGGAAATGAAGTAGTCGAAGAACTGCTTAAAGGTCTCAACAACGACAGGAACTGGATTCCGGCCGAAGAGATGGAGAAGAGGGCGGCCGGCGCAGTCCCGGGTGACAGGTACTCTGAATGGTTCTCCAAGGTGCCGGAAAAATCCGCAGGAGAGATCTGCCGCGACTGGGGCCAGCCGCCGGGGGAGATCTTCGTGACCGGCAGGAACTCGATCCTGATCCCCGGCGTCATGAACGGAAATATCTTCATCGGTATCCAGCCGCCGAGAGGTTTCTTCGAGCAGATCGAAACGATGTATCATTCGACAGACCTGGTGATGCCCCATCATTACCTTGCATACTACAGGTGGCTGAAACACGATTTCGGGGCCCACGCCGTAGTGCACATAGGAACCCACGGCACTCTCGAATGGCTGCCGGGAAAGAGCACGGGCCTTTCTGAAAACTGTTATCCGGATCTAGTGCTCGATGACATCCCGCATTTCTACCCGTACATCATCGACAATCCCGGCGAGGGAACGCAGGCGAAGAGGAGGAGTATTGCGGCGATCCTCTCCCACCTTATACCTGCGATGATGCGTGCGGACGGCTACGGCGAGGTCGAAGATCTCGGGAGCATGCTGCAGGAATATTTCAGGGCGAAGAGCGCGAAGGAGACTGCCAAAGCGGAAGATCTGCTCGAAGAAATTCTCGGAGTAGTCAACGGGAAGAAATTCTACACCGACCTCGGCTTTGAAGATGAGATCGGGAAAGATGAACTCAGGGCGAATGCCGAACGGCTGTATGACTATACCTGCGAGGTCAAGGACGCCCTGATAAAAGACGGGCTTCATATATTCGGCCGCCCCCCTTCAGGCGAAAGGCTGAACGAGATGATCTATGCACTGACAAGGCTCGACAACGGCAGGAATATTTCGTTGAGAAAAGCAGTTGCCGGGCATAGGGGCTATGACATACAAGACCTTGCTGAAGATCCTTCAGTCTTAGACGAGAAGAGCGGACGGTGCAGAGGAGAACTGTTAGAAGAGATCGACAGCGAAGCCCGCGATCTAATCGTGTCGCTCGCCGGGAAAGAATTCGATTTGCAGTCGTGCGACGGCATCGTCGATTCGTTCTACCCTGCTGAAAACGAGGAAATAAAAAAGACGGTACAATACATCTGCAACGGGATCGTTCCGGACCTCCTGAAAACGACCGACGAGACTAAAAATCTTTTAAGGGGTCTGGACGGGGGCTATGTTCCGCCCGGACCGTCCGGAGCACCGACAAGAGGGAATGCACACATACTCCCTACCGGCAAAAACTTCTACTCGATCGATCCCGCGACAATTCCTACACCTTCCGCCTGGAAAACCGGGCAGGTGCTTGCTGACCAGATGATCGCGAGATACATCGACGAGAACGGCTGTTACCCGGAAAATGTCGGGATCGTGGTGTTCGCATCGGATTCAATGAAGAGTGGCGGGGACGATATCGCATATCTCCTGTGGCTTATGGGCCTTCGTCCTGTCTGGTCCGAACGAGGGGGAGCGGTCACGGGCCTTGAGATCATTCCGTCGAAGGAGCTCGGGAGGCCGAGGATCGATGTCACTCTCAGGATCAGCGGCCTCTTCAGGGATGTCTTCCCCACGCTCATGCACATGATCGATGATGGGGTAGGAATGATCGCGACACTCGACGAATCTGACGACATCAACTATCTTTCGGCCCACCTGAGGCGCGATCTCCTCGATAAGATCGAGAAGGGGCTCTCACCCGAAGAGGCCCGGAGGCAGTCGCTGGTCAGAATATTCGGCTGCCCTCCCGGAAATTACGGAGCAGGAATATCCGAGGTCGTGTCGGCATCAGCATGGACTGAAAGAAAGGATCTCGCCGACGTTTATACAAACTGGGGCGCACATGCATACGGCCGCAATCTTAAAGGCGAACGTTTTGTTGAGCTTTTCAGGGAGAGGTTCGGAAGTGTCGACGTAACCGTGAAGAACCATGTTTCACGCGAACTCGACATCCTTGATCACGATGATGATTACATGTACCTCGGCGGAATGAACGCATGTGCAAAGGTCTACGGCGGAAAAGATCCGCTTTCGGTTATCGGCGACGCGTCCGACCCTGCGAGGGTTAAGACGAAGTCCGTCGACGAGGAGATCAGATATCTCTTCAGGAGCAGGATCTTAAACCCGAAATGGCTTGAGGGCCTGAAGCCGCATGGCTACCGCGGGGTGCAGGAGCTTGTCTCGAATGTAGAGTACACCTTAGGCTGGGATGCGACCTCGGATGCGGTTGACGACTGGGAGTACGAGGAGCTTGCCGAGCATTTTCTCTTCGACGACGAGACACGCGAATGGATAGAGGAGAATAATCCGCACGCTCTTCGCAGCATGGCCGGAAGGCTCCTGGAAGCGTATGAGAGAGGATTCTGGGACGCCGGTGAGGAGACGATCCGGCGCCTGAAAGAAATCTACCTTGAATCCGAAGGGATCATCGAGGAGATGTCGGAATAACACAGAACAAATAAAACGAAATCTGGAAAAATAAAAAAAATTAATTACGGAATTAAAATCCCTTTTATTTTAAAAATCCGTGCGAACCCACGGCGTCCTTCAGCCTTCCGGCAAAGACGCTTATGATCTCTTCATGCTCGCCGAGGGCCTTTTCATCGACTGTCACCTGGTAGCCTTCCGATTCGAGAGCCTTCTTCCATGAATCCGGATTGCTCTCCCCTGAGGTCTCGATCCATGCATGTATCCCCGGTACGAGCGAGAAGGGAACGAGCCTGACCTTTTTCGCCCCGACATGTCCGAGCCTTTTGACTGCTCTTTCTACTCCGGGGTACCCGCCAACCGCACCGATCACGATCTTTCCGGACTTGCAGATGTCGTCCATGACCATCTGCATCTGGCAGAGCGAGGTGTCCGCTCCTCCTTCGGAGGTGGGAGTGACAAGTACGAGGGCTTCGTCCTCGGCAAGAGATCCGGCATAGATTCCATCGATAATCTCCGCGACTTCGAAATAATCCTCCGTGTTCATCAGCAGTGGTCTGCTTATGAGGATTCCGTCGAAGCCGATCGCACCGTGTGCTCCTGCAAGATCGTTTAATGCCACGATGATCCTGTAAAGCTCGTGGTATCCCATTCCTGGCGTGAGGTAAAGCGGCTGAACTACGACCTGCGAGTGCCCCTTGTCGAGAAGTCTCGTCATGGCGGCAAGCGGGCTGAGCACTTCCTCGCCGTTCTCCTTCAGGACCAGCCTCACCGCTTCGTAATTGAATGCGAATTCGACGTCGGCCTTGGGATACGTCTTCTTCACAAGCTCAATGCATCTGTCGACCACTGCACGGCCTTCCTCCTGAGTCGTTCCCATCGCGACCACAAGTACCGCTCCGTGGCTTTCTGGTTTGTTTCCATGTCCTTTCATGATCTTTCACTCTATTGGATAGATTTATATTTCGATCAATAGTGTATATTTTATGCTTAAAAATATTTCTATTTTGTTTTAGAAAGCTTTGGATCCGAATTATTGTAAATTATAATTATTTGAGTTAAAATAGATCGAATTTGTCGTGAAAAAAAAAATAAAAATATTTATTGTCATGAAGCTTAAAACTCAAATTATTATTTTTTATTTAAAAAGTTTTTGTATCTTATTCTGTTGGCCGCATTAAGGATCTGTTCGAGCAGGTAGAGTGCACCGGCGCCGCCGAGATGAGTCTTCGGCACGACGTCGATATAATCGCCGCTCCTGTTTGCGATATCGATATTCGCGAGGCAGAGGCCGTTGTTCCTCAATATCGAACCCTTTAGGCCTTCGCCTACGAAAACATCCGACGGGACATCATCGGGTCTGACCCGGAGGGATTCCCCGATCGAATTCGATTCGAGAAAATCGCAGAGGGTTCTGCCGTACCCGGCATCGCTTTCAGGTTTGATCGAGACCGAGACAGGGAACATATTGAGATATTCGTAGAGCCACCTGACCAGCGGCAGGGCGATTGATGCGTCGGCTTCGACTGAAAAAGTCATTCCCTTCGGAAATCCTCTCTCGTTGTAGAACCTGCCGAGTTTGTGGAAAGCAATCCTTCTCATCTCTTTTATGTAGTCAAGCGCAGGTTCGGGATCGGCGCCGGTGGCATCTGCTATTGTATTTATCCATTCCTCGGTTGCCGAAAAACCGACCGGAGCCCCATGCGGGGATCTTATAGACGGAATGCCCAGTTCATCCTCGTACCATCCTGCAGTCCGTTCGGAATATTCAGGGAAGACGATCACGTTAAATGAAGCGGAGGCCGATTCCTTCATCTCTGCAACGGATGAGCCGGCGCCGGGTGAAGATATGACATCAAGCCCCATCAGCATGCAGATCTTCACCAGTTCGTCCCGCGTCCCCTCCCAGTGCTTGTGGTATATGCTCAGCCCCAGCAGGTTGATTCTCTTTTTGATTCCGGGGAGACGGTTTAACTTCAGCCATTTAAGTACCGAAACTATCGCGGCATCGAAGCCTGCTGCCACCGTTTCCGAGTACGAAGAGCTCTCGAAGGCCATGCATCTCTCCTGAAGTCCTGCATCACGCAGGAACCTGTTGAGGTCGTCACCGATAAGCGACGCTCCCGGTGAATTTACGATCGCGATAAAAGACCCGTCCATATCCGCGATCTTCGGCAGTATCGCCTCCAGCTTTTCACCTGATCCGGCGATGTAATCGTCGGCGTCGAGATATGTCAACGGTATTCTCGGCAGCCCGAAGAAGAAAAATTCTTCAGGGTTTATCTTCTTGAACGGATTGTTTCTCGAAAAGACCCGGTCGGAGAAATATGCCGGGTGGCCCCTGCATCCCGTCGGGCCGTTGAGTACTGCTCTTCCGTCCGATATCCCCTCTATGGCAAACAGTGTCCCGTAAAATCCATCGCAGTCGAAGTTCAGCATACGTCCTCTCCGTCATATCTCCACTCTTCGGCAGGCGGCAGTTTCATAACCCTGCTCCATCTTTCAGCCCAGAAAAGCCCGGCCTGAAATCCGAATCCCGCGGAATAGGGTATGGTATCGTATCTTACATACTCTCCCTGCCCCGGGGCCGGCCGGTCGAGCAGCACGAGGTCCGGGGAGAGCAATCCGATCTCCTCTCTGCGTATCTCCGGGTCATAATCGTCCCTTACAGGGAGGTCTTCGTACCGTGTTCTCAGCGGCTCTTTTTCAGGCGAATGCATAAGGCCGATGCGGACGATCTCCATCCCGAGATCGCATGCGAGTTCGATGATCCAGTCGATATTCCGCGAATATGTACTGACCAGGAGCTTCTTTCCTTTCGTCGATACCTTCAGCCCGGAGATCTTCTTCCTGTAGATCTTCTCTTCGGATTCGATCAGTTCTTCGGCCTTCTTCGTTTTGCCGAAAAATTCCGCTATCTTCGTGAGCCACGCGGATGTCTCCCCGAATCCCGTCGGAAACGGCATATTCAGAAAGGGCAGGGAGGAATTCCCGGCTACTATCTCAGAGATCATCGCCGAGGTAAAGTCGCCGTGTGCAGGGAGGTTCATGCATGCATTGTCGAGATTCCTGATCGAAGCGATATCGGTCCTGGTAATAAAACGGGTGTTCACCGAGATCCCGATAGCGTCAAGGAGATCTTTTATCGACCCGAAGTCGTACTCCTCGTTTGTTGCAAGCGACTTCTCCCCGATTATATTGACCGAATTCTCCTTTCTTCCCCCGCCGCTCCGGTCGATGTACCTCGCGATTATCCCGAACGTGCGGATGTATCCCTGCGAAAAATCCCCATCGATATTCCCGTCGACAGGGATAGGTTCGATTGTTGTTCCTGGGTGCTGTTTCATCATCTCTTCCGCGACGAGTGATGTGTCGTCCCCGATTATTCCGGGTGGGCATGCTGTTATTATGAAGATATGCTTCCAGCCGTTATCGATCGCCTTCCCGATTTCAGCTCTCAGTTTTGCTTCTCCGCCGAAGATGAAATCTTCGTCGTCCATGTTAGTGGTCCCTGTTCTTTTCGTGATATCGAAATCCGTGGAAAAGTCGTAGAGGCGGTTCATCCTGAGGAGTGAATTCTCGATGATTCCCCACATCATGTGGGCACAGCTCTTAGGGCCGTGAAGGATGGTGTAGGCATCCATTATCTGTGCGGTAACGCAGGCCGCACCTGCAAAAGCACAGCCGTGAAGAGGATACTTCGTCCGGGAGTTCACGGAGGCATCCGTTTTTTTATCGGATACATCAGTGCTGCATTTTTCGCCGGGGCGGAAAGGACAGTGAGCAGATGAGGGCGTAGGTGATGCATTCTGTGTAGTTGCTTTGGCCGGTTCGGATTTTTGGTGCGTCCTTTTTTTGTGAATATCCTTTTTACGAACGCCCAGGACAACGGCTTCGAGGGTCTCGTCGTCGAGCGGAAGGGCTCCGTGAAGTCTTCCGCCGCCTGCTGGACGAATCCCGGAGATATTCGCCGCAATCTCCCTGAAGATTTCAGCCTCCTGGGAATCCGGGTATGCTTCTATGACGGTCTTTCCTTCTTTCTCCGCGGATGCAAAGAGATCGCTTCTCGGAATGCGGGCGACGACAGGCAGCTTCACCGCTTCCGCAAATGCACGAATCCTTTCGTCTTCGTCCTTCAGGTTCCGGCTGTTGTAAATAATCCCGGCGACCCTCTCCGGCGAATCGCCGAAGTTTTTGATCCCCCTGAGGATGTTGTTTGCAGCATAGATCGCCATGAATTCGCCGGAAGTTACGAGATAGATCGTTTCAGCGTACTCCTTTCGTATGGGGACGGCAAACCCGCCGCATACGACATCGCCGAGAACATCGTATATCTCGTAATCGAAATCGATCCGGCCCAGGCCGAGAGATTCCAGAAGACCGAACGTGGTGATGATGCCCCTGCCCGCACAGCCTACGCCGGGTTCGGGGCCGCCGGCTTCGACGCATGCGACATTACCGAAACCGCAGAAGACTATGTCGTCGAGACTTCTTTGTTCCGGCGCCACTTCCCTGATATAATCGAGGACGGTCTCCGGGACCCTGCCTCCCAGGAGCAGTCTCGTGGAGTCGTGTTTGGGATCGCAGCCCACCTGCAGGATCCTGTTCCCGTTTAGGGAAAGTGCGGCCGAGATATTGGCCGAGATTGTGGATTTCCCTATTCCTCCCTTCCCGTATACTGCAATTTTAATCGCTGCCGCCTCCTTTGAATAAGAACAGTAGTGCCGAAACAAGTTCCCCTATGCTTTCGCATGTCATCCCGAACTGGGTGTCCTCTTTCCTGACAATCCATCTCGTCCCCTCGTCCGTTTTTTCTATGGAGATTATGCATGAATCTTCAGGACTGCCCGGTTCATCCGGTTGCCCTGGCCCCCCGGCAATCTCTATGCCCGTCCTTTCCAGGGCGTTCACAGTCCATGTATACTCGGCGGACTGCTCTCCCTTCAGGAGCACCATCCCGGTCTTTTCGACAGGTATCGTAAAGTCCCCCTTCATCCTGTCGAATCTGACCCCTCCGAGGTTGAATGCAGATTCGAGCTCTCCCGAAAGTATGAGGTCCTCCGGTGTTCCAGACCTGAACTCCCCGCCGCCCTTCATTATCCACATCCGGTCCGAGCATTTTATCGCGAGATTCAGATCGTGGGTCGACAGGAGGATAGTTCTTCCGTACTTATGCGCCACCTGTTTCAGGACACGCATGATCTCGATCTTGTGCGGGAGGTCCAGGTAGGCCGTAGGCTCGTCGAGGACCATGAGGTCCGGATCCTGTGCAATCGCCCTTGCAATCATTACTTTCTGCCTCTCACCGTCGCTCAGTTCATGGATGAAACGATGGGCGAGATCCGCCGCTCCGGCAGACGACAGGGCGTTCATTACCGCCTCTTCGTCTTTTGCTCCCAGGCTCCCCGCCCAGTTCGTATAAGGGTATCTTCCGAGCGCAACTATGTCGAATGCCTTCATGTTTCCGGCCTGCACCGGAGTCGTAAGCACAACACTCATGGTCTTCGCTTTTTCTTCGGGCGAGAAAGACCTGATATCCCTGCCATTGATGCGGACTTCGCCTTCGAGGGACGGCTGGAGAGCAGTGAGTGTCCTGATCAGCGTGGATTTGCCCGATCCATTCGGGCCGATGAGCGAAACGAGTTCGCCCTTCTCCAGGGTGATGTTCAGGTTTTCGGAGACTCTCTTTACTCCTCCCTTTTTGCTGGAATAGCCGATGGCGAGGTTCCTGCATGAAAGGAGTTCAGGGGAGTTCACGTGGAGATCCCCCGTCCGTATTTCGTGCCCCTCAGGATAATCCATATGATGACCGGCGCACCGAATAGTGCCGTGACTGCGTTAAGGGGAAGGACCAGCCCGGTCCCGGGCACCTGTGCGATTATGTCCGAGGCTATTGCGATTATACCACCCATGATGATGCATGCAGGGACAAGTGTCCTGTGGTTTCCCGTAACGAACAGGCTCCTGCAGAGATGCGGGACTGCGACTCCCAGAAACCCGATCGGGCCGCAGAACGCGGTGACGATTCCCGCAAGGAGCGAGGTGTTTATGATTATTATATACCTGATTTTTTTGTAATCGATCCCCATGCTGACTGCATATTTGTCCCCCAGGAGCAGTGCATTAAGCGGCTTTACCAGCAGGAAGGAGATCACCAGTCCGGCTATCGAAGCTATAAGAAGTATGAAGAGCTGCGACCAGGTCACGCCCGAGAAGCTTCCGAACGACCAGTATACGTAAGACTGCATCGTCTCGGAAGCAGAGAACTGCATCAGAACGGAGACGATAGAGCTTGTGATGTACCCGAACATCATGCCGATTATCAGTATCGTGATATTGCTCTCGATCTTTCTCGAGGCGAAAAGAAGCAATATCATGACAACTGCCGACCCTGCAGTTGCGGCAACTGCAATCCCGAGATTCCCGAAGAGCCCGAGGGTCGATGCAACAATCGATCCTGAAATCCCTCCGGCCATTATCACTATTGCGACGCCGAGGCTTGCCCCCGAACTTATCCCGAGAATATACGGCCCTGCGAGCGGATTCCTGAAGAGCGTCTGCATGAGGAGACCTGCGACGGAAAGCGAAGCGCCTGCAAGGAGAGCGGTCAGCGTCTTGGGGAGCCTCCAGTCATAAAATATATTGATCCACGTATCCTTCGTCTCCGCCCCCGTGATGATCGAGATAATCGATTCTATAGGGATATTTACCGACCCCAGGACGAGATCGAGGACGAAGAGAGTTATCAGGATCAATAAAGCTGCGGGGAAGAGTATCCCCGAAATTTTGCACGCCGCAGGTAATGTCAATCAGGATTCTCCGTTTTATTCGATGTGCTTATAATAGTACAGTTCATGATCGGGCAGGATCTCCGGGTGGAATATCTTAATCAGGTCCATCAGCACGAGGTCAGGTCTCGCTACGCCCGATTCCCAGTAGTCGTTTCCGCCGAATTCGTTCACCCTTGCATTGTTGTTATATAAGCTGTCGTTTTGGAAGGCATCGAATTTGGAGTATCTTTCGTCCTCAGCAAGCAGTTCTCCGGCCGTGTTCGCGGTTCCCATATTGATCCAGTAGTCCGCGTCTGCGGCCGTGTCGTAAACGGCCTCGAAGTCGAGCGGGATCGAGCCGGTTGAATTATCATCGGACCAGAGATAGTCCGCTCCGGCGTCTTCGATCAACTGTGCTACGTAGCTCTCTCCGCCCGGCATATACCAGGTGCCGTAGTAATCATTCCCGGAGAATACGGTTGGTTTTTCACCGACTCCTTTCGCTTTCGCGGAGACGTTATCATACCTGGACACTATCTCGTCGAAAAGGGCGTTGGCCTCTTCCTCCCTGTTGTAGAAGAGCGAGAAATATTTTATCCATTCGGCACGGGCAAGAGGAGTTTTCTCCATATATTCACTGACGATGACCGGTTTTAATCCGAGCTCCCTGATCTTTGAGCTGTCGTCATAATCCGGGTTTTCCATAGCCGAGACGAAGACCGCATCGGGCTCTGCATCGATCAGGATCTCGGCGTCCAGCCCGCTTGTCATGCTGCTGTCCGCCGTGCTGACATCATGAATGAGCCCTTCGTCGTAGTGATCGATTATCTCCGGGTTATTGATGTACTGGATATTGCTGACGATCTTTATAGTGTCGATCTCTCCGATATTTGCGATATGCGGGATCTGGGTAGTCGAGAGGGCGGCAACACTTTCGACCGGAATATAGAATACCGCGGCATCGTCGTATCCGGCAGGAACCTCAGTCCCTTTTTGCACGAGCAGGTAGGTGCGGTTTCCTGATTCCCGCCCCCAGGGGTCTATAATGCTGAGGACTTTGTAGTTGTCATGGTATTCCACTTCGAAGCCTTCGGCATATTCGGGCAGGGCTTTCGATGAAAAATAATCTTTTCCGCTACCTGCTGTCGGACCGGCCTGATTATCGTAGCCACTGCTTTCCTCGGGCCCCCAGGAAAATGCCAGGATCGCAATGGCGGCCGCAATGAGCACCACTACAACCAGAATGCAGAATATTTTCAAATCTTTATTTTTGATATCCATATCTTGTCCAGATAAAATTTAATTAATCTAAATAAATATTTTTTTAATTAAGCCAAAATTGTATTCAAATAAAATTCAGGTTTTGCGAAGCGAGTTGACCTGCTGGGCAATCCTGCTCTCGATCTCCTCCGCTGTCATTCCCGGGAGTTCGTGGGTCACAAAATCCGGGGAGATGAAATTCACAATCTCCCTGCATCTTTCCGAGGAGAAGGGGCGGTGCTGATCCACGTTCTTGAGAAGTTCGTATATGTGCGCATACTTCTCGTCGAGTGTCATATTCCGGTAATTCTCCGGCTCCTCGATCTTCTCCAGGTAATCGCCGGATGTGCTGAGGTGAAGGTGGATTCCGGCTATGCTGTCTATGGTCTCTTCGTCAAGCCTCCCGAGCAGATCCAGGACCGCTTCTATTGATCTCTCCTCTTCGACCGACGAACCGGTCGCGTTCATCAGATGGCCGGTGTCCAGCAGGAGCTTCCAGTTTTTAAATTCAAGCATCCCTGTGAAATCCGATGCGGCTTCCGGATCGAGAAACGTAAGTCCCGGGTACCAGAGATTTTCTATATAGATATCGAAAGGAGGCTCTCCTCCGGGGAAGCTGGATGCGACTTCATTCAGGAATTCTGCTGTTCCTTTGAGGATCTCCCTGTCTGAATAGGGCTGGATTTTTTGGAAAGCGGTACCGATCTCGGTATAGGCCGCATGAAATACGCCGTATTCGGGTTCCAGGACAGACGCATATGTGATGGATTCGCAGAAGTTCGATACGACCTCTTCCCTGCTGTATCCGCCGTAAAAATATTTCACCGATTCTTCCGGGATCTCTTCGGGAATCCTGAAGTTTTGATCCTCCCACAACCTGTACCATCCCATGAAAGACGGGAGGTGGACCGAAGATACGATGTCAGCCGGTATCCTCTCAGGAACCTCTTCGAAGTTGACGAGGAGTTCTATGCCGTCTATCTGCTGCCTCTTCATTAAATCCCTGAGGTTGTCCCAGTTGTCGTCGAATTTATTGAAGTCGTACTCGTATATTGAAAAGTTTATCAGTTCTTTAAACATGGTTGTGCTCCTTTTTTTACAATAGTCTCTATCGATTGTGCGAGTTTTCTGCTGTCGAGTTCGTCGAGGCGGAGGTAGGTGGCGCCGAGTTCGGATGCGAGTGCGATTGCAAAATCCAGCCTTGGAAATCCCTCCTCTGTATCGACGACGACGAACCGGATCTTCTTTTCAGATGCAGCAAGGGCTGTCATTCTCATCTCTTCATACGGGTTCCTGCCCGATCCGGAGTAGTTCGCCCTGCCGTCCGTCAGTATAACGATCGTCTTCGAATCCGTGGATTTTGAGTATCGCCCCTGTGAGAGAAGTCTCACAGCTGAGGCGACACCTTCCGAAAGAGGGGTTCTTCCCCCGGTCGGGATCTCTTTCAGCAACTTATGTGCGAGATCCGTACTCCTGGTCGGGGGAAGGAGAAGGGTCGCCTCTTTTCTCCTGAATATCATGAGCCCGACCGTGTCCCTCTTCTGGTATGCATCGTTCAAAAGAGAGAGAACAGCCCCTTTCACGGCCACCATTCTCTTTTTTACACCCATCGAACCGCTGGCGTCGACAAGGAAGAGGATGATGTCGCCGGTCCTCTTTTCCCTGACCTTCTCCCTCAGGTCCTCCCTGTCGACCTTTATTGCTAGCCCATTCCGGTCCCTCGCGGTCTGGAAAGGTGCGGCGGCTCTTAATGTTGCGTCGATTGCGATGTCGTTCTTATTCCTGTCGCGATGCCTGTACGAAACGTAACGTCCGCTACTGTCGCTACTGGTGCTTCTTCGCCTGCGGCCGCTTCCCGGATTACCTGATCTCAGTCGCGACAGTGAATGTTCGTCCAGGAATTCGATTATGTTGAATGCCGACCCGATCTCAAATACCTGTTCGGGTGGTGCCTCTCCCGGTTCCCAGGGGGTGTTTTCCGGGCTTTCACGGTTGCCGTGATCTGGCAGATCTTCCCGGTTTTCAGCATTTTTGTCGTTACCTTTCCCTGGCCTCTCCTCATCGTCGCGATTATTTTCGTTCTCTCTCCTATCCTCCGGTTCGGATTCATCCGGGGGATTTCGCTGAGGACTGCCCGGGGGAGGACTTCTTCTCCTGTGCTCCAGCGCCAGGAGGGCGGCCTGCCTGATGTCTTCAAAGACGACGTTGTCTCTTCCGTCTATTGCAGCAAGAGTTTTGGCTGTTTTTGCAAGCGCGATGTCTCCCCTCTGCCCGGAGACATTCAGTTCTATGCATAATTCCGATATCAGTTCTATCAGTGACCCGGGAATCGTCACGAAGGGGAGTCTCTCCTTAGCCTTTCTGATATTTTCCCTGAGTTCTTCAATCTCAGGGGAGTATTCTTTCGAAAAGGAAACGGGATCCTTCTCGAAGGCCATGCAGCTCTTGATAATTTTTAACCTGGCAGATTCGTCTTCTATCCTTTCGGTCTCTACGCAAAGGTCGAACCTGTCGAGTATCCGGGATGACAGTCTGCCCTCTTCAGGGTCCATAGTCGCGACAAGAATGTAGCGGGTCCGGATGTTTTCCGAAAATCCGTCTCTCTCAAGCAGAAGGTTCCCGGAACCGGCGGTATCCAGTATTGTGTGGATAATCTTCTCATCGAAGAGGTTGATATCGTCAACAACGACTATCCTCCGGTCGCTTTCCACGAGAATTCCCTTTGTAATGCTGATTTTTCCTTCAGTTATCGCATTTTCAATATCTATGGAGCCGAAGAGCCTCTCCCCTGTCGTATTCTGCGGAATAATTGTTGTGCTTTTACCGTCCGATATTTTCCCGGCAGATCTTGCGAGGGTCGTTTTAGCGGAACCGCAGCCGCCGGTAATGAGCAGCCCTTTAAGATCCTCGTTTAAGAGAATGCAGAGTATCGCCTTCTTCGCCGAGTCGTTTCCCACTATGGCCGGAAAAGGGAAAACGGGATATTCGTTCACTTGCCGTAACACTCCGAGATGACCGTTTTTACTTTGTCGAATTCCGGTTTTACGTCTTCGAACGGAAGCCTTCTCGTCCTGTGCGGTAGTGCCAGCCCTGCGGCCCTGATAAGATCGTCCCGCACGATCTCATCTCTTCCGCCGAGTGCGGCGAAAGCCACTGCTGTCTTTACAAAGGTGATATCGGACCTGTGCCCGTCGACACCGAGGAGGAGAGAGATCTTTACCGCGGTCTCAAGTAGATGATCGTCAGGTTCGATCTCCCCAAGGATCGTCTTCGCTCCTTCAATACGATCACGAATCTCCTGCTGCATCGGTTCATAGGATTCACAGAACTTTTCCGGATCTCTCTCGAAATCCAGTATTCTCCTGATGATCTCCGTTCTTGTGGCTATCTCTTTCTCACCTTCGACGTTCACCGAGAGGCCGAACCTGTCTAGAAGCTGTGGCCGCAGGTCTCCCTCCTCGGGGTTCATGGTCCCGACGAGGATGAACCGTGACGGGTGGGAGTAGGATATCCCCTCGCGTTCGACGAAGTTGACGCCCATCGCCGCGGCATCGAGAAGTAGATCGACGATATGGTCGTCGAGCAGATTCACCTCGTCGACGTAAAGGATATTCCCGTTGGCGGAGGCGAGAACTCCGGGCTCGAACTTCTTTTTGCCTTTTGTAATCGCGTGTTCTATGTCGAGGGTTCCTGCCACCCGATCCTCCGTTGCGCTTACCGGAAGCTCTACGACACGCATCCTGGTGTATTCATATTCAGGGACTCTGCCGGATTCGATCAGCTCCCTGCATGAAGGGCAGAGGTACCTGGTCTGTCCCGCTTCGCAGTGAAAGATGCAGTCTTTAATTACTTTTTTTTCGGGGAGCAGGTCGGCTGTCGCCCTAACTGCGGTCGATTTAGCAGTCCCTTTTTCACCCCGGATCAGGACTCCCCCTATGGAAGGGTCGACTACATTGACGAGGAGTGCGTCTTTCATATCCTCCTGCCCCACTATGGCGGAGAAGGGATAAACCGGGTTATCTTTGCTCATGATAAACCTCAAATGCCGTTTTTTATGCACCAGGAAACGATCCTGATCCAGTTTTCGATTATCGCGACCCTTTCATCAAGCAGGATATCGGACTGCGGGCGTTTTTTCGCCCCGGCAAGCTCCGGCAGGGTTTTCATAATCGATATTGCTGTTCTTTTTCCTGAAAGCTCCGGGGTCAGACCCCAGTTTATCTCGTCCTGAATGTGAAGCAGGGACGCGGTCATCGCTACAACATCGGGATTTTTTGAAAATTCCCTCAGGTTTTTTATGAAGACCGATCTCCTGTTCTCTCCTTCGAGGCGCGATGCAATACTCCAGATCTTCTTTTCATCAATCCCGAATCTTTCGAGCCTCACCATCATGTCTCTCTGTGACTCGGGACAAAGGCCGCTCTGCTTTTCAAGTGCCTTGGTGGTCGCCTCTATTACGCACCTGCCGATAAGCTCCCCTAGTTTGGAGTGCTTGCCTGCATTCTGGAGCCTGTTTTTGCTCTCAAGGTTTGAGATGACTGATATCTGGTCCGTTCCCGAACCTGTCGCAATACCATTCGAATACCTGCTCGGGGCCATGAGCTGCTGGATGGCAACCGTCTTCGCCTCGGTTGCCGTTACGATTGCCCTTGCAAGAGTGCTATCGGGAAGATTTGCATTTATTATGAGTATTGTAATTATCGTCCCGCAGATCTGTTCGAATTCGCAGTCCTCCTCGTAAAAGGAAGCAGGATCTCCTGCTCTTCCGCCGTTGACCTCGATCCCTGCCGTGACGATTGCGGTTACATCGATATCCCTGAAACTTTTGTTCGAGACTGCGGCATTCTTCATATTTGCCGCCGTCATCATTCCTGTTGATTTGGCCGGATCCAATCCGAGACGTACTGCCGTGATCTTCAGGTACTCCGGAACGCTGTTTCCTTCGAGATTGCAGCAGCTGTGCTTTCCCTGCGAGGGCTTCGGCTGGTGATTGAATACGGCTTCGAGATCCTCCCTGTAACCTCCGTTGAGCTCGGAAACCGTCAATGCATTTCTATTCGGGGGGAGTCTGACGACAATGGAAGTGTCGCACCGGTATATCTTCTCTTTCCCGGCCGTTTCAAATATCAGGACGGGATCTTTGTTATTGTCTATATTTTCAGAAATATTATCAGTCAATTAAAACACCTGCTGTTCGACTTTCAGCAATAATAACGGGAACTGCAAAACATCGGATAAATATATGTTGTGTTTGTGAAAATTTATTTTTGTTGATCCGGGAATGCCCGTTCTTAATGCGCTTATGTGGCCTGTGCAGTGAAAATTTAGGGCATTTCAAGTTATTTTTGCCAGACGATCTCTCCTGTTGCAAAACAAATAAAAAAGATATATTTAAAATTAATTTGATATATTGTTCAGATATTCTGTCAGGTAAGCTTTATAATAATTATCCGGCCGATAATCCGGTCCTATGGTTATCCGGGCGATTTTAGGAAGCTGCTTTTCGAATACAATTTGATTCTGATGGGGGAGGGCGGATCAATAAATGTTCCTTTGATCTCGAGGTGAAATTATATGAAAATTCCACTGCTGTCACATCCGGCAAAACCGGAAGAAGAGAATCCCATTCTCCCGGAAGCCGGTGAAAATGTAAATATTACAGATAATTATGAAAATGGTAAGAAAGATATTTTAAAATCCAGAATTTCCAAAAAACCGGTCGGAGAAGGTGGGTCTGCTCACTCTTTTAAAACCAGGCTGAAAATTAGGCGGGATGTCAAAACCTGTGATCGGCCGGACTCTGACAGTGAGGAACAGGAACCCGTTGATCACGGAAAAAACACTGTCAATGAAAAGATTGATGAAATCCTGAAGGATTATCTGGATACTGAATACTTACTCCCGGAATTGACAGAGGAAGAGATTGACTGGGTTGTTGAGCGATACTGGCTGAAGCCGCCCTTTTCATATGTAAAGATTGTGAAGAACTGGGAGTTCGATCTGACTTACACGATTATCGAGCCGAAGATAACGAAAGAGGAGCTGATTGTTCTTGAAGAGACTTATGAGTACCTTCGAACAGCCCTGGTATTTGATTCTCCTAAACCGAAAGGAGATCTGACAGTTGATCCTGAATTTGTCCGGAAAGCTATAAAATCCTTTAATCCATCAATAAGCGATGAAAGGACTGATATCCTGATCTATTACCTGCAGAGGAATTTTACCGGTTACGGTAAGCTCGATCCGATGATGAATGATGAAAATATCGAAGATATTACCTGCAACGGTGCGAACATCCCATTGTATATCTTCCATCGCAAGTATTCCAATCTCAGGACGAATCTCGTTTTCGACAATATTGAGCTGAATAAATATGTTCTCAAACTTGCCCAGAAAGCGGACAAACAACTCTCCCTGACAACGCCGATAATCGATGCCGCTCTCCCGACAGGTGCGAGGGCACAGATAACGTACAGTGATATAGTATCGTCGAAAGGAAGTTCCTTTACAATCCGAAAATTTAAGACAGATCCCATGACTCCTGCGGATCTTATCTCGATTGGGACATATGATGCAGAGTTAATGGCTTTCATCTGGCTTGCAGTTGAGAACAACAAGAGCATAATTATCGTAGGAGGCACTGCATCGGGGAAGACTTCGACGATGAATGCCACATCCTTCTTCATTCCGCCGATTGCAAAAATTGTCTCTATCGAGGATACGAGAGAGATCCAGCTCCCGCACGAAAACTGGCTTGCCATGAGAACAAGAGATACGGGTATCTCTGCCACGGAATCCGATGTCGATATGTTCATGCTTCTCAAGGCAGCCCTGAGGCAGCGTCCGGAGTATATAATCGTGGGAGAGGTAAGGGGTTCAGAAGCACAGACACTGTTTCAGGCTATGAATACCGGCCATACTACTTATTCGACCCTTCATGCCGGCGGCGTAAGTGAAGCCATCAACAGGCTTACACATGAGCCGATAAATGTTCCGCGTGTCATGTTCGGTGCACTCGATCTTATGATTATTCAGGGACTTCAGTTTGATGAAGGGCATGGTTTCCGGCGCTGTCTTTCGATCAATGAGATGATCGTGAATGATGGGGATATCAGGTGGAATGAGATCTATAAGTGGGATCATATAAATGATAAATTTACTAAAAATCAAAAAAGATCCAGGATTTTGGATGACATCGCGTATACTCACGGGTGGGATGACGAGATACTTGAGTACAATCTCCAGATAAGAAAAAGCATGCTCGAGCGTTTTGTCGAGAAGAAGATAAATGACAATCTCCAGATAAGCCACTTCATAAACGAGTTAAGAAAGACCTGCAACAGGTAAATGAAAAAGAGGTGATGCCGGGGCATCAGGTGACTCTCGTAAATTCAATTATTCTTAATTTTTGTAGTTCAGTACATGGAAATAAAAATCAGGTTCCTCCATTTTCAGTTTAATTCTACTGGACCTTTTGTCCTGAAGGTACCATGATTATTATAATTCATTCTGTTTTTTGCGGTGCCAGGGAACTGATTATCCCGTAGCTTCCGTCATAAAGCACGACAGGATATGTCCATGCCGTGTAAATTATGCCGTCCGCCTCGATCAACTCAAATTCGGTCTCTTTTTTGATCTTTCCCTGAACTGCAAGATTGTAATCCGACGACCCCGCAATTTTTTCAAACACTTCGATACCGGACTCGGTCATTTTTTCACCGGTCAGTTTTTTTCTCTCAATCGTGAACAGTTCACACAGTTTGCTGTTTAAGTCCCTGATCCTTCCCTCGGCGGAGATAAGAACGTATGGGAATGGAACTTTTTCAAGCCAGACTTTGGTTATGGGAATCCGGTTCGACAGGTTGTACACCTGTGCCGGCCCCACGATGTGCATTTCCACCTGGCCCAGGGTACAGAGAATAGTGAGATACTTGCCAACGGTATTTCTGCTTATACCCGTTTCACGAACAACATCGGCGATCGTCAGACCATATCTGCTTTTTTGCAGGGTTTCCATTAAAATTGATGTAATTTCTTCATGAGTTCTTTTAACCATCATGGCCTTTTCCTTCTCGTTTTCCGATTGCTTTTTAAAAGCCCCCTACACATTTTTACATGGATGCTTTTGTCCAGACCATCAGGTACATGTGTATAACAATATTAGTTGATTTAACTTAATAAAACTTTCATAAATTATTCCCTGCTGAAAAAGTTTAAAGAGGGGTTTCTTTCAGGGTTTGAGGATATGCTGAGCTTTTTTTCACTTAAATATTCGCGTTGATTATTTATTTCTTAAGAAAGACTTTCCTAACCAATTAATAGTTAAAAGATCAGGATTTCTCTCCCGATATAAAAAAGGAGTTAATAAAAATGTTATTGTACCTGGATATCAGATGATATCTGAAGCTTTCAGGTAACCATCCCAGTATACCGTTCCGTCAAGGCCTGAGAGAATGCCCTGTCCGTCGCCGTTTGCATATACCGCTCCGCTCTGGAATGCGGTACTTGCTCCGGTTCCGGTATTCCGGTGCATTCCGAATCCGAGTGTCGGGGGGGACACTGAATAGCTCGTCGCCGTTTGTGGCGTGAAATATTCGAAGAACAGGATGAACCTGTCGCCAGTGGTCAGTATGGTCTCGCCGGGGCACATGCCTTCACCCGTATAGTCGAGGTTCGTAAATTTCATCATACGGCTCGAGTAGAATTCATCGGGATCATACGCAAGCGTACCTTCTCCGGGATTGTTAAACTGATATTTCAGCTGGTTTGCATTTGATCCTTCTCCGCCGATATGATATTTGCTCCACGGAACATCGTTGTATGTCATGTAGGCCTCTCCGCCGCCTCCGTAATCACTGCCGTAAATATAAAATTTAAGCTTTTCGAGATCAATCGAACCGCCGGTAACTTCAAAGATCAGACCGACGAATCCGTCGTCGAGTACCTTGTCCGTACCGCCGGGACTGATGCCCACGTACCTAACCGAAGCGGGAGTCGCCGTAGGAGTATCTCCGATCATACCGGTTCCGAACCCTGAAACTACTGCGGCAATAATGATCGTCACTACGAGCATCAGCATTACTCCCACGACAGGAGATACAGCCTCTTTTTTTGTATCTGTGTTTACCATTTGACCGTCACATCCTTATCGAATATTGCAGTGCCGCTGGGTTTGTGGACAACCGTTATGTGTACGACTGATCCTTCTCCATAGCCGTACTGGCTGTCTTCAGTGTCAAATCCCATAAACTTCTCAGGATACATGAAGAAATAAACGCAGTTAGGTTCGAAGTTGCAGACGCCGAAAAATTGCGTATTCTGAAAACCACCGGTATTCGGGAATAACGTCGTCGAATATCCGTTTACCTGCGGGGTAAAAGGATAGCCTTCCACGGTGTCATCTACATCTACTGAAGTGTCCGAAGATGTCGTCCCTTCCCTGAACGGGGATATGGAGCCGTCAAGCGTATGTTTGATTACCCTGCCCCCGTATTCAAGGGTAGTTCCGCGAAAAGTGTCCGGAACTGTATACGTGGTTACGATCTGGAGATCTTCCGAAGGGACCGTATCCCCGGCAAGAACACGGAGTTCGATCGGATATCCGTCGGCTTTTGTTGCTGTGTCAGCAGTATCTCCGGCTTTTATAGTAAATTCATACGACACAGTAGGGGATTTCTCCGTAGTGTCGACAATGCCGGAGGAAAAACCGCTCACGACCGCTGCAATTATTATCGTTACAACGAGCATCAGCATTACTCCCACGACAGGGGATACTGCTTCGTCCTCCCTGATAAAGGAAAAACTGGTTTTCGCCCTGTTTTTTATCTTTGCCATCATACAAGCCGTCTCCGTTACTGAAGAATGATCGTTCCCGACTGGATCTGCTTGTTGCTGATGGTATCGTAGATTATATACTCGAGAGGAACGTTGTACTGGGCTTTGAACGTACCGGACGATCCTTCGGGGGTCCAGGTAAGGAATCTTCCTTTTTCGATGGAATCATCCGTAGCGAGAGTGCTGTCGTAACTGTCATCCGCAACAAGCATGAACGTGTCACCTACTCCGACAATATCCGACATTCCGGGAGATACGGCGAAGTAAGTGGAATTACCGGCCTTGTTCTCATAAAGTTCAAGACTGTTTCCCTCCTCTACAGCTGCATTAGAAGAATTCAGTACGGTGTCGGAGGTGAATTTCATCGAACTGTCGCCCTCGTTTAGTTCAATCATGATGTTGTCGAGCGATATCGGTTCTCCGCCGCTGAGACGGAAGGTGAACCGGTTGTTGTTACGGGGACTGTCCGAGACATTATTCGTCTTGTCCGTATCTGTAATCTGGACGTCATATCCCACAGCTATCTGTGACTGGGGCGCGGTCTTTTCAGAACCCACAAGCGTTCCCGAAAGCGAAGATACTATCGAAGCAATTATGATTGTAACTACAAGCATCAGCATGACCCCCACGACAGGGGATACGGCCATGTCGTTTCTTTTTCCGTTTATCTTCCGAATCATACTACCGTCACCGTCCCTTTATAAATACTCGTCTGGCTGGGTGCGTAAATTATATTGACTTCCACCGAAGAACCCCTATCAAAGCCGTATTCCGAAAATTCGTTATCATCGATATCCGATGTCGTAGTGATTCCGAAGATTGCAACCGCCGTGCCGAAATTATCGCCGGTGCTTAACACATCGCCTGCACTGAACGTGTATTCGCCGAAATTCGTTCCCGAATCACCCGGGCTTCCGACAGCCAGGTTGTTTAAGTAAGGAATCTTTACATCCTGGTCGCTGTAGCTCAGTTTTGATGCCGAAATTGCAGGGGTTCCCTGTGTTATCGAACCGCTGAGCATATTTTTTCCGTTTGTGCATGTAGAAGGTGAAGTATAGTACGACATGATCTGAATGTCCTTTGACGGAATACTGTCGCCGCCAAGGTGTTTTATCAGCATGACATACTGGTCTTTCGTGTCGCCACCGTTCGAGATGATACTTACATCAAGCGAAGCACTGGGCGCAGATGTAGTTGAATCTGCCGCACTTCCTGCAAATACCGCCACAAATGAGGCAATGATAATTGTAACCACGAGCATCAGCATCACTCCTATTACCGGCGATACTGCAAGATCTTTATATGAAACGTCTTTCTGATTGTTGTTTTTTTCAAATCTTTTCTTCATATTACACTTCCCACAAGATTTCCTGTCGATATAATCGAGCCTGATGCATCATCCACTATCGAGTAAGTGGTCTTCGAACTGACCTCGAACCATCCGCTGGAATATGGATTTGCCGCATTGCCGCGTTCTGCAACGTAATAAACGCTTCCGAATTTATCCCCGTCATCGACGGAGTACTTATCGGCAAGAACAATGAACTTCTGTCCTGGTTCGATTATGAGATTGGATGCGGATCTGACTACTGTTGAAGAAGTAGCTATCGCGCCGACGCCGGCTGAACGTGCCGGTGATTTTGCAAAGCGATAAGATGAATACGTGGAGCTTAAAACAGCTGTTGTAGCATTGGCTCCTTCGGCGATGATTGTTTCTGACGGAAGATCCCTATATGAAACCACTGCTTCATGCCCTCTGGTCGTGGCAGTCACATTTCCTTCCGCATCCGTCACATCGGATATTCCCGATTCTCTGAGATTCAGGCTTATCTCATCCAGCCTGATTGTATCTCCCCCGAGATTCTCGAAAACAAGCCCTATTTTGCCTGCTTCTCCCAGATCTTCGGCCATAACCCCTACGTATCCGATCTGAACCGCCGGAGCGGATTTCGTGTCCGAGAGCATACCCATTCCGAAACCCGAAACGACTGCTGCAATGATGATCGTAACGACAAGCATGAGCATTACGCCTACAACCGGAGATACCGCATTTTCATTTCTTCGAATCGTTTTCACCATGTAGCCACCACGTCTTTATCATAGATCGTCTTCCCGCTGGGGACGTGTATAATAGTTACATGAACTATCTCATCTCCTGCGAAACCGTATTCCGAAATATAGTCATCTCCATCAGTATCGAATCCGAGGAAATAGGATCTGTCGAACTGGATGTTGCTCCCCGCACTCAAAACTGCAGTGCCAAAAGTTCTGTCTGCCGTTTTCGTGCTAACGACATCACCATTGTTAGTTGTCTGCGGAGTAAACGGATAATCCGGGACGATTGATGTGTTTGTAATGAGATCATTCGCTTCTATTGGATCAAGAGAACCGTCAATCGTGTGTTTAATCACTTTTCCCGCATTAACAACGCTTGTTTTCATCACTACCCTGGGACAGGTGAATGAACTGATGATCTTCAGATCTTCTGTTTTCAGACTTTCTCCCCCGAGATTTTCAATTACAGCATACTTTGACGTACCTGTAGAGGATGCCGAAATCGAAACGTCAAGTGACGTCGAGGGGGCTGCCTGTGTCGAACTGACAATACCTCCCGAAAAACCACTGACAACTGCAGCAATTATGATCGTTACGACCAGCATCAGCATCACACCGACTACCGGAGAAACAGCTTCGTCATTGCATGCAGGCAATTCTGCCTTCCTGCTTATTTTTTTCATAAACTCAAACTCCACCCATGAGACAACTCAAATTAAATTGAGTTAGGATCTTAAAAAATTGGGTAGATAGTTTTTGCAATCCTCAAATATTAATCAGTCGCAAATCGCTTATTTTAAAGTTTATTCCTGAATTTATGCACATTATATTGTTTGATCTGATCTGATCAGCATATGTGTGCAAATGATTTGCACAATAGGTCTGCATAGCAAAAGGGGGCCATATCGGGCTTTTTTATACTATCGAGTTAAAATTAAGAGTGATTTTTGAGAGATGATCTGCCAGGAAGGTCTTCTTTCAAATTATATCAAAATAAGTTTAGTTAAGTCATGGATTGTTGCACTGAATAAAATAAAAAAGACTTTAGAGAGAAAGATATGGACATAAGAAAAACATCTGGCATTATTCTAATAATCCTGTTGCTCTGTTTAATCAATATTGGCACGGTGTCGGCACGATATGCAACAGTTTCAGGCGATAATGCCGGAATCAATGTGGGGGATGTCGTTTTTATCGGTGAGAAAAATCTGGATTTTTCTTTATTTACAAATTCTTCAGGGGCTTTACCCGTTCAGTTTGTTCATAGCGACGGAACCCGGTTCGGTGTTATATCGCTCTCCGGCGGTACGGGCTCTCTGACGGGAAGTGACATTACACCCGGATTGTATTATCCTTTTTATACTGACGGAAGTTCGGGTTCTGCTTATTGTATAGTCAGGGAGTTGGAAATTGGGGAAATTGGAATATATACATACAATACCGATATCGAACCTGATAATCTTCCCCAGCAGCCGACAGGCATAGCAAAGACGACCGATATCGCATTCGCTATACAGGCAGTAAATATTGATGGTGCGAATCTTTCAGGGAACTGGTATAAATATTCACTGGCACGGGACAGCCTGACCACATCCGCCGTTACAAATATTCACCAGAATTCCGTTGCACTCGATAATCTCTTAATCGATCCGAGGAACAAACCGGACGAAACACTTGCTGGTGCTCCGGTTTTCGATCTGATCGATCAAAGTATTGTATCGTCACAAACGGGCAATGTCTCATTAACCGCGATTTTCTCTACGAATAACCTGAACGGACTCGAAAAATCCGTATCCTATTCGTTTACGGCCTCCTCTTTTTCTCCTTCATTATCATTTGATTCGGAAGTCAGCCAAAATGCGTATTTTGATCTGGTTATAACCGGCGTCCCTTTTACAAGTTACAATATTACGATATCGGGAAGTTTATACGGTTCAGATGCACCCCGTTTCGAGAGTGGAGAATGGGACGACTTGATCTCCGATCAGGAAATATCCGCCCATACCGGATGGACCGGCACTAAAACTTTTCAGGTTTTTGTTCCCGAATCTGCACCGACCAACTCATATGATATTACAATGACGGACAACGAAGGAAATACCGTAAAAAAATCTTTTATCGTAACTTCCGGTGCAATGAGCCTGGTATTTAACGAACCCACCGAGGCGATAGAATCAGGTTTGTTCGCGATTGGCGATTCAATTATGCTTAAAGGCTATGTGACCGGTGCAACAAAACCCGTAGATATTTATCTATATATCACTGGCCCGAATCTCCCTGAAAACGGAGCGAAACTTGAAGATATCGGGGCAGAGGTCGTTGATGAAGATGAAAGCACATTTACCTGCACTAAATACAGCCTGGTACTGGGCGAATGGGGCTATGAATGGAACACAAAGGATCTCGAACCGGGAACATACACGATTTATGCCAGCCTTAAGCCATACGGGTATCTTTCAAGCAGTTATCCGGGCGGCCCCGGGACCGATATCAAAGGAAATGTGCCTCCGTCCTACGATTTCCCACTGAGCGAACCGACCCTCAATATCAAATTCGATGACAACAACAACGGCTACTTTGCCAAAGGGGACATATTTTACGGCTGGTGGCTTTCCAGGGGAAGCACCTCCGAACTTCGCTGGTATATATTCGGTTCAAACTTCAGGTATGCAGACAACATGTCTGGGATGTCTCCGGGCATTACATCCTCCGGCGAGCCATATGACGATGATGAAATAGCCCCTTGGAATGAATACGGATTTACATACAACCGCAGTTTTACTTACAATTTATACCCGGGAATCTACTATATGGTCTGCCAGCATCCGGGGCCAAACAAGGCCTTCGAGGTAAGTGCTGACTCCTACGGCTCGGGTCTCAGAAAAATTACGACGACATTCGGGGATAGCGTCGATCTAAGTTCTCTCCAGAGCAAAAATGCTGCAGAGGCACTTGTGGACTTACTGGAGAGCCCTTTTTCCGATGATATCTATGTCATGACACAATTCATAATAGAAGACCCGTGGATCAGGATAGATTCGGCGGGTGAGATGATTGTCGGAGACGAACTCAGCATATCGGGAACAACCAACCTTGCTCCTTCGGGTACGACCCCCGACAAAACCCAGACAAAGGACACCCTCCATCTATCCATAAACCGGCTGGATCTCGATGTAGGTTCCGAATCTAATACAGCTATGAAAATTCCGGTCGATGATTCAATACCGTCGGATTCTTCCGATTTCTACAGGAGTTTCGGATATGAAGGCATCGATACTTCCTCCTGGGACGAGGGAATGTACCAGGTGACGGTGAACTGCAAGGATATCGATGTCAAAAAAAGCTTTGTTTTTGAACTTGTCGGTGAAAAAACATCTTCCGATTCTGAAAACCTTTCTCCCGGCAGTGATCCTTCTTTCCGGGAATCCGACCCTTCCACTACTTCACCGACCAGGGTGCCTTCTTCAGCGATAACTTCGCAACAAACCGACACTGCCACGCCGGCAGGCTCCCAAAAGCAGTCTTCAGGACCGGATTTCGCTTTGATTACGGTTTCAGGCATATTGTGCTTCCTTATAGCGGTAGGTCTAATCAGGAGAAAATGAAGAATGGCACTTGAAATCGATCAAAATCTCTTCAAATGGGTTGTAATAGCAATAATCCTCATGTGCCTCGTCAGCGGTGCGGGAATAATGTACAAATTCACCGGTGGTTTTGCTTTCCTCAATTCGGGAGATAACGGAGAGAAGGAATATTATGCTTCGTCAGGATATATTGAAAACAACGACGCACCCTTGGGCTATAAACAGTATACATGGACATACGGCGATGAAGAGATGTCCATCGACGTAAATGTTCCTGGTGATGTATACCAGGACTACGCATACGGGATCGACGGAACGATCTATCCGGATAATATTACGGAATATATCATTTCATCCGGGGACGACGGTGTCGTTTCGGATACGGCCGGACAACTTTCGGCAATAATCAAATCGAAGGATTACAGCGATGAAGAGGACGTAACAGGTCTCGTATTTTCTTTCGTAGGTTCGATACCTTATGAAACCGATTACGAATCCGGGCACAGCTCCGAGTACCCGAGAACCCCTGCCGTTATTCTTTCCGATGGGGCGGGAGATTCGGGAGATCATTCCATTCTTGCCGCAGCACTTCTACGGGAATTGGGATACGGAGTGGCAATCGTATATTATCCGCCGGAATCTTTCGATGAACAGACAGTGATTCCCGAAGCAGTTGCTCTCGGCCTGATTTCGAATGACAGCAGACAAAGGCCCGTATATCCGGTTTCAAATGAGGATGGTACAGAAATTATTACAGTGTCTCCTTTCTGGACTGTCGATACAACGGAAAAAGGATACCCTTCATCGGCTTTTTATTCGATTTCACCGGAGATCTACCCCGATGATTCATTATGGTGCGGCATTCCGTACAATCCTGGTGGCAAATTCAGGGCAGATTTCGGAAAAGACCTGGATTATCAGTCCGAGCTACTATCTTCAGACATTATCAGGAGCCATCCTTTGACATACCCCGACTGGCTTGAACAGACATATGACTACTATCAGACTGTCTGGTATCCCTCCGGAGTTTCGTGGGAACTGGACGATAAATGGCGTCTTTACGATAAACTGCTTGATATAACCGGACAACCGCGGCTTCTCTATACCCCCTGGGGTTTTGCCGAAGCCAATACATCTACTCCCTGGCGGATAACTTTCCGGATTACGGATATGGACCCGTTGAGGTCCGACAAGGAAATGACACCCTATAGTGATGTGCTTCTTGTTCTCTACGAAAAAGATCAGGATACAGGGAAATTGACCCTGGCAGATAAAACCGGGTGGCAGACGCTCTATGACTCTGACTTTTACAGGATCGCCGGCCCTTACCCGCCGGGAAAATATGTACTGGGGATATTCGTAAAAAATGCAGGGGTTGATGTATCGCTCGAATACAGCGGTAAAGTGACGACGACGAATTACCAGGGACCGATCTGAGCTGATCGGGTGTTTATGATCTATGGCCACGATACGACTGAATCGAAATAAAGAGGGATCTGAAGCTGAAGAGAAACAGGATTTCCTGGATTCTTTCCTGAACAACAAGCAGATGGAGCTTTTACTCAGATCGGCACATATTCAGACGCAGGTTGGCCAGTATATGATGGCGTCCGTCCTGTTCAGTATCCTCCCTTTTTTTGCAATGATGATGATCGGCGTGCTCTTCTACGTCTTCGATATAAATATAGAGCTGATCCCCGGAGTTCCAGACATTGCAGTCCTGATGGGCGGTGCAGTGCTTATTTCGCTCATTGTCTTCCTGGGAATGTATTTTTATCCGCAGCTTGAGGCATCCGGGCGTAAGAACAGGATTGACATGGACCTCCCGTATGCGATCACTTACATGCAGGCCCTCTCCTCCACCATCGTCCTTTATGATATCTTCAGGAGCGTCTACGAGGCCGAGGATCTCTATGGAGAGGTATCGAGAGAGTGCGGGATCATTGTCCGCGACGTGGAATTATTCGGCGAAGATCTTCTCAGCGCAATGAACTATGTCGTAACCATAACTCCCTCGGAGAGATTTAAGGAACTCATAGGCGACCTTATTCTTGTCTATCGGTCAGGAGGAAACCTTACGAATTTTTTCAATGCGAAATCCGAATCATACCGTGAGATCGCCAGGCAGGAGCTGGAGGCTCTCCTGCAGTTCCTTGAGATGATTGCCGAGATCTATGTCACCGCATTCGTTGCCGGACCAATTGCCATCATCATAATGCTCGTCGCACAGAACCTCTCAGGCCAGAACCAGCTTGACGGAATAATACCCCTTCTGTACCTTGGTCTTCCGCTCGGGGCGATTGCCCTGATTTTTGTGCTCTATATTCTTCTTCCCCCCGATAATCTTGCGATATCCAGGAAAGAGATCCATGACAGTGAATTCGGTCCCGACATGCTTGAGCCGGATGCAGACCTGGAGCTTGATAAGGATTTCATCAAGAAATTCAATAACCGCAAGCAGGTGTTGAAGCTTCTTGATATAGTCAGGCATCCGGTCAGATATTATATCTCGGACTACAACATTGGCATCGTATTCGGTTTTGTCGCCGCCGGCCTGGTATTTTTCACATATTATATCGGATCTTTCCCGCAGCTGATGCCCCAGAACACTACAGAGGCCCTTATTTGCATAATGCTGATATCGGGCATGCTGCCTGTGATGCTTTCATATGAAATTCGCAGCCGTTATGTCAGAAATGTAGAAAAACAGTTGCCGGAACTCCTCCGAGAGATCTCGGATATGCGTGATATTGGTATGACACTTCAGAGTGCAATCACTATGATCTCGTCCAGTAAAAACAGCGTCCTGTCCTCGGAGATCAGGATTGTCTCCGACGAAATGAAGTACGGGTCGTCTCTATCCGGGGCTCTTGTGAGGATGGAAGAGCGTGTGGGTCTTGTTTCCGTAAAGAGGGCGATATCCCTCCTGGTCAAGGCAAGCGAAGTTACCGATGCGATAAGAGAGATCCTTGCGATTGCAATCTCGGATCTGGAGCATTACCTGAGGATGAAATCCAAACGGCTGAATGTTTCGTTTGTCTATCTTGCGGTAATCTATCTCTCCTTCGGCATCTACCTCTACTCGGCATACCAGATGAATGTCGCATTCATTTCGAGCTTCACCGATTTCAACATTACACTTGATATCAGCTCCAGTAAGGCCAGTATGTTTCATATAGGAATCATTCTGGCATTTTTTTCAGGTATTATGGCAGGGCAGCTTTCTTCAAACAGCATATATGCGGGGCTTAAACACTCGATTGTACTGCTGACGGCGACTATCGTCATGTTCATTTATGTTATCTGAGGTGATTCATGAGATCGAATATTGTTACAGTAGGGAAATGGCCTGAAGCCATAGGGAGGGAGGATGCAATTACATCCGTTGTAGGCGAGATGCTCTTACTCGTTCTTGTCGTAATCCTCGTATCGATCATGTTGGCATCCGCTTTCAACCTGCTTCCGGGAGAGCGTGAAACGGTTATTGATATTTCAATGAACACAAGCACGGACCCGGACTGCATCTTTTTCTGGCATCACGGGGGAGACTGGATCGATAAAAGAGACCTGAGCGTTTATATTATGAAGTCCGAGTGGGATGGAACAACTGTGACAATACCGCCTGAAGATCTCATAATTCATGCATACAATTCAACATCAGGCTATTACAGCGACCTTTCAAATGTTTTCGATCTGGGGTGCAGAATTGAAGCCGAACTGCCTTCGTCTATTGATTTGGGAAAATACGATATTCGCCTCAGGTGCTCTGAAAAAGTCATCGCAGCGTATGATGGAGTGACCTTATCATGAAAAAAGACACTGAAAGGGCTGTATCCACTGTTGTTGCAATGATGCTTATACTGGCGATCCTTGCGACCTGCGTAGCGGTTTATACTTCGACATATGTTCCCGGCCTGAAGCAGCAGTCCGAGATTCTCCATAACAAGGACGTCAGGTATTCCTTTCTCAGGTTCTCCGCCGATGTAGAGAACATATACAGTATCGGGAGGCCTGCTCAGTTCAGTGAGCCGTTGATTCTTGGGGGAGGGGACATTCTCCTGAGCGCTTCAGAGTCGGGAGGCAGAATTGATCTGGCAAATACGACTGTTGGGATGCTGACTATTTATGAAAACGGAATCGCAATCCGGGAAATTCCTGTCGAAACGGTGTGCGTCAGTTATACTCCATATTTCTCTTCATGGGAACTGCAGGGATACCGCTACGAGAACGGTACGGTCTGGGTGACTAAAGACAATACTGACAAGATTGCACCGGCTTCATTGAGCCTGAACTCTGTTGGCGATGGAACGGATAATGAAAGAAAAAAGATCGAAGATCGCCTGTCATACATGGCAGGGACATACGAGGAGAATGCCGGGAGCATTACCATGCAGATCATTACAATGACTCTGGTAAGTCCGGATTCCGTAAGCGGTTCGGGTTCGGCCGCACTGAGTCTTGATGCCCGGAACAGCGGGACTCCTCTTTACACTCATACTTTTTCGGATGACGGTACGATCGTTATGACCGGAGGTAGCGGATTTTACAGAAGTTTTTCGGTATCGACCGGTGATAACCTTGAGATCGATTGTCTTGAAGTTGAGGTGAGCGTCGTATGAGATGTAATCCCTGCCATGCGGTATCGGCAGTCGTCGGCGTCATGGTTATGCTCTCTTTACTGATTGTAATCGCCGCTCTTCTTTCCGCATATGCAGGAGGGCTTGTAAGAGCGCCCGCACATTCCCCGTCGGCGGAACTTGCCGTTTACACGGCGGGGGGAGGTCCGAATTTTTCAATAATCTTTGAACACAGGAGCGGCGAGGCCCTTAGTCCCGGGAACACCCAAATCGTCACATTTGTGGATGATAAAGAAGGCATATTCATGTTGTCCGAAATTCAGAGTGAGAAATTTTATGCCGGATCAAAGGTTACAACCCCTGATCGGGCCGAAACTGCAAAACTTATGGGCCTGACCACAGAAGAGCTGGCAGGCTATATCGCGAACCGGACACCAGTGGAGATATCAGTTTATGATCTGCCGTCCGGTTCGGTAATATACAGATCTAATATAATCCTGGAGGAAAAATGATGAAATCGAAAGATTCAGCAGTTTCGGAGGTGGTAGGCGTTCTCCTGATGCTTACGATCACCCTTCTTATTGCGGGACTGGTTGTTGCAGCTGCAAACGGCCTGAATAGCAGTCAGACTAAGCCGATCAAGTCATCTATCACCGTTTCGGAAATATCGGGCAACTATATCATCTTTGATAATACCCTGGGGGATTCCGTTCCGCTTGAGAGAATTATGATAAGCCTCGGCATTCAGGAGAATCCTGGTGACGGAATACAGGTCTATGGTTCGAACAGCACACGATTTGAAAGTTATTCCGGTGACGGCATCGTTGTCGTCGGGGGCAGGTTCAAACTGATCTCGGATTATACGAACAGTTTGGGATGGGATTCATTTGTAATCTCCTCCGGGGAGCACCTGGATTACGCGGTTTACGATCACAGGACAAATACTCTGATGTCAACAGGCTCTATTCTGGTTCCCTGATATTTACCTGCATGAGATTCTTCTCATTTTTCTTATTCTCGTATTTTAGATCCTGTGCAATAGGGAAAAACCGGATTTTTACTGGATAAACCCTTTAAACGGTTTAATGGAAGGTTCATGCACAATACCTGAAGTATTGAATTGTCCGGCATGCTAACAGAAAATTTCATAAAACCTTCTCTGTTTCACAGCATCCAAAAAGTGAGCCGGTGCATTTCAACGCCGACTGAAGATATACTGAGAAATAATACTCAATGCGAAGGAAGTGAGTAAAAAAAATCGGCAAAATCCGAGTTGTTGAAAATCGAGTGTTTAAATTTTAATGTTTTCAATCGCCGTATTTACGACGAAGGCAAGCTCTTCCCTGCCCCACTTTTCGGAGTTGATAACCAGATCGTAGATCGACAGGTCATTGATCTCGATCCCGTAGTATTTACGGTATCTTTCTGCCTCCGACTTCTCGCGGACTATGGTCTCTGCTTTTGATGCTTCGAAATCGATGTTCTCCCGCTCTGAGATCCTCTGTGTCCGGCATTCTACCGAAGCCGCGATCCAGATCCTGAGATCGGCGTTATCGATCATATGTCCTGCAAGTCTGCCCTCGACGATGATGTCGTCTCCGGCCTCTCCTCTTTCCTTCTGCCTCTCGTCGATAAGACGGTCGACTGAAGGATCGCTTTCGCACAGGCTTCCGAATTCTATCAGGCTCAGACCTCTCTCTGCCGCAAGAGATCGGAATACCTCTCCTGCCGAGATAAGTTCAAAAGAAAGTTTTTCAGAAAGTTGTTTTGATAATGATGTTGTTCCGCTTCCGGGCGGTCCGCTTACGGTTATCCGCATCACAACCCCCCGATATCAAGAGTCTTCCTGATAATCTGGCTGAGCGCAAGAGAGCAGAGCATATACCATATGATCCATGCCGGCAGGAAGAAGAGCGGATCTGCAAGATTAATAGTTCCGCCTATAGCGAATGTAGCTTCGCCCATCTCGTGTGCCTTGCTGAGGAGCCACAGGAATATCGGGATGGTAATAATCATTATCCATGCCATGGGCTTGAACTGCTCCTGCGACATCTGCATCTGTTCTTCCATCATCTTTTGCTGCTTATCTTTCATCTTGCGGATTCTCTTTTCATCCCCGGCCAGCTGCGCTTCCCTGAAATCCTTCTGAAATTCTTTCATCTTCTTCTGTACACGCTGCATCTTCTCGTAATCGATTGTGTACTTCTGGAGAAGCGATGAGTAGCATCCTGTAATTGCTGCAAGAACAAGAATCGTGACAAGCCAGTTGAAACCAAGCAGGATTGTAATAGGTTCGAGAATGAGGCCTGCTCCGGCGGCTACTCCATCCCTTAAGGTCTGGACACTGTAGATTATCATCACGATGACCATTATTATCAGGAATGTAAACATTCCGCCGCCGGTTTTTGCCTGTGACATGGAGCCTGATTCACCTCAGAATATCCATCATTTCTTCGATGGATTTCTCCAGGAGGAAGTCCTGGTTCTTTATTATCTTGACAGTGCATCCGGTATACATTGAATATGCAGCTGCCATAAAGCGGTTATAGTCCTGGTGATCTTTAATGGAGATATATCCTTCCGTGTCTCTCTCGCGTGTATCATCTTTCATCCTTCTCATAAGAATCTGATCCACATCCGTTTCAACGAGAATGACCATGTCGGGTTTCATCTCCTGGAGAACCCAGGAGGGGAGTCCGGGCAGGTATCCGCCCGGTGTGCTGACCGTGCAGTGTGTGTCGACAATTACGTTGTCCTGGATCTTGGCGATCAGCTGGGCCGCAGTCTTCTGCAGCTCTTTCTGTTCCATTTGATCCAGTTTACGCATTTCATCGCGGTTCTTGACCTTGCCCTGTTCGCATGCAACCTCAAACATACATGTGCCGAAGTTGATCGAGGTATAGTCGATATTCTCTTCCTTTAGCTTTTCTTTTGTACCGTCGATTACAGTCGTCTTTCCTACACCGGGTACACCGGTGATAACCACTCTTTTCCCCATTTTAAGACCTTTCCTTTATTCTTTTCCGAAGAATCCGCGCATAAACGGATACATTTCCATGATCTGTTCGTTTGCAATCTCTTCATACAGCCTGTATACTATACTTACGGTCAGAAGCAATCCTGTTCCGCCGACAGAACCAATGACACCGAGATAGTTGGCGAGAACACTGAGGAATCCCACTGCAACTCCGCCTATGACGGTAACTCTCGGGATGTACCTGTCGAGGTATTTTACAAGAACCTGCTCGTTGCGCCTGTATCCCGGAATGTGCATTCCGCTTCTCTGGATCTGCTTTGCGACATGCGATGAGTCGAGACCGGCGGTCTTGACCCAGAACAATGCGAATATCGCACCTCCGATGACCATTACGAAGAAATCGATTCCCATCCTGAGGATGACCTCCCATACAGGATGGCCAAGGTCAGACAGCCACCACATCCAGTTTTCAGGACTGTTGATCGGAGCGGTGACATACATTATACCGTTGACCGGGTTCTGACCGTCAAATTCTCCAAGTATGGTAATTCCTATGTTGTTAAGGAAAAGTCCGAACATCTGCCAGTTAGCCTGAAGGACCCTTACGAGAATCATCGGCAGGACACTGGCATAGATGAGCTTTACAGGGAATCTTCCGCGTGCGCCTCTTACTGCAGAATGTGCAAGCGGGATCTCGATCCTTGTGGACTCTGCATATACGACGATTCCGAATATCAGTAATGTCGTAAATAATGCAAGAAGATCCAGACCGAAATAATCGATGAAGTTCGCCCCCTGTGTAAGAACTTCAAAGAGTCTGGGGAAGAAACCCTCTGAAAAGTTATCGGTTGCTTTGTCCCAGTTTAGGAAACCGTTCATCAGCCCCTGGGATATACCGGCTACAATGAAAAGTCCGACTCCGGAGCCTACTCCCCATTTTGTGACGACTTCGTCCATAAGGAATATGAGGACGCCGCCTATGCACAACTGGAGGAATATAAGCAAAGTGACCATAGTCGTGCTGCCACCGAAGAAATCCATTGCAACCTGAGTGCTCGGCTGAAGGAATCCGCCTATAACGTTCGGTGCCGCTTCGAGAACGATCATCACGAAGATAAGCAGTTTCTGCAGGCCCATGTACATGACCTGCCCGCGTGTTTCAGAGGTATTGATGCCTAGAAGGTCGGCACCGTTTAAAAGCTGGAGGACGATTGATGCTGTAACTATAGGTCCGATACCCAGGTGGAGTAAGGACCCGTATGCTCCTGCGAGCAATGTTCGGTACATACCAAGCAGATCCTGAGAGTCGGGACTCAGCCCGAAGATCTGTACATTGGTCAGAATAAAATACAGTATTAGTACTGCAGCGGTCCACAACATCTTGTTCTTGAAGTGGACGTGTCCTTCGGGTGCCTTTACAGCGGGCATGGCCGCAAGTAAGGGCTCCATTCGATCCAGCATTTGTCCCATGGTTCACCAAAAATTTTAGGCGGTTAGAGCCTGACCGCCGCTCTCCTCGATCTTCGATCTCGCAGATTCGGAAAATTCCTTGGCGGTAATTATCAGTTTATGAGTAATTTTTCCCCCTCCAAGTATTTTATCAATTCCGATCTGTTCTGCATCGATTGTGATTGAATCACCTTCAAGGGTTGCGGCGCCGCAGGCCACAAGGTCATCTGCCATCTGGTCGAGCTTTCCAACATCGATTGCCTTTACTTTTGAAGCATTCTGTTGGAAGAACCCGTGCTTTCCGTTATGAACCTCATCAGCGAGCAGGAAGTGGGTAAACCTGTGGTCCCTGTGTCCTGCACGGCCTTTTCCGCCCCTGTTTCCTGCACCTCTGCGGTTTTTGTGTGTTCCACCGCCGCATGTGCGTGATCCGCGGTATTTTGATCTCTTGTTAACAGGCATCTCCGATTCACCTCATCCTGTAGAGAAGATTCCCGATATCGCTACCGTAGTTGCCAAGAGCGCCGCCCTGCTGGTACGTGCGCTTGATTGACTTGTATCCCTTTCTTGGCGGGTGAAGCCTGAGAACCGGTTTTAATCGTGGGATGTCGTTGAACTGGGCTTCCCCGCTGCATACGGCGCCTGCGAAAGATTCGATGCCGTCGTATTTCGAGTTCTCTTTGATGTATTCATCGGTAAGCTTCTCATCGCCGGTAAGACGTCCGCGTGTCTCAAGGAGCGTCGAGAGGATCTCGGGTGTTGCCTCGCCGTATGCCACGTAATCCTTGACTTTCCTTATCATACCTGTGTATGCCGGTGTGTCGGGGATTATTACGCAGTGGTTGACGTGGTGAAGGCGGAGCATCTTGAGGGTGTCCTTGATCTCTTTACGGGTGTTGACAACACCCCTGACCTGAACTACAAAGTACATTACTTCGACCCTCCGGTTCTTACAAGGTTAGACTCCTTGAGTGCGTTGAAGGTTGCCTTCGCATAGTTGATTGTGGTCCTCGTCTGGCCGTCTGCTGATGACCAGATGTCCTTTACACCTGCAAGTTCGAGCACCTTCTTTCCGATGTCACCGGTAACAAGGCCTATTCCCTGGGGTGCCGGCATGAGAGTAACCTTGACGCTGCCTGCTTTTCCTATTACACGGAACGGGAGCGAGTGTCCTTCTCCGCATCCGCATTCCCAGCTGCCGCAGCCTCTCTTTACCTTGATGATATTGATCTTGGCGTTATCGATCGCCTTCTTGATGGCGTTTCCGACCTGAACGTCCTTGCCCTGGCCGAAACCGATGTAGCCGTTACGGTTTCCTACAACTACGACACAGCGGAATTTTACACGCCTTCCGCTGTCTGTCATCCTCTGCACCATGTTGATGTCAAGTACGTCGTCCTCGAGGTCGGGGAGGAAGTAATCGACGATCTGTGGTTCCTTGATAGGCCTTCCGCTCTCAAGAACTTCATCAAGTCCGGAGATCTCTCCCGCTGCCACCTGTTTTCCAAGACCGGTGAGAGGAATCCATTCTTCCTGTTCAAAGGCCATTATTTCAGCTCCTTCATTATTGCATCCTGAACGGCTTCGACATTCTCCACGAGATCTCCTGCTCTCTCGGGAGCGTACTCTGCAATGTGAGAGCCCTTTACTCTCTCATCGGCAGGGAGGATATCCGGATTGTGTGGAATATCTAATCCTGCGTCGACCGCTCCTCTGAGTGCTGCAAAGACCTTTGCCCCGTATGTTGCACGGTGCAGTCCGATATCGAGAATCGCCGTTTCGTATCCCGCGTTGAATGCCTTTACGGCAAAGAGCATTCCGGTGAGGTATGCTGCGGGGGTGTTTGCAAGCGAACCCTTGTAACCGTATTTTACAAGTTCACTCGAGTTTGCGGCAACAAGTGTCCTGTCGCCTTCCATCTTTGCTTCGACAAGCTGGCATATGATGTGCCTGTTTGTCTTCCTGACAACCATTCTGGGTTTTCCAGAGAGGAGAAGCTTTAAACGGCTGTAGTAGTTGGTCTTCCCTTCTCTTCTCCTGCGGAACGAGACGAAGTACCTTGGTCCGGTTGCCATTTATTCCATCCTCCCTGAGATCTGCTCGAGCTGAGCCTTCATATGGGCTACGCTCCTGAACTGACCGCCTGCTGCCTTCCTGTACATGATCCTGTATAAGTGTGCGTCGATCTCGCCGGAGTCACGCAGTGCACGGAGCTCTCTCCTGATTGCACGGATCTTTTTGATCCATGTCCGCTTGGACGGAGTGCGTGCTCCCTTTGCACCTTTCCTGCTTCCCTGTCCCTTGCGGTGTCCGTATCCGCGTTTTTTGGCGAGTTCTCTCGCTCTTCCGCGGCTTACACCCTGGACGGGTTTTGCGCTGATTGCACCATCTTCGATGAGGCCCCTGATATCTTCGCGTGAGATTGCATTTGCAATATCCTCGCCGCGGTCTTCACTGAGTTTGACCCTGTGTACTCCGCATTTAAGAACTGCTGCTGCTATTCTCTTCTGGTTCTTAAGGTCACTCATCGCTCTTCACCTCTTCTTCCTCTGCGGCTTCAGCCTCTTCGACGACCTCTTCCTCTTCAGGTTCGGTCTCTTCGGTGGCTTCTTCCTCTTCGGAAACTTCCTCTTCAGATTTCTCTTCGGCCTTTGCCGCTTTCTTCTCTGAAGGTTTGATAACTTCCTTCTGGTTCAGGACCCTGAATCCGAGCTCTTCGGCTTTTTTCTGGATCTCCTCTCTCTTCTTGTTTCCGACTGTAGAGGCGATCCTGATTGCCTGTATTTCAGGGTTCAGGTTTTCCAGGTCGGCAAGGTTGTATACGAGTACATCCTCAAAGCCGCTCGGGTGCATTCCGCGGACAGCCTTCGGGCTTCCGTAGCCCGGCTGCGGGTGTGCTCCCTTTGCACGGTACCCTTTCCTCTGTTTGCTCTGGAGACCGCGTGGCCTTCTCCATGTGTCATCCAGTTTCTTCTTCCTGGAAAGACCCTGGCGCTTAAAGGACCCACGCTGGGCGTTTCTGGCCCTGATTAGTCTTATTTTATCTTCAGCCATCTCAAATCACGCCTTGCTCACAATATATATGCCATCCTGGAATACACGGGTGTCACGACCCCTGACTTTGGTGGCCTTCTCTATCCTTGAAGCTGTGGTTCCTACAAGTTCCTTGTCGATGCCTGTGAGTGTGATCTCGTCTCCGGCGATCTTCATCTTGACACCTTCAGGAATATCCGCATATCTCGGTTCCTTCTCCCCGAGGAAGTTTACGATCTCGAGTTTTCCGCCGATTTCCTTTAACTGAATAGGGAAGTGGCTGTATACGACCTTCATGCCGTATTCGTATTCCTCGTTGACACCGCGGAACATGTTCTTCGCATGTGATGCATATGTCCCGAGCATCGCATAGATCTTCTTTCTCTGTGATTCGGTCGAGATTATCAGCTCTCCGTCTTCGATTCTGATTGTGATGCCGGGGTAACGCATTAAACGCTCCAGAGTCCCTTTCTTTCCCGAGACAACCAGTTTTCCGCCGGTGATCTCTGCATTAACTCCTTCAGGGATTTCAATTCTGTTCTCTGTAATCATTCTTCTGTGTCACTCCTCAGTATACATACGCGAGAAGTTCGCCGCCGATACCTTTCTGGCGTGCGCTCTCGTGCGAAATGACCCCGTGAGAGGTGGTCATTATCAGCAGTCCGAAGTTCTTTGCAGGAAGGTACTGGTTTTCCCATTTTTCGATCTCGTCGGTCTTCACTGCAAATCTTGGCGAAATAACACCGCATTTGTTGATGTTTCCGTTGAGGCTGACCTTAAACTGTCCGCCCCTTCCGTCGTCAATCAGTTCAAAGCCTTCGATGTAGCCTTCCTCTTTCATGATTCCGAGCATCGAGCCGAGAAGTTTTCCTGCGGGCTCTACGATGCAGGAGGTCTTGCCTGTATCAGAGGCGTTCTTGATGGCGCTCATTGCATCTGCAATAGGATTTAATCTTGTCATCTTGCATACACCTCTAATTCATCTTCTTAAACCCGATCTTCTGGGCAGATTCACGGAAACACTGGCGGCAAAGCATTATCTTGTATCTTCTTACAAGGCCCTGCTTTCTTCCGCACATCTGGCACTCGTTCGCACCGCGGCCGTAGATCTTCTCAGGTGTCTTCTGGTTCTTTGATTTTTTCTGTGCCATTTCAGAGCACCTCCACCTGGTATTTTTCCGTCATGAATTTGACGGCATCTTCACGTGTTACTCTCTGCTTTGACGGGAGCTTCTTTCTCTCAATGTTCCGCCGTGCGATCCGTATTCCTTTCTTTTCAAGGATTACGTTTACGTCCATGCCGTAGATACCGATCATCGGATCGTATGACTGTCCCGGGAAGTCGGTATGTTCCTCTACTCCGTATGAGAGGTTTCCCGAGCGGTCGAACTGTGATTCAAAGATCTTGTTCTCAAGGATGCTTAAGGAAGTCTCGACGAAATCCTCTGCGGTCTTTCCCCTGAGATATACCTTGCAGCCGATGGGCTGACCCTTCCTGATTCCGAAGGCAGGCTGTGTTCTCTTTGCAATCGTGCGGACAGGTTTCTGGCCTGTAATCTCGCTGATGATATTTTCAGCCTTTACAAGCTTGTCACCTGATTCACCGACGCTCATGTGGACAACAACCTTGTCGATATGAACGTCCTGCATTAGGTTCATGCCTCAATCCCCCATTCCTTTACTGCAGGTTCTGTCGTACCGATAACGAAGATGTATTCTTCAATGGTGTCGAAGTCCTCGCCCGACTTTTCGTCTTTGAGGTAGACCCTGTTCGAAATGCTTCCGGGGATTGTATCGATCTTTGAGATTCTGCCGATCTTTCCCGAGTGGCTTCCTCCGATGATCATTGCAACGCTTCCCTCTGCGAACGGGTAGTGATCGGTCACTTTAAAGCGGTTGTCGCCTTCAAGTCCGATGACTATCGAGTCTTTGGGCTTGTAATCCTGTGAATCAACTATCAGGTTCGCACCGTAGCGAAGATTAAGCTGGATCTTTCCGCCCTTTACGATCGTCTTGTTCTCGACCTTGCAGAGGCGTGTCTTTGCATCATCTGCTGAGATGGGTATCGATACATAGTCTCCCTTCTTGTCGCGGAGAATCCTGTAATACTTGTCAACCTTCGGGATAGAGATGATGTCGAAGACGCCTATTCCAAGCTTCGAGTCCGTGCACGGGACTCCGTTGAGGATTACCGAACGTTCCTTGAGGATCTTCTTTACTTCCTTCATGTTGAGAGCTAAGCCCATGTGGTCCCTTAACCAGACCGCCATCGGCATCGAGTTCCTGTTGTGGGGGCCCGGTGCGGTCTTGATGACGAATTTATTCTCTTTCTTCGCGATACGCCATCCCGTAGGCGAAGTGAGTCTCTTCATATGATTTGACATTAGTTTCCGGCCTCCAGTCTCTCTTCACGCTTTTTATCATCGAGTTTGAGCTTTGTAATCGTCACGCTCGATGCGTATACGGGTCTCGGGACCTCGGTTCCGTCGACTTTTGTAACGGATACGCCGTGAACGATGACTGTTCCCTTCTCGGTGTCGACACCGTCGACGACTCCTTCCTCGCCCCTGAAGTCTCCTCTCTGGACCTTTACAGTGTCACCGACTACAATACGGCAGCTCTTTTTGCCGTATTTTTCCTGTAAGTCCGATGCGAGAGCAGCGTTCAGGAACTTTCCGCGTGCATGCAGAGGTGCGTTGTAGCGCGCTTTGCGCTGTTTTCTTGGCTGTGTACTTGCAATTCTAACCATTTCAGCTCACCTCATACAATGATCGTCGCCATGGAGCCGATCTTCGGGAAACGTTCGGCAACCTCTCTTGCAACCGGTCCTTTGATCTCGGTGCCCTTCGGTTCGCCGCGCTCGTTTGTGATGACCATTGCGTTGTCCTCAAAGGAAAGGCGCAGGCCGTTGATCCTTCTGATCTCTTTTTTCTGCCTGATAACTACCGCTTTTTCAAGTTTGCGGCGCATATCGGGAGTTCCTTTCTTTACTGATACTGTTGCCATATCTCCAAGGCCGAGCTTCGGCTGGCGCTTTCTTACACCATGGTACTGGTTGACAGATACTACCTGGACCTGCCTTGCACCGGTGTTGTCTGCACAGGTAAGTTTCGAACCTGTTGCAAGCGCTCTCGGAGTTCTGGACTGCTTTGCTTTCATTCCTCAGTCACCTCCACTACTACGAAGGTCTTTGTCTTGGAGAGCGGTCTGCACTCTGCGATCTTTACAGTGTCGCCGACCTTGGCTCCAAGACACGGAGGGTTGTGTGCGTGAAGCTTTGACGAGCGTTTTTCGTAACGCTTGTACTTCTTCACGTAGTGCAGGTAATCTCTTGCAACAACAACAGATCCCTGCATTCGGTCACTCACGACTTTGCCGGTAATCACCTGGCCGCGTACCGGCAAATTGCCATGAAATGGACAGTTTACGTCGTCGCATTCCTTTTCGGGAATGTTAACGTTTAACCCTATATTTTTAGCCATTATTTACCTCGGTTTTCTAATTCGCATGCTGATTCTTTTTTCAGGCTGCGCAACAAGCACCGATCCATCAACTCTTACTAGAGTATCATCTGGGAGATGCATCCTGAATACAGCCCCTTTCTTCTGCACTGCTTTGAGGCGGTCACCTGAGAATATTACAAGCATGTTCTTAGTCTCGTCTGCAACGATGCCGGAGATCCCGACCTGTGAAGGATTTGTGGATCTCTCTACCGCTGCCTTAAGACCGATGAGTTCATGCCTGCAGATATTCCCTGGTGTTATCACGCCTCTTTACTCCTCTTTGTCTGCTCCGTTTTGATCCTGGCGATCGTGCGCTTTACTTCGTGGATGCGACCGGGGTTCTCCGGTGCTCCTCCTGCGCTGACCTTGCCAAGATCCTGAACGAGCTCAAGCTCCAGTTTTGAGAGCTGTTCTGTCAGTTCAGCGTCACTGAACTGGCTGACTTCGGATGCACGGAATATTGCCATTCAGAAGTCCTCCTCTTTGGGAACATCTTCAACAGCTTCCATCTCGGCGTCGATCTCCTGTCCGATGATATCTTCTTCAGGGATCTCTTCTTCGGGTTCTGCCCTGGCAGGTTCCGATTTGCTGATTGTTTCAGGTTCTAAAACTTCGAAATGGTCCGGAAGCTGTGCTCCCGGCGGAACGATCTTTACCTGACAACCGATGACTCCGAGTTTCTTTATTGCAATTGCAAAACCATGCTCGACAATTGTCTCGCTGGGCTCTCCGGCATGCTTGATGTAGCCTTCGGTAAATTTCTGGACACGCGACCTTGCTCCGGTGAGCTTTCCTGAGATGACGACTTCGCAGCCAAGAGCTCCGGATTCCATTATGCGCCTGATGATGCTGGTTCCTGCCTTACGGAAGTACCAGCCTCTCTCCAGTGAATTCGCGAGGCGTTCTGCCATAATCTGTGCATTGAATGCCGGGTTTTCAACTTGCTGGACTTCGATCTGCGGGGATTCGATGCCGTAATCGTTCTGGAGATTTGATGTGATCTCGCGGACTACTTTTCCGCCCTTTCCGATAACAATACCGGGTTTCTCGGCGTAGATTGTTATCTGTGTTCCGAGAGGTGTCCTGACGATCTCGGTTCCGCCGTATCCGGCTCTTTTGAGCTCTTTGCGGAGATATTTTTCCACACGTGCAGCACGTACACCGTCTTCCACGAACCTTCTTTCAACTGCCATTACTGGGCCTCCTTTACTAGAATTTCAATGTTGACCGATTCTGCAAATTTCGGTGTAGCTCTTCCCATTGCACGTGGGAAGATACCTCTCTGCCTGCGGCCCCTGTTTGCCGATACATGGAATATCTCGAGGTTATCCGTGTCGAGACCTATGTATTCGGCGTTCTTCTCGACCGATCTTAAGAGCCTGAGGTACTCCTCTGAAGCTTTTACCGGGTATCTTCCGGCGTCCCACTTGTCCAGGCCTTTCTTGTGTGCAACATTGCAGTTGAACTTCTTGAACGGGATTGCCTTTTTGAGTGCAACTACGTTTTCAAGATAATCTATGGCCTCTGCTGTGGTTTTGCCTTTGATGAATGCGGCAATCTCGATGGCGTGCTTGGGCGAGATCGGAAGTTCGTTTGCTTTCGCACGGGCAACTTCATCGCCTTTGATGTTTAGTGAATAATCTGTCCTTGCCATTGCCATCACTTCAGCGGTACGTATTTACTGGATCTTGTTGCACCGATACCTGCACTTCCGTGAGTAACGCGTCTTCTTGTAAGGGCGAACTCTCCAAGGTAGTGGAACACCGCTTCGGGCTGGAGCTCTACTTTCACAAACTCCTTCCCGTTGTGCACTTCGATCGTCTTTCCTATCATCTCGGGCATGATTACCATGTCACGGAGGTGCGTCCGTACACGCTCCTTGCCCTCTCTCATATCAGAAATCAGCTTTTCCTGCCCCGGTGAAAGTCCGCGGTTGTATTTGCGGCGTGCCCTTGAAGGCATGATGGGGAGAAGCTCTGTAAGGCTCATCTGCTGAAGTTCTTCGATTTTGTAGCCGTGGTACGTAAATTCTTCTTTTCGCCTCGGCAAGCGCTTCTGAGTTTTCTTTGCCATATTTTTTCACCCCTTGATTATTTCCTTCCTGTGCGTTTGGCCGCAATATGACCGACCTTTCTTCCGGGTGAAGTGCCTCTTGAAACAGTCTTCGGCCTTCCGCAGTGCTGGTGTCCACCGCCACCGAACGGGTGGTCGATGACGTTCATGCAGACACCCTTGACTCTCGGCCACTTCTGTGCCTGTGACTTGACCTTGTGGTACTTCTTTCCTGCCTTGACGAACGGTTTCTCGCTGCGTCCTCCGCCTGCGACGATTCCGATTGTTGCACGGCAGTCTTCGTTGAACCACTTGTTCTTTCCGCTCGGCATCTTGATACCGACACGTCCGTCGTCGGATTTTCCGATAACCTGTGCCTGAACACCGCTTGCGCGAATAAACTTTCCGCCGTCGTTTGGCCTTGCCTCGACGTTGCAGACGTATGCTCCTACGGGGATGTCCTTAAGGCTGAGGGTGTTTCCGTTGCTGATTCCTGCTTCGGGTCCCCATGCGACCTTCTCGGAGACGCCCATCCCTTCAGTAACGAGCATGAACATCTTCTTTCCGTCTTCGAGTTCGACCTTTGCAATAGGTGCGTGGCGGGCCGGATCATGCTCGATGTCAATGATCTGTCCCTTTATTGTCTCTTTGACATTGCCGGGGTGCTTGAGCGACGCCTTATACTTGTGCGAGGGTGCACGGTATGTAGGTCCTCCGCGTCCGCGGTTCTGTGAGATAATTCGTTTTCCCATTTAGACCACCTTACATGATTCCGAGCCTGCTGAGGATCTCCTCGCCGGCCTTCTCGTTCTCGAAGCATACGATCGCTTTCTTCTGGCCCTTCATCGTCATCAGGGTTCTGACTGATTTGACGTTCTGGCCAAACATCTTCTCAAGCTCTGCAGCGATCTGTTTTTTCGAAGCCTTGTTGTCGACTATGAACTGAAGTTTGCCTTCATATTCCATGTCCATTGAAGCCTTTTCCGAAACATACGGGTGCTTGATTATCATTTCACATCTCCCCCAGTCTGTTTATGGCAGGCACTGTCCATACAGTAAGTCTTCCTGCCTGTGTTCCGGGTGCCAGGAGTTCTACATTCAGCTGTTCGACTGTTGTAATGTCTACACCTGCAAGATTCTTGCCGGCGCGAAGCTGCTTGTCGCCTGTAACGATAAGGAGACTCTTTCTCTGCTTGTAGCGTCTTCCACGGAGCTTTCCGCGTCCTGCACGAACCTTTCTTGAGTTCCTTGCACGGACTACATCTTCGTAGAGTCCTGCTGCCCTGAGTGCGTCTGCTACTTCTTTTGTTGATTTCAGGTCTTCAAAGGCTTCCTCGAAAACTACCGGTACTGCCCCTTCAAAGATGTGACCTCTTGCAAGAACAAGTTCCTCGTTTGTGGTTGCAGCGATTGCCGATCTCATCGCTTTTCTCTTTTCCTGCTTGTTGATCTTCTTTACAAGGATCTTTTCAACCTTCGGGGGGTGTGCCGCACGTCCGCCTACAGCCTGCGGGATTCTTGCTACACGTGAACCGTTCTTAATCCTCGGGACCTGTGCAACACCGCGTCCGCTTCCCCATGACTCTGCGGAAGTTTTTATTCCTGCGTATGGGTTTGTTCCGTGAGGCTGGTAGCGCATGCTCTGGATCGAGATTACAGCCTTTTTAATGAGGTCGGGACGATATTCCTCTTCGAAAAGAACCGGAAGCTCGATCTCGCCTGCGTCCTTTCCGTCAATTGTTTTTATCTGTGTTTTCATCGTCTATTTCACCCCTGCTTACTCATTGTGCTGACGAAGTTAATCGACGGTTCGCGGAAGACATGCTCTCCCTGGCGTATTGCCGGGCGAATCCTTATGAGACGCTTTGTAGGTCCGGGGATCGAGCCTTTGATCAGAACGTATTTTCCCCTGACAAGTCCGTAGTGGAGGAATCCTCCATCCGGGTTGATCTCTTCGGGGTTATTGCCGATCCTGAGGATGCGCTTGTTGAATTCGGTCCTCTGCTGGTATCCCATCTGACCCATCTGCGGTACCTGCCACCTTACGTGGTGAGGTGTCCACGGTCCGAGGTTTCCGATATGGCGCTTCTTCTTTCCGCGTGAGTGCTTGCGCTTTCTTACCTGAATGCCCCAGCGTTTTACTGCACCCTGGGTTCCCTTTCCGGTTGTAACGGCAGTTACATCGATGTACTGTCCGGCGTTTGCTACATTCTCGATCTCGACTTCCTCTCCCAGCTTGGAGATTCCGAAGTCGAGGCGTGTGCTGAGGTCTCCGCCTGCGATGCGGATCTCCATCAGTTCCGGAACTTTCTTCGGGACACCTGTGAGCTGTTCGGGCTGCGTGTACATTATTGCAAAAATGTCGGTTACAAAGCCGTCTTCGATGCCTTTAAGAATTTTCTCTTTCTGTTCTTCGGCATTGTGCTTCTTTGGGATCTGTGTAGCACGTGAGATGCTCTCGTCGATGTTTTCTGACCAAACTTCGGCGAATGCTTTCCTGCCGTATGTGTCGTTTGTATAGGCACGAATCGCGATGACTTTCATCGGCGGAATCTCGATTACCGTAACCGGTACTGAGATCTCTTTTCCTTCCGATGGACTGTTCTTGTGGTCATCGATCATAATGACATGAGTCATACCCACTTTATAACCTGCATAACCCTGAAAGGCTGGCTCTCCGTTGTACGAAGGCCATGAGTGGTACTTCGGTACCTGACTCTTCGCCCTTTTGCGCGGGCTGTATGCAAGTGATCCTCTGCGTGGTCTGGTTGTTCCAGGCATTTATCAATCAGTCCTGTTTATTCTTTGAACTTTTTTCCGAGAAATCCGGGTTTACGGATTTCGGCCGGACCAAAAAGGATTTTCGGTCTGCTGAATCTGAGAATAACCATAACTGCGGCAGACTGTAATGCTGTCTGCATTCGGCCGGGAACCTGCCTGTTATACAGGACGTTTTTCCTCTGCCTTGTCTTTCCTGTTATCGGAAATCTCTCTCTAAAGATTCTGACCTATTTGTGCGCTATCCCGTCGGATAAAGGGCCGAAAATTTCGTCCACCCTTGAGGCGCATTTATCAGATCCTACTTTGTCAGCCGAACAGAAAGCCTTCATAGGCTTTTTGTCCTTTCTCGGCAATCTCCGGACAGCGATTACGTTGTCCGGGCAACCACCGGGATTTAGGTTTCGCTGTTTTGAGGGCCGGTCCGGCTCTCGTTCTTCATGCGATCCATATAATCCCATAATGGGTTCCTAAATATTTTTTCTGAGATAATATAAATCTATTTAAAACATTCCGTGCGGGATGTAAAAGTGGTTCGCCGTAACAGGTCTGAGTGCGGATCTTTATATTATGCGATTGCGTTTGTAGATTGGCAAAAAACAATATGATATTCGTTTAACTGATGAAGATGTCCCCGTCTTCGTTGATATAGATCTCCAGGTCCTCTTTTATGTATCTTCCCCTGAATTTTTCAGGATTCGATTCGCGCATCTTGTTTATCAGTGAAATCGTATCGTACTGGATCTTGATGCCGGGCTTTTCGGCTTCCGCAAATATCTTTTTTACGGCATCGAGCGAATCCATCCCCTTCTCTATTGTACAGAGATGGGTAGTATCGAGCGTGTAGAGAAAATCGAGAGTTTCGCGGGCTTTTTTAATATTCTCCATCGCAGCCTTTTCAATGGTGCAGATATTTGCCTTGGACGTGTGTATGATATCAGCTATCTGCTGCTGCGTCAGGCCCTGCTTCCTGTACCTCAACACTTCTTTTTGCCTGTCAGTCAGTAGAGTGTCTTTCATCACTATGGTTATATGTTTTGATTAATTTAAACACTTTTCGTTAACCGATCGCATATTTCTGATATTTGCAAATATTTCAAAATCTTTATTATCAGACCAGATGAATCTTAGAATGTTCTCAAATTTGAGAGGTATAGAATATGGTAGTAAAAGTAGGAATTGCAAAACTCGGTAACATCGCAAGCGGTGTAATGGCCGAACTTCTCCTTGATGAGCGTGCAGATCGCGAGGACATGGAAACATTCATGGCCACAAGCGGAACGAAGCTCCAGGAAAAAGATATTGACCGCGTCGTTGAGAACATGAAGGCATACGGCCCTGACTTCTGTATCGTAGTCTCGCCGAACGGTGTTCTCCCCGGACCCAAAGGTGCACGTGAGGCACTTGCAGCGGCAGGCATTCCATGTGTTGTAATTACCGACGACATCACGACCAAAAAAGACGAATTTGCAGCACTGAAGGAAACAAGCTTCGGTTACATCATCATGAAGGCCGATGCAATGATCGGTGCACGCCGTGAATTCCTCGACCCGATCGAGATGGCGGACTACAACGGAAACCTTGTAAAGGTTCTCGCAGTAACAGGTGCATTCCGCAAACTCCAGATTGCACTCGATGAAGTCATTGACCAGGTAAAAGAAGGAAAGAAGGGTGCAGACCTTGTTCTCCCGAAGATCGTAATGAGCTCGGACAAGGCTGTCGAGGGCGAGTTCACGAACCCCTACGCATATGCAAAGGCACGCGCAGCATACGAGATGGCACAGTCCGTTGCCGGAATCAACGTAAAGGGCTGCTTCATGACAAAGGGCCACGAGAACTACACCCCTATCGTTGCATCCGCACACGAAGTCATGCGCCAGGCAATGCTCCTCTGTGAAGAGGCACGTGAGATCGAGAAGTCCTGCGATGGTGTAATCCGCAAACCTCACAAAAGCGACGGAACCCGCGTAGAAAAGGTCAAATTAATCGACAAACCCTGGTAAAATTAAAAAATATCCTTTTTTTGTTCAGGAATAAGATCCTGAGATAGATGTTTACATCAGTTAACCTGATATTGAAATATTGAGAAAACTTTACTGATGAAAATATTCTACATACCGGTATTTTTGGTATTAATATTGATCTGCATATCCTGCGGCTGTACGGACCCGGGTTCTGATACCCAGCAGGTCAGCGATACGCCGCAGGTGCCGGTGTTACCTGTTGAGACCCGGAATTATACTTTATCCGAACTCGAGGAATTTGTTATGAACGCATCCGAATATGCAAAAGAAGTAGGTATGGAAGAGGCTGCCGCAGAGTTCAATGATCCTACCAGCAAATTTGTCGACGGGACCATGTATATATATGCACTTTACTATAACGGAACCTATATAGCCCAGCCTTTCAACCAGAGCCTTGTGGGAACGAACGGATTGTCCGCGACAGACACCAACGGTATGAGATTTGTCGAGGCCTGCCGTGATATTGCAGAATCTGGGGGAGGTCCGGTTCTTTATACATACCCCAATCCGTCGGATAATATGACATACGAGGAAAAGCTCGGGTATGTGTATCCAGTCGATGATGAATGGTGGATAGGCTCAGGAATATATCTTGACGATCTTGTGGATAAAGCCAATGGTACACCTCTTTATCTTGGATACGTGAAGAATTTTATGACCGGTGCGGCATCATTTGCCGGGAACGTATCCATGGATGAAGCAATCTCGGTGTTCAACAACCAGAGCGGGGATTATTTTGATCTCGACAACGGGATGTATGTCCTTGCGCTGGATTATGATGGAAATATCCTGGCCCATCCTGCATACCCGGAGATCATAGGTGAGAATATCTATGATCGTGAGATGAAGTATGGTGTTAAAAGTATCCAGAGGGCAGCAGAGATCGCCCGTAATGGCGGAGGATTCATAATTTACAGTTATGATGGAACCGACGGTACAATTAAGCAGAACCTGAATTATGTCATGCCTGTTGAAAAAGATGACTACTGGATAATCAGTTCGGGTATTTCCAGAGATCTGCTCCAGTATTGATTATCCCAATCCTTTTTTTCCATTGAATCCGTTTTATCATTATGCAGCGCGATGAAGCCTTATCTCTTTTAAAGTCTCATGTGAGCGGTGAAGGTCTGATAAATCACTGTATTGCAACTGCGGCAGTAATGAAGGCTGTTGCTGTAAGGCTTGGAGAGGATCAGGAGAAATGGGAGATTATCGGGATTCTTCATGACATTGATTTCGAATACACAGGCGGCGACATGACTCTTCACGGTGCAGAAGGCTATAGGATACTCATCGAAACCGGGGTCCCGGAAGAGATTGCAGGGCCTGTGAAGAGGCACAATTATGAGATATACGGGGATTCGAAAACTCCTGTGGATACTGCACTCACGGCGGCCGACAATATATCGGGGCTGATAATCGCCTGTGCCCTGGTCAAAGGCGGAGATTTATCTGCTGTTTCAGTGAAAACCGTTACGAAAAAGATGAAGGATCGTTCGTTTGCGGCGGGATGCAGCAGAGATAGAATCAGGATGATCGAAGATTACATTGAGCTTCCTGAATTTTATGAGATCTCAATTGAGGGAGTAATGCTCGTTAAAAACGAGATTGGTCTTTCCTAACCTTCAATCTTGCTCTGCTTCTGATAATATAATATGCTGAGATGAACTGAAAATGAAAGCAGGAGATTACGGTTGATTAAATATTCATCTGTCCGTGATGTTCCGGGATTCCGCGGTTCTTTTTTTATCGGGTACCAGCAGTGCGAAAAGCAATGCCGCTGCCATGAGTATAATCGAGAATATATAGATGTAAGGCATCGCAGATGAGAAGGCATAAGCAGAGACATCGTTTATCGATATTTTTCCGCTGTTAATTATTGTACTTGTCATCCCCGACTGGAGTATCAGCGTATAAATTGCTGTTCCAAGGCTCATCCCTATGTAAAAAACTAGGTTACTTATGGCTGAACCCGTGATCTCAAGTCCTTTCGGGCTGTGTTCGATAATTCTGCTTGCACCAGAACTTGCAACCGCTCCGATCGCCATTCCGAAAAGGATGAGGGCGATGACCATGTAGATTATCATCCCGGGGCTTGTAAGGGATATTAAGAAGATTACAAATGCGATAATTCCGATCAGGGCAGATATCGAACAGACCATCCTGTTGCCCTCGTAGTCAGAGAGGAATCCGCCGGCAGGCCCTGCGATGATCATTATCATAGGCGGAATAAGCATGTAGAGTCCTGATATATCGGGAGTGAATTCGAGCACCTTCTCCAGGTAGAATGGAAGAATGAGCTCTATTCCACCTAGTAATATCTCGAATACGAGGAGGAAGGCTGTTGAGAGCAGAAAGGTCCAGGACAGGAATATGGACATATCCAGTATAGGGTCTTTGGATCTCTTTTCCTGGATAATGAATATTACAAGGGCCAGTATGGAGACTGCTGCCGTTATTATGGTCTCCGTTGAACTCCACCCGTATTCGCTTCCTTTCGTGAGCAGAAACAGGAACGATACCATAAATAGAGACATGAATACGAGTCCGCTGTAATCGAAGCCATTCGATCTTTCTGCCGGGCTGTATGGTTTCAGGCAGAAGTATGTCAGGGCCATCCCGATGATGCCGATAGGTATGTTGATATAAAAAATCCAGTGCCAGGAGATGAAATGGGTGATGTATCCTCCTATTGCCGGTCCTGCTGCAAGGCCGAATCCCCCGGCACCCATAATAATTCCAAGTGCACGCCCTCTTGTCTCGGGGGTGAATCCTATTGCGACCTGCGCCGGAACGGCTGCAGCCATCATCGCACCGCCGGTGGCCTGCAGGAACCTGAAGAAGATAAGCAGTTCTATTCTTCCTGATATTGCGCAAAAATATGAGCTTACGGTAAACAGCAACAGTCCTGCAAAAAGGATCTTCCTTGTTCCCGTTTTTTCGCTAACTTTTGCGAACGGAAGGAGCAGGCAGCTTATCGTCAGGAAATACACCATCGGGATCCATGACGCGGTCCCCAGGTTGATATTGAAGTCGGATGCGATTGTAGGGAGAGATATATTGAGAGCGGTTCCGTCGATAAGTTCTATTGCAGTTGCAAGGGAGAGGAGAAAGAGCACCGGCCAGTGGCCGTATCGTCCATCCTTTTCTCCCTGTTCTGCAATCATAATATTTCTGCCTGTGATATATTGTTTGAAATGATTCTTTATCAGTCTGGCGGGTTTATTCTGTATACTTATGCCGAAGTTCTGCCTGATTAATACTTCTGGGATCTACTGTTTATCTTTTTTAGATCTTCGGGAACGGTCATGACGACAGGTTCAAAGTGCAGTCTTTCCATGAATGCCGAATCGGAGATTGACTCTGGGTTTGGGTTTATCCTTGCGATCATCGATACGAACGCCCTGAAATACATTTCATGTTCGTCTTTTCCGAACCTGATCGCCATATTGAGGGCATGATTGCCGGCATTTTTATAGATCTCCATTACTCTCCTGATCCCTCCGGCGATCTCAGGAATGAACTCTTCAAAATCGTTGAACGAGCAGAACGGGAGATATCCCCGTATCTCCTTTTCTCCTATCGGTACCGGGTTTGCACACCACGTTATCTCGTCGCCGAACAGGTATCTGTCCGATTCTTTTTCAGATTCGGTTACTGAAAGCCAGTAATTCGATCCCGATCTGTCAAAATATTCCTTTGACCTGTTTATGTAAAGAGATGTCAGGTATGTAGGAATCCCGTCCGAGAATCCCTGCAGATGGGGATGGATCATGCTTGCACCTGCAGAGGATAGATAATTCCAGTTTATCGAGGCAAATCCTTTCTTTTCTTTAAGGCCCAGAAACTGGCCTTTAAGTGAATCAAGGATCTGGTTTTCAGTAATCTCATGTGGGCAATGCTCCTTTGTGATTACCGTTACAATATGGTTCTCACCGAAGGGGTAGATGTTTGGAAACGTAGTGGTTTCTCCAACATGTATTCTTTCGCCGTTCTCAAAGCATGGAGTATCTATTTCGATATTTTCAGGGCAGAACGGGCAGGACTTATTTATTTCCAATGCCTCAGGTATCCTGAGATCATTTAAACCCCTTTCTTCTCTTGACGGGCATATCCTGCACCTGATCCCGGTCAGTGTTTCTTCCCTGTACTCGATCTTTCGCCCGTTTCTATCAAGAAGAGCCTTTGAAAACATGAGAACTCCGGAATTCGTACATTGTCCTGCCTGGGCAGTACTATTTTAAGAAAGGTGCTGAAAACAAAAAAATTTTGGTATATTGTCCTGTTTTACTTAGACAATGTACTTTCCGAGAAGGCGGATGGAGTTTGTCATGTCGGGTCCGAGTGGTGAACCGAAGATGATCTGTGTAACTCCTGATGCGGTAAGGTTCTCGCACTTCTCTTTTACCATCTCAGGTGTTCCTGCGATTGTGAATGCATCGATCTCGCCGTCTCCGACAAGTCCTCCGACTGCACCGAAGTCGAAACGTGAAAGTGCATCTTTGATCTTTGCTACGTTTGAAAGGTCAAGGCCGTGGCGTTCGAGAAGTGCCGGTGGTGAACCTGCTGCAATGAATGCTGCAACGATCTTTGCTGCATTGCGTGCCTTCTTCTCGCTCTGGTCGATCGACATTGCGGTGTATGCACCGACATCGAACTTCTTGAACTTCTTGTCGTCAACCTTGTCGCATGCCGCTTTGATCAGCGGGATTGCGATGTCGAAGTCCTTGGAGTTTGATGCGTTGATGAGTGCTCCCTCTCCGATCTCACCTGCAAGTTCGAGCATCTTGGGTCCCTGGGCACCAATGTATACGGGGATTCCCTTCTTGCCCGGAAGCTGGACACCGGTAAGTTTTGCACCATCGTAGTCGAAGAATTCCATGTTTCCGCTCTTCTTGACTTCCTGCCCTGAGCAGAGTGCCTTGATCTGCTGGACACCTTCCTTCAGGCGTGCAACGGGCTTTACGGGGTCGATTGCGAGCTTCGGGAGTGTCGAGAGATCGCCTGGTCCGATACCGAGAACTGCGCGCCCTTCGGAGATCTCGTTCAGTGTGCACATAAAGGATGCAATTGCTGCCGGAGTGTCCGTGAATGTGTTCATGATACCCGGTCCCATCTTGAGGCTGTCTGTCGCCTGTGCAATTGCTGCAAGGGTGGGGTAGCAGTGGCGGTTGTTATAGTGGTTTGTAATCCACGCAAAGTCAATATCTTTGTTCTCTGCGAGTTTACAGTACTTTACAACCTGCTTAACGCTGATGTTTCCTGGTACAAATTCTATTCCATAACTCAAGGTCTATTCACCTCAAATAGAGTATTAATTCCGGGAGATTTAAAAACATTGCCATTTTGTTGCATTATCTTTTGGATTTTGAAAAAAAATAAGAAAAATATGGATTCCGGCTGTTGTAATAACTGTATTTTCAGCCTGTTTTATCACGAGAATTTATTGATATGTACTTACATATTATTCTTATTACATATGTCGCTCGTACGGCAGATTGGGTTCACCGGAAAGTATATCATGAGTTTCCGAGTGTACATGTTTTATAAAGCGAATGTGGGATAAAAGCGGAATAATCCCTGTCAGGGATTTCTGACTTCGGAAGCCTTTCACTGATATGAGGATCCTTACAATAGGCGTAGGAGGTGCAGGGTCGAGGATCGTCGACCAGCTATATTATCAGGACCAGCGCAGCAGTATAAGCTGTATGTCTGCTGTAGTAGTGGATACTGACGGAAATTTCCTGTCACAGCTCCGTTACCTTCCTGATGAGTCCAAGATATTCTTTCCTGCAATTGATCCCGAGGTCCATTTCGATGTACGCTCCACCGTCGATCTGAACGAGGTAATGACACAGATCAAAAGGATGGACAATATCGATATCGATGCGATAATGATATTCACCGGTCTGGGTGGGAATCTCAGTGATATCATCCCTGATCTGACCAAAGAGATCCGCAAGTCGTATTTCGAGCCTGTTTTTGTAGTCTGTACACTTCCTTATCTCAGAGAAGGCAGGCGGCAGGCGGCAAAAGCGGCCGACGATCTTGAAAAGATCGAAGAATCTGTCGACGGAATATTTCTTTTCGACAACGAGACCTGGTACAGGAAGATAAAAGCCTCCTTTGAAGTCACGATCGATGAAGCTGGAAATCCGGTAAGTACCCCGTCACCCTATGGCAAAACATTCCCCGAAAACCCGAGGGATATGTACAGGATGCTGAATGAGAAAATATCCCGCCAGATCGGACTTTTACTGAGAGCGGGAGAGTTCAACGAAGACGGTTTCGATTCAGCCGAGGTTGTCCTCGATGCCGGTGAAATCCTGAATACCCTGAAAGGCAATGGAATTACTGCTGTCGGCTATGCGGTGGAGCCTCTTCCGACAAACTGGACCGATATATTCGATAAGTGGCTCCCTGAAAAACAGCTGAACAATTTCAGTGAGGAGTCACAGAAAAGGGCGACGAGAATTGTCGCTCTTGCAAAGAAAGCCGTCTATGAGGATATCTCAGTTCCATGCGACCTGACAAGCGCAGAAAAGGCCCTGATCCTGATTGCTGGTCCTTCGAGGGAACTGTCGATGAAGGGTTTTCAGACCGTCAGAAAATGGATAGATACGAGTATCGCCGGGCTGGAAATGAGGGCGGGAGATTATCCTGTAACCAATACGAAGTTCGTCGGGATTATTATAATGCTCTCGGGAATCCATAACATCCCGCGGCTGGAAGAGATAAAAAGGCTCAGGGACGATTTTCTCCGTGAACAGGATGAGAAGAAAGCAATGGGGGAAGACCAGAGCCTGCTCGAGGAGGAGATGCTTCTTTTATCAGGAATGGGTTCCTCTCAGAATGATTCAGGGTTTATACCTGCAGATGAACCGGCTGAGGCGGTCCGGCGAGTGCAGAATTATGAGCCCGGGAGAGCACAGCCCCCGCAGAATTACTATGCTCCGGCTTACGATCCTTACAGCCGGAACGATGAGGCCCTTGAACAGGAGGCATTGGAGTTTATAGGTGGTTATTCTTCAAAACCCCCAAGGGCAGAGGCGAAGAGGAACTTAAATGTTGCACCGATTATTGAGGTAGGAGATGACAGATATATGGATTCGGAATATTCGGAGGATTCAGAAGGGTCTCTTGATCTGAAGGATTTCCTTGAGGATGAGCCTGAAGAAGAACCCCAAACCCATGAGTTGGCAAATGATCCGCGATTTATAGAATATAAGAAACAGTATTCATTCTCCGCACTCCTGGAGGATGACAGCGAACCTGAGTCTTCCGTAGATCCGTTTGACAGCGGCTGGATGGATGAGGAAAAGACACCGGTCAGGCGGCGGCCCGAACCGGAGGACATTCCGCTTACATCGAGAGAGTATGTTATGGAGCAGGAATTTCAGGAGTATTCTGCTGAGAAACGCGAGAATGATTCCTTAAAACCTGCTGTAAAGGACGACCAGATCTCGATATCGGGAAAGAAAGAGAAGAAGGTAGACAACAACGGAATCATCCTTCCGGGAAGATCGGAGCGCAACGTTTCCGATATGACGAGGATGACGTCTGTCAATATGGGAAACGCACCTAAAGATACAATCTTCGGGGCAGGTGCGAGGATAAAGGGCCCGATGATGCCAAAAGAGAAGAGCGATGTTGCGATGGTCGGTGAGAAGATCAGCATCGGCAGAAATTCATTCCATGCGACCGACAAGACTCTTTCGGCAGGCAACTTCTCTGCAGGCTCGAAGATGAGGCCGAAGGACAATGTATTCGGGGGAGGATCGGTCTCTGCCGGAAAAGCGATCCATCCGAATGACAGTACGTTTACCGGTTCGGGAGTTTCGGTTGGAAAGAATATGTCGGTCAACGACAGCACTTTCTCGGGTGGGAAAGTAAATATGAAACCGAATATCCTTCCCAAAGATAGTGACAGGATATCGGTGAAGGGCAAGGTGAAAAAGCCCAAAGAACTCCTTTCCGACAATATTGGTATGAGGCAGGGCGGCGGTGTAAAAGGACCGAAGGAACTCCTCTCTGACAATATCAGGATGAGGAAAGGGAGTGGAAGCAGCCCGAAGGAACTTCTTTCAGACAATATAAGGATGAGAGGTGGGGCGGCCGCGAAGCCTAAAGACGATATCTTTGCCAAATCGGTAACCGGCAAGGGATCTCCCGGGCACTCGAAAGGAAGTCCGGGGAAATCTTCTTTTTCAGGAACCGGTGATTTCACCCCTGCACCCGGTCAGAAGAAGAATGCCAAAAAGGGATCGGATTCCAAGGACGAAGATCTTTTTTGGGCCTGAAATTTATTCTGAATCTTTTTTTAACTGATTTTTGTTATAAACAGATTTTCTTTTATTTCTATTGTTTTCAATGAATCAGTTTTTTTGAAGCGTCAACAATTATCAAAATCGCGGTAGATCTAACGCAATTAATATTCCCCGGCCGAGGCAACCGAAGGGGTTTTCAACCCCTTTCGAAACCCCGACGATGACCTGCGGTCATATCTTGAAGATATAAAAAAAATAAAAAAATAATAAAAAATTAGCCTAATTTTAGAGAAACAAAATATGGACTTGGCGGGATTTGAACCCGCAGAATCTGCTTTTGCGGACCGAAGGGGTTTTCAACCCCTTTCGAAACCCCGACGATGACCTGCGGTCATCTCTTGAAGATAGAAGAAAAATAAAAAAATCATAAAAAATTAGCGAATATACAAAATAACAAAAATGGACTTGGCGGGATTTGAACCCGCGGCCTCTACGTTGCGAACGTAGCGATCTACCCCTGATCTACAAGCCCGAATTAATCCGTTAAAAATTGTTTAATCAGAGAATAATCTCTATATCTAATTTCTCTGCCAGCTCTTTATACCTGTTCCTAATCGTAACCTCGGTTACACCTGCGACCTCTGCAACTTCACGCTGCGTACGGCGCTCGCCGCCAAGGATCGAGGAGATGTAAATCGCGGCCGCTGCGACTCCTGTAGGCCCTCTGCCGCTTGTAAGCTCTCTTTCTCCGGCCTGGCGAAGGATCTCAACAGCCCTCGACTGGACCTCTCCTTTGAGGTTTAATCCGGAGCAGAAGCGCGGGACGTAGTCGATCGGGGACGTGGGCAGGAGTTTCAATCCGAGCTCTCTCGATATGAACCTGTATGTCCTTCCGATCTCTTTCCTCGATACACGGGATACCTCGGCAATCTCGTCGAGTGTTCTCGGGACGCTGCACTGGCGGCAGGCTGCATAGAGTGCGGCTGCAGCTACTCCTTCGATACTTCTTCCGCGGATGAGGTTCTTGTCTACCGCATCACGGTATACGACCGCTGCTGTCTCACGGACATTTCTAGGAAGACCGAGAGCCGATGCCATACGGTCGAGTTCGGAGAGTGCGAATGCAAGGTTTCTTTCGGTAGCGTTCGAAACACGAATCCTTCTCTGCCACTTGCGGAGCCTGTAGAGCTGTGCACGGTTCTTCGAGGAGATCGCTCTTCCGTACGAGTCGCGGTTTCTCCAGTCGATCATAGTCGAGAGACCCTTGTCGTGGATCGTGAAGGTCATCGGTGCACCGACACGGGAACGCTTCATGCGCTGGTCGTGGTCGAATGCACGCCACTCGGGACCCCTGTCGATGAACTCCTCTTCAAGTACGAGACCACAGTTCTGGCAGGTAAGTTCCGCACGCTCGTAGTCGTGGATAAGCTGCCTGCTTCCACACTCGGGACAGACCGTCTTTGAGGATTCCTCCTTTTTCTTCTGCTCTTTCTCTACCTGCGATGTACGCTTTTTAAGAGCCTCTCTCTGGCTCTGAAGTTGTTTAAGTTTCTCTATTTCCTGCATAGTTTTCACCAGTGAATTATTTCGTGTAAAGTTTCTCTCCGGTTGTTCGGTTATCCGACCTTTCGCACCATATTACAGCATACGGTGATTTGATATTTCCAAAAATTTCAACCAGTTTTCCGGCTTTTCTGTTCCGCCTGTCTATGATGTTTGCATGCAGGGGGGGCAGTTGCGCCGCATCGCATTTTGCAACGATCATATGCTCATTTATTATAAACTGGACAATTCCGGCTAATTTCAATAGGCTCATTCCTGAAAAACTGGTCGATTTTTTTCGTAACCTATATATGTTAGATTAAATTTTATATAAATTTTCCGGCAACTTTTAAATATTTGTTATCTCTTCAGAAGATCTCTGACTTCATAATCTGATAAAATCTTATCTGCAGTGTCCCTGTTCATTCCTGCGCCCAGCGCTACGGCTTTGCGCGCTTCTTCGGTCATAAGATCTCCCGGATCGTGGGTGTCCGAATCTACTACCATTCTGCATCCTGTTCTTTCGGCGATCCTGTAGACATGGCCGTTCGTCCTGTTGTGCCCTCCCCTTGAAGTTATCTCCAGAAAAACCCCGCTGGCCTTCGCGAGTTCTGCATCCTGCTCCGAGATCAGACCGGGGTGGGCAAGAATATCAACGTATTCACAGCTGCATGCAGCTGAATTCGTACCTTTCATCACAGGTTCGACTACTGTCTCGCCGTGGACAATCACTATCTCCGCACCTTCTTCCTTTGCAAGCCGTGCAAGTTCGGGAATCTCCCGCGGAGGGACGTGAGTAATCTCCACGCCTGTGACCAGCCTTATTCCGTACTCTTCTGCGGAGCTTCTGATCGATTCAGTCATTTTTATGATCTGGGAAATGTTCGACCTGTCGGCATGATCGGTAATACCTATGATATCGTATCCCAAAACAGCGGCCCTCCGGATAAGTTCGGTCGGAAGGAGCTCCCCGTCAGAATGAATAGTGTGCGTGTGAAGATCGTACATGTCCGCTCAGTTACCTTCCGACAATTTCTCTGCTATTTTTTTTATCAGTATTTCTTTTGAACCTTTCCAGGATACAATGATCCGTCCGCCTTTTTCTGTCCAGTGGGCCGGATGTTTGCTCTCCTCGGTTCTTGCCGAAAGCCCCGCCTTTTTTGCTGCTTTATAGATGTTCTGGGTATCCGGTTTGGTTATTCCGGCGGATACCGGCACCCTCCTCCCTTCGCTTCTCTTCAGTTCCTTATTGAAATAGCAGGGATAAAGGATTCGTTCATCTTCCATGATTACTGTTTGATCAGTGAACCTAATAACAGGTATGATCATACCTCTATCCATGCATCACGTTGACGTGAGTATTGAAAAGGATATTTTTGAGGCAAACAACAGACTCGCACACAAAAACCACCATCTTTTAAAGGGTCATGGAATTCGCGGGTTTGACCTTCTTGGGGCGATCGGTTCGGGGAAAACCTCCCTTATCGAAAGAATTGTGCCCGAGCTCGGGAAGCGTGGGCTTAAAACAGGTGCGATTGCAGGAGATGTCTGGGGTGACGACGACTTCCAGAGAATCGTGGCGACCGGTGCAAAGGCTGTTAATGCTAATACGGGTAAGGAGTGCCATCTTGATGCCCATATCGTAGAGCATGCACTCGAGCATCTCCCCCTCGATGAGATTGACATCCTTTTTATTGAAAATGTCGGAAACATGGTGTGCCCAACCGATTTTGCCCTCGGTGCAGAGAAGCGTATAGTGGTTGTGAGCACGACAGAGGGCGACGATGTCGTCAACAAGCATCCTATGATGTTTCGCGGGTGCGATATCGCTGTAATCAACAAGGTGGATCTGGCGGAATACGTCGGATGCAATGTCGAGAGAATGGTCGATGACATCGCGAAATATAATCCTGTAATGCCTGTATTTAAGACAAATCTTAAGACAGGGGACGGGATTTCGGAACTCACCGAAGAGATCCTGAAATGATCTCCCCCCGGCATTTTGCGGTGGAGTTAAATAACTAAAAATTGAATATATATAGCACTTCAGTTGACTGCGGGAAAAGCGTTATCAGCTTTTTCCTGTTGACGAGATAGTAATAGATATAGGTGTATCAATGCTTTGGCAAGGAAGATCCGTAAGGAAAGTAACAGGCGGTCGTGTCCGTCTCGTTCGTGGTAAGAGAAGAATTGAAGTAGGCAGGGCTCCGGCAGACACTCACATCGGCGAGGTTCGCTACAAGGTTATCAGGACCCATGGCGGAAACTACAAGATGAGGGCTCTTCGTGCACAGTTTGCAAGCGTGTCAAACCCGAAGACCGGTGAGACAAAGAAGGTTATGATCGAGACCGTGGTCGAGAACCCGGCAAACCCGAACTACGTTCGCCGTAATCTTTTAACCAAGGGCGCAATCATCAAGACAGAGCTTGGAAATGCAAGGATCCTGTCAAGGCCCGGCCAGGACGGCACAATTAATGCCGTTCTGACTGAATAATTTTTTTGTGTCGTTTTTCTTTTATCAATTTTAAATTCTGTACGTGTTCGAAACTTCATTACATGAATGTTTCATCGTAAAATCACTTCGTGATTTATCCTCAAAACAGTACAGGAATCATTCGATTCCTGCACATTTTTATAGGAACCAAACTATTCTGTACTTATGCGCAGAGTATACTTCCGCTTTCCTCTCAGGTGTGATCTTGATTTTGTGGCAGAAGAGCCTTTTATGACTGTCATCAGCAGAATCGGATCTTTTGACGGAGAACATATAACGAAAAAAGTCGGGAACGAACTGGTAAAACTCGATCTGCAGGTTTTTGTTGCAAAAGATAAGACTGGTTTCGATAAGATTGAAAATATTCCCGGATTCTATGACACGACAACTGATACCGTGGATTTCAGGATTATGTTCAACGAGACGATCCTCACCGGTGAGAGGAGAATACCACGCTCAACAACTTCATTTCTGGTAAAGGTTGAAGAGAAGGGGATGGCCTGCGACTGCTATATTGCAAAGGAAGGAGTTGCCGGCAATGTCGATGCACTCGACCTGAAAAACCTGATTCTCGGGAGGTAGACTTTGACTCTTCAAATGACGATTGCCGCACCGTTCAGGAACATGGGCCGTAACCGTCTGAAGAAGTCCGAAATCGTTTTTTATCTCGCTATCGATCGCCACTGGATGAACCGCGAGCAGGCGGAGAAGGTGATCTCAATGGCGGATGCAGAGGGCCTGATCAGGAAGGAGGGGGACTATTTTTCGATACCCGAGGAGTTTTCAAAAATAGACATACCTCTCGGCTATAAACCGTCGTCTGAGATATTTGAAAAAAAGGACCCTGTCGAGTCTCTTGCCGCCGCCATTGCGGAAAAGAACGGGATCGAGATAAATGCGGTAATCTCGGAGATGAATGCACTCATGGAGGATGAATTCGACGGCAACCTCCTTCCCGAGGCTGCGATAGTCATACTTGCAAGAGAATACGGGGTCGGCTTTGAAGAATATCTCGATGAATTGAAGAAAAGTATTGGGAAAATAGATTAATCTTTTTTCACTCCGCAGCTTCTGCGGGCTGTTCTTCGGGCTCGAAGTATGACTTGAGAGCCTTTGCACCGTATTCGACGACCTTTGCATTGATCTGGACGAAGTCGCCGGTGATCTCGGATGCCCTGATGGTCTTTCTCATGCGCTGACCATCGTATGTTGGGTGGAACCCTGTGCTCTCGGAGAGAAGGAGTCTTCTTTTGCCTGCGCCGGGAAGATCCTTTCTTGCCGGAATTCCTGTTCTGTCTGTTGCGCCGGTGATCTCGATCGAGTAGCCCTCGAAGCCGAGAAGGTCTCCCTTTATTACGTCGCCAACGCTCTTACCCATTAATGATCCTGCCATCCCGCCGGTAGCCTCGATATTGTAAGCCATGCCGTTTTTGGGGTCGGACAATACTACTTTGAAATCTGCCATTGTGAATCTCCAATATTTAGGTCTTTATAATTTTGAGCTGTAACCTTAAAAAAACTACTTACCCCAGAAGGGTTCGTCCTTTCTTTTCATGGAGGTGAATTCCTCCAAAACTTCTTTCATTCCGGGATCCAACCGTCCAAGCATCTCTTTTTCGATTACCTTTACGTGGTTTTCCGGAATGTCGACAAAGAGCTGGTCGCCGACATCGATCTGCCTTCCCACTGTTGGCCCTTCTATCGATATCGCCACTTCTTTTCCTTCTCCTGCTTCGGATATGCTGTCCTGCCCGGACTTAATCTGTTTGATCCTGCCGACCTTTCTTCCGTCGAGGTGAACCAGGTTGATTCCGCTCTGGAGTTTGCCGCCGAGTACGCGAACGCCGACAACTGCCGGGTTGCTCTGCCTGAATATGCAGTCGGGGAGGAGGATGATCTTTGCAGGCATTATCAGCTTTTCAAATGTCTGCTTTTCGATCTCGCGGCGGGTGTTCTCCTCCCATTCGAGATAGTCGTCGATGAGGTGGTATATGACTCCGCCCTGGAAGACCTTCACGTGCTTCATCGAGTTGTCGAGCAGTGTGTCTATGGCGTCCGGAAGAAGCTGTGTGTTGAAGGCGAGGAGGATCGAGAGCAGGGGGTTTTTAACCGTGCCGACCTCTATGATGTCATGCCTGCTGACAGGTCCGACCTCCGCACGCATAATCGGGATGTTATGCCCTTCAAGCTCCTTGGAGAGTGCTTCGAGGGCACCGATGGTGTCTGCCTTGATGTAGATTCCTTCGTCGGAGAGTTTGACCTCGATATCCTCCATCTCGTGGATGATGCTGTCGACGATCTCGTCTCTGTCGCCTTTGATCACTTTTATGGGCGAGCCTGCGACTGCATCGTCGAGATTTGGTGCGGCGACCTTGATTCCCCTTGCCGCTGTTACCGACTTGACCCTCTCGAACTTGTCTTCCGTGAGGATCTCCTGCATCGGGCGGGGCTGGAGAAGGGACCTGACCTTGGTCTCGATTACGCCGTTTGTTCCGCCGACCGCTATCTCGTCGCCGACATTGAGTGTTCCGTCATAAAGGATAACGTCGAGTGTAGTCCCGAGACCTTTCTCTTCCTTTACTTCGAGGACTGTTCCGATGCCGGGGCCTTCGACCGATAAAGAGAGGCCTTCGGTCATATAACGCTGTGCAAGCCCGATCATGACCATGAGGAGATCGGGGACGCCTTCGCCGGTGACTCCGCTTACGGGAACGATTGCGACATTCTTGGAAAAATCCTTTATCCTGTCGTATCTCTCGCTGTTGATGCCTTCTTCGGAGAGTTTCCCGACTATCTCGTAGGTCTTGTTCTCGATATCGGTCTGGACCCTTTCGTTCTGCGCCTTGTAGCACTTGAGGAAGGGGGCGTTTTCGGTTACTCTCCACCCGTGGATCCTGTCGATCTTTGTTGCGGCGACCACGAACGGGGTCTTGAAGTTTTTAAGTATGTGCAGCGCTTCGATCGTCTGCGGCTGGAATCCTTCGTTTATATCGACGACGAGGATTGCCATGTCGGCCAGCGCTCCGCCCCTTGCCCTGAGGGTGGTGAACGCGTGGTGGCCGGGAGTGTCGATAAAAAGGAGGCCGGGGATATCGAAGTGCATTTTGCCTTCCGTTCCGCTCATCTTTTCAATGGCTTCGAGGGGTATTATTGTCGCACCGATATGCTGTGTGATTGCACCCTCCTCCTTTGCCACGACCGACGATCCCCTGATCTTGTCGAGCAGGGAGGTTTTGCCGTGGTCTACATGCCCGAGTACGCATGCGATTGGCGTTCTGAGCGAGGAGGATGCGGAACCTGTGTTGGATTTCTTCTGACTCTTTTTCTTTGCCATTGTTCTCTCTCCAAAAAAACGGTCATGAAACAAATGTTTCATGCACTGTTTCATGTAAATCACAAAGAGATTTTCATGTTAAGCCGCGGGAAGGGATAATTCAGAATCTTATTACCAGACTGTCCTATACTATTAGATACAGATGATTATTATCCTATCTTATAAAGCCCTGCATTTAACCAAAACCGGGACTAAAAGATAATCTTAATCTATAATGTCCATCAAAATAAATAAGCCATTTGCCGGGGTAGGGTAGTGGTTATCCTCAGGGATTGTGGCTCCCTGGACTCGGGTTCAAATCTCGGCCCCGGCCTTTTTGTTTTTTGTACGATTTTAAAGTTCGAAAGTATTTTTGAGTGTTTTGATCAAAACAAACTTTTATTTCCTGTACAAATTCTAAATTACTAAAATTTATCATCGGTATAGATCAAAATGACTGATGTCCTTACTCCCGAACAGCGGAAGAAGAATATGTCCGCAATAAAGGGCAAAAATACAAAACCGGAAATGAAGATCCGGAAAATGCTTTGGGCAGAGGGAGTGAGAGGTTACAGAATTCATTATGATCTTCCGGGGAAACCGGACATCGTGTTTCCTAAGAAAAAAATTGCAATTTTCATCGATGGCTGTTACTGGCACAAGTGTCCGGAATGTTTCATAGAACCAAAGACAAATACAGAATTCTGGATGAACAAGATCAACGGGAATGTTGAGAGAGATAAAAAAATCACGAAGGAACTTGAGGATTCGGGCTGGACTGTTTTAAGATTCTGGGAGCATGAAGTCAGGAGAGAAGCTGAAGGGGTTGTTTTAAAAATTATTTCAATTTTAAAATCAAATGGAAGTTAAGTGAAATGATATTCAGGATCTTCCTCCTGAATTTTGTCTATAAGACTCTGCAATATTTTTCCAGTTTGCTGAACCTGATCATCTTTTGGCTTAATTCTTCTCCCTGCCATCTTTTGCATCCGTCTGAGAAGAACTATTTGATCCTCTGAAAAAATCCCTGTGTCGTTTGCTTTCCTGATTATTTTCAGCCATTTTTGAGGAGTGAGGTTTCTTATAAGATCCTGATAATTAATTGAATTTTCTAATTCCAAGAGGTCAGATCCATCCTCTGAATAACTATTTTCATTATTTTCATCTTCATTTCTTTCAGGTTCCATACGAGCTCTTACATCCCGTGACTTTAGAATATCATCATCCACTAATTCATTCTTCAGTTCATCCGTTATTGAAATATTCTTCTTTAATAATGAATCCCAGCAGTCTTTCTTTTTACACCATTCAGTGATGTTTTTTCCTCCTGGTGGTGAAGTAATATGCGCCTGAACAATTCCTGAGATTTTGGTAATGACATTATCAAGAGCCTGTGAAAGTTTCTGTTCTTTCCAAATATGCTCAAGGTCAATTCGTTTTTCTGTAAGTTTTGAGAGAAGAGCAACTGTATATGTTACATTATTAGCTTTATATCCTCCGTATTTTTGGCTAAGGACAATTTTGTCTGTTCTTTTGAATAGGATGGCCTTTGCGATTAAAAGGTGGAAGTAGCCGGCATCCGGGGTGAATTCTCCGTTCTCTCTATATCTTATAATGAAATCTCTGTAATTTTTCTCCGCTCCTAGACTAACAATATAGGGCAATTGATCCCACGACTGTTCAAATTTGGCAAGGTCTGTTTTAGTGAATCGCTGCCCGGTAGGATTTTGTTCTCCAAATACTCTTCTTTGTTTAGGGGTAAGCTTTCGTGCTTTTTCATCCTGATATTGCCCTCTGGCACGTTCATAGTACCAATGAGTTTCCCGCTGATTTCCTCTCTTCGCCGGTGCCCAAATCTGCCGGGATAATTTCTGAATTGCGATATGGAAAGGATCATTTGATGTAAAATCTGCAGCGTTTATTTTATTCTGGCTGTTTGCATATTCAGATATCTTAGGAACAATGATATCTGCGTCTTCAGGGTTTTTTAAAACTGTAAGTTTTACCTGTATAAAAGCCCCGGATATATCTTTCTTTTCTTTGGAACGTGTATGATATATTGAAGCAGTGGTCTGGCCTCCATTTACTATCTGAAAATCACGAATTTTACTGATACAAGGAATTCCATTATTGCCCTCAATTAAATCAATTGCGTCTGCTGTTGCAGAAATCCCGTTATTATATGCCAGAAACATATGAGACTGGTTTATAATTGTATCACGAATTCCTTTGTTTACGTTCCCTCTCATCTGTAAATAAGCACGAACGTTTCTTTCGAGAAGCCGTGGACCAAATTTACCGTATAGATCTGCGAGCATATTTGCGGGCATTATGGAAAGATAAGTAGAGTATACTGAATTCTCTTCCGGCATAGAAAGACAGGGAAGTGGTTCATTGAATTCGCTAATCAGATCGATTACTACAGGTTCCTGTTTTTGTTCGGAGCTTACAAGGCGGTGTAATCTTTCTATGTCCCAGATATGGCTGGAAATAAGATAGGGTCCGCAAACATCATCAGGAACTTCTTCGATATTTGCAATTCCATCGCTCAGAACAAATAAACGGATAAGATTTAGTTTGTTCCGAAGCTGGTATATGCGATCAGCAAGGTCAAAAGCTGGTGATGATTCTTCAAAACTTAGATATTCCCTCTTGATTGCTTTATCAAAAAAATTTCTGAGGCGTTTTAATTGTAGATTGAGATCAGTTTTTGTTACACGTACTGGTGGATTATCGCCGGTATAATTAGATACAAAAAGGTCCAGTGCCTCGTTATCATTGAAAAAAGAATAGCCATTAACTTTTATTCCTCTTGCCTGATGAAAACAAATTTCATGGTCATCGATCTCTCCGGCATCGGCAAGGTACTCCATCATCAGATTGGTGAACTGCTCTTCAGAAAATAACTCTGATTCAGAATCCCTTATTCCGGCAATAATATCCTGATGAAACATTTCTGCAAATTGTTCAAGATCAGTGTCAGTCATTTCTACACCTCTCAAGTTCTTCCCGGAATGTAATTTCATCTATATTAAATGGAATACAGGTAGAAATGTTAACAGAGTATTGAACGTCTCCAACTCCTTCAATAAGATCTCTTTCTGTAATGCGGGGAAAATTATCCCTGATATGGAATATCTGTTCTTTTCTGTCTATGTAACCTGTAGTTTCATATTTTTCACGCTGTTCATTCAGATATCCTGCCTGAATAAGAAAATTCTCAAATAATGACAACGCTTTGGAATCTTCAGATATTTCAGATCTTAATTTATCGATAATCTCAGGTAATGTTATACCACTATTTTGTATTTCTCTGATTGAAAGATGATACATATAAAGTGCTCTTAGGCCAGTATCATCAAGTTGTTGTTCATTTGCAATTGTAACTTTCTGATGTTGTTTTGCAGTGCTCGTTTTTATTTCGATTGCAATATTTGAGATCTGGAAATCCTGTTGTTTTTTATTTGGTCCTGTCCAGGCAGATACGGCCTTTATAGAACCTACTGCAGGTAAAAGATAATCTTTGAGAAATTTAAGTTCTCCAAAAAGGCCGGTTTGTGCATTAGGACTAAGGCCCTCTGCTCCATACCGGTCAAGAAACTGCTGCCACATCGCCAGACGGCTGAAAAGGGCATTAAGCATTTCTTTTTCAGAAGATTTAGTGGAACTATGATCTGCAATATCTTCAGTCACTCGTGTAAAAATCTCCTGATATCTAAAATCATTAAGAACGAGCTGAATTGTAGCGAACTGTCCCTGATCCTCAGGAAGAATTACCTGTTTAATATCAAATCCCTTTGAACGAGGTAGCGAATACTGATTAATTATGTTCTCCTTTTTTATACGAAGCATAAAAATCCGTTCTTTCTTAGGGTGCTGCACGCCAAGAAAAAAATCAAAAATGGATTCCGGGAATATCCTTATTGAAAGGATACCTTCATTATCAGTATATTGGGAGTTTTTTTCCAGTTGCTCCCATATTTTACTGAATTGTTCAACTGTCAAATTCCTGCTCCCAGTAGATGTTATTTACTTTATATTCAATTTTTACATCATTATTACTTTTAGGAATACTGAATGCAAGTCCTATTACGGGAATTTCTACTTTTGGGGGGTTAGGATCTAACGGGTAAATTAGCAGCAATCCTTGCTCTGGAGGTCTGGTGTCCCTTATATACTGACCACTTGGAAACTGTGGCTCTTCTTCTGAACGAGTTCTCCTGTTAGGATCATTTTTCATTTTCTGGAGAGCTTCTTCAAATTGAATCTCAGTAAAATCAATATATTCATGTTTGGGATCAATTATGTGTCCTTTTCTAAGAACATATTTTGAATTTGACAGATTTAAATCCGGTTTTCGGACAGTGAGGCCAATTTCACAGCTCCCAATTACAGCGGTGTTTTTTGCTTGGCTATTGTTAATTAGAGCAACAGTCCAGTGAGTTAATTCTCCTTTTAATAACTGTTTTCTAATATATTCTTTTAGATATCTAGGATTAGCCTTTTTTAAGTCTTCATGGATAAGATATTCATCTAAAATCTTTAAGATATCTATAGCAGGCACATTCTTCCAGATTTTATGCTGTTCAAAGAAGACAGATGAACCATTTGGAATTCCAAGGTTTTGTATAAACTGGTTTGTAACATTCAGATTATTCCTGAGTTTTTCCGTGTCTTTATACAATTTATACGTTTCAATAAGTGAATTTGAATAAGAAAGTTGCATAACCGTTCCAGTTCTCATTTTATTAACGGCTGTTATCAATAATCCGTCAGGATGTGTCCGAACACGTAATCCATATTCTCTTGGGGTAGAGTTAAGAATAGCCATATAATCAAATTCACTTCGTAATTCTTCAGAAGCCATATTGATATACTGATACCACTCAACAAGTTCAGGGGATGTATATAACCGGCATAGATCGATATATCCGGGGCGGAAACCGAACCATCTCCCCATTTGCATAAGCGTATCATACATTCGTGAAGCCCTGAGATAATAACTTATACTAAGTCCTTCAAGAGTCAGTCCTCTGGATAGTTTATCTCCGCCGATGGCGATTACGTTTAATCCGTCCGGCTGATCGTTATAGTCAAGTACATCTTTTGCGGTCCCATTTATTTGTTTGATTCTGATCCTAGCAGCAGAATCATATAAGTAAGGTGATAGTTCTTCCCAAGATACGTCTGATATTAGAGGATCGTTTATCTGTTTTCTGACTGAATCTGTTGTTGGGATATAATCTGAATTCCAGATCTTCTTAAATTCAGAATATATTTTATCTGGATCTGAAGGGTCAGAATATTCAAGTTGTCGACGAACGAAGCTTAACTCTTCATTTACAAGCTCCCCTAACTCTTTCTGTACAGCAGTGTATCTTGTAACATGAATCAACATCGAGTTGTGATTTCTATATTCTCCACGAACTCTACGGGCAGCACAGGTAATAATAAAGGATTTTATTGCAGTTTTTAGGGATTCAGGAAGGTTTTTCGGCTTAAAATCTTTTTTATGATTATTTGGGATGAACTGTTCCGAATCATAAATTTTTCTTATTATATCCAGACCTTCCTGATCTTCATCGTCATGAGAAAAACCAAAAATTTCTGAAGGGCCAATGTAGTTCGGTGGTTTCGGCAGATTTATAATAAAATCACGGGGGAAGAGATCCTCACCATGTGTTTTGGTTTCCCCTTCCGGGAAAATAAAAATATTTGCAAATGGTGTTGCAGTATAACCAACATATGCACTTTTCTTAAAATGGCCTAATAGGGTGCGGATTTTGTCGTTGGTCTTACTTACATCGTAGTCATCAAGCGGTTTTCCGTCTTCATCAAGAGGAATAGGATTGGTATTTACTGATGCGTTATCCGCCTCATCATCAATAACCAGAAGAGGAATATTACGTACTATCTTCTTTCCGGTACTTGGATCTTCCTGCCCCCTTACGCTTATTGCCCAGTTAATCAGGTTATTTAATACGGATATTTGCTTTTTTACAACAAGTATAACCGGATCTTTTCCACCTGGCAGAACTCCTACCTGAGATGCAACTCTTCTGTTAAAATCACCATTATCAGCACTTGAAGTAAGAGAATGAACCGTGATAAACTCCTCTCCAGGTAAACTTCCTACGCCAATTCTTAAATTTTCCTGATTGAAAGCACGGTTTAACTGAGTATCAAATCCAAGGAATCCTTCGTCAAGACGTACCTGGGTCTGACTTCGCAGACTTTTATGCATTCCTGCAAGAACAATAATCAGTTTATATCCCGCATCTGCTGTTTTGCAGATAAGTCCGGTATAATTTGCTGTTTTTCCCGACTGTACATATCCAACAACCATTCCCCGTCTATCCCATGAATCTTCACGTACAGGATCCTCCAATCTTTCGAGTACCCCGTCAGTAAGATTATCAAGTGTAATAATATTTTGTTCTGAGAAGCCCTTCTCCTCCATTAGATAGCGTTCGTATCTCTTCCAGAATTTCCACGGGATTTGACTTTTTTTATCAGGTAACCAAACTTTATGGTCTTTTTTATTTTCAAGAACTGTCGCAGAACCACGCCAGATTTCACATCTTGATTCAATATCTTTGATCAAACGATCTCTGTTTACAGGATCGGAATCACCTTCAGCCTTAAGCATTCCAAGTACGAGGTCGACCTTTTTTTGAATAGTTTCTGAATTAGGGTTTGTTTCTCCTTTTAGCATCACGAGGATAAGAGAAACAGCTCTGTTATATGTATCTGTCATCGTTCATTCTCCTTTGACTCCAGATATACTGATACATTTTGGGGGTAGTCACAAAATGGTTCCATACTAATGATTCTTCTTTTTGCTTCATTATAATCGATTCCGCTATCCCTCAAAGAATTCCAGATCTCTTCTAATACCACAAGAAGTTCCTCGGAGGGACTGTTTTCAAAAGGACGTAGTATCTGATCGGGATTATTCATATTATTAAGAATAATTGCCGGAACTGGAACTGTTTCCTCGATCAATCTCAACATTGCTTCAATTTTCTTTTTATTTTGAATTGGGTCGTTGAGAACTGATGCAATTAGGGGGTGTTTTCGATTAATTGTGTAAAAATAATTTCCATCTCTGACATTCGTATTCCATGGGAATACAAAATCTCCCGCGGTCTGACGTTCAACCATTCTTCCACGGTGACGATACACTGCTGTGGCAGGATCTATTGTAAGACGTGCAATCCGTTGGAAATCCTCTCTAAGCTGTGGTGGTGGTCGTGCGACTGATTTTTTAACATCTATTTTCCAATATTCGTCCATAGAATTGGGGATGTCTACGAGAATTCTTGCAAGTTTCGTGTAAGTTTCTTTCCTGAAACCAAGACCTAGCCAGTCCCCGGCTACAATAAGCCTGTTGTTACGGTAAATATAAAATCCCTGCCGGGCATTCCATCCTCCGGGACCTCCGGCTTGTTCATATGTTTGATCGTCCATTTTTGATCTGTGGGGTAGAACATAAGCTCGAACTGTTATTTTTTCTCCTCTGAAGTAAATTGGTTCTACTGGAAGGTGTTGAGTTGCGGTATGATTTTTTAAGAAAGGATCCCATGGAGAAATAGGATGGTTATTGATTTGTATTTTTACGGAATTCTGTTTCTCAAGGAATCTATGAAAAACCATGCTCAAATGGCTTTTAACTTTATCAATATGCTTATAAAAAAGATTTTCACGCTTACGATCATCCTTGTCAGCTCCTTTAACTAGGCGATCCATTTGTTCCCATAAAACAATTGTTCCGTGTCCCATAGAATCTAGAGCTGAAAATATATTGTCTTCTTTTGGATCGATCCTTTGTAGCCGCCATTCTTTACATTGATTTATATAATCAAGATCCCATCTTCTGATGACGATATTATTTCCTTCTGCTTTAGAACCAACAGTAACTCTACGGCATTGTGAAAAGGAAGCTGTCTTTAGGCCAAGTCCGAATCTTCCGAGATCTTTTGGATCGCGTTCATCCAAAGGATTTTTACTTCCCGGTTTCATTGAATTAATTAACTCTGCTTCAGTCATCCCGCAACCGTTATCTATGATAGAAATTTTTGATTTTTCTCCTAGCCAAGTAAACTGAATCTGGATATCATCAGCATCTGCTACAATACTATTATCGATAATATCAGCTAGGGAGGCTTCAAGGCTATAGCCAAAAGATCGTAATGATTCAACCAAAGCACTTGGATCAGGATTAACCAAATCAAAATCAGCCTGTATTTTATTATTCATTTTAATCGTCCGAAAGTTAACTGATAGAATTCTATAAAATTTCTTAGATAACAGACATAATCTTCAGAACAGGTTAAATTTTTTGATCTAATTTTAGCAATATTTTAGCATATTATTTATTTTTCTTCCAATTCCTTCAGCCATAAGGGGAGGAACAGCATTTCCAATTTGAACATACTGTGATGTTCTTGATCCTTCAAACAGGTAGTCGTCAGGGAAGGACTGGAGGCGGGCAGCTTCCCTTACTGTAAGGGAACGGGCCTGATTAATGTCCGGATGGATGAAGTAATGTCCGTCTCTGGAAAGATGGGCCACTACTGCATGTGATAACCCTTCACCATCTACCACTTTGAAGCGATCCAAAAAAGATGAAAGATTATTATGTGTTATCAGATTTTTCGGAAGTTCATTATAATGAAGTCTTTTCCTTTCGGAATTCCATAATTTTATTGCTATCCGGTAGATCTCACGATCTCTTTCGATATGACTGCGTGCAATATGATGACGGACGGACTTATCACTATTACGGATCCCGTATTCACTTAGATAATCACTTGGACGCACATTTTTGTAACTCTGTGGACCATCGGTACCTGTTCCGGGTTCAAGTTCTGGAAGGTCCCGTAACACATCCCAGACTACATAACCGCTTTCATGATTCCCGAAATTGGGATATTCGAAATCATGCTCTTTCTTCCATCCTATGAAAATAATACGCTTCCTGTTCTGCAAGACTCCGAAATCCCGAGCATTCAGTATGTGTGGTTCAGGAGGTGTGTAATAACCAATTTCCTCGATACGGCGGAGGAAATCCTTATGAATAGTCCCTTTTTTTGCACTGATCAGACCAGGAACGTTTTCAAAGACAAAAACTTCCGGCTGATACTCCTGAATAAAATGGAGGTAGTGAAGATAAAGGTGGTTTCTGGGATCTTTTTCCATTCTTTCCGGATCACGGCTTCTTCCAATAACAGAATATGCCTGACAGGGAGGGCCTCCGATGATAACATCAACATCTTTTCTGCCGGCTTCCTCAAGTCTCCCGCCAACCATTTTTTTTATTGAATTTTCCCTTTCCGGAGATAATTCACAATTAAAAACACCAGGATCAGGTATATCGAGAGATTTACACTCTTCAATGAATTCTTCACGTGTTAGATTCTGATCATAGTAATCATAGTAAATATCCTGACGGTCTTTCTTGGCCAAAGAGTGATAGAATGCCCGTGTAGCAAGCGTATGACATGCAGTGGTGTTCTTTTCAATATGGGTTACAATATTGAAATCGTTCCGGAAGAATCCCTCTGTAAGTCCTCCGGCACCTGCAAACATATCAAGTACAATTTTTTCCTGTGACACTACGGGCAATTCTCCTTATTGGCAATTACAATATCAATATTTATTAAATTATTTCAGATTAAGAGGTTTCTTTTATTTTTCGTTTCATTATTTTTTGTTAGTAATCCTTTATAATTACAAAACCGTGAATGGTTTTATCACAAATCTGGTTTTTGTTATTTTGTCTTTGTGATTTCTAAATAATTAATGCGAATTGATCTTTTATTAAAAATTAGAAAAAAGTTTCAATTTGAAAATTAATTATTCTCGTCCATTCCGCCGTAGACTTTGGATACCGCACACTTGTGTGAATTGGCATGACAACGCCTGCACATCTCGATCGTGCAGGTCTCGCCCGTGCACGGGCCTTTTTCTTCCTTGCTCTTATTTCCGTTTTCGGTATTTGTATTCGCTGAATTTTCTTCCGGCATATTGTCGTCCTCTTCGTCTGGTTGTGTCCTATGAATTTTGATATGTGAATTGAACCTGAATCGCTCCTGTTCAATGATATATGATTTTGACCGCCGGAATTTAACTGTTCCTTTTTCGATGCAGATCGGGGCTTTTTTGTGGATATGTGGTTAATTTGACCTGTTAAATAGATTTTTTATATGGTCACTCTGTTCTTATGGTTGGTACTATTATGGAGGATGATTAATTGTCAGTACAAATCTTCCGTTCTTTGAAGGTTGTCGGGTACCTGGATAAGATCACACCTGAAAAACCCTCAAAATAAGCTTATTTTTGTCATTTGAAGAGGGTTTTGAAGGGTGATCCAAAATAACTGCAATCTGCCGTTTTTAGCTCGATTAAATCCCTGATCACATCGATATAACGGCACGTCAGCGGCACTGTTTTTTCAGACGATGTTCTGGTCGGATGAGGTGGAGATCGTGGAATACAGGGCTTCTGTGTGGATCCAAAAAACTGTGTTTACGGCGTCTTTTTGGCATTATTTAAGCTTTACTTTACAATTCAGGACTCATGGCAGAGTGCTCTGTGAAGAAAAAGGATCGACAGATCACCTTCAACCTGTCGAAAATTTCCGGATCTTTCGACAGATTGGATCTAACCTGTCGAAAGGTTCGACACGTTACCTGTGGCAGGCTGTACGATCTCCTGAAATATGACCGCGGGAATGACTAAAAGAACAGACAAAACCGGGATAAAAAGAAGAGAATATTGGCTCCCGGCTCCCCCAGGCGGGAACGGATCTACCTGAAGATGCCCGACAGGAAATCCGCGAGTGCCGAAAAAATGGAGTTGCCTGAACTTTTTTCGGGCTGATCATCCTCGGGATTGTCTACGTTTTGAGGCTGTTCTTTCTCTTCGGTTTGATATTTTTCAGTTTTCTCTTCCGTTTGGGACTGGACGTTTTCGGTCATGCCTTCCACTTTGAAACTGCACTGTTCATAACTGTCGTCGATATTGGATGATTGCAATCCTCTGGTAAGTGCTTTTAAGGCATCGACACCGCTTATGGCTGAACTTCCCCAGACTACAAAAACCGGGTCGGAAGACTCTCTTTCTGATACGATTATTGTATCATCCCCGGAACCCGGCTTTGTGATGAGGTCCAGCTGATCGTTATACATCGGGTGCTGGACAAGAACATAATATTCTCCTCCATCCATCTTCGAGGTTTCTTCCCCTTCGATTACATACCTGTACGACCCGTCGGCATCAGGAGATTCCGTAACCATCGAGCCTGTTCCGGCACCGTTCCAGTAACCCGGACCAAAGACCCATATGCCGAGCGTGCCCGGCTCCCCGTAGGCAGTGCCGCTGATCGTCAGTTTTTCGCCGGCCCGGATATCCGTGTCGGAGACCTTTACCTCAGCAAAAGGCTTTCTTATCACAATCGAAGCGGTGTCATATATGCCGCTTGAGAGATCCTCTTTGTTTTTCGGTTCGCTGACGGCATATACGGTATAAGCCCCTGCTTCAAGATCCAGACCTCTGGTATCGAGGGTGTATTTCCAGCTGTCGCCGGTCACCGCCGCTCTGGCAAAGGTACCCCCGTTGCCTGTTACCGCTTTCGTGTCCGGATCGCTCAGCTTGTCGCCGTCTGGATCAAGGTACGCCCCGGTGATAAACAGGTAAGTGTAATCCGAATCTGTGTTTGTACCGGAGAACGTGATCTTTTCACCAATGAAACATCTGCTGTCTCCCTGTGCCGTGATCGTAACCTGCCCGCCTGCCCATGCCGGGCAGACAACGTAGAAAACCGATACTGATATGATTAATATGGAGAGTAATTTGGAATTCATTCGAATAGCTCGTTTTATTTTTTATAGTTCTCCGGCCGTGTTAAGAGTACTGTGAGAGAATTCGATTAAACCGGAACAAAACAGCGCCCAGAGGGCCTGTTTCTTCCCTTCAGTCCTGTGTAGAAACTCAACGCTGGAACAGATGAACGTGAACAAAAACGTTCATGAAAAAAAGGTTTCATGTAAAATCAAAAGAGATGGGGGGGCATGGCCCGCCATGCTTCTGGGATCAGTTCGATCCGAATACCCCTGCAAAAAATTCCCCGATCGATGAAAATATTGAATTGTCAGTACTGCTGCCTGCCTGTCCTTCTACCTTAAACGTGCATTTGGCATATGTGTCGTCGACATCGGCCGAATCTATCTCCTCGATAAGCATCTCTTCGGCATCAACACCTCTAAGCCTGTTGTCAGTTCCCCAGATATAAAAACCGGGGTCAGTTAAACAGGATACTAATATCCCGTCTCCGTCTGCCCCTGTGGTCACATCAAACACATCGTTGTACATCGGGTGCTGGGCAATTACGTAATATTCCCCGTCGTCCATCTTCGCTGTCTCGTCTCCGCTGAGCACATATTCATATGAGGAGTCGTCTTCGGGAACAACTGTCACCATCGAACCGGTTTTGGCACCGTTCCAGTAATTGAAACCGAGAACCCAGATGGTGATCGCTTGCGGTTCTCCCTCGGCATTGCCAGTAATTACAAGTTCTTCGCCTCTTTTGATAACCGGTTCGGAGACCTTCACGGAAATAAACGGCCTCTTGATCACGATCGATACCGTGTCATATGTACCGCCCGACAGGTCTTCCTTGTTATTCGGTTCGGTTACGGCATATACGGTGTAAGTACCGGGATTAAAATCAATCCTGGTGGTATCAAGCTTGTACTCCCATGTGTTGTCGACATCCGCGTCAACCCTGACAAAGGTACCTTCGTTCCCTGTTATTGCTGCTGTATCCGGTTCATCGAGCTTGTCGCCGTTCGCGTCAAGGGTAGGCCCCGTGATAAACAGGTAAATGGAATCGGATAAGGTATCTGTTCCTGAGAACGTGATCTCTTCACCGTTATAGTATGAACCGTCTCCCAATGCTGTGATTGTAATATCCTTGTTTTCAGCTGTTTCTGCGGCCGCCTCCACTTTTGTCCGGGTCTCCGGCTTCTTCAGGACAATAGTTACCGTGTCAAACATGCCGCCCGACAGGTCCCCCTTGTTATTCGGTTCTGTTACGGCATAGATGGTGTAAGTACCATATGAAAGACTAAGCCCGCCGGCATCAAGTGCATATTCCCATGTGCCGTCGACATCTGTCGGAGTTTTGATAAAAGTGTCCTCATCGCCGGTTATCGCCGCCCTGCCAAACTCATCAGGTTTTTCTCCGTTCGGGTTGAGGTTCGGTCCGGTGATGAAAAGGTACACATTATCGGATGCTGTGTTCGTTCCAGAGAGTTCGATCACTTCATCGAAAAAGTACGAACCGTCCCCCAGTGCCGTGACTTTTATCTGTCCTTCGGCCTGTGCCGGGCACATTATACAAAAAATCGCTGTAACTATAATTAATGTGGAGATCAATTTAGAATTCATAAAAATACTCCATTTTAATTTTTTATAGATCATCAGCACTGTTAAGATTACTGTGAGAAGACTCGACGTATCCGCAGTAATGCCGCCGGGAAAAGCAGAACACTTCTTTAATCCTGCATTATGCCCCGATGATCGAACTTTGCATTTATAATCAGATAATAAAATTTCACGCTTGAAATGCATGAACAAAAATCCGAATAAAAAAAAAGAGTGTTTGGCCCCCCGAACCTCCCGCCCTTTGGGGATCAATTATGGATCAGTTTTATCCGAATATCCCGTCAAAGAAATTTCCGATCGCTGCAAAGATTGAATTGTCTGTGTTACTGTCCGACTGGTAACTGCCGGACTGTCCTTCCACCTTAAACGTGCACATGGTATATGTGTCGTCTATGTCGGCCGAGTTTATCTCATCGATAAGCGCCTCTGCAGCATCTGCACCTCTCAGTGCATATTTACCACTGATATAGAAACTATCGCCTGTGCTTTTCTGGTCTACCGTCGCGATTCCGGTAACTATTACTCCGTCTCCCGAGGAGGCCGGCTCTGTAACGACGTTGAACTCGTCGTTGTACATCGAATGCTGAACGACAACATAATACTCGCCGTCTTCCATCTTTGCAGTCTCATCTCCGCTAAGTACATATTCATATGATGAGTCGTCTTCGGGCACGACCGTAACCATCGAACCAGTTTCTGCACCGTTCCAGTAATCATAACCTAAAACCCAGACGGCGACGAAATGCGGGTTTCCTTCCGCAGAACCTGTAATCGTTAATTCTTCGCCTCTTTTGATAACCGGTTCGGATAACTGTACCGTAATAAACGGCTTCTTTATTATGATCGATACGGTGTCATATTCACCCGACGACAGGTCCTCTTTGTTCTTTGGTTCTGTAACGGCATATATGGTGTAGCTTCCTGCATCAAAATTCCTGGAACCGACAAGCTCATATTCCCAGGTGTCGTCTGAATCTACCACCGCCCTGGCAAAAGTACCCTCGTTTCCGCTTATAGCTGCCGTACCGGGATCATCAAGTTTGGCGCCATCTGCGTTAAGATTCGGTCCTGTGATAAACAGGTATACGTAATCAGATTCGGTATCTGTTCCTGAGAACGTGATCACTTCTCCGTTATAATACGAACCGTCTCCCAATGCCGTGATTGTAATCTGTTCCGACTGTCCCGCATCCGCTTCCGCCTGTGCAGGGCATATCACACAAAATATCGCTGCCGAGATTATCAGCAGAGAAATAATTTTGGAATTCATTCTAGCACCTCATTTTCATTTTTTTATAGATCATCCGTTATTTTAAGAGTACTGTGAGAGGATTCGATTTAACCGGAAATACCTGCAATCCTTATTCTTTGTCAGATCTTCACACGATTACTCATGACCAAAAACGTTTATGAAACAAAGGTTTCATGGACTGTTTAATGTAAATCACAACGTGATTTTCATGTAAAACGGAAGATCCAAAAGAAAAAACAGGGGGATTCTGCCCCATGAATGGTAAAGATTCGTCATAAATGAATCTGGCAGGGATCAGTTTTATCCTGATATCCCTACAAAAAGATTTCCGATTGCTGCAAGTATTGAATTGTCTGTATTTTTATCGGGCTGATTGTTCCCTGACTGACCATTTTCAACCTGGCCTTTAATTTCAAACTCGCATTTGTCATATGTATCGTCAATGTCGGCCGAATCTATCTCTTCGATAAGTGCCTCCGCGGCATCAGCACCTCTCAGTGCATAATTACCGCCGATATAGAAACCCGATCCGTTTTCTTCCGGGGAATCTGTCCTGATTCCCGTGACAAGCACACCGTCTCCGGAAGAGTCGTCCTCTATAATGACGTTAAACTCATCGTTGTACATCGGGTGCTGGGCAATTACATAGTATTTCCCGTCTTCCATCTTCGCGGTCTCGTTTCCGTCGAGTACGTAGCTGTAAGAACCGTCATCTTCGGGTATCACCGTAACCATCGAACCGTTTTCAGCACCGTTCCAGTAATTGAATCCCAGGACCCATATGGCAACCGAATGCGGCATCCAACTGGCACTGCCGGTAATCACCAGTTCTTCGCCTCTTTGTACAACTGGTTCGGAAACCTGTACAGTAATAAACGGCTTCTTAATTGCGATCGATACGGAATCATATGTGCCTTTTGACAAATCTTTCATGTTATTCGGTTCTGTTACTGCAAATACCGTGTAGGTTCCCGGCTCAAAGTCTGTGGCATTGAAAAGTTTATATTTCCATGTGTCGTTATCAGCAACCGCAGCCCTGCTAAAGGTATTCACGTTTCCTGTTCCAGCCGCTGTACCGGGTTCATCAGGTCTGCTGCCGTTCTCATTAAGATTCGGTCCGGTGATAAACAGATATACATAATCAGATCCTGTATTTGTTCCGGAGAATGTGATCATTTCATCGCTATAGTACGATCTGTCTCCCGACGCCGTAATCGTAATCTGTTCCGACTGCCCCGCATCCGCCTGTACCGGGCAGATCACACAAAATATCGCTGCCGAGATTATCAGCAGAGAAATAATTTTGGAATTCATTCTAGCACCTCATTTTGATTTTTTTATAGATCATCCGTTATTTTAAGAGTACTGTGAGAGGATTCGACATATTCAAAACAACCTCAAAAACAAACTTATTTTAAATGTCGGGCCCAAAACGCGATTGTAAAAGTTACGGAGTGATGAATATCATATCAGGCGACGAAACCGGTCTTGAAAATCTCAGGGGGCAGGAGCTCGGCATACCGCAGAAGCTTCCTCCCTTCGACCCGGAAAGAGATGTACCCGAAGCCCCGGATTACTCAAATCCCAACTGCTGGCTTACCATGCCGGAACACTTCACCAAAGAAAAGCAGCCTGTCGATGTCTTCTGGGTCTACCCGACGATCCTCTCCGACGATTCGACATACTTAATGGACCTCGCAGATCCGTTGCTCAGGGAGAAAGCCGAATGGACGCTTGTCGAGCAGGCCAGTATATTCGACGGGCAGGCGAACATATTTGCTCCATTCTACAGGCAGAACAACGTGAAGATCAATCCCCTGATGCTCACCGCTGTAAAGCCGATATTCAGCCTCGGACAGCAGGACATTATAGCCGCGTTCGAGTACTTCATGAAGAACTTCAACCGAGGTGAGAGGCCCATAATCATCGCCGCCCACAGCCAGGGGTCCGTCAGGACCGTCGAACTTGCAAAGGCCGGTGAACTCCTGTTCGGTGATGAAGAATCATTAAAGCGGCTCGTTGCCGCATATACCATCGGTTATTCGATTACACAGGAGGATCTCGACATAAACCCGCTGATGAGGATTAGCGAAGACGCGACAGATACCGGGTGCTTCATCCTCTACAATACGATATCCGACGAGAAAGACAAGGAAAAAGAGGGCCCGACGATCATCCCCGGAGCATTCGTAGTAAATCCCCTCAACTGGAGATGCGACGAAGAGTTTGCCCCTGCCGGGATGAACATCGGAGCGGCATTCTTCAGGCACAAAGATCCCGCAAACCCGGCAAGGTACCCAAACTTCGCCGCCGCACAAAAAGTCGGAAACGCACTAGTGATAACCGATATATCGAACCCCGAAGAGCTCCCTGCAACGAGCGTCACCTTTCCTAAAGGAGTATATCACATGTATGATTACGCAATATTCTACGAGAACCTGAGAAAAAATGTCGCGGATCGGGTCAGTGCATACATGGAGAAAAACCGCGCCTGAATATCCATCAGGAATCGGTTTTTCATCATATTTTGAATCATTTTCCGCGGATGGCAGAAATCCGAAAAAATCACCAGCAACACTTATATCAATCAGCTCTCATCTTATTCTGTAAAATAAAACCGGAAGCGATTATGTGCATTGCTCTGTAAAAGGTCTGATTTTAACAGCGATAATTCTCATTTCATTTGCACTCTCATGCGGGTGCACCGGGGGAGAGGACAGCTCCGCATCAGCCGGCGGGGAGAAAGTAAAAGTGACGGTTACCATCCTTCCGCAGGAGCAGTTCGTCGAAAGTGTCGGCGGGGACAACGTTGATGTATTCGTCCTCGTCCCGCCCGGTGCCGATCCGCACTCGTACGAACCGACACCCTCCGATCTCGCCGAGGTCTCGGATTCGGATATCTATGTTATCGTCGGTTCGGGAATCGAGTTTGAACTAACATGGCTCGACAAAATAAGGGAACTGAACCCCGGAATCACAATAATCAATTCGTCTGAAGGCGTAGACTTGGTGTACAGCGACACCGAAGGCGGTGCAGATCCGCATATCTGGCTCTCTCCCAGGAATGCAGTTAAGATGGCTGAAAACATCCGCGACGGCCTTTCGGAATTCGATCCGTCCGGAACAGATTATTATGCCGAAAATACGGCAGCATATATCGGCGAACTCGAAGATCTCGACAGCGAAATATCGGACGAGATCAATGCTTCAGGCGTTAAGGTCGTCATGGTCTCCCATCCGGCATGGACATACTTTGCCCGCGATTACGGCCTTGAGCAGATCGCGATCTCCGAAGAAGGAAAAGAGCCGACTCCCGCCGGAATAAAAGAGCTTGTCGACGAGGCAATAGAAAACAACGTGAGCACGATATTCGTATCCCCTGAGTTCAGCTCCACAGATGCCGATGCTATAGCAGCAGAGATCGACGGGAAAGTTGCCATTGTCGACCCGCTCGCCGAAGATTATCTCGGGAACATGAGGACGGTTTCCAAGGCATTTTCAGGAGGAGATGACTCATAAAAGAGCCGATTGTAGAAGTAAAGAACATCTCGCTGAAGATGAACGGCCACGTCATTATCGATGACGTGTCAATCGACATATATCCCGGTGAGTTCCACGCGATAATCGGGCCGAACGGCGGGGGGAAGACAACTCTTCTGAAGGTAATCCTCGGGCTCATAACCCCCGATTCGGGCACCGTCAGGATCAACGGCGGAGACCTGAAGGACAACCGTTCGGTCCTCGGTTACGTCCCCCAGTTCAGGACATACGATTTTTCCTATCCGATAACCGTGGGAGAGATGGTCCTTACCGGGAGACTCGGCCATATCAGGGGTGTCAGGAAGAGCTACAGGCAGGAAGACCGGGATGCGACCGAGAAGGCGATGGAGATTATGGATATCTCCCGTTATTCCGGGAACAGTATCGACGAGCTCTCCGGCGGGGAACAGCAGAGGGTGATGATCGCCCGTGCGCTCGCGGGCGAACCGAAGGTACTCCTCCTCGATGAGCCGACAGTTTATATAGACTCCCCGACCGCGGAGAAGTTCTTCGAGCTCCTGCTCTCGCTCAGGGATCGGATGGCGATCGTAATGGTGACGCACGATATCGGTTCGCTTACCCCTGAGGTCGACAAGGTCGCATGCCTGAACAAAAAGATCTACACACATCATGACAATGAGATCACCGACGATATGCTCCTTTCGGCATACGGGTGCCCGATCGACGTGATCGCCCACGGCGTCCCGCACAGGGTATTCAGGGGACATGACAAATGAGCCTCATCACAATTCTCGGCTATGAATTTTTCAGGAACGCCCTTCTGGCCGGAGTCATTGCAAGCATAGTATGCGGGGTGATCGGCTCGTTCGTAGTCGTCAAGAGAATGGTCTCCCTTGCAGGAGGAATCTCTCATTCGGCATTCGGCGGAATAGGTCTGGGCTACTATCTCGGCATAGACCCGATCGCCGGTGCGGCAGGATTTGCCGTTGCCTCTGCCGCCGCAATCGGCCATGTAAGGAATACCGCCCACCAGAACACCGATACGATGATAGGCGCAATATGGTCCGGTGGAATGGCTCTCGGTATACTTTTCGTGTATCTCACGCCGGGATTTGCACCCGACCTGATGAGCTACCTCTTCGGAAACATCCTTCTCGTTCCGTTCAGCGAGATCGTCATGATGGCCTGCCTTGTCGCGGTCATCCTGCTCTCGGTGTTCCTCTTCTATAACCAGCTTGTCGCGGTAACTTTCGACGAGGAATACGCCTCCCTGATGAATATCAACTCGAAGGCGGTCATGATCTTCCTGCTCGTCTTAACGGCTCTTACAGTCGTGGTCCTGATACAGGTCGTGGGCGTAATCCTTGTAATCGCCCTTCTTGCACTTCCCGTTGCAATCAGCAGGGAGTTTACAGGAAAGCTGGGCCACATGATGGTAATCTCAGCTATCCTGGGTATGATCTTTACAACCGGGGGGATATTCGCCTCGTACTTTTTCGACATACCTTCAGGGGCGACGATAATTATCCTTGTTTCACTTGTCTATCTGATACTGGTGATCTCGAAGAGGATTAAAGAAAAAAGAAAAGTCTTCGGGACCTGATCAGTGGCTTTTTTTGTTGTTCTCCGATCCGTAGAGGATCTCGTTCCACCGTATCTGGAACCATTCCCCGTCCTGCACCTGGAGGACATCGTAGGACGGGTAAATATCCCCGTTTTCATCGAAGGATTTCGCACCGCAGACGCCTAAGTACCTGATCTCCTTTAATCCTTCGCTGATGTCATCGGGTTCATAACCCTTCGCTTCTATCACCTGCGATATTATCATCATCGTGTCGTAGCCGTAGGGAACTGGCCAGTCAACGTAGGATTTGTTGTATTCCTCCATATAGCGCCCGGCAAATGATTCGGAGATGATATGGTTTGCCTGCATCGTCGCGATCATTCCTTCGGAATAGTCCCCTGTGCTTTTTATCAGTTTGTCATCGATCAGGGCTTCTGATCCGATCCATATCGTATCGTCCATTCCCTGGAGCCTCGCCGCGTTCATTATCATCGCGGCCTCTTCCTGGTAGCTGATAAGAACCACTGCGTCGGGGTTGCCCTCCTTCAGTGCAAGGGCGACATCCGAGTAATTTCCCATGTCTTCCGAAAATTCTATCTCCTGGGTTAGATTGCCGCCCTTCTCTCTGAAAGCTTCCATGAAAGCCTCTGCGAGAGCCGTACCGTAATCGTTGTCCATGAATACGACGGATACATTCTCCGCTTCAGGGTAAAGCGACATCAGGACCTTTGCAATACCCCTTCCCTGGTAGGTGTCCGAGGATATCGTCCGGAATACGTAGTTTTTGTACTGCGAAAGATCCGGAGATGTAGCTCCCGGGGATACCAGCACTATTCCTGCCTCTTCCGCAAGAGGGGCTATTTTCAGCGTATTCGTACTCGAAGCATCCCCTATTATGACGCTGATTCCCATATCTGCAAACCTCTTGAAACCGAATGTCGCGATGTTGGGCGTTCCGAAGGTATCCTGGTATTCCGCACGGACAGGAATGCCGCGTATTCCCCCTTCGTCGTTGATATCGGCGATGGCCATATCGATCCCATCCCTAAAGCCGACCCCGTACTCCTCCATGTTCCCGGAGAACGGGAGAAGGACGCCAATAACGATCTCGTCCTCCGGGACCTCCCCTGTCTTGAGGATCGTGCACCCCGACGAGAGGATCGCGGCAGTTACAATGAAAACGATCAATGCCGATCTCAGGAGCATTTTCGGACTGAATTCAGTTTTCATCTTCATCGCACTCCTTCTGTTTCTCTTTTCCGATCAAATTCTTCTTCAGCGGCCAGTAGTCATTCAGGCGGCTGCCTGAGAGTTTCAAGAGATATACAAATATCAGGAGGCCAGCAATATTCGCGGTGATCATCGGCATTAGTGACGTGTCGATGACCATAAGATATTGTTCGAGAGTGATGTCCGTGACGAATAGCGGAACAAACAGCAGAATATGAACACATTCTACAATTATTGCAAGCAGTGCGGCCCTGTAATATGTTATCTGTCCCCTGTAAATATGGCAGTATATACCTGCGAACAATCCTGCAAATATTGTTCCCGCCATACATGGCACCGCCGTCCACCCGCCGAGTGAATACCGGTAGACTGCACCGACAATCCCTGCGAATACTCCTACTACCGGGCCGCCGAGAAGGCCGGCGATCATCGGCCCGAGATCCCTGAAGTTGACGATAAGGCCCCCGTATTCGATGCCGCGATAGGTTCCGTAGATCGAGATCGCGCCGAAGATCGCAATAGTCCATATTTTGTCGAGCAGATCCGCCCTGCCTTCGGTTAATTTCGTGAAAAGTTCTGTCTTTGAGAGTATATAGAAGACAAATGCAATGAAGAGAATTCTTTCAACAAGAGGAAGACCGAATTCGAGGATAGCATTCTCGAGTGTCAGTGCGATATACAGGAACACGAAACAGCCGACTCCCATCACGGTCAGCCAGAGTCTGCTGCCCCTCGAGTACTTCGGCAGTTTTCTGTCCAGGTAGATTATCACAAAACCGAATGCGGCAAATATTATCGACGCGATTGCAGCGGAATGCCTGAGGAGAAGCATCGGGTCAGTAAAGTAGTAGAACGAGATTATGATAATTGCCGCAAATAATACCAGGCATCCCCTGTAGAGGATCTTTTCATCCGTATTCAGTCTCAAAGCACCCTTGATCATCGTGGAAACGGCCCTCGCCCGACCATCCATCCCCGATATCGCGGCGCCGAACATTATGATATACCCGAAGACCAGAAACGCGGTAATCCCGTAGGGGATCGTACCCACTATGTAGAGTACCTGTGAAATTATCGCCTCGGTAGTCACCTCCTCACCATGGCCGAGATATGATACCACGAATCCGCTTACACCGAGCCCGATAAAGATCAGGGTTATAAAGCCGACAAGCGTGAAGGCTAGGACGAGATCGAGGTTGACGCTTTTGATATATCGCCGGAAGAAGTTCTCCCCGCATTCGCCGCCCGTCTTCTCGTGGAGCCACACTGAATACAGAAGTATGTTAAGGCCCGATCCGATCGATCCCATCAGTGCCATGATCGTAACCGCCGATCCCGGAGGGATCGTCGGGATGCACCCGTCGAGGATCGCCGGCCCGTGAAGATAGAACTGCGAGAGGACGACAATTATGCCGGCAAAGAGTAGGACTGCGATTATTACGACTATCTTTTCGATCCTTTCATAAGAGTCCTTCCACAGCAGGAACATGATCACTGCAAGAGAGATTATTGCAAGAAACCACGGGGGGTTCAGGCCCGGAATGAGATAATCGAGAAAGATCCCGCCCATGAGGAGCATACCGGCAAATGCGAACATCTCGAGAAGGTAGATTACGAGGACGAAATATGCGGTCCAGTTCTTCGGCCCCGGTATCTTCCGGAGGCCGTCGAATATTGTCTCGCCTGTCGCGAGGGTATATCGTGCGATTCCGGTAGTAAATGCGAATTTGAATATAAGGGTGATTATCACGACCCAGATCAATTCGAATCCGTAATGGGCGCCCGATGCGATAACCTCAGTAAGGCCGCTCTCTCCTGCGGCAGCAATCGCAAGAAGAAGACCAGGTCCGAGAAAAAGTAAATAATCAGAATATCTTGATTTTAGCTTACCGATGATACCCTGAATCATATCTGGTTATTATGTATGATACTGTGGCTTTGATAAGAATTTTGATCTATTCTCCGTAATACTTCCTTAAAACTGCGGTTGCCCGCCTGATATCGTCTCCGTCCTTCCTGACATTTTTAAGATAGATATCGAAGATGTCGTTTGTAACAGGCCTCATGTTCGTCCTGAAGAGATCGGCATGCATCATCAGGTCGAACGATCTCGCCTCGGCCTCGGTGATCTTTAAGGCCTTGTACTCGTCGGTGTGAGGGACAAAGACAGGGTTCTCTTCGTCGGGAGTCCGTAGAACAAGGTCTGCAAGAGGAGTCTTTGGGATCGGTTCTGCTATCGAGATGAAGACATCATCCAACTGGTTCATAGTGATAAAGTCCTTCGTCATCTCGTAGTCCTCCTCCGTTTCACCGGGATAACCGACGATGAAACTGCCTGCCGCCTTCAGCCCATGCTCGTGGCATGCGGCTACTGCCTCAGCAGCCTGATTTGCAGTCGCCCCTTTTCCCATCTTCTTCAGGACCCTGTCGCTTCCCGATTCGAGGCCGAAGAAGATCCAGCCTATCGTGTAGTTACGAATAGCTTCAAGGATATTGTCGGATATGCAGTCCACCCGTATATCCGGCGACGAAATATTCTTAGGGCCCATAATCTCCGCCATTCCCTTCATCAGTTCGATGAACTTCTCCTCGTTGATCTCTCCGTTTTTATACTGGAACAGCGATCCCGTTCCGCCGGAAACCGAGAGCCTCTTCGCTCCTCTCTTTTTGAACTCCCTGACCTCTTTGAGGATATCCTCTACGCTCCTGCTCTGGATGTCCCTGCCAAAGTAACGGGGGACCTGACAGAACGTACATCCTCCGGTACAGCCCCTGTGTGTCTCTATATATGCCGATGCACCCCTGATATCCTGCGACCCGATGTCGGGAGGTATCAGCGGGAGGGGTCTCTTATTTACATCGACTCTTTCGGCCTTTCCGGTAAATACGATCTCACTGCCATCGTCATAGAATGCAAGACCCGGGAAGTCGTTGGAAACACCGTCTCCTGCAAGTTTTTTTACCGTCTCCTCCCCCTCTCCTACACATACGCAGTCCGGTTCCAGTTCCCCCAGAACCATCTCGAAGTACGCGGAAACCGGGCCTCCGACGTACACCTTTCCACCCTTTGACCTGTGATCCTTTACCAGCTTTTTGATCTCGTCCGAGAGGAGATGCTGGGTGGAAAAAAGGCTGAGCATCAGTGTCTCTTTTGGCTTTACGCTCAGCTTCGTGCTCAGGCTGACATTGTATCCCTCGTCCCTCAGGACGCCGCCGATAAGCATGGCCCCGTAGGTGTAGATCTCCGGGGAGACAACGGTGAATTTCATCTGGTAAAATCTCTGGTTTGAAGATAAAAAAAGTGTGCCGGATTTGATCCGGGTCACTGCCTTCTTGCAATAAGTGAAAAAGCTGCAGCGCCGATTATTCCGGCTGCAATTATCGAGAATATGCCAACTCCAGTCTGGGTCGGCGAAGATACCGGCACAAGCGATCCCTGGACAGTCGAGGTTGCACCGGCATTGACCGTGGCAGTCACCGTGGAGTCGGTGTACCCGGTGAGCGAGAACTTCACGCTGTATTCGCCGGTATCAAGAGTCAGGGAGAGAGGAGCGATTCCCCTGTATTCATTGTTGATGTAAACGTTCGCCCCGGTCGGGTTGGATGTTATATCCAGCGTGCCGGTTGTTGTTGTCGATACAGGCGTAAGGGGCATCGTAACGGTTGCAACTCCCCCCCCTTGGACGGTGGTCTGAACTGTTGAGGTCTGGTACCCGCTGAGCCTGGCCGTAATCGTGTGGCTGCCTGACTCTACGTTCTGGATTATGTAGCTGCCGGAATACGGGGTCACGCCTTCGTAGGCACCGTCAAGGTAGATATATGCCCCGCCGGGTGTCGATGAGACCGAGATCGTTCCTGTCGAGGGGTTGGGTATCTGGTTCATGATCTGGCTTACCATTGTGGTCTGGCCTGCATATACAGTTACCTGCCCGCTCCATTCGTAATAGCCGGATTTCTCCAGTTCAACCATATGACCGCCCTTTACAACACCGGAGATTGTCATAGGTGTCGTTCCCTGGTAATTTCCGTCAAGATAAACGGAGGCGCCTGAAGGTGTGGATGTTACAGTGATCGATCCGTATTTCTCCACTGTTGTAAGAGTTGCATAGACTGTAGTCGTTCCCCCGCCGCTTACCGATGTTGTCGTCGACCAGTCTTCGTACCCGCTCTTCTGGACCAGAACAGAGTGGGATCCGGTGGAAAGACCTGTAATGCTCTGAGGTGTTCTGCCGTAGTATGTCCCGTCTATGTAGACCATCGCATTTGTGGGCGAGGACTGGACGTAGATTGAACCCGTTGTGGGCGTGTTCGGGTTCAGGGTCAGGTAGTAATCATTTGTCTCTCCTGCTGAGGGGATACTGAGCCCTATCGCATTGCTGTTGCTGTAACCGCTTTTGGCTGCATACGCAGTACTCGGCATGCTCGACGGGCTACCGTCAAGGTAGACCGTGTATGTATACTGCTGGTTGACCGTTGTCCCTACTGCATTTCCGTTGATATAGATCGTGGCCCCGTCCACGTTCGTGTGGAAGGTCAGCCATCCGATCTGGTTTCCCACAATCTGTTCCGCGGAAACAGGAGATGCAGCTATAAGCAGAATCGCAAGAATCGCGATTGCTCCAATCACCAATTTTTTCGACATAATAATCAGAGGGTATTATAACCCGCAAGCTTTTATTAATTGTGCTTTGAAAAAAGGGAATCTCAACCTGAAAGCCCTGTGAAGCTCTTCAGGTTCTTTACTTTCTCCTGTAAAATTTCGCCAGCATGAATACTCCCGCAAGAGACCCAATTACCAGCAGTATCTCTCCCGGGGATGATTCGGTAGCAACCGAAGGGTCGATGATCTCGACCTCCTTTGAGACATATGTTCCTTCTTTCAGCTTATCCACGCCGCTGTCGTCAGTAGATACATATATCGTGTAGGTTCCCTGTTCGAGGCCTCCGATAATCAGTCCGGTATCCCAGGAGTAGTCCCAGCTCGGCCCGGAGAGGTATTTCTGTTCATACGGAAGCCTTCCGTTCCTGATATCTCCGACAAGTGCGGTTCCCTTTGAAGGAAGATCTACTCCTGTCAGGTAGATGTAAATGGTCTTTGAATCGCTGCCGGCTACTGTTCCTTTTATCGAAACGATGTCGCCTATTGTAATGACATCACTGGAGACGTTGATCGTCAGTTCATCCGAAGACGCAGAGGCCGCCGCAGACACTGTTCCGGACAATGCGATAAGAGCAACAGCTATAACTGCAATTATAAGAATAGTTCTCCCAAAACCCATCTTAATCAGTCCTTTGATTATACTATACAGTATTGTATCCGTCTATTTACCTTGTTTCATTTTATCGCCATGTCGCGGATCCGCTCTGCATATTTCGTCATCAGGAATCCAAGCAGTATGGCAACGAGGATCATTAGTGCCAGTATAATCCAGTGCTCAGGCCCTATCGATCCTACCGAAAGGAGGACTATGAGATTTCCGGGATTCATCGGGAAAGCGAGTGCAGCAATTATCACAACGACAAGAGCGGTTGAAAATACGAACTGTGCATTCGTCCTTTCACGGTATCTTAGAGCCGTGAGAGCCCCGAGCATGATTATTATCAGCGAGGCGACGGATACGTGGAGGATAATCGGTATCACTCCTTCCACCTGTATCCCGTTTGCAATCAGGAGGATCAACCATCCTGTCACCTGTACGGGCACTATGAGGAAACAGCACAGGATCTTCCCCCAGATCACCTCGGGGAACGTGATCGGAGCCGACATCAGCGTCTCCAGAGTATCCTTCTGGTACTCTTCGGTGATGAGATCGATGATCATGGCGCCTGAGATTATTGCGGGCATCAGTACCAGGAGTGGGATCAGCAAACCGTATACGAACTCGTAAAAGTCCGCGGATGCATCCGCTTCCGGCAGGTTCAGGGGTACCGGTGTATTCTCGATACGATAGCTCCTTATATCACGCAGGCGGTCCTCGTACTCGAGGAATGTATTCTTCAGTCTGGCGTTTACAATACTTGACTGGATGTCGTTTTCTATCGTATAGGTGGTCACTTTTATTGGAATGTCTGCATATTCCGACGTATCGGGGGCCCAGACGACCGCCGCCAGTTTTCTCTCCTTGAGCAGGGCAACTCCGTCGGACAGAGACACTTCGTAGACTACGAAATCCCTGTCGTTCTTCAGGTGTTCGAGAAGGGGCGTATCGTTTCCGACATATCCTATGGGGTACCTGAAGTGTGCATAGCTGCTTATTGCGTCGGGGTTGTACATGGATGCAAGCCCTACAAGCAGGAATGACGAGAACATCGCAATGAATACCTGGAGGATGATCGCAAGTATGATTGTCTTCTCGCTGACAAGTCCCGACATTTCCTTCTTTGCAATTATTTTGAGATTTCCGGAATTCATCTTCAGATACCCCCGAAGAATATGAAGTACGTATTATATGCCGTATGTACTAAAGTCGCCGTCATAAGAGCGGGGATGTATGCCCTTCTCCCTCCGAATTTCAGGATCACCGCCGTTGTGAAGATTCCGGCAAAGTGAAGTGTCAGCGGCATCCAGAGAACCTGAAGGCTTGTGAACATGATCTCCCCGAAGACCGATTCGGAGATCTCCGCCAGCGTTGCGAACAGGAGCAGCTTTTCTCCTGCAAGGAATCCTGCCGCAACGGCAAGTGAGGCGACCGCGATGTTCTTCCATGTGAGCCATTCCGGCCTGTCGTACGCTATAGTGTAGATGCCTATCGATTTTGCGAACTCCTCGATGAATGCCGCAGAGACGAGCATCAGAATGAGGGATGTCGGCATCGGGAGGTTGAAGAAGAGGACGAGGCACATCAGCTGCGCCATGAACACGAATGGGATCGTGAGTGCAGCGATCAGCAGCAGGGATGTATTAGTCCATCTCCGTGAGATTATGGTGCTGATGAACTCCCTTATGCGTGCCATCAGTTTGTTGTAGCTGAAGAGCCTCTCCTCGCTGAAGTTCTTTGCCGAGATGTAGAATATGACTGCACTTGTAAGGAAGAAGAGGGCGGTCGAATAGACATAATCGAGGCCTGTATAACTCTCTCCTTCAAGGGTCATGATCACAAGGGTCAGGGGGGAGACCTTGCCGATGATATGGATGTTGGCAAAGATGCTCGGGAAGAATATGTAGGATGTCGCTACGGTCGAGAAGAAGATAGATATGAACGAGAGCTCCTTGAAACTCCTCGCCAGCATCCCAATTAAAAGGGCGAATGCGAGGAAGAAGAGTATTACCGGAAATATAGGGAGAAGTATCAGGAATTCCCCGCCTGTGAATGCCGTAAGGACCGCGGTGATTCCCAGCATCATGAGGAAATACGGAAGGCCCTTTCCTGTAATTATCTGCCACCCGGATAGCGGGGTGGAGAGAAGCGCCTCTCCGCTTCTTTCGATCCTTTCGTTCATTATGCTCATCATGTAGAACTGCGACGTGAAATAGAGCGGGAATATGAAGACGAAGACCAGTATTATCGAATCGAACGGGAGTGACGGGGACATCTGCGAGGGGATCTTGTATTCCAGTTCGATCCCTTCACCGCTGATTACATCCGAGTACCTGCTGAGCTGGTCGTCCTGCCCCTCCCCTGCGATGAGTTCGTTTCTGAGCTCTTCTATCGAGATGTCGATATCACCCGACGGCGGGGAGACATATCCTCCCGGGTTATCGGGAGTCGGAATCTCGTTCGGGTTGAGACGGTAATAACCCATTGTGCCAATCTGCGTGGCAGTGAAGTCGAGCTCGCTCTCTACGGTCTGCTCCTCGATCCAGAGAGGGTATGCCGCGAAGAGGTCTCTTTCCCTGTTGTAAAGTGCAATTTTGTAGTTCGAGTAGTCCTTATCGAATGCCTTCAGGGCAGCCATTCCTTTGTCGGTATCGGCTGCATAGACATTGCCGCCCGACACGACCAGGTCGAATCCCGAAGGCCGACTTCCTTGTGGGATTGAATAAACCGTAAATCTTGAATCGCTTAAAAGAATTCCCGATGCGGTATCGGAATCCGATCCTGCCGTATAGATCTCGTCCTGGAGGTGAAGTCCGCTCTGCTGGGTCAGGCCCGTTGCACCGATAAGAAGTACAAAGAGTATTATTGCGACGGGAAGGATGTCCCTGCTCATGGTTCCTGAAAAGCGCTTCAGTTCCCATTTTGCAATAGTGGCTACCTCATTGAACCATTGTGCAACGCCCAAAAAACACCTCCCTCTTCGTAATAATTAGTGATATAATAAGCTTTATTAAGGTTCTGGCAAAAAATAACGCTGTTTGATATGATTAAAGCCCGATCGATAGTCAAAGATTACAACGGTTTCCACGCCCTCGACGGTGCCAGTTTCGAACGTGACGATACCGGGATATTCGGCATAATAGGTCACAACGGAGCGGGCAAGACTACACTCCTCAAGATAATGTCCGGGCTGATTGCTCCTACATCGGGGGAGCTTGAGATCGGAGGAATAGACGTAATCAAAAACCCGGACGCCCTCAAGGAGAGGCTGGGCTATCTTCCCGAAGAATCGAGGCTTTACGAGACTATGAACGTGAAGGGCTACCTTTCGTTCTTCGGTGAGATCTACGGGCTTTCACCCGATAAAATAAAGGAGAGAAGCGATACGCTCCTCGACCGCCTGAATCTCGATGCAGGAAATAAAAAACTGGGTGAACTCTCCAAGGGAATGAAGAGAAAGGTGGCGATTGCCCGGTCCCTGATTCACGACCCCTCTTTTCTTGTGTATGACGAACCGACCTCAGGTCTCGACCCGATGACATCCCGTTACATCAGTGAGTTCCTGATGAGCATGAAGAAGGAAAACAAGAAAACCATCCTGTTAAGTGCTCACAATCTCTACCAGGTCGAGGAGGTATGCGATCAGATCATGATTCTGCAGAGGGGCAGGATCGTCGCACTCGGCTCGATGGATGAACTCAGGGATGAATACGGTTCGATCTCCTACAGCGTGGAATTCATGGCGGATGATGTTAAGGAGTTTGAGGAGTGCATGGATCATTACGACAGGGTGGGGGATGTCTATCTTGGCACAGTCACCGACATCGAATCCCTGAACATGCTCACCGAAAGGATCACATCCTCGGGCGGCAGGGTGAAGAAGATCGAATCGCATTACCCGAGCCTTGAAGACATGCTGGTCCAGATCGGGGACTAAGGGAAAACTAAATTTTATACTTGAAAAAATCCTGAATAAAACCGTCAGAGATTTCTTTATTTTTTAAAAAATCTGCAAAAATGTTGCAAAAACGGGCCTGAAGGGATTTGAACCCCTGGCCTACGGATTAAGAGTCCGTCGCTCTGCCTGACTAAGCTACAGGCCCATTCATTGTGCTTTATTGAGTGGTTCTTATTTCAAAATAAACGTTTCGGAAATTGCCTAAATACATGTAGAAAGATAATGTAGTAATAGATGCCCGATAGCCTGCAGAATGGATCGAAGGACAGGATCAAATATATCGTCCTCGGATGCGGTAGCATAGGATATAATGTAGTTGAGAATCTTGTCCGTGATTCCGAACAGGTAATTGTCATTGACAGTGATGTAAAGAGAGTTGAAGACCTTAGGGACCAGAATTTCGATGCTATTGTCAGGAACATTACCGACCCCGGTTTCCTGAACGATCTGCCCCTGCCGGAGGTTGTTTTTGTCCTCTCCAATGACAAGAATGCGAATCTTGAGGCTGTTAAAAGGATAAAGGAGAAATATCCGTCGGTTTATGTGGTTGCAAGGGCGGTGGACAAACTCAGTCTCTCCCTCCTTGAACAGGCGGGCGCGGATATCGCCCTCTATCCCCAGGAAGTCTTTGCAAAGAACGTTGTTCATCTTACAAGGAGACTTCATTCATCGAGGCTTGCGAGAAAACTCTATCATTACCTCTCGGAAATGGAGGGAACTCTTGGAATTGTCCTCCACACGAATCCCGATCCTGACTCGATTTCGAGTGCAATGGCTCTTTGCGCGATAGCAAAGGATGTTACGGACAAACAGCTCAACTGCCGTATTTTATATGATGGCAAGATTGGGCACCAGGAAAATCGCGCATTCGTAACTCTCCTGGATATCGAAATGGAGAAGGCCACCGCAGAGGCAATAGACGAGTGCGATTATATCGCTCTTGTCGATTCGTCTGCACCAGGGGAGAACAACGCGCTCGAATCCGGGAAAGAGGTCGATATAATTGTCGATCATCACCAGATATCCGACCAGAATTCAAAGCCGGGGCGTTTTGTTGATGTGAGGCCCGGTGCCGGTGCAACTGCATCAATAATGACGCAATACATCCAGGAACTGGGTGTAAACATCGACCAGAAGGTCGCAACTGCTCTTTTATATGGTATCCGTGCGGATACAAAAGAATTTACAAGAAACACAACCCCCCAGGATCTGAATTATGCTGCTTTCCTTCTTCCGCTGACAGACAGCGATCTTCTCTCGAAGATTACCTCCCCGTCTATGGCTCTCGAAACGCTCGAAGCGCTTGGAGACGCCATAAAGAACAGAAAACTCCAGAGCGGTTACCTGTTCACAAACGTCGGCTACGTGCGGAACAGGGATGTAATCCCGCAGGCTGCCGATCTTCTTATACAGCTCGAGGGCGTGAATACGGCGATTGCGTACGGTATCGGCGATGACAGCATCACGATATCCGCACGCAACAAGGATATCCGCCTCCATGTCGGAAATGTCCTGAAGGATGCGTTCTCGGATATCGGCGAGGCGGGAGGGCATGCGAATATGGCTGCCGCGAGAATTCCGCTGAACTCATTTTCAATGGTAAAGAACAAAGAAGAGCTATTGTCTCTTGTTATCGATCCTATTCTTGAAAAATTCGCAGACCAGGTGGGTCTGGGCAAAGAAGAATCAAATGAGATATGAAGAATGGGAGCCTCATTACAGGAGGATTCTCGATTTTTTCGGATTCGATCCGGCTGATGACGACAAGGCTGCACATTTTGCATCGGATCTCTCTTCAAGAGACGATCTCTCCCTCCTGAAGGACGCGTGCTCCGGGGCAGTCGTTACTGTGTGCGGCAACGCGCCGTGCCTTAAGGACGAATTGCACCTGATCGAAGGAACAGTGATCGCTGCCGATGCCGCCGCCGATTTGTTGTATAAAAACGGAATCCGTCCGGACGTTGTCTTTACCGATCTCGACGGGTGCGAAGACTCGTTCATCGAAATGAATTCCGAAGGCACCATTATGGTCGTTCATGCTCATGGCGACAATATTCCTCTTTTGAAGAAGTGGATTCCTCTCTTTGGGGGGCCGCTTGTTCTTACGACTCAGGGGAAACCTTTTGGGAATGTTCACAATTTAGGGGGATTTACCGACGGCGACCGTGCGATCTTCGCTGCTGAGGAGCTGGGTTCATCGAAGATACGGATCATCGGTTTCGACCTGGACGATTGCAGTGTAAACCCGGTGAAGCGCGGGAAACTGATGATAGCCCGCGATCTCTTAAAGGAGATCGGATATGACCTCTAAGGCAGTAATCATCGACGGCTATATCGACGAGCCTGCATGTTTTGGTGTTCCGCCGTACATATCCCCCTATATCCGCTATGCGGCGGGTGCATTTGAGAAGAATGGGATCTCTGCCGACTATCTTACAATCGATCAGGTCAGAAAAGATCCGTATCTCCTTCAGAATGCCCAGAATGCCGACTATGTACTCCTGATTACAGGAGTGTCGGTTCCGGGGAAGTACCTCGGTGGAACACCTGCGAAGGCTGCCGAGATCCTGCAGATCGGCTCGTCACTAAACAGGCCGGCAACAATGGTTGGCGGTCCTGTGATATTCGGTTCGTCGAAGGGCGGCGGAGATGCAGCCGAGAAGCAGTGCTTTTCTCCATTTGATTTTGTCCTTGAAGGTGAGATCGGTTCTGCCGTGGACTCCGTGATTCGTGAAGGTGAGTCCTACGGGAACTTCGATTATGAAAGGATCGATGAATTCGCTGTAGCGGGTGCGGGAATAGTACAAAAGCATCCCGGGTTCCCAGACATAATCTGTGAGCTTGAAACGGCCCGCGGGTGCTCGAGGTATGTGTCGGGAGGCTGTTCGTTCTGCACAGAGTTCCTTTACGGCGAGCCGGAGTTCAGGAACGCCGCGGGAGTTCATGCCGAGGTGAAGGCGCTTTATGATTCGGGAGTGCGTCACTTCAGGGTAGGGAGGCAGCCCGACCTGCTGACATACGGTGTCCGCGGAGGTGAGTTCCCCTGCCCCGATCCTGAAAAGATAGAGCATCTCTTCAGCGGAATAAGGTCTGCCGCGCCCGGACTGAAGACGCTGCATATAGACAACATCAACCCGAGAAATATCTTCGAGCATGAAGAGGCGGCAAAAGAGGCGTTGAAGGCAATTGTCCGGTGGCACACTCCCGGCGATGTCGCTGCCTTCGGTATGGAGTCGGCAGATCCTGTTGTAGTCCGGGAGAACAACCTGAAGGCACTGCCGGAACAGGTTATGAGGGCGATCGAGATAGTCAACGAGGTCGGCGGCATGAGGGAGAATGGAATCCCCCATCTTCTTCCCGGCCTCAATTTCGTTCTCGGCCTGAAAGGAGAATCGCCTGCGACATATGACCTGAATTTGCGGTTTTTAAATGAGGTTCTCAGCTCCGGACTTCTTGTGAGGAGGGTGAACATACGGCAGGTCATGCCGTTCGAAGGTACGAAGGCGTGGGAGGAGAATTCAATCGGGATGTACGACGATCTCTTCAGGAAATTCAAGGAAGATGCCAGAAAAAACTTCGATCACCCTATGCTCATGAAGGTCTTTCCACGTGGGACAATTCTCAGGGATGTCATAATCGAAGAGGAGGGGAACACATCGTTCGGGAGACAGATGGGATCGTACCCAATACTCGTCGGCGTTCCGCAGAAGATAGTGAAGGGAGAGCATATAGATGCGGTGGTCGCCGGCTGGGGTCAAAGATCGATAACAGGATTCCAATACCCGATACGGATGAACGAGGTCACTGTCCAGACGATTAAGCAGATCCCGGGAATCGGGAAGAAGACCGCGGCATCGATCGCTGCAAAACGGCCTTTTAAGGATCTCGCGGGGCTTCACAAAGTCGCTGGGAAGACGGAACTGGATGAATTTTTTTCTTTTGAGTAGTTTTTCTTAGAGTGATATGTTCAAAGAAGAAAATGGATTTGGTGAAGATAGGGATTGATGGTTGTTTGTTCAGGAGAAAAATAAGTACCTATAGTCTTTCATATGGTGGAAATTTTGTTAAGAACCATTCTCCAAAGGCGGTTGTAATTAATAATATTATAAAGTAAGTAACAATTAAGATACATAGAGCTATACTATCAATCTGTGGATAAAATTTAATTAATTCCTCTTCTAATTGATTATTTAATTGTGCCTGCATTATTTTCAAGTAAAAAAATATTATTGCCGCCATAATTAATGCAGCATAAAAAGAGATCACGTCTTTTTTAAAAGATTTAATAAACTCCTTTTTGTCAGCGGGATGGGCATAATAATTAATAATAGGGCTTGAAAAAACATTTTTTGTTGGATTTGCTAGAACTCTTATTGATAATAAGAATGCTGGAACAAAAGCAAACGCTAAGATGTATATATGATCTATTTCTGAAAATGTCGTGGCAGTTGAATCAAAGGTAGTTGTGCCGGTAGATGGATATAAAAAGTATAATATCACTATCATCAAAAAGATTGAGAGAATAAAGTTAATTTTATAGATTTTTTTTATTTTCGTGCCTAAGGATTCTCCATTAAGTGGATCTTCGGTATTTAATTTTTTATAGACTCCCAGTTGAGAAATTGATGGAAATACACTCCATATGAAGACGAAAAATATAAACGCTGACAGTAATGCTAAAAGCAAGTATACCCCTAATAATTCAATACAAGCTATTAACAAGATAAAAAATGGATTTTGAAGCATATTTGAAAAAATAGGTGAAATATAGGGATATCCAAACCAGCAAATTAAAATAATCAGGACAGGAAAAATTACACAGAAAGTGTTTTTCCTATTGCTGTAAACCATAATATAATTATTAAAATTGTAAAAGAGCTTATAAATTTTTATAAAATTCCTCTATAGAAAAAATCAATTGTTCAGGATATTATCTCTCTCTGCAAAATGATGACTGCCTGAAACAATCTTAATTTTTTATAGAACATTCGATTAGAAAAACCAAGATATTTTGCAATGACAGGGAGGGGGAAGATTCCCCCTCCCTATAACCCTCCCCCTCATGGCGATAGGTCGCACTCGGGGACGGACAAGCGTCCCCTCCTGCTCCGTGAATGTTATTTGCCATAGCAAAATCCTGGATGATCATTAGTCATCGATTTATACCTTAATTTAAACCACTATTTTATTCAAAATCAAAAAAAAGTAATCATAGTCATATCTTCATCAAGCCGGACACCGGAGATGACAACATCCCTCCATGAATTGTTCGACCTGAGAAATTCGCTTAAACTTCTGCTTTGTATCCTGTTCGCGTACCATTAATCCTCTTCAAGCATCTTCATAAAAGCCCTTAACGTGTATACAAGCTGCGGCACCTGCATAATAACTCCTGTAACCTCTCCCTGTGTTTTTCCTATGAATAAACCCGTTGATTCATCGATTATCATATTCATCTTGGATTTAGGGGCTTCGTGAATATTTTTTTCCATAGAGGCTATCTTCGCCCACAATAAGTACATTTTTTCCGAATATTCAGTCACTCTTAAATTAGATCCTGCAAAATCAGCCTTGTTCCTGGCATATATCTCGACATTTACCTTCTTTTTTACTTTTTTCAACTCCGGTCTCACCCATTCGAAAAAGGAGATGTCGTCGACAAAAATGATAATCTCTTTGTTTGCGCCCTGAACAAGAGTCTTTATTCTGTTCTTGATACCCCATTCTGAGTGGATAGCCCATATGGGTGAAGGCGGCTTCGAGTTGAGATAAAGATTTGAAAGGTATTCGATCGATTCGTTTATCGAATCGTTTATCTCCGTCTTTAGTTTACTAAGTCTCGCAACCGGATTTGCGGCATAGTAATACGAGGGATTTCCGTCCTGGATCTCAATGAAATTTTTGTCGGACAGACTTCTCAATACCGAGTAAATTCTTCCCTGGGGAACACCGCTGTTTTCATGAATTTCACGTGCGGTTGCCATTCCGAACCCTATAAGCGATATGTACGCCCTCGCCTCATACTCGGTGAATCCAAGTTTTTTAAGAGTCTCAATCGTGGTTTCCAGCATTTACAACTCCGTGAGTTTCAATCAAATAATTGGTTCTGCCTTCAATATATATTTTAAGCAACAGGGAAGATGTCCGAAATTGTCATATTCGCTAAAAATTCATAAAAGGGAGCAGGAATTAAAAAACCACCCGGATAAAGCAGGAATTTCAGGATTTTATGTTTTAACCCCTATCCTGTAATGTCCCTTTGGCAGCGACCAGTTATGATAATCTTCTTCTTTCTGTTGTGAATTTTAATGTCATGATATATTCACCAGAACATCAAACTGCTGATGAAAAAGCCGCGGCAACACCTCTTGTATCAATAAAAGGAGTCCGTTAGTTCACGATTTTCTGCTAAAAACTTTTGGAGTTGGCCAGATATTATCTTCTGACTTATTGAAATTATATTGAAGTTCTGCGAAAGAAATCTGTCAGGAAGTAAATGAAGTTTATTTGATATCAAAATTACAGCTTTGAATAATTATTCCGGTTGTATGTATGATTCCGGGAAACCGGATCTTTTGTGAACTTTAAAATTGTGTCTTTGTATAAAGGGGCCTTACAATGAAAACAGAAATCAGCGCCTGTAGCGGTCATCTCTGTAAATATGAAAAAAACCTTGAGACCGGAGGCATATGGGAGGATGCCGGCTTTACACCTCCTCAGTACTATATGCAGCTCATCGAATTCCTTCATTTTACGCTTTTAAATGAAGGCCGCATACCTGAATATTACCTAAAAGAGATAATCGGGATTATAAATTCGCCCTGCAATAATGGCTTATTTGTTATCAATGACAAAAAAAGAATGTACAGTTTTGCAAAAAGTCTTGGAATTGATGTTTTGAAAACCGAAGATAATCATATTGCCGCCGGGATTACCTGGAGTATAATCTCCGATTATGTACTGCCTGCCGGCATTTTGTCCGGAACGGAGAAGAAGATTTCTCCTGATAAATAACGGATCGACGCGTGAATAACCTACTTTAAAAAATCTAATTAAATGACGCAGGAATATGTACGGCTCAGGCCGGAGGATGATAATATTGAAATCGCCGTTTGAATTTATAGCACAATCGATAAATAAAAGACCGTTTGTGGTTGCAGGTCTGATTATCACGGTGTTGTTGCTTGGTATATATGGCGCAACAATGATAACGATGGAGACTGGAACCGAGACCTACCTTGATACCGATAAACCGGTCGGTTCCCTCCTCATGCATTACACCGAAATATTCGGGTCGGATTCTGTAGTATTGATAGTCGAAGGAGCGGATGTAACAAGACCTGATGTGTTGAATTACCTCGAGAGTCTTGAAGGAGATCTCGGCGGCCAAAGATATATCGCAGGTGCCACAGGAATTGTAGATCTTATAAAATCGGCCAACGGCGGAGTAATACCGCAGAACCAGGCAGATGTCGATGCTGTTCTTGATTCACTTCCCTCTGATTACTTAGACGTTCTTCTTCCGTCAAAGATGATGACTCTTGTAAGCATTCCTCTTGAAACAGGTGTTCCTGAGGAGGCACAGGAGGGAATTGTCAACAATGTGGATAGCCTTATTGCCTTCTCAAATCCCCCGGCAGGAATTACGATAACTCCGACCGGAAGTCCTGCATTCACTGTAGAGATGCAGGCGGATATGCAGAACAGCATGGGAACTCTCATCGCCCTTGCAATGATCTTTATGGTCATTGCAATGTTTGTCCTGTTCGGGCATGTGAGATACAGGCTCCTCCCTGTTTTTATCGTATTCTGCGGAATCCTCTCTACATTCGGGGTAATGGGGTTTGCAGGAATACCTGTCACTTCCATTGTCATTGCGGCGTTTCCTGTTCTGATAGGTATAGGTGTGGACTATGCAATTCAGTTCCAGTCCAGGTTTGACGAAGAGATAAAAAGGTCCACGATGAAGGAGGCAGTATTTACAACGGTTACAAATTCAGGCCCTGCAATATTTTTCGCCATGTGTGCAACCGCCCTCGGATTTGTCGCATTGACTTTTCTCGCACCGTCACCGATGATTTCAGGATTTGGAACTACATGTATCATCGGTATTGCATGCTGTTATCTCTCGGCAATGGTAGTTATTCCTACATTTGCAACAATTGTTAAATATAAACCCAAAACCGGCGGATTAAATCCTCTCGATCAGGCTGAATCCTGTCAGCTCGACTGGAAGGGATGTGAAGAGCCCCCGCATGTAAAGCCGGGTACGAAAGGCTCTTTTATGGAGAGATATGATATCGCGATCGGAAAACTTGCGGGAAAGATTGCAAGGAACCCGGCTCCGGTCCTTGTGGCTCTTCTGATGCTCGCGATTGTAGGAATTCAGCTTGATGAAACAATAATAATCGATACAGACGAGGATGCGATGGTTCCGCAGAATATGCCTGCGATGATATCGATGAATAAGCTCAGCAGTGTCGTAGGTTCAACGGATACGATTACGGCATTCGTCAAGGCTGATTCGGTACTTGAACCTGGCACTTTGCGCTGGATTGATGATTTTGGAGAGTATGAGCTATCCAAACAGGATGATCTTACAGGTGTCACGAGTGTTGCAACATACCTGAAACTTTACAACAACGGCGTTCTCCCGACAGAAGCTACCGAGATTGAAAGAGTATGGAATCTTATTCCCGAGAGTACAAAAGAGAGTTATCTGAACGGTAATACCGAAACAGTGATGGAATTTTCGATGGAGGATCTCTCCATTCCGGCAACTCAGGCACTTATCAAGGATATGCAGAAGGACCTGGACTGGTACACTCCGCACCCCGGTATGACCGTCACATATACCGGACAGTCGGTAATGTTTGGCGATCTTATCGATGGAATTGAAGAAACCAAGAATCCGATGACATTTGTCGGGTTCGGGCTGATTCTTCTGTTGCTGATATTATTATACAGGAAGTTCACCGCGGTCACACCCCTTGTTCCGATTATAATGATTGTAGGCTGGAACGGGATTATCATGTATTCGCTGGGGCTTACATACACTCTCCTTACGGCATGCCTTGGTGCGATGACGATAGGTGTAGCATCAGAGTACACGATTGTTATGATGGAGAGGTACCTGGAGGAAAAAGAGAAGGGGCTGGATACAATCACGGCCATTCAGACATCCGTCCAGAAGATTGGAGCAGCAGTTTCCGTATCCGGTCTTGCAACAGTCTGCGGTTTCTCTGCACTCACCCTGTCAACGTCCCCGATAATCCAAAACTTCGGAATAGTTACCGTTATTGCAGTAGGATTCTCGATCCTGGGTGCAATTATCGTCATGCCTGCCGCAATATCCGTATTCGAGTCAATAAATGACATTATGAAAGACTGGAAACGCCACCGTGCAGGCGGATGCCCCAAACAGAAAAAGAAGGAGTCCGGATATGCGGCGAAACTTTCAGAGTTTTTAAAGATATAAATTAAATATAATCTCTTTTTCGTCTATTCAATTGAGAATTTGTGATTTCTGATATTGTGTTTAAATTTGGGCATAAGCCCCTACGGGGCAGCCCGGCCTGGAGTTATTTTGGAGCGGGAGGGGAGCTTGTCCGTCCCCGAGTGCGACCTATCGCAACGGGGGGAGGGTTACAGGGAGGGGGATCTCCCCCTCCCTTTCAAACGCATGGATTTTTGTCTTGGCCTAATCTTTTCATAATGGTCGTAATGGGTTTCGAAAGGGGCTTATGCCCTATCCCAAATAAAAAACAGTAATCAAAATCATATCCTCATCCAGTCGGACGCCGGAGATGACAATATCCCTTTCGGAATCGTCCGGTCTGAGGACCCGTGTGGCTTTTGGAGGGGAATGCCCGTTCCTGATAATCTCAGTGAAAAAAAGATCGCGCTCTTCGCATTTCTTCCAGACCACTGCAAATAGCGAACCCCTGAGTTCTTCTCTTTCAAATCCGAAAATCGATGCGAAGGAATTGTTCGCATCGAAGATCTCGAAATCCGGGTGTGTCAGGAGGCACATCCCGGTATCCGTCTGGTAAAAAGATTCCTTGTAGATATTCTCACCCGTCGCCTGTCGTGGTTCCGTTTTTTTGAAAAGTCCCATTCAACTCTCCGTTTTCATTTTCTTATTTCAATTCCTTTAATTCGAGGAATCTCAGGATGTCTGTCCTTGTGACTATTCCTTCCACCTGACCGTCCCTGACCACCGGAACCCTTCCGATGTTCATCGTAGACATCAGTTTCAGGGCGTCAGTCAGCGGCGCCTCGGGAGGGAGGGTCACTGGATCTTTCGTCATAACATCCCTTACGATCATCGCTTCCCTGTCGATAGCTGATATCGTATTTATGTCGTGAAGCGTGACCACGCCGATTAACGCTCCGTTCTCGATCACCGGGAACCCGAGATGCTTTGTGTTGTACATCGCCTGGACTACCGCATCAACCGAACTTGCCGGGGAGATGTATGTAACCGGACTCGACATTGCATTTGCGACAGTTACCCCTTCCAGCAGGTGTGAGTATTTTATCATCGTCGCTTCCTGCCCCGCCCCAAGATAGACGAATACAGCGATAATAATCAGTATGGGATTGAACAGCAGAAGACCGATGAAACCGAACACAATCGCAAAACCCCTCCCTATATCCGCTGCAATCGATGTCGCCTGGTGAATCGGCATCCTCTTTGCAAGAAACGCCCTGAGCACTCTTCCACCGTCCATCGGGAATGCGGGGATGAGGTTGAAAAGGAACAGGAGGATGTTCAGAACACTCAGGTAACCGAATACATAGAACAATATTCCTGCAACTGCCGGCTGTGATATGAAATAATAGGAGAACAGGGCGACAATTCCCGTAACAATTCCGATTACAAGACTGGCAAGAGGGCCTGCTATTGCCATCGGCAGTTCTACATCCGGTTCCGGGGATTTCCCTTCGTCGATCTGTGAAACCCCTCCGAGGATAAGCAGTGTAATACTCTTTACCTCGAGCCCTTTTGAGATTGCGACGACGGAATGGGCGAGTTCGTGGATCAGTACACCGGCAAAAAGTGACAATGTCACTATCATACCGAGAATATACGGCATCTGGCCGGCGGTGATAAGTGATGTGTCGACAGGACCCGGAAGGCCGAATACCGTCTCAAGAAAGCTGACGCTGTATTCGATCTGGTACGCAATAATCAGTGTGAAAAGCGGGATCACTATGAGAAACGTGAAGTGAAGACGTATCGGGATGCCGAATAATTCACCGATCTGAATGGAATCTTTCATTGGGAAAGATTATATTTTTAACTTTTAAGAATTATACCTACAATCGGTTATAATATGAAGACTCAAATAACGGATCTTTTTGGGATGGAAGTATATACGGACAAATCCGTGAGGGTGGGTATTGTCGACGATGCTGTTTTGAATGTAGATACGAAGAAGGTAGATTTTCTTGCGGTAGGCGAGCTGAATCCTGATCTCTTCCAGCTTAAGGGCTTTAAAGGCATCAGGGTGCCTTTCCGTATTATAAAATCGGTTGGGGACATTATCATCATCCGGCACTTCAACAGCATGTTCCCGTCGCAGGGACCCGAGGACTGAATCCGGGTAAGGGGTTTGGCCTGAATATCTTTTTTTAACCGGTTATATGTTCGGAAACGAAATATTCAGCGGTCTTACGGCTATCCCTCCCGTATATGTACGGCTGGACGGCAGGGCTTTTCACGCGATGACCCGCGAAGCCGGGTTCAAGAAGCCTTTCGATGAGGATTTTATGAGTGTCATGTCCTCCGTAGCCTCATCGCTCATATCCGAAAGCGGGCTGGAACCCGTATTCGCATACGTTTTTTCCGATGAGATCAGCCTATATTTCGGTAATCTGCCCTTCGGCGGTCGAGTTGAAAAGATAGATTCGGTCTGTGCCTCCTATGCGGCAGGGGCGTTCATGGCTGTTTCAGGATCAAAGGCTCCTGTATCTTTCGATGCGAGGATTGTCTTTACGACCGAAGCTGACGCTCCCGGTTACCTTGAATGGAGGCAGAGGGAAGCATGGAGAAATCACATCAACGCCTACTGTCAGTATGCGCTGATCTCAGAAGGAATGTCTTCCCGCAAGGCCGCAGATCTCCTGAAAGGGATGAAGTCTGCGGATATGCACGAGATGATGTATAAAAGGGGCGTTAATCTCTCCAAGACTCCTTCGTGGCAGAGGCGGGGCGTCATCGTCAGGCGCGAGCAATATACGAAGACCGGATATAATCCTGTTGAAAAAAAAGAGGTCCTGACCGAAAGGTCGAAGGTCACAATCGATGATAATCCTCCTCTGTTCCATACAGAAGAAGGAAGGGAATACATCCTCGGGATAATTAAGAATTAAGGGATCAGTTGTTTCCCGAAATTCCGATCTTTATTTTGATGCCCTCGACATCCCAGTCCTGAACGAGATCGAAGTCGCCTTTAAGCGTACCTTCTTCAAAGACCATCTCTTTTGCACGGACCTCGCTCATTATTCCGTCCTTCCATCCTCCAGATACAAGCACGGCAATACGGTCGTCGTCGATTGCAACCCCGGCGGTGATATACTCCTCCACCTTCAGGTCGAGTTGCCTGCGCATCTCCTGGATTCTCCTTATTATCTCTCTTGAGAATCCTTCTGCCTCAATTTCGTCGGTAAGGGTGACGTCCACGCACACGACTCCGCCCTGCATCTCTGCCGAGAATACGTTTTCAGGAAGTTTTTCATTGAATACGACATGCTTTTCCGTTACCCTGAAACCGTCAGTCTCGTAGAAACCGTCTTTGAGGATACCATTCTTCAGCTCTGCCGCATCGGCACTCTCGATTGCCGCCTTTACCTTCGGCCCTTCCTTACCGAACTCCGGACCGATGGCTCTCATAACCGCCTCTGCCTCGAATTCCATCCTTTCCCATGAACCTTTTACGACCGAGACCTTCAGCGAGTTGGCACGCTGTTTGCAGAGTTCGTTCATGTCTTCGATTGCGGAAGCGACCGTGTCGTCGGATGTGATTACGATTGTCTCTGCGACAGGCCAGCGGAGTTTTCTCTTTCCATCCTGCCTTGCAGTCGCAACGGCTTCGTCGAACGAGCGTATAACGTCCATATCGGTCTCAAGACCGCTGTCGATGAGTTTCTCGTCGCCCGGGTACCAGTCGAGCATATGGACACTCCTGGGATCGGAGTTGGTCCTGAGGTTTTGGTATATGCTCTCAGAGATATACGGGGCCATCGGCGCAATTACTTCGATGAGCCTTCTCATTACGTAATACATCGTCTCGTAGGCCTGGATCTTTTCGACCGCCTCTTCCTCGAGCCACATCCTCTGCCTGATAAGCTGGACGTACCAGCGGGAGATATCTTCGAGGATGCAGTTTATGATATTTCTTGAAGCCTTGTGGAGTTCGCAGTTTTCTATATCTACTGAAACCTGAGAACAGAGTGTGTTTATCCTCGAGATGATCCACCTGTCCTCGACAGGCATCTCTTTGATGTTCTTCCTGATGTAGTCCGCATCCCAGACACCTGACTCTCCTGTTTCAGGAGCGAATGAATCGAGTATCATATACGGCAGGGGGAACCTGTAGACATTCCAGAGGATGTTCATCGCCCTGTTTGTAGTCTTTACGCCCTCCCAGTTGAACTTGAGGTCGTCCCACGGGGCGCTTGCCGAAAGGATATACATGCGCAGGACATCCACACCTACCCTTTCTATGATCTCTTCAGGAGTTACTACATTGCCGAGGGACTTAGACATCTTCCTGCCATCGGAGTCGAGCGAGAATCCGTGCATCATTACCTTTTTGTACGGCGCACGGTCAAAGGCGATGGTCGATGCACCAAGCTGCGAGTAGAACCATCCTCTCGTCTGGTCCTGGCCTTCGGTGATGAAGTCTGCCGGCCAAAGTTTTTCGAAGCGCTCCTTCTCTCTCGGGTAACCGATCGTTGCCCAGGACGCCATTGCCGAATCGAACCAGACGTCGAAGATATCCTCAACCCTCTTCATCGTCCCGCCGCAGGAGCACCCGAACGTGATCTCGTCCACGTACGGCCTGTGGGGGTCTTCCAGGTGTGATCCCGCTCTTTCGTTTAGTTCGGCGATCGTCCCGAAGACCTCCTGCTTCCCGCATGAATCACATTTCCATACCGGAATCGGTATACCCCAGTATCTCTGCCTTGAGATGCACCAGTCTCTGGAATCTGCGACGAAGTCGTGGAATCTCGCGCTTCCCGCCCAGTCGGGGTACCATTTGACCTTCGCGATCTCGTCGAGCATCTGCTGCTTTATACGCGGGATTGCAATGAACCACTGCTCTGTAGCACGGGAGATGATCGGGGTCTTGCAGCGCCAGCAGTGGCCGTATCTGTGTGTGATCTTCATCTCGGCAAGGAGATAATCGCCGAGGGCCTCGATTACCTTCGGGTTTGCGTCCTTCACATAAAGGCCTGCGAATTCACCCGCATCTACAGTCATCATACCCGTGCCGTCTACCGGGCAGAGGATGTCAAGGCCTTCTTTCTGGCCTACGAGGTAGTCGTCCCACCCGTGCCCGGGTGCGATATGGACCATTCCGGTATTCTCGAGGGTAACATAGTCTGCGGTTACGACCCTGTGAGTGATCTCTTTCTGCGCCGGGACATAATCTGCAAGAGGGGAGTCGTAAACGGTTCCGGCAAGATCGGCTCCGGTGGCCTTTTCGACAATATTGAAGTCAGAATATCTTCCTTTTCTGAGGACATCTTCCACGAGTTCGTCCGCGATCCACAAGTACTCGCGCTTCCCTTCCTTCTCCGCCTCGACCTTTGCGTAAACGAAGTCCTCTTTTACCGCGGTAGCCACGTTTCCCGGAAGTGTCCACGGGGTTGTCGTCCAGATCACTAGGTATTCGCTCTCTTTCCCTCTTACCGGGAACTTGACGAATATCGAGGGATCGGTCTCGTCCCAGTATTCGACCTCCGAGTCTGCGATCGCTGTTTCACAGCGCGGGCACCAGTTGACTACACGAAAACCTTTCTCCAGAAGTTTTTTCTCTTCGGCACGCTTCAGGACCCACCACGCGGATTCTACATAGTCGGGGCTGATCGTCTGGTAGGGATTGTCGAAGTCCATCCATACACCGAGATTTTTGAACTGCTCGGACATGATATCCTTGTGGACGACTGCGAAATTCTTGCATTTCTCGATGAAGTTCGAGATCCCGAAGGACTCGATGTCCTTTTTGGATTTGAATCCTAGTTCGTTCTCGACCCTGACCTCTATAGGAAGGCCGTGCATGTCGTATCCGGCGCGGTCTATGACATTGAGGCCGTTCATCCTCCTGAACCTGAGGATTGTGTCTTTAAGGATCTTGTTCCATGCCGTCCCGAGATGTATATGTCCTGTCGTGTATGGCGGCCCGTCTACGAAAAAGTAGTCAGGGCAGTCTGATCTATGCTCTTTTACCTTCCGGTAGATCTCCTCGTCTTTCCAGAAAGAACTTATTTCAGACTCCAGTTCCTTTGCATTAAAACTGCTTGTAACTTCTTTCAATGGTTTTCCCTCTTGTAGTTCAATAGTATGGGTAAGTAGATGAGATAGAACTGTTGCAGAATCTGTGGAGCTGTATGATTAAAATCTAAACGCTTCGCTGGTATTGAATTATGAATCAATTCATAAAAACGGAATACTGGATTACATTTTTTAACGGACAATAAAGCGACCCGCCGCAGGTGATGCGACAGCTCCGGCAAAAGTTCTCATTCTTCTAATAAATCGGTGCTGAGTTTAAATAAATGTGACGGGATTTTTTTGGGATGTTTAGGATTGTTTTCCGGGAACTCGAAACAGGACATAAGCCCCTTGGAAAATCCTCGCGAGAAAATCCCTGTATCTGAAAGGGAGGGGGAAGATTCCAGAGGTTTTCAGCAGGGCATAAGCCCCTCTGGGGCAGCCCTGGCTCATTTCGCTGCGCGAACTTTCGCAATCGTGATAGCCCGTCCTGGGCGCTACCCATCCGGGTAGCCCCGGCCGGGGAGATTTGCATTTATGAATCTGATGCGGTTTTTAGAGAGATCAACTGGACCTGACTTTTTTGGAGCATGAGGGGACGCTCGTCCGTCCCCGAGTGCGACCTATCGCAACGGGGGGAGGGTCACAGGGAGGGGGAGATCCCCCTCCCTTTCAGACACTCTCGCGAGGATTTTCCAAGGGGCTTATGCCCTTTTCATAATTCAAAAAAATCCCAAACCTCAATATTACACAGATCATATATCCAAATTACATGCAGATCGGAGTGATCGGCGCATCGGAATGTGAAGGGGATCTTGAAGAGATAGCAGAAGAGACGGGTCGTCTCATTGCCAAGAGCGGTGCAGTTCTCGTATGCGGAGGGAGAGGCGGCGTGATGGAGGCCGCATGCCGCGGTGCTGATGGAGAGGGAGGGATGACACTCGGAATACTGCCCGACATGTCGTCCGGGAATCCTTATCTCGGTGCCGTTGTGAAGTCGAACCTCGGGATCGCCAGGAATGCACTTGTCACCGGCTCTTCTGATGCGATAATTGCGGTCGGCGGTGCATACGGGACATTGTCCGAGATTGCGATGGCACTGAAGATGGAGATACCTGTCTTCGGTCTTGAAACGTGGGACATCCCCGGAGTTGTCGTGTGCAAAACCACTGAAGAAGCGGTTTCCAAAGCAGTTTTAGCCGCTGAAAACAGAATGTGATGCAGATGCTTATTGCGATAGTCAGTTCTTCGCTCGATCCGGCAGGAACGGCGATAAGGAAGTCGCTTTTATCGATGCTTGGTACAGACGGGTCTGAAGATATTGTGTACGGCGGCCACACACTCCGCTTCTTCGAGACCGAAGACCGGCTGATCTACGAGAACAATCTTGACGAACGAACCGGTGCCGACCTGGTAATCTTCATATCCCGGCACACGAGCAAAAATCCCTTCCCCGCCCTGACAGTTCACGTGACTGGAAACTATGGCGATGCCGCACTCGGCGGAGAACCCCGGTCGCTTGCCGCGGCAGCGCCCGAATGGATACATGCGGTCTTAAATGAGCTCAATAAAAAAGCCCCCACGGACTACAGGGTTTCTTACGAGGTGACGCACCACGGCCCGACAGATCTTAAGACTCCCTCCTTTTTCGTCGAGATCGGCAGTTCCGAAAAAGAGTGGGCTGATGAGAATGCCGCGAAGGCCGTCGCATCCTCTCTCCTTGAAGTTCTCTCCGCCGGAAGTGTAAGCGGGATCAGGATCATCGGTTTCGGCGGCAATCATTATGCGGCAAGGGAGACCGAAACTGCACTGAATTCGAATGCTGCCTTCGGTCACATCGTACACACGAGAAATATTCCCCTGATCGATCGTGCGATGGTTGCACAGATGATTGAAAGGACATCCGCAGATGCCGCGTACATCGATAAAAAGGCGCTGAAAGGTGAGGATGTCAGAAAGATCGAGGAGCTGATCTCCGAAACAGGACTCCCTTTGCTGTCCGAGGGGGAACTCCGCTCGATTTCCGGCCTTGAATGGAACACATATCTTGAAATAAGGAAGATCGCCGGAGCGGCGGTTCCCGGCTGTCACGTGGAAGTCCGGAATCTTAAAGGAGCGGGAGTTCCCGAAACATTTCAGGTCGACAGGGAGCTGATCCTGGAGGCAATAAAGGCGGATAAAAGAGATTTTTTCAACAATGTCGATAAAATGCCGGTGGTATGCCTCTACTCTGCAGACGGAAATTTTCAGCCAATTTTTATCTCGTATAAGGAAAATAGATTACAACTGATAAATGCTTTAATTACTTTGTGTGTTAAAATCTTACGCAAAGGAAGAGGTACGACCGTGGAAGGCGATCTCCTGACCCTGAAAAAGACGCGTCTTGATCCCCGTAAGGCTGCAGAATTGGGGATTAAAAAAGGTCCCCTGCTTGGAGAGCTTGCTTCAGGCAGGGAAGTGGAGGTCGACGGCAGAAAGATCAGCCCGTCCATGGTTCTTACAGTTGAGGAGAAGACCCTCAGAATACCCGGGTTGGAAGGATATCTATGATGAAATCAATTGTTGAAGAAGCGCTCAGCCGAGCAAACGAGGACGCAGAGATGATTGTTGACCGCCCTCAGGATAATGACGAGGAGCTCGAAGAGATCCTCCGCTCTCTAAGGACTGAAATTACTGTCGTGGGATGCGGTGGCGGAGGTTCAAATACTGTTACTAGAATGGCGGAAGAGGGAATCGACGGAGCAACCCTACTCGCCGTAAATACGGATGCCCAGCATCTGATAAGAACAAAGGCCGACAAGAGAATTCTCATCGGAAGACAGCGGACAAAGGGTTTTGGTGCAGGTTCGGTTCCCCAGGTGGGCGAAGAGGCGGCACTTGAAAACGAGGAGGAGATTCGTGCGGTTCTCTCCAACAGCGATATGGTCTTTATCACTGCAGGTCTCGGCGGTGGAACGGGTACCGGATCTGCACCCGTTATCGCTAATGCTGCACGCGAGCAGGGAGCGCTTACAATTGCGATCGTTACACTTCCGTTTACGGCTGAAGGTGCAATCCGTATGGAGAACGCGGAAGCCGGACTCGAGAGGCTCCGCGATGTCGCGGACACCGTAATCGTCGTTCCGAACGACCGCCTGCTTGAAGTCGTACCCCGCCTTCCACTGCACGCGGCCTTCAAAGTATCCGATGAAGTTTTGATGCGTGCCGTCAAAGGTATAACGGAACTTATCACACAGCCGGGGCTCGTCAACCTCGACTTCGCAGATGTCAGGACCGTCATGGAGCGTGGCGGCGTTGCAATGATCGGCATGGGTGAGAGTGACAGTGAAGATAAAGCCGCGGATTCGGTCAAGAAAGCACTCCGTTCCCCGCTCCTGGATGTGGATATATCCAATGCGTCGGCCGCTCTCGTCAATGTCGTCGGAGGTCCGGATATGACGATGGAGGAGGCCGAAGGAGTAGTCCAGGAGGTATACGAAAGGATTGATCCCGATGCGCGTATTATCTGGGGTGCCCAGGTCGATCCGGAGATGCACCACAAGATGCGCACCATGCTCGTCGTAACGGGGGTAAATTCCCCGCAGATCTACGGGCGCGGTGAAGATTCCGGTACACAATCCGGGCAGCCCCGCCGTGAATATGATATTGACTTTCTCAGGTGAAGAGTAAAAATGGCATTTAAATTCGATGAAGAACTGTTTAAAAAATACTGGCGCGTTCTGAAGCTCGCGAGAACTCCGGGCAGGGACGAGTTCCAGAAGATCGCCCTTGTTGCGGCAGCAGGAATAATATTAATCGGTCTGATTGGTTTCATCATATATATAATCATGAATCCATTCTTCTCGTAATTTCATTTTTCGGGGTTTAGGAAAATGACCGAAGAAGCTGTAAAAAACAAGATATATGCGATAAAAACGACCGCGAAACAGGAGCGGACGGTTGTCGACAATATAATCAAGGCTCTGGAGGACCACGACGAGATCAATGTAGTCGCGGTCATGGCCCCTGATGAGCTCAAGGGATACGTTCTCGTAGAAAGCCCTGATCCCATCGCAAGGATCGAGCAACTCAGGGAGATGGTCCCGAACGCCCGTACGGTGGTGAAGGGCGAGACCTCCTTCCACGAGGTCGAGCATTTCCTCGAGCCGAAACCGGTAGTCAGCGGAATTGACGAAGGTACGATCGTTGAGCTCATCGCCGGACCGTTCAAGGGCGAGAAGGCGATCGTCAAGCGTGTCGACACTTCCAAAGAGGAGATCACGGTCGAACTCTACGAGAGTATGGTTCCGATCCCGATCACCGTCCGCGGGGACAATGTCCGTGTGATCGACAAGATGGCTGAAGACTAAATTTTCTTTTTTATCTTTCCGATTGATAACTTTAAATTACTTAAAGACCAACCTGTACAGACCCAAGCTTTGGCAGACGGTAAACGCCGCCTGTCGGCAAAGGTGATATTACAATGGGAGAAGTAGTCGAGGTTTTGGTACCCGGCGGCAAGGCTACAGCAGGTCCCCCTCTGGGACCTGCGTTGGGCCCTCTCGGAATCAACGTGAAGGCTGTTGTTGACGAGATCAACAACAAGACCCGGGAATTTAACGGAATGCAGGTTCCTGTTAAAGTTCAGGTCGACGACAAGAAGAACTTCACAATATCCGTGGGTGTCCCACCCGCAGCTGCACTCGTAATCTCGGAGTGCGGACTTGAGAAGGGTTCAGGCGAACCCAACACAAACAAAGTGGGAGACTTGCCGTTTGAAGCTGCTGTTCGCATTGCCCGCATGAAACTGGACGACATGCTTTCATATGATGTCAAAAACGCCGTAAAGGAAGTTGTTGGCACATGTGTAAGCGTTGGAGTCACAGTAGACGGCAAAAATCCGAAGGATATGTTTGCCCTCATCGATGCAGGCGAATACGACGGCCAGCTAAATTGAACAGACTATGAAAACCCATAGAAGATCCGTAAGGGTCGTTGAACTATGGAGGTATTAATTTGGTAGAAAGGGTCCAGATTCTTAAGGCCGTAAACGAGGCCGTAGAGAAGGCGCCAAAGAGGAATTTTCAGGAGAGTATGGAAATATCCATCAACCTGAAGAATCTCGATATGGCGCAACCGAAAAACCGTATTGATGAGACAATGATTCTGCCTAAGGGAACAGGCAAGACTGTAAAGATTGCCGTTCTCGGAAAAGGAGATATCACCACTCAGGCAAAGGCTGCAAGTGTAGATCTCATCATTGGACCAGAAGAGATAGAGCGTCTCGGCGGCGAGCCGCGTGAAGCAAGGAAAATGGCTGAAGAGTACAACTTCTTCCTTGCAGAAACAGCAGTAATGCCGCTTGTCGGACGTTATCTCGGTACAAGACTTGGTCCCCGCGGTAAAATGCCACAGCCCGTCCCCCCGGGAATGGATGTCGGACCAATCGTTGAGCGTCTTCGCAATTCTGTCAAATTCCGTACAAAGGACAAAATGACATTCCATGTCAGGGTCGGTTCGACCGGCATGAGTCCCGAGGATGTTGCAGAAAATATCGACGCTATCATGAAGAAGGTTGAGTCCAGTCTTGCGAGTGGATCTATGAACGTACGCTCGGTTTATGTAAAGACATCCATGGGCCCTGCAGTGAGGTTGATATAATGCCGTTATATACGACACACCTTCCGCAGTGGAAAAAGGATGAAGTTGGAAAGATCAAAGAACTCTCTGAGCAGTATAAACTGACAGGTCTTGTAGACCTTCATGGCATTCCTGCAAAACAGCTGCAGGAGATGCGCCGCGACCTGAGAGGCTCGGCAGTCCTGAAGATGACGAGAAATACTCTTATCGAGCATGCATTCAGCCAGCTCGGCGGAGACATTTCGGAAATCAACTCGTATATCGACGGCCAGAGCGCTTTGATCTACACGAATGAAAACCCCTTCAAGCTTTACAAGAAGCTTAAGGAGACCATGACCAAGATGGTTGCAAAGCCCGGCGACATCGCACCGGAGGATATTTCCGTATCCAAGGGACCGACCGCGTTTCCGCCCGGACCAATCGTCGGTCAGCTTCAGCAGGCAGGAATCCCTGCGGCTATCGAGAGCGGAAAGGTCGTCATTCGTGAAAACAAAACTGTGGTAAAGGCGGGTGAAGAGATCAGCGCCAAGATGGCGGATGTTCTCGCAAAACTCGACGTCAGACCTATCGACGTCGGTTTGAACCTCCAAATCGCGTGTTATGAAGGCACATTCTTTGAGCCGAAAACACTGGACATTGATGAGAACAAGTACTTCAACAATGTTGTCCTTGCAGCTCAGCAGGCATTCAACCTGTCTGTCAATGCAGCATATCCGACCACGACAACAGCCGGTGCAATCATAGGAAAGGCTGTCCGCGAGGCCAGAAACCTCGGAGTAGAGGCAGCGGTCTATGAGAAGGACGTTGTCGAGATGATTATCGGACGTGCACAGAGAGAGATGCTTGCACTCAGGGCAATTGTTGAATAAAATAAATAAAAGGTGAAAAAAATGGAGTACATCTACGCAGCACTTATTCTGCACAGCGCAGGAAAGGAAATTAATGAAGAGGCTGTCTCAGCAGTTCTGACAGCCGCAGGTATAGCAGTCGACGACAGCAGGGTCAAAGCTCTTATTGCAGCTCTTGACGGAGTTGACATTGCAGAGGCAATCGAGAAATCTGCAGTAGCAGCAGTTGCAGCAGCACCTGCAGCGGCAGCACCCGCAGCAGAAGCAGCACCTGCTCAGGAAGAGGCAGCAGAGGAAGAAGAGAAAGCTGACGAGGAAGGCGGAATGGCCGGTCTCGGAGCACTCTTCGGCTAAATTCTTTTTTTTGCTTAGTATTCTTTAGCTCAGTACGCAATTCAGCGTATTATTCTGATAATTAAAACAGAATTTTTATTATCTTAAAATCTGAATTTCTAATGTTTGCGGCCGGGGATTAGTGCCGTAGATATTCAAAATATCTGGTCTGATTTATATAATTTCGTTTGATTTCTAAAATCTAAAAATTTCAATGAATCATGGTGTGTACATTTAATGGTAGCTAACGGTAAGGTCGATGAAATTCTGTCGAGATGCAGGGATGCCACATCTCAGGCTGTCGAAAAGGCGACTGTTGTTAAAAACTCCGCATCATCCGGCATTTCAACAGCAATTAGTGATATGCGGGATAAATCGGTGTCCGCTTCAGGTCCCGGCCCATGTAATGCCTGCACTTCTGACGGCAATTCGCAAGCCTCTAAGGAGACTGGTGAATGCCTTCTCCCCGGTGAACTGGTCCTCTCCACTTCAGGCGGAGCGGAAGATCGGGAAGAAAGAAGAGCGGATGATACAGGCGAAGAAGAGATCAGGCATTCGACTGATGAGATTATCAACGGATGCGGGAGGAATATTGCAGACTGCTTCAAATCCGGTCTGCATGATAAAAAACTGCTTACAATCGCCGGGGCAATGGGGATTGTATGGCTGATAATAAGCCTGCTTCCGGCGATCGGAATAAATCCCCTGCCAGTTCAGTTTCTTTCTTTTCTGACGTTCGCCCAGGGCGGGCTTACAGGAGGAGGGCTCGGTTTTATCGGGGGAATTATCGGGAAAGGGCTTATCGCCTATTTCGTAACTCTCGTGATCGCAGGAAGGATCACCTCCGAAAGTACAGTATCGTCGCTGAGATCTTTTGCGGCAAATTTCTCCGGGAAAAAATGGGATGCCGTATCCGTCTCTCCCCTGTTGATCGGTGTTGGATCAGCCCTCATGATCTATAATTTCCTTGCAGGAACTTCAAGCATATTCAACTGCATGGTTGGAATTGTGGCGTTCGTCGTTGCCGCCCGGTCCCTTTCGTCGGGAACCGGCTGTATCAGGAAGATCTTTGCCTCCCTGTTTGCGAAGAACGGGCGTGCCGATACCGGTTTTGTTACAAAAATTATGGCCGGATGGGCGGCAGGATTCGGACTTGGAGTAGTCCTGTCCCTTCTTGGAGGAATACTCGGGGGCTATATCTGCTATATCGCAGGAGTCGTCATACTGCTGGCAGGAGCCGGGCTTGTGTATTCCACGGGCAGGAAGGAGGGTGCATCTGCATGAACCGGACAGCTAAAGTCCTGATATTCGCACTGGCCTTTTTCCTGCTCGCCGGAATTGCGTCTGCGAGCTATTCTCTTACTGATATCAATAATTACGACTACGTTCTCGGTCAGAAGTACGTCCATAGCATGGAGGGCGACGAGTATGTCGTCGAGATGCCCATTGATGTTTATAAAAAAGGGACGAGCGATCTCCTCGCAACTGAGAACTCTCTCCTGATAGTGGGAAACCTTGGTAAGGTGGAGCCAGAATTTTCACGAGTCGATATTTCTTCACTTCCGGCGGAGATCTCCAGCTATACATATGGCAATCCTTCGGTCGATGAATACACCGGGACCGGAGAGGTCACAGGAAGTTACTATATACTGACCGATTTCGGCATCAACCGTAAGTCCCAAAGCCTGGATGAGTTCGCATCATATCTTAAGGGCGAACTTCAAAAAGAGGTCGAAGGCTCCAGTGCGAAGATCGAGTATATCGACAAGACCGTAAATGGCCACCGTGTTGTAGGTGTTCTCGAAGTTGTTGACGATTCCAACTGGAAGGCGGGCGGCATAAACACCGACAACCACAGGAGCAACCGTTTTGTCTATTATGTCATCAGGGAGGACTTTTATCCCGAAGGTTCCGGGTTCGCCTATTTCAAAATAGACGGAAGCTTCAGCCTCACCCACACCCTCGGGAGAAAACTGTCCAGCTATCCCTACCCTTCGGAGAGCCAGATCAACTCCGCGATATCGGAGATGGATCGTGCTCTTGCAAGTGCGATGACCTTCCTCGATTCGGTAATCGATGACGCGGCGAATGCAAAGGCGAAACTTATCGTCGGCAATTACGATGAGGTCTTTGGCGGCTACGGGGCGGGTGCGTTCTCGATAAACACCCTTGCAGGCGGCCCTGGAGATACGGATTACGGGATTCCGCTTGTAATAGTAATGGGGATTCTTGCAACAGGCGCCGCACTTGCCGGCGCTTCGGCGGCTGCTGGTGAAGGAGTTATCGAAAGCGGACGTACAAGCACGTACAGGATGAGAATCAGGAAGGATTTCGGGGACTATATAAAATGCGGTGCCGATCCGGAGACTCTCTATGCAGCAATAATCGAGACGACCGCGGAAGGAAACGAGATCGAAAGGGAAGACCTCTCGTCGTCGATTACGATGTCGTCAGGCGGTGGTCTTGTTGTCGGCGACCAGGCACTCTCTGGCGGGTACATGGCCGCGTTAATCTCGGCAACCGAAGGCGAGACTGCCGAAGAGGGTGTAGTCAGGGTATCCTATACCGGAAAGGGCGGGTCGTTTACAAACAACATCCGTTTCAGGATAATCGGGAAGCCACGGATTGAGTTCCCCGAACAGGGAGATGCTCTGGATATGCGCCTGAATGTATTCTACGGCGACGGCCTGACCTATGATGTGGAAGTGGAGCTCGTAAACTTCCTGGAGCCCCCGAAGGAGATCACCGTCAGCAAATCCGATGAGGCGCCGGTTTCATGTTCAGTCGGAAAAGCAGACAAAGCAGCGGCCGGCGATAACCGTTACATAGTAAAGGTTGTCAACAACAGCCCTCTTCCCGAAAAAGACGCGCAGGTCATGAGTTTCCCGATCTGGGTTAAGGCGACAACCTCAGAGGATAAGATCGTCGAGGACAGTTTTGTCTTGTACTTATATCCCGAGGGCCTCAGTGTCACTGGCGTCGTGTACGACAAGGAAGGGCATGCACAGTTTGCGGCATACGACGATACCAACACCGAAGAGGACGATGTCATGGAGACAGACTTCTTCGTCAACCTTGCCGTAAGAGTAACCGAGAATGGCAAAGAGGTCGTAAAGCTTGTCGAAGGTATTGATTATGCCCCTGAATTCGGCGGGCTTAAAGGGACGGACCAGAAAACCGGCGTCCTGACCTCGAAGTTCAGGTACGAGATCGAAAAGAGGCCCGACAATACGAATAAGGCGTACAAATTTATGCCCTCACAGCAGGTAGGCGAGCCCGACAACGACCCGTATTACCTGACCCTTCCGATATCCTGTGAGTACTCCAACGAGACATACGAACTCGATCTCCCTGTAAGGCTCATAGGCGACAAGCTCGGTGTAAGAAGCGACCGGGAGAGGGAACTCGAACTCCTGAAGAGGAGGGTCCAGAAGTTCGGAATGAGTCCTGAGGTCGCACGTTTCCTGAGAGAGAACGCAGGCAGTCTTTCGGCCGCCCAGATCCGCCTGATCAGCAAGAAGATCGTCTATGATTCGATCGTCTACTACACGCAGGAATCCGCTGACTTCATGCAGACAGCCGATTCGATGAACGAGTGGATTAACTACCTGACTGTTGTAAAATGGTTCGGAGATCAGGCGTTTTCATACCTTGCAACGATCTATTTCGGCCCTGCTGCGGAGGCGATCCTTACCCCGGCGAAGGAGCTTTCCGTCGAGATTGTCGGTGAACTGTCGTCAGATCTCTTCATGGGATATCCTGTTGACTGGAATGAGATAAAATCCGGGCAGCACATATCCGAAATGATAGAGAACTACGTGAAGTCGTGCTTCGAGGATATCGGGAAAGTCAGCCCGAAGAAGCTTGCATCCGTCATCGCAGGTCTTTGTATGTTCAACCTTATACGCCACTACACCTTCGACCTTGACGAGAACGGCAAACGCAGCTGGTATAATGCGTTCATCTCGGCATTCTCCGATATCTCGCTTGAATTCTTCAAGAATAAATTCGGAAGCTTCCTGAAAGGAAAGCTCGACGACCCGAACTCCGGCATATCGAAACTTCTCAAATCTTCGACTGTCAGGATGCTTGAAGAGATGATGCCCGAGGGCAGATTGTCGGTACCTGGTGTAAACTCGCTTACCGACGATGCAACGATGGGAACGGCACTTAAGAAATATGTCGAGGAGGCTTTCGGTCTTGGCGCGTCCTATGTGACACAGACGGCAGGAAAGATTGCAGCCGAGGGAGTCTTTGTCAAAGTAAATATTGGCGAATCTGATGCAGATCGCGGAGTTGACTGGTATATTGTCGTGGACCCGATCAAAGCGGCAGACAAAGTATTCGAGTATATCTTCACCTCCCTCTATGAGTCTTTCCCGTTCCCGACAGCAGAACCGGGTCCTGCAAGCGATCCCCGCGATCCGTTCTACATGAACCCGTCGAACAACCAAAAGATAGGATAATCCTCTTTTTTATTTTTCAGGTTCAAAAGTATTGTTATCCACCAATGCTTTCATCGCCTTTGTAGCCTGTACAGGGTTATTTGTTGGTACGACCTGCGCCTTTGAGTATGTCATACCTGGCAGTTATCTGCCTGTTTTAACGAACAAATAGGATAATATTTTAATATTTACTGCTCATTTGATATTTGTAACAAATGGAAGTGTGTTTTATGAAGAAAATGTTCGTTTTAATCGCAGCCGTTTCGATAATTGCTGCATTGTTACCCCTTAGTGTATCGGCTGCAAGTATAGGCGGGGATCAGGGATGGATTAATGTCTATTGTAACGTTGACGGAGCATCTGTATATTTCGATGGTCAATACAAGGGAGAAATTGTTGACGGGATCTATACCCAGGCAGTATATTCGACAGGCACGCCCTATCATTCAATAAGTGTTGAAAAATCAGGATACTCTACATGGTCCGAAGAGCTGGATACAAATCCAGGAATGGGAGAATCCATGAATGTGTATGCCACAATCAATCCAGTCACAGTAGTACCTACGTTAATCGGTGGCGATGTCGGGTACTATACAATCTACTGCAATGTTGACGGAGCAGATGTATATTTCAACTCCGACTACAAGGGACAGACTGCGAACGGTGAACTTACCGTAGAGGTCTATACGACCGGAACACCCTATACGACATATACGGTCAGTAAGTCCGGTTATACATCATTTACAGCCCAGATCTCCGAGTACCCTACAGCTGGAGAAACCGATAAACTTTACGCCACGCTTGTCGCATCAGAGCCGACAGCCACGCAGACAAGTCCCGTTTCAGTATTTGCAGTGATAGGGGCATTGGTCGCAGGTCTTGTAGGATTTGCTTTAATTGCAAAAAAGAACTAAAATCATCCATTTTTTAAAAAAGAAATCTTCTTAACCTTTACAGGCTACACTACTGATAACAATTCATTCTGTGCCTGAACAGTCTTTCCGGAGTGTGCAATATGCCTGAAAAAATTCTCATATTGGATGATGAAAAGCCAATACTTGAGATTATGTCTTTGTTTTTAAGGAGAAAAGGGAATGAAGTGTCCTGTTTTTCCAGCGGAACGAAGGCCCTTGAAAGCCTCAGGCATGAATCGGAAGCAGGCGTCCCTTATACTGTGGCAATACTCGATGTATCCATACCGGGAGATCGTGGTGCCAGGGAACTTGTCGGACCGATGAAAGAGATAAATCCCGATCTGAGGGTAATCATATCCAGCGGCGACTCTGTAGAAGGAGCGATGGAGAATCCGTCTTTTTACGGATTTTCAGCCTCATTAAAAAAACCGTTTCGGGCGGCCGATATCGATAAATCCATTGAAGAAGCAAAAAATGACTAATCTTCGTTAGTTTTTCAACAACCGTCACGGTGTTATTGCTGACAGTAACTTTTTTGATCTTGAATTTGCCCGTAGCCAATTATTTCTGTTCCTGAAAAAAATCAAGCGATGTAAAAAAGATATGATTTTTATCTGAATTCTTCATCCCACCAGCCGGGGAATTCCTCTTTCTTTTTCCGGGTGGCAATCGCAACGATTGTGATTTACTTTTATAAAGAAACGTGTCTCACTCTTTATCGATACAGGATTTATGCGGAGGCCGGGACAATTCAGGAAGCCGGGAGATGAAACCGATTAGGATCAAAGCCGCCGCCCCTGAGGTAATTTACAGTGCAGGTGATGATTTTCCAGGGTCTTCTGAAGTGTGCACTTGTGCACTTTTGGAGTGCACACTAAAAAAGGCGAGGATAATGGTTATTTTTCTGATTTAATTGAAATAAATAGAGATTATTTGTTGATGGATCTTAATGTGCACCTAAATGGCGGTGTACAGGAGAGATCCGTTTCTTCGTTTCTCTCTCATCTCTCGTGTTCTTTTGAAAAAAGTGCACACATAGATACAAAGGCCCGTGAAATTTATTCAACGGGGTTTACGGGCATGAGGGCGATCCGTTTATGTGCACTGGGAAAGTGCACGTATATCTGATGAATTGTACAAGGTTTTTTCGAGGATCTGTGAGGGGAGGAGTAAAACAAAATCATTCTAAAAGAATAATAAATGTTATTCATGGATTATTTAATGAAGATCATAAAACCCGAATCTCAATTCCTCTGACTCTACTGAATAATTACAGTTTGATCCTGTGCAATAATCTCATTATATGGCATTTTTACCTCTACAACAACATTTAAATATATCCTTTCGTACAAGATAAAATCCTGGGAAAAGCCGATAGAATACCTGTTCCTACAGAATGTCATTAAAGAGGTCAATTATGGATCCCCGTTTATCAACAGCCTTCAGGCGACTTGTTGGCTCCCTGCTAATTCTGGTCATAATACTTAATTTAATAATATCGCCGGGATATGCTGCTTATTCTGAAGATCAGGTTCTGGTAGTCGGTGCTGACGAGTACTTCCCCCCCTATGAGTATATAGATTATAATGGCCGGCCAGCAGGTTTCAATATAGACATAATGAATGCAGTCGCCGAAGAGATGTCACTTAATATCAGCATACGGCCAGGTCCCTGGTATGAAGTGAGAAGCGATCTTGAAAGCGGAAGAATTGACTTCATAAGCGGTATGTTCTACTCCGGGGAGCGGGATCTTCTGGTCAATTTCTCTGACCCCTATATCTCCGTATCACATACTATATTCGTAAGGGAAGGTTCAGATATCGGGGGAGCTGGTGACCTGACAGGGAAGGAGATAGTAGTCGAAGAGGGAGACATTATGCATGACTACGTCATGGGACTTGACGGTTCGAATACGATAATTACTACACACAACCAGTCCGAAGCGCTTTTACTTCTTGCATCCGGAAAATATGACGCAGCACTTCTCTCAAAACTGCACGGGGATTACCTGATTATGCAGTACGGACTCTCTGGGGTCAAAACGGCTGGCCCACCTATAGAGATAAGGGAATACTGTGTTGCCGCATCCGCAAATGCCAGCTGTCTTCTTCCCGTAATAAATGAAGGTCTTGTCATAATCAGGAAGAACGGGAAGTATGATGAGATCTACAAAAAATGGTTCGGTACGTTAGAGGAGAGGGAATTCTTTCTGACTCTGGTGAATATTGTAATATTCATACTTCTGCCTGTCATTGTTCTTCTTGCTATCGCATTGATCTGGTCGGTTTCTTTGAGAAAAAAATTGATCAAAACCTCTTCGGAGCTGAGAAACGAACATTTTCAGCAGGAAATAGTTAAAACTGCATTGCAGGAAAGCAAGGATAAGTACAGGGTTCTGTTCAATTCTTTAAACGAGGGGGTATTCCTTTGCGAATATGATCCTGAGAAAAATAGCGGCAGAATTATTGAGGTAAACGATACAGCCTGCCGTCGTCTCGGCTATACCCGTGAGGAGATGATAGACAAGAATGTCTTTGAATTTACACGGTTGCTGTCTTCCGGTTGTGAAGAACTCAATGAAAAACTCAGTGGAGAAAAGAATGAGGTCTCGTATTATGCAGAACATGTACGGAAAGACGGATCTGTTTTTCCGGTACATGTGAAGGCACGCCTCCTCAGTTATGGCGGCAGGGAATATGTACTCCAGCTCGCACGCGACATCACGAAGGAGAGAGAGTCCGATGAACGCGAAGCTGAGGCCCTGAAAAAAATAGAGATGAACCTTATTCAGCTTGCAACCCTTAACGACGAAATTCGAAATCCCCTCATGGTTATTGCAGGTGTAACTGATATGGAGATCAAAGATTCGAAGGAGATCATTTTAGATCAGGTGCAAAAGATAGACGAGATTATAGGTAAACTTGATCAGAGCTGGATTGAGTCGGCGAAGATCAGGAAATTCCTGAAAAAACACATGGAAATAAAAGAGGAAGAAGAAAATCCCGGTAAAAAATAGTTTGGATCTGGATTTTTATTTGGTTCCGCCGGAAATAATTTTGTATGATCTCTAAACCCGAAGATGCCCTGCCAGGTTCCTGATAAAAAGCTCGTGAAGCCTGAGATCGTCTCCCAATTCCGGGTGAAACGCAAGAGCCATATTTTTGCCCTGCATTGCTGCGACGATCCCGTCATCTATCTTTCCGATGACTTTCACCCCGGGTCCTGCCGAGACTGCAACCGGTGCCCGGATGAAGACAGCCCTGAACGGTTCCGAAAGGCCTTCTATCTGTATTTCCGATTCGAAAGAGTCCTTTTGTCTGCCGAAGGCGTTCCGCTTCACTTCGATATCCATTATGGATAACGGCTTCACGTCATCATCATCAACGATCCTTGAGGCGGAAAGCACCATGCCGGCGCAGGTGGCAAAGATCCCTCCACTGAAAGTCTTCAACGGTTCCCTCAGGTTATTCCTGTCGATCAGGCGCGATATTGTGGTCGACTCTCCGCCCGGTATTGCAATGGCCTGGCATGATTCGACATCCTCCGGCCTTTTCAGGGCGAAGACCTCATAACCGTCAATATCCTTTATAGAGTCCAGGGTTCGGTCAAATGCATCGAGATGCTCACTGACGTCTCCCTGGAGGGCAAGAACTCCTGCCTTAATTTCCACGGGTGGAAAGCACCTCGTCTTCCCTTAACAGGTGTACATCGAGGCCGGGCATCGCATCGCCGAGGCCGCGGCTGACTTCGGCGATTACCTTCGCATCGGTGAAGTGGTCAACCGCCTGAACTATTGCTGATGCCATAACGGCAGGTTTTTCCGATTTGAATATTCCCGACCCGACGAAAACACCGTCGGCCCCGAGCTGCATCATAAGTGCTGCATCTGCGGGCGTTGCGATGCCTCCTGCAGAGAAGTTTACTACAGGAAGTCTTCCGAGTTTTGCACATTCGGTGACGATATCGACCGGAGCTTCGATGCTTCTTGCATAGGCTGCAGTCTCCTGTGAGGACATTCCCTGGAGCATCCTGATCTCGCCCGTAATCGATCTCATGTGCCTGACTGCCTCGACTACATTGCCTGTGCCTGCTTCGCCTTTTGTCCTGATCATTGCAGCACCTTCTGCAATTCTCCTGCAGGCTTCCCCGAGATTCCTGGCACCGCATACGAAAGGAACTGTGAACTCTTTTTTATCTATATGGAATTCCTCGTCGGCCGGGGTAAGAACCTCACTCTCGTCGATCATATCGACACCTATTGCCTCAAGCACTCTCGCTTCGACGAAATGACCGATCCTTGCCTTTCCCATTACGGGGATCGTTACCGCATCGATGATCTCTTCGACTATTGCGGTGTCAGCCATCCTCGCGACACCGCCAGCCTTTCTTATATCCGCCGGAACACGCTCAAGGGCCATTACCGCAACTGCGCCTGCCTCTTCTGCAATTACAGCCTGTTCTGCATTAACGACGTCCATTATCACGCCGCCCTTCTGCATCGAAGCAAAACCTCTCTTGATAAGTTCTGTTCCGAAACGTAATTCCTCAAGTTTCATGCTGTAATAATATTGTCCAATATCAGCAATAATATAATTGCATAATTCCTGCGAAAAAAGCTGAGTGTGATATTCATCTCATCATAAGGCCGGCGCAGACACACTGCCCGAATGAGATGCACCCGTCTCCAAGAGGGAGTTCGCTGTTGAGAAGTGGCCTTAGATTATGTTTCTCCAGTTCGTCGATAATCGTCGTCCTGATATTATGGTTGTACGCCACTCCACCGCTGATTGCAACGTTTTCGAGGCCGTATTTTTCGGCGGCACCGACAGCCATATGCGCAACTCCTCTCGCGAGATTGTACTGGAATGAAGCTGCAATTTCAGCGGTCTTCATCGTCTTCATTTTTTCAAGCGCCGTTTCGAGCAGGCTTCTTGTCGAGAGAACCGTCCCCGCTTCATCGCTCGTATATTCCAGATCCCAGGACTCGCATCTCCCGGCTGAAGCAACCGATTCGAGTTTCATCGCCGGCTCTCCGTCGTAGGTTCTCTCGCGGCAGATGTCGAGAAGGGCTGAAGCGGCATCAAGGACTCTCCCGGTACTGCTGGTTTCTGCCACGTTGAATCTCCTTTCAACCTGCTTTTGCAGGACGCCCAGTTCAATATCGCCCCAGCCTCTCGCTGAGAGGAGTTCGAGGACTTCGTCCGACTGCATTATTCCGTATAACATTCTCCCGGGGAAGCGGGTGGCCAGGTCACCGCCGGGCATCAAAACGGTTTCCAGGTGACCGACTCTTTTTAGATCTGTGATCTCGCCTGCGAAGATCTCCCCTCCCCAGATCTTTCCGTCGTCGCCGTAGCCGACACCGTCGATCGCGATCCCTATACAGGGTTCGGTCGTTACTGCCGCAATGTGGGCGCGGTGATGCTGAACCGCCACGGTTTCAAGGCCTTTCGATTCCGCAATCTCTTTGGCGTACCTTGTCGAGAGGAACTGCGGGTGAAGATCGTGTGCGATAAAATCATATTCGGCCCCGATGATCCTCTCCATCTTTTCTACAGTTTCCCTGAGATAATCGAGTGTGGGCGGGTTCCTTACATTTCCAACATGGGGGGAGGTGTATGTGAATCCTTTTTTGTATATTGTTGCGTTCGAATTCAGTTCAGGGCCCACCCCGAGAATTACGGTTGAACCGAGGTTGATTCCGATCCTCTTAGGTGCATATCCTCTTGAGAGGCGGATTATGTATCCCTCTCTTACAACCGAATCGTCGCACCTGTTTTGAATATGGCGGTTATGCGAGAGGAAATAATCAACGCAGTTTGACAGCTTATCCACGGCTTCTCCTGTTTCAGTAATCATGGGATTTCCGGGAGAGTTGGCGCTTGTCATGATCAGCAGTGGATTTTTAAGATGCGAAAAGAGAAGGTGGTGAAAACCCGTGTAGGGCAGCATGCACCCGAGCGTATTGAGGTTTGAGATATCTGAATGCGATGCCGGATCTTTTTTATACAGCACCATTATCGGGTGTTCCGGGCCGGACAGGATCTCTTTTTCCTCAGTGGAGACATCGCAGACGTCTTCGATGGTATCCCGGAGGCCCATAACCGCAAGCGGCTGCTCTGTCCTCCCGAGGCATTTCTTAAGTCTTGAAGCCGAATTTTCGACGCAGACCAGATGGTATCCCCCTATTCCCCTGATCGCAAGTATCCTGCCTTTGTCAAGAAGCTCTGCGGTATTCCTTATGGGATCACTTGTGTCGACAGATTTACCGTTCTTGTCAAGCAGTTCGAGTTCCGGGCCGCATTTTTCACAGGCTATGGTCTGTGCATGATGGCGTCTTGATCGCGGGCTGGAGTATTCTCTTTTGCATTCGGGGCAGCAGGGAAATTCTTCCATCGTCGTTCTTTCCCGGTCATAGGGGATTTCCCTGATGATGCTGTATCTCGGACCGCAATTGACACATGACGTCGCCCAGTAATTTTCATACCTGCCTTCTTTTTCAAAGATATCCTTTACGCATTCGTCACAGATGGCGACATCCGGCGGGATAAATCCGGTGAGTTCTCCTGTTCCGCTTTCGACAATCCTGAAATCCCGGGGGTGATGATCTGCATTTTCTTCAAGATCCAGTACCTCGACCGAATCTATCCTTGAAAGAACTGTCCCTTTTGAAACAGATTTGAGGAATTCATCGAAATGATCGCCGGATGCTATGATCCTTACTTCACTTCCGAGATTTTTAACCGAACCCCTGATTCCGTATTTTTCTGCCTCCGAGTACACAAAGGGCCTGAAACCCACTCCCTGTACTATTCCCCTTATTATTATCTGACCACTTTTACGCATGAAAAAAACCGGGATGCAGTATTATCACTAACTATATGATGATTTAAACCCTCAAAACGGATAAATCTAATGAAAATGTCATTTTTTTCTGGTTTTTCATATATGTCCTGTACCATTTTTTTATAAACAAGTTTTATTTTTTTATATGACTAATAATTAAATGGGTTTTTGCTTTGACAGGACATATAAGAATCGTAAACGATCCAATTGATCTCGTTCCTCTTCTGATAACATTCAATAACCCTGAGTATAAGATGATATATGACAGGCTCAGTAAAAACTGGATGACAGAAATAGAGCTTTCTGAGGATATCGAACCTGAGCAGGTTACCGGTTGTCTTGCACTGCTGAAAAAAGGAAACCTCATAGAAGAACAGTGGCGGATGCCCAAGCCGGGAGATAAGCCGCAGAAAGAATATAAGACAACATACAGCAGGTTCAGGGCGAACTTTCAGTGTACAATGGACGACCTCGGTGATCTGATCCATGCGTCGGTATCGACTGATGAGAAGTTGAGAGATATTGTAGATGTAATTGAAAAAGAAGTTCGCGGAGGCAACAAGTCATTAAATGATCTGGCAAGAAATCATAATGTCAGTCCGGTCTTTATTAAGGGGCTCGCAAAGCGCCTTCCGAACCTCGATGTAAAGGGACAGGGGCTGGTATTCGTTGAAAAACCTGGAGAATGATCCGTTATATATCATACTGAGAAGCAAGAGAGAATCTACAAAATTTCAGATTCTTGTGGATATTGCAGAGAACCAGCCGTCTGTACGGCAGCAGGAGATTGCTGAAAAGCTTGGCATAACACCGCAGGCGGTCTCTGACTATATCCGTGATCTTGTTGATGATGGTATGGTATATTCACAGGGCAGGGGCAGCTACAAGATCACGTATAAAGGAGTCGAGTGGGTCTTAGCCAATGCAGAGGCATTGCAGTCCTATGCAAAGCATGTAACACGTGATATAATTCAGCAGGTCTCCGTATGGACTGCGATTGCCGATTGTGAAATAAAGAAGGGAGATTCTGTCGGTCTCTTTATGAGAGAGGGCCTTCTGTATGCGTCCCATAGCGATCAGTCCGCGGTCGGTACTGCAGAGAACAATGCGGTGAAAGGCGCCGATGTGGGCGTTATAGATGTAAAAGGGATAATCGACCTGAAGAAAGGCACTGTTCACATATGCAAGATCCCGCGGATCCAGAGAGGCGGGTCGGACTCGGTATCATATGAAGGATTGAAAGAAGTGCTTAACGATGCCGGTTTTATTGGTGTTGTAGGGATTGAATCGTATATCGCCGTGGGAAAAGCGGGATTTAAGGCTGACGCATTCTTCGGTGCCGGCGACGCTGTAATCGATGCTGCGTTTCATGGCCTCGAATGTGCAATAGTTATTGTTGATGAGGAGTTTACGGACTTTCTTAAGAGGATAGAAACTTCAGAACTGGCATACAAAATGTACGATTTCGTATCCTCATGAGACTTGTCGTAAATCCCCAGAGAGGATCATATAAGATCTTTTTTTACGACCGGAATCTGGTTGCAGGATCAGGTATAGTTGAGATTGTCAGGACAGGAAAAGGATTCCGGCCGAAGAATTACAAATATAAACCTGTTGAAAAGCGGCAGTATAAAAATATCCCTTCAAAAGAGTTGATCTCGGCGCTCAGAAGATCGAAGATCTACCTGACTGTCGGCGATAAGAATTTTGAATCTTTTTTATCCGATCTTCAGATCTCCTTCAAATATTTAAACGCCTGCCGGACATGCCTTATCGAAGACAGGATCACTCCGCTGAAGAATAAGAATTCTGTTAGATATGGCAGAGAGAAGATCTGCCTGGACTGTGCAAAGAAGGAACTTCGGAGGGAGCTGGGGTATCTCGGCGGAACCGGTACGCTCTCGTCCGCTCATCTTGAAAAGCTTCTTGAACTGTATATGGACTTAAACAGGGTCCTCGGAATGGTCCAGCCCGATCGCCTCGACATTTCGAAGACTCTGTTCGACAGGCTCGAGGCGCACGAGATAAGGAAAACTTGTGCGATAAAGGACCTGCCTCTTCCCAAACGTTTTAAAGAGCATTGCGGTGTCGAGCACCTGATGCCGGTCCAGCAGCTGTCGGTTGAAGCCGGACTGCTGGAAGGAAAGGATCAGCTTATCGTGGCTGCTACTGCGAGCGGAAAGACTTTCATCGGCGAGATGGCAGGCGTGAAGAATTTTCTGGAGAACAGGGGGAATACTCTCTTTCTCGTTCCGCTTGTGGCTCTTGCCAACCAGAAGTACTCACGCTTCACGAAAAAATACGGATTTCTTGATGTCTCGCTGAAGACCGGGGTTTCGAGGCTCAACATTCCCGAGACACGTGTGAAAGCGAACCGCAGCATGGACTCTGCGATAATTGTCGGGACATACGAGGGTGTGGATTATATGCTCAGGTGCGGCAGGACCCTCGGAAAGATCGGGACGGTGGTTATAGACGAAGTCCAGAACCTTGAGGAGCCCGAAAGAGGGCACAGGCTTGACGGCCTTATATCGAGGCTGAAGTTCGTCGCTCCACATGCCCAGTTCCTCTATCTCAGTGCAACCATAGGGTTCCCGCACCTGCTTGCAGAAAAACTCAACTCAAGTCTTGTCGAGTACATGGAGCGTCCGGTTCCCCTTGAAAGGCACCTGATATTCGTCAACAGGGGAGAGAAGATAAAGCTCATCAAAAGAATGGTGTCGACCGAATACAAGACTAAGTCCTCGAAGGGTTTCCGCGGGCAGACAATCGTCTTTACGTTCTCCCGCTCGCGCTGCCATGATATTGCCGATGCAATAGGCGAAGGAAAGGCTGCTGCATATCATGCAGGTCTGACTGCAAAAGAGAGGCGCGAGGTCGAGACAAAATTCGAGAAGGGCGAGCTTTCGGCTGTGGTGACCACGGCGGCTCTTGCAGCCGGTGTGGACTTTCCTGCATCCCAGGTGATATTCGACTCGCTTGCAATGGGAATAGAATGGCTGAAGGTCCAGGAGTTTTCCCAGATGATGGGCCGTGCAGGGAGACCCGATTTTCATGATATGGGTAAGGTAGTTGTTCTTGCCGAGCCGGGTGCAACATATTCGCGCGACTCGAAACTGACGGAGGAAGAGGTTGCCATAAATCTTCTGAAAGGAGAGATGGAGGAGGTGTCTCCCGTATACAACGACGAAGAATCCTCCGAGGAATTTGTTGCGAATTCTGTTGTATGCGGAGGGGAAATTGACAATCTTGAGCGGATCTGTGCATCGATGGTTGGAGAGATAATCGATATCCTGCCTGTACTAAAGAAAAGGAATATCATTAAGGTAGACGGCAAAAAAGTCGTTATGTCCCCTGCCGCCAGGGTTATGGCAGAGCATTTCATCGGACTAAATACGTATGACAAGATCCTCTCGCTCATAACGGTTTCGGACGACCCGCTGGAGATCCTTGCCGAGATCGAATGTGATGAACCTGAAAAGAATCAAAAATAACTTTTTTTGTGTGGATTTTTCTTTTGTGTCCGGAAATAATCGGATGTCTTTTTTCTCTACTAATTTATTAGGCGTATTGTTGGCGCCCCCTCGCCGCGGACCGGCCCCGACCCCGGGGCCTCTCTGTGGTGATAAACCGCTCAGGGGATAGACGAGTATCCCCTGAACGGGAGATGTGGTAAGTTTTTGATTGTGTAGTGAGCGTTTTCGACCGGCCCGAATTCTGTGCTGTCTTTGGGAGTGGATGTACGCGGTATAAACTCCTGAAAAAATTTTAGTCTGTTTTATCCCTGTTCCTGGGCGGATTTGTATGCATCATACATACTGTAGATCCATATTATCAGGTATAGGATGATTATTCCGAAGGTCATTAATGAGAGAAATCCTAAGATTACTGCAAGAATGAACAATACAAGTGCTTTTAAGAATTGTCCTGTATAAAACTGCCCGAGTCCGGGTATGAAAAAAGACAGTATTACTGCCAGTACCGGTGATGCCATGTACCTTCTTTCCTCCTGTGATGTATTTACTAATTTTGGTTAAATTCTCCATGAAACTGTTCCCATCACAAAGATATTTATTCTCTCCAAATGATTATCCTGATTACGGTCAGGAAATGACCGCTATTAAAGAGGAGAATAACGATGAAAGTTTGGAAATGCAAAAAATGCGGATATGTATATAACCCTGAGGTTGGTGACCACGAATCGGGAATTTCAAAGGGAACAGCGTTTGAAGATCTCCCCGATACGTGGGTATGCCCCCGGTGTGGCGCGAAAAAGAATATGTTTGTAGCCATGGAGATTTAAAGGAATGGCTGACGTCAAAATGAAATGTTCAGTCTGCGGACATGTATATGATCCAAAGAAAGGAGATGTAGGTGTAGACAGGGATACGGATTTTTCCGAAGTTCCCGCCGACTGGAAATGTCCGGTCTGCGGGGCGGCAAAATCTGCGTTTTTCAAAATAGATTAAAGTGAATTAATATGGCAGTAAGAGAGATCAAGGAAGGAATTTATTCTGTCGGCGTTATAGACTGGGACAGGCAGGTTTTCGATGAATTAGTGCCTCTGCCCGAAGGAACGACATACAGTTCATATCTTGTGAAAGGCAGCGAGAAGACTGCACTGATAGATACAGTGGATGCTGAATTCGAGGAGGAGTTCATAACAAATCTTGCTCGTTCAGAACTTGACGGAATTGATTATATAATCGTCAATCATACTGAACAGGACCATTCCGGTGCGCTCATGGTCTTCCTTGAGCTGTTCCCGGGAGTTAAGATCATAACGTCCGCGAGAGGTGCGGATCTCCTGGAGGTTCTTCACCAGATCCCGAAATTCAGGATCCAGGTTGTTGAAGACGGGGATACATTGTCACTTGGAGACAAGACTCTGGAGTTCATGATTACACCATGGGTCCACTGGCCTGATACGATGATGACGTATGTCCGCGAGGACAAAGTCCTTTTCTCCTGCGATCTTTTCGGGGCCCATTATGCATGCAGCGATCTCTTTGTCTCGGAGAAGTGCCGTCATACTCTTCTTGCGAAGCGTTATTTCGCAGAGATCATGATGCCTTTCAGGTCCAAGGTCACGGAGTACATCGAGCGCCTTTCCGGTTACGAGATCTCGTTTATCGCCCCGAGCCATGGTCCCTGCTACGATGATCCCGCCTATATTCTTGATCTTTACACGGAATGGTGTACCGGCGATCTGAAAAACAAGGTAATAATTCCGTATATCTCGATGCACGGGAGTACGAAGAAAATGGTGATGTATCTCACCGAAGCACTGATCAGGCGTAATGTCGGTGTAAGGCCCTATGATGTCGGGAGAGCCGATACAGGTCAGCTTGCAATGGATCTTGTCGATGCGGCAACCATCATCATCGCCACTCCTACGGTGCTGACGGGCCCCCACCCGAGGATCGCAAACATTGCGTTTATTGCCAATATCATTAAACCGAAAGCCAAATTTGTTGGTATAATTGGTTCATACGGATGGGGCGGGAAGACCTTAAAGGATCTCGCAAATATTATGAACAAGCTTGAAGCCGAGATGTTCGAACCTGTATATATCAAGGGACTTCCTTCTGAGGATGTCTATAAATCCCTTGAAGATCTTGCAGACGAAATCTTAAAGAAGCATAAGGACGAGAAAATCGTTTGATAAGGAGGTATGTAAAATGACAGGAATGCCAGTACTATACAAATGCGACAAATGCGGGAAGGTAATTATGATTACAAGCTCTGGAGAGGGAAAGCTTGTATGCTGTGATCAGGATATGCGTCTTCTTGAGGCTAAAACCGCTGACTTCAAGAACGAAAAGCATGTTCCGATCATTGAAAAGTCCGCAGGCGGAATTAAGGTGACGGTCGGCTCGATTATCCACCCGATGACGGAAGAGCATCATATCGAATGGATCGCGGTGGTCGACGGGGATAAGTTTATGGCAAAGTGCCTGAAGCCCGGTGATGAACCTGTTGCAGAGTTCCCGATCTCAAATACCAATGTAAAGGCATTTGAGTACTGCAATATTCATGAGTTCTGGTCGAACGGCAAATAACTTTTTTTCAGGGGTTTTTGATCCTGAAATTTTTGTATCCTGATATCATCAGTACATCGCAGGCAACCCCTCGCCGCGGGGGCCTCTCTGTGGTGATAACAGTTCCGGGGATAGACGAGTATCCCCTGAACGGAGAGACGCGGTAAACTCATGGCGTGTACGGAACATGGAATCAGAACAAATTCAACAGCTTAGGGGACCCTTGCCGGTCCCCTGAGCGTGCCGTGAGAGAACTATCTTAGGGCAAGGCCCCTGGGCAGGGGGCCGTCCGGCGCCTTGGTCGCCGGTGTTTGGGTTGCAAAATCTGTAAGCAACACAACAGTGCCATGTGTGCAATATCTTAATGAGTGTGAGGATTAGAAAATGCGAAACATTTACGGGTAATTGTTTTCTGTCCTGAAATTATTTATATGCATGAAATAGCGAAGAGCCTTTTTTTTATTCAGTAAAATTGATCCTGAAATCAAAAAGGATATTACGGATTTGAGTATACCTTAGGTATTGCAATGAATCGCCTTGCGCAATTCTCCATAATTGCTGACGATCTCGGGAATGTTTTCCGGTTCATATCCATCGGAACATGTATCCCTATAATCGTTGCGCTGATTTACGGGGAATGGAATATGATTATTCCTATGGCAATGGTGCCGTTGATCCTTTTCCTGCTCGGCACTCTCATGCTTCAGTTCCCGGAAAACAAGCGTGAGGCGAAACTCAGCCAGGCACTGTTTTCTGTAGCTCTCATATGGATGGTCTGTGCTCTTGTGGGTGCGGTTCCTTTTACTCTGGGCCTTGGGATGCCGTATCTGGATGCAGTTTTTGAGGCGATGTCGGGCTGGACTGATACCGGCCTTACGATGATTGCAGACGTTGATGCAGTCCCGCATACTCTCCTCTTCTGGCGCTCCCTTATGCAGTGGCTTGGTGGTCTAGGTATTGTGGCGTTCACTATTGTAATGCTTTCAAGGACGGGGATGAATCCTTCGAGATTCTACCGTTCGGAGGGCCGTTCGGAGGCCTTCATGCCGAGCATAGTCGAGCAGGGTCTCAATATGTGGAAGATCTATCTTATCCTCACCTTTGTCTCTGTTCTTCTGATCCTGATCTCGGGGGTCTCCATATGGGATGCTGTGAATATTGCGATGGTAGCGATTGCGACTGGAGGATTTTCCGTTCACACTGCCGGGATTCCCTACTATAACAATCCGCTTCTGGAGATGCTGATTATCCCGGTTATGATAGCGGGTGCTCTTCCGTTCAAGATTTATTATCTCTCGTATTACAAGAGAAAGCTGAGCTTTTATCATGATGAACAGCCATGGATACTGTTCTTCCTGGTTATTTTGGGATTTATTGTGATAACATCGGATTTGATTCTCTTTAACGGCCTTGAGAGTATCGATGCTGTCCGGCAGGGTATATTCATGGCAGTCGCGGGAGTCACAAGTACAGGTTTTCAGGTATCTTCTCCTGATACCTGGGCGCCTGTTTCGGTTCTCTTCCTGGTTTTCCTGCTGTTTATCGGCGGTTCATCGGGAAGTACGGCTGGTGGTATAAAATTATCAAGGGTGGCTCTTGCATACAGGGGTATAGTCTGGTGGTTTAAGAGGATATTCGTAAGCGGCAAGGCTGTAGTGCCGTTCAGGTACAGCGGCAGGATCGTCCCGAAAGCCGAGGCTGAGGCTGAAGTCTCCCGCAATATGCTGATAATACTTCTCTATTTCATCGTGGTCTTCTTTTCGGCAATAATCATCATGCATTTTGAATCCCCGATGGTCGACACGAGCAATGTAATATTCGAGATCGTCTCTGCGACGTGCAACAACGGTATAAGCACCGGTTTTGTCAACAGTGATCTGACGCCTTTCAGCAAGGTTGTCTTTATCTTCGTGATGTGGATAGGCAGGCTTGAGGTTCTGCCGGTGATCGTATTCTTCATGGGCCTGATAAGGGGCTTTGAGAAGTAATTTTTTAGTGAGGGCGTTTCCTTTAAAGTAAGATATAGGTAGGGGGAAGATTCCCCCTACCTATGACCCTCTCCCTCATTGCGATAGGTCGCAAAGGGGGCGGGCAAGCGTCCCCTTTTGCTCATCGAAGGGCTGATGCCCTTTCGAAACCTTGGGCGACCTTCGGTCACCGGTTTATATTCATGAAAGTTTTTTCTTCCCGGCCGAGGCTACCCGGATGGGTAGCGTCCAGGCCGGGTTATCGCGATTGCGCAAATTCGCGTAGCGAATTAAGCAGAGGGCTGCCCCGAAGGGGCAAGGGGCCTATGCCCGAAATGAACTCTGGAAAATCTAGGTTTGATTAGGGTTTTAAATAGCGATTAAGGAAAAAAGTGAAAACAAGAAAAAATTATTCGTAGAGGAATTTCTCGTCGATTCTCTCGTATCCTGAGATCTCCTCGGGTTTGAAGTGAATCGAGATCTCTCTCTCTGCGGTTTCGGTGGAGTCGGAGCCGTGAATTACGTTCATTCCGATCTCAAGCGCGTAGTCGCCGCGGATTGTACCGGGTACGGCTTCGGCCGGATTTGTCGCGCCGATCATCTGCCTTGTTATCGAGACTACGTTCTTTCCTTCCCATACCATAAGGAAGCACGGTCCGCTTGTTATGTATGATTTGAGTCCCGGGAAGAACGGTTTTTCGACATGTTCAGCGTAGTGCTCCATGACACGTTCTTCAGGGAGTTTTTCGAACTTAGCCGCGACAATCTTGAGACCTTTATTCTCTAAGCGGGCGACGATCTCACCAATAAGTCCTCTCTGGACACCGTCGGGTTTAACCATAAGAAAGGTGCGATCCATTACAGATCACTCCTTCCCGAGAGCCTTGCGTCCTGCTTCCGTCCATTCTACGCGGCGCGGAACCCTGCCGAGGCGGTAGTTGCTCTGGCACTTGGAACTGCAGAAATAGAAGACTGTGCCGTCCTTCCTGACGAACATCTTTCCTGTTCCGGGCTCGATCTTCTCCCCGCAGAATGTGCAGGTATATGTGTCCACCATTTTCAGCGCCTCGAGAGTTTCTTGGCCTCACGCTCTGTTTCCAGGAGCATGAGCACGTCACCTTCGCGGATAGGTCCTACGGTGTTCCTTGTAATTATCCTTCCCTTGTTGGAGCCATCGAGGATTCGGCACTTGACCTGCTGGGCCTCCCCATGCATGCCCGTTGATCCTATTACCTCAATAACTTCCGCAGGCGTTGCATCTGCCATCGGTATTCACCTCACTGCCTGAGTTCGGAGATCTGTCCGACAACTTCGTCAAGGAGTTCTTTTGCCTTTCCGGGTTTGACGATTGCGGCTGCTGCCGATCCTACGTCAAGACCGCTTGCTGCTCCGACATCGTTCTGCTGGTTGATAATAACATATGCACACTGCTTCTCGTCGCAGAGTGCCGGGATGTGCATTACAATCTCCTCAGGTTCGACGTCTCCGCCGATAAGGACGAGCTGGGCGACTCCTCTTTCAACAGCTTTTGTTACTTCGTTCGATCCTTTTTTGATCTTTCCGGTGTCCCTTGAAATCTCGAGAACTTCGAGAGCTTTGTTCTGGATCTCATCTGGAACTTCAAATTTTACGTATACTTTTGACATAACTCACCTCATTCAGGAGCAAGAGCCGGAACAGGCGGAATGACCTTTCCGGAATATGTGTTGAGTTACTCCTTCATCACTCATCAGTTTACGATGTAGCTATATTATTTAGTCATGTGGATGGATAAAGGTTTTCGAATTTTGATTTTCCGTCCGGCACCGGACGGGTGGGAAAAGAAAAAAAAGGGCAGATAAATTTTGTTCACGCTTGTTTTTATGGAATGCTGTAGATCGTAACATTTTCATTTTGATAATAAATGCTCAGATTTTCTACCGGCAGGTTCACATCGTATGTCTCGTTCTCGGAATCCCCGACATAGATGTGAGTAATATTATATTTCTTAGTTAAACGGTCAAAATCATCAGGATCTTCATATATCAGCCTGACGTCCTGCATCCTGTACCCTACATCCGAGTCGTATCCCCTCCACATCTGTTCATGGAAGGGCTGTCCGATAACCGCAGGTATTCCTGTCATCGACGAGACCCTGGAATAGTATGTATAATCTCCTCCCTCAGCCTCAAGTATTACAGCCGAATCCAGATCCTCCGTATTCTCCCTGATGTATGAAATCGCATCGTAATCATACGGATGGGAGTTTTCCAGCCATGCCATCCCGTCGAGGGTCTTTCCCCCGTAGCCATAATTGAGGTCCGGGAGCATGACGGGAATTGAGAAAGCTATCAGTAACGCAACAAGGAGCGCGATGTTCCGTTTTCTAAGTTTTTCAGGATCTGCCTGCCCGGTCGGTTTTTCTTCTTTCGCCCTGCCTGAAATCCATTTCCCGACAAATATTGCTCCCCCCGTTCCCATCAGGAACCATGCAACAAGAGAGAACTTGAAGACGGTATTCATCCGGAAGTAGACGTCCCCCATATTGTCGACGAGATAGATGATCTCGGTCAGCATTATTATCAGGAGTCCGGCAGCTGAAAGGATCTCTTCCGGGAGCAGTGTCCTTCGAAGAAGCAGGCAGAATGCCGGGAGGAGAACAAGCCCTGCACCTGTATACCCGGTCAGGATGAACGGGACCAGTATCAGGAGGAGATACGGTCTCTTCCTGAGATCTTTGATGCATTCGGCATAAAAGACAAGAAGAAATATGCCGTATACCAGAAGGAACGGGAGCGGTTCGGTTGGAGTATGAACAAACCCGAGTCCTTCCACTCCCGCTGAATTGAGCATGAAGTAATATGGGAGGTAGAAAAGAACCGCATATATGGGCATAATGAAGAAAAGCCTCCATGCACCTGAAGCGCAATCTTCCTTCATTGATTTAATCCAGGTGAGTCCTGCAAATACGAGTGTCAGCGGTGCATAGAGGAGGATATCCCATGTATTTATCAGGGGCATCGTTCCGAGACTCAGTGCTCCTGCAAGAATCAGTTTCTTCCTGCCTGTCTCGCTTGTCTCGTTCCATTTGACGTATGCATATACAAGGATGAAAATCAGGAGTGCCTGATTGAAAAACGATATCACATGCGCATGCGGATCTCCCCATAGCATTGAGAATAAGGGGTACTCCGTTATTGCATTCTCAATCGTCCTTGTGCTGTCCCACATGACGGAGCTGAACCCCTGGAGGTTTAATGCGTACCATATGAATGCAGGATTTACGAGGAAGAGGATTACAACGGGGAGCCACTGGTATTTCTTTAGTAAAAGTTTGCCTGATGCGTAAAGGGCAATTCCGGTATTGGCAAATACAGTCGGAAGCACCAGGTTGAAGACGATCGTAGATTTTATTCCTGCTATGTACCCGAGCGCACCCATCATCCAGTGGCCCATGTAATAATACATGTTCAGGTCTCCTCCTGAATACCAGGGATCAAGTGGTGGGATGACCGGGTTGTTTATGATCGAAGCGAGGAAGGCATGGTCCATGAACTTCTCCGCATATGATATGGACGGGTTCAGGAATCTTACCTCAAGCATGAATATGAAGAGAATTATAAAGAGAAGATCCCATTGCTTCCACTCGCCGAAATTTTCAGGCCGGTATTCCCCCGCTTTAAGATAGAACAGTGCCAGTATGATGAAAGGAATGAGTGAAAAATAAATAGGAATCCCTGTAAGCCCGCAGTACCATGAGATTATTCCAAAGAAAAGCAGTGATACCGGATATGATACACCGTAGCCGTAATCCCCGAATCCCTTCTTTACAGCAGGAAAGATGGATAACTGGATGAACTTCAGGATCAAAACCCAGATTATTACGGCTGCAGCCTGTTCGATTACAGTCAGATGATCTCCCCCTTGTCAAGTCCTCTTGAAAAGGCCTTCTTCATCAGTTCAACTGCCCAGTCCCCAAACATATAAAGGGAAATGACACCGCCTACGAGGGTTACGAGGTTTTTCACGAGATGATCGATGATTGCGATCAAAACAGCAGTTACGGGTTCCACTCCGCCAAGCTGGAGCGTAATTGCCACTGCCGCCTCGTATGTTCCCATACCCCCAGGGGTGATTGGGACGGCCTTGACGAGGTTTCCGATAACTATTGCAAGAATTACAATTAAAATCGGTATCTGCTGCTGGAACATAAGTGCGATAATCCAGCAGATTATGCTGTCCGTTAGCCAGATAACAACTGAAACTACCCCTAAAACCAGGAGTGCGGTAATTGTTAGAGATGCCTTTTTGACATCGTCAAAAAGTTTCAGGCCCATTGATATATATTTGTTCTTCGATTCGATCTTCCCGCAGATGACAAGGAATACGATAAATCCCCCGCATGCAAGAAGGACTATCATCAGGACGGTTGAGAACCATTCGGGGACATTCAGAATAAAGGGTATTGTAACGACGCCGAGAATAGCGACCGTGGCAATGTCGAAGAATCTCTCGATAACGAGTGATGAAAGACCTTTGGAATAACTTGCGTTCACTTCATGCTTCAGGATAAAGAGGCGAACGAGATCCCCAAGCCGTGCAGGGATGATCAGGTTGGCTGTCTGGGAGACGTATATACAGGCCGTCGAGAGCATCAGGCTTATCTGGATCTCGAGTTTTTCAAGAATGTATTTGTATCTCCATCCCCGGATGAACCATGCACCGATACATATTGCTATTGCTGCAATCAGATATGAGGGAATCGCGTTTTGTATGGCGGTCAGAAGATTATCCCATACACTGTACAGCATGTAGCCGATAATCGCCACTGCAATTAATGATGGAATCAGAATTGCACTAAGCCTTTTTAACATTGATTTTCCACCAAAGCTTAAGAATACTGGTGCCCATAGAGAAGATGTCCTTGAACTTTACTGTCGTCTTGCTGCCGGTATTCCAGACTACCGGGAATTCGGCTACCTGGTACCCTGCTTTTTGTGCCCTGACAAGAATTTCTGTATCCCAGAACCAGTGGGTGGAGGAGATGTCGGGCAGTATCTTCATCAATATCTCTTTGTTGAACCCCTTGAATCCGCACTGGTGATCGTGCAGTCTGCTCCCGAGAAAGAGTCTTACAAGAAAATTGTATCCTCTGCTTGCAATCTCACGGTCTGTGGTCCTTTTTATATTGCTCCCTGGCATTAGTCTTGATCCCGTGGAGACCGCCGCCCCTTTTCTTATCTCATCAATTAACTGTGGGAGATATGCCATATCCGTGGCAAGATCTACATCATAATAGCAGAGAATTTTTCCTTTTGAGTATTCAAAAGCCCGGTTCAGGGCCCTGCCCCTTCCAAGCCTCTCGTCGCTGTGAAAGAGCCGGACACGCGGATTTTTCTTCTCCCACTCTTCGACAATCTCCCTGCTGCCGTCCGTACTCCCATCCTCTGCGACGATCAGTTCGAATGAATCTGTTATTTTTTCCAGAGCGCTGAGAGACTCAGGGATTGCTTTTTCAAGCGATATTCTGTCGTTGAAGACAGGTAATACGGCTGAAACTTCGATCTCACTCATCCGGAATAAGCCTCCGAGATCATACCTGCAACTTTTTTTCCTGCGGCGATGGATCCCTCCATACTTCTTTCAGGATAGTTGGCTTCCGAGAACATGCCTGCGTAATAGATCCCGTCGATGCAATACCCGGGGATCTTTGACCTGTATCCTGTCATATAAACCGGTCCTGCGTCCTCTTCTATGAATATCCTGTTCCAGAGAATTTCATCGTCTTTTAATGAAAATCTTGTTTTAAAGTCGGTAAGCATCTGTTCCTGAATTCCTTCCGGAGGTTTGCCTGAGAAATAGGAGGCAAGATATACTATATGTTCATCGTATCTTTCGTAAGGGACGAAGTTCGTATGGCCTATTACCGCTCCGTAAGGGGCTTTGTCTTTCATGTTGACCCAGTATAGTCCATTAAGGACATCTCTTTTCAGGCCCAGCGTCATACAGGCTGCTCCCTGGTAGATGAATTCCCCAATATTTGGACCACCCAACTGGCAGAATTTTTTTGGGTTTATGGTGTTGATTACAAGATCAAATTCTTTTCCGTTCACAAACCATCCATTTTCGCTTTTTGTTATTGCTTCTGCAGGAGTATTTGTATGAATAGTACACCCGGAATCCAGGATCTCCTTTTCCAGAGATTCTATGAGGGACTCAAATCCGTTTCTGAGGTATCCAAGTTTTTCGCCTCCGCTTTTCCTGTTGGATCTTATTGCGATCCTTGAGATCAGCCATGCGGCCGAAACTTTGTCGCTGTATTCACCCGATTTGCTCCTCAACAGGGGTTCAAAGAATGAATTATAGACCCCTTTTCCGCATTCTTTCTCTATAAAGTCTTTTGCGGTTACTTCGTCGAGCTTTTCAATATCGTATTCTCCTGCCCTGAGTGTAAGCATCCCAAGCCTGAATTTTTCATAAAATGTCATATATGGATATCTAATAATCTCAGGAATTGTGGTAAGGGGTTCGTTTTTGCCGTTTACATGATACCCTGTGCTTCCCTTCAGCCATTCCATTTCTTCCTTGAGACTGAGTTCTTCTATCAGGGAAATAAGCAGACTGTCACCCTCAAAAAAGTGGTGATAAAAATCCTCAACGTACCCGTTTTTTGTTTTTGAGGATGACAGACAGCCGCCTGTTCTTTCTCTTTTCTCAAATATTTCAATATTATATTTATATTTCAGGTAATATGCCGCTGAAAGGCCCGCAAGACCTGAACCGATGATGCAGATATTTATATTTTTCAATTATTATCATGAAAGTGTTGTTTTTTTTATTATTTATTGATGTGAGATTGTCTTTACAGCCTTAACAATATCTGGATTAATCAAATATTATTTACCGTAAGCGGTTTAATTAATACTCAATAAGTGGATGTAAAAATTGGGTTGATAAGAAAGTTTTTGAAGTAAAGGAGAAATACATTCTTATATCCTGAAGAAAAGGTACAATTGATCTTCACTCCACTGGATGGTGTATAATTACATGAGAGTCTTTTTCATTGGATTTGGACAGGCCGGCGGCAAAATAGTGGATATGTTTATAGACCAAGATAAAAAAGCGCCGGTTCGTAGTTTCAGAGGTATTGCAGTTAATACTGCAAGAACCGATCTTATGGGTCTCAAAAATATTGAATTGAGAGATCGCATTCTAATCGGGCAAACAGTTGTAAAGGGTCACGGTGTCGGTACAGACAACGTTACGGGAGCAAAGATTACTGCCGATGAGATAGACAGTATAATCAATACAATCGATTCACGTGGAACCCACGATATCGATGCATTTATTGTCGTAGCAGGATTAGGAGGAGGTACCGGTTCAGGTGGCTCTCCTGTCCTGTGTCGTCATCTTAAGAGAATATACCGTGAGCCTGTCTACGCTGTCGGTATACTCCCTGCTCCTGAAGAGGGGCGTCTCTACTCTTATAACGCAGCAAGAAGTCTGTCAACACTTGTTAATGAAGCGGATAATACTTTTATATTCGACAATAGTGCCTGGAAGAATGAGGGTGAGAGTGTCAAATCCGCTTATGAACGCCTGAATGATGAAATCGTCAGACGTTTCGGGGTACTTTTCCGCGCAGGAGAGGTCGGCAGAAGCGGAGTGGGGGAGATGGTCGTCGACTCCAGTGAGGTTATTAACACCCTTCGTGGCGGTGGCGTTAGCAGTGTAGGGTATGCTATAAGCGACAAAGTCACGCAGAGTGTAAAGCAGAAAAAAGGCCTCCTTGGTGGATTATCTGTCAAAAAGAAGGAGAATACTGAGGAAGTTCTTACAGGAGAAGACAAGTCGGCAAAGATTATCGGGCTTGTCAGGAGAGCTATGCTCGGACGACTTACGCTTCCATGCGATTATACTACTGCCGAGAGGGCTCTCGTCCTTATTGCAGGTCCTCCGGGCGAGATGGACAGGAAAGGGGTTGAAAAATCCAAGTCCTGGGTCGAAGAGAATATTGCAGGAGTTGAGGTTCGTGGCGGAGATTATCCGCTTGAAAGTTCGAAGGTTGCGGCAGTGGTCGTGCTCGCAACAATCGGAGATGCACCGAGAATTCGTGAACTTCTTGAAATTGCAAAAGAAACCAAGGAAGATGTGATAAAGTCAAAAGAAAGACGTGTAACAATGTTTGATGACGGAGAAGGAATTGATCCGTTGTTCGAATAATATAGTGAGGTAAGGATTAAAAATGAAAGTCAAATATATCTTTTTCTTAATTTTATTGTTCTCTCTTGTAATTGTCCAGTCAGCAAGCGCGGTGAACTATGAGGCACCTACGGTGAAAATCCTTCCCGACAAGAGTTCCTATACTCCTGGAGACGAAGTAACAATTACTGCAGATGTAAAGCTGACAGACAGTGGGGATTATACATTCCCTGATGAGGATACCTTAAAAACTTACACAGCACTTAAGGATCCTAAGTGGACATATGAAGTAAAGATAAACGGTCATGGCAACGAGATGGAGTCATCAAAGAATCCTCTGAGTATCAGCGGCTGGGAGCTTAATTACCCATCTGACAATACGATAGTTATCAGCTATACTCTAACTGCGACTATTCCGGATGTTACAAGTACTGGTGATGTGATTTTTTTCCAGATTATCCAGACAGATGAGGATGGAAATGAGTACACTTCCGGGGCTGCGGATCCTGTTAAGAGGACTGTGCTGAATCCTGATGATATCGATAAACTCCAGGATATCCTTGATGATGATCTTGCTGATTTTAATGATCAGATACAGTCCAAACTTAATGCAGGGGTAGATGTTTCTGCTGCACAGACAAAATACAATGAAGCAGCGGCTGATATAAAGGCCTCCAAAACAGCTTCATATGATGAAGCAAATGAACTCTTGACAGAGGCCCAGAGCCTTATTGATGAAGGAGAGGTTCTTTTGAATCAGGCATGGGCGCAGATGGCAATCGATGATGCCCAGGAAACACTTGACAGTGTAGATTTCTATCTTACAGATTTTAAGAACAACCGGAGCATGGGAAATGATGCAAGAGTTATAAATATTGAGACTAAAGTCGAATCTGCACAATCTTCCCTGAATTCAGCAAAAACGCTCTTCAATGATGCAAGCTACACCCAGGCTTACACCCTTGCCGAAACTGCAAATTCAAAAGCTTCGGAAGCACTAACATATGCAGAAGAGGTTTACGCAGAGGTTTCAAAAGGCTTCCTCCCTGATTTCGGATCCTTCACTTTCATCATTATTGGAATAGTAATCGTTGTTCTGGCTGTGGTAGGTTATCTCGTCTATACAAGAGCCACATCCTGGGATGAATTAGGATAATTTAATTTTTCAAATTAATCTTTTATTTTTCATTTTTCGATCAGCTTTGAAAATTGTGATATTCTGAATTCATTTGACGGATGTTAGTCTTCTGTATCTCTCTGCTCAGGGGATACCTGCGATGTGCCCAGATATCTCTTCAGGACTTGAATTCTTTGAAGGACTTTTATCACTAATTTAAGATTTAGGGAGGGGGAAATCATCCCTTCCTGCTCCAAAATGGATTTTTGTCGGTTTCAAAACTCTCAACAACCGGATTATGTTTCGGACAGTTAATCTCTCCCGACCGGAGGTCGGGCTATCGCAAGCGCAAAGTCCTGAGGTCAGGGCGTGTTCGCTGAGCCTGCGAAGCGAACTTGCGCAAGGGTTGCCACTTGGGGGAGTCTATCCAATTTAAGATTCAGGTAAAGATCTAAACATTACTATCAAGTCAGATACAAGGGAAGGGGACGATTCCCCCTCCCCTCCTCCTCCGTGAATGGTTTGTTGTCGGTTTCAAAACTCTCAACAACCGGGTTATGTTCCGATAGTTAATCTCTCCCGGCCGGAGGCCGGGCTATTTCAATTGCGTAGGTTGCTTAGCAATCCTGCGTCCGGGCTGCCCCGTTAGGGGCTTATGCCATTAAAAAATTCAGGAAGGCTCTTGATTAAAAAGAAGAGGAAAATTCCTTCCTGCTCTTAAAGTATGTTTATTTTAAATCGCAGGGTTCATGGAACTACTGACCGGATTCTACAAAGGAATCTGGGAAAAATTTTTTAGATCTTTGTATGGACATTAATTCAGCTGGTATAAGGAAATATATGTACGGCAGAGGCCTTGAACGAGACATGTATTGGATCCCCTCTCTCAATCTTCAGACGTGTGAGACTCTGCCTTGTTATTAATCCTGATAGCTGAATGTCTCCAAGATTCACTGAAATTCGTGACAATACACCATTCCATTTAATTTCGGATACGATTCCTGAAAAGACATTTCTGGCTGTTGAATCCAGTGCCTCTTTGGAGAATATAAGTTCTTCTCCTCTTATGGCAACGTAGACGTCGCCTTCCAGCGGTGTGACCGTATGTATAACAAGGGAACCTACGCGTATCTCTGCCTCGCCGTCGGCTCTCTGCATGGATTTTCCACGGAAGAGGTTCTCCATTCCGGTGAATTTTGCGACAAAATCTGTAGCAGGATCGTTGAATATTTCCTCGGGAGATCCTTCCTGGACGATCCTTCCCTCCTGTATAATTGCTATCCTGTCGCTAAGTTCAAGTGCATCGGCAAACGTATGAGTTACGATTATCGAGGGAATGTTTGTTTCCTTCATCCTGTGCCGGAGTTCTCTCCGCATTTCAGTCTGCATGAGGACGTCAACTGCCGCAAGCGGTTCGTCAAGCAGAAGGAGATCCGGGTCAAGTACAAGAGCTCTTGCAAGAGCGACCCTCTGTCTCTGACCTCCCGAAAGACTGCCTACATTGATATCCCTGAGATCCGAAAGGTGCATCGCTTCGATCTGGACGTTTACCCGCTCCTCGATCTCCGCTTTCTTCGTCTTCCGGCATCTCAGCCCGAAGGCTATGTTGTCATATACCGAATAATGGGGAAAGAGTGCATATGACTGGAACAGATGACCGATATTTCTTTCATCGGCCGGAATATTTATTCCTTCATCTGCAGAGAACAGTACCCTCTGGTTTAACGAAATAGTTCCGGAGTCTGGAATCAACAGTCCAGAGATCATATTCAGCAGAGTAGATTTTCCCGCACCGTTCTCTCCTATCAGAACAAGCGTTTCACCTTCTGATACTGAGAGGGAGATTTCCTGGGTAAAATCCCGAAGTTCCTTTTTAATATCGATCGAAAGCATCAGATCTCCCTCTTTGTCACGTACTTGACCGTCATTATCACCGCGAATGAGATGACAACCAGGATTATTGCCAGGCTTATTGCATCGTACATATTACTCTGCATGGTTGTATAGATTGCAAGGGGCATGGTCTGTGTTTTTCCCTGGTAATTCCCGGCAAACATTAAGGTGGCGCCGAACTCTCCGAGTGCACGTGCAAATGTCAGGATTGCGCCAGATACAAGGCCGGATGATGCTATGGGTATTGTGATCTTCATCAAAACCTGTAATCTGGATGCACCGAGAGTTTTTGCTGCATTTTCATAGATTGGATCTACCGCTTCAAAACTTGCTCTGGCCTGGCGTATGTAAAAAGGAGACGCCACAAACACCTGTGCCAGAATCACAGCGGCAGTGGTAAATGCCAGCTGTATCCCAAAAATATTTAGATAACTTCCAAGAACTCCTTTTCGCCCGAAAGCCATCAGGAGGGCAAGACCAGCAACAGCTGGCGGGAGTACTATAGGGAGATCTGTAAGCGTATCGATGATGGATCTTCCCCTGTATTTTACCCTTGAGTTTACGTAGGACAGGGGAGTACCCAGTGTGATTACAATTATGGTGCTGATGGTGGCTGTTATAAGTGAGAGGACCATTGCATCGACAACAACGGGTTCTGAAAGTGAACTGACAAATTCCTCAGGTGTGATTTTAAGGAAAAGCGAAGCTATCGGAAAAATCAGGATCAGCAGGAACAGCGCGATAAGAATAAAAAGGGCGAGGTTAAACCCCATTCCCTTTGTTTTCTCTTTAAATGATGCCAGTTTTTTACTGGTCTTCAGGAATTGGATCAAATCCATAGTCTTCAAGTATAGCACTGCCTTCTGTACCACGTACGAATTCTATGAAATCCTGAGCAGCGTCTTTATTCTCTGAACCGGCAAGAATGCCAAGTGGATATTTTGCAACTACATTGAATTCTTCGGGAATTTCCATAGTTATCAGCTGATCCTTATATTCCTGCAGAATATCTGATTTGTAAACAAATGCTGCGTCAGCTTCTCCAAGTGTCAGCTTGGGAACCACTGTGCTGACTGCGGTCTCTTCAGAGACTACATTTGCATATACGGCATCGACATACTCCGGTCCGTATTCATCGCTTGCGTTCATTTTCTCAAGCACCTGACGTGTGTATGATCCGAAAGGTACATCTGCAGTACCGATAACAATCTTAACTCCGTCGTTTGCAAGGTCGGCAAGTGTTGTAATGTTTGCCGGATTGTCAACAGGAACAATTACTGCCATTGAGTTTTCAAGGAACAACTGGACTGTATCATTGTCCATGTATCCCTCGTCTACGAGGGCATTCATGTGTTTTGTGTTCGCTGATACAAATACGTCCGGCTCCGCGCCCTGCTCTATCTGTGTACGGAGTGCCTGTGAACCGTCGAATACGTTCTCTACTGTAATGCCGTTTGATTGAGCATTGTAGTAATCTGCTATATCGGTGAAGGCACCAGTAAGCGATGCTGCAGTAAAGACAGTAAGGGTTACTGGTTCTGTTGTAGTTGTTGTAGCAGTAGTTTCTGAAGCGGTAGCAACGGCCGTAGCGGTTGGTGTGGCAGTTGCCTGGGAATCAGACGTCCCCGTACATCCCGCAAATAATATTGCTGATACTATCAGTAAAAGCGGGAGTAGAATTTTTAATTTTCCATTGGAATCCATCATAATCACCATGCATTAGCAAGTGTCAGTCAAATTTTATTCTTTATGCGATATAAATGAGTTGTATTCTTTCTCTAAGTAAATTAATTATTATTAACAATGGGTAATTTTTTTCTCATTGGGGTGATAAAAATGACGAATATTTAATATAAAAAGGTAATTTTGTAAAATTATTTTAGTCTCTCGTTGATTGCCCTTGCCACCTTCTTGGCTGATCCCATAGCCTCAATTACGGTTGCCGCACCGGTGGCGACGTCTCCTGCCGCGAAGACATTTTCGATCGAGGTCTGACCTGTCTCCTCATCGGCGATGACATTTCCTTTTCTGCCTCTCTCAAGATTGTCAACTAATGATATCAACAGGGGGTTGGGGCTCTGTCCTATAGCCTCTATTACAACATCGGCGTCGATCGTGAACAAGGCCCCCTCTCCGGTCATCGGGACTGGACAAGGCCGTCCGCTTGCATCCTCTTCGCGCATCTCCATCCTGACGCATTCGACACCTGCGACCGAATCCTCGCCAAGGACCCTGACAGGGTTTGCACAGCATACAAACTCAATTCCCTCCTCAATGGCGTTCTCGACCTCGGCCTCTCTGGCAGGCAGATCTTCTTTCCTGCGTCTGTATACGAGGATCACGTCGGCGCCCATTCTTTTTGCGACCCTGGCTGAATCCATCGCGACATTTCCTCCGCCGATGACGACGACCTTGTCTTTCTTCATTATAGGAGTGTCGTAATCAGGGAATGAATCGGCGTGCATCAGGTTTACCCTCGTCAGGAATTCGTTTGCCGAATAGACTCCGTTCAGGTTCTCACCTTCGATTCCCATGAATGAGGGAAGACCTGCGCCTGTTCCGAGGAAGACCGCATCGTATGCCAGCAGTTCGTCTACGGGAACGCTTCTTCCTACTATATGGTTGAGTTTCAGTTCTGCACCGAGCTCCAGCACCTTGTCGATCTCTGCCTTAACGATATCCTTTGGGAGCCTGAATGATGGGATTCCATACGTGAGAACTCCTCCGGCCTTGTGAAGCGACTCGAATATAGTTACCGAATGACCTTCCTTTGCGAGTTCTGCGGCGGCGGTAATCCCTGCAGGGCCGGAGCCGACTATCGCGACTCTCTTTCCTGTCTTCTCTTTGACCTCCGGGATCTGCACGCCGTTTTCCCTCTCCCAGTCGGCGACGAATCTTTCGAGGGCTCCGATCTTTACAGGTTTTCCTTTGTTCCCGAGAACACAGACACCCTCGCACTGGTTCTCCTGGGGGCAAACCCTTCCGCAGATTGCCGGAAGCATGTTGTCAGTTTTGAGGATCACGGCTGCCTTCCTGAAATCCTCCTTCGATATTGCCGAAATAAATCCCGGGATGTCGATATTTACAGGACATCCCTTTATACACTGGGGCCTGACGCAATCCATGCACCTGAGCGACTCCAGAATAGCATCCTGTTTTGAGAATCCGTGATCGACTTCATTGAAGTCTTTGATTCTCTCTTCGGCTTTTCTCTTGCTCATTTTAGTGGCCCCCGCATTCACATGTATGATCTTCGAATAGTTCTCTTGCCTTCAGTTCCTCTTCGGTATAGATTCTCTGTCTTGTCATGAGTTCGTTCCAGTCTACGGAGGCGGCCTCGAATTCCGGGCCGTCTACACATGCGAATTTCGTCTCGCCGTCTATGGTGACCCTGCATGAACCGCACATTCCGGTTCCGTCGACCATTATCGGGTTGAGGCTGACAAATGTCCTGACATTATAGGGAACGGTCGCAAGAGATGTGATCTTCATCATTATCGCAGGGCCGATGATCCAGACGCAGTCGACGACTCCCTCTTCGAGTTTCTTCTTCAGGATATCAACCGGGAATCCGTGATAACCAAAACTGCCGTCGTCTGTGCAGACAACGAGTTCGTCGCAGTGTGATGCGAGTTCGTCCTTAAGAAGGAGAAGGCTTTTGTTCCTCGCGCCGATGATACCGGTGACTTCATTGCCTGATTCCTTCAGTGCCTTTGCAAGAATCGGGAGACATGCTATGCCTACGCCTCCACCTATAACGACGCATCTTCCCCAGTCCTTTATCTCGCTGGGGTGACCCAAGGGGCCGGCGACATCTTCGATGAAGTCTCCTTCCCCGAGAGTCGAGAGGAACATCGTCGTCTTCCCGACCTTCATGAATACTATCCTGACAAGGTCGCCGTCGACACCCGAGACCGTTAAGGGAATCCTCTCTCCTTTATCGTTGATGCGGATAACAAGGAACTGTCCGGCCCGTGCATTTTTTGCGACATGCGGGGCGTTAATCCAGAATTCAAAAATATTTTCGGCAATCATTTCTGCCTTTTCGATTTTATAAGCCAATAGAGTCACTCCGGTAACAAAAATTTGTGATTATAATTTATCATTAGATCTTCTTTACTTTACGCACTTTGACCGCTACGCCTCTCTTAGATCCTATCATCTCTTCGGAACCCATCGAGGCTCTTCCTGTTGCGATTGCCTTTGATCCTTTCACAAAGACTTCGTCGCCGGGTCTGATTTCAGGGTCGCATCCGATGACTCCGGGCGCAAGTATGTCTCCCTGGGGGACGAAGTCGTCGATCGAGACGGTATAACGGCCGGCCAGGTGCTCCCAGCCTTCAAATGTCGGCCGGTATAAACCTGTTTCATTTTCTATGCTGAATAGCTGCGTCTTCTTCTTCAGGACTTTCCTGTTGCCGAAGCGGCCCTTGATTATCATTCCGGATGTATCTACATCAACGCCGAACTGCCACGAGAGCATGCCCCTGATGTAGTTATGGCTCTTCCTTGGAAGACCGGCCATTGCCTGTTCAAGATTTCGTATCGAATCATGGGATGTAGGACTGTTTCCGGTAGCCGTGAATATCGGTTCGATGCCTGCTCTTTCAAGGGCGTCCTTTGCAATTATCGCGGCATCCCCGTCAAGGTGAACAAATACCTGTTCGTACCTGTTCTTTGTGAAATAATCCTCGACGACCTTACCGATTATATTCCTCTCCTCCATGTCCCAGTAGCCGGTGACAGGAACATCGTAATGTCCTGCAGGATATACACCCTCAAGTTCGCGGGGAACTAGTGCAAGGGGTGATGTCAGGATGATCTCGTGGGCGCGATCGCGGATTGCACCCATGTACTTCCTGTGGCTCTGTGATGATGAGTACGGTTTTCTCGCCGAGCAGGGGAGTATTACCGCCGCGTCCGTTCTTGAAGGAATGTATCTCGATACGACTCTCTGCATGAACCTTTTGATCTCCGGGCGGTTGATAGAGTCGCCGGAATTCGTGTAGAGCCTGATCGGTCTTGCGACCGGAGTGCTGCTTTCTGCAAACTTATGTTCGCGGTCGAAGAACCGGAGGATGGATACGAGGTTGGGGGCGTTCAGCGACTGCTTCTCCAGGTATTCCCTGATGGTTCCTTCTTTTATCCTGAGTATTACCTTTGCGATCTCCGATTCGAGTGCGATCCTGTTATGGAGCTTCAGGTCTCCTTTGAGGCACCCTTCGCACCCGCATGTTCCGCCGTTCAGGTATTCGTCAGCTGGATATTCTCCGTCAGGGTTGCAGAATATTCCCTGCGAGGTCTTCAGGTCCACGGCAATATAGTCGAAGAGATCGAATCCCGACGCGATCAGTGTGGCGACATTCGAGGGAAGTGCGGAGGCGGGAGCATACCACATCGTATCGGGCGGATGCCGGGTCTTCATATCGAGGATCCATTTCACGTAGTTCCTCGGGTCGGTGATCACCGTATGCCAGTTGGGAACCATCACGGCCGCACCTGATCCTGCTTTCAGGCTTTCGGGCGATGCAGGATGCGATATGAAAAATTCCCCCTGCTGTTCGAGGAATCTTCCGCAGAATTCTCCGTCTGCATATAGCGGTATGTTGGAATAAGCCATCGTTCCGAGGGATGGGAAGGTCTCTATAGTATCTATAACACAGGGAGTGTTGAGTGTGAGTTCCCCTTCTGAAAAAACACCGGTCCGTGCAGGCCCTTCGCGTTTAGTTACTTCAAACATAACTGAACCTGCCCTTCTCTTTTAGTTCCGCGAGTTCATCGTCGATGACGTGCCTGAACTCTTCGCCGCCGAAGATTGTGAACTTGGTATTGGGGTTGGATTCGACCAGGACCTTCAGTCCCCTGCAACCTGACCTGAACATGTCTTCATCGGTCTCAGGCATCTCACTCTGCCCTACCGGGAAGGTCTCCTTTAGTTCCGGGGGGTAAGGGCCGAACGGCGGCTTGAAAAGGAGCACTTCCCCTGCATCCTCCTGCCCGGTCTTCTTTCCGTCTTTTCCGTCGATCAGTATGAGGGCCTTATCGCCGGTATCGATACGTGACAGGTTCCTGTGGTACGCCGTGACCTCGGTCCTCATGTAGCTCTCTTTTCCCCTGTAGAAGAAACGTCTTTTGGTGATCCTGTCGGACTTCTCCAATTGATCTTTATATTTGAGGAGTTCGAGGTAGCCGTCGTAGAGTCTCGGGTGGTTCCTGCATCTCTCGTCGACAAGCTCCCAGAGGGTTCCTTCGAGTATCGCCTGCCTGATCCTTGCAATCTCGGCAAGTGTGACGTGCATGTTGTGAAGGGCGAGCAGTCTCTCTTTGTCTTCGGACTTTTTCAACTCCTCTGCCGTATGGGTCCGGCAGACTTCACAGGCACAGGGGAGTTCGTTCAGCTCCGCCAGCTTATAGCTGCCCTGCGGCGTCATGTACCTGTCTTCGCGGGCGTAGAGTGCATATGCCGCCGAATCGAAGACATCGCATCCCATTGCTGCCGCAAGAGCGAACATCGAAGGGTGTCCCGCCCCGAAGAGATGGACACATGCGGAAGGGGACATAGTCGATTTTGCGGCCATTACTACCTTCACAAGATCTTTGTACCTGTATGACTCCATGAGCGGGACAACGGCGCCGATCGGGCAGAAGATGTTGTTCAGTTCCGAGACCTCGTGTCCTGCCCTCTTCCTGAGATCGGTGTGGATTCCGCCCTGCACCGGGGCCGCGAGATGCCCGTCGTCTATTATCTGGAGGGCCTCTCTTATTCTCTGCATCGTAATGTTGAGCTCATCTTCGGCCTCTTCGTGTGTCCTGTCCGGGGGAGATGCGATATCCATCGGGACAATGATCTCGCTGCCGATTGCCCTCTGGAATGCGACTGTCTCGGAGTTCGAGAAATCGACATCGCCGTAGACGGACTGCTGGAAGGCTCCCGAGTCGGTCATGATTACGCCGCTGAACCCGAGCACCGAATGAAGACCCTCGTTCAATGCCCTCTCCCTGAACTCGCTGCTCTTGCTGAAGATGTAGGCGTTGGTGATGAGTGCCTCTACTCCCATCTTTTCGAGTTCTGACGGAGTGATTATCTGTATATGCGGGTTTATTACGGGAAGAAGGAGGGGCGTCTTTATGGTTTTATCCCCTACCCTGAGCTTTCCCAGCCTGCCCATTATGTCTTTCTGGGTGATTTCAAAATTGATTGCCATCGGTTACTCTTTTATTTTTTTTATCCCGTGATTGTCTGTACCTGGAAAGTCGTTATCTCAGTATTATATATGTGCAATACAACGCCCGGTCACTTATCCGGCAACAGTTCCATAGTCCACATATATATGCTCCGGATTATTATAAGTGAGATGGAGCTTGAACCGGTGTCGGCCACTGGTCATTTCTTCGATCACTTATTTTCCGTGAATATCTGTCCCTGGAATGTCATGATCTCCACATCGCCCGATCTCCACATTCCTGTGGGGAGTCCGGCTTTCATGCATACATGATCAAGGAACTCGACGGGGTCCATATTGTATTCCGTTGCAACCTGGGGAAGAAGCAGGCCGCTCCTGCCGAATCCTTTTATAATCAACCCGTCTCTTTCGATCACGATATTTTCCGGCCTCTCCTCCGGAAGGCATTCGAGCCTTTCCGGGTTTGTAAGAATCGTGACCTCCAGCCGGATCTCGTCAAGCTCCTCCGGGCTTACAGGCGGGAATCTCGGGTCGGATGTTGAGGCAGAGATCGCGGCTTCTACGATTCCTTCCTTTAACGGGTACATGGGATAGGGCAGTCCTATACATCCCCTGAGTTCGCCTCTTTCTGTGATAGTTACGAAGACTCCTCTCTTTTCATCGAATACTGGGGACAGTTCTTCGCATTCAAGATCCCCCCTCCTGATCTGCTTTTCGATCGTCTTCCTTGCAAGGCAGAGTGCGATCATTCCTTCTTTTTCCGACAGCAGTTCCATAATCTAATATATACTCGCCTTTAAATTATAAGTGAGAGGGAGAGGACAGCTGACGGCGGCATCAAGTTGCCGCTGAGGAAAGTCCCCACTCCGGCCGGAGACCCGGCTGCATGCAAATGCAGGCGGCGAGAGTCGCGGCGCTGGCACAGAAACGACACGGCCCCTGGTTTAACCTGTGATGGAGCGGATCTCCTGAGGTGCTATCGGACCAGGGGAAGCGATGGAACGGCGAATCCCCGGGGGAGCAAGCCAAACAGGAACATAACGGCATTTCCGGGCCGGTTCCGGGTATGGCGCAAAGCTGAATGTTGTCGGAACAAAATGGGGCTTATTACTCCCACTCATTTTACTGTTTTAAATAAGAGAATCTACAATAGTTTCTCATGCATATACCCACGCCCGGAGAGATTAGGGACAAAAGGGTGAAACTCGGGCTGACCCAGACCGATGTTGCAAAGCGATCGAGGCTCAGCCAGTCGATGGTCGCACGTATTGAAGCGGGAACCGTAGACCCGAGAGTGAGCACGCTACAGAAGATAGTCGGGGTCCTGCTGGATGCCGAGAGGTCCATGATAACCGCGGGGGATCTCATGCACCAGCCTGTAATATGCATAAACTCCGAGAAGACTCTTGCCTCGACGATAGAGATAATGGAGAAACACGGGATATCCCAGATACCGGTAATTGATGAAGGCGTCCCTGTTGGATGTATATCCGAGTCAGCGATAATCAACGCGATGGAGGAGGGAAAGATCAACAAAACAAAGGATCATCTCGTATCCGATTTCATGGAAGAGGGTTTTCCGACAGTCCCGCCTTCAACCGATATCGAGACTATAGTACATATGCTCCACAACAGTCATGCGATTTTAGTTCTTGAAAAAGGGAAGGTCAGCGGTGTAATAACCAAGCATGACCTTATGTCGATGATTGTCTGAATATTATTTGATATTTTTTGGCTCTTCGTTAATCTTTTTGGATATAAAAACAAGTTTCGCTACTTTTGGCAACCCCCCGCCGCGGGCCGCACGGCAGGCTCGCGGATCGGCCCCGACCTCGGGGCCTCTCTATGATGATAGACCGTTCAGGGGATAGACGAGTATTCCCCGAGCGGCGAGGTGCGGTAAGATCACAACGTGTGTTTTGTATGCAAAAAACCAAAAAAAACAGCCCGGGGACCTTCACCGGTCCCCCGGGCGTGCCGTGAGAAGATTATCTTAAGGCAAGGCCCCTGGGCAGTGGCCGTCCGGCGGCCTGGCCGCCAGTGCCGGGGTTGCCAGGGTAAGGTATAGTAAGGTATGTAAGCAATATGACAGTGCCATGTATGTGTATCCGAATGTATGTGAAGAAAAGAAAATGCGAAGGATTTGCTGGCTCCTAACTTATGTGAGGATGTGTGGGATCTCGAAATTATTTACCCACATGAAACAGCGAAGAGCCATATTTTTTTAGATCTTTGAGACAAGGTCTCTCAGGACCACTGCGGGGTCTTCGGCCTTAACGACCCCCGATGCGAGCAGTACCCCGTCCGAGCCGAGTTCGACAGCTCTTTTGACACACGAGCCCGAACTGATTCCCGCACCTGCAAGGACTTTGACATCTTTGTTGACTGATTTTACCGCATTTACCGAATTTTCGATTATTTCCGGGTCTGCCGTTGCAACCGAAATCCCGCTGCCGATGAGTTCCGGCGGTTCGATAGCCACGTAGTCGGGAGAGAGTGCCGCCGCCGCTCCGCTCGTCGCTGTGTTGTTTGTACAGACTACGGTCTTCAGATTTGCTCTTTTTGCTGCGTCCACAGCCGCGGAGATATCCGCAAGAGTCAGTCTTCTCTCCGAGTGGTTGATAAGCGTGCCCGTAGCTCCCGCCGCTCTTACTGCCTCGGCAAGGATATGCCCCGTGTGTGCGCCAGGCGAGATTCCGTCTATATGCTGGGCGAAGACAGGCAGGCGGTAATGGTTTGACATCGGGTGTATATCCATGAATCCGGGACAGATTACGATTTCAATGCCGCTTTCTTCCGCTACGGTCTCGGCTGCCTCGGCAATGTCATGAGCCCTGAAACCGTAACTCTCGTTGTAGGTCTTGAAGTTTATCATTATAACGGGCTTTTCTTCAGGCATTTAACGTAACTCCGGTTATTTTCCTTTTTTAATCTTCATAACGTCGCCGAGGGTGGGTTCGATTCCTCCCTTCGGGCCTGTTTTGAGACTGATATCGGACGATTCCGTCAGTTTTATTGAGAGTGCCTCTTCGATCTTTTTTCGGACCGAATCTTCGGGGATCATTCCCTTTTCAATCTTTTTTATCAGGCCTTCCTTCTCCTTGATCTGCATGGCGAGTTCCTTCTGGCTGAGCCCCTTACTCATCCTCGCATCACGTATGATATCACTGAAATCCTCGTTGATCTCGCCGTCGATCATGTCAAAAACATCCCTGGATTTCTTTTTTTGCGGCGAAACCGATCGGAATCCCGGTTTTGCAGATACCATTCCTGACGAACCCTTTTTGATTGCATCCATCCCGGGGCGCTGAATTTCTGTTCCCAGTTTGGCGCAATTGCTACATACCCACATCTTTGCGCCCCCTATTTGAACCAGTATTGGCTTTCCACGGATTATACATCCGCAAACCTCACATTCAGACATATTAATCGCAAACATCTATATATTGGGCAACCCCTAAATACCTAATTGAGGAAGCGGATGGCCGATAAACCAGTTGAAATTGATCCTGAGAAAGAGCAGGACGTCACAAAATATCTTCTCGACAGGATCTCGGGTCTTGAGACCAGGAACCTGGAGCTTCGTGAAGAGATCAGGCAGCTCGAATCGGAGAAGAGGTTCATCGACAACCAGAAACTCAGGTATGAGCGTGAGATCCGCAAACTGAAGGGAGAGGTCGACAAATTAAGGAGCCCGCCGTTGATAATCGGCACTATCTCGGATGTAGCCACGGACAACAGGGTAATTGTCCAGTCAAGTGCAGGGCCGAGATTTATGGTTAGGGCCTCCGGGTTCATCGATGCGAAGGATCTAAAGCCGGGTGTACGCTGTACGCTCAACCAGCAGTCACTTACTATTGTGGATATTCTTCCGGCATCTTTTGACTCCCAGATATACGGAATGGAGGTCGAAGATCCACCTGTAGAATCGTATGTGGATATCGGCGGACTTGAAATACAGATAAACGAGATCCGGGAGGCTATAGAACTGCCTCTTAAAAGGCCGGAGATATTCGAAAAGATTGGAATATCACCGCCGAAAGGTGTCCTTCTCTACGGTCCCCCGGGAACGGGAAAGACACTCCTTGCAAGAGCTGTCGCTCATGAGACAAATGCCAAGTTCTTAAGAGTAGTCGGCTCCGAGCTGGTCCAGAAGTATATCGGTGAGGGCGCCCGTCTTGTGAGAGAACTCTTCGAGCACGCGAAGATGAACGCACCTTCTATAATATTCATCGATGAGATCGATGCGATCGGGGCACACAGGACGGAGAGCATCACTTCGGGTGATCGTGAAGTCCAGAGAACCCTCATGCAGCTCCTGGCCGACCTCGACGGGTTCGACAACCGCGGCGATGTAAAGATCATCGGAGCCACAAACAGGATCGACATTCTCGATCCTGCACTACTGAGACCCGGACGCTTTGACCGGATGATCGAGATCCCGCTCCCTGATATTGAAGGACGTCTTGCGATACTTAAGATCCATACAAAGAGAATGAACCTCCAGAAGAACGTTGATCTCTCAGAGGTTGCCGCCCTGACCGAAGGGAAGAACGGTTCGGATCTGAGAGCTATATGCACTGAAGCAGGAATGTTTGCCATCAGGACGGAAAAGGAAGATGTCGATATGAACGATTTCATAAAGGCGATAGACAAGATCAGGCATGATGTCAAGCAGGGTCTGGCCGATCTCTCGGATGGCGCGATGTTCGCCTGAAAAGAATAATTAAATATTATTTACTCTTCTTTTTCGTATTCAGCACACCAGACTTCCAGAACGTAATCAGATGATTCCAGAATATCGGGATAATCCTCTTTTGATGAATGGGGCTCCATCCAGATCTCGTCCATGATCTGACCGCCCTTTATGGATATAAGTTTGGAGAAGCTCCATGTCTCTTTCAGTTTATTGCTTCTCTGGTAGACATCGGTTGCAAAATCCCTTGTACAATACAGTTCAGGGGAAATTTCTAGAAACAGTTCGGCAACATATCTCCTTATGTACCAATTGAGCTCGGAGATGAGCGAAAGTGCACCGCCTAGTGTGGAATTCTCGATAATTACCCCGCATTCGGTTTTCCTGGGGCGATAAAAACGAAGGATCTCTCTGCTGGTCTCCGAATCAAGAAGAGTCCTGTAGAGGTCTGTTCCTTCTTTTTGGATCATCAGCAGATTCATGATTAGGTATACATTATGTCATCGGATTTGGATTTATTTTTAACCTTGGATATTGCTGCCTGGAAGTCGTCCATCGTAATTTCTGAGGCGTTTCTGCGTACTGCAAACATTCCCGCCTCGCGGCATATAGCCTGGATCTCCGCACCTGTGGCATTTTCGGTAATATTTACAAGATCTTTCAGGTCCACAGTTCCGATATTCATATTATCCGTGTGTATCCTGAAGATCTCGAATCTTGCGTCGCTGTCCGGGGGAGAGACTTCGAGAACCCTGTCGAATCGTCCCGGCCGGAGCAGTGCGGGATCAAGCATATCTACACGGTTGGTAGCCGCCATTATCCTTACGTCCCCGCGGTTGTCGAATCCATCCATCTCGGCAAGGAGCTGCATGAGTGTACGCTGGACCTCGGCGCTTCCCGATGTTCCGTCATGAGTCCTCATGCTGCCGATTGCATCGATCTCGTCGATGAATACGATGGATGGGGCGCGTTCCCTTGCGAGGAGGAAGAGATCCCTGACCATCTGGGCACCTTCTCCTATGAACTTGTGAACAAGTTCACTGCCCGACATCCTGATGAAGGTTGCATTTGCCTGATTTGCAACTGCCTTTGCAATGAGAGTCTTTCCTGTTCCCGGAGGCCCGTAGAGGAGAATTCCCTTCGGCGGTTCGACACCGATCCTCTGGAATACTTCCGGCCTTGTGAGTGGGTATTCTACAGCCTCCCTTACCTCTTCGATCTCATTCTTGAGTCCGCCCACGTTTTTGAATGTTACATCAGGGGATTCTTCAAGCTCCATCACCCTGACTCTCGAATCGAAAGTATTTCCTACGGTCCTGATAATCTGGAGTGCGTTGTTCACCGCAACCTTCATCCCGGGTTTTAAGTCGCTGCAGATTGCGTCCAGGGCATTTGTAATATATTCCTGGTTATTCCCCTGCTGCCTGAGATATATCTCACCGGAATCGAGGATGTCTACTACTGTTGCAACAAATAAAGGAGGCCGCTTGAGTTGTGCGTTCTCCTTTTTGAGTTGCATATTCTCTTTCTCAAGCCTCGCAGTCTCGCGGGTGAGAATATTGAGTTTTGCTTCCAGGTCACGCAGCTGTTCGCTTAACTCCTGTAAATTAAGCTTTGATATATCAATATTTTCGTGACTTTCGAAGAGAGTGTCATCCATGTTACTTTATATCTTACTTTACAACATTTATTAGATATGTCTTTTACAATTATGGCCAGGGGTATATCCGGGGGTAAGGGTACCGGCGAACTATTGGTTAGCGGTGAGGCGATCTCGTTCTTATCCGGCGTCGATCCCGAGACAGGCATTGTAATTGAATCAGGCCACCCTCTAGAAGGCAAATCCATCGGGGGAAAGGTGCTTGCGTTTCCGCACGGCAAAGGTTCGACTGTCGGGTCCTATATCATCTATGCCCTGCGTCGAAACGGGAAAGCCCCGAGTGCCATAATAAATATTGAGGCTGAAACGATTATCGCGGTCGGTGCAATAATCGCAGATATTCCCATGGTGGACAAACCCGAGAAACCGATCTCTGAGATTCCTGATGGTTCAGTCGTAACAGTAAACGGCGATACCGGCGAAATTATTGTAGAATAATAATATTTGACAACCTCAAACGGAGGATAATTTGTATTATCACCTTATTGTAAACGACGAGTGTAACCTGAACTGTTCTTATTGCCGTGGCAAGGAATTTTTCTCATGTGAGTCGGATTTGGAATCGTGTGACGAGTGTGTTTTGCTTCCCTCGTCCCCTGAATACAGCCCCGAGAACCTGTATTCATTCCTGAAAAAAGATGATGAGCCTGGTATACTGTTCTATGGGGGGGAACCGACCCTGAGGCCGGATCTGCTTATGGGTTTCATGGATAAGATGCCCTCATGCAGGTTTTCCATTTATACGAACGGGCTGTTGATCAGGAACTTACCTCCCGGGTACATCCGGAGACTGGATACTATACTGCTCTCGATCGACGGCGACAGGAGAACAACAGACGGTTATCGTGGAGAAGAAGTATATGACGGTTTAATGGAGTCTATCAAATATATCAATGACTCCGGTTTTTTAGGTGAGATTGTCGCGAGGATGACCGTTGCGGAGAAGACGAATATATATGAGTCGGTAACCTTCCTTGCAGACAACAAGGATTATACATTCAGTTCGATACACTGGCAGATGGATGCCAATTTCTGGTATGATTACTCCGAAAGGCCGGGATTTCGTGAATGGATCGAAGAGTCCTACAACCCGGGAATCGCCAGGCTTGCTAAAAAATGGCTTGAGCTTATAAGAGAGACCGGAATCGTTCCGCGGTGGTATCCTTTCTGCGGGCTGGTTTACGATATTCTTACGGGTTCCGGTATGGCGCCTGCTCCTATGAGATGCGGTGCGGGGCATATGAACTATGCCATACAGACCGACGGAAACATCGTTCCCTGCCCGTGCATGGTGGGGATGAAGGGCTTTTACTCCGGAAATATCTTTGATTCCGATCCGAAAAACCTGGAGAAGACAGAACCGGGTGGTGACTGCCTGGAATGCGATATCGCGGGTTTCTGCGGTGGGAGGTGCCTGTATTCGAATGTTATTCGCCCCTGGCCGGAAGAGGGAAGACGGCTGGTCTACGGGAGTGTTTTAAATCTTAAATCGGCAGTTGAATCGGTGATTCCTGAAATACAGGAGATGATCGGGCAGGGCTTAATCTCTGCTGAGGATTTCCGCATCAATAAATATAACGGGTGTGAGATAATCCCTTAGGGCGTTTGTTTAATGATAGTTAACTGGAGGAAGATCAGGTGGGCGAGAAATTCTTTTGCAGTGTTGTATGCCGCCTGCGAAAAAGAAGGAATAATCCTCCGGGAAACCGACGGTCCTGAGAATGATATTACCTTATACAGCCTGAATTCGGTTGATGCTCCTCATTATATCGACGAGATAAGGGATGCCAAATGCGTTACAATCGTCGGCGGTCCTCATCCGTCTGCACTTCCGGGGGAGATGGCTGAAGTTGCAGACTATGTTGTAGTAGGCGAGGGAGAGTATGTCCTGCCTAAACTTCTGAAGATGATAATGTCGGACGCTGATAATTTCCTAGTGCAACAGTTGCCGGGTGTGGCGACGAAAACCGGATTCACGCCAAACGATAGATGCGTTCTTCTCGATTATTATCCTCCTTTTACGCAGGCGAAGAGTGCGGTCGAGATCTCACGTGGATGCCCGTTCAGGTGCGGGTACTGCCAGACGCCGAGGCTCTTCGGGGGATGCATGAGGCACAGATCGGTCGACGAGATCGTGAAGGCATCAAAGATCTATACGGATGTGAGGTTTCTTACTCCCAATGCACTTGCTTATGGCTCGAACGGGAGGGAGTTCCTGCCGGAGAAAGTGGAAAAACTTCTTTCTTCATTTTCAAAGGATCAGAATGTCTACCTTGGAACATTCCCGAGTGAAGTCCGGCCCGAATTCATTAACGATGAGGCAATCGATCTCATCGAAAAGTACTGTGCTAATAAAAAGATTCATTTCGGGGCGCAGTCGGGAAGCGAAAGGGTTCTCTCTTTGTTGCACCGTGGTCATACGTGTGATGATGTAATTCGGGCCGTTGAGTTATGCCACGAGAGAGGCTTTGCTCCTGTTGTGGATTATATTGTCGGGATTCCGTTCGAGACAGAAGAAGACCAGATGGCGACTGTCGAACAGATGAGGTGGGTATCGCGTTTCGGGAAGATCCATGCTCATTATTTCACCCCGCTTCCTGGAACTCCCCTTGCAGGAACGGAACCGTCGGAACTTATACCGGAAGTGAACGCCCTGCTTGGGAAACTTTCCCTCTCCGGGAAAGTTACAGGGCACTGGCATGATGCCGAATCCCGTTTCTTCGGGAAAAAACAGGCTTCCGGTGATCTTTGAACCCGGCGAAGATTCGTGATTATAGCAGGATTTTTTTATCGGGAAAACGAACAATAATCCATGATGAGAATCCTTGTGCTGACCGATCTTCATGGTCAATATGGGAAATTAAATTCCTTTCTTGAACTTGACCCTGATATGGTGATAATTTCCGGGGACTTCACCGATCCCGACGGTCCATTCGAACCTGCGCTTGGAATGCTTGAACAGATCGATGTGCCGTGTTTTGCAGTTCCTGGAAACTGCGACAGCAGGGAGACTGTTAATTATCTTGAAGATTCTAATGCGGTTTCGCTTCATGGCTCGTCGCTGGAGCTGGGCAAGATAACTCTAGTCGGTATAGGGGGATCCAATCCGACTCCTTTCGGGACTCCATTTGAACTCTCTGAAGAAGAGATTGATGAAATTTTAACAAAGGCAAAGAAGGGAACAAAGAATAACGTTCACAATATACTTGTCTGTCACGCCCCACCCGAAGGAACGCTTGACAGTGTAGGTGATGCAAATGTCGGAAGTTCGAGCATCAGAAAGCATATGAAAGGATTCGATCTCGTCTGCTGCGGGCATATCCATGACGATCTGGGAATAAAGGAGGTAGACGGAACGGTAATTGTCAATCCCGGCCCTGCATTCGAAGGAAAGTGTGCGATTGTCACCCTGGGCGATGAGCCGAAGGATATAAGGGTCGAGATTCTTTCGGTTTAATTTATTTTAAAAATTAATATTTTAGCTCAGATCTTTTATTTTTCAATTGACTCTGTGATCAAAATATAAGGAGGGGGAGGGTTCCCCCTCCTTATAACCCTCCCCCTCGTCGTGATAGTCGCCGTCGAGATGGGCAAGCATCCCTCCGGCTCCGTGAATTTTCTTTTTTATCGTTTCAAAATCGGGGATGATCTATGGTTATCCATTATACCTTGTTTTACGTTTTCCAAAAGTTTTCTCCCCCGGCCGGGGCTACCCGAATGGGTAGCGCCTAGGACGGGCTATCGCAAGCGCAAAGCCCTGAGGTTAGGGCGTGTTCGCGAAGCGTAAGCGGAGCGAACTTGCGCAAGGGTTGCCTTTGGGAAATATTTTTTAAATTTCAATGGTTTGGAAAAATTTCAGGTTTTATTGTTATATAGGAAGGGGGAGGGTTCCCCCTCCCTATGACCCTCCCCCTCACTGCGATAGGTCGCAGTCAGGGATGGACAAGCATCCCCTCCTGCTCCTCGAAAATTTGCGTTTGGGGCTGCCCCCGGAGGGGGCTTATGCCCTTTTAAAAAAAAAGACACTTACTCAAAAAAATTATTCATTTCCTTTGGCAAGGATCATCTCAAGATAGGATTCGGGAATATGATCTCCTGTAATCTCAAGTTCCTTCCTGACCGTTTCTATTTTTTCGAGTGCGGACTCCCTGTCATCCGTTATCACCTCTATCTCGACAAACTCGCCGAGATTGTCGACCCTGTCAAGAGCAACGTTTGTCTCCATAAACCTGAACTCTTCTCTTGTCTTGAAAACTTCGGCACTTCTATAAAAACCGATTTTCGTGAGAATTTCTGCCAGGTTTTTTGGATCTGAAACCTCGACATTGAATTCCTCCCTTGCCTTTGCTCCGGTTCCCTGGACCTTCGGACCTTTGTATGTGATCTCCGAAAACCCGTCCTCGCTGCGTATCCGAAGTGCCTCATCAGATTTGGCGAAGTCTCTGAATGGTGAGTTGAAGTAGGTATCTGTCTGCCTGCTTTTTTTATCGAATACCGCTCCCTTTTCTATTAGTCTGGTTCTGATCGGGCCTGTAGAACCGACTTTTATCTTGGCCTCTACTTCAAACATATCTATATCACTTATATTAAGTACATAATACCAATTAATATAGACAGGTGTATTTATGTCAATAAAAGAAGGCGATTTTGTAAAAATAAATTATACCGGCAGCGTTGACGGAAATATCTTCGATACGACCTATGAGGAGGTCGCAAAGGAAGACGGCAGCTATATCGAGGAGAAGACCTACAAGCCGATTACAATTTGTGTCGGAGGGAACCACGTAATCCCCGGTCTTGACGAAGACCTTGTCGACAAGGAGATCGGCCAGGAGTACGAGATCACAATCGCCCCCGAGAAGGCATACGGCGAAAGGGACGATAATCTTGTAAAATCGGTCAATGTAAAGGACTTCAAAGAGAAGCCCACCGTCGGAATGCGTGTGACTTCAGAAGGCCGCCAGGGATTCGTTACAAACGTAATCGGTTCACGTGCAGTAGTTGATTTCAACCACATGCTCGCCGGAAAGACACTCCAGTACAAGTATACAATCGAGGAAGTTGTCGAGGATCCTGTAGAAAAAGCCGAATCTGTTCTTGATCTCTTCACAGGTCGTGAATTTGAGGCAACTCTCGAAGATGGAAAGCTCACGATCATCCTCCCGCCGGGAATTACCTACGACCAGAGATGGATGATGGGCAAGGGAATGTGTGTTCACCAGATCTTCGAATATGTAGATGGTATCGAAGAGATAGAACTCAAGGAAACATTCAAAAAACCTAAAAATGATGCAGAACCGGAACCCGTAACCGAGTCCCCGGAACCTGCCGAAGAATAAATTAATCTTCGATTTCTTCTTTTGAAGCAGGAGTATTCTTTACCTTCCAGTAGAAGAATGCCATGCCTGCAATTATGAAAATAAACATCAGCACCGCACTCAGGATATTGTCGGCGACATTGACCGATATCCCGGTTCTTATTCCCGAAGTATCCTCAATAAAACCCAGAACGAGTGCAATGATGAAAAAAACAATCACACCTGATATTATGCCAAGTATGAGGGCCGCTACGATCCTCAGTGAATTAGTCTCTTCTGATTCTGACATAATTGAAATTTCGGTTAATGGTTAATTAAGATTTCATTTTTACATGAAAATCACGTTGTGATTTACATGAAACAGTCCATGAAACCTTTGTTTCATAAACGTTTCTCCCGGTAATTTCGTTGAAATATGAGATCAAATTGATTTGTGGGAATGTGCGGATTTAATTCCAAAGTAACAACCTAAATGATCTTTTTTAAGAGGGCAGACATTGCTTCCTTATTGATTAAAAAGGAATAGTATTTTCATACGTATTGCCAAATAAACACCATAGGCTTAGGCATGAACATGACAGATATAAAAATCCCGTTCGCGATTTCATTTTTAAGCGGCTTTCTTTTCCTGATATCGGGAGCAGCATATTCCATATCAGGAGTGTCTACCGGATACGTACTCGTTTTAATTGGCATAATCGTCGTTGTTTCTGCTGTGAGAATGAAAAACGGAATAGCAAAGGATGTAAAGGACGCCAGTCTTGCCGTAATCTTCTTTGGAATACTCAATATCATCTCGTTTGTCTTTATACTGTCAGGAACATCTGTGATCAGTATACCCTTCCTGTCGGGATTTCTGGGGAGCATCCTTGGAATTATCGGGGGTTATCTCGCGTTTGTATATTCCAAAGAACGTTCATGAAACAAAGTTTCATGTAAATAAAAATTCAAATTAATTTTTTCCCCGGACCGGCAAACTCAGCAGTTGTTATTCAGCCCATGGAGTACCTTAGCAGAACTGCGATTCCGCCGAAAGCATCGAGCTGTTTTCCCGGTTCGAATTCTGATGAGAGTACAGTTATCTTTGCACGCATATTCTCCGCTTTGTCGAGCAGTTCGGAGACCCGTAAATCCCTTATCAGCTCGTCCGTTACAAGCACCTCGTCTGCGGCTCCCATCGCTACTGCATTTTCAACCTCATCAATACCGTAGGCGGCATTGCCGCCGGATGAGATCCTGGCGATAAGTTCATCCATGCATGAAACTTCACGGGCAAGCTGGATATCTTCCGAGATCCGGTTAAGGATTCCCTGGCCGATGACTTCCTGCACTGCACCCCTGCCTATCCTTCTTGTATCGGCGACCACACATCTTGAAGCAAGATCCCTGTCTTTTCCTTCGAGGAATTTCATGAAATCCTCTTTTATGAAACCAGGACCGGCAACGACAACCGGCCCCGTAACATTCGAAAGGTTTGATAAGATCTCGTCGAAGAAACCTGTTCGCATATCCAGTCCTTCACGCTTTCCCGAGCCCCCGGAGATCGTTGTAAATCTTTCCGGGCCGAACTGCCGTATCCTGTAGATCTCGGCCTCGCCTTCTTCGATCGCTACGATATGAACTACTCCTGTCACTGACGCCTTAACGGCCCTATCTATCCTCTCAAGATCGATCTTTCTCCAGTTCTTTATAACCGAGATCTCGAATCCAGCTTCGAGATTTATAGTATGGTGAAATCCTGTATCGAGCCCCTGCTCGATGATTCCGCTGATCCTCAGCCTGTTCGCATTGTGATGAAATTCTACCTTCTCGACTCTTATACCGAGACGGACAGGTTTTTTCTCCATCTTTTCCGGTCTTGCCTTGTCGGTTGCGGAGTCAAGGCTCCTGAAGGTCGTGGCAAAGACGAGGTCGCTCTCCCTGATGATGTGGCCGATATGCCAGAGATCGTCTGTGTTCTCTGGAAACAGCCTGATCTCTCCGAATGAGTTCTTGATATCGCCGAACTCGGCCTTCATTATGAGTTCTCCTTTGTCATGTCCACAACTTCGACAATATCCGATCCCCCAGGAGGGACGAAGGCCGCTATGCTTTCGGTATTGAGAACAGTCTTCAAATCCTTAATATCTTCTTCAGGGATCATCTTCTTCAGTTCCCTCAGGACTTTTTTGGCCGTATCGTTCGGCTCGAATTTTCCGGGAAGGAGCACGGCATAGTATGCGGCTGTCTTTTTTACAGCGCTCTCCGGCCCGCCGATTACCGCAAGTTCAGGTTCAAGCTGAAGCCCTATTGCAACCTTCAGGCCAATATTCCTGAAGTATCTTCTCTCGCCCCGGATTATAAATGCACCCCTCTTCACGAATTCCCCCGATTCTGCGGTCTTGCTGACCTGTTCGGGTTTTGCTGCATAAACATCGCAGTTGAAATGGCCGGCTTTCCAGGCATTCGAGTAGGATGCTGCGAATTCCGCAACCTCTTCCCAATTCTCCGTTTCTCCTTTAACTACAACAACGCTTCCGCCGTGAACGTCGGCATGAACGAAATAATCCCTGCCTTCGAGGTATTTTTTTCCGATGTCTTCGTTGCTGCCTGCATCCTGTCCACCTATTACGAGGACACCGTCGCTTGTAACGAACCAGCGGTATTTATGATACCATTTCTTCTTCTGGGGTTTGTAATCCTGCCTCTTTTTTGCCTGCTTCTCCTTCGGCATGAACTTCTCCATCGCTACGAGGGCGCCCGCCTTCTTCTTTTTGTATTTCTTGATCTCTCCGTAGTACCTGTTCGCATTCGCTTCGGGATTTTCGTTTATGAATATCTTTACCTTTTTTCCGCCGGCCATGACATCCACTGCGGATTCTGAAGGATAGATCCTTACGATGGATTTTGCCGCAGGAAGAGAACTGTTTTTGAGTGTCTCCTCGATCTCCTGCCATGATAATTTTGAACTTGCATCCCTGAGAGTGTCTATGATCCCTGAAATATCCTGGTAGTTCTCATATATCGCATCCACTTTCTCCTGTAGTTCGGCGATCTTCTTTTCGAAGTTTACTATCGCTTCCTGCTGTCTTCTGCGAATAATTTCGGACTTTGGGAGTTTCTCTTTCTTTGCATCCTTCGCGGCCGATTGCGGGAGAGGGAAGTACGCCGAAAGAGCATCATTGAAGCTGGAAAAAGATGATACCGGCTCTTCACCCGGAAGCGGGTATGGCCAGCATCCCGATTTCGTGATGACGGCATTCGTGCCCCTTGACAGAAGTTCCTCTATTGCATTCAGGATCGTCTGCGGTTCGGCCTCAGCGGGGTTCATTGTCTTGTCATAACCTGCAGTCCTGCAGACCTCCTCTGCATATCTTCCTCCCAGTAAAAAATTGGATGCAAGAGTTCTTACGAGATCCCTTTCTGAATTTTCAAGTACAGTCCTTATGCTCTCAATCGTAATGTCATCAGTACCGGATTCCGGGAAGATATACTCAGTCCCGGAAACGATCTCGCGGTCCCTGAAATGCAGTCTTTTCAGCGGATTTATGACGATAAAGTTTTCGTCGCACAAAACGGCGTTTCCTTCATTAAATAGTTCGAATATCAGGTTGTATTCTTTTTCCGTTTTACCTATTTTAATAATAAAAATTCTCTGGAGTCCGTACTGCTTTATATCCAGAACCCTGCCCCCGCTGATATATTTCCGGAGGAACATAGAGTATCCCGAAGGATTCTGGGGTGCATCCGGAAGATTATCTGTGAGATGTGCCCTTCTGCCGCATTCCACCAGGAAATTATATTTGGATTTATCTTCCCCGTTCAGCCTGAAACCGAAGGAATTGGTATTGTACTGGTAGATCTTTCCGATCCAAAGGGGTAACCTTTCTCTTATTTCATAGAGCATTGTCCTGATGTCAATGCTGCTCATTCCCTGCTGGGTTGCCATTATATACCAAACTACATATTGTCTGAAAACCAAAAAATAATCACTGGTGTCTCGATGGTCGAGGAGAAACAACTGGATATCAATAACGAAGAGGAAATAAAGAAAAGCCCCACAGATAAGGTCGACGGCCACAGGGAGCGCATGCTCAGGACGGGCATCGCCTGCTTCATGGGTATGTTAACCGGAATACTTTCATATGTCATAATTGGAAATCCGTCGGTTTCCCCCGGAGAAAGTCTATCGATTCTCGGATGGCTGTTTCTGCTTGCCGGAATAGTATTCCAGAAACACATCTTCATGGTGTTTAAGATCGATTATACCAAACTGGGAGGAAAGGACTGGTTCTACCAGGCATTCATGACTTTTGCCTTCTGGTTCATATCATGGACGATTCTTCTTTCATTACAATAATTTTGGACATTATTTTTACTGGTGGTATCAATGCGAATTGCTGTTGTACATAAGGATCGATGTCATTCGAAGAAATGTGGAAAGGAGTGCATCATCTACTGCCCAAGGGTCCGTACAGGTGACGAGACCGTAGTTATCGGCGAAGACGGGAAAATTGTAATATCCGAAGAGTTGTGTGTAGGCTGCGGAATTTGTGTAAAGAAGTGCCCGTTTGAAGCTCTTGATATAGTAACCCTGCCCGAGGAGCTGGAATTCCCCACACACCGCTACGGGCAGAACGGCTTTGCACTCTATGGAATGGCAATTCCTCTCGAAGGAAAAGTTACCGGTATCCTGGGGCCGAACGGTATCGGGAAAAGTACTGCCGTCAGTATTTTATCCGGGCAGATTATTCCCAATCTCGGTGATTTTGAAACAGATCCGTCCTGGGATGCAGTTCTTAAGCATTATGCAGGAACGGAACTTTTCGATTATATCAAGATGATCTCATCTGGCTCCCTGAAAGCCTCGATAAAACCACAGTATATCGACTTCATACCGAAGGTATTCAAGGGAAAAGTAATCGATCTGCTGAAATCAACCGACGAAAGAGGTAAACTTGGGCATTACGTACAAAAGCTGAAGCTTGAGTCTATCCTCGATCGTGATATTGGCAAACTTTCGGGCGGAGAGATCCAGCGTATTGCACTTGCAGCATGCCTTTCCCGCAATGCAGACTTCTATTTCCTTGATGAAATCACTCCTTACCTTGATATATACCAGAGGATGACTGCCGCAGAACTGATCCAGGAGCTCTCTGTTGAAAAGCCTGTTCTAATCGTAGAGCACGACCTTGCGATCCTCGATATGCTGGCAGAAAACGTGCATATCGCCTATGGTAAGCCTTCGGTATTCGGAATACTCACGCGTCCCAAGGGTGTGCGTGTCGGCATCAACCAGTACCTCGAAGGATTCCTGCAAGAGGAGAACGTCAGGTTCCGTGACTATTCGGTAAACTTCGAGACCTATTCGCACAACCGTGAAGTGAAAAGAGAGACTCTTATGACTTTTCCGGCACTCAAAAAGAATTATGATGGAAAGTTCGAACTCACCATCCGGGGAGGTGAGATAAGGTGCGGGGAAGTCCTCGGTCTTGTCGGGCCGAACGGAATAGGCAAGAGTACTTTTGCAAAGATCCTTGCAGGGTTGGAGGAGCCCGATGAAGGGAAAATGGAATCCGCGGTAAAAATCTCATACAAACCACAGTATATCAAAACAGATTCCACAGATTCAGTTGAATTCATGCTCAGGCAGGCAACGAACAAATTCGACAGCAATTACTACAAGCATGAAATCCTTGAGCCCCTTTCGCTTGAGCCGATCCTCCAGTCATCCGTTTCCCAGCTTTCAGGCGGAGAGCTTCAAAGGGTGGCAATCGCGTTGTGTCTTTCGAAGGAGGCTGATCTTTACATCCTTGACGAGCCGAGCGCCCATCTCGACGTAGAGCAGCGTATGGTCCTGTCAAGAGTCATAAAACGTCATGCGGAATCGTCCGGTTCGGGTGTTCTTGTGATCGACCACGATATTTATGTCATCGATATGATCAGTGAGCGGCTCTTCGTATTTGACGGTGAACCCGGAATTTCAGGAAAGGCGCTTGGCCCTATGGATATGAGAGAGGGAATGAATCATTTCCTGAAAGAACTGGGAGTAACCTTCAGGAGAGACAAAACCGGCAGACCAAGAATCAACAAACCCGGCAGCTATCTTGACAGGGAGCAGAGATCGGCCGGGGATTACTATTATGCCGAAATATCAAAAACATAATTTTAAGTTTATATAAATTTAACCTTTGTAACTGGAAGAAGGGTGGATTATGCCTCGTGGGGAGAAATTAACGGATGCCATAAGGTATGAAAAGGTTGATGTCCTGAAGAATGATCTTTTTTTATACATCGACAGCAACCCGGATAAGATATCATCCAATATCCCTGTTTTTTATGGCCATGTAATGTCTGCACTCGATAATGCATTTCCTGATATTGACAACAACTCATATGACAATTTCATCGACGATATCTCTTTTCGCATTATGAAAGCGAGTCCCGAGGCTAAATCCGTTGAATTCATCGAAAAAATAATATCCAACGCCCTGAGATGCAAGAAGAAAAAATCCGGCAGATCCACTCTGAGGATTCTCTCGGGCGTCAAGATGATGGATATCGGCAGGTACAGGGAAGCGATTGATTATTTCAGTGATTACTGGAAGTACGATGCCAGGATAGGCATGTATATTGCTTACTGCTATTACGCTCTCTCCGGAAATGAGAAGAAGGCTCTTCACGGGGAAATAGACGATCGGCCGAGTCGTCTTGAACTTCAGGCAAGAGAGACCCTCCTTGAGATGGCCAAGGTAAAACCTTCCGTAAACCGCTTCAAACAGTTGGATATTAAAGATACGGAATCAATGGACCGTGCATTCTGGCTGATGACTAAGAAAGCGCTCGAGTGGTTCCCTAATGAGCGGTGGTACGTAAAAATCGGGATCGAAAAGGCCAAAAACAATGGTAATGAAGAAAAAAGGCTTCAGTTCCTTGCGTATGCCGTTGATAAGTTCTATAATGATCAGGACTTCCTGAGGGAGAATTTCTACCTGAAACTGGAAAAAAGAGACGGTGTCGGCGCTGCCGGCATTGTAAAACAGATGATACAGCAGAATCCGAACAGTCTTGAGCCGTTCTATTACGGAATCAAATTGTCATTGCTTTCAAACAGCAAGAGTACTTACAATGAATTCCGTGACAAGGCGCTGGAAAAAGGAATGCCTAATTACCTGGTTCAGTTATTCGATCTTGCTATATTCGTTATGCGTGGTGAGCAGCGTGAGGCAAAACTCCAGTTCAAGCAGTTAAAGAAGAGGTTTAAATCCCTTCATTTCTACCTGGTTGCACTTGATTATCTTATGAACGATATATTCTCCGATGATGATATTCTGAGACATAAGACTTCTAAGAATGCATTTTTTGAATCCATTGACAAATACGCGATGCAGGTAATCAAAATACAGGAATAAACAACCTGCTGAAATTTTCTCAAAGTTGAATTTTATTTAAACCGATAATTGAATATTGAACTTTTTTTCAGTCTGTGATACTCCGAATAGAATCTTTGTTTCATAAACATTTGACACCAGCTTTGTATGCCGTTATGAGGGAATTAAACAACTCTAAACAGATAATCCAAAAGTACATCTTTGACAACCCCTCGCCGCGAACCGCACAGCAGGTTCGCGGATCGGCCCCGACCTCGGGGCCTCTCAATTGTGATAGGCCGCACAGGGGATAGACAAGAATCCCCTGAGCGGCGGGACGCGGTAAACTCATGGTGTGTACGGAAGGAATAAAAACAAATTCAACAGCTTAGGGGACCCTTGCCGGTCCCCTGAGCGTGCCGTGAGAGAGCTATCTTAAGGTAAGGCCCCTGGGTAGGGGCAGTCCGGCGGACCTGGCCGCCGGTGACGGGGTCGCCCAAGTAAGGTATGTAAGTAATACGGCAATGGAAAAAGAAATCAGGGTAATAAAGACTTTTTTTCAGACACTCGAAAAAACATTATTGATAATCGTAGAATCCTGCCCGAAAGAACCGGGATTGATCTCAATGGAAGAGACGGCAGTAAACTTCGGTTCATAGTAGTAACCTACGGTCTCTTTTGTTGAAAACCACCATCTGCCGGAATCATCGATGTATATCTTATCAACTTTATAATCAGACAGACCGTCAAATCTTGTCAGGTGCCTGCAGACCTCGCCTTTATACCAACAGAAGATACCGTTGTTGGTTCCTATTACATATTTGCCGTCATTTGTAACTGCCAGGTCATATATTTTATTTGTACCGCCTGAGAGATCTTTAACGTTGAAGATATGTTCTGCCCCTGACAATTCGTTATAGTAAACTGCATCGGTTTTGTTGAAGAATACAACACCCCCGTATGGATATGAAGCAATCTCCGTCATATCTTTTGCAATGAGAGGATCGGTTATCTGTTTGAATGTTATGTTGTCGAGCCCCTCTATACCTCCGTCATATGAAAACTGACCCTTTGAAGCGGATGCCATATACAGGATATCGTTTGCGTAATCCACCTCAATGTCATTGATATGGTTCCCGAGAAGACCGGTTTCTTCTCCGGGTTTTACCCATCCAAATCTGCCGTTAAAATAATAATAAACACCTGAATCCCCCGTTGCAATCCATATTATCCTTCCCTGGCGTTTTAATTTGTTGATCGCAGTGTCCACTAAAACGTCATCGACCTGCCTGATCGTTACCGGTTTCGAATAACCGTTGTAGATCTGTATGCCATTGCTGTATCCAATCCACAGGTTGTTCAGGCAATCATATTCTGCCTGGAGAACGTAGTCGTTCAGAGGTATGCCTTCAAGATATCCTCTTTTGTCCGTGGGAAGAGCGTGAAGAATCTTCCATTCTTCATTATCATATATCGAGATCCCGTTTGACGTGGCGAAAATAATTCTTTCGTTTGTTCCGTCGCAGATATCCCTGACATCCGCAGTACTTATGGAGTTTGAATCGGGCCAGAACTGGACAAGTTCTGCCGATACGGGGTTAAATGCCAGTAAAGCTGAAAGAAAAAGCAAAATCAGATATTTATACATGTACCATCCGCCCTTCTGATTACAATAACACCACTCTGGCCCGGATCGTACATAATTGATCTTCCGACATTTCCTCCGGTATCTTCACCTTCCAGAGGAATTCTGTTCATGTTCAGTGCTTCCTTAACAGCTTCGATATTTCTTCCGCCAATATCAAGGTTCCCCTTGAACTGCCTGAACATGCTTGATCCGCCTGCAATTTTTGCAATGATATCCCTCTTGTTGCTTCCTTCGGCAATCAGCTCTCCAAGTAATTCGGGAACAGCCGTATCTGCATATTTCCCCGGCCTGTCTTTTTTGTCATTGCTGTTGGGGAGCATGACATGAGCAACGCCGCCTACAGCCTTTTTTTTATCGTGCAGAACGACAGCTATACACGATCCAAGGCCTATGGAAGTCATTACAAAACCTCCTACCTTCAGTTCGCCAATTCCGATATTTATTCCCTTCAATTCAGGCTTTTTTGATTCTTCCATCGTGTTCTCGACCATTTAATAAAATATTACGAGATCATCTTTTCTAACAGTGAAAGGATTATATTTAGTGTATTTTCGTCGGGAAGCATGACAATAGTACTCTCAATATCATGCATTTTTGATGTAAGTTCGGTTTTGAATAAGATTATCTCATTTATATCAACAGCTACCTGGGCGACAATGCTGGCAAAGGCCGCATGAGACATATCTATGGCAATAGCAGGAGGAGATGGCAGCATAACAACACCCAACAGCGATGCCGTAGCATCGAGGAACTGGGATACCATAATGTTTCCAACTTCGAGAAGGGCGCTCTCGTCCATCTCGTTTAACTCCCTGTCGCAGTCCGTTGATCCAAGCATCGTATTTGTAAGATTAATCGCGGAATCCTTTGGAATATGCAGGATGACATATCCTCCCGGGCTTATCTCGCCCTGAATTTCAAATACGACCAGGGCTGCGATCTCATCTCCGAAATGTTCGGAGATCTCGGAAATATCTATGACCTTCGCTTCAGGGACGGTCATATAGATCTCTGACATGAGCATTGTGGACAGAGATGTAGCTGCATGCGATGCACCGATATTTCCCAGCTCTTTCATTGCGTCAAGTTGTGCTTCGGTTAATTCCATCTTAATTCTCCGGTTTTAAATTATCATTGTGTTGACATCAAGTATAGGAATGACATCTCCGTCTCCGGGTATAGTTACTCCTCCTACTCCAGGACATGTTCCGATTATGTTGCTTACGGGTTTGACGACGATCTCCTGCTGTCCTTCGACTACGTCAACAGGTATACAGCATTTTGAACCCTGGTACTGCACAATAACAATCATGCCGCTTGGCTGCGCTTTCCCGAACATTTCATCAAGCCTGTGAAGCTGGAGTACTTCGTCTCTTAGCAGGATGGCCTCGCTTTTTCCGATCCTGTTTATGTCCTTTAAGTTAATCTTGGCAACTTCAACGACCACATTGATCGGGATTGCGCATCTGCGATTGTTGATCCTGACCATCATCACTTCAATAATCGCCATTGTCGGAGGCAGGGTTAGCGTAAAGGTAGAACCCTGTCCTTCAACAGATTTGACTTTTATTGAGCCTTTCAGAGATTCGATCGTACTCTTTACAACGTCCAGGCCAACCCCCCTTCCACTGATATCGGTTATCTCTTCCGCAGTGGAAAATCCGGGGAGGAACAGGAATTTTGGGACCTCTTCATCAGGAAGGTTGTCAGCCTCTTCTCCGGTTATAAATCCTTTTTCTATAGCTTTTTTAAGGACTTTTTCCCTGCTGATGCCCTTTCCGTCATCTGAGAGTTCGATAATCACATTCCCCTGGTCGCGATAGGCAGACAGTGTGAGCGTGCCTTTCGGATCCTTTCCTGCCGCGATTCTGACATCCGGGGTTTCGATACCATGATTAACACCGTTTCTTATCAGGTGAAGGAGTGGATCTCCCAGACCGTCGATGACACTCCTGTCCAGTTCAGTCTCCCCTCCGGTCATTATAAATTCGACCTCCTTCTTATCATGATGAGCCACATCCCTTACGACTCTTGGGAAACGGTTGAAGATATGGTTGAGCGGGATCATCCTGATGTACATCATCAGGTTCTGCAGATCGGAGATCGATCTGCTGACCATGTTCAGCGCCTCGTCCATATCTTTTATCTGGTGCTCTTTTGCAATCTGTTTCAGGCGGCCGCCATTGATGACGAGATCCTCGACAAGGTTCATCATCTGGTCCAGGCGTGAGATATCAACCCTGAGGTTTTTGACCTCTTTCTTTTTGTTGTTGTCCCTGGATTTTTCCCGGTTCTTGGAATCCGTATCGTCTTTTTTTGCAGGCTCATCCGATTTGGAGGCGCTATCCTTTGCATAGCTCGTGTCTTCAGTCTGAATTTTACCTTTGGTGTCTGTTTCTTTTGCAGATTCTTCTGGTTGGGTCTCTTTCCTGGCCTGGGTATCCTGTATATACGGCTCGATCCTGACTTCTTTGATCTCCGTTCCCCTGGAACTGGTCAAAATCTGTGATTCCGGAGATTCGCTGGAGATAATAACTTCAAATGCATCATCAATTTCGCCTGAATCGATCTCATCTATTGAGGGGATTGTATGAATTATCTGTCCCAGTTTTTCAAGGTTCTGCAGGACAATCATTGCCCTGACATCCTTCATGTTGCATTCCGGCTCTATGAATATTTTCAGTTTATATTCAGGGATCTTTTCAGAGACATCCTCTCCCACCGGCAATATTTCAACATTCTTTATATCGGTAATCTGCGATGCGCTAATAAGAGCCTCTTCCCCTGAATCGCTTTCTATAATTATCTCGAGGTCTTCTCCTATTGATCCGTTGTCGATCTCCTCGGCTGAAGGCTCGCTTGATATGATATGTCCGAGCTCTTCAAGATTCTGGATGACTATCAGGGCCCTGACATCCTTCATATTGCATTCTTTATCGATCTCAAGTGTAAGTTTATATCTTTGAATCTTTGGTATTACAGGATTTTCAGACAAGGTTTCTTCTTCCATCCCTTCTTCTCCATCTTCGCATTCAGTTATGATGGAGATTTCATCGACCGCCGGGATGGATGTATCCTCCTGCTGCCCCTGAGTTTCATACTCCTTTAATTTTTCAACGAGATCGTCTTCATTTATTGATGAACTGTCTCCGCCGCCTTCGATATCGTCGATCATCTCTTCTATGCGATCTGTACAGGCAAGGAGTATATCAGTCAGTTCCGGGGAGATATCCAGTTCCCCGCTTCTTATACAGTGGAATACATCCTCCATTTTGTGGCAGAGACGTTCCATCTGCATATATCCCATCGATGCCGACATTCCTTTCAGGGTATGGGCGGCACGGAAGATCTCATCGATAGCTGTGTCGTCTGAACCCTCTTCCAAAACCAGAATATTATTAACTATGGTCTCATGGTTCTCCAATGATTCCGCAACAAATAATTTTCTGTAAGAGTCCTCGTCTGTCATGTAATCACTCTATTGACGCTATATATTTCGAAATATCCCTGGGAATTGATTTAAGTGACAATACTTTGTCAACGCTGTTTCTTTCGAGTGCAGACCTTGCCATGCCGTAGACAAGGCAGTCCTCCTCTTTAACGACTATCGTTCGCCCGCCGGCATTTTTTATATATTCCATCCCTTCTCCTCCGTCGCTTCCCATGCCGCTTAATATTACTCCCATGGTCTTTTTTCCGAATACTTTAGCCCCTGAGGCGAATGTTTTGTCAACAGCAGGTCTGACCGCATGGACAGGAGGAGCTTTCGAATGGGTGATTTTTCCGCCCATCTTTCCGTTTGATAAGGGGTTTGCTGAGATAATTGTGTGAAAACCACCTTTTGAAACATATATGCATCCGATTTGAAGCAGTTCGGCATTCTCCGTCTCTTTGACTTTAAGCGGTGAAATCCTGTTCAGTCTTTCGGCAAGTGATGCTGTGAAGCCGGCGGGCATATGCTGGGTTATCACGACCGCCGCATTGAGATCTTCTTTTAAAGAAGATACAACCGAGTCAAGCATCGGGGGACCGCCTGCTGAAGATCCTATCATGACAAGGTTTTCTGCAGGCCTTTGGATAATCCTTGGTTTTTCCGTTATGGAAGGGATTGTTATCAGATGCTTGATTTTAGATATGAGTTCCTGTTCGATTCCACGGATTTTACCGAGATTCTTCGGTTTGAGCATAAAATCGTCCGCACCAAGATCCAGACCTTTCTTGGTCAGTTCTGCATCTCTTGATGTGAGGGTCGAAAGCATAAGGATTTTCGGAGGATTTTCGAAGGACTGGAGTACTTCCAAAACTTCTATCCCGTTCATGTTCGGCATCTGGATATCTAGTGTGATTACGTCCGGAGACAGCCCCTCTATTTTTTTGAGTGCATCTCTGCCATCCTCTGCCGTACCTACTACATCGATCGAAGGGTCTCTGCCCAGCAGGTCTGTAAGGACCGTCCGCATAAATACGGAATCATCTATAACAAGAACTCTTATCATACAACGGTCATTGCTTTTATGAATTCAATACGTTGTTCACTTCTTCCAATACCTTTGGAGCCTGGAAAGGTTTTACGATATAGCCCTTTGCCCCGGATTTTATTGCAAGTTTGACCATCTGTTCCTGTCCCACGGCGGTGCACATAACTACTTTGGCCGAAGGATCTTCAGCCATTATTGCTTTTAAAGCTTCGATGCCGTTCATCTTCGGCATTACAACGTCCATCGTGACGAGATCAGGTTTAAGGCTCTTGTATTTTTCAACAGCCTCTTCTCCATTCTCAGCTTCACCGACGATATCATGAGAGCCTGAAAAGAGGATATTTTTCAATAGTGTTCTCATGAACATGGTATCATCTACAACTAAAATCCTTCCCATTATGAATCAATATAAGTTCTTCTACAACCGCTATTAAGACTATCGAAAAATGCATGGTTATATCGGAAAAATATTTCAAAAAAAGAGATTGAAGCAAACATTTATGTCTTTACTGCCTCATTTACAAATCTTACACCCTTTGTAGTAAGTTTGACCTCACGCCTTGTCATAACGACTTCCACAAGGCCCTGCTTGATGAGTTTGTCGTATATCTTCTCAATCTCCTTATGAGAAATATTCACCATCTTTTCAATTGCATGGGAGTCCATACCTGAATATACAAGCATTGCAACCTGAGCAGAAACATCATCCACATCGCCTGCACTTACCTCGGTACCTTTCGTGGCATCTTTCAGGTAGTTGAACAGGATCTGGAGAGTTGTAAGGGGGCAGAGAACGAAACTCGTAACAACTTCTTCGTTTTCAATATTTACTATCTGCACAACATCATTGTCTTTGCCCTGCACTTCTCTTTTTGTCAGTTCAATTCCTGTTACTTCATCAAGAGGTATGCAGATCTGCTTGTTCTTGCTCACAAACCAGATCCCTGTTTTTAAAACCGCAATTGCACCTTTCTCCCAAGAGGCATTGCTTACCATGACACCGCCTCTTATCGCAGGCGACATAAAATATGCCATGAGCCTGTATGCCGAACATCCCATGATTATTGTCTTTTTTAATATCTGGAGCACTTTTGGAATGGATGCAATCTTGTAGGATTCTCCTTTTTTCGTACTTATCGTAATAATATTCTTTTTTTCTTCAAGGTCGTCTATCGTCTTAATTTTTATTTCTGCAGATATAGGCTCAGGGAATAATATTTTTTCTTCGTTCACTCCGATTTTTGTAGAGATCCATTTCCCGCCATATTCTATCTTTACAGGGACCTGTTTCAAAGTAGTCTCTGTCATTATTCAAACCCCGGATTCATCTTCATTTATATGTTCAGGTTTTGCATTTCCTTCACCATCAATCTTTTCAACCTTTACTCCCAGACCATATAATACAGATTGCAGTTCATCTACCAGTTCTGTGCTATTTACATTAGTATCCTTTAAATCCCTGACAAGACTGAGTTCCTGGACGACAACCGCTTTTTTCGTATCGGCCTTGAGCATTGCGAAGAGATCATCATCATCCAGTCCGCCACCTCCGCTGCCAAAGGAGAGTGATAATGGTTCGTCGACAGGTATTTCTTCAGAACCCGTACCCTGTTTGGTTTGCGACCATTCCTTGGGTGGTGCTGCAAAGAGATCGTCCGATTCTTCCGGGGGAGCGACTACTACTTCCTGAGTTTCTTCCTCGGAATCACCGATCTCTATCGAGTCATCTTCTTCCTCTTCAAGATCCAGCTCCTCTTCGGGCTCTATTTCGTCGAGATCAATCTGATCAAATTCATCCAGCTCTTCGTCTTCAAGATCAAGTCCTGAAACATCACTGTCAAGTTCGTCGAGATCGCTCAGTCCCTTCCTGCTGCTTTCCTGACCCGGTTCTGCGCTATCTTCATCCCCGGAGAGTTCAGGGAATTCTTCATCTGATTCGAGATCAAATTCTATACCTTCCTTGGCAAGGATTTCAGCGATTGCCGAATCAGGGATCTCCTCTTCCATGCCTGCAGCAGCCGAAGCACCGTTGCCTTTAGGTTCTTCGATCTCTCCGGCGCTTTCAAAATCGAAATCCGAATCTTCATCTTCAAGTCCCAGATCCAGATCGTCGAAATCTGAAAAATCCTCCTCACCTACTTCAGCCGCCGCTACGGCAGAATCTTCTGTTTTACCAGGCCCGACTATCGGTTCGTTTATTGTTTTATCAAGCAGTTCATCAATTTTCTTGGTTTTATCATCCTTGCCGTCTTTTGATTTTATTTTGGAAAACAGTCCTGAGAATAGCGATGGTTTCTCCGGGGTTCCTTGGGATTTTTCCTTCTTCTCTTTTTTAAATGGCAGTTTTTCAATAAGGCCGGAGAAAGGAATCTCTCTTTTTTTCTTATCTTTATTGCTTTTTGAATCAGTTTCCTTCTTTTCATTAGGAGTAGTTTTCAAATCTCCGGTTTTTTTATCGGCTTTGGATTTTTTAAGGGATATGGGTTGATTGAGTCTTTCTCTGAATGATAAAATATCCTCTTTCAGTTCCTCAAATGATAAGATATTAAGCCCGAAGAGCATCACTACCCCGATTATAATGGATATCAGGAATACGAGAATTGGGCTTAATTCAAGAAATGTTACTGCTGTCCCTGCAAAAATTATGGTCAGCATCATTATCAGTCTTCTTGTGGAGTCGTTCATAGAAACCATTATATCGCCTCAAATCCTGGAATTGAAAACAAAGCCGCTACCACTACCGGAGTTATTATATATATTATTCCCGTCAGACCAATTAAAATGCTTCCGAAAAAGTACAGCATTGATCGGTGACCTCCTTTGACGATTTTTCCTGCAAGAATGTTTGATATGGTGATAATCATTATACTAATTATCAGGAAAGTCTGCATTTTATCTTCGGGAAAATTAGTAAAGATGTTTATAGAACTGACCATCGATCCTCCCAGAGAGGATGTGGACGAACTCAGGGCGGAAGCAGTATCGGAAAATGTAGTCATAACACTTGTAATTGCACGTGACATTGTTATGAGGATGCTGTACAGGAAAGTGAAGATGGCAATCATCGCTATATGCATGGGGATGAGCAGAACAATAAAGCCCGTGGCGAGCATCTCACGTTTCTGCCTTAGGAGTGTTTGTTCAAGCATCGATCCGCTTACGATCTGTGATACCTCCGAAGGTCCTGCACCAAGATCTACCGAATCGCGAAAGATACCTAAATATTTATAGATAAGGTTGCTTCCGCAGTCTTTTATAAATCTCGCCCACACTAGTTTTTCATCAAGACCCAGGTTCAGTTTTGAATAAACTCCGTCTATAAACGGCCCGAGTACAGAAAGTGATTTCCTGTCGACCTCTGACATCGCAGGTCCTACGGTCATGCCCATACCCCCCATGATTGCTCCCAGTCCCCTGATGAAGACAGTGAAATCTTCATCTCTTGCTATGATATTTTGATCGTCTTTAAATCCAAGGTAACCAATCGGCCCGAGCATAAGTCCGACGAGGATGCAGATCACACCGAAATTGATGCCAAGGAAAAGCATTATAATTGAAATCAGGAGAGTCACCGGAATGATAATCCTTTCAAATTTTCCAATCAGGTTTTGTTCATAACTGCCGCCTTCTTCAAGTCCGTGTGCTTTCTGATCGTCGGGGATTGATTTATACATTGTAATCAGGCCGAAGGCGGAGACTCCTACAGTCAGGAAATAAGACGAGTTCAGGGTAGATTCAAGATCGTCCGGGGCGTAGATCGCAACAGAAACCATGATAATAATGCTTACAATGGTTGCAGAAAGCATAAGTGCGATATATGCATCGCCCCATTTTTTCAGCATCTCAATACCCTGTTCGAAATGATTCCTGTAAACGTTTCTGACAGTTCCCAGTTCTGACGTAAGGAATTCTTCATCAGGAACACCCGATTCGATGGAGTTTCCGAACCTGTTAAAGAGACTCTCGAGCATCTCGTTTCTTACACGATCCGCTACAAGAAGAAGTGCCTCGGCATAACTGTAATTCCATCTTTTAACAAAACACTCCACTCTTTTCATAGCTTTTGAGGGCAGGTATTCCTTTCTTTCGGCAGTATATGCAAAAATCTCTGGTCTTGAAACATTGGCATGAATAATCGATGCCATATAAGTGATCATGAAAAGGAGATCATTTCCCATCCGCTTGTTATCCCTGATATCCTTTATTTTTTTGAACAGATCTCCCAGAGTATCTTCAAATGGCAGTTTTCCCCCGTTCTTTTCCCTGAGATTCTCTATAGTGCTTTCGAACATGTCTGCTGCCTAAATATCGATCTTCAGAAGGCCCTGCTTTTTGACTTTTGTCATCATATGATACAGATCCCAGAAACCGACATATCCTGCCTTATGCAGTCTCTGGAGGACTCGTGCCCTTTTTTCGACTTCAAAATAGATCTCAGATCTTTTATGTTCAGGTATACCAAGCATCGTTGCGATTTTGTTTTCAAGCAGGTAACTGCTGCCTTTCCCGGGGAATTCAAATTCATCGGTTGTCGGGTTCCAGACAAACATGGCGATGAATGAAAACCCTTTTGTATCCGGATCGTAGCCTACCAGTTCGTTGATGCTGAGCATCCTCCTGACTTTATCACCGTTCGGTCTTGTAACGGCACTCTGGATAATGACAAGGTTCAGGTTGTCTACGTGAGTCATTGGAATATTGATCGGATCACTGCAGAGACGCTGTATCAGTTTTTCGACGGATGCCGCGTGAAAAGTGCTCATGACAGGGTGGCCGGTCTGCATTGCACCGAATGCGACCGCTCCTTCAGAACCACGAATTTCTCCGACAAGGATATAGTTCGGCCTCTGACGAAGAGCGGCACGAAGAAGGTCGAACATCGTGACTTCTCCCTCTCCTCCTTCACCTTTCCCTTTCCCTTTGGAGACCTGTCTTGTCCAGTTCTTATGGGGTACTGTAAGCTCGGGGGTATCCTCAATGGTGACGATCTTGCTTTCAGGAGCGATGAATGCCGTAAGTGCGTTGAGACTTGTCGTCTTTCCGCTCGCAGTCTCACCGCTCATGAACAGCGACATTCCGAACTCGATGCACATCCACAGGTAGCCGGCAACCATATAGTCGGTAGTCTTCCATTCGATCAACTGGAGAATACTTGCAGGCTCTTCTGCAAATTTACGAATCGTAAAATTGCTCCCGTGCTTTGAGACCTCGGTACCGTAGACTATGTTGATACGCGAACCGTCCGGGAGGGTGGCGTCGACAATAGGGTTCCTGTATGTTATCGGCCTTTTGATCCGTTCGGCCATTTTGATTACAAAATCATCGATCTCATCCGAATTGGTAAATTCAACAACTGATTTAAGGCCCTTGAAGATCTTGTGCTCGATAAATATCGGCCCGACGCCGTCGCAGGTGATATCTTCAATATAGGGGTCGGATAGAAACGGCTTCAAAATCCCCATATCGATTTTGTCACGAATCAGGAGATATTCTATAGACCTGTATTCCGCCAGCGTCAGGATCACTTTCCCGTCGGGAGTTTCTTTGACGTTATGTTTTTCAAGAGTTTTTTTATCGGTTTTGGCTGAAAAATCGGTATTCAGAAATTTGACGATTTTATCTTTGACCCCGGTATCTCCTCCTTCAAGTGCGGTTATATCGTCAAACGATTCGTCCGGTTTTTTAACATAGATTATTTCCTTTAATACCTTCTTCAGTACCTCAGTTCTTTCTTCTTCTGTAACAGGGTCCTCTTCGAGAGCATCAATGATATCCACCATCTTTTTCTCGATTACCGGCATTGCTTCTGCTACAGTATGCATGAAGGACGGTTCAATTGGAATGTAAAAGTTTCTGACATCGTCCTGGTCGGGGAAGATATGAATAAAGGTGAATTCATCAACGGGGTAGATGATGTTAGGGTTTTCCATGCTTTTTACTTCTCTCTTTAATTCGGAGAAGAAGAGAGGAATCCCATAAAGGTTCACAGGAAACATCTGGAGATATTCGAGAAGATGGGGGCTTTTTGCTACGTACTCCTTGGCATTAGCAGGAAGCATCCTGAAAAGAGAGGAAGATTCATAGTTGGAATAGATATCCTCTTCCTCGTCCACCTCTTCAGGCTGGAACGGCAGGTTTATATTTGCACTTAGAGCACCCATCTGTTAAATCCCCTTTTACCTTCAGACTCTTGCGCTGGAAATCGGAATAATCTTCATTCCGTATCCGGGATGCACCTCGAATGAAACCAGATTACCTGTGGTTTTCCGTGCACCCCTGACCTTTACGACTTCCATTACCATGACATATTTATCTCCGACAAGGGCCTTTTTCATGAATAAATGTGCATCGCAGATCGATCTTATACGAACAAGTGTATCCTCTTCGAATGCATATGTATGAAGAGTAATCAGAATTGTCTTTCCATGGTCTACAAGATTTTTGCAGCTTGTAAGGAAGGCCAGAAGGTCGGTCTGGGATGTGGATTCTGTCAGAAGCGTTAATGAATCGACTACTATGACATCAGCGTCGCTATTTCTGATTTTCGCAATGATCCTTTTCAGGATTCCGCTCATCTCATCCTCGCCCCATTCAAAACCTATCGTATGCATAGGGTAGATCTTGAGATAACCCCAGGCATAATAATCGGAGATGTCCAGACTCATTGATTGCATCTGGTTCAGGAAACTTTTGGCTGTGTTTTCAGATGTATAAAGATCGACATTCAGGCTTGCTTTCATGGCTCCCCAGATAATCTGTTGCGTTATGACACTCTTTCCGGTATCATTCTCTCCTTCAATTAATGTCAGGGACTGAAGGGGCAAACCATCTGCAAGTTTTTTGTCGATCTCGGGGTTCCCTGTCGAGAGGATCTCCCTTTCTTCTCCGCCAAGAAGGTCACCCAGTGATTTTTTATCTGAATCTCCCAATATGATCACCTCTTATATATATGTTGAGTCCGATATCCCGTTCGGTGTTGTCACCTGGATCCAAACCGGTGGATCACTTCCGGGGTAGGTCACTGAAATGTTCATTACTTCCTTCGGATCCCATTGTCCTGGATTAATGATATCCGGTTCTATTGATATTTTACTCCAGGTACCTGTTCCTGTACCTTGAGAATAATATATTGGAGAGGATTTACCATTAATTGTATAGACATCCATATATTTAATGTCTGATATGACAACACTCCCCGTATTTTCGATTTCTGCATAGATTATAGACCCTGACTCGATTGAGGTGTTATTGATATTTATAGCGGTCCTGACCCTTTCCTCCTGCTGGTTAATCTGATCCGTCTGTGCGGTTGATACAACCTCGGCTGTCGTTAATACGACCCCTACCAGAAAATATGCTGTTATTATCAGCATTATCAAAGCAAAGGCTGTTGCAACTAAAGACGCACTGGCCACATTAACCACTCGTTGTAAATGTTTTAGCTACCGATACGCCGGAAGGGAGTACAAACTGGAAATAGACGTACTGGCCGCTGGTGTCTGGAATTTTGTTGCTGTTTATATCTATACGCAGGGTTTCCCTGGGGTCCCAGTAGTCATTGACGGTATCTTCCAGAACGGTGTAACTCCATTCTCCTTTATCTATAGTTCCTGAAATATCAAGCAAGAGATACTCGAAATCACCTTCCTGGCCAAAGAATACGTCGGATACATCGATGTCGTTCTTTGCAATCCTGGCAGATCCTATATTTTTGATCCAGACTTCTGCATCCGGATCCGATGAAGAGTTTGCATATGTGTTGATTACTTTGACCTCTGTACGCAAACGTTCGTCAGCAGATTGGGATGATTCGGAGAATGTAGATGAGGCCTGGTAAATTATCGGGAAAAAAGCATTTATTAATACAGCTGCTGCAACTATGGCTGTAATCAGGAATATTGCCGTCGCAAATGTTTCACTGGACATTTAAAAACACTTCAAACCTTCTCAAGGAGTTCAATCCAGTCCTCTTCATATCCGGAATCGTCTTTTGATTCCTTCTTTGTATCTATTACTTCAGTTTCTTTCTTCTCCATTATTACTTCTATCATCTCCCTGTCCAGTGAGGAATCCTCAGGTATTAATATTCTGTTTAAAAGGTAAAGCTCGGATACAAACTCCTCTGAACTGATTTCATGAAACTCCCCGATGGATTCCGGCATTAATCTGGCTATTTCATTTATCTGCCTGTAGGCATCATCGCTGATATATCCCATTTCATGATAAGTTCCTGTCATGATCTCCAGACGGTCATGGCCGTATTTCTTTACCATCCTGGAGATCCACTCGAATAACTGGTGTAGTTTTTGCAGCCTGGGTCTCTCGGCCGGGTTCGTTCCAGCCGGTACCGGCTGGGCCATTGTCCTTATATCTTCAAATCTCTCATGGAGGTTTGAAAGGATCTCTTCTTTAGCTTCCAAAGCGGATTCGTTGTCTGTTGATTTGATATCCGTTATTTCTTTAATATCAGGTTCTTCTTTTTCTTCTTCAAATGGCTCAGGAAGTTCTTCAGCCTTTTTTTCAGGCAGTTCGGCTAATGGGGGAAGATTAGGCGCTACAATGAAAGGGTTATCCATTTCGTTCATCCTTTCACGTAAGTCGATGAGGAGTTTTTTTACGGATTTTTTTAGGAGATCAACCTCGTCCTGGAGGTTTTGAAGTTTAACTTCCGGATCATCAGCAGATGCGGTTGATAATATATGATCTACCTGCGACTGATTAACTGCCATAGTTACTAATCATTTAATATTTACTATTTAAAAGTCTTTTTTTACTGTAGTATCGTCTATGAAAAATATTGCGTATGAGTACCCTTTTAAAGGGGAAATATTTCCTGTTATCTGTATGTTTGAAATAAAAAAGTAGTTCAGCATTGAGATGGTTGTCTCAATACAGTACATTCATTTTGTAGATCCTTGCCGGTGCGGTTCTTTTTATAGAGTATGCCGCACCCTGATCCGGTCGGATATCAATACTGAAATCCTCGTTTTTGCTGATATAATTTGGAGTGTCCAGTTTTACATAGATCGTGAACTGCTCCTGGTTTTCAAGAAGCGCACCCTTGTCACTGTCATCGTTCTGAATGTCGATAATTGCCCATTCATTCTGTCCGACCGTTGATCTGTCTACTACGACATTTGATGATGTACTGTCGATCGACGATGAACGTTGCACTAGTGTTACGTTATCCTTATTCGAATAAGTGATGGTAGTCCTTGAGAAGTCTATGGAACTTCCACCTGCCGTAAGGCCCGTGACAAACATCACTCCGTCTATTTCGGCATTTGTTCCACCGACCCCTGTACTGTTCCCGTAAACGTCGCCAAGTATTTCTAAACTTGATGAAGCCATACCGACACCTGAATAAACGGTCTCCTGTGCCTTTTGTGTAGTAAAGAATCCTGCTCCTAAGACAACATAGGAGAATAATGCTGCCACTACGACAAACGCAATAAGAACAATAGCGGCTTCAAGACCTGTAAAGGCGTCGTAAGAGCGATACCCCTGCATAATCCTCCGAAAAAAAAGTTTTTTTAGTAGAGAATATTCACATCATTCACTCTTGCAGGTCCTTTACGGTTTATACCGTATGAGGCGCCTACCGGGGGCTTAACCTCGATTGTGAATGCTTCATTTGGTGTTACTACTGCTGTTCCAAGCTTTGCGAAGATTGTGAACTGTTCCTGGTTTTCAAGAAGTGCACCTTTGTCGGTGTCGTCGTTCTGGATGTCGATGATATACCATGTATCGGCATCAAGCGAATCTCTTGCTGTTACATTTACTACGTCTGATGAACTGCTTGTGATCTGTACATCCTTATCAAGATCAACTATCTGGGATGTGTTGGTGAATACCATCGTCGTCTGTGCAAAATCAACAGAGCTTCCTCCTGCAGTAAGACCTACAACAAACTGGACGCCATCAATAGCAGTGCCTGCAGTATTTCCCCAGCCATAGACGTCACCAAGAACTTCAAGACTTGATGATGCCATGTCGACACTTGAATAAACGGTCTCCTGTGCCTTCTGTGTGGTGAAGAAACCTGCTCCCAGCACTACGTATGAGAATACCGCCGCTACAACAACGAATGCGATAAGCACAATTGCAGCTTCAAGACCGGTGAATCCTTCTTCTGATTTAAACATCTTCATTATCATCATCTCCTCAGTATAGTGCATTTACACCCGTGACTCTTGCAGGTGCTGATCTCTCTATTGCGTATGCTGTACCTACCGCGGGGCGGACCTGAATCTCGAAATCTTCATTGGCTTCGATAGCGTCAGAAGCAACAGGCATTGCATAGATTGTAAACTGCTCCTGGTTTTCAAGAAGCAGGTCGCTGCTGTCGTTGTTTGCCATCCTGATAACTCCCCACTGTCCTGGACTGATGCTGGTCGCGTCTGTGAGTGTATCTGCTGCTCTGTCCAACCTTGAGACATTCTCATTTGTACTGAAAGTGAGTGTTGTCTGGCCGAAATCTACGGGCGATCCGCCTGCTGTCAGACCTACAGTGAACCTTACAGCGTCAATAACCGGGCCGGTTGGTACCGGGCTGGTGGTGTTAAGACCATAGACATCTCCAAGGATCTCGATACTCGAACTTGCCTGATCGACACTGGTATAGACAACTTCCTGTGCCTTTTGTGTCGTAAAGAAACCTGCTCCGAGCACTACATATGAGAATACCGCCGCTACAACAACGAATGCGATAAGCACAATTGCAGCCTCTAGACCGGTGAATGCTTCTTCTTTATTCAACTTCATACAATTTTCCTCCAATTTATGAATTATTTTGTTTGCTTTCCGCTAAGCGACAGTATTGGATCCCTCCAATATCAATCACTATATTTTACGAATATATCATTTAAAAGTTTTATTAATAGAACATTGATGAAAGGAATTAATTTGTAAAAACCAGCAATATTATGTTTGTTTTATTTCACTAAATGGTGAACCGAAAAAGGTCATGTTGTAAAGTAATTCCTCCGTGATATCATTCAAATGATAAATTAAAATTCTCTAATTCTTCGTCTCGCCACTCATATTTCAATGCCTGCTATTTGGTGGTTTACCGGGATATTTTATTCAATCTGGAATTCTTTTGCCTCTTTTTCAAGGAAGTAGCCGAGGATCGTCCTTATGATTACGACTACTGCAAGCATGATGAGTTCTTCCTGTGAAGGAGATATTATAGTTGCAAGAATGTCAGCCGCAATCAGGAATTCCAGGCCGAATACTATCTTTCCTGTTAGTTCAAGACGGATCCTGTTGTATGAATATGATTTTTTTGCAATTTCCAGCAGGAGAATCTTTGCGGTAGCAACTATTCCGCCGTATATTATCAGCAATCCTCCGACGAATTCAAAAAACAGAACCAGCAGGTGAATCAGTTCCTCGAACCACACTAGTGACATAAAAATCAATTGGAGGTTGTAATAAATATTTATTATTGGTACCGCCGGGCGGAAGCACGATGTACACGGTACACTAATATTAATAGCCTGTATACTCCAGGCTGGCGAGGACCAGTGCAATAAAGATCACGGCCGGAATGACAACGAACCACGGGTTCACCCCGAATTTTTCAGGGATCGTCATGTGCCTGAACTCTCCCCTGTTGAGTATTTTTTTATTCAGGGCGGGATACAGCGATCCAAAGATCCAGGTCCCGATCAATATACCAACAATTCCGCCGAAAAGTGCATCCATAGATCCATGGCCAGCTGCACCTGCAACCGTTCCGGGGCAATATCCCAGGATGGCGAACCCTATTCCGAATATCAGTCCCCCGATGACTGTCGATCCTACTGATCCTTTCCTGACATGGAGACTGACAAGGCCTTTTCCTTTCATTATATAGATGCCAGGCATACCGACAACGATGGCCGTCATAATTACTTTCAGGACTGTGAAGTCTGTCAGAAGAAGCTGTCCTATTATTACATTGTATTCCGTTACTCCTCCTATATAGAGGAAGAGACCGAAGAGCAATCCGATTATGAATCCTATGAAAAGCTGGAGTCTTTTATTCTTCCTTGTTTCCGTCAGCATTTTTTTAACCTCACAATACTCCGTATATCAGCATCGCAGTGGCGATTCCTGCTATGAAGAACATCATCACGGCAATCCAGCTGGATATTGCAAGCTGCAATGCCCCGCTGATCCCGTGCCCGCTTGTGCACCCGCCAGCCCATCGTGCCCCGAGGCCCATGAGGATTCCCCCGACGATGGCGAAGATCCATCTCAATACAGGATTATATCCGAATTTATCTGCGAAAGTATCCGGAACCCATTCGATTGCGAACCCGCCCGTGAGGACCGACGTGATGAATACACCGATAATTATTCCGATGACAAGCATCCACTGCCAGTCTATCCCCAGCTTGTATTTTTGGTAATACTCCTTATCCTCTGTTTTTTTGCCCCTGAACAATCTCTCGATCATTCCGCTCGTATTCGAGAAGGCTGTCGAGCACCCGAGCGGCTTGTCCGATAGCAGAAATGCAATCCAGCTCAGGATTCCTATGCCGATTCCTGCGATATATGGTGTCCATTCCATGTTATCACCTCATTTAAGATAGCCTGCCGCAATGTATCCGGTAATTCCGCCTGATGCATTGCAGATATTCCTGAAATTATGCTGCTTTAAGATGCTGCATGCGAGGCTCGACCGCCGTCCGGTCCGGCACATTGCGATTAAAGGCCCTTCGGTATCGAGTTCCCTGTATCTCGTCCTGAGATCCATTGCAAGTATATTTACTGCGCCGGGGACGTGTTTTTCCCTGTATTCATCCTCTGTTCTGACGTCAAGGAGAGTGTACCCGCCTCCATTTAGTTTTTCATGAACTTCATTTGCGGACAGCTGGGGTACATGCCCGGTCTCGTAACCTGCCGCAACCCAGGCATGAGTTCCCCCATCCAGGTACCCTACGGCGTGATCCAGCCCAACTCTCCTGAGCATTACTACAGCCTCCTCCGCCTGCTGTTGATTGTCAGTTACAAGGAGGACATCTTTTTCAGGGGGAAGGACCCAGCCGGCAAATGTCGATAAGTTCCCGCTCATATCTATGTGCCAGCTTCCCGGGATGTGGTGGCCGCCGAATGCTGCATAATCGCAGGTGTTCAGGACGACGGTCTTTCCATCGTTCATCTTCTCCCTGAATTCGGCGGGCGTCATCGGCACGATCTCCGGGAGAGATTCAACAGGGACAGGCCCTTTTCTGTTAATCTCGCTGCACCTGCCGAAATGATCCGGCGCCGGGGGCATTCCGACGGTAAGCGATCTTATGAAATCGTTTTTGTCTTTTATCAGGATCTCCCTGTTGTATTTCAGTTCATACCCTATTGTCGATAATTTCATCGTTCCTATTGCCTTTCCGCACAGGGAGCCTGCACCGTGTGCAGGCAGGACGATACAGTCTCCCGTGATCTTTGCAATTTTGTTGTTTATATTGTCGTAGAGTTTTCCGGCAAGCTCCTCCGCCCGACCGGGGAAGAGGTCGGGTCTTCCTACATCCCCGACGAACAGGGTGTCGCCTGTGAATGCCAGCACAGTTTCGTCTCCCCTCGACAGATCGTTTACAAGATATACGAGGCAGTCGGGCGTATGCCCGGGCGTATCGAGTACATGAAATTCGATGTTTTCTATTGAGAACGTGGAGCCCTCACCAACGGCGACATGCTCAAACTCGCAGTTTCCGTTCTTCGGAGCGTATATTGCTGCACCTGTTTTCTCCGCAAGATCGATGTGGCCCGAGATAAAATCGGCGTGAAGATGCGTTTCGAGTATGTGGGTTATATCAAGCTCTTCTTCCTTCGCTGCATGGATGTACTTTCCGACGTCGCGTGCAGGATCAACTATCGCACAGGTCTTGTTTCCGCCGATAAGATAAGAACTGTGGGCAATTTTTTCTACATAGAAATGTTTCAGAAGCATATATGCAAAGCCCTCCTAATAGTTGCAGATATTACGCAAACATTATATAAACCATTCCCACGGCCACGACAAGGAACAGGAAAGTCATTCCCCCTCCTGCCTTTATGTAGTCCGAATTCCTGTATCCGCCCCGGTTCATGAGGAATGCATTTACCTGGTGAGTCGGAAGAATGAACGAATTGGATGCACATACTGCCACGAGCAGTGCAAGCCCCCGGGGATCGAGTCCTGTAGAACTTCCAATAAATATCACGAGTGGAACAAGCAGAACGGTTGCGGCGGCATTCGACATGAAGAGAGTGAAGAATGTTGTAAGGATTGCAATTGCGAACATGAGCAGGATGGGATGGCTCTGCCCTGCGACCTGGATGATGATGTCTGCAATGTATGCAGCTGTTCCTGTCTGATCCATTGCGAGGCCGAGTGGGATAAGTCCTGCGAGCAGAAATACGGTCTTCCAGTCTACTGCATGATATGCCTCGTCCATATCGATTACACCGAGAAGGACCATTGCGATTGCACCTGTAAGGAGCCCCACCGATATTGGGAGCCCTGCGAACGAGAGCAGTATTCCGCCGGCAAAACATCCTATTGCAACTGCACCTTTCCCTTTTTTCATCTCTTTCTCTTCAACAGGTGTTAAAAGGACGAAGTTCGGGTCCTTCCCAATCGCCTCGATCCTGTTCCACGGACCGTATACTACGATGGTGTCCCCCGTCTTTAACGGGGTGTCGGAAAAGTCATCTCTTATAGGGTTGTTTTCGCTGAGCAGGATTATTATCTCGAGGCTGTAATTTTTCCTGAATGCGATCTCCCTTATCGTTTTGCCGATTAGTTTTGAGCGGGGTTTCAGGATTACCTCGGCAAATCCTGCATTTTCCTCTCCAATCTTTTCGGTCAATCCCTGCTGATCTTCATGCCTTTTAAGGCCGAAATCTTTTGCAAATCTTTCTGCGTCCTCAAAACTTCCGAGAAGTGTCAGGATTTCTCCTGCGGAAAAGATGGTGTACCTCCACGGACCGTAGATTACGTCATCGCCTTCCGTGATCGCAAGGAGGTATAGGGAGTAACCTTTTTTCAGGTTTGCCTCCTCTCTTTTCATTCCGTTTAACCGCGATCCTTCCGTGACGCGGTAGTGGTGCATGCTCCCGGAGAGGTTCCACGATTCTATCAGTTCCTCCTGCGGTCTCTGGGATTCCTTTGCTTCGTCTTTTGATGGAAGAACATACCTGCCGAGCAGCATGAAGTACAGGACCCCGGAAAGGAGGAGTGCCGCACCGATCGGGGTTACGGCAAAGAACCCGAACGGATCAAGGGCGTCCTGTTCAAGCAGGTCGTTTAACAGTATAAGTGGTGATGACCCGACCATCGTAAGGGTTCCCCCAAGTATTGCCGCAAATCCCATGGGCATTATCAGCCGCGATTTGGGAATTTTGCTCTTCCGGGATATTCTCAGGACGGCAGGGAGAAATAGTGCGACCGAACCGAGGTCCTGCATGAAGGCGGAGACCAGTCCGAGTACGGATGAAATTACTGTCGTAATCTTCCTTTCACTGGATTCCCCTACTTCCATAATCTTTCGTGCAATCACGACCATTATGCCGGTGCGATCGATCCCGTAGCCGAGGATCATTACTCCTATTATCGAGATGACCGCGTTGCTCCCGAACCCGGAAATTGTATCGAGCGGACTGACAAGGCCGAGAATGCCTACGGTCAGCATTATTATGACAGCATTGATGTCATTCCTGAATTTGCCGGTGACAAAGAGGATGATCGCTGCCAAAAGGACTGCCAGCACAAGGAGGATCTCGGGAGTCAAGTTTTCACCACGGTATTAGTGAATATTGCGGGGTGAATTAAAAAGATATTGGGTGTTCTGAATTAACAAATTCAGGAATTTCTGGTAAATAATTTTTAGGTTCTGACGAGTCGGTGATTAATTTAAATTGGTGTAAATAACTATTATTTTAGCAAATAAAGTAAGATGAAAGCTCTAAAATAGTAGCATTTTTTATACATATGTTAGCTTCCGGTATTTGTCGAGGTTTTTTTTCAGATGATAGATATTTATCAATTTATTATCGATACACTGGTTCTTTCCCTGGACCTGATCCTGGCTTCTGTTCCGATGATGGCCGTGGGTGTGTTTATTGCCGAATTGATAATTTCTTTTAATATTACGGATAAATTGTCACGCTTTTCAAGACCGATAACCGATTATGCCAATCTCCACCCTGACTGCGGGATATCTTTCATGATGGCTTTTGTCTCTCCTAAAGCTGCCAACGCGATGCTTGTAAAATACGAGCGTGAAGGGATTCTCAGCCATAAGGAAATGATTCTTGCAGCACTGATGAATTCTTTTCCAAATATTGTAATGCACTGGCGATATCTTCTTCCGGTTTATATTCCTCTTCTCGGATTAACCGGGCTGGCATATTTTTTAATTCTGACTCTTGTCGGTTTCATAAAAACTTTTATTTTGGTTGTTTCCGGCAGATTTCTGCTGAAACCGCGGGATTACGAGATCTGTTACGTTGAGGAGAATGTAAAACTCAGTCTTGGTCAGCATGCAAAAAAGGCGCTTAATTCATCTGTGGAACCGCTTGTTCATATCCTGAAGATCAGCATACCTGTACTTGTATTGGTTGCTGCATTGATCAATACGGGAGTCTTCGATATAATTGCCGACAATATCCAGTCTCTGGGCAGTTATTTCCCTATTCCTCCTGCAGGATTTGCTATAATTGCGGCACAGTTCGGATCTTTTATCGCAGGAGCGAGTGTTGCCTCCGGGCTGATGATATCAGGAACGCTGACATCCGAAGAGATAATCATCACGCTTATCGCCGGAAATATCCTGACCAGTGTTACAAGGGGGATAAGGTTTTACGGTTCATCTTATGCCGCTATCTTCGGGCCTAAGACAGGTGCAGAGATCCAGATTTTATCGATCATATTGAGAAATGTTATCATGGTAATAGTATTTGGTATCCTGATCGTCCTGTGGTAAGAATTGTATATTTAATAAAAGTGCGAGGGATGGGATTCGAACCCACGAACATCTACATGACTGGATCTTAAGTCTCTTACATCCACTTGGCACAGGTTTCACTTAAAACCCATGTCGTGGAGGTGTAACTAATGGACTCATACTTTGAAAAGCTGCCATCTATCGACGAGGCCAATATAAAATATCTTGAAAGCTATGTAAAGCATCTCGAATTAAAGCAGTTATCTGAACAGACAATTCAGACAAAGGTCTGGAGGAACTACAATTTCCTTATCTCAAACGGATTCAAGGATTCAAAGCAGGTTACTCAAGATGATGTTGAGAATTATTTTATCAAGCGTAGAAAAGAGTGCAGCCAGGTTACCGTGAACGGAGAGATCCTTGAGATCAAACTATTCTTCAGATGGCTTGTCGGAAAAGAAACTGAAGAGGCACTGTTTGAAAATGTAAAGATAAAGCGTGTCCGATCAAGTCTTCCAACCGACCAGCTCCTAACCAGATATGATATTGAAAAACTCGTGAATGCCTGCGACCGGCAGAGGGACCGGGCAATAATAATGTTACTTTGGGATACCGGGGCCCGCATCGGAGAAATAGTATCGCTTAATATCGGGCACATAGAGTTTGACAGGTACGGCGCAGTGGTTATTGTAAAGGGGAAGACAGGGATGAGGAGGCTTAGGCTGATATCCTCTGTTCCGGATCTCCAGGCATGGATTAATGTACACCCCTTAAGAGATCGATCGGATGCACCTTTATTCACTACATTCACCAGATATGGGAACGGGAACAAAAGGCTCAATCATCATACTATTCAGAACATGCTGAAGAGAGTAGCACAAAGGGCGAACGTCCACAAAAGGATTCATCCTCATGCCATCCGTCATGCAAGATTAACGGATCTTGTGAAGAACGAAGGCGGGAAGCGTGGACTTTCCGAGATGGAGCTCCGTGTCTTTGCCGGATGGGAGAAAAATTCCAATATGCCGGAGGTTTATGTTCACTTGTCGGGCGGCGATATCGAGAGGAAGATGCTTGAGAACGCCGGTCTCATTGACGAGGATCAGAAACAGGAAAAAACTCTTGAGCCTGTTATTTGTCCCCGGTGTAAAACAAGTAATCCAAGTTCGGCCCTCTATTGTACAAATTGTTCGATGGTGCTCAACCAGGAAGGGGCAATCGATGTTGAAGAGTCAATAAATGAAGCAAAAGGGAGTGACGACTATAGTATGCTTCTTGAAAAACTGAAAAAGGATCTTGGGATTGCTTGATATATTGTATCAGTTTGTAGAGGATATTCTCATTCCAGCTCCTCTAATAAGTCAAAGAGGTCTATAGCCTCGTTCATGAGTTGTGCTTGTAGATATTCATAACATTCATTTTCAAACCAATTCATTACTTCATCACTAAATTTGCCTTCATTTACAATGTCCTTAAGTTCCAATGTGTATAGGTAATTGGAACGTGAGAAGTATATCCCAATTCTTTCAATTGTTTCATTCAGAAAAATTTTGGTGGATTCTGGCATATCATAGGAACCAAAGTTTTCATTGAAAAAACTAAGAATTTCAGGTTTTATACAATTTTTCATGTATTTTTGGCCTAAATTATGAAGGAGGACATATCCTAATAATTGATAAAAATGAGATTTAGAAAAATCAGGATTTTTTGTTGTTTTAATATCGATGAGAGTGTTATCAATGTATAGATCCGCGTCTGCCCCCCTGATGAGATAGGATGCTAATCCAAATGTTGGGTTTAGAATGCAAATTCTATTGTCTTTGAGTAATCCTTCTGGTACTCCACTGATTAGATTATCAAGATCTTCAATATCCTTAGAATCTATTTTAAAATCAAGTTCTTCATATGTATATCCAGCTCTATAAATTGAATCAAGTTTAGTAAGATCTAAAGAGCATTTAATCAATTTCTCTGTAACAATCTTTTTTTTCAGAAAAGAGCGATATACCTTCTCAACTTTTGCTAAGCGTTTTTCGATTCTTTCCTTTTCTTTTAGATCTTCTTCAGAATTTAAATCATAAAGTGAATTATAAGCAACCCAGGGTTGAGTAATAACGTTTTCATTTTCTGCTTCAATCTTAAATCTCAACAGATAGTCGAATGCAGTGCCTATTTCAAAATAATTATCCGTTTGGGGTTCATTTGTAACCTTTAAATTAAATTGAGGAAAATTGCTCTTTTCATCTGTATAATACTCTGCGATTTTTTTCACTAAAACTGCTTGTTTTTTATAATACTCCGTGTCATTTTGATTTTTTCTAATTATATCATAATCTAAACTGCTTCCCATTGCAACCTTTAATTCTTCCCTAAAAAAAGGGTGTAAATTAAAAAAGTAATGGATATTCTTCGGTTTTCTGATTATCAGCTGTTTATTAGGATAAAACTGAAGTTTATATTTATAATAATCAATTTCATGTTTCTTTAATAGATGATTAATCTCTTTTTTTGATAGATGATTGATAATCGATATAAAATCTGAATTGGAGCAGTAAAAACAGCATAAGTGGCTTAAATATTTGTAATTTGTTAAAAACTCAATTAAATCTTCAAATGCTGAAATAGATTTTTCTCTTCCATCACTGTCACAAATATACTCCACTTTTCCATCATTGACAAGTATTGAAAAACCCATAATTTTCCTGTTGGAAAATTTATACAATTTCTTGTCAATTTTTATCGGATCACAAAATTCAGAAGCAAAAAATTCTTTTATTTGTTCTTGCTTCACAAAATGTGTAAGAGACATTGATTTACCCCAATGTATTATTGTAGCCTGTTGCTGTCCAAATAATTTGTGTAGATTATACTCCTCTAAACTATGGACCAGATAAATTGAATCGGTTGGAATTTATAAAACCGCCCGAATGCCTCTCCTGAATAACCGCCCAAACAGCCGTGCGAATCCGCTCCTCAAACCTTTTCGTCGCTCCCCTGCACGGCACTGTAAATCTCCTCTTGCAAACGCGGGTCTCCGTCAAACGGGTAAGCCGGTCGCTCTGATGAGCGACAGCCATACTCCGTTTGCCGTTTTACCCCCGCATTCAGTCGGTCGCGGTTGAGCACCGGCTGAGGTAGATCGAAATGACTACAAAACAGATAAGGAACGGGGCGGCTTCCCCGCAAAAGTTAGCCGCCCTGAAAGCTCGCGTTGAGCTAAGTATCGATTTTGACCAGAAGACATATCAGCTTTTCGCTGACGTGCTCGCGGAGGTGGACTGAAATGTCCCGGATGAGCGACGCAATCCCTCTGTATGCACTTGAAGACATTGCACTCCTCGATGAGCGTGCGGTCGAGCTTGAACGAAGGGCACACTCAATGCTCTACGAGGCCGAAGACCTCCGCCGACGGGGAGAGTGCATCCGCGAGCACTACCGCGACGAGGTCGAGAAGCACGGATACGATGAATGTGTCCGCCGGGCCCAGGCTGATGACAACTGTTACACCGCAAGGGTAAGGGGTGTTTGCTGATGGTAAATGTCTATGAGATGGTCCGGGAAAGGATCATCTCTTCTCTTTCCTCGGGGACGATCCCCTGGCATCAGTCGTGGAAGAACCTGTCGCCGTGCAATCTCCTGACGGGAAGGCCCTACCGGGGCATAAACCGCCTTTTGCTCTCCGGTCATGAATGGTGGGGGACGTACCGGCAGATCAAGCAGCTCGGCGGGTATGTCCGGAAAGGCGAGAAGGCATCCGGACTTGTTGTCTTCTGGTCCTTCGAAGAGGCAAGGCCGATTGTGAACGACCAGGGCGACGAGGTCCTTGTGATGTCTCAGCGGGAAAAGCCGCTTGTCAGGTATTACTGGGTCTTCAACCTCTCGCAGTGCGAAGGGATCAAGAAGGAAGAGGTCGGCGAGGTCCGGGCGATCACGTCCTGCGACGAAGTGATCGAAAGGAACTGCCCGAAGGTCACCCCGGGACCGCCGGCATATCTCCCGGCTGCGGATATCATCCACATGCCCGAGATGGAGCGGTTCGAATCTCCGGAAGAATACTACTCGACCTACTTCCATGAACTGACTCACTGGACCGGTCATGAATCCCGCCTGAAGCGACCGGGAATAACCGGGCCGATCCGGTTCGGGAGCGAGAAGTACAGCCGCGAGGAGCTGACGGCGGAGATGGGTTCTGCCTTCCTGTGTGCGATGACCGGGATCGATATGCCCGTCATCGATAACCAGGCTGCCTATGTCGCAGGGTGGCTCCGTCACATCAGGAACGGCACGGCCGTCGATGTCATCCGGGCCGCGGGGGATGCGCAGCGGGCGGCCGACTTCCTCACTGGGGGCGGGGAGGAATGAATTCCTTTTTTTTGTACCGGCCGGGATTGCTCGCTCTCGCACTAACTCTTCGAGTAAGTGCTTCGCATGAAACAAGTTCATGCTCAATGCCGGAACCCATCCGGCTTCCGGCGAGCTTCGCAACACCGGCCTTGTTTTTTCCGGTTGAGCTGGTTTGTATAACGCCCGCAGGAACCTCGACTTTTTGTCTCGGCCCCTGCCGGCTGTGTGTGGTGGCCCGCCGCTTCGCGAAATTCTTCGAATATCGCTTGCGGCTATCAGTAAAAAATGAATAGCGATGATCCAAAAAAATTAGTCCAATTTTTTATCATCATCCGAAAACACATCTATTTCAATAGAATATGCATCTTTCATTTTTTCAGAATTTGAGTAACGTTGAAATTCCTCAGTATATATCGCCAAAGATAGATATATTAAGGCAGAACGTGTTAATTTTAAAAGTTTCAATGTTTTGCTAATGAAAGTATTATAATTCAATGAGTATGCTAATCTATCTTCACCATACATACTGAAGTCAGCACCACAGTTTATTGGATAATAATCCGAATGAATTTTCAAATATTTATGCTCTAAAGAATTTCGAATGTTTTTCAGTTCTTCTGATTCGGGTTCTATTGATTCTTTAAAATCCTCTATGAAGAAATCCTGATTTAACCAAAATAATCCTCTTAATGGTAAATTTTCTTTTTTATAAAGATCACCTCTAATCTCTAATGGCTTATTTCCTTTCTGTTTTTTATACCATATAGATTTAAAATTAGTTTCTTTTTCCTTTAATCCTAGTCTAAAATAGTAATTTATAAAAAAGGCAATTTTATCAAATAAAGAATATGCCATACGATATGCAATCTTTATTTTTTCGATTTTCAATCCATATCTTGGAAAATCTCCTGTATTAAATAACATTACTTCAAAATCTGAAAAATGGAGTTCTCTTTGAGTAATTCCTTCATAAAATAAGTATCGTGCAGATACAAATTCCTGCTTCATTTGATTATAAAATCCTTGGTAATATGGTCCCTCGTCGATTTTGGTAAAGATTGACGGGGTTAGTAAGACATCTCTTGCAGCGATTGAATTTGGTCCAAGATCATTCAATGGATTCAGGAATAATCTATTATTTAATACCCAATTCCTATAATCAATCTCATCCTGAGAATTTCCTAATTCATAAGAGTTTAAATCAAAATTTTCAGCCAATAATTCTTTAGAACATCCCTTTTCTAAAATGTTGATAGTATTCTGGAAATTTTTTTTGGCTTGGGGATAGGGATCTCCTTCTATTGCCTTTTTCAGCATTTTATATGATAAATTTAAAAAATATGCTTTATGGCCTTCATCGTAAAGATATCTAGAATATTTAAATAAATTATTCCCTTTAGCCCCATTAGCCATAGAAAAGTTTGGGTTGATCTCTAAAACCTTGTCATAATATTCTATAGCTTCAATAATCCTACCTATTTGTGAGAGAGCATTTCCATAATTAGTCAGAATTTCACATCTGCGAGAATCTGAAACTTTTGTATTATCCCCTAAAAATCCATATCTGAAAGAATATCTGATATTGGTTATTACTTTTTTTATTTCTGGTTGATCCCAATCCCAACGGCTTTTTATACATGTACTTTTAAATTCCTCTAAATCTGCCCAAAGGTTTGCAATATAGTAGTGTAACTCAGATTTATTTTCTTCATTCATTTCGCGATTTAACAATTCTTCTGAGAAATCTAATGCATGAAGCAATCCCTCAAGTTTGTCTAAAAAATGTGAAGTATCTATTAATGTTCCAAAAATATTTAAAGAAGTTTTGTCGTCTAATTCACTTAGAGAATCCAGATTTAAATATTTTTCATTTAATTCTATCATATCTTCGCGTGATAGCCTTTTCATGACAGGACCCTATTACTTTTTTTATCTCTCCAAAAATTCCAAATGCAATACGCCTGAATGAGAAACATAATCAAGATACCAATTACAAGGGCCCTATAGACAAAGACAAGCATGTAGTAATTTTCAGGAATTTCTGTTAGGTGCAATAAAACCAGACAGAGAAGTGTGATCATTATTAACCGGAGAATCCATTCAAGTGGATAAAAGAGTTCTCTGATTTCCTGATGAGTGACCATTATTGATTCTTAATTCTGAATTATGATAACAATTTTTGTTCTGTGGTCCAAAAGTAAATATTGTCCTGATATTTCTTATCAAACCAAAAGAGCCGCGTTCTCGACATAAGGAAAGAAAAATACCGTAAGCAGAAGAGCGACAACGAATATGATAACCGCTGCAACTGCCAGCGGCAGGGTGTAATGCTTCATCACCGTCGTGATGTCATCGCCCGTGGTTCTCTGCACAAGCCAGAAGTACGGATCGGTCAGATATGAGATAAAGCACGTTCCGGCCGAGACCATGAGTATCAGCGGAACCGGGTGAAGTGTTTCTGCAAGCCCGGCGGTGGCAATTATTTCAGACGAGATCACCGCGGTCACTACCCTGGACCCCTGAACGGTTGCAAAAACTGCCGCGATTATGAACGGAACCAGAATGTCGGGAAGTACAGGGATCATCGAATCCATTATGCCGTTCGCTATACCCGAACCTACTATCACCTTCCCTACCGCTCCCGCGGAACAGAAATCAAACAGGATCAACCCTGCAAATTTAGCACCTTTTGAAAAGCTTTTCATCCTGATATCAGGAGGAGCAAGTGCAAGGGCGGTTATCATTCCGGCAAGCATTATGAATTGCGTGAGGATCAGGTGAGACAGCTGCAAAAGAAAAAGTCCCACGGGTATCGCTGCAAACATTACGATAAAAGGGGCCCATGCACGGATCTTTCTACCGGCAGGAACCTTCTCTTCCGGCAGCACGGATTCAACCGTTTCTCTTTTTGTCTTCCGGTACAGGAAACCGGAGAGCAGCAGAATGATTACGAGAATCCCGAAAGAGAGAGGGATTGTTATTGCATCAAAATTAAAGACCGGATAATCAGGCGCAAGACCGGTCAGGAGAGGTATCGTTGCAGGGGTAGGAAATATCAGGACATATGATATGATGCTGCCTACCGCTACGAGATAGAGTGGCCTATTTGATCCGGGAGTTTTGTCACCCGGTTTTTTCATCGCCGGGGCGATCATCAGGTAAGTGGTGATACAGCATGTCGTCGGGATCGAGAGGATGTAGCCGATAATTCCGGCGTTCACACCGCGATCTTTTATGCCGAATCGCAATCCGGAGATTATTATATCCAGCAAACTCTGGTCGGACAGTAACCTCACGATGACGATGCCGGACAGTATGATAACTGCAAACGAAGAGAAGATATTCCCCATCCCTTCTATCGCCCACGTAAGAACCTGTTCGAATCCGAATCCCGCAAGAAGGCCCAGGAATACAGCTCCTGAAAATAAGAATACAAATGTCGGCACCTTTCGCGAGAATGCAAGAACTGTTATGAATGCCAGAGTGAGGATCAAAACCAGAACAGGGTCCATTGAAAGATAATTGGAAGAGAAGCATATTTAGATTTCGATTTTTAAAGAACAGGCATCTTCATCCTGAATGTTGCATAACCGATTGCCATCATTATGAAAAGTATTCTGGTGCTGTTTGAAATCTCAAAGTAGTCTCAATAAAATAGAGATCCAACAATTTCATATTTAGAAATTTTGATTTTGCGGTTATGCAACGTGATGTCCGATAATAAGGAGTTTATTAAAAATAATTTTTTAGATATATGGATAAGGCTGAGTTGTAGGCTCACTAGTAACAAACAATTCCATATGACTGGTATATTGCGATGCACCAGACAAAATCATCTTTTTCCCTTTGGTTGATAGTGCATAAATTGGCTTGCACCTTCTTGTAGTAAAAATCGATTCCGGGCCTACAACTTCATTTATCTCCTTTGAGGCACAACTCCAGACGAGATCGGCCTGAGTAAGAATTTGTGCTTCTTTTTTAGAAATTGCTCCTGTACAAATTGATAAAATTGAGATATTGCATCCATTTTCCAATTCCTTAATTTTAGGAATAAGATCAATATCGTTTTCAGCTACTGTAACTGCAATATTGCGATATCCATTTTCAATTGCTTTTTGAACTCCATACAGAGGATTAATAATTGCATTTTCTTTATCAACAACAATTGTACCCAAATCTTCCAGTCGGCTAATTATTTCAGGTATCGGGCTTGTTTTTATCATTCCTGACATCCATCCCCCAACACCCTGGACAACCTTTGGCTTGTCACTAATAATTGTTCCTGCGCCATCGCAAACCAAAACGGCAGCATCTATTATACCCTCATTCAGAGCGCAAAAAAGTAATTCCGATGCACCAAAAGAAAAAATTAAATTGTCGCTTTCCAGTATTCTGTCGGGTTGGAAGAGTTTTCCAAGTTCCATTCTTCTTTCGATTATCTCTTTTATAATCGGTTCATTTAGTTCACCAGAGATGTTTAATACACGTTGCCATGTCGGACAAGACTTAATCTTTGGTTTCGAAATAACCGTTACTTCTCCATCGGATATTTGAATTCTACCTTTTGCGACCTCGATTATATGATCATTTTTATCCATAAAGCACCTCCATTGTTTCAACTTTCAAATTTTACGCTTAGAGATGAAATCTCTAATATTTCAGGATTGTCAATGACAACGTGTTCATTTCCTTTTTCTTTAACAGTTCCAATTTCATAAGCCGGGACATTATACTTATTTAATGAATGAATAATTTCATCCAAATTTTCCTCTGAAACTGACATTAATAACCCTCCGGCAGTCTCGGCTGATTTTCCTTCTTCAAGACCATGTTCAAAAAGAGCCGATAGTTCTAAAGTTCCAGAAATAATTGGAATTAAATCAATATTCAAAGATACGTTGCTTTTTCTAGCAATATTCAATCCATGCCCGTATAGTCCAAAACCCGTGACATCTGTCAAGGCATTTGCACCAACTTCATTAATTGCTTTAGCGGCGTTGAGATTTGATGTAGTCATACATTCTATTGCTAAATTTACAGCATTAGCTACAATATCCGAATCTAATGTGGATTGAATAATTGAAGAATATTCACTGGATAAACGTGTGGATGCCATTGCAGGTTGTATCCCCAGAGGTTTTGTCAATAGCAAAACATCTCCGGGTTGTGCTCCGGAATGGTAAACTATTTTGTCCGGCGAAGATATTGCAGTTACAGCTCCTCCAATAAAAGGCCAGGGATTTATTATCGTGTGGCCTCCAACAATGGATGTGCCTATGCTGTTACAAAAATCCTGAAATCCTTTGAGCATCATTCTTGCGTTTTCTAGAGGTAATTCACGAGGAATACCTAATAATGCCAAAACGCCAACAATTTCGGTTGCTCCCATTGCATAAACGTCATTTGTTGCATTACAAGCTGCAATTTTGCCTTGAATATACGGATCGTCTACAATTGGAGTGAAAAAATCTGTCGTTTTTATAATTGCAAGGTCATCATTGATCTTTATGACAGCAGCGTCATCACCAGGACATAAGATTTCTGGAGAATAACTAATGTTTATATCTTCTAACAAAGTTTCCAATTCGGTTTCAGGAAGTTTACAAGAGCATCCAAACAAAGGTGCAATACTAGTTAATTTTCTTTTTTCGATATCGCTCATTTAATCCCCTCCCTTTTTGATTAATATAAATATTTTTGAATCCTCTTCCGTTACGTTTGAAACCAAATCGTTCTCACGGTTTACGAATCTGATGATGTTATCCTTTGAAGGAGGGTAATCTACGACAACTAATAATTCCTCTCCTGATGCCATAGATCTAAGCATTTTTTTGGTTTCCAGAACTGGTATAGGACAGCTTTTCCCAGTAACATCTAAAGTTTTTACCATCGATAAAACTCCTAGAAGAATATTGTTTTCTCGCTTTGAACGACAAAATCTACTAAATCATGAATTGTTGCCATTTGAATTCCTTCTAAAAGGCATTCCTGTGTTAAACCGCGAGCCTTGCAGCAGGGTCCACAGGCTTTTATATTTGCACCATTTTCATAGGCTTCAACAAGAAGGTTTTCGTGAGAAGGGTAATCTGAAGGAGCCTGATCTTTTATTCCTAAATAAACTCCATTCTCAATTAAAAAAATATTTACTTCCATTTCTTCTATGAGAGCAGCTACAGTAAATCTCAATGCTGAAAATGGTCTCTCATTGCCATAGGGTGCGTCTCCTATGACTACGGTTATTCTTTGATTTACACTCATTTTTTCCTCCGGGCAATGGAGGTTTAATGATTCAAAAAATGAAATTGTAGAGGTAAATCTCTATAAAACATTAATCATAACTGCCCCCTATGCCACAATTTTTGGTTTGGAGTTATTATATAAATTATTTTTTTTGATGAAAATTAACTAGATTGATTAAGCTTAAACACTTAAATGAGATCTCAAAGTATTGTTCATAAAATAATTTGTTCTCCTTATTTTATATGGAATTTCTTATAGCACTATCTCTTAAAAAAAGCCCGAATTGCCCTTTTTTCGATCCACACAGAAGCCTCAGAATGGACTATTTCAGGTTCAGACAGGGTAAACACCGTCTGAGAAATTTGAGGGGCTCTGCGGGCCCATGTGGAAAACGGTAAATCAGCCTTTAATCCTAAAAATATCCGAAAATATGCCGCCTTCCAGAACAACTCCTCAACCAGGTAAAATCCGATCTCAAAAAAACCTAAAATATGCCCCAAATAAGCTTATTTTCCCCGGAAAGGGAGTTGAAAAGAGTCTCCCTCCCCGGTGTTCGAAATTCTGTTCAGGCAAGAGCGGCCACAGTGTCGGCCCAGGTCTCGACAACGGTCAGGATGGAGTCGTCCTCGTAAGAACTGATCCTGACTTTGTCGCGACTGAAGGTGACATAGTAGGTCTCGCTGTTTGCGTCATGGCACTTGAGCTGGCAGGAATAAGTATCGCTTTCTGCATCGCGGACGGGATCACCGCCAACGGCAACGGCAAGATCCGCGTCTGCGAGGATTGCGCCGGCAGCACTGTTCATTGAAGAAGCAGTGGGACACTTGACGGAAAGAGTCCCGACCTTCTCTGCCGCATTATCCTCGAAGACGATCTTCGCGGTATAACTCTCGCGGTTGACCTCGACCCCGTCATGCGACACACCGCTCTGAGTGTAAGCAGTGCAGCCGAAGGGGTTGTCATTGATCACCGACTGGATGATACTCTGGAAAGTTGCAACGTCTGCGATGGAGGCTGCAAGCTCACGAGTGGCCGACTTGGTGTTGGTAGTTTCGATGAAATCTGCCATTCGTTTTTTCTCCTGCCTGCCTTTTCCCCGGGTACTGGAACAGGCATTTAATTACTCGATCTTTTGGGTAATTAGCGTGACTGTATCAGATAGTTGATACAGTTCGATTTATCCCTGTTTCTGCCGAATTTATCCGCAGGAGTGAACGAACGCACAATGAAAGAAGAGAAGAGTAACAGGGACATGATCGTCGAGACGAACCGGGACGTGAAGTGGATCTGCAGGACGCTTGAGGAGATGAAGGAGTCTATCGGAGACCATGAGAACCGCATCCGCGACCTCGAAGGTTTTAAGTCGGAGTCGGCAGGTCGCGAGCGGCAGATCTCCGCCGGTGTCGGGGCCGGTGCGGGGGGTCTTGTTGCTGTGCTGATGAAGTTTTTGCAATGACGAATTTCTTTGAGGATGTCTTCAATCATTGAAGTCATGAATTAAATAAAAAATATTGTGCTCTATATTAAATCCTCCTGGTGAAAACACGCTCAGCGCGGGATGTAAAACATAACAATAACCCCCGAAAGAGCAATTAGTGCCCCTATGATTTCATACCTGTCAGGATTTTTCTTATCGACAATTGCACCCCATAACAAAGATGAAACAATAAAAATACCTCCATATGCAGCATAAACCCTGCCGAAATGTGCATCCTGTAAGGTTGGAATGATTCCATAAATTGCAAGTGTTATCGCTCCCATCAATCCAAAAAATGCACCTTTGTTTTCCCTTAGCCATAACCAGACCAGATATCCGCCTCCGATTTCCAAAAGTGCGGCAAGGAAAAAAAGTATCAGGGATATTCCTGCGTTCATTGTAATGATTCCTCCTTTCTCGGCCAGTAATAGATAATTGAAACCCCGATTAGGATTATTAAAGCACCAATTAAATCGTAACTATCAGGAAGAGTTTTATCAAAGATCCAACCCCATAAAAGCGACATTACAACAAAAATGCCTCCATAAGTCGCATATATTCTATGAAAATGGGAGGGTTGGAAAGTGGGTACGATTCCATATAAAAACAGGACTATCGCTCCTAAAAATGCAAAAATCAAACTTCCGTTTTCCCTTAACCATATCCAGATGAGGTATCCCCCGCCAATTTCAAAAACGCCGGCAAGGATGAAAAGAAGAATCGTATAAATAAAGCACTTTTTTCCGGACATAATACTTGGATTGATAGTATTCTTCATCAAATTCATGTATTTATTCAGATGTAATTAACGTGTCTTTCCTGTTATCTCTCATCATTCGGGATATACAATGGCCCGGTTATGAAAGTATGAATAAACAAAAATGAGTAATTTGATACTTTCCACTTTCACGCCACTCAGAATTCAGGCTTATAACGCATCATAAAAATTCATAATAATGAAGAGAAACTTGCTAATGGGGGACCAGACTCTCTTCAGGGACCCCGATATTTTTGAGATAGATCATGTACCGGAGCAGTTTAATTTCAGAGATACGCAGCTCAGCGAACTGGCCTATGCCATCCGGCCGGCGATGGCCGGGGGCCGACCGTTCAACTCAGTTCTCCGGGGCCTTCCCGGAACGGGGAAGACGACCTCGGTCCGGGTGCTCTTCTCCGAGATCGAACAGACGACAAAGCGGGTCCTGCCTGTATATATCAACTGCAAGAACGACCGGACACGGGTTTCGATCTTCGGTTCAATATTCAACCGGATCTTTGGGCATTATCCGCCGACCACCGGGATTGCGTTCCGGAAGGTCTACAATGAGATAGGAAATTACCTTTCGGATTCGCGGACGGTTGCAGTCGTATGTCTCGATGATGTGAATTATCTGATGTATGAAAACAGGCTGAATGATATTCTCTATGTACTGCTCCGTCTTTACGAAGAATTTCCGGGTGCAAGACTCGGAGTGATTGCGGCCGTGAGCAACATGGAGATCGACCTTATGACCAAAGTCGATTCTGCGGTCTGGTCGGTCTTCAGGCCCGTTGATATTTATTTTCCTGCTTACGGCTACGAGGAGGTCCGCGAGATCCTTTCCCGGAGAGTACGCTGCGGTCTTTATCCGGGGGCGATGTCAGGTGAGGTCCTGGATCTTATTACTCAAAGAACGGTTACAGCGGGGGATCTCCGTGTCGGCCTTACGATAATAAAAGAATCTGTTGCAAATGCTGAGAAGGCGGCAAGGAAGGAAGTCCTTGCAGAGGATGTATCGACATCTGTCTCTGCGAAGGATATCCGGTTACGGGATGCAATCGGGGGCTTGTCTCCGGAGGAGAAAAAATTCCTGGCGGTCCTGGCTGAAGTGGTTCGTGACAGTGAAGAGCTGCCGACCTCCGGAGCTCTCTATGAAGTTTTAAATAAAAGGCTTTCAACGGGGCCTGCCAACTTTTACAAACGGCTGAATAAGCTGGAGTCGATGGAGATTATTTCCCTGACGCCTCTCCAGGGGAGAGGGCAGACGAGGGAGATTTCATTGAGGTATGAGGTTGAGGAGGTGTTGAAGGTTTTGTGAAAATATTAAGCCCAAAATTAATTTTTATATATTACGGGTTCTCTCGTAACCTCATCGAAAGCACTTGTGACTCCTTGTAAATGGATCGCAAATGGATCGAAATTTGATATCGTAAGCAAGGCGTAAAAATGGTTTTGATAAGATTTTGATGAATATTTTATGAGTTTTTGAAAAGTATTTTATAAATTTTTCAAGGTGCAATTGGATCGCAAATGGATCGTAAATGGGTCGCAAACCGATCACGGTTATTGCTTATATTTGCGGTTGTGTAATCCGTATAATACAGATCAGATCTTATTTATCTCGTATGGGAGACAAAGCAAAACTTCCAAAAAAACCTCTAAGCAGACCTCCGGTAAATCCTCGGCCTGTAGGTAAAGAAAATGGGACGGCTATTATTAAAAAAGCAAAGGGAGACGGTCACGTAAACCCTGAGGTAATATCCAAATGACTGAAGAAGAATTATCTGATGAGCAAAAAGAAGATCTATATGAAAGGACATCAATAATCATTGAAGAAGCCAAGATATTTTTTACTTAGCACATTTTAGAGTTCAGGGCAACTTTCCTCATGAACTTCACTATTATTTACATTATATTATTTCATTTTACCAATGTCCTTAGTCACAGGCTTAGTTTATTTGTGACATAATTCTCTATTCATATTTATTCATTAATAATAGAGATCCCCTGGTGGTGTGATCGTAATTGACGTTCATTGGTTCTAAAATTTCATTGACATTCAAACTGTTATAAAAAAAATAATATCTTTTGAATATAATTACTTTGTATGGGAATAAAAGGGAATAATCCCCTAAAATCTGTTTATAAATTTGGTTCCTGTTTATCTAAATGTTTAAGAAAAGACGGTGATGTTGAAGATCCTGATGAAATCAGTTCTGAGGAAGAAGAAGAAATATACTCAATATTTGAAAAAAATGATCTATTTGAAAGAACTTCGCTAATTCTTGAAGAAGCAAGAATTCAGTTTGATAGGTTTGGTTTGAATATAAATTTAATAAATTCAAAAATTATTGCATCTTTTCAGATATTTCTTGTATTGGTAACTATACAAACGACTGTCTTTTTATATTTTTTAGGGACTAGAGAAATGCTGGATAGTAGCTATTACGTTTTCGGTTGGTTTTTAATTTTTTCTATATTAACATTTGTTATTTTTTTATTCCTTCTATTACCAAAGGAATACAAATATCCATCGGTGTTTGGAGAGGAAAGGCGTGAAAAGTTATCAAGAGTTGAGAAATATCAGATAGTTTCTGATTTTTTGTATCACACAATAGATTCCTATGATTCCAATCGAAAAACATATTCTATATTAAAAGATGGATATGTAATTACATTATTTTTAATTTTATTAAACTTGATTATTTTTGGAATTTTAATACTTTCATTATTAGAATTGGATATTGTGACCTTTTCCAAATTGATCATTAATACCTTTTTTTAATTTATATTCTGACTTTTTTTTATATACTATGAACTATAACACAATATCATGGGAAAAGATAAAAGTCCCTCTAAAAATTCTCCTCCTCCTGTTACTGCTAAACCGGTAAGTCCAGGAACGGTAAAAGTAAAGAACAGTGCTCAAGTCCCCAAGGGGAGAAAATTGGGATAATCTGTATTACAATTATTCTAAACTTTTTTTTAATCATAATTCGTAGTTCTTATTATGGCTGATGATAAAAAAGGGAAAAAATCAGAAAATGGGAAGAAAACTCCTATTAAAATTAAGCCTTTGAGTAAAAATGGGACCGAAAAACGGTGTTTGTCTGCTCACACCCCTGAGGGGAAAAAACCAAAATAAAACCCTTAATCTTCTTAACCCTCCTCCCTCAAAAGCTTCCCAAAACATCCCTCACAGAAATTCGTCCTCAAATCATTCAAAGATAAAAGGCCCTACTTTTCCCGCAGAGATCGCACTTCCCAGGCTCTTGAGTCACTCTTTTTAAATCGTGGTGATCGAGGAGAGCGGTATGAAGTTATGAAGGTTTTATGAATGTACTCTTTAGATTTTCAACAGGGGAAATTGTTTCCTGCCATTTTTGAGATTATCTTATCTTTTCGGCAATTAAGCGTTTGTTTTGTGGGTCTATTATGATTTTGACCTGCTCTCCTTCTTCAAATGGAAAGTTTGAATCCGTAGCTAATGCAGAGGGTATCGTTAGATACTTCGTTTTTGCATTTCCCTGAGATACAACGCGCCCATTTCCTACGACGGTCATACAGTATATTTTGCATGGTAAATTATATATGCCAGCGGCTCAATACTGTAATACATACTGTAAAATATGCTGTATATGGGGGGACAAAAAATGTTCATATCAAATGTTGGATATATCGAAGAGATCGGCGACGGCCCCAGGTGGTGGTGATGGAGTCTATTCCCTCGATTATTGATCCGGATAAAAAACTTCTCTACGAATCTCTAAAATCGTCAATAGCGGAAGTTGCTCAAAACCGTGCCGAGTGGGAAGCTTTGTCCAGAATAGAGGTTCTAAGGGAGATGGCAACTGAGGAGGCTCTTCTTGCGGGTCTCGCCGTCGAGAGTTATGATTTGGCAGTTGCGCTTATGAAAGGGATGAAAGAAGACCACATTCAGGAGGGGGTTTAGGCTGATATTATAACTTCAGCCTATTTCTCGCACCAGTGGTGCGATTTTTTCAGAGCCACGGTAAGTCTCATAAAAATTTTTTATTCTCCGGAGATTCGAAACTGAAGGGGCGATTATAAATCCAGAAGATCTCTCAAAAGTTCCTTTATGCAGTTTAGATCACTTTCGGATAAGACCCCGGCTTTTCTAAGAAATCTGTCTTCATCGAGTGATAAAACCTGAAAACACATTGCAAAACTTAAACTCAAAAGGCCGTTTTGGGAGTCGGGTTCAACCATATGTGTATGGGGGAAATTAGCGGCATTTTCCGATGTAGTAAAAGGGACAACCGTATGCATCCCATAAGATTTGGCAAGAACGACTGCCGGGCGGGTCCCCGACTGTTCGTGCCCGCGACTGTTTTCGAGTTCAATGAACCAGACTTCGCCGGGTTCCTGAAATATCATTCCTAATGCCTCATGGATTTAATAGATGCCCGCTGCATCGGCCCGGTCTCTTTTTTAAGCCACTCAAGATCTTTTTCAGTTGGTTCGAATAAAAATTCCTTTGCCTTTGAAATACCCTTTGCAATCTGTGTGTCCCGATAAAATCCCTTTGTCTCTTTTATAATACGGAATGCTTCTACGGACGACCTGTTCGTTTTCTCAACAATATAGGCATATGTTGCACCGATCTCAAGAAGAGGAGCGTTCTTCTGGAAGAGATTATCAAGAGTATTTACCATCGCTTTCTCTTCATCCGATAATGAAGCACCTGAACTCAGGCTTTTAAACTCCTGTTTGTGATCGTAATAATCTTTGGTGAATGCCGGAGAGTAAGAGCCGCGGACATACATTCCATAAGGATAATTCAGGTTCATACCCTTTAACTGGAGAAGGCATATCGTCTTCTGGCCTATTATTTTATCCTCGAATTCATCGCAGTCTAAGGAAAAATCCATCTCCTCAAACACAGCAATCGCTTTTTTCCAGTCTCCCATTTTATTCACCCTCACAGACAAGCATATCGAACCAGTTTTTTATTTTATTCCACTCTTCAAGTCCCGCGGGAGTAAGTACATACAATTCAAGATTTTCTTTTGATTCAAATCTGACCTTTTCCATCCGCAGGTAACCCATTTCTACAAGCGCATTTAAATTTGAATATGTCGAGCCGTCACTTCCGATATTAAGGCCGTTTTTTATCTGCCTTGCTGTTGCTCCGTCTTCGCCGAGTTCTGATAACGCCCACAGGATTTTTATCCGGCTAAGTGAAAATAACTTGGAATTCAAATTTCCTGACTCATTAACAATTTCCAAAAATTTTTCTTTCATTTTACCGCACACCGCATCAACAGGTATTTGTTTGTTGATCATAATTACGACTTGAAGTTTAAATTAATTTCTGGAGAGAAATTATCAATGTGATTATCGAGGCAGTTTTTTTAAAATGTGCGGTTCACCTCACCCCTTCTTTCTTCAAATCCTCTCTCAACAGCCTCCCGAAACATCTCTCGCAGATATTCGTCCTCAGCTCCTTCGAAGAAAAAACGGCCTTGCCCTCTCCGCAGAGATCACACTTCCCGAGCTCCTTGTTCACTCTTTCAAAATCGCGGTGGTCGAGAACACCAGGGAGTGGCCGGACCTTTGCAGCACTTTTCCCGCTGTGGAGGGTTTTGCAGCAGTCTTGCAATCCTAAAGACGGAATATCCTTTGATAGTTTAGTAAACGCATGATAATTATTGTCCCGATTGATTTTGTTTGCAGCACCGCCGGATTCACAGCAAGAGTCACAGTTTGAAGGAGACACACTCCCTTCCTTCTGTGTTCCTGCGGATGTACGCAAAATACTATCTGTACATGTACTAGTACATACATTATCATCTTCTTTTGATGATCCGGATAAAATTTCGGATTTTTGATCTTTGCAGCAACCTTTGCGTACCTGCTGTAAATCTGCTGCAATGCTGCAAAGGTCGGCGGGAGAATCGGGGGAGTCATTCTCCCCGTCATCGTCGTCATTATCTCCACCGTCAAAAGGTTCGTCGAGCCAGACATCCCCGCCTCCGATCCATGCCTTATACATCTCGATATCGAAGGTGTAATGGTTCTCGCGCCTCCGGACACAATAGCCGTCCTCGTCGAGCGTCACAGTCGTATCGATACAGGTCAGGGCCGGGCACTTTTCAAGAAGGCCCGCATAACTCGTTCCGCGTGAGTTGTAACCGTGAAACATCCGGTATGTCTGGTAATACGAAAGGCCGGTCAGCTCCTGGATATGGCGGACGGAGAAAGATATCATACCAGCCTTTGCAACGGCCGAAAGTGCGGCCGCTTCATTCCTCGTGAGCTTGGTTTCCTGTCCTCCGGTGTCCCCGTTAATTCTGGTGTAAAGGTTCTTTCCGGAATCGAAATCTTCCTTCTGTGCGATGATGCTGCCGTCTTCATCTTTCTTCCTCTGGCAGAAGTTCAGCCTGGCATGGCACTTGATGAGGTCGAAGAGCATCGCCGGGTTCCGCCTGTTGGACGAGGCAAGGAACTGGATGCGGGTCGCAAACGGGATCGCAACATTCAGGGAGTCTTCCTTGAGGATATCCCACATGGCCCGGCAGGTTTCGGCTGCGGATTCGTCCGGTTTGATCTCACCGGCCTCGACCTTCTTCATGTGCTCAAGGACGGCCCGGTCTTCGTCGGCGGAGTCGTCGATCCAGACGGTGAGCATGCGGTTCATCACCTGGTCGTCGCCGATGTTCTCGACCTTCGCGAGCCACCAGACGCACCGATCGGGGATCTTGCAGACCCGGAGCTGCCGGTCGGTGGTGAGAGTCCGGTGCTCGATCTGCTCCCGGAAGTTTGCGGTCGCCGACTTGAGGAGCTCCTGGATGTCTTCGGACATTGTCACGTCGTCGAAGAGCAGCACGGTTCCGGGTCGCAGGTTTTCATGATAGAAGAGGGCCTTGTTCGAGACTGTTCCCTTCAGTCGATATGCCGGTGGGATGAGGTTGAGCATCGTGCTGCAGGCGTGTGTCTTTCCCTTGCCGGAGTTTCCGGAGATCGAGACGTGCAGGCCCTTCGTGTTCAGGACCGACTGTGAGACGACCGACATTATCAGGCATTCGGCGACGATCCGGTCCCCGACATGCTCGATGTTGAACGTGTCAAGCATGAAGGCGATCGGGTCGCCGGTCCGTAGGATCTCAATGGCCTTTGTTCTCTCCGGTGACTCTTCGTTCTCCGGGGAAGAGGGGGCCGGCGGTTCCGATCTTTTCTTCGCCCGTTCCTTTTTGCCTTTCTTTATCTCGTGCATCGCCCGGAGTTCGGCCCATCTCTGTTTCCCGCCGCCGCAGGAATTGTGGTGGCAGCCGGCATAGATCGCGCCGTTGTCGAACTGTATCGCGAAGGCCCCGTCCTTGTGGGCGGAGGAGAAAGGGCAGTCTTCGAGGACGAAGAGTGTCCCGCCCTGCCAGGGCCTTTCGCTTGCAACCGCGATCCCGTGATCGGAGAGCCACCGGGAGAGATTGATTGCTTTTTCTCCGTTCTTCGCCGACGGCTTCGGTTGGTCTTTCGGGAGAAGGGTTGCAAGCCTCCGGAGGTTTTCGGCCGGGACTGTTTCAATCTCCTCCGGGGCTTCGATGATCTTTGCCATCCGGTGCGGCCGGTCGGGAGTGTTGTCGCCCTTACAGGAAATTGTTCCGTAGAGTTTCCATATCCGGGCCGCGTTGTAGTTCGCTGCATCGACAGTCACGGTATCGTCAGAGAAGAGGGCGTCAAGCGTGGTCAGGCAGTCTTTGATCAGGGCGGTTGCGTCGTCTTCGTTCGGGAGGTCGATTGAATAAAGAAGATGGGCCCCGTTCCCTGAGTCGGCGAGGACCGGCCGGGGGAACCCGATGGTTTCCAGAAATCCGGCGATCTTCTCCGCCTTCGAAATGGCTGCTTCGTGTTCCTCGTCGGTCGATGAAACCCCGCTCGGCCGGACTGGGTCGAGGTCCACCGGGAGCCACCGCCGGCGGATGATATCGGCGTCGGCAGTCGTTGCGTCCTTTCGCCCGAGCTTCATCTTCACGCGGTTGGCCCTCCGCGAGAGAAGCGCCGGGTTGACTTCGTTGAGGGTGACATATACGCCGTGAACATCGGAGATGCGGTTTATCCGGTCTGCCTTCTCAGCGAGTGCGGCGTAGTCGTCGAAGTATCCGCTGTGAGTGTTGTAATCGGCAAGAGCCCGGAGCTCGACAACTCCTCCCGCGGGAAAAAGAATGGAGAGGGCCTTTTCAATCTCTCCGGTCATTTTCTTCCCTCTGGTGAATCGTATTCCAGGGGGAAGAGTGGTGCGGACACCGCCTCTCCCCTTGCAACTCTCTGCAGGGAGATGAGCGGGAGGATGTAGTGGCCGTTTGTGGTGAAGAAGGTCACCGCCTTTCCTCCGGCATTCATCGCAGCGTGGCCCTCGATGGATAGTAAACTCTCGGTGATCCCTCCCTCTCCGGTTCTGCAAACCGATTTCGAGATCGGGACTACTCGGCCGTAGAAGATGAGGCTCTTCACGTCTTCTGTCGTGATAAAGAGACGCATGCCTCCAGCCTCGATCCGGAGCGAGTCGTCACCGCATATGCTGATCTTTCCGGGCTCAGGATTCATCGGCCCTTTCCTCCTTTGCGGAAGCGGTCAGCCTGAGAAGATAGTTGTGGCCGCGTGTTCTCCGTATATTAACTTCGATGATCGAATCTCCGAATTCGTGGATCTCCTGTGAGAGTGTCTGCGGCAGGAGATAGAGGGGGACGGGCCCGGCCGCTTTGCTTAAGTTTTCAGAGGTAGAAGAGTTGTTGGCAGTTCCCGTCGAATTTGTGTTCCCGCACGATTTGTTTTGGGGGCTGCCGTCTATCTGTTCTGAGCTTGACATGTTTCGCCTCCGGGCGTATTGTCGATGAGTTTTGCTTTTCCTTCGGCGATCCATTTCTCCCAGACTAGCTTTGCTATGGGATCGTAGATGTGATCGAGTGTCTGTTTATTGATTTCTTTCATGTTTGTTCCTGGTGCGATTTTAGCACCAGAACAGGATAGGAATGAGCGTGTTATAAAGTTGAAGAGTGCCAAGTGGAAGAAAAAATAAGAAAGAGGATTTGTTAGATGCGAGGGATGGGATTCGAACCCATGGACTCCTGCGAGAACGGATCTTAAGTCCGCCGGTTTTGGCCTGGCTTACCTACCCTCGCAAAAAAATGCAGAATAAAATAGTTGTTGAAATTTAATAAAGAGTCGCTTTTTATATATTTGGGATTTCTGATTATCAATAAAAAATTAAATCCAGTGCCTTTATAGTGTATAAGATCTTAAGTCCAGCGCCTTTGGCCAAGCTCGGCAACCCTCGCCAATAATATTTTTACACTTTTCCCGGGTTTAGAAAGGACGGAGCCCTTCGATCAGCAACCCTCGCAAAAAAATGCAGAATAAAATAGTTGTTTAGAATTAATAAAGAATCGTATTACGTAAAATTGAATTTTATAAATTGTAAGTGGGAAGGTGTTTTTAATATTGCTTTGGAGCTACATGGGTGACCACAGGTCGCCTTAGGTTTCGAAAGGGGGGAGTCCTTCGGTCAGTACCCTTCGTTGCAATTCCTTTAAAAAAAAGTTTTTAGTAGAGTATGCTCACGTTAGTGATCCTGGCGGTCCCTTGTGGTTTATAGCGTAGGATGCACCAATTGGGGGCTTGACTTCGATCGTGAACGCTTCATTCGGTGTAACTTTTGCACTATCAAGATTTGCATAGATTGTAAACTGCTCCTGATTTTCAAGAAGCGCTCCGCCATCTCCCGATTCGTTGTTCTGGATGTCGATGATATACCAAGTGTCGCCCGAATATGTGCTATTAAATACTACATTTGATGAACTGCTGTTGATATTTGTGTCCCTCTCAAGATCAACGATCTTTGATGAATTCGTGGATACCATGTTTGTCTGGGCAAAGTCAACCGAGCTTCCTCCGGCAGTCAGACCGACGACAAACTGGACTCCTTTAATCACACTAGTACTTGTGTCTCCCCCACCCCTAGACGTCGCCGAGAACTTCAAGACTTGATGATGCCATGTCGACACTTGAATAAACGGTTTCCTGTGCCTTCTGTGTTGTGAAGAAACCTGCTCCGAGCACTACATATGAGAATACTACCGCTACAACGACAAATGCAATAAGGACAATTGCAGCCTCAAGACCGGTAAATCATTCTTCTGATTTAAACATCTTCATTATCGTCATCTCCTCAGTACAAGGTGTTTACGCCTGTAATTCTTGCAGGTGCCGACCTCTCGATTGCATATGCTGTGCCTACCGCGGGGCGGATCTGAATCTCAAAGTCCTGATTTGTATCGATTGCTTCTATCGGGTTGACAAGGATTGTAAACTGCTCCTGGCTTTCAAGAAGCAGGTCGCTGCTGTCGTTGTTTGCCATCCTGATAACGCCCCAACATCCCACTGCAGTATCTACAGTAGTATAGTCTGTAAGACCTGTAGTGTTTACGTTGTCCAGCCTGAAGACAATGTTTTTGTCACTGTATGTCAGTGTAGTCTGTGAGAAATCTATTGCTGATCCGCCTGCTGTAAGGCCTACTGTAAATCTGACCAAATCAATATAAGTAGAGCTTGAACCACTGTCTCCAATCCCATAAACATCTCCAAGTATCTCGATACTCGAACTTGCCTGATCGACACTGGTATAGACAACTTCCTGTGCCTTCTGTGTTGTGAAGAAACCGGCTCCGAGCACTACGTATGAGAATACTGCTGCTACAACGACGAATGCGATAAGGACAATTGCAGCCTCAAGACCTGTGAATGCTTCTTCTTTATTTAATTTCATCTTTTTTCTCCAACAAAGAATGAATAAATTTTTTTGCTTTTTGTCAAGCAATACCATCGGATCACTACAATGTTAATTATTAGACTTTTGAGTATGATACTTAATTAAATTTTTATGTTGCTTATATTCGCTAGAAACAATTTTGATAAATAGAATGTTTTTTTGGTGCTTTTTATTTCAGAGATGTGACAAAAATCATAACTGACGCAAAATTGATTACAATTATTAATGTAATATTCTGCTTCATTCCAGCTCTACTCCAGTTCTAAGGCCGCCTGTAACCGGAGAGAATAACTTACCGGAAAATGAAATTCAATATCGCTATTATCATTGAATTTGATCTTTGGTGAAAACTCTTTAACCTGCTTTTAAATTGCATTCGGGTTCAGGAAAAATCAGACCAAAAACAGATACGCAATAATCGAAAATATAAACGCAAGAACGACGATGGTTGCACCCAGAGGCGCAATAAAAGTCAGCATTGTGTTGACAGTGCTTGCAAGCTGGGAGATCCTCTGGGAACCGAATACCACAACCCCTTCGCACCACGCCGTGGTCGCACCTGCCCTGGCAGGTGAAAGGTCTTCTATAGCTGCCTCAACTGCCGAAAGCACATGAGGAAGTATCTCTTCTGCGTTGATCCTGTAGCCAACAGGATTCTTCCCGCTCATTGTATTAACCACGTGCGTATCTGTAGTCATCAGTTCGCATTCATCCACGATATCGAGAATTCTATTCCTGATCTTCTCCCTGACTCCTTTTTCGATGTTGTTTCCGTCAAAGAGTATGTATGCTGTCGTTTGGTTATCTGTCCTTACTGCAAGAACCTGCATCCCGAGATCGCCGAATCCCTCTTCTCTTGAGAATGGCATTTCGTAATGACAGTAGCCGATCTCAAATTCCAGCATATGATTCTCTTTCTTTGTCTCTTCCATCGCGGTAACAGAGGCGTTAATATACTCATAGGCAAGCCTGGATGCAGGCATTATCGGACTAGTAACGTCCACCATGCAGTTGTGCCCGTCTATGAATCCCACATCCTGGAAGAGTCTGTGGCCTTCCGACATGATCGAGAGGCCGATCGAGTAATCAAGATCCTCGGTCATCTCAGGGGATCTCGTCGTAACAAGGAGGATGGAATCACCGAACTGCTGGGCGAGAACCTGAACCGATTTATATTCGTATCTCTGTGATTTGCCCGCATAAGGACTGTAATCGATCTCATCCCGCGTTTTATTTACAGCTGATACAATCTTTTTAATCTCGTCCTCCGAGACAAGGTTGAAATCATGTGTCGCACATCCGTGAGGAACCATGGTATCTTCGTCGAAAGAGTGGCAGAGAATCTTCGGGAGGTTCCCGCCGCCGATCTCCCCCATTGGTCCGGGATGGAGGTTGGGTATGGTAACCATGACATCCTTTTTTCCTTCCCTGCTGAAAAAGAAAGACGTCTGCGGAACAAATACCTCTTCACCGATATCGCGGAAAAAGTCCTCAAGTGCTTTCGACCCGTCGGTATTGTGCGCAATAAACGCATTTATGAAGTTCAGGGCACTTATATGGAAATTTTTCTTCAGCGGCCTTTCTATGAGCCACAGGAAGAGGAAGACGCTGATCCCGAACAGGATGTGTATGAATATTGCGAACAGGAGAAAATCCGTCCCGAAATAGTATGTTCCCGCCGCCATCGCCGCCAGACTCTGTACTGATGCCGGAAGGAGCATCCTTGAGATCCTGTAATCTGCAATAGCTACGAGAACAATCAGGCGTATGGCAAAGATCAATCCAAGTGATACGGAGTAAAGAAGCGGGAATATGCCTTCAAATATCAAAAGTATGGGAAAGAGACTGACCAGTATTGAAAACACTGTACATGCAAGGGCGAGAAGCGCCGATCTGTTAAGTGTAATTCTTTTTCCCCATATCGCGACAAGGGGAATTGTAAGTATAAATGCCAGTAATGCCGGGAGGAAGTAACCGAAAAATCCGAAAAGCTGGATCTCATGACTTTTTAAAAAACTTACCGCATCAATGGCAAATGCCATAATAAAAATAAACAGGAGCGATCTCTGCCATGATGGTGCAATGAAAAGATATCTGCTTAGACCTTCTATCTTAGTATCACCAGACTGCGCCAACCCTACCAAATCCTGTTTTTATTATTCCGGTCTTCTGTTATCTATCATTCGGTTTCCGGTTCTTTAAGCCTGCCGAAATTTTCATTGTACCTTGCAGACATGGTCTTCCAGTCCGGAAGATTTGTCTGGCATCCAATTACCTCTACGGTGAAGGAAGCCGATACGGTTCCTATTTTGCAGGCTGTAAGAATATCATATCCTTTCTGGTAAGCCGTCAGGAAACCTGCCCTGTATGCATCACCTGCACCCGTCGGATCTGCGAGTGTCACCGGCACCACTGGAATTTTATGTACGCTGCCTTCGGCATGAATCTCGCTACCGTCTCCGGACATTGTGATTATAGAGACAGGGATCCGGCCGATAAGCTCGTCTTCCTGCACACCGAGCATTTTGGTCATCCTTCTGACCTCATGATGGTTTGCAAAGAGAATGTCTATGTTTTCTATGATCGCTTCGAGCTGCTCTTTAGAGTAGTTGATAAGATCCTGGCCCGGATCGAATGAAGAAAAACCTGCCTTCTCAGCAACTTTCACATTGTATCCGGGGTCCGCCGTTGCCATATGGACGAAGTCGAGCGCCGGTGGTTCCGATTCGGCAAAAGCCCTCGATGCACCCCATTCGAAGAAGGTCATCTGGTCTCCTTTCTCGTCGTTGAACAGAAAACAGGTTGCGGTTCTCTTGCCGTCGACTACGATGAATCTCTTTCCGACCCCGAGGGAGGTCAGCCAACTGTCGTAATCGCTTCCTTCGAATTCGTCGCCCACCGCACTCAGGAGTTCGCATTCACCGCCAAGCTTTGCGATACCTGCGGCGATATTGGCCGCCCCGCCGCCATAGTATACCTTATGGTCGGTTACAGGTACGGAACCGTGCCTTTCCGGGAAGACCGGAACCTTGCAGATATGATCTATCGCTGTGTGGCCGACGACCGTGATCATGGATTATATCTCCTCGACATCGACGATTGTAAGCGGAATATCTCTCAATGCCTTTCCTACAACCGATTTCGCGATCCTTTTCGCGTGCTCTTCCGATTCGGCTTTATAGACCTTCATCTCAAGAGCCAGTCCTACAAGAGCTGTAGTCCCCACGATCAGGGCGCTGCTCATCTCCTGTTCACAATAGGGGCAGGCCAGCTGCCCGATCTCAATCTCAACAAATTTAGCACTTGGATTCAGGCGTTTTCCAGCCTCGCTTATAGCGATGCCGATTGCGTCGTCAAGGGATTTTACATCCTTCAAAATCCATGCCGCATCCAGTGTCACAAGATAATCGGTCATAATCAACAACTACCAGGTATCATTATGTATATGTTCCAAAACAGGCATCCTGCCGGTTTTCTTATGCGGCATCTTTCCTTTCCCGACTGCAAGCAGGGCCACGGGTCTTGCATGCTGTGGAAGATCGAGGATTTCGCTTACCGCCTCATCGTCGAAAGCGCCGGTCCAGCATGAATGAAGCCCGGCTGAATGTGCTGCGAGCATCATGTATGTGCATGCAATGGAGGCGTCTTCTATTCCGTAAAGAATTCCTCTCTCGCCGTACTGCGACATCGAACGCACGTAATTGGCGCAGACTGCAAGGATGACGGGGGCGGTAATCAGGTGCTCCTGACCGAACGCCGCATCGGAGAGATCTTCCTTTATGCTTTCGTCAGTGACAATTACGACATCCCACGACTCCCTGTTTCCTGCACTGGGTGCCGCAGATGCACATCTTATAATAAATTCGATCTCTTCGTCTGAGACTTCTTCAGGAGAAAACTCCCTGACCGAAGACCTTCCGGAGAGGAATTCATAAAATTCAGACGAGTTCATTTTCAGAGAGTACCTGCCATGAATTCTGTGCAGGTGTTGTGCATTCGGTTACCGCTTTGCTGATCTCGAGTGTCGCCCTTTCGAAGTCATCGAATTCGATGAACTGTTTGGCGTTGTCAAGCAGCCCCGAGGCGTTATTAAATTCAGCCTGACCGGTCTTTCCGTATCCTTCCCCTAGTTCCGACTGGACGGATTCAATGAAGATCGTGAGTAATTTCTTTGCCCCGGATTTTTCTGCCCCTTTGAAGCCTTCGACGAGGGCTAGCATCTTTGAAGCGGTTATCAGGTTTGTTTTGGCTCTTTCGGAAAAAAGATAATTCATTACTGCCTGTTTTTTCTGTGTCATTTCAATTCGCCTAATATAAATAAAGGGATTTAATTCTTAAGAATTATTTGCCCTTAGCACCCTTTATCGAAGACTGGGATCTCTTGATGCGCCTTCTGCAGCGCGGATCGTGCACGGGGCCTCTTCCGCGTGCTGGTCTTCTGCCGCCGCGTGGTCCTCCGCGGCCTGTGTCCTGGGTCTTCTGTGTTGCTCTTCTGAGCTTCGAACCTGACTTAAAGCGCTGGTTGGGGCCGGGCTTCTTGTAGTTTGTCTCCTTCTGGGGTACAAGCCTTACCTGACCGCCGACGCTCTTGATCTGGGTCCATGCTGTGATTCCTGTTTTTCCCATTTATTACACCTCTTAAGTCTACTGGACGATTGCGGCCTTTGTATCAGTTCCCTTTGATTTGATCACTTCAACACGGCGGATGGGGTGAAGCTTCTTTACGATCTTGAAGACTTCGCGGGAGATGTCGCCCATGACCATCTCTTTTACGAACTGGTCGTAGGTGAGTTCCGCTGCCCTTGCAACGACATATTCAGTCACTGCTTTTCTGATTGCATGCGCCTGGCTTGCATCTGCACGGTTAATCGTGAAGCAGCTTGTGGTTACGCGGATCTTTCTTTCGTCCTTTGTTGTTACCTGAACAATGCTGTCTATCCTTGATGTGCGGCGCTTGACCATTGCACGAAGGTAGTCTTTTGTCAGTTCATGCCCGACGAAATCGGAGTATGCGGAATCTCCTGCAACATTTGTGATCCTGAATCTCATCTTGATGTTCTGCTTGGAGTAATCCTGAACCATCTCGCCGAGTGTCGTCTGCATTACGCGCCCGTTGACTTTCTCGGGCTCGTTTGCGATTGTATCGCCAAGGTACGCCTTGTCAAAGTAGTCGGGAGCGTATACCTTGTACCAGCTTTTGGCTTTCCAGCCTTCAACTCTTCTTCCAACTGATTTTCTTCTTGGTGCCATTAATTCACCTCTGTTTTCTCTGATTTTCCTGTAATCCTGGATTGATCTTCGTTTTTATTTCCCAGACTGCAGATATCCTCTGCAACCGAGAGATTCATCAGATAATCGTCGACCGATGCGATAACCGACCTCAGTTTCTCTCCCCTGATCTCGCACACCACGTTGTTTCCGTCTGCCTTCGTCTCCATGGAAAGGAGATTGTCCGCTGACAATGATTCCGCGATGCAACGGGCATCGGTATGTTTTGAGACTATTCTGCCGGAAATTTGCATTATGCAAGCGCCTCCTCGATGTTTTTGATGAAAGGCATAAGCTGATCTTCTCCGATCTTTGCTCCTGCACGCGATCTATGGCCGCCTCCGGTGCCTCCTGCAGACTCAGCTGCCTCCTTCATGACTGTCGATAAGTCAATGTTGATTTTGGCAGGACAGCGGGCCGATACGGAATAGTTTCCATTGATCTTTGCTATTGTGAGCACGGGTACGTCAAGCAGTCCGTCTCTTGCAAGAACATCTGCCACACTGCTTGATACGGACGGATTCTCGATCTTAAAGATCGCCGGACCTGCTTCGTTGTATCTTTTTGCAGATGCAATCGCCTCGATCGTTTCGAGCCTGTGCTTTAATGCAATCTCCTTTGCCTCATCCACGGTTTCATCGTTTCTCATGCATAGCATCGCTGCAAGACCTCCTCTTCCGGAGAGTCCGCATGATTCTGTTACCGATGCAAGCGTGTGGGCATCGTGGATTACCGCCCGCTGGAGTTCCCATGTATCTCCCCACAGGGAGCACATCGCTCTCTCGTTGTTTGCGGAGGCTGTCTCGAGGACAATTGCCGACAGGAGTTGTTCGTATCCGTTTTCGCTGTCGTCGAAGAATTTTTCGACCATCTTTTGAGCTTTTTCAGGGTTGCCGCTGATTCCGGGCAGGTAAGGGTCTGTTGCCGTGTATATCTTTTCGGTTATGTCGTCCCCTGCAAGAGGGATTCCCCGTCCCGGGGTTATGAACTGGTTTGCAATTCCTTCGTTCACGATCCCTGCGTTTTTGCCGGCGATCTCCTGGTGGTCTCCGATCATCCCGAGCAGTGCGAGACTGCACAGGTCGCGGTTGTCTCCCATATGATCTGCGACCATGTAGGCGACCGCTGATGCGGCGAGATCCAGTTCTCCGTCTATTCCGAAAAGACGCGGGTTGATATGGTACTCTCCATTGAAACACGGAATGTGATGATCTATTACCACCGTGTCTTCGGGCAGGTCTTCCATGGATGATCCTAGGTCGCAGAGAACAGTAATCTCGTGGCTCCTGATATCTTCCGGTTTTATCCCTGATTTTATGCTGAGGTGAAACTTCTTTCCCTGCCTGTAGAGTGCGTGGCATATTATCGAAGCTGCGGCTATGCCGTCTGCATCGTGGTGCCCGAACACCCTTACATAGTCGGATTTTTCAAGTTTCTCAGCAACAAGGCCTGCCGATGTTTCAATGGACATATATCTTCGATTATCCTGATGCTACGATTATCTTGATAACAGGAACTCTGCTGTATCCGGCTTGTATGTCCAGTCTTTTGGCATCTTGCCGGATTTTGCGTAGTACTTCCCGAGTCTGCGAACCTTTGCTTCGGTGAGAAGGAGCTGTCTCTTGTTGTGGATATCCTTCTTGTTCTCATCGAGATGTTTGCGCATTCCGAGAGCCTTAACTATAAGGTTCCTGAGGTCTTCAGGGATCTCGGGCGCAAGTCCGTTCTCTGCGAGGACCTGTTCGATCTTCTTGCCTGTTGCAAGTTTTACGCTCGGAACTCCGTATTTGTCACGCATTACGAGCCCAATGCCTGCACTTGACATTCCTTCCTTTCTAAGATCTATGATGGTTTTTTCGATCTCTGAGGGGTCCTTGTTTGACCATTCTGGTGCCTCTGTGCGGAGCGGACGAACCGAACCGGATTTTCCGCGCCGACGGGCATGCATTCTTGCCATTTTTCACCACCTTATTTTTATTTCGAAATCACTGTGTGATTTCCGGCAAACATCGCATGAAAGAATCTTTTCACGCGTGTTTTGAAGATAATTTCAGCGAACACGAAAATATTGTCCGCAATGTCATGTAAGTCCACAAAAAGAGCCATAACTGACCTTTTTGTAATCCCAAAGCCCTGGATTCAGGGCAGTGCCGTCTCAATTCGGTCGGGCACGTCGGACTTACATAAGCCAGCACGATAGAAATCAGTGCTTCATATATATTTCAAATAAGTGATAATAAAACAATCGCATGGGGGTTGCCTGGTGGTGCCAACGATCTCCATAAATAAGATTTATCTGATAAAAACAACAACAAATAATTCTGCATCAGCAGCTGTGCGATAATAGTCTAGCGGTAGGACGGTGGCTTCCCAAGCCTCTGACTCGGGTTCGAATCCCGGTTATCGCATTCTTTTCTGTATAAAGTGTTCCTGATTATTTTTTCTGAAATATTATGCAGGGTCTGTGTATTATAAAGTGCCATCCTGTGCCTGTCACAAAAAAAGTTATTGATATATTTGGTTATTGAATTGCTGTGGTGTCATAGTGATTCTGATTGTTACTCTTCTGGTCTGGTTTTCACAATTCTGGTCTAATTGAAACTGCACCGATTATTCTGTCTTTTATTCTGCGATTTCTTTTACATGAAAATCACGTTGTGATTTACATGAAACAGTCCATGAAACCTTTGTTTCATAAACGTTTTTTGGAATTTGTCTTATGTAACAATTTTTTATAGTGTCATAAATTATGCCGGGGATTTCTTGAGGTCACCTCCTTTTTTTTATTCTATCATCCGGTTGTAATATTTGATTTATGTGAGAGATCTGATAATATAATCAAAATGTAATACTGACGTATCGGAGTGCATGTAATCGGGGTTGTTCGTTCAGTAAACGACGCCGGACTTCTAATAAGATGACTGAAGTTGTCAGCTCTTAACCTGATTACTATGCATCATTAAATAAAAGCGAAATCTCTCACAGAAATCACTTACATAGGAGGCATAAAAGATTGTTGTATCTCGAATCGGAGAGTGATCAAATGAATAAAAGTTTAATCGGAATAAAATGCCTCCTGGTATTATTTTTATTAATATTCATGGGAGGGATCGTCCAGGTTTCTGCTGACGACAAAATAATCGTCAAGGAGATACCTGATGAATTTTCACAGAACGATTCTATGAGAATATTTGTGGAGACGACATATCCGGCGGGATCTATTATATGTTACAATTTCACACTGGTGACTTCGTATCCTCATCGCGGTAGACTGAGCGGTCATGGTGGTCAGTGGAGCAGGACACGACTTTCGGAAGGTCAGAGCACATTATCGAAAAAGATATCTCTGAAAGAACATATCCCGGGAGACTGGAAACTGGCGATTTGGGAGGAGGATCATAAAGACCAGGAATACGTGAAGATGATCCATATCTTCCCTGACACCTCGATTTACGGAGTTATCCAAAGTTCCGGAAACCCGGATATATGTAGGGGAACCTCAGTTTCAAATCCCAAGTTAAGGCTTGATAATGAAGAAGACGGTGTGAATCTTGCAAAAGGGCAGGCTCTTAATCTGATCGGCGAAGCCCCTGCCGACTCCGAAATAGGAGTATGGATATATTCAGATACAGTCACTGATGATTTCCCTGTTTATAAAAAAATCAGCGCTGACTGCAACGGTAATGTCGATGGAGAGATTCTTTCGGTCTTTGACTCATATACCCTCCCACCAGGGGAATATTTCGTGTATGCAGTACCCGAGGATTCTGGTTTGACTGAAGAAACCGAAGCTCCTGCCGGGTATTCAGATTTCGAAGATGAACTTGACGCAACGAAAGGCGTAAATTACCAGAAATTCGATTTTAATGCGGAAGATCCGTGGATTAGTCTGTGTTCTGACGAGGAAATCATGGCGGTTGCAGGGACCGTCCTTACATTTGAAGGTGAGACAAATCTCAAAGATCAGACTCTACTCGAAGTATTGATAAATCCTACGGCTGTAGACCAGGATAATTTCGGGAACCTGATCAAAAGAGGTATCCGGGTTGAAGATAACGGGCCTGTAAATAAGTGGAATTATACTATCGACACGTCCGGCCTGGGGGCAGGAGAATATTTGATTTCGGTGGAAAGCACCCAGGGCCTCGGTAATGTATCCTGCCTCTTCAACGTCTTTGATGGTAACTACTCGGTGGAAGATCCGGGTGAAGGCCGGGTTTCGGTGACATCCTATGTAGTGGATAAGAATACTAAAGATCTAAAGGCAATTTCCGGTTCTCCGGTAACGAAGATAATCCCCTCTGCAATGAGGTGGTCGTGATATGAGATCTAATATCGCGGGAAAATCAACTGAATTTTCGCCCGCATGGAATCCCGGAAATACCATCAGGGGATTTATTGCATTTTTCCTCCTGTGCCTAATCGTATCGGTATCCTCCGCAGGAGTTATAACCGAAGATTCTCTATATTCGGAGAATTGCTATATTTCTCCAGGTTTTGACTATGAAGTCGGGTTATATCCGGATATTACAAAGTCGGACGGCGTTCTTGCAAAGGATCAGAAGTTCACGGCGACGGTGACGGGAGAGCCCGGATCGGAGATAGGCATATGGTTGTACAAGGCCGGAGCTGTCGGAAATCCTGATAAAAATGTATACGTGAAGTACAGCGTCGGGAGCAACGGCAGGCTTGATGGCAGCGGCGTGATCCTTGATGACACTCAGGCTTACAAGCTGCCGTCGGGAAGATATTATCTTTATTTCGTTGACGGAAAATCCGGGCTGGTTCAATCTGATAATTTCCCTGAATCGAGCGATGAATTCGAGAAGGAACTGAAAGATGACGGCAGCCCTTACCTTAAGCTTGAGATGTATTCTGAAGTACCCTGGATTCGCTATGACCAGAGTACTCTGCCGGACATTACGACAGGTGAAGAGCTGGAGTTGTCCGGGACCACGAATATTGCATCAGGAAAGGATCTGATCGTCTCGATTGGACCTACAGCCCTTGATGATCCGTATTTCAAGGACCAGATCATCGAACGGACCGGGATTATTGAGGGCGATCCCTACAATACATGGGAGCAGAGTATCGATACGTCCGGCCTGGGGCCCGGGGAGTATATGGTTGTCGTAGAGGGATCTGATGTAGATTCAGATGCAGTAACGACATTCAACGTCTATAATGAGAGTTATTCGGTGACCGATAACGAAGATGACGACCTCGTCGTACAGACATATGCGGTAGACCCCGATACAAAAGACCTGTCCGGAGATCAGGTCCCCGATTCCACACCGGATAATGCAGGTGATAATTCCGGAAATATGCAGCAGAGCCCGGTAGAGACGGCATATCTTGTTTCCATGATCGCTTTTGTAATCGCAGTTGCGGGCTATCACAGGAGGATGAAATGACCGGGATTATGAAAAAAATCACTATTATCCTGTTAATCATGGTATTAATTCTTGTATGCCCCTGCTGCGCTCAGGAGATCTCAGATGCCGAACTTATCTCGCTGGGGGATGTTGCGAGATATAACTCCATAGTCTTTGATAATGATGTAGTGGCATGGCTCGAATATGATCTGGACCAGAACCGTCTTCTCCAGAGTTCGATTCACAGGTATAATATATCCACAGGTATGCAGGAGCTCGTGGTTGCTGACCCTTCAGGTAAGTTCAGTCTTGACTTTTCAGGCGACAGGTACGTATGGTCCGACCAGAGAGGGATATTCCTGTATGACGAATCGGAAGGGGAGATTACATTTCTGTATTCGAATAATTCGCAGTATTCACCGGTGATCGACGGTGATATCATAGTCTGGGTGGAAAAGATCGATGACAAGAGATCAATACTCAGGATATATAACATCTCCACAGGCGAATATAGTGAAATATCCGGCGGGATGTTTGATTCATTTGATTATCCGGCGATATCCGGGGACTGGATCGCTTTCATCAAAACGGATGTCTATGAAGGGACGATGGAACTTTGTCTTCATAACCTGAACGAACAGAACGGTTATATGTCATTCACAGGAGCAGAGGTTCCGGTTGTTTATCAACCCCCGTCAATCGACGGGAACCATGTTGTATGGACAGGCATGAATGACGACGGCTATTATAATACATTCCTTTACGACATCGATACCGGGAAATCCGACATTGTTTATCCTTCGGATTCGGCACAGTTATGTCCCGATATTTCCGGAAACTATATAGCCTGGCTTGATTTGGGATCATACCCCAGTAATCTCCCCTGGGGCGGGCATCTGTTTGTCCAAGATCTCGACTCCGGAGTCACCAGAGAGATATCTCCCGATTCAAAACAGGAGTTTCCTAAAGTTTCGGGTGATTATGTTGTATGGCTGAATGCACGGGGAGATGATCACGAGATATATCTTCACAGTTTTTTAGATGACGGGAGAGATTTTTTGAGTGATGACGAGGACGGCATCGACGATGCAACTCCAACTCCTCTCCCAACCCCTTCAACCAAAGTTCGTTTTTTCAGCAGCATCCGGGAAGGAGATACGGACTGGTACTCGCTTGTCCCTACTGAAATTACAGAACAGCTGTCTTTTGAACTTAGGTGGACTGAGAATTCTTCAGAATTGTCATTGTCTGTTGTAAGCCCTTCGGGCAATATGTGGATCTTTGACGATGATGCTGACGGCAATGATGATTGTGCAGTTCGCATGACAATCTCGAACATCAGTGATGATCTTCTGAATTCAGGCAGGTGGACAGTTGCCGTTACCGGAAAAAAAGTTCCCGGAGATATTGATTACGATATCTGCTGGTATTAATTATTTAAGTTCTAATGGATTTTTTTGGTTATCCTGGTATTAATTGTCAGTAAAAACTGCCTTTAAAAATGTGGATGTCCTGCCAATTTTGATACAGGTCATAGAGTCCGTTTATGTTAAATCAGTAATTATTCAATTTTAAATGCTTTATTAATTCAGTCAAAATATTTGATATTTTGGATATGCTCATTTCATGCGGGGACTTGAGGCAAATAAATCCGAAATATGTGTTGTGTGTTGCACAGAAGTAATCTTCTTCTCCCGGTAAGGTGTTATGAATAGAATACAAACCTGTCAAATATAAATGGGATAATCTCAAAAAATGAGATTATTTTGCCCTTTTCTCAAGTGATTTAAGAACTGTGGGAAGGATCTCGGCGATAGGTCCGAAGTTCATTGAGTCTGCAGTTCCAAGGAATACACCCGGGTCAAGGTTCTCTTCAAGGTTCTTTATGCCTACCTTCTTCATATAGGCGGTGATCTGTTCCAGTGATTCCGTCGCCATCATCTGGCTGAATCCGGCAGGTGCACCGAGAATATTCATAACGGCATCACGGTATACAAGCAGTCCGGCGTAGGTTATAGCGGTAAGTGCTGCACACATGTCGCATACCGGCCCGATAAGTTCTGCAGGAAGTTTGAAGGCATGTCCGCGGGCTTTCTTTCCAAGTTCGTATATTGTATTGATAGCTTCTTCTGAGGCATATCCTTCCGCGATGTAGACCTGGCCCTTGTTCTCAGGAACTGAGCCGGGGTGATAGGATGTAACTTCCACCTTATCTGCGATACCGAGTTCCTCGAATATCTTATAGAAAAGGGTTGTCGGAATCGTACAGGCGTGGGTGATTATTGCTCCCTCTTTGATATCTCCTGCGAATTTTTCTATAATGCCTTTCTGCATGTCGCCTTTTGGCAGCCAGGTGATTATCAGGTCTGCATCACGTACTGCTTCCCTGTCGTCAGTCGTTACCTTCAGGCCTAGGTCTTCGGGATGAACAAAGTGTATGGCGCCCTTCGGGGGTTTTGGAACTGTCTTGGCGAGTTCGTTAACCTTCTCCCTGATCTTCGGCATAATCGTTTCGGGATTGTCTTTGTGGGCTTTGATGACTTCATTGTAATCGAAGTCCTTCACAACAGTGAATTCACCGGCAAATGACGGATCCGAGATGACGATATCGTCTATTCCAGCCAGGTATTTCAACTCTGCAGCCATGGCAATTGTGGAGTGCGTCATCGCTATCTCCGGTTTGCCAACTTTTTCCGCAACTTCGCATGCTCTTGCAAAGTTGGTGATTCCTGTTGCAGCATGTGTTCTGTAACATCCTGCTCCCAAGATTGCAACTTTTTTAATGGTCATAACTATACCTCTCGATATCACATTAATCAATTATAATCTAATTTCTTTAGATTTTATTTAACTAATGTAATATTAATTTTTATTATTTGAATAAATTGTAATATGAGTTATTACATTTATTTCAAACAATATGAAAAAGTGCACTTTAATTGATATAAATTTTTTTATTTGAACCTGAGAAATGTAGGGCTGGTTAATAACCAGTGACCGAAATCAATGCATATCAGTATTATCTGTTCACAGACAGGGCACCACAGAATTCGTATAAATCAATCATCCGTTGACGTGATTAAAAATTGAAATTTAAATGAGAGTTATGGCATCATTCAGATTTTTTGAGATCTTATTTGAGATGGAAGGGATTGTTGTACATACAATTGCTGTTTCAGAATTTTTATAAGCGGCATTGTCATCTGAATTCCCGGTGTATATATTCGCCTTCAATTCGGACTGAAGATTTTCCACAGAAATTTTTTCAACCCATGGATCGATGTCACTGATTGTGATCTGGTCAACATAACCTTCAAGTTCCTTTGCAATGACCCATGATGCAAATCTGCCGCCGAGGAGTGCAATGCTATCCCCGATCTTTCCTTCTTCGGCCATTTTTCTTATGTCATGCACCGTTCTTTTAACAGTTACTCTTTCGTAGATCGGAGTCGAAGGCAGGCACACCCAGTGTGCGTCTCCAACCGGTGCAAAACCTATTTTTCGTGGATAAACATTGACAGGGTCTACTACTTTTACAGCACGTGCAAGTGATTCGAGTTCGTCTTTTTGGATTGGCGCTTTTGTAAGGTCTTCCTGAACCTCTTCCTTAATAATCCGTATTATCCTGGGAAGACCGAATTTTCCCCTTCTTGCTGTGCCGGGCGAATAGCCGCACATATAACCGTGATGATTTTTTGGGAATCCTGTAATTATTCCATTTAATCCTGCACGAAGACCTACACGGCATTCGTCTTCATAGGCTCCGTTGGTTACGACAATCTTCCCCGGTACAAGAATTCTTGCCATGGCAATGGCACGTGCGAATGCATCAAGACGGTTTTCAGCCAGATTGAAAGGTCCGCCTTCGATCACGAACACGTCGACCCCCATATCTATTGCAGTGGTAAAACCTTTGATGAGATCTTCATACCCGTCGCCGACAAACATGATCGCTTCAATTCCCTTACCATATTTTTTTCCGAGCTGTGCAACTTCAATGGCTTCGTCCAGAGGCGCAGCGTGCCCTTCGGCGCCTTGTATGCATGTGAGGTTTATTGCAACTGATGATGAGAGTTTAATCCATTCGTCTTTTTCGCCCAGTGCATCTTCTTCCTTATCAATGAGCCTGGAATGTATCCTGTCCCTCGGGCATCCGTCAAAAGGAGGCCCTTCATTGTAGCACTGACCCCAGCATCCGGTTATGTCCTTCGGGAATCTCATCGGGCCGAATTTTCCGAAGTGATCGAGGTCAAGAGGAACCTCGGTGTTTTCCCTTACTTCTCTGAACAGATCGATCCCTCTCATTCCGTTTGCTTCGGCGATATCCGCGAAGGCATATGCACAAACGTGAATCGATGCACCTATTGAATCGGAGAGGATGCTGTTGCCCAGAATATCTATTTTATCGAGATCGGAAGCACATGTTCCAACAAGTATTTCAGTAAGATCGCACCCGAGTGGGAATCTTTTGAAGTTCATACCCAGTTTCATAGCCTCATCACGGTCGAGCCGTGAGACGGCTTCGACTATTTCAGCAGGACTCTTGTCCATTTTTGACAATTCCCACGCTGCGTAGGGATCGAGAACGGCTTTTTTTACTAAGTCATACATTTTTACACCTGGTTATTTCTCTAAAGTAAGATAATATATAAAATTTAAATTACTTATTCATATGTTTTATTAAAATTGTATTAAAAAATAATTGAAATACTTATGACTGTATGTGGCAGATTTCAGCGAAATTACTCTGCAAATATGGCAGTTTAATTTAAAGGATGATTTTATGAATAGTTTTCAATTAAAATTTTTTCAAGGAGTACAAAGGCTTCTTCTATACCGGATTCCTGTCTCTTCATAATTATATCCGCACCGGATGTCCTGAGATCTGCATAAACGCCGGAGGAGCCGGTAAGTACTGTTCTTTCATCTGCAACGGCGATCGCACCTTTTCCGATCCCTGCAGTACTGCCGATTCCGATATCAGCTCCTGTTATTGATCTGACGGCTTCCGCCATCTTCACTGCCATAATTTTATCCTTTTCATCATTGTATACCTTGATCCCGTCCAGCAGATCGTCAGGTTCAAGCGGTTCGAATCCGAGTATGCTCTTCACTCCTGAAAGAGTCGGTATAAAAAGCGATGCAGTTAATGAAAGGCGTGACGGTTCAAAGTTTAGCGTATGGCTGATATTCATATAATATCCGCGTGAGATGGCATGGATCTCCAGACCGATTCTGCCATGGGTGAAACATTCGGCGGTGGCTATCCTGATCATCTTTTATCCTTCAGGGTTTTCAATATCTCCGAAGTCATGACGATAGCTGTTTTCTCGAGAATTGCCGGTGTTACAGGTTCCCAGTCCCTGATCAGCTTTCCCGTTCCGACAAGGAGATGATTTTCATCGATCCCATATTCTCTAAGACCGCTTACAATGGGGTTGCCGGGATCTCCTTCACTGATATCGGTTGCTTTTATCTCCTCGTGTCCCAGCCCGAAAACGCCCATCGTGCTGATTGTAGATATCCCTTTTTCATGAGCTTTTTTTATTATTCCGGCCGTTAACGGCAGAGTATTTCCTCCGGCGATTTCGATGCAGACTACGTCCCCGCGTATAAGGTCAAGATTATCTCCTGAAATATTCCGGTTTATCCCTTTAACTTTTTTTGAGTTATCCGGCCCTGCAAGTTTTTCAAAGAAATCAACCTTGTATTCACCGGGTTTTGCTCCCAGGATTTTGAATACGAGATCATCGTCAGAGATCTTCTGGCCGTCGATTGCAGTTATTCTTTCAGGTCCGCCCCGGTGAACTTCGATGAGGTTAAGCCCGGTTCTGAAGCCAAGCCTTCCGAGGCCGATCAGAGTAACTTCTCCACGCGGGACTTTTTTTCTCTCCAGATCTTCAGTGTTTTCTTCTTTTTCCAGTGACATTCTCTCATCACCCGGTACCTTATAACAAATTTAAATGTTTCCGCGATTTCCGGAATAATACTCCCACGGAACTTTTGTATCTATGATCTCAGTTTCAATCCCAAGCTCGGTGATCAGTTCCCGCAGCCTGTATAATCCCGGGACTTCAGTAGCATGATGGGTTGCATCTATAAGCACGAGTCCTGAATTTTTTGCCAGTATGGCCCCGGGATGTGTAAGATCACCTGAAAGGTAGAGATCTGCACCTTCTTCATCTGCCATCTCTATGTATTTTGGATTAAGACCAAAACCCGGTATTAAACAGATTTTGTTAATCTCAGTATTTTCATCGAAATTTACTACTCTGAGTGTATTTAGTGAAAGTTTTTCCTTAACGGTTTTGCAGAATTCAGGCAGCGGAACAGGCCCTCTTTCGAATGTCCCTATCCTTCCTAGCCTGGCTTTCTTATCAAAAACGTCATGAACGGTAATATTCAGGCAGTCGGCAAGTGCGTCGCATGCACCGCCGGAAACGATGTCCCAGTTTGAGTGGATCACGTATGAAGGAATTTTGGGCTTGGTCACCGGCGGGTGGTGAAGAACAAGAAGATCATAGGCATCATAATCTATTTCAATCCCCTTTTGAACCGGAATATAATCCATCATCATAAGGATTTTATTGACATCCAGATCTTCTGCAGATTTTGTACCGAGATACCCGACGGTATCATATGGGAACGCCAGTGACAATGGAACCTTTCTTTCGATCTTCCAGAAAAGTAATTTTGCTTTAATTATAATCACCTCTAAAATCCAGAATAGTTGAATTAATTTTTTTGAGATTGCTGTCAATGATCTCATCGCAGTCCGTTTCAATGAGAGAAGATACTGCCAGTGCTTTCTTATCCAGGGTTTTAAGGAATTTATCCGGATTTTTTTCCTTGAAAAGTATTCTCTCGAAGAATTCCATATTCGTAGTGCTGTATAATACTCCGTTGATTTTATTGGCATCATTCATCGATCTGCGAAGAGTATCTATTGTGAGTGTCATGGTTCCCGATGTTTTGGAATTGAGTCCCGATGTCCATAAGATCCCTTTATTTTCAGCTTTTGAACTTCTTAATAGCTGAACACTTCTGTTAAACCTGTTCAGGAAATTGTCACTGCCTTCGGAGCAGGGATTTTCAACAATGAATACTTCGGGACTATTCAGCATTTGCAGTTTGTCTGGATCGATCCCGCCGAACCCTGAAGTGTCTATTATCATGTCGTAATTCCGGCTTACAGCCTCATCAATATTGCAACTGAAAGTTACATCGGGATCAAGAAGATTTTTGATTTCGGAATTTATATCGAGAACAGTTACTTCTGATTTTTTTGAGAGAGCTTTTGAAAGACCGGCTCCTGTAAGGTATGCACCTATTACAAGGACGTTCTCCGGGCAGATCCCATTTTCGTTCATCCACCGGAGCAGGGCATCTGATTTTTTTTCCGTGATTCCATCAACGATGTTACAGATTGTATATTTTGAAAAAAAAGTCCGCACTGTCCTGGTAATACCGTATTCAGAATTATTCTTTGTCATGAATTTGCTACTCCCGGCCGCTTATGTCGAAACCTATTCTTGAAAGTGCATCGGTCATTTCGTCTTTCACCGCCTGATAGACCGTTTTCCCGTGAATATGATGCGATGGGGAGATAGAAGCGGAAAGCAGTCTTCCTTTGCAGTCCACAATGACAAGCATGGAGCCTGATCCCGGAACTCCCAGTCTTCCCCTTGCAATTATGAGGTCGGCATCTGTCATATCAAGCGCCATTAACGCTTTTGTTACTGCCGGCATCCGGCTGACGTCACAGCTGTCCGTGTGAATATTTAGGTGACCGGCTTTTGGGAGATCCAGTTCATCCAGAACTTCGTTTACGGCTGCAACTTTTTCATCATTGCAATTCGGAATTACAATCGTTTTTGAATTGAGGATGTATTCCCTGATCCCTTCTGTTTCCTCTCTTTTGTCTCCCCTGCGTATTCCGGTCGAGGATTCAATGCAGGCCTTCGAAATGAAATCTTCCAAATTCATCTGATCACCTCTCTTATCGATCAGTCGTGCCGGACTACATGGCCGACCGTGATTGTTTTAGTCATGTGATATTTTTTCGGCCCCGGCTGCGGTTTGAGGGCCATTTCCCTGATAACTGCAAGAACATCTTTCAATGTTCCGCAGACCGGGGATCCCACGCCCTTTATTTCGACCGGGTAGTTCTCCGGAATTACAGTTGCAAGATTGTCTGCGCCTGCCATCAGGGAAAATTTCACATTTTCCGGCCCAATGGTCGGCGTGGGGACGGTAATACGGATATCAGGGAATAAAATTCTTGTTATTGCTATGGTTATCATCTGTTCCCTGAGCGGGCACGGGGGGTGATTCTCCATCGGGGTTCCTTTATACGGGTTAAAGCCCATGATCGGAATTTCTCCGAGCCCTTCAATCGTTCGTAAAAAATTCAGGTGATTAATGCGATCTTCATGCGATTCACCCAGTCCGATGAGAAGTCCTGAAGATAATTCGATCCCGGATTCCGATATCATCCGGCATGCCTTGATCCGGTTATCCAGTACTTCTCCGGGTTTTAGATCGTTGAATATAGCTTCGTTTATTGTTTCAAGATTGCAGCAGACGGTGTCGGTTCCCAGATCCTCAAGTTTTCTTAATATATTTGAGTCGAAATCAAAACCGACGTTGACGAGAAGTTCAAGTGAAGTTTCCTGTTTTACAATTTCTGCGGCCCTTACTGCCTGTTCTCCGTGATATCCGTGTGCTCCCGAGCAGCTGACTCTCGGTATTCCTGCCTCCTCGATTATTTTTGCGGATTTCAGGATCTCCTCATTGGTTTTGGAGAACGGCCTGTAATACCCGGCTGTGGACGTTCCTGCTGCAAAACCACAGTATTTGCATTTTGGAGTGATATAACAAAGATTTGTTATATGTATCGTAGATGTAAGCTTTATGAATTTTCTATTATCCCTGCTGATATTGAAGGCTGTTTCAATGAGTCGGGCAAATTCTTCATCATTTGCCGGATTAAACAACTGTATCAGCTCTTTTTTTGCCGGTTCTTTTCCGTTTTCAATCTTTGATAAAATATCTGTAATCATTGTCAGGGCTCATAATAATTAATACAATTATCTTATTAATTATTCATATTAAAATTTATTTTTTTATTACTACTTCTAGAACTGTTGTTTTGTAAAGTTATTTGTGCTGATCTTTCTTTGACAGGTGAGATCTAAAAGTTGAAAGTGTCTGACTGATTTTTGGCAGATCTTTCATAGATTATTAACAATAATTTAAATTATTGTATCATTTAATATTAAAATAATAAAAAATTTTAATACTAATTATGAATATTTAATGATTATACAAAGATCAGGCCTGATAAATATGCTTTATCCTGAAATAGTTGTTGCAGGATGTGGGAATCCTTTGTTTGCCGATGACGGATTTGGTCCTGCGGTAATTGAAGAACTGAAGAAAGCCTTCCTTCCCGGGAATGTAAAGGCGGTGGATGCCGGTACTGCCGGTCCGGATTATGTTTTCAGTATGCTCGATCCACGGGAGACAAAAAAACTCATAATCATTGATATAGTTGATTTTGGATCTGCGCCCGGCGAAACAACACTGATAAAATTTACCGACATGCCCCGGAACAGAATTCATGATGCAGAACCCGGCGGAATTTCTGAATCGCTTCAGTCGATTAAGGATTATATTGAGGTGATTGTAATCGGGTGTCAGCCCAAAAATGCTGTTAAGCTAACGATGGAGATTGGTCTCTCCCATGAAGTTCGAAAAGCAATTCCGAAGGCACTCAGGATGGTGTTTGATCTTGTAGGTGTGGATTACTGTAGTTCATGTAAGTTCTTTACCATGCATTCTGCAATAAAACAGTGCGATTATTGTATTGCGGGTTTGTAAGGGTTGGAATAATTTTCGTTTGGAAAATTTTAACAATAAGTAGTAATATTTATGCGCGCAATTATTAATAACAGATCATAAATTTTAAATTACATATATGTATTAAATGACAAATTTTAAGTAATATTTTTTTAATTAGTAATAAAAAAGTTATCAAAATAACTAACTTTTATAAACCAAATCCAAAAAAGATCTATAGTTCCATTTAGGGATTTTCACAGGCTTTAATAAATTTTCAATTATGGAAGTCTGTGAAATGAAAGATCTGAATAAAGATTTAAGGATGAACTGATATGGTAGCATATTCAGATACAATCGATCTATATTCTGATGATGGTAAACTTCTCAAAAGCGATGTTAATCTCAGACAGATAAGTCCGATGATTAATCCTGCGGCCGGGAAGATTATCGATCTGACGAAAAGGACGATTAATGTCAATCTTGGGGGTATCGAAACCGCCCTCAAAACCGGAAGGCTTGGGAAACACAAAAGCAGGATCAGGGGAAGGGAACTTGATCTTCCGATAATGGAGAACAAGGATGCCCTTGTTGAAAAGATCAGGAGTATGATCCAGATCGAAGACGACGACGACACGGAAATTCTTGAATTCAACAACGGAAATCTTCTTCTCGTTCAGGTCCCGTCGAAACGCCTCATAAATGCCGCGACATATGATGCAGCAATCACATCCGTTGCATCCGCAACGACATATGCAATAGTCGATCATTTCGATATCGGCGCATTTGATGCTTCTGTTGTAAAGGCAGCCTGCTGGGGAGCATACCCGCAGACAATGGATATGGAAGCGTCACTCGTTACGTCTATTCTTTCCATCCCGCAGAACAACGAGGGAATCGGATTTGCACTGAGAAATATCCCTGTCAATCATTACGTCATGATGACGAACAGGAATTCTCTTCAGGGTGTCGCTCTGGCTTCGACTCTCGAGCTTGCCGGACATTATGAAATGGGGATGGCAATCGGACCATTCGAGCGCAATCTGCTCCTGGCTTACGGTTACCAGGGTCTCAATGCAAACAATATGGTCTACGATCTCGTCAAGGCGAACGGAGAGAGCGGAACCGTCGGAACCGTTGTCCAGTCACTTGTAGAACGTGCCCTCGAAGACAGGGTAATCTCCCCGGGTAGTAAGGACGGCTTCTTCCAGTTCTACGACACGAAGGATCCGATGATGTGGAATGCATATGTTGCAGCCGGCCAGCTCGCCGCAACAATCGTAAACTGCGGTGCGGGAAGATTCGCCCAGGCTGCTTCTGCGACTCTGCTCTACTTCAACGACCTGATTGAACACGAGACGGGCCTTCCGTCGTGCGACTTCGGCCGTATGATGGGAACTTCGGTCGGATTTTCTTTCTTCAGCCATTCGATCTACGGTGGCGGAGGTCCCGGTATATTCAACGGGAACCACGTCGTGACAAGGCACGCAAACGGTGTTGCAATCCCGTGCGTGGTCGCCGCGTGTTCTCTTGATGCAGGTACCCAGATGTTCTCCCCGGAGAGCACCTCGAAAGTCATGGGTGAAACATACGGCAAGATAGACGTTTTCAACAAGCCTATCGACCAGATTGCCAAAGGAGTGAGCGCATTATCCTGATTCTGCCAAAAAGGGCAGTAATTTAGGATTTATCAAAAATCTGAGTTATTTGGACTATGTGATAATATGTACAAACCGCAATATGGTCCGGGAACTTCGGTTGTCGCTCAGAACAGGCGCAACCAGATGAACCCGGAATACGAACTATCCAAGATCCGCTCGGTTACGGATGAGGATATAATTCTTATTCTCGGACACCGTGCACCGGGACAGGCATATCCGTCGGCTCATCCTCCTCTTGCCGAACAGCAGGAACCCGATGACCCGATGAGAAAACTCGTAAAACCGACTGAAGGTGCAAAGGCCGGAGATCGTGTGCGCTATATCCAGTTCGCCGATTCCATGTTCAATGCACCGTGCCAGCCCTACCAGCGGACATACATGGAGATGTACCGTTTCCGTGCAATCGATCCCGGAACCTTGTCCGGCAGACAGATCGTCGAGTGTCGTGAAAGAGACCTGGAACAGTATTCGAAGATCCTGATCGAGACCGAGGTATTCGATCCCGCGACTGTGTCATGCAGGGGCGCAACGGTTCACGGTCATTCCCTCCGCCTTGCCGAAGACGGCCTGATGTTCGATGCACTCCAGAGATGCATCCTGGCCGAAGACGGAAATGTCTGTTATGTAAAGGACCAGATCGGTATCCCGCTCGACCGCCCCGTCTATGTCGGAAAACCGATGGACGAGGAATGGCTGAGGGAGAAGAGTACGATATTCCACTCACTTGTGGGAACCGCACTGCGTGACGACAAGGAATATGTGAAGTATATTCAGCGTATCCATTCGCTCAGGACCAAATACGGTTTCATGCCGACGGAGGAGGAGTGATTTATGGGAAAAATTGAAAGGAGCCAGAAGCTTTTCCTGAATGCTCTTAAGGAAAAATTCCAGGGTCAGGATATAGAATCCGAAAGGACGACGTTCTACAATTTCGATGGCGTTCGCCAGTCCCCGCGTAAGCGTGAGTTCATGGCGGAGACCGTCGAGATTGAAAAGAAGCGCGGAATTTCGATGTACGATCCTGAGAGATGCCATCTCGGTGGTATCCCGATGGGTCAGCGCCAGCTTATGACCTACGAGGTGTCCGGAACAAACACTTTTGTCGAGGGTGACGACCTGCACTTCGTCAACAACGCTGCAATGCAGCAGATGTGGGACGAGATCAGGAGAACCGTTATCGTCGGTATGGATATGGCTCACGCAACACTCCAGAAACGTCTCGGAAAGGAGGTTACCCCGGAGACGATCAACGAGTATCTGCATATCTTAAACCATGCGATGCCCGGCGGAGCGGTCGTCCAGGAACATATGGTCGAGACCCACCCGGCCCTTACCGACGACTGTTTCGTCAAGGTGTTTACAGGCGACGACGAACTGGCGGACGATATCGATCCACAGTACCTGATCAACATCGACAAATTGTTCCCTGAAAACCAGGCGGCCGAGCTTAAGGAAGAGGTTGGAAAGTCCATCTTCCAGGCGATTCATATACCGACCATCGTTTCGAGGACGTGCGACGGAGGTACTACCTCGCGCTGGTCTGCAATGCAGATTGGAATGTCCTTTATCGCTGCGTACCGCATGTGCGCAGGCGAGGCGGCGGTTGCGGATCTTTCATTCGCCGCAAAGCACGCAGGTGTAATTCAGATGGGAACCATCCTCCCCGCCCGCCGTGCCAGGGGTCCGAACGAACCCGGAGGAATCAAATTCGGTTTCTTCGGTGATATGATCCAGGCCAACAGAAAATATCCGAACGATCCTGCAAAAGCAGCTCTCGAGGTTGTAGGTGGCGGATGTATGCTCTTTGACCAGATTTGGCTCGGATCGTATATGTCCGGCGGTGTGGGTTTCACACAGTATGCAACCGCGGCATATACCGACAACATCCTTGACGAGTTCACTTATTATGGAATGGATTATATCGGGGACAAGTACAATGTCGACTGGAAGAATCCGTCGCCTTCGGATAAGATCAAACCGACCCAGGATATCGTCAACGATATCGCGACCGAGGTCTGTCTTAATGCGATGGAGCAGTACGAGCAGTTCCCGACGATGATGGAGGACCACTTCGGCGGTTCGCAGCGTGCGGGTGTAATGGCTGCGGCATGCGGTCTTTCGACCTCGATTGCAACCGGGAATTCGAATGCGGGTCTCAACGCATGGTACCTGTGCATGCTGATGCATAAGGACGGGTGGAGCCGCTTAGGTTTCTTCGGTTACGATCTTCAGGACCAGTGCGGTTCGGCGAACTCGCTCTCGATGGAGCCCGACCGCGGTCTCGTAGGAGAATTCAGGGGTCCGAACTATCCCAACTATGCGATGAACGTCGGTCACCAGGGAGAATATGCGGCCATTGTTTCAAGTGCACACTATGGTCGTGGAGACGGTTACTGTCTTCAGCCCCTGATCAAGATTACATTCGCAGACCCGTCGCTTACGTTCGACTTCGCGGAACCGAGGCGTGAATTCGCCAGGGGTGCTATCCGCGAGTTTAGTCCGGCTGGAGAAAGATCTCTCATAATTCCGGCGAGGTAGGGAGCTGTCCCTGCCCCCAAATATTTTAAACTGTGGGAAGGAGCCATTTTCAATCCGTTTTTGCCATTTATTTTCGGGTTGAGCAATCACTCCTTTTTCATTTCACCCTCGGATCTCAGTTCCTGCATCTTTTTTATTGTGTGTCTGCTGTTTTCACCAGAAAGTCTATACTTTCTTCAGGTTAACTGGTAACGGAGTTTTGAGTTATGGGGACCAGTCCGGATCCGAGAGATCGTAAAAATATAAAGGCAGGGTTAAAGGTCGGCATTGTCCTGAAAAAGGACCAGATAAGCGGAAAAACAACCGAAGGAATAGTGAAGGAGATCCTTACAAACTCCTCGTTTCACCCGCATGGGATTAAAGTCCGGCTTGAAGACGGACAGGTGGGACGAGTGAAGGTTATTTTCGGGGAGTATTCTGAATCGTAGTCATTTTCTTACAGGGAGGGGGAGATCCCCCTCCCTTCAACCCTCCCCCCAATCGCGATATGTCGCAAGCGTGGATGGGCAAGCATCCCCGCTTGCTGTGGAGTGTGGTTTTACATGAAAATCACGTTGTGATTTACGTGAAACAGTCCATGAAACCTTTGTTTCATAAACGTTTTTTCTGGAAATTATTATTCATTTGAGAGCTGGTCGTGAGGGCAGATTTATCGCAAGCGCGAAGCCCTGAGGTCAGGGCGTGTTCGCTGAGCCTGCGAAGCGAACTTGCGCAAGGGTTGCCTGTTGGAGATGTGTTCCTCCCCCAAAATTATAAATTTGAATCCTTCCTCTTCTCCGTTAATGACACCGGAAGAAGAGGCAGGATCATTTTCATGTGAGCTGGTCGGATGGGAAGAGGCGGCGGATCTTTCACGAACTCTGGCATATAAAATCCGTAATTCGGGATATTGTCCGGATATCGTAATCGCAATCGGAAGGGGAGGTTATGTACCTGCAAGAGTCGTATGCGATTATATGCTGCATGAAAAACTTACCAGCATCAAAATAGAGCACTGGGGAATTGCAGCGGAGAAAAAGGAGAAGGTCACCGTGGTCTTCCCCCTTTCAAACGATATTTCGGATTTGAAGGTCCTTATAATCGATGATGTAACCGACACCGGTGAAACCCTTAAAGCGGCGGTAGATTACATAAGTTCCCTCGGCCCGGTGGAGATCAGGACGGGCGTCCTCCATCACAAGGACTGTTCGGTTTACGAACCGGATTTCTATGCAAAGTACGTTGAAAAATGGAGATGGATCGTATATCCCTGGGCCCTGTATGAGGAAACCTTCGGTTTTTCAAAAAAGGTTCTCTCCGGTGAATATGCCACCCCGGGAGAAATTCGAAAAAAATTACATGATATCTATGGCTTTGATGCCGATACCGGAATGCTCAGGGATGCACTGGTCGATCTTGCCGCTTCCGGAAAGGCAACAAGATCGGGGGTCTGTTTCAAAAGTGCGGGCTAATAAAAGAATATTGAATTTTTTTACTTCAGAATTTTCTTTTGCCAGATAAACCCGTATAAATCAGGACAGCTGCAAGTATCCCGGAAAAGCATGCAATGAACGAAAAACCGGGAGTTGATGTGGAATGACTCTCTTCTTTGGTTACATTTTCCCAGGCATATACAAGCGAACTCCTGAATGAGGGAAATACCGACTTTGTCCAGATCATCCTGTCGTCGTCAAGCGAGATCTCGCCTACCGTACCCGCAGTCGTTATAGTCGATGCATTGCCTGTGGCAGGATCGAAGAGAATGATCTTCGATTCCGAATCGGTATCCTGGTAGCTCCAACCTGCCCTGCTTCCGTCGGTAAACGGTGAGAACAGCTGTGTTTTTTGATCCGTCAGGGCAACGGATTTTGAAACTTCTCCGGTTTTCGGGTTCAGTGATTCGGTTTTATTGGCAGAAATAGTGTAGATAAACGGTTCGTAATAGACTCCTTTGTCATCTCCGTCTAACACTACAGAATGTGTGATGTAGATTATGTAATCGCCGGACATATCGAATGAATCGATGTTTGTGCCTGAATTATTGTCTGATTCGAATGCATAGATTACAGTCTCTTCCCCTGATTCGATATTGAATAAATTCAGGGAGGTCATATTTTCGTAAGCCACGTTTCCGTTGTCGAATACAATGTCTGCGGAATCTGCGTAGTCGGCAGCCAGGACATACTCCGATTCTCCGGTAGAAATGTCATATATGCAAAAATTGGTTTCTAATGATTCTTCGGATGAATTAGACCAGAAAATTTTGTTCCCTTCGATCTTAGGCCATTCGGCATCTCCGGACAGGTTGAGGACGGATGTGTTATCTTCTGCAATGTTCATCAGGTAGATGGAATTCGGTTTTGTATCCGTGTCGTTTTCTTCATAATTATCCATAGATTCCGTTTCGAACCATACTGCATAATCCCCTGAAAGATCCTCGCCTGTAACCATCATTCCTTCGGAAGGTGCACCGATAATGTTGCTGTCTCCCGAACTGATATCATACAGTTTGATCCTGTTGTCACTCTGGTTCATTCCCCCTGATGTCAGGAATATAACATACTCCCCGGAAATAGCTCCGCCGAGCACGCTTTCGTTTTCAGAAGGAATCTCTTTTGTTTCCCACTGGGAACCGGCCGCCGCAACAGCCGGCAGGAAAAGGAGGACGATGAGAAGAACTGCCGCACGCCTGTATTGCATCAAAACATTCATTGCTCTTATTTCGAAGATACAAACCAATGAACCTTTTCATATGAAGTGAGGTATGGCTATTTAAAGGCTGCAAATACCCCGTAGATATCATATGAATAGAAGCAGAATACCTTTTCAAATCCGGCCTTAAGCAATTTCTCTTTAAACCCTTCCGGGGTATCGATATATTTCGCGGCCGCCTTTCTCTTATCGATCATTCCTGATGTTTGTTCCGTGGAAAGACCGTTTTTGATCATGGCCTTTTCCCATCTGTCATTCAGCATATCATCAAGGGTTGGATCGCCGGCTTTGAACACGTCGCCGTTGATGAAGATACCGTTGTCCTTTAAGGAATCTCGGATCTTTCCGATAATATATTCCCTGTCGATGTCGGGCAGGTGATGGAAGCAGAGCGTTGATATGATCATGTCGAATTTTTTATCAGGCCATTTCTCCCTGAAGTCGCCTAAAATAAATTCAACACCTTCGAGATTTTGTTTCGCCATCGCCACATCGATCATCTCGGGTGTCATGTCGATGCAGGTAACGGATGCACCGGGATTTCTTTCGATGATCTTTTCGGTGAGATATCCGGTTCCGCTGCCAAGTTCGAGAATATCTCCTCCGTTATCCGGAACGAGGCTTACGGCCTGATTAAAAAATGCTTTATGATCGCTTACTATCTTTTCTATCAGATTTTCATAATTTTTCGCTGTATTGTTGAAGTGCTCTTCCGCTTTCTCCATGTATAATATTGCGGTGGGTAATAATTATAAATAATACATTCATGTAAAATTTGAAAATTTTTTAATCTTTAAGAGTGAATTTTTAACACACTGCAAGGCCCTGCAAAGATCAAAATTGTCGATATTTACAGGGACGTGCAAAAGGAGGAGAAAAAGCATGAAATGGCATGAACATTGCAGGTATATGGAACTGGAAAGGGAGTACTCTGTCAGGGACCTCGCCCTCTTCCACGGCCACCTCGGCCCTTACATCGTTCTCGGTTACAGGATAGGACGATATGCATCTGAATATTTCGGTAATAATCCATTTGAGATGAAGGCAAAGGTTTACTGTTCAGGGACGACTCCCCAGAGCTGCCTTGCGGACGGCGTTCAGCTCGGAAGCGGCTGTACAATCGGCAAGAGAAACATTGAACTGGAGATCTCGGACGACCTGAAATGCGAGTTCGAATCGGGCGAAAAGAAGATTATCCTGATCCCCAAAAGATTTGAGATTCCAAAGTCTTCCGACGAAGATTATGAGTTGATCATCGAAGAGTTCGCCGAGAAGATGTACGGTCTCGAAGATTCCGAACTGTTCGAAGTCTCCGGGATCTGAAATGAATGCTAAAACTTCCGGCGAACCTGCAATCTGCCTGAAGAATATCTATACGGCCTACGAAGGCGCAGAATATCCTGTAATAAAGGATGTCTCTATAGAGATCAGGCACGGTGAGTTCGCTATAATCGGGGGTCCCAATGGGGCGGGGAAGACGACTCTTCTCGAAACGATCAACGGGATGCTGAAGATCACGCATGGCGAAGCGAAGGTGCTCGATATGGATGTCGGTTCCTGCGGCAGGGATGTCCGAAAAAGGGTCGGCTACGTAATCCAGAACTTTTCATTCGATCCCATGACCCCTTTTTCTGCGGAAGAGGTAGTCCTCATGGGAAGATATGGTCTTATCGGCCCCCTTAAAAAACCGTCAGGAGAGGATCTCGAAAAGGCTTCGGACGCGATGAAGCTTCTCGGGATTACGGATATCGCAAAAAATCCCATAGGAAAACTCAGCGGTGGCCAGCAGCAGAAGGTCCTGATCGCCCAGTGCATTGTGAAGGAACCTGATATACTTCTTCTCGATGAACCGTTCAGCAATCTCGATCTTTTGACGAGGGAATATGTAAGCGGTGTTCTCGGAGATCTTGCGAAGAAAGGATGTACGATCGTAATCGTATCACATGCCTTTGACGCCCTGCCCGATACCGGTATCCGGATCATTGCGATGAACGACGGTAAGATCGCCCTTGACGAGACCTGTGATCCCTGTGAAGTGGAGGGCAAAATACGTTCGGTTTCAGGAGGATTCCCGGGTGCTTGAATTTATCATATCAAACAACATCGTCTGCCACGCTGTAGAGGCCATGCTGTTCGCATCAATTTCGTGCAGCATACTTGGTGTCATCGTTACACAGTTCAATGTTTCATCCATAGGATTTACAATGGCGCATGCGGCATTTGCCGGCGCCGCAATCGGGATGTTTGCAGGAATAAATGCAACGCTTGCCGCTGTTGTTGCAGGCGTTTTTGTTGCGATCCTTCTCGGACCCGTAGCTGAATATTCGAGGATGTCCACTGATTCGATTCTCGGGGTTTTCTTCGGTATGACCATGGCGATCGCGGTCTTCTTCATCGCGTATATGCAGTATCTCGGGAAGGGAATGAGCGCGAGCGCACTTCTCTTCGGCGATGTCATCTCCCTTTACCGCGAGGAGATCTATGCACTTGCGATAATATCCGTAATCTCGATAGTTTTCGTCTATCTCTTCTACAAGGAGATATCCGCGATCATATTCGATATGAAGATCGCCGAAGCCGCCGGGATTTGTGTTAAACCGCTATATTTTGTCATCTTGTTTATGATCGCGCTCGCGGTCTCGCTGAGCCTGAATATAGTCGGCGGCCTTCTGCTCTTTGTCTGGCTGGTAACCCCTGCAGCTGCGGCCTATCAGTTCTGCAGCAGCCTGAAATCCATGTTCATACTTGCTCCGGTAATTGCCGGCACGGTGAGCGTTGTGGGTGCATTAATAGGCCTGGCTTATTCGGTTCCTGTTGCGCCTTTAACGGCGATTATGATTACATTGGTATTCGTAATTTCGATGTTCGTATCCCCAAAGAGAAAAATTTCATACAGTAAAGGATATTAAATAATATTTCTTAACAACTTTTTATGAAAAGTTTAGGTTTTTTCTTTTCGATCTGTGCAATCGCGGTTCTGGTTCTCTGCTGTCCCGCGGTCTGCGCACTGAATGTCGTTTCGACGACAAGTGTACTTTGGGATCCTGTAACGCAGATCGGCGGTGATCGTGTCGATGCGATATATGTCGCCGATCCGACGATCTGTCCACATCTCCAGGGGGATATCATCAACAACAGGATCCAGATGAACAGGGATTTTATTGCGACTGCCGATCTCTTCGTGGGCCATAACAGCAGTGTCGACAGCCAGTATGTGATCCCGCCGCTGAACGAGTTCATGGAAGCGAACGATTACGGAACGATCAACTGGGTATTCCTCAGCGATCCTAATATGTCATGGAACACACCCGACGATGCCGTACTGCTTGCGGATGAAGTCAAGGGCTGGCTCATTGCTGCCGATCCCGGGAATGAGACTTATTATGAGGGAAACTATGCCGAGTACATCGATTCGATAAACCTGGCTGATCTTTCTGATGAGGAGGCCGGGGCAATCGGCGGGCAGGACGTCATTGTGATGATCTGGCAGAAGAAACCCGCTGAACAGTGGCTGGGATTAAACATCGTGGACTTCTACGCCCCTGACTTTTACATGAACGGCAATTATACAGCTGCAAAGCTTGTCGACAGGATCCAGGCGGACCCTGAGAAATACGCGAATGTGAAGTATGTTATCGAGAACATGCAGTCCGGAGAGCTTGCCAAGGGTGTCGAAGAGGCCCTGAATGATCTCGGAATCGATGCGGAGAGGGTTATCTTTACCAATTTCCCTAAGTCTCTCGACGGTGTGGACACCATTCCCGATGTTCTTGAATACAACAAAGGGCTCGTAATGCCTGGAGGTGCCATAGAAGGATCGGTGGATGCTGAAGAGGAGAAGGTAACCGGTAAAACAGGTGCCGCAACCGGCACGTCGACAGTTGCAAAGACTGCATCGACAACTTCGGCGCCGACACAGGCTTCCCCGTTGTCACCTGTTCTGGTGATATCCGGGCTCCTGTGCGGTTTGATCTTCTTCTTCAAAAAATAATCTTTTATTATTCCCGTTAAAATTAGGGCATCGATGGTTTTTTCCGGATAATTTGGATTTCTATGCTTAATGATCCATCAATTCTGCAAATTATTGTATTATATTTTTATAATTTTGTTGTACTTGATATTAAATCTAAGATCAATATTTTAATATAATAAGATGACGCGATCTGATCATGCTACTTTTAAAGAATATTTATCTTTAAAGTAGTACTTTTGGAGAGTCAATTAAAATGAAGAAAGGAATTGTTGTTGAAAAATATGGTGCTGTTTCTCCGGTTGTGGGAGTAATGCTGATGCTCGTCGTCACAATTATTCTAGCAGCAGTTGTTTCAGCCTTTGCCTCGGGTGTCACCGGTGATACGCAGGTGGCACCGCAGGCGAGTTTAAGGATCAGTACCGGCGGAGATATAGCCAGTGGTGAATATGACATCAGTATAGAGCATCTCAGTGGAGATCCCATTCCCACGAAGGATGTTGAGATTATAACGTGGCTTACGTTGCCCAACAGCACGGTTGTGAAGCATGTACAAGCCGCGGACTCACCTTATGCCCTCCTGAGTTCTTCTTCTCTTGCGGGACACCCCTCGTATTCACGTGTGCCTCATGTATACGACCAGCAGAAGTACGGCTATCCGTGTAAATCGACGGAAAATGTAACTGTTCCCTATACCGGTTATGTAATCGGGGGAATCAATGAAACCGGCGATTCGCCTGCATGGTTCGGGGTAGTTACATGGATGCCGGGAGATATCGCGAGGACATACATGGCCTACGGTGCCGCCGAACTGCTCGGGCTTGTCCCGGCGGGAGAAGAATTCCCGGGCGATGCAAGCACATATGATGATGCCGTGGATGTTTTGGAAGACTGCGTGTCCTCGAACGCCCAGCTCGAAGTCAAGATCCTGCACGTCCCGAGTGGTAAGTATATTCTGGACGAAACAGTGGCATTACAGGGGTGAGATGAAATGAAGGACATAAAACAATCAAATGAAAGTGCAGTCTCGCCTGTTGTGGGTGTTATGATGATGCTTGTCGTTACAATCATCCTTGCCGCTGTTGTTTCGGCATTCGCGTCAGGAGTTGCCGGTGATACCTCCGCAGCTCCCCAGGCAGCGATCCTTGCCACGGGGATAGTGTTCGATGGTGCCTATGACTCAAATTCGGCTGATCGTTATGGACAAGGTATAGCCAGGCCGACGGCAGTAGATGGCAAAATGACGGATGTCTATGTGGTCTTCGAGCACAAGGGCGGTGATTCGATCAACCTGAATAATATCGATATGGAGCTTAGCTCAATGTCGAAGAGCGACGAGAAGTCTCTCGTGTCGAATTCGTATACGCCTTATGAAGGCGGTAACAGCTATATCGGGTCGATCGGTGATAAAGGTAATATCGCTGGATTTTCCGGGAACTGGGGTACTTATATGGAGACATATCCGGATCACGGTACCGTGGTGAACCCGGGCGACAGGTTTGTATTACACGCCGATTTCGTAACTAGCATGTATGATGATGAGACTCATAAATATACAAATTCACTTTGCTGGATGAACAATGACGCGGTCTACCAGTTTTGGATCGATGCAGGCGACGTCCTGACGTACGATATCATCGATAAGAACTCGGGGAAGGTAATTACTTCCGGAGATATCCAGGTACCCTTGTTCACTATTTCAAACAGTTAAAATTTATGGTGTATGGAGATTCAAAAACTACCTTTTTTCAGGGCTTATTTGTTTTAAAATCCTGCATAATCGGCAGAATCCCATTTCCTAAAACCGCTTTTGATCAGGAGCCACGCAGGTATAAAGAGGATTACTGAAAAATACGCCAGGTACGTACTGACAAATGTCAGCCCGAGGAGAACGAGAATCACCGGGCCGGTTACGAGTATGTATGTTAAAAATACCTTTACATTGTAGATCATCGCTCCCGGCTGAAGTCCGCACATCCTGATCATAAGGGCCAGTTCGAAGAAAGAGATCGAGAGGCAGAGAACGACTGCATTGGGGATGCTTTCCGGATCGCCTGAGAGAAGCCCGACTGCAACTAAAAATATGACCGGGATCGCCTGCAGGACAGTGAATGTCCCGACCTTCGCCCTTATAACCGACGAAATATTCAGGGGAAGAAAATGATATACGGAGATCGAATCGAACTCTGTGAGCCATGTGTACATCGTCGACGCGATGATGCCGGTTACGACAGCGATCGTAAACAGGATATTGTCCTGTGTAATGAAACCGGTCAGGAATGACAATACCAGCCAGATCAGTCCCAGCGGAAGAATAAAGGAAAAGATGATCTGGCCGACTCCGATTCCGCTCCTGTAGAGGTCGATGAAATCCTTTGCGACGAGGGTGTTTTCTTTTAAAAATCCAAGTCTTTGAGAGAACGAATCCAGTATGTTCCGGTAGTGCTTTTCAGAACCAGTGTCTGCGGGGGTAAAGAATGCTATGGAGAGTGCGAAGAGGATCGCAATTATGCAGATAGTGAACACAAGCCCGGAAATTGTAAACGAGTTGAAGAGGAGAACCGGAAGAATAAGGGCTGATAAGATCGTTTCGGGTGGATACATTGTTCCTGCCGCCAGGAATGCAATGATGATCGCTGCCAGGACTGCAAACAGCGCCGTTTTGCTCCTCGAATAGATCGCAGATAACAGGAAGATCGTGCATAATCCAAAAAGGAATCCTAGCGACATCGTAAGCAGCAGCAACAGGGGGTATTGAATCCCGATTCCGTTGAAGGGGGATGCGACCAGAAATCCCAGCCCGAAAGGAAGAACCCAGAGAATGAAGTAATAAACGATATCCTTTACAACGAAATTGAGAAAAACAATCCGCTCCGAGACCGGCAGGCTCCGTGCCGAATATGCGATCAGGCTTCCCTGTCCGAATCGCCGGTTCATCACCTCCTTCCCCATGATTCCGAAAGACCCGACCATTATCCCGAGGAGAACGAACTGTGCATGTACTGTGATGCTCAGGAGCATGATGTCCATAACATTCGATATAAGGGGCAGGATAAATGTGCCCATGAACGCGATAGCAAATATCAGAACGGGGAAGAGGGCGAAATTGAGGCTGCCGAAGAGCGTGGAGTGCATACGCCACTCCTCCCTGAACATGTTTGCAAACAGTGTGAGCATCTTTTCAGCTCCGCTCCACGAGTTCCATGAAGAAATCGTCGAGATGGACGCCTTTTTCTTTCAGTTCGTCCGTTTTTCCCGTGTGAAGGAGTTTCCCCTTGTGTAGTATTGCAAATTCGGTGCAGATCTCCTCTGCGATCTCGAGGATGTGCGTTGAGAGAAAGATCGTGTTGCCCGAAGCGGCATAATCTTTCAGGAACTCCTTCACTTTCCTCTGCATAACCGGGTCGAGGTTTATCAGCGGTTCGTCGATCAGTGCGACTTCGGGTTCGTGAAGGAAAGCCTGTGCAAACATAAGCTTCTGTCTTGTCCCGCGTGACAGGTCTTTGCAGAGGACATCTTTTTTATCTGCGAAGTCGAGATAGTCGAACCACCAGTCCGATTTTTCTTCAAGTTCAGTTCCTTCGATCTTTCTGATCTTTGCTACAAACGACAGGTATTCGCCGGCTGTGAGAAAACTCGGAGGTGTCTCCTGTTCCGGAATAATTCCTACGAGCTCCCTGACCTTTATGCCTTCCTTTGCCGGATCGGTGCCGAGAACCTCGGCAGAACCCGATGAAGGTTTGATCTGGCCGGTGAGCATCCTGATCATGGTTGTCTTCCCCGAGCCGTTCGGCCCCAGGAGTCCGAAAAGACTGCCCTTTTCGACTTCCAGGCTGACCCCGTCGACGGCCTTTAAATCTCCGTATTCCTTTGCGATCTTTTCAGTTTTTATTACCGGCATCTCAATCTCCCTAATTATAAGTGTATGTTGCCGGTTTATAAATCCGAAGGCTTACAGCTAGTGCACATGATAAATAGTTATTTATTCCCGTCTGCTCACTATCTGCTGTGAATATTATGGATCTGATAGCTGTAGGAGAGACCGCACCACCGTTCTGCCTCCCTGATTCCTGGCATTCGGAGGTTTGTATCGAAGCGTTCAGGGGAAGGTGGGTTATTCTTTATTTTTACCCGAAGGACAACACAACCGGCTGCACGCTTGAGGCACAGACATTTTCGGCTGAGATGAGCGATTTCAGGGGGATGAATACGATTGTAATCGGGATCAGCCCTGATTCATGTGAAAGCCATGAAAAATTCATGAAGAAGCATTCCCTCGATCTCATCCTGCTGTCAGACGAGACTCATGTTGTCCTGGAAAAATACGGTGTCTGGCAGAAGAAGAAACTATACGGGAGGGAATACTTCGGTGTAGACAGGACGACATACCTGATAAATCCCGAGGGCGTAATCGTTGAGGTCTGGCCGAAGGTGAAGGTCAAAGGCCACGCGGAAGAGGTAAAGGCGAAGGTCGTTTCACTGGCGGGAAACAATCCGGAATAATCCTTTTCGGAAAAAAGTATTAAGAATATTATAAATCCAAAAATCTATCCTGAATTTTCGATAAGAGTCTTCGATATTATATACTCGCCCTTTGCCTCGCGTGTAGATCCGATCACGAGCCACTTTTCATTTCCGTGATCCTCGACGTATCCGCATGCCTCGATGATCTCTCCGGAAACCGCCTGCCCGCTGTATGTATGAGTGAACGACAGGACTTTGGAGATCTCGTCGTGATCGATCGAATAGATCGCCGGACTGTCGAATATCAGGGATGAATCGGTGACTTCGGCTTCGATCGTCTTCTTACCGAGGACATCGCCTTTAGATATATTGACCCTGTTCAGATCGCCGTAATCTCTCGTGTAGAGAAGATCGAAGTATGTTCCGTCGATCTCTCCCCTGTTCCATTTCCTCTTTTCATGCAGGACGAATGTCTCGTAATCGATCTCGGGAACCCGCTTGTTGTAGACCTTCTTCCAGAGTTCTTCAGACAGCGGTTTCATCCCGCCTCTTTCTACGGCGTTCATGAGGTTTTTTTGTGCGGTAAACCAGTGATCCCCGTACACGACCATGTCGATATCAGAGGTCTCGTTTTCAAGCCCCACAAGAAGAGAGCCGGTGCATCCTGTATTTCCGGGCGGAACATCGAAGAGGGATACGAGTTTATCCACTCTTTTATCCCTTTGGCAGATGCTCTGGATCTTCTCCTCGGGTTTGTGCACCTTTTTTATATCCCCGAGCGGGACGCGATGAACTGTATCGAGATATTCGGGTTTGTTCTTCCTGATATAATCGAAGGCCTCCTCAAAATCGTATTTCGTATACCTGGTTCCGTCGGGAGACTGCCTGCTGCCGTTTTCGTCGGGTACGTATCTAAGGATGCAGCCTACGGCTTTGTCGTTATCGTAGGCCGAAACGGCGTAGATGCAGCCATCCCGGTCTTCGATAAAATCTCTCAGTCTGATCTGTTTCATAAAAAATCAATCCATTTCAGCGATAAAAGAGGCCACTTCCTCGATCTGGGCTCCGGCACGTACTATCTTCCTGTTTACGAGATCCACGACCGTGCTCGGGTTTCCGGGGAGTGTTCCGGAGTCGATGATGTGATCGTATATTACATTCACCTGGCTTACCGTGACCGGGCTGATGTCTCCAGACAGGTTTGCACTCGTGGATGTAATGGGCGATCCGAATTTTTCTATGATTTCTATTGCGATATCGTTGTCCGGCATCCTGATTCCGATTAGGCCGGTCCCTCCTGTAAGGACGGGAGGGATGCATTTTTTCGCACGAACTATAACAGTGACAGGGCCGGGAAGGAATCGTTTTATGAATTTTTCTTCCGCTTCATCGATTATTGCCACTGCATGGAGCATCTCCATATCGGATACTGCAATCGAGACTGGTTTTGAGAGAGGGCGGCATTTAGCCTCATAGAGACGGCTGACGGCTTCATCCGAAAGGGCGTCGCACCCGAGCCCGTAAACCGTCTCCGTGGGATATACGATTATCCCGTCTCTCCTGAGAACCCGTACCGCTTCATCTATTTTGAGCCTCAGAATACACGCCCCCTTACCCTGTCGATATTGAAGACGGCGAGATCGCTCGCCTGCATAACCGCGAATACTCCTGCCTGGATCGGGTCGGTTACGACGAGATCCGCATGCTGCGGTACGCTTCCTGCCATATTGAGCGAGATTACCGGTATTCCGAACTCCTTTACACGCTCTACAGCACGGGAGACTTCGCCGCCCATAAGTGAGCCTGCAAGGACGAGAACGGAGACTCTCGGGAGTCTGCACACGGCATCGATGGAATCGGCAAGGGTCATCTCGCCTACGAGGGGGATCGTGTCTACGGAGATCCTTTCCCCCCTGATATTGTGGCGGTCCGCTTCGTTGACTGCACCCATCGCGACCTGTGCGACCTGTGCTCCGCCGCCGAGTATTATGATTCTTTTTCCGTATATTCTGGATAACGGCTGATATGTCCTCACCTCATGGACGCACGGGAGACTTCTCAGTTCCTCAAGTAGTTTTCCCGTTTCGTTTATCTCTTCGTATTCGAAGTAGAGAAAAGATCTTCCCATGCTCGGGCCGCCCTGGAGGACGGAAGCCTGGGCCATGACGATATTTGCTTCGTTCGAAGCCATAATATCTGAAACATCCCGTAATACGCCTTTTGAGTTGTCGCTCAGGATGCTTATAGCGTGAATTACTGAATCATCCATTTCCTGCAGATTCTGGTTTATTTTCTGATTAGTTATAGGTTTTGAAGGCTGCATTTCCGGTGCGGAACGGATCGATTCAAAGAATACAGGAGACAGGTTTCCGGGACGGGTGCAGTCTGCCTGCACTCCGGCGGCGCGTATTTCTGTGTCACGGATTTCACACGGTTTTAGTGGGGGAAATCTCGGTTTATCGAAGGAATTAGTATTCCCGTTTTTAACCGCCCGCGAGAGTTTATATCGTTTGCATCCTCATATGGAGATATTATCCAGGTGGATTGATTAACATGACAACTATCCGGTTTTACAGGATATACGATGCCGGGATGGCGGTAAATCTCGACGAACTTGAAGAGGCATTTGCGGAGAAGTATATTACGTCGAGGGCCCGTTTCAGGAGGATTCACCCAAAATCTATTGTCATGGATAAGCCTCCGCTCGTGCTTAATATGGGGCAGATTACGGTTGAGGCGGGTGGAAAAACATACGAGATGTCGATGTCGGTAAAGATTCTCGATATCGGTGTAATCAGTATCTGTATCATCTGCGATCTCGGGGAGAGTAGTCCTGCCGTCCTTTATGAAACCGCATTGTCGTTCGGCGACAAGGATTGTCTGTCTGATCATTTTTACACTACGCTGAAAACCCTCGACGAGATCTTCTCGATATATATCCGCGACTTCGTGATAGAGGAGGATTTCTACGAGGATTATACGATCTATACGGTCGAAAAGGAGACTGATGCCCCCGATCCGGTGTCTCTCTTCCTGTGCGACGGAACGGACTTCTCGGATCAGTTCAGGGACGAGACTTTAAGGAATGTTCTGAGCTACAGCCGCAACGACAAGGTGATCATATCCTGGGACGGTGCACTGATAATCTCGCCCGAATCTCCGGATGATATCATCGATCTCATAGAATATGCAAATGTCCAGGTGTTCGAGTTCAGGTACTATGATCGCGAGCTTACGAACCGGATTGAAAATATGTATGACGACATCGAGGATGCCGACAGGATGTACTGGTTCTGGAGGATGTACAGGTACCACGGGATCATGGTTGTCACGATGGAGATCTACGCTGATCTCTACGAGATTATCGAGAGAGTGAACAACCTCATTAAGGTCACCGAGGATGTCTATTACGCAAGGGTTTACGAGACTGCACTGAAGGAGTTCAGGATCGGCCAGTGGAGCGGCAGCGTTACGAGAAAGATCGATGTCCTGAGGGAGAACTACTCGATGCTTTCGGACGAGGTAAGAATCCAGCATTCCTATTTCCTGGAATGGATTGTTATACTGCTGATCGGGTTTGAGTTCCTGTTCGCGGTATGGCAGTATTTTATATAATAATTATTCCGGGGTTTGCAGTCCTTTAACAATCCCGGATTTTATTTTGAAAATTTTTTTAAATATGTTTTTTAAAAATTAAAGGAGGTCCGAGAGCTTTTTGGGTTCGGAATCGCAATAGTCTTTCAGGTAGCAGTAATCGCACCTGTCAGTGTTTTTCTTCTCCGGGATGTATCCCCTGTCTATCTTTTTTGCAGCCGATAACGCTCTAAGCCCCGCTCTCCTGTCGGATGCCGACGGGCGGCAAATCTTCATCTTTCCGTCCGGGACATAGAGCAGGGCGACATCTCCGATGTCATACCCGAATGTTTCTCCTGCGCAGATCGCTGCCATCGCCGAGCGTATCCGGTCGGATTTGTAGATCCCTGTCTCCTGGGCCAGGGACGCCCTGACGATCCCGATCCTCGGTTCTTCTTCGTAGAGGCAGTCGATCTTTCCTATTATCCCGAGTTTGTTCGATCTTACCGGAACGTCGGTTTCGGCTGGGAGCGGCCATTCCGAATTCCTGCATTTATCGAGCCATTCCTGGAAGAGCGGATAGCTGTCGTCACCGATATCCGGGTTGACAATCAGGATCTCGTCCCAGATTTCGTCTTCGCACAGCTCCCTCCCGAGCCTGTACGAGATCTGCTTCGAGATGGTGTATTCGGGCTTCTCGGATCCATACTCGCGGCTCTTTTCAAGATAGTATCTTACCGGGCAGAAATGGCACGAGACAATCCCCGATATAGTTACGAAATCCATGCATTCCCCCTCTGCATTTAATCTTCCCCGATAATTCTTATTGTCGGTGAGGTCTAATAATATCTATGGAAAAGCGCGAAATTACAGTCAATCTTCCGCCTGATCTCGATCCGGTCTACTCGAACAGGATCCAGGTGGCATATAAGGACGATGAGTTCACCTTCGTCTTCCTTCACGAGATCCCGGGAACGAACCAGGCGCGTGCGAAGTCCGTCGTATCGATCAGCCCGAAGCATGCGAAGAACTTCTCGCAGGTCCTTTCTAAGACGATCGTGGATTACGAGGCAAAGTTCGGCGAGATCTCCGCCCATGCGGACTCGAAGGACGAGGCCCAAAACAACGTAACGATCCACGGCTACTCGTAAGGCCTCCGGGATCAATACACCAAACTTATAATTTTAAAGACGCAATACATTAAGGAAACTTCGAGGAAGGTTCGCCGCTGTGGCTTAGCGGTATAGCGGCTGATTCGTAATCAGCAGGTCGGGGGTTCAAGTCCCCCCAGCGGCTTTTTGTCACTCAAGGTTCAAAGCTATTTTTTTCGAAGAAATATTATAGTGAAGGTATACCCCTTTAAAAATGTTTATGAACTTATTTTTTCGAGATTAATGTATAAAAGAATATTAGAAAAAAATTATTTTACATTTAATAATTCATCTAACTTTGAAATGCATTGATCTATTTTTGTATCTCCTTTAGATTTATCATGAAAAACAAGTAATAGACTTAAGATTGCTAAAGATGTAGATAACAAACCCCATAATTCCTCCGAAGGATAATTAAAAACAAAATCACTTGCCCCAATCAATATAATTATACTTAATGTGACGATTGACATAAAAACTGCAAATATTTGTATTGGCGTCACATCTTTGATGTAATTTCTTTTTCCCAATTTCTCTCGAATCAGAAAAATAATAATCGCAATTAAAGAAAGAAAAATTAATAAAATGATAAAAATTTTTAAAGAAATTTGTGCATAAAGACCCGCAATAAACGAGATCAATGCAGTAAGAATAATAATTAATCTAAATAAAGTATCATCAATCATTATTTTCAATTTCTTTTTTAATTCCAATCTCTAAAAATTTATCCTTATTTAGAATCTTATTAAAATTCAGTCTTTACTAGCAATTTCCTATGTTTAGTAGAAAATTGTGTTATTGTTAAATTAAAATGAATTGTTTTGTCGAGATTTTTTATCGAACACCTAGAATATTTTGTAGGTATTTTTGTCTTATAATTTAGGTATATAGATTAATTTATAATTTAATGAATCCATTATTCTGAGTTGCATTGTTTTAAATTTTGTAGTCCATATTCAACATAATTATCAACTATATCCCAAGTATCTGCCATGACCTTAAGTCGTTCTTTTGAAGTAATATGAATCCTATTTCCATGTCTCACAGGGTCTGAAAAATTTTTAATATAATCAATTTTATCCCTTTCAATATTTAGACAATTCCTAAATTTTTCCCATGATTGGTGATCTCTAAGGCTGTATTTAATTACAAAATATTGTCTTAAGGATTCGATGGCTCTAAAACAAAAAAAACCAGTTTGACTAGGATTTTTAATTGATTCTCGCAAATCAGAAAAACTAAATCTTAAGTAGGGTCCATATTCAGAATTAGCCAATTGAATAATTTCAGGAACACCACAAGGTCTTTGTTTTGAAAAATTCTCTATGTCATTTTCAATATTTACACCAAATATTGTTATATTATCTTCAGAATCAATGCAAGAAGTAATTTCAATATCATAACCACACCCATTTGTATAACCAACTGTATCAACCATGAATCTAATGAGCTCACTTACAATATTTCTAAACGTTAAAATATCAACAATTTTTTTATCACATGAAAATCGGGCTGTTATTTGTGAAAGTAGTATTGAAACCATACCCTTGATATGGTAATCTTTCCATTTAATGGCCATATTCAATTTTGAATAGTTTACATTAGCTCGTTCAGGAAAGACTTTGCCAGAAAAGATATATGTATAATTTTTTTCACTCATATCCTAAAAATTGAAATATGGAGATGATATATTTTTGTCATCAAAAATTAATCACTCTCAAATATCAGTTGATACTTTGAATGCTTAGACAGTATTATATTCATTAACCTTTTCCATCTTCATAATTTTCTTAAGCTCTTTTGAAGAATTCCAAAGACGAAGGCCCCATGACTCAGAAAATAAATCCAATGGGTTCAGTCTGGACTTTTCCTAACTCTCCGAATTTTAACAATTTCTCCAACGAAAAAAATAATTGAAACCGGAGCAACCTATAGATCAGGACGGAATCGTATGGAAAAATTCGTCAGGGACAAGATCAACCAGGGTATAGTCGACAGGAGAGAACTTCATTCCCGTTTTTTGGAAAATTGCAGCACTTACGGGTCTTTCACCGAACTGGAAAAGAAGGCGTTCGAAGACGGAGCTCTTTCACGGAAGCACAAGGAGCTCATGGCACTGTCGATATCCATCGTTACAAAATGCGAGCCCTGCATTGAATGGCATGTTCAGCAGGCCCATCTGGCGGGTGCGTCCGAAAAGGAGATCTTCGAGACAATCGATGTCGCAATCGAGATGGGAGGAGGTCCGGCTGCTGCATACTCCCGGTTTGCACTGAATGCCCTGGACTTTCACAAAGAAGGGAAATGAAAGATCCCGAATATCCTGTTATGGTCTTCTTTTTGACGAGATCCTCTCCCAAAAACTCCTCAATTTGAGCTTATTTTGCCGTTTTGAACGGGGTTTTGAAGGTCGCTTTTAAAAAGCGTGAATCTGCCGTTTTTACAGGAATTAAAGCCCGAATTGCATCGATATGATGGCACGCTATCGCCCTGTTTTTTCAGGACGATGTTCATATCGACTGACAAGGAGATCGTGGAATCTGAGGCTTCTGTGTGGATGCTAAAAAACCCGATTTTCGCCTGTTTTGAGGTCTATTTAAGCTTTACTTTATCATCAGGAGTTTTCCGATCACATTTGTTCATGAAAAAAATCCTGAAAATATCTAAAAAAAAGAGATATGATCTCGGGAAAAAGATTCATTTTGAATCTTCATCCTCTTTCTTCCCTTCATCGTTCTTCCTGTGATCAATCCCGTAATACCGGCGAAGGAAAGACCAGACCTTCTCCGAACTGAGCCATTCCCTGTCAAGCTGCCTGACAATCCTGTCGATCTCATAAGCCTGGTTTAGAATCGGCTCCCCGTTCTCACCCGGGGCCATCTCGGCGTTAGCCACGATGATCGTCAGGGGGTTCCTGATCTCGTCGTTCAGAATTGCAAGCTGACCCATATTCTCCTCTATCTGCACGACTGCATTCGCGATCTGCCTCTCCATCTCCAGCCTTTCGATCTCGTCCGTTTCTATCCTGTCAACCATCGCCTTGAAGGAACGTGCCAGCGACTCAATCTCTCCCGTGCCTTTCACATCGATCTTCTGGTCGAGATCGCCCGTCTCTGCAATCTTTCTGCTGACCGCGGTAAGGTCGGAGATAGGTTTGATTATTGTATAATTCAGTGTCAGCAGGGTCAGTGCACTCAGTAAAATCAGTGTGATAATTACATATACGAGGATCTTCACGATCGATTCGTTGATCTTCTGGTTGATGTACTCGGCCGGGAATATCTCGCCAATCTTCCATCCAAGTTCCGGCGATGTGTAATATACAAGATAGTCTCCGTCCAGGAAGATTACCCCCTGCTCCTCATTCAGGAATGCAGGCGTATAGTTCTGCAGGATCCCTTCTATATCCGTAAAAAGGTATGATGAGTTACGGTACGCAAGGATTATCCCGTTGCTGTCGGTGAGGATAATATCCCCCTCTTCCACCGTATTTATGGAGTTAATGTATTCCCTCAGTTTTTCCAGGGTGATGTCCGCTCCGATGACCCCGTAAACCTCGCCGTCCTGATCGACGAGGGCTTTAACGACTCCGAGATTTATATCCGGTGTCGTGACCGAACTGTACGGTTCGGTAACCATAACCTCTCCGGGATTCTCTTTTGCCAGGATATACCACGGTCTTTCACGCGGGTCGTAAGCGGTGTTTCTTGCCCTTTCCTGCGACCTTACGAAAGTGCCGTTCTCCCTTCCCATGTAAACCGAATTCACATACGGATGCGTAGTCTGGTATTCCAGCATTAAATCGATGATATCCTGTTCCTTCTCCCCGATCGAATACTCGAATGTATCTTCCGATGCATTAAGAAAACTTGTAAAATCCGAATCGTCACGTGTCTGTACGACATCTTTCACCGAAAGCTCATTGATGTCGTACTTCGCTTCACTGATCAGGTTTGTAAGTGAAAAATCGATATATTTCAGTTCCCTGATTGAGATATCGGATATTGTATCGAGATTTTGTTTTTCAAGCGAGGACGGCAGGACTACGCCAACCAGGATCAAAACAATAACGGCTATAATGAGGTATAAAAAAATGACCTTTGTTTTAAGATCCATGATAAAGTCTCTATACAATAATTTTGTATTTATTATTTGCTGCACCGCCGGGGTGAAATGCCTGTAATATCGCCGGGCCAAAGCCGATTCAATGAAATCATGATCTTCTCATGAATCATTCGGCACGGACGTGAAGTAATCACAGCAACCGGCCCGGATTTTCCGAATCGGATCACCTGTGTTCTTCTTTGCCATCCTCCTCTTTTTTGTTGTCCTGATCCGTCCTGTTGTGAATCCCGTAGTAGCGGTTGAGGAATTTCCAGACCTTCGTGGACTGGAGCCAGCCCCGGTCGAGAGAATTTATGATCTTATCGATGATCGCGACCTGTTCGAGGATCTTGTCCCTTATCTCCTTGTCCGCCATCTCGGCCCAGGCGACGATCACGGTCAGCGGATTCCTGATCTCGTCATTAAGGATCGCCATATCGCCCATATTCCCTTCGATCTGCTTTATGGAATCAGCCACCTGGATCTCCATATTCTTTCTCTCCTCTTCCTCTTTGCGGATCTTCTCCACCATCGCCTTGAACGAGCAGGCAAGTTTTTTTATCTCCCCGTCCGTCTTCTCCTCGCGAATCTCCTGGTCGAGGTCCCCGGTCTCGGCAATCCTCGTGCTGACCTCGGTAAGGTCAGAAAGAGGCCTGAGAATCGTGCGGTTCAGGATAAACATCGTAATTATGCTGAGGAGGAAGAGGGCAAAGATCACAAAGATGAGGATCTGCAGGATTGAGTCGTTGATCTGCCGGTTGATAACATTGAACGGAATAATCTCCCCGATCTTCCACCCGAGTTCAGGAGATGTATAGTATACGAAATAACCGTCATCTACGACCAGAACTCCTTCGTTCGAGTCAAGGAAGGTCCCGGTCTGGTTGTTGAGCAGATTGCTGATATTTGTAAACAGGGCGGATTGATTTTTACAGGCAATGATTGTTCCGTTGTGATCGGTAAGGACCATCTCCCCTTCATAATCGGTTTCGATTCCCGAAATATAGCCCGTCAGGTTGACAAGGTTAAGATCCGTTCCTACTACGCCGTAGACATTGCTGTCATTGTCGACGAGGGCCTTGGAGATCGCGATCTTGACATACGGCGTCGTAATCGGGATATATGGGTCCGTGATAACAACTTCATCCGGGTTTTCGGTGGCAAGGATATACCATGGTCTCGACCGGGGATCATAGTCTGTAGCATTTTCCCAGGCATAAGACCTGACGAACGCCCCGTTCTCACGGCCCATATATACCGACTGGACGTTGGGATGGCTCACCTGGAATCCCCGCATAATGTCTGCAATATCCTCTTCGACAGTGCTTCCGGAAGAATGAAAAGATTCATCGGATATATTCAGATAATTTGTAAACCCAGAATCATCCGGCGTCCGGACAATCTTATTCAGCGACAACCCGAGGACATCATATTTTGCTTCATTTATATAATTGGAGAGTGCAAAGTCGACATGCATCGACTTTTCGATTGATTTCTCAGAGATGGCATTAAGGTTCTGCTCCTGCAGTGATATTGGCAATATCACCCCTATACACAAAATTATCAGGAGGGTGATGATAACATATAGGATTATAACCTTTGTTCTAAGATTCACAATGCTAAGGGGCGGTAATAAAGTATATATACTTTGTCTTTAGGACAGTCTTATTCTTCCCGGAAATTTACTATATTGTCGATTGAGGATGATTTTGCCGCCGGCAGATTTTAAAAAAAATTATCCCGGATTTTCATCCGGTTCTTTGTCGGTATTCTCAACGTCGCAGGCTCCTTCTCCGCACTGAATCCCGTAATACCGGTGCAGGAACTTCCAGACCTTCTCAGACTGCAGCCATCCCCTGTCGAGATCTGTAATCTTGGAATCAATTTCATATATCTGTTTAAGCAGTAATTCTTTGGTCTTATCATCCTCGACCATCTCGGCCCAGGCGAGGATAACTGTCAGCGGATTTCTGATCTCGTCGTTCAGTATAGACAATTTGCTTATATTATCCTCGATCTGTTTTATTGAAATTGCGACCTGCTTTTCCATCTCTTTCCTTTCCAGGTCGTCCTGGCGGATTGTATCGACCATCGATTTCAGAGAACGGGCAAGTGTCGCGATCTCGTCATCGCCGATATCCGTATTGATCTTCTGGTCGAGATCTTTGGTCTCGGCAATTCTCCTGCTGACTTCGGTTAGTTCTGAAATCGGACTGATCACCGTGCGATTTATCATAAAAATGGTTATTATGCTGAGAAGAACCAGTGCAAATACCACGAAGATGAGGATCTGGATAAATGATTCGTAAATCTGCTCGTTTAAGATCCTGAACGGAATAATCTCCCCGATCTTCCATCCAAGTTCCGGGGATGTATAATAGATAAAATATGAATCGTTAATAACTATAAAGCCTTCATCCGTATTCAGGAAATTATCGGTCTGATCCTTTAGTATATTTTGAATGTCTGAAAAAAGCAGAGATGAATTCCCGCTTGCAAGGATGACTCCGTTCCGGTCGGTCATTATCACTCCTTCTTCATTGTCCGTTTTTATACCTGAGATGTAATTTGTCAGGTTTATCAGGGTGATATCCGTGCCTACAACGCCGTATACGATCCCGTTTTGATCCACAATGGCCTTTGAGATTCCAATCTTTATGTCGGAAGATGTTATTGGTTTATATGGCTGTGTAATTACCACCTCTCCCGGGTTCCCTTTTGCAAGAGTATACCATGGTCTTGTTCTGGGATCATAGGTCGTAATATTTCCCAGTTGCTGTGATCTTATGAATGCTCCGTTTTCATAGCCCAGGTAGGCGGACTGGACATATGGGTGTGTGTATTGAAAATCTCTTAGCACCTTAATGATTTTCTGTTCTGTTTCGTTCGAAGAATACCCGCAATTATCGGAATTATTTAAAAAATTGGAAAATCCGGATGTATCGTCGGTCTCGATATTTTCATTGAGAGACAAGGCGTAGACATCATATTTTGAATGCTCTATATAATTTGTAAGTGCAAAATCTATATGGTTTAGTGTTTCAATCGATTTCTCAGAGATAACATGGATATTTTCGTCCTCTAATGATATAGGGAGGGCTATCCCTATGAATAATATTATCATTAATGTTATGCAAAGATACAGGACTACTACCTTTGTTCTAAGGTCCATTGGTAAGGGGTAATTTAAAATCGTTTATATTTATTATTTCGTATCAGTGGAATATTGTTTTTAACCGGAATTATTGTTAATTTTGATAATCGCGTCGATCTATAAAATATATCAGAATTGCGGGGAATGATCAGTTCATCCCCAAAAATGCCTTATGGAGAAGATCGACCGCCCTCCTGAGAGCTCTTTCAATCTCCCTTAAATGATGGTATATCTCCCCCTTTCTCAATGCATTCATGGGATCTTCGGTATGGAGGAGTTCGGCCATACTTTCGATATAGGTATCATCGATTTCATGCATCGACTTTCTTGCCATCCTGATATATTCTTCAACCTTCGATTCCTCGTTGTTCATTGCCCTGACTGCATCGACCATTAGTCCCGTCCCCCTGAATATCTGTTCGGCCATATTAATTATTGCCTCATCAGGCGAAACACCGAAGGAATACATCTCCCTTGCCGTCTCTTTCGTATGGTTCAGGATATAGTCCATATGCCTCGAGAGGGTATACATGTCCTGCCTGTCAAACGGAGTCGAGAATGCCTCCACCATCTTCTGCTCCAGGTTGTGCCTTAAATCGTCGACTTCTGCTGCAATTTTGTCGATATTCCGGGGATCTTTCAGCGGGACATCCCTGAGCCAGAACACGAACGTTCCTACTCCTTTTTGTGTGCTCTCCGCCTGCTCCTCAAGCATTCCTTTGAAATCGTATTCTGGCGGGAAGATATTGTCGAGGATTTTTATCTTTGCGGTCACCTTCGATTTTCCTGTCATATTATCAGATCCCTGTCAGGTATGAGATGAAGTAGTAGATTGTACCTGATATAACCATTGTAACGGGTATGGTCATTATCATTGCTGTCACGATATCCCGTCCTGTCGACCATTTGACCTTCTTTGGGTTTTCTGCGGCTCCGACACCGATAATCGAGGTCGAAATGATATGGGTTGATGAGACCGGTGCACCCAGGCTGGTTGAAAGAGCTACAGAGATTCCGGAAGACAGCTGGGAATCGAAGGAATGTAGGGGATGTAGTTTGAATATCCTGTCACCGAGCGTTTTCATTATTCTCCACCCTCCGCTAAGCGTACCGAGCCCCAAAAGGACCGCACATATGATCCTTGCCCACAGGGGAACGTCAAGAACCGCCATCTCGCCTGCACTGAACAGTACGAGTGCAATTATACCGAGTTCTTTCTGGGAGTCGTTTGAACCGTTGCTGAACGACATCAATGCAACAGCGATCCAGTTCAGCCGGATGATACTTTTGTTTACAGTGCGTTTTGAATTCCTCAGCATGAATGAAGCTGTTTTTTGAAGCAGATAGCTGCCGACAAAGCCGATTATGACTGAAATTACCAGGAAAAATATTATTTTCGTGAATCCCGTCAGTTCATGCGGCGGAAGGATCAGTTCAGAAAACCCCCAGTACACACTTCCTATTCCTGCTGCCGCTACTGCCGATCCGGTCAACCCTCCGATTAACCCGTGTGTCGAGGATGAAGGGAGACCGAACTTCCATGTTATAAGATTCCAGGCGGTTGCACTTAGCAGACCTACTGCCATAACATATACCGTGGTGATCCCCGAATCTGTGGTGAAAAGTTCCGAGATCGTAAACGCGACCGCCGTTCCCCCGAGCATTGCTCCCAGGAAGGCGAAAAAGGCCACAAAGATGATCCCTTTCCTCGGGCTCGCTGATTTGGATGCGATGAATGTCGCTGCAATGGCGCTTGCATCCTGAAAGCCGTTGGTAAAGGTGAAGAAGAATGCCATCAGGACTGCAATTATGATTATTATCAGCGTACTTTTTGCCTCCTGTACCAAATCCGGATTTGGTCTTCCCTGTTGTCTTATTTTGTCTGCTGATTAAAATTAGTTCGCCCGTATATGATAAGGTTTAAAGATCCGGATTCCGGTACCTTGTTCAGCACTCAGAATACATCATGTCCGGGATCGTTATTTCGAACTTCGCCCCTTTTCCGTAACAGCCTGTCTCATGTATTTCGAGTCCTGTTATTGAAAGGATTTCCCTGATTAAAAAAAGTCCGAGGCCGGTGTTTTTACCGAACCCCTGCCTGAATATCCTCTCTTTGTGTTCATCAGGAATTCCCCTGCCGTCGTCCTCACAGTTCAGTTTGATCCCGTGGGGTATTTTCTCGGAGCAAAAAGTGATCTTTGAGATGCTGCCCCCGTGCCGGATTGCATTATCTGTAAGATTGTAGAATACTTTTTCGAGGAGAGGATCAGCAAAGATTTTCAGATCTCCGCAGCGATTTTTGATTTCAATATTATCATGCCTCAGCATTCCTGACGTGCGATCTATTAGTGCGGAGACGTCCTGCCATGCCGGAGTACTGACACCGATGTCCTGGTAATCCCTTGTAAATAAAATCTGGTGATAAATGGTGTCAGCAGCCTTTTTTTGTTTTTCAAGGTAAACTTTTTGGGTTTCATCCTGGCATCCGGCTGCTGATAGATCGAGGTATCCCAAAAGAACGGTCATCTGGTTGAGGATATCGTGCCGGGTGATGCTGTTTAAAAGGTTTAATTTTTTATTTGCCTCTATCAGGCTCTTTTCAGTCAGTTTCTGTTCTGTTATATTTGTAGAAACTATGGTCACCGCTACGACTTCACTGGTCAGTATATCCTTAACAGGGCAGAATCGTCTTGTAAAATGCGATTTGCCTGATTCATATTCGTCTCTAAGGGTCTCTCCCGTATTGAAAACCTCCCCTACCATCGAGGAGAATTTTTCGGTTTTGCCTTCCGGATGAAATTCCTCGTAATTTCTTCCGATGAAGAGATCTTCACAGTTTATCCCGAGGATCTCCATGTGATGCCTGTTGATTGACAGGTACCTGCAATTGCCGTCGACGATATATGACGAAATATCCTTTTCGAAAGTATCTGCATCGTCAGTCTCGCCGGAGGTAATGCTGGCGGCGATGATCCTTTCGTCATTGATGTCCCTCACGGGTGTGAATGTTCTCAGGTACTTTTTCCCGTTCTTTTCATATTTTTCTTCGATATTTTCTCCTGTAGAGAACAGGCGACGAATATTTCCGGAAAAATTTCCTGTCTCTTCATCTGTATGAAAATCGTTGTAACTCCTTGCTTTGAACAATTCGGCCGATCTTCCGATCCTTTCGAGATGCTTTTTATTCATGAAAAGATAGCGGCATTCCCTGTCGACCATATAGATTGAATCGTCCATCGATTCAACCAGTGATTTATATCTTGCTTCGTTGAGATGTTTTTCAGGATTTTTGTCTTTATGCATCAGGATCTCCGGGATTATTTTTTCCAGTATTTCCACTGTTTCTGTGGGATTTTTGTCGTTGATAAAGATATATTCCGGATCAGCCTGAGTCCCGTCCACATCCGTTTCTCTTTTTTCGAGTCCTGTCAGGAAGATAAACGGAACGTTCTTCCCGGAATCCTGTAATTCTTTAATAAATCCTGGTCCGCCTATTTCAGAAATTGTAAATCCTGAGATGATAAGCCAGTAGTCCTCCTGAAATATCCTTTGTCTTGCTTTTTCTATGGATGTACAGTAATGGGGTTCGATGATCTCTCCGGTTCTCTTAATAATTTTTTCAATAATATTCTGTAATTCCGGATTTTTACAGAGAATTAGTATTTTTTTCAAGAAATAATCACCGCGTTTTTATAATAGGATAATAAAAATTGTATTTATTGAATTATAAAATTGTTTCAACTGTCATGTCCTGTTTAAAAAAAATGAAATATTGTGCCTGCGTATTTGATATTCAACGGGGAAAACTCTGTGCTGGCAGAAGAACTTATTGCAAAATTCAGGATCGATGAAGGTCAGAAAGTTAAACTCAGGGATTATGATACCGGATGGAAAGTGAGTGATGAGATAGCTTACTTCCAGAAGGAAGAGGTAAAAAATAAAGCGAAGGATATTCTTGAAAAAAACCGTGAAGATCTGGCACGCGGGCAGTCCCTTTTGTGGGCGAATAACACCTACTCCCTTCTTGTAATTATTCAGGGGATGGATACGGCCGGCAAAGACAGCCTCATCAAGCATGTAATGTCCGGCGTAAATCCCCAGGGATGCAGGGTGAGCAGTTTCGATGTTCCGTCGAAAGAGGAGCTGGATCATGATTATTTCTGGAGATGCAACCTCAAGCTTCCGAAAAGAGGGGAGATCGGCATCTTCAACCGTTCTTATTACGAAGAGGTCCTGATCACAAAAGTCCACCCGGAAATACTTGAAGGACGCCATCTTCCACAAAAAGAGTTTCACGATGAATTCTGGAAGATGAGATATGAGGATATTAATTCATATGAAAGGCATCTTTCTAACAGCGGAACGGTCGTCCTGAAATTTTTCCTTCATATCTCCAAAGAAAAGCAGAAGGAACGGCTTCTCGCCCGTTTCGAAAACGAGAGCAAATACTGGAAGATATCGCCCTCGGATATTGCGGAGAGAAAGTTCTGGGATAATTACATCAGAGCATACGAGGATATGCTGAATAATACGAGCACAAAGAGCGCTCCGTGGTATATTATTCCTGCCGATTACAAATGGGTTGCAAGGACGATCGTGTCCGATATCATCGCCTCGAAACTAATCTCCCTTCACGATTCATATCCCGCCGTTTCAGAAGAGACCCTGGAGAAGATAAAAAAAGCCGCAGACATGCTGAAAAACGAATGACTTAAAAGAAGAAAAATATCATTTTCAAAATGAAAATCCAACATCTTAATATATCGTAAAACCTAATTTATTGGGCAGAACCTGCAAGGGGCTCGTGGTCTAGCTGGTTATGACGTCGCCTTTACACGGCGAAGATCCTGCGTTCGAATCGCAGCGGGCCCATGTATTATTCTTGTTTTCGAGTATAAAGACCAATTCTCCATTTGTTTTATTTCTAAGCTCATTTAAGGTCGTATCCATCAATCGGGAAGCGTTTAAGCCGTTATTTTTAATATAGTCGTGATTATCTGGATCTATTGTGAGAGACAGTCTTTTTCTAACTCTATGGATCTCACGTTTTTTCGGTTTTTCTCCTTTATTCATTTCTCTTTTCTCCTGTACGTATGTGTACGTACACATGCGTACACTTTGACTTCTGTTTAGTTGGTATTTTTAGACCATTAATGGGGTGTTCTAAAAGTGTAACATGGGGTTTGAAAAGAGGTTCACCTGAATTAGGTATATTATTAAATCATATGGTACAAAAAATAAGTTAATATTATCTTTTTAAAATTGAAGTATTGAGTATGGTAATAATAAATTTACTTCTTTATTCCATTTTGTTTTTATATATACAACCAGTCTTTTATATTATGTCATTCTTAACAGGGCTACAAACATGGATATCTTTGAATTTTTCGGATTTTTGTGATTTATTAGTTGCAGTGGGCACTATTGCCCTAGCAGTTGTCACATTTATTACTCTAATATATAATAAAAAAACTTTAGATTTGTCTCTTGAACAACAGAAAAAAGGCCAAATTCTCGATAGAATTAGATTAATCTTGAATCGTATAAAATCCGAATTAGAAATTGAATCTGAACTTTTCTCTAATAAAAAATATAAATGGTTATCTTATAATAGTCATTGGGGATGCTTAAAATTTTGTAATATAAAATGCCAAAATTTTTATTGCATAGATGATGTTTATCCTGATGCTCCCTATTATTTTCATATTTTGTTAAATGAAATTGCTATAGACCTTCCAGAATTAGATACAAAATTGTCTAGAAGAAGAGATTGTTATAATGAGGTTCATGAAGCTCTAGAAAAGATTAAAGAGTATATTGACTCTAAAAAAATTACTGCCCTAATTAAAGAAAGTCTAAATGATCAGATTAATACTCAACCATATCCCATGGATGAGTTTGAATTAGAGACTTATGATAGGGAGGGAGTATATTGCACTATTTGCTCTAAAGATGGTAGTGATGGTTGTTCAAATATTTTTATATATTTAGATGATATCATCGATTGTATCCATGAAGCTATATTTTATCAAATATTTATTGAATATTCTCAATATATTGAGATAATTCCTGAACCTTCCAGAGGTATTATAATTGATCTTAATCGTAATATAAATGAAATCTTCGAAAAATTAGATAAAAATCATATAGATCCATCAAAGACAGCTATTGAATATAATTTAGAAAAGTTAGCTGATTTAGATGACGAGATAATTACATTAGTTGATCGGCTAATTGAAAAATATCGATCAGAATATAGGCTCTCGCTGAGCGATATAAAAGCTGAGGATTAATTTTGTTCACTTTCATCCTGCACAGGTAGCGAGTTCAGAAGATTATTTTTTTTGATATTATTAGGATTATTGATCTTCTCCTGAGCCCGTATTCTCTTTTAAATCAATTAATTTCTGTAAGGCCTCAACTTTTTCATTTAGTTTTATGAATTGTTCCATAATTGCTTTTTGATTCTCTTTATTTTCTTTTTCATTATAATATGAATTAAGGCTATTAAAATAAAAGACAAATGTTGCAATAATGAACGATATGAGCGAAATTGTTAGAGATAGTGATATTGTTGGTTCAATAAAGCCATTGTAATAAACAATGAATATAGCGAGAAGAAAAGCAAAAAGGCCTAATATCATTAATATTACTGTCAGATTGATCCGTTTATTAGAAGTATTCTTTTTTTTTTCAATTATGAAATAAATCGAAAAAACCACTATTATTGACAGCACAACTGAACTTATTGCCGGAGCCCCCAATCCTTCATGTATTAAACTAGCGAGACCAAAGAGAGTTAAAATCAATGTTAGATATAGAAGAATAAGATTAAAGACTAATTGAAGTTCCATGTTGAATGCTTTGAATTCATGAAATCATAAAGGTATTCTGTATTAACGAAATCTCGTTAATTCTGCTCACTTTCATCCTGCACACATTACGAGTTTAAGAATTCTGTTTAAATTTAGTGGGGGGTTTAGCCTTTGTCCCATATTAGATGTTTTGAAAGTCTGGACATAACCCGTTTCACGAACAAAGGCAAGCCGAAAGATGATCTGGTCACAGGGAGAATAAACCCTTCCTGGCACGGGGTAAGGAGAAAGCACGAAAAAGTATAGATCATGGAGATCCGTTTATACGGGCGAAATTCTCAATTATCCAATAGATAATTATTGTAAAGCCTCTATATAATTATTCAAGCGGGTAATATGATTGAAATTAATCGTAGTGTAAAGGTATATCTTAAGAAAAACCCATCAATCAGCAAAAACGTTATTATTAAGCTTAAAATGTGCCTTGAAGAATATTTATTTGTAAATATAAACTCATGTAACAAACACGAATTGAAAGGAAACTGCAAGGATTACTGGCGTTTACACATCCCTTATAACCATGTCGCGATTTATGTGATTGAAGGAACAAAACCAGACAGACATGCAATAGTTCTAAAGATAATGACTGAAAAAGAGTACCACAATTGGATCAAGTCTTGTTAAATGCCTAATTCTTTTTCTACATCTGAAAGTTTATAACGTGGTTCTTTCATTAATTTTTCTAATTCCTTAACTGCCGCACATTTTTCGATCGGTTTTAGTTCCCGCTCTATGGTCTTGCTTATTGATTCCCTGCCTTTTCTCCGGGACATTATTTCATTGTATATTGAATCTGATATCTCTACGGTCCGCATGTACTCTTTTATCTGTCGCCCCGAATCAAATATTTTTTGCGGTTGATCCAATCGTTGTTATTTTCAATCCGTACAGGCAGATACGTCATCCAGTCAAGGTACTTGATTGCCTTTTTACTCAGGACGATCTCAAAGTTTGAGATTTATCTCACCTTCGCGGAATCGCTTTCAAAGGTGTAAAAGTGCTTGTCTCCCGGATTTTTTTCATGTTGCTGTCAATCTTTTCCACATCCCAGCCCTCACCATATTCTGACGTTTCCATCACCTGATCCGCCATAGTCGAAATCAGGGAATCGTATGACTGGCCTACCTTCCGCAGTCTGGCAAGTTTCATCCGGGTTTCATGGCTTATCGTTATCGTTTCATCATCGGTTGCCATAAGAATATAATTTACATTGAGATGATTTTGGATTTTGCGTGAGAACATGATCCATCCGTGAATCACTTTATGAAATCATCCTTCCTGCACCCTCCAAATATTTCAAAGTATTGCTATTCATTCCGGGAGCACCAGCTATTTAACAAAATGATCTTAACGTGTAAGGATGCAAAATTCACAAATCCTCTCAATATTCAAGCAAACAAAGTTTAAACCTTCAAAATGGACGACTGCGTTTTTGCTTCTTTCATCCATGCTCATCCTCATGGGCGGTGCAGCAGTCGCTCCTGCGCTCCCCTTAATCAGCGAATCGTTCCCCGATGCTTCGGAAGCAATGGTCTCCCTGATAATCACCCTCCCTTCGCTCGCAATCGCGTTCAGCGGTTTCTTTATCGGAATCTTATCGGACAGGACAGGGAGGATACCTGTACTTTCTGCTTCCCTGCTTATATTTTCCTTTGCAGGGGTTTCGGGATTTTTTCTTAATTCGCTTTCGGCAATTCTTGCGGGAAGAATCATCCTCGGCATAGGAATCGCCGGGATAACCGTCACAACAAGTGCTCTTATCACGGATTACTATACGGGAATCGCACGTGCAAAAATCCTCGGGTACCAGGCTGCCTCTATGGGAATAGGCGTCCTGATTCTTGAGACCAGCGGAGGAATACTCGCCACAATTTCGTGGAGAATGTCGTTTTTAATCTACCTCCTCGGAATCGTGATCCTCGCAGGTGTCCTTGTGACGATGAGAGAGCCGCTGAGGGAACCGGAACCGATCCAAAATGCTGGTTCCGGGAGACCCGTCGATAAAGTTGAGAATCCTATACATGTTTCCGGGAAAAAAACAGGATATACCACTCCGCTTTTTGAAATTGGTCTGGTATATGCAACTTTGTTCCTGAGCATGGTTATGTTCTTTTTACTGCCGACAAAACTGCCGTACCTGATAGCTGATATCATCAACACCGCCGGGCCAGTACAGGCCGGAGGAATATTTTCGAATCATGCACTTCTCAGCGGCCTTTTCCTGGGACTGATGGGTTTTGTCTCGGCACTGGCAGGGATATTTTACTGGAGAATTACCGCCAGTATGCACAGGGTATCCGTCCTTGCACTCTCTTATATCCTGCTTTGCCTGGGATTTGTCATGATGGGTTTATCGGGTTCGCTGCTCCCGGCTGGAATAGCAGTAATAATAATCGGTGCGGCAAACGGCCTTATCATACCCACGCTCCTGAGCTGGCTGATGTCGGTTACTCCGAGACCCATAGTCGGCAAAGTAATGGGTGGATGGTCCGTATCCCTGAACACGGGGCAGTTCTGCTCATCCCTGGCCGTAGTTCCCGTCTTTGCGGTTGTCGGATCATATGCAGGTCTGTATGCATCGTTCGGGATCCTGGCCGGATTGATAGGAGTGTTTTATCTTGCACAATACCTGAGAATGAAGTTCTCATCCCCCGGAAAGCCCACTGTCCAGCGAAATTAGGATGATCAGATCTCCATTAACATTTTTTTAATAATCAGGTTGCCGGGTTTATTTTTGATCCGGGATCAGTATATTTTGCGATCAACGGTTAGAAACCGCACGATACCGCCAACCGATAAATCCCTGAAAAACAATAATTATTCAATGTTCTTTGAGGAAAGAATCGAGCTCATAAAATTGTTCATCTCCGTTCTCGTGGCCCTGGCTGCGGGAAATATGATCAACAGCATTCTTGGCGACACTCTGTCATTTATCCTGGTCTTTGCTGCCGTAATTGTAATTACATATTATATCCTGGGCTTCATCGAATCGTTCTTTGCCGGAAAACGGAAACATGAATGATTGATTTTTAACAGATCACGGTGATTATGGATCATGAACGCCCGGGAATTCATAGTATGCGGTAAAAGAAAACGGAGCGACAGGCATCTCGACGTAATAAATCCATACACCGGCGATGTCTTCGACCGGATCTGCCTCTGCGGGGAAGAAGAGATCGAAGAAGCTATAGCCGGCTCAGGTGAGGCGTTTAAGAAGACCTCGGCTCTTGCAGGTTACGAGAAGATGCGGATTCTTGAAAGACTTGCAGAACTGATCGGAGAAAACAGGGATAAATTTATTGAGATTCTGATTAAAGAGGGGGGGAAAGTCAGGTCGCTTGCCTCCGCCGAGGTCGACCGTTCGATAGAGACGATAAAGATCTCGGGAGAAGAAGCCGTCAGGCAGACGGGAGAGATCATCCCGCTCGACCGGACGGAAGCCGGAAGAGACTACACCTGTTTTTCCAGGCGATTCCCGGTAGGAACCGTCCTTGCAATAACTCCGTTCAATTATCCCCTCAATCTTGCATGCCACAAGCTCGGGCCGGCAATAGCGGCCGGAAACCCGTTTATCCTGAAGCCTGCCTCGAAAACACCGGTGTCCGGGCTTCTTCTCGGGGAACTTGTTCTTGAAGCAGGCTATCCTCCCGAAGCTGTAAGCGTGATCCCATGCGAGTCCCGTCTTGCGGAAAAGATGGTTCGTGATGAAAGAATCGCATTCCTGAGCTTTACCGGAAGCCCCGGTGTAGGATGGCACCTGAAGAGCATTGCCGGAAAAAAGAAAGTATCTCTCGAACTTGGTGGAAATGCCGCAGCAATAGTTCACAGCGATGCCGACCTGGGATATGCCGCACCAAGGATCGCAACCGGCGCCTGCGCAAATGCCGGACAGGTCTGCATATCGGTGCAGCGGGTATTTGTTCAGAATGATGTCTTCCGGGAGTTTCTTGAAAGGTTATCATCCTCATTTGAATCGCTGAAATACGGAGATCCGGGTAAAGCTGATACATTTGTCGGACCGTTGATCTCTGAAGAGGCGGCAGGGGAGGCATGGCGTAAGGTTCAGGCGGCAATCTCCGGCGGTGCAAAGATCATATCCGGCGGGAAATATGACGGGAAGACAATCTCCCCCACAATTCTTACAGCTGCGACACCTGGGATGGAGATCAACTCCACGGAGATCTTTGCACCGGTAGTTACGGTCACACCTTATGAAAAATTCAGCGAAGCCATGGATCTGGCCAATAATTCAGTATACGGCCTTCAGGCGGGAGTGTTTACTTCCGATATCGGGAATGCATTTTATGCATATGAAAAGATCGAAGCAGGCGGGGTGATCATCAACGATATCCCCACGTTCAGGGTCGATGTTATGCCATACGGCGGAGTGAAGATGTCCGGCTTCGGGCGAGAAGGGCCGGCATATGCACTGGCAGAGATGACCGAACAGAAGATTATGATAATCAGACAAAAACCGGTCGCCGATTAATCTTTTTCCACCTGCATATGAGAGGCAATCTCCCGTTTCATGACGATTTCCATCCGGCCGCTTTCGGTTTTTATGATACACGGCCCTTTTGAGGAGTCCCTGGTCAGGACCTCGATCATCATCCCGGGATAAAGACCCATGCATTCCGATTCGTTCTGATATCCCGAAAATTCCGAGATTTTTCCTTTTTCTCCGGCCGAAAGGTCGCATAATTTCTTTAAAACCATTTTAGTCCCCCCTTAAAAATGATATTTCTCATTTCCTGTTTCTTTTCCATCCGTATCAATCATTGCCTTGTTCCGGTCTTCTCAATAATTGCACCATAGTTGTAGGGTTTGGCTATGTTCAAAGAACCCTGCACGGAATCCGTCGGCAATTCTGCACCTGCATTCACTTTGTTGTTCGGGTAGACCACACTTGCAACCCTCTTGTAGGGAATGCCGGCGTTGATCACGTCGTCCGATGTCTTCGGGTCGAAACCATAGGGAACATCTGCATAATTGTATGCAAACAGGGTCGCCATGAGCTCGGATCCGGTTCCGGTTGAAGGAAGAGTCGATGAATCGTAATGGACAAAAACATTTAGCGTATTTGTTCCCGTTTCCGATGCATCTACCGTGATCTTTATCGAAGTAATGTCATCCCCGATAACCCGGACAGGTTCGGTCACAGCGTAAGTAGGCATTGCAGTTACTGAGGCAGTTGGTGTTGCGGTTTCAGTAACAGGAGCAGTAGTATCAGGATTGTAACTTTGCGTGGAGGTGCACCCGGCAAGAAAGATTCCAGCTCCCAATAGTACTGCAATGATAATGATCCTTGTATCCATAATGAAAAATCACGTTGAAATAAAAAAGTTTTTTGTTTCAGGCTTCTCTCAGGACGACACCGTATACGTAGTAATCATTGGTATCGAGCCTCATGCCGCTGTCGGCATTTGTGGAGACTTCAGCTTTTCCCGGGTATAAATTGCTCGGGAATACCTGTATGTTATTAGTTTTGTAGGGAAGTCCGGCAGAAATAATATCGTCGTATGAATTTACCGAAAAGCCGTCTTCCACTTTATCGGGGTTGTATGCATATGCAGTTGCAAGGATCTTCCAGCCTTTCTGGCCCATTGCAGTTCCCATCGAGGTCAGATTAAAGTCGTATTTTATCAGCAGGGTTCCGGAATCCACCACGCTTGCGCTGATATCGACATCGATCCCTGACGGGAGATCTTCGTCGATCGAGTATTCTCCTGAAGAGCCGCCTGCCGGGGTTTTGGTCGCTGTTGCTGTAAGAACCGCCGTGGGTGTAGCGGTTCCGGTGGCCTCTCCCGCTCCGTTGTCGGAACATCCCGCTGAAAATACGGCGAGAATTGCGGCAATGACCATTATAGCTATTATCCGAATATTTGCCATAAGAGTAAGATCTACTTTTGCTCTAATAATACTGACGAGTATAACCGGTATTTAGTACTGTAATAGATCTTTCATTACGTTTTTTACCAATCAGGTAGACTTCTATTTGGTTTTGACATGAGTGATGACGGCTATCCTACTGTTTTAATTGAGGGAAAGGAGATCCCTTATGACCCCGAGCAGTTGAGGAAGATAAACGAGCATCCCTGCTACAGCAAGGAGGCGTGCCATAAGTCCGGGAGAATGCACCTTCCGGTTGCTCCGAAGTGCAATATACAGTGCAATTATTGTGTAAGGGATTTTGATTGCGTAAACGAGAGCAGACCGGGGGTTTGCAGCGAAGTCCTGAAGCCGGAGGAAGCTGTAAAACTCGTGGGCGAGGTTCTCGACAAATATCCGTATATAAAAGTCATCGGAATAGCCGGCCCGGGGGACCCTCTTGCAAACGAGGAGACATTTGAGACGCTGAGACTCCTGAAGGAGGAATATCCAACACCTATCAAATGTCTCAGTACAAACGGACTCCTGCTTCCGGAAAGCCTCGACCGTCTCATCGAATACGATGTAGGAAATATTACAGTCACCCTTAACGCGGTAGACCCGGCAATAGGCGAGAAGATCTATTCGTTCGTCGAATGGGAAGGCAAAAAACTCCACGGAAGAGAGGCCGCGGAAAAACTTCTCTCCCAGCAGCTCAAAGGTATCGAGATGGCTGTTGCGAATAAGATCCTTGTAAAGATCAATACCGTATTCATCCCGGGAGTAAACGACCATCATATTGTCGACATTGCTAAGAAGGTCGGCGAGATGGGGGTATTCACATTCAACCTGATCCCTGTTATACCACAGTATAAATTCAGTGATGTGACCCCGCCCACACCAAAAGAAAAGCGTGAGATGCAGGACAAATGCTCTCCCTTTGTCCGCCAGATGAGGCATTGCCAGAGATGCCGTTCGGATGCAATCGGCAAACTCGGCGAGGATATCCAGGACTGCATCTACCAGTCGAGACATGCTGAAGAATAAACAGCGGGATTAATCTCTTAATCCCTTGATTTTTATTTTAGAACAAATATCCGGCAAGAATATACAGGCCCATTGCAATTAAAATAAGGCCTATTCCGATCTTCAATAATTTTTTATTCGAATCTCTCCAGCTGTCCACTTTTTCAGGTGAAAGCCCGAAAGCCACTGCAAGTATTATTGCGATCAGCGGGACGACGAACATCAGGTTGTATACCAGGAGATAGGGGAGGCCCTCGTAGAATGTCATCCGGGACGAGAGGAGACCGAGAATTGCGATGTAGATCCCGCCGGTACAAGGCAGTTCGAAAAGTCCCACCATCATACCGAGTACGAACGCGGCAGGGATGGATGCTCTCTCCATTATCTTCTTTATAGCAGGTCTCTTTGACACCGGGATTCCGGGAGATACTGTTTTTCCTTCCCATATCCCGCCTGTAAGGGTTATTATTCCTGCTATTAGTGCAACGATCCCTGCGGCAATCGAAAAAATGCCTGAAAAGCCTGAATAGTTTATTATCGTCAGGATTCCGAGCCCGGCCATTATATAGAACAGGAATACAGCGAAGGTGTATACAAGACCGCCGAGGAGGATCTTTTTTCTCGAATTCATACCCGCGAGGGTAGCAAGAAGGAGAGCCAGAACGGATAAGGCACACGGATTTATTCCGTCGGCAAGTCCGGATAGTATTACCAGCAGCAGCGAGATCTTCCTGTTGTCGTCCGTTGCTGTTCCGTTGGATGCTTCAGATGGCGGTGACTGGGCGGACCACAGTGATGATTCATATTCGGCATCGGGGATATACCCGTTTTTATGGGCTTCCAGAACTTTTCTAAGGTAAAGCTCAATCTTGCTTTTTCCTTCGAGAACCGTGCAGTCACCTGTAAACACTACCGGGTATGCTGGGTATTCAACTCCGTATTTTTCCCCGAATGCCAGCATTATAGTTCTGTTTTCATCAGACCCATACAAATCGAAATAATTGAAGGATATTTCCGGGTATTCCTTTGCAAGTTCGATTATCTCGGGCACTACTTTTTTGCAGGCGCTGCAGCTGTTGCTGTAAAAGACCGTTATCGAATTGTTCGACTCTTCAAGCAGCCCGGAAAGCCGGTCCTGAAATTCGTCTTCCGTTTCTTCAGATGCAATAACAGGCTGTATGAATGAGAGCAGTATGAATAAAGCCAGCAGAAATGCAGGTATAATTCTCCATCTTCCTCTCATGGCGTTTGAAAAAAAGTATTTCAGGCTGATTCGCCTGCGTCATAGATGTTTGTCATGTATTTTGCGGCGAATACGGACCATGCGGGAAGAACCAGCAGCATGACAAGTATTCCCAGCGGGAGAAGCAGGATGTTAATTGCCGCGATTATCAGCATTAAAATCAACCCGAGTATCCAGAGAAGGATTACGTATCCGATGTACCCTAGCCATCCGACACCGCCTGAGATCTGCTTGTTGATTGCACCGAAACTGAATGCTTCTCCAATCTTGCCTGTTTTTCCCAGACGCACCAGTCCCATCATGAGGAACAGCGAGAGTATCATAAGCACGATCAGGAGGATGAACAGAACTGTAATTATACCTGTGACAAGTTCGATTACTCCCGCCGCATTCCCTCCCGAAATTATCGTTGTCATCTCTGAAAATGACAATATGGTGAAAAATCCGAGAACAACCGCTACGATAATCGCAGGAATCGCGTAGAGTATTGCTATGATGTTGTACTTCCACCCGTCAACGAACAGTTTGCCCCACTGATTGACCTCGGGGAGTGTTTTTTCTCCGGAGTAGATCCTTACGATGTACCCGTTGAGAACCGGAATGATGCATAATGTGATCCCCTGGATTAATGCAAGAACAATAACCAGGATCCATTTTGTAAAGTTGCCCAGAAGACCTTCTTTTGCATAAGAGAAGGCATCTCCAATAATATTATTCGCCATTTCTACCACCAATGTACAATCTAAAATCGATCTGTAAGGATTTAAGTCATTCGTCTTATTGTCTTAAAAAAAAGGGTGGTTTTGGGAGATCAGATGAATCTGGGTTTGGCCGATAGTTTTTTGGATGTATACATCGGCCTGAACGGCCTGTTGCCTATATCTTCCTTAACCTTTGATATAAGGTCCTCTGCCGTCATCTCTTCCTTATAGGGAGCTTTCGGCTTCGACATGCTCCTTATGGTGACAGGAAGTTTTCCGGATTCTATCTCCGAATCTCCTACGACTACTACATAGGGCACCCAGTCCATTCCTGCTTCACGGATCTTCTTTCCGACGCTCTCTTCGCGGTCGTCGAAGTCGCACCTTACGCCTGCACCGTTGATCTTTTTGCAGAGTTCTCCTGCGTATTCGGTGTGCTTCGAGGAGACGGGGAGAATCCTTACCTGTGTCGGCGAGAGCCATACCGGAAGCATCGGAACCTCCTGCGATGCGGTGTTCTCAAGGAGTGCACAGATCACACGCTCTATACTTCCCGTGGGCGAGCAGTGGATGATCGGCGGCCTTACCTCTTCGTTCCTGACCGAGTAGTATTTGATATCGAATCTCTCGGCACTCTCTACATCGATCTGGACCGTCGGGTTTTCGATCGGTCTTCCCTGTCCGTCGATTGCGGCGAGATCGATCTTGGCTATCCAGTAGTGGACCCTGTCTGAGAGTGTCTCGATGAGAACAGGAACTTCGGACATGCGGACGATCTTTTTGACCCATTCCTCGTGGTCTTTGTAAAAGTCCTCGGTGCACCTGAATACTGCCGCAAGCGGGTATTCGAGATCTTTTCCCGTCTGCCAGCCCATCATTAGCTGCTCTTCAAAGCACTCGAGCGTCTGGTTCATGTCGAGGCACATGGAGTGCATATCGGGCATGGTAAATGCACGAAGCCTCTTTAAGCCGATGCATTCGCCTTTCTGCTCGTGCCTGAAGGAGTACGTGGAGAGTTCGTACATCTTCATCGGGAGGGTGTTGGGGGATATATGCATGTCGTGCATTATCGAGAACATCCCGAAGCATGCGGCGAACCTGAGCATCATGTTCCTGTTGCCCGACTTGAACCTGTACTGCCTCTCGCCGAATTTTCCCGCGTGCTCGTTGATGGCATGGTTGTCCAGGTCGTACATCACCGGGGTCTCAACGGGCATGCCGCCGTAGTTAAGGACAAGACCGAGGACGTAGTCGGAGAGAAGGTCCCTTATGATCTTTCCCTTCGGCATCCACCTGTGGTGGCCGACATCTGAGAGGGGTTCGTAGTCGACGAGCTCCTTTGCGCGCATCAGTTCTACGTGCAACGGCTCTTTTCCGGACTCCACGCTCATTCCTGTCTCTTTTTTGATCAGCTTTCCGAGAGGCGAATCGTCTGCATATTCTTTGTAGTCCTTCTTCTCGCCTTCGGGGGTGAGAACGAAGAAGTTGTGCTCTACAGTCTTCTTCTCGGTTTTTCCCTCTTCGCCGGGCGTTATTGTGCGTGAGAGTTCTGAGAGGGGGTGGCCTTTGCAGGATAATGTGAATGACTTGTACCAGCCGAAAGGCGCTCTCTTGACTGTAAATTCCCCGTTAATACGGCATTCGTCCTCGATCTTCGACAGGGCCTCGACCGCCTTTGCAGGCGAGGAAAGATCGGATGACAGGTGTGCGTAGGGGTAGATCATGATGTTCGTGACGCCGAGCTGTTTTGCTGTTTCGAGGATATCTGCCGCTGTTTTCGATGAGACACCGGCAATATCGTCCTCATCCATCTTTTCCACGGCGCAGAAAGCGGTAAGCGCCTCCTGCATCTCATCCTCTTTGATGATGTTCTCCTCTGCAACGGGAGTTTTCTTCTGGGCTTTGTATTCTATATTATCAGAATGAATCAATAGAAGTCGCATTTTTCTCTCCGGTTTTCCTAAAAAATTGGTTTTGTTCTAACTTTATGCTATCGAATAATCGTTCAGTGTTTGTTCTGGTGATATCTCGAAAGGGTTGCATTCTTCTGGTTAAGGTACTTTGCATCGCCTTTTGCACCGTAGGGTTTTTCCGCCTTTTCGGTCGTGTAGAAGACCAGCTGTCCGATGGGCATTCCCGCGTGAAGTCTTACGGGGCGCTGGTTTGCATTGCAGATCTCAAGCGTGATGGATCCCGAGAATCCTGCATCGATCCATCCTCCGGTCTGGTGGAGGGTGATGCCGAGTCTTGCGATGCTGCTCTTCCCTTCGATGGTTGCGACGACATCTTCGGGAAGGGTTATTGTTTCGAGTGTTTCGGCGAGGAGGAACATTCCCGGCGGGATATCGATATAGTCTGCATGTTTTTCCTGGTAATGTGACTCTATGCTCTCCCTGTCATAGGGATCGATAACCTCATCACACTCATCGTACCATACAAAATGGTTTCCCAGCCTGATGTCCACCGAGTTCGGCTGGATATATGCATTGTCGAAGGGCTCGATTTTGATGAACCCTCTCCGAATCCAGTCCTGCAGCTGCCAGTCAACGAGAATCATCTGGAATAATTTTGTTTCTATATGATAATAGAAGTATCCGGGGTCAGGGGAAAAGGAGAAAATTTTATTGGCGGATGTTTTTTGATGATGTGATTAAACGCGGGGAGGAAGTGCTAACTTTAAATACCGCACGAGATACACACAGGATCTTCGGTCATATTTCTCCGGAAATTTTCTCGTCTTGATATTATGTTCTCAAAATCATCTTTCATTATGTTTCACAGTACGTGATCCGGCCTGTAGCAGCACGGCGTCACGTCACCGTTCCATCTCATGAAGAGTGTCGTATTGAAGAGCCTGCAGGGGAGGGTGTGCGGCAGGGGAACGACTGCCCTGCATTCTAATTTTTCCGCAGAATTTATTATACTCTTAAATATCATCTCTTCTTTTTCGGTGTATTCCGGTCTCCACGGGTACGACCTTTCGAAGTTTACGGCATCGACATCAAGCTCCTTTGAAATGGAGAGAACCTTCTTTACGGTGTCGAAGTTCCTCTCCATCAGAGCGACATTGATATATGTTTTTGGATAATCCGGTTTCCTGCGGTTTCTGCATGTTATGAAATGTTCTATGTTATGCCTGATTTCCGGGTTGAACATGGATATATCGGGGAGGCTGAACGCAACAATTTCCAGTCCCGAGTCGAGCAGTTTATCTGTATTTTCTTTAATGAGTGTTGCGTTAGTCGTGAAATTGACTGAGATCCCTTTTCCTGAACCGTATTTTCTCATATCGATGAGATATGGGTTCATAAGAGGTTCCCCCCATCCGTGAAGAGAGAGGTACCTGAAGCCATGCTTATCGACGGCTTCTTTAAATATTTCAAAGGTCATGTTCTCTCCTTTCTGCGAGTATTTTTTTCTGAGACAGAAAGGGCAGTCGAGGTTGCAATCTGTCGAGGGTTCGACCTGGAGGATCGGAGGTATCCTGTTATCCGGGTTATTCATCTTTCACCATCATGTGTCATTTGTGTATTCCGTGTGCCTTGTTAAGTTAACATCCCTAACAAAAGTAATAACTTATATTACGTTTTTATCATTTATTATAAACTATGGTGGGGCAAAATGACAGCAACACTTCCAAAGATTTACGTATTTTCTTCGGTCCCCGGACAGGGAAAGACGAAAATGATACTCGAACTGTACAACCATTTCAGCAGCAAGGGTTACAAAGTAGCATGCCTTCAGGCAAACAAAGGGCAGAATGATTTCAAGTCCTATATCAAGAAGAATATCTACCATTATTCCATTCCTCTTGAAGCGGCGGCTAGCAAAGCGGAATTCGAAAGATGGGTTCCGGCAGGGTTCGATATCTACCTGATGGAGATAACTCTCGGCAAATCACCGGCGGATATTGCATACCTCCAGCTCTTTGAGAATGTAAACGAGGTGATCTCTTCGGAGCATCTCGGTTCATGGGACGATTACATCCTCAAATACTACGAGAACAACTGGATTCCAGAGGATGGAAAGGGTGAATGCAGACCATCTGATTTCCGGGACTATTTCCTTGACAGGAATGTACAGAGGGTTGTTATCGGGGCGATGGAGAAATTGGGCAGTCCGTTCCTTGACAGCGGCGGTTATGTCCACAACACCGGCGCGCTGGTCTATGATGAGATCGATCCTAAATATACTTTTCCGGTCAGCGACAAGAGGCTCATTACGGTCGGTGCTTTCCCGGATGAGTACTGGGATATATTCCCGCATATGCGATGGTACAGTTCCCAGTACGCGAAGTTCATGATGAGGTATAGGAAGGAGAGCTATGATATCGCAGTCATAGGCGATTCCCTCCAGGACAAATTGAAGTTCCGTGACCGGCCGGAGAGCCATCCGGTGATCTGCTACCAGCCGGGAGTATACGAGGATGTCGTGAGAAAAGATCCCGACCTCAGGGTCGATACGGATTTTGATTCCTTCATCGGGAACCTGAATAATATTATCAGGAACAAGGGAACGAAAGATGCAGACGATTCATTATCCGGGTATAACCGTAAATTCACCACATTCAGGCCCATCCCCGACAGGGAGCCTGTATGGCGGGACGGAAATATTCTGTTCTGCAACGGTTGGATTCTCCCGCAATACCTGATTGGCGAAGGTCTGCTGGAGGTGGAGTAGATGTGCGGACCAGTTGTGTATCCTCCGGTTATAACTTCGATGGAGCCTGAGGAAGACTGTATTCTAGATACCCTAGAGAGTTTTTTTGCACGGCAGTTTGAGATTTTTGTTGACGAAGCATCAATAATTAGAGTGTTTTTTGATGGCGCAGTGGCGTTTGTAACAGAACAACTTGTAACACATTTTTCATGGCTATTTAATTCGGATGTTGTTGATCCCGATCCTGATGATCCGACTCCTCATGAAATTCGTATTGTTGCTGAAAACGATAATGGATCTACAGAAAGAGTAGTTTCTGAGGTTATCACACAAAACCCCATAACAGTGCCGCCTCATATTATTAGTAAAAGCCCTGAGCAGGATAGCATCTCCGATGTACTTGGTGGATCGAATATAAGGACCTTTGATGTAACAATCGATCACCCTGCAACAATTATTTTCACGATTGACGGGCAGGAAAAGAGAAGGTTTCGTGCTGTGGAAAGCGCAACGTGGGAATGTAATTTCTTTAGTTATTCCGGAGGGATGCATACCGTAGTTGTATCTGCGGTTAATTCAATCGGGAGCGATTCCTTTACATGGTCCTGGGAGATCTTTGAAAATCTGGTGGTAAATAAAATCAATCCCTTGACGGATTCTCTTGTTTCATCCAGAATGAATAATGATCCACCTGTCATAACTGTTCAGGCCAACCTGCCTGCACTGCTGGAACTGAAAGTGGATGATGATACTGTAGATACAAAAGAAGCAATTCAGGGTGATACAAATGTAACCTTTGAGCAAAGTCCTGATTTTATCGCATATATGAAAGATGCTTCACATCTTGGAGAGCACACTGTATCAATTATCGCTAAAAGTGACGGAGTGACGTCGGATCCTGTCACATGGCAATGGACATTGATTATAGGTATTGATCAGGCTGCGATTGAGTTTGAAGCAAGATACTATGATGATTTGCAATCGAAAAAATATGTAATATTGGGTTATGAATTCGAGGCAAGAATGAACGATCTGCCTTTTCATGACGAATCCTCCTTTTCAGATGAGGGAGATTATAAACTCCTCATACCGAGTCATGCTTATCTCTATGAGGATCATGACCAGAAAAAAGGTGCAATTTTTTTCCAGCGTGATTTTTCGGAAGATTCAATTCACAAGTTTATCGCATCAACAGCATATATGTGGGATAGTGACGGTGGCAGTCGGTGCAATGAACCGGAGGACCCTCCTGATCCATGCTGGATTGACCCTGACGGCATAGCACAGTATGGCTGTATGAAATTGACATGTGATCTAGTACATACAATGCGGCTTGACTTGAGAGACCGTTCTGTGTTAAAAGCCTGTGCAACTGATGATCAGGGAGTCTGGAGATGTATCAGGAAACTGCCCGTTACTTCAGGCGAATTGATAGTTAATATCGATTTCCAGTCGGAAATTCAATGGACTTATGATGAAAATGGGGAGTTGCCTTTTCCTTTGGCAGATATGTCTGGCAATGAGATTGTATTAACAAGAGTCCGGGCTATAGGACCTGGTGAAATTGAGGATTATTATAGACCCAATATTTGCCTGAAATTAAGATATTCATCAGATGATAATCCACTGGAACCAAACTCGCGTAATCCGCAACAGGGACAATTTGGTGCCCGTATTCAATGGACACGACGGGAAGTACCTGGTTCTCCCGGAGAAGAAGAATTTGTGTTAAATTTCGGTATAATTCAATAATTATTGATTGACATGGTGAAATCTTAAATGGACAGATCAAAATCATGCATTAAGGCGTTGATAATTGTCTCGTTTGGGCTTCTTGCTGTAACAGTATCTGCAGCAACGGATTTCACCCTCTCCCCTGATGAACCTCTTTTCACATCAGTGTACAACTACTCTATTATGACAAATACTGGAGAATCATGCAATTCTCCTGGATGGAGTCTCGACGGATGTGAAATCGCGTTTGTATGCAGAAAATGGAAAGAACCATGTAACTGTACGAGTTTGTGGGAGGGGTGTGTCGAAGGACCAGCTCTGCTTAATATTATGAACAGTGATGGTTCAGACAGGAGAATATTGAGCAATCTAACGGTTCTGTCAGTTCCTTCCTGGAATCCACAAGGGACCCATCTTCTTATTCTTGGAGGCGAATACACCGACTCTTTTCAAAATCCTGAAAACAAGGGTTATTGGCTGGTTGCAAAGGACGGATCGAATCAGCAATTTCTTTTTAATGATTCTGTGTTGTCATATTCCTGGAGTCCTGACGGTTCGAATATTGCATATCTTTCCAAGGTTAAAGGCATATGTCTGGAAAAAAACGTAGACGGTACTTGCAATTATGAGCAGAATGCCTATGTGCTGAAAATATTCAATCTAAGTACTTCTCTTAGCCGTGAACTGAATCAGGTTTCCGATCCGCAGTGGATCCAACAGTCAATCAAATGGACGGAAGACGGCAAAGAGGTCGTATTTTTGTCACAGGAAAACCGAACTTCATATGGGCAATATCTGCTCGTCAGGGTCAATGTCGAAACAGGGCAGGTCAATGAAATTCCAGTTGTAACAGATTCGGATTACCGGGTTTCGATGGTTGCCTGGAATCCTTGCTCTGATATTTTTGCTTACCTGACAAACACGTCGTTTAACAATACAAATCTGGTTAGGATTGTTGATCCTATAGAGGGAACCGATATTCCTCTGACAAAAGAAGGCTATCATACTTTATTATCATGGAATCCTGACGGAACCCGCCTTGGCTATTCTTATCACGGTGATATCTGGGTGATTAACCCTGACGGCACTGATGTCACCAGGTTGACAATGAACGGCTCGATTAGATCCTTTTCATGGCAGCCGAATGGTAGTTGCATCGTCTTTAATGAGAATGAAAAAGTAACCGATTGCGAACCGCAATTAGGCTACTTCGGTATCGGTTGGCCGCAGCAGGAGAAGATTTGGCAGAACTGGACAACTGCGTCTCGCATCGGGGTTATGGATCTTGATAAACCGGTTGAATCCTCAATTCCTTCTCCGATATTTGATATTCTGGCAGTGATTCTTGCGACGGGGGTGTTGGTTGTGATTGGGCATAAAAGGCGATGAAAATTGATGAAATTGAGAGAGTTAATAAGAATAAAGACAATATTCGCAGTTCTCTTAATCATCATTGCCATTTTTCTTGTCTTTACAATTCTGGGTCATACTTCAAAGGTTGAGACTGAAGAGAAATCTGTTGGCAATATATCTTCGACCAATAATCTTACTCCTCCTTGGCAGTTTAGCCCTCAAGTATTTTACCCGGCTTATCTTGCAATGAGCGATAACGGGGAAATTGTTATTGTATCAGGCTCCCGCCTGATGTATTCCTTTAACGTGAATGAAGGAACTGTTCAAAATTTAAGTGATCTGCAGCCACGAATAGAATGTATCGATGTAAGTTTCGGCGGAATAACTGTTGCCGGTTCGTCTATTATTGTAGATAATCAGGATCACGGAGTCGTCAGCTGCTTTGACGAAAACGGTAAGCTTCTCTGGAACTATACGACAGGCGGAACGGTAAGTAGTATAAAAATAAGCTCTGACGGCCGATATATTGTTGCGGGGACGGAGCATAACCCCTCAGGAATTGCAAAAATAATATTTTTTTCAGTAAACGGTTCGCTTCTGTGGATGGAAAATGCATATAAAACTTCATTTGAAGTAACAAGCGTTGATATAACTCCTGACGGCGAATATGTCGCTGCCGGAACAGATTATAACAAGGTATATCTTTTCTCCAACAACGGGACTGAGATCCTGGATTATACAACTTACGGACCAATCGATACCGGTTATACTTACAGGTATAGAGATATCAATCCCGGTCAATATGTTGCCCTTAGCGATGACGGCACCTACCTTGCCGCTGGTTCACTGGATCGCTATGTCTACATGTTCAGCAATAACGGGACCCGTCTCTGGAGATACAAAGGAGAAAGACCGTTCTGCGTAACAGATATTACTTCTGACGGTTCCAGTATAGTCTCGGTCTCAGACGATGGTACGATCTTTTTCTTCAACCGGACCGGTTCTCTTCTCTGGACTTATGGTACGGAGAGCATTATCAGGAGTATCAAAACAGATTCATCCGGAGATCTGATCGTGGCAGGGTCAAATAATTCTGAGATATACTGCCTGAACGGTTCAGGAGATCTGATCGGAAATTATACCACTATAGGTGGAGTTACTGACGTCGAGGTGAGTGAAGATGGCTCTTATATCTCAGCCATAAGTGAAGGAGGAGTTCTTTATTTCTTCGGCAGGGACGATCTATGCAATGGGAGTATGGTGGTTTAGATGAATGGTGTTTTTCCATCTGAAATATTAAATGAGTCAATGGAAGGAACGTTGTTTCCTGTAAATAATATAATTGTGGCAGGTGGATGATTCAGGTGTACAGGTCTGGTGATCTATCTGGAAGGGAGAAGTGATGAAAATGGAAAAGAATGTATTTTTTCTTCTGGTTGTTATCCTGCTGATTGCTACAAACGCCTGCACGTACATTATCTGTTCCTGGGATCAGCCTGCCGAGCAATCGAATTGCAGCCCAAAAACTGAAGTTCTCATTTATATTCCTCCTCATGAAACAGGGAAAGAATGCCAGCAGGTAGACTTTTCTTGTTTTACGATGCCCTACTTTTCACCGATATACGAAGACTCAACGAGAAGAGTTGTAGACAACACACTCATTACCTCGAGTACAATCTACAACACTGTTCCATTAAACAAGTATTGCGGTCTTGCGCCATTTAATTGGTATGCATTTGATGCGGCCAATATCAGTCTTCTGTATGAAAATGAGGAGATCTATCCGTCAAAAATTGTCATTACACCTGCATATGACGATTCTGACGTGGATGATTTAAGTTCTCCCCTGTACGGGGTTACAGTCGAAAGGTGGTACTCTCTTCCTGAAGATATAGATCTTAACAAAACGAAGATCAGGAGCAATTATATGGAGTACCTCAGCAGCAGGGGCTCTCCCTTTAAATATGAAGCATATGAAAAAAATTTCAGTTTATAATGACGGGATGTCGTACAAAAAGATGATAAAATGTTTAATATTAAGATTCTAAGGAACGGTCATATACGCGGACTGGTAGCCATATTGTTCATTTCAATATTTATTCTGGTGCCGGCCGTAGCTGAATCCAACTTTACCCTCTCTCCCGTTCAGCCTCAGTTATCATCACCATATGAGATCTCAAATTTAACCTTCTGCGGGGAATCGTGCAATTATGCCGTTGGAAGTCCTGACGGGACTGAGATTGCACTTTCATGCATGGAATGGAAAGAGCCGTGCAGCTGTAGCTATTCGTGTCTGGGATGTGCAGAAGATGATCCGCATTTGTTCCTTATGAAAAGCGACGGTTCCGGCAAGCATCAAATATCTAATCTCAACATCTTTGGAGTTCCATTATGGAGTCCGAAGGGTGATGCGATAGCAATCAAAGGACTTGAAAAATCCGGAACTCCTATGGATGGTTTTCGTTATTCAAATGAAGGAATCTGGATGGTCTCAGTTGATACGAACGATGAATATCTGCTTGTAAACAGTTCGGATGCCTGGGCGGCTGCATGGAGTCCGGACGGGCGTTTCCTGGCGTATATATTGTATAATGAAGAAAATATCACGGTAAACATCATTTCTGTGGATAATTCCAGTAGCAGTCAGATCTATACCCTTCCTAATTTGAACGGGTTCGAAACGTACCGCAATATACTCTGTAGTATTCGTAAGGCAGGACTGGAGGACACTATCCGGTGGAGTGATGACGGAGAGAGTATTTCTTTTATCTCCGGGGAAGATCTTGAAGGGGGATCTGGTCAGTTCCTTTTGGTTGATGTCGGCATTGACGGCTCCGTGATCAGCCGTATCCCGGTTAACATAAGTAATTCCTACAGAATTTCGGAATTCGCCTGGAAACCGTCTTCAAATCGGTTCGCATATATATCAAATTTTACCTATCATCCGTATGAAAATCATCTCCTTATTATTGGTCCTGCCGGCGAAACCGAGGTACCTATGTATGATTACAATTACTCCTCAAGGTATACTTCATTGCAATGGAGCGACGCTGTCGATGGTTTCATATTTACCGATCAGGGAGATATCTGGAAAGCAGATGAATCCGGAAATGAACTGACCCGGCTGACAATGAACGGGTCAGTAAGATTCGTCACACAACTGCCGGGAAGTGAAAAAATCATCTATTCAGAATCCTTAAATATCACCGATTGCACTGAGCCGGCATTGGGCTATGAAATAGTCGGATGGCCTAATCATCGTACTTACTGGCGGTACTGGATGACTGCGTCACGCATTGGAATTCTTGATCTCGGTAATATGACCGGGTCTCCGATAAATACTACCCTGTTTGAGAACTTGCCGGCGATTCTCGTGGTTGGTGCCTGTGCTTGTGCGTAAAAGGCGGTGATGAAAACAGATGAAATTAAAAAAGACATTGAAAGGAAGGATACTATTCACGAATCTCTTAATCGTCATCGTCATTTTTTTGGTCTTTACAATCCTGACTCATACTTCAAACGGTGGGACAGAAGAAAAACCTGTTGACAATGTATCTTCGTCAAACTATCTCACTCCTCCGTGGCAGTTTAAAGGCCTGCAAATGCAGTCTAACAACCTGCAATTATTTCATCTCACCTATCTTGCAATGAGTGATAGCGGGGAAATTGTTGTTGTATCGGGCTCCAGCCAGATGTATTCTTTCAACGTGAGTGAAGGCACAGTCCAGAATTTCAGCACTATTGAGGCCATAGAATGTATCGATGTAAGTTCTGGTGGAATAACGGTTGCCGGTTCGTCTATGATTGTAGGTAATCAGGATCACGGAGTCGTCAGCTGCTTTGATGAAAATGGTATGTTTCTCTGGAACTATACGACAGGTGGACCAGTAAGTAGTATAAAAATAAGCTCTGACGGGCGGTATATCGTTGCAGGGACGGAGCATAACCCATCAGGAATTGCAAAAATAATGTTCTTTTCAGTAAACGGTTCGCTTCTGTGGATGGAAAATGCATATAAATCTTCATTTGAAGTAACAAGCGTTGATATAACTCCTGACGGCGAATATGTCGCTGCCGGAACAGATTATAATAAGGTATATCTTTTCTCCAACAACGGGGCTAAGATCCTGGATTATACAACTTATGGACCAATCGATGCTGGTTATACTTACAGGTACAGATACACCAATCCCGGCCAGTACGTTGCCCTTAGTGATGACGGCACCTACCTTGCCGCTGGTTCACTGGATCGCTATGTCTACATGTTCAGCAATAACGGGACCCGTCTCTGGAGATACAAAGGAGAAAGACCGTTCTGCGTAACAGATATTACTTCTGACGGTTCCAGTATAGTCTCGGTCTCAGACGATGGTACGATCTTTTTCTTCAACCGGACCGGTTCTCTTCTCTGGACTTATGGTACGGAGAGCATTATCAGGAGTATCAAAACAGATTCATCCGGAGATCTGATCGTGGCAGGGTCAAATAATTCTGAGATATACTGCCTGAACGGTTCAGGAGATCTGATCGGAAATTATACCACTATAGGTGGAGTTACTGACGTCGAGGTGAGTGAAGATGGCTCTTATATCTCAGCCATAAGTGAAGGAGGAGTTCTTTATTTCTTCGGCAGGGACGACCTCTGCAACAGGGATACGGCAGTTTAGGTGAATGGTGTATCTTCTTTCTCTACCTGAATTGTCTTCTTAAGTTTTTTTACTTTTATTTCGATTATTAAATTCTTCATGTACAAAGGGGGTTTTCGGTGAAATTAAAGCATATAATAAAGAGAAATCCATTTTCGGCTATGTATGAATCCTAATCCCCGCCGCTCGTCTTCTTATCATTTTCAGTTTTTTCAAACTCGTCCCCGAGGATCAACTGCTCCGTTCTCCGGAGGATGCCGTGCATGGTCGATACCTCGCGGATAGTCAGGTTCGTCCTCCCGAAGATCCTTCTCATCATCGTGAGAGTGTTTTCACGTTTGTAGTCCGGGTGGTTAATTGTATCGAGGAAGCGGTCGAGATGATCGTAGAAGGCATCTACTTCGATTCGGGACGCCATCGGGTACGTCCCCCGTGGAATATTTGCAAGTTCGTAGACGATCACCCCGACTGCGTGCGAGATATTTACAATAGGATATTCCGGCGAGGTGGGAATCGTGCATATTATATCGCACTTCATTATCTCTTCGTTGGAGAGCCCCCAGTTCTCCCTTCCGAATATTATCGAGACCCGCCCTTCGATATCCTTTATCATGTCGCGAAGTTCGGAGGGCTCGTAGTAGGGCATCCTCATCGCATGGGTGACGGTCTTTGAAAGGCCGCCGGTCGTTGCAACGAGAATGTTCGACTCTTCTATCACTTCGTCAAGAGATGTGACGTGCCTTGCATTTTCAAGGACATCTCTTGCATGTGAAGACCTTGCCCTTGCCTCATCTCCGATATCCGGGGGGTTGATCAGGGTCAGGTTGTAAAACCCGAAGTTCTTCATTACCCTGGCAGCGAAGCCGATATTCCCCTCGTAGAGAGGTTCGCAGAGGACGATCTCGATCTCGGGCATTATTTTACAGCACGGACGGTTTCCCTGAGTACAGTCGCACCGTTGTCATATACTGCGTTTCCGACGACTATCGTGTCAGCGTACTTTGCCATCTCGGCGGCTTTTTCCTTTGAGTTGATGCCGCCACCGTAATACAGCAGGGCATCTTCGACAGCCTCCGATGCGGCTTTCACGATCTCAGGATTCCCGAAGGTTCCCGAATACTCGATATAAACTATGGGGAATTTGAAGTACCTGTCTGCAACCGTGGCGAAGGCGGCGACATCCTCGGCAGGCAGATTACAGACCGCTCTTGTTACCCTGCCCACAGATGAATTGGGATTAAGAACGATATATGCTTCAGGAACGACCAGATCCCAGGGGATATTTTTTGTATTTTTGACCCAGTACTCGTGTTTTCCTACAATCCATACCGGTTCGGGGGTGTTCAGGACGCTTGGAACGAAGAGACCGTGGATGTCATCGAAGATGACTCCGGAAGGATCGGCAGGTTCGACGACGAGCGGAAGACCGTACTCTTTTACCTGCTCCCTTAGTTCGGTTACGTTCTCCTTAGTAACATTCAGAGTTCCTGAAAGCATCAGGGCATCGGTACCGCTTGTTGCTATAGCCTCGACCTCGCCGGGCCTGATCGATTTGTCAGGGTCGAGTTTTGTAATATGTCGCCATTCACGCCAGTTGCTGTTCATGAAATCACTATTTTATTTGCATTCTTCCTGAAAATAAGTTATCTTTTCAGATGGAATGCCTGTTAATTTTGAGATCTGTTCAGGGTCTGCACTGCATAATTTTTTCCTGCTGACGATGCCGGCCATATACAGTTTTTCGAGCATAGCCTCGCCGAGGCCTTCTATTGAGAGAAGCTCGATCCTGCCCGATTCAAGCTCTTTTTTCGATACCTTCTCCGGTAGCCTGACACCTGTTGCTTCGCACACAATTGCGGCGTGCTTGTAAACTGTATCAATGTTCAGGCCGGTTTTAGCACTCAGATATGCCGGGTGGATATAACAGAAGTCTTCGGGCGTGACAAATCCCGCATCAAAGTATTTTTTCAGGCTCACTGCAGGGACGCCGTACTCTTTCAGGAGGGCCTTGTTATATACCAGCCTTGCCTCGTGGCTCAGGGATTCCGCCTCTTCTGCGGAGAGCTTCATCTTCTCAAGCGTCTTCTTGTCCGCACGGGCCAGTGATTCCATGTCCACGATCCCTGCATCAAAGAACATGTTGAGTACTTTTGCATGGCTTCTTCCTCTCTTCGGGGGAATGATTTTCCTGACGAATTTTTTCAGCTCCGATCTCTTCCTGAGTAGTTCAAGGACTTCGTCTGCCTCCCGGATAAGTTTTTCAGAGTCCTCCTTTGAAATTCCGGTAACTTTCGATAACTTTTCAGGATTTTCGTTTGCGATCTCGTATACCGTGTAGATATTATGTGAGTGCAGATTCGAGATCAGATCTTTGGATATCGAAGGGATCATATTCAGGGTTTCAAGATTGGAGCTGATATGATTGCACAGGGGACAGCCGAGATCCCACGGTGGCGAACCTTTCCTGACTAGCCTGATGTGATTCATTCCGTGTATCTCACAGATCTTGTTGTCACGGATCGCCTTGCCCCACTGACCGGAGGGGAGCCCGATATTGAAACTGCAGTCCGGGTATCCGGTGCACCCGATGAACTGTGCCATCCCTTTGGTCGTCCGGATCATGAGACTTTTACCGCATACCGGGCATTTCCCGACGACCCTCTCCTCGGCAGTCTTGTCCATGATCTCAGAACCAATATCTTCCTGATTTGCTTCGAGTGACTCGAATATTTCGTGGAGCATCTCCCGCGATTCCTGCACGACCGAATCCTTGGAGAGAATGCTCTTCTTGATCTCCTCCATATGCTCTTCGAGAGTTCTGGTCATATCCGGCTTTGTTATAAGACCTGCATGATCTTCGAGGGACTCGGTCACCGCCCTCCCGACAAGAGTGGGTTTAAGCGGATTTCCTTCGACATAGCGGCGTGAAAAGAGTTTTCCTATCACGTCATGGCGTGTCGATTTTGTTCCCAGGCCCAGCTCTTCCATGACCTGGATCAGTTTGCTCTGGGAGTACCTCGGCGGCGGAAGCGTCTCCTTCTCCTCCAGCCTTATGTCGAGGATCGGCAGTTTTTCACCTGCGGCAAGTACGGGCAGTGCCTGCTCCTTTGCCTGGCTGTATGTATAGACGATCCTGTAGCCTTCGTAGTCCAGCCTCTGTCCGGTAGATGCATATGGTTCGCCGCCTGCGTCGAAGGTGTACTTGAGAGTCTTCCATCTCGCATCGGGGGACAACGTCGCGAGGAAGCGCCTTACGACAAGTTCGTATACCTTCCACGCTGTCTCGTCCATATCGCCTTTGCTTGCGGCTGCGGTCGGGTGGATCGGCGGGTGGTCAGTGCTCGACTTCTTACCGCGTGTCGGGCTAGGACGCATATTTGCTGAGACCCATTCAACCTCACGCTTGAAAGGAGATTTCTTAAGTTCGGTAAGGATTCCCTTTAGATCGAGGGATGACGGGTAGATTGTATTGTCGGTCCTCGGATAGGAGATATAACCGTTCATGTAGAGCTCTTCTGCGATCCTCATCGCGTTGGAAGCAGAAAGTCCGAGCCTTGATGCGGCTACGATGTATGCGGTTGTATCGAACGGTGTCGGGGCGTGATCCGCTCTTGTACCTTCTTTTATATCAATGACAGTTAGAGGCTCTTTTGTACCCTTCAGGGATCTTTCCGCTGATTCTTTATCCCAGAATTTGCCTTCTGTGTGCCTGGCCTCGAACTTTTCTTCTTCCGTCTCGGAATCGAGACTGATCATCCAGTAAGGCTCGGGAACAAAGGCTTCGATCTCTTTTTCGCGGTCGACGATCATCGCAAGCGTCGGGCTCTGGACCCTGCCGACACTTAGGATATTATTTCCGCCCCTTTTTGCCGCAAGGCTGATGAAACGCGTGAGCGATGCACCCCAGATCAGATCAACTACCTGCCTCGCCTCTCCTGCCTCCGCGAGGTTGAAATCGAGTTCGGCGGGATTTGCGAAGGCGCTCGTGATCTCCTGTTTTGTAATGGCGCTGAATCTCGCTCTCTTTATCGGGACCGTTTTATTCGCCGCACGAACGATCTCGTAGGCTTCTTTGCCGATGAGCTCTCCTTCCCTGTCAAAATCGGTTGCAATGATTACGTGATCCGCTTTTTTTGCAAGTCTTTTGATCAGCTGAACAATCCGTTTCTCTGTCGGCTTCTTGATCGTTCCGGCATCTATCAGGCTTTTTGGCGTATGAGTTTCGCTTCGCCAGTTGCTGTAGCCCGGCTCAAAATCGATCTCGACAACATGACCCCTGAGACCGATTGCAACCTTGTCGTCAAAAGAGTATGTGTTTACACCTTCTTCGCGCTTTACGGACGGTTTCTTGTTTTCAGCCAGTATCCCTGCGATTCTTTGTGCAGCGATGTTCTTTTCCGCAATGATAAGGTGCATCTGAATTCTACTCCATATCCCCGATATGCTTTATGATTTTCGGTGCAATCGCCTTGGGATCGGCCCGGCCTCTTGTCTCTTTCATTACCTGGCCTACAAGGAAGTTGACTGCGTTTGTGTTGCCTGATTTGAAATCGTCCACAGCCTGCGGGTTGGCTTCGATGACTTTTGCGATGATATCCCCGAATTCATCATCGCCACCTTTTGACAGGCCCAGGCGGTGCACCATATCCGAAGGCATCTCCGGCTCTTTTCCTTCCTTTATCCCGTCAAGGATCATGCGGAGGATATCCACCGAGACCCTGTCTGTAATCTCGTTGTCTTTCAGCAGGACAACGAGATCTTTGAAGCAGTCGGGAGGCACATCAGTTATCTTCATGTCCCTGTAGTAAAGCTCCCCGAGAAGCGTGTCTGCGACAAGGGTCGCAGTAAGAACCGGGTCGCATGTTGCGATCTTCTCATAGAAGTCGGCGACTTTGAGATCTCCTGTAAGGGTCTTCGAGTGGTTGAGCGAGATCCCGTATGTTTTCATGAACCGCTCGCGGCGTGCGTCCGGCAGTTCGGGAAGCTCGATGTCGTCGGCCCATTCACTGACCTTAAGGGGCCTGAGATCTGGTTCGGGGAAGTAGCGGTAATCGTTCTCCTCCTCTTTTGATCTCGATCCCTGGGTGATTCCTCGTGCCTCCATGAAGTGACGGGTCTCCATCAGGATCTCCTGGCCCCTGCGGATCATGTTCCTCTGTCTTGTTATCTCGAAGGTGAGCGCCTTTTCAACACCTTTGTAAGATGAGATGTTCTTGCATTCAACCCTGTTGTGTCCTTCGAGCGAGATGTTCGCATCGACCCTGATGGATCCTTCCTTTTCTCCGTCAAAGACTTCGAGGTATTCGAGCGTCGTCCTGAGTTTGTTCAGGAAGCGGCGTGCCTCCTTCGGAGATGAAAGATCGGGTTCGGTGACGATCTCGATCAGCGGAATGGAAGAACGGTTGTAATCGACGAGCGAATATCCCGCACGATCCCTGCTGGTTTTATGGACAAGTCTCCCGGGATCCTCTTCGAGGTGTATCCTCCTGATGCGGATATTTTTCTCGTGCCCTTCGTCGTCGTCCACCGAGAGAATGCCGTTGATCGCGACCGGCTTGTCGTACTGGCTGATCTGGTAGCCCTTCGGGAGGTCCGGATAGAAGTAGTTCTTCCTTGAAAATTCCGAGTATTCAGGGATCTCGAGGTTGAGCGCCTTGGCAACCTTTAGGGCGTATATTACAGCCTGCCTGTTGAGTTTGGGCAGCGCTCCGGGAAGGCCCAGGCATATCGGGCATACATGGGAATTGGGTTCGCTGTCCCTGTAATCGGTCGAGCATCCGCAGAACAGCTTGGTCTTAGTATTGAGCTGGCAGTGAATCTCAAGTCCGATGATGACTTTGAGTTTGTTCACGTCGATTTTCTGTTCGCCCGTTTCGCTCATTTTACGCTGCCTCCTGTTCGTATGCTGCTGCGGTGTCAATCACCGTCTCGTCGTCGAAGTGCTTTCCGATGATCTGGAGGCCGACCGGCATATTCTCCACCTTTCCGCACGGAACCGATATCGCCGGAACTCCTGCAAGGTTTGCGGGAACGGTCAGGATGTCGCTCAGGTACATCTCCAGGGGATCGCTCTTTTCGCCAAGCTTATAGGCGATATTCGGCATGGTCGGCCCTGCGAGCACGTCGACTTCCTTTAAGACCCTGAGGAAGTCTTTTCTTACGTTCTGCTTTGCAACCTGTGCTTTTGCATAATACTTCCCGTAATATCCGGCAGAGAGGGCGAAGGTTCCGAGCATGATCCTCCTGATTACCTCTTCGCCGAAGTATTCGCCCCTGAAGTCCCTGAACTCTTCATGCCAGCGACGCTTTGCATCAACCTTCGGGCCGAATCTTATCCCGTCAAACCTTGAGAGATTCGACGATGCCTCGCTCGTGCACGTGACATAGTATGCCGCAAGTGCGTAGCTCATGCTGGGAATGCTGCACTCCACGGTCTCGGCCCCGAGCTCTTCGAGGACACCAATGGCATCCCGTATTTTTTCAGCGACTCTCTCGTCCACGCCCTCACCAAAATATTCCGAGGGTATTCCGATCTTCTTTCCTTTGATGCTCTCAGGATCGGGATCGTGGTTATACTGGTTGTGGTATGCGGTCGAATCGAATTCGTCCGGGACGGAGATTATCTTCATCAGGGTTGAGACTCCGCTAACGTCCTTTGCCATCGGGCCGATCTGTTCGAGAGAATTCGAGTATGCGATCAGGCCGTAACGGGAGACTCTTCCGTATGTCGGCTTTAGTCCTACGATTCCGCAGAACGAGGCAGGGCACCTGATCGATCCTCCCGTATCGCTGCCGAGAGCCATCGGAACCATCCCCGAGGCGATGGCCGCGGCACTTCCGCCTGACGATCCTCCCGGCACTCTTGTCGGATCGCAGGGGTTTGTGGTGGGGCCGAATGCCGAATTTTCGGTGGTCGTTCCCATTCCGAATTCATCCATGTTCGTCTTGCCCACGATCGCTGCGCCCTCTTTTTTCAACATCGCGACAACGTGTGCATCGTATGGCGGGATATATCCCTGAAGAATCTTCGAGCCGGCTGTAGTCTCGATTCCCTTTGTAGATATGTTGTCCTTGACGGCGACGGGTATCCCGGAGAGAATCCCGCCCTTTTCGTATTCCGCGGATTTGAGGAGGGTTATAAAGGCGTTGTTCTTATCTTCGCATGTAATTTCAAAAATATCCGGCATTACATCACCTTTGGCGCCACGATGAATCCTTCCTCGGTCTCGCCGGCATTTTCAAGCGCCTCCTCCTGTGTGAGCGGAGGCGTCACGACATCTTCCCTCAGCACATTATAGAGATCAGACTCTTCCATCTCATCCATCCCGACACTGTCAAGTATGTCAAAGTATTCCAGTATATTATTGAACTGACCGGTAAAGCCGCTCAATTTTTCTTTATCTATTGTAATGTCAGCCAGTTGCGCTATTTTTTCAACTTCTTCCTTTGTGACCATTTAATGAACCCTCAGGGATTAATTTGATTAATCAATTGATCTATGTACCGTTGCACCGAATTTTTATAACCGTTTTTACGTGCAAGTCTCTGGATTTCTTTCCACACTCCGCTCCCGTATTGCATCGCTTTCTTGCTGTAAAAGGCTGCTTCTTCGGGCATATGCGATGCTGCGACCGCTCTCAGGGGGTATTTTCGGATACCATCACGGACCATTCCGCCTGGTGGTAGTGCCTTTGAAGCGCGCACCACTCTCATGTCAAGGTACGGGCACGAGACATATGTACCGTGAATCGAGGCAACCGCCTGATCTCGTTTGGACTGAACAGCGAGGCTTTCGAAATCCGTTTTCAGCTTTTCGGCAGGATCGCCGGGCTCGAGATAGCGGGCGTAGCCGCCGAACAGTTCATCGGCACCCTGCCCTGCAAGTACTCTCTTATGCCCGTTTTCGGACGCCCACCTTGCAACAAAGAAGAGCGTGGCCGCGATCGATGCGTCGAGCGGTGTCTTCCTCGGGATTACCCTGAGAACCTTTTTCAACACCGGTTCTATCTCGTCGGGTTCAATCTCACAGATCGTATGAGATTTCAGTCCTGCCAGCTCTGCAACCTCTTTCGAATGAATGATGTCGTGGCAGCCGCTGATGCCTACAGTTACTGCCGGCCTTCCGGAGATCGCCGCGACAAGCGCAGAATCTACACCGCCCGAGAAGGCCACAACGCCTTCATCGCTCCTGAGCCGGATGGACTGTATTATTGCATCGTCAAGACTGAGATCCGGGATCTCCGGGCAGATGCTGCAGACATCCTTTCCGTTGCACACGATCTTTCCCGGCGGACAATCTCCGGGAATGATGCCGAGATGATCCCTCGCCCGGCAGTCGTCCCATTCAAGGTAAAATTCGCCGCCACAACTGCAAAGAAGAGGTGAGTCTCCCCTGGTCACGTTCATGATCTCTTCGTTCGAGAGGATCTTTCCCCCGTGCTCCATCCATCCCGTAATCTTAATGCTCATAATATAATCCTGATTTTATCGTTGCCTCTACATTCCGAAATCGAAGAGCGTCGTTCTCGACGGGTCGATATCATCCCACTTCAGCCCTATAGCCTCTATAATTCTCGATATAGGCTGCTTGATGCTCTTTTCAAGCATGGTCTCGTAGTCCACTATGAATTCAGGGGGCACCTGGTCGGCATACTCGAAACATATTACATCCGTCTTGGGATACTTCGATGTGACATTTTTGACGTAGACACGCTTCGGTTTGCTGCCTCTCTTGAAATCAGTCCCGAGATATTTATTAGAATACATCGCACCGCGGACCTGGGCGTCCTTGGTTTCATATGCATCGAGGGCCTTGCCGATCCCTCCCGGAACGCCGATGTCATCGAGTGAATATCTTCCTTTCCTGTACCCGGTGATTATCTCTTTGAGATATGCCTTGAGTTCTGAGATCTCGGATCCCTTCAGGATCAGCTCCATCACGTGGAGCTGGACCACTTTGGTCATGTGGGAGGAGTCGCTTCTCTTCATCTCGAATCCGACGATGTCTATCTTGTCAATATCCTGTCCCTCTTTCCAGACAAGGTGTCCCGCGTATCTCTTCTTGCGTCCTGCCTGAAAGAACCGCTTGTAGATCTTTTCGAATTTTATCGAGAAGTAGTGCTTCTCGGCCCCGAGCACTTCCTTTGCAAAGGTGGAGTAACTTGAGTTGAGCTCCGCTTCGATCTCACGTGCGGTGTTGATGGTCTCTCCCCTGTCGAGTGGAGGAAGCTGGATCATGCAGCTGTCGGTATCCCCGTAGAGGACGGTGAATCCCATCTTCTCGATGACATTTCGCGTATGCTCGATTATCGCCCGTCCGACCGATGTTACGGCTGACCCGATCTCCCTGTCGTACAGCCTGAACCTTGCATATCCGCTGACACCGTAGTAGGTGTTCATTATTACCTTCATGACGTTCTGCTGGATGTCGTAGAGTTTGTACTCGGGGGATCCGTATTCGTATTTATTCCTGAGTGCCTTCTTTTCGTCCCTTTCGGCAAGCAGATCGCTGATTATGCTCCTCGTGAGACCGTCGGGCTCTTTCCTGAACCTGATCCCGTTAGGGGCATGCAGTTCGCCGTTAGGATCTTTGGTCTCCGGCGATGCGTTGATCGTCATCATACACATCGGGTAGAGGGATTTCAGGTCGAGGACAACGACGTTCTCTTTCACCCCGAGCGACGGGTCGAATACAGTCGCACCCTCGAACTCCTCTGCATTTGCAAATCCCTTCGACGGAAGCACGTACTTCCCGTGAGCCTTTCGAAGGACGAATATATCGACAATGTTCGAGGAATTTATTGTGTTGTCGAGCGGGCATCCGACATATCTTGCAATCTCCTGGTAGAACTCGATAATATCGTTCTTTTTGTTTATCCCGACGCAGAGTTCGACATCCTTCAGGTTATAGTCGACAAGGGTCTGCGGGTCTTCGATCCAGAGTTCTGATATCGTCCCGCTGTACCTGATCTTTCCCTCGCCGAGTTCTTCTTCCCCGATTGCGTCGAGCCTGTATGATTCTTTCCTTGCTCCCTGCATCTTTTTGTATGCTGTGAGAAGGTCGAATATGGCCCTGCCTCTCACGGGAGCTCTGGAAGAAACGCCGGGGAGTCTTGAAAGTGCATCCTCGTGAATGTTCAGGTTCTTCATCCTGCCGAGAGTGTAGGGGATATCGAAGTCTACGAAATTCCAGCCCGACATTATATCGGGATCTTTTTCGCGTATGTAGGATACCAGTGCCATCAGGAGTCCTTTCTCGCTATCAAACTCCTGCACCGTATGATTCTCCAGCGACGGTTTGATGCTGCCTTTAAACGGCGAATCCTCGTTCTTCCAGAAGAAAGTGGTATAATGATCGTCGTATGAGTCCCAGCATGTGATGCAGTTGATCCTGTCGCGGTTGGGATCTGGGAAGCCGTTTAGGTCCTCGCATTCGATATCCATCATGCAGACACGGGGTGAGACGCTCAGGCTACATGGGCTGATATCTGTATAATCCGCATATTCGGAAGGTGCTGTAATACCGCCGGTGATGCCGCAGTCGATCGTAAATCGCGTGGTGAAGAGGATGTCGGCTTCGAAATGAGTGTACCTGTCCCTTACATCTCTGACATCTCCCGGAGTCCTCGTATAGATCCTTCGGAGTTTTTCGCCTCTTATCGAGGTGTATTCGTGTGTAAAGTCGACTTCGGCCGAATCCGGAGTAGGGACCTTTTCAACCTGCCCGACAGGTGCATAAAAATACGGCCTGAATCCTTTCACCCTGATTTCGTGAGCCTTCCCCGACTCGTCCCGGCCGAGGATATGTACGATCGACCCTTCGGCAGTATTCGAGTATTCGACCTGGTTGATGGCGACAGAGACCGGCTGTGATGGTTCCTGCTCCTGTTTCTGATCCATCTCAGAATCTCCCACAGAGTGTCTTCAGGTGTTCTGCCGCTTCTTTCATCTTGTTCGTCTCCCATTCGTCAAGATTTGTTTCTTCGATCCGTAGTATGCCTTCGCGTCCGATAACTGCCGGGACTCCTATCGAGCAGGAGGAGATCCCGTATTCACCGTCGAGGGCACAGGAGCACGGAACAGTCTCGCGCAAATCCTGTGAAATAATTCTGATAAGGTCGACTATATTCTGGGCCGGGCCGAATACCGTTCCGCCTTTTCCCTTGATGACCGGCATACTCGCTCCACGCATCTTAATGAGGATCTCCTCGCGCAGGTCGGTCGGGACTTCATCCTCAAGACCCGAGAAGATAGGAACCTGAAACTCCCCGTGCTCTCCCAGGGCCTGCGCGGTATTGTCGGGGGCAATTCCTTTCTCCTTCAGGAACAGGTGGAGTCTTGCCGTGTCAAGCTGTCCGCCGAAGCCGATGCACTTCTCTCTTTCAATCCCGCCTTTTGTGCAGAGATAATAATTTAGAGCGTCCATCGGGTTTGTAACGGTAATGAACACCCCATCAAAACCGCTTATGCATTTCATGCACTCGGACGCGACGCGGATATTGACGTCGAGAAGATCTGCCCTGGTCTTTATCTGTGGATTCCTTGCCATTCCTGCGGCAAAGAGAATGATATCGGAGTTGCGGATGTTTTCAGGATCGGTATCGATAGTGATGTCGAGTCCGGTATGGAGAAGATCAAGCTTCTGAGCCTCAAGGAGGGGTTTGTTTATGTCGAAAAGATTTATTTCACCGGCAATTCCGGTGGCCGCGGATAGAAATGCAACCTCGCCGCCGATCTTGCCTGCGCCCAGTATCGAGAGGACTGTCATTCATAGATGGTTTGGATTATGCTAAAATAATAATAGCTACAATTTAATTTCTATTCCTGATGATAACGTTGAATTTAAAAGATTCCGTCTCCGTGGGCGGAATCGATCTGAAAAATCATCTTATTCTTGCGGCAGGTGTTCTGGGAACAACCGGCGCATCCTTAAACAGGGTTCTTGAGTCCGGTGCCGGCGGTGTGGTTACGAAGTCTATCGGGCCTTACCCCAAGGAAGGTCACAAGGGTCCTTGCGTTCAGGTTCTCGACGGCGCTGTAATCAACGCGATGGGGCTTCCAAACCCTTCGCGTGATTTCACTGAGGAGATCGCTCCCCTGAAGGGCAAACCGGTAATCGCCAGCATATTCGGCGCGAACCCGGAGGAGTTTGCAGAGGTTGCTTCATGGTTTATGGACAGTGCGGCGGGTTTCGAGCTGAACGTATCGTGCCCGCATGCGGAAGGTTACGGGGCGCAGATTGGATCTGACCCTGATCTGGTTTATGAATGCACCCGTGCGGTCTCGAAAACCGGAAAACCCGTATGGGTCAAGCTAACCCCGAATGTCACGAGTATTGCCGACTGCGGAGCCGCCGCGGAGAGGGCCGGGGCCTCGGCCCTGGTTGCAATCAATACGGTCCGTGCCATGAGGATATCCACCGATCTCAGGAAGCCGATGCTCGGCAACGGTTCCGGCGGGCTTTCAGGTGATGCGATCTTCCCCATTGCGGTTAAATGCGTATGGGATCTCTATGAAGCATGCGACATCCCGATCGTAGGATGCGGCGGGGTCTCATCGGCGGACAATGTTATCGAGATGATGATGGCAGGGGCGAGTGCAGTGGAGATTGGAAGTGCAGTTCTGAACGGTGTCGATATATTCGAAAAGATATCCGGTGAATTATACTCCGGGGACGGAGTGTCTGCCGAAGAGATAGTGGGGTGTGCGCATGAGTGATCAGAGGTCGATCCCTGTTACGGTGACCAGCGTATTCGAAGAAACGCCCAATATAAGAACTATTGAATTCGACAGGAAGTTCATAATCAATCCGGGCCAGTTCTGCATGGTGTGGGTTCCGGGAGTGGACGAAGTTCCTATGGGATTTTCCTCGGAGAACTCGATAACAGTACAGAAAATCGGTGAGGCGACAGAGGCACTGTTTTCATATAAAGAAGGACAGAGGCTCGGAATAAAAGGACCGCTTGGCAACGGCTTCTCACCCAAGGGTAAAGTACTTGCCGTTGCCGGTGGTGTCGGTGCCGCACCGCTGCGAACGATCGCCCTTTCAGGGAGAGTTGAGACATTCCTTTTGGGAGCCCAGAAGGAATCCGAGATCCCGTTCAGGGATCGGCTCGGCAACTGTGGTGAAGTTAAAATTTCGACGGACGACGGCTCTTACGGTCATCACGGTTTCGTGACCGATCTTTTACGGGAGACTGACCTTGATGAATATGACACCATATGCGTATGCGGCCCGGAGATGATGATGAAAGGCGTTCTCTCTGTCGTCAGAGAAAAATGCGCCGAAGAAAGAACCCAGTTCTCGCTTGCGAGATACATGAAATGCGGGGTCGGGATCTGCGGGTCGTGCTGCATGGACTCAACAGGATTGAGGGTCTGCAGGGATGGCCCTGTGTTCAGGGGCGATGAGCTTTTGAAGAGTCCTGAGTTCGGCAAATATTCAAGAGACGCTTCGGGACGGAAGAATTTTTTTTGAGGTAAAATCTCATTTTGATTTTTTCATTGTATGTTGAAAGGTGGGTTGCTAAAGGGAGGGGGAAGTTTCCCCCTCCCTTAGACCCTCCCCCTCATGGTGATAGGTCGCATGCGGGGACGGGCAAGGGCCCCCTTTGCTCCATAAAAATTTTCAGTTTTTTAAAATCCAAACATGATTTCTTTGTCATTGATCTACCCGTCTCAGATCTTTTCCCCGGCCGAGGCTACCCGAGAGGGTAGCGTCCAGGCCGGGTTATCGCGATAGCGCGAAGCCCTGAGGTCAGGGCGTTTCGCGAAGCGAATCGCGCAAGGGTTGCCTTTGGAAATATTTTTATTTGTTATTTATGAAGGGAGGGGGACGATTCCCCCTCCCTATAACCCGCCCCCTCATGGCGATAAATCGCGAGTGGGGACGGGCGAGCGTCCCCAACTCGCTCAGGAAAAAATCATCTGACTGAAATAAAATTCAGGTCGAGGACTAGGCCGGGTTATCACAATTGCGAAGGTTTGCGGAGCGAAGCGAAGAAAACCTGAGTAGGGGGCTGCCCCGTCCGGGGCTTATGCCCTTAAAAGACCAAATGTCCAAAATTACCGGTGATAAACCTCTCCCCTGTTAATCTTGCATGCCCTGAAGAGCTGTTCGAGGACAATGAGCCTTACCATCTGGTGGGGAAATGTGAGCGGGGAGAGGCACCAGCGGTAGTTAGCTCTCTTAATTAGTTTATCTGAAACTCCGAGTGTCCCTCCGATTACGAAGACCAGCCTTCCTGAGGTCGAGAGTTCTGCATTCTTTAGAATGCCTGCAAGCCTCTCCGAATTCCAGAGATCGCCTTTAAGGTCGAGAAGAACGACGATATCGTCGTCTTTAACTTTTTTTAAAATATTCTCGCCTTCGGTATCAAGTATCCTGTGTTTCACCTGCTCCGACATATTCTGCGGGATACTTTCGTCAGGCACCTCTTCCAGCGAAATTTTGACATAGCCCGAAAGTCTTTTTTTGTATTCCTGTATTCCGTCACGGAGGAAAGGCTCTTTCACCTTTCCTGCACCGGTTATCAAAACAGTCAGGGGCATCGCTATTTATCCGGGGTCCCGTTGATCTTTTCGAGTTCTTCCAGGGAGTTTATATTCATGAACGTCTCGAGATCCGGGTCGACATCCCTGAAAGATTCGGCATCGACATATACGGCGTCTATACTGCGGATGAGGGATCTTATGGAGAGAGATTTATGCTCGGCAAGGTATTCGGTCAGAGCAGATTTCCTGTAAACAGCATGAAGGGGTTCTATCATCTCTTCATTCCACTTGGGAATTACTGCGTCATGGCCGTCTATTGAATCGAAAAGCCTTGTGACGACTTCAGGGTGGATACAGGGCATGTCGCATGCTGTTACGAACACCAGTTCTCCGTTGCAGGATTGTATTCCCGCATGCATCCCGCCGAGAGGGCCGATCTTCTTTCTGATGTCGCATACAATGACGACACCGGAGAGATCCTGCAGGTCTTTAAAACTGCTGCAGTGATCTTCGTCGCGTGCAACTACAATTATCTCGTCGGTGATTCCTGACAAGGAGGTAATCAGCCTCTGGATGAACTGCACCCCGTCGTACCTGAACCTGTATTTCTCACGGCCCCCTGCCCGTTTTGCCTCACCTCCTGCAAGAATAATTGCGCTTCTCAAAGATCCGTCCCCTTCAATTTATTTGTTCAGCGACTCCCTGAATTTTATCATATTTACGATCGTCCTGTTCACTGGAGTGTCGATATTATGGAGATTCCCTTTTTCAACAATCGCCCCATTGATGAAATCGATCTCTGTCTTCTTTCCGGCTGAAATATCCTGGTACATGGAAGAGTGGTGTTCTGCCGTAGACGGGATCTGCGTATCATGAAGGAAAGCGAGATATTTATCCGGTGACGACCATTCGAGGGTCACTCCTTCCGCCCTGCACACATCAAAGGCTTCATGGACAATATCTCTGATAACTGACCATGCATTGTCATTCAGGAGTTCGCCGTATGGAACCTGCATAATTGCACCGATGGGGTTTAGTGCGCAGTTATACATGGTCTTTCCCCAGAGGGCACCTCTGATATTTTCATCGGTGATTACATCGATTCCTGCTTTTTGGATGATATCTGCAAGAGAGTTTACATCCTTGTCGGGGCCGGATGGGAAACGGCCGATCCTCATGGGTGCTGCCTGTACCGAGACATGAACCTTGCCGTTTCCTCTCCATTCGAACCCTGTAATTATCATCCCGCCGATAACGCTGTCGGTGAACTCCGAGATAATCTCCTCGTTACCGATACCGTTCTGGAGACTGATTACGCTCGAATCTTTTATTGCTTCAGAATTCGTCCGGCAGATCTCGCGGGTGTCCTGCGATTTCGATGTAATGAATATGTAGTCGAATTTCTCATCAGGCGGGAGAGTCTCTCCGCATGGGAATCTGAAGTTGTGCTCTCCCCAGATGCCGGAAAGGATCAGCCCTTGCGATTGTATTGCGTCGGAATGCCTTTTACGGCAGACTGCATAAACGTCGCATACGCGTGACAGCATTCCTGCTACAGAGAGGCCAACCGCACCGGCTCCCAAAAATGCAATCTTCATGATTCTTCCATTTTATTTTTGTTTTTTTTGGTAATAGGAGTAGTGCTGTTTTTCTTTTCCATATCAAGCAGCGCCTTCTTTATATCGATCTCCGGTGTAAAGCCGCCGATCCCGTTTTTTGCAACAACCCTGTGGCAGGGGATGATCAGCGGTGTCGGGTTTCTTCTCATAGCAACACCGATTGTTCTGGCATGAAAACCTGTCTCGGTGCCGATCTCCGAGTAGGTTTTCACTTCGCCATAGGGTATCTCTTTCACCGATTCGTAGATCTCCCTGTAAGGGTGGCCGTCCGATAAGGCAATAGATTTCAGGCCGGCGATTTGCGTGCTCTTTCCTTTGACAAACTGCCTGATCTGGGGGGGGATGTAACTCTCATCGCCTTTCCGTGAGAACTGGATCCTGTGAATCGTATCGCCGCTCCATTCGACCTGAACCCACCAGTACCCAAAACGGCAGGCCCCCTTTCTCATTACCATCTTTCAGTATCCTTTGTAAATGATGAGAGGTTGCATTCGATAAGTTCTTCCTGCATCCATTCCGGAAGGCCTTTTCTGATCTTCTTATCGAGAAATCTCGATTCACCGAGGACAAGAACGCCCCTGTCATCGGGTGTCCTGAGAACCCGGCCCAGCGCCTGAAGCGCCTTGTTTATCGCCGGCAGCGTATATGATATGAACTCGCCTTCTTCCCCGAACCTGTTTTTGAAGTACTGGATGATCATCCTCCTGACTTCATTGTACGGTGCAAGCGGAAGGCCGATTACAAGAGCGCCGTTTAAAAGTTCGCCCCTGTAATCAAGGCCTTCGCTCCATTTCCCCCCGCATACCCCGAATATAATTCCCGATTTGCCTGAGTCGGGGAGCGAGAGGAATTTCTTCAGGTCTTCTGCTGCAGTGCCGGTATCCTGCGATTCTATGAACACCTCTTTTTTATTGAATTTCGAGGGAAGGTCTTCCGAGTAGATATTCAGCAGTTCATATGACGGAAAGTAGACGGCGAGGTTTCCTTTAAGGCCGGCAAAAGACCTGATGTAACCAAGAATTCTTTCGTGGTTATCAGGGTCTTTCCTCATGCTGTAAGCAGATGTTATATCACCTGCGCAGAAGACCATCCTGTTTTTCTTCGGAAATGCGTTCGGAAGAGAAAGAGTAGTCGCGTCAGCATCCCTGAAATACAGTTTCCTAAAACTCTCGACAGGCGACAACGTACCGCTTATCATTATCACAGCTGCGTGAACGCCTGCGATATCCCTTAATGTCGAAGACGGATCGATGTTCTGGACCCTCAGCGAGATTACGTCTTCGTCTTTTCTGTAGATGGAAAGATATGCAGGATCTGTTCCCGCCTGGAGTATCCTTAGGAAAAACTCCATGATCCTTTCTGTCGGGATCTCCCTGAAATCCCCTTCCTGGAATTTCTTCTCCCTGATTGCCTCGTAGATTCTCAGGAGGTCGTCGACTATATCGTCGAGCCTGTTGTAGATCGATCCCCTTAGGAGGAACTTCGAGAACATTACGGGATCGAACCAGTCCTCCGCCTTCGTCGACCTCTTCAGGCTCTCCATGAATGCGGTCACCTGCGGGAGCATTGCGGCGATCGATTCGACTCCCCCGATCCTTCCTCTCATGTGTGCCAGTTCGTTCTGCGAAAGTTCGACTGTTCTTTCATTTATGCTGACACTCTGGATGCTCTGGATTGTGTCTCCGCAGTTATGAGCCTCGTCTATCAGCAGAATTGTCTGAGACGGCTCTATGTTCAGCGACTGGTACATCTGCTCCCTTATCGTCTCGCTGAAGAGATGGTGGAAGTTCATCAGTATGACGTCTGCATCCCTTGCGCCCTGGAGCATAACCTCATACGGGCATAGCTCCCCGCACATCTCATGAATCTTTTCAGGAGGAACGAGTGTCTTTGATACCTGTTCCGCCTTTGTCCTCAGGAGATTCGAAGGGGTCATCTTAAGCCCGTCGTTCTCTATGAACACCCTCGACCTGATGAAATACGGGCAGAGGAGTGGATGATCGCGATCCTGTCTCTTGAGCTGATTCTTAATCACCGGATCGCCGGCCGGCATCAGGGAGCCTTTATGCGCACGGTCGCGCATCAGCGACGATGAGAATGCCTTCAGGCCCTCACACATCCTGTAGACGTCCCCGTCGATTCCCATCGGGCACATGTTTCTCTTCCCGACAAGATATGCCACCTTCAGGCGGCTTTGCTTCTTTTTGATGAGTTCCAGTTCGCGCAGAAAAATATTGAGCTGACTGATCGTCCTCACGGCTATTATTATCTTCTTCCCGTTGGCTTTTGCGAGTAGTGCGGAGACCACACTCGATTTCCCGCTTCCTGTCGGTGCGTCGATTAAGCAGATCCTGCCCTCTTCGGCGCAGAGCCCTGCCGTATTCAGCATCTCTTCCTGGTACGGGCGAAAGGATTCGTAGGGAAACCAGTCTTTCAGACCTTCCATTATATACATATTTTATGTGGATCAATTTGTATTATTGCGTTTAGAATGCAATTTCTCTTCAGGGTGTTCTATGGAAAAGCTGTACAGATCTGAGAAGAACAAAATTCTCGGCGGTGTCTGCGGCGGGCTCGGCCCTTATCTTGATATCGACCCGAATATTATCCGTATATTGTGGATACTGTTCTGTTTCTTCTACGGAGCAGGTATTCTTGCATATATCATCGCGTGGCTGATACTTCCAACTGAATCGGAGAAGGATGTCATCGATGCCGAGTATACGATAAAGGAATAAGAGAGGACAGACTTCACTGCACTTATGCTTTTTTTACCCAACTGATTTTATCGATAAATACCAATATATAAACCACTATGGCAATACACCCGATAGATTTTCGCTACGGAACTCCGGATATGAAGGCTGTCTGGAGCGAGGAAAACAGGTTTGCCGCTATTGTAAAGTCCGAAGTTGCACTTGCAAAGGCACAGGCAAAACACGGGATGATCCCTATTGATGCATCGGAAGATATAGCGGCAAAGGCAAAAACCGCCTCGCTTGAAAGGGCCAAGGAGATCGAGAACGAGATCAACCATGATATGATGTCGATCGTAAGAGCGGTGACCGAGGTGTGCGGGGACTCGGGGAGATGGATACATTACGGTGCGACATCGAACGATATTCTCGATACTGCAACAGGTATTCAGGTAAAGGAAAGTCTGTTCCTGATTGAGGCCAAGCTCAGGGCGCTTCTCGCGATTCTCCTGAAGAGAGCGGACGAGACGAAGAACCTGGTCTGTGCGGGAAGAACCCACGGACAGATCGGAGTGCCGACGACATACGGCCTTAGATTTGCAATCTGGGCGAGCGAGGTGGGAAGACATATAGAGAGACTCGAACAGCTCAGGCCGCGTGTTGCAGTAGGACAGATGACCGGGGCAGTCGGGACGATGGCCGCGATGGGAGACAAGGGCTACGAGGTAATGGTCTCCATGATGGAATATCTCGAACTCTATCCTGTAGATGTCTCCAACCAGATTATCCAGAGGGACAGGTATGCGGAGTACTTCATGCTTCTTGCCAATATCGCAACAACTCTCGACAAGATCGGGATCGAGATCAGGATGATGCAGAGGTCGGAGATCGGGGAGATGGAGGAGTCCTTCGGCAAGATGCAGGTCGGATCCTCGACAATGCCGCATAAGAGGAACCCGATAAAGTCCGAGCAGGTCTGCGGTCTTGCAAGGATCGTTCGTTCTTTCGTCGAGCCGTCGCTTCTGAACAATACACTCTGGGACGAGCGTGATCTGACGAACTCTTCATGCGAGAGGGTCACGTTCCCCGAGTCGTCGATACTGGCCGATCACATACTCGCGGTTATGATCAAGGTTCTTGATGGTGTAAAGATCAACGAGGCAAATATCAGGCGCAACCTTAACCTTCTCCACGGGGTGAACATGGCCGAGTCGGTTATGATCGAACTTACAAAGTCAGGAATGGACAGGCAGGAGGCTCATGAGCTTATCAGGGTTTCGAGCATGACAGCGATAGAGGTGCAGAGGCCGCTTGCCGGAATCCTTATGGAAAACGAGACTGTTGCAAAATACCTGTCTGAAGAAAGAATCAATGAGCTTCTGGACCCTGAAAATTATATCGGAACCGCCGTGTGGCAGGTTGAGAATGTTATTAAAAAACTGACCCCTCTTTCAATCTGAAAAAAATATCTTTTTCCTGAGATCTTTCGACCATTCCCCGATCTCTCTCCAGTCCCTGAAGTCGCCTGCCTGCTTTTCTCCGAATATTCCCCCCAGTCTTTCTTTCACCGGGAGGTTTTCCGGTGCCACTTTCCCGGCGAACATCCCGATATCGACTATGTCGACGATGTTTGTGATCTTCTGGATGATCTTTTCGGTTTGGAGTATCTTTTCGTCGTCCTTGTTCCTGAGCGTTCTCCCGACAACGAATAATGCCACCTTCCTTTTATCGAGCCAGTCCCTGTGAAGGTCTGCAAAGCTGACAACTTCCGGGAGGACATTGTTGTCATAGATCGGGGTTCCTATGACGACGAGTTTGTAAGGTCTGACATCGTCCACGTTCTGTATCTTCTTTACTTCAGCTTTAAATCCGGCATCTGAAAAAGAGTTTCCTATGGACCATGCGATGTCGGCGGTGGAGCCGTGTCTTGTTGCATATGTAATAAGTACCTCGGCTTTTTCCTTTGTATATGCACCACCGTTTTTAACCTTGGGTCTTTGTGCACCGTTTTTGGCCAGCCGATCCCAGTCCCCGGAAGTATCTTTGGCCGCTTTTTTCTGTGGGTTTTTTTGTGCCTCTTTGACCGCGATTGCCCTGATCTTTTTTCCCTCGGGAGTTTTTACCCAGCCGTATGCTGCGACTCCCGAAAGGACGATGAGGTCTGCGATATAAGGGACGAATTTTGTATTGAGCATCTGCTGATTTTCTTCAAGCTGCCACTCTTTGAGTTTTTTTTCAAGGACGACCGGGCCGTTTGTGTCTTCTTCGGATTCGAGAGAAACGACACCTTCGGAGAGAACAAGATCAACCGCCTTTTTAATCAGGCTGAATTCGAAAGGCAGTTCTATCGAACCTTCCGGTTTTATTGTTATATACTCTTTTTCACGGTTTATATCGGTGATTTCGAACTCTCCCGCATCCATACCACCGAAAAGAGAACGCGGGGATGATATCATCTCTCCTTTGTTTTTTTCAAGATATTCTATTATTTTTTCAGTTCCGTTCATTGTAATACTCCGCTGCACTCCGGGTTTTACCTGTACCAGTATTAGCCTTAGTTTTAATAATATTCTCCTGACCGTGTTATTTGATCATAACACCTGCACTCTCATCAAAAGGGTTCATCCTGAGGGCAAGAGAGAATAAATACGGGTAATTCGCTTTCAGGTATTTCATATACTCCAGCCACTGCACGATCAGCTGTCCGAACACCCTGTCGATATCTCCTTTCAGGTGTACCAGGTCTTTTTCCGGGCAGATGGTGAGGTCGTGCCTATGATGGAGCTCTTCAGTAAGATGAAATACCGCTCTTAACAGTTCTGTGAATGTTTCGTTTTCGAGCAGCATCGGATTTTCGAGCATTCTTACGAAAAAATCCTCTTTTTCGACGAGAAATGATTTTAATTTTTTCAGATCGATGTTGCAGAGCTCGATCTCGAAAGACATGCCTTTAAGTTCTTTCGATCTTTTGTCGAAATCCTTGTCAGACCATTCCTGATTGATATGGAGTTCTTTTCTATATGGGAATGCCTCGCCTGCACTATTCGCAAAGCACCGGAGGAGGCGGCTTCCCGCAACACTGAAGAAGGTTCCTATGACCATGTTCATCTTCTCGAGCTTCCTCCTTGTCTCCCTTGTCTCGAGCATCCTGTGGATTACAAGAGTGACTATCAGTACTTCGATGGGTAAAAACGCAAGTTCGTGAAGTGCGAAGACGCCGATATGATGAAGGTCGTGAAATGCAAGGTAATGGATATAATATAAAACCGCTGAGGCGGCGATCAGTCCTGCCGCAAGTGATATCAGCCAGTTTTTATCTTCCATCTCAACCACTTTATTTACATGAAAATCACGTTGTGATTTACATGAAACAGTTCATGAAACCTTTGTTTCATAAATGTTTTTGTTTATCTCTTTCTTCTTTTAAATTATTGCAGGTCTTAATGACCCAGTCTTTTATTTTTTCAGGATCGATGTAGTTGCCGTCCTGTATCTTCGCCATTTTTACAAGCTGAAGATCGCTTTCATTAAGGAGATCACGCGAAATCCTCCCTGCAAAGAATCCTGACTCAAAGGGAATGATGTATTGCGAAATCTCATCGATTGCAAATTTTGCCTTCAAAAGGTTGTGCTCGTTCGGTTCTGCGATCGTGATTCCGGTCGTGAAGGCAATCACCGGTACCCTGTTCAGTTCGCTCTTCCTTGACTGTACGAACTCTCTTGCTTCGGGGAGCCATTTTCCGAGATGAAGGGGGCTTCCGATAAATGCCGCGTCTATATCGGAGAGATCTATCTTTTCCATCAAACCCGATATTTTAACATCATATCCAAGTTCTGATAGCTGATTACCTATTATTTCGGCGACACCTTTTGTCGAACCGTATCTTGTTGCATAACCGACGAGGATTTTCTTCTTCTTTTCCATTTTGATCCACACCTGTAGAAAATATTGTATATTTGTCTGTTATTTTTGCGGAGATCGATGTTAAAATCGATACCTTTCACAATAATCTGATAAATAATGGTTATTATATTATTTGTATGCCAGTTATTAATTGTCAGTTGGATCTTTTTGGTGATAAGATGATAAAGCACGTTATATTGTTCACGATGGCATTCTTAATTTTTATATCCCTGAATATTGCAGCCGTTTCTGCGGTTGATGAGGTGTATCTCGGAAACTCCGTTGATCTGAGAGGGTCATGCACTTCGGATTACATATATCTTTTTGTAACCGGTCCGAATCTGCCTTCAAACGGTGCAAATCCTGAAAATATTCATGAAGAGGTAGTATCCGGTGACGAATCGACTTTTGTCGTTGTTAAGGCGTTTAACAACAGGTGGAGTTATACCTGGGATTCCAAAACAGGAGACGGGGTTCCTGACGCAGGCATTTATACTTTTTATGCAGTTGAAAGGCCTCTCGGAAGATACGATCTCAGCGGCGCCGAATATTCTGCCAGGTCGGTTAAGCTGATTGATCCTTCCATCTCCGTAACGGGCATATCTTCATCTGATAATTCAGGTTATTCCATCTCTTCCGAAACCCAGGAAAAGACTGCAACGCCAACTGCAACTAAGAAAGTTACAACGAGTCCGACAACTGTAAAAGCAACTCAACTGATCACTGTGACCCCTACGGCGACTCCTGCCGCAGGGATTCCCCCGGTCATACTGATCCTGTCCCTTGTCCTTTCTTTGTTTATTGTTATCTCCGGGAAAAGGAGATCATGACTTGGTATTGATGGGATTTTTTTAATAATTTTTTAATTTAAATACTTGGACATGGTGTATAACTTTTGTCCGAACTGTGGAGATGAACCGGAATTTAAGGGGGCAGAGATCTACACAAACTGCGGATTTAATGAACCTTCCGGATCTGAAAAGAAGATATATGCTGGTTTTTGGATTCGTTTTGTGGCATATGTCATTGATACGATAATTATTGGAGCCGTTTGTCTTGTCGTGGTGTTTCTTGCTTTTATGTTGATGGGTTCGGATGCCTGGATCGAGGCTTTGGCATATATCTTTTGCATATTTTTTCCATGGTTTTATTTTGCTACCGGGAGAGTTCATCGAAACAGGCGACAATCGGAAAACGGGCATTCGGTCTTGTAGTGACCGATCCCGAGTACCAGAGGATCTCTTTTGGCAGAGCAACTGTCCGGTGGATTGCCAAAATAATCTCTGCACTTATATTGTACATCGGATTCATTATGATCGGTTTTACCAGGCGCAAACAAGGCCTTCATGATATGGTTGCAGGTACATATGTCTGCGACAAAAGCTGGCTTTAAATGCTTTTTCAATTATAAGATTTCGAATAATCAAAATATTTACAAAAAGCCGAAAAACATGATTTGTTATTGATCCGGTTACAGACATCCTAAAAAAACCTGTCACCGGAATCGGTTCATGTGCTACGACCACGAGTATTTATGTTTGATAAAAAAAGGAAATTTAATTCTCTTTTTTATGCACTGTCGTAGATCAGGCAGATATATCTTGCCATAAATACGGTGAATGCGGGCGACAGAATGATGAGCAATATTATGCCGTAGGGAATCATCATCAGAATCATAGCAATTATTCCGATAATAATCTCCACAACAAGCAGCTTAATGAAAAGATTAATCCAGCCGATGCTCTTGATCTTTGCAACAATTTCACTGAAATTGAATGCCTCTCCAAACTTTTCTTCTCTAGCAAACCTGACAACAGCAATCACGGCAATAAGGGTGAGAATGATTGCAACGATCACGGTTATCAAAAATCCGATTCCGCCTACCGCAATGGCTCCTGTAACATTACCTGAGAACGCCATCATTAAAGACGGAAGGATGAAGATGAATGCAAGAATCCAGACAGGAATCATGTAGATAAAGTTGATAATGAAATACAAAATTCCGTCAATAAGGGTCTTCACCCAGTTCCCTGGTTCGGGTGCAGGTTTTTTACCACGCATTACTTCCAGTGAATATCCCATAATCAGCGGGAATATGATACTGCATATGATCAGGATAATCCACCTGACCCATTTTCCGATAAATGTCTCTTTTGTATACTCAAAAGAGTCTCCAAGCATATCTCCTATACCCAAATTTTACACCTCCTATAGAGATAATAGAATAGAAAACTCATAAATATAAAAAGCAATCGGTTTTCTAGGGGAAAAAAGTCCTGCAGGTTACAGATTTCTTTAATCTCTTAAAGTAAAACCGTTTAATTCACATGAACCCTTGCACCCTTCCTCGTCTGTTTCTATAACCCTGTAGGCATCAGCAAGAACGGATGCCTGTGCAAGAGATCCCGCAAGGAGTACAGCTTCCAGAATTTCATCTTTAGTTGCTCCTTTTGCTTTTGCTGCCCGCATATGATACTCTGTACAGTGAGGGCAGTTGAGTGCAGCGCCTACGGCAAGGCATATCAGTTCAACGGTCTTGGGTTCAAGGGTGCTGGTCTCGGTAACTGCGCATTTATATAGAAGGTGAGAGATAAGGACTTCCGGCTTCTTGGCCATCTTTTCATATATAAGGGGTATCTCGCCGGTTTCTCTTTCAACTCTTTGAAGAAGTTCTTTTGCGGATTTTTCTTTCCCTGTCTCTGAAATCTTTTTCAGTGCATTCTCAAAGTCCACTTCTTTCACCTTCGTCTCCCAATACTACTTGTGTTTATGCAAAGTTATTTGTGTTCACACTATTATTTTTGTATCGGAAAAAGGTTTAATCCGAATCCATATGTAATTGCGCATTCTTGAAGGCAGGAGATCTGCAACATCTTTAACTTTAATTCCGTTTTCGATCTCGATATCTCCGATCATTCCTGAAAAGTTGTCATACGGGATCTTTACTCTTAATCCGGCGATCTGCACTGTCACCGGAGTAGGGTGGGTTGAAGTTTCGCTTAGTCCGAGCTCATCGTCGATTGCTGCCATCAGCCTCGCAGGCGAGATTGACAACGGATCTTTTGCTATCTCCTCTCTTCTTTTTTCAAGAACACCTGAAACTTCATCGACGAGCCTGTCAAGGAATTCGATCTCGCCTTCCTGCTTCTGCATCCTGTGGCCGATCCTTCCTATACCACCTACATATCCTTCTACAGGGGGATCTGCAAGTTTCTTCAGTTTCTTAGTATCCGGTCCGCCTGTAAGAATTATCGGAACCCGGATTCCTCTTCTGAGTGCAGGAAGTTTATATTTGATGCAGGATTCAAAATTTCCAAGCAAAAATACCGCACAGTCATGCTCGTTGATGACATCCCTCTCTTCTATATTCAGGTTGGCGATTCTCTTGCCGAATCCACGTGCAAGACCGATCATATTCGTCTTGGCACCCGCCCTCCTCAGGTATTCCGCGGCGTCGCATGAAGTATGCGGGAGATGGTGGATTTCAAGACTTGGAGTTACGACTGCAATCTCTGTTCCCACAAGGGGCGCTTCGATTACTTCTCCTCCGAGGGGGCGTCCTGTCTTTCTTATCAGCTCTATGTCTTCCCTGGGAACAAGGGACTGGAGTATAACCTCCTGAGCAATCATGTGCTTCTGGACTACATAGCCGCCGAGATCATCGATTAGGTCAATGATGATGTCATGCCTGAATACCCCGCCTTTGTATGTGATCGGGACCAGAACCATTTATTTTCCCTCCTTCATAATTTTGATCTTATCGGAGATGATCTGATCAGCCATATCCTCCGGAATCGTGTTTTCGCTGGCGATGTAATAGAAGATCGATTTGTCAAGCCCTTCCTTCCTGATCCTGAATCCTTCGGGTGCAATCCACTGCATGGCGTATATTATATCCTTATAGATATTCTCTCTCTGGTCGAGGACTACGATATTCTCGATCTCTTCGATAGTTTTGCTTTCGGGACTGAGAGTGATCGTAAATCTGTCCGGCTGGTCTACGTTCTCTCTTCCGTATTTGCTCCATAATTTCGAGAGAAAATTGGAGAGATGCGTTTCGTCGCCGATGTCGATTACAATCTTTCCTTCTTTCTCCATTATGTTCGTAAAGTCTCCTGCCTTTATTAGTCCGGGCATCTTACGGATTTGGCCGACAGCAAGGAAAAGCGGAAATTCAGGGTCGATATAGATATGAAGCCTTGAAATGATCGAGAGGAGATTTAGATCCTTCAGTATATCCGATGCGATCTCAAGGTAGGCATTGCCACCTTTATCTTCGCTGCATTCCACTTCAAAGTAGTCAAGAGTCATAATTAACCTTCTTTTAAGAACCCTGATGAAAGAAGGGCCGATCCCACCGATCCGATATACTGTGAATACGGAGGAACGATTATTTCCGTCTGCAAAAGCCTCCCCATCTCCTTTACAAGACCTTCAATAAGGGAGGTTCCGCCCACCATTATGACTGGTTCCTTGATATCGACCTCCTGGAGCTGCTGCTCGAATACCTGTTCGGCGACGCTGTGACATGCAGCTGCGGCGACATCCTCTTTCGTATGTCCTTCGGCAAGGGCGTTTACGAGACTCTGTGTACCGAATACGATGCAGTAGCTGTTCATCGGAACATTCCTCGACATTCCGGCGACTGCAAGGGGGCCGAGTTCGGTTATGTCCACACCGAGCCTTTTCGCGGTCATCTCAAGGAACCTGCCTGAAGCACCCGCACAGATTCCTCCCATTGTAAAGGTTCCCGGTATCCCATCCTGCACGGATATCGCCTTGTTGTCCATCCCGCCTATATCGATGACCGTAGCTTCTCCATGCTGGCGGTCTGCGAGGTACACTGCACCCTTCGAGTTTACGGTCAGCTCCTCCTGGATCAGGTCTGCCTTCATCTTATGCCCGATCAGGTACCTGCCGTATCCCGTAGTGCCTATCGCTTCGATGTCCTTCATCTTCAGGCCGGCCTCCTCAAGTGCGGTCTTTACGACACTCTCGGCGCTCTTCATGACTTCTGTGGTTGGTGTCCATCCCGTGCCGACGATCTCGTTGTCTTTCATGACGACGGCCTTTGTTGTTGACGAACCTGAATCCACCCCGAGGGTGATTCCGACCTGTTTTTCTCTTGCAAGGAGCGCTCTTCTTCTAGCGATTGTCGTAAGAGCCTCCATTCTCGTAAGGAGAGTTCCTGCCGTCGTCCTCTCTGTAAAGGAGTAGCTGACTACAGGAAGCGAGGAGTTGTTGTGAATATATCTGCGAAGTTCGTTTCTGACTATTGCCGCTTCGGAACAACGGAAACATGTCGCGATGAATACTGCATCCGCATCTACTGCACCATCGACAAGCGCCTTTGCCCTTGCAATTGCGAGTTTGAGATCGCCGGACCTGGCATCAAGGCCGAATTCATCGTATGCTTTTTTTATATCCTTCAGTGTTACGTCCGGGAAGAACATCTCCGCATTGACCATCGAAGCAGCCTCGTAGATCTCTTTCTGGACTCCGCTGTGTTCGGGTCCGCATGAAAGCTGTGCCACTCTTACAGGTTGTTCAGTCATTTTTTGCCATCTCCCTTCTTTTTAGGGATATTTTCCAGAAATTCTTTGATTGCCGTAACGAAGGCAAGTCCTTCATCTTCATTAGAGGGGTACCTTATATCCAGGACAGGAATGTCCTTTCTTTGCCTGACAAGGAATTTTACAAGTTCATTCGTCCTTGCGCATCCCATGCAGCCGAAGGCAAGATCCGCCTCGCTGATTATTATTGCAGCCTCGGCCTCTTCGATGAGCGGCCCGAGGAGTGCCATTCTCCCCCTGACCCCCGACGGGACCTCGACTGCAGCGTATTTGAGGCCCTTTTTCGGGTCTTCCGGGGTCATCTGGAGAGGAGGTGAATCCAGTCCGGGTGTCTGTACTCGTTCTCTTATCGGAATTGCCGCACCAAGTGCTTCATGGCCGAATCTTTCGACCATATCCGAAAGGATCAGGCTTGTCGAGGGGTATATGAATATCTTTGCCATTGCTGTCACGCTCCTTCCGATTTAATAATTTCAACCAGTTTTTTTGCAGGCAGGGTCTCTTCTTTATGCTTGATCTGCTCGGTCATCTTTTTGTCAGCTTTTTTGCCGTTGTATAATCCTTCAAGGCCTTTTGAAACATATCTCACCAGCCCCATCTCAAATTCGTGGCCGTAGTACCCCGGTCTTGCCCCGCCTAGATTCGCCCTGCACCGCCTTGGATCTCCGGGTGGAAATCCCCTGTCTTTGGTAAAAATATGAGCAGGGTCCATCTTGCGGAGCTCGTTGGTTATGGTTTTTACTTCAGAAGGACTCCCTGTTATCTGGAGGCCGAAACAGGTCTCCTTTACAAGAACTCCATGAGAGATCTCATACGCCCTTATGGCAAGCTGCTGGGGAGTGATGTTAGGGGACTCGACGAATACATATCTTGTAAGCGATCCCTGGTACAAAGTCTTGTTCTGGTTGAGAATATTCATCCGGATTCCTCCTTGAAATAGATCGTTTCATTTTCCTTTAGCGAATCCAGTTTTTCGGGGTCGAGAACGGTTCCGAGAATATTTGTCCCTTCAAACGGCTCGGAAGTGGGCCCGAACTCCCTGTTCGGGTTTCTCCTGATTCCTATCAGGCCTTTACCCTTTCTCGAATCGTTCGTAATGGCAAGCGAATTTGCGGGAACTTCATCTTTGGGAAGGTTTTCAAGATTGATTGTAATCTTCTGCGGTATTTTGGGCTTGAAGAGGGCTACATCGTCATATTTGAAGATCAGGGGAAGGCTGCCTATATTATACCACCGGAGTCCGGTCAGTTCCCTGAATATCCTGCACGTACGCGGAGCTTTTTCATCTTCCAGCCTTATGTTTATAACATGCCCTTCGGACACTGTTCTGACTGAAACCTTCCCCTCCGATAGAATTCCCATTGTTGTCGGGGGAGTTTGTTCAACGACAATCCTGTCGGGGCTGTCGTCGTCGTAGTCGATCAAAATTTCTCTCTTTTTTGCTGCAGTGATTGCGTCTTTTATTCTCATTCCCCTTAGATCGATCTGCGGGGGTGTCACTACCACATGAAGTCGATCTCCTTCCGACGCAAGTTTTGCAAGCTCCAGTCCGTGCTCTATTCTTCCCGTTGTCGTATGGGAGGGGCTGCTCGGGAGATCTTTGAGATAGATATATACGCTGCCGGCCTTTCTCCCGGATGTTCGTACCGTTACATTCCCTTTAAGGCGGGGATTTTTTATCTCATACGGCACGATACTGTCTTTCAGCCTTTCGTCAGAGATGAATGTGCTTGACTTGAGATTAACTTCAAATTTTTCTTTCGAGAGTGCATGAAGCATGTGTTCAACACTTGCCGAACCTGTCGGGTCGATCGCATCTTCATTGAAGCCGGTTGCAGAAATTTCCAGGCGGGATACTACCTCCATTCCGTCCTCAAGAGGTAGCGACCTGTCTTTTGTAGTAAAGGAATTTCCCGTCTCTATTCTGCTGATTATTCTTTCGGAATCCGTAATCAGGCTGCCTTTCTTCCATCTGCCGAGAACACCCAACCCGCTTACGACTTTTCCCACGATTCCTCCGGATTTATCAGAACCGTGATCGGCAATGTGGTCCGCTCTTGAAAAGATAAGATATGAATTACCGGGATCATAACCTCCGCATCCGAGGATCAGGTCGCCTTTCGAATACCTGTGTGCATTTTTATCTGGCCTGATTTTACTTGAGAACGGCCCGAAAGATGCAGAATAGCGGTCGTCCCATTTAATCTTCATTGGGAGCAGTTCTTTTTTTTCGAATAAGGATATAAGGAGTTCCCTTACGGCAGTGGGGGCTCGTTTGTCTTCAAGCTCGATCGTCACTTCCCCTTCATCGGTAACGATCCTGAAACTGCCTGTCGTCACCTCCGAAGATTCCGAAGGTTTAATGATTGCAACTGAAAAATTCGGGGACAATTGGGGGACCAGATCCTTAAGAAGAGATCCGTCCTTCATCTCCATCCTCTTTCCGTCGAGGATGATATTTATCAATGAGATCACCTCAGGCGCTGGAATTTGCCATTATCTCTTTTTCTTCCTGTGTCAGGTATTCGAGGACTTCATTCGTCGGTCCGATCTTGACAATCTTTCCGTGGCGCATAAGGGCTGCCCTGTCGCAGATGTCACGCACAAAATCCATGTCATGCGATACTACGATGAACGTCTCGTCGATCTCCTCTCTTGCATGCATGATGGAGTGTTTAACGTCAATTTTTGTAATCGGATCCATGGTTCCTGTTGGTTCGTCGAGAAGAACGATCCTGGGTTCCCTTATCAGGACCTGCGCGAGGGCTACCCTGTGTTTTTCACCTTCGCTTAACTGGCTGGGCATTCTGTCAAGAATCTTATGGCTTTTCTCCTCGCTGAATCCTGCCATCTTGAGTGTTATTATGGCTTTTCTCATTGCAAGCTCTTTTGGGAACTCAAGCCCGATTGAATCGGTAAGGTTGTCGAGGATGGTCCTGTGGGGGTATAGGTCGTATTCCTGGTGCAAAAGGCCAACGTATGATTTGGCACGCCCCCTGTTCTGGATTCCGGGTTTGGTCATATCGATCCACTGCTCGCCGATCCTGATGTTCATCTCCCCGCTCGTAGGCTCGATAATTCCGGATATGATCCTTGAAAGAGTTGTCTTCCCCGCACCGCTTGTACCTATGATCCCGAATATCTCTCTCTCTGCGACATTGAAGGAAACTCCGTCAACAGCCTTTATCATTCCCCTGTCAACCGTGATGTATCTCTTGACGACATCTCTTGCCTGGAGAATGCTCTCGCCGAGAATCCCTTTTTCAAATGTTTCAGTGTCTGTTGCATCTTTTAGGAAGGTCTTGACGATCTTCTTTGGATCTCCGATATCTTTGATTGCGCCATCTTCCAGGAGAATTGCCTTGTGGCAGATATCCTCGATGATCTGCGAAAAATGCGAGGAGACAACCATTGCCATGTCGTTGTTTGCCGATGCCTCCGAGAGCATCTCGTGCACGATATCGGCAGTTCTCGGGTCGAGCGTTCCTGTAGGCTCATCGGCGCATAACATGAAGGGCTCCTTTGCAAGCTGCCTTGCGAGAACAACCCTTTGTTTTTCACCTCCGGAAAGGTCTCTTGCTATATGCATCATCCTGTGCGAGAGCCTGACTTCGTCAAGAAGGTCCGCCGCTCTTGAAACCTGCTGTTCTCCCGGGTATCCGATGTCGCTTAAGGCATGCATTACGTTTTCAATTACCCTGTCGTCTCCGTAGAGGGCGAATGTGCGCTGGAACATGATCGCGGTTCTTCTCATTATCCTGCGCTTCATTCTTTCATTTTCGGGCGCCCAGAAATCGACGTCCTCGGGCTTCAGGCTGCCCCCGCATTTGGGGCATTTCGCGCCGGCTTTGCTTGGGGGCTCGACATTCTGGCATTTTTCACAGGCGGCTATATGAAAGATTATCGATCCTGATGTGGGGGGTGTATCCACACCTCTCATAAGATGCATCAAAACCGTTTTTCCCGCTCCGCTTCTACCGATTATCCCCAGAATTTCGCCTTCTTCCATTTCAAAATTAATATTCTTCAGGACAGGGTTCCCGTCGAATTCCTTGGATAAATCCTTTACAGTTATTAATGGAGCCATAGGACAAGACCTCTTATTAAATACTACTGTAGCTTTTTTATCTTATTATTATTCTTTTTTGGAATTAAATTGTAACAAAGGATATATTTTTAAGCAGAATTCATTTAATTGCCATTGAAGAGGAGTTAAGGGAAAAAGAACAGAATCAGGAGTTGTACTTCTTTGCGATCTCAAATACTTCCGAAACATCTTTGATGATATAATCTGCTGCATCCTCAAGGACTTTCGGTTTCTTATCGTATTGCTCTTCGGTCAGAATCGCGATGTCGGCCTTTTTCATCGCCGTCAGATCGTTGATGCCGTCGCCGACCATTATTACTTTGTCATATTGTTCCTTCAGGCCTGAAACAATCTGCGCTTTCATGGCGGGGGTGGCCACTCCGAATACATTCCCGTGGGGAATGCCGAGATAATCGGCCATTTTTATTAGTTTATCTGTCCTGTCTCCGGATGCAACATATGATGCAATATTATTCTCGTGAAGAAGACGTATTGTATCTTTTGCATTGGGGAAAGGTCTCCCCCCGGAGGTAATGGCAAATTCGATTGAATTAATGTTTTTATTTACTATTACGCCGTTGTTGAGGGCCACTACAGGCATTTTTTTGCAGCAGCTCCAGACCTTCCGGATACAGGTCTGGAGATCTTCGCAGGTCGCTTTTTTGTCCCCGTATAGCAATTCGGAGATCTCTTCGGTGGTCGTAACGATGCTCGAGCATGCGACACCGAAAGAGACCTCTTTTTGTGTGAGGTATTCGGAGAGGAGCATTTCAGGTTTTGCTTCGATGAACTCCTTTGAATTGACATACAGAAGAATGAGAGACCTTCCTTTTTCAGAACATGTCAGGGTTGTGGTCTCAACTCCTTCAACGATTCTGTCTTTTGGGATATCCTTTGCAACTCTCAGCGTATACAGCAGGGTGCCTGCGCTGTCGAAAACCACTGCAAGACTCATGTTAATTCTCTATTAGTATATCAGAATGTAAACCTTTCAATATTGTCTCTTTGACAAAGTTTTTTAATATGATATTATAGATGGTAGTGCATTATGCAGGATGTTATTGCAGTTTATTATTTTATACCCGATGAAAATACCACTCCTGAATTTGCCGCCCAGGCCATATCCGATGAAGAGACGACAGGTACATGGACAGATCTCACCACAAGGGCCGATTATGTAAGAAGGCTTGACGGGCACGTGGAATCGCTTGAAAGCTACAGGGACGGTTATCTCACAAAAATAAGATATCCGGGAGAGATATTTGAAAAGGGGAATATTCCCCAGTACCTCTCAGTTGTTGCCGGAAATCTTTTCGGTCTTGGCAGACTTTGTTCCGTTCGCCTTCTTGATGTTGAGTTCCCTGAGCAGCTTTGTAACTTTTCAGGACCTGTTTTCGGAATGGAAGGAGTCCGAAAGCTCATAGGAACTGAAAAATCACGAAGGCCTCATGTCGGAACGATAATAAAGCCCAAGGTGGGCCTGAACCCGAAGGATACTGCACATGTGGCATATGAAGCCGCTGTCGGCGGAGTAGACTTCATCAAGGACGATGAAACCCTGACAGATCAGGAGTTCTGCCCGATGAAAGATCGTGTGGAGGAGGTAATGGCAAGGCTTGACGATGCCATGAGCGAGACAGGAAGAAAGATCCTTTATGCAGTTAATGTCTCGGACAGGGCGGACAGGATCGTAGAACGTGCCGAACAGGCGCTTGAGTGTGGTGCAAACACCCTTATGATAGATGTCATCACATGTGGCTTTTCTGCAGTCCAGGCTCTTTCCGAATTAAACACGGGAAATGTTCCCCTGCATATCCACAGGACGATGCACGCTGCGATGACGAGAAACCCGGAGCACGGCATTGCAATGCGTCCTATTGCAAAACTCGTGCGAATGGCCGGAGGAGATCAGCTCCATACAGGAACTGTGAGCGGAAAGATGGGTCATGATCCCTCGGAGATCCTTGGAGACAACAAAATGCTGACCGGCTCCATGTTTGGGTTCAGACCTGTGTTCCCCGTATCCAGCGGTGGTCTGCACCCGGGGAAGGTTCGTGCCGAACTTGAAACTCTCGGGACGGATATAGTACTGCAGGCGGGGGGGGGTATCCACGGACACCCGGATGGCACGAGATCAGGGGCCGCTGCTATGCGCCAGGCAGTCGATGCATACATGGAAGGATGCCTTCCTGAGGACTATGCAAAGGATCACATTGAGCTGCGGAGGGCTTTGGAAAAATGGGGTTCAAAATAAATTTATTTCCATTTTAATCGCGCCAATTTCAATATATTGGACTTTATTTGGCCAAATATTGATTCTGTGGGTTTAAAACATCCGGATTTAAAAAAGGGCGGTTTTATGTTGCTTGCAAAAGGTTTATCCGTTTATACGCAGTTTAAATATTTGGCTAATTAGTGCTGTTCGGAGGGATGAAAAACCGGATGGTTAAGAATGTTGAAGCTCAGAAAGCAAGGGATGCATTCTCCGAGGAGAATGCTTGGGGTCTCGCCACAAACGTAGACCTGTACGGATGCAACCCGGATACAATAAGGGACGCAGGAAAAATAAAGCAGTTCGTTGTCGAACTTTGCGATCTTATCGATATGAAGAGATTCGGTGAGACTGAAGTTGTGCACTTCGGTCCGAATGACAAGGTTGCAGGTTATTCGATGACACAGCTGATCGAAACATCGCTGATATCAGGTCATTTCGCAAATTCGACGAATGCTGCATATATCGATGTCTTCAGCTGCAAGGAATATAATCCCGAAGACGTCGTAGAGTACGCGAAGAAATTCTTCGGCGCGAAGTCAGCAAAAAGTAATGTTGTTCTAAGGGAGTAATCTCCAATATCTATTTTTATCAGAGGCCCTAAAAAAGTTAATAACAGCTTTATGTCATATGATATGAAGTAATTTTAACAGGGTCGTTTATGCCGGATAATACTGAAGATAACGAATCAGAAGCCTTTGTAATCCCATTCGTCAAGATCCAGGGAAATGGGAACGATTTCATTCTAATCGACGAGACTGACGGGGAGGTAATTCCCGATCCTATGAAGGCCGAGTTTGCAGCTCTTTATTGTGACAGGCGGTTTGGGATCGGCGCCGACGGCGTCCTGTTTCTCTCGAAGTCGGATAAGGCGAATATCAGGATGAGGATAATGCAGCCTGACAAGAGCGAGGCCGAGATGTGCGGAAACGGTATCCGCTGTCTGGTAAAGTACGCGTATGACAACGATTACATTACGGAAACCTGCGTAGTCGAAACTCTTGCGGGAAACCTGCCCGTGGAACTCGGCTATAACGAGAATAATGAATTCATCGCGAAGATAGATATGGGAAAGGTGCTCTATGAGTGCAGCGAAATCCCGGCGAAGGGAGGGGGAGAATATCTCAGGAAGATCAACGGCTATGATGTTTATGCGGTGAATACCGGTGTCCCCCATGCAGTCATCTTCGTTGATTCGGTTGAAAAACTGTCGATCGAAGAGATTGCTCCTTCAATCAGGTATCATGAATCGTTCCCCAATGGTGCGAATGTCAATTTCGTGGAGATAACAGGGAAGGACGAGATATCGATCCGCACATATGAAAGAGGCGTTGAATCGGAGACATTGAGCTGCGGTACAGGCTCGACTGCAAGTGCAGCCGTAGCATATAAATTAGGAAAAACCGGCAGCAGGGTAAAGGTGAATACTGTCGGCGGGCCTCTTGTAATATACCTGGAAGAGGATGTTGCCTTTATGGAAGGTCCGGCGGCGACTGTTTTTACAGGCCGGATATGGGCCTGATTCCCTTTTCTTCAATAATAAAATCCAGAAAATCTCCTTCTTTTTTAGACCTGTGCTTTTCAAGAAAAGCTGTCCTTGATCCGTTCTTTTTTTCAAGTCTTATTATTACCTTTGAGATATGCCTCAGAGATGTTCCCCCCAGGCCGGAGACTGCATTCTGGTCAATATCCATAAACACCTGATTTGATACAAGGACGGGAATGTCGTACCTGCGTGCAAAGCCGAGCAGCCTGATCATCTGGCTGCCCAGTTTTCTCTGGCTCTCGCCGGATCGCCCTCCCTCAACCCTGTATAACGCAGTAGCCGAATCAAGTACTATCAGGCCGATATCGGTTTCAGTCTTCAGTAATTTGTCGCATTCCCCGATCATTAGTCCCTGCAGGTCGAAATCGACCGGTTCGAAGATTATAAGATCTTCTGCAAGAGTTTGGTTATCTTCGCCTGCAATCTGCCTGAATCTTTCAACTGAAAATCCTTCGGTATCGATGTATATGACTTTTTTTCCGGCTTTGAGTTGTTCTATTGCAGTCATCAGGCATATTGTGCTTTTTCCGCTTGCGGGCTCACCATATACCTGCGTGATCATTTTTTTTTCAAGGCCTCCCCCGATAAGATCGTCGAATTCGGGTGATCCTGTATTTATCTTGTCTTCCTGCATAGAACATCCGGGATTATTCTATATCTTTCAATGCCTTGTCTTCCGCATATCGTGCTATCGTCTTCAGGGGGAGTTTACAGGATGCGGATGCCTTTTTTAAATCCTCGTATTCGGCCTTGACTGTGACCGGCGTTCCATTGATGTAACCCACTTTTACTCTTATATTGTACGTGGAATTTTCATAGGGAAAAGAGACCTCTACGATCTCCCTTTCCAATATCGATCTGTGGATATTCTGCATGTGCCTGATACCAAGCGTCCCCAGTTCTTCCGAGAGTATTTCAATAAACCTGTGGGTATCATGGCTTTTGCTTATCACCTTCATCAGGTATCCCGGCCTGCCTTTCTTCATTATTACAGGGATTGCACATGCATCGGATGCTCCTGCTTCCAGAAGTCTCTGTATAACATGCGAGATGAGTTCCCCGGTCGCATCGTCGACATTTGTCTCCAGGATCTCTATCACGTCATGGTTGAGAACTTCGGATTCAACTATAAATGTCCTTAATACGTTCGGCGTGTCTTCCGGGTCTCTTTTTCCCGCCCCGTATCCTATGGCTTTTACAGGGCCTGTGATGTCAGGACTCTCCTTTGATCTGAATTCGGCCAGGAGGGCGGCCCCGGTGGGAGTACACAATTCGGATTCGTCATCAGTGATTTTTACGGGAATATTTCCGTTTTTTAATATTGCAAGTGTTGCAGGAGCGGGATTAGGGTAACTGCCGTGGGCGGATTTGATATAGCCCCTCCCCGTTGCAACGGGCAGGACTGCTGTGGCATCGATATTAAGTGAGCAAAAAGCGGTGCATGCACCGAGGACATCGGCAATTGCATCATCCGCACCCACTTCGTGGAAATGAGGATTTTCCCCGTGGATCTCTCCCTCTCCTGCCGCCAGTCTTTTGAACACCCGTTTGGCCATCTCTATTGCATTTTTCGGTGCATCGGCCTTTTCAACGATCTCCAGAACCTCTTCCAGGGTTCTGTGTGAATGACCCGAGTTGGTCTGAATTCCTATTGCAGATATGCCGCACCTTTTTACCCTGTCGATCCCTGGCGGCGCAACAACCGAGGACATCACCTTTATTACACTCTCTTTGTCTGCGCCGAGGTCAAGGAGCGAACCGGTGATCATATCGCCTGCCGCTCCGTGAAAGGGATCAAATACAAGGATACGCATATGTAACATGTACTTATACGTAATTACATAATATCTTGTGTTAAGGTGAGTTTATGATAAATCTGAAAGTCGACAGCGCTTATCCTGAGGATCAGGGAACCGGACGTGCCAGGCTCGATCCCGAAACAATGCTCCAGCTTCACCTTTCTCCAGGGGATCTAATATATATAAATGGAAAAAGGCGGACTGTTGCAAAAGTATGGCGCCAGATGGTCAATGACTGGAATAAGAATAAGATCAGAATAGATAGTTTCATCCGGGCAAATGCAGGCATCAGCATTGGTGAAAAGGTGGAGATCGATGCTGTTGAAAATGTAGTGGCGGCAAAGAGGGTCGTTCTTGCACCACCCGAGGATCTTCCAAAACAACTTCCGATAAATTACAATAATGCTGTGACCAAGCTTATCGATTTCCCGGTATGCAAGGGGGATCGTGTACCTGTTCTTGCCGGCCTGCCTTTTATGCAGCCCCAAACCGTTGCTTTCAAGGTAGTAAGTATCGAACCCGAAGAGTCTGTGATTATTTCTAAGGAGACAGATGTCGAATTTTCAGACAAGCCTGCCGAGGGATTTGAAGGCATCAAACTGATATCATACGAGGATATCGGCGGTCTCAAAGGGGAACTTCAGGATGTAAGGGAGACGATCGAGCTTCCTATGAGGCATCCGGAACTGTTCAGGAAGCTCGGGATCGATCCGCCGAAAGGTGTCCTCCTGTACGGCCCTCCCGGAACCGGGAAGACTCTCATAGCAAAGGCTGTAGCCAACGAGAGCGGTGCACATTTTATCTCAATAGCGGGCCCTGAAGTCATATCCAAATATTACGGCGAAAGCGAGCAGAGGCTCAGGGAGATTTTCGACGAGGCCGAGGATAATGCCCCTTCGATAATTTTTATCGACGAACTTGATTCGATAGCTCCCCGGCGTGAGGATGTAACCGGAGAGGTCGAGAGAAGAGTTGTTGCGCAGCTCCTGACCATGATGGACGGCCTTGAGGAGAGAGGACAGGTCGTCGTAATCGGAGCTACGAACCGTCTTGATGCAATAGATCCCGCTCTGAGAAGACCCGGCAGGTTCGACAGGGAGATCGAGATCGGACCGCCCGATGAATCCGACCGCCTTGAAATTCTGAGAATTCATGTACGCGGGATGCCGACGGAAGGGGAGAAGAGGATAATCGAGGTCAGGAAGAAGATCGATGAGAGTTCGGGCCTTGAGAAGGATGAGCTTGAAGAGGAACTCAAGAGCCTTGAGAGTGAAATGTCCCGCAGCAGGGAGAACCTGCTGAAGGAATTTTCTTCGCTTACTACCGGATTCGTGGGCGCCGATCTTGCAGCACTTGCCAGGGAGGCAGCGTTGCGCGCCCTGAGGAGATACCTGCCCGATATCGACCTTGAGATAGAGGAGATCTCGCAGGAGATCCTCGAATCGATGGAGATCAGGGTGGAGGATTTCCATAACGCCTTAAAGGATATCAATCCCAGTGCGATGCGCGAGGTGTTCCTTGAGGTTTCCCATGTTCACTGGAATGATGTAGGGGGTCTCCAGAAGGAGAAGGAAGAGGTGCGCGAGGCTGTCGAGTACCCACTCACGAAGCCCGGCCGCTTTGAAGACCTCGGCATTGAGCCGCCGAGAGGAGTCCTCCTGTACGGACCGCCCGGAACGGGAAAGACCCTCATAGCCAAAGCCGTTGCAAATGAGAGCGGTGCGAATTTCATCCCTGTAAGAGGTCCGCAACTGTTGTCAAAATGGGTGGGTGAAAGCGAGAGGGCCGTGCGTGAAATTTTCAGGAAGGCAAGGCAGGTCTCACCGTCCATCATCTTCTTTGACGAACTGGACTCCCTTACCCCCGTGCGCGGAAGAGGGTCCGACTCGCATGTAATGGAGAGTGTTGTAAACCAGATCCTGACAGAATTCGACGGGCTGGAGGATATGCGTGGCGTCGTCATTATGGGGGCTACAAACCGCCCGGATATGATCGATCCAGCGCTACTCCGTGCAGGAAGATTTGATCGCCTGGTGTATGTCGGGGAGCCTGACGAGGCCTCGCGGAAGAGAATCCTCCAGATCCATACCCGTTTCATGCCGATAGAGGGCTCAGCTCTCGACAAGATAATCGAATCGACTAAATCCGGCGAGGAGAGGTTCTTTGAGGAGGCATTTAAGAACCTCAGCAAAAAGAAGGATATCATGCCAAACAGGCAGATTTCGGCTGATGAATTAAAGGGATTCCTGGATGCGGAGAATCAGCAGAGCACAATTTCAATCCCGGTTTATAAAAGAAGGAAACTTATCGTCGATCTCTTAAGTAAGAATGCGTTGTATCTCAAAGATCCGGAGAGGGACGAGCTTATCGATAAGATTGCTGCGCTCAGCTCCGGGTACGTCGGCTCGGATCTTGAGCTGCTGTGCAGGGAGGCTGCGATGTTTGCGATGAGAGACGGGAAGTCATCCGTTGATGAGTCTCACTTCAAATCAGCTCTCAAAAAGGTCCATCCTATGATGAACGAGAGACTGCGCGAGCAGTACGAGAATATCCGGACGTATTTCAAGGGCGGCCTCCCACGGCAGGTCCAGCCTGTCGAATACCAGTAACCATTTTTCTCAATCCATTAATCTTTTTACATCAATGAACAAAAATATACATTGAATTTACTGAATATCTGTCGGAGGATGAATATTGCCAAATTGCACCACATTTATCGATAATAACCTAAGATTAAAGGATAAACCGGCACTCATATGCCCTTCGCAAAATACCTCCCTGACATACGGGGATCTCTTTGAAGCTGTGAACCGTTACTCGAGGATTCTGGTCTCAGGGGGAATTGAAAAAGGTGACAGGGTCTGCATATATCTCCCTTCCTCCCCGGATTACCTGATTTTTTACCTGGCAATCTGGAGAATAGGAGCTGTTGCAGTTCCTTTGAATATTGTTCTCAAACCGGCCGAAGTCAGGTATATGCTTGAAAATTCAGGTGCGAAAGCGATAATCTCCGATATAAGCGGTTCAGATTCGGTGAATGAAGCATTATCCAACGGCCCGAATGTCCGCAGTTATGTTATGGGCAGTGAGGAATGGAATGAAATGTTATCGAATGCCGAATGCCTGGTCCGTCCTGTCGACTGCGATTTCAATGATCTCTGCCAGCTTCAGTATACATCCGGAACCACGGGGAAGCAGAAGGGTGCAATGCTTTCTCACGGCAACTGGATCTCGGCAATGGATGCCGAATGTGATGTTCTTAGTTATTATGAGGATGATGTCTATCTCGGCATCTACCCGATGGCTCACGTTGGGGTTTCATGGGGTATATCCGCATTAAGGGCCGGTGCCACCTGGGTTGTAATGGAGAAATTCGAACTCGGGAAATATATCGATCTTATCGAGAGATATTCTGCAACCGTAGTTGCAGGTATGCCGCCGGTAATCCATTCGCTGCTGAAGACCCCTCCCGGAACCGAGGATCGGCTGAAGAGCGCAAGGGAGATGATCAGCGGAGGGGGGCCGCTCCACCATGCCATCTGGAAGGAGTTCTACAGCCGTTTCAAAATACCTGTAGTAAATGCATACGGCCTTTCGGAGACCATCGTTGTAGGAACAGGTACTGCAATCCGGCCTGAAGATTATCGTTATGCCGATGAATTCAGGAGCGTGGGCAAACCTGTCGGGTACAGCGAGCTGAAGATTGTCGATGTCAACGATCCCTCGACAGAGCTTGAGCACATGGAGACCGGCGAGATTGCATTGAGGGGCCCGGCTGTTGCCTGCGGATATTGGGGAATGGAAGAAGAGACGAAGTCGGTTTTTCTGCCTGACGGCTGGTTCCTGACAGGAGACATAGGCCATATCGACGAGGACGGGATGCTCTCGATCACCGACAGGAAGAAGGATATGATCGTCATGTCGGGATGGAAGATATACCCGACAGAAGTCGAAAAAGCATTGATCGAAAATCCTGCTATCGACGATATTGCTGTGTTCGGATGCAGCGACATTCACAGGGGTGAGGTTCCTGTTGCCGTAGTCGTGATAAAAGAGGGTTATGAATTCGACAGGTCTTCTATGGATGAATTTGCACGTTTGCGTCTTGCGGGATATAAGGTCCCCAGGGAATACTATGTCGTGGATTCACTACCAAGAGTCAGCGGATGGAAACTGCTCCGGCGTGAACTCGTAGAGAGATACTGCGGAAATAACTGAAGTACTTTTTATAAATATCTTTTTAATATTAAAAACACACCTTGTACTGATGTCAAACGGAATAGAGGAGATACCTGATATCAGCAAAGTAAAAAGCCTTTCAAGCGGTATTGACGGGCTTGATTTTCAGCTTGACGGGGGCATTCCCGCGGGCTCCCTGATCCTGGTAATGTGTGATCCTCTGACTGGTATCGAAAAATTGTCAAAACAGTTCTGGAAGGCAGACGACTCAGGTAAAAGTTCCTATTTCATGTTTGATTCGGCGGTTGAAGCTGGCATGGCGGACGCCGGGAAGATGAACCCCGGGGAGATTTCAGCGAATATGACAGGTAAATGGGTCGTCGTCGATTCTCTCTCTACGATGCTTTTAAAATACGGCATTGATGATATCATCGGGTTCCTTAATGAAGTATCAGGAAAGGTTAGGAAAGAGGGTGGAAATATTCTCCTTATAATGTATACCGGAATTCATTCCGCTTATGAAGAGATATTGATCAAAAGGAACTGCGACACCATCTTTACTCTTAATCTCAGCATACACGGGAACGAAATCGAGCGAAATCTCCAGGTAAATAAGATCAAAGGGCTGGATCTGCCTAAAAGAGTGTTCCCGTATAATATCCTGAATAAAGGAATCGAACTTTCGACGACCGGCAGGGTCGTGTAATATTAATTGATCTTCGTTGTTTCACGTGGGGAAATAATTTCGGGAGAGTACATATCCTGACATACTTTTGGATATTGTATCCAAAGCTTACTCAGGCAACCCCGGCACCGGCGGCCGAACCGCCGGACGGCCCCTGCCCAGGGGCCTTGCCTTAAGATACTCATCTCACGGCACGCTCAGGGAACCGGCAAGGGTCCCCTGAGCTGTTGAATAGAGCTGTCTGTGTGACATTTATTCTGTACACGCCAATTTACCGCGTTTTGCTGCTCAGGGGATACTTGTCTATCTCCTGAGTGGCTATCGTCATTGTTGAGAGGCCCCGGGGTCGGGGCCGATCCGCGAGCCTGCTGTGCGGCTCGCGGCGAGGGGTTGCCAAAAATTGTGAAACTTGCTTTTCGCACAGATTAGGGAAGAGCCATATTAGTATTATGCAATCTCCGATTTGCTCTTCGATTTAAAATTTATTTTTATATTTTTTAGTGCTAAAGCTTTCTTTTCAACAAGGTGCCACGAGAGATACGCCAGGGGAATTGCACACCCGAAGGATAGTGCAATAAGCTGCCAGATCTCAACAGACGGCCATAGGTTCAGAATTGTCTGCTGGATAGGGTATGTATAGATATACATGCCATATGAAGGATCGCCCCATTTTCCGAACCCGGACAGGTGAGGGATCTTCGCATATGCAACCAGTATTACAAAATAAGGTATTGCAATAAACGCGAATATGAACATATATTCTGTTCCGAATGTCAGCAATATCGGGATTAACAATATCAGGCCTATCCACCACCTGAACTTAATTTTGTCCCTGTTCATGTAAAGGAACGATCCGATAAAGAAATAGATTGCAAAGCGGATCTTGTTCAGCACAGGACTGTCATAAAAGCTGAACCACGCGAGAGCCGTTAGCAGGATGAACGGGAGCATGATATATCTTTTTTTGAGGATTCCGATAACCCCGAGAAGAGCTACAAGAATGTAGAGGCTGAATTCAACGGGGATTGTCCAAAGGGGTGCATTGACGTAGGTTACCGGATTATTTGTAAAGATCCCGATTGCCCAACCGTTGGTATAAAACGGGACTGCCAGCCATGTTGAAAATGAAGCAAGTTTTCCGAAATATTCCTGGATTGAAAAAGTCGTATTCAGCGGTCCGATGATAAGCATTATCATCGATATGGATATTATCAGTCCCGGAACTATCCTCAGGGCTCTTTTCCACAGGAACAGTTTTAACTGGGGTTTTTTGTCCCAGCTCTGGGTGATCAGGTAACCGCTGATTACAAGAAGTATTGCAAGGCCTGTCTGCCCGACCAGCAGGTGCCAGTCGAAGAGGAATACATTTGAATAGCCGAGGTACAGGGCAAAACAATGTGAAAATATTATGGATGCAGCCGCAAAAAACCTCAAAAAATCAAAGTTGTTTGTATATCTTACATCCATATTATCTATAACCGGTTATAACTGAATGCGTACTGTCTCCGCCGCTTCTGTCATATTTTTGAGTTTTCCAAAGGCGACGGACCTTTCGTGCATTCTCAGGCCGCAGTCCGGGTCGATTAATAATTTTTCAGGCCCGAATAAGTCGACCCCTTTCTCTATTCTTGAGATAATGGTTTTTACAGGATCGATATTTGTATCTGCAGAATCGACCACTCCGTATCCTATGATTTTATCACGGATTTCATTCTTTGAGATCGTCTCGAGATTATCAGGGTTGTTTGCGAACTCGAGATCGATAATATCTACCGGCATCTTCAGGAGAACGTCTATTATACTCCCGATGTTTCCGCATACGTGAAGACAGGTTGGCACCCTGAGGGAGCCGGCAATCGACCTGATTGATTCATATGCCACGTTCATATTGGCAATTCCGGTAGACAAAATCGGTTCGTCTATCTGGAGTATCGTAATTCCTGTTTCCTGCAGGTATCCTGCCTCCCGGACGAGTGCACTGGTGATATCCGGAATGATCTCGTCCCTGTCCCTGTACATAGGGGTCTTGATCTTTAAGGCGTGTGCAATAGTGGAAGGACCGGCAAACATCGCCTTGACTTTCCCGTGCTTTGAAACTGCGTATTTTGTGTCGGATACTGTAATAGGGCCTGATGCAGGTTTAATAAGCCCTTTGACCTCCTGGCCGCTGATGCCCGGTAGTCTTGAGATTATCGTCGAGATCATGTCCCCTCTGACCTGGCCGGTAGAGATGATGTCGATGCCTGCCTCTATCTGGTCGGAAACCGCGGTCTCCAGCGCTTCCTTCTCCGGGTCCAGTAATGATTTGAACCCTTTCGCCTTAACTGCAGGGTAACTTCCGACGACTGTCGTCGGAAGCGGTTTGGCCATTATCTTCATGGTGTAAGTCTGTGTCTGTCTCTCGGAAATAGTACTGCCTCGCGGATATTGGGCAGATCAAGCATGGTCATAATAAGTCTCTCCATACCGAGACCCCATCCTGCGTGCGGGGGCATTCCGTACCTGAACGGTTTCAAGTAAAATTCAAAACTGTCGGGCGACAATCCCTTCTCCCTGATCTGCTCTACAAGCAGGTCATGCTGGTGGATACGCTGTGCACCGCTTGAGAGCTCCATCTTGGGGTGCATGAGATCGAACGCCTTGCAGATCTCCGGCTCGTCTTCATAGGGCATCGCATAATAGGGCTTGATGGACGTCGGCCAGTCGGTAATGAAATAGTGCTCTCCCATCTCGTCGCCGATTGCTCTTTCTGCGGCGGTCGAGAGGTCGTCGCCGTAGCTGATCTCCTCGTCGATCGATATCGCAGCGATGTCTATTGCCTCGGCGTATGTAACTTTGGGGAACGGAGTCTTCGGGACTTCGAATTCAATACCCAGGGTCTCGATCTCGTTCTGGCAATTCTTCTCGACGGCGCCGTATGCTGCAATGATGACTTTTTCCAGGAGTTCCATTACACCGTTGTGATCGGCAAACGAAACCTCGACATCTATTGAAGTGGCTTCGTTAAGGTGTCTTGTCGTATTGTGCTCCTCGGCCCTGAATATGGGTCCTATCTCAAACACTTTATCGAATCCGGCCGCCATCATCATCTGCTTGTAGAGCTGAGGGCTCTGGTTGAGAAAGGCCTCTTTGTCAAAGTATGCAATCGGGAACAGCTCTGTCCCGCCTTCGGTTGCGGCAGCCACGATCTTTGAGGTTGTAATGTTTATGAACCCCTCGCTGAACATGAATTCATATAACGCTCTTGTGACATTGCTCCTTATTGAAAAGATGGAATTTATTTTGGGTCTTCTTGCATCAAGGTACCTGTTGTCGATCCTGGTATCCACTTCTGCCAGAACTTTTTCAGAAACATCGAGAGGAAGGGGTGTTTCGGCCCTGCTGATTATCTCGAATTCCTCTGGAATTAATTCGCGGCCGCCGGGAGCCTTCTCGGTGGGCTTTACAATTCCCGAGACCATTACGACCGATTCCCTGGAAACATCCCTGGCAGCATTGAGTACCGCTTCGGGAGCCTTCTTTTTGACTATCGTAGCCTGGAGAAAGCCTGTCCTGTCTCTGAGAATATAGAAGCTCAGACCACCAAGGTCGCGTATTTCATGAACCCAGCCAATGACTTTTGCAGTCTCCGTTTCCGGTGTTACCTCGTTTAAATATTTACGCATATAAATTCTGCATTAAGGTATGTAACTTCAGTTTTATTTTGCTTTTCACATCCCCTCTTTGTCGAGTGTTGCAATAATCTTTTAAAAGTGGAGATCCGAAGATTAATTGCGGGAAATTATGTTCAAAAAAATCTTGGTTGCACTTGACGGATCGCCATTTTCTGAAAACGCGCTGCATGTAGCAGTGGATGAGGCAAGAATCCGGAATGCCGAACTGCACGCACTCTATGTCGTCCACCATATCGTGACGCACAATATGATCTATGACAGAGGTGTATCCGCCCCGGAAGGAAATGTCAATACTTACCATGAAATAATGGAAGAAGAAGCGAAAAAGGTTCTTTCACATGCTGAAGAGGTGGCATCCGATGAAGGAGTTAGTATTATTACTCATTTCATGATCGGGGATCCCAGGGATTTGATCGTCGATTTTTCAGAGAAGATTAAGGCGGATCTGATTATTGTAGGTTCCTCCGGGAAGAGCAGTCTTGACAGGTTCTTCCTCGGAAGTGTCAGTTCTTCGGTGGTTGAACATTCTGATATAACGACGATAATTGTCAGAAACTGATTGTTATGGAAAAGGATTTATCCAATCTGCTCAGAGTATTATCATAAATATGCCGGATTTCTCAAATAAAGTTGCAATATCCCTTTTAATATTTTTGAGCCTCTGTTGTCTTGCTGCTCCCTGTCTGGCTGACGACGAACTTGAAGTCTGGGGCAGTACATCTCCCGGAAATGTCCTCACCCCGGGTGAGAGTGCCACTGCAGTTTATTCGGTAAGTTATGATTTCGAATCTGATGACGAGAGTCTGCAGCTATATACGGATCTGCTCAGTCCGAAATGGACATTATCGATATTAATTGACGGCGTATCGCACAATCTTCCCTCATACACCGGCAGATATGTCAGTTTAAGCGGCTTTGAACTCTATTATGACGATTCGTACTCCTCTGTGGTTAAAATATCCCTGAACGGAACCGCTCCTGAGGTATCGTCGACCGGAAACTATACGATTATCAGGGCGACCTGGTACGATTATGCCGGCGATACAGTCGATGAAGAGGCTGTTGAAGCGACTATTGTGAATCCTTCCGATATCGATGGAATTCTTGAAACCCGCAGGAGTGAACTTGCATCGTTAAAGAGCTACATCGATGAAAAGTCCGGGCTTGGTGTTGATACCGGTTCGGCAGAGAAGAAATATAATGCTGCATCTGGGGCCATTGAAGAGGCTGAAGAGTCGGATTCGGCTGCTGCAAGTATCCTCCTTTCCTCGGCAAAAACGTATATTGATGAGAGTTACTCCCTTATCGATGTTGCATGGGCTGAATTCTCGATCGAACAGGCTGAATCTACGATAGATATTGTTAACGGCATGATCTCGGAATACGAGGATGAAGGTCTCTCCGGTGATTCAAGGGTGTGGGTAATCCAGTCGTATATAGATAATGCGGAGACGCTCCTTGTTCTTGCAAAAGATAAATTCAGCCTTGATGACTATGATTCTGCAAGGGACTATGCAGAGCAGTCCGAATCAAAGGCGGAACAGGGGTACGATTATGCCGTAAGCCTGAACGAGGATCTTGATCTGAAGTCCCCCACCCTGGCGGCAACGGCAACTTCGACAAAATCTACAAAAACGTCTACATCGACGGCAACCTCTACCTCAACAGGTACATCGGATTCTTCATCCGGAATTGATGACCTGATATCGGATCTCGGGGGAGACAGCGATCTCGGCGGAGTCGATGATATAATTCATTCGGAAGTGGACCTGGATAGTGCGATAAAGATCCTGTCAATGATTGGCGATGCACTGATGGATGCATTCGATTATCTAAGCAGTCTTCTTTCCATGGCTTCTGATAACTGACATGAGATCCCATGCAAGTGATTCGGCGGAATGCCTGGAAGTCATCTTCGTATTGAGCAGCATGGCCCCTTCAATCCGATCTTCTTCCAGACTGTCCTGTATAAGCAGTTCCGAGAGATCTTTGTAGATCCTGACAATTTTATTATAATTGGATAAAGCCAAACCGGAATCATTTTTCGGAAAAGGCGGAGCAAAGGCTATAGTAAAATTTTCAAGCATGAGGTTCCTGATTCCCCTGCAGGCGATTATCGGAAGAACGGATGTCAGGGGAGATCCGGGGCCGATGACTACTGCATCGGATTCCTTTATTGCCGAAGACGCTTCTTCCGCCAGAACCGGTTCGTTATAGTATTCCAGGTCTATGCTCTCTATAATATCCAGTTCGTTACCGCTGAATCTCTGTCTCAGATTCAGGGGAGATATCGTTTCATCCCCTACTTTGCACCGGAGCCCCATGAAGTTGTCAGTTGCGGGAAGTATTGCGGAACATATCCCGAATCTCCCGCAGATTTCTTTTGTTACCTGGGTACTTGAGATTCCCTCCGAGATATATCTTCCCCGGGCAATATGTATCGCCCGTTCCTTGTCTCCGACACCGGCAATTTCATCTTCAAAATATTTCCTGAAGAAGAGGCATGTCGAATATGTATCGCCTTTTATTCCGTGCCATTTTGTAGTATTGAGAATCCCGGAGAATAGGAAGATCAGGTCGTCGATATCAGGCGAGGCAAGTGTCCCTTCCATCCACAGGGCATCGGATGTATTGGCGATGACCGCGATTTCATCGTCGTCAAGAAAATGCCTCATTGCACGGATCAGTTTTAGTGACTCGCTTCCGCCTGAAAGGACGGTAATCATCGGTTATATGTTGGTGATAAAAATAAAATAGGTTTTCAAATTTATTCGACCAGATTATATCTCTCATCCATCTTCCCGAGCACTTTCAGTGAGTAGACCCTGAGAAAAGTGTTGAAGGGAACACAGATGATAAGCAGTACCGGGATTGCAATAACTAGGAACAGTATAAGCAATGTAATATTAAGGGGACTCAGGCCGAACACCGCTCCTGAAAAGATAAAGAAGGCAAGGAACGGTATGCCGATTAGAAGAAGTACTACAACTGAAATAATGACCAGGATAATTGCAACGATAATCGATATGACAACTCTCATGACAAGGTATACCAGCGACTGCGAGAAACTGGCTCTTAAAACACCCCAGCATTTTTTCCAGCCTTCGATAACCCCGCAATCGTCTTTGATCATGATGGGAACAACGAAGTCGTTGGTAAAGAGGGCGATTATTGCTACCAGTAACAGTATAAGGAGAAAAATACCGATTGCCGGGATTATCATCAGTACGGAAAGAGCTCCCCCTGCGGCTATTGCAAATAAGAATAATGCAAGAACTGATACGATAGTTGCGAGAATTAATACTATCCAGAAAGCAAAAAGCCTCAGTCCGCGACCGATATTTTCACCAAAATATTTCTTCAGCCTGAATTCGTTTTCGGAAAGGCACTTTACGAATACAAACTGAAAGATGCTTGAAAGAAATGCAAATACGACCGCTATCAGGAGTACTGCCGCGATTAGCAATATTATGATGCCGGGCAGCCCCGGCATTCCTGTAAAGGCCTGTGTGGAGTCGAAGGGTTGTGAATACGTATTTGAGGAGAAAGGGAAGTTGATCCCGCCGAAATAACCTGTGAAAAGGGAGATCACGGCAATTCTCCACCATATGCTCCAGTTGAACGGCCACAACAGGCTTTTCGTTTTTTCTATTGCATCATCAATACCTGAGAATGCATAATAATCCGCCATATGCGAATAGTTTGAGTTTTGCAGATAAATAAGTTATAGAGGGTTATTTCAGCAGACCCTGGATATGATCTCTCCGGCGAGTTTCGAACTCACATCTTCGGTTTTCATCAGGGTGTCGAGTTTTATTCCGTCTTTGAGTGTTATTGTATCCCTGATGTCCTGGATAAAAAGATCTGTGAATTCATTGTACAATTTGTATGTCCCTGCCGAATCGGCAGTCATTCCCCAGGCCTCCATAAGCGCCTTTGCAGGTCCGCTCACAGGTTCATTGCCTATGAAAGGGCTGACGGCGACTACAAAGCTCTCCTTCAGCGCATCTTTTACACCCGAACATTCGAGGATCGGGGAGATGCTCGTAACGGGATTCGACGGCCCGATTACTACGAGGTCGGCATTATTGATGGCATCTATGGTCTCTTTTGTCCCGAAGACCTGATCGTCCCCGACTCTTACGACCTCTTCGATGTCCAGGTTTCCACGGTGTTTTACCCAGTACTCCTGGAAATGTATCAGCAGATCTCCGGTTTTTATATATGTCGTATATTCAGAGTCGGTCATCGGGAGAATATTGGCGCTGATTCCGAGTCTTTTGCAAAGTTCCCTGGTCGCTCCGGTAAGGGTAATCCCTGAATTAAGCATCCGTGCCCTTGCAATATTTAATGCCCTGTCCCTGTCGCCGAGCGTAAGATAGACATCTTCTCCGAGATCTTTCAGTGTGTCATTTGTTATCGTGGTGTCGCCTTTTATGCCCCACCAGGAATCAGTATTCAGGATTCCCGCGAAGAGGTACATCACCGTATCGATATCGGGCGAGAGATGGCTTCCGTATATCCACATATCCTCCGCGGTGTTAACAATAACGGAGATATCATTGTCGCTCAGGTGATTTCTAAACCCCCTGATAAGTTTTGGAGTCCCTGTCCCCCCGGAGAGGAATGCAACTTTCATCAGTGAATATTTAAAAGAATTGGTATATAAATGGCATTAATAGCGACTCCGCCCGGATGAGATTTCTTCGATTTCGGGGCAATTGTTCCAATAATTATATCTGATTATATAAATCATTTAAAATGTAGAAAGCGGATGAAGACGATAAAGGATCCTGTTCACGGTTATATCAGCGTAAATGAAAAAATTCTCCCTTTACTTGATTCTCCGCAGGTTCAGAGGCTCAGGCACATCAGGCAGCTCGGCTTTTCGGATATGGTGTATCCCGGCGCAAACCACACACGTTTCGAGCATTCCCTCGGGACGATGCACCTCGCCGGAATTCTTGCAAAAAGGCTGAAGCTCGATGATAATGATGTCCTTCTCTCGATGGTTTCAGGGATTTTGCATGATATCGGCCACGGGCCTTTCTCGCATGCAACCGAACCGCTGATCGAGGAGTATATCGGAAGAAGCCATCATGAAGTGGAGCATATGCTCCATGAGACTGAAATATCCGGGGCCGTCGAGAAGATCGGGCTTGATCCGTCCGAGATCTGCCGGATGATCGAAGGAAAGCATAAGCTGGCCGGGATAATTCATGGCGATCTGGATGTAGACAGGATGGACTACCTGATGAGGGATGCGCATTATACAGGCGTTCCTTACGGTACGGTTGATGCACAGAGGCTTATACAGAGTACGATTCTCTCTGAAAACGGTCTTGCGTTGAAGGATACCGGAATTATCGCCGCCGAGTCGCTTCTTATTGCCAGGACTTTGATGAGGCCTACCATATACTTTCACCATGTATCAAGGATTGCGGAATCGATGGTCAAAGCGGCGGCAGTCAGGCACCTGGAAGCCACCGGGAGCGACCGGGCGAATGAACTCCTGTCCATGGATGACGGGTCGTTCTCTGTCGAGCTCATGAATTCCGAATCCGAAAGCGCTTCAACTCTGATGAAGAGCCTGATGAGGAGGTCCCTTTACAAGCGTTCGATCTATGTCGGTTTGGACCAGATCCGGATGTCGTCAGTCCTGCGAAGCTCAGATTTGATAGACGAGAGAAGGATTGCCACAGAGATTGCGGAGATCGCGGGAGTGAATGAAGATTTCGTTCTGGTGGATATTCCGTCCTTTCCGTCTCCCATGTCGATAGACGTTATGGTCGAGAACAGGAACGACCTGGTCTCACTCGAGGAGATGTCGCCTTTGCTGAATACTCTCAACGACACGAGAAGAATCCAGTGGAGGATGGGAGTATACACTCTCCCTGAGTATCGCAAAGCTGTGGAGAGTGCGGCGACCGAAATCCTGAATATTAGTAAACCTACTAAGCAGAACAAGCTAAATATATAATGATCCGTTCAATCAGATTTGGAGAGTGCACCCCATGAAAAGATATGTAGTGGCAGTAACCGGCGCCAGCGGTATGGCGTACGCAAAGAGGCTTCTTGAAGTTCTTACTGAGAAGGGAGAGGTCCATATCATCATATCTGATATTGCAAAGAAGATAGCGGAATATGAAGGTGTCGATCTCTCGGGTTTTAACGGAGTCTATGTCGGAGAGGAGGACATGTTCGCTGATGTCGCAAGCGGTTCTTTCCGTTATGAAGGGATGATTATCTGCCCGTGCAGCATGAAGACTCTTGCGGCTGTCAGTTCCGGCTACTCTGAAAATCTGATCACACGTGCAGCGGACGTATGCCTCAAAGAGAGAAGGAAATGCATTCTTATGCCGAGGGAGATGCCTCTTTCAAGAATTCATCTCAAAAATATGTTGGGTGCCGATGAAGCGGGTGCGACGATAATGATGATGGCCCCGGGATTTTATATGAAACCGACAAAGATCGAAGATCTTGTAGATATGGTCGTCGCAAGAGCTCTCGATCACCTGGGAGTCGAACATGATCTGGGATTTCGATGGAGTGGATATGATGCGTGATTTTATAGAATTGATGAGGGAAAAGGATCTTGTAACCGATGTAGAGGAAGAGGTCTCGTCGGTATACGAAGCGCCCAAGATGGCGGCGGAGACCGATAAACTTCTCTTCTTCCACAAGCTTGACAAAGTTCATCGCGGTGTGATGAACGTTACAGCATCGAGGAAGGCCATATCGCTTGCCCTCGGGTATGATGAGAAGGATGTCGTAAGGAGCCTTTCATCGGCAGGCTACGACGGTGTCGTGAATAATGCCGGGCAGCTCAATATGCATCCGCCCGATCTCTTCAGTCTTCCGGTTATGCGCCATTATCCTCTCGATGCCGGGAGATATCTTACTTCAGCCATCGTCTTTTCCGAGTACGGCGGAGTCACGAATGCATCGATTCACAGGATGCTTGTGCTCGATGAAAAGAGACTGGTCGCACGACTTGTCGAGGGCCGCCATACATACAATCTCTTAAGGGCCGCGCTCGAAAACGGCGATCGCCTGCCCGTAGCGATAACCATAGGGACGCATCCGCGAGTTACGTTTGCATCGTGCACACGTGTTCCGACCGGAAAAGAATTGCAATATGCCGCCGAACTCTCCGGCGGTGAGATGAATGTCTTCGAGTGTGAAAACGGCGTTCATGTTCCCGATGCCGAGATAGTCCTCGAGGGTTATATCACCGGAGATAAAACCGACGAGGGCCCCTTTGTCGATATCACGGGAACCTATGATCCCGTAAGGCCCGCCCCTGTTATCGAGCTTACAGGAATGCACCTGAGGAATGATCCGATATTTCATGGGATTCTCCCGGGAGGCAACGAGCACAAACTCCTGATGGGAATGCCCTATGAGCCGAAGATCTATCGTGCCGTGGGAGAGGTTACGACGGTTCGCAACGTGTCTCTTACGACCGGCGGCTGCGGGTACCTTCACGGAGTAGTCCAGGTACGGAAGAATACGCAGGGAGATGCGAAGAATGCGATCATGGCTGCTTTTGCCGCACATACCTCGCTGAAGCATGTCGTAATCGTGGATGAAGATATCGACATATACGATATGGAGGATGTCGAGTACGCAATCGCGACCCGTGTCAGGGGTGACCGGGACCTTATGGTTATCGAAGGAGCCAGGGGTTCATCGCTTGATCCGTGCAGGATCGGTGACGGTACAAATGTAAAAATCGGGGTCGATGCAACGATGGTTATGGGAGAAGAGAAGAATTTCGTTAGAGCCGGGTGGGATTGATAAAACATGCAGCTTGACAGGGAAGACGAGAATATACTGGCCGGTGAGTACGGCGAGACAAGACAGAAGATGATGGAGATCCTCGTTGCTCTGGGGAAGGTCTTCGGGGCGGAGGAGCTGGTACCGATAACGAGTGCCCAGATCAGCGGGGCGTCGTATAAGACTATAGGCGAGTGGGGCCTTGAATGGCTGAGAAATCTTGATGCGCGTGTCGCTGTCCTTTCGGTCTTAAATCCGGTGGGTATGCCCCGTGACAACTGGCGCGATATAGGGATCTCAAAGGAGTTCGCAGATAAACAGCTGGCAGTAATGGATGCGTACAGGAAGCTTGGCGTGAAGATGGAGTGCACCTGTACTCCTTATTACCTTTATACGAACCTGACGATGCAGGACCATCTTGCATGGTCCGAATCGTCTGCAGTCTCGTATGTCAACTCGGTTATCGGCGCGAAGACGAACCGCGAGGGCGGGCCGTCCGCACTTGCAGCGGCAATTATCGGTAAAACTCCCAAGTACGGGCTGCACCTGTTCAAAAATCGTATGCCTCAGGTTACAGTTGAGGTCGAGGATTCGGACGCTCTTCACGCCGGGCATTTCGGTGCGATAGGATATCTTGCAGGAAAAGAGGTTGGAAACAGGATCCCGTACTTTACGAACATACGCGCATCGAGAGATCAGCTCAAGGCCCTGGGAGCGGCGATGGCGGCAACCGGAGCAGTCGCCCTGTATCATGTAAAGGGGATAACGCCCGAGGCGAGACTGCCGACATTTGCTCCGGAACCCTCGGAAAAGATCGTGATAGAGGCATCCGAGATAGAATCGTTGTTTAAGGAAAAGGAGATCGATGCGGTGGCTGTCGGGTGCCCTCACTGCTCGGCTGAAGAGCTTTTAAAAATTTCCGAATTGCTTGCAGGCAGGAAGGTGAAAAAACCTCTCTACATCTTCTCGTCGAAAGGCGTGAAGGATGCAAACGCCGGTATAGTCTCGAAGATTCAAAAGACAGGGGCGAAGGTTATCGAGGATACCTGCATCGTGGTCTCTCCTGCGATGGATAAATTCGATACGATAATGGTCGATTCCGGCAAGGCATTTGCCTATGTCCCGAATATGTGCGGCGCCGAGGCAAGACTGGGAAGCCTTGAAGAGTGCATAGAAGAGGCTGTTAGATAATAACTGCCTCAAAAAAAACTTGCTAAAGTAGATCTCCGGGTTCTGATCTTTACCGGAGGTCTCGGGATTACATTTTTTTGATAATGATCCCCTGTGCAAAGATATTGTCCGGTGAATATTTTTCGAAGAGCAATTGTTTCAAACCGTCGCTAAATTATAAAGTAAAGTTTAAATAGGTCATGGGAACGGCGAAAAACCCCTTTTTGGCATCCACACAGAAGCTCCAGATTCCACGATCTCCTCCCTGTTCAACATAAACATCGTCTGAAAAAAACAGGGCAATCACGTGCCGTTATATCGATGCAATTCTGGCTTTAATCCCAATATAGTCGATATATTGGCGTTATTGGAATCCACCCTCAAGATCACTGGTCAAAAGAGCGAAATAAGCTCAAATTGGCGTTTTTTGGGCGGCATTCATTTTGCGGAAATAAGTAGGACACTCCGGATGATTAGATTGGGAGTCTGATCAAAGAGCCTTTGAGGATCAAAAGATTGAAAACCGCTCTCGTTTATACCAGTAAACACGCGCAGAAGAAATCAATCTCTGTATGCTTGTGATCTCTCTAAAAAACGTATGAAAACTGGTTCCCGTAGATAATGCATCATCAAATAACAATACGATTAAACTTTTTCTATTAACTTCCGAATGGATTGTTCAAGAGCATGGTGAAAATTGGTATATAGACTTACAGTCCATTTTCAACTGGGGCGGATGAGGAATACACCTCCACAAAACCCCCTTTTAAAAACTAAAAGAAAGGCTGAGTAAAGGATCAGATTGCAGGTCCTAAACTTCGTACAAAACCCGCAGTTAGATCCTTCATTTGCCGAGTAACAATACCGGCATCTCCTATGTCAACATTATGGCAGATTAAGGTTTGCATGCCGGTAAAACTGATAACGGGTGAAAAAATGAACATAAAATTCGGTATGCAGGTTTTAATCCTGCTATTGGTAATGGCACTCGCCGGTGCGATCTTCGTTCCGGTCGTTAGCGCTGAATCTGAAAATAATTTAAATGAAAATTTCTCCTCCGGTGGAGACATAGTAGGAATCGATACGCAATTAAAGAGAAGTCCGTTTCTTTTTGATGAAGAAGGAAACAGATTAAGTGACAAAGAAATCTCGGAAATGATAGAAAAAATGCCGGAAGTAACATACCTGGATGGAATGACTGAGACAGAGAGCAAAAAGATTTCTGAGAGACTAACCCAGTTACATCAATATAGATCTATCTCAGAAAGTATGGACAAAACCAATTCATTAAAAACAGTTCAGGTACAGGCAGACGCGGGAGCCCGCATTGATAATTATCATTATAATGGAATCAACGGGAATAATCATCCGGGGTATTTGGAGGTTTCTTCCGACGGAACGATCTATCATTATTTTACATCCCATATAGGACAAAATATTAGTGGAGTTGATACGTGGATAGAGGTAGGGGTAACCAAACAATCCCCGGCAGTAGGAGGAGATCCATCGGAATATACAGTTTACACTTATGACAGTACAGCTTATGGAGATGAGAAATATATTGCTCATCGAACATTCACAAGTGGATTTAGGGACTATAATTTTGAGATTTATATTAGCACATCACCGACATCTGAGGGTTATCCGTATATGATATTGTGGCAGGGATCGGAAATTAGAACCGGACATTTACCATTTTGTTATGGTGATGTGGATGAAAACCATGAGTATTTTGCTTTCGACGGAGATACTTTTAATTCAGTCTCTGAATCATATTTCTGTGACTCATACCTTTTTACCAGTTATAATTCCAGTACTCTGTGGTGGAACGGGAACCTCCCCGATGCTACTAAAGACCATTTAACCAATTGTTCTGCAGGAGCGCCACAATTGAATTATCCTTTTTCTGTTCCGTGGTGGTCTGAAGCTTATCAGGTGAAGTCATGGATAACGTAAAAAAATGGATACCTATCCTTATCATAACTTTTTTTGTAGGATTGTTGGCTGGATATTTTCTCCCGGTGCAATCCGATCAGGGTGAAGAGGCTGTAATTAATACGTGCCCGGCAAATGTAACAGATCTTACCGCCCTGAATGTGGCTCTCAACGATTCACGGGTTATCGGGTTTTTGGAGAATAAAAGCATTGATTCAATCACATTATATAGAGTAAGTCATGATGAAGAAAATAAGAATTTAATCCAGGTTGGGTTTTACCTGAGCGAATCGGAAGCAGACACCTGTTTGTCGAGTCCGAGGATGTATGTTGATGTAAATAATTCATGCATGATCTATTCAGTATATAAGCCATATCCGTCTTATATACCGGGTTGCAAATCATAATTTTAATCGGTCAGGATATAAAAACATGATTTATTAAAGCGAATAGATTTCTCCATGGGGAAGTTTCAGGTGAAGAGATTTTTCGATATTCAGGACAACGGACAAAACATAGAGAACTCTTTTGACACAGCATGGTGGGCCGTATCTCCAAGATATCGCAATTATAAAGTTCTGTCTAATAATCAATTGAAGGGGACGACAATCAGGTTAATATTTCGATTAAGGTGAGAGAAGATGAACAGAATTTCAAAATGTATGGTAGTTTTAATATTGCTGAGTTCTATGGCATCGCTATGCTATGCCCAGTCGCAAAGCAGTACAGACCATGAAATAGGAATCGGTGAAGCAGAAGAAAGTTTGAGAACTTTTTTATCTTCAATTGATAATGAACGATCTTATGCAAATGTTAAGATCATCTCCTCAGGAGATTTCGCTACATCTGCAGGTGATTATTACGAATTTGAAACAGATGAAGGGAATTTCAAAGTTTATAAAAAAAATGGAGAGGTTGAATCGGCATGGTTTTACCAGGATGATTCAAGTTCCGGCAGAAGCGACCTATCGAAGGATGAAAATCTGAAACTTGCCAAAGAGTTTGAACAGGAACACTACCCGGCATTTGATAACCTGAACATGGTATTAACCGGTTCGGAAAAAATTGAAGGGAATAACGGAAGAGCAAGATATCTCTTCAAATGGTACGAAGTTGAAAATTCCCTATTTAACACTGAGGTCTATACATCCAATTATGTAATTATTGCCGTAGAAGGTGGAGAAATTGCAGGATACATCGGTGTTGAAAGGGAAACCGAAGTGTCGCTCGAGCCTGAAATAAGCGAAAGCGAAGCAATGGAAAAGGCGGTACCTGCGCTCAGTCTTCCTGCAAATTCCGGCAGGAATTATGAATACGAAAATAAATTATGTGTCAGCTATTTTGATGGAGAACAGCACCTTGCATGGTATATCAATATAGATAATGGACTGGATTCATGGGGATATGCCAGTGGAGGACAGGCCGTAATCGATGCACATAACGGAGATGTTCTTTTAAAAAATCCTTACATGTAGAGGCAGAAGTAATGAAGAAAAAAATTACCCTTTTTTTATCGGTCCTGATAACGATTACCATCGTATTCATTATTTTTACATACATAATCCTTGGAAATAATGTCCCGGGAGATAATGTTCAAAGTTTCAGCACTAGCCCTGCTCTTTCAAACAATACAAACGCCAGGTGCTATGGAGGATATCCGTGGGTAGAAGAAGAGGTTTATGGAAGGGATGTGAGCGCCACGACAATTCATGCTGACAGGATACTAAACGAAATCGGATATTCATCAGACTATTATCTTGAATCGGATCCGGACCTTATGTTGACGAATCTATCAAATTCATCCGTGATTTATTATATCGGGCATGGCTGCCCCTCTGCCTTGTGCTTTGATTCTTCCTCGTGTGTCACTCAGGATGATATTTCCGAGATGGATGAAAACGAATTGAACGAACTGAACATGGCGGTTTATATTTCATTTGGCTCAGCTTCTGACAGCAGATTCGGAAATGTCGCATATGAAACATACCGTAAAGGTGCGAAATCTGTTCTTGGATTTGACTCAGTATTGTTGATGGAAAACTCAAAAAAATGGTCGGATTACTATATGGACGGCCTTAAGGAAAATTTCACCGTCAGGAACTCTGCCGATAGTGCATTATGGGACGAAATGCTATACTATGGCGGAGATACTGGAAATCTTGAGTTTGTTAAGATTTATGGCTCAGAAAACATCAGGATAAGAAGAGTTCCTAACTAAAATAAGAAAATTCTTTAATATACCTGATTTTGATAAGTTGTATTTCAACGGAGATACTTTTAATTCAGTATCTGAATCATATTTCTGTGACGCATACATTTTTACCAGTTATAATTCCAATTCTCTGTGGTGGAACGGAAACCTCCCCGATACTACTAAAGACCATTTAACCAATTGCTCTGCAGGAACGCCACAATTGGAATATCCTTTTCCTGTTTCATGGTGGTCTGAAGCTTACCAGGTGAAGTCATGGATAACGTAAAAAAATGGATACCTATCCTTATAATAACCTTTTTTATGGGATTGTTGGCTGGATATTTTCTCCCGGTGCAATCCGATCAGGGTGAAGAGGCTGTAATTAATACGTGCCCGGCAAATGTAACAGATCTTACCGCCCTGAATGTGGCTCTCAATGATTCACGGGTTATCGAGTTTTTGGAGAATAAAAGCATTGATTCAATCAAATTCTCCGGAATTGGTTTTGATGAAAGGTACAATTATTCTATCCAGATTGAATTTTACCTGAGTGACTCTGAAGCGGACACATGCTTGTCAAGTCCAAGGATGTTTGTTAAGATAAATAATTCATGCATGATCTATTCAGCATATAGGCCATATCCGTCTTATATACCGGGTTGTAAATCATAATTTTAATCGTCCTCACTGAATGTAAACTGAAATTTATTAAATAGGATTTACTTTTTTTGGAGGGGTACCGGGTGACGAAGTTTTATGGAAGTAGCTGAAATTAGATCTTCTGTGAGATTTTTGGATTGATCTGATCTTCAGACAATCGTCAAATTGTAAAGTAAAGCATATATAGGGGATGAAAACAGCGGGAATTACGATCTTTTACATCCACACAGAAGCCTGAGATTCCACGATCTCCTTCCTCTTCGATATAAACATCGTCTGAAAAAAAGAGGTCATTCTCGTGCCGTTATTTCGATGTGATCCGGGCTTAAATCCTTAAAAAAACGGCAGATCGGCGTTTTTTATAATCATACTCTAAAACGCCGGCCAAAAGGGTGAAATAAGCTCAAAATGCCGGTTTTTGTGATGACATTCATCTCACGAAAGGATATGAATACCCGACGATTATCTCCCAAATTTTTTTAAAGCAACCTTTGGAAAAAATTTTCAATCTAAATATTAAAAATCCGGAATATTCTCCGCCTTTACAACATACACTTTTGAAAAGTGATCGGGGTGATACCTCATCTTGGCTTCCCTTAAACCGGGCAGACCGAGATCGGATTCCCTGTTGATAAATTTATATTTTCCTTTGAGTTTTTTCGCGGTTTCATTATTGATTATTTTATAGCTCCCGCTGCATTTCGGCAGTCCTTTCTCAAAATGAACCACAATATTGTCGGAGTTCAATTCCTCATATATCGAAAGGGCAATAATGTCTTCCTCGTTTTTGATGATAATCCCGGAAAGCTCCAGTTCTTTATAGTGATCGACTGCATACTGCAGGGCGCTCATCTCGTAATTCAGAACGCTATTCTCTTCGCAATGCTTCCATTCGCACCATTTTATAAGGAATTTATGAATGCTTTCAAGGCTTTCCTCTGAGATATCCTCGATCTTGTAACTGCATTTATTCTTGAATTTGTTGATCTGCTTCCTGATATTGAAAAAATCCTTTCCTGGAAGATCGGCAAGCAGTTCGGTATCGTATACATAGTCGAAGAAATCCCGTTCGGGAACTATTACATCCTTTGGAATATATTTAAGGACTCTCAGAAATGTATTTTTGTCAAATATTTCATATGCGTGGTCTGTTCCGTATTCTTTTGCAAGTTTCAGAGTATCGATCAATAATGAATTGTCATATTCTCCGAAAGGCCCCCTGAATGAATAGTCTCCGTCGATCTCGGATGAAATAATGACCGCACCTCCGACGTTTACAAACCTGTAGTGCGCATATTCCGACCAGCACACCATTGTCGGAAATGTATTGTCGCTGTGTTCGGATGGGTACTTTGAAAAAAAATCTTTGAAAAAAGCTTTATCTTTGAGGGTCACGTCCCTGAAATCCTTAATATCAATCATCGTAGAACCTTAAAACCATTGGAATATGATCGTCCATTATTGAAAATCCTTCCTTTTCATAAAACTTCGAGGTTCCTGGTTCGGCTATAAGACCTATCCAGCTTAACCCGCGTTTCCTGGATTCAGCAACCAGGGTCTTTAAAATGCGTCTGCCAAGACCAGTACCCCTGTAATCCGAACGGACCACAAGATCCTGAACATATCCGTCCGATGAACCGTCCGAGATCACTCTCCCCATACCTACTGCCCTGTTCTTTTTGTTGATGGCTACTGCAAACAGGAAGCTTCCGCTGATCAGCGGTTTGATCTCATCCGGATCCCATTCTTCCTTCCACCATCCTCCTTCTCTGTAGAGATCAATAATCTCTTCGATGTTCCAGTCCTTTATAATTGAGATCTCTATATTCGTATCTTTCATTTTACTCATCCGGGTCGGTTATCGGGGTATTATAATATTTAATATTTATATGTATAAATAAGAGTGAAACCGAATAAAATTGGTCCGTGTGATTGATGATGAGTACTGAAGATGAAAAAAAAGTTCTTCTTGTTATGGGGTGTCCGCAGGTACCTGTTCAGACTCCTGCTGTGCTCTATATTTCATATAAGCTGAAGGAGGAGGGCTACAAACCTGTTGCTGCCGGAACACCTGCAGCCGATATGATCATAAAATATTCAGATCCCGGCCTGTATTATATAGGAGAGTTGAAGAACATCGATTCCGAAGTTGCCAGAATTGTCGATGAAGGAGAGAATTACGATCTCTGTTTTGTGTTCATCCACAACGATTCGGGAGTTGCATATGCCGCAACAATGAACGAAATTCTTGAGTGCGAAGTTATCCCTGTGGTCTTTGGAAAAGAGTACGATGAGATGGTGAAACTGATAGACTTTTCTTCAAGAATTATCTCGGCCGAGGCCGTTCATAATCCCAAACCGCTTATTAAAGAGATAGACAGGGTGATGAAATGGGCTGTATAGAAAAGACGCCATATGAGGTCTTGCTAAGGAATGCAAGTTTTGCGGAATGCCGCGAGTACCAGAAGAAGCACTATTCCGAACTTCATGAGGTAAAACCGGGTCACAAGATCTTTGATGTTCATATAATCGGGATACCTCCTGTATATATTGCTCTTGACGGAGAGGACCTCATATTTCCGTATACAAAGCCCTGCCACGGGACATTCCTCCTTAAGGTGAGAAATCCTGAGGAAGCGGCAAAGTATAGAAAAAATTAGGCCCGGAATATGGATACATTATTCATTTTTGCTATAGCCGTTGGGCTTGCTATGGATGCCTTTGCCGTTTCAGTATCTGCAGGAGTATGCGAGAGATCAAATAAATTTCCTACTTCAATAAAACTGGCCGTTGTATTCGGCGGATTCCAGGGAGGAATGTGTATCCTCGGCTGGTTCGCCGGAAGAAATTTCAATGATCTCATATCGAGTTACGATCACTGGATTGCATTTATTCTTCTACTGGCAATCGGCCTGAAGATGATTTATGAAGGATTCTACGGCACTGAAGAGAAGGTATTCGATCTGACTGCCCCCCTGGTTCTTATTATCCTCGGCATCGCCACAAGTATCGATTCGCTTGCTGTGGGTCTTTCATTCGCATTTCTGGATATGGATATTCTTGCTCCTGCATTTATTATCGCGATCGTAACACTGGTTCTTTCTCTGGCAGGGTATAACCTGGGCGGAAAGTTCGGCGATGTGATCGGGAAGAGAGCGGAGATAATCGGAGGATGTATACTGATTCTCCTTGGAATAAAAATTATTATTGAGAGTATCTAAATTCCTGAAAAATATCCGACCAGCGGAACCATGATAATGAACATAAGGGCAATACAGACAATAATCCATTCCCCCGGTTTGATCTCCTTTTTGCTGATCTGAAGGTATGAATCCTTCGAGTAGCCCCTGCATAGCATGCTGATATATGTCCGCTCCCCCTGTTCATATGACCTGATGAACATCGTTCCCACAGTATATCCGAGTATCTTCAGCCTGTACTTGTACGGCAGGGATCTGTCGAAGGAGTTGAAGCATTTTGTCTCGAATACATTCATCACCCTGCCGAACATTTCAGCAAAGACGAAAAGGTACCTGATCATGAGGCCAATTACAAGGGCGAATTCCGGCGGAAGCCCCAGCCTTCTGGCGCCCGTGAGCAGGTTCTGCATCGGGGTGGTTGATGACAGAAGAATTATGAAGGAGATGCATATGATGAATTTTACAAACAGTATCGCTGCGAATTCGACGGATTCGCTGTATATGTTTATGCCGAGCGGAAGGGGCACCAGCACTGTAAAAGTATCATAGTGACTGTTTTCAAAGAATATCTGGAAGAGTATAATAAATATCCCGAACGGCAGGATCATAACCAGTCTTTTCAGGTATGTTGTTACGGGCAGCTCCGAGATCACCCAGAGCATCAGGAAGAATAAAAAGAAGAGCAACCCCGGAATCCATACGGAAACAGAATATGGATATGCAACCATTGCAATAATTGCGGCAAAACAGATTATGATCTTTATTCTTGAATCGAGAATGTGTATTGGGCTGGTTCCCATTGCCAGTTTTTCGATGGCATACAATTCTTCGATCATTTCAATCTGCTGAATTCCCTTGCAATGGCATCTTCTGTTTCATCAAATGTAAATGCCATATCGATATTCATTCCTCTCCTGTTGAGAGATTTGATCAGTCTTGGGAAAACAGGCACTTCGAGGCCTATTTCATTCAGAAGTTCCTCGTTGCCGAACACATCCCTGACTCCGCCCTGTGCAACAATCGCCCCTTTATCCAGAACATATACATAATCGGCAATCTCCGGTACAAGTTCTACGGAATGCGTGGAGAAGATAATCGTCATACCGTATTTTTCCGGAAGCTCGTTTAAGAAACCTATCAGATCTTTTACCCCGCGGGGATCGAGCCCCGCGGTAGGCTCGTCGAGGACGATAACCTGGGGCTCCATTGCAAGGACTCCTGCAATGGCAACTCTTTTTTTCTCTCCTCCGCTGAGATGATGCGGAACCCTGTCCCTGAGGTGTTCGATCGACAGAAGTCTTAGTGTCTCGTTTACCCTGTGCTGAATTGTCTCTTCATCAAGGCCGAGATTGGTTGGCCCGAATGCAATATCCTCTTCGACGGTCGGAGAGAAGATCTGGTCATCAGAGTTCTGGAAAACGATCCCTACAGTCTTCCTAATCTCCTTTAAATTGGATTTTGATATTGGCTCACCGTGGACAAGAACTTCGCCGGAGGATGGTGTCAGGATTCCGTTGAAGTGTTTGAACAGGGTGCTCTTGCCTGCGCCGTTCGCACCTATTATCGCGATCTTCTGCTTTCTGCCGGCGATAAAATTTATTCCCTTCAGTGCCTCTATGTCGTTATTATATGAGTACTTCAGGTTTCGTGTTTCCAGAATATGCATTTAAAAAAAGGTTGTTTTCTATGATTTTGAGGTTTTTGATGTGACCGCCCAGGTTACGCCTATGATCAGACCAAAGGTGATGAAGATTCCTATGATCAGGGCGACAATAGCACCTGCCGTTCCGGCACTTTCACCCATCGTATAGTCGGGAAGCGGAGACTCATATGTGAATGTTCCGGTACCTATTGCCTCGGCATCCCCGTCTTCGGGCGATGCACCGAGAATAGATTTTTCATCCTGTACTACAAGCGCGGTGCTCTCCAGACCGTCGGGATCACCTGATGCAAGGAATACCGCCAGGATCCCAATAATCAGGGCAACGATGATACCTATGATCATAAATTTCTTATTGTCCATCATGCCGGTGCCTCCGTACCGCTTTTCGTGTCAAATGACAGTAGATCCGGTCTTACATTATGTATGAGGTATATCGCAACCGCAGTAATGATACCTTCAATCACGCCTATTGCAGCATGGTAGATACCCATTGCTGTCATTCCGGCAATGAGCGGGAATGTTCCGGCGATTGCCATCTCAATTGCACATGCAAGCGCGGCTATGAAGCATGCAAGCCATGCTGCAATTCCGGCAGAGATATAAACGTTCTTTGTTACCGATTTGAGTCCCTGGAACGAATAAAATCCGACAAAACCACCGATAACGCCCATGTTGATGATGTTGGCACCCATGGTGGTAATCCCTCCGTCACCGAATATTACTCCCTGGATGATAAGGACAATCGTCAGTATGAATACTGCAGCGTATGGAGAACCGAGGACTATTGCAGCGAGGGCTCCTCCTACAAGGTGCCCCGAGGTTCCCATACCTACAGGCAGGTTAAATGCCTGTATGGCAAAAATTCCAGCGGCAAGAACAGCAACAAGAGGAATTTTATCTTCATTCAATTCTTTTCGCGCCCATTTGAGTGCGAGGGCAATAAAAATTATTGCCAGCAACCAGTAAACTGCTGCTTGTGGCAGCGGCATAAATGCGTCAGGAATATGCATCTTTACCAACAATTAAGCAATATGACATTATTGTAAATAAGTATTACTGATTCGAATTAATTGTAATACTTGTCACTCATAATCTCAAAATTAAAAAGAAGAATAATTTATTGTTATATTTTTTTTAAAAAAAGTAATCTGTTTAGTTTATTGATTTCAGGATCTCTTCCCTGAATGACTCTGCTGCATCTTTTTCAGGCGCCTCTACATATAATCTCATAAACGGCTCCGTTCCGGACGGGCGGAGCAGAGCCCATCTGCCGTCTTTTCTGTTGATTCTTACTCCGTCGGTAAGATCGATCTCTTCACCTGAAAATGATTTGGTCGCTTTATTCAGAATTTCGGTATGATTGTCGCTGAATATCTTATCCTTGAGCATTACGAGTTTGGGAAGATCTTTTCTTAATTCAGAGAGTGGTCTTCCTTCTGTTGAGATCAAAGAGGCCATTGCTGCCGCCGTCATCCCTCCGTCACGGCAGTGCTGGTGTCCGGGGAATATCAGTCCGCCGTTTCCTTCTCCGCCGAATACGACGTTTTCCCCTTTTTCTGCAAGTTCAATCATCTTCCTTGCAACTGAGATGCTTCCCACTCTGGTATACTCGACACGGCAGTTGTATTCGGCCGCTATAATTTCTGCAACCTTTGAAGTGCTTACAGGCGTTACTACAACTCCCCCGGGGTTGTTGCGGCAGGCATATTTCTGCATGAGGGCGAATTCTTCGTTCTCTTCAAGGTATTCACCTTTGTCGTCTATGAACACGGCCCTGTCCGCATCTCCGTCATGCGCTACCCCGAAAGCGGAATTTGTTGCAAGTACAAGTTCTGCAAGGGGCTTCAAACCCTCGGGTGAGGGTTCGGGCATTCTCCCCGGGAAGAATCCGTCCATCTGCCCGTTTATAGTATGAACCCTGCATCCGATTCCGGTGAGAATTTTTTCGGTCGTCAGGCATGCGGGGCCCGATCCGGGATCGACTGCAACGGTCAGCGGTTTTTCAAGTTTTTCGATCCGGCTGCATATAGCATCAGTGTATTCATCGAGCATCTCGTTTGCACAGGATTCCTTACCTACTCCTGTCCATTCTTTGAGCTCATAATCGCCCGAGAAAAGGATCCCTTCAAGTTTTATCGTATCTTCATCGCTGAATTCCGTTCCGTCCGAGTCGATTATTTTAACGCCGTTATATTCAGGGGGATTATGGGATGCAGTAATCATGGCGCCTGCATCGAAATGTAATTTTACAATATACTGCAGGGCAGGCGTGGGTAAAATTCCCAGGTCGACGACATCGCATCCGCCCGCAAGCAGTCCGGCTTTTATGGCAGATTTCAGGGAGGGGCCCGAAGTCCGGGTGTCCATGCCGACTGCAATCTTCCCTTTTCTTATTTTGCTCAGTGAAAGACCGATTCTCATGACAAGATCGGGTGTCATGTCCTTTCCGGTAACCCCTCTTGCACCGTTTGTTCCGAATAATTTCTTTTCTGCTTTTTCTGAAGCCATTGTACCGGTATATGATATGAAGTGGAAGGTAAATCTGTTTTTGGATATTTGTATAACAACAGTTGATTCAAATTTGATTTTACTTGTAGGCGTGGCAAGATCCCGGGGATGAAAAATATTCATGTCTATACTGAATTGAAATATATCGCAGCAATTGGTGTATGAACAGTTTCTACTTTACCGGACGGTACAGATTTTAACCGGGACAATTCATCTGATTATTTTTGTATTTGAAAAATGGAACAAGAAAAGGACTTTTTTTGGGATTGGGAATGCCTGAAGAATATGATTTCATTCATTGATGTCATCGGGGTATTCTTCATCGTCATCTTCAGGCTCATCCAGGGATATTTTCCTGTCTCTTTTTTCCGAATTGTCGGAATTAGGGGAATTACCGGTTCTGAGCATCGATGCTGCTTCGGCCACGCTTCTCATCACCTCAGTAATCCTGTCTTCGATATCGATCTCGTCATCGATATCTACGGCAGTACCCTCGATCTCAAGGAGGAAACGGGCGATTTCACTGGATTCAAAAAGAATGTCGTCAAGTTCGTCGGCTGTAAAAAAACCGCATAATGCTCCATAAAAAAAGGTTGCACCTGATTTCCGCACCTTTCGTTTGAAGGAGCTTCTTGCCTGGTTGACTGCCTGCGGGGTATATGTATCAATCATGAACGGGACGAGATTGGGAAGGTTTTCGCCGATAAATGTCATCTCGGCTCCGCCCCTTGTTGTAAAATCTGAACATAGCCTCGCGATTGCCCATTCTCTTGCAGTGATATATGTGTGTTTTCTTAGAAACTGGTTTACACGCCTGTATGCCGAACCGTCAACTTTTTTGAATTTTTTATATTTGTTTATTCTTTGAAGATCCTCTTCAGAGAGAGGTTTCCTTTCAGGCTGATCCATCGGATTATCAATTTCGTTTAGATTAAGGATCCCGGGCTCTGTTGTTTTGTGTTTGTCTGCGGTATCATCCGTCTCTTCGTTATTTATATCGATATCCGGTATATCGCCAGGGTCCGGCTGTTCGATGCTGTCCTTTTCAGGATCAACTTCCACCGGATCTATGTTATTGAAATCCTGAGATTCAGGTTCTTCTTCCATTATTCATTATATGGGGTGTTTTGTTTTATTCAATTTTTCCCGGTATCTCCGGAGCTGATGCAGGAGATCCGATAAACCGTTTTTTGATTTCGGGTTTTTGTTTGACTCGACGGTTTTATTTTGAATTTCTCTCAAGGCAAAAATATAGCATCATATGGTTTATGCGATTGTTGGAGCTCACGTTGACTGTCTGAAAAATTTCAAAAATTATTAATTTTTACCAAAATTCGGGGAACATCCGGGCTTAAATTAATTTTTTTCTATTCTCCTGATATTCGAAAAAATGTACAAACAGAAATTACGATATTATCGATCTGTAGATCTATCATCGTCAAAAAAAAGAAATTTCGACTTTACTTTGTTGAAATCCTATGAAATCTCTCTATGAGGTTTTATTTGATATAAAAATCAGGACCCGCCACTCCTTGTCCTAATCCCAACAAACTTTTTGACTCTTGATGACCATGTCTTTCTCAGGCGACCCCGGCACCAGCGGCCAAGGCCGCTGGACGGCCTTACCCAAGGGCCTTGCCTTAAGATAACCATCTCATGGCACGCTCAGAGAACCGGCGAGGGTCCCCTGAGCTTCTGAATTTGTTTTTTGACATATTTCGCTCCTATACACACTATGAATTTACCGCATCTCGCCGCTCAGGGGATACGTGTCTATCCCCTGTGCGGCCTATCACAATTGAGAGGCCCCGAGGTCGGGGCCGATCCGCGAACCTGCTGTGCGGTTCGCGGCGAGGGGTTGTCAGAAGTAATGATACTTGCTTTTATATCCACACAGATTAACGAAGAGCCATAGTATTCCAGGAGATTTTTTTCAGTAAAAAAGATTTCAGACATCAAAGGACTATAACGTAAAACTTAAATAAATCGTTAAAAGCAGTGAGAACGCGAATTTTTACGTCCGCATAGAAGCCCTGTATTGCGTTATTTTCTGCCTCTCCGGCAACAACATCGCCTAAAAAAAGAGAGCATTCTCGTGCTGTTATATCGATGTATTTTTTTTCTGTTGCAAGCCTATGCTCTTCTGAAAATTTTACAGAGTGCCAGAGACCCTGAATCCGTGGAATAAAAATTATAACCGAAATGGGTCTAATATCATAATCAAAGTTGGATCCGGGATTTTTGTGACTCCTGGTGTCTCCAAAAAAGTAAGATTCAGATGAGTCCGGATTTGATATTTTTCATCTCATTTTAAATCGAATTTTAGGATGTTATTGTTTCAGATCTCCGGAAAAATGGTCGTGGAATATGAACAGATCTAATCTGAATAAACGAAGAATTTAGGCTTATTCCTTTGAAAGGGGGAAATATTTCTTATAGACCTCTCTTCTCTCATCTATATCCGTATGCAGGTATACCTCGGTCGTCTGGATCGAACTGTGGCCCAGGTTTTCCTGGACAACTCTCAAATTTTTGGACCTCCTGTACAATTCGCTTGCGTAACTGTGCCTTATTTTATGCGGCGTAATTCCTGTGGGGGCATATCTTTCGAATATGTGCTGAACCGTCCGCGGGGATATGTTCTTTCCCTGTTGTCCTTCAAAAAGCGGCCCTGAGATCCTGCCTGATGTATAATGATTAATGTCCTGCAGGGTGTCTTCGTCGATGAAAACGGTCCGGATTTTACCTCCTTTTCCTTTTACCCTGATGATGCGGTCTTCAAAGTCGATATCCTCGATATTTATCGAACAAAGTTCAGATACACGGACACCGGTCGCGTATATTGTTCTTATGATGAGCCTGTCTCTTTCGTTGTTTATCGAATTAAAGAGCGATAAGACCTGGTTGTGTTTAAGGTATCTCAGCTCTTTTTCCTTTATCTTCGGCCTGTCGATGGCAGCAAGGGGGTTCGAATCAACTACTCCCTGGGTATAGCAGTACCTGTAAAATGAGCTGAGGGAGGAGATGATCCTTTGAAGTGTGGTTGCTTTATAGTCCCGTAATGACGTCAGAAATGCAAGAAAATCGTTGATCATCATCGGTGTCGTATCGATCTCAGTATCCAGTCTGGCGTTTGCGAGATCGTTCCAGTAGATTACCAGTTTTTCCTGTCCCATGTTTCGCCTTATCCACAGGTAGTAACCGAATTTCTTTACTGCCCCTTCGTAGCTGGCTATCGTTCTTGGGGAAAAATTCCTCATTCGGAGGTGGTGACTGAACCTTTTGAGCCATTCCGAAAAATAATCCCCTTCCATGCTTTATTCTTTATTTCCTGTGAATAAATAAGCTTTGCGCAGAATACCTATTCTGCGACAAAACGTCAGACACCCCGAATTTCAGGTATTTTTGGTAATTCGATCCTGATCGGTACCTGGATTTTCACTATGGAATGAGCCATGATCGAATTTTCATGGGTTCCGGGTTTCAGTCCAGATGCAATGATACTTATCTGATAAACCGAATTTTGCTATAGTGAATCCGGGAAAAAACGGATCAACGCGATCCGAAAATTGTTGATTTTATTTTCGTGGGATTGCCTGTGTATAAAAGCGTTCATGAAACACAGGTTTCATGCACTGTTTCATGTAATCACGACGTGATTTTCATGTAAATCGGATTGCATTGATATAACGGCACGTTATTCCGGTATTTTTTTCAGACGATGCTTATATCGAACGGGCATGAGATCGTTGAATACAGGGCTTCTGTGAGGACGTTAAAATTTTGTCTTTTCGTCGAATTTCAGATTTGCTTAAATTTGATTTTACAGTTTGGTGATTCACGAAGTATTTGCATTTCCTACTGAAAAAAATCCTGCAGGTTAGAATGCTTCAAATTTGTCTCATTCTCAAAATAAAATTTAGGCAATCTCTGTCGTCACAAAGAAAAGATCCATGAATTTTCTTTTCAAGGGATTTCAGGATGCCTTTTTTGATAAAATTTACAAATTCTGGTTATTTTGTTTCAGCCACCTGCAGGAATTTTGATCTCAATAAACCATATGATGCTATATTTACGAAGGGGACTTAGGAAATTAAATTTGAAGCACTATTTTTCATGAAAATTGTCAAACTGATCACACCTGAAAGATCGATGATATCATTATTTGGTTTATTGCGATCACTTTCGGATTGTTCTCAAAACAGTCATATCCCTCGAAACCGATACTAATAATCAAGGATGACAGACGGCCCGACACCTGCTATGAGACAGTTCTACGAAATGAAGTCGAAACACCCCGGCACAGTTCTTTTTTTCCAGATGGGTGATTTCTACGAGACTTTTGGAGAGGATGCCGAAGTCGTGTCGCGTGAACTGGATATTACACTGACTTCACGCGGCAGGGACAAGAACGGCGAAAAAATGCCGCTTGCAGGTGTTCCGATTCACGCGGGTGAATCGTATATCTCGCGCCTTGTAAAGAAGGGTTACAGGGTGGCAGTCTGCGATCAGATAGAGGACCCGAAAAAGGCCAAGGGCATCGTAAAACGTGACGTTGTCAGGATAATAACCCCGGGAACAATTATCGATTCGGGAATGATCGAGAATTCGGGCCCCAGTTACCTGATGTCAGTTATGCCGGGCAGGGACGGAGAAGACCTGGGATTTGCCTTCCTTGATATTTCCACGGGAGAGTTTTTTATCTCTGGGTCCGGCAATGGAGAAATGTTCTCGCAGATAAATTCGGAGATTGCACGCTACAGACCGTCGGAGTGCATTGTCCCGGAAAATTGTCCAAAGAAAATTTCTGATTATATCACGGGCAGAAACGTTCTTGTGACCGGGTATGATACACTTCATTTCGATATAGACACAGCAAGGAATTATCTGCTCGAAAAATTTGAGGTGAATTCTCTCGAAGGATACGGCTGCATGGGAATGGACCTGTCCGTATGCGCTGCGGGTGCATGCCTTTCATATGCGTGCGAAACGCAGAAATCGGATCTTTCCCACATCAGGGGCTTTTCAACCAGACTTCCTTCCGGGAGCATGGTTCTCGATGCAATCACTCTGAGGAACCTGGAGGTCCTGGAGAATATAAGAACACGGCAGGGTAAGAATTCACTTTACGATATCCTTGACGAGACTAAAACACCGATGGGGAGCAGGGTTCTGAGATCATGGCTCACGGCCCCGCTTGTAGACCGGGACAATATAAATTCAAGGCTCAATGCAGTAGAGTTCTTCTTCAATAACCTGTACATCCGTGAATCATTGCGATTTCTCCTGCACCGTTACGCGGATATTGAAAGAATCGCAGCGAGGATCTCCTACGGGAATGCAGGTCCGAGAGAACTCGTCACATTAAAGAATTCCCTTGCAAAAATTCCCGAGATCAGATCATTATTTTCGGAGGAAGGAGCAGTAACCCCTGAACTTATATCCTGTTCGCTCGGTTCGATTGAATCTCTCGACGAATGCGTTGAACTGATTGAGAGATCCATCGAGGACGAACCCCCCGTGCTGGCGAGAACCGGCGGTGTGATCAAGAAAGGCTACAATCATGATCTTGACGAACTCAGGGACTCGTCGGGTTCTGCAAAGGAGTGGATAGCCCAGTTCCAGCAGGACGAGAGGGACCGGACCGGGATTAAATCGCTGAAGGTCAGCTACAACAAAGTCTTCGGTTATTATATAGAAGTGACAAAGTCCAATCTCAAACTTGTTCCCCAGGAGTACCAGAGAAAACAGACCACTGCCAATGGGGAAAGGTTTACTCTTCCCCAACTGCAGGAGAAAGAGTCGCTTATCGTCAATGCGGAAGAGAGATTTATCGCACTCGAACAGGATTTGTATGACGGAATCCTGACTGAACTCAGGGAAAAAGTCGAAGAGATCCTTGAAACTGCAAAAATGATCGGCCGGCTTGATGTCCTGGCGGACTTTGCCCATCTGTCATCGAACTTCAATTACGTCCGTCCCGTGATCGAGGATTCGGCAAGACTCCTGATAAGCGACGGCCGGCACCCGGTTGTAGAGAGGAACCAGTCCTCCGGTTTTGTCCCGAACGATGCAGGGATCGATTCCTCGGACAACCAGATCCTGATAATAACCGGCGCCAACATGGCCGGAAAATCGACCTACATGCGTGAAGTGGCTCTTTTATGCATTATGGCCCAGGCAGGATGCTTCGTCCCTGCGTCAGGTGCCGTAATCGGAATTATCGACAGGATATTCACCCGTGTTGGTGCTTTCGACGATCTATCGAGCGGCCAGAGCACGTTCATGGTCGAGATGCTTGAGCTTGCGAACATACTCAACAATGTAACGGACAAAAGCCTTGTAATCCTCGACGAGATAGGGAGGGGAACAAGTACGCTTGACGGATATTCCATTGCATGCGCAGTTATAGAATACCTGCACGGGAGCGGGAGTTCCGGGCCGAGAACACTTTTTGCCACTCACTTCCATGAGATGGTGGACATCGAGGGAAAGATGAAGAGGGTGAAGAACTATCATTTTGCTGTAAAGGATACAGGATCTGATATAGTATTCCTCAGGAAACTGATCCCCGGTGCGAGCGACAAGAGCTATGGTATCCATGTGGCAAAACTTGCGGGAATTCCCAGGAAAGTGCTAAAGAGATCCGAGGAGATACTGCGGGAGGAGCAGGAGAAGGAGTACTGCACCGGGGGAAGAATCCAGCCGCGTTATACCCAGATGCTTCTCGTTGACCAGCCAACCGCCGTGGAACCGGCACTGGATGAGAATACGAAATCTCTCCTGAAGAAAGTAAAAGATCTGGATCCCGATTCGCTGACCCCGAGAGAGGCGCTTGCAGTAATATACCAGTTGAGAGAAGAAGCCGGAGGAAATAAAAAATGACCAGTCCTGAATCCCGTGAGTCCGGAAAGATACACATCCTGAGCAATGCAACGATCAACAAGATAGCGGCCGGCGAAGTAATCGAAAGGCCGGCCTCCGTTGTAAAGGAGCTGGTTGAAAATTCGCTCGATGCGGAAGCAACTTCAATAAAGGTTGAGATAACCTCCGACAACAACGGAATAGCAAAGATCAGGATATCCGACGACGGATACGGAATGGATGCCGATTCAGCCCTTATCTCGTTTTCGAGGCATGCAACAAGCAAAATCTCAAAAATATCCGATCTCTATGAGATCTCGACAATGGGCTTTCGCGGTGAGGCGCTTGCAAGTATAGCGGCCGTATCGAAGGTCACGATGATCACAAAACAAAGGACACTTGAACCGTCTCCGGGTACAAAGATCGTAATAGAGGGTGGTGACGTAGTCGAGCAGTCCCCTGTGAGCGCTCCGGACGGAACAAGCATCTTCGTTGAAAAACTGTTCTTCAATACGCCCGTCAGAAAAAAATTCCTGAAATCTGTAAAGACCGAATTCACCCATATATTCAGGGTCGTCGAAGAGGCATCGCTTGCCAACAGCGGCATCTCATTTCAGCTCCTGCATAACGGCAAAGTCAGCCTTTCTACAGGAAAATCCGGGTCGGTTCTCGATACTATCACGTATGTTTACGGAACCGAATACGCAAAGGAGATGATCCCGGTAAAGAGCCTTCAGACGTTCATGAAAGTCGACGGCTTCTGTGCACCTCCCTCCCTTGATGCTCCGAATTCCAGGAAGATCATCATATCCGTAAACAACCGGCCGGTTTATTCCCTTCCTCTCGTCCAGGCGGTGAAGAGGGCATACGGCACCCTTCTCCCGCGGGAGAGATACCCGGTATGTTTCCTGAATATCAGGATTGACAGGAAAGTCGTAGACGTAAACGTCCACCCGGCTAAAAAAGAAGTCCGTTTCTCAAGAGAGAAAGAGATAACAGAAGAGATTGTAGCTTCAGTCAGGGAGGCGCTGGACTCCAGGAACCTGCTGTTTTCGTATGGTGCGGGAAATAAAAACATCATCCGGAAAGTTTCCGTTGTCGACGATACCTCTCAGAAACCGTTATTTTGCGTATCGTCCGAAGATCCGGTTTATAATCCCTATTCGGGAAGGACAAACAAAATTAAGGAGAACAGATCCGACCATTCCCTGGCAGAATATTCTACTACCGATTCAAGGCTTCGTTCGTCCGCAGATGCCGCAGAATCTGAAGAGGATGACAGAAAACTTCCTTACATGAAGGTCATAGGGCAGGTCGACGATTCATATATAGTAACACAGATGCGGGGAAGCGACGAGGACGAAATGGTGATAATCGATCAGCATGCCGCCCACGAGAGGATAATGTATGAGATGGTCTGCGAGAAGAGGAACTCGGGCCACATCTCACAGGAGCTTCTCGTTCCTTCTGTGATCCCGTTTAAGCCGTCCGAGTCCGCAGCACTTTCAGAAAACCTTCAGCTTCTTGAGGAGGAGGGTTTCTTCCTCGAGGAGTTCGGGAAGGACACCTATGCTCTCAGGGCCGTCCCGGTAATTCTCGGGAAAAAAGCCGGTACCGAAACACTGAGAGATATCGTAAACGATCTGCTCGAAGGGGGCAGGGCGCAGTCTCTTGACATTCTGAAAGAAAAAATCTCCTCCACTATCGCATGCAAAGCTGCAATAAAAGCGGGAACTTCGTTATCCGTGGAGCAGATGGAGAGACTTGTCGATCAGCTGTCGAGAACGAAAAATCCGTATTCATGTCCTCACGGAAGGCCGACCATGATCTCTTTTTCGAAATCTCGGCTGGACTCTATGTTTAAAAGAAGTTAAAGGGTTATCCCTTTAATTTTGCCTGGACAATAAAGCCGGTTATGATGCTTACAATTCCAAGCACAAATAAGAATGCTCCGAGAACCATAACAAAGACATAATCCATAAGAAGCGGCATCAGGATAACGAAGAATCCGATTGCCAGCGCTATGATTCCTGTGATTATAAGAAGAACCCTGTACCATCCGCTCTCCTTCTCGGCTGTAAACCCGAGCCAGAGATCTCCGAAACCGGATATGAATGCCCATATGGCAATAAATACGGCTATCGTCAGCCACATAATCTCGATGTTCAGGAGAACAAGCAGTCCGATTATTATACCGATAATTCCGAGAATTACCAGCAGAGCTCTTGATTTTCCGCTTCCCTGTCCAACGCCTACAGCACCCTTGATGATTATCGAGATGCTGTATAATACTATCAGTGCACCGAGGAAGTACGAGATCAGGTTGAAAACCGCCGGTGCCCACACCATCAGAATTAAACCGAAAATTACCGCAATAAGGCCCTGAAGAAGGAAGATCCACCAGTTTACGGGAGAGAAACCATCTTCTTCCACTATAACTACGTCAGTCATAAATACCCTCCAACAACAAATACGGCATGATTATATTAATATTTACCCCTCTTAGAGCGATTTAAAGGAGTAAAGCCTTTGGTTCAGAGTCTGCACAGATCTCGTATGACCCTGAGAACGTACAACCTTTCATCCTCTACTTTTTTCTCTGCGACAATAAAAGAGAGAAATCCCAGGTCTGAAAAGATCTTCCTGACCTCGTCCGTCCCGGTAAGCGACGAGATGAGGATCAGGCATCTGCCCGTCTTTGACAGGACTGAACCGAGCTGTTCGGCGAATTTTTGAATCGTGGTTCTTCCGTCCTCGCCACCGTCAAGTGCGTACTCCAGCCAGTCGTCGATCCGTTCTTCGGCCTTTGTAGGCAGGTACGGCGGGTTGAAGATCACGAGATCGAATGTACCGCAGATTCCCGAAAACAGGTCCGTCCTTACAACCTCCACACCGTTTTTCTTTGCAGTGGTGCATGCATAGGGATTGATATCGGTTGCAATCACCTGCTCTGATCTTTCCCGGATTCCCGACGAAATGAATCCGCTGCCTGTTCCGATCTCTATTACCCGGTCCGTGGATTTGATCTCGTGCATGACTGCTTCAGACAGCAAAAATGTATCTTCTTCAGGCCGATAGACCTGCTCGTGGTAGAATAATTCAGTCATATCTGCCAGATCCGGCAATCACAGGGAAATTGCAGAATAATATTTTCATAAATATTCTTAAAACCTTTTGATTACTAAGTATTGTTAGAAAGATGCAGCTTAGGATAGGTAAAGCAGGGGGAAGGGACTTTAGTGTCGATGCCCAGGAGCTGGTAACCGGGAGGACGTGCATTATCGCACAGTCGGGGGCCGGGAAGAGCTGGAGTATTGCTGTATTATGTGAGAAGATGTGCGAAGCCGGGATCGGTTTCTGCCTGATCGATACCGAGGGTGAATACTATTCGCTGAAGGAAAAATTCGATAATATCTGGTGGGTTGGGGCGGAAGGAGCGGATTCAGAGTGCGAAGATATAGAGATGGACTACGATATCGAGAGGGTCAATCTCAAGCATCTTATGGAGAGAGCGGTCGCCGAGAGCCGCCCTGTAATCTTTGATGTCTCGGAGGTCGACATGATCCCACGGGTCACCCGTCTTGTAAATATACTCTATGACGTATCGACCGAGCAGAGAAAACCGTACTTACTGATAGTCGAAGAGGCCGACAAATTCATTCCCCAGTCCAAGGATTCGATAAAGAAGATAGAGGAGATATCCCGCCGTGGGAGAAAGAGAGGCCTGGGGCTTCTTGTGGCGACGCAACGGCCTGCAATAGTCACCAAGAACGTTCTTTCCCAGTGCAACAACCAGATCATCGGAAAACTATCCATTGAAAACGATCTTAAGGCCGTGGGTTTATTCTTCAGCTCCAAGCAGGAGGTTGAGGAGCTGACAACTCTTACACCCGGTGATTTCTTCGTGATGGGGACAGTCACCCATGAAAAGACGAAGATGAGATTCGGGAAGAGGCTTACGAAACACAGGGGCCTCACACCTCTTCTTGAGGAGAAAGAGATCACATCCGAAACTGTTCCTGAGGACGAACCCGAGGATGAAGTTTCATTCAAGCTGGACTCCGATGCGGCAATCGATGACGGTGCTAAAAAAGAGACTGGATCGGTTTCCCCTGCAGAGCCTGTTGACAATAAACCTCCGGAACAGAAGAACAAAAAGAGGAAGCCGAGAGCAAAGTCCTCGATCGATGCAAAGGGCGGTAAGAACTGCATCGTTCCGACCCTTTCAAGGGACGAGGTTCTTGATATCGCATATTCAAGACTAAAAAAACGCCGGTTTGGAATCGGAACGGATGAAAGACTGATTGCTGCCGAGTTATCCTTCAGGCCTGTTTATTTTGTTCTTGTCAGGTACATCAAGAGCAGGATCATCAGGAGCGGCTCGACCATTGAGAATTCTTTCTTTTTAGACGGGCTGACAGGCGACTGTGTCGATATTGCAGGAGGGATCACGTTCAGGCGGTGTTTCAGCGAGTACATTGGGCTTGATGAAGATTCCATCCTTGTTCTAGACGGCATGCCCCTGGCGGGTGAGACATCCGTAGAGATCGAGGCGAGAACGCGTTTTCCAAGAAAAGCCGTCGAGAAGGCGGTGGCATCCCTGCTTGAACGCAAACTTCTCACGAACGGTGAAGCTGTAGGGGAATCCGGCGAGATAAAATATGTCCCGCTTGTAAAAAGGAGGCTCCCCGCTCTTTCCACGAGGATTGTAAAGACGGATTTCAGGTTCGGCCTGCCCGAGGAGGGAGAGGTAATCGAAGAGACTGTTCAGAAGGATGATGTGAGGACAATTCTAAAGGCGATAGAGCCGACATCCGAGATCGTCGAATTCAAAACATTCTATTATCCCGTATACGAGATCAGGATCGCAGCCGATCATGAAGAGAAAACGGTCTCAATCGATGCCCTTACAGGAAAAGAGGTCCGTTGGATCTGAATTATTTTGTTGCAATATTTGAGATATTGGAAAAATCCTTCAGGGAAAGTTCCTCGGCTCTCTTTTTAAGCATTTCATCAGGAAGCATACTGACAATCCTTTCATATCTCTTTTCGCCTATCACCGACCTTGAGGATTTGAGCGATTTCTTCAGGGTCTTTCTCCTGTGTGAAAACAGCTCCCTTACAAGTATCGAGTAGAATTCCGGATCATCCACCGGGTATGTAAGTTCCTCTTTCATCGTAATTCTCACAACCATCGAATCGACGGCGGGAGGCGGGGAGAAGGCTTCTGGAGGCAGGTTGAGAAGAGGCATGACCTTTGCGTATGTCTGGACCATAACCGAGAGTCTTCCGCAGTTGCTGGTCCCCGGCAGTGCCATCATGCGGAGGGCGAACTCTTTCTGGTACATAAGTACCGCCTCCTTGAACCCGTGCTCGAGGAGCCTGAAGGTAATCTTCGACGATGCGGAGTATGGAAGATTTGCAATAACGATATCGAAATCGGGGTAATCACATCTGACTGCATCTTCGTTTAACAGATTCAGCCGGCCTGAATCGATCTCGTCCGCAAAACGCGATCCCAGGATCTCGATCATCTTCGGATCGATCTCGATAGCGATTACCTTCGCTCCTCTTTCAAGCAGCTCTTTTGTAAGCGCTCCTTTCCCCGGGCCGATCTCGAGGACAGTCTGATCTTTGATATCTGAAAAATGGGCAATTTTCCTGATCGCATCGGGATCGGTCAGGAAGTGCTGGTCATGAGGAGCACTCATTTTGAAGTGAAAAGATGATATTTTATGTTTGGATCTTCGATCTCTTCGACTATTCTTTTGATTATCATCTGCTCCGGGTGGGGAATGGTCTTGATTCTCTCGCTTATGTCGGCAAAATTCTCGAACGGTTTCTTGTTCCTCTCGTCGAGAATTTCCCACATGAGTTTCTTCCCGATCCCCGGGAGAAGATGGAGCATATGCTGCTTTGATGTAATCGGTACAGCCTTGTTGAAGAAATCTACATATTTCTGCTCGTTCTCCAGTACGATCTTTTCAATTGCGTACGGGAGTTCGAGCTTGGCTGTCTGGGTGAGGTCCTCGTATCCGATCCTGCGCTTTACACGTTCAATTTTATCTCTTTCCTTGTCACCGATATATACTGTCTCTTCAGTTTTTATCTCGGCATTCTTGGGAACCAGCTCCAGGAGTTTGTACTGATCTGTACCTACTGCCTGTACCAAAGGCTCTTTCTTGAACTGGGGCCGGCGTGCATCGCCGTGTCCCATAGGAAGATAATCTAAAACTACTGCATAAAGCTCTTTTTTATCTGAACGCATAAGAGGAACACCCCCAAAAAAAATTAAAAGTGCTGCTCGACAAGGTCCAGGATCTCATCGAGCTCCTCACCTGAAAGGGTGAAGCGCTCTTTTGCATAGATTGCCCTGAGTTCGTCTCTTGTTCTGGGCATTATGCTTGCGATCCTGAATGCAATGTCAGGCTTTATTTTTTCCAGCGAAAGGAGTTTCTCGACAAGTTCCCTGGATTTTTCCGCACTTGTCTTTGAGAGATGATTGGCATGCTCAATGCTTCTGCGAAGCTCGTATGACATTTCTTTGCCTGCACCGAGACGGTCCGCCTCGACCTTCAGCAGCATCTCCCTCGTTTCCTGAAGGGTTATCCTCTCTTCGCTATCTATTCCTTTTACTTTCATGCCAACCACTATGAATGATTACTGCTTTTGTGGTTTTAGATGTTGCGGTCTTGCGACTACAGTCTTTCTGGAATTGCCGTCGTTGATCTCAAGGACCCATGCGTGACCCTGCTTCCCGATAATTTCGCCGGTTCTTCCCTGGAACCTGCGGTGGGGCATGCCTTTCTGCACGCTGGAATCGATTACGATGTGTACCTTCTGGCCTTCCTCGAATTCCTGAATAATTGAAGTTACAGGAGCCATTCCTCTCTTTCTGAGTTCTTTCTTGTATTTATAGCGGGTCTTTTTTCTCTGACCAAAGTGATGTGCCATTTTGATTCTCTCCTTAATTTTGAATAATTTCGCCGGTTCTGGTTTCGGAAACAACGCTCTCGACCATTACAACATCCAGGCTTTTTACCCGGGCGGGGCGGTTGATTATCTCCGAAAGGCTCGGACTTGTCCGTCCTTCATCGCCAGATATCAGTTCCTTGATGTAGAGTCCGGCGTCTCCAAGCACTTCAATCCTGAAGCTGCCGTCCTCTACACCAGTACAGCTGATGTCGATGCACTGACGTTTTCTGACCTTGTCTGCCCTTCGGTGAGAAACCCTTTCCGGGGTGCGCTGATTAATTATAGCCCCACGGAGGCTGTTTAAGGCAGATTTGACTTCATCTGCCGAAAATTCGCCTTCTACTTCCACCAGAATGCTGTACTTTTTATGAGCTTTTCCCGATTTAAGGGTTTCCACCTCTTTGCGATCGCTTATGTGATCTATAGTTACGGAAACCCTTCCTCCGGCGCTTTCATTGATTGTTTTTTCAAGCTCTTCGGGATCGAACGATCTGATCGTCGGCTCGACTATCTCGATTACGAAAGGTCTGCCGGTACCGAGCATCCTTGCGTCGATATCTTCCCTGCCGGCCCCGTGCAGGACGGCATCTTTCGATTTGAAGACTTCTATTGCAGGTCTTCCGATAAGCTCCTCGACCGAGTCCGCATACATCTTGCCGGTGAAGTTGCACCTTTCGCATCCTTTGCCCCTGCACACCCTGCAATGCCAGCGTGTCTGGGGAATTCCTCTTTCGTACTTGCAGTACCTGCCGTAGATGTAGAGGGGATTGATCTCGATTTCAACCGTTCCTTCAGGGATATTGCATACTGCAACGACATCGGGCCTCTTGAAGTCGACCTGCTTACCGGTGATGCAGCTGACGATCTTTCCTGTCTCCCTGTTGAATTCGGCCTTCAGGGGTTCGGGCGATTCTAGTCCGAGATCGGTCCAGACCATCTCCTCGCTCTCTGCGGCAAGGGGAGGCACACGGCACCCGACGAGCATCGTTTCAAATTCGATCCCGGAAAGAGCGTCCGCGATCTTCTTCGCCCACTCTTCGGCAGTGTCAAAGATGTTGCTGCAGATCCAACATTTTTCAGTCTCCTGCAGGTAGGGGATATTCTTCTCAAGCGAGTATGCGATCCTGAGAGATCTTCCCCGCTCCTCGTTTCCGAGTCCGTGGGAGAGCTTTCCGAAGAACCTGCCCAGGCAGTGATCGCATACGGGTCCGTATTCGAGGATCTCGCCGACCTTCTCAAGTATGTCGCTCATTTTTCTCTCCTGTCGTGTTCATTGAGGATTACGATAACGGTATGATCCGCGTGCAGCACCTTCGGCCCGGCGGAGATCTTCGGGAGGTCCTTTATCAGACTCTCTTCTTCCTCTGAAAAATTCATGTGATCCGAGAGTATGTAGTTCTCCGGAATCTCCTCTACACTGCGGATGTCCGTTCCGTTTTCATCGAGAACTGAAAAGTCGATCTCATTCAGGAGTCTTTCCAGTCCGCCGTTCCTTATATATATGCCCTTTGTGGATTCGATGAACTCCTCTCCGCAGACAACCTGAAGCGCTTTTTTTATCAGCGAACCTGCACTCCTCTCGTCGGGATTGAGATAGCGAACTTCGTTTCCCTTGATGAGGATTGTCTTCGGGGGATTGGGTTCTCCGAGGAGGAGAAGATAGCATTCGACATCCCTCCGGAGATCGTGGGAGAGGAAGAAGCAGGAGTTGACGCACCTGCACAGGACATCCATCCTCCCTGCTCCACCCGGCATGTCGTTAAGGGAAAAACCGCCTTCGGTAACAGCCTTGTGGCCGATAATAAGAAATCTTTTCATCAGCCCTTACATCCCGCCGCCGAACTTCTTCATCATCCGCTGCATGTTGAATTTGCCGCCGCCCATCCCCTTAAATCCTTTAAGAGTGCGCTGCATCGTTTTATGGTACTTGAGGAGTTCCCTTACTTCTTCCTGGGAGACTCCTGCGCCCGTGGCAATCCTCTGGATTCTCGATGCATGAATAACGGAGGGATCGTCAAGCTCCTCGTTTGTCATGGAGTCCATGATTACCTTGTAGGCTTCCATCTTCTTTCCGGTGGTGTCGAAGGCATCCTCGGGGATCTCTATGTTTCCGAGCGGAAGCATCGACATGACCTGTTTTAAGGGCCCCATCTTCTTCAGGGATTCAAGCTGCTTGTACATGTCCCTGAGGGTGAACTTGCCCTTCATCATGGCGTTTACATCGACTTCTTCAGCGTTGATAGCCTCCTCTGCGCGTTCGATGAGGGACTTCAGGTCTCCCATCCCGAGGAGTCTTGAGATGAAACTGTCGGGATCGAAGCGTTCGAGATCGTCTATCGTCTCTCCGCTTCCGACAAACACGATACCTGATCCTGTTTCAGCTACGGCCGATAATGCACCGCCGCCCTTTGCAGTTCCGTCCATCTTCGTGATGATGACACCGTCGATGTTGATTGCATCGTGGAATCTTGCAGCCTGCTCGCGCGCCTGCTGACCGAGTGCCGCGTCGAGAACGAGCCACCTGTGCGACGCCTTCGAGAGATCGTTTATTTTGATAATCTCGTCGATGAGCTCGTCTTCGAGTGCGTGGCGGCCCTGCGTATCGATGATCAGGACCTCGGCGTTCTTGAGCTGCTTCATGCCGTTTTCGACGATCTTAACGGCATTGATCTCTCCCGGTTCGCCGTAGCAGGGGACGTTTACCTTGTCGCAGAGTGTCTTTAACTGGTCGTATGCACCGGGCCTGAAGACATCCGCACAGATAACACCGACTCTCAGCCCTTTCTTCTGGAAGTACCTGCTGAGTTTTCCTGTCGTGGTCGTCTTTCCGCTACCCTGGAGACCAGCCATGAGGATCGTCTGCGGACCGAGCGTTACCTCGATCTCCTCACCCATGAGATTTACGAGCTCCTGGTACACGATCCTTAAGACGTGTTCCCGGACGCTCATTCCCTTGGGTGGCTCTTCTTCGAGCGAGCGCTGCTTAATGGCCTTCGAGAGGTTCATTACAAGCTTGACGTTTACATCGGCCTGCAGGAGCACTCTCTGGAGATCCTTTACAAGCTCCTCTACCGCAGCCTTGTCGATGACTGTCTTTCCGGCAAGTTTCTTTAACGCATCCTTTAATCCCGAGCCCAGACGATCGAGCATAATTAATCCTCCTCCAGAAGTTCTTCAACCATTTTTTCAGGTTCGAACGGGACAATGTCGTCGTAGCCCTGCCCCATTCCTAGGAACATAAGCGGTTTGCCGATCGTATGTGCAATTGAAATCGCCGCACCGCCCTTTGTGTCCATGTCTGCTTTTGTAAGAACGACCACGTCGGTTCCCACAGCCGAGTTGAACTCTTCCGCACGTATCACCGCATCGTTGCCTGCGACTGCCTCGTCGACATATGCAACTATGTCGGGATTCATCACGCGGCGGATCTTTTCGAGCTGCTTCATCAGGTTCCCTTTATTGTGGAACCTTCCTGCGGTATCGGCAAGGACAACATCGATGTTGTGCGCCTTTGCGTAATTTACGGTGTCAAAAAGAACAGCTGAGGGATCTGCTCCCTCCTGGTGGCTGATAACCTTGACTCCTATTCGATCGGCGTGGGTCTTCATCTGCTGGTTGGCACCTGCACGAAATGTGTCGCCCGATCCGATAACAACCGAGTAGCCTTTGCTTTTCAGGTAGAAGGCGACCTTTGCAATCGTTGTCGTCTTCCCTGCGCCGTTGACGCCGGTGAAAAGAACCTTTACGGGCTTTTCATGCGAGTCTATGTAATCGGTAAGCAGAAAACCTTCCCCGAGGACTTCCAGGAGAGCGTCTTTGAGTGCATCTGTAACGAATTTCTCGGAACTGGTTCCGATCTTTCTTCTCTGTCCTGCGAGGTCATCCTTCATATGGCTGATTATAGCCTCGGTGGTGTCGAATGCGACATCGTTTTCAAGAAGAATAAGTTCAAGCTCTTCCAGGGGTTCCGAGATGTCCTTTTCAGTGATAAGGACTTCCCTCTCTGTAACAAGGACTTTGATCTTGCTGCCGAAACCTGCTTTTTTTTCAGGTTTTTTCTCAGTCTGGATCACGGGCTGATCTTTTTCTTCGGAAAGTTCGGGCTTCGGTTCCTCCGGCATTTCCGGTATACGGTTGTCGGCTTCCGAAAGCTGCGACTCTTTCTCTATCGCTTCGTCTATATTGGAACCGAATTTCTTCGAAACTCCCTTCAGCCTGTCCTTAAGAGATTTAAACATGGATAATCAGTTTCCTGACTGCGCCTGGTATTTTTTGTAGAGATCTTCCATTTTTTTGGCGACATCAGACGCCTGTTTGCGGATCTCGGTTATCGTTTCGGATACCTTCTTCTCAAGTGCCTCGAGTTCGATGATCCTGTCTTCAAGATAGCTGACTGATTCGTCGCTGGTCTTTTCGACAATGACATTCGAGCCGATATTTACAAAAACATTGTCGGGTTCGAGTGCTTTCACTTTCATGGACGCACCTCCCCCGATCTCAAGAAGCATCGTGTTGTCCGGTTGCGAGCCGATATTTTTTATCGTCTCTATCGCCGTCAGGGATTCGATTCGTCTTTGTTCCAGTATCTGCAGTTGTGCGGTGTAGGCTTCGGCCTGCTGCCCGAATTCATTGAGATACTGCTGGAGCATCTCAATCTCCCGGGGGTCGACATTATCCAAATTACTCACCATTAATAAGTTTGATACTGTCAATTTTGATATAATTTCTCTTTAATCTGTGTTTGCTCCCGAAAATATTATATGTGCTTTCGGTTGCCTGGATTTCGTTTGGAGCGGAGATCACTTTTGTAAAGGGCTGCCACTCCAGTCCGTTTTTAAAACTTCCTGTAACTTCAAAATTTTTCATGTCCATTTCAAACTACTCCGTTAAAATCCAAATACTTCTTCAATCCTTCCAAGTTCATAACCGCTCGTCGAGATGCCGGCAAGGTAGCTTTTGCTGTTTGCAAGGAGTCCGGTCCCTATGAGAGTACTGCCCATGTTGACCGTTCCGGTTCCGACAGGCAGTTCGGTAATCTCTTCGATCTCGGCTATTTCCGTTGCCGATGCTCCGGGATTGAGTATGACTCCTCTGTTTGTCGCGACTGCAGCCATTCCCACGGTAGGTATTTTGCCGATGTTCATCATAAGAACCGGGACTTCCAGGAACTCCGATATCTTTTCGGCAGTTCTCTCGGATATCTCCGGGTGTACTGCGGCAAAATGATCGTTTGCAAGGATGATGTTTCCCGCGGCGTTCATGGTCCGCTCGAGAAGCATTACCTTACTGTACTTTTTGAGAAGATTGATTTCTTCAGTCGATGCAAGACCGCTGACAATCATCCCGCTGCTGTTTCCCGCAAGGAGGGACCCGATTATCGAACAGCCCTGTATTGTGGTCTGAACAACTTCAACACCCAGTCTTTTCTCCACGGAACCTATGTACTCCTCGGTTGCGTCCAGAGGGACAAATGCAACGTCCTCAAATACACGGGTGTATACGCCTATATGCTCGTCGCCTGCGAAGCTGATCGTTTCAACCATTTCACTCTTCGGCAAGTTCAGCCTGAACCTGGCCGTCCTCGAATTTCATTGCACGGATGCGGATCTTTCTCGGTGGTTTTTCACATCCGTGTTCCCATATCTTTTCGTTGATGCTCTTGTCGATTTTGATGTCTTCGCTTTTCATGTGTTTTGCAAGGAATTCCCTGATCTCTTTGATTGCCCTGGGACTCCTCTTCCACCGCGGTGCTCTCTTGACATCACGAAGCGGTATGACATAGATCTGTTCCTTTAAGATATCTGCCATTTTTCATCACACCTTCAGTTTGCTTCTTCTCCAGTTGCGTCTCCTGGGATGGGATACAACATGCCTCTTCGTCTTAATCATTACCCATGCCGGCACGCGCCTGTTCTGTTCGCATGCCTTTGCAAGTCTTATTTTTCTCGCTTTGGTTACTTTACTCATTTTTACACACCCTTTAGCTCCGTAATGCCTTTCCGGTAACGAGTGACTGCTCATGGTGGCTGGGAAATATTTCGTAAGGATCGAGGCCTTGAACACTGAATGCTGTTCGGATTTCGTTTTCGTAATCCCCGTTCTCGATAGTACCCGTTTCACCGTATTCAACGGTGAAATGTTTACCTGCAAGGCGGTTTACTTCACGTCTTCCATATCCAAGCAGAGGCCGCACGAGGGCGCATTGATATTTAGCTTCGATGCTCTGCACTTCGGCGTAATCAAGCATAGGAACACGGTCATTCAGCCGCGTCCCGTCCCCTATAACATCGTATTCCCTTGAGAGGGAACAGATGGCGCTCCTGTGAACAAGGTTGATGGCAGAGTTCGGGAACCCGTCATTTACCATCATCTCCATTACTTTTTCAAGCAGTCCTTCGTCAAATACTCTTTTAATAAGCGGAAGTCCTAAAGCTTCAGCTGCCTTTTCGATACTAGGGATCTTTCTGTCGCCGTCGAATACGAACGTATTCAGTTCGGCTTCGTAATCCCTTGATATCATGAGGGCCGCAAGAGAACTGTCTTTTCCTCCGCTGAAGAGTATTCCGGCTTTCATAGTTTATGCTTACGAGTGATGTTAATCTCTCTTTTGTTCGGAATAAGCTGGTTTAAGATCGTCTTTAGCTGTTCGTCGCTGATTCGATCTCTTATACGGCCGCTCTGGGCAAGCATAATCAGCTGCTGCTCCACAGCCTGCGCGAATTCCGGTTTTGTCAGTTTGATGGTGTTTAAACGTTCCCGGGCTTCTGGCTCGAGGATCTTCATAAGCATCATATGCATCTGGGCTTCAGCCTGTTTCTGGCGGGCCATTTCTTCCTCCATTCCCTGCTGGTCCATCTGCTGCCTCTGAAGCTCCTGCATCTTTCTTCTGCGAATTTCCGCAAGTTCGTCGTCAACCATCTTTTTAACTCTCCTTTCAGTACTTTGCTATTGCCGGAATTGATTCGGCAACAGTTTCCTTCAGGCTGTTTGCTGCGCCGTCAAGGAATGACCTGCCTGCAGGGGATACTCTCCTTCCTTCAGGTGTGTTCTCAATGTACCCGGCCGTTTCAAGCTGCTGGAGGATCTTGCGTGTAACCGATCCCGATCCCTTCCTGAAACTTGAGGGCATCGAGCCCCTGTCCATTTTCCCGCCGTAGAAGGACCTGAGTCTCTGGACTCCTACGGGACCGTCGATGTACACTCTGCGAAGCAGTGATGCCGCACGTATGTACCACCAGTCTTCATCTTTCGGAGGCATCTCTTTGTGGACGCCTGTCTTTGCAAATCCTGCCCATTCCGGAGCTTCTATCGCGTCAAGCTCTTTGAGCTCGCCAGCCACTTTTCTGATAAGAAGATCCGGTGGGATATCATATACAGTTGTCATTTTCAACCACTCTCTAAATGATGCTAAAGAGATCATGCCTTGTCTTTCAAAAGCATGATTTTTTCACTGGAAATATCCTGAAACAACTGTTTCATGGACGATTCGACGGGAATACGAATCCACTTTAAATTCCCGTCCGTCAGATAATTTCCATAAGCAAATTAGCAGTCTCTATATATTTGACCGGTCAGCTATTATATATTTTCCAAAAAGAGATTTTGACAAAGTTACTCTTGTGATTATTATTTATTTTTGGAGAGAATCATCGTCCTCCCTCTTTTCTGTATTAGTACGGCACCTGCCATCCTGGCAACTTCTTCAGGATCGACCTCGCTATTTCTGAGCCATTTGATCTTTATGATCTTTCTTTCCTTAATCTGCATTTTAATTTCATCTATCGTACTTTCGGTGATCCCTTTTTTGCCGATCCATACTGTGGCTTTCAGTTGCTGCAGTCCTGCAGTCTTCTCTTCCTTCTTCATCTTCTTTCCTTTATCGGATATCTCCTGATATACCCGCAGTTCGTGCAGGTAAGTGTGACTTTTCCGCTGTTTATTCTCGTTCTTGTGTTGTTTCCGGGTGAAAAGAAGCTGAAGCATTTCCTGCAATAGCTGTGCCTGTAACGGTCAGGTATCTTCACCCTGTATTTCATCGCGATCTTTATCGCGAGAATTACATACCTGCCGGAAAGCGACGGATCTTTTTCATAGACCGTGTGTGCGGCTTCAAACAGTCTCTCGATCCTCTCTTCCGCGATCTTTCTTTCCGTGTTTTTATTCCTGCGTGGTGCCATAAGTTGTGACAATATGGTATCAGTCTTTTTTCGCGGAAAGAATTTTTACTTTCCTGTTCTCTATCCTCAGCAGGTCTTCACAGAACAGAGCAACGGATCTCTGGAGCGCCTTATGCTCCTCTTTCAGGATTCTTTCAGCGAGGGAATCCTCGGTATCGTCGTCCATTACGGGAACGGGACTTTGGGCAATTATTGCTCCGTGGTCCATCTCTTCATCCACAAAATGCACCGTACACCCTGATATTTTTACGCCGTATTCTATCGCCTGTTTATGGGCGTGAAGACCCTTAAACGACGGAAGAAGTGCCGGATGGATATTTATCATCTTTCCGGGAAACTGCCTGACAGTATCATCGTCGAGAAGCCTCATATACCCGGCCAGAACGAAAAGGTCTGCACCTGTCTCTTCCATTCCCCTGCAAAGCGCCGAATTGTAATCAGTTCGGTCCCCGAAACTGCTGAAATCGATAACTTTTACCGGTATACCTGCTTTTTCGGCCCTTTCTATTGAGTATGCCGATGGATTATCGGTAATCAGGCAGCAGATCCTGCCTTTAATCAATCCAGAATCAACACCGTCGATTATTGCCTGAAAATTTGTACCTCTTCCTGAAGCAAGAACGGCGATATTTTTCATATCCATTATCATTGGCAGTCAAAAGGAATAATTATTCTGTGTGGGAATTCCCGGTGGGGATTATGAGTTTCACGTCGATGATTCTCCTTCCCCTCATCTTCATGACCCTCATCTCGATGTCCTGGTCTTCAAGCCTTATTACTTCCCCGCGTTTCGGGATGTGTCCGAGCCTGTCAATGAGAAGGCCTCCTATAGTTTCATATGATTCGTCGGTTGGCAGATTGATCTTCAGGTCTTCGTTGATCCTGTCGACCCATGCGCCGGCATCTATCAGGAATACGCCATCGTCTATCGTCTGGACCTCCGGTTCCTCTACATCGAATTCGTCGAGAATGTCGCCGACGAGCTCCTCAAGTATATCCTCTATTGTGATTATGCCTACATAGGTCCCGTATTCGTCGATTACCATCGCAAGATGGTTCTTCTTCATCTGGAGTTCGTTTAAGAGTTCGTCGATCTTCTTGCTCTCCGGAACGAAGTGGGCTTCATGCAGCAGATCGATGATCCTGGTATCGGTTTTTTTGTTGTATACCGCTGCGAATGCATCCTTTACATTCAGTGTCCCGATGATGTTGTCCATCTGCTCATGATATACCGGTAGCCTTGAGAATCCTGTATCGTTGAATATGCTTATCGCGTCCTCGAGAGTGCTGCTGTCGCTTATCATGATTACGTCGCCCCTCGGGGTCATTGCTTCTCTTGCATATGTATCGGTGAACCTGAAGACCCGGTGGAGCATCTGGTGCTCTTCCTCTTCGATAGTCCCGGATTCTTCTCCGGCGTCTATCCACTGCTTTATCTCTTCCTCAGTAACTATCGGATGGCCGAGGTTTTCCTCGATTTTGAAGAGCTTTTTGAAGCCGTCGTAGATCAGGATTACCGGTGTGAGAATATACGAGAGCGTAAGGATTATTTTTGCGGAAAAAAGAGCGACTTTCTCCGGGTGCCTTGCGGCATATGTCTTCGGGCCGATCTCTCCGAATATGAGCATCAGGATTGTCACGAGTCCCGTTGCTATTCCGATACCAATATCCCCGTAGATCTCGATTGCGATCGCCGTTGCAATTGACGCCGCAGCGATGTTTACGAGGTTGTTTCCGATAAGTATGGTTATCAGGAGATGGTCCGTGTTTTCCTTTATTTTTTCAAGAGCAATAGATCCTTTCTTCTTCAGTTCAAGAAGCTGTCTGACCTTTGCATGATTTATACCAATTAGTGCGACTTCGGACGCGGAGAAAAAAGCGGACAGAATGAGGCACAAAACAAAAAGAAATATTCCTAAATAAGCTACGTTCATTTGTTCCACGCCGCCCCGGCGGCAGAATTTTTATTCATATTCAGATTTCTAATCAATAGTTGACCTGAGACAATAAAATTATTACGCTGATATTGGTTATTATCACGGGAAATTGGGATTGGAATGATTATCAGTTGAAGAAACTTTTGATGTAACTGACGTCTTTTTTGACAATCGAGATCTTTTCTTCGGCAGTGGCCGTCCTGTCAAGGTTCAGGTCCTCGAGTTCGAGAGTAAGGAATCCTTCATATCCCCTGTTCGAGAGATCGCCCAGGATTTCTCCTGTAAAGGGATCGTCGTCGAGCGGGAAGTGGTTTTTAACTCCGGAGTTCCTGCTGACGTGGATATTGATGATTCTGTCGAATGCGGAGTTGATGAATTCCATGGCCTTTGCATTATCGTTTGTAATGGCATGTGCGATATCGAATGTAAAATAAAGCCATTCTTCCTGTTTGAGTATATCCTTCATCTGTTTTGGTTCCGAGAACAGCGAATTGATCTTCGGGGGCATGTTTTCAAGTGCGACTTTCACCCCTGTCTCTATTGCTGTGTCATGAACCCTGTCAATGTATCTTTGGAAACGCTCCATGTCTCTCTTTCCTGCCGGCCTCTTTGCAGTTCTTCTCCCGGGGTGAATCGTTACCGCCTCTGCACCGAGTATTTCTGCAAGTCTTATCGCTTCGAGAGTATTCTTTGTCGAGATCTCGGCGACGTCAGGGTTCACCGAACATGGATTCAGGTCGAGAACAGGTGCGTGAATCGTGATGGATTCGAGTTCCGGATGTCTGCTGAAGATTTCTTTTATATCTTCATGGTTTTTCCCGTGAAGCCAGAAGTCGGGAGTTTCGGGCCAGAATTCTATTGCATTGCATCCGGATTTTTCCACGAAAGAGAATATTTCAGCACATAAATATTCATGAAAAAACATGCTTGAAACTGAATATTTTGGCATTGATTCAAAATTATTGATGATATCATATATAACTGATGCCTCGGGGCAAAAAGGGGATTATATTCTTGATTTCAGGTATTGTGAATAGTATTCGATCTTGTTAAGCAGCGTTTCCGGGCTTCCGTAGTAGAAATAAACTGCATAGATCGTTATTCCAAGTATCAGTATAAGGACGATCAGCGGTATGAAGATTATAAGAGCGATATCCTTATTCCTGGCAGGTGAATACTCGGCCTCGCCTTTCTGTATCCGTCCGGATTTTTTATAGGCATCATACATCCCGAATATCCAGACAAGGACCCCGGGTATGAAGAAGAAGAGCGAACCTATGGCAAAGCCGAAGAAGATCAGGAGGCCTTTTGAGAGTTTATCCCCGTTGTACATCTGTCCCAGTCCGGGGTAGAAGGCCGAGAGGATCAATGAAACCGCCGGGACCTTCAGCTGTACGTCTCCCGAAGGAAATCCCGAACCGCACTTAGTACAGAATTTATCGCCCTTATTTAATTTACAGCCGCAGTTTGGGCAGTATATAATTTCCATGAGATAATTATGATCAAACAGCCTTTAAATTTCTGTTGCATAATTCATATCATAAATCGCGACTCTATTATTATCGATGGACTGGTTCGGCATAGAGGAGGATTCCGGGGAGAATAAGATAAAGTCCGTCTCCGAGATCTCTGCAATTATAAAAAGCAGGCTTGATGATGACTCGCTCCGTGGGATATGGATCGAGGGGGAGATGACAAACCTTAAGAATCATGCCTCGGGCCATCTGTATTTCTCCATGACAGAATCGGTTTACGGGAGAGAGTATCTTATAAACTGTGCAATGTGGCGCAGCTCCGCCCGGGAAGTGGGATTCAGGCCTGAAAACGGCATGAAAGTTCGTGCATACGGTTCGGTCGAGGTCTATGAGCCTCACGGGAAGTACCAGTTTATTGTAAGGGAACTGAGTGCCGCGGGTGCAGGCGACAAGCATTTTCTCGTGGAGAGATGGAAGAGAGAGCTTGCGGAAGAAGGTCTTTTCGATGAAGTATTCAAGAAGATGCTTCCCCAATTTCCCAGAAAGGTAGGAGTTGTGTCTTCTCCTTCGGGTGCTGCAAGGCGCGATATAGAAAATGTGATCTCCCGCAGGTACCCCGTTGAGATTATCCTGTCGCCGGCGCTTGTCCAGGGGGACAACGCACATGCTGATATCGCAAGGGCCATACGCCGCATCGACGGTCTTGTGGATGTTATAATCGTCGGAAGGGGCGGAGGCAGTTTTGAGGATCTGTTCCCGTTTAATCACCCGGACGTCGTAAGAGCGGTATTTGAATGCAAGACCCCTGTTGTAAGTGCGGTCGGCCATGAGATCGATTTCACGCTTGTCGATCTTGCAGCGGATGTCAGGGCTCCGACACCGTCGGCGGCTGCAGAGATCGTGGTCCCGGACAGATGCGAACTGGAGAACCAGCTGAGATCATATGAAAAGACGCTCATGAACTCAGTGACCGACAGGATCACGAGGGAGAGGGAATTGCTCGAGGGTTTCAGGCTGAGACTGCAACCGAAAAAGTTTGAACAGCTGATTAATGAAGAGTTCCAGAGACTTGACGATCTCTTCGGCCGCCTGAATCATTCGATGAACGGTTATATTGAAAGGCAAAGGATGTCCCTCGGGCTTCTGCGGGCTTCGCTGGCTGCATCTGACCCGAAAAAACCGCTTGAGAGAGGATATTGTATAGTCCGCAAGAATGATTCTGTTGTGAGATCCGCGGCAGATCTTTTCAGGGATGACCGGGTTGAAATAGTCCTGAAGGATGGAGAATGCAAAGCAGTTATAGAGGATGTGAATCATGGAAAAAACATATGAAGAGCAGATAAACGAATTGAAAGAGATTATCGGGAAGATTGAGAACAGGGAGGCTGGCCTTGAAGAGAGTCTCACTCTCTACAGGCGCGGCATGGAGATTCTTCAAAGCTGTGAAAAATACCTGGAAGATGCGGAACTGAAGGTGACCGAGCTTCAGGATTCAGCCGGACAGTAAGTATTACTGTAATCTCCGCGCCTTCCTGTATCTTTTTTATAATATCACGCGGGATCTGTCCGGCTGTATAGTCTGAATATACCCCGACTGTTCTTCCACACGTAAAACTGCTTCTTCTCCAAACAAGGTCTGTTTCATGTTCAAGGGTTATTCCTGCAGAACCGAACGAGCGGACCTGAAAATGCGACCCGCCGACCTCAAAAACGGCAGTTAGTTCGGATCGCTCGTCGGCAAGAATTTTTTTGAATTTTTCCGAGAGATCTTTTGCCCCTTTGTCCGAAGAAACTCCTATGATGCATGTGCCGGTTCTTGAGACTTCGGGCTCCTTTGTGATCTCGAAAGTCGATCTGTGTGTCCCTGTAACATTCGGATGCCCCCTGCAATGGATTATTTCAACAGCTTTTAATTCTTTTATCGTGTTGCACGGGTCATGTTCAGGCATTTTGAATAAATTTGGTCTGCAAGAATATATTTCATATTCTGCCTACATTATAAGGTAATGAATTCCGAATTTTTTTGTCCTTCGTGCGGAGAGGAAACCGATCATGAGATCCTGAAAGAGGGTAGCGATCTGCTGGTGCGTTGCAATATCTGCGGGAACGTACGCCATGAAGAAAAGCCTAAAGTGCCGAAAGAAATTACGATAAAGACGATCGTAAGCGGGGAAGGCGAGTCCCAAAAAGGCCTTGTCGAGATGTTTGAGGATGAAATCGTCGAAATAGGAGATATTATTGTAGCTGAAGTCGGCGACGAACCTGTAGGAGTCGAGGTGACCGGTATAGAGTCCGGCCCCAGGCGTCTTACAAAGGCGAAAGCCTCGGATATAGAGACTCTCTGGACAAGGATTGTGGAAAAGGTCGTAGTGCGTGCCTCCGTTCATGCCGGGTGGAAGACAATTCCGATTTATATTGAAACAGATGGTGAAAGGGATTTCGCGGTCGATGAGGTCTGCAACGAGGAAGGTCTTCGATTCAGGATAACGCATATCAAACTCAGGTCGGGATCGGTCATGAGAAAAGAGGGCTGGAAGGCCTATGCAAGGAAAATAAAGCGGATATACGGTACAAAGGTTTAATTTTTTTCAGAACTCTTTTTTTGGGTGATTTGGAAAACCAGGACTCCCATCCCGTCGGGGATTAGACCTGTTTTATGCTTATGATGTGGCCTGAAAACCTGTAATCTGAGCTTATTTTCACGTTTTAATCCGGGTTTTGGGTGGCAGTTTTAAATATCGCCAATATATGGATTTTAGGCTGATTAAACCTCAAACTGCAGGGATATAACGGCCTGTTATTGCCCTGTTTTTTTCAGACGATGTTTATATCGAACAGGCAGGAGATCGTGGAGTACAGCGCTTCTGTGTGGATGCAAAAAATAGTAATTTTCGCCGTATTTAGGCTCTATTTAAGCTTTACTTTACAATTTACCTGGCGGTTTATGGAAAATCACCTGCTCAAAAATCATACCAAATATCAATTTTCAATGATTTTCATCATGAGAGAAAAGTATTTAGTACCAAACAAAAAATCATCTGACATGGATTTGGTTCTGGTAGTATCAATGGTGAGGGAATAGCATGGAGAATTGCCGGGGCTTAATCAGAAAAAATATTGCATCTTCATGTTTTTTTCGTTCCTCTGTTGAACCGCCTTTTAGAAAAGCATTGATTCGAATTACAGACATTTGCAATGCCCGTTGTGTCCATTGTTTTACCTCTGCGGATAATCAAGGCGAAACAATGACATTAGAAGATTTTCAGGATTTTGTCGTACCTCGATTAAAGCAGTGTCGTGTTTCACGTGTTACGCTCACTGGGGGTGAACCTTTTCTACATCCAAATATAATTGATTTCGTTAAACTGCTGAGTAATGCAGACATTAGTGTAGGAATTTGTACCAATGCTACCGTAATTACCACAGATCAAATCCAGGCCTTATCTCACGAACGCAATGTACACATTAACGTGAGCCTTCATGGTTTTTCGTCAGAATCTCATGATAAATTTATGAAGAAAAGAGGTGCTTTCGATAAGTGTATCAGTACAATCAAACAACTAAGTGAATGTGGCTTACTACAAGGATTCCTAGTCACACCCAATACTTTTGCCAATGTTGAAGAGTACGAAAAACTATGTGAATTTGCAATCCTGAATAATGCTAAGTTTGTTCTCATGAATCCAGTCTCTCCAATGGGGCGCGGAGTCATTGGGGTTGCAAATTACGCCACATCTGAAGATACTTTAAGATCAATTCAGAGTTCAACACTTAAGTACTCTAACAAAATTGAAGTTATTTACATCCGATTTCCAAACAATGAGTTTCCATTGGGGTCCTGTGAAGCTGGAAACATCTTTTATGTGTTTGCAAATGGAAATGTCGCTGTATGTGCGTACCTAGTTTTTGCAGCGGATACACCAAACAGTCAGTATAATCCTGCAGAATTCATCATAGGAAATATTGTTAAGGACGCAGATTTTCCCCAAAAAATTGATAAATACGGATTTCAGCACAGATATGCATTCGGAAATAATGATCTGTGTAAAAAATGTGATAAGAATATCATTTGTGGAAAAGGGTGCCCAAGTGCTGTCGTTTACTCTGGAAAGGTAATTGGAGACATTGATTCTGAAGTCTGTCCAGAGATAAGGAAGGGGATCGATATATGAATACTTCTTATGGATTGTTTATCACGCTCGATGGTCCGAATGGAGTAGGAAAATCAACGATTATGGGTGACCTTTGTAAAAAATTGACTTCCCAAGGATTTGAAACTTATAAAACCAGAGAGCCAACAGATTCTCTGATAGGCGATTTTTTGCGTAAATCCGAAGAGAAATATCGTGGCAAAACTTTAGCATGCATCGCAGCTACAGATAGATATTATCATATCGAACATGAGATTCTTCCTGCATTGCAAAAGAAAAAAATTGTATTGTCTGATCGGTATGTCGAGTCATCACTTGTACTACAACGGATTGATGATGTTGATTTAGAGTTCATATGGGAGATAAACAAGAATGTTATTATTCCCGATTTGAGTGTTATTCTTTTAGCTTCACCAGATACACTTAACAAACGATTGAATTTGCGCAGTGATGGTAGTTTTTTTGAACGAAAAAAAACCGCGCGTAAAGATGAATTAGACTACTATCGCCAAGCAGCGGAATTTTTAGAAAAGCAAGGGTTTAACGTTTATGTTCTTGATAATGAATCTACTTCAATTGAGGAGAATTCTGAAAGTATCACAAAACGTATTGTCGATTTATATAACCAGTCTGGTGAGGGATTAACATGAAAAAAATTTCTATTGATCTGACATTGGATGCCTTTATGGCAGATCCCAAAACCGAAATCCAAGAGGATAATGAAAAAAAAATATCGAGTATTTCATCAATCTGCTGGAACATTGGAAACCCTTCGATAGATCGAGCAAAGAAACAGGCGGCATGGTTAATCACTCAAAATTTCGATTTATTACTACTTACAGAGTGTAAAAATAGTGAAGGTTGCTTCTATATTGAGAAATATTTCCAAAGTTTTGGATATAATGTAGTATTTCCAAAACCAGAAGGCAAAGAGTATGGCGTGATGGTAATTAGTAAATTTAAACCAGAAGTTAGTGATTTTTCAAAACTTATGACATTCCTTAGTGCTCGCGTTGTGTCAGTTAAAATTCCATTATCGGACAAGATTATTGAAATAATTGTAACTTATGTACCATCTCGTGATGCCAGTACTGAGAAAAAAGAAAGGAAAAAGAAGTTCCTGAAAAATTTATTGTCATGTTTTGAAAATGATCAAACAAGCAATAATCGCATATTCTGTGGTGATTTTAACATTTTAGAATCAGATCACAATCCTCATTACTCCTTTTTTGAAGAATGGGAATATGAATTTTATTCCAGCCTTTCGAACTTCCATTTAAAAGATGCTTACCGGTATCACAATCCGGCGAAAATGGAATATAGCTGGGTTGGAAGGACCGGTGACGGATATAGATACGATCATTTTTTCGCTTCGGAAAATCTCATTCCTAACATTATAGAGTGTAAATATGTTCACGAACCAAGAGAAAAAAGGTTGAGTGATCATTCAAGCCTTGTTTGTAAGATAGAATTTTAACAGTAAGATCTCTTTGTTGCACAATCTCATCACAATAGATATTCTAAAAATAAGCAATAGCGGTGGTATGAGAGATCATTGAATTCGTAATATGGAGATCTTTTATAAAAATGAGACTCTGGGGATGTTATTCCCCTGAATTTTAAAAATGTGAATTTTAATTAATATCTGTTACCTTGATCTCAGCCAGGGCATATCCGTACCTTAGTGTTACGGAATCGTTTGTCTTGGCAATGATAACGGAGGGCCTGATGATCTTTGTTGCATTAACGGATTCGTTGAAATTCCCACTTAGATCCGGGAACATGAGCATGCCTACCGCGATTTCTGAGAAATTCATACCCTCCACGCTGTCGAAATCTTCGGCGGAAATATTGTATGTAAGGGTCGGAGCAAATTCGAGGTCTATCTGTTTGACATCATTCGTGTGCATGTCTATTACGTCACTGCTCATTGCGTCGACTTCAAGATCAAGGAGCGCATACTCCGTGTTTCCAAGATAATACTGGTATACTGAGACCGGGATTAGATTGTCAGACTGGAGGCTGCCCGCCTGAAGCTGCAGGGAGCTTGTATATGCGACAGGAATACCCTGTTCATATGCATCCTGGACAACATATGCATCCGACGAAACTATCGGGTACCCTTCCTCGTAGTACAGCGTATAATCCACAGTGACGATATCTCCTGCTTCGGCTTTCTTGAATATTGAGAAGAATGAAAACGACAGACTAAAACCGATTACACAGGCCAGAAGAATGACGACAATAAATGCACGCGAGAGCAGCTTTTGCCAGTCCCTATCCTTCTTTCGTGGCTCCTTCCTTTTTTTGGACATCCTTTATAAATTTGGTCTATCTTCTGATAAATAGTTTCATATTTTTTATTTTGTCGTTGGATGGAGATAATTGTCATTTGGATCATAATTAAATATGATTGACGCTAACAAAGGGTTAGGCTATGAGCCGGAGACAGGAGGTGCAGTAAGAATGATAAGAAGACGTATGTATCCTGTATACTCGATTTGGAACGAGATCGATGAACTTATGAATATGATGGAGAACAGGCTCTCTGAATCATTTTCGGGTGAGAATTTTTTCTCAAACCGGATTAAACCTGTTATCTCGGGAGAATGCCGCGTCGATGTAATAGATCATGAGAATGAGACATATGTTGTAGCCGATCTTCCGGGTGCAGAGAAAGATGACGTCCGGATCAGGCTCGTAGACCCAAAGACGTTGGAAATATCCTGCAACAGGGAGAAGAAGATAGAGGAAGAGGATGAAGAGAAGGGATACTATCTCAGGGAAAGAACATACGGCGAGATGATCCGCCATGTGTCGCTCCCTGTCGAAGTATCCGAAGAAGGCGCAACTGCGTCGTTCAACAACGGCGTCCTTGAAGTCCACCTGAAAAAGATCGCTCTTGGAGCGGGCGGTAATATAGAGATAAAATAACTTTTTTTTTAAAATCACGTCGTGATTTACACGATATTTTCTAAAAAAATTTTTATTTCATGAATGTTTTTTCCGAATTATTCAAGTCGGTTTAAAACAATTCTATTCACAATGGATAAAAAGAAGGTCAGGGATTATATGACCTATGACGTCGTGACCATCGATGTAAACGGCACGGCAAAAGACGTTATAGAGACGATCAAAGTTACACATCACGACGGATTTCCTGTTGTGGACAATAAAAAAGTTGTCGGGTATATTGCGGCAAGAGATCTCCTGTTCGTGTATCCTACGTCTCCCGTGGATAGGATTATGAGCAGGCACCTGATCGTCGCGGACCCCGATATGAGTATAAACGATGCCGCGAGGGTTATATTCAGGTCCGGCATCCAGAAGCTTCCTGTTGTGGACGAGGACGGCAACCTGATGGGAATCATATCAAATGCGGATGTCATCAGATCGCAGATCGAGCATGTATCCCCTGAAAAAGTCTATAAATTTATTGAGACGCTGAAGATCCTGCACAATGTCAATCCTACACTGACAAAAGAGATCGTGTCCGTCGACAGCCTGCTTCCTACCCAGTCGAAGATCTACGAAGACGAGCTCGAAGGAAGAATATACGAGATAAAGAAGGGGCTTGCCGAACCGATCATCGTGGTAAGGAAACCCGGAAAACTGATCCTTGTCGATGGCCACCACCGTGCCGTTGCAGCGAAGAGGATGGGGATAAAAGAACTCGACGCATACATCATAGAAATCGGGGCCGATATCGAACTGGGCCTGGAGAAGACTGCCCGCGAGATGAACCTGCATACGCTTGACGATGTAAAAGTCCTCGATTACGCACGCCATCCGTTAATGGCGGTTACTCACAGGCTGGTCAGGCACGGATAAAGATGATGGGCTTTTCGCTGTTTCATGCGTTTCGGCAACCCCGGCACCGGCGGCCGAGCCGCCGGACGGCCCCTGCCTAGGGGCCTTGCCCAAAGATAATCTCCCCACGGCACGCCCAAGGGACCGGCAAGGGTCCCCTGAGCTGTTGAATTTAGTTTTTACATGAACGTTTTTTGCTATATTCCGTTATGTACAACGCCATGAATTTACCGCGTCTCTTTGCGGTGATTGCTAAAAATTGTGAAACCTGTTTTTTTATACATACACAGATTAAGCGAAGAGCCGGATAAAAAAAGATCTATGAGCCGTTATATGACGTCTCAAAATGATCATTCAATACGTTCTCTTTTACGACGCAGTTCTCTTCGATCACAACCTCGGGCCAGATCCTTGTGCCTGAATGAAGAACCGCTCCGTCTTTCAGCACCGCCCTGGGGCCTATCACCGTATTATTCTCGATATTGCAGCTGACTCCGATCTCTGCGTCGTTGTCGATTATACTGCCGCTTATCGTTGTATTTTCATCGATATCCACATTGTTGTAGATGGATGAAGAGAAGATCTTGGAATTATTTCCTATGCTGCAGCATTCTCCAAGACTTGTGTAGGGACCGATCAGTACATTATCTCCGATTTTTGTACCCGATCCTATGGAAACGGGACCGATGATCCGTGTGTTCTTGCCTATCTTCACAGAATCTCCGAACTGTACCGGGCCTACCACGCTGCCGCCGGTTATCGACACGCTCCCGCTTATATTCGTATAGCGCATCTGGTTGAGTTTCCATTTTTCAGCTTCACGGAGTGATCTCGGACTTCCTACATCGGTCCAGTTGCCTCTTGCAAGCCACCCTCCGATGTTTATTCCCGAATCCATAAGTTTAGGGAAGAGATCCTTTGCGAAATCGTATTTCCGGTTTTCCGGGATGTGGTCGAATATCGAGGGATCGCATACATATATACCGGTACTTGCGAGGTTTGAAAAGATCTCACCCGGCGACGGCTTTTCATAAAACCTCATGATATGGTAATTCACATCGATCTCGGCGATTCCGTATTCGCACGGATTGTCTATGCTTATCAGGCCTATGGAGACCAGACTGTCGCCCTTGAGATGATCGCGGTAAAATTCCAGCAGGTCTATGTCCGTTACATGATCCCCGCCGACGACAAGAAACGGAGAGTCGTTCAGGTATTTTTCCGCATTTTTGACGCTGCCTGCAGTTCCCAGCTTTGTCTCTTCGCGGACATATGTAATATTCACTCCCATCAGTGAGCCGTCTCCGAGCGCCCTCTCGATATCGTCGCCTTTATAGCCGATCGTAATCACAACGTCTGTAAATCCGAGATTTGACAGGTGACTGACAAGATGTTTTATCGACGGGGTATTGACAATCGGGATGCAGGGTTTAGGCCTTTCAAATGTGAGTGGACGGAGCCTTGTGCCTTCTCCGCCGCACATTATGCAGACTTTCATGTTATCTGAATGTTTTTATTAATACTAATATATCAGAATATTGAATTTTTAGATTTGACATGAAAATCAAGGTCTGAACTCTTTAGATCCCCTACCCAAATTCCAGCAAACTTCTTGGCTCTTTGTTATCTCGTGTCTTTCTCCGGCAACCCCGGCACCGGCGGCAGGGCCACCGGACGGCCCCTGCCCAGGGGCCTTGCCCGAAGATAATCTCACCATGGCACGCTCGGGGAACCGGCAAGGGTCCCCTGAGCTGTTGAATTTAGTTTTTACATGAAAAGCATGTTGAGATTTACATGAAATATTCTTTTCATGAACGTTTTGCTGCACTCATCAATGATTTATAATGGGTATTACCAAATATTCGTTAATGAATGAATTTGTCTGCACGCTTTGCGGCAGGTGCTGCATGGGCATGGGCAGGTACGTCAAAGTTACGGGGGTTATGGGTCCCGGCAGATATGCGGTCCGGCATGACCTGTCAAACGAATTATTCTATGCCACTGTTGACAGGAATTTCAGGGGCAGAATCGATCCTCTTAACAGGGATACACCCGCAGAATGGTGCCCTTTTTTAATGGATAAAGACGAAAACGGAAATTATTACTGTTCTATCCATGATTCCATCCCCTCTTTCTGCAAAAAATATAAGTGCTGTACATGCAGGATTTCCGGGAGCAATGGAAATCCGGCCGGGATGGTGAAGGGGAGGTCCACCATCGTAACGGACGATAAGGAGCTTGAACAATTATGGAATTCTGCCGTAAACTCCGTCCTGGATCTTGAACTGAATGAACAGAAAAAGAAAATCGTTGAGATAATGAAGGATTCAGGTTACGATGTCAGATATTTCGAATGACGGCAGGCCGCGTGTCCTGGAAATTGAAAACGGTGAGGTTCAGTGCCTACCGAAAAAGAGGGAATCAGTCGATAAGTGCAGGTTCTGTGTGCATTCCAAACGATTCCGGGAGGCAGGCGTCTGGAAAACTTCTCCTGCAAGAGCATACTGTACATTATGCAGGAGCAGCGATTCGGTTGATTTCAACAGGGTTGAAGCAGTAGAATGCGACGATCTGAAAAATGAGGGTTACAGGAGTATTCTTAATATTATCAGTTGATATTAAAAAGTCCCTTCTTTCTGGGTTTTTCATCTTTTTCCTGCAGGATATTGTCCATCTGTTTGTTGTTTGATACCGCGATCGTCCTGATATCATGCATCTGGCTCTTGATCTCCTGTATCATCTTCTGCATATTGTCGAGATCTTTCCTTATTTTGTAGAATTCCTCGTACGATCTCTTGTTTTCACTTTTTATCTCCCCTCCGCCTTCCGTAAAATTTATTCCTGCCTCAACAAGTTCCAAAATCGCCTCTTCCCTTTTAATTCCCCTCGATTTTGAATATTTGTCGATTCTCTCCATTATATCAGGATCAACTGAAAAAGACTGCCTCATTACCACGTTTCCCACTTCCTCATATTTGGTATTATGATGTAAACAGGTTATGATGATTCATTTATTAAAATGATTGAGAATTGCACAGGTGTCAATACTTTCTTCAAAAGAGTGAACAAGTTTATCGAATGCAGATTCGATCCCGTTTTTTTCTGATTCGTTTATCGCGAAATCAAGGCCTTTTTGCTCGTACAGGTAACTCATTAATGCACAAACCACATTTTCATTATTGAACAGCCCGTGCATGTAGGTGCCTATGATCATACCGTCGGGCGATACCGCCCCCTCGCCTTCAAATGCCTCCGTGACTCCTTCTCCAAGTTCCGTTTTACCCATATGTATCTCGTAGCCGGATGCCTCATCGATCCGCGAGAGAATCGGCTCTTTCCCAAGCGATCTTCTCCTGACTTTTGCTGTGGTTTTTTCATATTCGAGAAATTCGGTTTTTAGATCCAGAATCCCGAAACCTTCTATTGTACAGGGTTCTCCGGATTCTATTCCTGAATCTTCGATCACTCTTCCGAGCATCTGGAATCCGCCGCATATTCCGAAGACCGGGATCTTTTTGTCAATAAGCGTTTTCAGTTTCCGGTCGAATCCCGAAATTTTAAGGGTGTTCAGATCGTCTATGGTGTTCTTTGTCCCGGGAAGGATCAGGCAGTCGATATCTTCAAATGAATCGGCCGGATTCAGGTATCTTATCTCCGCGTATCTTTCAAGAGGCTCGAAATCGCTGAAATTCGAGATCTTATCAAGCCTGACAACTCCGATATTTACCGGTTTATCCTCTGAATTGTGCTTTAATTTGTCCTGTATCGAGAGGGAATCTTCACTTGGAAGTTCTACGTGGGAATAGGGCATTACGCCGAGAACTTTTATTCCGGTCTTTTCTTCGATTATCGATATTCCCTTCCTGAATAAATCCGGATCACCCATGAATTTGTTGATTATGAACCCTACGACATTTTTTCTGACATTATCGGGCAGGAGCTGATATGTTCCGATAAGTTGCGCAAAAATACCTCCTCTTTCTATATCGCCGACGATGACGATAGGGATGTTCAGTCTTTCCGCAAGCAGGATGTTTGCGATATCCCTGTCATAAAGGTTCATTTCAGCGGCTCCTCCAGCTCCCTCCACGACGATGTTTCCGAATTTTTCTTCGAGTGAATAATAGGATTTCAGGGCCGTTTCGAGTAATTGTCCGGTTTCGTTGTAATATTCTCCGATCCTGATGTCCTTGTACGGCCTGCCGAGCAGCACTATCTGGGAGGTCCTGTCGCCCTTCGGCTTAAGAAGGATCGGGTTCATCTCGGCCGCCGGCTCGACGCCTGCTGCCATCGCCTGTATGGCTTGTGCGATGCCGATCTCTTTGCCGTCACTGGTGACATATGAATTAAGGCTCATATTCTGTGATTTGAAAGGTGCGCAGGAATAACCGTGATTATAAAGCATTCGGCAAATTGCTGTAACAATTGTGCTTTTGCCTGCATGTGAGGAGCTCCCCAGGATCATCAGCGACATTATCTTCATTAAATCTGTGCTAAAGCTAAATAAATTGGTATAATATGATACATATGCCGCTGGGAAAAATATTTTGCGCGTATTGGCATTTCTCACCGGATTATGGGTATTTTCATGTATTTTTTTCCTGTGTGAATACCCTGCTGTAGCAGATTTGGCCTGAAATCATGCTAACAAATATATAATCAGATTTGTAAGGTACAATGTAATGACTGGTGGTATATGTCCAAAATGTGGACTGCCAAAAGAACTGTGTATTTGTGAAGAAGTCGCAAAGGAACAACAGCAGATTAGCGTTAAGATCAATAAGAGGCGTTACGGCAAAGAAGTAACAATAATCGAGGGCCTTGATCCCTACGATATCGATTTGGATGAACTGCAGAAGCATCTGAAAGGAAAACTTGCCTGCGGCGGTACTGTTAAAGGCAATTCAATCGAACTTCAGGGTAATCACCGCGAACGCGTAAAGAAACTCCTGATGGACAGGGGTTACAAACTTGAAAATATAAATTAATTTAACATGCAAACCACGTTGTGATTTACATGAAACAGTGCATGAAATCTTTGTTTCATGAACTTTTTTTTTCAGATGAAGAACCTGAACGAAATCCACGCGATTATCAGCATAATCAATGAATATTTCAGGCCGGCTATTGCCCTTCCTTCACCCATCTGACCTGCTACAAGTCCGGAGAAAAATGCCTGGATCATTGCGGCATGGGAGAACAGCCTCCTGTAGAAGTCCATATCTATGGCTCCGCCGAAGGAGAGTCCTGAGGTGTCTGTTCCCGAGGATGCAACTGCCGCTCCGGCTTCGGCCATGGTGTCGAGGAACGTACTAGTCATAATCGCAATTACCAGAAGGAAGACAAGAAACGATACAAGAACTATAACGATATAGATCAGCATATTGTTCCGCCTTTCGGTTGCAAGACTGACGAATTCGTATGAATCGTTTGCAGCAGCCCTTAACACCTCGCTTACATCTCCGCCGGCCTGGCTTGCCTTTGCGATAAGATCCACACTTCTTTTCGCGAGCGGAGTCCCCAGCCTTTCACCAAACCTGTGTATGGCGTTTATAAACGGAATATTCCACGAAACTTCGTTGTCGAGCTTTTTTATATACGGGGTAAGCGTTCCGTAATCTCCGTCCGAAACGGTGTGGATGGCGTTTGGAAGTGTCATTCCGCTCTCGTTCATCCCTGCGACATCCCTGAAGAAATTCGGCAGCGCAACCTCGATATTTCGTGTCCTCATCGATTCTTTGGTATCGAGAAATGCAAGGGGTATGAGCATTATGAGGATTGTGATCACGAAGATGTCGTCAATTAACGTCGAATTCAGCAGGGAGTATATTCCGTAGTTCGATATGACCGATATAAACCCGAAGACGAAGAACAGCAGCGCTATCGGTGCGGAGACAATAAGAATGTTTTCGGGCTTTTCAGTCAGTACTTTTACCGGATCTTCAAGAATTCTGTTGAACCCTTCCCTTCGTTTCCTCTTTGAATCGATCTTTTCAAATATCTCGATTTGTTCCAGGTCTGTCTCCCCGGGGATGGCATCTTCATTTTTTTTCTTCCCAAATAGTCCCATTTTACATCTCCGGAGTCATTGCATCAATTAAAATCACGAACATTATACTCCCCAGCGGAATTATCCCGTATATTACGACGTACAAAAACATTGGGCTCGAAGTACTGCTGATAGTCGACATTATAGACTGCAGTATAATCAGGAAAAGCGTTCCTGCGACAAGGGCGGTTACATAAGATTCGGAGATAAGTCCGAGAGTTTCGAGGAAAGTCTTTTGCGTCTGCCGGTTCTCCTTCATGTACTGCTCCGATTTGTTCCTGAAATATTCCGTGAGATTGCTTCCACTCGAGATACTTGCAATTGCACCCTGTAGGAAGTCCCTCATTCTGTCGCTGGGTGTGTACTGGCCTGCCAGTCTCAGGGCGTCCAGCAGGTCCTTTCCGAAGACGTCGATCTCTCTCGTTATGTACCTGGCCTCCACTGCACTTTCGCCGTAGATTTCGCTGTTGCCAAGAAGCCTGAACACTTCTGCAGGCGTAATGCCAGCCGTTGACATGGCGGTAATGTAATTTATGGCGTACGGAAGTGTGGAGTCTATGTTTCTCCTTCTGTCGCCGGCCAGGATGCTTGGGTATATAAGAAAGATCGAATATGTCAGCCCCCCGACTACAACCAATGATATAATCAGAACGAACACGGTGCCTAAAATCAGGCTGTATTTGCTCATTTCAATAAATATATCCGGGACATTTCCCTTATACACGAAAATCTCGGGAAGCCTCAGCAGATATGTAATCAGCGAGAAGAGGATTGCAGCCATCAATCCTGCAATGATCGATGAGAAGTAGGCGGTTGAAATATAGGCCTCATATGGAGTTTTCATCCTGGCCCTGATCATGTCGTTTCTCAGGGTGAGATAATCTTCTCTCTTCTTTTTCGCTCTTTTTCCAAATATCGAGAAGCAGAATCTCTCATAACTGTTCATAAAGCTCACTCCTCACGAACTTAATTATTGCATCGGGATCCCTGAAGTAGGACATGAGAACCCGGCCGACATCCTTGTAGTTGCGGAGGTTTTTAATTCTCATCCATTCGAGAATCTCCTGCCTTCTCTTCAGCTCCTCCTTCATCCTGTCGTCATCCCAGCCTTTTTCCTCCATAATCTCTTCGAGAATGTACGATTTTCCTGAATACCTGATCTCGTCGGTTGAGGGATGCCATTTGAAGACTTCATTGGTAATCAGCTCCTTCGTCCGGGGATCGATATCGAGAACCTCGATCAGCTGTTTGTTCCGGCGAATACGTTTACCACTTATTCTGGCCTGCACCTGGACGCTTACAAGATCGAGGGCGTTTAACATATTCCTCGGGACATTCAGGGGCGGGTTTTCAAGACGGTGGACGACGCTGGCGACCGAATCCGCATGCATTGTTGCATATGTTACGTGACCTGTACTCATCGCCTGGAACAATGTCAGCGCCTCCTGGCCCCTTACTTCTCCTACAAGGATATATTCAGGCCTCTGCCTCAGTGCAGCTCTCAGGAGTTCGTACATGTCGATGGTGCCTTTTCCGTCCGCATCGAAAGATTCTCGCGTCACACTCGGAATCCAGTTTTTATGCGGCAGTTTTAATTCCCTCGTATCCTCAAGCGTGACGATCTTTGCCAGCGGTGGAATGAACAGGGATATTGCATTCAGCGATGTGGTCTTTCCCGAAGCCGTACCACCGGCAAATATGCATGATTTTCCCGCTTCAACGGCAATCCAGATGTAGGCGATCGAAAGGGGTGAGAAGGTTCCCCATTCCGTAAGATCTGTCGGGGTAATCGGTTCTTCCTTGAATTTTCGGATGGTAAATGTAGAACCGTGAGCCGTAACCTCTGTTCCAAGAGTCATCTGAATCCTCGATCCGTCTGCCATTGTCGCATCGAGCATGGGTTCTGCTATCGAGATGTATTTGCCCGCCCTCTGTGCAAGTTTTGTCACAAAAGAGTCGAGATTTGAAGCTTTGTAATACATGAGGTTAGTCTGCAGCGACTCGTAATTTGAATGGAACACGAAGATTGGGGTGTTCAGGCCGTCGCATGAAATGTCTTCTATGTACTTGTCGTGCATAAGGGAGTCGATGAGGCCGTCTCCGATGAAATTCTTATTGATGCTGTAGATAATCTTCTCTCTTTTCTCCGGAGTTAATTTTATACCATAATCACGAAGAATTTCAAGTACCGCTTTTTTGAGTATGTCTCTGGCTTCGTCCGGGCTGATCGATTTCGTATTGACATCCAGGGTTTCAAAGAGTCTCTGTTCTATCTCGGCATACAATTCCTTTTCGGCGTCATTTAACTCAGGTTCGAGAACATTGTAGAGGTATTCGTTTGAATTTTTGTCATAAGTAATCCTGACATATGCATACGGTTCGTTGATCGGATATAGTTCAACGTCTTCAATCCCCTCTTCCGCCCTGAATTCAAGATCAACCAGGCTTCCGTGAATATTAGGATCGTACTCGTCAACTTTGGCCGATACATCCTTGACCTTGGAGAATAATTTTTTCTTTTCCTTTTTACGCTCTTTTTTATTTTCTTCTTCCAGAGTCTCATCGATTTTCGGGAGAGAGATCTTCTTCTCAAATATCTGGTCGATCCTTGAAAGGACTTTTTCCCTGTCTTCAGCCTCGAAAGCCGGTTTTCGTGTTTTAATCTTGAATTCCTCTATCTCAAAGGTAGCACCTTCGGGAAGGATGAGCCCGGAAAAGTCTTCGGCGTACTGGTCGATTAATACAACTCCAGGCTTCTCTTCTTCGCCAGAATCTTCAGACCATTGTGTCTTTTTAGCCTGAGGACGTTTTTTTGCCAGATTGTTGTCCGTGATCTCTTTTTCGGCAATTATTTCTGCAGGCAGCTCTTCTGCTTTTTCAGGGGTTTGCTCCGGCTTCTCTTTTTCGCCGGAATATTCAGACCATTGCGTCTTTTTAGCCTGGGGACGTTTTTTTGCCGGATTATTATCAGGTATATCTTTTTCGGCAATTATCTCCGTGGCCAGTTCCTCTGTATTTTTGGGGGGCTGCTCCGGCTTTTGGATTACAGGCTGTTTTTCAGGTTTTTTTGTAACGGAGTCGATAATCTCCTGAAAAGATTTTGTCTTCTGGGTGAAGATCCCGGGAGTTTGGAAAGGCTGAATAATATCTTCCCAGTTTTTTGTCTCTTCTTCAGCGATCTCCTTTTTTTCCTCAGGAACGATCACAGGTTCGTTTATTGAATCCGTAACCTCTTCTTCAAATAAAGTAGAGCTGTCATATTGTCCGATTTCGCGATTGTCGCTCTGCTGTTCCGAACTTTTCATCAGTTCAAAGATCTTTTTCAGCTCTGCAGAACCGTCGTTATTCGTCGCCCCGGAAGAACCTGTTCTCTCATCCTTTTTTTGTTCTTTAAAATTCAGAAGATCTGAGAAATCATCTTTTTTCTCCAGAGAAAGAGACACTATATTTGAAGACTCAGGTTGGATCTCTTCTTTTGGATTGATGGGCTGAAAAAGATATGATTCCTGTTGAGATGACTTATTCTCCCTCTTTTCCGGTTGAAATTTTGATAAAAGAGTACTTAGATCGTCGTAATCCTGATCTGCTGTTCTGCCCGGAATATTTTTTTGTGTTTCAGGTTCATTTTCTTCAAATAACAGCTTCTCATATCCTGACCCTGCAGATCCGGTATTGCCTGGTGATTCGGCATCATCCGTGGATTTCTGCTTTTTGAATAATGATCCGAATTTATGTTTATTATTCTTTTTATCGTCCATATACAGCTGCACCTCCTCCCAATTTATATCTCAAGATTGATGACTGCGTCTCTTCCCGGCTGAATTATCTCGTATTTATGTTCCCTATTTTCATTGTCGGTAATTGTGCAGTCATATTTCCCTTTATGCAGGACAAATGAGACATGCCCTTCTTTGGATGTGGTATCCAGAAGTCCGGTGTCTCCGATCCTGAATATTTTTACCTTAAGACCCTCTGCAGGGAGCCCTTCGTGTGTTATTATGAGCGTGATTTTTGCAGGTTTCAGGCTGAATTTGGAAAATTCAGGGAGGTCCCGAGTTTTTTCCGTCTCCATCAGATGGCTCTTTTCATAAATCCTGGATCTTGCAGAGATAGATTCCGCCAGGTTTTTATCAATCAGAAATAACCTGAAAGAACCATTTTTATCAATATTATATACTACCTTATCCCCGAACATCATCCCGTGGCCGTCAACCTGTATCGCCCCCTCTCCTTCGCCGTTTACAAAAACCAGTATGCAGGTGCTCTTCCCCCTGGTCTGAACTGCAAGGGCATGATATTTTTTTTCACCAATTATCCCGTTGAGATCACTAAAATTAAATTCACCGGCATAATTGGCATCATTCAAAACCTTTTCAAATAATTCAATTATTTCCATAAATCCCCGCCCTTATGTCCCCCCGGTTATGGACTGAATCAGAAATATTCTATTCCAGATAGAAAGGTTTCTGATACAATCACATTTGAAGATATCTATTACCAGAATAATTTCAAAAATAAACACTAAAAATAAGGTCTTGTTAAACAATTAATGTTTGATATATGACTGAACTTCTTATTATTTCTTCACTGGCAATTGCGATTACATTATTTTATGCCTCATATCTGGACATTAAACAGAGAAGGGTTCCGTTTGTGACGTGGATTCCTGCAATTGCAGTTGCAGGTGCTCTGGTGATTATTTTTTACTATCTCAACTACGGTCAGTATGCCGGGATCGATATTTTGCAGTTCTCGATCCTTCCCTTTATAATTGCATTTATGCTACTCTTTTTAGACTGGGCATATACTGTTTATATCAAAAAGGTCGACAGTTCCGAGCTCGACAAAAAGATCCTGGCGGAGACATATATCTCATGGTTTTTATTATCAATACCCTCCTCCGTTCTGGTATTCAGCTATTTTACCGGCTATATCAACTTTTTTTCAATATTTGCATTAATCTCGTTTATCTTCTGCATCTTCCTCGAGCTGATCTCGGTTATGCATCTCTGGGGCGGAGCCGATTCTACGGCGATGATAATAATATCCTCCACGATCCCTTTTTTCCCGGTTGTACCCTTATGGGGTTATCCGGAGGTGACATTCTTCTTCCCGATGAGCGTAATGCTCAATGCGGTATTGTTGAACCTTTCAGTACCTGTGGGATTGTTCATCTATAATGTCCTTAAAAAGAACAGGGCTCCGCTGAAGTATATGTTCATCGGTTACCCTGTTCCGGGGAAGGACATCACTGATCATTTCGGGTATATCATCGAGGAGTTTGAAGAAAACGGCGATCGGATCGAGAGGAAGTTCCTGAAGTTCAGTTCATCAATCGGCAGAATGGTCTCGGGAAAAAGGAGGATGTATACCCAGGATTTCCGGAACAATCCTTCCGAATACAAAAAAGAGCTGGAACTCTACAAAAAGGCCGGTTCTGTGTGGATCAGTTTCGGGGTTCCGTTTATCATTCCCATACTGGCAGGATTCCTGTTCACGTTTTTTATAGGTGATATATTCAGTTTATTATTGCAGATCGCCGGAGTTGTATAATGCTGAAAATAAATTTTGACGATAACGGCCTTGTTCCTGTAATTGCACAGGATGCGGATTCAATGGAAGTCCTGATGCTTGCATATGCAAATCAGGATGCAGTTAATAAGACAGTTGCCACGGGTTATGCACATTATTATTCCCGGAGCCGGGGAAAGATCTGGAAGAAAGGCGAAGAGAGCGGCAATGTCCAGGAGATTGTGAGGATACTTGTCGACTGCGATGAGGATACCCTCGTCTACCAGGTCAGGCAGAAGGGAAAGGGCGCATGCCATACAGGCTATGAAAAGTGTTTTTACAGGACAATAGACGGTGAAGTGGTGGCAAAAAAGATGTTTGATCCTGGTTTGATTTATAAAAAGAATGACAAAAAATTAAAATCTCCGTAAATGGCGGATGAATCACTTCAGCGGAACCATATGTCCGGCAGATTTCCGGCTTTTTATTTTTCATGATTTTTAATAAAAGTATAATTAATGATTAGCAACATGAGTTTAATGGTGGTTTTTTAATGAAACTTGTACCAGATACCAGCGTCGTTATAGACGGACGCATCACCTCGATGATTCAGGATTCGGGTGAATATAAAGGGGCCACAATAATTGTTCCGGAGGCCGTAATAGCAGAATTGGAGGCGCAGGCAAACCAGGGTCGAGAAATCGGTTTCAGCGGTCTTACCGAGCTTCAGGAACTTTCAAAACTGGCAGAAGAAGGGATTATAGAGATTAAATATGTGGGCGAGAGACCCAGTCTTGACCAGGTAAAACTGGCAAGCGGGGGAGAGATCGATGCTTTAATCCGAAAGGTCGCTCTTGAGCACGAAGACGCCCTGTTTATAACATCGGATATAGTTCAGTCCGAGGTTGCAAGAGCGAAGGGGATTAATGTATTATACCTAAAACCCCAGATCGGGGAATTCTCACCTCTGACAATCGATAACTATTTCGATGAGAATACCCTGGCGGTCTTTTTAAAAGAGAGAACAAAGCCTGTGGCAAAGAAGGGGACGCTTCGCGACAGCAAAATCATCTATCTCAGGGAAGAGCCTCTCTCCGAATATGAACTGAAACACATGTCCCAGGAGATACTTGAGAGGGCAAAGAGAGATCCCGACGGATTCATCGAACTCGAGAAGAGAGGTATAACTATCGTTCAGATAGGCTCGATGCGTATATCCATCTCCAGGAGGCCGTTCTCAGATGGTATGGAGATTACAGCGGTAAGACCCATCGTCGAAAGATCGCTTAACGACTACAAGATGGCCGATGTTATCGGGAAGAAGCTTTCCGGAGGGAAGAGGGGAATTATTATCACCGGAGCTCCGGGTACTGGAAAGACTACTCTTGCACAGAGTGCAGCGGTATTCCTGTCTGAAAAGGGTTCTGTTGTCAAGACTATGGAGGCACCGAGAGATATCCAGGTTCCTGACAAAATTACGCAGTACACCGCACTCGAAGGAAGCATGGAGAATACCGCAGAGGTCATGCTCCTGATAAGGCCGGATTTCGTCATATTCGATGAACTCAGGAAAAATGTCGATTTCAGGGTGTTTGCAGATATGCGGCTTGCAGGTGTAGGCATGGTGGGCGTCGTGCACGCAACAAATGCCGGGGATGCCCTGCAGAGATTCCTTGGAAGGGTCGAATTCGGTGTAATCAACCAGGTGATCGATACGATTGTTCTCGTAAAAGACGGTGAGATCGCAGCAGTTTATGACCTTCTCTTCGATTTCAAAGTGCCCGAATTCATACCTGATGAGGATGACGAACTGTCGATAAGGCCTGTAATATCGGTCGTCAATTACTCCACCGGAAAGGTCGAGTCCGAGATCTTCAGGTATGACGGTGAGACCATATTGATCTCTGAAAAGGCAACCGAGTTGTCCGAACCGGGAAAACAGCCGGAAGCGGAGAAGGAAGCGGCAGGCGGAGATATCTCCATGAGGCTTGTGGAGAGAGAGATCCAGAGAGAGATCGGCCGTTTCACTGCAGGAAAGATCATAGTCTCCATGCAGAATGAGAATAAGGCGGTCGTTTATATCGACGACAAGGATGTTCCTGCAGCAATCGGAAAGGGCGGGAAAAACGTCGCCTCTATTGTTAATAAATTGAGTATCGGTATCGATATACGGCCGATGAGTGAATATTCGTCGGAAGTTCAGCCGAAGAAGGAGGCCGATTATGACAAACCCGTTCTTATGCCTGCAGCAGGGGACGCCGGTAAAAAGGGCGGCCTCGATATCCGCATCGACAGGAAGAATCTTATCGTCAGTTCTCCTGAGAACAGGGGAAAGATCGTGGATGTTTTCGGAGGGAAGGAGTACCTCTTCACCGCCACGGTAAATGACGACGGCGAGATCCATATGTCCAAAAACAACAGTATCGCACAGGAAATGATACGCAGGTATAATGACGGAGAAGAGATCAGGCTGAGGCCTGTATAAAATAACTTATTATCAATTATTCGGAGCTGGTTTTAATTGGCGAAATTTGACATGCGTGAATATGAAAAAGAATACAGGGACGCCTGGTCGCATATTTTTGAAGCTGACCCGGGCGAAGCAGATAAATTCTATGTAAATGTTGCCTATCCGTATCCAAGCGGTGCGATGCATGTAGGGCACGGCAGGACGTATATAGTTCCTGACGTGATCGCACGCTATTACAGGATGCGTGGTAAGCATGTTCTCTTCCCGATGGCATTCCATGTAACCGGAACGCCTGTAATCGGTATTTCGAGGAGAATCGCAAACGGGGATGAGAAGACAATCAAACTGTACCGCGATCTGTACAGGGTTCCCGAAGATGTCCTGGAAAAATTCGTTGATCCCGACGAGATTGTCCGCTATTTCAGCAGCGAATATGAACGGATTATGCGCAACTGTGGTCTTTCAATCGACTGGAGAAGGCGCTTTACTACAGTATACCCCCAGTACAGCAAATTCATCGAATGGCAGTACCTTCACCTGATGGAGGGCAACCATGTCGTCCGTGGGGCACATCCGGTAAAGTACTGCCCTCAGTGCGACAACCCTGTCGGAGACCACGACCTGCTTGAGGGAGAGAAGGCGGAGATAGTCAAATTCGTACTGATAATGTTTAAGTGGAACGATTTCCTGATCCCGTGCGCTACTCTCAGGCCCGAGACGACATACGGAGTTACAAATCTCTGGATAAACCCTGATGTCATCTACAGGAAGGTCCTGGTGGACGGCCAGAAGTGGATTCTCTCTCCCGAGGCGGCGAAAAAGATCGGTCTCCAGGATCATGTCGTAGAAGATCTTGGCGAAATTAAGGGTTCGGAACTGGTCGACCAGACTGTGTCGAATCCGTTCTGCGGAGAAGTACCTGTACTGCCTGCGACCTTTGTCGATCCCAATATGGCGACCGGAATCGTAATGAGTGTCCCGGCACATGCTCCCTTCGACTATATCGCCCTGAGGGATCTTCAGTCCGCAGGGAAATATACTTCCATAAAACCCGTTCCGCTCATTGTTGTCGAGGGTTACGGGGAGTGCCCCGCAAGGGATGCAGTTGAGAGATCGGGTATAAAAGACCAGAACGATCCCGGTATGGAGACTCTTACGCAGGAGGTCTACAGTGCGGAATTTTCCGGCGGGCGTATGTTGCCCCAGTACGGCGGAAAACCGGTGAAGGTTGCCCGTGAAGAGTTCTCCCAGATTATGCTGGAACAGCACGGCTCTCATGTAATGTACGAGTTTGACGTGCGCAACGTCATGTGCCGCTGCGGCGGAACGGTCTATGTGAGGATCTTAAAGGACCAGTGGTTCCTGCAGTACAGCGATCCCGTATGGAAAGAGGCTGTTCACGAACAGCTTAAGGAGATAAATATTGTACCCGCCGAAGTCCGTGCCGAATTCGACAGGACGATAGACTGGCTGAACGACTGGGCGTGCACCCGCCGCGTAGGTCTCGGAACCAAACTGCCGTGGGACAAGAACTGGCTCGTCGAACCGCTCTCGGATTCGACAATCTATATGGCCTTCTATACGATTGCGCACAAGCTGATAAAACTCGAAGCAGCAAAGCTGACCCCCGAGGTATTCGATTATATATTCCTCGGGAAAGGCTCGTCTGAAGGTCTGCCTCTCGACAAGGAGACGGTCGAGGATCTCAGGTCCGAATTCCTATACTGGTATCCATATGATTTCAGGTTCTCGGCAAAGGACCTGATCTCTAACCATCTTACGTTCCAGCTGTTCCATCACAAGGCGCTGTTCCCGAAGGAACTGCAGCCCCGGGGAATGGTTGTCTTCGGAATGGGACTCCTTGAAGGAGCGAAGATGTCCTCTTCAAAAGGAAATGTGATCCTGCTTGAGGATGCCGTGGAGGAAGTCGGTGCTGATACCGTTCGTATGTTCCTTGTCGGAAGTGCGGAACCCTGGCAGGACTTCGACTGGAGACGGGAGCTTGTTTCATCGACAAGAAAACAGATTGAACGCTTCATCAATAATGTGGAAGACAGCCTTGAGGCTGACGGGGAATACCCGATAGATACATGGCTCATATCCAGGATGCAGGAGCATATAAAGAACGCAACTGCGGCAATGAACTCTTTCCAGACCCGCCAGGCGCTTCAGGAGGCATATTTTGCCATAGAGTCGGATCTCAAGTGGTACAGGAAGAGGCTCCCGGGCGATGTCCGCCAGTCTGCCGCCGTGAACAAGATCAGCGATTCATGGATCAGGCTGCTTGCACCTTTCATACCTTTCTCGGCACAGAAACTCTGGGAAGAGATCGGCGGAGAGGGGCAGGTCGCGTTTTCATCCTGGCCTGAACCTGATGAGTCACTGATCGATCCGTCCCTTGAGCTTGCGGAGGAGCTCCTGTCGAGAACGGTCGAGGATATCGATTCGATCATGAAGCTGATCCAGATAGAGCCTTCGGGCCTCACGCTTTTCATCTCCCCCGACTGGAAGTTCAGTATATTTGAAAAGATTTCCATGGCCGACAACAAAGGCAAGGTGATCTCTGAGATCATGAAGGACGAAGATATGAGAAAACGTGGAAAGAGTGCGACAGATGCCGCAAAACAGATTACAAACCTGATCCACCGTCTGCCTCCCGAGGTTGTCGAGAGAATATCTTCTGTTTCGATAGACGAGGAGGAGGTCTTCGAAAGTGCGAGAGAGTTCATCGAAAAGGAGTTTGGTCTTCCTCTAAATATTGTTCCTGCAGAGGAGAGCACTCACCAGAAGGCACAGCAGGCGCTTCCGTTCAAGCCGGCGATCGTAATCGAATGAATTTAATTTTTTTATTTTATTAATTTGAACAAAAATTATTGATTATTTGTTTTTAACAGCTTCAGTTGCTTTCTTCTTTCGTTCTTTCGTGTTGTAGCCGGTGACGTACTCCAGGTAGTCCCTGAATCTCCTGTTCGTATCGAGAACGATCTTGTCGGCCTCGTCTTCGGAGAATGAATCGTATAGGTCCGATCTTGAATGTGTGTCGACACACAGGAGGCTTCCTTTTTCGTTGATCCATGCTTCAAGGCAGCTGAACGATCCGAATTCTATCTCATAGTGTCCGTCTTTTTCAGTACCGACAGCGTCGAAATATTTCTCAAGACCGTCTTTCATCCTTTCTTCGAGGCCGTCTTTGAAACCTCTTTTAATGGAGTATTCCTGCATGCAGTATTATTGTCCTTCATCGGATTAATTTATTCAGATCGCGATATTTGCGAATTCTGCCCGTTTGAATTGTGCATTATGGGAATGTATATAAACTGTTTCGCCAATGAGATAATTAGGGGATTTTATGGAAGATATAAGAATTAAAGCTGAGCCTTCAAAAGGCAAGCACGATATAGCACTTATCGGTTTCCCCGGAAGCGGTCTTGTTGGCAGCATCTCTATGCAGTATCTTGTTGATAATGCAGGTTTTGAATATGTCGGGAGCATCACAAGCAAGTACTTCCCGCCGATAGTAATGATGATGGACGGACTTGTAAACGCCCCGTTGAGAATTTATGAAAAGGATTCGATGTTTGCATTTGTTTCGGATATACCGATTCATCCGACAATCAGCTATGAACTGTCGAATACGATTATCCAGTGGCTGAAGGACTACGATGTCGGGGAGATCAATGTCATTGCCGGAATTGTGACCAATACCCTGGAAAAGAGAGTGTTCGGTGTCGCGACCGAACAGGGTCTGCTCGAAAAAATAAAGGACCACACTGAGATCCTTTCGATGGGAAGTATCTCCGGCGTTCCCGGAAGCATACTCTCGGATTGCAAGGCCCTTGAGATCCCCTGTATTGGATTCCTCGGGGAAACTGTAAACACCCCGGACCCACGTTCGGCAGTTTCAGTCCTTGAGGTGCTTAACAAGGTATATGAGGAGTTGAATGTCGATGTCAAACCGCTGATGGAGCAGGCCGAAGAGATCGAGGCAACCATGCAGAAGATGGCGGAACAGGTGCAGAAAACGGAAGAGCAGCAGCAGGTACCTAAGAAAGAGCACCTGCCAATGTACGGTTGAGGGTGGCAGGAATGAAGATTGCAGCAATTACCGGTATTTCCCCGAATGTAATAGCGGAATTAAAGAAGGGAAAACCGAGGACTCTTGAACTCCAGAGCGCCCATAACATTATCACTCTCACTGATGTTCTCCCCGGCGATCATGTGTTCATGACGCATATCGATCTCGATGATGTGTGCTCGGGCGATCCCGGGATTATCGTCGAGGTTCTCTCTATAACGATAAACATGAAGAGAATGGTCGAATATATCAATCCCTATTATTACGAGGAAAAGGAGAGAATGTCGGCCAGAATTCAGGTAAAATATGTTGACAACACTATTGCGAAGGGTGTTGACGGAAGGTACTGGGCCAAACCGACTGTCGTTGACATTCTCCCGTCGGCAGTCTTCCATGCCGGCTAAATTTTTTTTGAAAAAAAAAGATTAATTAACCTGAACAGGCGTATAATATAAGGTAATCTTTTGTTTGGGCCTGTGGCTTAGCCTGGACATAGCGCCGGGCTTCTAACCCGGATGTCGGGGGTTCGAATCCCTCCAGGCCCGTTGTTTTTTTTATGATTTTTTTGAAGGGCTGTGAAAGATCTTAGATTTGTTGAATTATTCATGGTTAAGGGAGGGGGAAGTTTCCCCCTCCCTGCGACCCACCCCCTCTGTGGCGATAGGTCACCTTCGGGATGGACAAGCATCCCTCCGGCTCCATTTTCCCGTCTGAGGCAACCGGAGGGCTGTCTCCCTTTCGAAACCCGGGACAACCTCCATTTTTGGGATTGTTCTTCTCGCGGCCGAGGCAACCGAAGGGCTTCGCCCTTCCGAAACCTAGGGCGACCTTCGGTCACCGGTTCGTTTCATGAAATGTATTCTTTCGAACGGGTAGAGTCCAGGCCGGGTTATCACCGTTGCGCAAATTCGCGTAGCGAATTTAGCATAGGGCTGCCCCGCAGGGGCTTATGCCCGTTTAAATCTAAAAATAAGAGAATAGTAGTTCTTAGAGAACTTTCGTCCCTGGAGAGACATCGCGTTTCGGTGTTAAAAGCGATGCCTCGTCGCCTGCCGCAAGGATCATGCCCTGCGACTCGACACCGAACAATTTTGCGGGCTTCAGGTTTGTAACGACGATGACATCGGTACCTATGAGCTCCTCCGGGTTGTAAAATTTGGCAATACCAGATACGATCTGTCTCTTTTCATCGCCGAGGTCGACCTGGATCTTCAGGAGTTTATCCGATCCTTCGATCTTTTCAGCTTCGAGAATCTTTGCCGTCTTCATCTCTACATTTGCAAATTCGTCAATAGATATCATCTTCTTCTCTTCCTTTGTTGTCGTTGTTCTGTTTTCTTTCTGTTTTGCCTGTTCGACCCTCATATTCATGGTCGACTCGTATTCGGCAATCTTTTCGTCTTCGATCTTCTCAAAAAGTATCTCCGGTTTGTTCAGCTTCGTACCGCTGAATCCGTCCGTTACTTCGGATAGGTTGTGATCGGAAATCTTGTCCACGTAACCAAGCTGCTCCCAGATATTCTGTGCCTTTTCAGGAATTACCGAATCGAAGAGGAGAGCAAGTGCCTTTACTATCTGGAGGCAGTTGCGGATTACTTTTTCCGCTCCTTCTCTGTCCTCTTTGATCATCTTCCACGGTGCATTGGTCTGGATGTATGTATTTCCGAACGATGCAAGAGCCATCATCTCCTCGATAGAGGATTTGAATTCGTACTCCCTTGCGGCAGACTCTGCAAGTGCGGTTCTCTTCTTTATCTCTTCAAGGATCTCCTCGTCGGCACCGATATCCGGAATTCCGCCAAGCTTCTTTGATGCGAAGTGGACCGTCCTGTATATGAAATTCCCGAGAGTATCTACAAGCTCGTTGTTTACCCTCGCCTGGAATTCTCTCCATGAAAAATTCAGCTCTTTCGTGTGGCTCGTATAGGACAGCAGGTAATACCTGAGATAGTCCGGCGACAGGCCGAGATCGAGATAATCGTCGTTGGTCCAGACGACATAGCCCCTGCTCTTCGAAAAGGTTCTGTCATCTATCTTCACCATTCCGCTGGCGACTATTGAATAAGGGGTCGAATACCCAGAACCTTTCAGGAGCGCCGGCCAGAATATGCAGTGATGATAAATGATGTCCTGTCCTATGAAATGGGTTATGGGTGCGTCTCCCTTCCAGAACTGTTCCCAGTTCCCGCCGGTCTTTTCCGCCCATTCCTCGGTGAACGCCATATAGCCGATCGGTGCATCGACCCAGACATATACGACAAGATCGTCTCTTCCCGGGAATTTGACTCCCCAGTCGAGTGTCCGTGTAATACACCAGTCGTGCAGACCTTCGTTTATCCAGCCCATCGCGTAATTTCTCGCGTTGAGCGTCCCTTTCAGTTCCGGGAGGAAACCCTTCAGGAAATCATTGAAATCGCCAAGTTTGAAGAAGAAGTGATCCTGTTCCCTCATCTCAGCCTTTTCCCCGCAGATCTTGCAGACCGGGTCCAGAACTTCGCCGGGTTCAAGGTGCTTGCCGCAGCCCTGATCGCATTCGTCTCCTCTTGCCTTCTCCCCGCAGTGCGGGCATGTGCCTTCGACGTACCTGTCCGGCAGGAACATCTCGCAATGCGGACAATAGCACTGGCTGACGGTCTTTTCGTATATGTATCCGTTATTTATCAGGTCCGTGACAATCGATCTGGTTCTCTTATGGTTGGCGGGGTCGTCCGTCATCCCGAACCTGTCAAAGATCACTTCCATCTTCCTGAAAGTCTCGTAAAAATGAGTATGATATCTCTCACATATTTCACGGGGTGAGATCCCTTCCGCTTCGGAGCTGATTACGACGGGAGTTCCGTGGTTGTCAGATCCGCAGATAAAGACCACTTCCTCTCCGCAATGCCGAAGGAAACGGACGTAGAAATCGGCAGGAACGTATGTTCTGAGGTGACCTATATGGCACGGGCCGTTGGTATATGGAAGCCCGCAGGTCACAAGAACGGGGGATTTATTCATGCCTAATTTTTTAGCTATTAATTGTATAAATATCTGATATTCATGAAAAGAAGATATGATCTTGTCCTCCGGTCTCTTGGTTCGGAATACATGGGCGAACCCGATTCCAAAGGCCTTGCGAAATGGATTTCAGGACAAAGGGGATCACGGTGCGATCTGGTTTCTTATAATCTCGAAAAATCTCTCCTTGCCCAGAAAAAGGTGGATATCCCGTGTACGGGTGGCCTTTACTATTCGGCGAGGGTCTCCGAATCGATCGGAGGAATTAAATCCGACTGTCTTTGCTCAGAACCGTATCCTGTTCCGGATGATATATCGCTGGATGCCCAAAGGGTCCGGAAATTACGAAAAGGATGCTATATGGCACTGCCCGCACCTTCTTCCCTCGGGATACAGGATTATTACTTCAACGATCACGCGGATTTCATCTCAGCCCTGTGCGAGGTGTACAGGAAGATGATGCGTGAGCAGAGAGATCGCGGTATAAAAGGGCATATCATTATTTCAGACCGTTTTTCTGAGATTGAGCTTGAGGAATTGTCCGATCCGAAGTTGTTCTTCTTTTCACCGGCGGGCGGTTCGAAAACGATCTCTTCGATTCTTGAATACCAGCAGGATATTGCAGTGTTCCCGGAAAAACTGGATGTATTATTTGAAATAATGCCGGAATACGAGATAGATTCCGTGACCGTAGTTGATCCCGGGGAGAGTGATTATGAAAGAGTTCTTTCCGAATTCGATCCCGATTCTGTTCTTTCGGGTGGTTATTGCAGGGGATGCGGGGCGGATTACTGGGAGAATCTTAAAGAAAGGTCATTTGTTGTTGCCTGAGGTGTCTTCATAATATTTTTCCGCCACCTCGGACAGGCGTTTGAAATGCCTGTTTTTCCCGAATAAAAATGTAGATATCCTGTCTGATATTGAATAATCGAACTGCCCTCCGGCGGCAGGCGGGTGTCCTCCTCCTCCAAATTCCCTTGCGATCAGGTGGCTTACAGGCGGCTTAGATCTGATCGAGAACTTTCCGGTGTCTGAAAATATCACCTCAATATCGGTGTCCATTTTGTCCCTTATTGCATGTGCGGTTTCGCTCGGGTACCCGTACATCGGTGCGAATGCGACTTTGTACCGCCCTTCGTAGATCCTGGATTTTTTAATGCTTTTTTCGATTGCTTCCGCTTTTTCCCTTGAAATTTCCTCGTATATTTTTTCGATTTCTTTATTGACGATCTTTCCCGAGACAAAGCAGTCCCTGATCATATCGAGGTTTTTCCACTTGCTTCCTACTTCTCCGAGAATCCGTGATCTGGGGTCCTCATGTTTCCACAGGTCATAATCGCAGACTACTCTGGCGATCTCTTTTGCATGTTCATCGCCCGGCATGAGATCCCTGGCAACTATCCCTGTTGCGCATGTTTCCGTATCAATTTTAAAATAGTCCGTAAGATTTGAGATCTCTTCTTTTTCCGCATCGTTCCAGCGGTGGTGATCTCTCCATTCTATATTCCACCCGTTTTCTCTCGCAGATTTCAGGTAATCGGATGATTTTTTATGATATCCAATATCCGATATGCTTATGGTGTCCCCTTTCCCAGGCAGCTTTGAAACTATTTTGAGATTTTCCTCAAACTTGCTTATCGAGGACCAGATTGTAAATAATTCCCCGTATTTTAGCCTGTGGATCGCATCGCAGCCTGCTGCATCAAGGTCGTTATGTGTAAGATGAATGATCTTAGATTTTCTGTCGTTTATCGCTCTTAAAAACTTATCCTGATTTTCTTCTTTCTTTTTTTTCTTTGATTTAAGCATCTTTCAATCCCGTTATTAAAAATTAGGTTTAATATTAATATATAACATTCTTAAAGTCTTTAGAAACAACTTGATCTGTGTGTTGATTTGGTACTGATATTTATTTAATCAATTAAATACCATTGAACTGACTCTATTAATTGAATTAATTCTCTAATTATTGTCTGATTGCTATATAGAATAAGTACTCATATGTAGTAACGATTTTAAATGGTAGAATGATACTTCTACTTGTACTGTCATGAATTAGAAATTGACTTTTGAAATTGTAGAATTAAAAAATATGAACTGACATTCAAAAAATATTTGAAAATTTAAATCGAAAGGATGTGATTTCCCGTGATTTATGTAATATCAGCTATATTATCCGATTTTTAGTAACGATTATTAATAAAACTGAAATCTGGAAAATGCCGCTATCTGCGAATTTTCCATAGAGCTATAAATGTCAGCATTTGGTGTTAAAAATGAAATTTGAAGGATTAAAAGAGTTAATGTCTTCTCCGGAACCTGCAGAAGAAAGACTGGAATTGCTTGCATATCAGTATAATGAGCGTTTAAAGGAGCAGGCGCTTGTGAAAGGAGTCTCAAATTTTTTATTCGATACGTCCCTTAAGAGGGAATATATTCTGAAAAAAGTTGTCGAACTGATCCCTCCCGGCTGGCAATATCCCGAGATTACCGTTGCTAGGTTTAAGTACAGGAATTATGATATCAAAAGCCCGAATTTCAGGGAAACCCAGTGGAAGCAGAGAGTAACGTTTACCGATGCGAACGGCATTGAGGGCTTTCTGGATGTCCTGTACCTGGAAAAGATGCCCGAAGATTACGAAGGTCCGTTTTTAAAGGAGGAGAGAAACCTGATAAATGTCATCGGGAGTCTTCTGCCTGCCTCGATGAACATTTTCAACCGTAACGAGGAGATGAAGGAAGCAATCGATGACATCCTTGATATCTCAAAAGAGGTGGAAAGGGGAAATATCAAAAAGAGGGTCGAGACCTCAAACCATTCCGGAGACCTGAGAAATGTTGCCGAAGGTATAAACAGCATTCTGGATGCATATTCAGTTCCCTTTGAATATTTGGTAGAAACTCTTGAGGAATATTCATCATGCAGATTTGGTAAGCGTATAGATGATTCGGCTAATTTCCAGGGTGAATTCCTTGTTCTGAAAAACAGCATAAATAACCTCGGTAAGATAACCAGCGATGTGGTATCCGAGATAGGGCGTATTGCCGATGAGTTTGAAAATGGAAACTTCCGTGCCAGAGTCGATGAAAGCCTCGTCTTCGAAGGTGACATGGCAGCAATAAAGAGAAGTCTTAACAATGTTGCAGAGACGTTTTCCGGTCTTGTATCTGAAGTTAAGAGTTCTGTCGAAAAGATAAATGACAATTCGATGGAAGTCAACAAGGGAGCCGGTGATATGGCCGATGCGACTGAAAAAGTGGCGCAATCCGCATCAAACTCCGCAGTTCTTACCAGAAAACTGAACGAAAGAATCGACAGTATCAACCAGCAGATAACAGGATTGTCATCATCCAACCAGGAGATAGCGGCTGCCTCAAACGAGGTTATGGAAAAAACCGGTTATGTTGTCGAAATAGGGAAGGTCGCCCAGTCCTCGGGGGATGATTCCCGCGAACTTATGCATTCGGTTGAAGAGATTGCAAAGAGCAGTGTAGACGAGATCAACTCCCTGTCTGAGCAGATAAAAACGGTTGGCCGTGTTGTCAAACTCATTAATGATATTACAGGGCAGATCAATCTTCTCGCGCTTAATGCAGCTATTGAAGCTGCGAGGGCGGGAGAGCACGGAAGGGGCTTTGCAGTGGTTGCAGGTGAAGTTAAGAACCTGGCCGGCGAAGCGCGGGCGGCAACGGACAATATCGAAAAGGTCGTAATAGATGTCCAGGCATCCAGCGAAAAGACCGCCTCTGCAATAAACAGGGCCAATGAAGAGATTATCAACAGTGTCGAGAGCGTGAACAAGACTATCGATGGCCTCAACACTATCATAAACAATGCAGAGACCATAAATTCGGATATAAAGACAATTGTCCATGCAATTGACGAACAGGCTGCGATAGCTAATAATGTCTCCAACAACACAAGAGAACTCACGGGACTTACCGGAGATGTCTTCCGGGAAATTGAGGAGCTGGCAGCCCTTGCCGAAGAGACCAGTGCTTCGGTGGAAGAGATCGGAGTTGCGATCAATGAAGTCTCGTCGCTTGCAGGTGCGGTTGTCGTCGATATGAAAAAGTATAAGATTTGAGGGACACGTTCTCAGAACAGCTTTTTGAGATTTGTAATTTAAATACCTTTTTTTTCGTGAAATTTTTGTGCATCCGTATGAGATGCCCCCGGAAAATTCTTCAACATGATTCGGGAAAAAAAGCGTGATGATTGCCTAGTATAATAATCATATTTAAGATATTTGGGGGTATTTCTTCTCAAATCAAATCATTTATTAGTCAGAATAACCAATATTGTATGCTCACCTGCCTCAATAGCTCAGCCCGGGAGAGCGCCAGACTGAAGATCTGGTTGTCCCCGGTTCAAATCCGGGTTGAGGCACTCATTTCTCTAATTTTTGAGTTTATATTAAAAATTGTAATCGCTGGTATCAATCACAACCTAAACGACCAAAACTATTTATCCCCTCATTCTTATTGTCCATATGAGGGAGTTTTATGGGAAAAAAAGATGCAGGGCCTGAAGAGAACAAAAGAGACAAGGCATTAAATAATTTAGAATATGTTTTCGGGGAAGATTTTTTTAAAATGCTCCTGATGAACTCGAATGTCTGGATCTCTTTTATTGATCCTGCCACGCGTGTAGTGATCTGGAATTCGGCGGCCGAGAGAATGAGCGGTTATTCTGCCGAAGAAGTTATAGGCAGCAACGAGATCTGGACTAAACTTTACCCTAATCCTGAATACAGGAAAGAAATAACCGGAAAAATCGACCGGATAATATCCAACACGATGGGTCTTGATAAATTTGAAACAAGAATCGTCCGGAAAGATCGGGAGAAGCGGATAATATCCTGGAACACAAAGGAGATCAGGAACGATGCGGAAGAATGCGAGGGATATTTCATCATCGGCCTGGATATTTCCGATATAATCCGGGCTGAAACCGGCCTCAAAGTCCTCCTGATGAATGCGAACGTGTTTATAATATTTCTGGACCGGGAGGCAAGGATCAGAATATGGAACCGTTTCGCAGAAGAGATCTCCGGGTATGAAGCCGCTGAAGTTATTGGCAGCGACGAAATCTGGAAAAAGCTTTACCCGGACCCTGTGTACAGAAAACAGGTTAAGGAAAACGTCTTCGGGATTTTTTCCGATCCGCAGAAGAGGGAGATGTTCGAGACCGAGATCCTGACCCGTTCCGGAGAAAAAAAGAATGTTCTCTGGAATACCAAAATGATGTATGATTATGACAGAAACCTTGACGGCTATGTTGTAATCGGCCTGGATATAACAAGAAAAAAGGAGATGCAGGAAGAGATCTTCAGGTATATCGGCCATTCTGTGATGCGGCTGAAATACCCTGTAGAGATTATACGGGACAATCTGTATGAACTCCATGAGAAAATAAATGTTGGAGATATCGGGACGGAAGAGATCCTGCTCGAATTAATGATTGAAATAAAGAACTCGGAGCAGATCCTCAGAAATCTCCAGGATCTTAACAGGGCGGTTCAGAATTCTTTCAAAGAAATGCCTGATGAATTGAAGGATTTTTTACTGCAATGAGGCGGATCATGAAAAGTTTACTTGACGAAATATCGGAAAACCACCTGATCCTTGTCCTGTCCGAGCCCCTGGAGCTGAAAAAGAGGAACATTGAGATAATAAAAGATGTCACAAGCGAAGGTTTCACTGTTATCGTGTTAACGACAAACAATCCGTATTCCATTCTGGTAAAAGATTACCAGAAAGAAGGTATCGATACTGAAAAGGTATTCTATATCGATGCAATCACCAGGTACGCAATAGGAAAAGAGGCTGAAGATTCCAAAAACTGTATATTTGTAAGTTCTCCCTCGGACCTGACTTCCATGGGGATTGCCGTATCGAAAGTCCTGAAAGAAACTAAAAACAACAAAGTATGCGTTCTCCTGAATACGGTAAACAGTATGCTTATCTACATTACACCTGAAAATTTGATTAAATTCATTCATTTCATCGCCAGCAAATTAAGAATCTTTGATATGTCGGGGATCTTTCTCGCGGTTGAAAAAGGGATAGATCCTCCGACTCTGGTACAGCTTCAGAGTTTTATCGATGATGTAATAGACGGAGAAAACTAAAAATTTTATTTGGCTTTTCTTGAAAATCTGCCGACTCCTCTTACCGGTTTGGGCGCCACCTGGGCAAACGAACCGCCGGCACTCCTGACATCCTCTATTGTATAGAATGCATTGGGATTGTATTCTTTAAGTATGTCAAGAACCTCGGGAATCTGTTTTCTTTTAATTACCGTATAGATTATTGAAACGCTGCCGTACTGGCCCTGTGCTTCGGTGCTTGTGGTCCTGAACCCCGAACTCTTGAGGTATTCTATAAGATCAAAGGCCGAATACTGGGTAATTATTCTTATAACCGAGACCCCCATCGCCACTTTTTCTTCGATAAGTATGCCTACAAAGTTACCTACTGCGAAACCAAGGGCATAAGCTAAAAATGCAGAATAGTGGCCCATATTTGTAAGGACCTGGCTTATTGCCATAAGCCATATGCTGATCTCGAAAAAACCGACTATGGGTGCCAGGTACTTTAGTCCTCTTGATATGAATATGATCCTCAGCGTACCAAAAGAAACGTCAGCAATTCGTGCAAAAAATATGAATATTGGCAGAATTACGTATGTCTGGACTTCCACCGGTATCATGATTATCCTCCAAGGTTATTTTATTGAAATTAAAGAAAATAATTATAACGGAAAGAGCAGATCATATTTTTTTCGGCAGGATTACAGTGAATGTGCTTCCTTCACCCGGAACACTCTGAACTCTGATATCACCTTTATGAAGGGAGATATATCTCTTCGCAATTGAAAGCCCGAGGCCGATTCTTCCCGTTCCCCTGACGAGGTCCGAAGAATTTCTTATAAAAAACGGTTCGAAGATATCATTTACCGAGTCCGGCGGGATTCCGATTCCGTTATCCGAAATGCTGATAATATGGTTCGAATCGTCTTCCCTGTAGCTGATTGACACTTTTTTGGGATCCGAATTATACTTCACCGCGTTTAAAATAATACCTTCAAAGACCTGATATATTCGATCTCTGTCTGCATTGAATCTCACGGAATCGCTGAGATCGACAATTACTTCGGCATTGCAACGAATTTTGTTAATATTCAGTATCTCTTCAACAAGCTGTTTTAATTCAATCTCTTCAACATTCAGGTTTATTTTAAATGATTCGGAGAGTCCGGCTTCCAGTATTTTTTCTACAATTTCGCATTCTCTTTCAGTACTTAAAAGGCACTTTTCAATTATGGATGCAACCTCAGGGCTCATCTCTGCCTGGTAATCCTTATCCGTAAGCAGGTGCAGGTAGCCTAAAATGGGCTGGAGCGGCGTTCTCAGTTCATGTGCAGCAGTGTTGATGAAATTTGCCCATCTTCTCTTTTCAAACTCAAGAATAAGTTCTTCCTTGTCGGGGAGGTTGTTCCCTATTTCATGCAATGCGACGAGAACTTCTTCAGTCTTTCCGGCGGATGTAATTGCTCCTATTATTATCAGTAATGTCTTATTTTCACCTTTTATGCTGATCTTCGTCTCAAAGGTGGTTGTGCAGCCTGTGTCGATGACTTCCTCAAAATACCTGGAAAATTTTATCTTTGAATCTTCCGGGATAAATTGTTCCACCGGTTTCCCGATATAATCCGACGTTTTTATATCATAATCCCCGGCAGTCTGCAAGTCGAAAGATTTTATAATTCCGTTGAGATCCAGGACAAATATGAGATCACTGGAAGATCTTAAAAATTCAAGCATCTTCATCTTAATCTCTTTTGCATTCTTTTTTTCTGTTTCCTGCTCAGTTATGTCCAGGATAGTACACTCTATATGGCCCAGTGAATCATTGAAATGCGATGAGAGGGAGATTGTTCTTTTTCCGTTCCCTGAATAAAGTTCGAATTTTTTATTGTCAATGTCATAGAACATTTCAGGTTCCAGGTCATCCATATCGATCAGGGATTCAATCTTTTTTCCGATTATCTCGTCATCATGAACTCCAAGGATCTCTTTGGCTTTTTCATTGGCATCGAGAATCCTGAAATTGTTTATATCAAATATAAGCATCCCTGCTCCTGCATTCCTGAAAAAAGCCCGGTATTTAATATTTACAAGTCCTGAAGATTCTGCCAGGTACGTGGTTGTTATCACTACCCATATGATCATGGCGACATTAAGGCCGGCAATGAAGGGATCTACCGGGAGACCCATGTAATAGTAATATGATGAAACGCCTAAAAATCCGGCAATTAATAATACTGACGCCTGCATCCCCTTTTTCGGATACCACAGGGATATCAGGAGTATGGGAATATAATAGATCTGCGGAATGATAAATATCCCCGGGTAATTCCATTGCGTTTCCGGTATATTGAATGCAAGGACACTTACTAATACCGACAAAAGAATGAAGCAGGCTATAACGAAGATCCTGATAATTTCTGTATCTGAATAATTATTGGATATACTGAAACAGGCTTCGTTTTGATCAACTTTCATAAAATATAAAAGATGTTCATCTTACCAGAATAAAGGATTTTTGTATTTGATTTAATGTTTTTTTCAACTTATTAACGCTTGAGAAGTGTTTTTTATAAGAGCATAAAAAGATCTTGTAGATCATGTTTCCCTATGTCACAGTAAATCTTGCAATGAGCGCAGACGGCAAACTCTCTACTATTGAGCGAAAACAGGTGAAGATCTCCGGGCAGGATGATTTCAGGCGGGTAGATATTCTGAAGGCGGAAAACGATGCAATTATGGTCGGGATTGGAACCGTGCTTGCAGATGATCCGTCGCTTACTGTTAAATCACCGGAGTTAAAGGAAAAACGCCTTTCTTCCGGAAGGGATGAGAATCCCGTCAGGATAATCGTCGACAGCAAAGCGAGAACTCCATGCAGTGCAGAAATATTGCATAAAGGTCCGGGGAGGAGAATAATTGCGGTATCCAAATCTGCAGATCCGAAAAAGATTGATGAACTCGGAAAATATGCGGAGATAGTTCAGGCAGGTGACGAAAGGGTGGATCTCAGGATTTTCCTCGCAAAAATTGCCGAAATGGGTATTGAAACACTGATGGTCGAGGGCGGAGGGAGCCTGATCTGGTCGCTGTTCGAAGATGACCTGGTCGATGAATACTATACATGCATAGGGAACGTAATTATCGGGGGAGCATCGGCGCCGACGCCTGCAGACGGAACCGGTTTCATTCGCGAGAATGAATTCACAAAACTTGAGATTGCCAGCATGGAAAAGATCGATTCAGGCGTTCTTTTAAAATGGAAAATAATTAAAAATTGATTTTTGATTATTCAGTCCCTGTACCCGATAATCTCGTCGAAGATCTTGTAGGACTGGCCGTTCTGCATTGTTGCGGTCACAGTCACCCTGTCTTCCCCTTTTGTTCCCTGGATCTCGACATCGGAGCCCATCTGGGGTTCGATACTTTCGGTGACCGTGCTGCCGTCAGAGAGATATACTGTCGTGGATACGGATTCGGTCATGTATAATCCTTTACCGCCGGTGAACTCGACATTGATCATTGCGCTGATCGGGTCCTTGTACGCCTTTGCTCCGACCTGGTAATCAGATGGTATCTCGTCCGTAGCGGTCGGACTAAGCGAGAACCCGGACCCTTGTGCAGATTCCGTTGCCGTAGTCGTTCCTGCCGATGTTGAAGAACTCCCCGAATCGGTACATCCGCACGCGAAAATTAAGGCAAAAATCACCAAAACCAGAAATGATAAGATAATTTTTTTCATAGAATTTGTTATGGATGCCTGGTATTTTATTTTTTTGTGTTTCCGAAAAGGGCATTTTTTTATTCCATAAATGGATATTTGTCTAATTATGAAGATGAACTGGGAAATGAAACTCGGAATCGTTCTTGTACTGGTTACTGTGATTATATATTCACTGAAATTTCTGATCCTTCAGAATCCCGGAGACACGGTGAATTATGTATTCAATTCTCTTGGTTTTCTCCCGATAAACGTCCTTCTGGTAACGCTTGTAATTAACAGGCTTCTCACCATGAGATCGCAGAGAGAAAGACTGAGGAAGATGAACATGGTAATCGGCACGTTTTTCTCTGAAACCGGAAACGACCTGATATCGCTTTTCACCAGGGCGGACAAAGACTGCAACACTCTCTCTTCAATGCTCGATGTGACCGGCGAATGGGGAAAAGACAGTTTTTCCGGTGCAAAAAAGAAATGCGAAAATTTCGATTATTCTGCCGACCTCTCACTCGATGATATGGCCGCTCTGAAGGAATATCTCATGGAAAAGAGAGACTTTCTCCTGCGGCTTCTGGAAAACCCGATCCTTCTCGAGAACGAATCCTTTACCGAACTCCTGAGGGCGGTCTTCCATCTACAGGAGGAGCTCGGCTACAGGGAGGAGTTCAGGGAACTGCCCGGAACCGATGTTACCCACCTTAAGGGAGACATAAACCGTGTTTACGGGAGAATAGTGATAAGCTGGATCGAATATATGGAGTATCTCGACGAGCATTTCCCTTACCTGTTCTCGCTGCAGATGAGGATCAATCCGTTCGACAGGAACGCCTGCCCGATTGTAAAGAGCTGAATTTCAACAATAAAAAGGAATATATCACATACCCCCCTTTTCAGTTTTTATGAAAGAAACTGAAGATGAGATCGAAATACTGATCGGAGGAAAGGCAGGTGAAGGAATAAACCGGGCCGGGCAGGTTATTGCCGAGATAATGTCCGAAAGCGGTTATAACATCTTCATGATATTCGATCACCCGTCTCTGATAAAAGGGGGCCACAATTTTTCAGTAATCAGGGCATCGAAAGGAAGTCCCGGCGGAATAAAAAGAAGATACGATATCGCAATTGCCCTCGATAAAAATACGATAAACCTCCATAAGGATAATTTTTCCAAGGATACAGTGGTAATATTCAACTCGGACAGGGTGAAAAAAGTGGAAGGCACGGGTATTCCTGCAAGTTCCATCGTAGAGGATGCGGCCGGAATTCCGATCATGATAAATTCATGCCTTATAGGTGCCTTCTGCAAATCCGCAGGTTTTGAATGGTCACACGTGGAGCCGATCCTAAGGGGCAAATTCCCGGTAAAAAGCGATCTGAACCTGAAAGTCGCAAAGAGCGGTTTCGAACACGCGGAAAAGAAAATATCCCTGAACCGGGCAGGCGCAGGCAGGAAAAATGATAAAGTCGTCTCGGGAAGTGAAGCCGTAGGGCTCGGGCTGGCATACGGTGGAGTCGAAGGATATATCGCATACCCCATGTCTCCTGCTTCGGGAATTCTTCATTTTCTCTCGTCCAAAAAGGATGAATTCAATATCAAAGTTTTTCAGCCCGAAGGGGAGATTGCAGCCATCCTTATGGCCGAGGGTATGGCCTGCTGCGGATCTAAAGCCGCGGTCGGAACGTCGGGAGGCGGTTTCTGCCTGATGAACGAGGGGTTGTCGTTTTCCGGCATCGCCGAAGTGCCGATCGTGATCGTCAACGCCCAGAGGCAGTCCCCGTCGACGGGTGCTCCGACATATACTGCACAGAGCGATCTTCCGTATGTAATATCCGCAGGACACGGGGAGTTTCCGCGAATCGTAGTCTCCCCCGGCAATGCGGAGCAGGCATTTGTGTGGTCTGCAAAGGCGGTCGGTCTTGCGTGGAAGTTCCAGATCCCGGTCATCGTCCTGACGGATGTAACGCTCGGCGATTCCCTTTACAGCTTTGATCCGGCTAATGTCGTAGATGAAAGATATGATTATACCGCATCCGTTGCCGCCGCAGGTTACGGAGATTACCTCAGGTACAAATTCACAGGCGACGGAATATCTCCGGCCGGGTTTTTCACCGGGGATTTCGGGCCTGTAAAGATCAACGGCAAAACTCATGACGAATCGGGAATTTCAACGGACAATCCTTTGATCCTGGAAAAGCTTGCCGAAAAACGGATGCTGAAAGACCATGCCATAAAAGAGGCGATGGAGAAAGAAGACTGCATCATCAGGTCCGGGAACGAGAAGTCGAAAACCGTCGTCGTCTCCTGGGGCTCCAACGGTCCGCTCTGCAGCGAGGTATGCGGGAAGACGGGGCTGAGATCGGTCCAGCCTGTGGTGCTTCACCCCTTCCCTGAGAAGCAGTTCGAAGATTTGGTCTCGGGTTACGAACGCATGATCGTCGTCGAGGACAATTCAACCGGGCAGCTTGCAGAGATCATAAGAAACCACGGGTATTCCGTCGACGCTATGATCCTGAATTACACCGGGAGGCAGATGACGATCGAAACGCTTGAAGAACGGCTTAAGGAGGTGCTGTGATGGCTGCCGGGAACCTGATCACGGATGCCCCCAATACCTGGTGCGAGGGATGCGGCAACTTTGCAATCCTTCATTCGATAAAGAATATTATCGAAGAATTCGGGAAGGAGGGAATAAAACCCGAACAGATCGTTCTTGTTACAGGTATCGGCTGCCACGCCAAGATCGCGGACTATCTCAACATCAACACCCTCTACTCCCTGCACGGAAGGGCGATTCCTTATGCAACAGGGATCAAGATTGCGAACCCTGACCTGAAGGTCATATGCTGCGTCGGCGACGGGGATTCCTATGCGGAGGGCCTCGAACATCTTCTCTTCGCTGCAAAGAGAAACCTTGATATTACCGTAGTCGTGCATGACAACCGCGTCTACGGCCTTACCACCGGGCAGTACACGCCCACTTCACCGGACAGCTATCACGGCAAATCAAATCCCCCTGACGGGAGCGACCTGCCGTTCAATCCCCTGAAGCTGATGCTCTGTTCGGGTGCGACATTTATCGGAAGGGGGTATACCGGGAGAATGGACCATCTCCAGGACCTGATTAAGAAAGGAATATCCCACAGGGGATTTTCTTTCATCGAGGTGATCCAGATCTGTGCGAGCTTCTATAACAAATCGCAATGCTACGACGAGCATGTTTACGATTACGAGGGAGATACCGGGGATATCAACAGGGCTTTCTCAGCAGCCTCGGAGTGGGACTACAACAGCGATGCCAGAATCCCGCTCGGGCTGATATACAGGGCCGAAAGAGAGATCTTTGAAGAGAGATTCAGTAACACCACCTCTGATCCCGAAGATCGCAGGAAGGCGGTGCTTGAATACCTGAACAGTTAATTTTGCAGTCTCAGCAAGGATTAAATAATTTCAAATCAATCTTCGAATGACAGGAGAATAAGAAAATGGCTATAAATCAAAGAATGGAACAGGCATTGAACGACCAGATCAAGTGGGAGCTTTACTCATCGTATCTCTACCTGTCGATGTCATCATGGTATGAATCGGAAGGGCTGAAAGGATTTGCACAGTGGGAATATGTCCAGGCACAGGAGGAGAGGGATCATGCAATCAAGATCTACAGGTATGTCATATCGAGGGGCGGAAGAGTTGTCCTCCAGCCGATCGATGCCCCTCAGTCTGAATGGGCCTCTCCGCTTGCAGCCTTCAGGCATTCGCTCGAACACGAGCAGAATGTTACGAAGATGATCTACAACCTCGTTGATATTGCAACCGAGGAGAAGGACCATGCCACAAGCAACATGCTCCAGTGGTTCGTCGACGAGCAGGTCGAAGAAGAGGACGATGCAGGGCAAATCGTCGATCAGCTTGAAAAGATTGAAAAGACCGACAACCTCTCGCTGCTCTATACTCTCGACAAGGAACTCGGGACAAGGGTCTATGTACCCCTCCAGCCCACAACAGCCCCCGGCCAGCAGTAATCCCGCAGGGGATCAAATAATTTATAATTCTTTTTTCACAACAAGGTAGTATGGAGGGGCGAGGTAACCGGGACTATCCCGTGAAATGGCTGATCTTCACCGTCGGTCTCGGGGTATTTATCGGTTCGTTCAATATCAGTCTCCTGAATGTCTCACTTCCTTCGATTGCACTGTATTTCGATTCGAATCTGAGCACGGTCTCGTGGGCTCTGGTAATCTATCTCGTCGTCCTGTCGGGAACGATTCTTGCATTCGGGAGACTTGCCGATATCAAAGGCGTAAAAAAGATATTCATCTCGGGATTTGCCGTATTTACTGCCGGAACATTTCTGTGTGGTTTTTCTCCCGGAATACATTTTCTTATCTTTTTCAGGATGGTCCAGGCGGTTGGAGGAGCGATGCTTTCCGCGACGGCTCCGGTGATTATCGTGAATTTCCTCCCGAAAGAAGAGAAGGGTTTTGGCCTGGGTATAATCGCCACGCTTGCAACTACCGGGATTGCACTCGGGGCTGTTGCAGGGGGGATTATAACCTCATTCGCCGGATGGCAGTACATCTTCTTCTTTTGCGTCCCGATAGGTATTGCCGGAATGCTGCTCGCCTACAGGTTTATTCCGAAGATAACACCGGGGACGAAGGTCTGGTCTTTCGACATTCCCGGGACGTTCTTCATGGTTCTCGGGATCTCTACTCTTCTTCTCGGCCTGAACAAGGGACGGGAGTTCGGCTGGACATCGACACCGATTGTGGCCGTATTCGTTCTTTCGGCTATATTCTGGATTGCCTTTGTCGTGTGGGAGAATCGTGCCAGTGAGCCGGTTCTCGACTTCAGGCTTTTCGGCAACAATTCGTTCGTCCTTGCGAATGTCTCCGGTTTTATGATAAAAACCGTATTCACCGGGATAATACTGATCTTTACGCTGTATTTCGAGATCGTCAAGGGCTTCGATCTTGCCCTTGTCGGGCTTCTCCTTCTGATCCCTGCAACGGTTTCGATGATTGTCGCACCGTTCGCAGGGAAGGTGTCGGATAAAGTCGGCTCGAAGATGTTATGCACCTCCGGATGCCTGACCGTAACAATGGTCTTCCTGATCTTTTCGTTGTTTGCCGGTATTATGGGATACATTTTTTCAGCTCTCGCACTTGCGGTATTCGGCTTTTCGATGGGAATTTTCCTGACCCCCAACCGGAAACTGATACTCGGGCACAGTCCGCCCGACAAGAAAGGGGTGTCCTCCGGGATAATGAAGACCTTCGGGAACTTCGGCTCGGCTCTCGGGATCGTCGTATTCGGGACGGCGCTCGAAGAGATCATCGGCATCTCCGGCGGCGAGATGTACATGGCCCCCGTCCAGCCGGTCCCGGAGTTCATGGTTACCGGATTTACCTACACCTTCGCCATTGCGCTCATGATCTGCCTCGCTACGACGGTTCTGACATTCTTTGTAAAAGAGCCCGAACAGGAGCTATAATCGCCGGTATTTGCGATATCGAAAACCAGCCGGAGCTATCTATGGGAATCCGGTATTTTTCGTGCTATATAGTTTTAATACGTGAAAAATCAAAATTATTCAAAAAAACGTTTATGAAACAAAGGTTTCATGGACTGTTTCATGTAAAACCGGGTGATAAACAAATGACCGGACAATTTGTACCAAAGAAGGTGTTTTTCACCTCCGGATGCGGGAGTCATGAGGACAAGCTGACTTCCTTCGAGATGGCCCTCCGCCGGGCCTCGATAGAGTGCTATAATCTTGTCGAAGTAAGTTCGATTTTACCGCCGAAATGCCAAATCATATCCCGGAGTGCGGGTATCAAAGAGCTTTTTCCCGGCAGTGTGGTCTTCACCGTCCTGTCACGGCTTTCGTCCAAAGAGCCTTCGCGGAGGATCACGGCGTCCGTGGGATGTGCCATCCCGGAGAAGCCCGAGACGAACTGGGGATATTTTACCGAATACCACACCTACGACGAGACGAAGGAGGAGGCAGGGGATTATGCCGAGAAGATCGCGGAAAACATGTTCAAAAGCGTCTGGCAAAAGGTTCCCGCGAAAACCATGAACATAACCGAATCGGCGATCGTCGATGCCGACGGCCTCTGGACGACCGTTGTCGCTGCTGCGGTCTTTTTGATGGAATAATTTTTACATGCAAATCACTTTGTGATTTACATGAACAGTGCATGAAACATTTGTTTCATGAACGTTTTTGGGAGAGATTTTGATGTTCGATATAAAACGCCGGTATATTATGTCCGAAGATAACAAACCGGTCGGTGTAATCCTGGATATTTCAACCTTTGAGAAGATTGAATCCGTCATCGAGGATTTCGGGCTTGCAAAATGTATCAATGAAGCGGATGACGAAGAACCGCTCAACCGCTCTGATGCTTTGAAATATTACAGGGGCTTGAAAGAATCCGCCTGAAATGCCTGAATGCTACTATAAGAAATCTTTCCTGAAGGATCTCTCCAAAATACCAAATCCTGTTCAGAAACGCATTGAGAAACTTGTTTTTAATGAAATACCTGAATCTGATGATATTTTTTCAGAATTTGATATCGGAAGGATGAAATGAATGCCCGGATTTTTCAGGATTCGTCAGGGCAGGTACAGGATTGGGTTTGAAATTACAGAGGACAATAAGATTATTTTTTATCGTGTAAAAAGCAGGGAAGAGATTTATTCGGTCTTCCCGTGAATTTTTTTAAAACATTTTTTCAATTTTTCTTAACCAACCCTCAACTTCTCCATCGGGATCTCTGTCTTTAATCCTTTGAGCAGTCATTTTAGGGAATGCATAGTTTGCGAGTTTATTTTTTATAGTGTTGTGATTCCATCCTTTTTGAAGGTGAATTAATTCAGGAATGTCATCTTCATCACCGAATGATATTGATATTTTGAGTGCCTCATATATTGCCTCCCTATGTAGATAATTTTCAATTTCTAACTTTTTTGTTAAAACACCCCACGATCTGCCTGGTCTTGAGTTTACAATTTTTATTTTATCAGCATAGCTTTGAACATCTCTATCATATATATGAACTTCAGGAAGTCCCAAACCTTGTAAATAATTATTTTCAACCCAGTGTTTAAGTGTTCCACCGCCTAGAAGAACAAAAGCAATCCTTGAATCATTGTCCAAATTTAAAATTGTTGGATCATCTACATTAAGGGCTCTACTTAGGCATTTGAAAGCAGTTATGTCAGTAGGTCCTTCAACACATAGCAATACCTTCACCAGATCTTTATTTTTAATATCAGGAAGTACACCCAAATCTTCTCCGATATTCTCTATTGTTTTCTGGTCACCTTCATCAAGAGAGATTATCTCAGGTTGAATATCCTTTCCTTTTTTTATGTAAATAAAACTATCAACAGGTAAGTAACTAGCAAAACTTGGACTATGGGTTGTCAGTATTACCTGACAACCATTTTCTGCTGCTAAATCCTTAAATGAATCTAAAAGAATACGCTGATTGTCTGGATGTTGTGAGGTTTCTGGTTCTTCAATTGCGTATATAATACTCTGATTATTATTTTCAGACTTTTGTCTTTCAGCTTCAGCACGAAAAAAGCTAACTAGTATTAATCGTCGAACACCACTCCCACGTTTATTAACCGAAATTCCTTTATCATCTTTGAGAACAAGAGAAAAAACCCCTGCCCATTTTGGATCTGCTTTAAATTCTGGTTTTAATTCATCTGCTAATTCAGCATCTATTTTCTTTAATGCTTCCTGAGTTCTTTCAGCCAATTCAACGGCTTTTATTTTTACTGCATCTTGAACTTCATTAAGCTTAGTTTGAATACTTGGATCTGAAAGAGCTGTGGTAATAGCAATTTTCATTGGATCTTGAACTTCTGGATCTGAATCACGACTATTACGATCGCTTTGAAAAAGGGCATAAATGGGGAGAGATTCATTGATTTTGTCCCAGATTGTTTTACTGTCTTCTTTCGTCACTGGAATTTCAGTATAAGCGGTATTTAAATTTGGACAAGATTTCCAAATAGCGTGTCTAATTGAAGGTTTACTACTTAGGTTGATTCCCTCTTTTGGGATGCTTAGGTCATCAAGTCGCTTTTTGAGTTCAGTAATTTTTAGCTCAAGCAGATCTTCATAGTTTTTTGTCGTGGGATGACATGAACAAATAAAAATTTCTTCTTTTGGCTTTGCAGAAGTACATTTAAAAATTTTCTTAATACGTAAGGTTTTATCGGCAGTTAAGAGATATTCTTTGGGTAATGTGGTATAGGCGTTTGAATCAATTATGATTTCATCTGGAACATCATCAAATTCACAAGTTATTTCCACAATCTTTTCCGAAGCTGATAAATGGCAATCTTCTGAATCAATTTTTACTGAATCGTTATTAAAAAAAATTTCAAGTGCTTCTAAAACACTTGATTTGCCAATATCATTTTTTCCAATTATAGTTGTTAAATCTTGAATTTGAATGGTTTTTTCATCCAAATAACATCGAAAATTTTTAAGAGTAACTGATATTAGTTTCATTTTAACCCCCCTATTATGAGTTACACTAACAATAGGAATAAACAAAAATAGTTTAGAATAAGGCTTAATTCTTTCTAAATAATAATATGTTATATTATTAGAGTACTGGTTGAAGGGCTATAATTAAATCCTGAATCAGGCATTATTTCACAAAAAATAAGCTCATGATTGATAAATCATTCAAAAAAAAGAAAAGAAATCAATAACTTCTTCCGACAACAGCCTGCTTCGAAGGCTTGCCGCAGATTATACATTTTCCTTCGGACTTCCTGATAAATTCCGACCTGATTTCGTCGCCGAGGACACTGACATCGTATCTTTTCTCGATCTCCTTTGCGCATTCCTCGCAGCCGCACCACTGTACGATCGCAATTCCCGACTCTACTGCCTCTTTGATCTCGTCGGGCTCTTCGACTATTTTGATCTGGCTGCGGATTCTTTCGACGGCTCTCGACTTCAGCTGCTCTTTGAACTGATCCATAAACGCCCTGACGCCTTCCTTTAGGTTTTCACGCGGGATGCTCGTCTTCTCCCCGAACCTGTCGGCGGCCATCACGACGCCGTTCTCAAGATCTCTCGGTCCTATTTCGAGCCTGAGAGGTGTTCCACGCATCTCCCAGTGGTAATATTTGGCGCCCGGTCTGAGTGGTCTGTCGTCGATTTTGACTCTCAGCCCTGCGGCTTTCATCTCCGCTTCGATATCCTTCGCAGCCTGCGTTACCTCTTCGGCCATCTTCTTCATTATAATCGGGACGATAACGACCTGAACAGGAGCGATCTCGGGGGGAAGAACAAGACCCTTGTCGTCGCCGTGAATAGAGATCAAGGCGGCGATGCACCTCTCCGAGATCCCGTAGCAGGTCTGGAAGGCATACTGCTGCTCCCCGTTCTCATCCTCGTAACAGATCTCGAAGGTCTTTGCGAAGTTGTCGCCAAGATGGTGTGCGGTCCCTACCTGGAGCGTTCGTCCGTCCGGCATCACCGCATCCGCAGCGATAGTATAATCCGCACCGGGGAATTTGTCCCAGTCCGGCCTCTTCGACATAATCACCGGGACGCAAAGCCTTTCGTAGAACTCCTTATACAGGGCGATTGCATCCTCCACCTGCTCCTTCGCCTCCTCCCATGTCGCATGAACGGTATGGGCCTCCTTGAAGGACGTAATCTCCCGGAGACGGATGAGAGGCCTCGTGTGCTTCGTCTCGTAGCGGAACGTATTCACGATCTGGTAGAGCTTGATCGGGAGATCCGCATGGGACCTGACCCATAACGCATACATCGGGTAGATTGCAGTCTCGCTCGTGGGGCGAAGTGCCAAGGGAACGTCGAGCTTGCTGAGCCCTCCGTTCGTCACCCAGTAGACCTCCTCTTCAAACCCTTTGATATGCTCCGCCTCCTTCATGAATTCATATTCCGGAATTAAGAGCGGAAAGAGAGTCTCTTCGTGATCCCTGTCGAGAAGTTCCCTCAGTATGCCGTAAGTCGCCTTCCTTATCGCAAAACCGTGCGGGAACCAGACATAAAGTCCCTTTACGGGATACCTGACATCCATTATCTCGGCCCGCCAGAGTATCTCGTTATACCATTCGCTAAAATTATTCTTTGAGGGCAATGAACCGCTGTCTTCAGACATTTATCAGACTCCCTGAACTACTAGATCTATGATTTGGGGCGTAATAAAAGCCTCTATAATCGCTGCGGCGGCGAGAAGGGGAATTACAATCATGAGAAAAACTTTGGCGAGTTTTCCGGCATACTCTGCCGCATCGTCCAGTCCCTTATACTCCATCCACAACGATTCGGCAAGGAGAAACCCGAGACCCGAAGAGATAATGAACGCAGGGATCTCGAAGACGCCGTGCGGAATTATACCCGCTGCGACTGCCGCCACTCCCTGGGCCTTTGCAGCGTATTCCAGGACAAAACCGATAATCACTCCGTTTGTCAGCAGCACGATCATTGTTACAACCCCGAACGTCGCACCGCCTATGAAGAGAAGGATCGATGCTTCGAGATTGTTGACAAAGAGAGTAACCGCCATCGTTGCGGAGTCCTGTTCGTTTATGTAACTGAAGAGATCGTCGTTCAATGCCTGGATAAGTGTCTCGGCACTCTCGGAATTCTGGCTGATCGTCAGTGCACCGATTGCCAGGAAGACTACGAAGATTACGAGTGAAAAAGAGATGCTGTAAGAGAGTTTCTTATCAAACATAGAGGATCATCCTCACCATGTCGCGTATTCCCGGTGCAAGCCCTACCATGATCATCGCGAGAATAATCAGGTGGAACAGCGCTTTGTTTCCTTCCTGCCTGTAGATCTGGAGTATATAGATCGCGGGAATTATCACGACGAGCTTTAACGCGAACATAGAAAATGCGGTGCCGGTCGCTTCGATCAATGCCGAACCCACGACATGCTGCTCGACATACGTCACCTCGTGGAGGTCTATACCGAAACTTGTCGCACTTGCGTCGAGCATATGCCCGAATATTAGCAGCCTGTAAAGGATGTCGTCGACATAATCCCATTTAAGGGCGTATTTGACGAACGCCCAGACTGCAAGGGACGATATGCATGCAATCCCGAGGATTGAAAACATCACGAAGAAGTTTATCTGGGTTACCGTGAGCCCGTACCAAACCAGCGGAACCAGGGAGATCGCGCATGCAATAATCCCCCCTGTTGCAAAACCCTTGTGATAATCCGCTATGATCTTTCTCCCTTCAAGTGCTCTTGAGAGCACCAGGACCACTATCGCATAGAAGAAAATCACGAAGTAAATCAGCGGAGTTATCAAAAGAACATAATAGGGATAGGGTATAATTCCCGTATCCTCGACAACACGGAGAAATCCGCCCAGGACGATATACGGAATAAGCGACAGGACGAAGTCCTTGTCAATCTCGATTCCAGCGCGAATAAGCCATTTATAGACCAGGTACACCGATACAATCAGGATAATTGCGTAGGTGAGCGTATCAACGATTGTATACGCTCCGCCGTTGACGATTGGACCAACGTAATATTTGTATATAAAATCCCCAATCATTTATTGATAAAATAATGAGCGCAGATAGTATAAAAGTACTCAAAAACCCTCAATTCGACAAATCGAAATGGCTCCAGATGCCAAGAGATATTATCATCGGGCATGATGCGGTCGAACAGCTCCCCGATGTCTGCAGGGATTTGCATATCGGCAGGTCTGCGCTGATAATCTCCGGCGAACATACGATGAAGGCGGCAGGTGCCAGGGTCCTCGATCTTATAAATGAGAGCGGCTGTAGTACCGAAGTTTTCATGTCTGAATCCATATCACTCGATTCGATAAATGAAGCCCAGGAGGCCGCAAAGAGCCATGATTTCATTATAGGCGTCGGCGGTGGAAGAGTTATCGATCTTGCAAAGGTTGTTTCATACAATCTCGATCAGCACTTTATCAGTGTGCCGACCGCAGCCTCCCACGACGGCATAGCATCTTCGAGAGCCTCGGTTTCGACGGAGAAGGGAGCAGTCTCGCTCGATGCGCAACCCCCTTCTGCAATTATTGCAGACACCGGGATTATCGCCAAGGCCCCCTTCAGGCTTATGGCATCCGGCTGTGCGGATATAATCTCCAACAGGACCGCAATACTCGACTGGGAACTTTCCCACAGGCTTCGCGGGGAGGCGATCAGCGAATATGCTGCTTCTCTCTCGGCGATGACCGCAGACATACTCGTAAAGAATGCAGGACTTATCAAACCCGGATCTGAAGAGGCGGCTTGGATCGTAACAAAAGCCCTGGTGTCATCCGGCGTGGCGATGAGCATCGCGGGATCTTCCCGTCCCGCAAGCGGAGGAGAGCACAAATTCAGTCATGCACTGGACATTCTCGCTCCCGGCAAAGGTCTTCACGGCGAGCAGTGCGGAATCGGTTCGATAATGACGATGTACCTGCACGGGGGAGACTGGCGTGGCCTCAGGAGTTCGCTTAAGGCAATAGGAGCGCCGGTGACCCCGGCAAAGATCGGCATCGAAGACGAAACTGCGGTCGAAGCGCTTATGATGGCGAGAAAGATCCGGCCGGAGAGATTTACGATTCTTGATGCGGGAATGGAGCGTGAATGTGCAGAAAAACTTGTAGCAATGCTTTACAAGGAGTAAAAGGGATCTAAAAGGTGTATAAAGTGAGCGTAGATGAAGTAAAAATAACCCTTATCGGGAGCGACCTTGCGGAAGAGGGCCTTGAATTCGTTTACCGCGGAGAGCTTGAGGACTGCGAAGGGTGCAGGATGCATAAGGTATGCAACAATCTTACCCCGAGAAAGAGTTACAGGATTACCGGAATCAGGAACTCCAATATCCTGCCATGCAATGTTCATCATAACGGGGTCTGTGCCGTAGAGGTCGTCGACTCGCCGGTCATGGTCCTGATCGATGCGAAGAAGGCAATCCTGAACTCCGAGATTACGATGGATTTCATCTGCCCCGAGATCGGTTGTGACAATTATGAAAAGTGCTTTCCCGAAGGTATTGTTGAGAGCGGGAAATATCTTGTAACGAGGATCGTCGATTCGGAAAAGAAATCCTGCGAGAGAGGCAAAAACCTGAAATGCGTTGAGCTTATTCCGAAATGAGTGTGGGTATAAAGACGGCTCTGTTTAGGAGTTGAATACACCTGTGAGTCCGATTAATAGGGCTAATGTACTATTCGTATTGCAGTTGGTACAATAAAACCTCTGAAACATTATTTTTCACTAAGCTGTTTAGGGTTCTTTAACCGTGTTGTTTACGGTATTTTGTCCTGCTCATTCACAAGATATTTTCCTAGATATTGTTGAATTTCAGGATTAATCTCATATCTGACGTTTTTTCCGTTTTTTTGAATCCGAATTATTTCTTCATCACCGAGTCTTTTCATTCTCCAGCTGACTGTTGAGGGGGTTAGACCTATGTAATCCCCGATATCGTTTCGGGTCAATTCGGGTTTTTCTAAAAGCAATTTTAAAATTCGGCAATCTTTGTCATTCCTGAGATATTTTAAAACAAGTTTTTCAGATTTGGAATATACTCCGGAATTTTCAAAATATCTGGGGTTGCCTGAAGAATCCAGAACGTTAACTTTCCCTGTATATTTCAAGATATTGATATGGTAAGAGACATTTCCTCTGTTTATACCACTCCTGCGTACAAGATCGTTAAAGATGATACCAGGGTTTTCCTTGATGCATGAATAAATCTGATTTCGTGTTTCGTTGGTCAGAACAGTATTCCGGGATATTTTACGGTATCCAAGGATCATATACAATTTAATATAAAAAAATAATTCAACTGGAAACCCGAGAAAGGACGAAACAGAAAGAGCGAGGGCAATTAACATGGCTCCTGGGGGGAGGTCCCAGAAATTGATAAGAACTGTATCCAGAGGCGTGCCGGTGTCCATATCAGGAGTGACCGGTTCAACGATATATTCGTTTAACGTTGCACTTGCATTAGATGAAAGAATCAAAGATACATAAAGAAGAAGTATCAGTAAACGATGTGAACGTACCACAACCTCCCCCCCTTTGTAATAAATAAATTAATTACTAAAAAAAGATTGTGGTCTAAATTGCAGATGCGGAGTATGTGTAACTTTGAGCACCGTTCACCATTTCTCCATAAATCTTTGACCACCATGTGCCTGACGGAATACCGCTGGATTTTGAAATTCTCAGATTTATCCGGCCATCAATATGTCCGTCTGCAGAATCATAATACGGTCCAAGTGTACTGTCTGGTGCCAGGATCGTAAGCGAGATGGAATCTGAAGTGTCGCCCCAGTTTAAATCTGCATATAAAGAGGTTTTCCCTGCGGGAACCGAGGTTGAATACCAGTCGGTCTGGCCTTGGGAGATCGATCTTGAAGTGGATTTAAAAGCTTCTGGCAGATTGAGACTTTTATCACAAGTAGTTACGATATATCCGTCTTTTTCTTCGATTATTTTTGCCGATACAGATGGTACGGCAAGTGCCGCAACAATAATGAACAAAATCGCTAACCAGTTTAGTTTCATGGTATCACAGGTAAGCGTTCAGGGTACTGTCAATTACTTTTTATGTGACAAAATTCGTCATGTTTATAACCGGATTAATTTTGGCAGAGAGAAAATTAATACCGGTACATAATATTCAATAAAGCGGTTATTCCAGTGATACCCGCGGATCGGGGGATTATGGTATCACAGTCATTCCCCTGATTCTAGAATCTCTAAAAAATGTAATTTTATTAAAAATTAAAGGCAAATAATACGATTTTTCAGAATTTTATAGCTATTCTTGTTATAATTTGGTTTACTATAACATGACAAATTTTGACACATAAACCGTTTATAAAGTCATTGTTATAGGACTGATCTGGACAGTCTGTTATTGTCCTGTAAAAGCTGATAAAAAATATCGGCATTGTTGTATCTAAGGATTTAACCGGAATATCACAGGAGCAACATTGTATCAAAGATCACACATGTTTCAATTATCTCCTTTTTTCTGGTTTTATTATATCTGGTGAAAAAATGAAAATCAAAACGAGTCTGCGGGTATTGAGCTTGCTAGTGATATTAGTATTTGCAGGAATGATGTTCATTCCAGTTGTTAGCGCAGTAAACGATTCAAATCCAACACCCCCTGGATGGGTTGGTCAGTTTGATGAATGGGCTGGAAAAAAGGACATGTCAGAGTATAATCCGGTGGTAACGCCTGTTCCGATCGAGAAGATGGATAAGGAAACAGCAGAAAAATATCCTGGTGTTGAAGTTATCGACTCGGATATCCAGTTCCCTACCAATAATAATTATGTTGATGCTCAAAAATCTTCAATGAAAGCAGTAAAGATCAACTTTGTTAAGCCATCTTTGAAAACAAACTCCGAGGCGAAAGCCCTTGTCCCGACAGTGGCCCCAGAATACGGTTATTTTAATTGGTATTGGACGCAGGACACCATCGTATCTCAGAACGTAATTATTCATAATTTTGGATCAACAAACGCAAGTGGCACGGTTTATTTCGTATCAATTGAAGATGGTTTAAGTTCAACGGCGACATTCACTGATCTTTCCCCTGGTATGAATTGTTCAGTCAATATCCCATTTCAGGTTATTGGGAATTATAGCTCCGTAGGGATTAAACCGATGGGATTATTTATCACGGTAGATCCCAGCAATACAGTGACATGGTCCGGGCAGCTTGCTCTTGATGCGATTGAAAAATATAACAATGATGCATCGCATTTGCCAGATCCTGATAGTGGAGATAACCTTGAAACCAGCGACTTGTATCATTTCCCATACAATGATGGATATGCTATCATCCTTGAGGCAGCAGCAGCAGGCGACAATACAAGCTCGCCATATGACACTGCTCAAAAACTGAATGATTACGTATTTAATAAAATGGAGTATGTTTCTAACGAATTATATTCGCTCTATGCTGCATCAGATCTCTACATTATTAATCATGAATATGAAGGTGTCTGTGATGAACATGCCACGATGGATGTAACTTTTAGCCGCTCGCTCGGAATCCCTTCTCGGTTCCTTGGCATAACATGGCTTAATGAAACTGGGTCTTGTATTGGGCATGCTATCCTTGAAAACTGGGATGGTAATTCCTGGATCCATTCTGATCCAACATGGAATTCTTTCAACAACCCACAGATATATAATCATGGGAATAATACTCATATGTATCTTACAAAATATACTGATGCTGATGACAGCCGTTTTACTGAAGACCCTGCTGGAGATGGTCTGTTGAGATATGAAGATCTGGTTGCTATTCCTTTAGGAGAATTGCCAGAATATAACTAAATTTTTTATGAAAAATATCGCGTTTATTTTCACAATTATCTTCATATGTGGTATAGTTTCCGGAGTTGAAATCACAACAGAATCCACGCAACTCCTTCCCGGTACTGGGGCTCCAGTCGAGATATTGACAAATATGTACCCTACTGTAAAGAACAATGTTACCATCATGGAATATATCCTAGAATGCGGTGTTGGGTCATGGTACAGTGAGCAGGTCAATGATGACTTCAGATCCGTTCATCTTTCCCCGGCTGATTCCTGCGGGAAGCAACTGGTCTTTCTGGAAAGAAAGTATGTTGAACGTGGTGATCCGGCGCAGATAGTTGCTGTCTGGATTCTTGATGTAAATGAGACTTGGGAAATACCTCAGGAATACCTTGAATCTTCAGGATCTTCTTCCCGGGCAGAGGATAAACTGGTTGAAACGCAGAAATCACCGGGTTTTAGTTTTTCATGTTTGATTGCTGCAATAGCAGCTTCTGTCGTTGCCTTTGTGTGTTTGCGGCAGGGAGATAAACGGTAAATATAGAGGGCCTTACTAATAATTTACAGAAGGGCAACGTGATTTATAGGTGTTATCATCTGTACCTCTTTTCATACGTGACGAATTTTGGCTCATAAATAGTTTATTTAGGTATGGTAAATTTTCCGTTGTGGACATCCTGAGGTGTCCCAAAAAAATATTGTAGGGGGTTTTTACAGGCTTGTAGCTTAAAAAGCCCTTTTTGAGTGAAGCATTAATCAAATCCCTTTTCATATCAAGTGGATTTGGATTGTGCTTCCGTTAATTAATAAAACAGAGGTAATGAAAACATGAAAAAACGAAGATTTTGTATTTTCCTGTCAGCACTATTACTGATAGCAATTACATTCGTACCCTGCGTAAACGCCTACCAGGCAAGTTCGTATGGGACAAACTACTATGATGGTATGGATACGAGATCAATAGCTCAGAACGCACGAAGTGAACTATCCAGCATGGGATATTCTTCTTCATATTATTTGAATGAGGATGCAGATGATGCTTATAACAGGATGGCTTCAGATCAGGTATTTTTCTTTTTTGGCCATGGAGCTCCCGGCAGGATACTTTTCAAGGAAAGTAGTGGGGACCCTATGGAGGCGATAACCGCAGATAATCCTTCTCTACTTAAGATTTCGGACTATTCCTACAGTTCACTTCATGATATCGCCCTCGCGGTATACCTTTCATGCAATAGTGCAAACAGCGATGCAACGAACGGAAACCTATTGGATGAATCAGAGTCCAAAGGGGTTGATAGTTCCGTTGGTTTCAGTAATTATATCACACAAGGTCAGGCAGCATGGTGGTCAGATAAGTTTTGGAGCTACTTGGATGAACAATATACTCTCAATGGCGCAGTAGAATGGGCTCTCATTGACGTTCGATTGCAATATGGATTGCTTAATCCTGGTGGAATTGACTCTTATGTCATAGAAGGTGATGAGGATATTATAATCGACCCTGCAATGTCAGGAAGTTAAGGTGGCGAATAGAATGAAGAAATTTGACTTCTCAAAAACGATTGGAATCTTACTGGTTTTATCTTTAATCCTTGTATGTTCAGCTTCTGCTTTAGATAATAATCAGAGTACAGAAGTTATGTTATCTCCTGAAACAATTGAAACAGGCGTAGTTAAAGAGAATATTATAAAATTTACCGGCTCTTCGGACGAAAATGTCAACTGTCGTGAGATGATAGAATTTCCCAGTGGGAAAGTATACGAAGTGACCACCGATACCGGTCGTTTTTATGTTAATGCGAAAACCGGTGAGATTGAATCTGCAATAGTCCGGAACGGATTATCTGTGTGCTCCATCACTGCGAAAGATATCGCAGGAATGAAAGATCAGGCAGAATCATTCGTTCAAAAAAACTACCGAAACTTTAGTGAAAAAGATATGGTTTTCGAATCACGGATCGTTGATCATGGTGATGCAGGCAGGGAATATCTGTTTACTTGGAAAGAGATGGTTGGTGAAGCCTATACTCCGTCTGTGGTCATGATTTCCGTGTTCCCTGACAGTGATTCAATTGCGTATATAGGTATCGATCGTCCACTGCTTATTGAAACCACACCGAAAGTATCACAGGAAACCGCTCAGAAAACCGCCCTGGAAACATTTGCTATGGGATCATCGGCAAAAGTTCAGTCAAAATTAGTGGTAGTTCCTGACGGAGCAAGCCAGAAGCTTGTATGGATCGTAGATACCATCGAATCAACTAAAGATGACCTTGGCCATGGTGGAACGGTTATTGTTGATGCGGTCTCCGGCGAGGTGTTATCAATAAACCCTATCGTATAATTAACTGATTGATATATATGGGAAACCTTCGTAAAAAGAGAATTCTGCCGGATATTCAACCGGCAATAATCCTCTGGGGCTGCTTCGGCGGTATCTGCCTGGCAGTAATGGTAATTTTTCTGCAGGAGATCTGGGCTCCGGTTCTCGATTACAATGTCTCCGCCTCCCGCGTAAAGGATCTCCAGGTGATCGGATTATCTTTAATTCTTTTCTGGGTATTTGGGATGATTGCATCCGATCTGTTTTGTTCAGGCGGAGAGAAGGGTCCGGGTCCGGTATTTACAGGACTTCTCTCAGGGATAACTACGGCATTTGTTTTTTCATCGATTAACGTTTTATTATCCCGGCCGTTTTTGTTTTCCTGGGAGAATGGTATCATCAGTGTACAGACGGGTACGCTTTTCTTCAGACTGATAGAATGGCTAATCCTTTTTTCAGCATTCGCAATCACGTCATGCATTCTCCAGTCGCTTGGTGCATGGTACCGTCATTCCCGGCAGGAATTAAAACAAGAGACAGTTGACGTCCGGGAGAAACCGTCCTTTCATGGGATGATTTATGCTTACCGTTTTTTGATTCTCGTCATCCTTGCGTTATTGATAGTACCGCCTGTTATTGCATATATCGGGATGGCCTCGGGAGTCATTGAAAGAGATAATCCCGCTTATCGTCCTTTTGACAGTGTGAATGTATATCGTATGGAAGACGAGTCTCTCCTTATTCTCCTGGCTCCTGATCCGGGGTGTCCGCAGAGAGGACCTGGCCTCCGGTTCGTGAATATTTCAGTCGACGGAAAGGATGTCAGCACGCAGTCCATAATAATGAACTCGGGGTTGGATCTTTCAATCGATCCACCGGAAGGACTGCTGTACGGAAATAATTCATCCGCAATTCTCCGGGGTGATTATCTGTCAGGCAACAATACGGTTCTCATCAGAGTTGATGTCATCTATACTGATCTAGGGTTCAGTGATGTCATCTATAATACGACAATCTAAAATGACCTGAATCTAAAAAAACAAGATAATCAGATAAATGGTCACCTCGTTTTTCTCTATATACGTATTAATGCGAATCGGTGCGCATAAACAAAATAAATAACCTGATCGTGGGCTATTGAATTAAATTCAAATTTTATGATGTTTTCAGCTTCGGATCAATCATCCGGGATTGCTGATCTCTTTGTTGTTTCAGACGACTGCACAAGGTCAGATATAAAGATCACCAATAAATTATATCTGCTTCTGACTGAAGTTAATTTGTAAGGATTGGTGATCTAGTGCAGAAAGAGGAATTATTACATCTACACATGCTTTTGGTGCATGTAAAAAAGTACTATGAATCGGTTAGAAACGAAGACGTACTTACAACTCATTATGACGAATTAAACATTTCTCCGGTTCACATTCACAAGAATAAAGTCTGCCACAAGGAGGCAATTTTGACTCTTGGAAAAGAACTCGTGGGATATCTTCAGAACGAGCAGATCCAGAACGTGGGATATGCTCCGGGGACTGGTACTGAAGAGGTTGCTGTTGAACACTAAACAATCCAAAGATTCAATTTTTTTTTTAAGGGAGATAATCTCCCTGATTAAATCCGAAGCAAAAGATCAGTCTGATATCCAGAAGATCAAGGCTTCGGTCTGCAGAAAATATTCCCTTGAGCGGATGCCGAAAAATTCCGAGATCTTCGCGGCAGCGGAGAACGATGAGGAAAAAGAGATCCTCCGTGCATATCTACAGGTAAAACCTGCACGGACGATCTCGGGTGTGGCCCCGGTGGCCGTCATGACGTCTCCGCACAAGTGCCCCCACGGGAAATGCCTCCCCTGTCCGGGAGGACCGGAGCACCCGTTCGGCTCTCCGCAGAGTTATACCGGGGAGGAGCCGGCCGCCCTTCGTGCCAGGCAGCACGAATACGACCCTTACACCCAGGTGCAGGCGAGACTGAGGCAGTTCGAGGAGCTCGGGCATCACGTCGACAAGGCAGAACTCATAGTAATGGGCGGGACGATAACCGCCAGGGACCCGGAGTACAGGTACTGGTTCATGAGATCGTGCATCCGTGCGATGAACGAATACGGCGGGGAGGACCGCGGCGATATATTCAGTTTCGAAGAACTTTGCGAAGAGAACGAGACCGCCAGGGTCCGGTGCATTGCGGCGACCTTCGAGACAAGGCCCGACTGGTGCATGAAGGAGCACATCGACGATATGCTCGCCCTCGGGGTTACGAAGGTCGAACTTGGCGTCCAGCAGATCGAAAATAGAATCCTCGAGTACAATCGCAGGGGTCACGGTGTAGAGGCTACGGAGGAGGCGAACCGTCTCCTGAGGGATGCAGGGCTCAAGGTCGGATTTCACGTGATGCCCAACCTTCCTTCGGCGACGATCGAAGACGACAAAAAAATGTTCGACCTCCTTTTTACAGACGAGAGGTTCTGCCCGGATTTCCTGAAGATCTATCCCACCCTTGTAACGCCCGGCTCGGAGATCGAGGAGCTGTGGCGATCCGGCCAATACGATGTCTACGACGAGGATGACCTCATCGACTTGGTTGCATACGGTAAATCAAAACTCCCGCCGTATGTCCGTCTCCAGCGGGTCCAGAGGGATATCCCTGCAAAACTTATTCTGCGTGGATCGCATTTCAGCAACTTCCGCCAGCTTGCAAAAGAGAGGCTTGAAAGCACTGGCGGACGGTGCAGGTGCATAAGATGCAGCGAGGCGGGACGAAATGAGATCAGCGAACCCCCCGAGATCGATACGATCAGGTACAGGTGCTGCGGCGGCGACGAGTTCTTCATCCGGTATGTCTCGGGCGAATCTCTCATCGGTTTTATCCGCCTGAGATTCCCCGCCGAACCGTGGCGAGAGGAGATTCTCGATTCCGCCCTCGTCCGTGAGCTCCATGTTTACGGGGCCGTCGTGCCTATTGCGGAAAAGGCGGGCCCGAACGAATGGCAGCACAGGAATTTCGGGGACCGTCTCTTAAAAGAAGCCGAGAGAGTCGCAGGCGAAGCAGGATACGAAAGTGTCGGTATAATGAGCGGTATCGGTGTACGGCCTTATTACAGGAAAAAAGGATACAATAGAAGCGGCCCATATATGGTTAAGGAATTATAATGGATGCCGCAACCTTCGAATACCTGAAAAGGCGTTTTGAGGAGTATTACAAAACCGCCACTTTTATGTTTCCTCCTGCAACCGAACAGCGCGAATGGGGTTTCATATTCTTCGAGCCCGACGGCGAGGTCAGGATGAGAAGGCATATCGGTTTCGGTTCGAAGAACGAGGTCGAGGCATATATGCGTTCGATGGTGCCCAGGCACGCGTATCATTCCACGGCATATTACCATCTTCCTTCCGCATCCACCATGCAGGAGAAAGTCTGGTCCGGTGCTGACCTCGTATTCGATCTCGACGCCGATCACATCATGAGGGGGGCCTATGACGTTATGCTCGACCGCGTAAAGGAAGAGGTCTTCAAACTGCTGGATATGCTTACCGGCGAACTCGGATTCCTGAACAGGGACATAAGCATCGTATTCTCGGGCGGAAGGGGGTATCATATCCACATCAGGAATCTTGAGACCAGGCAGTGGGGCAGTGCGGAGAGGCGCGAGCTTGTCGATTATGTCTGCGGAATAGGAATCGATCCAGGGTTTATGCTCTCGGGAGGACGCAACACCGGATGGTCTGCGAGATACAGGTCCGCAGTTCTCGAATACTTCGACGACCTCCAGAATGCAGATCGCAAAGACGCCGTCAAAACCGTAGGCACCATAAAAGGAGTAGGTGATCCGTCGGCCGAGTCATTCGTCGATTCGCTGAAAGATACCTCAAAGAGGATCAGGAGCGGAAAGAAGGATGTTCCAGTATTCGGAACTCTCGGAAAGGTCCTGGAGCAGGAGGAAGGCCCTCTTGTCGAAAAGATCCGCGAGAGAGCCGCCCTGACGGACGAACCGGTGACCACCGATATAAAAAGGCTGATCCGTATGCCTGGTTCTCTCCACGGCGGCAGCGGCTTCAGGGTGGTGCCGCTCACGGTTAAGGAGCTCGAAGAATTCGATCCGCTTGTAGACGCCGTTGTGTTCGGTGAATCCCCGGTAAAGGTCGATATGGGTTTCAGCCTTGCGATGCCTGTTCTCGGAAACACATATTCACTAGAAAAAGGGATAAATACTGTACCTGAAGCTCTTGCAGTCTTCCTGTGCGCAAGAGGTGCGGGAAGATATGCGGGCAGCGGGAGATAGGGATGGATCTGGATTACCTAAGGCTGATTGTACTCGAGGAAAGGGACAGCGGCAGGCTTGCCGAGATCAGTCACGAAACCTTCAGGGATTCTGCGGAATATCTCCAGGAGCTGTACTCCGAGGCGAAAGAGAAATCCATCGATAATTTCAGCACCCGGCGCGTGAGCGAGCTTATCGATGAGATCGAAAGCGTTACATCTACGCTGCAGGACATCTCGTCCCTTCGCCTCAATAAAATTATAAAACTCGCACTTGTTACCGTCCAGGGCGAGAGGACGGATAAGGATGAGCTGAAAAGGATGCTCCCTCCCGAGAGGGAGATGTACGAGGAGATCCTTAAATCCGTAAAGGCATGCAGGAGCAGGATGATCGAGCCCGATATGGAGGCGCTCTCCGCGCCTGCGGCAGTCGATGAAATTCCTGTCCCGGTAATGGAATCCGGTGAATCCTTCCTTCCCGATATCGGTATTGTCGCTGAAGATGCGGCAGTTCCGACAGACGAACCGCAGGGTTACGAACCGGTTTATGTTTCGGAAGATATCGACTCTTTTATGGGGCTTGACGGCAGGATATATACACTCTCGAAAGAGGACATTGTTATGCTGCCAGAGAAAAATGCGTCCGTGTTGTACACCCGCAACATAGCCTTAAATATAAGGGTTGGCAAATAATAATGAGATTTATCAGGATAATCAATACCTGATTTCCAAGATTCCGGGTCTTATGGATCCTGGTGAATATTCCAGCTTAAGGGGCTTGAGATTTTATGAAGATGCCAACAAAATTCAAGACATATTGTCCGTATTGCAGAACACACGAGATCCACGAGGTCGAAAGGGTAAAGAAGGGCCGTGACCTTCACCTTCACTGGATCGACCGCCAAAAAGGTCGCAGAAGCAAGGTCGGTAACATGGGTAAGTTCTCGAAAGTGCCCGGTGGAGACAAACCCACAAAGAGGATCAACGTGAGATACAGGTGCACAAAGTGCGGCAAGGCTCACCTCAGATCGGGAGTCAAGGCCGGTAAATTCGAACTTACGGAGTGATTATAATGGTCAGAGTAAACAGAGATAACAGGACAAAATTCTACACTGTCAAGTGTCCGGACTGCGAAAACGAACAGGTAATCTTCCAGAGGGCAAGCACAGTCGTAAACTGTGTTGTCTGCGGTAAGGTTCTGGCAGAGCCCAGCGGCGGCAATGCAAAAATAAAGGCAGAGATTATTGCCGCCAACGAGTAACCGTTATACATGTACGAGAGAGAGTGGCCTGAAGAAGGGGAACTTGTAGTCTGCACGGTGACGAGTGTCAAGGATTTCGTTGCATTTGTCACCCTGGATGAATACAATAACAACGAAGGCTTAATCCCGATAGCAGAAGTTGCGCGTGGCTGGATCAAGCACATCCGCGACTTTGTACGGGAAGGGCAGAAGGTAGTTTGCAAAGTTCTCCATGTAAACAAAAGCCGCGGACATATCGATCTCTCACTGAAGGATGTCAACGATCACCAGCGGAAAGAAAAGATCAACGAGTGGAAGAACGAGCAGAAAGCAAGGAAATGGATAGAGTTCATATCCGAAGCAAGCGGTTTTCCCGGAGACGAGATCGAGAAGATATTCTATAGAGAATACGGTGCCTTATTCCCCGTTTTCGAGGATATCCTGATCGACGAAGAGACGACGCTCAAAAAGCTCGATCTGGAGAAGAAGGTCGCCGATTCGCTGGTGTCGATTGCAAACGATAATGTTAAACTTCCCAAAGTTACAATTTCAGGCACGCTGATTCTGACATCGAACAAACCCGACGGGGTAAATGTAATTCGCAGGGCGCTCCGGAGTGCAAACCCCAAAGTGGAAGAAGATGTCGAGATCGAACTTTTCTATGTCGGTGCGCCAAAATACCGGGTAAAGGTTACGGCTCCCGATTACAAATCGGCTGAAAAAGCTATAAACAAAGTCGCAAAAGCAGCTATTGGAGTTGTTGAGAGAGCCGAGGGCTACGGCGAGTTTGTCCGTAAGCAGAAGTCCGGTAAGAACTGATATGAGCAAGAGGATCAGAAAATGCCCCGATGACGGGCATTATACCCTTTCCTCAATATGTCCTGTATGCGGGAAGGAAACATTTAATGCACATCCTCCCCGGTATTCTCCACAGGATGCCTACGGGAAATACAGGAGGGAGATAAAAGATGATTGAAGATATATCTGTAGATTTTTTTGGCAGCGATTCCGATGACTTTTCATGCGACATTATGATCGAGGGGCTTCCGGGTGTGGGGCAGGTAGGGAAACTTGCTGCCGAACACATGATGGAAGAGCTTGGTGCTGAGAAGATCGCAGAGATCAGGTCCATTTTTTTCCCTCCCCAGGTTCTCGTCGATGCGGCAGGAGTCGCACATCTGCCTAAAAACGAGATATACAGGTACGCCGACGAAAAAGTGAGAATAATGTTTCTGGTCGGCGATTTCCAGAGCGGCTCTGCTGAAGGTCACTATATTCTTACCGATACATATCTCGATATTGCGGAAAAACTTGGTATAAAGCGGATCTACACTCTCGGGGGATATGGCGTGGGCCATCTCATCCAGGACATCCGTGTCATCGCGGCCGTCAATGACGAAAAACTTAAGGAAGAGGTCACAAATTCCGGCGCTGTTTTTGCACAGGACGAACCCGGCGGAGGTATCATCGGTGCTTCCGGCCTCCTTCTCGGCCTCGGGGCGAAACGCGGAATGGAGGGTATCTGCCTGATGGGAGAGACATCCGGCTATATCGTCGATCCGAAGAGTTCTAACTGTCTCCTTGCCGTTCTTTCAAAGATGCTCGGTATAAGCATCGACTCTGCAAAACTCCAGGAGAGGGCGTCCGAGATGGAAGTCTTCCTTGAAAGGCTCAAGACAATGGAACAGATGAAGACAGAGGATGAGCTGAGCTATATCGGGTGATGTATGATCTGCAATGCGGATTTCCATATACATTCTCTTTTTTCGATGGCTTCGTCCAGGAACACTACTCCTGAAAATTTAATCGATTCGTGCCTGATCAAGGGTCTTGATATTCTCGGCTCGGGCGATGCATTACATCCAGTCTGGAGAAAGATGTGGGATGATTACGGCCCCGACGATAAGGATGTAACGGTTATCCCGACTACAGAGGTTCAGGCCGAAGGAAGAGTTCATCACCTGATCCTGATGGAGGATTTCGACCAGGCACAAACTATCGCCGAAGAGTTCAGGCCTTATTCTAAAAATATCGACTCCGACGGCAGGCCGCACGTGAATCTTGACGGCGGGAGGATTGCAAAGATCGTGCATGATGCCGGTGCATATATCGGTCCGGCTCATGCCTTCACTCCCTGGACCGGCATGTACGGGAGGTTCGATTCCCTTCATGAATGCTACGGCGGTGAGCCGGTCGATTTTCTTGAACTCGGCCTCAGTGCGGATACGACGTATGGAGAACGAATACCTGAGCTCTTGGGAATTCCCTTCCTCTCAAACTCGGACGCCCACAGCCCGCAGCTCCATAAACTTGGGCGGGAGTTCAACAGGCTCGACATCTCCTGTCGAAGCATAAAGTCCGTTCTCGATGCCGTGTTCAGGGGAAAGATCGTGCTCAATGCCGGTTTCTTCCCGGAGGAGGGAAAATACAATCGGACCGCATGCACCCGCTGCTACAGGCAGTTTTCAGTTCCGGAGGCTGAGGGACTTTCATGGAGATGCCCGGATGACGGCGGGAGCATCAAGATGGGCGTCCGTGACAGGGCTCTCTCTCACAGCAACGAGAGTGCTCAACACGGGAACCGGCCCCCTTACATGCATATTATTCCTCTCGGGGAGATAATACAGAAGACCGTGGGTGCTTCGTCTCCCGGTACAAAGAAATGTGCAGGTCTTTACAAATCATTTATCGACAGTCTCGGGGATGAAATTTCGATCCTGATCGATATTCCTTACGAAAGGCTCTCTTCCGTGGATGAGAAGACGGCAGAGGCAATACTAAAATTCAGAAACGAAGATGTCGTGCTTCATCCCGGTGGTGGCGGGAAGTACGGCGGTTTTGATCTGGTTTTAAATTAATCCGGTCGAATCCTTTTTTAATATAATTTTTATTATTGATTGTTCAGATTATGATTGCTTTCCTTAATCTGCCCGAGAATCTGCTTTCTTATTACTTTGATCTCTTCAAGCGCCTTGTCCCTGGTTTCAAGATCTCCTCTTTCGTGGGCGGCCGTTGCTATATCAGTAAGCTGTATAATAAGGGAGAACGTTTCACCGTCTTCAAGGATCTTTTTCGAGATCATATATGCTTGAATTATTTGCCCTTTTAAAGTTTATATAATAAATGGTAATGGCTTGTTTTATTGGAATTTGGTCTCAATCAGGGTTTTTGTGAATTTATCGGTAAAATAAGCATGAGTATATCCGGCGAGGATGTTACTGGTATAGATCCCGTCTTTTCCGTCTTCTATTCCCCTGCCTCTCTTCAGTTTTAGCGCATATTTAACATCCTCAAGTCCGGTCAGTTTTGTGTAATGGAATTCATGCCCCCTGTAGCATGTGCCTTGAGGTATTATACAGTCTGAAACAGTACATTCGGCGTCGACATATCCGAGTGCCTGGAACCTGTCCATCTTTATGGTCTCTGCAGGAATAAGTCCGCACATCTTTGATTTTTTGCCGTCTATCTCTATTCTTTCGGTAAGATATGTCAGGCCGCCGCATTCGGCATATACAGGCATTCCCGAGTCTGCAGCCTTTTTGACATCCTCCCTGCATTTCGATACTTCAAGCTCTTCTCCGAAAAGTTCAGGATAGCCCCCGCCGAAATATAGTGCATCCACCTCCGGCAGCCTGTCGGATATGGGACTGAAGAAGATCAGTTCTGCACCGTTACGCCTTAGAAGATCGAAATTGTCCGCATAATAAAAGTTGAATGCCCTGTCATGGGCTACTCCGATCCTGATTTTACAGTCAGCGTCTGTTTTCTCTCCAACGATTTCCTTATAATCTAAGTTGCTTTTTGCATCTTCAATAATTGCATCTATATTACAGTTTTCTTCCAGAACATCTCCGAACTCCGAGATCGAACTGGTTTCATAGGCCATCTGTATTCCGAGGTGACGGCTTTCCACACTTTTACCCTTCTCGAAAGGGATCCACCCGTATGCTTTTTTAACGATCGAACATTCGATCATCTCCCTGTGGCGGGGACTCCCGATCCTGTTGTAGATGACACCGGTGATATCTATGTCTCTGTCAAATATGTCAAAGCCTTTCACAACCGCGTTTATGCTCCTGGAGCTTCCTTTCGTATCGGCAACAAGGACTACGGGGCAGCCGAGTATCTTTGAGACATGTGCGGTGCTTCCGTAATCCTCACCTTCCAGCCCGTCATAAAGGCCCATCACACCTTCTATAACAGCTATATCGGCTCCTTCACATGCCCTGACAAATGTATCTATTACCCCGTCTTCCCCCATCATGAACGGATCGAGGTTTCTTGAGTACCGCCCGCAGATTGCAGTATGATGTGTGGGATCGATGAAATCAGGACCTACCTTGAATGGCTGTACTATAAGTCCTCTCTTTACAAGTGCAGACATAAGAGCACCTGCAATTGTGGTTTTTCCACATCCGCTGTGGGTGCCTGCAACAATTATGGCGGGGATCATTAGGATCAGTTATCGCCGGTATGGTATTATTCTTTTGTTTTTTTGCATAACTAACTGATTTTGGGTTTTTTGAGGATTCCTAAAAAAGTAAAAATAAATAGTTTTAGACCCAAATAATTTTTGTTAGATCCAATTTAATTGGGTTTGGTAATTTCTTATTGAGGAGGTAATGAAAAATGCATATTATGGAGGGTTTTCTTCCAAGTCCCTGGTGGGAGATTTGGTGGATTCTTGCACTTCCGTGTCTGATATACGGTTGTTATAAACTGAAGAAACTGATGGAGGAGAATCGCGAGGTTCTTCCGCTTCTCGGAGTCGCAGGAGGTTTCATATTCGTTCTTTCTGCTCTTAAACTTCCGTCCGTTACAGGCAGTTGTTCGCATCCTACCGGAACGGCACTTTCTGCGATATCGTTCGGCCCGTGGATTACAACCGTGCTCGGTTTTATTGTTCTGCTCTTCCAGGCGCTCTTCCTTGCGCATGGGGGTATCACAACACTCGGGGCCAACATGTTCTCGATGGCAATCGTAGGTCCGTTTGTCGGTTACTGGGTATTTAAAGGTCTTGACAAGATTAACTTCAACTTCTTTGCAAACGTATTCGTTGCCGCATTCCTGTGTGATCTTATCACTTACTGTGTAACATCGCTTGAGCTTGCACTTGCATTCCCGGCGACCGCCGGAGGACTCCTGGCATCCTTCGCAGCTTTCCTTGGTGTCTTTGCAATTACCCAGGTTCCGCTTGCGATTGTCGAAGGTTTCGTGTTCGTGGTTATCTTCAAGTACATCATCATACTCAAGCCCGAACTCCTGGTTAAAATGAAAGTCATGACGCAGGAGAAGATGAACAAAGTTAAGGGAGGAATTGAAGAATGAAATATCTATACGAGACAATTGCAGTGATCGCGATTATCGTTTTCATCGGTATATTCCTGTATACGGATACCATGGTTCAGGCTTCGGGCGAGGAAGGCTGGGCAGGAACCGATGGCGTAGGCTCGGAGATGATCGAGGCGCAGGGATATGTGCCCTGGATTGACAACTCCGACTACACGTTCACTCCTCCGTCGGGAGAGATTGAGTCTTGTCTCTTCGCACTTCAGGCTACATTCGGCGGTCTTTTGATCGGCTGGATTTTCGGCTCGTGGTACACGGAGAGAAAAATTAAAAAGACTACAAATTAACTATTTTTAGAATTGTGAACTGATGTATTACGAATTGCTGGAAGATATAGCGCAGGAAAGTCGAATAAGGGATGTAAATCCTGCAGTCAAACTGGTGCTGGGTCTCGGCTGCATACTTATCTGCATATCTTCCAACAGCTTTCTGACTCCGCTTTTGATAGCAGTGTCGATAAGCCTTGTTACGATATTCATCGGCGGTATAAGTCCGCGTTTTTACCTCAAGCTGCTCCTGATTCCTCTGGGATTCGCAATATTCAGTGTCATCGTGATAATTTTTCTAAGAAACAGCGGTGATGTAGTCTTTTCATACAACCTGTTCGGAGTTCTTACTCTGACTGCGACGAAAGGGAGCCTGAACGAGGGCATTCTTGTATTCTCCCGTGTTTTCGGTGGAATGTGCTCGCTGTTTTTCATCTCGCTGACTACCCCGACGACGGAAACCTTTACGCTTGCGAAGAAATGCAGGGTTCCGGATTTTCTCCTCGAACTTTCGATGCTCATCTACAGGTTCATTTTCATCCTGATCGAGCAGGCGGAGATGATACACAGTGCACAGGTTATGCGGCTTGCATACGGAAGGAGAAAGGGTTCGATCTACTCTTTCGGAATGATGGCGGGAGCACTTTTCATCAACTCCTGGGAGGCGGGGGAGAGGCTTATAGGTGCAATGGATGCAAGGTGCTATAACGGTAAATTTTCGATCATCGGAGAACAGAGTAGTTTTTTCTGTCCAGCTTTGTTTCTGTCGGTGATCTTCCTGTCTTTCTTTTTAGTAGTGATGATCATGACGGACGGTTTTAATTTTTATGGAGGCGTGATCGCGTGAAAAGTATCATCCGGTTAAAAGATGTTGAATTCAGCTATCCCAACGGCCAGAAAGCGCTTAAGGGAATCAATCTGGAGATCTTTGAGGGAGAAAAGATCGCCCTCGTCGGATCTAACGGTGCAGGAAAATCAACCCTCCTTCTTATGCTGAACGGAATGCTGAAGCCTGATGCGGGCACTGTCTTTTTTAAGGGCGAGCCTGTTTCATATAACCGCAGTGAATTAAGGGACCTGAGAAAGAAGGTCGGATTCGTATTCCAGAATCCCGACCACCAGATAATTGCCCCTACTGTATTCCAGGATGTGGCATTCGGCCCTGTGAATCTTGACTATACTGAGGATGAGATAAACCGGTCGGTTTCCGAGGCACTGATGTACGTGGATCTTTCGGGCTTCGAACGCCGCCCGCCCCACCAGCTTTCCGGGGGAGAGAAGAAGAAGGTGGCGATAGCCGGTGTTCTGGCAATGGAACCCGAAGTGCTCGTATTCGATGAGCCGACAAGCGCCCTTGATCCGGCTAGTTCCGAAGGGATCATGGAGCTGCTCGAAGAACTGAATCATGAAGGAAAGACCACCATAATTTCGACCCATGACGTCGAACTGGCATATCCGTGGGCCGACAGGATCATCCTGATGAACGACGGCATGATACTTACCTGCAGCAGTCCTGCCGACGCTTTCTCCGACGGAAAGATGCTCAGGGACGCAAAACTGTCGAGACCTGTTCTACTTGAACTCTATTCTTCCCTCTTTGAGATGGGAATGCTTCCCGAAGCGGAAAAACCCCCGAGATCGGTTCTTGATTTTGTTCACCTGGTGGAGAGGGGGAACGGATCAATTAGTAAAGGCAAGAGTGAAAGTTGCGGTTCCATATATCTCGTGGATGCAGACAGGCTTGGTGACAAATCACTGAAGGATTGTCTTGAATCCATTCCTGTTGATTTTGTCGGTGCGATGGGTTCTTATGCCAAGAAGAAGGCGGAATCCGATGGGATCGATCTTAATTTCACATATGGTGTCATCGATAAATGCCTGCTAAAGGCAATATCCGGCCAGAACAGCATGATTATTACAACCGGCGGGATGATCAAAAGAGTAATTGATCGTGTCAATGAGTTCTGCGAGGAGAGCGGGAAACAGGTCGATGTTGTTTCTATAGACGAATTTTCTGAGTAAATTTCTTCACCTTTTTTTTGATTTAGAGAAGTTGGATCTATCCTGAAAAAATATTCGGATTAAGGGAGGGGGAAGGTTCCCCCTCCCTGTGACCCTCCCCCACATGGCGATAGGTCGCCTTCGGGATGGGCAAGCATCCCTCCGGCTCCGGTACCCCTTTGTTTTTTTCTCCCCGGCCGAGGCTACCCGGATGGGTAGCGTCCAGGCCGGGCTATCGCAATTTGCGAAAGTTTGCGCAGCAAACTGAGCACCGGGCTGCCCCGAAGGGGCTTATGCCCTATAATTCACAGAAAATTTAAGAAAAGAGACTTCTGCCCGCCTAAAAATCCCCGGCAAAAAGAACGAACAAACCACTCCGGGGAGAAGGAGGATTCCTGACATCCCCTTTCTGAATGATCTCGTCAGGGTATCCAAGCCTTTCGCAAACAGCGATTTTGCAATCTGGCGATTCCTCCTCCAGCTTTTCTGCAAGTTTTTCAGTACTGAATTCCGGGTCTGCGATTATAAATACGATCTTTCCCCTTGAAACGTCGAAGCAGATCTCATCGAACGCCTTGTCGTGATCCTTTGCATGGGCGTTTACGATAGTCGTCTTTGTCATCGCGATCTTCAGTTTCGCACAGGCGTACTGGTAAGATGAAATCCCCGACACTATCTCGCCGTCAAGATACCCGAGACCCGCGAGCATAGGATCTCCTGTCGAAAGAATCACTGCATTATCGGTTAACGTCCTGAGACTCTTGTAATCCGAAATAATCCGGGCATCGCATTTTTTTTCTATGTGTGCGGATGCCAGTTCCAATGCTCTTTCCGAGCCGTAGATAAGATCAGCACTCTCAATGGCACTGATGGCTTCTTCCGTAAGCATTCCCGGTCCGCATCCAACACCGACAATCTTCATCCTGAATCTCCGATAATTTCACCGTTGCGTCCGATGATCACGACTCTCATACCAGGCATCTTCTTCTTATAATCATTAAGGTTTTCTTTGAGAATCGATTCCCATTTATCCGACATCGTCAGTTCCTCAACCGTCTTGTATCCCGTCCCGTCAAGAATCGCCGGATTGATGAACTTGAGAATAAGCGCCGGGAGTCCGCAGAGTATTGCCCTGCCGTTCGCCGCCTCGATCGCTCTTCCCATGAATTTCCCGACAAGGACCACTTCGTTGTCAGGGAAGAGCATCCTCGAATACCTGAGGCCTGTTCTTCCGGTCGTCAGAACCGGGGTGTCTGTGTTTCTGATTCTTTCGAACACGTCTTCCGAGAGGTGATCGTCCCACGGTTCAACAAGTCCGGTAGACCCGAGAATCGAAATACCACCCATCACCCCGACCTTCGGGTTGAGAGTCTGTTCGCCGATCTCCCTTCCCTTAGGAATGCTGAGTTCGACGGAAACTCCATTAAGATCTAGGATCTCTGCCGCCTCTTTTATCGATCGAAGGATCATATTCATCGCCGGCGGACTTATTGCAGGATCGCCTATTTTGTATCTCGGCGTTTCCCTCTCGAAACGGCCGACCCCTTCTCCGGCGGTAAAATGAATTCCTGATCCGGTCTCAACAGCTTTAGCGGAAAACTGAAGGCCGGATGTTATATCGTTTTTGTAATCCCCGGAATATTTGTGTGCAGTCCCTTTCCCGTCTTTTCCTTCGGCCTTTACTTCAAAACGGAGATTGCACGGCAGCATAATATCGACTTCCGATACAGGCGTCCCGAGGGACAGAACTGCCGCTTTGCATGCGGCGGCAGCGGTCGTTCCCGTAGTAAATCCTCTTTTAAGTATCTCTCCCGTCGAGGTAAGTATTGCAAGACCCCTTCTGACAAGTTCCAGGGTCTCTTTATCTTTACAAAGCCTGACCCAGTCTTCGGGATACTCAAAACCGGTTACGGGATCAATTACCTTCATCAGATCTGCTGTTTTTCAATAAACATCGTGATTATCTCGTTCATCGAGGCGACAGCAGGAGGAGTTCCTCCACGTGTTCCCCTGTTCGAGATGGACGGGACGTCTTTTGTACGGAGAATTTCCTTGGATTCCTTTGCATTCACGAATCCCACCGGGGTTCCGATGACAAGTGCCGGCTTTATACCCTTGTCGATAAAGTCGCAGACCATAAGCAGGGCCGACGGTGCGTTGCCTATTACGATAATCGAGCCCCCTATTTTGTCTTTCAACGCGATAAAGCCCGCAGAACTCCTGGTTATCTCTTTGTTTTTGGAAACCTCGGCCTCATAGTCCAGTACGCACAGGACTTCCGAGTTATGCTCCTTTTTTCTGATTCCCGTCTGGACCATCCTGATGTCGGTGATGATCGGTGCCCCGGATTCGAGAGCCTTAAGGCCGGCATCGATCGGATTATTCTTAAAGGCCATGAGATCGGCCATGATGAAGTCACCCACCGAGATTGCGCATCTCTGGCGTATCCTGTCCTCAGGCGTTTCGTCTCCAACTACCATCCTTGCAAGGCCCCTGCTCGTCGACGAGATCTGGTAGCCTTCTTTTGTGTCCGCTCCTGGATCAATATACGTATTTCCTGTCATAACCCCTCGGAGTAATCATAATCTCTTTTCCGCATACATCCTGTATACGGGTTTCTTCACCGCCGATGATCACTATAGAACTCATGTCCACAAAGCTGTCGTCGTCGAAGAGCGATTTCAGCGTGAAAAATCTTTTATCCTCGTTCTCCCTGTATGCATTTTTGACAACGGCAACGGGCGTCTCTTCTTTTTTATATTTCAGGGCGATCGATAAGGCGAGTGAAAGATTTGCGGGTCTGCCCCTGCTTTTCGGATTGTAGAGCGCAACCGGAATCCCTATCTGAAATGCGAGGTCAAGTCTCTTTTCGATAATCTCCAGCGGAGTTAAGAGATCCGAGAGTGATATCGTGACATAGTCGCCCGAGAGTGGGGATCCGGCAAGAGAAGCTGCTGCAGTCGCGGCAGTAACACCGGGTACGACTTCATAATCTATGCAAGAATTTTCGTGAGCGATTACCTCAAGGACGATGCTTGCCATACCGTAGATTCCGGGATCGCCCCCGCTGACCATACAGACTTTCCTTGTTTCTGCAAGCTCAACGCATCTCTTTGCCCTGTCGACTTCTTTGCCCATCGAGCTTCGAATAACTTCCTTGCCTTCCAGGCATTCGGGTATATGATCGAGGTAAAAGTCGTTCCCGATAATTATATCCGATTCTCGGATCGCCTCTATCGCCCTTCCGGTAAGCTGTGTGTCTTTACCTGGTCCTGTTCCGACAATGAATAATTTCCCTTTGTTATCGTTACCTGATGACTGCAACTGTCACTCCTCCGTATTTTCGTTTGTTCATTATGATCTCCTTTCTCTTTGACAATGCAAGAGCCGCCGGTTCAGCAACCCCGGGAAGGCCGAGTTTGTCCTGTGCTCTTGACGGCGATTCGGGATTCTGTTCTTTCAGTGTTTCATCGTCCAGGAAGATCAGGTTTCCGTTAATCTCCCCGATCGCATCTATAAGGCCCCTTTCGTTCTTCTTGAGGCATGTTGTTGCATACGCAAGAACCTCATTTCTTCCGATTCCTGCATCCGATAATGCGGAGTTGATCGCACCGAGGACCTCTTCCTTCGAAATCCCCTTTCGACACCCGACACCTACTATATATTCCCCATTTTCAAGCAGGACAGATACACCCGGGGGAACGATTGCGATGGCGGGCGGATCGATGATCTGAATTGTCGTCTCTCCGTCAAGGATGGATGAGTTGACCGCCCGTGTAGAGTCCTTGTTGATTATCTCAAGACCTCTCTCTTCCGCGATTCCTTCGACAGAAGGGAGACCACGGGTCTCCGTCGCGGTAGTAATCACCGGATGGATGCCGAATTTCCCGAGCTCCCTTGCCAGCTCGTTTCCGCCGTGATGCCCGCCGATTACCGGAATTGCGTATCTCAGGTCCGGGCTGACTACGACAATGCTGGGATCGGTCCACTTGTCCTCAAGGTACGGGGCTGCGGCCCTGACTGCTATTCCTGCGGACATTACTGCAGCTATTCTTTTGTACCTGCTGAAAATATCGCCGAAAGTTTCCTTTGAATAAAGCTCGAAGTCTGCATTCAGCTTCTCTGCCAGCTCCTTTGCCCCCGGAGCAAACTTATTCAGGGAGATTACGACAGTATCCTTCATCCGTACAGGTGCGAATTTACGTATTCAGGTCCCGAGGCATTCACAACCTCGCCGATTATAATGAGGGCCGTCTTCTCTATTCCGGCTTCCCGTGCCTTTTGTGCAATATCGGAGACGGTCCCTCTTACGATCTTTTCGTCAGGCCATGTTGTATGATAGACGACTGCGGCAGGAGTATCGGGAGGGCATTCAACCTTTTCGAATATCTCTTCCATATGCTCCGTACCGAGGAAGATCACCATCGTCTGACCGAGTCTCGACATCTCCGCAATCTGGTCCGTATCGAGTGTTTTCCCTGCAGGCCGCGTAATGATCACCGATTCGGAGACTCCTTTGAGTGTATACTGGATGCCGAGCGAGGCTGCTGCACCGAACATCGAAGATACCCCGGGTACCCTTTCGGTCTCAATTCCTGCCTTCTTCAGTATCTCTACCTGCTCTACTATCGCCCCGTAGAGAGCGGGGTCCCCGGAATGAAGTCTCACGACATTCTTTCCCTCTTTTGCGGCCCGTATCATGATCTCGGTCATGACCTCAAGCTTCATGCCCCAGCTGTCGTATTTCTCCGGTGCCGGGCATTCGTCGACAAGCTGCGAATTCACGAGCGAACCTGCATAAATCAGGAGATCGGCATTGTCCAGCAGTTCTTTCCCTTTAACTGTAATAAGGCCGGGATCTCCGCATCCCGCACCAACGATATAGATCTTCGGCATTTTCTTCACTTTCCGTGTTTTCGCTTTTTCTTATTTACTTCCCGGCAAAAAGTACGCTGAAATAGGCGCTTTCTTCCGGAAGGCTATCGTTCCTGTAGATCCTCTGGCCGCTCATGTACATCCTCTCGGCAAGGATGAAATTGCTGTAACCTTCCTTTTTCAGTTCTTCGGCCTTCTGCCGGGGCTTTCTCACCTTAAGCAGGATCCTGCAGTCCGTCTCCGAACCGTCCGAGATCTCGATTCCTCCGTTTATATAGATCCCGGCGGCAGAGGCCAGTGCCGTAATCGAACTGACGCCCGGGACCGTTTCGTATTCGATCTCCGGGTACTTTTCGTCAAGGACACTGCATAGTCTTCCGAAGGTTCCGTAGAAATTCGGGTCCCCGAGTATGCAGAATACCGCAAGGCCGTTCTTTGCCACGGGAGCGATCTTATCCGCATTCTCCTCGATGCATCTTTTGATATATTCCTGGTCGTCGGTCATTGGGAACGAGAGCACCACCGGGTCCTTCCTGTAAGGTGATATTATCTCCTTTGCGACCTTTCCGGGAACAAAGACCTGATCCGCTTCCTGGATCAGCCGTACGGCCTTTACAGTAAGAAGTTCGGGATCTCCGGGGCCGATACCCACCGCAACGAGCATCTACTCTACCTCTCCGACGATGATGTATACAGGATTGATCGGTTTGAACATGATATCGCCCACAAGTTCGTATGACCTTGACACCTGAACATGTACGACTTCCCTGAAAATTTCAAGCTCTTTCATCTTATTTACGGTCCTTGAAACTGTATCGAGGAGGACTGCGTTTACTACAATTCTTCCGGATACAACAGATTTAAGTTTTTCAAGAATAATCTCGATATTTCCGGACCCCCCGACAAAGGCACAGTCGAGAGCTCCTATGTCTTCCAGGGCGGTGGACGCCTCCCCGTGGATCAGGATGATATTTTCCCTTCCTGCCTTTTCGATCTCAGATTTTGCGTAATCTACAGCTTCGGCTCTCCTGTCTATTGCATATACGTTGCTGCACTTTTTTGATGCTTCAATAGATATCTTCGCAGTGCCGCATCCGATATCGGCCATAACGTCCCCCTCTTCAATGTTGAGCTTAAAAAGAGAAACTGCCATTATTTCGTCCTGGGTCGGTCCGCCTTTGAGTCCCATTGATAATATAATATCGGCCTGAATGAGTTAAATTGTTGGCTTTCGTGTGAAGATTTCGGTGACGTGGTATAATTGCTTTTTGCAATTCTAACAATTGGTAAAGGTTAAAGGCATTATCTGATGTATAATATAAGAATGATCGTAATTCGTAGGGAGATTTGCGGATACTGCGGAGCCTGTGTTTCAGTCTGTCCTGAGGCTGCGCTGGAACTTGTTGATGCATATCTTGAAATCGATGCGGAAAAGTGTAAAAACTGCAGGATCTGCGTAAGGGTCTGCCCTCTCGGTGCACTGGGGGTTTCGGATGAAGAGTGAATATGATGTCCTGGTGATTGGCGGGGGACCCGGCGGGGCGCTCGCTGCAAAGACCGCAGTCGAATCCGGACTTACCGCCTGTATTATCGAAAAAAGACCGGCAATCGGCGCACCTGTCAGGTGTGCGGAGGGTATCGGGGAGGATTTGATCTCGGAATTTTTCGATGAAGTAGACCCCAAGTGGATCTCGGCAAAGATCGAACGGGCCAAGATAATCGCTCCGGATGGCTCTTCTTTCTACCTGGACCCTGCAATGGCAGGCAATGAAGTGGGATATGTTCTGGATCGTAAATTTTTCGATCGCGATCTTGTCTGGCAGGCTGTAGATGCGGGTGCCGAATGTTATGTGCGGGCCCGTGCTGTGGATGCGATTGTCGAGGACGGCTATGTAAAGGGCGCTGTCATCGAATACGGGGGAGAAAGATACGAGGTCCGTGCGAAGGTCGTAATTGCGGCTGACGGTGTCGAATCGAAGTTCTCAAGGTACTGCGGGATCGATACGACTGTTCCGCTCAGGGAACTTGAAACCTGTGCACAGTATCTCATGACCAATATCGATATCGAGCCCGGTGTAACGGTCTTCTATGTCGGAAGAGATGTGGCTCCCGAAGGCTACATCTGGATATTTCCGAAGGGCGAGAGATCCGCGAATGTCGGCATAGGCATCTCGGGAACCCAGTCCAAAGACGGAAAAAGGGCGAAGGATTACCTCGATAAGTACGTTAAGGAGAACTTCCCCGAAGGAAAGGTCATCGAGTTGATAATCGGCGGTGTCTCGGTATGCGAACCCCTTGAGTGCACTGTTGCAAACGGGCTTATAGTCGTCGGTGATGCGGCAAGGCTCAGCGACCCCATAACAGGCGGCGGCATATACAATGCAATGTATTCGGGTAAACTTGCAGCCGAGGTTGCGGCAGAGTGTATTGCGAATAATGACTGGAGCAGGGATGCTCTTATGAAATATGATGAAACCTGGCGTGAATCAAGGCTTGGAAAGGCTCTCCAGCGCAACTACCAGATTAAGGAGATCTTTGTAAAACTTGACGACAACCAGTTAAATGCAATCCTGAATTCGGTCAACAATCTCGCGATGAAGGAGTTCTCTACTCTTACCCTGATCAAGGAGCTGATGAGGCTCAATCCCAAGGTGCTTAAGGATCTTAAAGGGCTTAAGAAATATTTTGAATAAATAAAATCCTGAAAAATATTTTTTTATTCTGTTATTAATTAAAAAACCGTATTATTTCGTTCCTTTCAGCTGCTTGTTAAGGATCTTCATGCACTTCTCTTCGGAGTCTTTCTTGGTGAACACGATAATCGTGTCGTCCGGCTGAATGGTGATCGTGCCGCTAGGAATTATCAGGCCTTTCCCGTCTCTCTTGATTGCAATAAAGACAAAATCCTTGACCTCTAATTCTCTAATCTCGTGATCTACGAACGGTGCATTCTTTTCGACCGTAATCTCAAATATCGTTCCGCCGGGTATTGACGCAAGCTGCTGCATGTCAGGGTTTTCTGACCAGTAGTAGAGCCTTTTTGCGACAAGTTCGTCCGGATTCTCGCTGATAATCACGCCGACTTCCTTGAATAATTCGGAGTGCTCGATCTCGTTTACGATGGAGATCAGGCTCTTTACATTGAATCTCTTGGCCAGCCAGCATGTCATGAGATTGACGGCATCGTCGCTCGTAGTGGTTACGACCGCATCGGCACGGTCGATTCCTGCATCTTCCAGGATCGCCCTGTTCGTTGAATTACCTGTAATTGCCAGGACATCGTAATGCTCGAGAATTTCGTTGCATCTCTCCTCGTCTTTGTCGATTACGACGACGCTGTCGCCGTGCTCGGCTGCTGTTGCGACAAGGTTTTTCCCGATTCCGCCAAGGCCGATAATTATGATATACATCTCAATTCACATATTCTCCGTGACCATAGATATAATCTATGAAATCAAATATTACTATTTAAGTGATTTGTGGGATAGATGAAGCCGGAAAAGGTTCGGTATTGGGTCCGATGGTAATCGGCGGGGTTGCAGGAAAAGATCTCTCAGAGTTCGTGAAGAAGGGTTTTGCCGATTCGAAGACTCTCTCTCCCCGGCGGCGCGAGCAGTTTTACGAAGAGATTGTTGCGGAATTTAAAACAACGACGGTCGTTCTGTCTGCGGCGATGATAGACGAACTCCGTTCCTCCATGACAATGAACGAGATTGTTGCCCGTTCGCATGCACGTGCGATTACGGATCTCATGCCTGATACGGCATATGTCGACGCCTGCGATGTAAATGAGGTAAGGTACGCTGAGACGATCTCGGGCTTCCTGAAGAACGACATTGCCATAGTGTCGAAGCATAAGGCGGACGATCTCTATGCAGTCGTGAGTGCGGCCAGCATCGTTGCGAAGGTCACCCGCGACAGGATGATCGAAGACCTGAAATCCCAATGGGGTAATATCGGCAGTGGTTACCCGTCCGATCCCGATACCATTGCCTTCCTTAAGCGTTATATCGAAGAAAGAGGGGAGCCTCCGTCAATAGCACGAATGAGCTGGAAGACGATCTCGAATATGATGGCTAAAAAAAACCAGAAGAAATTATTTGAGTTCTGATTTCAGGTAGTTTGTGGAAATGTTTCTTCGCTCAGACACATCGCTGGCAACCCCTCGCCGCGGGCCGCCAGGCAGGCCCGCGGATCGGCCCCGGCCTCGCGGCCTCTCTATAGCGATAAACCACTCAGGGGACAGGCGAGTGTCCCCCGAGCGGAGAGACGCGGTAAGCTCATAACACTTGCCGGGCGTCTTTCTCCCAGAGGAATTCTTTCATGTGCCGGTGGTGGAATTATGTGGGAATATTATTCCTGAAAAATGAATTCAGGACAAGGGATCTAAAGAATCTCAATCAGGATTTCCAGACAAAACCAAATAAACAGCCCATGGGACCCTTGCCGGTCCCCTGGGCGTGCCGTTGGAAGATTATCTTAGGGCAAGGCCCCTGGGCAGGGGCCGTCCGACGGCTTTTGGCCGGTGGTGCCTGGGGTCGCCTGAGAAAGATCTGAGACAGCAAAGAGCCAAAAAGTTTGTTGAAATTTGGGTGTGGGATCTAAAGGGTCCAAACTCTGATTTTTATAGCAAATCAACAAAAATCACTGATGAGTATAGAATGTCCGAAGATTTGATTAGTGAAGCACCGGTGAAGAAGATCGTCTGGGAGAAAAAGATCCCGTTGTTTTCAAATACCGTAGTCATAAAACAGCTCGCAATGGTTATCATTATTCCGGCATTTTTTTTAATGATCTTCCTGATTGTCCTTGACCCGGATATGATCGTGGAGGCATTTATGGTATTCGTTCTCCTGCTCGGAATATTTGCAGTACTTACCGTCATCGCAATGGGGATGATCCATGCAGCTACAAAGGGAGGGCTTTCAGCCACCTTCAGTCTTGATGATAAAGGAATGTACTACGATGCCGGCAAAAACTCCAGGGCTCTGAATAAGATTACGATGACGGGCGGAATCATGGCGGGCTCCCCGGCGCTTCTCGGCGGAAGCATGATTAATATCTCAAGGGAATCGGAATCTATGGCATGGAGCGACGTTAAAAAGATCACCGCCTACGATTCCCAGAAGACGATAGTCGCGTACAGGAAGTCCCTGATAAGCCCGGTAGGTCTCTTCTGCACCGATGAAAATTATGAAGAAGTGCTGGATTTCATCACCCGGCATCTCCCTTCCGGAGTCAATCTCAAAAGATCCTGAGATCTGCGAATGTACCGGAAATTCCGCCGGCAGGAAAATATTATATGTTCTCTTCTTTGCATCCTGCCAAACTATTTCAGAATGGAATTAAAACATTAATGATAAGATGAGCGACCTGATAACACTTAACTGGATATTCATAATTTTATTCATTGTGGCGCTGTATCTTGCAGTGATCTCATATATCAAATCCAATAACCTGTGGGAGAAGCATATCACTTTCTTCGGGCCTTTTCTCGCGTTGAAGACCGATAATGTCCGCTTTTTGGACTGGTTCAGGAACTATACCGGTTTCTTCAGGATATACGGAACAATCGGGGCCATTGTTGTCGCGGTGGTCTCCGTATTCTTCTCGGTCCTGATGATCTTTTCATTCCTGTTCTACCTGAAGGAGACACCGCCTAACACCGAGATCTTCCATGCTACAAATCTCCTCGCGATTCCGGGAGTGAACGATTTCATTCCTCTTACATTCGCGGTGATATTCGGGCTTGTCTTTGCAATGGCGATTCATGAACTCGGCCACGGTATCCTTGCCCGGGTCGAGGATATGAGGGTGAAGAGCACCGGGCTGCTATTCTTCGTCATTCCTATCGGGGCGTTCGTCGAACCTGACGAAGAAGATGTCGAGAAGTCGAGAGGAATGCCGAAGATAAGAATGTTCGGGGCAGGTATCACCAACAATCTCGTCGTCTCCCTGATCTGCCTCGTCCTGCTCGCAGGCCTTGTAGGTATGCTTACTCCTTCGGATTCGGCGTACATCTACGGCGTTCATACCGGGTATCCTGCCTATAATGCATCTGTTCCTCCCGATTCGCTGATTCTTGCGATCGACGGGGAGACAGTCTCCAGCTATATGGACGTGAGCAGAATCCTGAACGGCACGAGTCCGGGTGATACGATCTCCCTGTCGATCCTGAATTCAGGGGAGGAGTCGTTATACAATATTACTCTCTCCGAATGGCCCGAAGGTTCAGGCGCAAAGGATTCGGGATTCATGGGAATCTCGTATTATAACAACCAGGTAATCAGTGACACATTCAGTGCATACACTCTCAGTCCTCTCGGGCCGATGTTCCTGAGTTACATCCCGATCAACGTATTCATGGGCGACGATACCTCGGGTCTCGGTTTCCTCCTGATAGACAGGCCCTATCAGGTTGCGTGGAACGAGCCATTCCCTGGATACTTCCAGGTTCTGCAGGTGGTCTTTTGGCTGTTCTGGTGGAATTTTGTTCTCGGAACATTCAACGCCCTTCCGCTCGTCCCACTCGACGGCGGGTACATTCTTCGCGAGGCTGCCGACAGGTTTGCGGAGAGGATCGGCCGTCCGTCTCTCGGGAAGGTCATCTCTGGTGCTGTAATATTTATCGTGCTCTTCGCACTGATCGGAACGATATTCATTGGTGTACTGGCCGATGCAGGGATATCGTTTTCAGTCTGATCCTGGGAAAAATACAACTCTTTTCTTATTATCGATCTGTCTGCTTACGGATTATAGAAAACGTCCGTGGAGTCCTTATAAGAACTTTAGGATCTTTTATATCGCAAAATAGAATCGGTTATCCGGAGGATTAACAGATTTTAAGGGATTTGGATCAATATTCCGTAATAACCTCCATCCCAGTAAAGTGTTTTATTTGAATACTCTTTTCGTATTTCTTCGGCTTTATTTGATCCTACACTTATACTATTTACAAATTTTGTTTCAGCGCCGTCAAACCCTTCTTCGCCGATAGGATTCACACCTTTAAACAGTTCTCTTAATTCAGGAGATTTTTTGAAATCTTCTTCCGTTAAATAGGTCAATGTTCTGTTCTCTACATCAGTCAGGTTGCTGTTTATCTCGATCAGATCCACCTGGTACGGATCACCTAAAACCAACCAAATTATCGGCACCATATAGGTATAAACCACCAGAGCAACGAATAAAACACCGATAATCGTTACGGCAATTTTTGTTCTGCCTTCCATTGTTTGCTTCACATCCTCATATGCTGATTAAAATGAATTTGTAATGAACAAAATAGTTCAGATTACAAATTCTATCTTTTTTGTTCTATCACATTCTAAGCCAGACCGGCAATATTGCCTTTTACTTCATTTATCGCTCCTGCATTATTACAATCTGTGTCGCCATGATAGCTTGGGGATGAATATTCCCAGGTGTTTTGAGGATTCCCTATGTAAAGACTACGCATAACAGTCCATTTTCCAATATGATTTTCATACCAGAAGTAAGCCTGATTCGTCCCACCTGAATTTTCATGATTTGCGTTGAAGATATGTCCAAATTCATGGATCATGCAATAGACTCTCGCATGATATGAACCGTCATAAGTGAAATCGCTGGAGTCACCTACCATCTGCGACCAGGCATACCGACAGTAATTGCGGGTATTCGGGTTTGCATAATTATCATAGCCCCACGCTGCACCTTGTACTCCTCCGCTTCTGTCGTTTCCGCCGAGGTATATCGCAATATCAGCATTTTCGCTATCAAGATATGATGGAGTGAACGTTTCAAAAAATAAACCAAGAGGATCTGAATATTTTCTGTTATCACCGGATAAACTTGCCATTTTAACTGAATCCGAATCATACTTTACAACATTCAGGTATACACCAATATCCGGCCTTTCATACTGATATGCTGCCTGAGCCATGTAACTTTGTGCAGCAGAAACCCAGTTTGATTCAAGTTCATCAAATTCTTCGTCTGTTGCAACAAGTACATATACATATGCCCAGCTTTTAGCTGAACTCGTTGATTCTGTATTTTCTACAGGTTGATATGTTCCAGATAAATTTATGTTTGGAAGTGGTGTTACATCTAAATCAATACGGGATGGTTTTTCGGCCTGCTTTACGTCCTTTGATGAATACACTATATGTAGAGGCATTGCTGTCTTCATAGCATATTCCTTATTCTGTACAGGTTTTATATAGATGATTTCATCTTGAAGCTGGATAGTACCATAAACAAGATTTTTATCAAATGTAAATATCGCAACCGAATCATCTAACCCTTCAATACTTCCGGAGTATGAATCGATACCATCATCAATATTTTCAAAATTCATTCTTCCAAGAGTCATTGTATACTCTTTATCGTAAATTGTCACTTTCAACGAATTTTTTTGATCGGTTTTCATAGCAACCTGATCGAATTGGACGATATCGTACCTTTCAATTCTTGAGGGAATGTTTAACTTCCCATATTCCTTTGCCAATGAATCGGCAGTTTTGCTACTGGATAACACATTATTCTGAAAATCATTGGTATAACCGACTATTTCAAAAATTGCTTGAGAATTAGTCGGTTCTTCTATACTTTCATTCTGTTCTTCTGCACTAACAACCGGAACTATCATCGCCCCTACGAGTGCCAATACAATTAGCAGGCTCAAAGCCCGCATTCCTTTCTTTGCTTTCATTTTTTCGTCTCCATTCATAAATTAGAACCCGGAAAAATAGAGGGAAATTGGACTTGTGTGATCATGTGAAGTCTTAGGCATCCTCTGAGATTTCAGGTTCCTGCGGGGTAATTCCCTGAACAGAACAACAGGTATGCAAACTTTAATCAGCATTGACGCTGACAAAGATGAATGCCGGTTGCATTTGCCGGCGGACTAATGGGGAGATAAGGAACGAAGTTGACTGCTCTGACCTTTCTTCCCTAATGTTTCCGACGAGTTAATATTTCAGGAAAGCTCGGGTGAAAGATTGTTCTGACACCCGGTCCCCAATTAAGAATTGGCAAAAACTCTCTTATAAAAACTTTCACCATGCTCTTGAACAATTAATGATAATAACCAGAGAATAATGTTTGATTAAAAGATTTTAATATTCATATTATAAATTAATACTAAATAGACTTTTTTTTGTATTAATAATAGGGATATGTTCTTGAAATTTTTTCTGCGCGGATGCTATTTCAAAGACTTCAAGGAATACTATATCATGACTTCTGAAACACCGAAGGAAGACTCTTTTTCTTCATTACTCCCGGCAATGTCATTCCTTATCAGATCAGACATGATCACCGGGAGATCATTACCCCTTTTTTGAGATCTAGATGCGGCCTGAAAACCTGCAATTTAGGCTTTTTTTTGCTTTTTACACGGAGTTTTGAAGGTCAAAAATAAATATCGCCAATATGGAGTTTTTACGGTGATTAAAGCACGGATCGCATAGATATAACGGCATGCTATTGGCCTGTTTTTTCCGGACGATGCTCACATCGGATCAAAGGGAGATCGTGGATTCTGAGGCTTCTGTGTGGATGCCGAAAACCGTGTTTTTGCCGATTTTTATGGCCTATTTAAGCTTTACTTTACCAGTTTGGCAGATATAAAAAAAACAGGTTTCACAATTTTTGGCAACTCCTCGCCGCGAGCCGCACAGCAGGCTCGCAGGTCGGCCTGACCTTGGGGCCTCTCATTGCGATAAGCCACTCAGGGGATAGACGAGTATCTCCTGAGTGGCGGAACGCGGTAAATTCATGGCGTGTACAGAACGGAATGTACTTAGCAAACTAAATTCAACAGCCCGGGGGGCCCTTGTCGGTCCCAAGGGCGTGCAGTGGGAAGATTATCTTAAGGCAAGGCCCCTGGGCATGGGCCGTCCGGCGGCCTGGCTGCCGGTGGTGCCCGGGGTCGCCGCCGGAGGAAGACATAAGATAGCAAAAAGAATCAACAGCCCGGTTGCCTGAGTAAGATATGTAAACAATAAAACAGTGCAGGTATGTAACAGGGTTTAAAAAAAGATTAGGATTTATCTTCTTCCGGCTTATCCGACCCTATGGGATCTTCGACCTCGGGTACCGCATCCGTCCTGATCTCTTTGATCGTACTCTCGATTGTCTTTACAAATTCGGTCGCATCTTCTACCTCGACATCCGAGGGCGGCTTTCCGAGGATCGAGTCGTCAAGTTTGTACTCTTTCCACGTTTCGTCCGTGAACTCTTCCTCCTCCGCTCCCAGGAATTTTGCGCTCTGCCTGATCAGTCCCGAGAGCTCGAACGGGAAGATGATCTTCGTCGCCTGCCCGTCAGCCATCTGCTTGAGAGCGTCGAGGGAGAGAACAGTAATTGCCTTCTTGTCGAGCGGCCGCGATCCCAGTGAGAGTATCCTGAGACCCTGCGCCTGTCCCTGTGCCTCGAGTATCTTTGATTTTCTCTCTCCTTCCGCACGAAGGATCTTGCTCTGCCGTTCTCCTTCAGCCTCCAGGATCATCGACTGGCGCTTACCTTCGGCGCTGAGGATGGCTGCTCTCTTCTCGCCGTCCGCTCTCAATATTGCGGCTCTCCTCTCTCTTTCAGCAGCAGTCTGCTCGGTCATTGCCTGCTTGACCGCCCCGACCGGATCTACTTCCCTGATCTCGACCCTTTCGACTTTGACTCCCCACTGGTCGGTCTCCCTGTCCAAAGAGTCCCTCAGCCTGTTGTTGATAAGCTCCCTGTTGTAGAGAATTTCGTCGAGTTCGAGATCGCCGATAATTCCCCTGAGGCTTGTCTGTGCAAGCGCGACGGTGGCCATCTTATAATTGGATACTTCGAAGACTGACTTCTCGGGATCGACGACCCTGACATATACTATAGCATCAACATTTGTCGGCGAATTGTCTTTTGTTATGACTTCCTGCTGCGGGACATCCATAACCTGGGTCCTCAGGTCGACCTTTATCACTTCGGTGATAAACGGAATGACCCACCTGAACCCGGGATTGAGCCGGCCGATGTACTGGCCCAGTCTTATCTGTAGTGCCTGTTCGTACGGCTGAATTATCACGACTCCTTTTGCTGCAATCAGGATAATTACAAGTGCAAATATGATTATGAACAATAAATTATCAAGCATTTAATTTTCCTCTTCAACTATCACGTGCACTCCTTCCGAGGAGATTACACGGACTTTTTTTCCTTTTTCGATTATATTCTCCCTGCTTTTTGCGCTCCATTCAACGTTGTCGATCTCGACCTTCCCGGAGATTGAGTCCGGTATTACAGTCTCCCTGACAATGCCGGTTTTTCCCGTGAGCGAGTCCCTGCTTATCGTTATCGGAACAACTCCTTCAGGGGTAAGATGGCTGTATATCCATATGGAGATGGCGCTGGAGACAATTACGATTATAATTCCTATAATAATAATCATCGACGACTGGAAGATTCCCGGAAAAAGCAGGGCGATTACCCCGAGAATAATCAGTGTGGTTCCGGGGACCGCAAGAAAAAAACCCGGATTATAGGCTTCGATTAACAGTAATATAAGGCCGATCGCTATGATCGTCCATCCAATGATGCTAATGTCAATCATCATCAAAGATAATGTATTAGCAGGATATATTAAGTCTCGTCCCGCTCTGTTTTACTTCACAAGGCAGGCGATCCTCGATCCTTTCGGGATGCCGATATCCTCTGCAATCGGTTCGCATTTGACCATCATGAGATAAGCTACAGGGGGAAGACTATGGGTCTTTTTAAGCTCGCTGAGAGATTCGTAATTCGCCATGCCCTTCGAGATTATGAGATCCGCGTTCCCGATCTCTTCTTCAAGCTCTTTCGGGATTAACGAGAGATTCACCCCGAGTTCAGCGATCTCTTCCGTATTTGTCAGGACTTTGTCTGCGATTTTATCAAGGCCGAGTTCAATGGCATCTTTCATTGTCGCATCGTTGATTATCGGATTTCTCCTGACAACGACGACAACTCTTGCGCCGTTCTCCTTAAGATATTTTATAAGAAGCCTGTCGAAGACAATCTCGCCCGAGTTGTCGCAGAGATATAATATATTCCTGCAGAGAGGTTCGAAGTCCGCAATATTCTCTACAGTAAAACCCTTTGAAAATTCCTCCCGGAAGAACTCATAGAGATTGCCCGTTACCTCATGCTCAAGCGAACCGTAGTCCAGGGTGTTCCCTATGGATGCAGCCAGACAATAGTCGTGCAGTGAAACAAGTTCTTTTTCAATTTTTTCCTCGAGTTCAAGGGCGTCTTTATTGTTCATCTCCTTGATCTTCCTGTAAGGATCGGAATTGCCGAGAATACTGCACGCGTGGCGGTGGAGTGCGCTCGAGATTTCCGGTGCGGGTCCTGCATGTTTTTTTGCTTCGGACACCATTCTTCTGCAATCCTCAACCGCCTGCCTGATGACGTTTTCGTCGTCTGTAACCAGCCTGCATTCATATTCTATCCTCCCCAGCAGGCATTCGGAGCATCTCTCTGACATCAGCATGTAATTCACTTGTTCTATTGAATGGTACGTATCATAAAATCTCTGCAATAATCTGTTAAAAAAACGAATGGGGCCACTGCGATTCGAACGCAGGTCAGAAGACCCCCAGTCTCCTAGGATGGTCCAGGCTACCCTATGGCCCCTTAATCTTTGACAGTATATATTAGATGAAACTCTTTATTTAACTTATCTTTTCGTTTCAGAAGAAAATTAAATTTTATTTTTCTTGAAGTCGTTTACATTCTTTGTAAGCGCTTCGATCTCCCCGCAGGTTACGGTCATCGTATTGTTCAGCTCGTCAACTTCATCCAGAAGCTGATAGATTCTCCTCTGCATCAGGTATAGCAGAAACAGCAGAAATACAATTACGATTCCGAAAAGAATGATCAGGTACGAAACAAACTCAAACTCCATCTTTTAATCCCCTCTTTTTGTCATAGAACGTGCCAGTCTGTCGAGGAACTTGTCCTCTTTCTTCTTTTTTAAACTATCCGCATCAAATTCCATTCCCGCCAGCCTGGCCGCAATCCTCTTTATCTCGACGGATGCAGGCGAATCAGGGTACCTGATAATAATCGGCTGGCGGTAGGCCGCGGATCTCCTTACATTCGGATCTTCCGGGACGACCCCGATAAGATCCAGATCCAGAACCTCCCGAATCTTCTTTACACTCACCTCGGTATTTTCAAATGTCGCACGATTCAATATAAACCCTTTGACTTTTCCCCCGATGAGTTCTGTAAGAATCTTCGTCTTCAGGGCATCGACCATCGACGAGAGTTCAGGATTGATCACAAGAATCACCTCGTCAGCAATTGCCAGCGGGATTACCCCGTCCCTGCTTATGCCGGCAGGTGCGTCGATGATAAGAATCTCGCAGTGGTTGATGATCTCTTTCATCACGTCCCTGAGACGCTCAGGATTTGCATCCTGGAAACCCTGCAGCGATATGCCGCTCGGAACAACTTTGACGCCTTCCGGACCGTCATATATAATGTCGGATACATGTGCCTTTCCCGCAAGCACTTCGTGCAGCGTAACCGGAACATTTTCAAGACCGAGGACTATGCCCAGATTGGCCATTCCCATATCAGCATCAAGGATATAGGTCTCTTTTCCGAAAGATGCAAGGGCCGTTCCGAGATTTACTGATAGTGTTGTCTTTCCGGTACCCCCCTTTCCAGATGCTATAGTATATGTAGTAACCATGGTTGTGCAGAGTCCGTCTCTTTACCCCTGTCTGAATTTTATTCTTAATCTAATTTATCTGACCAAATCGTTATTATAAATGCCTGTTATGAATTGAATAAAATATATGATTCTGCCCAAATAATAATTAGAATTTGATAAATACCTTAAAGAAGAATATTAACAATCAGTATATATTATTTCTGAGGTATACTCGAGATGACTGATGAAAACCCTTTGAAGACTAAAATCAGGGGATATATTGATGAAATACAATCGCTGAACGGTGTGATTGCAAGTGTCATAGTTTCTACTGACGGAAAAATAGTCGGTAAATCCAATAATTCGGATTTTCCTTCTCCTTTTCTTGGTATAACCGGTGCAACGATATTTGCCTCGTCTGAAGCGGCGTTCGGTACATTTCATATAAGCCGCCCCGATTTTATTGTGGTAGAGACGATGGAAAATGACGGACTTATGGTAATAAAAAGGGCTGGTAAAAGAAATATCATCGCCACAGTTATTAATCAATCCGTCGATATATCTTCATTCAAAAATAAACTTGCTTCAATATCTGAAAAAGTAGGGGAGGATCTCTGACATGTACGATATTCTTGTGGTGGACGACAGCCCGATGATTGTCGATGTTTTTGTCGCAATGCTGGAGCGAGGGGGATACAGGCCTACAGCGGCCTACAGCGGACCTGAATGTCTTGAGATTTTGAAGGATATGAAACCGGATCTGATCCTTCTTGATATCATGATGGAGCCGATGGACGGTTGGGAGACCCTCGAAAATATAAAGACGAACCCGGATACGAGGGATATTCCCGTTATGATGCTCACCGCAAAGCAGCTCACCCCCGAAGAGGCGCAGGAGTACGGTGCATATATAGAAGACTACGTGATGAAGCCCACCACTCACCGTCAGCTATACGAAGCAATAGAATATATTCTCAAAAGAAAGGACGAGATCTCCCAGAAGATCGAAGAGGCAAAAGAAGCCGGGATCGAGGACAGGATTATCGAGGAATATGAACGTCTCAGCAAGAGTGTCGATGTATCCCGCCGTTTGCTGAAAATACTCGAGTCTACCTACAATATCAGCAACGACGAGCTAAAGGTCGGCGAAAATATCGCGCAGGCGATAAAAAGTATGGAGATGTCGATCAATCTCCAGGAAGAACGACTGAAGCAGATAAAAAAGACATTTATCCCCTGAATGCCGATTTTTTATTATATGTCTCTTTTTACCTCTGATTTTTTCAATCCACGTATATTTTTTTCAGCACCTGGAAAGTCGTTTTTAATGCCTTCTTGCGCGGAAGGATTCTCAAAAACCCGTCGTTTCACATTTTTAATATTTAATGCGGGGATAAGTTTAAGTGCTTTCAATGCATTGTAATAATGCTGATTGGAGATACTAATGGGCCTGTAGCTCAGTTAGGCAGAGCGCCTGGCTTTTAACCAGGTGGTCGGGGGTTCAAATCCCTCCGGGCCCGTTAACACGATTTACTCGTGTGGCTGAGTACATGTTTTTTTAGCGGTGATACATCTGAAAAAGATTAATACATATGGCAGGGGCAAAAGATGAGCACCAATTTTTCTGTTATTGGACACATGATGGTTCCAGACCATCAGATTATGAGCGTGGAGGAAGTAGAAGAGCTTCTGAACTCCTACAAGATCACCCGCGACCAGCTTCCTAAGATTTACCATGATGATCCGGCGGTAAAGGAAATTGGCGCAAAGATCAATGATGTAATCAGAATTGTTCGCAACAGTCAGACTGCGGGGCGTGCTGAAGCGTATCGTCAGGTTGTAAAAAGGCCTAAGAAATAAAAACTATCCGGGTGGTCTTTTTGTTAGATCGAAAGACATTATCAAAATCTTACTTTTCAAGAGAACACGTCGCAAGACATCAGCTTGATTCATACAACTATTTCCTGGAATACAATCTCCAGAAAGTGGTTGATGAACAGAGGGTCATTGAGACAGATATTGCCCAGAGGGGCAAGGACAATGACCCCGTGTGGGTGGAATTAGGAAATATCAGGGTTGAAAAACCGGTTGTCCGTGAAGCGGACGGTTCCCAGTCGAGCCTTTTCCCAAGTGAGGCACGACTGAGAAACCTGACATATGCGGCTCCCATACTGCTTGACATGGTCCTTGTCCAGGGCGATGCCCGCAGCGATCCTGTAACGACTACAATCGGTCAGCTTCCGGTGATGGTAGGCTCGAAGGCCTGCAACCTGCACGGGATGTCCGATGAGGAGAGGATCGAGCATGGTGAGGACTCGCACGATCCGGGTGGATATTTCATTGTCAACGGTTCCGAGCGCGTATTGATGACGCTTGAGGATCTCGCATCCAACAAGATCATGACCGAGTTTACCGAACGCTACAATGAAAAGATCTTTGTAGCCAAGGTGTTCTCGCAGTATCGCGGGTACCGTGCGCTTGTTATCGTCGAGAGGAACAAGAGAAACCTTCTTGAGGTTTCGTTCCCGTCCGTGGCAGGTCACCTGAAGTTCGTCGATCTCATGAGATCGCTGGGGCTTACCGGCGACCACGATATCGTTAACGCGGTCTCGACGGACGAAGATATCCTTACATTCATGCTCCAGAATCTCGAAGAGGGAGAATGCGACACTGTCGAAGAGGGCATAATGTATGTCGGAAAGAAGCTCGCACCGAACCAGACACGCGATTACCAGAGGAAGCGTGCGGAGTTTGTTCTTGACAATTATCTTCTTCCGCACTTAAACGAACTCATGCCCGACGGCATAAAAGAGGAAGATCCCGGCTATGCCGCCCATGTCCAGAGTGTAAGGCTCGCAAAGGCCCATTTCCTCGGAAGGATGGCGGAGGCCTGCTTCGATCTCGTCCTGGACAAGAGGAAGATCGACGACAAGGATCATTACTCCAACAAGCGCCTGAAGCTTGCGGGAGATCTTATGGAGGATCTCTTCCGTATTTCACTCAACAGGCTCACAAGGGATGTAAAATACCAGCTCGAACGTGCGAGCATGAGACACCGCGATCTCTCGATAAGCACCGCAGTTCGTGCCGACGTTCTTACCGAGCGTCTCCTGCACCCTCTTGCAACAGGAAACTGGGTCGGCGGAAGGACTGGTGTATCCCAGCTTCTCGACCGCGTCGATCACATGGCGGTTATCTCTCACCTGAGGCGTGTAATATCTCCTCTCTCACGTTCGCAGCCGCATTTCGAAGCTCGTGATCTTCACCCGACACAGTGGGGAAGGATCTGTCCGTCAGAGACTCCTGAAGGTCCTAACTGTGGTCTTGTTAAGAACTTCGCCCAGATGGTCGAGATATCCAAGGGCGTAAAGGACGAGCAGGTCGTCATGAGAGTGCTGTACAATCTCGGCGTCGAGGAGTTAAAACAGGAGTTTCTATGAGCGCAAATATTGTTAAAAAATCAAGGGTTTTTGTAGACGGAGCACTCATCGGGCTCTGCGAGGATCCCACCGCCCTCGTCCAGAACGTCAGGAAGATGCGAAGGCGCGGGGAACTTTCCACCGAGATCAATATCTCATACAAGGAATTTAACGGGGATATTATCGTTCATACCGACAGGGGCCGTGCAAGACGCCCGTTGATCGTCGTTGAGAACGGGAGACCCCTCATCACCAACGATGATATCAGGAAACTGGAGACGAACGATATAGAGTTCCCTGATCTCATATCCAGCGGACTGATCGAGTTCATCGACGCGGAGGAAGAAGAGGACCTCTTTATTGCAATAAGAGAGGAGGACCTCACTCCTGAGCATACCCATCTTGAGATCGATCCCTCGCTGATTCTCGGTATCGGTGCAGCACATGTTCCGTTCCCCGAGCACAATGCATCTCCGCGTGTTACGATGGGTGCCGGTATGATCAAGCAGGCGCTTGGTTTCGGCGCATCGAACATGAAGCTCAGGCCGGATACGAGAGGTCATCTTCTGCATTATGTCCAGAAGCCTATTGTCCACACGCAGACCTCGAAGGTTATCGGGTCGGACGATCGTGCCGCAGGACAGAACCTCGTAGTCGCCGTTCTTTCATATGAAGGATTCAACATTGAAGATGCTCTCATCTTCAACAAGGCCTCCATCGAGCGCGGTGTAGGAAGATCGCACTTCTTCAGGACATATGACGGCGAAGAGAGGCGTTATCCGGGAGGACAGATCGACAAGATCGAGGTGCCTGACGAGGAAGTTTCGGGTTCGCACGGTGCGGAGTCCTACCAGAACCTCGATTCCGACGGTATAATCAATCCCGAGACGGTCGTAAGGGAGAAGGACGTTCTTATCGGAAAGACATCTCCGCCGCGTTTCCTTGAAGAGCCCAGCGGAGAGCTGATCTCTGTAGAGAAGCGCCGCGACACCTCGGTAACGATGAGGAGCAACGAGCGCGGTATCGTCGATACTGTTATTCTTACCGAAGGAGAGAACTCCTCGCGTCTCGTGAAGGTCAGGACACGTGACATCCGTGTTCCTGAAGTCGGCGACAAGTTCGCATCAAGACACGGTCAGAAGGGAGTTGTCGGTCTTATCATCCCGCAGGAGAATATGCCCTTCACTGAAGCCGGAATCGCTCCCGATCTTGTAGTCAACCCGCATGCGATTCCATCCCGTATGACAGTCGGTCATATGCTCGAGATGCTCGGAGGAAAGGTCGGTTCGCTCGAAGGAAGGAGAATCGAGGCGACCGCCTTCTCCGGGGAAGAAGAGGATACGCTCAGGGACTCGCTCCAGGCTCTCGGGTTCGCCCACAACGGCCGTGAAGTGATGTACGACGGTATCACGGGAAAGCAGTTCAAGGCAGACATCTATGTCGGGGTAATCTACTACCAGAAGCTGTATCATATGGTATCTTCCAAGATGCACGCACGTTCACGCGGACCTGTTCAGGTTCTCACACGCCAGCCGACAGAAGGTCGTGCACGTGAAGGAGGTCTGAGGTTCGGAGAGATGGAGCGTGATGTGCTTATAGGACACGGCGCTGCGATGGCCTTAAAGGAGCGTCTCCTCGATGAGTCCGACAAAGTCCAGCAGTATGTCTGTGCAAAGTGCGGTATGATCGCGTTCCTCGACCACAACCGCAATGTGACAAGGTGTCTTGCATGCGGCAACGAGACCGATATCTACTCGGTCGAGATGAGTTACGCATTCAAACTGCTCCTTGATGAGATGAAGAGTATGGGTATTGCACCCAGGCTTCACCTGGAGGATCAGGTATAAGGGGGCCGAAAATATGGCAAGTCCAAAAAGAGTAGGAAAAATAGAGTTCGGGTTACTTTCTCCGAAAGATATCCGCAAGATGAGTGTCAGGAAGATCATCTGGGCGGATACCTATGACGACGATGGTTTCCCTTACCCCCAGGGTCTGATGGATCTCCACCTTGGTGTAATCGATCCGGGTCTGAGATGCAAGACCTGCGGAAACCGTGCAAGCGATTGTCCGGGCCACTTCGGCCATATCGAGCTTGCGAAACCGGTTATCCATGTAGGATACACGAGACTTATCAGGAAACTCTTAAGGGTCTCCTGCCGTGAGTGTGGCAGGCTTCTTTTGAGCGAGGATGAGATTCACAAGGTTCTCGGTCCGGAAGATGAGAGAAACGAGGACGTTATCTCTGAAAAGGATATCAAGAAGGAGCGTGTCTGCCCTTACTGTGGCGAACAGCAGCTCAAGATCAACTTCGAGAAGCCTACGACATTCTCCGAGGTCATGACCGACGAGAACGGAAGGAAGATCGATCACAAGCTGACACCGGCCGATATTCGTGCAAGGCTTGAGAAGATACCCGACGAGGATCTCAGGCTTCTCGGAATTAACCCGGAGGTCGCAAGGCCTGAGTGGACATGCCTGACCGTTCTCCCGGTCCCGCCTGTCACGATGAGGCCTTCCATTATCCTTGAAAACGGACAGAGGTCGGAAGACGATCTTACCCACAAGCTCGTTGATATTATCCGTATCAACCAGAGATTCAAGGAGAACCAGGACGCGGGAGCCCCGCAGCTCATTATCGAGGACCTGTGGGAGCTTCTCCAGTACCACGTCACGACCTATCTCGACAACGAGGTCGCCGGCTGTCCTCCCGCCCGCCACAGGAGCGGAAGGCCGCTGAAGACGATCTCCCAGCGTCTTAAAGGAAAGGACGGGCGTTTCCGTGGTTCACTGTCAGGAAAGCGTGTGAACTTCTCGGCCCGTACGGTCATCTCGCCTGATCCCAACCTGTCCATTGGGCAGGTAGGAATCCCGCTTGCGGTTGCAAACGAGATGAGTGTTCCGATCAGGGTCACACCGTTCAACATCGAAGAGATCAGGCAGATGGTCCTTACCGGACCGGTAAGACCTGATGTCAACTCCCCATGCGGTGCGAATTATGCTATCCGGCCGGACGGAAGGCGTGTACGTCTCTCCGACATGACCCGCGAGAACATCGCCGAGATGCTCGAGCCCGGGTGGACTGTCGACAGGCAGCTCAGGAACGACGATATAGTACTGTTCAACCGTCAGCCGTCGCTTCACAGGATGAGTATCATGGCCCACCGCGTCGTTCTGATGGACGGAAAGACATTCAGGCTGAACCCGGCTGTCTGTCCTCCGTATAACGCTGATTTCGACGGTGATGAGATGAACCTTCACGTCCCGCAGACAGAAGAGGCCCGTGCGGAAGCGTTCATGCTTGCAAGCGTTGCGGAGAACATTCTCTCGCCAAGGTTCGGCGGTCCGATTATCGGCGGTATCCACGATCACATATCGGGTATCTTCATCCTGACCCACCAGGTCAAGTGGTTCGACAAAAAGGGTGTCCTGTACCTTCTCAGGGCGAGCACTCCCGAACATCTCCCCAAACCCGGCAAGGTCGAGAACGGTATCGAATACTGGTCCAACAAGCAGGTGTTCTCGATGATCCTGCCTGATAACCTGAACATGGTCTATAAGGCAAGCTCCTGTATCAACTGCGATACCTGCAAGAAAGAGGACTGTGAGAGGGATGCATACGTAAAGATAATCGACGGCGAACTGATATGCGGTGTAATCGACAAGGAATCCATCGGTGCATTCAAAGGAAAGATCCTCCAGAGAATTATCAGGCAGGTCAGTCTTGACCGGGGCAGGCAGTTCGTTGACGATGTCACGAAACTGTCGATCCGCGGAATCATGTATGACGGCTTCTCGTTCGGTATCGATGACGAAGACCTGAGCAAGATCGAGTACGGCCAGATCGACGAAGTTCTCAACGAAGCTGAAGATGACGTCGAACGCCGTATCCGGATCTATGAAGAGGGCCAGCTTGAACCGATGCCCGGAAGGACTCTTGAAGAGACTCTCGAGATGCAGATCATGCAGGTTCTCGGAAAGGCCCGTGACAGGACCGGAGACATTGCGGGACGCCACCTTGGTCTTTCCAACAGTGCCGTGGTAATGGCGGTAAGTGGTGCCCGTGGTTCCATGCTTAACCTGACCCAGATGGCCGGTTGTATCGGTCAGCAGGCTGTTCGTGGTGAGCGTATCACCCGTGGTTACGAGGGCAGAACGCTGCCGCACTTCAAGAAGGGCGACAGGGGTGCTCCGGCGCACGGTTTTGTAAGGAACAGTTACAAGAGCGGCCTGACCCCGACGGAGTTCTTCTTCCACGCTATCGGTGGCCGTGAAGGTCTTGTCGATACTGCGGTTCGTACGTCACAGAGCGGTTACCTGCAGAGGCGTATGATCAACGCTCTCCAGGACTTAAAAGTCGGCTACGACGGGACAGTCAGAACTTCCGGAGGACGTATCATCCAGTTCAGGTACGGTGAAGACTCGACCGATCCTGCAAAGAGCAGTATGGGCGATCCTGTGGATGTAAAGGGAATTGTCGAGAGTGTCATGCGGGAGGAGGTGTAATACTATGGATGCCAAATTCGAGAAAAAGATTGATGCAGCTGATCTTCCTGTAAAGACCAAAAACGATCTTATAAAGTTCCTGTCGGAGAATGACTTCTCCGAGAACCAGTTCAATGAAATAATGAACAGGATCTTTGAAGAGTACGGTAAAACACGTATCGAACCCTGTGAGGCTGTCGGTATCATCGCGGCACAGTCGATTGGAGAGCCGGGTACACAGATGACGATGCGTACTTTCCACTACGCGGGTGTGGCTGAAATCAACGTAACCCTCGGTCTTCCGAGGCTTATCGAGATCATGGATGCGAGGAAGTCTCCTAGCACTCCGACGATGACCATCTTCCTTGAAGAGGGTTACTCGGACAACCGTGACCGTGCCCGTGAAGTAAGCTGGCAGATCGAGGCCGCACACCTGCACGAATTCGGCGACATCAAGACCGATATGGTCGAGATGGTTGTCGAGGTCGTGCTCAACAAGGATGTCTGCAAAAAGAGGAAGATATCTGTCGAAGAGATCATGGACAGGGCTCCGAAAAAGATTCGCGATCGTGCACATTACCGCGATTTCGATTCCGAGGCCGATCCCGAGCATCTTAAGATTACCTTCCTACCGAAGGACCCGGAGAGTTACCAGAACCTCTTCACCCTTGCTGAGTACGTAAGGAACGTAATCGTCCAGGGTATCGACGATATAGAGCGTGTTGTCGTCAGAAAGGAAAACGGAGAGTATATTCTTTATACTGAAGGCTCCAACCTTAAAGGTGTATTTGAGGTCGATGGCGTAGATACTACCCGTACCCGAACAAACAACATTGCTGAAATATCGGAAGTTCTCGGTATTGAAGCAGGCAGAAATGCAATTATCGATGAAGCCCTGAGCACGCTGCGTGAACAGGGTATCGAGGTCGATGTCCGTCATATAATGCTTGTTGCGGATATGATGTGTATGGAAGGTGAAGTCAAGCAGATTGGTCGTCATGGTATTGCCGGGGAGAAGGAGAGTGTGCTTTCACGTGCAGCTTTCGAGGTTACGGTAAACCATCTTCTGGATGCTGCGGTGGCGAATGAAGAGGACATCCTTGAGGGTGTCACTGAGAATGTCATTGTGGGACAGCCGATCCAGCTTGGAACAGGTGATGTGAAGCTGATTGCAAACAGATCATCATAAATTTATAGATGTAAAATTAACTAAGGAAAACTATACCAAATTCAGGTGAAATCAAATGGATTTTGAAACATCGCTCAGACGCGCAATTAAATCCGGAAAAGTAATTTTCGGTCAAAATGAAACCAAAAACTCCGTAGAGAGTGGAAATTCAAAGATGGTAATTATCGCAGGCAACTGTCCTGAAGAGTTTAGGAATTATCTTTCGGAAAAGGATATTTTCGTATACAAATCAAATGATTCCAGCTTTCAGCTCGGAAAAACATCAGGCAATCCGTTTATGGTAAGTGCTCTTTCAATCGAGGATGCGGGGGAATCCGACATCCTTACTCTTAAGAAGGAATAAAGATGTCAGAGATTGTACTCAATGAAAGGGCACTTCAGCTGATGAAGAGCTTCGAAGACATCACAGGTGCGGGAAGCCGCGACTGTGTTGTCGACGAAAAGAATGAGCGCTTAATCTTCGTTATCAATCCCGGTGACATGGGCCGTGCGATCGGCAAGAGCGGTGTCAGCATCAAGAAGGCATCCGATGAGCTGGGGAAGAAGATCGAGGTTGTCGAATTTTCGAACGACCCCGTTCAGTTTATCAAGAACTGCTTCCTTCCTGCAAGGGTTATCTCCGTTGACATAAGGGAGAACGCGGAAGGAGAGTTCGAAGCTTTCGTCGATGTGGAAGAAGAGGATATGGGTATCGCCATCGGAAAAGGGGGAAAGAATATTTTCAAGGCGAACAAGCTTGCCGAAAGGCAGCACGACATAGCCAACGTCCAGATTATTACGAATGCCGAAGATGAAGAAGCCGGGGATCTGGCTTAATCACTTTTTTTGATTTTTCGCTTATTTCACGTGTGTATATAATTTCGGGATGGCACACGTGCTCACGTACATTCAGAGCTCGGAAATGCTTTTTATTTTCTTCTCCTCACATGGTATTGTTGTACTTTTCTTAAAGATCAATTCTGGCGACCCCGGCACCGGCGGCCGTGCCGCCGGACGGCCCCTGCCCAGGGGCCTTGCCTTGAGATTCTCTTCTCACGGCACGCCCCGGAGACCGGCAAGGGTCTCCCGGGCTGTTGAATTTAGTTTTTGGGGCATATTCCATTCCGTACACGCTATGAATTCACCGCGTCCCGCCACTCAGGGGACACTCGTCTGTCCCCTGAGTGGCTTATCGCAATGAGAGGCCCCGAGGCCGGGGCCGGTCCGCGAGCCTTCTGTGCGGCTCGCGGCGAGGGGTTGTCAAAAGTAGCGAAATATAATCTTCACAACAATGTAGATTAGCAGAGGACCCACTTTTTTATACGTGCCTTATCAGGGTATTCCCTGAAATTTCAGAACTTGTAGTATATAGATCCTCAATCGAGAGATCGTGTATATCGTTGTTGCCGGTCAGTCTTGCAAAATCCTTCAGCTCTTCTGTCGATACCTTAAGGAAGTTTTCGAGCTTTTTTGCGGATATCTCTATTTTAAGTCTTTTCCTGAGATCGGGATTCTGTGTCGTAACTCCCACGGGACATTCGCCTGTATTGCAGACCCTGTACTGCTGGCAGGCCGCTGCCATGAGGGCGGCGGTTCCTATTGCGACGGCGTCTGCACCCATGGCTATCGCTTTGGCGAAATCGGATGCAAGTCTCAGTCCTCCTGTGATCACAAGGGAGATATCCCCTCTTCCGTTTTCATCGAGATATCTCCTGGCCCTGTGAAGGGCGAATATGGTTGGAACCGATGTGGCGTCCTTGATGATCACGTCCGCGGCTCCCGTCCCGCCGGGTCTTCCGTCGATCGTAATAAAATCCGGGTTTGCGTATACTGCAACCTTCATATCGGCCTCTATGTTTCCTGCGGCAATTTTTATCCCGACCGGCCGTCCCCCGGAGGTCTCCCTGAGCCAGTCGACTTTCTCCCTCAGGTCATCCCTGTTCCTGATGTCGCCGAAGGAGGCGGGGCTTATGATGTCGGTTCCCTGGGGAAATCCTCTTATCGCGGCAATCTCTTCGGTAACCTTTTCGGCCGGAAGTTCTCCTCCCATTCCCGGTTTTGTCGACTGGCCTATCTTTATCTCGATTGCATCAGCGGACCTGAGATTTTCCACGCTGACGCTGTACCGGTTGGGGACATACTCGAAGATGTACCTGTATGCCTCCTTTCGTTCGTCTTCGAGAATTCCTCCTTCGCCCGAGCCGATTGCCGTTCTAACTGCCGCACTTCCCTTTGCGAGAGCGATCTTCATCTCCCGTGAAAGGGCCCCGAACGACATGTGAGTTACGTATATTGGTGTCTCAATTACCAGGGGATATTTTGCATTGGGCCCTATTACGGTTGCAGTCTTTACGTCTTTGTCTTTGTTTTTGGGAATTTTTGCAAGCTGGGCTCCCGCGATTATGATATCGTCCCACGAAGGAACGCTCTTCTTTGTTCTCATCGGCTCTGTTACAGGTTCTCCCGATGCCGAGATCTTATGGATGAGCTCCATATCTTTCTCGATATTATCGGTCTTTCGTTCCCATTTTTCAAGATATCCTGACTTTTCAGGCCCTGTTATCTCCGTCAGGCTGATCTCGCTCTTTGCACCGCAGACCGGGCATGTAAAGATCTGCATGGTCTGGGAAGGCTGCCTGTGAGTTTCGATCTCTTTAAGATGCGTCCTGTTTGAATGGCAGATCGGGCATCTCCAGTCTTCCGGGAATTCGTCGGGGTCCGTACCCGGGTTTATGCCTGTAACCGAATCCCCTCTTTTCGGGTTGTATTCAAAAACATTGCATATATTGCAGCGATAAAGAGTCATGGGATTTCACCTATGACTGATTTAAAATTAATTTATAAATATCTTGTCCGTATTAGGTTCATGAAAATTGCATTATTTTTTGTTGTTGTTCTTCTTTTCGAGGATTTCAATTGCCTCTGATATTTTGTCTTTGATCTCAGGATCCGAAAGATGATCTTTTAAGGCCTGGACAGCCTCTTCACCGTCGAGTACGGCGAGTGCGTCGGCAGCCTCCGACCTGACTTTTTTTTGCGGATCTTTTAGTTTTTCAATTACAGGGCCTGTTGCCCTGTCGTCTTTTATTTCCTTAAGAGCTTTCACGGCCTCTATCCTGACTTTGGTCTTTTCATCGTCGAGTAGTTTTATGAGAGGTTTGACCGCTCTTTTGTCCCCGAGCATTCCCAGACCGATTGCTGCACCTTTTCTCAGCCATTGCTCTTCGCTTTCGAGGCATCTTATCAATGGCAGAGTCGCCCTTTTATCCCCGATCTTACCGAGTGATTTGGCCGCGATCCAGCTTACGTCGACATATTCATCGGAAAGGGCCTCTATCAACGGTTCGACCGCCTCCTTTGCACGCATATCCCCAAGTATCTCCGCGGCTTTCCACCTGAAGGTGAGATCGCTGCTCCTCAGGTAGCTTATGAGCTTCCGGATATTTTCCTGCCTTTTCTTTTTGGTATCTTCATCAGGAGAGATTTTTTCTGAAGGATGGTCTGTGGGATTCTGCATCTCCGGCCACAATGAGAATGAGATCACAGGTTACTTAAATATATCCAAAAATGACAGAATTGGCCCCTATTTATGAAAATAAGTGTAATTTGTAATACTTTTAAAATTATTATTTATTTTTTGTAACATCAAGTACAAAAATTTGTTCTTAGTTGTTTTACGTGGGTGAACATCTTCACATACATCTCATACTCCGGCAACCCCGGGGACCGGCAAGGGTCCCCCGGGCTGTTGAATTTAGTTTTCTGTGACATAATTCCGTTCCCATAGTCGTCATCGATTTACCACGTCTCGCCGCTCAGGGGATACTCGCCTGTCCCCTGAGTGGCTTATCGCAATGAGAGGCCCCGGGGCCGGGGCCGATCCGCCATCCTGCGAAGCGGTTGGCGGCGAGGGGTTGTCAAAGATGTGTTGAGATATACCACATCTCCCGGGAGAAAAAAATATCTATATATCATAATATCTATAAAATTCAGGCAAATGCCCGAATCCGTCATTCTCAGTGAAGAAGGAATCATCATTCTTCTCCTGGCGATTGCCATAGTCATGTCAATTATACTCCGAAGAGTTAAATTTCCTTACACTATCGGTCTTTTCATAATCGGGTTTGTCCTGGCTTATTTTATTGCACCTAATGTCAGTTTTCTATCTCCTATCTCGGGCTACGTTCCGAACAGTGACTTAATCCTGTATATTTTTCTGCCCCCCCTGATCTTCGAATCGGCGATAGCATTAAATTCGCGGCTCCTTTTTAAGAACATCGTTCCCGTTCTGGTAATGGCGATAGCGGGACTGGTAATATCGGTGTTTGTCATCGGCCTTCTTTTATCTTACCTTACTCCGATCCCTCTGATTTATCTTCTCGTTTTCGGGGCTTTGATATCCGCTACAGATCCCGTCGCAGTAATTGCACTTTTTAAGGATCTGGGCGTTCCGAAAAGACTCTTCACGCTTGTCGAAGGAGAAAGTCTTCTGAATGATGCGTCTGCAATTGTGACATTCAATATTATCATGGGAATTGTTGCACTCCAGGCATATTCCGGGGGTGCATCTTCAATAGAGGAGATATCGGTTTTCTTTACATACTCTCTCCTTTTTTCCTTTGCCGGTGGTATTTTTATCGGGTCGATCATGGCTTTTGCAATATACGGGACGATCAGGGCGTCTCCGGATCATCCCCACCTCCACCAGACCGTCTCGCTCGTGATAGCATATTCGGCTTTTCTTGTATCGGAAGCTGTTTTTGATCTTTCAGGGGTCGTAGCGGTTGTGGCCGCGGGAATTATTGTCAACAGGATGACGTCCAGGAGGCTCGGCCCCGCTGTCCGTGAGGACCTGTATAAATTCTGGGAGTATATCGGATTCCTGGCAAACAGCATGATATTCCTTCTTGTCGGAATAACAATTACCAGTCTTGGTGAACCGTTAATATTTTCATGGGGTTTTGTAGCTCTGGCGGGAGCCGTAATCGTCGCAGTGGCTGTCGCACGGGCGGTATCGGTCTATGGTCTTTATTCGGTTACAAATATTATCGAGAGAGACAGGTCCGTGTCACGATCATACCAGACGGTAATCTTCTGGGGCGGCCTGAGGGGTGCGGTATGTCTTGCGCTTGTACTTTCGCTTCCGAAGGAATTTCCGTATCGCGATATGATAGCGGCATTTACCGTTGTCGTCGTCGTCTTTACAATTATTGTCCAGGGAACGACCACAGGCCCCCTTATCAGATTTTTTAAGCTGCAAAGGCCCGACAACGTCCTTGAGTTCGAGAGGCTGTGGCTTTCGGTCAGGTCGGCTAATGAGAGCAGGAAGGCGCTTTTAGGGATGAAAGATAAGGGATACATTCCGGCTGATACTCTTGATAGTGCATCCTCGGAGTATGATACCGCCGTTAAAGACCTCAGGGAAAAGTTTGCAGATTTCTGGAGGGACTGCCCCGGTGGTGATTCAATCCGCGAACTCTTCTGGATAAAGGCGATCGAGCATGAACAGGAGTGCTACCGGCGTATGTATGATGCGGGACTTGTATCCCCGGGCGTACTTGAACGTCTTCTTTATGACGCCGATACACGCGTGGACAAGATCCAGTCCGAAGGCATCTATCCTTCAGGCACCAGGTATTATTCTCCGGTATTAAAGATTGGTGCACGGTTTAAAAAGGACATTTCACCTTTATTCGGCAAATTATACGCAGGAGATCGAAAGGAGGAACTTCTCGACGAACTTTTCCTGATGTATGCCGTATCCGTTTCCGCTTCCGAAACCCGTGACTGGGTCCTTGATGTTGCCGATGAAACGGGTTCGGGAAGAACAATCATCGATCCTGTTGTCGAGGAGTACGGGAGGATGCACGAATCCGCAAAGGCGGGCTTCAGGTCACTTGCAGACTCCTCCCCTGGAGCGGTTAATTCATTTTATGATTATCTTGTATCGGGGATCGCGATCTCGGGTGCGAAGAAGATGCTTTTCGATATGAAAGAGGAAGGGTTTTTTGATGAAAAGGATATCGAGGCCGAGATATCACGTCTCAGGAGAGAAGAGTCCCGTGCCCGGGAAAAAGTCAAAGAGTTCTGATTTTTCTGTTCTGCACTCTAAATTAAAATAAATCCGGAAATCTCAATTTTAACGTAAGTTACTGTGCCTTAAGTTGCTATATTTATAAATTTTTAAAACTGTGATTATAGCAGAAATGCCTGATATTAAGACAAAAGTGTCCTTATATTTTCCAAAGGATTTGTTTAAGAAATTTGAAAAGCTGAGAATCGAGAAAGAGAAGCAGTTAGGAGTAACTATATCGAAGAATGAATTAGCTCTTAAATTGATCTCCGATGCCATAGGCAATTCGGAAAAAGAGAATGAAATAGGAGTTTATGAGCCGAATTCGGTTTATCCCGGAATTAAGAATGATATCAGGACCCTTGAAGAAAAAGTCGATTCCCTGGAAGATGAACTCAAACAGTTGAAAAAAGAATTGAATAATCCAAAATAAAAATTATTGAAATTTGATCTTTGCACCTGTTTTCTTCCGCTTAAACCGGATAATTTCCTGCCAGTAATGATTACAAATAGTCGATTCCTGTTGTGATCATGAAATTGCGAATCACCTGTCCGGAAGATTTTTGCCCATCAAATACACTTCCTTCAGGATATTTTCATCTCCAAGAACCGCTTTCCTGTCAAAAAATCCGCATATTGGAAATGAAAGGTATATCTGGTAGCCCAGTGCCTCAAGCGGTCTTGACATAGCCTCTTCTGCAAATCCCATTTCTCTTGAGTCGGTCTGCTCGCAGACCGAAAAGACTACCGCTAATCTTTTCCTGTCCATGAGTCTTGAGGTGTATTTTCTTGGCCGGTCATCTGAAAATATATAATAGGGATAAAGGCGGTCGATGAAGGATTTCATAATGGCCGTGACATTGTAGTTATATACCGGGGATGCGAGTATCATTACATCGGCTTCTTCGATCTTCGGGTATATCAGGTTCATTCCGTCGTTGAACCGTGTGCATGTCAAATCCTTCCTGCACTTCTCGCAGCCGGTGCATGAATTGATTGTGTAATCCCGGAGAAAGACGGCCTCTGTTTCGTGGCCGGCGTCTCCTGCACCCCGAAGGATCTCTTTCAGGATTATATCTGTATTACCTCCTTTTCTCGGGCTTCCGCCTGTGCCGAGGATCTTCATGGGTAATTGTTTTTGATGACTCGTTAAATTATTTTGGTCCGTGCCGGGCGACTAATGAACTGGTATACGTCCAGATAATTTTTTCATTTCCGGTTTCGTATAAGATGAAGAATGTCTCGTATCGGTATAATCGGAACCGGCAGCATGGGGAGTATGCTTACACGCAAGTTTATCGAATCAGGGAAGGTTTCTCCCGGCGATGTTTTTATTTACAACAGGACGCCGGAAAAGATGAACGATCTGGTAAATAATTACGGGGCAATCGGGTGTGCCGGAAACGGCGAGGTCGCCGGGAGATCGGATATCATATTTCTTTGTGTCGGGCCTGACGAAGTAAAAGATGTCCTTCCTGAAATCCGGCCTTTTCTTGATGGGAAAAAACTTATTGTCTCGATTGTATCTGATGTCCCGTTAAAAAAACTCTCGGAATTGTCGGGTGTTAATGTCGTGAGGGTTATTCCGAGCATCACTTCGGAATACGGGGCAGGCGTATCTGTTCTGGTATTCGGGGAAGAAGTGCCGCAGTTTGCCAGGGAAGAGATATTATCCCTCTTCGGTTCAATTAGCAGGTCTTATGTAACAACGGAAGACAAGATTTCATTGTTGTCGGATCTTACGAGCAGTTCGCCGGCGATAATTGCCTCGATCATGCAGCAGTATGCACTTGCCGGAGTCCGGAGAGGCGGAATATCGATAGAAGATGCAGAATTCCTGGTCCGGGAGACATTTACCGGAACCGCAAAACTGTTATCCGGGAATGATTATGATTTCAGTTCCCTTATATCGGGGGTAGCTACTGAAGGTGGTATCACCGCCGAAGGTCTGGATGTCATAGAAAAGGAGATCCCCGAAGTCTTTGACAATGTCCTTTCGAGGATGTCTGAAAAGCATCTTCGGGTTGAAGAGAACTCCCTGTAAAATTTTATTTTTAGGCCGCCCTGCCGGGATATTCAGCCTGAAACCGGGGCTTTCATCATTCCTCTCAGCCTCAGTCCGTTGATAACGAGCATGATCCCTATGAGGATTAGCAGGATTCCGACCACTAACGTTAATATGGCAATCAGGTATATCGGGGTGAAAAATGATCCAATTACTATTAAAAGGGAAAAAATGCCAATTGCCAGGCGGCTGACAAACCCTTCCGGGACGGCGGACCTTCCTTTCCTGACTCTCTTTAAAAGAATGATTGCACTTGCAAACATCCAGAGGGAGAGAATGGCCGTGAAAATAAGAATCCAGAAATCGGGTGGGATGGAGAACGAAAGAACTCCTGCCACTATTATTACAAGACCCCTGAAGATATCTCCCTCGATAAAGGGTTCGTCACGTGTTTTCCATAATTTCCCGAACATGACAAGTATTCCGAGGATCACGATTCCCATAGGGAAAATTAGGCTCATGGTTCCGAGGAAGGCGCCGAGAGGGTCCAGCGCAATATCCAGTCCGGCGAGTATGAGAAAAATTCCGGTAATGAACTGGAGATGCCACTCCTTATCCTGTGTTTCAAGGATCTTCCTCGTGTCGCCGGATTCGTCCCTTCTCATATTCGATATCAGCGTGATGAACGTATCGCCGATCATGAGAAGAAGCGGGGCGTCGTCGAGGAGATGCATTACCGGGTGTTTATCCGGATCGTACCTGTCGAGGTGGACCTTCCATTCGTCCTTCGTTTCGTGGACGTGATATTGTCCTTTCCTGTAGCTTGCTATGGTCCCGGGAGACGGGACATTGAGAGCCGATTTCTTCCACCCGGCATCGAGCGGAACTGTAACCGACTCTTTCGGTATCGCAACCTCCCACACTCCCTCGTTTAAAGGCTCAAGAAAATCATCAAGTCGTGGCAATTCCGGTAATCCCCTGGTATTTCATTATTATGCAGATTATAGAATTAATAGGGATCGATTTATAAGATTTTGTGCCAGGGAATTACGGGGGATAAATTATTCAGTATTGTCGGTTTAAAAAGTAAATAGAGAACTGGATAATCGAAAATTTTGAAATTGCCCTGGTATTTTACATCACTAAAAGGAAGACGCCATGCCGGAAGAAAAAGAGAATGATCTGATTTCGAAAAGGAAAAAAGAGGATTCCGTTATCAGGAAAGTCGCCTTTTATTCGCTTGTGGTCAATACTTTCCTTGTAATCGTCAAGCTCTATCTTGCATGGATTTCGGGCAGCCTTGCACTGGAAGCAGATGCAATCAATTCATTAATTGATATTTTCGCTTCCCTCGCCCTGATCGCCGGGATATGGCTTTCAGGTCTTAAAAGCAACAAATTTCCATACGGGCTCTATAAAATCGAGAATTTTGTATCTATCCTTATCGCCTTCCTTGTCTTTTTGACAGCCTGGGAGATCCTGATCAATGCAATATATGAAGACAGTACGGTACTGGGGTTTAGCGGATGGGTGCTGCCGGCGGTTGCAGGACTTGCATCTGTCCCGTATCTCCTGGGAACATATGAAGTTAAAATCGGGAAAAAATATAATTCCCCTGGATTAATTGCGGACGGAAAACAGCATAAGGTCGATGTTCTTTCGACACTGGTTGTATTTTTTGCACTCTTCGCCCAGTATTTCGGAGTTCCGGTGGACAGTATCGGAGCGATAATAGTTGCAGGTTTCATTGCATATTCGGGATGGGAGATCTTAAAGGACAGCATGAAAACTCTTCTTGATGCATCGATTGATTACAAAACAAGGGACCTGATAAAATCCGCAATTAATTCGGACCCGGTCGTGATCTGCACCAAAGAGCTCAACGCCAGAAATTCCGGGCGATATATCTTCGTTGAAGCGGTTGTAAACATGAAAAAAACCGACCTTTCAAAGGCGCATCTTGCGAGTGAAAGGATTGAATCAAAGATTCGCGACCTTGTTCCCAATGTTGAAAGAGTTGTCATACATTATGAGCCAAAGGAGAGAAGCTTCATCCGGTACGCTGTACCTCTTGAGAACAGGGACGGGGATATTAGTCCTCATTTTGGCGAGGCGCCATATTTCGCAATTCTGGATTTCAATTTCAGGGACGCAAAACTGCTGCGAAAAGAAATACTGCAGAATCCGGCTGCCGGATTAGATAAGCAGAAAGGAATGCGTTCTGCAGAATTTTTACTGAAATATAAGCCTGATCTGGTATTTTCCAAACAGAAATTGACCGGCAAATCGGCCGAATATGTCTTTGAGTCCGCCGGAGTTTTGTTGAAGATTACAGATGCGGATAATACCAGTGAATTGATCGAGAAAATTGAGGCTGAGATGGAGAGCAGGAAGGAGGAAAATAGTTAGTTTTCGCAGGAGTTTGACAGTAAGGTTGGATTTCTCTTCCTTTGACTCTCCTTTTCAATTGCGATAATTCGCGGGGTGGGATGGACGAGCCGCACTCCTGTTTTGTTATAAATTTTTGACTTTTTATTCGTGGCTCTCAGAAATTATCTTATTTTTCCAGTTCTTTCAGAATGCCGGCGATCTCTTTCTTAAGTTCCGGGATATCGTGGATAACTGTTTCATAGACGGCTTCGTAATCAACGCCAAAATAGTGATGCATTATTTTGTCCCGCATTCCTGTGATTTCTCTCCAGGGGAGGTTAGAGAATTCTTTCCTCATATCTGGTGAGATGTTCTTAGCCGCCTCCCCGATGATGGTGAGCATTCTTTCGATACCTGCTCTTTCAAGCGGGTGACTCTTTAATTCATCTGCGGAACCGATCTTTTCTGAGAAGTCTTCGATATATGATATCGCTTCAAGAATGTGCTTTAGGTATGCAACATCCCGGGAGTTCATCCGAATATCACCACTTCGTCGTGGTGAATCGGATCGGCGAGATAGGGGCTGACCGATTTTTCCGTTATTAGATCCACTGGTCTTTGTAATGCCTCTTCGAGTTCGTCTTCGATTCGTACAAGCTGAAAGAGACTTTTTGGAGAATCGAAACGAACAAGAATATCGATATCGCTGTTCTTTCTCTCCTCTCCTCTTGCATATGAACCGAATATCGCAATTTTGGTGGCACCGTATCTTTTCAGTATAGAGAGGATTGTCTCCCTGACCGCCGAATCTATTTGTGTTTTTGTCATATCCCACCTCTGCTTAATTTATCTTATATTGGTTCTCTGTCATCATTCTTTTGTATCTGAAAATTTATTGGTTTTTGGATGCAGAAAGTGCTTTTGGCCTTAGCAAACAGGATGTGATAGAAGGGACGGTTCTGCCTTCCTGTATGCGATGACCGGGATCGACCTGTCCGTAATCGATAACCAGTGCTGCTTCGTCATCGGCAACTATTTTTCAGGATTGTTTGTCAGGCATCCCATATGGTCTATCTCCCCGTTCTGTTTATGACAAAGGTGGATCAGTTTTCATCGCCAGACGGCAAAGTTTGCATGAGGGCAAAGAAATGTTCTGGCTCACCGGTACTAAAATATTCATACCAGGATTCCAGTGTGTCTGATTGAAAAACACCTAAATGCTCGATAATTTGTTTAGCCCACAACAAAGCTCCGGTGGAACTTGCAGTAATAAGGTTGTTATCCGCTACAGATGGCTGGTCTATGTAAAAATTTTGCCCTTTATAACCAGGAGAAAACATTTCAAGAAATCCCGGTCCGTTACTTGTATGCGGACGCTTATCCAATAGCCCAAAGTTGGCAAGCGCAACGGTAGCCCCGCAGATGGCACACACAGTCGCGCCTAATAAGAGAAATTCGCTTGCTTTTTCGATAATAGCGCTATGCTTTGGGTCGTTCCATGTGTCTGCGCCCGGTAATAGCAACACGCTTGTTTCACTCACGACAATATCATCAGTTAAGCAATCGGGCACTATTGTCATCCCGCCCATTGTATTGATTGGCTCTTTAGAATAACTTACCGTTTTGAGCGATACACGTTCCTCGTCCTTTTTGAAAAACCGGCCGGAATTCAGCTCCGAGATAACATGCCCCGGTTCCCAGTCGGCTAAAGTATCCAGAACGTAAACATAGATTGTAAACATAAATTTCCTCCATTTGATTTTTAAATAATACACCCGTTATTTTTCAATGCATTTATGTTCTCGTCCCTGTAAGCGGCTTGAAAATCTCCATTGAAAACTGACCTGATTCATAGGTGGCCGAAGGTCGCCCCGGGAATCGAAAGGGCGACAGCCCTTCGGTCGGCATAAAAAGTTTGGAGAGTGACAATTGCCATACATCTTTTCCGTACCTGAGATGATCAAAGATTCTTGTTGAGGGTATTTAACCGGGAGTGATACGGGGTGCGAAAGTGAGTTTTTAGCAGGTTATATAGTGCCTCAGGTATAGTTTTGGAGAGGAGCTTATGTAAAACGACAAATATTCATTCAATTGAAGTTGTAGTTGCCCCACAATAAGAACTGCATATGACAAATCCCTTATTTCCGCTCAGCGACAATCTCTCTTAACATGGAAAAAACCGGGATTGAGCGAATACTGAACTTTGTTGAAACCTTCTTCAGACAGTCGGGATCACATGGTCTTGATCATACTCTTCGTGTCATCCGCCTCTGTGTAGAGATCGGAAACGCAGAAGGTGCGGATATGCAGATCCTCATTCCTGCCGCTCTCTTTCACGATGTTGCCCGTCCGCTGGAGAAGGAAACCGGAATTCGGCACGAAGAGGAAGGTGCACGGATTGCAGAGGAATATCTCAGGTCAAATGGCTGCGATGAAACCCGCATCCGGGCGATCGCCCACGCAATACGCTCACATCGTTACAGCACAGGCACAAAACCTGAAACTCTGGAGGCAAAGGTCCTGTCTGATGCCGACAAACTCGATGCTATGGGGGCGATCGGGATTGCACGGACTTTTATGCAGGCCGGAGAACATGGCGATGGTATTGAAGATGCCAATGCTCATATCCATGAAAAACTGCTAAACCTCAGAGATCTGATGTACACTGACACCGCAGCAGCGATCGCTGAAGAAAGGCATGGACTACTGCAACGGTTTGCCGAAGCACTGGAGGATGAGACCATAAGTGCCGGAAATGTGACAGAAGGGGCGACCTTCAGTTATCTAAATTGAGATCGGTTGTGGGATGGATGGACGAGTTTTTCCCTACCGAAGGGCTATCGCCCTTTCGAAACCTATGGGCGACCTTCGGTCACCTTTGATTGTGATAAGTCGCGAGAAGGATGGACGAGCATCCTTCCTCGCTCCTGTTTTCTTATATTGAAATAGATCTTTCCCGGTCGAGGCTACCCGGATGGGTAGCGTCCAGACCGGGCTATCTTCATTGCGTAAATTCGCGTAGCGAATTAAGCACTGGCCTGCCCCGAAGGGGCTTATGGCATTAAAAAACCTGTGATAGAAGGGAGGGGAGATTCACCTGCCCATAGGACAGACAAGCTCACAGGTCCGGCAGTGATCGACGAGGGTGCCTTTTCCGGTATTCCGGGCGGTTTCCGCTGCAAGGCTCTTGTCAAGATCTATTCTTTTCAGGCATCTTTCACGGCTGTAACTATCGTTTGGGAATGCGTCCATCGGGCATTTTCTATGACAGATCCGAGAGCATTTTTCACAGAACAGGAATTCTTTGATGATACCTGGTTCCGGGACTTCCAGATCGGCCCATAACGCCCGGAACCGGACCTTCGGACCAAAGCCGGGGACGATTACAAGATTGTTCTTCCCGATTTTGCCGAGACCGGCAAGAACTGCGGCGTCTTTAAGGTATATTCCGCCATCGTGGATCTGGTACGGGATGTCGTGGGCATCGATCCCGTGAACTTCCCCGAGCCACCTGCTGATTTCTGTCGTTATCCGGTGAAGGATCCTGTCGCCGGGTGTGCTGCTCTTTTCCTCCCACCAGTCCATCTCCGGTTTTTCAGGGTCGTGATAGAGGCCGAGGACGAGAAACGATCCTTTAGAATTTGAAAATCCCTGCGGCCCGGCGCTCAGCTCGGAAGGGCAGCCGATCATCTTCTTTGCAGGGACAAATCCCGCCACGTCCGCACCGAGTTCGAGGGCTTTTTTTATTGCTTCTTCGGGGATTTTCATTGTTTGTGGTTTGTTACTTGCGATATAAAAAAAGCTTGGATTTTTTAGGAAAGGGAATATTTCTCATTCTGATCCTTTTTAGATAATAGTAGTTTTTGGAGGGATTAAAGCCCGGATTGCATCGATATAACTGCCCGTTATCGCCCTCTTTTTTTCAGGCGATGCACATATCGTCTGAGGTGGAGATCGTGGAATCTCGGACTTCTGTGTGGATTCTAAAATTGGCGTTTCGGTCGTATTTTCGCCTGATTTAAGTTTTAATTTACAATTTGACGTTTGTCTGAAATAATATCTCTTCTTAAAATGTACCGGATTTTATTTAAAAAAAATTAATGCCAACATCTTCGGTAAAGATCAAACCCGGAGATTTTTCTCTTCGAATTTTCTTCAGATTATATGGATGTACACTTCGGTTCCACATTTCAAACCATCCAAAAGATCAAAATAGTTTCATTAACATGACTTTTAAAAAATGATAGGGTTTCCACATAGCGGATCTAACCGGTTTCGTAAATCACCGGAGGATGAGACGGCGGAGTAATGATCTCATATTGTAAATACTGCTCTGAATTGAAAACATCGTCAGGGATATCTCCATTCACTGTTAAGTTCCGGTAATTAACAGTAACAATAGGGCTTAAAACCTCTTTACCATACAACTCTATTTTTTTTACAATCCACGATTCCGAATCTATCCATACTCTGGCAAGTGATATCTGGTAAGTTGAATATTTTTCTATGAAAAGTTCATCAGGATTTTCCGGACTTATATCAATAACATAAGTCGATTTATTATCAATATATTCAACTCCCTGATAGCTAAGATTACCCTCTGGTATGATCTTTTTCAGCAGACCCGGGTAATCCAGTGCTGTAAGAGAATTACCATCCGGATTTGTTTCGAATACCAGCGTCCTGTTGCTTAAAGGATAGTATTCGATCAACCGGCTTCCATTCAGAATTGAGATCGTCCCGTTATTTCGCGTTGAAGATTGAATGTACTCAGCTTTAATCTTAGAGGGGTACTTGACAAAAATTCTGCATTCCTCAGGCAAAATGCCGCTGATACCTGATTCTATCAACAATTCTCCAGAATAATTCCAAATAGACATCTGGTGGCTGGTAAATGACGAAATAATATCGTCTTCGTTTGGTTCCTTAATGGAATTGTCAAGACAACCCAAAGTAAATGCCATCCCGAGAATGAGAACGATTATTAAAATTTGTTTACTCATTTGTTACTCCGTTGGAAGTCATCCGGCTATGAAAAGACAACATAAATTACTTGTATGAAGTAATAAAAAAAGGAGGTGTTGGATCATCAGGCAACACCTGATCCACAATAATGGGAAGTCTCAATACCTCCATTGCCGTTCCATGATGCCTGCTGGTTTACATATTGATTCTTTTGGAATATCATTTTGAATATTTACCAAGAAAAAATATATTTCATTTTTTGATGTATATTGAACATGATTGATGATATGTTGAAGAGACTGAGGTCATTGAAAAAGGAAATGCAAGGGCTGAAAAAATGAAACTAAAAAAAAATCTATCTAATTTTATCAAAGGACTCTTTGTGGGTCTAATTTGTTCGTTTTCAATTTACGCTGTGATTTACTCTGTTGGAAGGGGTTTTCTCTCTAATGAAACAAATTGGATAATAATTGGTGTTAATATTATATTGGTCGGAATTACAGCTTATTATGCTTATTCAACAAAACAAATTCTGAATTCAGGAGAAAAAGACAGAATAAGGCAAAGAATTCAGGAAATAACAAGCGTTTGCTTAAATCCTTTGCGGATACAAATTGAAGAATGTAAGCATTCGATGAATCGGAAATCTCATGTTACTACTAAAAATGGTGATGAATATCAAAACATTGAATTGGAATTATTTGATTGGTCTTTTGATAAGGGAAATGTGTTTGATCTAAATTATTCATTTTTACATAATTCAAATAAAATATTGGTAAACCCTAATTTTATTGAAAGTACGTTTAAATATTATTATCCAAAATTAAACGGTTTACTTACTAAGTATAATGAAAAGGTAATGAATTATCAGGTTTTTGCTTTAAATATCTTTAATGATATTATTCCAAAAATTGATACAATTAAAATGTATTTTAATATTTCTGATAAAAATAATTGGAAGCAATCAAAGGTTCCTTTGGTTGATCCTTATGGTATTCCCATACTATCTATGGATAATTTATTTACAGTAATATTTTATGGGAAAATGTGGGATAGAACTGAATTATTTGATAATGATGGATCTAAAATATACAACCAAATTATCTCAGATGTTAATATACTTAGAGAGAATAGCGAGTCAGTAGATGGTATAATACATCAACTAAATGAGAAGGATCAGGAGTTATTCAATTTTTTGGAAGAAATGGAAAAATTATTAAAGGAATGGCTTGCGGAATGGGAAAATGAATATTATATTTCAATAAATAATTGATTTAAGAGAAGAAAAAATAAAGTATAAATCTATTTTTTTTCAGGTTTCTTGACTATTGCATCGCATTTTGAACAAATATAAGTGTTAATTAATAAGGGGCTTCCGCAAAATGCACATGTTTTTCCAGATGCAACTGAACTTTTTACGTTTATTGTGTATCGTCTATATAAAAATATACCATTAAGGATTAAATAAACATACAGTATGGATACAAAATGCGGAAAAGGACAATTTTCAAGCAAAAATACGTTCCAATAATTAAAAGTAAGAAGGACAATTACAATAATAAAAGCGCCTTCTGCCCATTTTAAAGAATAGGTATATGCTTGTCGTAAAATATCAGGGGTACATATGTCCATTTGGATCAACTCCATTGAAGAACGGCGCCGCAATGTGGACATACCCCCACACCCTGCTCAATGTTGTTGTTGCATACCGGGCACTTTTGCTTTTTCCCCTCTAATAAGGATATTAAGAAAAATCCCCCCACTATCCCGATAACAGCACCTAAAATTGCTGCTAATACATCATCATTAGAATTTAATGATGTTTCCTGAGCCATATTTTATTTTATATGGATGGGTTCTTATATTAATTTTGTTTATTCGTTAAAAATGAATAAAATTATTATTTTCCCTTATTTTGTTTTTATTAGATGTTCTTTTTAAAAAAAATTTTGTTGCTTTGCTAAAATTGTAAGTTCTGCTATACTTGTAAAATTGTGAATTTTTACTATCGAATCTGGTAACCTTTTTAAAACCCTACATGAACTGCATGTGTTTAAAAACAAAAATGCTGTCGACGGGATCCGAACCCGCGACCTCCAGATATCTCAGATATCAAGCGCCCCGAAATGTGCTACAAAACCCTATGAGTCTGGCGCCCTAACCGACTAGGCCACGACAGCATGTGAAATTTTTTCGTCGGTTATTCGCACAACAAAGTGCATAATAAAAAGGACGGATACGCTATTAAACCTTATGATATGACTACCGGAGATAACATCATGCAGTTTTTTCCCTTAAAAAAACGAATATCAGATACATGAAATTTATGTTCTCGAGAAGGATTCAGAACACCCCGAAATCCTTCATACGCGAGATACTCAAGGTTACGGAAAACCCCGACGTTATCTCCTTCGCCGGCGGTCTTCCAAACCCTTCCCTCATCGATACCGAAGGGATCGGGAAAGCCGCATCGGATATCATAAAAAGCGACGGCAGGTCCGCCCTCCAGTACTCAACCACCGAAGGATACGAACCCCTCAGACAATATATCGCCGACCGTTACGCGAAGAGATACAACCTCGACGTCAGCGCCGACGAGATCCTGATAACCAACGGCTCGCAGCAGTGCCTCGACCTTCTCGGGAAGGTATTCATCAACAACGGCGATTCCGTCCTGATGGAAAAGCCCGGATACCTCGGTGCGATCCAGTCCTTCTCTCTCTACGAACCCGAATTTCATTCAGTCTCCCTCCAGGACGACGGCCCCGACACCGGCGAACTCTCGTCCGTATTATCCGAAGAACTTCCGGCCTTCTTCTACGGAATACCCAACTCCCAGAACCCCACCGGGATAACATACTCCGACGAAAAGAGGAAGGAAGTCGCAGAAATACTCAACGAAGCCGAAGTCCCGTTTATCGAAGACGACGCCTACGGGGAGCTTCGCTTCGACGGAAAAGCCATAAAGCCGGTCAAATATTACATGCCCGAAGCAGGCATAATGACAGGCTCGTTCTCCAAGATATTCTCACCGGGAATGAGGCTCGGCTGGGTCTGTGCCACTCCCGAAGTCCTCGACAAGGTCATAATCGCAAAGCAGGCATCCGATCTTCACTCGAACTATCTCAGCCAGAGGATACTATACCAGTATCTCGAAGAAAACAACATCGACACCCATATCGAAAAGATACGTGCGGAATACAAGAAGCGGGCGGACCTCATGGTCAAAACAATCCGTTCCGAGCTTCCTCCCGAGATCACCTGCACTCAGCCCGAAGGCGGAATGTTCGTCTGGCTCCGCTTCCCCGACAACATGTCCTCGATGAAGATATTCGAAAAGGCCTCGGAAAAGAATGTCGTCATACTCCCCGGAATGCCGTTCTACGTCGACGGAAAAGGAGACAAAACGGCGAGGCTCAACTTCACGAATTCGGACGAAGAAGAGATCAAATACGGAATCGGGGTAGTGGCAGATGTCATAAAAGAGTTGTATTACTGATTCAGAATGCCAGTGATGTAACCGTAAGAACAGTGATAAACAATATAATCAGGGCAATTGTCCTTTTCACAAATTTTTTTGCAACCCTTGCTTCCGATCCCGTTCTTGGCGCAACTCCTATAATCAAAGTTCCGATGAGTGCGCCTGCGATAAGCCCGATCACGTTATCCAGTGTAAGAAGAAGTGCTCCGGTGATCGCGTCGGGGATCATGATAATTGAAATTCCTGCAACAACAGTCGGAGGAAGCAAGGCTGCTGCGACCGCAACTCCGGCTATGGACTCGGAAAAACCCTTTGAAACAGCTATCATCGAGGCAAGACCGAGCAGAACTGCCATGAGAATGTATATCGGGCTCGTAGTCGTCCTGAGAAGGATCTCCTGTGTTATCTCAAGGGTGTAGAGACCTGCCTGCATCGATACCTCCATCAGGTTCAGCGTGTAAGTCGCTACTACCGATACGAATAATATCGTGACAAGGTAGATGAAAAGAGCAAAAACGCTCATTAAAGCATCCTTAGCTCTCCCCGTCGCAGCGTAGATCGCAAAAGAGTGGATCGGCCCGAGAATAGGTGCAAGGAGCATCGCCCCGATAATAATCGCCACATTATTCAGGAAGAGGCCCGTGAGCGCTATAAGTCCGGCGATCGTTGTCAGTAGAAGAATCCAGGAATCGATCGAACTATAATTCTTCGCCGAATTAAGCAGTTCCTCTACAGGAGTCTTTTCGTGCTTCGGGGCAGTTTTCTCCGCCCGTGAGAGAGTGGACGAGATGACGAAATCGGGGGTCGAGACTTCGATAAGGTTCTCTTTGTACCTTAAATCAAGAGGCTCCCGGATTTTGTCAATTATATTGTTAACCTCAGAATCGGGTGCGAATATTTTGACCTGGACGAAATCCCCCTCGTCCACATCTATATGATAAAGATCCTCCAGCAATGGTTTAAGATTCTTGTAATCCTCACGCCTGGCATGAAGGAGTATCTTCTTCATAACTATCAGATAACTGTCATGTGATAAAAATAGTTCTTATTGTTCTTTTGCCTGCTGAATGTAGACATTTACAGCCGCAGAGATCGCAGCAGCCTCTTTGCCTCCCCTAAGGGATGCGGCAAGGGTCTGCATGCGTGTCTGCTCCTCGCGGAGGTATCTCCCGAGGCTCTTCTGGATATGCTCCTCCTGCAGGAAATGAGTGTGCGTATCCCCGTTGATGAAGTGGCTGTTCCTCATTATCGCGTGATGAAGAGGCAGGGTAGTTTTCACTCCGAGAATGACATACTCGTAGATCGCCCTTCTCATCCTGTCTATCGATTCCTGCCTGTCGCTTCCCCACGAGCAGAGTTTGGATATCATCGAGTCGTACATCGGCGGGATCGCATATCCCATGTGGATACCCGAATCAACCCTGATTCCAGGGCCTCCCGGGGACCTGTAGCGGACGATCTTTCCCGGGTCGGCGGTGAAATTATTCAGCGGATCTTCGGCATTGATACGGCATTCGATCGCATGGCCGTTGAGCCTGATGTCCTCCTGCGAATGCCGGAGCTCTTCATCGGCAGCGACCTTAATCTGCTGCTTTACGATATCCACGCCGGTTATCATCTCGGTGACGGTGTGCTCAACCTGGAGACGGGTGTTCATCTCCATGAAGTAGTAGTTCCCCTCGCTGTAGAGGAACTCGACTGTTCCTGCATTATAATAGCCCGAAGCCTCTGCAACCTTCAGCGCGGACTCCGACATCCTCTCGCGGAGCTCGTCCGTCATTATCGGGCACGGGGCCTCTTCGACGAGCTTCTGGTGGCGTCTCTGTATAGAGCACTCCCTGTCGTAGAGATGCACCCGGTTGCCATGTTTGTCGCAGAGAACCTGGAACTCGATATGCCGCGGTTTCACAAGATACTTCTCGATGAAGACAGTCGAATCACCGAATGCCGATTCGGCGATCCTCATACCCTTCTCGATCGCGTTTTCGAGCTCCTCTTCATTCTCGACGATCTGCATCCCTATACCACCGCCGCCTGCGCTTGCCTTGACGATTACAGGATACCCGATATCCTTTGCAACTCTTTTCGCCTCGTCAATATCTTTGACGCCGTCATGGGTATACGGGAGGACCGGAACGCCGGCTTTGTCCATCATGTGTTTGGAGCCGAGCTTGGATCCCATCGCCTCGATAGACTTCCACGAAGGTCCTATAAAAGTCTGGCCCTCTTCTTCGCAGTATTTGGCGAATTTCGAATTTTCGGCAAGAAATCCGTACCCGGGATGGATCGCTTCAGCTCCGGAACTCTTTGCGATCTTTAAGATACGGTCCATATTGAGATAGCTCTCTTTCGGAGGTGCAGCCCCGAGAAGATAAGCCTCATCCGCGTATTTGACGTGGAGAGCGTTTCGGTCCGGTTCGGAAAAAACGGCGACCGTCTCTATTCCAAGCTCCCTGCAGCCACGCATTATCCTGATGGCGATCTCGCCCCTGTTGGCGATTAGGACCTTATTGAAATAACTCATTCAATCACCAGCAAGACGTCACCGCTCTGCACGGTGTCGCCTGCATCGACAAAGATCTGGGTCACCTTCCCGGCCTTTATCGATTTAATCGGGTTCTCCATCTTCATGGCCTCGAGAACCACGAGAGTGTCTCCAACTTTCACCTCGGCCCCGAGACACGTCTCGACCTTGAGCACCATTCCCTGCATGTTGCTCTTGACTCCGCCCTTGATGTTCCTCGGGATCTTCTTCTCGCCGATGGACGCGGAGGACGTGACCTCACTTCCTTCTACAGAGAGAATCCTGACCGCAAAGATCTCGCCGTCGACCTCGACCTCCATGAAGCTCGGAATGTTTCCTGAATCCTGCTTCCTGGACTGGGATAAGGTCGGGATCGTCTCGGCCTTTCTCTCTCCTTTGAGGAACGATGGCGCTATTGCGGGATAGAGGATGTATGTCAGGATGTCCTCGTCCTTCTTTACAAGACCCTCTTCACCGGCCTCCTTTGCCATCGTCTCGTATACGGGTTCCAGGAGATCCGCGGGCCTTCCTTCGAAGGCTTTCTCACCGTCGATGATCTTCTCGCGAATCTCTTCAGGTATTGTTCCCGGGGGTTTGCCGTAGAGGCCCCTTACGTAGTCCTTGACCTCCTGGGTGACATTGGAGTATCTCTCCCCGCCCATAAGGACGTTCAGCACGGCCTGTGTTCCCACGATCTGGCTCGTCGGGGTGACAAGCGGGGGATATCCCAGATCCTTTCTGACCTTCGGGATCTCGTTATGAACAGATTCGAGTTTGTCGAGCGCATCCTGCTCCTTGAGCTGCGAGACGAGGTTCGAGATCATTCCGCCGGGGAGCTGGTATATCAGGACATCGGAATCGATCCTCTCCGATATCGGGTCGATAAGCGCCCCGTATTTCTCCCTGACTACAAGGCATTTGATCTTTGCATCCCGGAGGCGCATCAGATCGATGCCCGTATCCCTCTCCGTTCCTATGAGGCTCGCAACCACGCTCTCGGTTGCAGGCTGGGAGGTTCCCATTGCAAACGGCGACATGGCCGTATCAAGGATATCTACTCCTGCCTCTATTGCCGCCTGGTAGCTCATCGGGGCTATTCCGCTTGTCGAATGCGAGTGGAGGTTTACAGGTATGTCGATCCTCTTTTTGATTCCGGCAACAAGATCCGCCGCATCTTTCGGCATTATAAGCCCGGCCATATCCTTGATGCAGATCGAATCGCTGCCTTTTGAATAGAGATCTTCGGCAAGATCTATGAATCCGGCGACCGAGTGGACCGGACTTGTAGTGTAGCTTATCGTTCCCTGGAGGTGTGCTCCAATATCCTTTACAACCTCCATGGATTTTTCCATGTTCCTGATGTCGTTTAATGCATCGAAGACCCTGAATATATCGACCCCGTTCCTTCCTGCGGCTTCGATGAATTTTTCGACAACGTCATCGGGATAATGCTTGTATCCTACCAGATTCTGGCCGCGGAGAAGCATCTGGACCTTTGTGTTTTTCATCTCGGCCTTGATATCACGGAGCCTCTGCCATGGATCGTCGTTCAGGTACCGTATGCAACTGTCAAAGGTGGCGCCTCCCCAGGCCTCTACCGAAAAAAAACCTATTTTATCTAATTGTCTTGCAACAGGGATCAGATCCTCGGTCCTAAGCCGGGTAGCGATTAAGGATTGATGTGCATCCCTGAGGGTAGTATCTGTTATTTTTACAGTATTGGCAACGCTCATAAATTTCCTCCAAGGAGCCAGGATTGATTAATTTTTTCAGTCTCTATTAAATTTCTCACCGAACTATAAATATCTCACTAAAGGGAGGAAAACAATAAATACTATCATTATAGAGAAAAATAAAGCCAGCCAGTCGTTTTTTTCGGTTACGAATTCGGGGCGGTGCGTCCCTCCGCGTATATACCCTCTTCCGGCGAGGATTTTTCCATGCTCCTCCGCCCGTTTCAGCGTGATTATCAGTATATTCCCTAATACAGGGATGTAGTCGCGAATCCGGATCTTCTTTCCCTTGAAATCCATGGCGATGCGTGCCATACTGTAATCTTCAGGTATCCTCCTGATCTCGGTCATGGCGATCTCCGCAGTCAAACCGAGTTCGAAACCGGTTTTATTTCCGAAAAGCCACACGAGCGTATCGAGAATTTCACCGGGCCTGATCGCCGAGTAGGCCCAGACCGCGATGACGATCAGCGCAGACATCCTGACGAAATATGATAGTCCGCCGGACGCATCACCTATCGAAAGGATAGCAATAACCGAGATAATAACGAACAGCCCAAGGAAAGCGGGAAGCGAGGGGACTTTGAATTTCCTGTCCGAGAATACCAGGACCCAGAGTACGGATGCAAGCGCCGCTTCCATGCCTGCGAAGGCGGCGCATGAAAGCATTATCATCGAGGCCATTCTTATTCGCGGATCTTTCATACCATACCTCTCCTGTTCGTCACTCTGTCTTCGAGAGGATTCCGTCCGAGATGTTCCAGAGGTGGTCGTAATCGGGGAGGATCTTTGATTCGTGCGTGAAGATGATCCTGACGCCGCCGCGAATTTCGTCAAGCATATCCCTGAAATTTCTCTTCCATATGCAGTCGAGCGAACTGAAGGGTTCGTCGAGGATCATGAGATCGTATTCTTTTTGGATTATGCATGCAAGATGGAGTCTCTTCAGCTCCCCGCGGGAGAGAGTCATCGGGTCCCTGTTCTCTTTGTAGCGGAGGCCGGCGGTGTTCATCACTGGTTCGAGATCAAGGTCCCATGATTCGATCTCTTTTCCGATGGTCATGTGGGTGAGATGGTATTCGGGAAACTGCATCGAGAATATCCTTGATCCGATCCCTTCGGTCGTGATTGTTCCCTTATCGGGCTTCCCGATACCTGCAAGGAGTGCTGCAAGGGTAGATTTTCCACTTCCGATCCTTCCGGTGACGATATGGAGCCCTTCGGAGAACCTTGCGTCAGCCCCGAGAGTGAACTCGTCCCTGGAGAATTCGATATTATTGCATGAGATATCCATTCGTCACCCCGTCCCGGCAGGAAAATTTTCAGGATAAAAACAGGTCCCTTTGAGTTCTTCAAAGACCGATGCAGGTGTTCCCGAAGCAGCGACTCTTCCGTCTTCCATGTATACCGCATAGCCGGCGATCTCCCCGGCTCTCTCCATGTTCTGGGTGCAGAATACGACGTGCGTGATTTCGAGTTCGGTTATTATGCCGAATATCTCCCCGGCCGTAAAGGGGTCGAGGTGCGAGTCCGGTTCGTCGAGGATCAGGAGATCCGGGTCGGCTACGATTGCGGTGGCGAGTTCGACGAGTACCTTCTCCCCGCCTGAAAGTTTTTTTATATTTTTATTGTACAGGTGCGTTATTCCTAGTTTTTCGACAACCCTGTTTACAATCTCATTTGTCTTTGAACAGTCGGTATGCCTGAATTTGAGCGGGGATGCGATCTCGTCGGCGACCCTTTCAAAGAGGATGTTCTTATCCGGGAATTCGGAGAGGTATCCGCTCTCGGTCTTACGGGGAACAGATCCGTCGATGAGAATCGATCCTTTTTCAGGCAGTTCCATTCCGGAAAGGAGTTTTAAGAAGGTGCTCTTCCCCGAGCCGTTCGGCCCGAAGACTGCGCAGACACCTTCCGGTATTTTTAAATGTGGAATTTCGAGGTCCCTGAACGATACGTCATCAAATTCTATCATTGATCCTCTCTGCGATAAGGAATGCAGCGGCCGATTTCACGCAGTCGCCCGGGATGAAGAGAACCATTCCGAGGAGGAATGATTCGGTAAGACCCATCGGTGTGGAGATGAAGAGCCATAATACGCCTGCAAGAAGGATGACGAAAGATGCGGCGAAGAAGCATCCCGCCCTGACGAACCTGTTCGGGCTCCCGTAGAGATACCCGACAATGAGAGCGGCGAATATGAATCCTATCATGTACCCGCCGGTCGGTCCCAGGAGAACACCCGGCCCTGCGGTAAACTGGTGGAATACCGGGAGGCCGAGAGTCCCGAGAATAATATAGAGGAGTACGGGAATGACGGCTTTCTTTCTCATTACCGCGCCGGAGAGAATAACGAAGAGTGTCTGAAGTGTGAAGGGCACGGGGATCATCGGTATTGTAATGTAGCCCCCTACTGCAAACAATGCGATAAAGATCCCGGTATAGGTTATGGTTCTTGTCCGTTCCTCGTCGCCGTACATGTTTGTCAACCTCTAAATTTAAATTGGTTGACAAGAGGATTTGTTCTTTATGGATTTATGGATGTTGGAATTTTTGCGGTTGCTGTGAATTCAAATTGTCGGGCTTTGAGATTTGTAACGATCGAGATTTCTTTTGCCCCGGCGGGGGGGAAGTCCTCCCCCTCCCTGTATTCCAAAACTTTGAGAGGGCCTAAGCCCCTTCGGGGCAACCCACTGCTCAGTTCGCTACGCGAACTTTCGCAATCGTGATAGCCCGGCCTGGACACTACCCTCCGGGTAGTCTCGGCCGGGAGGAGAAAACTTTTGGAAAACGTAAAATAAGTTTTAGAAGGTGGTCCAAATATTCACGGAGCCGGAGGGATGCTTGCCCATCCCAACGGTGACTATCGCGACGAGGGGGAGGGTTCAAGGGAGGGGGAAATCATCCCCCTCCCTGTATTCCAAAACTTTGAGAGGGCCTAAGCCCCTTTGGGGCAACCCGGTGCTCAGTTCGCTACGCGAACTTTCGCAAAGATGATAGCCCGTCCTGGGCGCTACCCATCCGGGTAGCCCCGGCCGGGGGGAGAGATCTATCAGAAAACGTAAAACAAGTTATAAGAAGCAGCCCAAAAAAACGGAGCCGGAGGGATGCTTGCCCATCCCGACGGTGACTATCGCCATGAGGGGGAGGGTTCAAGGGAGGGGGAAATCATCCCCCTCCCTGTATATATTCCAAAACTTTGAAAGGGGCTTATGCCCCCACAATAATACAATCCAAAAAAAAATCAAATAGGAGTGCAGTCCCCGGAGAGAATGCGTTCGACCTTTCCATTGTCCTTCTTTATAATCAGTGCACCGTATTCGTCGAGATCTATCGCCTCGCCCTCGAAAGTGCGCCTCGGTGTCGTGATCCGGACTCTCTTTTCAAGCGTCAGCGAAAGGCTCTTCCATTCCCTGGAAATCGCCTTATATTCTCCTTCCTCGACAAGTTTGTACCTCCTCTCGAACTCGCCGAGCATCGTCGCAAGGAACTTCGCCCTGTCGATGTCATGCCCGATCTCGATATTCAGCGAAGTGATCGGGGTCTGGAGCGAGCACTGGAGGTCCTCCGGCTTGATATTCGCATCGATCCCTATCCCGAGAAGGCAGTAATGGATCTGGTCCGCCTCTGCCGCAAGTTCGAGAAGAATCCCCGACACTTTCTTGTCGCCGATATAGATGTCGTTCGGCCATTTAATGAGGGCGCCGATATCGTACATCCGCCGGATGGTTCTTGCGACCGCGATCGACGCGGACATCGTCACGAAGAACAATTTATCGATGGGAATCGTCGGCTTCAGGATTATCGTCGTCCATATCCCGCCGGAAGGCGAAAACCACGCCCTGCCCAGTCTTCCTACTCCTCCCGTCTGCTCCTCGGCTATAAGTATGGTCCCGTTAAAGTTCTCCGCATCCTTCTTCGAGCAGAGATCCTTCGCAACCCATGTGGTTGAAGGCGTGTTCTTGAAGTACCTGATATCCTTCCCGATGAAATCCGTCTTCAGGTACTTCTTAATCTCGTGCGGAAGCAGCTTCGGGGTAGACTCTTTCAATTCGTATCCTTTCGACTTGGTTGATTCGATCGAGTATCCGAGTTCCTTCAGCTCGTTGATATTCTTCCAGACTGCCGACCTGGTAATTCCTGTCATCTCGCTAATCTTTTCCCCGGAGATAGGGCCGCTCTGCCTCTCCAGAATCTCAAGTATTTTTTCCGAAGTCTCATTCATAGGATTACCTTTTCGCATCGATTGCTTCCCCCGGAAGCGGGCACGGGTCGGTTCCGCATACCTGTTTGATTATCTCTGACTGGTGCTCCATGAGGGTGGCGAGATCGAAGACACCTGTGAAGTCCACAATCCCGAACGCACCAATCGCATCCCCTGCTTCGTTTCTGATCGGTGCGACGATAACGGGAACCCCCTTAAATCCGCCTTCGGCCGGGGTCACGCTCATCATCATGTTTTTTAGTATAACCTCTTCGAGAACCGGGCCGCTGTATTCCTCGTCGACAATCTTTCCTTCCTCGACGCGTATCCCTTTCCGGTTCTTCGATCTTGCTGTTACAGGCATTTTTATCATTGCATTTATCGCCATCGCAAGAGGTTTGAAATCGGCGGCCTTTGAATCGGCCGAGATTATATATTCACCCATCCGGATCACCTGTGTATTGTGTATTTATGCTGTTATTAAAAAATAATTTCCGAATCTCCCGAACAGATCCCGGTCAGAAAATCCCGTGAAGGAAACTCATGTATGGAAGTCACGATAAAGAATCCGTCACCCATCTTCTTCTCGATCATGATACACCTGCCGTCCGCAGTCTCCGCAATGCATTCACCCTCGTACTCCGGGAAGTAGCCGTCGCATTCGATCCCGTTCTCGTTGAAATCCTTTACGATACCGCAATAATCCGAATCCCCTTTCGTTATGACAGGCGAATTGAAGTACTCGTGCGTGTATTTCACTTTGAACGGGAGCCAGTCGTAGCATCCCTCTTTTTCATACATCGCACCGAAGACAAGCGCCCGGCCGCCCTTCTCGACGAATTTTCGTATCCTGCCCGATGTGGCCTTAAGTGCGGGCATCAGCCCCGAATACGCGGGATTCCCGAACCCGGTCGGGATCAGTACCGCAACAAGCCTCCCCTTGTAAAAAGGCGTCGCGAGCATCTGCGGCGTAATGATCTCGCCGCCGATGTCGTTGTCGCAGATGTATTTGTTGATGTAACAGTCGCAGTCCCATATTACCCCCGCCTTTTTTATCATCCTTTAATCACTCCGATTGGTTCGAGCCTTGCCACCTTCATCGACAGGCCGGCCCTGTGAACAATATCCACCACTTCGCTGCTCGGCTTATAGACCTCCGGCGCCTCTTCGGCGATCACCTTGTTGCTTGTCGCCCTCACGAAGATCCCCCGGTCGAGGAGGTCCTGCCTGATATCCGCACCGCTGTGGCTCTTCTTCGCACTCGATCTCGACGCGAGCCTTCCTGCCCCGTGGCATGTGCTCCCGAACGTCTTCTCCATGGCAGTCTGCGTTCCCTTAAGGAGATACGACGACGTCCCCATGCTCCCCGGGATGATCACGGGCTGTCCGATCGCACTCAGATCTTTGGGTATTTCAGGTGAACCCGGGCCGAATGCACGCGTGGCGCCCTTGCGGTGGACACATAGCTCCATCTTTTTTCCGTCGACAACATGAGTTTCGATCTTGGCCACGTTATGGGTTACGTCATAGACAAGTTTCATCTCGTTGTAGTCCACGCCGAAGTCCCTTTCGATGACCTCCCTCACCATGTGGGTGATCATCTGCCTGTTGGCCCACGCATAATTTGCCGAGGCTGCCATCGCCCCGAAGTACGCCTCTCCCTCCGGGCTCTTCACCGGTGCACATGCGAGCTGCCGGTCGGGAATCTTTATCCCGTATTTCTTCGTCGCGTTCTCGATGGTCCCGAGATGATCCGTGCAGACCTGGTGCCCGAGCCCTCTTGAACCGCAGTGGATCATGAAACATATCTGGTCCTTTTCGATCCCGAATGCTTTTGCGGCTTCGTCATCCATGATCTCTGCCGCGTACTGGACTTCGAGGAAGTGGTTGCCCGATCCGAGTGTCCCGCACTGGGGTCTGCCGCGCTGTCTCGCCTTTGTGCTGACATGCTCGGTGCTGGCCTCCTTCATCATCCCGGACTCTTCGCAGGATTTCACGTCGTCGGGCATTCCGTATCCCTCTTTCACCGCCCATGACGCACCCTCCCTCATGATGTCCTCGAGTTCGCTGTCCGAGAATTTTTTCGGGGCCACATTCCCGACACCAGTTGGAACGGTCGAGAACAATGTATTGATCAGTCTCTTGATCCCGGAAAATTCATCCTTTTTCAGGGGTGTCGTGATCAGCCTGACGCCGCAGTTTATATCGAAGCCTACACCGCCGGGAGATATAATTCCGTTCTCGACATCGAATGCCCCGACACCGCCTATCGGGAACCCGTAGCCCCAGTGAATGTCGGGCATTCCAAGTGAATATTTTACTATTCCCGGAAGGGTCGCGACATTGGCGAGCTGTTTTACCGCGCCATCCTCGAGGTTTTCCCCGAGGCCCTCCGATAAAAAGATCCTTCCCGGCACCGCCATATCGTCCACGTAACCTTTTCGGACCTCCCATTCGATATCGGATATTTTATTCAGTCCTTCGAGCATCTTCACCACCTTTATACATCGAATATTATTTCCACCAGGAATTTTCCGTCTTCCTGCCTGATCTCCGTCCCGTACCTGGAGACACCCTTGATCTCCGTTCCGCCCCGGTGTCTCTCCATATCGAATTTCTCCCCGGAAGCTACAGCCTCAAGGGAATGATCGTGTATAGTAATATCTATGCCTGAGAAAACAACCCTTTCTACTTCAGACAAAAACAGCAGTTCTGACAAAAGATCATAGAGCAGGGTTTCAGAATCCCCTGCCTCGAGTTTTATCCCGATCTTTACCGAATCTTCCTCTCTTTCGTCGAACATGAGAGAGAACATTGCCATTGCAGCCGATGTGAACAGTTCCTCTATGGTGTCTCCCGAGCACCTGTAGAGGTAATCTGCCGTATGGTTCAGTTCTTGAAATGGCATCCTGATATTATTGTGTGATTTGTATTAAAAAAAGGCTCTTCGTTAATCCCCTGAATAAGATCTAAACATACCAACATGGCCAAATCGGGCGACCCCCCGCCGCGAGCCGGCACAGCAGGCTCGCGGACCGGCCCCGACCCCGGGGCCTCTCTATGGCGATAGCCACTCCGGGGATAGACAAGTATCCCCTGCGTGGCGGGACGCGGTGTACTCAAGGCATGTACGGAACGGAACATGTCGTAGTGAAATAACTTCAACAGTCCGGGGACCCTTGCCGGTCCCCGGGCGTGCCGTGAGAAGATTATCTTAAGGCAAGGCCCCTGGGCAGGGGCCGTCCGGCGGCCCGGCCGCCGGTGCCGGGGTTGCCCCGGTGAGATCTATGGGCAATACAGCAGTGCCATATATGTCCCAAAATTATTTGCCTACGTAAAAAACAGCGAAGAGCCTTAAAAAAAGTCACAGTATTGCGGGATCATATCCATATTGATGGTGTCCATGAAGCGCGCCTGGTACATTGAAACATAAATGATGTAATCCCCTACATAAATCTCAATATCGGTCGACTTTGGCGGCTTGACACTTGTCGAGAGAAGAATAGGACCTCCGCACGAGGTACAAATCCTGAAATTTCTTTCTTTATCAAGAACGTATTGTTTTACTTCGTCGGTTACTTCAATTGTATTCGACCGACACTGCTGATACTCCATTCTCCAGATATATTAGTTAAAAATAATAAAAAAAAGTTTTGCCTGAATGGTCTATGCCGGTACTACCAGCCGCGCGACCAAATCTGCATACTGCTCCTTTAACTCATAGCGTGTCTGGTCGTTGTCTTTTTCCTTGATTATATGAAAGATGCCGATTCTTGAAGCAATGGTTCCTACCATCGATGCAACAGACTGGACCGTAACGGAGAACTTTTCCATTAACTTTTTATGCGTCTCGGCCACTGTCAGGGATTTCGCCCTGACGAAAATCTTCAGCAGCTCACGGCGGATGCCGTTTTTGTCTCTCGAAAGGTAATTCCTGAGACGCATTTCAATCTCTCTTTTTAGATCAGCCGCTGATCTCATGATGAACTGATTATTTTGAATTCTATATAAAATTTTCTTCTCTCTGTCGTTTTGCCCTTATTCGGTCAAAACAGATGAAATAATAACTAAATTATCTGTATTTTTCACGATTTAACATAAATACGAATTAATTATAAAAATATTGTGCATATATTATCATTAGAATTATTCATTTTTATAATTCAAAAATTTTCCCGATTTTCCTCATGAATTTGTAAGGCGGACCAAATCCTTTAATCAATTTCATGGACAAATTTTAGGTATGGGTAAATTTACCTATGATATTAACAGATACGAACCAAAGCAGATGGTTGCATTACCGCTCTGTCTATTGATCCTGTCTGTAATCTTTCTTGCGTTCAATACCGTCTCGACGGGGATGCCGGTTGAACCTGGAATAGATTTCGCAGGCGGAGTTGCGGTTACACTGTCAACATCTGATTCGGTCGACGTAATAGAGGATTATTTTGCAGATTATCCTCTCAAAATTTCAGAAAGTGATGTTGCCGCCGGATATCTGGTCTTTAATTATCTCGAAGGCGACAGCTTCAAAGACTTAACCGAGCATATAACTGCGAGGTACCCCGACGCTACAATATACCAGATGGGAGAGACCTTCGGAAAGACGCTCCAGTCACAGGCTATCTGGGCGCTCCTCTTCGCCTTTGTACTGATGGCGATTGTAGTCTTTGTCGCCTTCAGGATATTCATCCCCTCGGTAGCTGTCGTTCTTTCGGCATTCTCGGATATTGTAATAACCGCCGCCTTCATGGATGTATTCGGCCTCACTCTTTCGCTGGGGACAACTGCGGCACTGCTGATGCTCATCGGTTATTCAGTCGACAGCGACGTACTTCTCACTACCCGTCTTCTGAAGAGGCAGGGCAAGGTCGACGAGAAATTCAGGGGTGCTTTCAGGACAGGTATCATCATGACGACGACGACGCTTGCAGCGGTAGTCGTTATGTTTATCGTGTTCTCCCTGGGTCAGGTCACACTGATAAGGGACATCTCGGCTGTTCTGATTATCGGCCTTATTATCGATATGATGAATACCTGGATGCTGAATGCAGGATTGTTGAAATGGTATGTTAAGAAGGGTGGTAAATAATGGCCGAAGAAAAGAGCACACTGGGGAAGATATTCACCGACTGGCAGGTTCTCATAGTGCTGGTTCTGGTAATACTCTCGGTTTTGAGCATATATGCAATTCCGCCTGCACTCGATAAAGGTATAAGCGGAAATCTCCAGCTTGGTCTGGACCTTGTCGGCGGATCATGGATCCAGTTATCCTTCAAGTCGGAGGTCATCGGCTATGAATCGGATATGTCCCAGTCCGACTTTATCACGCAACTGTCCGAAAAACTCGATGCAGATGTAATCCCTGTTACTTCCAGTTCGGTAGAGATAAGGGAATATTATACGAAGGAGGAACTTGAAAGCGTCCTTGCCGGAATGGGTGCCAAACTGGTAACTTACGAGCAGGGAATATCCAAAGAAACCGCAGATACGGTAAAGGGCATCCTTGAAGACAAAGTCAATACGCTTGGCACAAAGGACGTCCAGATAAATACGCTTACCGGCGCGAACGATGTCACAAAATACGTCCGCGTGGAGCTTGCCGGAACCGATATCAATACCGCACAGGAGATCGTCAGTTCGCAGGGTAAATTCGAGATCAGGATCGTAACATCCGGAAATGAAACAGAACGTGTCCTCTCCGGAGATGCGGTTACAAGTGTCAGTACACCTTCCCAGCGTAACAATTACTGGGGTGTCGGCTTCACCCTGAGCGCCGAAGGTGCCGAAGCATTGCGTGATGCATGTATACAATACGGAGCCGTAACCGATCCGGATTCACATAATCTTGTCATGCTCCTTGACGGGGAACAGGTATACAGTGCACCTCTTTCATCCGATCTTGCGGCGAAGCTCTCAAAGGGTCCGGTAAATGATCTCAGTGCATCAACAGGCTACGGCGAGGAAGGATACAATGACGCAGAGGTTCTCGAGATCCATCTTCGTGCAGGAGCTCTTCCTGTAGATGTCGAGATCGCAGGTTCGAGCAGTGTTACCGCAGAACGTGGCGAATTTATTCAAATCGTATGTATTGCGGCTGCGATACTCGGACTTCTGGCCGTTGCGTTCATGGTCTATTACAGGTACAGGGAACCGTCCATTGTGGTTCCGATGATACTTGTCAATCTCTCCGAGATTATAATTCTTCTCGGAATAGCCAGGTATATCCAGCAGCTCGATCTTGCAAGTATAGCCGGACTTATTGCCGTTATCGGTACCGGAATCGATCAACTCGTCGTAATAACCGATGAAGTTCTTCATGAGGGGCGTGTGCCGTCTCCGAGTCTTTATCTAAAGAGATTCAAGCGCGCCCTTGGGATAATAACCGTCTCGGCATCCACGACTATATTTGCAATGCTGCCGCTTGCACTCATGGATCTGTCGACTCTCAAGGGATTTGCCATAATAACCATTCTCGGAGTATTAATCGGGGTAATCTTTACCCGTCCGGCATATGGTAAGATTATCATGGCAATTCTTTCAAAGAAGCCGGCCAAATAATTTTTTTACCAATTTTTTTGCAAAAGGATAAAATTTATAATTTCGTTTGACCTTTTCTCTATCTGAGGATTGATGTATTATGTCAAAACCTGTTTTAATTGATTTTTATGCGGACTGGTGCGGGCCGTGCAAGATGCAGTCCCCCATCCTTGATCAGCTGAAGGATAAGATGGGCGATTCGATCGAGATCAAGAAGGTCGATGTTGATGAGAATATGGACCTCGCTATGAAATACGGTATCCAGGTAGTGCCCACACTCGTTATAGAGAAGTCGGGAAAGATCGAGCACCGTCTTGAAGGCGTGACTCCTGCAGAGACACTTGAAAGCCTGTTAAAACCTCTTCTCTAAATATTATTATATGGATTCCGAAAATCCACCGGAAATAATTTTGAAACGGATAATTTCCTGTCTTCAGGATATTTACGGTGATGCCGGATGGTGGCCCGGGGATGCCGATCAGGTGATGATCGGTGCAATACTGACCCAGCAGACCCGGTGGGAGAATGTTGAAAAGGCCCTTTCAAATCTCGAATCTGTAGGAATAAAAACGCTTGACGATGTGCTTGCCGCCGACGATGAGATCGTCATGGAGAATATACGCTGTACCGGCTACTACAGGATGAAGACCGGACGCCTGAAAGAGCTGTCTTCTTTTGTGGCGGGAAAAGGAGGTGTCGATGCATTATATGATGTTCCGGTTGATGAACTTAGAAGAGATCTGCTGGGCGTGAAAGGAGTCGGTGCGGAAACTGCCGACAGTATCCTGTGTTATGCGCTGAACATGCCGAGTTATGTGATCGATTCCTATACGGAGAGGATATCCGGGTGTGCCGGGATTACAGCTAAAAAAGACCGGCTTAAGGATCTGTTCGAAAAAATTCTCCCCTGTTCGGTGGAAAAATACCAGACCTGCCACGGCTGGTTTGTGGAATATGCAAAGGAATTTTGTATAAAAAAGAGGTGTGATGAATGCAGAATAAAGAATTTGAACTGACTGGCAGGCGCCTTTTTAATGAGGGCCTTGTTGCGGGCAATTTCGGGAATATGAGTGTCCGGGTCCGGGGCGGGTTTCTTATAACTTCCAGCGGGTCGTTCCTTGATGAAGAAGAAAGCCTGAAGTTCGTTACGATGGACGGGGTTCCCGAAGATGGTGCTTCAAGCGAGTGGAGGGTCCACTACAGGGCATACCTGGCCTGTGATGATGCGGAGGCGATCGTTCATGCCCACCCTCCGCTCTCCGTAGCCGCATCGCTTGTATACGATGAAATAATTCCGGAGGACAGTGAAGGGAAGATGCTCTGTCCGGTTATACCTGTGGTCGACGGTGAACCCGGAACAGATGAGCTGGCGGAGAATGTTGCGAAAGCTCTGGTCTCGAATCCCGTAGTCGTTGCAAAGGGCCACGGGACGTTTGCAAAAGGCAAAGACCTGAAGGAGGCCTACCTTCTTACATCGACTGCAGAACACTGCTGCAAAATATTATATTATCTCGGAGGGTTCGGAGGACGGAGCTTCTGAATCTCCATCCTTAATTCCCTGTTGAATGAGACGAGCATGTCGGCTATGACCCCGAACATGAAGATCTGGAATCCTATCAAAATCAGGAGAACCGTGAGTATCGTCAGTTCGGTATGTGTTATGCCTTTTACCCAGTCTATCGAAACGAATACGCCCAGGATAATTCCAATCAATACAATGAAGAGACCTATAACGCCGAAATAGAATATCGGGTTGCTGATCTTGGCGAGTCGCCATACGGCCGCGATGATCTTTCCCCCGTCTCTCATAGGCCTTAATTTTGTCTCAGTGCCCGGCCGTTTTTTGTAGATAACATCTACTACCTTAATTTTTTGTTCGTTTCTCACGCTCTCGGCAGAGATTTCGGTTTCTATCTCGAAACCGCTTTCCTTCAGGTTGAGATTTTTCATCGATTTGAGGGTGAATGCCCGGTATCCCGACAGGATATCGTTCAGGTAAGTGCCGTGGGCAACCTTGAACAGGTAATTGATGATCTGGTTCCCGAAATGGTTGAACCTGCTCAGTGCACCCGGTTCAAAGGTGTCGAGGCGGTTTCCGATTACATGGTCGTATCCCTCGAAGAGCGGTTCGAGCATCTTCTCGGCGTCTTCCGGGAGATAGGTCCCGTCACCGTCGAGCATGAGGACGTAGGGCTGACTGATATAATCCAAAGCCTCAATTATTGCATTTCCCTTGCCTTTGCCTCTTTTCTGAAGAAATACCGATGCACCTTCCTCTTCTGCGATCCCGGCGGTATTGTCGCTGCTGTTTCCGTCGAGGACAAGAATATTTCTATAACCCATCTCCTTAAAAGAGCGGACGAGTTCTCCTATTGTAGGGGCTTCATTTAGGGTCGGGATGAAAATACAGACTTCATCCTTGTTTATATCCATTGCTACATTATATTTAAATTCACATTCATAAGACCTTTCATGAAAACTCTGAAACCAGGGGTCCGTGTTCTCGGTATTGCGGAAAGCTTTGTTCAGGGCGCAAAAAAATCCGTCCTGGCAGGTGTTGTGATGAGAAGAGACATGGTAATCGACGGAACGGCTTTCGGGTTTTCGACTATAGGGGGGACGGATGCGACGGATGCGGTGCTGAATATTTTTGCCTCCCTTCAGAGAAAGGATATCAATTACATAATGCTCTCGGGGTGCGTAATCTCGTGGTTCAATATAATCGATCCCGGAAGAGTTTACTCGGAGTTAAAAATCCCGGTTATCGGGGTGACATATGAGGACTCCGAAGGGCTGGCGGATGACATCATGCATCATTTCCCCGGCGATAAAGAGAGATTGTCTGCATATGAAAAACTGGGGACAAGGGAGAAGGTTATCCTGAAGACGGGGTATGATGTCTATCTTCGTTCATGGGGCGTGGATAATGATGAAGCCTGTTTTGTATGCGATTCATTTACAAAAGAAGGGAGAATTCCTGAGCCGCTGAGGGTTGCGGGGATCGTTGCCCGTGCTGCTATGAGATCGATGGTTCAGTGATCGTATCCTTTTGTTTTAATTTCCTTTGATTCCCTGCCCTGACCCCAATAAACTTTTTGGCTCTTTGCTGTCTCGTGTCTTTCTCCGGCGGCCCCGGGCTGTTTAATTTATTTTACTACGACATGTTTCATTCCGTACACGCCATGAATCCACTGCGTTTCGCCACTCAGGGGATACTCGTCTATCCCCGGAGTGGCCTATCGCAAAGAGAGGCCCCGGGGTCGGGGCCGGTCCGCGAACCTGCTGTGCGGTTCGCGGCGAGGGGTCGTCTGATTTGTCCATGTTGGTATGTTAAGATCTCACCGGGCAACCCCGGCACCGGCGGCCAGGCCGCCGGACGGCCCCTGCCCAGGGGCCTTGCCTTAAGATAATTATCTCACCCCACGCCAGGGGACCGGCAAGGGTCCCCGGGCTGTTTATCTGGTTTTGTTTGGAAATCCGGGTTGAGACCCTTTAGATCCCTGCACCTGAATTCAGATTCCCGGTCTTCGGTTCGATCGTAGCTTGCTGTCTTAACCTATCCGGGTTGTCAGCTCAGATAGTATTCGTCGGTTGATATGGTCGTACCTGTGGGTTCCCATATGACATCCACCCTGACATGACTCCCGTCTCTGATCGTGGAGTCCGAGAGATCTATCGCGAGTTTTTCAGATGGCTTCCATGAAATGTCGCTGCATCCCATTCCTCCGACCGTCTGGACGCCGTAATGATGTGTCGATATGAAGTCATGGCCGTTCAGGGTCTTTATCCTGCAGCCGGCCAATTCATCGTTGATATAGATCCTGCATGAAAGGTACTGGTTTTCGTAGGGACAGTCTCCTATATTTTTCAGGACTATCCTGCTGTCATAATCGGGGTTTTCACTTAATATTGTCTGTATCTCGAAAATCGTAGGGATCTCTTTTGGTTGTTGCAGTTCCGGGAACTGGTAGCTTAACAGGTATAATGCGAGCAGCGCTGCAAGTATGACAGTTATTACAACAAGCAGTATTGTGCCGATAGTACCGGATGAGCCGTCATCCCGGTTGCGCCCCGCCATCAATATTTTTATTATAATATCTGAATTTATAAGTATTATGATTTATATCAAAAATTAAGGGCATATTCCTCTAATAATGGAATAAAATTTTTTATTGTGTTTGTGGAAAAAATGTGAAAATAATTATTGGTCTGTAAATTCTTCGATTGCCAGCTGGTACATCCAGTCCATGAGATGCGAACAGTCCTGGACGCTGCATTCCTCTTCGCAGCCGATGCAGGGGATGAGTTCTCCTCCGGCAAGGAGAAGATCGGGATTTACCGCGCTTTTTTTTGCTTTCAGAAGATAGGTCTTGACACCGTTCGATTTGAATTCTATCCTGTCTATCCTCTCGGAGTCGACGAGTTTTTTTACTACTCTTGAGCATTTTCTGCTGTCGATGTTCAGGAGTTTCCAGAGTTCGCTCTGGAGCACTCCCTCGGGATTTGACTGGATTAGTTTCAGGGCCTCTTCTTCCGTATCTGTCATGGGTTCCATAAGGATTTAATTTAAAGTTCGGGTGCAATGGTCAGGATATTGCTGCCCCTGATCACGAGCGTTCCGAGATTTCTTCCTCTCTCTTCGCCCTCGTATTCGCATGCCTGATCCATGTGTATGTTCAGGTGCTCGTCTACTGCAACGAGTCTGCCGCGGAGTGTTTTCGGTTCGTCCTTTATTTCAACGATAATTTTTGAATCTATGAGAGCATAGACCTTTTTTATGGGCAATACTATACTGTTAACCATCTGCCTTTATATGGGGCCGTAATGTAATTAATAATTTCCATAAATCCCGAATTTGGGATTAGCTTACTCTCTGTAGATTTCTTCGAGTCTTTTGATCAAACCGCTGCTGCCGACATATATCGGCGTCTTGTGGTGCGGTTTTTCGGGTTTGATCTCCAGCAGGCTGGTATGTCCGTCGGATATAGCGCCTCCGGCCTGTTTCGCGATGAAACCGATCGGGTTTGCCTCGAATGCGAGCCTCAGTTTGCCGGTATTGTTGTCTATGGTCGCAGGATAGCAGTATACGCCGCCGTATTTCAGGATCTGGTGGAAGTCGGCGACGAATGATCCGGAGTACCTTAGTTTTCCGCCCTCCTTTTCGATCGATTCTATGAAATTCCTGTGTTTTTCGGTCCAGTCTTTGTTGAGTCCGCCGCTGCCGTAGATCTTGCCTTCGGGCATCTTTACGGGGCCGTCAAGCATCCTGTATTCACCGGTTTCGTCCATTGCGAAGGTGAAGACGCCTTTTCCGACGGTTATGGTTAATACGGTCATGGGTCCGTAGAGCATATACATTGCGGCTCTCAGATCTTCGCCTTTGCTGAGCGCATCGCCGTTGTCATAGATGCCGACGATCGTCCCGACGCAGAGGTTGACCTGGATGAGTGATGACCCGTCGAGCGGGTCCATGACGACCGCATAGTTCTCCGTTGCGCCGGGGAATTTGAGGATGTCGGGTTTTTCCTCGGATGCGAGTTCCTTCACGAGTCCCGAGTCTTCCAGGATTTTTGTAATGTGTTCGTCCGACCAGACGTCGAGAGCGGCCTGCTCTTCTCCCGATGAGTTTTCCGTTCCGGCGTACGACTGGTTGCTGATGAATGCATCGCGTATTGGTGCGGCCTGTGCGGAGATCAGAACTATCAGATCGGAAAGTGCAGGTTCGCAGCCCGCAGAATCAAGATATTCCCTAAGCGTTGTCATATGATATCCTTCCTGGTATGATGGGTTATAATTGGTTATTGATTATTATAGATTTTTTTCGGGATTTTTTTATTATACAGGGAGGGGGATGATTTCCCCCTCCCTCGAACCCTCCCCCTCATGGCGATAGGTCGCCGTCGGGATGGACAAGCATCCCTTCGGCTCCGGGAATTTTTTTGGCTACTGTTTATAACTTACTTTACGTTTTCTAATAGATCTCTTCCCCGGCCGGGACAGGCGAATGTCACTCCTGCTCCGTGAATTTTTTTGGCTACTGTTTAAAACTTATTTTACGTTTACCAGAAGTTTTCTCCCCCCGGCCGAGACTACCCGGAGGGTAGTGTCCAGGCCGGACTATCGCAATTGCGTAAATTCGCGAAGCGAATTAAGCAGAGGGTTGCCCCGAAGGGGCTTATGCCCAAATAAATTCCTGAAAAATTCCAAATCTAAATTATACAGGGTAAGGGGGCTTATGCCCTCTCAAAGTTTTGGAATAGATACAGGAAGGGGGATGATTTCCCCCTCCCTTGAACCCTCCCCCTCGTGGCGATAGTCGCCGTCGGGATGGACAGGCATCCCTTCGGCTCCGGTTTTCTTCTCTCCCCCGGAGGGGCTTATGCCCAAACAAATTCCTGAAAATTCAAAAAAATCCCCCACCATTAAATCTAATTTTCAATTGACCCCCCGAATTCCGATTTAATTTTATAACAACTCCCCTCCCTACCCTAAACAGGTACCAAAATCGCACCTGATGATAATAATGAAAGATACAAACGAAAGAATAAACGGGGACTATTATTATTGCCTGATGCCCGAAAAGGAAAACGGCAGCCCCCTGAACAAACCGTGTACCACCACATGCTGCCTGAGAACTGCCGATAGAAAATCTACCTCCAGACAGATAAGCAAAGCGTCCGGTCCGGTTCCGCTATACCTCATCCCGCAGGCACTCTCCAAAGAGATCCGCGAACTGAAAGATGCGATCGTCGAGATCCAGATCAACAGGACAAGCGGTCACAATTACCTGATAAACCTGATCTCAACTGCAAAGGAGGCGGCGACCTGTGAATCCTGAACCGGGAAGGATCTTATTAAGTGATGACGATTCGCTGAGGATCGAAGCTGGCGGAGTATGTCTCTTCATTCTAAAAGAAGACGTTGATGATCTCGTCTCCTCCGGCTGTGTCGTCCCTGTAACTAAACCGGTCCCCGGAAAAGAGGATGCACTCTCGATCGAAGGCCACGCCGCGATCTCCCCCGGCGGAAAGGCGGTGAAAATATTCACAACGGCGGGCCACTACATCGTTCCGCTCGTATCCCTTCAACGAGTTACAGGAAGAGAGGCGGTATCCGCTCCGCTCTTCCCCCTCGAACCCGACCTGCCGGAGGAAAGACAATGAGCGAAGAGATCCGAAAGGCCCTCGCCACTCTCTTTCCGGGCGGAGGAGTCGTCGAACTCCGGGCCATCTCCGATTACAACATCCACAGCGGGTACTTCGACAATTCCGACACGCTCGCGGAAAAAGCGGGCAGTATCACCCGCCTCTCCGATGTATCCGGCGTATACGTAACCCTCAACCAGGTCAATCCCGCACTCCTCTCCCGGAGGGCCAACAGGATCAAGATGAAACTCGGGCGAAAAGACGCGACGACTGCGGATGCGGACATCATCCGCCGGAAGTGGCTCCCCGTCGACCTCGACCCCGTCCGTCCAAGCGGTGTATCATCCACCGAAGAAGAGCACCAGGCCGCCATAACGAAAGCAAAAAAGATCGCCCGCTTCCTTCAGACACTCGGCTTCCCCCGCCCGATCCTCGCCGACTCCGGCAACGGTGCACATATACTATATGCAGTCGACCTCCCCAACGACGACGACACAACCGCCCTTGTCAAAGACTGCCTCACCACACTCGACGCCCTCTTCTCCGACCAAACCGTAACAGTCGATAAGGCCAACTACAACGCCGCCCGGATCTGGAAACTCTACGGAACAATATCCCGGAAGGGAGACGACACACCCGATCGCCCGCACCGCAGGGCAAAGATCATCGATTTTCCTGAAAGCAGGGAGACCGTCGCACCTGAAACGCTCCGGAAACTCGCAGACCTCCTTCCCAAAGACGATGAAAAACCGCAGGCCAAGAGCGGCGACAAAAAGATCGACCTCTCCGAATGGCTCTCCGACCACGGGATCGCAGTCGCAAACGAAAGGCCCTGGCAGGGAGGAACACTCTACGTCCTCGAAGAGTGCCCGTTCTCCTCCTCTCATAAGGACGGGGCCTTTGCCATCCAGTTTTCAAACGGTGCGATCTATGCCGGATGCCACCACAACTCCTGCGGAGGAGGAAAACAGAGATGGAGCGAGCTTAAGGCGATGTACGAGATCAAATCCGGCCGGAAGGAAAGAAAAGCCGGACGACAAAATCAAAAACCCGACGAAGACGAAGAGAACACCCGGCGCAGGAGAAACTCGTTCCCCGAAAAGACACGGGAGAAGGCCGCCGAAATCCTCAAAAACGGCGACCCCGTTAAATTCATACTCGACACCTTCTCGAAATTCCACGTCGGCGACCAGACGCTGGCCGAATGCCTCATAATGTCCATCGCCTCCCAGTCGGTCATGAACACAAACGGTCTCCATGTATTCGTATCCGGGGGATCGGGAAAAGGAAAATCCGTTGCGTGCAGGGCCATGATGAACCTCGTTCCCGAAGACTACAGGCTCAGGGGGAAGGTGAGCGACAAGGCGCTCTACTATAACCGGGACCTCAAACCGGAGACCGTTTTCCTCTTCGACGACTCCCACCTCTCGGAAGATGTCTGCGAGATCCTCAAGTCCGCGACCACCAACTTCCGTGAAAAAATCCAGTACCAGACGCTCACTACCGACAGGCAGCTCAGGATATACAATATCCCGGAGCGGTGCATCTGGTGGGTGGCGAAGGTCGAGTCGATCGGCGACGACCAGGTGCTGAACCGGATGCTCACGGTCTGGATCGATGATTCCTCCAAACAGGACGACAAGGTACTCGACAACACGAAGAAGTCCGAGGCACGGGAGACAATAGTCATCGGGGAGCCGGCCGAAGTCGGCATATGCCGCTGCATCTGGACGATGCTGAAGGAGGAGACGACTTATGTCTCGATTCCGTTCGCGGAGAGGGTGCAGTTTTCATCCTCTGCAAACAGGAGGAACCCGGCGATCTTCTTCGATCTTGTCAAGTGTCACGCCCTTCTTTTCAAAGAACAGAGGGAGAGGTTCACGCCGGTGGACGAGGATGGTAATTCCGTGGAAAATATTGCGGCAATCCGGGCGACGGTTGAAGATTTTAATGCGGCCGTAAGGATCTATGCGGCGATCAACGGAGATTCGGGAAGCCAGGAGACGAAACTGACGAAGAACGAGGCGGACGCCCTGGATGTTATATGCAAAATGGGCTGGGACCTCGTGACGATTAAGATGCTCCAGGATGTCATGGGGATCTCGTATCACCAGGCGAGGAGAATTTTCCACGGTTATCTGAGCAGGGGGTGTTCGTATTCCGGCCTCCTGGAAAAATGTCCTGCAATCAGCTTTATCGACGCGACGGTTTCACAGGAGGTCGACGGGTTCATGCTCCGGCAGCGGGAGAGCCGGTATTCATTTAATTACGAGATTTACCGTGAATGGAATTCCGGGAATGCCGTCTGGCTCGACGAGGAGGAAGGAGGCAATGATGATGACAGCGACGGGCCTGGTGACGACGGCGGTCCGGGGTCGGAGTCGGAGTCGGATTGTGTTTGCAGCTTTGCAGCAACTTTGCAGCCGGTTTGCAGCAGCGTGCTGCAAAGTAAAAAAGAGGAGGAGGATGTTTCTTTTACCGAATGTTTCGCAGATGATGGAGATCTTCACTCTGCGATCAGTAGTTTGCGGAAAAATACCGGGGCACAGGAAGCCGATCGTAAGGATTTATCCTTATCGTGTTGTGTGTGTGCGCCGGGATCTGCTGCAAAGATAGATCAAAAACGCCCGGATATATTAAAAAATGAAAAAGCGTGTGGTTATAATGATTCTTTAGTTTGCGGAGACTTGCTGCAAACTGCTGCAAACTACTGCGAACTCCGCAAAGCTGCGAGTGTGAGAGGTTCGACTCTTCCTCTTCCGGGTGTTCTCGACCACCGGGATTTCGAGAGAGTGAATAAGGATCTCGGGAGGTGTGATCTGTGCGGTAAGGGGAAGGCTGTTTTTTCTTCGAAGGAACTGAAGATGAGTGTTTGTGAGGGATGTTTCGGGAGGATATTGAAGGAGGATTTGAGAGGAGGGGGTGAGATGATAAAAACGTGAAGGTGTTTTGAAATTTCCGGCGGAGGGAGCTATCCGGAATTTCCGGATAGCTCAAAGTGAATGGATTCGCAAAGTCACCAGGGGTATGATCCCGATCAATATTTCCGGTATATTTTGCCACGACCGCCGATTTCGATGATGAAGAGAACCATAACGTTGTCCTCGATGGTCATGATAATGCGGTACTGACCCACCCGGTAAGAGTACAGGGGCATACTCTTGTGTCCCTTTAGTTTTTTGACACACGACCTGGGGTAGGGTTCATTTGCGAGACCGGTCAGTTCGTCTACGATCCGTTTTCCGTCGGCTTTCGGGAGGTTTTTTAAATCGCGTTCCGCTCCCGGTGTAAGGATTATTTCCCAGGTCATTCAAGGCCCAGGTCCTTGGCGACTTCAGAGAGTTTGCGACCCCGGCCGGCCCGGATGTCTGCAATCCCTTCCTCTATCCGCTGCAACGTCTCTTCACTCAACGGCTCGGGATCGTATACCGCGTCCAGGAGGCGGTTGAGCGTTTCGTCATAACTTTCCCGGGGGTGTATCTTCAGGCCGTCGATGCGGGCTTTTGTCTCCGGACGAAGTTGGATCGTTGTTGCCATAGCTACCTATGGGGAGGTATAGGGCATAAAGATGTTGGCGGGGGCAACTATTCGAAATTTCCGAATAGTTCAAACGGCAGGAGTCCGCTAAGTTAAAAGGGGGTATCGATTATTATAATCTGTTGGAATCCTGAAAACTGATTCACTCGTCAAATTCCGTGTTGTCGGTCCACATCTCGCACTGGGCAAGGACCGTGCTTACGGCGTCCTCCATTCCTTCAGGAGGGTACTTGTGCTGTTTCAGCAGGCGCTTGACGAGTCTTCTCATGCCTGCCCTCGCCGTCTCTTTCTTCTGCCAGTCGATTGTTTTGTTCTTCCGCAGAAGTTCGGTCAGCTCTTTCGTGATCGCGACAAGTTCGTCGTTTTCGTAGAAGTCTTTGACGGCTTCCGGTTTTGTCAGGGCATCGTAGAATGCCATCTCTTCGGGATTAAGGCCGAGCTCTTCTCCCTCTTTATGGGCCTCAGCCATATCCTTTGCTATTTTGAGCAGCTCTTCAATGACCTGCTCGTTTGTCAACATGCCGTTTATGTAGCTGTTCATCGCTTCTGCCAGGAGTTCTGAAAACTTCGCGGATTTAACTACATTCGTCCTTGAATAGACCCTGATCTGTTCCATGAGCAGTTTTTTGAGCAGCTCCACCGCGAGGTTCTTCTCCTTCATCCGGGCGATCTCGGAGAGGAACGCGGGGTCGAAGAGGGAATATTTTTCTTTTACGTCCGAGAAGAGGTTTATCACGCCCTCGCTCCGGATGCTCTGCTTTAAGAGTTCGTTTATGCGGTTGTTTATCTCTCTCAGCGAGAGTTTCCCTTTCCCTTCGATCCTGGTGAGAAGTGTTCTTACGGCTTCGAAATATGCCGCCTCGAATCTTTCGTTCTGATCGAGCAGGCTGCGGCAGAGGGACATTGCGTGGCGGAGGAGGAGTGATTCCCTGACGAATGCGTTTCTTTTCTCTTCTTTTGAGGGATGGGAGATGTAGTTTACTCCGCCGGTGATGAGTTTCGCCCTCTCAAGGTCGGTGCCGGTTTCGAACACGGAATAGTCGAAGCCGTGGAAGAGGTCGCGGCATACTTCCAGCTTTTCACGGAATTTCGGGTATGCTGTCTTTCCTATGTCGGGGTTGCCGTAGTTCTTCCGGTCGCGGCCGGTGTAGTCTTTCATCGCTTTCCGGAGGGCGCCTGCGATTCCTACGTAATCGACTATGAGGCCGCCCTGCTTGTCCTTGTAGACGCGGTTTACGCGGGCTATGGCCTGCATGAGGTTGTGGCCGGTCATCGGTTTGTAGACGTACATCGTGGAGAGGGAGGGGACGTCGAAGCCTGTCAGCCACATGTCGACGACGATCGCGATCTTTAAGGGATCGTTGTTGTCCTTGAACTTCCCCGCCATGTTTTCTTTGTGCTTCTTGTTGCCGATGACCTCCCGCCAGTCTTCGGGGTCGTTGTTGTCGGAAGTCATGACGACGCCGAGTTTTTCTTTCCATTCCGGTCTGAGTTCGAGAATGCGCCGGTAGACTTTCATGGCGATTGGTCTTGAATAGGCGACGATCATCGCTTTTCCGGTCTGCTCGTACTGCCTGTAGGTCTCGTAGTGTTTTATGATATCCTCGCAGAGGGTCGTGATTGTTTCAGGCGCCCCGAGTATGCTTTCAAGCCGGCCGAGTTCGTGCTTGCTTTTTTCGACGATATATTCTTCGGCTTCTTCTGCGACGCGGTCGTATTCATCGTCGATCTCATGAAGGATGCTTTCGTCCAGTTTGAGGGCGACGACCCTGCTTTCGTAGTATATGGGGACGGTTGCATTGTCTTCGACCGACTGGGTCATGTCGTATATGTCGATGTAGTCGCCGAATATCTCCCGGGTGTTGCGGTCGGCGAGGGAGACGGGGGTTCCGGTGAATCCTATGTATGTGGCGTTGGGGAGGCTGTCTCTTACCTTCCTGGCGGACCCGATCCGGATTTTGCCGGTCTTCGGGTGGACTTTTTCTTCGAACCCGTACTGGCTCCGGTGGGCTTCGTCTGCGATTACGACTATGTTTCTTCGTTTGGATAGCGGGGCGTCGTACTCCTCGAACTTCTGCATCGTGGTGAAGATGATGCCGTTTACCTCCCGGTTCAGGATGAGCATTTTAAGGTCGGCCCTGCTTTCGGCCTGGACGGGTGTCTGTCTCAGGTAGTCTTCGCATGCCGAAAACTGGCCGAAGAGCTGGCCGTCAAGGTCGTTTCGGTCGGTGATTACGACTATTGTCGGGCTGTCGAGGACTTCCCGGAGCTGTTTTGCGTAGAAGACCATTGATAGTGACTTTCCGCTTCCCTGCGTGTGCCAGAAGACTCCTCCTTTTCCGTCTGTGAGGGTTGCTTCTTTTGTGGACTGGAGGGCCTTTTTTACGGCGAAGTACTGGTGGTAGGCCCCGAGAATTTTTTTGTCTTCGGGGGTTTCCTTCGAGAAGCAGATGAAGTTTTTGAGGATGTCAAGGAATCTTTCTTTTTCGAATATTCCCTCGAAGAGGACGTCGAATGCTGCATACTGGGTGTTCTCGTAGCTTCCGTCGACTGTCTTCCATTCCATGTAGCGGTCTTCGTCTGCCGTGATTGTTCCCGCCTTGGATGTCGCGTGATCGCTCATAACGCAGAATGCGTTGTAGACGAAGAGGGAGGGGATGTCGTGGAGATAGTTCCTGAGCTGCCGGTATGCCTCGGATACGTCGGTCTCCTCGCGTGAGGGGGATTTGAGTTCGACGACGACGAGAGGGAGTCCGTTTACGAAGATGACGATGTCGGGGCGTTTTTCAACTTCGTCGACGACTGTCCACTGGTTTATGACGTGGAATGTGTTGTTCGCGGGGTTTTGGTAATCCACGAGGTAGACGATGGCCGAACGTTCTTCTTTTCCGTCGTAGTATTTTACGGGGATTCCGTTCTGGAGGTAGTCGGTGAAGATGAAGTTTTTCTGGACGAGGGTTCCTGTTCCGATATTTTTGAGCTTGTAGACGGCTTCTTCGATGGCGGTTTGGGGGAGTTTGGGGTTGATTGTTTCAAGGGAGGAGAGGAGCTGCTCTTCATAGAGCGGATTGTGATAGTCCCGGTCTACTTCGGGACCGTACCGGTATGTATAGCCGAGGTTGTCCCGGAAGATCTCGATTACGGAGTTTTCAAAGTCGGCTTCGGTGAATGTCACGGGTTTTCCTCCTTTTGGGATAGTACTGTTCTGTATTTCTGGCTTTCTTTTTCCGAAGATTCAGCTTCCCCTTTTAGAGCGTCAGGCTTCCCCTTTAAGGGCACGCCTGAGGGCCTGCCTTCCCCTTTAAGGATTCAGCTTCATGTTTAGTGGTCGAGGGTTCATGTTAAGAGGATCAGCTTCATGTTTAACGGGCGAAGCTTCACTTATAAGAGTCGCAGGCTTCACTTCCAGGGATTCAGCTTCACTCATAAGAACCGCAGGCTTCACTTCCAAGGCCACATTTCCGATGAGTTCGTCACGGCCGAGGTATTCGCAAAATGTTGTTTCGCTTATATCTTTTAACAGGCCGTCCGGTGAATCCAGTGACATTTCCCCCTTTCTCGCGGTTTATTAATTTATAGAAGGTTTTCGATTGATATAAAGGGTGTGTGTTTTGAATGGATATTGTCTGTAAAGCCCAAAATAACTGAGATCCACTTTCACACCCCTCAGAATGTTTTTATATTCATACGAAAAGTCATTTAATAAAGAGAATTTTAAAAATTGTGGATTGTGAGGGGCAATGAGAGTTTTAATTGATACGAATATTTTCATCTACCGGGAAGACGATAAAAACGTTTCACCTGACATCAGCATCTTAATGAGAATCCTGAATCAGACTCATACCGACGTATTACTTCATCCTGCTTCACTTGATGATATTCGAAGAGATAAAAACCAAAAGAGAAAAGAAATAATCCTTTCCAAAGTGGAAGCTTATCAAATTCTTGAGAATGCTCCAATTCCTGATAAAGAAGATGATTTTTTTACAAAAATCGGAGAACCAAAGCGAATTAACGACAAGATCGATAACCTGATCTTATATTCGGTATACAAAAATGCAGTTGGATTTTTAATTACCAATGATGTTAAAATCCATTCAAAAGCTCTAAAACTGAATATATCCGACAGAGTTCTTTATCCGGATGAAGCAACTGAATTTTTTAAGAAAGATTTGCCTTCAACGGATTATATAGCTAAACCGATTCCCCTGCTAAAAGGATATGTCAGCGATATTGATCCTGATGATCCACTTTTTGACAGTTTAAAGCAGGATTATGATTTTGAGAAGTGGTTTACTAAGATCGCACAGCAGGGAAGAGAATGCTTCTATAGCAAAAAAAGTGACGGGACATTAGGCGCAATAATGATATATAAATTCGAAGAGGAGCCTATCCCCTCGAATCCGCCGTATCCCAATCAAAAACGCCTGAAGATTGCAACTCTAAAGGTATCACATGAAGGTCATAAGATTGGTGAACTGCTATTGAAGGTTGCATTTAAAATTGCAGCCGAAAATAATCTTTCGGAAGTCTATCTTACACATTTTACAGAGAAAGAGGATAAACTTGTTTTTCTGATATCACAATTCGGATTTAAACACGCCGGTATAAAACCTGATAATAATAACGAAGATGTTTACATTAAGAAATTATGTCCGGGTGCAGAGGATTATAAAGAACTTACACCGCTTAAGGTCTCTGAGGATTATTATCCTTCCTTTTATGATGGGAGTCGGGTTAAGAAATTCGTTATACCAATCCAGCCGGGATTCCACGATCGCCTGTTCACGGATTTTTATGGTCCCAAAGGCAGGCAGGCAACAATCATGGAGATGAGAGGCGAGTTCATAGTAGAAGGAAATACTATAAAGAAGGCGTATCTCACCAACAGCAGAATACAAATGCTGAATAAAGGCGATGTTATTCTTTTCTACAGGTCAGGGGATCTGAAAGCTATTACATCTCTCGGGGTAATTGATGACGTTTATTATTCTCTGAGCGACCCTGAGGAAATAAGAGAAATTATCGGAAAAAGGAGTGTTTATTCTAAATATGAAATCGAATCATTTCAAAAACCGCTTACTATAATTCTTTTCAGACACCATTTGAATATTAAGAAGCCAGTAGAATTATCCGATCTGATAAGACTTGGTATTTTGAAAAGCCACCCCCAATCCATACATCAGATAGATGATAAAAAATTTATTAAACTCAAAGAAGTTGGTAAGATCAATGAATGTTTTACTGTCCATTAAACCTGTATATACGTCGAAAATAATTGAGGGAACGAAGAAGTATGAATTCCGGAAATCAATTTTCAAGAAGAAATCCGTGGACCTGGTATATATTTATTCAAGCCATCCGGTAAAAAAGATCGTAGGCAAATTTACAATCGGTGACATACTGGAGGATCGCCCCGATAATCTGTGGGACGCCGTTAAGGATCAGTCGGGACTTGACGAATCGGAATTTTTCAATTATTTCGAGGGAAGATCGAAGGGGTATGCAATAGGAATTGATGAGTTCACACCTTTCAAGAATCCAATCGATCCAAGACTTCATTATGACAATTTCGTTCCCCCTCAGTCCTTTTGTTATGTGGATAACGAAATCGAGGAGTTCTGTCGGGATAAAAAACAATAACTATTTCACCTTTTTTTCGCGGTTTATTAATTTATAGAAGGTTTTCGATTGATATAAGGGGTGTGTGTTTTGAGTTATTGTTCAGATAAAGAACTTTAAAAAAATCATTTACACGAAAGAGATATGTTCTCATATTCTTTTAAAAATTTATTAGCCCGAAGTCTTTTATCATCTTTATTCAACTCTTCTTCCTGAATCGCAGAGTAGATATAAAAATCAGGTTCATCTTTACCGGACTCATACCATTTGATAATATAGCCTGAAGAGCACAGGAAAACGTGTGCACCTAGTCTGTAATTATATTCTCCGTCTTTTGTGAGAATTTTTAATTTTTCAATATCGTTATAAAAGCCTTTTTTGTAAAAACCCTTGCACAGAACCTTAAATTCAACGACCAGTAAATTATCTTCGGGAAAATCTCCCCTCCTGTGAAGCATTAAATCAGGAGACTGTGGATTTTTGTTTGAGATAATTTTCGGATGATCTCCTCTTTTATTATATTCACAATCAACAGAATATCCTGAATATTCAGGATTATCCTTAATTTTTTGCGAGAGAATCAGCCCAATCCTGAATACTTTTGAACGCTCGCAGAGGTTGTTTTGGTATAAGTGAACATCATTAACAAATGTCTCTTTCAGCGATTCAGTAAGAAGATCTTTTAATTCGTCTATTATCAAACCTCGATCTCTCCACTCATTAATTTTGGCAATAGAGTATCGCGAATTTCAATCAGGTTCTCATTCTCTTTTTCAAAATTCCTTACAACTGACAAAATAGTATTTTCCATGTCGTAATACTGATCCAAAATATCCTTAGGCGGTAGATAGATGTTTTTTGAAAACAAAGCCGCCTTATCAATTCCCTGTCCTTCCCGTGCAGACGGTTTGATTATGTCCTTAAAATAAGGGAGATAACTTTTCATGAAAGACTCAAGAAACAATGGATTTACTTCTTTATCTATAATAAATACATTATAAGCCGAACTTACACCCCCAATTTCATCTTTCATCACTCCCCAGTTGAGGATTTCACGACTCATGCCAAAGACTAAATCAAATTTATGAATAATTTTATTTTTACTTGAAGAGGAGGAAAGTTTCTTTTTGTATTTTTCATCTCTGGGATAAATCCCCAAATTAGTCACAGAATATTCAGGTATAGCTGGATCATTGCTTTTTTCATTTCTGATTTTCAAAAAATCCTTAAATGATAATGATTCCCACCCCTCAGGAACACTCCCCATCTCAGACCCGACCATCTTCCCGCCGGACGATTTATACGGCTTTCCTTCGGCGTCGGGGAACTCGAACTCCACGAACCACCGGTGAAAGAGGGCATGGGCAATATCTTCGAGCACTTTATTCATACGGGTGTTGAGTTCGATCTTGTTATCTAAAGCTGAAATAATGTCGACAATTTTTGTTTGAATAATTAGAGGAGGAAGTCTTATTGGAATTTGTTCAATATCAGCTCTTTTTGAGATATTTACTTGAACTGAACCACTAGAACGGGATACAATAGCATTATATCCCTCCTTTGTATTAAAAAAATATTTTAGATATTTTGGTAAAATTTTCTTTTTATCAACTCTTAGAAGTAATAAAGCCTGACTGATAATTCCAGAAGGATCATTTTTTTGAATAATTGATACTTTTCCCAATGTTCCTGAACAACTGATTATCAAATCATCAGTCTTAATTGCAAAACGTCTCATGGATTGAAATTTTTCTTCACTGATGAAAAAACGAAAATCACGAGATTCAGATATTGCATGTTGTTGCTCATAAACTGGAATTCCGGACGCTAATAATTCATTTCTTCTTAATGCAGAACCAAAAGGCCCACGGATATAGCCTTTAGGCAATAACACATCAGATAAAACTACTTCCTCCCAATTATTTTTATTAAGGCTCAAAATTAATCCCTCCCAAAAAATTATTGGTAACCGAAATCATTTCAAACCTCAAACCCGACACTCTTCAACTGCCTGCGGATCTCTTCCTCCGCCTTTTTACTCTCAACAAAAAGCTCCGACAGCTCCCCGGTCAGCCTCTCCATCTTCTGTTCGAACGGCTCCCCGTCGTCCTCGACATCCGCAATCCCGACATAACGCCCCGGCGTCAGAATATAGTCCTGCTTTGCGATATCTTCGGTCGAAACAACGGCGGAAAATCCCTTCTTCTCCTCAAGCGTTCCGGCCTCGAACTGAGAAACAGTCTTTCCGATAAGCTCGATCTCCTCCTGTGTCAGCTCACGGAGTTTTCTCGTCCGCATCTCGCCCTTGTTCCGGGCGTCGATGAAAAGCGTCTTCCTCTTCTGCTTCTTGTCCCTGTTGATGAACCAGAGGGAGACCGGGATCTGGGTCGTGTAGAAGAGCTGCGGGGGCATCGCGACGATGCACTCGACGAGATCGGCCTCAACGATGTTCTTCCGGATCTCTCCCTCCCCTCCCGACTGCGAAGACAAAGAACCGTTCGCGAGAACCAGGCCGAGCCTTCCTTTCGGGGCGAGGTGGTAGATCATGTGCTGCATCCACGCGAAGTTCGCATTTCCCGAAGGCGGGATTCCGTACTTCCAGCGGGGATCGTCTGCGAGCTTGTCCGCTCCCCAGTTCGAGAGGTTGAAGGGCGGATTCGCCATGATGAAATCGGCCTTCAGCGTCGGGTGAAGATCGTTGTAGAACGTATCCGCACTGAACTTCCCGAGATCAGCCTCTATGCCGCGGATTGCAAGATTCATCTGCGCCATCTTCCACGTCGTCGGGTTCGAGTCCTGGCCGTAGACCGATATGTTATTGATATTCCCGCGATGGTTCTCGATGAAAATCGCCGACTGGACAAACATCCCGCCGCTCCCGCAGCAGGGATCGTAAACCCTCCCCTGGCACGGCTGGAGAACCTCGACAATCGTCTTCACGACACACGCGGGAGTGTAGAATTCGCCGGCCAGCTTTCCTTCCTGCTCGGCGAACTTCGCAAGACAGTATTCGTATGCCCTTCCGAGGATATCCTTGCTGTCCCCGTGATCGGCCATCTGGATATTCGTGAAAAGATCGACAACTTCGCCGAGCCGTCTCTTGTCGAGCTCCGGGCGGGCGAACGTCTTGGGCAGAATATCTTTGAGACGCTTGTTCTTCTTCTCGATCGCCCGCATCGCATCGTCTATAGTAGTCCCGATCTCGGGAGTGTGGGCTTTCTTTGCAATTGCATCCCACCGGGCTTCGGGAGGAACATAAAATATACCTTCGGCAAGATACTCGTCCTCGTCCTCCTCGAACCCGTCGCCTTCCTCTTTAAGGGCGTTATATTTCTGCTCGAACTTATCGGAAATGTATTTCAGAAAGATCAGGCCCAGGACGACGTGCTTGTACTCCGATGCGTCCATGTTTCCCCGGAGGACACATGCCGCACTCCAGATCTCCTGTTCGAATCCTATATTTGCGGAATTATTCTCTGCCATTAATATCGATATCTCCCATGTGGCCGGAAATTACAATAGTATTTGTTTATGGTGGCTGGATCTGCTTAAATCAATCGAAAAAATTGCGGATATTTTTGAGTGTCCGGGGAAGTATAAGAGCAGGAAACCGTACGTCTTTCACTCGTCTCAATAAAATTTCTGTGATGGTGCGAACCTGATATTCTGAAGCCTCAGGCGGGAACTGAACCCGCGATTTCGTACCAAAAAAAACTCCCATAAAAACCCACCGGTATCCCATACAGTCACGCCAATTTCTTTAAACAGCGATTAATTATTTGCCTGTTCCGTCCCCGGGGAAAGTCAGGCAGGAGAAAAAACAATGGCGGATTTCATAGAAACTTCCAACACTAAAACAGCGACACGTAAACTTGCATCGCCCATTGCAGACGCAGCATCGTTTCAGGGCATCATCCAGTCTGTAATCGACAACAACCCCTTCGAATGTACCGATTACATCCAGAACAATGCAACGCACAGCGGGGTCGAAGTCAACCGCGAGAGCTACACCGCAAAGATCGTCTTCGAGGACAATGCGGCGGAGAAGATCGGATCACTCTCGATCAAATGCCCGACAGTCTCCTCGATGAACAGTGCGACCGGTGCAATCCTCGCAGATGCCGATCTTGCCGTCGCCGTTGGCGGAGACCCTGTCCGCGATGCAGAGAACGACACATATTCCTGTCAGCTCAAGTGCCATGATACGAACACCGAGATCTACTACGTCACGTTCAGCCGCGAAACCGTAAGAGTCAGTTCATACCAGGACGATTCAATCCTTGCAAAAGTCGAGACATGGGCGGACACGATCGCCGCTCTTGCGTGAAAATTTTCGAACGACGGGGAGGCAACCGAAGGACTGTTGCCCTTTCGAGACTTTGGATAAATTAATGGACAGATAATTTACAGGGAGGGGGATGATTTCCCCCTCCCTTGAACCCTCCCCCTCGTGGCGATAGGTCGCCGTCGGGATGGGCGAGCATCCCTCCGGCTCCGTGAATTTTCTTTTTTAACGTTTCAAAAGCCGGGATGATCCTTTGCCACCTTTTACAACTTATCTCACGTTTTCTCCCCCGGCCGGGGCTACCCGGATGGGTAGCGCCCAGGACGGGCTATCGCCATTGCGAAAATTCGCGAAAGGAATTAAGCAGAGGGGTGCCCGGAAGGGGGTTATGACATTAAAAAATTTGAAATAGATACAGGGAGGGGGAGGTTTCCCCCTCCCTTGAACCCTCCCCCTCGTGGCGATAGTCACCGTCGGGATGGACAGGCATCCCTCCGGCTCCGTGAATTTTTGGACCACCTTCTAAAACTTATTTTACGTTCCCAGTAAGTTTTTTCCCCCCGGCCGGGGCTACCCGAACGGGTAGCGCCCAGGACGGGTTATCATCTTTGCGCAAATTCGCGAAGCGAATTAAGCAGAGGGCTGCCCCGAAGGGGCTTATGCCTTTCTAAAATAACATGTGATTTTAATTCAGTTAAATCTCCGCGGAGAGGGCGCTCCGTCTCCTGCTTCTTTTCCTGAGACTAACCGAAGGGGCTTACGCCCCCATAAAATAATTATCCAAAAAAAAAAATTAAAGCTCCGAAGCCGAAACTTCGAGCAGGCCGTTTTTGATAGAATATTTCAGCGTCTCTTTTTTTATCGGGGGAACTTTGATCCTTGCCGAATACCTGACCCTGTCCGCAAGAGAAGTGATGATGATATCGTCATCCTCCACTGCTATCGCAGTACTCTCCTCTCCCGCACCCGGCAGATCGGCTGCGATAATTATCCGGTCGTCTAATTTGTGGACCTCGGTATGAGGCTTGATATCCCGTATTGCATTCGGATCGTCTTCATCAGGACTCATCGATGCCGGCGGTATGATATCTATCGGAAGATTCCCTCCGGCAATCGTTATCGAAAAGTTTCCCTCGCCCGGAAACTTTCCGGTCTTCATCGCCTCGGAGATCATATCCATGATCATCCTCCTGAACCGCTCGTCGCCCTGGTCGCCGTCTTCACTCATTGTAGATTATTCCTCGTTTACTGTTGTTCGCTCATCAGTTTTTCAAGCTCTTCTGATAATTCTTTAACCTTCTTTAAATCCTTCTTCGGTTTGTAGGTTTCTCTCTTCAGCTCTTCGGATTTTTTGTCGATCTCTTCGCTCAGGACGCCGTAAGAAGCTCTCTTCACCAGGGTCGCCGCCTTTTCAAGGACGTCCCTCTCGTCGCCGTGGAAGAGAATCGGCCATGACTTCTTATCGTACTCCTCGATAGTCGTCCTGTCCAGAGTTCCGCGAACCTTTCTCATCGCTTCGAAGATCTGGTCTTTCGTGACCATCACGTTCGAAAGCGCCCTCTCGCGGTCCTCGTCGCTCATACCCGCCGTTTTCAGGATGAAATCCCTCATTGAGGCAAGCTTCGCCTCGCGAACCAGCATCTCGATATCGGCGCCCACGTAGCCTTCAGTCTTTTTGACAAGCTCGTCGAGATCGATATCCTTCGAGATCACCGACTCCGAATCCTTCAGGTACACTTCGAAGATCTTCTTCCTCGCCTCCGCATCCGGTGGGGGCACATATATCGCACGGTCAAGCCTTCCCGGCCTCATCAGCGCATCGTCGAGCAGGTCCGGCCTGTTCGTCGCACCGAGGACGATGACATTCTTCAGCTCCTCAAGACCGTCGAGTTCGGTCAGGATCTGGCTCACGACACTCTCGGTCACGTGCGAAGATCCCTCGAACGATCCCCTCTTCGGGAGCAGGGCGTCGATCTCGTCGAAGAAGATAATCGACGGAGCCGCCTGTCTTGCACGGCGGAAGATGTTCCTGATACCCTTCTCCGACTCTCCCACCCACTTGGACAGGAGCTCCGGTCCCTTCACGGAGATGAAGTTGACCTCCGACTTGTTCGCCACAGCCTTCGCCAGCAGGGTCTTACCCGTTCCCGGCGGTCCGAAGAGCAGGATTCCGCTCGGCGGAGATGTCTTGAGCCTCGTGAATATGTCCGGGTACTTCAGCGGCCATTCGACTGCCTCCATAAGCTCCTCCTTGACATCCTCAAGTCCCCCGATATCTTCCCACGAGATATTCGGAACCTCGACGAGCACCTCACGCATCGCCGACGGTTCGACGTGCTTTAAGGCCTCCTCGAAGTCGTCGATCGTTACCTTGATCTTATCGATGATCTCCGGCGGGATATCGTCGAGCGACTTGATATTCTTCAGCTCCCTCCGCAGGGCATGCATCGCCGCTTCCTTGACCAGGAGCGAGATGTCCGCTCCCACGAACCCGTGAGTTCTTGCAGCGAAAGGCTCGAGGAACTTCCTGCGCTTGATCTCGTTCTCGTACTTCTTGCCTTCCTCTTCCCCGAGTTCGGTAAAAGTCTTTCCCAGCTCTTCGCTCTCGTCCGTCGTGATGACGATCTCGTCGAGGTCGAGAGGCACACCTCTTGTATGTACCTGGAAGATCTCGAGGCGTCCCTTCCTGTCCGGGATTCCGATCTCGATCTCGCGGTCGAACCTTCCGCCCCTCCTTAAGGCCGGGTCGATATTGTCGGGAAGGTTCGTGGCCGCGATTACAATAACCTCTCCGCGTCCCTTCAGGCCGTCCATCAGTGCCAGCAGCTGTGCGACGATCCTCTGCTCCACCTCGCCCTTCGTCTCTTCCCTCTTGGGAGCGATCGAATCGATCTCGTCGATGAATATAATCGTCGGGGCGTTCTCCTCTGCCTGCTCGAAGACCTCCCTCAGTTTGCCTTCACTCTCGCCGTAGTACTTGCTCATGATCTCCGGGCCGGAGAGCGTAATGAAGTTGGCGTCGACCTCGTTTGCGACCGCCTTTGCGATCAGGGTCTTTCCCGTTCCGGGCGGACCGTACAGGAGAACTCCCTTCGGCGGCTGGATACCGATCTTCTTGAACAGTTCCGGGTGTCTCAGGGGCAGCTCTATCATCTCGCGGACCTGGTCCAGCTCTCTTCCGAGACCGCCGATATCCTCGTAATGGACGTCGGGAACATCCTTCTTCCCTTCTTCCGGTACGTAAGGCGTCTCTTTGATCTCGATCGAGGTCTGGGGCCCGACTATCGCAACTCCCGACGGTTTCACCTTCGATATTGCAAAACTGAGGGCGTTGCCCATGATATTTACCCTGAAGATCTGTCCTTCGATAACCGGACGTCCGTTCAGGAGTCTTGCCATATACTCCTCGCCGCCTCTCAGGGTGATCTGCTGGGTCGGCTGTATCGTTATTTTATCTGCATATTTCGCGTCGACCCTGCAGATCCTGACTCTTTCGTCGATTCCCGTCCGCAGGTTGGATCTCGTGTTTCCGTCGATGCGTATGACTGCCTTTCCGGTATCCTGGCTGTATCCCGGCCAGACTATAGCAGCTGCCTTGGCCTTCCCGGAGATCTGGATCACATCACCGCTTCTAAGGCCGAGTTTCTGCATTACATCGATGCTTAGCCTGGCGATTCCCCTGCCTGCATCTTCATGCGCCGCTTCCTGGATTGTGACTTCATAAGAATTATTATCTGACATAATGGTGAACCTCCTGATGTATGTTTACCATTAGTAAGTGTCATTAGTATATAAAATTGATGTTGGGGGCATGTTCCGGTAAACTCCGGCCTTCTCGTCTTTCGTGACGGTTAAATCCGTTTTCCTGCCGGAACTCCCCGCGAATTCGGGCTGTGTTATTCCGGTATCCCGGTATTGTCGCTAACGTCGAGAAGCGAGAGGATCTCTCTCATCTCGTCTATATGGTACTGGCCCTGTGAAGCCGGATTTCCCGCATGGCAGAAGACCCCGTACGAACCGAAGAGGCAGCATAAGGCCCGTGCCCACCTGAACTCCGCCCCCATCACCCCGGTTATAACCGGTTTGGCACATTTGAGCGTAAATTCGGAGAGCCTGATCACGTCCCCGTGATCCTCCGGCGTGACGATGATCTTCGGGATGTCTCCCGAGTTCCTCATGCTCCTCTCTAAAGAGGTAAGCTCGTCGTCGTCCGGCATGTAATCCAGGTGGACGGACGGGATCACCTTCTTCCCGCAGTCCCTGATTCCCCGCGAGAATCCCGAATACGGCATTTCGAGATCGATGTAATCGCAGACAGGAATCCAGGGCTCGATCCTCTCGTACCACTCGTCGGCGGAACCATCGAAGAGTCCGCCCTCACCAAGCGATCGTATCGTCCCTATCAGGGGAATATCGCAGTTCCCCCTGCACTCTTCCAGGATATTGTCCTCCCCTTCTCCCAGGAGATCTATCCGTATCTCGATCAGGTCCGGGGCATATTTTTTTGCATTTATATAATCCTGTTCCGACGAGACGGATATTATCAACCTGGGCTTCATCGTGCCTGTCCTGTATTATGGTTATATTCTAACTCTATTATCTTTGCCTCTGATTTTTTCCCCGTTTCCCGCCGCAATCAATTGAAACCTTGATGTTAACTGAAGAGAAATGATACTGTCAGCACGGAGGTTTTTTTTGAAGATAAATTTTGGCGGTTTTGTTCCATTGAGTACGGTCGACTGGCGTGGAAGAGCCGTATGCACCGTTTTTTTCAGGGGCTGCCCGGTAAGATGCTACTACTGCCATAACCGTGAGATCCAGACGGGCGAAGAACTCCGCGAAATAGATGAAATAGAGGATATGATCAGGCAGTCGCGTCTTGCCATATCGGGAGTGATCTTCTCCGGCGGAGAGGCGACGATGCAGAAAGAGGGGCTGATGGAGCTCGCCCGGAGATGCAGGAAGATGAACCTCGCGGTGGGCGTCCAGACGAACGGCGTCTTTCCCGACACTCTCAAAGAGATGATAGACGAGGGACTCCTCGATCTCGTTCACCTCGATATAAAGACGAGGTGGGAGCATTACCCGAGGATGCTGAAGGTGGGCGACGAGACCGTTTCGAATATAAAGAGATCTCTTGAGATCTGCAAAAAGGCGTATGCGGACGGAACACTGCCCGAGTTCCAGGTCGTCGTTACATTATTCCCCGGAAGAGAGGAGGACGTCGATGTCATAGCCCGCGAGGCGAACGGCGCCGAGCTCGTTCTCCAGCAGGGAGTATGGGGATCGATACCCCCGCTGAAGTTCGAGGACCTGAAGAAGATTGCAGATAAGATAAAGAGAGAAGTCCGTATAAGAACACGTGAGGACGGCGAAGTGATCTACGACCGGAACCGGATAACCATCGCCGGTTCGATGGTCCTTACCGATATAAACCAGGCACGGAGAAAATAGGTGTGACAATGCTTGTTATTGGCGTAGTAGGATATCCCGGCAGCGGGAAAGGCGAATTTTCGGCAATCGCCAGGGAGATGGGAATCCCGATAGTCGTTATGGGGGATGTCATCAGGAGAGAGCTTGAAAATGCCGGCCTGAAGCAGACGGATAAGAATATGGGCGAGATGTCGAAATGCCTGAGGCAGGGCATGGGGATGGACGCACTCGCCCAACTGAGCATTCCCCTGATCGAAGAGCAGAAGTCGAAGGTCGTCCTGGTTGACGGCATAAGGGGCGATGCGGAGGTCGATACTTTTGCGGAGAAGTTTAAGGACTTCAGGCTCATAGCGGTCGAGGCGTCATTTGAGACCCGGCTCGGAAGGCTGATGGAGAGGGGACGGTCCGACGATATATTGGATGCGGACGGTCTCTCGGCCCGTGACGATCGCGAGAACGGCTGGGGTCTTGACAACGCCATGGATATGGCCGATTGCGTCATCACAAACGAGGGAACGATGGAAGAGTTCGGGGAAAAGGCAAGGGACCTGATAAAAAAACTGGAGATGCGAAAAGATGTCTCATGATATATACTTCTCATCCTCGGCAAAGGTCTGGTCTGCGATTGAATGGGTCTACGGGATAGAGGAGACAGGCTACGACGGATGGGAGATCTCTGCCGAAGGAAACTACAGGCTCGACAACAAGGAATCATTCGATTCGATCGTCGCGACTCTTGAGACTACGGGACTGAAGGCGACCGTTCATGCTCCGTTCTCCGACTTAAACCTCGCATCCCTGAACTATCCTATATACAAGGAATCGATAAGGCAGCTCTGCGAATGCATACGCCATGCCTCCGAATTAACCGACTTCGTGACAGTTCATCCGGGTTATATGTCCCCGGAGGCAAGGCTGGTCCCGGACAAGGTATGGTCGCTGCATAAGGAAGCCCTGGGAGAGATCGGAAAGTTCGCTGAGGATTACGGCGTGAGGGTAGGGCTTGAGAACATGCCTGCAATTCCCGGTTTTCTCTGCATGTGTCCCGACGAACTCTTCGGGATGATCGACGGGATCGAAAATGTGTTTGCGACCGTGGACATCGGGCATGCGAATACTACGAAGGAACTCCGGTCTTTCCTGGGACGAATAGGTGAGGCGTCTCATCTTCATCTCCATGACAACAACGGGGTGCACGACGATCACGCACCTCTCGGCAGGGGCAATATCGACTGGGACATGGTCTTTTCAAAACTCAACGGGAACTACCGGGGAATTTATGTCGTCGAAGGAAGAAGCATAGATGAAGCCGCCGTCAGCCTGAAATTTATCAGGGGGTATGATCTATAGCCGGAGAGACTTTGCAGGTGTATTTCCTCGGGACATCGGGTGCACTGCCCACGCCCAACAAAAATCCCGCCTGTATTATGATCAGGAGAGGATCGGATACGCTCCTCTTCGACTGCGGGGAAGGAGCCCAGCAGCAGATGATGAGAGCGAAGACCGGGTTCACCGTCGACGCGGTATTCATCACCCACTGGCATGCGGATCATTATCTCGGCCTTCCGGGTCTTGTCCAGACGATGTCGTTTATGGGCAGGAAGGAGCCCCTGTATGTCTACGGCCCGAGATGGGTCTCCGAGTTCGTCAGGTCCGTAATATCGATATCGAGGAACAATCTCGGTTTCGAGATGATCCCCGTCGAACTTAACCATGGCTCGTTCGTCCCGTTCAGCGGCTATACGATACGTGCGTTCTCCACAGATCACGGCATGCCGTCGCTCGGGTACATCCTGTGCGAGGACGAACGGCCGGGAAGGTTCGACCGGGAGAAGGCGATATCGCTGGGGATCAGTCCGGGGCCTCTCTTCGGGAGACTCCAGAGGGGAAGTCCTGTCGAGGTGGAGAAGGACGGCCGGACGATCACGATCCTGCCCTCCGATGTCATGGGCGAGCCGCGTCCCGGGCGAAAGGTCGTCTATACCGGCGATACGCGTCCGAAATCCGGAGAATGGATGGACTGGGCACGCGACTGCGATCTCCTGATCCATGACGCGACCTTCGACGACTCGGAACAGGAGCGGGCTATGGAGGTATGTCATTCGACTGCGGGTGATGCCGGCAGGATTGCATCTGAAATATCGGCAAAAAGCCTCGCGTTGGTGCATATAAGTTCGCGATACGTCCACATGGCAAGCCATATAGAGGATGCCGGAAAATACTATGAGGGAAATATTTTTGCTCCTGACGATCTTACGATGACGGAGCTGCCGTTTCGGGATGAGTGATAACATGGTGGAAGGTGATGATGTTGTTTCCGGCAGTAATTGGTCATCAGGGAAGACTGTTCCTTGTCGGTCTGACCGCACTCCTGTTGAGCTCATTTGCGGCATGTGCGGCCGGAATATACTTAGGTTCCGCAAGTGACCTGATTGCATTAATTCCGGGCTTAATGGTCCTGGTCCCGCCCTCGATAAATATGCGGGGAAGCATCTCCGGGGCGATGGCATCCAGGCTTTCATCCTCTATGCATCTCGGCGAATTCGAGATCGATTTTCACAGGGACAGCGTCCTCGGGGCGAATACGAGCGCTTCCTTCCTTGCAACAGTTCTACTGTCGTTTGTCCTGGGCTTCTTTGCATGGGCGATATCCGGCCTGCTTGGAATTAAGGGAATGGGAGTTGCGGACTTTATACTGATCTCTGTTTTGTCCGGGATCCTGTCGGGGATTCTTGTAATATTGATCGCACTGGTTACCGCAGCTGTATCTTATAAAAAAGGAATTGACCTCGATATGATCGCATCCCCGACGGTAACGACCGCTGGAGATATCATTACGATCCCGATCCTCGTGATGACGGCGGTTTTGGTAATCGGGATCGATCCGCAGATCCGTTTCCTGGTATTGACGGCTGTTATTGCAGTTACGGTTGCAGCATTCATATTTTATCTCTGCAAACTGCGTGGCTCCTCGTACGTGATACTGAAAGAGATCGTCCCTCTCTTGATCCCCCTGTCCTTCCTCGGGGTCCTGGCAGGAATCGCGTATGTAACCGATATCGGGACACTGATAACCTATGCGGTCTTTTTGGTGCTGATCCCGCCTTTCATGGGGGGATGCGGTTCGATCGGGGGCATTCTCTGCTCCAGGCTTGCGACAGGAATGCATATGGGAGAGCTTTCACCGTCAGTGATTCCCACCCGCGAGGTCTTCGGGCATTTCGGGCAGAGTTACCTGTACTCGTTTATCCTCATACCCGTACTGGTGCTGACGGTGTACTATGCATCGATGATGCTCGGTCTCGATTCGCCCCCGCTTTCGCTGCTGATGGTAATATGCATAACGACCGGGCTGCTTGTCATTACCCTCGTGAACTTTATCGGTTATTTTGCGGCGAGCATGTCCTTCAGGTACGGTCTCGATCCCGATAATTTCGGCATACCCGTGATCACAAGTTTCATCGACCTCACGGGAGCCGCACTGCTTGTAACCGTCATTAATTTACTCTTGTAGAAAGAACATATAATGATAAATATTTTGGACGCACGATTTAAGGATTAATTAAGTTATGACTGAACTTGAATATCAGCCTGTAAGTTTTAAAGATGTTCTTATTGAGATGAAGGATATTGCGGAGCTTATGGTTGATCTTGCATATTCTGCAATTCTTTTTGAAAATAAAGAGATTGCCAGAGAGGTAGTCAGCCTCGAAGAGAGTATGAACCAGCTTGTGTACCAGGCGAGAATCCAGAGCATTCTCGGTGCAAGGAGAGTCGAAGAGGCGGAATCGATGAGCGGGATGCTCCAGGTCGCAGAAGCGGCCGAGAAGATCTCCAACTCCGCCTCCGAGATCGCCAAGATTATTTTAAAGGATGTAAAGTTCCCTTCGAGGCTGAAGCAGGCGCTCCCCGAAGCCGAGGAGGTTACTTTCCGGGTAAAGGTCAGGGACAACAGTTCCATCGACGGCAAGACCCTCGGCGAACAGAAACTCCAGAGTACGACCGGCATGAGGGTGATTGCCATAAGGAGAGGTGTCTCGTGGATGTACGATCCCGACAGGGAGACAAGAATCCTCGACGGCGATATCCTCATTGCAAAGGGACTCGAAGTCGGTATAAAGCCTTTTTACGAGATCACCGGCAACGACCCGAGATCCGGCGAAGAAGAGGCCGCCGGGGCGGTAGTATCCGATCTCGACAGGGCGGTCTCCCTCATAATCGAGATGAAAGACCTCAGCGAACTTGCCGTCGGCCTTGCATATACCTCGCTTATGTTCAACAACCGCGAGGTGGCAGACGAGGTCGTATCCCTCGATTCAAGAATGGACGATATGAGGTACAAGCTCGATCTCTGGATCCTCGAAGCCGCAAAAAGAATTTCAAACGTGGAATATCTCAGGGGAATGCTTTACATGTCCTCTTTTGCAGAGGGGATAAGCAATGCGGCCTCTCTTATAGTCGATGTTATTCTCAGGGATATAGAGATACCCCCGGTCTTCAAAAAGATCGTCAGGGAGTCCGATGAAATAATTTCAAAGGTAAGTATCGACGAGTCTTCGTCTCTTGCAGGAAAGACGCTTAAGGAAGCCTCCCTGGGTACGATAACGGGAATGGTCGTACTTGCGATAGAGAGCGGAGACAGGTGGAAATACAGGCCCGGCAAGAACACGGTTCTTAACGCCGGGGATGTGATCATAGCGAAGGGCAGAAGAGACGGCGAGTGCAGACTTTATACGCTCTCGAAAGCCGGTCATAACAATGGATCTGAAAATTTAACCGGATGTGAATAATTCAATGGAAAACAGCGATAACATGGTCTATCGTCTCGGTTCGGGATGCGAACTGAGCGATATCGTAACCGGAAACGTATATGAAGTGAAGGTGCAGGGATTTGCAAAATTCGGAACTTTCGTTTACTTAAACAGCCATATCAAAGGCCTGATTCATATAAGCAACGTAAAAACCGAGCATAATGAAGGCGACAAACTTCTTGTCCTCGTGAGGAATATCCGGGACAACGGGAATATCGATCTCGAAGAGGTAACGATCCGGAATTACGAGGTAAGCAATGTCGCCTGCAAAAGGCCCCAGACAAGGCTCGGCGATCTCAGGAGCAGGGTCGGCAACAATGTCAGCCTCGACGTGGAGATCGCCCAGATCAAGCAGACGAGCGGGCCTACTATCTTCACGCTTATAGACGAGACCGGAAAGGAGAATGCGGCGGCTTTCATAGAGGCAGGCAAGAGAGCGTATCCCGAGGTCGAACTCGGTGACATAGTGCATGTCAGCGGAGAGGTCATGATGAGAAACGACCAGCTCCAGCTTGAAGTCAGCCATATGGAGGTTCTTTCAGAAGAGGATAAGAATCTGGTCCTGAAGCGTATCGAGAAGGCTCTCGACGACAGGGCATACCCCGAGGACCTTCCGTTCATGATAGAGAGCGAGGTCCTTGAAATGCTGAAGCCCGCGATGAAGGATGTGGCGTTTCACATACGAAAGGCGATCTTTACGAACCAGCCTGTCATTCTCCGCCACCACGCAGATGCCGACGGTATCGTAGCCGCAGTATCTGTTGAGAGGGCGATAACTTCTCTTATCCGTGACGAAGGCGGCGACCCGGACCTTGAGAGCCACCTGTTCAAGCGTGCTCCGTCAAAGGCGCCGTTCTACGAGATCGAGGATGTTACAAGGGACCTCGATTACGCACTGAAGGACAATATCAAATACGGGCAGAAACTGCCGTTGATCCTGATGATGGACAACGGTTCGACCGAAGAGGACGAACCTTCATACAGGATGGCAAAGGTGTACGACCTGACTATACTTGTCGTGGATCACCACCACCCGGACGAGTCGACCGATGCATTCCTGACCGCCCATGTCAATCCTTACCACGTCGGAGGAGATTTCGGGGTTACCGCCGGAATGCTCGGGGCTGAACTTGCAAGGATGATCTATCCTCCGGTCGAAGAGTCCATACGCCATTTCCCTGCGGTTGCTGCCGTAGGTGACAGAAGCGAGGCCCCGGAGAGAGCGAAATACCTTCAGCTTGTCGAGGATACCTATTCCGAAGACGACTGCAAGGATATCGCGCTTGCCCTGGATTACGAACAGTTCTGGCTGAGGTTCAATGACGGAAGAGAGATCGTAAAGGATATCCTGAACCTGAACGACAACACCGGGAGACACAAGAGGCTTGTATCCCTTCTGGTTGCAGAGGCGAATCTCGCCATCAAGGAGCAGATCGAGACCTCGATGCCGCACGTGGAGAGGTCCGTTCTTGAGAACGATGCCCGCCTTTTCACGATCGATGTCGAGATCTATGCGCACAGGTTTACGTTCCCTCCGCCCGGCAAGACCTCAGGCGAGATACACGATATTCTCTGTAAGGAAAACGAAGGCAGCCCTGTGGTAACACTCGGTGTCGGGCCGGATTTTGCAGTAATCCGTTCAAGAGGCGTCCTTATGAACATACCCCGGATGGTCAGGGAGCTTCGTGAAGAGATCATCGGAGGCGGTGTAAACGGTGGGGGTCACCTCGTAGTCGGCTCTATAAAATTCGTTGAAGGAATGAGAGATACCGTTATAGCGGGCCTGATTGAAAAAATAGGGAAATTCCCAATTGAATGATCTATTATTATTTTATCCAATAATTCTTATCTAAAATATTGAAGAGAGTATATTTTTGGATCATAATTAAATCTGATCTCAATAATTACGGTTTATATTCATAATTGGATTATGGATAGGGCAGAAATTTGTAAAATTATACAGGAAAGTATATATATGTGGATGACTAATATGGTGTTGTCTCTCGGAGGTAGTTAATTTGAGCTCTAAAATCGATATGCTTGAAAAATATTCGGGCACTCAGCATAAAATCCTCTATTATCTGAAATCGGGTTTGGAAAAAGGCAAACATTACTTCAAATCGAAATATATCGCCAAAGATTTGGGTTTGTCTCCCAAAGAAGTGGGTACCAATCTTGCAATCCTTGCTGAGATCTGCGACGAACTTGAGATTTCGCGGTGGAGCTATTCGAACAGCACCACATGGCGGGTTACTGCCAGAACAGCCTGAATAATCATTATCTTTCCTTTTTCGTTAAATTAAAATATTTTTTTTGCGAATAATTCCTGATGTCTGAAAGAATTTTGGAGTTCGTATCCGATATAGAATTCGTCGCAAATATCAATTCGGAAAAAGACTGCCTGATGAACCAGGGAACGCACCAGGACAATGCAAAGGCCGATGAGGGAAATCCAAAGGGTCTCTGGTTCAATATCGATATTCCCAAAGGTCACGGGTTAAAAGAGGGTGACCGGATCAGGATCATCATAGAAAAGGCGGAATGATCCCGTAACGGTGCGGGGATAAAAACGATCGGGCAGGACGGTCGGACTCCTGCCAATATATTTAAGAATCAAAATTATATTCTTTATATAACAAACAAGCGGGTATTGGGGATATTGTTGTTATGCTGAAAAAAATGCTTTCTTTGTCGCTTTTGATAACAGTTTTTTTATTTTGTTTTACTGCGGGGTGTTCCGTCCTGGGCGGCGGGGATACGGTCGATATCGACCAGATGGAACTTCTGATGAAGGATGCGGAGTCGAGGGTCTCTTCTATAGACTGGAACAGCGAAAGCCCGGGGAATATCCGTGCCCAGCTGTCGGCGGCCGAACTTCAGTTTTCGACTGTCTTCGATACTCTCTCCGAAGCAAATCCCGATAATGAAGATGATACGAGAAGAATCTATGCGTTAAGGACGATGTCCTGCACGTATCTCGAGCTTGTTACATCCATGAGGGAGCTTGCCAATGTGGTGGAGCACAGGGACAATGCCGATTATTATGCCGCGTATTATGAAGAGGAGAACTGGCTGAACGAGATGAAAGCCAGCGACGCCGCACTGGCATCCGCAAGGAACAAACTGCATTCGGCGCAGACCAGGATCAATGGAGTTAATATGAACCTGGTCCCGCTCTTCATGCAGGCCGATATTATAGAACTGAAGGTTGAGATCGAACAGATGAATATTCTTATGACAAATCTTGCCGAAGAATATGCAAAGGTTCTCAGCTAATCAATAATCAATTTTCCATCGTATTCAGGAAGCTCATAAGCGATGCTTCGGCTGGTTTCGGGTATGCATTTTTATAAGAGATCCCGGGCGTCTGGAGCTCGAGGGTGAACGACTTCACGTTCTTCGCCTCGATTATGAAGTACATCTCTTTGTTCGCCACCGAGGCATCCATTACAATCCGGCCTTCGGGAAAGAGATTTCCGCCAGTTATGACATCGCCGGTTGCAGAGTCGACAAGAACCCACATGAGCCTCGAATAGGCCGGGTTTCCGCTGGGCGTCATGGTGCAGTTTATCCTCCATAGAAAGTAAGGGACGCCGAAGATCTCTGAAAATCCGCTCTTGCTGCCGTTCATATATGCGATTGTCATGACATCGCCGGTTTCTCCTCCCCAGATGTCGGACGAAAAGAGATCCGAAGTGGTAAAGCCGTCCATATTCGTCGGCTGGCTGTTGGCGTATTTATCGGGGGCATAATAATTTCCTACAGGAACATAATCGTTTCCGGGAAGACGGAGCCGGGGATAGCCGTTTGCACCGGCCGCATATATCTCATCGAGGTTTGTATTGTAACTGATGGTATACGGGGGATCGGTTCTTTCAACGATATAGGTATACTGAACGTTGTCATAGCAGCAGGAAGATTCGCTGCAGTAATCCGACTGACTGCTTCCAGGATTCGTATTTTGCGACAGATCCGGCTCCTGTGAACCGAAATCAGGAGGATGTGTCACGATTGCGATTATCAGGACAAAAATAATTGCAGCCAGGAAAGTCAGAAAGTCTTTTTTATCCACAATAGTTGATGTTCCTGAAAATTAAAAAAAGATTCTATAAATATTTCAAACAGAAATTATTTAAAAAGTCAGAATACAAATTGTAGTTTTGAAGATAAATTGCCGGGAAGGGGTTTCAGGTGGAATTTGATGAAGTAAGAACATGGGTTATTTTCTATTTGATCTCATTTGTAGTCCTGCTGCTGGCGCTCTTTTTTACGACACAGGGCGTCATGCTCGGAGTCGGCCTGACGCTTGTTATAGTCGTGATTGCAATTAATTTCCTGATTGTTCGTGCCGAGATAAAGAGGATTCACGAGAAGAAGGAGATGCTCAGGAAGTTTACACAAAAGGAAGAAAAAGTCGCTGAGCCTGAAGAGGAAAAATACCTCATATAAAATCCTCATGACGGGCGATTTAGTCACATAAAAATTAATGAAAATCCACACTTTTTATTGGAACCGGAACGGAACCTGTCGTAGCAAAATAAATAAAACAGCCCAGGGGACCCTTGCCGGTCCCCGGGCGTGCCATGAGAAGATTATCTTAAGGCAAGGCCCCTGGGCAGGGGCCGTCCGGCGGCTCGGCCGCCGGTGCCGGGGTCGCCGAAAAAGGCATGAGAGAACAAAGAGCTGTGTTATCTCTCGATCACATCTTTGGCAACCCCTCGCCGCGAGCCGCACGGCAGGCTCGCGGACCGGCCCCGACCCCGGGGCCTCTCCTTGCGATAGGCCACTCCGGGGATAGACGAGTATCCCCTGCGTGGCGGGATGCGGTGTACTCAAGGCGTGTACGGAAAGAAACCTGTCGTAGCAAAATAAATAAAACAGCCCGGAGGACCCTTGCCGGTCCCCCGGGCGTGCCATGAGATGATTATCTCAGGGCAAGGCCCCTGGGCAGGGGCCGTCCGGCGGACCTGGCCGCCGGTGCCGGGGTCGCCTGAGTAAGGCAAGAGAGAGCAAAGAGCTGTGGTCTCTCTCGCTCACATCTTTGGCAACCCCTCGCCGCGAGCCGCACAGCAGGCCCGCGGACCGGCCCCGACCTCGGGGCCTCTCCTTGTGATAGGCCACTCCGGGGATAGACGAGTATCCCCTGCGTGGCGGGACGCGGTGTACTCAAGGCGTCTACGGAAAGGAACCTGTCGTAGCAAAATAAATAAAACAGCCCGGGGGACCCTTGCCGGTCCCCGGGCGTGCAATGAGAGAATTATCTTCAGGCAAGGCCCCTGGGGAGGGGCCGTCCGGCGGACCTGGCCGCCGGTGCCGGGGTCGCCTGAGAAAGATCTGAACGTACTAACATGGGCAAGTCAGACGACCCCTCGCCGCGAGCCGCACAGCAGGCCCGCGGATCGGCCCCGACCCCGGGGCCTCTCCTTGTGATAGGCCACTCCGGGGATAGACAAGTATCCCCTGCGTGGCGGGACGCGGTGTACTCAAGGCGTGTACGGAAAGAAGTACCGGAAAAAAAACTAATTTCAACAGTCCGGGGACCCTCGCCGGTCCCCGGGCGTGCCATGAGAAAATTATCTTAAGGCAAGGCCCCTGGGGAGGGGCCGTCCGGCGGACCTGGCCGCCGGTGCCGGGGTCGCCTGAGAAAGATCTGAACGTACTAAAATGGCCAAATCAGACGACCTTGATCAGATATTCATTAGGTGCATTGTCGACGACCCCTCGCCGCGAGCCGCACAGCAGGCCCGCGGACCGGCCCCGACCGCGGGGCCTCTCTATCGTGACAGGCCACTCCGGGGATAGACGAGTATCCCCTACGTGGCGGGACGCGGTGTACTCAAGGCGTGTACGGAAAGAAGTACCGGAAAAAAAAACTAACTTCAACAGTCCGGGGACCCTCGCCGGTCCCCGGGCGTGCAATGAGAGAATTATCTTAAGGCAAGGCCCCTGGGTAGGGGCCGTCCGGCGGACCTGGCCGCCGGTGCCGGGGTCGCTAAAATGGCCAAGTCAGACGACCCCTCGCCGGTGCCGGGGTCGCCGGAGAAAGGCATGAGAGAACAAAGAGCTAAAAAGGTTATCGGAGTTAGGACAGGGAATCTAAAGGATTGGACCCGTTTATAGCAAATTTATGCTTTCTTGTATATTTTTTGAAGCGCATTGTACGGCTTATAGAGGCTTTCAAGCTCTCTTGCCATGAATTCTGTTTTTCCCATGATGTAATAGCCGTCCATTACAAGCGCCGGGTGGAACATCTTTGCGAGATCGTTCTTCTGCTGCTCCGTAAAGTAAATTGTCACATTGCGGCATGTAACGATATCCAGGTAATTCGCCGCAGGTTTTCCGCTCATGAGGTCGTGCCATGAGAACCGCACCATGTCCTTCAGGTGCTGCTTGACCTGGAATTTTCCGTCTTCAATCTGGGTGAAGTGCCTCCTTATCTGGCCTTCCGAGAGGTTTTCGAGAGATTTGGAGTCGTATATCCCTTCTTTGGCCTTTTTCAGGACTTCCCTGTCGATGTCGGTTGCATATATCGTAACCTGCGAGTCGGGTTTGAGGCGTGTGAGATCGTATGCGATCAGGGCGAGAGTGTAAGGCTCTTCTCCCGTCGAACATCCTGCACTCCATATCCTCGCTTTTCCCTTTCTTCTTATTATATCGGGAATAATGTCGCTCTTTATCAGGTCGAAGACCTCTTTGTCTCTCCAGAATTTCGTGACATTTATTGTAAGTGCGTTTCTGAGCGCCTCCTGCTCGTCTTTTTCCGCGACAAGGACGGTGTTGTAATCTTTATAGTTCTCTTTTCCCCGAATCCTCATCCGGGACAGCACACGGCGTTTTATGTAATCTTCCTTGTATGATCCGCACTGTATTGCGAGAAGCCTTTCAATACTTCTCTTGAGCAAAAGAAAATCGTTATCCTCCATGAAAGAACCTTTAGTTTTAGTTATGCTTTTAAAAATAATAAGTTATGGAATTTTGACACGAATTTAATCCATCCTGAACTTTTTCATCGTGTTCTGCAGGTCCGAGGAAAGATCGTGCATTTCGTGGGATATGCTTCCCACTTCCTCGGTTGTTGCGCTGATCTCCTCTGCCATAGCGGCCATTCCTTCTAGCTTTTCAAGGTTGCCGCTGGCGAGGGCATTGGCCTCCTCGATGTTTCTCATGAATGCATTGATATCGTTTGCCTGCGTTTCGGTCGCGTGCGAGATCTCCGTGATGCCTCTTGAAGCCACTTCAATGTCCCGTGCTATGTTGTTGAGCGCTTCTACAGCCTGGTTTACACTTGTAATGCCGGCCTGGATCTCTTCGTCGGCATGTCTCATGGATTCTACAGTCTTGTCGCTGTTCTGCTGAATTCCGGATATAAGCTGTTCGATCTTCTGCGTCGCTTCCTTTGATTCGCCGGCAAGATTCTTGACTTCTCCTGCAACAACAGCAAATCCGCGTCCGTGTTCTCCTGCCCTCGCGGCTTCGATAGCTGCATTTAAAGCCAGCATGTTCGTCTGTTCGGCAATGCCCCGGATGAGCTTTATGATCTCGTTGATCTTGTACATCTCCTGGTTGAGGAGATTGATCTCGGTTACGCTCTGCTGTGAGATCTTTCCGACATTTTCCATCTTTTCCGAGGCTTCCCTGCCTATTTCAGCTGCATTTTTTCCTTCGACCGCCGCCTGGTTCGCCTGTTTTGTAACCTCCTGGGATGTGCTCGAGATCTCCTCTATAGAAGCCGAGAGGTCGGAGATGCTGAGGTTGATCTTTTCGAACCTGTCCATCAGGTCTTTGAGGAACTCGGCGGATTCTTCTGAAACCAGGGCAAGGTTTTCATTTGCCCTCGCTATATCGTCGCTGTTCGTGCTGAGCTCTTCGGATGTTCCTTCAAGGATATTTGCCTTTTCATTTATGTCGGAGATCAGATTACTGAATTCTTCGACCGATTTATTGAAGTTGGTCTTCAGGACTGCGAGGGGATCTCCTTTAAATATCTCTGCTTTTACCGTCAGGTCGCCTGATGTCATACCGATCATCTTTTCGGTGATAATATCGGCGCTTTCCGAGAGTATTTTTGCCTCCTCTTTCTCTTTTTGCCTGATCTCCTCTATTTCTGCATCCTTTCTTCTTATTTCGGTAATATCGTTGTAGACCGCCAGGATATTTTTGAGCTCTTTATTATTGTTTAATATGGGAATTGAGTACTGTTCGAGAATATGGATCCCGGACGGCATCTCAATCTCTATCTCGCCTTTGGCACGGGTCTTGTTCTTGACTGCATACCCGAGACCTTCGCCTTCCTGCTTTAATATCTTGAAATCTCTCGCATTCATCTTCGTGATTTTATGCAGGGATATTCCGCTCATCTCTTCATATGCCGAGTTTGCAACGAGTATATCGAATCCCGCGTTCATCAGGAGGATAGGCATCGGGTTTTGCTGGACGATCGTCTCTGATCTCTGTTTCAAAACTTCGACTTCGGCGATTTTTGCTCTTATCTCTTCCTTTTCTGTTTTTTCTTTCAGGGAGAGTTCGTTGAGTTTCTCAGAGAGTTTTTTATTCTCGTCTTCTAGAATGGCGATCCGGTTCGTGTATTGTTCGATCTTCTCTCCGCTCTGCCTGACAAGTTTCTTTTTGTCTTCTTCCGCCTGCGTTATTCTGGCATGGAGGGCACGTTTCTCTTCCTCTTTCTGAGAGATCTTTTTGTTTAATTCGTCGATCTTTCCGGATTCCGATTTTAATTTCTCTATCTCTTTTAAGAGCCTTCCGTTGGTCTCTTCAAGTCCGGAAGCCTTCTGAGTCTGCTGTTTTAACCTGTCTTCGTATCGACCGGAAAGCTGTTCTTTCTCTTCCTCCGCCCTTTTTAATCCGGATTCGGCATCCTGCAGTTTCTCTTCGAGTTCAGCCCGGATCTCTTCAGCTCTTTTCAGGCTCTCTTCTTCTTTTAGGAGGATCTTTTGTTTTAATTCTTCAATCTCGGAATTATACCTGTCTTCAAGTTCCTTCAGGTCCGCTTCGGGGGTCTCCGGTATCTCGTCTTCTTTTTGCTTTATTATATCGTTCAGCCTGGAGACTTCTTCTCTTGCGGTTTCCAGTTCCTCTTCTGAAGAGCCGAGTTTTTCCTCGAGATCTTTTAACAGCGATTCGAGTTCGCCGGAATTTTCTTCTCCTGTTCCCGGGGCGGCGGATGCGAGGGTGTCGAGCAAACCGTTTATTGAATCTGCCGCAGGGGTATATTCTCCGGGGATATTCTCAGCCTGAATCCTGGCCTCTTTTTCTCCCGAACAAAATTTGTCTATCGTCTCAAGGACCAGGGCGGTAAATTCCTTACCCGGATCTTCGCTCTTAATCTCAGGTGCGGAGGCAGGTCTGGCTGTAGCACCGACAAAGAGTGCCTTTCTTCCCGGTCTTTTGGAATTATTATATTCTTTTTCCATAATATCACCAAACGCTGATTATTTCTGCAATCTCCCTGTAGGCTGCTGCTGCGGGGCTGTCGGGAAAAAGATGCGATATCGGCAGCCCTTTCAGCTGTGCCTTTATTATATTGTAGTCGTAGGGCACGGAGCATGTTCTGCCTGCAAATGATGAGAGCATGGATTCGATCTCCTTCTCTCTTTCGCTATTTTCATCTTCACCTGCCGCCTTCAGCATCTTTTTTATTATCAGGGCGATCTCCTGGAAAGATGATCTCGTCTCGTGAAGATCTCCGGTCTTCGTGATGATTGCCATGTCGGCGCTCTTCCTCCGTCCTGTAATCTCTTTAATATCTTCAAAGATCGCTTTCAGGTTGTCTACTCCTTTCTGTGCGAACATCCCGCTGTCGAGGTTGATTATGATCCGGTCCGCAGCAATGAAGCCGTTGAGGACGAACTGGCCCAGGCTCGGCGGAGTGTCTATAAGGATGTGATCGTATTCGTTTTCTACCGGTTTCAGCGATTCTTTCAGCACAGTCAGCCTGTCGTCGATACTGTAGAGATACGGCTCTACGCCTACGAGATCGAGGGAAGCAGGAGCGAGTGATATCCCCGATTCGGTATCGACGATGACATCCTTTATGGATACGTCCGGAAAACCCTCGAATGCGTTCATATATACATCGTACATATTTACGCTGCATTCGTCAGGGTTTATTCCGAGACCCGAGGTGGCGTTGGCCTGCGGGTCGCAGTCGATAACAAGAACCTTCTCCCCTTTCTTCTGTAAAAATCCTGCAATATTTATACAGGATGTGGTTTTTCCTGTTCCTCCTTTATGATGGGCAAATGTAATTATGGAAATTCAGATTCCCCCTTCATATAAATCATTATATGGGAACTTTAATAAAAGCGTTTATGAAACAAAGGTTTCATGCACTGTTTCATGTAAATCACGACGTGATTTTCATGTTAAACCCTCATGACGGGCGGCTCCGTCACACAAAAACCGATAATAATCTACAACGTCTATCGGAACCAGGACAAGGGATCTAAAGAATCTCAATCAGGATTTCAAAACAAAAGCGAATAAACAGCCCGGGGACCCTTGCCGGTCCCCCGGGCGTGCCGTTGGAAGATTATCTTAGGGCAAGGCCCCTGTGCAGGGGCCGTCCGGCGGCTCGGCCGCCGGTGCCGGGGTCGCCTGAGAAATACATGAGACAGCAAAGAACTGTGGTATCCCTCGATCACATCTTTGGCAACCCCTCGCCGCGAGCCGCACTGCAGGCCCGCGGACCGGCCCCGACCTCGGGGCCTCTCCTTGCGATAGGCCACTCCGGGGATAGACAAGTATCCCCTGCGTGGCGGGACGCGGTGTACTCAAGGCGTGTACGGAAAGAAGTACCGGAAAAAAAACTAACTTCAGCAGTCCGGGGACCCCTGCCGGTCCCCGGGCGTGCAATGGGAGAATTATCTTAGGGCAAGGCCACTGGGCAGGGGCCGTCCAGCGGCTCGGCCGCTGGTGCCGGGGTCGCCTGAGTAAGGTCTGAACTTACTAACATATCTAAATCAGACGATCTGATCAAATATTTATCAGGTGCATTGTCGACGACCCCTCGCCGCGAGCCGCACTGCAGGCTCGCGGACCGGCCCCGACCCCGGGGCCTCTCTATTGTGATAGGCCACTCCGGGGATAGACAAGTATCCCCTGCGTGGCGGGACGCGGTTTATTCAAGGCGTGTACGGAAAGGAACCTGTCGTAGCAAAATAAATAAAATAGTCCGGGACCCTCGTCGGTCCCCGGGCGTGCAATGAGAAAATTATCTCAGGGCAAGGCCCCTGTGCAGGGGCCGTCCTGCGGCTCGGCCGCCGGTGCCGGGGTCGCCTGAGAGAAACATGAACAGCAAAGAGCCAAAAAGTTTATTGGAATCAGGACAGGGGATCTAAGGTGTCCTGATCCGGATTTTCATGTTAAATATCAGCTTCGGTTGTAGATCCGCCCGGCATTCCCATAAAAAGAATTTTAAAGATTCTGGAGATAATTCACATAATGTCTTTGAGTAAGGTTGGTATGAAAGCTGCAATTCCCGTTCTCCTGGTAGCGACTGCTGTTCTGTGCTGCGGCTGTCTTACATATTCATTCGGCGACGTGGCATACGACAACGGCTCTCTCGATATCGAGATTATCAATGACGGAGAGCCGGTTGACGTTTCGGTGCAGGTTACGGTCTTCGATCTCGCCGGGTTCAGGCAGGTTGAGGCAGGCAGATATATCAATTTCGTCTCACTGGAGCCGGGCGACAACACCTACAGCCTTCCTGTCGAGCTGGAGCCGGGGAATTATAAATTATACCTGTATATCCTTGAAGACGGCAGGCGCAGCTCTGCGGTGATAAGGAATATTGAGGTGAAATAATAGCCGCAAAAGATTTACTGCCCGTGGCGCTGGGGAAAGCGCCTGCGGATATCGTATTCCTGAATGCCGAGCTTTTTTGTCCGTTCGACTGCAAATGGGACCTGTGCGACTTTGCGGTGAGTGACGGAATCGTCATTGGTAAGGGGGACTATTCAGGGAGAGAAGAGATCGACCTCGAAGGTGCGAGGGTGATTCCCGGACTCATCGATTCTCATGTTCATATAGAAAGCTCTCTTTTGACACCCTCCGAATACGGCCGCCTTGTAATCCCCCACGGGACGACGACTGTTATCGCGGACCCGCACGAGATCGCCAATGTTGCGGGTTCTGCGGGAATAGAATATATGCTGTCGGAAGCGAACAAGACGGACCTGAATATCGAATACATGGTTCCGTCATGCGTGCCTGCGACGCCTGCCGATATGGGCGGTGCAGTACTCGGCCCGGAGGATATCAGGAGATTTTCGGGACGCAGACACATTATCGGTCTCGGGGAGATGATGAACTACCCCGGTGTGATATCCGGCCAGGATGATGTCTACGAAAAGCTGGAGATCTTCGATACTATCGACGGACACTGCCCGGGCCTGACAGGAAAGGAGCTCAATGCGTATGTCATGCAGGGTATAGGAAGCGAGCACGAATGCACGGATCTTTCCGGGGCACGTGAAAAGCTGAAGGCGGGTATGCACATCTTCATGAGGGAAGGCTCGACCGAGAAGAACCTGAAGGCTCTTGCTCCACTGGTCGACGATATTACGGTTTCAAGGTGCTCGTTTGCAACCGACGACAGGCATGCGGATATGCTCTGTAATTCGGGGCATATCGACGACTGTATCCGAAAAGCGGTTGAATACGGTGTCAGGCCGGAGCTTGCCTACAGGATGGCGACGCTATCCGCCTCTGATCATTTCCGCCTGTACGATCGCGGTGCGGTGTCTCCGGGGAGGAGGGCTGACTTCTGTATCATCGATGACTCTAATGAGTTTGAAGTCCGAAAGACATATATCGGCGGCAAAGAATTCACCGATCCTGGCCATTCTCCTCCGGGCAGGATCAAATATGATTTCAACCTTCGTGTGCCGGAAAAGAGCGGAATGCGGATCAAAGGAGCGGGGACGGCAAAGGTCATCTCGATCGTCGAAGGCGAGATCCTCACGAAGAGGCTCGACATCAAACTCGACGGGGATTTTGTTCCGGATCTGGAGAACGATATCCTGAAGGCCGTTGTATGTGACAGGTACAGGGGCGGGGGATTCGGCACCGGGCTGGTAAAAGGCTTCGGGCTGAAGAGAGGTGCGATCGCATCCAGCGTATCCCACGACTGCCATAATGTGGTCGCCGTCGGCGTGTCCGATGAGGAGATCATCGAAGCGATAAGATGCGTGGCCTCCGGCAGAGGCGGAATGGCGGCAGTCTGCGGTGAAAAAACAGCAGTTCTTCCGTTCGAATGCGGCGGGATAATGTCGGATCTCCCCTACGAATCTGTTGTGGACGAACTTGCCCGTATAAACGAACTGGTTGAGAAAATGACGTCATTAAAGGATCCGTTCATGTATCTCTCCTTCCTTGCACTGACGGTAATCCCCGAACTGAGGATAACAGACCGGGGCTTATTCGACGTGAATTCTTTTACTGATGTGCCTGTCTTTGATTAAAAAGACAACAGCATTTTTCCGGAGATTAGCGAAAGCAGGAGTATGATCACCGGCTGGTGAACAAGGTAAATGATAAGCGAGTGCCTGCCGATCAACTGTATGAATTCCGGGGCCGGGATCTTTACGGATCTCAGGCGGCTCCTTTCTCTTCCGTTCGGGTACATGAAGGCCGAGAATGCAATGCCCGCAAGGAAATATCCGAACCACGGGATCAGCGGTTTATAATCAAGAGTGGAGAAGTCAGGTGCATGTATTCCGATGATTGTTAATGCAGGATCTCCGCTTACGCCCTGTATCAGCAGCCCGGCGAGGATTATCGCAGCTGCGATGTAGATATTCTTAACAGAGAACCTGAAAAAGAGTGGTGCAAGGATTATTGAAAGACCGATCAGGTGAAGCGTCCCGAAGATTATTGCACTTTTCGGCGCGAAGAACCAGGTCACGGCAGTTATTCCAAGCCCTATCGAGAATATGAAAAGGCCTCTTTTCAGGAATTTGATAAGGATTCCCTTTTCATCGAGCCTGCTCTCTGCTCTCATCCGGCTGATCCATGCCGATATTCCCGCGATGAAGACGAAAAGGAACCCGGTGATATACCCGAAACCGCCCCAGAAGCCTGAATGTATATCGATATTGAAGAGGCCGAAATAGTAAAGGTCGAAGACGGTATGAAAGAGGATCATCATCATTACTGCAGTTCCCCTGAACAGATCGATCTCGGGGATTCTTCTTGTAACTGTCCCGTTGTTCATACTGATCAAAAACCTTAAGGGTTAATTTGTGCCGGAAGAAATTATTCCTGACTATCGGTTCCCGGAAATCTAATATGGGAATTTATGGAAAAAATCTCTACTGCCTCCCCGGTTTGGCCGTAAAAAGAGTGATCTGATCTCCCGGTACGGCAGGATTCAGAGATCGAGTATTGTTCTCAGGTCATAGAATTTTTCGAGAACATGGTCCGGCTTGATCGACGGAAACGGCGTCTTCAGCCAGTCGCCGTATTTTGCATATACTGTAGTGAGGCCGAGCTTGTTTCCCGGCTCGATCTCTCTTTTCGGGCTGTCGCCGACGACCATCGTCTCTTCCGGGGTCGTGTTCATGACCTCCATCGCGCTGAAAAAATTCAAAGGGTCAGGTTTTCTCTTCCCTGTTACATCCGGGGTTATTACAGACTCGAAATAGTCATATAATTCGAGTTTTGTCAGCCTCTTTTTTGCCTGTATGCTGTCTGCATCGGTGACGATTGTAAGCCTCATACCCGATTCGTGAAGTTCCCTAATCAATTCCGGTACTCCCGGATACAGGGTGATCGAAGAGAGTTTGACGTCTTCGTAGATACATGAGGCATTTTTGAACAGGGATTCGGATTCGTCCGATACACCGAGATCGGTCATATAATCCCTGATATTTTCAGGATTTTCAAAACCGCGTTTTCCCGACAGAAAATACCTGAACAGCTCCTGCCCGTTCCCTGCACCGATCGTTTCGCAAACCCTTTCACATGCAAGGATTTTGGCATCGAAGAAGTTATAGAGCGTATTGTCCATATCGAAGATTATGCCTTTTACAGGTCCGGGTAGAGGTTCTTTTATATCGCTCATCTCTTGTCAGTCAGGTTTGTCGTGAATTTATAATATTATTTACAATATTGCAAGAGAATGATTTCTTCCTGTAAAGTGATCCGGACATTCTCTGTTTTAAAAAGTAAATTTTTTTAATGTAGCCATAGAGTTTTATTTCAGGAATCAAATTCCGGGGGGTCAGACATGCAAATTAATTACGGACAAAAACCGGAGGAACCATTATGATATCCGGTTTTCCGGGCGATACTGAAGAGAGTATTTATGATATGTCCGAAGGAGCGAATTTTATTCTTGATGAAAACCATCAGCTGCTTGCGGCAAATTCATCATTTTTCGCAATAACCGGGCTGGATTATGCGATTATGGAAGATAATCTGAATTTCCTGTCCCTGGTTCCTGATGATGAAGTTCTGCTTTTCATGAATTTTTTTAAAAAACGCCTGGACGATCCTTACAACTCCCCGAAAACGTCAGAGTTCAGAGTTCTTGATTCCGATAAGAACGAGCATAAATTAATTTTGACTGCCGCAAGGATCCCGGAAACAAGGAAGATATTCATATCTTCCCTTGAACTCGGGATGAATCTTCCCCAGGGAGATATTCGTGAAACCGGGGGTGAAACGAGCCACGATGCAGGACAAAAATATAGCACCGGCGGCCCCGGAAGGCTGTCCGACCAGTATTTTCATTTCAGTTATCTCGTCGAGCACCAGCACGAACCGGTTTTTGTACTGGTGGGGGATGTCATTGTATATGTAAACGAGGCGGGAATTCGTTTCTTAGGCAAGGACAACCGCTATGATATCATAGGAAAATCACCGTATGATTTCCTGGATAAGGAAACACAAAAAAGGATAATAAAGTTATTTAAAGGTATGAATGCCGGGAAGGTCAGTCATCCGGTGGAAGAGTCCTTCAGGGTCAGAGGAGGTGAGTTAATTGATGTTGAGATCTCATCGGTACCTATTATTTATGAAGGGATTGCAGGTTCTCAGTACCAGATCCGGGATATAACTTCCAGGAAGAGATCTGAGGAGCAGGCCGTTTTAAGGCTCCGGCAGATTCAGATTGTAAATTCTGTCCTTGAATCAACGGTATACGGTTTTTCGCTTCCTGAAATTCTTGAAAATGTCCTGAAAAAGATACTTGACAGTTTTGAGATCCAGTCCTGTCTGGTCTATCTGAAGAATAACGATCCTTCGACTGCACGGCTGGCATCATCGCTGAATGTTCCGATCTGGTTTAAAGAGCGATACAACCTGATCAATATCCGTGAATGGCCCTACAATATAATTTTTTATGGCGGGCAGCCGAGGTATATCGAAAATCTCCCCGACAGACCTCCGGGGGTCTTCGATGTAAAGATACTCGAAGATCTGGGGGCGATATCGTATGCGGGAATCCCGGTTTTTTCCGAAAAAAATGTCGTAGGGGTATTTTACGTCACAAAAGGCGATAATTGCTGTTTCACTCCCTTTGAAAAGGCCACTCTTGAAGAGATCGGAAAAGAGGTCGGTTCTGCCGTTGTTAAAGGTTTAGTCGAGGAAAAGTTCGGAATGGAGTATAATGCGATAAAGGATCTCCTGGGTATTGCCCTAAAAGAGAATGACAGGATCTGGAATACGATCATCAGCTCCAGGTGGGACAGAGGAGGTGATTCTGCGGACGTTTCCGACTGCCGGATGGATCTGATAAATGAGATCGGCTCGAGGATGGACATAATAAACAACCTGCGTGTCGTCTATGACTTTCTCATAGACGAAAACAGGTGTTTAAAACCGATATGTATCGATTCGGTTATAAGAAGCGCAATCTATCATTTCGCAGGTGCGACTATCGAATACGATCGTGCTCTTTATTTCGTCTTTGCTGATGACAATCTCTCCTATGTTTTTATAAATATCCTGAATATGTTCAGTCTCAACCGCGAGGATTTCTCCCTTAATATCAGGCATAGCATCAGGAACGGTGAGATCTCCATAATCATATCCGACAGGGACAGGTCGGGAATAATTGATAATATTGAAAGCCTGCTTGATGTTCAGCCTGAAGAGGCTCTCCGGCCCTCGAATATCGCGATGTATGCAACGAGGATGCTGGTTGCGGCTTATAACGGAACAATCGGTATTCTGAAATCGGAAGAGGATGGAGAAGCGGAAAAATCCCTGGTAATTACATTGAAGAGATACGGAAGAAGCTGAATCAGTTTTTCCCGGCGTAGTCGAGGTATGCTTCCGCGAGTTCGATTATAACCGCCGGATTATTCCCGCATATGCTTATCAGTGCTTCCTGCTGCCTTACATCGGGAGGTTTTTTTGCTCCCGAGAATGCCCGGATGAATATTGCGAACAGGTCCCTGTGGGTGACCTCGCCTTCGAATGACGATTCCTGTACTCCTTTCAGGAAGACGGCGAGCCGCTCCGGATCGTTCATATTGAGAAGCCGGAAGAGGTTTTCGATTCCTTCTTCGGCCATCGTCTGTGCTTTAAGAAGTCCTATGGGGTGTTTTTCACCTGCCGACACCAGTGCCTTGCCGATGAAGTTTCTGTCTCGTTCCGCGATTTTATCGAATGGTATGTCGTCTTCGATCGTATAATGGCTCATCTCACCGAAATCTCTCAGGTCGATGACCATTCCCGGGCTGAGTCTGGTCTTTCTCGAATATTTCAGTTTTATTATCGAAAACGCGGACATGGTGATCGCGTATACTTCGAAATTGCTCGACTTTCCCGGGGCCGGATTCGAGATTACGGCGATATATACTATGTCCTTTAACGAGGGAGGCAGGCGGGGTCTTTTTTTGTCCTGATCTTTTTTTTGGGCATCCATGTTATCGGTGTTCCTGTTAGTTGACTTTTTTGTTTGAAATAATTATTCCGGCAGGTTCTTCGTTAATTATGAAATGTGTGTTTTACTATTTTTGACGACCCCTGGGCCTCTCCTTGCGATAGGCCACTCCGGGGATAGACGAGTATCCCCTGCGTGGCTGGACGCGGTGTATTCAAGGCGTGTACGGAATGGAATATACCGTAACAAACTAAATTCAACAACCCGTGGGAAGATCTAAACGTACCAACCCAAATCAGGCGACCCCTCGCCACGAGCCGCACAGCAGGCTCGTGGATCGGCCCCGACCGCGGGGCCTCTCTATCGTGATAGGCCACTCCGGGGATAGACGAGTATCCCCTGCGTGGCAGGACGCGGTGTATTCAAGGCGTGTACGGTACGGGGTACCGGAGAAGAAAACTAACTTCAACAGCCCGTGGGACCCTCGCCGGTCCCCGGGCGTGCATGAGAGAACTATCTCAGGGCAAGGCCCCTGGGCAGGGGCCGTCCGGCGGCTCGGCCGCCGGTGCCGGGGTTGCCTGAGTGAGATCTAAATATACTAACATATCCAAATCAGGCGACCCCTCGCCGCGAGCCGCACTGCAGGCTCGCGGACCGGCCCCTACCGCGGGGCCTCTCCTTGCGATAGGCCACTCCGGGGATAGACAAGTATCCCCTGCGTGGCGGAACGCGGTGTACTCAAGGCGTGTATGGAATGGAACATGTCATAGCAGAATAAATTAAACAGCCCGGGGGACCCTTGCCGGTCCCCGGGCGTGCATGAGAGAACTATCTCAGGGCAAGGCCCCTGGGCAGGGGCCGTCCGGCGGCCTGGCCGCCAGTGCCGGGGTTGCCTGAATCAGATATGCTAGCAATCCGGCAGTGCTATCTTTTCTCGTGAGGGGGGAAGGAAATTTATCTCCCGCCTGCACCTCCGCCGCCGAATCCGCCGCCACCGCCGAAGCCTCCTCCGACTCCTCCGGGCCCCCCGCCCTGTGACGAGGGTGTGAAGGTTCTCATCGCGTAAAAGCCCATGTACCACGAGGTGTAGTGCGGGTAGAAGTATACTCCGCCGCCTTCGGACACGTCGAGGTCAAGGGTCTTCATCGCCTCTTCGACCTTGTCGCCGATCCCGAGAGCGGTTCCGTAGATGAGCCATTCGCCCCACATGTTGAGGTCTTCGGTCCCGTATTTTTTTATCTGGCTGAGGTCGGAGAGGAATTTTTTGAATGAGTTCCATTCCAGTTTTTCCTTGTAATAGTCCTCCTTCCAGCGTCCGAAGAGAGTGGTGGGGAACAGTGTTGCGACTATTGCCTGGACTATGATGACTCCGCCGAGAGCTGCCGAGAAGAACAGTTGTGTTGCCGCATCTGAAAAGAGGAAGAGCACTCCTATCGAGGCGACGATGACCAGGGCGCCGGCGATGTAGAACGGGATCAGGTAGACCCTTCCGTCGGTTGCGTATTTTTCCGAGAGGGATGCATCGGTATTTGACATCAGGCTGCTGAGACTGTCCCTGAGTGCTACTGCGATCCTTTCGTCCGCCTTTGATACCGCTGCTTTTTTGGAGATCTCATTGAAGTAGCCGGTATCGAGTTTGTTGTCGTCCTTTGTGTTTGCACTGATGAAGTTCAGGACCTTCTGTTCGTACCGGTCGTCTACGGTTGTGTCGAGGACTTCGATCACGATTCCTTTTTTGTCGTCTTTTTCCGTGATCCTGATCTTCTTCTGCTTATGAAGGCTGAGGAGAGTCGCGTAAAAGGCGTCCTGGTCGGATTCGAATGCGTCGCCTTTGAAGAGCAGGTTTACCTCCCACGGCCTGAGTTTGGGATTGGGGATTGTGCTTAGATATTCGGGGACCGTGTAATTGTTCTCTTTTCCCACCCTGAAATAGAGGAACAGGAGGAGGAACGGTGTCAGGATTATGATTATCTTCGCGATTATTCCGGTGATGTCAGCTACTGTGAACCCGAGGTAATAGCTGTTGTTCGCCGATTCGGTCTCTTCGATAACTCCGGGAACGTATTCCTTGTCGCCGGGGATTATGTCCGCGGCTTCGGGCTTGAGCAGCATCTCTACTTCGATCAGCTCGTCTTCGGGGGAGCTTCCGGTGATGATTACCTTTCCGTCTTCCTCAGTGGTTTCGTATCCGGGGGGATGCGTGAATGTGTCGGTTATCAGGTCCGAATCGAGGACGATCTTTACGTTCTTATACGGGATGTGCTCGCTTGCGAACATCAGGCTGATGTGGGCGGCCTCTTCGTCGTATTCGATCGGCGGGTAGATTACGTATGTGAATTCGACGGTGTACTGTCCGGCATCGAAGTACCCGGTGTCGACGATTCCCGCTTCGTTTGTATAAGCCTTCTGGCTGACGAAGGATTCGACCTGGCTGCTATCGGAGTTGAAGAGATATACTTCGCCGTTTTTGGTCTTGATGTATCCTGCCGTCCCTTCGGGTACCGTCATCCCGGTAAGTTCGATGCGGGACGATACGGGGATGTTCTGCGAGTTTTCGGCAGAGTAGAGGGAGGCCGACCAGACACGGTAGAGCATCCTGTAGTCCCCTGAAATCCTGACGTCGTATACGTAGCGTTCGGTAAGGGTTCCGTTCTCGTACCATGTGACCTCGTAGGAGTCGGCGACGAGATCGTCGGCGAACCCGGTGAGATCCGATCCGACGAGTCCCGGGCCGAAAATGGCGATGATCCCGATTATGAGCGTTACGATAAAGACTGCTGCAATCTGGGTTTTTTCTTCCATGCTCTCAGAATTCTATCTTCGGGGCCTTTTCGAGGTTTTCGTCTTCGAACTCGAGGTAGTCGAGCTTCTTTAGGTGGATCATGTTTCCGATGATGTTCGACGGGATCGTCTCGAGCATGGTGTTGAACTGCTGCGAGATGTTGTTGTAGGTGTAGCGCTGGCGGGCGATCTCGTCCTCGATGTCCTTTATCGAGTCCATCAGGGTTTTGACGGTCTGCGAGGTCTTCAGGTCGGGATAGTTCTCCATCACCGCGAAGAGGCGGCCGAGGACAGACCTGGATTCGGCTTCGATCTTGTTCAGGTCGCCTACTCCTGCACTGCCGACGCTGCTGCGCATCTTTGTTACGCCTTCGAGCGTCTCCTTCTCGAATTTTGCATAGCTCTTGACGGAGCCGAGGAGCTGGTCGATCATGTCGAGGCGCTTCTTCATCGCGACTTTTATCTGGCCGAGTGTTGCCTCGGACGAATTTTTCAGGCTGAAGAATTTGTTGTAGATGCTGACGAACCAGAGCACCAGCACGATTATTACAACAATTATTATTCCTAGTATTATGTATCCGATCATGGGATTTTCTCCTGTTTGTTGATGAGGTACTTTTGTGCTTTTGGGGATTTAAAAGGGTGGTTGGGAGATTAGAAATGATTAGTATGTAGGATTGTGAGTGGTTGATATTTTTCGATATTTTTTCCATGAAGATGTTTTATTAGATTAAAGAATCCTAATTACGTTTTATTTCAAACAAAAGGGATTTAATTCTCCATTCGTCAGGATATATTTTTTTGCATATAAATCCTTCAATTCTTTTATATCCTTAAGGATTATTTTATCTATCGCATCCAACTCATTCAAGTCCCCAGAAATTTCGTTAATGCGCCTATCAACATCAGGAATAGCCTGATTTTTCAAGATATTAATAATATTAGGATATAATTCTTCGATCAATTTTGAATATCCTTCATAGACAGAAATTTCCTGAGCTGTTCTAAAGGGATCGATAGTTAATACAATTATCATCCCTAAAATAACATCACAAAGTTCAGGATTTGATAATACATAACCTCCATGGTTATCTCCTAAAAATGAATCTTTATTTTCAAAGTCATTATTAATATTAAAAGAATACTGAGGTAATTCTGAAAAAATATTATCAATCATTTTGTGAAAATTATTGCTTAATATCTTTTTTTCTATGCAATAGAGTTCACCATCTATCGAAAGATATAATCTACGCCTTTCTTTTAAGTTGTTATTGATATTATCTATGAAATGTGAATAATTCCTGTTGTCTTTTTTATCAGGTTCTACAAATATATTGTGTATATCCAAGGAGAATGGCTTTCTTTCAGATATTGGGAACATTAGAGGGGAGAAATCTGAATTACTTTTTTCGCTTTTTTTAGACCAGTTTAGATCTTGCTTTTCAATTTTTATTATTTCACGATTTAATTCATCTTCAAGAATGTTTAAATTATTAATTTGTTCAAGTATTCTGGGTTTTTCGATCATCTTTATTGATAATTCAGTTTGTTTTGTGGATGCTTTCACAGATTTGTAAGTAAAAAATGCCATAACTGCTGTACATAAAGCTAATATTACCGTAGCTAAAGCTACTCCAATATTTGCCCAAGTTGATATTCCAATTTCCATCAACAGTAATTCTGACATAATTTATATACAATATTGGATTGGTCATAAATTATAAAAATAACCTTAGATTATAAATTTTTAATTTCCTTTAACAGGGTGTATATTAAATTTTGAATTCTATTGATTAATATCCAAAGTTTCAAAATTCTACACAAAATTATGTTTAAGCATTATAATTATGGGGCCTGAAAATTAAAAAAATCTTTATTTTGTTATTCTTTTTGATATTATATTAAAGAAAGATATTTTTATAAAAATCACTTTCTAATTAAATATAAAGGGGAATAAAAATTGGCAATGTATATTGATCCCAACTGGAGTTTTTTAGAGGCTGTTGAAGCCGCATACGCTTTTTATAGAGGTAACGGTGTCATGGCAAGAGGAAGACAATTCAATGCGTTAAGAAATTGGGGAAATGTTGTAGGAAAAAAAAGTGCAATTAATGAAATGGAGTCATTTATAAGAGAATGTGGGACAAAAAAAGGAGCTGCAGAAAAATTAGAGATTTCTGTCAGTACATTAAGAAGGCTTGAAATATTTTATGGGGCTCTTCCTGAAAAAAAATATGACGTTGCACTCTCTTTCTCTGGAAATGAGCGAGATTATGTAAAAATAGTAGCTGATTCTTTAATTAAAAATAAAATAAATGTTTTTTACGATGAATATGAGGAAGTCAATATGTGGGGTAAGAATTTAATTATACATCTTGAAGAAATTTTTTCAAATGAAGCAAGTTGTGTTGTTATTTTTGCTTCAAAAAATTATGTAGAAAAGGCATATCCTTGCTTAGAGAAAGATGCTGCTTTAGTAACAGCAATAAATTCAAAAAAGGAATACATCTTAATAGGCAAATTTGATGAAACTCAAATACCAGGAATCCCTCCTTCTATCAAATATATTGATTTGAAAAAAATTTCAGCAGAACAGTTTGCAGATTTAATTTACCAAAAGCTGAAATATTTGAGAGTAATTTAAATATTCTGTGCCATAATTTAAATTATGGGCGAATTTATTTTCAAAAATATCAATTTTTCGAAGAGCTAGCACAAATCCAACCCGCTCTCTAACAACCCTTACCTTCTTGCACCCTCTTTCTTCTGCGAGAAAGGATGCCTATCAAACCCTATTACAGTAAAGCAAACCTTAAATACCCCAAATCCAAGCCCAAATCATCGTTTTTTCAATCCACACAGAAGCACGGAGAGGGGCGATCTCATCTTCGTTAAGGTAAAACATCGTCCTGAAAAAAGAGTTGAATATAAGGCCGTTATATCTCTTCGATTCTTCCTTTTTTGGGAAAATAAATCGCAATCCGTCGTTTAATTTTTCATGTATGATCTATGGGTGTCTAATCCGGAAAATAACCCCAATTTGAGCTTACTTTTTTACGTATTGAGCGAGGGGAAGATTCACCCTCCCTTCAACCCTCCTCCTCGTCGCGATAGGTCGCCTCGGGACGGGCAAGCGTTCCTCCGGCTCCTTTTTTCTTTTCGAGTATATCTGAATTTTTTCCCGGCCGAGACTACCCGGAGGGTAGCATCCAGGCCGGGTTATCACGATTTGCGAAAATTCGCGAAGCGAATTGAGCATCGGGCTGCCCCGAAGGGGCTTACGCCCTAAATAGAAATAAAGAAATAAAAAAGGTTATGGCAGACCGATTGCTTTCAACTTTTGGGATTATTCGTAAAAAGTTTTGCAGATCCAAATAAATTTTTCGTCGCTGCAACTCCAAAAGTTGTATCCTATTTAGGGAACATAAAATCTATGATCTATTGTTATCTTGGAGATTGGGAATGATGCTGGAGATTGATCGTTTACCTGGCGATAAAACGGATTATATTGACATTTTCACAAAATTCTGTCCCAGTCTCATGAAAGGAACTGTATAGGAGGAAAGTCAGTTTGAAATCACCATATGAGTTAATTGCTGGTATTATCAACAGACATACTTTTATAGTTGCAGGAGTTGTGGTTGGGATTCTGCTTCTGGCGCTCTATGGCGCTTCGATGACTTCGATTGAGACAGGTACGGAGACCTATCTTTTTACCGACAGGCCCGTGGGATCGCTCCTCGTTCATTATGAAGAGATATTCGGAGCAGACTCAATAATACTGATTATCGAAGGAGATGATGTAACAACCCCCGACGTGCTTAATTATATTGAAGAGCTTGAAGAGGACATATCCGACGAAAGGTATATCAGCAGCGTCACCGGACTGCCCGATCTGTTAAAACTGGTAAGCGGAGGGGAAATTCCGCAGTCCCAGGCAGAGATCAACAATTACATCGATTATCTCTCCTACAGCTACGGGGATTACATCGACTCAATTCTTCCGTCAAAGATGATGACGCTCGTATCGATCCCTCTTGAAACAGGTTATCCCGAGAGTTCGGAAGAAAATATTGTAAATAATATTCATACGGCTATCAGGATCTCTTCTCCGCCTCCCGGTATTTCCATAACCGAAACCGGAACACTCGCTTTTGCCGTGGAGATGAAAGAAGATATTCAGAAGAATATGACGAACCTCATAACTCTGGCGATGATCCTTATGGTCGTTGCTATGGCACTGATGTTCGGACATGTCAGGTACAGGATGCTTCCCGTATTGGTCGTATTCTGCGGGATTATTCTTACTTTCGGAGTTATGGGACTGACCGGGATACAGATAAGCATGGTCGTCGTTGCCGCATTCCCGGTTCTGATAGGCATAGGTATAGACTATGCCATACAGTTCCAGTCGAGGTTTGATGAGGAGGTCCGTCACTCTTCAATTCAGAAAGCCATATGGATCACAATCACAAGCTCGGGGCCTTCCATACTTAAAGCGATGATTGCAACGGCTCTTGGTTTTGTTGCTCTGTCACTGCTTGCTCCGTCTCCGATGATATCAGATTTTGGAACGATATGTATTGTCGGAATCGTCTGCTGTTATCTATGTGCAATGATAATCGTACCGGTATTTGCAAAAATTGTAAAATACAGGCCTAAATATGACTATAATGGGGCAGACGGTTTCGATTCCCCGGCACAGAACGGGAATAAGATTTCGATAATGGAAAAATATGATAATCTGCTCGGGAGGTTTGCGTTAAAAATCGCGAAAAATCCTGTACCTGTTCTGCTTATTCTAATAATGCTCGCAATAATCGGAATACAACTTGATTCAAAAGTTATAATCGATACCGACGAGGACATGATGGTCGATCAGGACATGCCTGCAATGGTTTCGATGAATAAACTCACAAGTGTGATGGGGTCCACAAACACAATTACAGCGTATGTAAAAGCGGATTCGATTAAAGACTACAACACGTTAAAATACATGGATAATTTCGGGGAATATGCTCTCTCGAAACATACCGAGCTGACCGGTGTGAAAAGTATCGTGACGTACATCAAACTATACAACGGTGGAGTTCTCCCGGAGGATAAAGAGACCCTTGAAAAGATCTGGAAGAGTCTTCCCGGGAACATAGTCGACAGCTACGTAAACGGGAACACAGAGGCTGTTATCGAATTTTCACTGGAAGACCTGACAATTCCGGAAACTCAGAAACTGATATCCAATATGGAGGATGATCTTGACTGGTACGTCCTGCACCCCGGAATGGATATAACATATACAGGTAAACTTGTGATGTTTGTAGATCTAATAAACGGGATTAGCGATACTAAAAATCCGATGACCTACTTTGGCCTGATTCTTATATCCATATTCCTGATCGCAGTATACCGGAGATTCACAGCCATATCACCCGTCATTCCGATTTTAATGATTGTCGGGTGGAACGGTCTTATCATGTACTCCCTTGGACTGAATTACTCGCTTCTGACTGCCACTCTCGGGGCAATGACAATAGGAGTCGCTTCCGAGTACACAATTCTCATTATGGAGAGATATGAAGAAGAGAGAGATAAAGGAAATGATCTGTATTCTGCAATACAGACCGCAATCCAGAAGATCGGAACTGCGATAACCGTTTCTGGAATGACTACCGTTTTCGGATTTTCCGCTCTTCTGCTTTCGACATCGCCGATAATCCAGAACTTTGGACTTGTGACGGTGATTACAGTGGGCTTCTCACTCATCGGTGCAATAGTGGTGATGCCTGCCGTGATATCGGTTATGGATAGGTTTAGGCCGGAGGGTCTACCAGGATAACCGGGATGTCGTCCCGGATTTTTTTAAGGGTATGCGATCTCCTCCTTTCAGTATCCTCTGTCTATCGCGATAAGTCGCCTTTGGGATGAACAAGCATCCCTCCGGCTCTTAATATTCACCTGAGAGCTGCCCGCGAGGGCAGCAATATCGCCGGCGCAAAGCCCTGGGGTCAGGGCCGTGTTCGCGAAGCGAAACTGGCGCAAGGGTTGCCAACCGAAGGGTTGTGGATCTTTCAATACCCAAATCAACCTTCAACTTTTTAGAATCATGATATAATAAGAAAAAAGCACCATATATTAAAAAAAGGTAGAAAAATGCCGGAGATAATAATGGGCCCGGATGTCAAAAAAATCAGGGAGCAGATGTATTCGCTTGTCAGCCTGGATCATGCATCATCGGTTCTCGATCTTGGCTGCGGTTACGGTAACGATCTTTTCAGCCTGGGGCAGAGATGCGGTGCAGATGTAAAACTAACCGGAATAGATTCTGCTTTTAAGCCAATTGAAAAGGCCCGTGAAAAAACATGTAGTGATCCGAGATTTTCATTTATCCACAAAGACATTGAATCCGGTCTGCCTTTTGAAGACGAAAGTTTTGATGTCGTCTGGTCCTGCAACCTCCTTGAGTGCATTAAAGATAAGAACGCTCTCCTTTCGGAGGTATGCAGGGTTTTGAAGCCCGGCGGTCAGGTCGTCTTCAGCCACATCGACTGGGATACGCAGGTCATCAACGGTACAGACAAACAACTCATCCGGAAGATGGTCGCCGCCTTCAGCGACTGGACCCAGGGATGGATGAATGTGAGCGACGGCTGGATGGGAAGGAGGATGGCGGGGCTTTTCAGGAATCATGAATATTTTTCCGGCGAAGTCATTCCGTTCGTTCTCGTCAACGATAGTTATACTCCCGGACTATACGGGTACGACAGGATTAAAGATTTCGAGACAATGGCGGAAGAGGGATTGATCAGCGGAGAAGACCTTGCTTCATTCCAAAAAGATCTTGAAGAAACGATCTCCGAAGGTAATTTTTTCTACAGCGTCACGATGTATGTTTTCAACGGTAAAAAAAACTGTAAGAGATAAGAGTTGATCGTTTTCTTATCTCCTCAATTTGTCTTCATCCTTTTTCTGGCAATCTTCTCAACAATAATCCCGATCATCACATAGACCGGATTAACCGAAACGTACGTGAAGTAATGCGTCCCGGGAGAAAGCCATCCCTTTTCATTCCAGTACTGGTAGTCATATGGCGATTCGTCCACGACCTGCGACATTGCACCCTTCTGCCCGTGGAAGATAATGACATTCATGAGCCCCGGCCTTTTTCTCTTACTGCTGTTCAGTGAGGAAGAGAATTTCTTTGCGGCATTTTCTAGTATGACGTCGCTCTTCTTTTTCAGAATTTCGTGGTCGTCGCCTTCGGTAATAATCGCAGCTTTCCCTGCAATATCAAATCCCCAGATTCCTGTGAACATCTCCATGTACTTCAGGACATCTTTGTGCCCAAGAAAACCGGTGGTAGTAAGCAGAAATGCTTTCTTATCGAAGAATCGCGGCCTGTGGAAGAAGTAGCTGAACCTGTCGACAAAGGTTTTCATAAGCCCTGTTACATTCAGGCCGTAAACCGGCGAGGCGAAGATCACGGCATCGGCTCCCGTCAGTTTATCCCGTATTGCTAAGGCTTCGTCATGAATCGGACATTTTTCCTCGCCCTTTGAAAAGCACGAAAGGCATCCCCTGCATGGCTGGAGATCCGCATCCTTAAGCCAGAGGTATTCGAAATCAACCGCACGGTACCTCTGCATCTTTTCCCGGAGCTCTTCGCATGCACGATAGGTATTCCCCTTCCGCGGGCTTCCCATAATAACGAGGATATTCAACGGTTCTTCTTCAGTCATGCTGCATCATTTTTCTTTTAGATCAAGGTATCTTCATTTTTTCTGATTCAATGTTTGCATAACCTTACGAAAAAGTGCATCTTCGTTCGGAAAATCCTACACTCCATGCTTCGATAACCGGGGCAATTCTTTAAGATCAATTTCTATTTCTCAATATTATTCTGAACCGCAGTAATATGGCACACCTCGTATTTCGGACAATCCACGTGGCACTCTGTCCGGACTTTAAAGAGGGCTTTAATGATCTCGATCCACCTGGAACGAAGTTCGTCCCGTTCGACACCGAGGAGGTACATCACCCGCATACCGTTGAACAGTGCAACAAAAGCGATCGCAAGGGTGCGTGGATCGGTCATTTCAGTAACCTGGCCCTTTTCCTGCCTTTTTGCGATGGCTTGCGCCGGATACTCGATACCCTGTTTCATGCGTTCTACGGAAAACTCCCTGAGCACAGGTTCACGTACGGTCATCGCGAATATTTCGAAGAGTAGCGCATGTTCGTTGAGATTGGGCGACAGCATCTGGTCAAAGGTCTCGATCCATACCTCTACCGGGCAAATATCCGGACCCCTGGGCGTATTAATCCTGCGGTACTGCTCCTGAAGGATCTTTGCGCTCTCGATGATCAGTTCATCTTTATTCTTAAAATAGCGGTAGAGAGCCGGCTTGGTTACATCGAGACGTTTCGCGATATCATCCATTGTAGTCTTGCAGTATCCCTTGTCATACATGACTTCAAGCCCGGCTTCGACAATTCTCCGTTTTGCCTCTTCTTTATATTCCGGTACTATCTTTGGCATCATCATCACCTCTTCCATGAAAATGGGTAGCAATTCTATAATAGTATAACTACACAAGCACAAATGTTACTAGTAAGTAACTTTAATTAATTATTGGTAGAAAAATAGAATTGTTGAAGTACGGCAGTCTTGCGGAATAAATTCTGGTGGTATCCGGTGTTCCTGCGGTTGCTGTAACTGACAACTCTGAGGCAAATATGACTATATCAACAAAGAACGGAAAAATAACGGTATTCACCGGCGGGCGGATCCTCACAATGGACCCCGAACAGGATCATGCAGGTGCAGTTGTAATTAAAGACGACCTCATAATAGACGTCGGCGATGCAGGGATTGCGAAACAGTTCCCCGATGCAGAAATAATCGATCTGGGCGACCGGACCCTCCTGCCCGCATTTATCGATTCACATAATCATTTATCATCATTCAGCTGTTTCTTCCCCGGATGGGCAAACCTGTTCGACATTGTAACAAAGGAAGATCTCCTGGATGCAATAGCAAAACACGCAGAAAAAAATCCCGGAGACGGCTGGATTGTCGGTTTCGGGTGGCTGGATGCACGATCCGGCGGGATTCCCTTGTCACGGGAGGATCTTGACGAAATCAGCTCCTCTCGTCCGATACTAGTAATCCAGGCCACTTTTCACATGAGTGTCGCGAACAGCCGGGCGCTGGAAATTGCAGGCATCGACAGGTCGACACCCGATCCACGATGCGGGATCATTATGCGGGAGGCCGACGGGGTGCCAACCGGCGTTCTGATCGAGAATGCGCAGGCCCCTGTATATGGTCTGACCATGAAGGCCGCCACCCGCGAACATGCAGATCTCATCCGGGCACGGGCAGAAGAACTTCTCCCGTTCGGTGTGACTGCAATCCACGATCCGGGTGTCACTCCTGCCGCAGCAGCGGCGTATCACCTTCTTCATGATGAGGGGGAACTGCCGGTCTCTGTGCTTATGATGCCCCACGGCGCAACGCTTCTCGACAACCATCCGGGAGCATGGCTTGAAGGGCCCGCAACAGGCATCGGCGATCAACATCTCCGCATAGGCCCGGTCAAAGTCTTTGCCGACGGGGCAACGCAGGAAACGGTGGCGTTTGCCATGACAATTCAGGGCAGGAACATACAGAGCGGCAGTTACCGTGACGACTTCGCTGACATTCTGCTTGATGCAACACGACGCGGTTTCCGGGTTTGTGTCCATTCTTTTGGGAACGTCACCACGGATGCGGTTCTGGATGCGTTTGAAAAAGCCGCAGAATCTGCTCCTGCCGGTTTTGAAATGCGACCCCGCCTGGAGCACGTAACCCTTCGGAATCCCAGATCCAACGTCTTGCCGACATGGGAGGGTGCGCCTGCATCCAGCCCCAGTTTCTCATGCGGGCAGGTAGTTACGCTCGGGCTCCGGTAGAGAATGCACGGTGGCTGGCCTATGCCGACCTCTTTCGTGCCGGCGTTCATGTTGCCGCATCCAGCGACGATCCCGGCGGGTTTATTGATGCACGGGACCCGATCCGGGGGGCCGTGATGGGATCGACAATGAGCAACGGGGACGGGAATACCGTATTCCCGGATCAGGTGCTGCCTTTCGAAACATGGCTTTGGATGTATACGGCCGGGGGTGCCCATGCCGGAGGGCAGGAGAACGAACGCGGGATGCTGAAGAAAGGGCTCGTCGCGGATCTCGTAATACTCGAGGGAGAGCTCGATCCCCGCAATCCTCCGGTAGTCGATGAAACATGGAAGGACGGCAGGATCGTGTACCGGCACAAAAAAGCGGAAGAGTCCGCATGAACCGGACCGGGATCACTGAGAACATGTCCCATGAGGACGAACGCAACCTGCGGGTGAAAGGTCTCATCTCCGGAATGTTCTCCGTGATTATTATGGGGATTATCCTTTTCCTATCGTCGGGGACTCTTAAATGGCCGATGGCATGGGTGATTCTCATCGCAGTAGGTGCTGCTACCGTTCTTGTCACTTTGTTCTGTAGCCCCGATCTGATCGTGGAACGTATGAATAAACAGGCAGGGGCGAAGGACTGGGATATGCGAATGGTCAGGGTAATGAATCTTTTTGGTCTTCTGCCGCTTCTGGTCGCAGGACTTGACATGCGGTTTGGGTGGACCGGGCAGATCCCGATTTCCGTCCAGGCTGTGGCCCTTGGCATCTTCATACTTGGTTATGTTATCTTTTCGTGGGCAATGCTTACAAACCGGTTCTTTTCGCTCGTTGTCCGTATCCAGGACGAAAAGGGTCACCGTACCGTCACAACCGGCCCCTACCGTTTTGTCCGTCATCCCGGTTACCTTGGATTTTTTCTGATCGTTATCACACAACCTCTGGTACTTGGATCTCTCTATGCCTTGCTTCCTGCCCTGATAACGGCGGCACTCTTTGTTGTGAGAACAAAAAGGGAAGATGATACGCTTTTCCGTGAGCTTAATGGATACCTGGAATATTCAAATAAAGTCAGATATCGCCTTATCCCCGGGATATGGTAAAAAATTACCTGACTACTAAAAATTCTTTTGAAAAAAGACTGAATCGTGTTTATTAGCATATTATACGGATAATCTAATTCCGATTATCCCGCCGGGGAGATTTGGTCCGACTCTGTCGGTCATCGGCATGACTTCTGAGGGCAAGATTATAAAATGAGCTCCGGGAATATATTCAGGTAAACATAAAAGGTTTAATCTGATATATGGTTCAGAATAATCATGGCAGGGAAGGAGCCCGGGTCGGAAGATCAAATATATAGATGGTAAATATGAGAGGAGACCCTTCGATTTCACCGGTAGTTTCAGAAATTGTTAATGCTGCACTATGGGGAATGGAGGGAATACGATTTGAAAATCTTGACAAGTGTCCTTATTGCAAGGGTAAGATTCGCGGGTACGATTTTAAAAAGAAGCATTTCGCCTGTGTCCTGTCCGAAGGAAAACCTTACTATATCGATGTAGCTGTCAAGAGATTTTTCTGCCATGAGTGCGGGAGGCTCTCATATGCCTACGAACCGTTCTATCCCGGGACAAGAATGGGCATACCTGTTGTGGACCTCTGCGTAAGCCTTGGCAGTTCGATGCCTTTCAACCGGGTCTCCGGCGTCCTGAAAAAGATGAATGTCGTCGTCGACAGGGGCACTGTCAGAAACTACGTTAATATGCAATATCATGAAGAACGATGTGTGGATATGTTCGGACTGAATCTTCCTTTTTCTATTATGAATCTCGGCATTAAAGTCATTAATAAGGCCGGTGCTCCCATGTCCGGCGACGAGGCTTTAGTCGCTATGGGTTTTGATCCGCACAAACTGAAGGGTCTTTATTAAGACATACGGATTCATCAATACTGCTGTTGGATTAATGGCCATAATAATCCAGGCTCTTCGCTAATCTTTGTGGGCCTAAAGGCAAGTTTCACTATTTTTGGCAACCCCTCGCCGCGAGCCGCACAGCAGGCTCGCGGATCGGCCCCGACCCCGGGGCCTCTCTATTGTGATAGGCCACTCCGGGGATAGACGAGTATCCCCTGCGTGGCGGGACGCGGTGAATTCAAAGCGTGTCCGGAATTGAATACCGGAGAAAAAATCTAACTTCAACAGTCCGGGGACCCTTGTCGGTCCCCGGGCGTGCAATGAGAAAATAATCTCAGGGCAAGGCCCCTGGGCAGGGGCCGTCCGGCGGTCTTTGACCGCCGGTGCCGGGGTTGCCGAAGAAAGATATGTAGATAGCAAAGTGCCAAAGAGTTTATTGGAATTTAGGTAGGGGATTTAAAAGGTCTCGATCAGGATTTCCAAACAAAACCAAATTCAACAGCCTGGGGGACCCTCGCCGGTCTCCGGGGTCGCATGAGCAATAATCCGTACACACAATAAAAAAGAAATTAAAGTCAAAAGGTATTTGCCGGGATGGGAAAATGATCTTTGTGTGGATTCGGATAATCTAAATTCAGTTTAAATAGTTATATTGTTATCCGAATTAAGACATATTGATTAATTAACAGCGTTAAAGTCATCAGACCGGTCTTTGAATTTCCAGAAGAACTTCATGAACCTGAAAGAACCGGTGAACAGGCATTTAACCGGCGGATATGTTAGTATGATGAAAAAATTCATGGAGATCCGGGCCGTAAGGGATGTAAAACAGATATTAAAGGAGATAACTCCGGACACCGGAGGAGAAACCGTCTCCCTCGAAGAGAGTGTAGGGAGGGTTCTTTATGAAGACGTCATCTCCGGTATAAACGTCCCCGGCTTTTCAAAATCCACGGTAGACGGTTATGCATTACTTTCTGACGACACCACAGGTGCAGGCGAATCGATCCCGGCAATAATGGAATATAAGGGGAGGATCGAGATGGGACAGCCCCCGTGTTCCCCGCTCTTTCACGGAGAATGCATGTATGTTCCCACCGGGGCCGCCATTCCGGAAAACTGCGATGCAGTTGCAATGGTCGAGTACTGTGAGTTTCTCGGGGACGAAGTTCTCGTCCAAAAACCTCTTGCAAACGGGGAAAATATTGTCCTGAAAGGGGAGGACTTCAGGGAAGGCGAGACAGCACTATGTGCAGGTACAGTTTTACGGCCCCAGGACTGCGGGGTTCTTGCCGCACTCGGCATTGAAAATATTCAGGCCTCAAGGCGGCCTGTAGTCGGTATAATCTCAACAGGAAACGAACTCGTTCCGGTATCCGTTATACCGGGAGCGGCACAGATCCGTGATATAAACTCCTCGCTTTGCGAATCGTTCCTTATAAAATCCAACTGTATACCCCGGAAATACGGGATCGTCAGGGATGACAGGGAGATCCTTTTGGAGACCGTAAAAAAGGCCTCTGAAGAATGCGACGCCATACTTATATCGGGCGGAAGCTCGAAGGACGAAAACGATCTCACGGTATCGGTTATAAACGAACTCGGGGAGGTAATAGTCCACGGAATCGCAATCGCACCGGGCAAGCCCACAATTATTGGCACCATATGCGGCAAACCGGTGATCGGCCTTCCGGGCCATCCCTCTTCTGCTTTTATCATACTCATGGCCCTCGTCGATGACATGCTATGGGGAATGCAGGGAACAATACCAATGCGGATGATAAAAACCGCCCGGCTTTCCGAGAACATACCATCCTCAATAGGAAGAGAGGATTATGTCCGGGTGATCCTGAACGAGGACCAGGCGATACCTCTGTTCGGAAAGTCCAGCCTCATCAACACCCTGAAAAATAGCTTCGGAATAGTCATTGTCCCGGAAAGTCTGGAAGGCCTCGAGGAAGGCGAGACCGTGGAAGTGATGTATGGTAAAAAGATATCTCGACCTGACGTCCCTCGAAGATGCAAAGAAGATAATCAGGGAAGAGTTCGAGCTCAAACCCCGGACAAAAACAGTTCCGGTTACCAGTTCTCTTGGCAGAGTCACTGCCGGACCGATATTCTCCAGGTACTCGATCCCTATGACGCACCTCAGCGCAATGGACGGCATAGCCGTAAAGACTGCGGACACCAGGGGTGCATCGGAACAGAGACCGGTGAAGATCACCGATTCAGTACGGATTAACACCGGAAATATTGTTCCTCCCGGTTATGATGCGGTAATCATGATCGAGGATGTGAGGGAGGAAAAGGACGGATATGTAATACGCAAAGCCGCTGCAAAATGGCAGAATGTCCGGCCGGCCGGGGAGGATATCGGGGAGTACGAGATGATACTTCCTTCGCTTCACAGGATCAGGCCGGCAGACATCGGGGCACTTGTCGCCTATGGTCTGGAGGAAGTAGAAACTATCGAAGTAAGGGCGGGAATCATTCCAACGGGATCTGAACTGACCGGGTGCGGCGAACCGCTGAAGGCAGGATGCGCAATAGAGAGCAACTCGCATATGGCGGCGGCGATGCTCCGGGAGGCCGGTGCCGACTGTAAGAGATACGGGATCGTCAGGGACGACAGCGAGAATATAATGGACGCCATTGAAACCGGAATCCGTGAAAACGACTTTCTCCTTGTATCCGCAGGCTCTTCCGCCGGGACAAAGGACTTTACCGCCCAGGTGATCTCGAAGCTCGGCGAAGTTCTCGTTCACGGGATATCGATCAAACCTGCAAAACCTGCAATTATCGGGAAGATCGGTGATAAACCGGTGATTGGTCTCCCCGGTTACCCCCTTGCCTCGTGGACAATAATGAGGGAACTGGTATGGCCGCTTCTCGGATATTACGGCCTGCACCCCCCCGAGGCGGTGACATTAAACGCCGAAATTGCACAGGCATTACCTTCCCCGTCGGGGACCGAAGAGTTCGTCCTTCTCTCGGCTGCGGATATCGACGGGAGGTACGTCGCGGTTCCCCAGTCGAGGGGAGCGGGCGTCCAGATGAGCGCCGTCCGGGCGAACGCATATATGAAGATTTCTTCCCGGTCCGAAGGGATCGAAACAGGCGAAAGATCGGAGATCACTCTTCTTGCAGATAAACACCTGATCGACAGTGCGTTCCTGATCACCGGAAGCCACGACCCCTGCCTGGATTACGTTGCCGATATGGCGGCAGTAAAAGGGACAAACGTGTACTCCTGCCATGTCGGGAGCATGGGAGGAATTCTTGCACTGAAGAGGCACATGTGCCACGCCGCACCAACCCATCTCCTCTCCCCCGATGGCGACTACAACACGCAATACCTGAGAAAATATCTGCCGGGCGAAGATCTGGTTCTCATCTGCGTAGCCGACAGGCAGCAGGGGATCGCCTCGAAGGACGGGATCAGGTTCGAGGAACTTGAGGAGCATACGTATGTCAACCGCCAGAGGGGATCGGGAACACGGGTCCTTCTCGACTACATGCTCGGGCAAAAGGGAATGGACAGTTCGAAGATCAGCGGATACGAACGCGAGATGAACACCCATCTCGATGTAGCGCTCGCGATAAAGAACGGCGATGCCGAGGCGGGGATGTGCACCCTGAGTGCTGCAAACATACATGGCCTGAAGTTCGTGCCTGTCGCGACCGAGAAGTACGAACTTGCGATGTATGCCAAAACACTCGAAGACGAGAGAACGAAGATCGTCTGCGACGCCATCCGCTCCCAGGCCTTTAAGGACATTCTTAAAGGGATCGGGGGTTATATCACGGAATATACCGGCGTTCTGAGATATGTTTGATTTTTTTATTTCATAATTTATTTTGGCAACCCCGGCACCGGCGGCCAAAGACCGCCGGACGGCCCCGGCCTCGGGGCCTTGCCTTAAGATAGTTCTCTCATTGCACGCTCAGGGGACCAGCGAGGGTCCCCTAAGCTGTTGAAGTAAGATTGATTTGCGACGTCCTTTTTACACGCTATGGATTTACCGCGTTTCGCCGCTCTGGGGATACTCGTCTATCCCCTGAGTGGCTTATCATGATAGAGAGGCCCCGAGGTCGGGGCCGATCCGCGGGCCAGCGGAGTGGCACGCGGCGAGGGGTTGCCGAAGAAAGAGATGCAGACAACAAAACCTTATTTTAAAATATTTTATTCTCTACTGAATTTCAGAATTGCAGTGGAAATTAATGAAAGCGTTGTAAAAAAATTATCTGGCAGGCCCGCGGCGAGTGGTTGTCAACGATGCGCCTGATGGAGAGATAATCAGCCCACAACAATTTCGTGAATCCTGTTTATTATCTCCGTATCAGTAGGAAAATCAGTCTCAATCAGTTTTTTCGTCATAAGAGGAACTCCGTCCATACGATAGGCGGTCCCGCTCGTCTCGATTCCTGCAATCGCCACGGGAATCTGGACGTCGGCGAAGACGGATGTGCAGTTTATGTGCGGATCTACCAGGATGACGGGAATCTTCGACATATATTCCAGGCACTTTCTCGGGAGATGAGCACCCGGATCGCTCCCGATGACAAACATGACGTCGCATTCCCTTCTTGCAAGAATATCGACGGCACTCGTCTCGCCGGGATTATAATAGGCGGTTCCCCGTGCAAAATCGACGGCATAAGGATACCCTGTCAGCCATGTAAACGCTTCATTTGCACCATAGACATTCCAGTGTCCTCTCATGGGAGTTATCGTAAATTTGGTGTGCCGCGAGAGTTCACGCGTCAGTTCGATCGCATTCCGGACGTTTTTATATTTGTTTTCTGACATCGTCAGCCCGAGCCCGAAGAAAATTGCCCCGAATTTTGCATCTTTGCAGATATCGACAATTCTTATTAGCTGGGCTTTCGGAACTCCGGAAACGGTTTCCGGGATGAAATCCGATCTGCCGCGGACTATCGCCCTGAGTGCGGACAAAACGGCATAGTCCCCGCCGGGATTAATCTGTACGAATTCGTCTGCGAGATCCGCCGATTCGGTCTTTCTCACATCCACTACGATCAGTTTTCTCTCCCTGTGGGCGTTTTTCACGAAAAAACCCGATGCATAAGTTGTATATTTGCTTAAATGTCTCGGGTGCGATTCCGACGGATTGCAGCCCCAGTAAATTACGAGGTCGGCCCTGTTCTTCACCTGCCCGAGCGTACAGCCGGGGTGTCCTACCTCCTGTATCGCAAGAATGGACGGCCCGTGGCATATCGAAGAAGTATTGTCGATAACTCCCCCGAGGACTTCGCAAAGATTTACCCCGGCGCACTGTGCTTCGACCTGTGTTCCGCTCCAGCCGAAGAAGAGAGGTCTGTCGGCATTTTTCAGCAGATCCGCTGAAATCTTTATTGCTTCCTCGTATGATGACTCTCTCAACCGGTTGTTTTCACGGATCACCGGGTGCTGGAGCCTTTTATCATCGAAAAACTTTGCATTGGCAAGGGCACAGCCGTTGTCGACGGCGATAATCCTGTTATCTTCGATAGTGACCGAGAGGTCGTCGCAGAGGCATCCGCAAAAGGGGCATGTCGCATTCGCAGTAGTTTTCATAATTCCTTACCTCCGGCTTCGGAGAGGAGATCGATTACGGATAAAACATTCTCGTCTGTACGCTCGATTTCGATCTCACACGATTTGAAATCAGGCATTCCCGATCCATGTGTAAGCTCGGAGATCAGCATATTGCAGTATGGTCCGTACGGAATGAATACCGTCCCGGATTTCAGTCCCTCATCCCCGGCGACATGAAAAACCACAGCTCCGATATCCGAGATCGCCCTGATGTTCTCCCCGTCTTCTATTTCGAGGTTAACCATGTCGAGAAGATTCATGAAACATGTCGAAGTGATCCGGCTGTAATTTTGCGAGAGTTTTTGTTCTATGCTCTCACCCTGCTTAATCGATCTTCCGGTCAGCATTATGTACTTCATAAAATTACTCCCGGGCAGGTCCGGAAAAGAGATCCCGGAAATCATTTATATGATCTCCGCAAGATCCAAAATTTACAAAAATCAGGCCTTTACGTACAGGTGCCCGTAGATGGTCTTTCCACCCTTCTTCGGGTGGCGTTCCCCGAGGTCTCCTTCATAGACCTTAAAGGTCTCTTTCGCTCCGTCGACCTCAAGTTCGGCATCTTCGGTATATGCAAATCCAGGCATCATCAGATCAATCGTTCCGAATACGAAGATGTCTCCCAGGACCATCTGGCCGCCGACCTTGCTCTTCGCATTTCCTTTTATAACGATCCTGCCGCCTTCCTGGTGGTTGCCGACGTGGACATCGACATTTCCGCCGATCACCACCTCGCCTCCACGCATATACGTTGCAAGATCCGAGCCTGCATTCCCGCCGACACGAATAACGCCGTCCATCATGCCGCGCCAGTCGCCGCGGTACGCGGCACCGAGATAGTTGCCGGCATTACCTTCGATTATCATCTCCCCGTTCTTCATGCCGAGAGCGGTAAAGTGACCGACATTTCCTTTAACCTCGATCCTTCCGCCCTCCATGAAGGCCCCGGTGTACATATCCGAATCCCCGAAGATAATCACCTCTCCGCTCGTCATCCTGCTGCCGATCCATTTCACACGGCCGAGACTTTCGCCCCTGACCTCGATCTTTGTATCTGCTGCAGTCTCACCGGGTTTGCCCGTGACCTCGAAATACTCGCCGAGCTTATAAGTCCGGTTGCCCTCGTATATCGGAAGCTCCCTGATCTCTTCGGGAGTCTTGCCTGCAAAAATATCGGGAACGATATTTTCGGCCTCGATATAGAGCTTCGGGTCCTTTATCATTGTTACCTGAACAGTATTCATCACAAATCACCTCTTTTCAGGCTCCTACCTCGATCACGTACGGGTTCGGGACGTAGTGGTGCTCCTTTACCCCGTAGTTGTTCCTCGTGACCGTATAGTACTTCTTGAAACGCTCGGATATGTCGCGTTCAACCTGATCCGTCAGCTGCATCGGGTGGCTCACCCAGAATGTCCGCTTGTTTCCGTTGCTGACAAACTCGCCGTTGTCGATTATCAGCTCGCCGCTCTTTATGAAGTACTTCGCATTTCCGAATGCGTACTCGATCTTGTCAGGGTCGCCGAGATCTTCCACCGGGTTGATCGGGTAGACCGAGACGTCGCCCTCCATGCCCGGCTTAAGAGATCCGAACATGTGTGACAGACCGAGCGCCTTTGCAGAACCTGTACGGGTCATCTTTGCGATATCCATAAGAGTGAGCTCCCTGTCCGAGAGTTCGCCGATATAGCACTGCGAGCGGACGCTTTCGCCGTACTTGCATGCATCGAGGATATCGTCGCGGGCCTTCGAGCTCATGAGCCATTTGATCACACGCGGGTAGCGGTGGACCGGGCCGGCGTTCGGTGCATCCGTCGTAACATAGCACTTCATCGGGTCCTTTGCAAGGAGACCCAGTTCAAGACCGATAGCCCACTGGGCGACCCCGATGAACGAATTCGGGTTGTAGATAAACGGAACTACACCTGCGGCTGTCTCAAGCTCGACATCCTTGTTGACCCACTTCAGGTGGTTCATGTGCGAGAGGTGGTATTCGAACGGACCATCGGCTGTCATCGTCGTGGTCTCGTCCAGTGTTATCTGGCCTATATCGAACGTGATGTTGTCTACGCTGTTGATGTAGTCCATTACTTCCCTCGATCTCGACTCGAAACTCTTTGACGAGTAGGAATCCCCGCCGTAACAGTGGAACTGGAGATGTGTATGGTGAAGGACCTGGTCACGATTGAAATCGCCTGCTGGTTTTATGCCTTCTGCGCATTTCAGCGAATCTATCGTAATCTGGTAATTGCCCGGTTCCCCGAGCGAGTTCGAGTGAAGATGCATCGAGTGGGGAAGTTTCAGGTATTCGTTCGCTTCGATAAGACCTTTTATAATCTCTTCGGGCGTGATATCGAAGAAAGGAACGGGATCTTTCGGCGTTATGCAGTTCATTCCCCATGCCCATGCCTCTGTTCCGCCGGGATTTACGCATTTTATGCCGTATCCCTTTGTCACACGCAGGAGCCATGCGATATAGCTTGCCGTATTATCGATCTCGTGGTTCTTCAGGTAATCGAGGACGAACCAGTTGTTGCCGAAGACCGGAAGTGCCGCCTCGTCGATGATCGGCGTATCCCTCATCTCTTCATGGGTGTGCTTGGCATAGAGCGGGGGCATCGCGGCCTCGGTCGCAAAACCGTAGCCCATCCTTGAAAATATGTAGCCGGACGAGTAGGCGGTAGGTACTGAAAAACCTGCCTCCATCTTCTTAACGCCTGACCGTGGCCTTGTAAACTCAGGATGATTTCCCTTGTCCTCGGGACGAAGGTTCCGCCCCACATTTACCTTCGGGCCGGCACTGTGCGAATGGATATCCACGCCGCCTGCCATGACGAGCATTCCGGACGCGTCGATAACCTTTGCGTTCGGGCCGGCATCATCGACGATTTTGCCGTCCCTTACCGCAATGTCCATCTTTTCGCAGTCTGCCCCGAGAACAGGATCGACGACGAAACCGTTTTTGACTATGTATTCCATCAGGTCACACTCCCTTGATCTCTTTCATCCGTTCGTAGACCTTTTCTAAGAACTCCTCGTCGGTAAGAACACCTTCAGGCGGATCTACGACCTTGTGCGTCTCGATCGGAACGCTGTCCATGCGGTATGCACACCCTCCGACTTCCACACCGACAAATGCCACAGGCACGTGGAGATCCGCGACTACGGTCGTCGGCGTGATATGCGGGTCTACGCATACGCACGGCAGTTTGTTCATCTTCTTTACGGCACTGAACGGGAAGTGGGCGCCGGGATCGCTGCCGAGAACGAAGACCGCATCGAGTTCGCCTCTCTCGATAAGATCGTTGGACGAGGACTCGCCCGGATTATAGCGTGCATAACCTCTCGAAAGATCAATACAGAAAGGATAGCCGTACTGCCATCCCCACACCTCTCCGGAGCCGGTGACGTTGTAGTGGCCCCGCATCGGCATGATGGACCATTTCGAAAATTCATTGAGGTCGCGTGTGACATTGATCGCCATGTCGATGTTGTGGTTCTTCGAGATCGACTGGGTCACACCCATGCCGAAGAATATGCAGCCGAACCTGGCCGCCTTCATCTTTTCTCCGACTTCGATTATGGTCTCCTTTGGAATTCCTGCAACAACTTCAGGGAGTCTGTCGCCTTCGCCGTGGAAAACGACACGTAGTGCGCTTAAAAGTTCGTAATCCCGCCCCTGCTCTACAGGGAGGTGGTAATCCGTAAGACTCGCCGTATCTGTATGACGGGGGTCTACTACTACGAAAGTCCTTCCCTTGTGCCCTTTTCCGGTAAAGAACCCGCGTGGAAAGATCGAATAGCGTGACATATGGCGCGGGTGGGCGTGGGCGGGATTGCAGCCCCAGAATATTATGAAATCCGCACGGTTCTTGATCTCTCCGAGAGTGCAGGTGGGAACACCGGCATCCTGGATTGCGATCAGAGTAGATCCGTGGCAGACTGTCGCCGTATTATCCATCTGGGCACCGCAGAGCTCTCCGACCTTCGAACCCATACTCTGGGCTTCGCAGTTGGTTGAGCTCCAGCCGTACATAAGCGGTTTTACGGCATTTGAAAGCATTTGCGCGGTATATTCTACGGCCTCCTCATATGAGACATTCTTCCAGGTCCCGTCCTCCTGCCTCATCCTCGGGAGGACAAGACGGTCATCGGACTGGGAGTGCATGAATTTCTCGGCACCGATTGCGCATGCATTGTAGATCTCGAGGATCTTCTTGCCGTCGTCGCTGATATCGCATTCGAGATCGTCGCACAATGTTCCGCAGAATGGGCACACTACATCTGTAACTCTGACCGGCATGTTTAATCATCCTCCAGGAGGCCCTGCTCAATAACCTCAAGGGAGAGAAGGACTTTTTCGTTTGGTGCGGATTCGACTACGACAGGAATACCTTTGAAGGTGGGCATTCCCATTGAGTAGGTATTCGGATCGGTCAGGCGGTTTGCCCAAGGTCCCATCGGGATCCAGCCGAGGCCGGGGTGAGGGCCCTGTTTCGTTTTGACTACTTTTACAACAACCGAGCCGTATGAACTGGTAACACGCACGGGGCTGCCTTCCCACAACCCCAGCTTCTTCAGATCAACCGGATCGAGTTCCAGGATTCCGCAGGCGTCCCGGTAGTCGGATTTCTCTTTTCCCCCTTCCATCGATACGCCCTGCTGGATTGTCCGGCCCGTAATCAGGTTTAGTTCAATTTTTTCGGTCAATAACAACACCTCTCGTTTGAGGGAATATTCATCCGGCCTATAGCCTTAAATTTCCCGGAAATCAGATCATAGGGTTTCATTTCTTATCGCCTCTTCAAATTTGCCGTTCTTTTTCCGGCAGAGTTTTCAGGCGTGGTTTATTTACATGAACGTTTTTTTCAAACTGCCATACGCGGGTAATTTTTAGGCCAGGCCCTGTCTTTATTAACCGGAGAACAATAGCAAGAGGTGTACTAACCGCTTTGCTATCCTTTACAAACAGGTTTTATGGGTGGCCTGTACCAAAGTAAGGTCATGTTGCCTGTACATATGGCAATCCCGTGTATTCATCTTAACAACTTTAAATCTGGGAAGTGTCTATTTATAATTACTGATTATTTTGATGAATATTGAGTGTATCATCGTAATGATTATTAATGAATATAGTTTGATTTATTGAAATAATTAATAAATATTTGTTAATGTGTTTAGCTCATTTCAGGTTTTGGAATAGGTGAAGCGCAGAATTGATCACTAAATTGATTAAAAATGGGTGGGTGTCGCCACATCAGATAAATCATAACAACATATTTTTTGTATATGTTAACTAAACTTATTGTATCTGATCTGAGTGATTCTTCGCGGTCAGAATCCGAGTTGTAATAAATTATCGTCACCAACAATTATTGAGATCAGGGCAAAACGACGGAAAAAGATGGTATGCACTCAAATTATTTCGATATGAAACACACTGAAAACCAGGGCGGAAATGGCTGCCCGAATCCGCGCATCAGTTTTGCCCAACCGAATTGCTATGCAGTTTACAGCGTTTAATTAATATATAGCAATTATAAATTACAATTGATTGACCGAGGTTCGTTTTACACACCCAACATTAATCAATAGTAATGTAATTCGTTTAATTAGCGATTTTTAGAAATTGCATCAGAGGTGAATTAGTGGATTTCAAGTATGTCCAGACAACATGTCCGTATTGCGGTACCGGTTGTACGTTTAACCTGGCGGTCAGGGACGGAAAAGTAACCGGGACAGCACCGTATTATCGCTCCCCTATCAACGAAGGGAAGGTCTGTCCGAAGGGAACATATGCATGGCAGTTTATCAATCACAAGGATCGCCTGAAGAAGCCGCTCGTCAGAAAAGACGGAAAATATGTTGAGACAACGTGGGATGAAGCCTACAGTATAATCGCGGAAAATTTTAAAAAATACCAACCCGAGGAGTGTGCCGTGCTCTCGTCTGCACGCTGTTCCAACGAGGATAATTATGCCCTGATGAAATTTGCACGGGGTGTCCTTAAAACGCGTCATATAGATCACTGCGCCCGTCTGTGCCATGCTTCCACCGTGGTCGGCCTTGCCGCTTCATTCGGCTCGGGAGCGATGACGAATTCGATTCCTGATATATCCGAGTCGAAGTGCATATTCTGTCTCGGCAGCAACACATTCGAGCAGCATCCTTTAATCGGGCGCCAGATTATGAAGGCGAAGGCTGCCGGAGCAAAGTTCATCTATGCAGACCCGAGGTTTACGCCGACGGCCCGGCAGTCAGATCTGTATATGCAGTTTTACAGCGGCGGCGACGTCGCGATTCTTAACTGCATGATGGGGGAGATCATAAGAAACGGCTGGGAAGACAAGGATTTTATCGAGAAGAGGACGAAGGATTACGAAGAACTCAAAAAAATAGTGCTTCTCGAAAGATACACTCCTGAGGTCGTCGGAGAACTGGTCGGCGTTCCTGCAGAATCTCTCAGGACCGCTGCCGAATGGTTCGGTAAGGCAGAGTCGGCGACGGTTCTCTATTCTATGGGTCTCACCCAGCACACGGTCGGCGTCGACAATGTCAAGTCCACCGCGAATCTGCTGATGCTTACGGGCAATATCGGCATCCCCGGCGGCGGCGTCAATGCTCTGCGTGGCCAGAACAACGTGCAAGGTTCCTGCGACATGGGTGCGCTCCCGAATGTATTCACGGGATACCAGAAAGTAGTCGACGGTCCTGTCCGCAAGAAGTTCGAGGACGCATGGGGATTTCCCGACGGGATCGCAGAGCCTAAGAACGGCTTTGAGATCACCACCATGTTCAATGTCCTTCATGACGACCCGGGCAGGCTGAAGGCGATGTACCTTATGGGAGAAAACCCGCTGCTCTCAGAACCTGACTTAAACCACGTCGAGGAGGCGATCCAGAACCTGGATTTCCTGGTGGTCCAGGATATTTTCTTTACCGAGACCTGCGAGTACGCACACGTCGTGCTCCCCGCGACATGCTTCGCCGAGAAGGACGGATGCCAGACAAATACCGAACGACGTGTCCAGCGCTGGAGGAAGGCGCAGGAACCGCCGGGAGAGGCGAAGGAAGACTGGAGAATTATCTCAGAGCTCAGTGCAGTGATGGGCTATGCCGACCAGTTCCCGTACACGTCCCCGGAAGATGTCTTCAACGAGATCGCCGAACTCACCCCGTCCTACCACGGCATGAACTATGAAAGGATCGGAACCCCCGAGGCACTTCACTGGCCATGCCCGACAGTGGATCATCCCGGGACTCCGATTCTTCATACGGAAAAATTTGCAACACCCGACGGACTTGGAGTATTTCACGCAATCGAATGGAAAGCGCCGGCGGAGGTTCCCGACGAGGAATATCCGTACCGCTTCACGACCGGCCGTATAATCTGGCATTATCATACCGGTTCTATGACACGGCGCTCGAAGGCTCTTGATGACGAGGTAAAGACAGGCTGGGTCGAGATAAACGAAGAGGATGCAAAGGAGCTTGGTGTCAGGAACGGTGAGATGGTAAAGGTGGTATCCCGGAGGGGCGAGATCACGGTTGCCGCGAAGGTGATGGAGGACATCAAGAAGGGCGTCATGTTCATGCCATTCCATTTCGTGGAATGTGCAGCCAACAGGCTGACGAACAATGCTCTTGACCCGCTTGCAAAGATCCCAGAGTTCAAGGCATGTGCCGTGAAGATTGAAACTATTGAGGAGGCCTGAGATATGACGACTAAAGGCGATATGGTATATGCATGGGCCGGAGATGCGGACATTCTGAAGAGAGGAGAGTGCGGAGGTGCCGTTACGGCACTGCTGAAATACGCTCTCGAAAACAAACTTGTCGATGCCGTACTTGCAGTGAAGAAGGGGCAGGACCTGTATGATGCTGTCCCCACTCTTGTTACAGATCCCGAAAAGATTGTAGAGTGTGCGGGTTCTCTTCATTGCGGGACCCTGCTGTTGCCAAAGATCTTCAAAGAGGACTTCAACGGCGGTCGCGACATGAAGATTGCCGTCACTCTCAAGGGATGTGACGCAAAGGCGATGTATGAACTGGCCAAGAGGAACCAGGTGAGTCTTGACAACTTTATAATGATCGGTCTTAACTGCGGCGGGACAGTGAGTCCCATGACCGCCAGAAGGATGATAACTGAGAAGTACGGTGTCGATCCTGGTTCCGTTATAAAGGAAGAGATCGACAAGGGACAGTTTATCATCGAGTACGAAGGCGGAGAGAAAGGTATCTCCATAGATGAACTAGAAGAGGAAGGATTTGGCAGGCGTGCAAACTGCCAGCGCTGCAAGACGAAGATCCCGCGGCAGTGCGATATCGCGTGCGGGAACTGGGGTGTCATCGGTGATAAAGCCGGTAAAGCGACATTCATCGAGATATGCAGCGAGAAGGGTGCAAATCTCGTATCCGGGGCGGAGAAAGCGGGTGCAATTTCGACATCCGCACCAGACCCGAAGGGTCTCGCTATACGCGATAAGGTCGAAGGCGCTATGCTCAAGCTTGCGGACAAGTGCAGGGAGAAACAGTTCAGCAAACTTGGAGAAGGTACGGAGCGTCTTAAATTCCTGATGGATGAGACCTCGAAGTGCATCAAGTGCTACCAGTGCATCGAGGCGTGTCCGATCTGTTATTGCAAAGAGTGCAGCACCAAGAAACCGTACCTTGTGCCGAGGGGACAGATCCCGCCTCCTTTCATGTTCCACCTGATCCGGTACTCGCATATTGCGGATTCATGCATCAACTGCGGCCAGTGCGAGGAACGCTGTGCAATGGACATCCCTAATTCCCTCTTCATGCACGCAATCCAGCTTGAGATGCAGGAGATGTTCGGTTACGAACCTGGTGTCAATCTTGACCTTCCTGTGCTAGCTCTCGTTGAGGAGCCGGCGGAGAGAAAGCGCCTGAACGATACTGGTGACGACCAGATCTTCAACATCTTCGGCCAGGCGAAGGGTTGCCTGAAATAAATCCGGCCCTTCATTTTTTTCATTTCCCCGGTTCGCCGGATAGTGGAAATAAGTGCTTGGGCCTCATATGAAATCTCTCTACAACAACGGTGGAATGATCGATCGGACAGGAATCCGGTGGGCAGCCGGATGGTCTTCGATTGTTCCCCATTTTCGATGGCAAATAGAGACCATTCAGCTATTCTTAGCATAAAAATTCCTGAATTGGATGATCAAGAGTCTTTTATCAGAGAAATAAAGAATAGATGTTCTTACAAAACTACGATGACCGATAACTGAATTCAAGTTTGAATGGAAAATAAATATTAAATACAAATGTTTGTCTTTTTTTACCCTGGGACTATGGCAATTTGTTTGTCGTGTTGAAAGACCGGCAGAGGGATGTACAATACCGTGAACTTGGAGCTGTTAATGAAGAGCTGGTCGGACTTTATTGGGATATAGGGGAAATGATTGTAAAGCGGCAGATAGCAGAGGACTGGGGGAGATCAGTTGTCCGAATGCTTGCCGGCATCTTCAAAAGGAGTTTCCGGGCATTTCCGGTTTTCGCCTGCCCTGCAAAGGGGGAAGTATCCTTCGGGTTTCATTCTGCCCGTATTGGCATGTTGAAATTTCATTTCTATTCGATTACCCTGATCCTATTAAGACATGCTCAAAATCAGGATCAATTCTAATTCAAAAAATATTAAAATGGATGAGTAGAATTAAAATAATGAATGTTAACACCAAATTGTTGCTGTTTCTGGTTATGGTAATAATTTCTGCTACATTAATTTGTGGATGTACATCCCAAAATCAGACTATTCAGTCTCCGGAAGAACAATCAACCTCTGTAAACACAATTACCGTTACAGATATGATTGGCCGTGAAGTTGAGGTTCCGAAGCAGATAAACTCAGTTGTTCCAATCGCACAGGGAAGTACAAGAGTATTCTCATACCTCGATGCAATTGATCTCATCAAGGGAATAAGCGAAACTGAAAACAAATCTTTTTCAAAATATCCCTACCTTGCTGCACATCCTGAGCTGAAGGAACTTCCAATAGTTGACGCAGGCGGTGCAGGTACTCCTTACCTGGAAGAGATTGTCAAAGTATCACCCGATCTTATTGTTGCATCCTATTTTGATGTTGCAACCGCCGACGAACTCCAGGCAAAAACCGGAATCCCGGTTGTCGTAATTGAACCGGGAGTGGGAAGAATAGGTTTTATAGATTATATGGACGACAACAACGATCTCTATCAATCACTTGACCTGATCGCAAAAATAATCGATAAGGAAGAAAGGGCGGTAGAACTGAAATCCTATATTAAAAGCCTTGTAACCGACCTGGAAGAGAGAACGGACGGCATATCAGAGGATGAAATAGTGCCTGTTTATGTAGGCGGTCTGTCAAAGCAGGGTGCCTTCGGTCTTGCCTCGACACAGATCAAGTACCCGCCGTTTGTCTGGACAAATTCCGATAATGTCGCTTCAGGAGTAGAGTCAGCCTCAAATACGGTTGAGATCAGCAAAGAGCAGATTATCGGCTGGGACCCGTCAGTAATCTTTGCAGATGTATCAAACATTGTACTGATAAAGGATGAACTTTCATCCGGCCTTTATGACACTGTTAAGGCCGTTGATGAAGGAGAAGTCTACGGAGTACTCCCCTATCCCGGATATGGCCTAAACCATGAACTCGTCTTTGCAGACAGTTATTATGTCGGTTCAGTATTGTACCCCGATCGTTTCAGTGATGTGGATGTAATTGCAGTTTCCGATGAAATTATGAAAGAATTCAACGGCAAAGGAGCATATTCCACAATTACAAAGCAATCGGGAGGATTTGAGAGGATTACAACAGATTAGATCTTTAAAAGGATCTAATAATCAAGCATTTCATTTTTTTCAGGCAAACATACGCCGCAATAATCAGTTTAGAATAAAAAAGAAGTGTGGATGATCCGTTATTTCATAAATTTTTTTCAAAGTGGTGTCAGTGTCGGTTCCCGGAGAAAAAAAATGATTGGTGGAATTTTGTCCGGGATGAAGCGAGAGGGAATTTGTGTGCTGCAATCATGCCAGTGCCGGAATGAATACCGCAAGGAGCGATAATTCGTCGTCATATGCACTTACGGTATGATGGATCTTCGGCGGTGTGACGAAGGTCTGCCCGGGGGCGAGAACGATCTCTTTGTCTCCCATTAAGAAGACTCCTTTCCCGCCGATTACCCTGTTGAACTCCCACTGGGTTTCATGATCATGATCCATGACCTCGCAGTTTTTCTGTACACGGACAAGGTGATAGCTGAATCTGCCGTCCGTATCCTTGCCTGTTACGAGATCCTTGAGAAATACCCCTTTGCATGCCGGGTGCTCGTACCATTCCTTCTTGTCGCTTTCTATCTCGATATCGGAGAAGAAAACAACCCCTTTATCAAACGCGTCTTTGTTGTTTTTATGGTACATTTCTATCCTCCTGTTCTTAAGGCTGAAAAGAATGAAGTGGATTGATTCAGTCTCTTACTGCCGGAATAACTTCCTTGAAGATGTCGATACCGTAGTTGACGTTCGGGCTCGAATTTCCAAGGCAGAAGTGATTTATACCTGCTTCCTTGAACCTCTCGATCTCCTTGATCAGACCTTCGGCATCGGTAGCACAGAGGAAGTTCTTCTTTATCGTATCTGTGTGTACGAGGTTTGCATGTGCCTGAACTTCCGGCGGGTCGCTGACACGGTACTTGAACATAGACGGGACAAGGCATCCTGCCCAGAACCTGTTTCCTTCTACGGCCTTCTCGAAGTCGGGATCGACGGAGTACCAGATCAGCATGGCCTTCTCCATCTTCTTCGGGTCCTTGCCTGCTTCCTTTGCACCCTCTTCGAACTTCGGGATCGTCATGTTCCTGAGCGTATCGGTGTCGGCGGAGACCGTCATCAGGTGGTCGCCGTACTTTCCTGCGAGTTTTGCACCCTTGGGTCCCATTCCGCTGAAGTAAAGCGGGACTTCGTCGTCGGGCTTGGTGTACATGAACGCCTTTTCAAGGTTGTAGTACTTGCCCTTGAAGGTGACGGGTTTATCGCTCTCCCAGAGTTTTCTCATGACCTCGATTGCCTCGACCGTCATCTCCTGCCTTTCCGGAACGCTGGGCCACTGTCCGGTGACCGGAACTTCGTTCAATGCCTCTCCCGCTCCTACCGCGATACCGACACGCTTCGGGTACATCTGGCGGAGTGTGGCGAAGGTCTGTGCAACGACACCGGGATTGTACCTGAGAATGGGGCATGTGATGCATGTCGAGACAAATACCTTCTTGGTCGCCTGGAGAGTTGCACCCATCCATGCCCATGCCTGGCCCGACTGTGCGTCGTCGTGGTACCAGGGGTGGAAGTGGTCGTCGACCCAGATGGAATCGAATCCGACTTTTTCTGCACGTACTGACTGTTCAAGTGCATCCATCGGCTTGTACTGCTCGATCGATGCGAAATAACCAACTTTTGTGTCCATCTTTAATACCTCCTTTCCGGAAAAGAGGCAATGCATGGAAGGCGGAACCGGCGACCAAAATATTGAATAACATTTCTGATCATATATTGATCGGCGTGTTCAGCTGTGTTCACGTGTTATGAGGAGATACCTTTCGTAAGCTGTGTCACCTCGCTAGTGTGAATCAGGCTGCCTCGCCCATGCTTTAGTCTGCTTCCGGTTTTCGTGGACTCTTATCCACATTCTGTAATTTCTTCAGGTTAAAAATAAAGCTATTTTTTATTGCTCGCCATTGGGCGGGACTTTTGGATGTCACTAATTAGAGGTATATTACATCAGCTTAACCGGCCATAGTTGCCAGATTATCCGATTAAAGATGATAATCGGTGCGTGAAGCAGCATTCTATTGCTCGCCAATAACTATGCAATCATATGTGAAATACAGGTTTTGTATACAATGGCGCAAAAAAGGAGTTGATGGTCTGCTGAAATTATGCCGGTTATCGTGTTGCTGTTCTCACTTTGCTTTCCGTTTTGCGGGCTTCGCGTCGTCCTTCACGACATCGGTCACATCTATCATAAACGATGCAATCTCACCGGAAGGAAGTTTGAACACATAATGGGAGATCCAGGGGAACTCTTCGCGGTTCCTGTACTTCAGCGGTGCGACGAACTCGGGTTTTTCAGTAATCAGGACACGATGAAGCAGATCCCTTACATACGGGTCGGGCAGGTCAGGGAACTCTTCAAAAAGTCTCTTTCCTACAATGTCTTCTTTGTCCATCCGCAGGAGCGATGCGGTCATCTTGTTGACGTCTTTAATGATGTGATCACCGTTTTCCAGCGGTTCATAGATCAATACGCCGTTGCAGGTGTTCTCGAAGAACGAGTGATACCTTGCCTCTTTCAGTTCGGTCCGCCGCAGTGCCTCTTCAGCCTTTCTGCGGTCCGTAATATCGAGAATGATACCGTTCCATACAGTCTCGTTTCTGAGCCTGACCGGCTGCGACAGCACCCTGATATACATCTCCTCCCCGTCCGGTCTGATGAACCTTCCTTCGAACTCCCATTTTTTAACCGTCTCGATCACGTCCTGGATCGAGTTGAGCCATCTTTCCTGGTCCTCGGGAGCGATGTAATCACCGTAGCGCAGGATCCAGGTATCAACCGGGTCCGGGGGTATGCCGTAGACTTCGGTGGAGCGTTCGTCTACATAGTAGGTACCCCATTCTCTTGGATTTCGTGCATAGAACTGGTATACTATGCCCGGCAGGTTGCTTGTAATACCCCTGAGTCGCTCTTCACTCATGCGCAATGCCTCCTCGGCCATCCTCCTGTCGGTAATGTCTAAGAATATTCCGTTCCATACCGTCTCGTGCTTCAGGCGAACCGGTTGTGAGATCCCACGGATGTACATCTCCTCCCCCGACGGTTTGATGAACCTTCCTTCAAACTCCCATGGTGCTACCCTTTTTATCACATCGTGGATCGAATCGAACCAGCGTTCCTGGTCCTCCGGTGCGATGCATTCCCCGTACCTGTCAAACCAGTTCTTCAGCGGTTCGGTCGGAACCCCGTAGATCTCCTGAGTACGTTCGTTGACATAATAAACCCCCCATTCTCCCGAATCGCGTGCGTAGAACTGGTATACTATGCCCGGCAGGTTGTTCACGATCCCCTGGTAGCGCTCTTTCAGCTGCTTCTCGGCGATCTTTTTGGCGGTGATATCGAGGAAGAGAATAAAGAATTCGCTGGATGATTTGCCTGTTTTATCCGTGACAGGTGCAAAGACGATCTGGAAATATGCAATGCCGGATTTTTTTGTCGATGTCAGGGTATGCGACTTCAGCCTGTCGAAGTTGCATGAAAGAGTCAGTTCGGCGATCTCCCCCTGCCTGATCAGGTTCTGGATTATCTCCCTCGAGCACATGATGTCATGGAGCTTGAATTCTTCGAGGTCGGTGAATCTCGTGAGCCCGAGGATGTCGAGCGACGCCCTGTTTGCGTTCAGGATGGTCCCGTCCTCCCGGAAGAGAATGATTCCGCTCGGCACTTCTTCGAAGAGGGTGCGGATCTTCTGTTCGCTGCTCTTCAGCGCCTCCTCGGTCTTCTTCCATGTTGTAATGTCACGGAGGCTAATCATGATGCCCGGTTTTCCGGTAAATGAGATGGACGGGATTACCGTGGATACGAATTCGGTAAGAAAGATCCTGTCCGTTCCCCTTTCGATGAGCAGCATCTCGTTGATAAAGACACGTGAATTGAGTATCCTGTCGATGTTCTCAAGGACCGTTGGATTGTCTAAAAGAGCCAGGTTGATCCTGGATAATTCATTTCCTATGATCTTTTTCCCGGATCTTATATTGAAGGTCTCGATGAAGCTTTTATTGACCATCAGGATATGCAGGTCTGCATCGAGAATTACGATTGCATCGGAAATATAGTCGAAGAGATCGTCGAATGCCACGTTCTGGGCAATGGAATATAATTTTGATTTCCCATATGGTTTCATGATCACGTTGCCGTGAGACTGGAGGACTTCGAGATATTTGGCAACCGACCCCCGGTTCATATTGAGTTGCCTTGATATCGTGGAGATCGAAACCGCTTCAGGGTATTTTTCCTGTAAGAACTCCCTGATCGTTGCATAACGGTCTTCTCTTTCGCTCATATGTAAGTAGTATGCAGCACCTGATGTTAAGTTACCGCTAATGTCTTCATATCGTGAATCTTTCCGGTTCTTCCAATGTATAATAGATTCCGCCTGCATTAATCGCGGATTATTATAACTATAATGCCTGAGAGTTCCGGGAAGAATACGGGGTTTTTGATCCGGGGAAAACTGACGGATGAAGATTACAGGAAGACACTTATTCCTGTCCTGGAAAAGGCCCTGGAAGAGCATGAAAGGATCAACATAATGTTTAAGACGGAGAATTTTGAAGGCCGGACCGCCCATGCAGCATGGGACGATTTCATCAACTGGCCTAAAATCGCGGCTGTAAACGAGACTGCGGTTGTCTTTGATGAAAAATGGGACGAGTTTATGAGCTGGCTTTTCAAATCCTATGCCTTTATCTCGCACATCTACATGAAATTCTTCAAAGAAGACAGAATTGACGAGGCGTGGGAGTGGCTCAGGTCCGGAAAGTAGATTGAAGTTTATACATCCGGTACCGGGGACGAACCTGGAGGCGGAAGTGTGGAACCGTATTGGAAAATATTATAAAAAGGGCTTTTATTATCAGGAATGCATTCATTCCCTTCAGATATTTTATTCTTTCAGGTCTTTTGCTCCTTTCTCCCGTAAGGATATTTTTGATCCCCCGCAGAATCAAAAATGGCATTATTATTCCCTTTTATTTCGTTTGAAACCCCATTGAATTTTATTTATTATTTATATGAGATGATCATACTGCAACTGCACCATCCGGTTCTTTGAGTGTGTCGGCGAGTATCTTTGCAATGTCGATCCAGATTATCAGGTCTTTATTTTCACTGCTGTCTTTTCCTATCTTGATTATACCTTTAACATATGCCTCCCTGGACATCGCTTCGTCCATCTGGTCTATGTCCTCTTCCGATACCTGGAGGACGCTCTGGACGTCGTCGACGATCAGGCCGACATTGGAGCCGTCTGCCGCTTCAGGGACAAGAACGATTATTTTTCTGTTCTCCACTTCCTCTCCCGCCGGAAGGCCCATAAGATAGTTAAGATTCAGGATATTGGTAATCTCTCCCCTGAGATTTATTATTCCTGCAATATGCTCGGGCGCTCTCGGTACCGGGGTTATCGGCATCATTTCAACTATTTCGCGTGCGATGTTGATGTCCAGGGCGTACTGGACTCCGCCGATTTCAAACTGCACGATATCCTTCATTTCGGCCATAGTATCTCTCTTTAATATTTGAATTTCGAATTAGCATCTTCGAGGTTTTTGATGAGTGCATTTACTTCCTGTATTGCACTTCCGATCTCCTCGACCGATGCGCTGGCCTCTTCTGCCAACGCAGCAAGCTCTTCGGATTCTTTTTGGACTTCTTTTGTCTTTGCAGTCCCTTCTTCTACGGAATGGACTATGTTATTGGATATTTTGGCCTGATCTTCTATGGCTTTCGTTATTTCACCAATGTCGTTGGATACCTGCCCTGCGTTGGTGATAATTGTGTTCAGGGCCTCGATCGTCTTTGTTACGCTTTCGACGCCGTTCAGGATCTCCTGGTTGGCCGACGTAATCGCGGAAGCGGTTTTTTCACTTCCCGACTGGACGGCGGATACTACGCTTTCGATCGAATCCGTTGCAGTCCTGGCTTCCGCCGCGAGATTTTTGACTTCTCCGGCAACGACCGCGAATCCCCGGCCGTGCTCCCCGGCGCGTGCGGCTTCGATTGCCGCATTGAGGGCTAAGAGATTGATCTGGCTGGTAATATCGTTTATCAGTTTGACTACATTGCTGACTTCCTTTATCTTTTCGGTAAGGTCGTGAATTTCACTGACACTCTGGCTTGCGATCTTTTCGACGTTTTCCATCTTTTTGTTGGCATCCTTACCTAAGTCCTGTGCCTCTTTTCCTATCGCAACGACATGGTTTGCGGCATTGAATACTTCCTGCGAGGTGCTTGCGATCTCTTCGTTTGAGGCCGATAAGCCTGCAATCTGGCTGTTGATGTTTTCGATGCTTGCATGAAGCTCTTTTGTAAGGTCGGCGGTCTTCTGGCTTGTATTTGCAACACCTTCGGCAGCTTTTGCAACCTCGTCGGTTCCTTTTGCGACTTCTCCTGAATTAACGGCTACCTGATCCGTGACCCTGCTTGTGGCACTGAGGCTCTCTGAGACGTTGATTCCGATATTGTTCAGTGCCTCTTTGAATTTAAGAAAGTCGCCCTTCACTTTTATTTCATCCGAGAATCTGGCTGTAAAATCTGCTTTTGCATAATTATTGCATATATTCATCGCCTCGTTGACCGGAACTGCAACGGATTTCAGGAGATCGTTCGTGCCTTCCATCAGTTCGATGTATGCACCATTGTACCTGTTGCTGTCGACCCTGAATTCAAGTCTTCCGTCATTTCCCGCTTCAACAAGTTTCTGGATATCGGTAACTATTGTAAGAAGCGTTTCATTGACAAGCTTGACAGAGGAGTTTATTTCAAGGAACTGTTCCCTTACTTCTCTCATGTATGCGTCGCCGTCTCCTACTTCAAGCCTGATCTCTTCAGGCTTTCCTTCGGCGATGCAGTTGAGGTCGTGGGCGACGTTTGATACTTCGTCTTTAATGTAGTCTATCATCTTTGCCGATTCGGTGGTGTCAATGAGGACGACGTTGATATTTTTGATCTTTCCGTTTTTGTCAAATAAAGGGATACTTAGAACATCTATTGTTTTCACATCCCCTTTAAAAGTCATATGAAATTTCCCGGAGACCCTGGATTTAAGTTCGACGGCGTCTTTTGCACTTTTTCCTTCAATGAGTTCGAGTTTGAACTCGTTATAAAAGTCCCGCAGATCCATTCTGCAGAATTTCTCCTTTGAAGTACCGGATAATTCAACAAGATCATCGTTTGCGTCTTTAATATTGAGGTCCTTATCCATGAGAGCCATCGCGACCGGAACTTTCATGAGTGCATCGTAAAGAAAATCCGCCCATTCGTTTCTCTCATTTTTTTCTTCGATAATTCTGTTAATCAACTCTCCAAGACGAACTGATCCTGATTCGAGTAATTTTGTGTCGATTTTTGCATTTTTATTTCCGTTTACATAGTTTTCAAGAACGGTTTGAATTGATTCGATGGACATGGTATCACCTGAAATTTTTCTTTTGGTTGAGATCACCGCGGGTTTTCAATGATTTTTCCATAGCCTTAGCTGTCAATATCGCAAACACTGGAGATAATTAACAAGCAGTCTATGTTTACTGAAAGCCGCTAAAAAATAATTATGAATAATGATATATAAATATGATCAAAATAAATAATATTCTAATAATAATATTCAATAAATATGATCAAATATTGATTATATAAATCTAAGAATTAAAATAGCATTTTTATTGTAAAAAATGGTATTTATGTTTCTCAAAAGTATCATTTGAGAAATATTATTTCACATTTGATCTATTCCTGTCAGCCCGATGATTCCCTTAATCAGTTATATCTTATTAATTTGCATCCTGGCCGTCGTTATCTTCTTTATTATGCATTAAAAGACTTCATCTCCTGAATATCAAAAATCCGCTGTGAAATCAAAAAAAAGGGCAGGTATTTTATGTCATCTGTATATTGGGGTTAGTCCTCTCGTGTTATATGGCGATCATACGGCAACTGCAACATCAGATTCTCTGAGTGTATCGGAGAGTATCTTTGCAATGTCAATCCATATGACGAGATTTTTATTCTCGCTGTTTTCTTTTCCAATCTTGATTATACCTTTAACATATGCCTCCCTGGACATCGCTTCATCCATCTGGTCTATGTCCTCCTCTGATACCTGAAGGACACTCTGGACATCATCGACGATCAGGCCGACATTCGATCCATTTGCCGCTTCGGAAACCAGAACTATAATTTTTCTGTTTTCTACTTCCTTTCCCGGCGGAAGGCCCATAAGGTAGTTAAGATTCAGTATATTGGTGATCTCTCCCCTGAGATTTATGATTCCTGCAATATGCTCGGGCGCTCTTGGTACCGGTGTTATCGGCATCATTTCAACAATTTCACGTGCGATGTTTATATCCAGGGCGTACTGAACCCCGCCGATTTCAAACTGTACAACATCCTTCATTTCAGCCATGTTATCTCCCTTTAATATTTGAATTTCGAGTTAGCCTCTTCGAGGTTTTTGATGAGTGCATTTACTTCCTGTATCGCACTTCCGATCTCCTCGACCGATGCACTGGCCTCTTCTGCAAGTGCAGCAAGCTCTTCGGATTCTTTCTGGACTTCTTTCGTCTTTGCAGTCCCTTCTTCTACGGATTGGACTACATTATTGGATATTTTGGCCTGATCTTCTATAGCTTTTGTTATTTCGCCTATGTCGTTAGATACCTGCCCCGCGTTGGTGATAATCGTATTCAGGGCCTCGATTGCTTTTGTTACGCTATCTACTCCGTTTACAATTTCCTGGTTGGCCGATGTAATCGCTGAAGCGGTTTTTTCACTGCTTGATTGTACAGCTGATACGACGCTCTCTATAGAACCCGTTGCGGCCCTTGCCTCCGCTGCGAGATTTTTGACCTCACCTGCAACGACCGCGAATCCTCGTCCGTGCTCTCCGGCGCGTGCGGCTTCGATCGCCGCATTAAGTGCGAGGAGATTTATCTGGCTGGTAATATCGTTTATCAGTTTGACTACATTGCTGACTTCCTTTATCTTTTCGGTCAGCTCATGGATCTCGTTTACGCTCTCGCTTGCGATCTTCTCGACATTTTCCATCTTTTTGTTTGCATCTTTGCCGAGGTTCTGAGCCTCTTTTCCGATCTCGACGACGTGGTTTGCGGCATTGAATACTTCCTGCGAGGTGCTTGCGATCTCTTCGTTTGAGGCGGATAAATCTGAGATCTGGCTGTTGATGTTTTCGATGCTTGCATTAAGCTCCTTTGTGAGGTCGGCGGTCTTCTGGCTCGTATTGGCGACTCCTTCAGCCGCTTTTGCGACTTCATTTGTTCCTTTGACGACTTCAGTCGAATTGGAAGCTACCTGGCCTGTAACCCTGCTTGTGGCACTGAGGGTTTCGGATACGTTGATTCCGATATTGTTCAATGATTCTTTGAATTTCAGGAAGTCGCCCTTTACCTTTATGTCATCCGAGAATCTGGCTGTAAAATCCGCATCCGCGTAGTGATTGCAGATATTCATCGCCTCGTTGACCGGTACCGCAACGGATTTCAGGAGATCGTTGGTACCTTCAATGAGCCCGATATATGCGCCTTTGTAACCACTGCTTTCGGCCCTGAATTCAAGTCTTCCGTCATTTCCTGCATCGACGAGTTTGTGGATGTCGGCCACAAGGCTGTGCAATGTTTCATTTACGAGTTTAACGTAGGATGTCATTTCAAGGAACTGTTTCCTGACTTCCCTGGTGTATTCATCAGCTTCTCCTACTTCAAGCCTGAGTTCCTCCAGCCTCCCGTCTGCGATGCAGTTGAGATCGTGCGCCACGTTTGAGACCCCGGCTTCGATGTAATCAATTGTCCTTGCAGATTCGGTGACGTCAATGAATACAAGGTTGAAATTCCTGATTTTTCCGTATTCGTCAAGCAACGGGATTGTATGGGTTTCAATTGTTTTCACATCGCCTTTAAAGGTCATGTAAAATATACCCGCTACCCTGGATTTTGTTTCGAGAGCTTTTTTTACGCCATTTCCCTCGATAAGTTCGATTTTGAACTCCCTGTAGAAGTTCTGGAGGTCCAGTTTGCAGAATCTTTCTTTTGATGTGCCTGAGATTTCAACAAGATCTTCGTTTACATCGATGATATTGAGGCTTGGATCCATAAGGGCCATAGGGACAGGAATCTTCATTATGGTATCATAAAAGAAATTTGCCTGGTCATCGCTTTCATTTTTTTCTCTGATAATCTGGTTTATCATCTCACCAAGACGAAACGATTCCGGATCAAGTAAATTTGTATCAATTTCTGCATTTTTATTTCCATTTACATAGTTTTCAAGAACGTTCTGGATAGTTTCGATGGACATAGTATCACCTAAGATTTGTTTCTCGTTGAAACAGCAGCGATTTTCATATTTTCTCCAATGATACGAGATGAAATATTACCGCTTTTACGGGCAGTTAACAAGCGGCTGGTGTTACTGAAAACCGCTAAAAAATAATTATGGATGATTATATATAAATATGATCAAAATAAATATTATTCAAATAATAATATTCAATAAATATGATCAAACACTGAATATATAAATCTAAGAATTAAAATAACCTTTTTATTGTAAATTTTTGGATATCTATTTCCTAAAAACTTCAAAGATGGAAATTATATTTCTTACAGTTTAGTATTGTCATTCATGTGTTACTATATTAATAAAAATTTTCTCTTATGATCCTGCCCTGAATTATCTGTCGGCAGATCCATGGAAAATCCTGGTGTTATGGCCTGCATTTTAGAATTCAAAGTTGCCGGTATGATTCAGGTGCGGTCACTTGAAACACGGAATTCTTGTCAAAAAAGTTAGGGAAATCTAAAGTCCGGTTTGTTTATATCAGCCCAAAATTGACCTTCAGATTGTTCATCCATTTCACCGTTTTTTCTGATTTATTATCAGGTTGATCTTTCTCTCCCCTGGCATAATGAAATCCAGATTGAAATACGCCTCTTCCAGGTTGAATTTGGGTTCCGAGTTGCATGCGATAATTACGGCACTTTCAAGGGACTAAATTATGGAGCAGAGATCGTCCTCGATGTCCACCGCTCCGAAAGGTTCTCTCCTGATCAGTTTAGCCTTTCTTGAAGTCAACTCTCCGAACTTCATGTCTGTTGATCCGATGAAAACCGGAGGTCATAGTTATTCTCTGTTGAATTTTCGTAACTCTTATCATCATTGTTATTCTATCATTCCAAAGTCCACTATGAAACCCGGGAGAGCTGATCTAATCGCGATCGCCGTTCTGATAACAATTGTTTTTACAATTTCTGCAGGCTGTACCGGCCCGGCCCAGCAATCGCAGGATTCAAATGCCATAACTGAAGCCAACGAATCTGCCGCTAATTCCTCTTCGCTCATATTTGCCGACCCGGAATTTGCTTTCGAGCTCCGGCGTACACTTGGCGCCACGTATTCGGGAGAGGCAGATATCGGGGAGTGCCTTGCCACCGCATCCCGGATCGACGAAGGAGACTTTGAGAGCTGGTACAGTGAATGGAAGAAGACCGCGGACGCCATCAGAAATGCGGGTGACGAGAGCTTGGCAGCAGGTCACAATGTTACCGCAATGGAGGCATACTACAGGGCTGCAACCTATTATCGCACGGCAGAGTTCTTCCTGCATGGCAACTCCACCGATCCCCGCATCGTGGAGACCTGGGAAAAGAGCCGGGAAGCGTTTCGCGATGCACTAGCGCTCGACGACGTCCCTTACGAGATTGTCGAGATTCCGTATGAGAATACGACGCTGCCGGGATACTTTTACATGGTCGATGATTCCGGCGCACCACGGCCGCTCCTAATCATCCAGACCGGCTTTGACGGCTGCCAGGAAGAGCTTCATCCATACGCGATGGAAGGAATAAAACGCGGGTACAACGTCCTGACATTCGAAGGGCCGGGCCAGGGAGAAGTTATACGGGTTCAGCATATCCCGTTCCGTGCCGACTGGGAGAATGTTATCGAACCTGTTGTGGATTATGCGTTGAACCGTTCCGACGTCGACAAAGACCGGATTGCACTCTGGGGTATTTCTCTCGGGGGCTACCTCGCTCCCCGCGGTGCCGCATATGATCCCCGGATCACGGCGCTGATCGCCGACGGAGGCACTTACGACGTCGGAGAGAATCTCCTGCGAAACCTGCAGGAAGGCGGTGGAGAGGCTGCGAACATGACGGAAGAGGACCTGAAAGAATGGTTGCAGACGGATCCGGTCGAGTTCAACGAAGCCATCCTGGAAGCCATGGATAACGACACCGGAACCCGCTGGCTGAACGAGAACGGTATGTTCGTCTTCAATGTCAGCACACCGGCACAGTTCTGGGCGAAATGGATGGATTTCTCACTCGCCGGAATCGCCGAGAATATTAGTTGCCCCACGCTGGTCACTGCAGGTGCGGCCGATCACTTCGACCCGGACGCGGAGCAGGCAGAAGAACTCTACGACCACCTAACCTGCGAACGTGAACTCATAATATTCTCAGACGAGTACGGTGCCGGGTCGCACTGCCAACTCGGGGCGTTCGGGCAGTCTTTTGCCTCCAAGTTCGACTGGCTCGATGAGAAAATGGGGATGAAGGGATAAAGGGGTTGGTAAAGGAGATAGCGTACAGTGGGAACAAGTACTGCTTGCCCGTTCTTTATTCTGTTGAGGAGGCGAGGAGTATATGGATTAACTCGATTTTATTTTCCCTGCTTAAACACTCGGATTCTCTCTCATTCCTGTATTCAATGATTAATTGCAAGCCAAATCTATAATTGTTCGTATCAATGGCCAGGGTGTCCGAAAAAAAGCGGAAGATTTTTATTTAAAAACTGTCTGGACGGACTCAAAAGGCTCCGGGCAATGTAGAGATAAATATTCTGTCACTTATTTATTGCTCTCCCCAACGGTATTTTCTGTTCTTGCGCCAAAACTCCAAATCACAGGCGAGGCAGAGGCCATTGTGGCAGCATATTTCCCCGCCGCACTTTTCGCATCTCCATTTCTTTTCCTGCTCCTCAAGAAAGGCTGAAATACCATGTTCCTGAATATATTTTAGATTTTCAATCATACTCATGTGGTATTTGCTGCTGTATCGCTTATCCAGTGCTTTAAGGTGCTTGCAGGGGAAATCCACGCACTGAAAGCAAAATCGGACTCGCCCATCTCTCATAAGCTCGCATTTACCGCCCATGTGTAGACAGTTTTTGCCCCGGGGGAGACAGCCGGTGCAATATTGCCTTTGAAAACCCTTTTTTCTCAGGTCATATTTCTGTGATTGATAAGCAACGCACAAACTGCAATTCATGCCACAGGGGGCTATCAGGCTTTCGTTGGTTATGCTCATTGTACATCCCCACTTTTTCCAGTGGTTTAATGTCGTCAGGTTTTTTGCCATCATATTTATCGCTTTGCCCTCGTTCATTGAGGGCTTGCCAGGACCATGTAGGGAACGTAGATTTTAATCATCTCCTCCATTACACTTCTGTGAGAATCGATCTTGAGTCGGTCCTTTTAGCCCCCGGAAGTACTTGCAGATTTCTCGCAATTTCGCAAAGTTTTGCACTTTATGGATCTCATGAAATAATAATTAAGCTTTTTAGAAAAAAGTCAGATTAAAATTATAATAAACTTTAAAATCAAAAATGCGAGGGAAGGGATTCGAACCCTCGAACACCTACGTGACTAGGCCCTCAACCTAGCGCCTTTGACCTGGCTTGGCAACCCTCGCCTGTGACCTTAATAAAAAGGACTTCCAAGATAAAATAACTTACGATTTTGATGTCAGGATTTTGGCTGTTTTTGATTTTAAAAGAGATCCGGTATTTAAAGTATCCTGCATTTCCTCAAACCGATGTATATTTACATACAAAGATGGATATGATTATTCATGTGGACTCAAATTCTCCGTGAATTTGCCGATTCGCCGTCTCAGACGATGGTAGTCAAGTATTTTTTGGAGAATGGACTGGGAATAAACGAGAAGGGGCGCATAGTCTGCAACGGGATCGAGATCCCTGCGACACACATTGCGAAGAAGATCGGAACCGACCGGAGGGTAATCGACGCAACCGCAAAAAGGATACTAAGCCTTAAGGAGATCAGGGATATATTTCTCAACCTGCGTGTGACGCCTGACCTGACGCAGGTTGCGGATGCACTCGGTCTTGCCGTCATCACGATATACCCGAAGGACGCCGCCCAGAAAGGAATCGTCGGTGCGGCCGTCAAGGTGATAACCGATCACAACCTCTCGATAAGACAGATATTCGTAACCGATCCCGTGCTGTCCGAGGACCCGAAACTCGTAGTAATACTTGAGTCCAACCTTCCCGCGACCGTATATGAAGAGCTCAGGTCGCTCCCTCAGGTCAGAAAAATAGTAATCTGAATTACCTGTACTTCTCGATCTCGTCCGAGAGGTCCTTCATTCTCTTCCTGGCAGCCTCAGACAGGTTTGCCGAAAGACGAAGTCTTTCATCGATTGTAATCTCTTTTGTGCCCTTGATCAGGTTGTCGGCATGCGCAACGATCTTCTCCTCAAGGGTTTTCGGAACGCAATCGATGGGTTTGAGCCCTTCCTCGCGGCATTCTTCTGCGGTTAGTCCTGCACCTATATGCGTCTCGACGATGCGGCAGATCTCTTCCGGGAGCCCGTAATCCCTGCAGATCTCTGCACCCGCCTGACCGTGAGCAATCGAATGCGTCCGGCAGCGTCCGATGTCGTGAAGAAGCGCTCCCTTTTCTACAAGTTCCCTGTCCACCGGTGCATTTCGGGCGAAGACCACCGCAAGATCCCGTACTGAAATACAGTGTTCGATGACGTTATCAGGACAGCCTGATTTTTTTAAAAGAGTTATTGGATCTATATCTGATATCTTCACACTTTCCCCAGGTTTTCCTTTATGGCGTCGACACGCCGCTTCAGAGCTTCGGCAAGGAGATCGTTGTCGAAATGGTCCATCTTCTCATCGCAGTTGATGCATATGAAGTCCCTCGCCATCGCCTCGTCGAACGTATATCTCAGGCCGCATTTGTTGCAGATATAGAAGTCGTTCAGGAGTTCGTAATCCTCTCTCGCCTTGAGAATCTCAAGAATGTCATCCATCTCTTCGGAGAGAGTTGCGTCGAGGTTTTCGAACTTCATGACCCAGAGATAGGTGAGCCAGCCTGTCTCGGCATTCTTTATACGGCGGTATTCGGCCAGACGCTTTCCGTAGAGAGTGTAAAGGGTATGCCTGACGCTGTTTAAGTTGATCCCCGTTCTCTCGGCAAGATCCTCGTCGCTGTATTCACCCTCCAAAGGAAATTTATCGATTAAATCAAGCCCCTCTTCCCCGACGAGGCGAAAGAGATAGGCTCTTACCGCATCGTTTTTAAGTGCATCTTCTACAGCTACCATCTGCTTATATATCTGCCAATTTCTTTAATAGTTTTATCCAGTGACGATTCGGCACCTGCAAGAGTGTCCCCTTCTCCGTAAACACTGATTATCGCTCCGCCTTCTTCTATTTGGCTGTTTTTACGGGGAATATCTGCTACGTACGGGTAGTATTTCTTCAGGTCGTCCTTAACGATCAGATCGCGATCCGCGAATATGATCCTCCTTGCGATCACCTTTTTTGCTTTGGGCAAAGATCCGGGGATTATTCCTTTGCAGGCGTTTATGTGCGCTTCAAATATGTTGAAACCTGTCGACATCTCGATGATATCAAGCGTCGCCTGGAAACGCGGGTTGACCTCGATTGCGTAGATCCCGTCGTCCGAGAGGATGAAGTCGATGCCTATCGAGCCGGTGCAGCCCGATAAAGATGCGATCCTTTCGGCCTCTTTCATGAGTTCACCGGCCTTTTCGTTCGTAAAAGGAGTCGCGGCGCCTGCGAAACCGTAGGCCCGCTCACCGTCGCCTCCCCTGAGATACTGGAGATTTGCGGCGATCGCCTTCGCCCTTCCGCCGGATGCGATGCACGATACGCTGCACGGGATTCCTTTTACGACCTCCTGGCGGATATATGGTGTCTCCGGCCACATCTCACAGAAGTTGTTTTCCTCCTCCGGGGATTCTACGACAGTATTTCTCCAGCCGCCCGCTCCTTTGCAGGGTTTGAGCATGGTGGGGTAGCTTCCGTCGGAAAGGATCGCAGGAACCCTGATCGAGTTCTCCCGGAAGAAATCCTGTATCTTCCGTTTGTCTGTAAAGATCCCTGCTTTATCCTTACAGCTTCCGGATATCTTCTTCGAGACAGAGATCTCCTCTGCACCCGACGTTACCACGAGATAATCGGGATCGATCTCTTTGCAGATCTCTTCTATCTGCCCGGGAAGCGATTCGAGATCCTCGAAGATAGTGCAGGATTTCGTATTCCACTGCAGATCCTGATCGCAGAACGCATCTATCGCATGGACCTCGTATCCGGCATTTTTCGCAGAGCAGGCAACATGCCGTGTTGCAAACCCCGCGACAAGAACACGCCCCTTCAATCCTTGAACCTCTTCCCTCTCTCGCAGGGGTCTATCTTTAGATCTGCATCCGGAAATTCGAGATTGAGGTTTTTGCCGTCGGAGAGATGATCGAGAAAAAGAGCAAGGCTTGAGATCTCTGAATGCGGCTGGGTCGTAACTGAGACATTGTAATCTGTCATGTTGTAGATGTCCGCCGGAACCTTCTCCGCTCCGACGACCACCAGAACCTTTTCATGTTTTTTGATCTCTTCGATGGCTGATGTCATCGGAACGCCGTACATCGTTAGGTGGACGACCACGCCTCCGTCGGCCTTCCAGTCGTTGACACATTTCTTCCACCCGACTCCCGTTTCGACGAAGAAATTTCCTCCCCACCTTTCGGCAACGTCATCGATGGACTGTTTTATATTCTTGTCTTCGGATGCCAGGTACATACCTTCGGCACCAAGTGCACGGGCTGTAAGTCCGACATGGGTTGTAACTCGCCTGTCCCTCTCCGGCCTGTGGCCGAGACGGAGGACACATACTTTTTCTGTCATTCGGCACCTTATCTCTTGTAATTCGGGTTCTCTTTGATAACGCCGTTCTCTATAATTATGGGACTCTCGGGATCCGCCGCGGCATTCTTTATACTGCATTTCAGGAGCATCTCGTGAAGAGAGAGTATCCTTGCCGTTTCGCCGTCATATTCTATAAGGCTGCTCAACTCGAGCCTTTTCAGGGATCCCGTTACTGTTTCCCTGTCAAAACCGGTTTTGGATAAAATATCGTCTGCGGAAACGCTGTTTTCGTCGACGACAATATGGTATATTTTCCAGTCGATATCTTCCTGACGCACGCAGTACTTATTTTGCGGAGAGCGGGATATAATTATCTTAATTGCTCTATAAAATCCCCGGAAGTTCAGGGAGTTCGGATCTGGGGTCAAATATCTTTCATGTCAAACCGGCAAGAGGAGATCTTTTTCAACCCGTTATAGTAAAAGTAGAGAATCTCGCGGTAAAATTTCCTCAAATCCGGGATGAAATACGTCAGTCCCCACCCGACAAGGATTATCGCAAGGAAAGTGAAGCTGATCCTGCCTATGACGTTGTGCGCCCAGAAGAAGCTCTCGTGTCCAGGAAATCCGCCCGATGCAAAGTCAGTGAAATAAGGGAACCACTGCTCCGAGTACGCCTTGACTACGAATACGAGCCTCGCGATATTGAGGGCGGCCAGCGAGAGGATCACGAACCCGGCAGCCGCGATCTTCTGTTTCAGGTTTGCATCGATACCTGTTGCCATTCCGAGCATCACCGCCGTCCCGACGATGGGCGTACACGAGAATGTGATTATAATCCCGTAGCCGTTGCTCAGGATACAGTCCCATGAAGGAGCCGCGGCAGGATGCCCGATCATGGCGAGAGCGAGGATCGTGTTGTCCACCTGCATCCTGATCAGCCATTCCGATATCGCCTGGTTGGGTGCGATTACTGAATAAACAATGAACGCCACCGCAGCCACCGTCGTTATCCGGAATGCCGTTCTGTTCCCGGAATAAGATGCAGCGATCGTTATAATAAACAACGGAAGTGAGAGCACCGCTGCCACAGGGTAGATGAATTCGTTCTCCGCCACGTGGCCGAAAGAGAAGAGGACGAAGAAGATCCCGAGGAAAGACCAGCCTCCCGCGGCGAAATATCTCCTGTACTTCGAGGGGACCAGGAAGAGGACAAACAGGACTAATGACAGTATCAGGAATACCTGGAACATCGCTGATGAGTAACTGCTATCTTAAATCTGATAAATGATACGCTTTGCTATAAAATCCGGGTCCTTTAGGCGACCCCGGCACCGGCGGCCGGGCCGCCGGACGGCCCCTGCCCAGGGGCCTTGCCTTAAGATAGCCATTCACGGCACGCCCAAGGGACCGGCAAGGGTCCCCCGGGCTGTTGAATTTGTTTTTTTTATGAATTTTCTCTGCAGTAAAACACGCTAGGAATATCCCGCATCTCTCCGCTCAGGGGATACTCGCTATCCCCTGAGCGGTTATCGCAAAGGAGAGGCCCCGAGGTCGGGGCCGATCCGCGGGTCTGCGGAGCGACCCGCGGCGGGGGGTTGCCGGCGATGCATCTGCCGGCCATAGCCATCCGTCATCATTCAGGTATTTTTATTATTGCATATTCTAAATAGGATGAATCAGGGAGGATTAGAATAGAAAGAATAGTTATGACCGACAGCATCGAACTTGCCGAACTTGCCGATCAGATACTTGATATTGCCGAAGACAATTATGACAGGCTGTCGTCGATTATCGATGATCTCGACGATGAAGTCAAAAATGAGCTCCTGGTATCCGATTTCCTGCATGCGTTCCAGGTGTTCTATTATTATTTCAGGATGGACCCCTCGGAGATCGTTATCGACCGCCTCATGCTCCAGCCCGCCTCGTCGCTCGAAAAAGGAGTCTTTATAGAAAATTTCGATATCTTCGAACTCTGGTTTATTATCGAGGATAATAACGGGATCATCTATGTTTCCGACGGGGAGAAGATACTGAGGAAGTTTTCGGGCAGAAAGGCGTACACCAAAGCAGTAGAATATGCAAATTCCCTTGAGTGGTAGGTTCAGCCCGAAGTTATCAGGCCGGTGTCAACTATCGCCGCCCTGATCTCAGGCAGAATACCCCACCCGGCACTCTCTTTTCCGAACGTTGCGAATACACCGTCTACCCCCATCTCATCGATATTCATGGGATATTCAGAGATCGGCGATCTCAGGTCGTTGCAGATCATCGTCGCCCATGCATCGGCAAGGGAGACGTCGGCTGAGAATACGGTGACAGAATCGGCGACTCCGAACGAGATCGAAGGCCCTACGGTTGCCGATGACGTGCATACTCCGTAGATCTCTTTTCCGGGCGGAATGATAAATGCCGATTTTTTGCTCATCGAAGAATTCCCTGCGTACAGTCCGATCCTGATCTCCTTATCCGAGAACAGGGCGATGTCCCCGCCGTTGTCTATAACCGCCGCCTTGGCTCCGTTTTCTTTCATCGCTTCCACTCCCGCCCATGCAATCGTTCCGGCGACCGCAGCCATCGGGCCCGTTCCGGCTTTCTTTGCTGCACTGACCATCCTCTCCACGTGTACGGATTCGGTCTCTTTTTCGACCGGGACAAGGCTGGATAAAAAAAGGGGGTTTACCGAGATCTCTGATTCGATCTCAAGTCTCGCATCGATCATCGCCTCCTTTGCCGGTTCGAAGAACTTCGCATCGTCGGCAAGTATCGTGGCGAATGTGGTTTTATACCTGAACAGTTCCCTGAGCATATCCTACTGGTGGATGGAGAGCGCCGAATGCGGGCACGACTCCACGCATTTTCCGCAGAGAACGCAGTTCTCCTGCTTCATCGTGATGTTCCAGTCCTTGTCGAAGGAGAAGACGCCCTGCGGGCAGATACTGATGCACTCCCCGCAGTCGATGCATTCCTCCTCTTTGCGCCTCACCGATTCTTCGAGCCTTTCTACTTCGGCCCCGAACGCCTTCAGCCTCTCGCATACAAGCTTCGCCTTGTCGTTGGGGACATCTATCAGGACCTCGCCGTCCATGGATTCGATGTAGGCCCTCTCCACGTTTATCAGGACGCCGGTGTCGAGGACAGTCCTCGCGATAATCGGCTCCTGGCCGCGTCTTTTATGGAACCTGACAAGGAGTTTCATTTGTACCACCTCCTCCCGAGCAGTTTTCCGAGATCCGTTCCGGTAAGAATCCCGAGAAGTTTTCCTTCGGGATCAATAACCGGCAGGGCGCTGATGTTGTTCCTCTCGAGTTTCATCGCCGCGATATCGACTGCCTCTTCGGGAGTCGTCGTGATTACGCTCCTCGACATCACCATCGAGACGCTGTCATTGACATTCTCTTTTATGATCGCCTTCGAGACATCGTATGTCGTAACGATTCCGACGACCTTGTTCTCCTTGTTCAGGACGGGAAGATGGTTCGTCTCGCCCCGGAGGAGCTTCTTCGCTGCGGTTTTGATATCGGCGTCCTCTGAGATGCATGTGATGTTGCGCTCCATGATCTCCATAACCCGTGGGGTCCGTTTCGACTCTTTCATCGGTTTGACTGTCCGCGATGCATCCGAGGGCCTTGTCGGAAGCACCATCGTCATCTGGCCGGAGGAGATCCACCTCTTCAGCTCTCCTGCGATCTCGCGTGCCTTCTTGAACGAAGAGAGCGATGAGGTTTTGATCTCCTCGCCGTTGATCTCGACGCTGCCGCTTTTCAGCTCCGCGTAGCTTACAGTCTTTATTGTCGGCCTGTTCCTGCTCGGGACACCGTAATCTACGATACTGGTCGTAATATCCTCATCCCGCACCGCCGTGTTCCTCACGATCTCGGTGTCGGTCACCGGGATCGGCACACCCAGACCTATGTAGCACGAGACCCCGTAATTTTTGAATGTAGCCGCCCGCAGGTACTTGGGGGACATCTCCTTGAGGTCTCCGGTCGTCATCAGGGTTGCGAAGAGCGTGCCGGGCGAGGACTGAGTTCCCTGCCCGACGATCATTCCCTTTGCTCCGCAGAGAAATATCGGGACCCCGCTTCCGATCATCTTCAGCTTTGGGTCATTGATCAGGGGCGAAAGGAGTCCCGCTCCCGAGTAGCTTACGTTTCCGTGCTCGGGAAGAAGCGTTCCCATGTATGTATTCAGGGTATTCTCGGTGGAGTTCGTCGCGGCCGCATACCTCTGGTACGCGTTTCTGGGGTTGCACATTATCGCTTCGTTGAGATCGTGGAGCAGCAGATCTGTCGAAAGTGTCTTTCTCGGGTAGCAGTCCGTGCCTTTCGAAGATGCACGGAGTTCTACGGATTTCCCTGATATGAGATCCTCTATAACATGAGCTCCGCCATACGCACTTCCCTGCGTCTCGGATTCCTGCGTCGCACCGAGGTACGCGTCGACTGCCGCAAGGCCGGAGTAGAGTTCGACATCGTTCATCCATGCCCGCTCCATCCTTATCGGCGGGTCGGAATGGCCGAAGTTGAAGAAAGCCCCTGAAGAGCACATTGCCCCGAATGTACCGGTGGTTACGACATCAACTTCTTTTAATGCTCCTTCCTCCCCCAGTTCGTCGACAATGCCCGGCATCTCCTCGGCCGTTACTATATGGGCACTGCCTTCCAGTATTCTCCGGTTGATCTCTTCAATGGACTTTTCCATATTAATGTATTCTTTTTTGAGAATATATAAGAGCTTCTATTATTACTATTGGTAATAAAGAAAGATATTCAAGATTAGCGGCCCAATAATCTGTATGAACACCGGCCGGTTTATATCGATTCTAGAAGAGATTGCTCCTCCAGAGCTTGCGGAGGAGTTCGACGAGGGAAGGATCGGCCTGATAGTAGAGGGAAAGGAGGATATCGAATCAGTTGCATGCTCCCTTGACGCGACAGGACACACGGTATCGCAGGCTGTGTTATGTGATGCCGACGCTCTTGTGGTTCACCACCCCCCGATCTGGTATCCCCTGGCCAGGATCGCAGGGAAGGATGCGTTCATACTTGGAAGAGCCCTCTCCTCAGGCCTGAATATCTACGCGATGCACACGAATTTCGATCATGCCGAAGGGGGCATCAACGATGCCCTTGCTGAGATCCTGGGTCTGTCGGCGACAGAGAAGATGCCTCTCGGCCTCGTGGGCGACTGCTCCCTGACTCCTGCGGAGATCTCCGGAATCCTGGGCGGAGGGCTGAGGCTCTACAACTGCCCTGAAAAGATCGAACGCCTGGCGGTCGTCGGGGGAAGCGGTTTTGACGCCGAGCTTATCGAATGTGCATATGAGCTCGGTGCCGACGCCTTCCTCTCGGCCGAACTGAAGCATAATATTCTGATAGATTCCCCGCCGGAACTGGGGCTGATGGAGTCCACCCATTATGCACTCGAGTCTCCCGGCATGAAACGGCTCGCCGGGAGAATGGGCTGGACATATATCCCCGACGAGCCGAGAATATCGGTAATTCCGTGACCATAATGGTGACTGCAATGCAAGGACGCTTCTCCCCCGAAGAAATACTGCTGGAAGAGACCATAGAGTCGATTCTTAAAAAATATCCGCAGAAGGGGAGGAAGGCCCTTGACGCAGTCCAGGACGGAAAGATCCATAAGTACCTGGATTTTTTTGTGGTCGATGGAACATCGGATACCTATGTCGTTGATGACGATTTCTGCGCCTGCAATGATTTTTGTTTCAGGGGAATAATGTGCTGGCATATCCTGGCGGTCAGGATCGCAAGGTTAACTGGTGGTTACGACGAAATTAATGAGTGGTATCAGGATCGGTGGTCTGTCGCCGGAAAAAATGGTGGGGATACTGAAACAGATAGTAATAATAACATTTCTTGAGAATAATTAAGGAGTTAAGCGTGGTTTTCTATGCTCGAAGAAGAGTATCAACTTGAATATTTTAAATCCAATGGCCTTAAACGTAAAATTTGTAAAAAATGCGGTGCTGCTTTCTGGACAAGAGATGCCAACAGGGAAGTCTGCGGAGACGCCTCCTGTGCGCCGTACAGTTTCATTGGAAATCCCGTGTTCAAACCTCATTCGCTGGATGAGATGAGGGAAGCATACCTGTCATTTTTTGAAAAACAGGGTCACCAGAGAATAAGCAGATATCCTGTCGCGGCAAGATGGAGGGACGACATCTATCTTACAATCGCATCCATCGCCGACTTCCAGCCTTTTGTAACAAGCGGTGTCGTTCCTCCGCCTGCAAATCCCCTGACGATATCCCAGCCGTGCATCAGGCTCAACGATCTCGACTCTGTCGGGAGATCCGGCAGGCACCTGACGACTTTCGAGATGATGGCCCACCACGCTTTCAATACCGATAAGAATGAGATATACTGGAAAGACCGGACAGTAGAACTCTGCGATCTTTTTATCGAATCGATCGGCGGCAACCTTGAAGATGTCACCTACAAGGAGCACCCGTGGATAGGCGGAGGAAATGCCGGCCCGAGTGTCGAAGTGATGATCGGCGGACTCGAGGTTGCGACTCTCGTCTTCATGAGCCTCGGCAAGATGGCGAACGGCAGAACACCGATCGAACTCGAAGGTGTTCCTTATTACCCGATGGATCTCAGGATCGTCGATACGGGCTACGGCCTCGAAAGATTTGTATGGGCATCGAAAGGTTCGCCTACAATATATGATGCGGTCTTCCCCGAGATGGTCAACGACCTGATGATCTCCGCGGGCCTTGAAAATCTGCTCCAGTCTTCCGAACTTGCAAAGATACTGGCGATGAATGCCAAATATGCAGGTCAGATGGATATATCGGGTTCAAACCTCATTAAAATGCGAAAAGAAGTGGCAAAGACGATCGGCGTTGGATTCGAGAAGCTCCAGGCATTAATGGACCCTGTCGAGAGGGTCTACGCGATTACCGATCACACCCGCTGTCTTGCCTATATGCTCGGGGACTGCATCGTGCCTTCGAATGCGCAGGAGGGTTACCTTGCACGTCTCGTAATCCGGAGAACCCTGCGGATGATGAACGAGATAGGTCTTGAGACCCCGCTTTACGAACTGATCGAAAAGCAGATGAAGATCATCGGCCCCGACTCCTTTGAACAGAAACCCTCGGTCATAAACGAGATTATCGAGAACGAAGTTGTAAAATACGAACAGACGATGGAGAGGGGCGCCAGGATCGTCAGGAAGATCGCCGGTTCGTACAGGGGAAAGAAGGAGCCTGTCCCTCTTAAAGAACTCATTACATTGTATGACTCCCACGGTATTCCCCCGGAGATTGTCCGTGATATTGCCGCAGAGGAGTCCGTCGAGGTCGATCTCCCGGACGATTTCTATTCTGTAGTTGCAGACATGCATTCGGAGAACGACGAAGGGGTAAAGGAAGATCCCTACGCAGCGCTCAGGAAACGCATCGAAGGTCTTCCCCCGACGAAGAGGCTCTATTACGAGCAGGTCGCCGATACGGAGTTCGATGCGATGGTCATCGATGCGTTTGATAATTATGTAATTCTCGACCAGACTCTCTTCTACCCCGAGGGCGGAGGACAGCCGGCGGATATCGGACGTCTTCTTTCCGAAAACGCAATGGTGAAGGTTGTTCACACCTTCAAACTCGGCGAGGTGATCCTTCACAGGATCGAGGGCGGAGATATCAGACGCGGAGTTCAGGTCAAGGGAGTGATCGACGAGAATTTCAGGCTGACGATGATGCGCCATCACAGCGCAACGCATGTCCTTCTCCACGCGGCAAAACATGTACTCGGCCCGCATATCCACCAGGCCGGGGCACAGAAAGGATTTGAAAGTTCAAGGATCGACCTCCGGCACTTCAAGCACATAACTCCCGAAGAGCTCCAAAAGATAGAGATCGAGGCGAACCGGATTATACTCGAAAACCAGAAGATCGTCATCGAGTGGGAGGACCGGACGACTGCGGAGCAGAAGTACGGCTTCGATCTCTACCAGGGAGGTGTTCCGCCCGGAAAGATGATCCGTATCGTGAAGGTCTCAGGGGATGTCCAGGCATGTGCGGGAACGCACTGCAGGAGCACCGGGGAGATCGGCTGTCTCAAGATAATCCGTGTCGAGCATGTCCAGGACGGCATAGAGAGGGTCGAGTTTGCTGCGGGTCTTTCCGCGATTGCATATATGGAGAAGATGGAAGGCCTGCTCGATTCTTCATGCCAGACCCTCAGCGTCCAGAGGGAGAACCTGCCTTCGTCTGTCGACAGGTTCTTTTCCGAATGGAAGGATCAGAAGAAGGAGATCGAAAAGCTGGGCAAAGAGCTTGGCGAACTCAGGCTGGAGGGCCTTTCGTCCGAGGAGATCGGAGGGATCTCCGTCGCGGTCCACGAGGTGAATGCATCCCCGAAGGAGCTTGTCAGTATCGCCACAAAGTTTGCAAACGAAGGCGGAGTAGGTCTTGTTGCAGGCGGAGAGGACAGGATTCACGTGGTGGCCGCATCGGGAACTGAAAGGATCAATGCCGCCGACCTGGTTACAAAAGTCTGCGGTATGATCGGCGGAAAAGGCGGCGGAAAGCCGGGCCTTGCGCAGGGTGTCGGGACGGAAAAGGAGAATCTGTCCGAAGCTCTTCAGCAGGGAAAGAATATGATTAGTGAATTACTAAAATAAAAATAAGGTAATGTCAGAAGGGGTTTTGGTTCTCGAGCCCGGCGATGAAAGGGCGAAAAAGATCGGCAAGGCGATGGCTAACGAAAGTGCCACCGCTATCCTTTCCGCCTTAAAGGAGGGCGACCTGACTCTTTCGGAGATCTCCGAAAGGATGAACCAGCCGATGACTACCGTAAAGTACCATGTAGAAAATCTTCTCGATGCCGAACTGATCGAGGTAAGAAAGATCAAATACAGCGAAAAGGGGAGGGAGGTCAAGGTCTACGGCGTCAACGACAGGCTTGTTATCGTGGCCCCTTCCGGCGGAGATATCAAGGATACGCTCCTGAAATATGCATCTGTTTTTGCAATCCTCTTAATAGCGACTCTTGCGATGGTGGCTGTCTCGCCGACGTTTAATTTCTTCCCGCAGGAGTCGGGAACGATGTCGTCTAATGATGTCATGATGACATATGCATCCGGGGTGTCGCCTGCTGAGGTTTCCGGTACCCAGACGGTGTATTCCGAAGGAGATAACCGGACACTGGCAACCTCAGCGGAAACATATGCGGCAAAAGGCCTGGAGGAAAATGTTTCAGCTACCGGTATCTCGGGGGGAGAGGAGTTTGATAATGCAATCCCCGAATCTACAACAAACGCTGTCGATGTAGAGACTGAAGATCACGGGGCGGTGGTTCACCTGTTCATAATCGCTTTCTTCCTCGGCGGGTGCCTGATCCTCGCGATTATGATGCTCTACGAAGTTGTCGTCTGGAGGAAGGAGAAGAAATTCTGGAGCGGCGTTAAGGATCAGGAAGAAGAGATCCAATAAATATCATCGATCTTTTTTTTGAATTTTACTTGGATCTTTTTTGATTGGAAATCTAAGTCATTATGACCTGACAGAATTATTCAATAAATTCCCTGCTAGACTGAAAATTCATGTAAGTAACCTGTTTACTTTAATTCAATCAAAAATTATTTTTGCAGTAAATGCAGTACTTGCTAATTCAGTTATTTATGAAAGTTGAAATGAAACAGTTGTTCCAGGTACTGTTTCATGAAAAAACCAAAGCAACAGTTTCAAGAGTCCGGGTTCTTCAAGAGAGCCCGTACAAACTGAATCAATCATTCGGGTTGACCTGCTCAAAACTGAACAAGGCTAAAACATTCTCTACTTTGTAACGTATATTAATTTTGATCGTTACCGGCTCATGTATAAAATGCGGCCTCTTAAAATGCATATTTTCTAAATTTCCTACACGCCATAATATTCTCAGAATATAATTCCGCCCAACCATGCTCATAGATTTTTAAAATTTTATAAACGAAGAAATAACCAGCAGGTTTTTGGACCCCCTCTTTGTCTCCCGCGATCACTGAGTCTTTTTCAAGCATTTTATTTCATAGATTCTGCGTGTGGGATTGTACCGGATAGAAATCCTTTTTTTTCATCTCATTGAACGAGATCTCTCACAAATGTGTAGACTATTGTTCAACAACACGTTTAATAGATTGAACTAAAGTTTTCTTCGTGGGCAGTGGGGGGCACAAACAGTCCTCAGTTGTGATGGAGAGATCCACTGCCATGATTGGATCAAATTTGACAGATGTTCCCGGCTGCGTTATGGAGTCCTATGAAAGGGCCTACCCTACAGTCATGTGTCTGAATAAATAGTAAAATACGCATACATTGCGTGTTTAATCAGGAATTCGTAGATTTTGGTAGATTTCTGATCATATGGTCAACATGAGTCAGTCTGGATTCAAAGCTCATTAGAATAGATCCGATCTCTTCATGATCGTGATAAAAAGGTGAAAAAAGAGATGAAAAAAATCAACCGGGCAAAAATCATCTTTATGATGATAATTGTTTCAATTACTGTTCTCGGTATATTTTATAGCTCATGCTATTCGAAAATTCTCGAAGATCAGCCCGGTCTTGTCGCAACATCCAGGAATTTTATGGGATTCAACATTTTCCCTTCAATAATTTTTGGATCAGTCACCCGGAAAAATATACTTGAAAATCAGATAAGGTTCGAGATCTATAAGCTTATTGATGAGAATCCGGGTATATATTTTAGTGAAATTTTAAGGGATGGCGATCTGAAAAAGGGCACATTAGAATATCATCTTAAAATTATGGAATCAGAAGGAACGGTCTGTTCAGTCTGCGAGAGCGGGAAACATCATTACTTTATCGGGGATTCATCTTATTCAAACGAGGAAAAAGAGTTATTTTTAATTATGCGTGACGGTACTCTTAAAAGAATAATTACAGAGGTCTATAAGAACCCAAGGATCAATAATAAAAAAATTGCTGAAAATACCGGATATTCGGAATCAACGACAAGCAAGCATCTTGGATTTCTTAAAGGAAAAGGTGTAATAGAATCTCAAACCAAGGGTTGGTTTACAATGTATAACATTAGTGATGATTTTTACAACCTTTTTGAAAAACATATTTATTCAGAATTCCGTGTAAAATGACACTTCCAATAAATCAAATTGGCGCAGTTGCATCTAAAGAAATATTTATTTTGTATGTTATATTCATACAAACTTGATATTCAGCGTTAAATTTTCTTAAAAAAAGCGAGACAATATCTTTTCTAAATCAAGAAAAAATCCTGCACTTTTTTAGAGCGTGATATTAATAGGACAAACTACGAATTAGTTCGCATTTTGTCTTATAAATGATATATAGCTCCAGATTAGACGACTGAATGAAGATTACGAAGAAGGACCAGCCGATGTTTTAAGGAGTCTCTTTCAGACCTGATTCCCTGCATTTCGACATGATCCCGATATAGCGTTATCTTCAATAAAATAAAAAAGAAGGTAAGAAAAATGAAAAAAATCAGCTTTGGAAAAGCGACCCTGCTGGTATTTATGATACTTGCGGCAGGGGCTGTTCTTGCGATGCCTGTTAGTGCTAATACACAACCAATAGGGCCATATGACGTGACCGCGGATGGAGACTGGATCAGCAGTTCTTCTGATCAGTTCCAGGCTCTTGGAAAGGCCGAGAGTATAGTTGGTGATGTAGACTGGATTACAGTCAGACTTACAATATCAAACACGCGTATCTCTTTCGGTCCATTTTCTGAAACTGCATCTGGAACATGGTTGGTCAGTACAGGATATAAGACCTACCAGGATACACAGCAGCAGCGTGATCATGTTATAACTACAAAATTAACCTGCTCAACCGGACAGAGCGGCAATGTAAAGACCACTCTGTATGCTTAAATGAGATCCATATCTGAAATTCGGAGGCATCCGGGTCAGGTATATTACTCTTAAATCAAACCATTTTTTTCAGGATATATTATCCTGAAACAATAAATTCAAATCAGTTTGGACTTTGTCCGAGAAATGGCATATATTATTGAATTAGATATTCTTCTGAAACAGCATCGGCTGGAATTCAAAGTGATAATATGGTTGAAAAAATAAATTTAATTTCACTGATCCTGCTATCAGTACTTATTGCAACAGCTGTTTTTATTTCCGGATGCACTCTTGGCACAAAAGAAACAGCGGTTACAGAAACACCAACGGTTCAGCCAACGGAAGAACAGACTACTCCAACTGTTGAATCTTCTTCTGCTTCTACGATAAAGGTTCCCTGGCCCCAGGACGAGAACCCGGTTCCTCCCTACAGTGATGAAGAGAAGACGTCACTTATCGAGGAGGCAAAAGAGGAAATCATGAGAGTTTTCCCGGATGTGAGCGGAGATACATTAAATGACTACGTATGGGGAAGCCATCATTACGCCGGTTATAGAGTACCTGCCATTGTCTTTTCAAATGTTTCAGAGTCATCTGATATTGGGCAGAGAACTGTTGAGATAGTATATGATTCAAGCCAAGATATAATTACCAAATATGGATCAGCAAGAACATCTTTCGATGATAATGATACCGCGATAGTTACTACCGATGAGGCGAAAGAACGTGCAATTGAGTTCTATAAAGATGTAATGGGTGATGAATATGAATTCCATAAATATGATTTTGTTACTATAAGAGATTTCGATGATCTGAATTCAGTCTTCCTTTACGTAGAGATAGCTACAACTTATGAGGGAGTAGTATATTTTAATGATCATACCTGGGTGGTATATGATATGAGGTATGATGGAGTCAATAATTATATCGATGAATATATTAACCGACAAAATAATCCGGATGTCCTGTCTCAGATTACTACATTATCACCAACTCCCGATATCACAATTGATGAAGCAAAAAAGATACTTGAAGCACAGTTAAAAGATGACAACGGCGGCAATGAAGTGGAGATCGAGTACTGTCAGCGTAACCAGTATTCCGATTTTCCCAATCTCCAGTGGCTTGATGAACCATATTACATGGACATAGAGGGCGGTTATGTAACAAGTCCACTGAAACTCATCTGGGAGCTCCCGTTTACAACAGCAGACGGAAGTATACATTATGGTATTATTGATGCACATACCGGCGAAATTATCGACATTCAGTCATAATCTAAAAACAATTTTTTTGTGAACCATAAATCAATTCGTATTTTGTCCGAGAAATGGGATATAATATTAAATTATATATTAATTTTAAACAGGCAGAGTCAGGAACGTAATAAATAGCCAAATTAGATGTCTGTTTTAATAATCCAGGGAAAGCATTGTGGTTTCCCAAAGTACTCCGGAGAACAAAATACAGTCAATAATGGGGAATACATGATAAAAACTGAAAACCTTACCAAAGAATATAACGAAAAAAACGCGGTCGACAACCTGAATCTCGAAGTCGGAGACGGGGAAGTCTTCGGTTTCCTCGGCCCCAACGGGGCAGGAAAGAGTACGACCATCCTGATGCTCACCGGGATGATCGAACCTACATCCGGCATATGCACGATAGACGGAGTTAACGTCGCTTTAAATCCTCTTAAAGGGAAGGAAATTCTCGGCTACCTCCCGGAGGATGTCGGCTTTTACCGGAACCTGACAGGATATGAGAACCTCGACTATCTCGGAAAATTCTACCCGATTGAGAAAAACGAAAGGGAAGAAAGAATCGAAAGACTCTTAAAAAGCGTCAGGCTGAACGGGGTCACTCAGAAAGTCGGCGAATATTCAAGAGGAATGAACCAGAGACTTGGGCTCGCGCTTGCACTTTTAAACGACCCGAAAGTAGTGATCCTCGACGAACCGACCGCGAACCTGGACCCGGAAGGGGTGCTGAGGTACAGGGAGATTATAAAAGAGCTCGAACAGGAAGGAAAGACCGTCCTCATTTGTTCACATATTCTCTCGGAGGTTAGGGCAGTGTGCACTACACTCGGAATAATCTCACAGGGAAGACTTGTTGCAAAAGGATCTGTCGAAGAGGTCGAAGACGAACTCATCAGGCAGAGTGGCACAAGGCAGAAGATCGTTATCAAATCCATAAACCCGGACCTTTATACCGAGGTCGAATCGATTAAAAATCCAGACATTCTTGAGATTGAAAGGACGAAAGATGGTATTGAGATCTCGGTCGAAAAGGATATACGTCCCATTCTTGCAGAGAAGTTAAAGAATCACTGCTCAGGAATAACCGAGATGTATCTCGATCGTCCTGGGCTTGAAGATCTCTTCCTTAAGGTTTACAGGAGGGAATAAGGAGTGGATCTAACAAGGCTTGCGATAATATCAAAAAAAGAGTTTACCGATCATATCCTCAGCAAAAGGCTGTTCTGGATAATGATCATATTCTGCATAGTACTCGTTATTGAAACGGCAAGCGGGGTCGATGACTACAATAATGCGCTTGAGAGCTACAAAAGTGGAGGGGCCAGCGGTGAATTTTTAATATTTCAGCCTTCTGCATTGCGTGTTTTTTCGGATATTGTGAGTTCCATAGGTGTTGATGGTCTCGGGATAGTTATCGGACTTGCACTTGGTTTTGATCTCATTTCAGGTGAAAGAGAAAGAGGTTCGATAAAGACAATCCTTTCACAGCCGCTTTACAGGGATGAATTGATAAACGGAAAGGCTATTGGGGGTATAATGGCCCTGAATGCGATAAGTATAGCCGGATTTATCATCATCTTCGCGGTTATGCTGATCCTGGGCATTGTTCCGGATATAGACGAGATACTGGGTATCGGCCTGATATGGCTGATAACCCTCCTCTTCATGATCGCGTCATTCACAGTTTCATTAATGACTTCAGTGATAACAAATACAAGCAGCGGTTCGTTGATCCTGGCACTTGTAATTGTTTTTATCATGTTGTTTATAATTCCCACAGGTGGAGGTGAATTAGGAACTTATTTGTTGGTTGGAAATCCTCCCGAGGATATCCCGGACATGGCCTCTTCCGCCCAGTACGCTGCGTATCAGGAGGCTATGGATGAATACAATGGAAATAGTATGGGAATTCGCGATTTTTTCAATACTTTTTCAATAAGATATGTATACCAGCAGATAACCCTTCCAATTACGATGCCTTCAGGGTATGCAATCAACAAAGACGGTCTGGACTTTGACTCCATCAAAGAACTTGCACAAGATATCGAAGAACCTACATTCTGGACTTTAATAGAGGATCAATGGGTAAAACTTATTGTTTTTATTATGTGGCCGGTAATTTTCTTTGGAACCGCCTATGTTAGATTTATGAAGTCCGATCTCAGGTGAAAAGGAGGTATAATATGGATTTACACAGGATCAGACTCATTGCGATAAAGGAAGCACAGGATCATTTAACCAGTTTTCGCTTTATCGGTCTTCTGTTTTTACTTTTAACAATCTGTGGAATATTTTTTCTTAAGGAAACCGGTACTTATCTGGAGGGAATAAGAAGCTGCAGCAGCGGTACTTCTTCAATTTACAACCTGCCTTATACCGTCAACATATTCGGTGGAATCATGAGTGCGATTGGAGGTCGCTCAATCTTCGGTCCGATTATTGCAGTAGCGCTTGGTTTCGATCTGATTACTAAGGAACGTGAATCAGGTTCGATTAAGGCGATATTATCCGTTCCCGTTTACAGGGATGAAGTTATCAACGGGAAGGCCCTGGGCGGCATAATCGTACTGGCAATTACGACAACCATTGTCTTTGTTCTGGCATTTGCAGTACTTCTTGTCCACTCAATCGTCCCCGGGGTAACGGAACTGAGCTATATATTCATGTTTTGGCTGTTTACAGTCCTCTTCCTCTCAGGAGTATTCATAATGTCCCTGATGATATCGACGTTTTCAAAGACAAGCGGGATGTCACTCGTTTTTTCTTTGTTGGCATTGCTGTTCTTTATGAGTGTAGTTTATACGGCCGGAAACTACACGGCAGAGATTATTATGGGATCTGACCCTTCTACTGAATATCAATACATTGACAGCCTCGATAATAACGAATTGTACCAGATGTCCGTGGATTATAATAAAAATAAAGATGAGTTAATGCAGTTTGTAGAATATATTTCTATTAGGATGGATTATTGGGAATTATCCAAGGTTTTAACATGGCCTCAACACAGCAGAGATTATAGTGGTTCCTTGGAATTTGACAGAACTCTGCCTCCAGTGGGAGAAACGCTTGCTTCAATGTGGGGTTATGTCCTTTTCCTGATTGCATATCCTGCTGTCTTTTTTGGAATAGCCTATGTGAGATTCATGAGGACTGATCTGAGGTGAGACCGGAAGAAAAATGCATACGCCGGTACGGATTATTTTGAGGCAATGTGAACTTCCGGATGACAAAGAAAAACATAATTAATATTACTGATTTTTTTGATTTAAAATTCTCCAACTGAAGATCTTCTAAAAGTCATGACCGAAAATATGATGTTCATTTCTTTTAGATCACCGGTATTCTTATCCACCCTTGAGCTATTTAATTCGAAATCTGTCATAGAAATGACATATAATATTAAACAGACAGTACCCTGAAACAATGTCAACAAAGATCCGGAGGATACTATAATGAAAAAATCAAAAAAGATCGAATTCGTTGCTTTATTTGTATTCATGCTTACCGTCTTAACGGTATCAGGATACACTTTTGATACATGTGAGACAGGGATTACGGAAGCGCAGGCTGTTCTATCTACGGGAGAACAAAATCCTCTCGTAACTTTTTCTTCGGAAGATTCTTTCATAAAAGTGCCCTGGCCCCAGGACGAGAATCCTCTCCCTCCTTACAGCGATGAAGAAAAGGAATCGCTTGTGAAAGAGGCCAAGCAGGAAATTATAAGACTTTTCCCTGATTTGGATGAAAATACTCTTGATAATGTCTCATGGGGACGCTTATATTATAGCGGATATATCGTGCCCGCTATTGTATTTTCAGATGTTCTCGACCTCTCAAAAGTGGAGGAAAGAAGAGCAATTTTCAAGTATTACGACCAGAATGATCCGAGAACTGTCATTGTCGTATATGATCCCGAAAGGAAAACGATCGGACGTTACGGACCGGAAGGGTGGGGCGGAGATAATGACGATGAAGCGATTATATCTGTTGAGGAAGCCGAAGAGCACGCACTCGAGTTCTACAGAAAGATGGTCGGCGAAAAGTATTATGAGGATCACAAGGATGAGTTCTATATAGCCAGACACGATTATGACGATGACCTGTTTCTTGACCTGGATATCTGCACCACTTACGAGGGTGTGGTCTACTTCGAAGATCACAGCAGCATAAATTATGATATGAGGCTTGATACCGTCAATTATTACTTTGATACGAGGAGAGACCCCGAAGCCTTATACAATATCACTACACTGTCGCCGGAACCGGATATTACGATCGATGAGGCGAAGGAGATACTCGAAGAACGCCTGAAAGAGAACAACGGGGGAAGTAAGGTGGATGTCGAATACTGCCAGCGTTACCAGTACTATAATTATCCCAATCTCCAGTGGCTTGATGTGCCTTATTATATGGACATAGAAGACGGGTACGTAACAAGTCCGTTGAAATTGATCTGGGAGCTTCCTTACACTACACCTAACGGGAGAATGCATTACGGAATTATCGATGCACATACAGGGGAGATCATCGACATACAATTTTAATCCTGAAATATTTTTTTGAAAATCGAAATTTTCGAATTAATTTACCAATTATATTTTATGTTTCCCTGAACGAACCAAACATCCTTTTTTTAACAATACAGGCGAAAATGATCATTGTGCAGCTCAGCAAAGAGACGATCAAGAGGATAAAGGAGCGGAGCGCTTCAGTCGGCAGTAGTTATTCGAAGGGTGCGTGCCTCAACAGCGAGGCGGTACGGAGAAAAAATTCAAAGCCCGAAGACCCGTGGCTTCGTCCTCCTTTCTTCCGGGATATCGACCGGATCATCCATTCAAAGGCCTATTCGAGATATATCGACAAGACACAGGTCTTCTATTTCATCGACAACGAGCATATCACCCACCGTTCGATCCATGTCCAGCTCGTCTCGAAGATCGCAAGGACGATCGGGAGGGCGCTCGGCTACAACGAGGACCTGATCGAGGCGTCGGCACTCGGGCACGACATCGGACACACTCCCTTCGGCCATACGGGCGAGAAGTATCTTGACGTTCTCTGCAGGAAACATGGCATCGGTGGTTTCAAGCACAATATCCAGAGCGTAAGGTTTCTCGACAAACTCGAAGAGTGCGACCTGACCCTCCAGGTCCTTGATTCGGTTTTATGCCATAACGGAGAGGTGACGGACTGCTGCATCACTCCTGAACGGAATTTTTCCTGGGAACATTTCGATAAAAAACTGGCGGACGCCGAGGCAGGGTCCGATCCCTCCCCTGCGACATTCGAGGGCTGCATCGTCAGGTTCGCAGATACGATTGCATATCTCGGCAGAGATCTCCAGGACGCAATCGAGGTAGGGCTTATCGACGAGAGTCTGGACGATCTTCCGGAAGATCTCAGGAAGCTGATGAATAATAATGCCTCATATAGGGATATCAACGGCCTCGTAATCGATTCTTTCTGCAGGGATATTATCGAGACGAGCATTGATACGGACTGTATCGCTTTTTCGGACGATGTTTATTCCCTTGTTCTTGAACTGAAGAAATACAATTACAAAAAAATATATGAGAACCACCGTCTTCACGAGCAGGATTACAAGCTCGAACTGATGTTTGATACGGTATTTGATCATTATCTTTTGGACCTGGAATCGGAGAACAGTTCGTCTTTGATCTACAGCGATCTCATAGATTCGGAAGCATTCCAGAGAAGCTATATCGAGAGCCTGAAGCCTCCCGAGATCATCCGCGATTATATCGCCGGAATGACGAACAGCTATTTTGAGTCTGTCTTCAAGAAGATCGTTCTTCCCGAGAGGAAGTTCAGGGATTTTGGTTAGGGTTTTGGTCTCTGGAAAATGTAGCTTCTTTAATGCAGGTACGGAGCATTCTCTTCGTGAAACTATTTCCACAAAATATTTTATCCAAGTCTTGTTCCTGACATCGGTTTATGTATGGAGCGATTCCTCTTGGCGAACTTATAGCATCCTCCAGGCCTTGTCTGTGATTGCGGACTGATTGGAAAGGTCGAGTGCGTTAACAATTATTTATAATAACTCTGATTCATACGAGTAAAACCGGGTCTTATATACCGATAATAGATGTCCAGGAAATAATCAGAAGTATGAAACACAGGACTTATGAAATTTTTTAGAATTACATTTATCTCAAAATCATTTCCAGCTACACTTTCGCTGCATTCATCCGATAAACTAATCTTGATTTGGAAATGACGGAAAGGAGAAATGAAAGATTATTTTAATTTTACCTTGTCCCCCAGTTTATCCTTGAACCGCAAATAGATTTTGGCGACTATATCGCTATTATATAAAGTGAGGACATTTTTCTTCTTTTTTCCATTCATAAATATTTCAAGCCTGTACCTGCGGAATTCTTCACTTACTTTTCCCTTCGGAGCAGGTTTAACTGCAGTAATATCCGCATATTTTATCTCTGTTTTCCAGTCAATATGAAAGAAGTAAAAGAGGAATGATTTGATCTGCACCGAATCCTCTTTAAAGATGAAAACAGGCGTTAGATACCACAACAAGATAAAAATTGCAATCACTACAAACGAGCAACTAGTATGATTAAAATCCACTTCATTTTTTATCAGGGAATAGATGATATCAAATGCAGGAATGAATGTAAATATCATAAAAAAGATTAATACCCCGATCGTTGGTTTGAAGAGCGATTGTCGGGTCTCTTCCTGATCAGCCTCCTTGATCTCTTCTTCCTTCATCTCCTGCGTCAGTGATTTTTGATAGAATTGATAAATTATTGTTATAACAATATACGTTAAAATTCCCACACCCGCAATACGTTGAAATAACCTGATTGTTTCAATAAGGCCCGGGTCTTGTATGCCGATAATCGATGCCCATGGAATAGCAAAAAGAACGAAAACGCAGATAATCAATAATACATAGCGTAATATTTCCTTTCTCTCAATCATTTTCAGCAACTCCTCATAAAAATTATACTGAGTTTTTAGTTCCTCTTCATTTGATTCGTTCGATAACCTGATTACTTTACACCATTTGCAAGGCCAGCATTAACGATGTTTCCAAAGCGACTTTTTCGCATTTCCTTCTGCATTTGTTTTCCGGTCAACGCCGTGATTAAATATTTTGGATTTCTTCCCACGTTTGGAGAAAATATTTTCTTCCCAAATCCTCCTGAAATTGCACCACTCCCGGTAGAAACTGCAAGACCTTCCCAAGAGAATTCTTCTGTACTTCCCGGAACTCCTATTGAAGAAAGCATGCCTTGTGTATAAGTATCAACACTATACTCAGCTGCACTCCATGCAGCACCAGCAGCAACGGGGTTTAATGATCCCGCTGCGTATGCGGCCATAGTTCCACCGGCAAATCCTCCTGCTGTACGACCTGCTAACGTGCACAAACTAAAAGTGTTTTCACCAGTTGCCGCATAGGTCCCGATCACCTCTCCTATATACCATGCATCATTAATAGCAGCGCCAGCAACACCCGGGACCCACCAGAGCACTTTCCCGCTCGGATCGGTAAACCGGACAGGATTATTCTGGACGTACGTGTACCTGTTCAGACTCTGGGTGTTGGTAGCAAACCCGGTAAACGGGTCCTTTGAAATAAACCGCCCGGTTTCCGGATCATAATACCTTGCCCTGAGATAGATCAATCCGGTTTCGGAATCCGTCTGCTCCCCGGTGAAAAGGAAATCGTTATACTCCTGACCCGTTATAAAATCCGGCTCGCCGAAGGCATCGTAAGAATACCCGGCAACAGTGTTTCCGCTGCCGTCGCTCAGACCGCGTACGCTTCCCAGTCCGTCGTACTGGTAATAGATCTGTTCTCCCGACGAATTGGTCATGGAGATCCGTTGCAGGCCATAGAGGGAAAGAGATGTACCCTCTCCGTCCGTTTCGGTAAGAACCTGCGGCAGGCCGCCATTGACATCCCATACATACCATGTCGTATTGGCGCTGTCGACGGATTTGCTGAGACGGTTGCCGTCTCCGTCATATGCAAATTCAACTGAGGTACCTCCCGGCAGTGATACGCCGGCCAGTCTGCCGGCATCATCATACCCGTACAATGTTGTCCCGTTTAGTTCATTTTTCTGAATCCGGTTGCCATTGTTGTCATAGGTATAGGTGGTTCCCCCTGCACTAAGCAGCCGGTCACCTGCATCATAAGTGTAGGCAACTGTCGACCTCACGTTCCCGGCAGTTGTGGCCATACTCAGCCGGTTTCCACTGGAATCGTACGTGTAGGTCACCGTTGTACCCGGGGACGTCACCGTGTCCAGGCGGTTCAGTACATCATACTCGTATGTGGTAGTTGCAACGTTCAACCCGAATGCAACGTTCAGCCCGCTTTCCGTGACCTGGAGGTGGTTCCCTACTGCATCAAGCGTATACGCGTGACTCGAGACTACATCCTCTCCATCCGTATTGATCATATTAGTCAGCCTGTTAGCGTCATCATACGTGTATTCCGTCTCTCTCCCGTTGGGATAAGTCATGTCCACCAGGTTACTGTTCGCATCGTAGCCATAGCTGGTAATGCTGCCAGTCCAGTCGGTCACGCCGTTCAGCCTGTTAACATTATCATATCCGTACGAAACCGTCCGGCCATCGGGATAAGTGGTTTGGATCCTGTTGCCGACCGGGTCATAACCGTATTGTACAAACTGACCGCCTGAACCTGTAACGCCTGTCAGCCGGTTAAGCCCGTCATATGCGTAACTCGTCGTCCCGGAACTGTCGGTCATCGTCAGCCGGTTGCCTACAGCGTCATAGGTGTAACTCGCCGATGTCTGGTCGTGGTACGATATTCCTGTGATTCGGTCTAACGAATCATACGTGAGATGGGTCGTATCCCCGTTATTGTCCGTGGAACTGACCTTATTGCCGACTGCGTCGTAGCTGTAACCTGTGATATATCCAAGGGGATCGGTAATGGCGGTCAGGCGGTTCACCTGATCGTAAGAGTACTGGGTCGTGTGGCCGTTCGCGTCGGTCATGGAAACGAGATTTTCCACCGTGTCATAGGCGTAACTTGCTGTCCCTCCCAGTGGATCGGTGACCTGTGTGAGCAGGTTGAGGGAATCATAAGTGTAAAATGTCGTTCTTCCCATGGCATCGGTACAGCTGATCCGGTTTCCTACACCATCATAGCTGTAAGCCGTGCTATGGCCTAGCGGATCGGTAATACTCAGAAGCCGGTCGAGTGCATCATAAATGAGTGTACTGGTCTTGCCTTTGGCATCGGTTGCACTAACCTGACGTCCCACAAGATCATAAGAGTATGTTTCCGTATTGCCGGCGGCATCGGTAAGGGCAATCAGGTTACCATAATTGTCATAACTATTGGTGGTAGCATGTCCGTTGGCATCCTGTGTATTTGTCACCTGTCCGTACTGGTCGTACGTAAAAGTCGTAACATATCCCATTGCATTAGTAGTTTGGACCAGATTGCTGTTTACGTCATAACTGAATGTTTCCTGGTGTCCCAATGCATCCTTACTGCTTAGGAGGTTACTCTTTGAATCATAGGTATTGTTGGTGACGTGACCTGATGCATCTGTAACCTGAATGATGTTCCCGTTCTCATCATAGGAACATAGAGTTGAATGGCGATTCGCATCGGTTGCGGTGATCCTGTTTCCATTACTGTCATATGTGTAATAAGTGGTATTGCCCAGTGCATCAACCTCATTAAGCTCCCAGAAATACTCGTTATGGGTGTATTGGGTACTCCTGCCCAGTGGATCGGTTTCGGTCGTTGTCCGGTTATTCATATCGTAACTGAACGTGGTTACCACACCTTGGGCATTGCTCTGGCTGATAACACGCCCGTCTCCGTCATAAGTATTGGTTACGAACTGGATTCCCCTGGAATTTGTTATTGAGGTCAGCCAGTGGTTTTCATCGTACGTATAATCGAATTGTCCGCCTGCAGGATCGGTATACCTGATCAGGTTATCATTCGCATCGTAGGTATAGCTCAAAATTCTGCCTATGGGATCGGTGATTGAAACGATCCGTCCTGCTGCATCATAGGTGAAGGTCAGCTCTCTCCCTGAGGAATCTGTCACCCGGGTAAGATAATCGCCGGTATAAGTGAGATCTATCTTATTCCCGTTGTTATCCGTGATATTACTCAGCTGACCTGTCGGGGTAAAGATATACTTTATGTGATCTTTACTTTCAAGTGTGTAGGAACAATCTGCATTTATGGTCAATCTATCGAAGACCCCCAGGGGTGGGGAATAGGTACCGTTCGAAACGGCATTATATATATCCGTGTGACCGTCTTCCCGTATCACCAGTACATCTTCACTGCCTTTGATTCCTGCCAGTCTCATGTTGTAATTAAAGGTCCAGCCTGAGCCGAAAGGCCCGCTCATGGGACTCTGGGAATTGTAACTACGGGTAACTGCCAGGGGCAGTCCGCGTCCCGGAATGTAGAGATCCTGGTACTGGTAAACATAATTCCCGGTTGCAAGATTTACCGGTTCACTGGAAAGAGCGGAAAATCCTTGAATGCCCAAAGCGCTCAGATTTCGCAGGAACTCCCGGGGGCGGTTGTTTAGAACCTCTAACATTGATAATCTTGACGGAGAAACAAAAGTAACAGGTATTGTTTGAAGCCCAGGATATACCGGATAACCACACACAAAGCCTGAAACACCATCCGGATCAATTAGTTCAGGGGGATACACATCAAAATTAGAATACCGAACACTATGTCTAGGAACAACAAAATACAAAGAAGGATCATCAAGTATAAGGTTAAGGCCTGAACTTCCCCCCTCAATATTTCCAGTGCAAGTAACACCATTTGCAGTACACGTAAAAGAACCTCCATCGAATACAGAAAGATCAAAAGGTAACTGGTCCGCATTACACCAATAAGCATTACCTAAAACTTCATCAAATGTAATCACTTCATCTTCTTCAATTAAACCCCAATTAGGATCATCCCAAACATGATATCCAAGATCAGACGTATAAGAAAAAGCTGAAGATATACCAACCAAACAACCTAATATTAAAATTATAATAAGTAACTTTTTCATAAAATCACCATAAATCGATGATAAATTCTCATATAATTGGAATAAGCAGACTCAGATCCAAAATAAAACAGAAGTCCGAAACTATCTGCAGTCATAGAACAATGAATCTGTTGCATACCGCATACCGGACTGAATAAAACAGACTCAACTGCTGATTTTAATTTGGTTTCAACAAATTGAGATTTTATATTTTTGCCGGTCTTGGCGTCATTTTCTTTTCCATGAGTAGTTAGGGCAAACCCCTTTATACAAAAGTTGATAATCAACGATAAAATACATGCATTTTTCAATTTTGTAAACATAATAATCCCCCTTTATTTTTCCAGCTTTTGAGGTGTCCGGAGAATTAAAAAAATCCTCTCAATCTCTTTATCCGATCTTTATGGTTTCATCAGACCGGAATTTCTTCAGGAATTTTTCTGTATATTATCATCGGGATTGACCGGTCCCTGGAGAAATTACAGTTTCACGAAGAAACAGAGGGATGAAATGGTTTTTATTTCATCCTCCAAACCCCCAAAACGCACCACAGGAGATGCGAGAATAATTTTTGTATGGCTTAGCAATAAATATTGTTATTTAACAATTTTTTTTGAATACGGGTGGTTTTTAATTTTGAGTAATATAATTGTTTTATGGATAAATTCCATGTATTCAGGAGACAAACACTTTGACCCAAACCAAGCATCAGTTCGCAAAGCGAACACACCATGACTTCAGGCCTTCGTTCTTATGATAAACTGCCCTTTCAGGAGATTAAGCCCGTCAATATTACTTGAGATATTAAATATCTAATCCGAAAAAGAGAGGGAATTTGTTGTCCAGTTATTATCAATATTAACAAAAATAAAAAAAAAGAAAAATTCTCCTATCAGGGTCTCCTTCCGATTATTCTCACCGCTCAAGTTTAAATGTAAAAGGCTCGGAAAGGACAAGATCATGAGTCCTGTATGTCTCGTTGTTGATCGGACCGTCTTTTAAGAAAAATTTGACAGTCATCGATCTGTCGGTTAGGTCCGTTACAACAGTCCACAGCAGACGATCCGTTTCATTCTCTCCTGCCAGTATTTCTTCCGGACTGAGATCTGCATTTGCCTCGACCATCTCCATTGCATCCCATGCATCGTCCGTCGTAAAAGTCCCCTCATGATCCGAGATATAATCGTGAAGTTTTGCACTTCTCAGGTAATCGTCGTGTGCATTATTAGGATTTTCAGGCGGGTATTGACTGATATCTGGCTTGAGATAAACTGCATAATTGGTAAGCGGGACTGCAGTATCCTGGTAATCCGTAAAGATCAATTCACGGGATTCATTGTCGTATTCTGCAATTGTTGCAGCTCCCGAATCGTCGCAGATAAGGAAGTGGACGCCCATGAATGGCATTGTAAACTGTGATTCGGTCAGCATTTGTTTTGCTTCCTCCACATTGGCGCAATGCTCAAGGATCGATCCGAGCACCTGCATGTAATTCGGTCTTGTAGTGGTGAATCCGGCAAGGTCGGAGAAAGCATCGGTATATGTGTCGCCGTCCTGGAGCGACGCTACATACAACCCCTTTTCGTTCAACCCGTCGACAACCCCTGTAAGAAGATCCATGGTTCCTACTACCAGGGTGGCATATCCTTCATCAGGATAGATCTCTGCGACGTGGGCAAGTGTTCCTATTTTATCTGCCAGGAGTTCATCGAATTTTTCGTCATTGATATCCGTATTATTCGTGAACAGACTAAGATCTGTAACACCTGTAAATTCATCCTGGTCAGAATTATAGTACCAGTCCATATTCCTGCCCGCAATTGCGTGACCGTCTTCCGTGCTAACAGGAGGGAAGTAAATCGCCGAACATAACGGGATACCTCCGACGTAAAACGGGAAACTGGCATCGTAGCTGTAATTGTCTTCACCGAGCTGATATGCCTGCTTCACTCCCTGTACCCGCTCGTACAGGTCTTCATCATAGCCTTTGATATACTGCTCTTTTTCCTCCCCGTACACTGGATCGTCGAAAGGCAGAAGAATCGAATTAAACTCTTCTATACCTACCTTTCCCAGCTCATACCCTATCTCCTCTTCCGTTCCTCCCCTGACGACAACATGGATGACTTTCATATATGTTCCGTTCTCCTGGTTCAGGAGAACTTCAGTTGTCGTTCGAGGGCCCTTATCATATGAACCGTACACCACGGCAGAACCCAGGAAAAGAAGAACTACGACCAAAATAAACGCTACAACCAACAGAGGGCCGGTTCGCTTCATCCAAAATAATGCACGGCATTTCCTAATAACCGTGTTGAAATGAAATATCGAAAGAGAATCTAATCAGGCTTAAAAAAATAAAAACCAGGATCCCTGTAGAAGGAGGGTGGATATTTTCAGAAAAAAATCAAAGCATCCCGATAAAATTCTCAAGGATCTTCAGGCCCGTCTCACCGCTTTTCTCCGGGTGAAACTGCGTTCCCCAGGCGTTTTTATTCCTTATCGAAGATGAAAATTCGCAGATATAGTCCGTCGAGGTAAGAGTATATCTCTCCTCTGTTTCGGCATAATACGAGTGGACGAAATAGACGTAGCTGTTATCCGGGATCCCCTCGAAGAGCGGATCGTCGTTTACAATCTTCAGAGTGTTCCAGCCCATATGAGGGATCTTGTATCCCGGCCTCTCCGGGAACTGCTTCACTCTCCCGGGAACGAGCCCGAGGCCCTCGTGTATCCCATATTCTTCACCGACGTCGAGAAGCATCTGCATCCCGAGGCATATTCCGAGGACAGGGGAGGATTCGACGTAATTCATAAGGGCCTTCTTCATCTCGTTCAGTTTTTCCATTCCCTCGGAAAAGGCCCCGACCCCGGGAAGGACCACGCCGTCTGCGGTCGCCATCTCTTCGACATCTGACGTGATAAAGACCGAAGCTCCCGCTTTTTCGACTCCCTTCTTCACACTTCGCAGGTTGCCCAGACCGTAATCAAGAATAGCTACTTGTGTCATCCGTCTCTCCTCTCTTTCTCCATTCGAAATTTACGGCCCATGATTCAGGAAGATCGTTCTTCTCCCTGTAGTCTTCAAGTTTGCTCTCCCATACCTGCCAGAGATCCGGGTAATCGCTCTTTATAGTCTCGAATGTCGCTATATCGCTCGACGGGCACATGAAACACCCGATCCGGTCGATCCTTCTCTCGTATAATTCATTGTATGGCGCCTTCTCCTGAAAAAGATAGAGGAATACGTGCAGGGCGGTCCAGTGCTGGATCGGCGATGCCGAGAGCTGGACCTGGACCTTGAAGTTCCTCCAGACCCGCGGGCTCTTCATCCTCGCGAGAGACTCATACTTCCTCTGTCCGATGAACGAGAGGCACTCTCCCCAGTTCTCCTTTATTAGATCCCTGACCGGGTTCAGTTTACATACGCTGCAGCACCATCTTGCATCCACCGAAGGCGGCCCCTGGATCTCCATGTTATTCCAGAAGGAATCCCCGGCTCCTGTTTTGATAATTTCGAGATCGTATTTCCGGACAACCTCCTCGATATTTTTGTATGTCTCCGGGAATTCAAGGCCCGTATCCGAGAATATAATCGGAACTTTTCCTATCGCCTTCTGCACGATCAGGAGCGTTGCAAGGCTGTCCTTTCCTCCCGAATACGATACGGAAGCGAAGAGATCGGGATTTTTGCTTTTAACTGATTTGACGAAGTTCACCGCCTCGGTCTCCATATTCTTCAGGACAATTCCATTCGATTCCACCGCCTTCTCCCACGTGGATTCTTTGGGAATGCAGACTCCTTGTCCGGCCTTTCTCGTCCTTACTACCTGTCCTCTCTCCATTTTGACGGCATCGGCTGCATTGACTCGTGACCTTCCGGCACCGATGCAGTTGCCCGCCCGGTCGAGTATAAGAACCTCGTCGCCGTCCTTCACATCCGGGTGAATATCGACAAGACCCGGTGCAAGCAGGCTCGATCCGCTCTGAATAGATTCTATCGCACCGTCGTCGGCAATCACGAATCCTTTCTCCGGCTTCGAGTATAATGCGGCATGAGTCCTCGGGAGGATCTCCCATCTCTTCTCTTCCGGAAGATACCTGAACGCACAGACTACTGCGCCTCCCATGACGACCTCCTCCATCCTGTCCTTATCGGGAATTTTATTCAGAACCGCGATATGATTCTCCGGGATCAGGTCGGAACCGAAGAAGGATCTGTATAATTTATTTATATGATCTATATCCGCCTGAAACGCCGGCCTGATATCCCCCGGTGGAGTCACCTGGACCTGGCGTGTTTCGGCGCCGCAGGAGCACTTCTTTCCGAGTACCGGCGTTCCGCACTCGTCGCACCAGTACAGGGTCAGTTTTCCAAGAAACGATTTTGCCATCTGTGATTAATTTTTTCGATTCTAAAAGTAATAAACTGCCGCATCTGTCAATTTATTCCCCCGGAAAATGAGAGATCCGACACTTTCAAAACAGTTATGTCGGAATATATCATTATTAATCATAGCAAATTGCTGGTTCCGGGATCTTTTTTCCTTAATTCCGGGTATTTATGCTGGAAATCTGAAATTGTATCGATTACGGAGAGAGGAGTGATGGAGTTTTGATGCCTTTTATCGTAACTGCAATCCTGTGCTTCATTCTTTACCTGATTCTGACATCGGGAAGCGGAGATGTGCTCGGACTATGGAGTTATGAGGAGATCATCGCAGGGGTATTCGTTTCAGTTGTTGCAGGGGCAATCTCGGGCAGGTTCTTTTGCAGCAGCAAAAATTACAGGATGATAAATCCCCTGAGATGGGTATTGCTGGTAATCTATATCATCCCGTTCTTCATCGAGATGGCGAGGGCGAACCTCGACGTCGCTATGAGGGTGATCACGGGAAAAATAAACCCGGGGATCGTGAGGATCTCGCCCGGGCTGAAGACGGACCTCGGGGTGCTTCTTCTTGCAAACTCGATTACGCTTACTCCCGGAACCTTGTCCGTGGAGGTGGACGAGGAATCGGGAGACCTTTTCGTTCATGTAATCAACGTGAGCGAAGAACTTGCTGCAAAAGAGATTGCGGACGAAAAAGACCTGTTTCCGATATTCAACCTCGTCGGGTGGATCAGGAGGATCGCAGAATGAGCGAACTTTGGTTCATCGTTGCGGGAATATTGTGTCTCCTTATCGTCATCGCGATGTTGAGACTTGTAAAGGGACCGACTGCGCCTGACAGGGTCGTCGCCTTCGACGTGATAAACACCCTGACGGTCGGGGTGTTTCTTGTAGTCGGAATCGGTTATGAGGAGCTCTTCTTCGTAGAGGTCGCGATCGTCTATGCTCTTCTTTCGTTCATCGGAACGCTCTTCATCGCGAAGTATATCGGGGGTGAACTTTGATGATAGAGACTCTTGTTATAATTTTTATAATAATCGGCCTTGTGTTCAATATGCTGGGCGTCATAGGAATTCTGAGGTTTCCCGACGTCTACACGAGACTTCATGCGGAGACGAAGATGACCACCTTCGGGACGATCTTCCTCGGCCTTGCTGCGATAGTATACTGTGCCGGGGGATTCTTTTCATCGAAAGACTCCCAATTCGTCGATCTCTCCGTAAACGTAGTCATAATACTCTTCGCACTTGCGTTCACCAACGCGACCGGATCGCATGCGATCGCGAGGGCGGCGTACAGGTCCGGCCAGAAACCGGCGAAGGCTGTAGTCGACAAACTTTCGGAGGCGAAAAAATGATCGACCTGTATCTTCTGATCCAGATTATTGTGGCAATCGGCCTCGTGATAAGCGCCGTGGTCATCTATGTCTTAAAGGACCTGCTCTCGGCGGCAATCGCATTCGGTGTGTTCAGCTTCCTGATGTCTGTCGAGTTCTACCTGCTCCAGGCGCCGGATGTGGCAATCGCCGAAGCGGCCATCGGAGCGGGACTTACGACCGCAATATTCGTAATCGCCATAAAGGGAACCCGGAAACCCGGGGAAACTTCAGAGGAGGATGAATTATGAGCACGAAGGGTATGCTGACCGCTGCAATCATAATAATCCTTACGGCATCGCTTCTTTTCCCGGCGACCGTGATGAGTTTCGGGTCACCTGCACATGACGAGATGGACAATTATATGATCGACAACGGGCAGGAGCTCTCGGCGGCGAACAACATCGTTACCGCGGTCGTCTTCGACTTCAGGGGATTCGATACGCTTGGCGAGGCTACGGTCCTGTTCACCGCCGTTCTCGGCGTGACACTGATGTTTCGCAGAATGAAGGAGGATGAAGAGTATGAATATGAGTAAGATCGTCAGGTCGACGGCGAATATAATATTCCCGTTCATCCTCGTCTTCGGGTTCTATATAATAATCCACGGGCATCTCACTCCGGGCGGCGGGTTCCAGGGCGGAGCGGTTGCTGCAACAGGATTCGTGCTGATGCTCGTAGCATTCTCCCCGGAGATCATCAAAAAGAAGTTCTCCACCGATTCGATGAAGTACACCGAGGCTCTCGGCCTCCTTCTGTTCATAGTCACGGCGTTCGTCGCGATAGCCCTCGGTACGACATTCTTCTTCAACTGGCTCGCAAACGGGGGCTTCATCTTCGGTGAGTCGGTTGCATTCGGGGCGAACCCCGGATTCCTGAACACGGCGGGAACAATTCCGCTGATGAACATCGCGGTCGGTATCGAGGTTATCGGTGCGATGGGGCTGATAATTCTGCACATGCTCTCGGGAATCGAGGAGGTGAAGGCGGAATGATCTATAATCTTCCGTATATCGCGGCCGGACTGATCATCATTATCGGAATAGTGATGATGGTCACAAAGAGGAACCTCATCAGGATCGTGATGGGCCTTTCGCTTGTCGAGGCCGGCGTGAACCTGTTCCTCGTTGCGACAGGATATATCAGCGGCGGAATCGCTCCGATCTTCACGAACTCTCCCGGCGGGGAGATGGTCTACCCGACCGTACAGGCGATGACGCTTACGAATATCGTTATCGGGATCGCGACGACCGCACTGCTCCTCTCTTTCGTAATGATAATCTACAAGAAATACGGGACCGTGGATGTCGAGAAGACAGGGAGGCTTAAGGGATGATAACCGGCTGGATTATGGAAAACCTGCCGGCACTCCTGCTGGCCGTCCCGATGCTCGGGGCGTTCCTTACACCGCTCGTCGGAAAATTGTCCGATAAAGCACGGAATGCATGGGTCCTGCTCGTAAGTTTCGCGACACTTTGTATCGCAACGCTGCTGATGAACGAGGTTCTCTCGTCCGGGACGGTCGTATACACCTTCGGTGCGTCAAATCCCACGGCGACGGTTCCCGCTGATTCCGGCGGGTTCCCGTTCAGGATCATATTCACAGTCGATGCAATGAGCGTCTTCATGGCAATCTCGGCATCGATCGTCGGATTTGCGGTAACGCTCTTTTCGATCGTGAGCCAGTCGAAGATGTCCGGCAAAGACTCGTTCTATGCACTCCTCCTCCTGATGGAGGTAGGAATCCTCGGAATGGTCTGCACCGGAGATATCTTCAACTTCTTCGTCTTCTTAGAGATCAATTCGCTCGCAGGTGCAGCACTTGTGGCATCACGGGTCGACAAGGGATACGCAGTGGAGGCCGGTCTCAAGTATGCGGTGCTCTCGACACTCGGCGGGCTGATGGTGCTCTTTTCGATCGGGCTCTTCTACGGGCAGTATGATGCGCTGAATATGGCGGTAATCGCGGAGAACATGCAGTTCGGCGTTCTCGACAAGATTGCACTGGTGCTCCTGCTTGTAGCGCTCGCGATGAAGTCCGGTGCAGTCCCGATGCACTTCTGGACTCCCGATGCGTACTCGATGGCGCCGTCTTCCGTAACCGCCTTCCTTGTTGTTGCAAGCCAGGCGAGTCTCTACGGTGTGTTCAGGGTCGTCTTTACATTATACAACGTGACGCTCGATTACGCGACGGTCGGCTGGATCATAATAATAATCGGTGTCCTCTCGATGTTCATCGGAGTCTCGATGGCGATCCCGCAGAAGGACGTCAAACGCCTGATGGCCTACCACGCGGTCTCGCAGACCGGCTACATGCTCCTCGGTGTGGGTGTCGGTCTCGCAGTTCTCGGAAATGCGGCGATGATGGAGTCGTTCGGAATGACCGCGATGGAGGGAGGCCTCTTCCATATAATCAACCACGCGATGTACAAGGGCCTGCTCTTCCTGACTGCCGGTGCGATATTCTACCAGGCGGGAACGAGGAACCTGAACAAACTTGGCGGACTCGGGCACGAGATGAAATGGACTATGGTCTTCTTCATGATCGGAGCACTTGCAATCGCAGGAATTCCGCCCTTCAACGGTTTCGCGTCGAAGCTGATGATCTACGAGTCGGTGTTCATGTTCAGCCCGATCCTGTCGGTCATAGCGATGATCGTATCGATCCTGACCCTTGCGTCCTTCGTGAAGGTCTTCCATTCGATATTCATGGGGCCGAAGCTGCCCGAGTATGAAAGTGTCCGCGAGGTCCCGCGGTTCATGCTTGCCGGAATGGGAATCCTTGCAGTGCTCGTGATCCTCTTTGGGGTCTTCCCCGAGCAGGTCGTAAATTACCTGATAGAGCCTGCGGCGAATGCACTGGTCGACCAGGGGAGTTATATCGCCGCAGTCCTGGGAGGTGCCTGAAATGGCTGCAATCGAGACATTATATACGGGATTCGGTTCGTGGAATCCGCTCATCTGGCTTGCGGCTTTCATAATCGCGATAATTATCGCCTGGCTCATCTGGAGCAGGGGCGAGTCGGATTATAATAAGGGCACGGAGCAGACGAAGCCGTTTATCTCCGGAAACGCCGAGCCCGAAAAGAGCGAGGTTCATGTCCGCGGCGGAAACATGTACTGGGGATTCACGAAGGCGCTCGAGGGTTATTACGACAAAATCGTGCCCCTTCATTCGGGAATTCTTACGGATTACATCCTCTGGTTCCTCGGGGTCATTGCCCTTGTAATGGTTATTGTTCTCGGGGGTGGCGGGCTATGAGACTGTCGAAATCACTGAACCGGTCGCTTTGGGTCTTCCACTTCAACTCCGGTTCGTGCAACGGCTGCGATATCGAGATCGTGGCAACACTGATGCCGAGGCATGATCCCGAGAGGTTCGGGATAAAGCTTGTCGGCTCGCCCCGTCATGCGGACGTCCTGCTCGTCACCGGGCCTGTCGTCCACGCGATGAAGGAGAGGCTTATCCGCGTATACGAGCAGATGGCCGACCCGAAGGTCGTAATCTGCGTCGGAGCATGCGGGCAGTCGGGCGGGGTCTTCTATGACTCGTATAATCTCGACGGTCCGGTCGGGGAAGTTATCCCGGTGGACGTATATGTCCCAGGGTGTGCCCCGAGGCCGGAAGCGATAATCAACGGCGTGGTAAAGGCGATTGCAAAACTCGAAAGACTCCAGGAGGGGAAAAATGACTGATACGGCCAAGAATATGATGACGGCCGAAGAGGTCGCGGAGAGGTTCGCTTCGAAGTTCGGGGACCAAATAATCAGCTCCGAAATAAAGCAGTGGTGCGAGGGAACGAAGAAGACGCCGATAAATTCGATCTGGATGAAGATCGAGACGGAGATTCTCCACGATGCTGTTGGAGAACTGATCTCGATCGACTTCCCGCATCTCGGCGTCATATCTGCGGTCGATATGATCGAAGAGATCGATGTCCTCTATCATTTCACAATCTTCTTCGGCTCGAAGGGTTCGGAGATAACGGTCAGCTTCATCGTATCTGTGCCGAAGGAAAATCCGGTCGTCCCGACGATCTCGGATCTGATCCCCGGTGCTGTTTACTCCGAGAGAGAGAAGCAGGAGCTGATGGGAATAATCGTGGACGGAATCCCGGACCAGAGGGGACTGTTCCTTCCTGACGATTTCCCGGAGGGCATATACCCGTGGAGAAAGGACGATGCCGGTATTCGTGACGATATGGTCAAGGACCTCTGGGCCGTCGGAAGGCCCGAAGACCGTCCGAATCCCCCGGTGAAGCCAAAGCCCGAGAAGAAAAAGAGCGACGAAGAGCCTGCGAAGAAGGCGGAGAAAAAACCCGGGGAGAAACCGGAGGCTTCCGAACCCGCCAAAGATGAACCCAAAGAGGAGGTGAAGAGCGATGAGTGAGAACAAGTCCAAGAAGGCCCCGTATACGATCCCGATCGGGCCGACCCACCCGGCGCTGAAGGAGCCGATCCTCTTTACTTTTAAGATCAACGGCGAGGCCATAGAAGAGGTCGACTTCGCACCCGGAAAGGCTCACAGGGGTATCGAATGGATGGGGATGAGAAGAAATCCCGTCCAGATCGTTCACCTGACAGACAGGATCTGCGGTATATGCGGTGTTTCGCATACGTTCGCCTTTGCGAAGGCCGTCGAGCAGATCGCCGGAATCGAGGTTCCCGACAGGGCTCATTACATCCGGACTATCCTTGCGGAGTTCGAGAGGATACAGTCGCACCTGCTATGGGCCGGAGTCGCGGCTCATGAGCTCGGCTTCGATACACTCTTCAATCTTGCATGGCGTGTCCGCGAGGAGTCGATGGACTTAATCGAGCTTCTCACCGGCAACAGGGTGAATTACGCGATCGTACAGGTCGGCGGTGTCAGGAGAGACATCGAAGAGGAGAAGTTCGCACGGATCGAAGAGGGGCTCCAGTACTACGAAGGTCTTATCAGCAAACTCCTGAAGCTCTTCCTCCATGACAAGACTATAACGATGCGTTGCAGGGACTGCGGTATTCTTACAAGGGAGGCGTCGCTGAAGCTCTGCACCGTAGGCCCGACATCCCGTGCATCCGGCGTGAAGATGGATGTAAGGCTCGATTCGCCCTACGGTGCCTATGGCGATCTCGATTTCGATTATGTCATGCCCGACCAGTACACCGGCGAGACGAGGGGCGACGTATATGACAGGATTGTCGTGAGGCTCCTCGAGGTCGCCCAGTCCGTAGACCTTATCCGCCAGTGCTTAAAGCAGATCCCCGAAGGAGAGACACTCTGGGAGACGAAGATGCCCAAGCTCCTTGCGACGTGCAAGAAGGCCGAAGGCGAGGCGGTCGGAAGAGTCGAGGCTCCACGCGGCGAATGCCTTCACTATGTGCGGATGAACAAATCCGATGCACCCTATATGTGGAAGGTCAAGGCGTCGACGTATTCGAATCAGCTTTCGTGGCTTGAGATCCTGAAGGGCGAGCAGATCGCCGATATCCCGATTATCGTCGCATCGATCGACCCGTGCATGTCCTGCACCGACAGGGTTGCGGTCGTGAGAGACGGAAAGCCGGATATTTATTCGAAGGAATACCTGCATCGTTTGTCGGTCGAGAGAACGAGGAGGCTGATGAACGATGAGTGATCAGATCGATCTTCTGTTGACCGTCGTCGGCGGAACAGTTGCCCTTGCCTTTATCGGGATCGTCTTCGGGCTGATCCTTCTCGGTATCGACCGGAAGTTCGCCGCACATATGCAGGCGAGGGTCGGGCCGCCTCTGAGGCAGCCGTTCATCGATGTCGCGAAACTGATGTCAAAGGACAGCATCGTTCCGGAGAATGCGGTCGCTTCGGTCTTCAACGCGGCGCCTGTGATCGCTCTTGCATCGGCGATAACCCTGCTCCTTTACATCCCCGTTGCAGGACTGAGTCCAGTGCTGGGCGGATTCGGGGACGCGATCCTTGTCATGTATATCCTGACCGTTCCCGCTCTTGCGATGGTCGCAGGCGGTTTTGCATCCGGTTCGCCGTATGCAACTGTCGGCGCCCAGAGGGAGATGGTAACGATGATCGCCTACGAGTTCCCGCTCGCGGTTGCGATCGTCGCTGTCGCATATAGGTTTGCGATGGCCGGTTTCGCCGATCCGTTCTCGCTTGCGACGATGGGCGGTGTCGGAACCGGAATGGTCATCTGGGACGTCGTCGGGCCGCTCGGCATCATCGGCTGCCTGATCCTTCTCTTTGTTCTTGCATGGGTCACGCCTGCGGAGCTCTCCCGTGTTCCGTGCGACACGCCCGAAGCGGAGACCGAACTCTGCGGCGGAATCGTTGCAGAATACTCGGGGCGAAATCTCGGGTTGTTCTACCTCGCAGGCGGTGTGAAGACCTTCGCGATGACAGCTCTCGCGGTTGCGATATTCCTCCCGTGGAATATCTCGTGGTTTACGGGAATCACCGGGTGGACGGCTCTTGTTGCGGATGTTATCTTCTTCATCCTGAAGGTCATCGTCGTGATGTTCTTCTCTGTGAGCCTGATCCGTGTTTCGATGGCGAGGTTCAGGATAAACCACCTTGTCTCGATCTACTGGGGATACATCGCGGTTGCGGCCCTGTCCGGCCTTGTCCTGGTGATCCTTGATGTGCTCATGAAGGGAGGTGTCGTATTATGAGTTTCCTTCCGACAATGGTAGAGGTCTTAAAACAGATCCTGAAGAAGCCGGCGACGAATCTTTTCCCTGCGAAGTATCTCCCGAAATCGATAACCGGATTCCTCGGGAAGGTCGCGGAGGGAAAGGCGGAGATCAACCCCCCGGTTCCGACACCGGAAAATTTCAGGGGCAAGATCACCTATGACAGGGACATCTGCATCGGCTGCAAGATCTGCACCCGTGTATGTCCCGCGAATGCAATCGAGTTCATAAAGGAGACGAAGACTGTCAGGATCTACGTGACGCAGTGCATCTTCTGTTCGCAGTGCAACGACGCCTGCCCCGTGCACTGCCTGCATATGAGCGAGGATTTCCTTCTTGCGGACGAGGACAGGTATTCCGGGAATCTTATTGTCGAGTGAAGGATATTTCTTTCTTTTTTTTTATTGATTCGAATTCCAATTTTAAGATTAAGCTCTTTCATGAGGCAACCCTTGCGCAAGTTCGCTCTGCGAACACGCCCTGACCTCAGGGCTTTGCGCCGGCGATAATGCTGCCCTTACGGGCAGCTTCTCTCTAAAAAGAGTGTGATTTCAAATCTGACAAATGTAAAGAGGAATGTTTGCCCTTCTTTGTTCATTTAATTTCTTTATTTTATCTGAATTTCCTCTTCCCGGCTGAGACAACCGAAAGGCTTTCGCCCTTTCGATACCCGGGACGACCTTCGGTCACCAATTTGTATTTTAGTTTCCCGGCCGGGACTACCCGGAGGGTAGTGTCCAGGCCGGGTTATCTTCATTGTGCAAATTTCAGAGCGACAGCGAAGAAATATTGCGCTTGGGCTGCCCCGTCAGGGGCTTATGCCCTACAGAAATTAGAGGTGATATCCATACTTCTCCGGGAAAACACAAATAAAATTTATTTTTTAGTATACAGGCGATCGTAATGACCGATGTTCATCAGGATGATCTTGCGGGTTTCATAATCGATTCCGTAGAATATGGCATAATGTCCCGCATGGATTCTTCGTGTCCCCTTTAGAACACTCTTCATGGCTTTGCCGGATTTTGGATTTTCCTGTATGAGGACGATCTTATTCTCGATCTGGTTGCAGAATCTTTTGTCGTTCCTGCAGATCTTCTTAAGCTTTAATTTAAAATCGGTGCCGTAGACAAGAGAAAAAATATTATTCATTTGTTGTTCCTGAAAAGAGATCTTTTGCCGTTTTGCATTTTGAAAAGTGACCTGCTTCGATCTCTTTCCTTATGGCCTCGGTCTCCTCGATGAATTCGCCCCTGATGGAATCCTCCGGCGGGTAATAATTCTCATCTATTTTCGATTCTATACGCTCGAGCCTGTTTAAGATCTCACGAAGAGTGTTATCCAGAGTTCCCGTTGAAGCTGAAGATCCTGTCATATCTGATCGGTTCGATATATGCCTGTGAATTTATAAATTTTTTGGATAAAACAGACCTGTCCTGCGAATATGATATAGTTCTTAAAATGGACGATGGCATTTGGTCTGTGCAATAGAGTGCGACCTTTCTTCGCGGTATAATGACACCTGCCCTGCAAACCTTCGGTGCATGACCGGGGATTTTCAGCCTTCTCCTGTCTTACGATGAGGACATGCATGCCGGAAACTGATCCTCTGTAAAAACCGGTTAATTTAACCTAAATTACATTCTCTGGTGGAGATATTTTATGAAATAAAGAACGTTTTCAGTTTTATCATTCCAACAGGAATATATCCGTGTTATTTCAATCTTATTATATGTATAAAAGGATTGGATTTGTGGCAATCGTTATTATGCTGGTATTTGTCTTCCTGTCGGGATGTACTACTACAGATTCGGCAGGGATTCCTATTATAGAGGAGAACGAGACACTTTCAGCCGAACAGACGGCAAATTCGCTGCTCACAGGCGACTGGAGCTCCGGTAATATGACGAACGGGGCCTCCATAACCTATTCTATAGGTCCGGCCGGGGTATTAAAGGATACCTGGGTTTTTAACGGAACGTGGACCCCTGGTGCATCGGAAAACGGAACCGTAAGTTACCTGGTGACGTATACCGACGGAACAGTCTACACGTATTATCTTACGGAAAACGGTACTGTTTTCGATGACGGAACGGGGGATACAAACTATGAGAAACAGAACGGCACTTCCGTAGCAGGCGACGATCCGATTGTCGGTACGTGGGTCTATAAAGGTGGCGACTTTTCCGGTAGCCTTACATTCGATGCGGACGGAAATGTCGATGAATCCTGGACATATTATGGTGAAGTAAAATACGAAGGACTTTCCGATAACGACGGTTATGTCTTCGATGTCAACTACCCGGATGAAGAATGGGATTTCACGTTCACAATGTCATCAGACGGGGAGACTCTTACCGATTCCGACAACAGTACCTTACATAAGGTATAATTTTTTATTTTTTTCCCGGGCGGCACCGGATATGCCCGGAATGCATCCTTACAGTATTACAGGAAATCTTTCTTCTTCAGGATATAACCGAGACAGAAGCAGATTATCGCGGCAAATAGTATGATGTATATATAGGCGAGCGGATTCTGCTGTAGCGGGAGGCCGACGTTCATCCCGAAGAAGCTGGTGACGATGGTCGGTATCGATAGGATGATAGTGATCGATGCCAGTATTTTTATGATCGCATTCATGTTGTTATTGATTATCGAGGCGAACGCGTCCATGGTTCCGGTGAGGATTGTCGTGTAGATGTTCGCCATCTCGATCGCCTGCTTGTTCTCGATGATGACATCGTCGAGGAGTTCGACATCTTCTTCGTAGAACTGTATCGGGCTCGATTTCATGATCTTTTCAAGCACGATCTCGTTTGATTTCAGGGATGTCGAGAAGAATACGAGACTCTTCTGCAGGTTCATGAGCGTGAGCAGGGCTTCGTTGCGGATTGATTTTTTCAGCACCTCTTCGAATTCCGTGCTTTTCCTGTCTATTATCCTGAGGTATTTCAGGTATTGTTTTGCGGTTTGGTATAGAATCAGGAAGAGAAATCTCGTCTTTTTACTGGTGAAAAACGATTTGATCCTCCCGTCGATGAACTGCCTGATGATGGGGGACTCGGAGAGGCATATTGTGACGACATGGTCCTGCTTGATTATTATCCCGAGAGGGAGCGTGTCATACAGGTACGGCATGTCGCTTTCGGTCTCGCGGGGGATATCGATTAATATGAGCGAAACGCCGTCTTCGTATTCGAGACGCGGTCTTTCCTCTTCATCAAGGGCTGCGGCGAGAAAGTCGGCCGGAATCTGCAGCTCAGAGGCGATCTTTCCTATTTCGTCTCCCGAAGGGTGGGTAAGATTGATCCAGCAGTTCTTTTCAGGCTGATCGATCTTGATGACGGCGGATTCTTCCGGGTTTGATTTGTAGATCTCAATCATGCAGGCGCCTCTTTCAGTTTATTGGGAGATTCTGGAGATTTGTTTTGATTATTTTCAACCGGTTAAATGATGATCAATTCCTGTTAGAAAGAAGAATCTCTCACGAAATATAACTTTCCCGGGTAAAATATGGAGTTATATTGTGAATACGGATTTTAATCCGTGGAATAAGTACGCCTGGGGAAGGGTTTCGGGCATTACCTGTCAGGGTAATCATCGCCCGTTGATGTAATACCCGAATACGTTTGTCTGGTCGTTCTGTCTGCCGGAACTGCCTGCATCGTAGATATCCGGTATGGTTACGGAAGGGATGTACTCGTTTCTGTCGAATTCAAGCAGGGTTCCGTCTTCTGCCGTCAAATTTTCAGGCAGGATCATGAATACGTCGACATGTACCGATTCGGGCCCGCTCACCTCGAAAAGCGGGGCGAAGATCCTAATCTCCTTTGACGAGTTGTCCGGGAGATTTTCTATTGTGACGTTTTCCGGCCAGAGGCCGGGATCGTACCTGCTGTATGCACCGTATCCGCCGTCGGTGTTCTTCCTGATTGTTACATCGAATAAAACGCTGAATGTAACATTAGAGAGATCGTAGCCGATGTTGTTGTAGACAATGGCGTCGAAGAATACTTTGTCGTCTTTTATCTCAATGTCCGGGTTGTAAACGGGGATTGCGGCTCCCGGCGGAAACATGTATTCTTCATCCGAAATCCGGTGTTCCCGGTTTATTTCGTTTCCATAGTCTTTTGGAAGAGTCCACTTCTCTCCGTCATATTCTATCTCAGGCTCGCCATAGTAAATGCTGCCGGGGATGTTTCCCGGGGAGAGGATGTAAAATGTGTCTAAGTAGTTGACCTCATAAACCGGCCCGCAGACATCGGAGCACCCTTCCGGCAGGGTCATTGCGAGAAAAACCGATCCTCCGGCGAAGAAGATCACGAGAATCGAAAGAACGATTAACGGGGAGATCGTCTTTCCCGTCATTCTTCCTCACCTCCTGTCAGGTATGCAATAAGATATCCGCCGTCGGATGTCTGCATTATTTTGACTCCTTTTAATTCTCCTTCCAGGAGTTTTATGGAATCCGAGCATGTTTCGTCGAAATCGCAGGTTTCCATAACCAGTTCCTTTTCATCTGAGAGCCATTTGTCCCTGACCGAGAAGAGGGTATATCCGGAATTCCCGTCAACAAAAATCTCCGGGAATGAATTGCCGGTCATTACATCGTGATATGTGCCCGAATCCGGGTAATATATATGGAAATATTCTTTATAATCCGCGGGATTGTCCTCCGGGCGGTCGACGTCCCGGACGATTATGATATTGCCGTCACTGCCGCTGTCAATGGAGATATAGGATGCATGAGAAGTTCCGATAATCTCTTCTTTTACCGGGTTTAAGTTATCGTCGAGCCAGATTGCCTTCAAATCCCCGGATTTATCGTCTTTTATACAGAGAATGTACCCGCCGTTATAGGCAGGAGCCACATCATTTATTGTCATCTTGTAAGGTCGTCCGGTATATCCTTCATATGCAAATGATCTGGTGCCGGAAATATTTCCACTGGAATCCATAAAGGCACAGTCTACCCCCCGGCTGATGAGTAACTTATTTCCATCGACAGGCACAATTTTAACGGAATTTTCATTTTGTTTTAGAGATTCTGGAATTGAATATTGGCCGGTTATGCTCCCGTTGTAGTCCAGCCCGAGGATATTTTTGCCGTAGTAGGATATCAAAAAGCCTGAGCCGGGAATTTCGACAGGACTGCCTGTTTCTCCGTCGCCCCTGAGGAACGGGACGGGATCGGAGATTGTTCCGTCTTTACTGACATAGGTCAGGGTATTCAGGTTCCCGTGTGTCGAGAATTCATACCCGAAAAGAGCGTAACTTCCGTTTTCCATCTCCAGGACGGTGCCGGGCTGAGTGTTTGTCGTTGTTATCGGATCTGTTTCCCAGGTCCTGTTGCCGTACGGATCGATCTTCAGTAAAACGAGATTGTTTGAATTGTATTCCCCGTAGCTGATTACTTCAGGCTCCTGGAGATGTGCGGCGGCAAGACCGAAAAAAAGCGGCACGAATACGATTAGGAGTGCCGTTAATGCAAAGCAGGCAAATTTTTCCTGCAATGCCCTGTTGGGATCTTCTCCGCCGGGAAATCCTTTCTTCAGGAGTGATCCGGCATAGTAGGATCCTGCAACTCCTCCGATTAATCCTGATATGACAAAGGGGAAGAAGTTGTTGAAGATGTTTGTGAGCGAATGCATCAGACCGGAACTGCCGAAAGATGCGAGGAGAATTATGACTGTCGGAAAGAGGAAGATGTAGATCCCGGTAAACAGTCCTCCCAAAAGCCCGTACCAGCTGAATTTCACCTGAAGCGATCCCGGTTCTCCGTCTGCTTCCGGGCCTTCTGCACGATCTCTCCTGTAGATGGCGATCTGGGCGAAGAAGCCTGCCGAGAACTGGACGAAGAGGACCATAATATATGTCTGGACAAGACCGATGGAATACAGAATATTCATCATCGAGGCGGCCCAGAAAACGTTCATGATGACGTACAGGACTATTATCGCCGCAAAGCCCACGAATCCGTAGGCGAGCGTAATTTTCAGAATGCCGGATAAAGGGATTTCCCTGTTTTCCGTAGATTTTTCTGTCATGTTATAATACCTCGTAGCTCCAGTTGCCATCGCGTTCATATGACGATGGAGACTGCCGTTCTTTTATCGAGAACGAGCGGATTGTTATCGTGATATTTTCGACGCCGGCAGGAACGGGGTCGGATTTGACTGAAAATCCCATAGCATCGCCGTCCCATCTTTTCCAGTCGGTCGATGTGACATTTTCGGGATCTCTTCCGCTGACAAATATATCGCCATCCAGTAAAACATCAGGGTACGGGGGCTCACCGTTACCGGATTCCGACATGTTTTTGATGAACATGGAGTGAGCTATAAAGCAGTACAGTGAGCTTTCGTTTGTGAATTCCGCGTATTCGAGTTTAATATTCAGGTCGCCGTTCCTTATAGAGGTATCAGGGTAAATTTTCCCGGCAAATGCTCCTTTCTCTATAACGTCTTCCGGGAGCGGGGAGGCATAGTCCTCAGGGTGCGGGGGGGTTTTTACCAATCCGCTGAATACATCGTGCCATATTACCGTTCCGTTTCCGCCGACTGCAACGGTAATCGATCTTCCCGAACGTCCCGGGTCGGGATCAGGATAGAAGACGAATTTGTAGATCGTGTTCCCGTCTTCTCCCGTTATTATCTCGGTTTCGATAATCCCGGGTTCGTCTCCATTCAACTCCTCTTCCAGGAGACTGTCGTTCAGCGCAACCAGGAGCGCCTCGTTTTCATCCAGGAAGGTTTCCCGGTCATCTGAAGTTGTGCAGCCTGAAAAAAAAGAAAGTAACAGAATTATTACTGTCAAAGATGCAATCGCGTATTTTAAGTGAATCAAATATTCTCTCCCCCGCTGTTTGATCATCATTCCGCTCCCCCGGGGACGGAATAAAGGTGAAACAAGATATAATGAATATTATTTACACGCAGGTTTAATCTTCCGGTTATTGTGTTCTTTGGTATTAATCCCGGAGCTCCGGGACTTTTCCGGGGTCGTCTTTAATAATTTCCAGTAATTTTTCACAGGCTTCTTCGATCTCCGGCGAGAGCTCCTCCCCGAAGTCCGTAGTCTTCGGTTCGATTCCGATGATGATGATCCTTCCCGCATATTCTTTCAGGTATGCAGTAAGCTGGGAGAGAGGGAGCTGGTGGGTCCCGAACGAGACATCGGTAATCTTTTCTTCGGGGACCTGCCTGAATTCGCCGGGTGAAAGCCCCATCCTTGCGGCATCGACGACGAGAAGAATCTCCGGTTTTTCCCTCCTGACTATCGATGTGAAATTTTCCGGGGCGGTTCCGCAGTTGTACGGGATCCAGCCGTCCTTTAGAAATGATTCGGCGACAAAGATGCCGGCACCGTCGTCTGAGAGGAGAGTATTACCGACGCCCAGCAAAATATTCATTTATATTGGTTGGGCTCCGAAATATTAAACAGGTGATCCATGTCCAGGGTAAAATACGGAATAATTCTCATACTGGTGTTGGTATTTGTTCTTTTGACATCCGGGTGTTCGAATAGTTTTTTTCATTTCAGCGATGCGGATTACCCGTCCATCGACCACGGTAACGCTGCACCGGAATACGTGACGATCGAGGATACGTTCAGTTTCCAGAACAGCGAGATCTCGATAAAATATTCGGTCGACAAGGTCCTGTATGAAGATGCGAAGAATACGGACAAATACGTCTATCTTTATGAAAATATCTCGGACGAAGAATGGACTTCGGAGTATTACAGGTCGTTTGTCTACAGCGAATACATGGACGAGGTCTACGAGGCGATTCTCGGGTCGCTGAGGAAGGTGAAAGATCAGCTTTCGCTTGACAACGACGAGTACGCAGAGTTGATCTCGGTTTATGTGCAGTCGATCCCGTATCTGACAGACAGAAACGATACGGATCCCAAGTACCCGGTTGAAACCGTTTACGAGGATTCGGGAGACTGCGACGACAAGAGCATTCTTCTCGCCGGGCTTCTTTTAAAGGAGGGCTATGATGTCGCACTTCTCGAATACGATTCCGAGGAGCACATGAACGTGGGGATCAAATCGAACGGGTGCGAATACAGGGATACGGGATATGCGGCCATCGAGTCGACGGACGTGAATCTGATCGGGTGGGAGAAGCTCGAGATCGGCGACGGAGAGATGCTGGATTCCGATCCGCTCGTGATCACCTTCGACAACGAAGGCGGACTGTATTATACCGCATGCAGCCAGGTTCAGAAGATCTATAATATTTTTGAAAGAAAAGCTTTGACCTGCGAAGAGCTCTCGTCGCAGATTGAACAGGAGGAGGCGGAGCTTGCAACTCTTAAGAACGAGATCGATTCCATGTCGAATCAGCTCGACCAGATGAGAAGAAGCGGGGATATTTCGGGTTACAACAAGAATGTTCCTGTCTACAATTCGAAGGTCAATTCATATAACAGCAGATCGCAGAGTCTCCAGTCGGTTGTCGACCGCTATAACGAATGCGTCGAAGTCCACAACTGGATCCTCGAACACCAGTACGACCGGAAAGGGCTGTACCAGTATGTTCTTTATATGTGATCTTTAGAGATTGTTCTTTATGTAGTCAGATGGTTTCACTATAAAATAAAAGAAACCAGTTCTTTTTATTTCGATGATTGGGTCAGAGCAGGTATATGCCGTTAGATCAATTATTTACTTCGGGGGCAGATGAGGACTGTTGCTCCACTAAACGCCTTTTAAAAAATTAATAAACGGTTGAGTAAAGGACCTGGCCTCAGAACTCCGATTACCACATCAAACCCTGTTGCCCGGTCTTTCATTTGCCGACCCATACAACCGGCATCTCCTATGTCAGCATTATAGCGGATTAAGGTTTGCACGACGGTTGTTAAAATTGAAAAGAGATGATAAGATGAAAGCTAGAAAAGAAATAAGAGCATTTTCGTTACTCCTTGCAGTAGTATTTGTCACTGCACTTATACCCGTAGTTAATGCTGAACAGACTTATGAAAACATAATTGTGGACTCAAATGAAGTGGAATATAAAGCAATTATTGATAATATGGAAATTACAGTTATTCCTAATAATGATTTTTCTAAAGCCTCCATGTTATTCAAATCCGAAAAAGCATCTCAAGAATATACTGTGACTGTGAAACAATCAGAAAACGGTCAATATATTGCTAATATATATTCTAAAAATGGTGTATTGGTAGGTACTAAAGAATATTCAGAAAATCCATTGATTTCTGAAAAGGGAAGTTCACCCTTAATTTTAAGGGATATTCCTTACATATTGGATGCTGAGATTACAATAACACCGGACAAATATAGCTATACTCTTAACCAGTATGGGACAGTGAACATTGAAGTGCAAAATACGGCTCCGGATGGGGAAACAAATTATTATCTCAAAATTCCAGAGGGTGTTGATTACATATCTGTTTACCATGGAAAACAACCTAACATGGTAGTAAATATCGATTCTGGAGAAACTGCCTATTTCCCGGAATGTGGTGGTGTTAATGGACCATGCACAGTTCTATATTGGATGGATCTACATACATTTGACTATAATGAAGAGATGAAAGTGAGAGTACAGTTTAGTACCCGTGGACAGTTTGTCTTTTATGCATATGATCATGAACAAGAGGTCCTTACTGGAATTCCTACATGGGATGATGATCAGTATACAGTAACAGTTTCGTAATAGGAGATTGGAGAATGCAGCAAAAAATATCAACGGATTCTATTTTAACGGTAGTTTTTGCTATAATGCTCCTCCTATTAATTTTTTATTTTAATTTAAGGATGTTATTCCCTGGATCAGATATTTTCTTCATGCTTTTTGGCCAATTTGCTGGTCTTGTTCTTCTTGCACTTATTATATTCTGTATTCTCGGTTTAGTATTGTTAATTATCCGGAGGCTGTATTGTCGATTATCTAAAAGTTAAATCCGTGTTTTTAAAAAGTCAATTTGTTATATTGTTAAAAATGAGAAGATGTTAAAACAAAGAAAAGTCAGGGAAATATTTTGAATATACTGGTAAATTCTGCGGAGTTGGAACTATTTATTCGAACTAAGCTTTTAAAGCCGTATTTTACAGAAATCGCAATTCTCTCCGATCAATAATTAAAGGTGCAATCAAAATCGAAAAAAAGCTGTCTTGCTTATCCTCCCGAAGGAGGTCATATTACATCCAATCACTTTGAGCGTGATTATGACGAAATTCAGGATTTCAAGGCTGGTGCAGGATATTGAAAACTGTAAATTACGACCTTTTTTTATTGAATATTGCAACGATTTCAGATATGCCGGTTTTGTAGAAATCCAACATTTTTTCTTCAGGAGATCTCAAATTCTTTGTCGAAATCGGAAACCGGCCTGAATCTTTCTTTCCGAAGTTTGTCTATTTTATAGATGTACTCCTCCCTTACTGCAAATTCTTCGTCGAGCTGGAACTTCATGAAATTTTCAATCTGTTTGCTCATGTTAAGGCCGAGGCGTTTGCATTCGGACGAATATTTTTCATATACGTCGTCGGAGATGCTGAAACTTTTTACACTCATGCAGGTGCACCTGTTATTTAATTTTTATTAAAATTATTTAATCATATTTATTGGAGAAATTGCAGAATATTCTTCCGGGATCTGCATGGTATTCCGGATTCAGTCGTCGGTATCGCCTGAACCTTTTAAAACGAGAAGATTGCGGGCAGGCCGTAACCCGGACGGCGGCAGCGAGATGGAAAGGTTGGGGGCATAAAACAAGATTATATTTTATTCTTATTTTTCCATTGTTTCCTCTATATTTCACTGGTCCGTCATCGCCGGCATCACAGACACTGCCCGGGGACTCTTTGCCTTTATATGATATATAGGTTACCCGCTGCCGCCTTACAATTTCTGAAAGATCGGGTCGACAAGTTTTTTCAGTTCTCCCCGGTCACGCGACGTTCCCCAGACACCGGCTGCGTTTTGCATCGGTGTGATGATCATCAATTCGTATTCCGAATAGAGGAAGAATATCGCCTCATCGATCGTGATTGTCTTTGGCGATCCGTCGACTATGTAGCTGGTCTCAAATGTGGTCGGGGCGGAGAAATTTATCGCGACATAAGTGCCGTTGTTTTTCATGGCATCCAACTCAGCACCGGAAAAACCGGTTTTCATCTGTGCATTGATGCAACGGATCTGTTCGTAACACTCAGTCTCTATTGCAGAAAATTCAGGGTCTTCGGGGTAGAGTATGATTCTTCCGCCGTCTGCATGGTGGATGTCGATGAAGGTTGTGTTCTCCCTGGTGGTGTTGGGAGTCGGGTTGTTTTGACTATCCGTGCTTTCGGAGATTTTTTCAGCCGGATCCGGGGGAATTTTATTATCTTCTATTCCTGAAACTGCAAAAGCAACCATGACAATTAGTACGGCCGCAAGGATGCAGGCGGTTAGTATATGCTGTGTCTTTGTTTTCATGTCTTACTCAAATCAGTCTGCCAAACCTGAAGAAGTTACGTTTAAGTCAAACCATAATGTCGTAATTCCCGAATCAAAAAGTCTATGGACCCTGAAATGATAAACATCCCCTGGAGTTTCCTCAGTTGTCGCAAGGATCAGGCTCACATTGTAACTTTCTCCGGGGTACGAAATAAATACAGAAGGCGTACAGGAGATATTCACACCTTCAGGCAAAGGCAGTTTTTGATCGGAATAAACTTCATTTACACGGGAGACATTGATCGTTTCATTCATGATCGCTTCTTTATTCTTTTCGATCATTAATCTGAAAGTCATATTTTCCCCTGCTTTAATTTCTCCGGATTCAGGGAACAGGTATTCTTCTGATGCACCGAAATGAGATCTTCCGGGAGTTACCAGTGTGGGGGTGGTTTCGTCTTCATTATTATCATCGGAAGCAGGTTCCACCAGATATACCAAAGCCATGCTAAGAACAATGATTACTGCAATTGCAGCTATTATCATGAGTATTGTTCGTTTATTCATTCAGACACCACTTTTCTAACCCGATCCCGGGGAATTCTATCGTCTGCAATTCCGGATATTGCAAACATGCGGATGATAACGATATGATGTGTCTTCGTTTTCATGTTTTATTCCGGGAAAATTGGGGCCAGGGATGACTATTTTTCCGTGAGAATATTTAATTTACTACCACAGTAAGCCATCCCCCTCCTGTCTCAACACCCTCGAAGTGGGAACCTAAACGAAACACATATTCACCCTGTAAAAGGTCGGGAGTCGTCGTAACGGTAAGGGTCGATATATATGTCTCATTCGGGTATGCCATGAAGTCCGAAGGTTCGATACTGATATTCAAACCGTCCGGCCATGAAGGTTCTTCTGTTGGGTAGCCAGCCTTAACACGGGGGGATACGGAATAGTGAACCATCCCCGGTCCTTCCCCCCCTGTTCTCAGGGTAATGTTCTCCTCTGCCGTCTCGCCTGCTTTCAGCCCGACTGTCGAAGGTTGGAAAAGTTGTGATGAGGGTAGGTGTACTAACCTCTGTGTGTATGAATCTGTTCCTGGGCCTTCGGGGGCTTGTGCAGGTTCGTAAAACCATAAAGCCGCTACCGCTATTAATATTATAACAGTCAGTCCAGTCAGGATCCAGATTAGATGATTCTTTTTCATAGGTCCATCAATCCCTGGAAATTAATAATTTTGTCTTTAGTTAGCTGTATGTAGTTTCACCCAGGTATTGATACCATCGGGAATCTCTACTCTCAGCCCTGTTAGCGGTGCAGTACCATCTACATCAGGTAGCCACTCAATATCAACATTTTGCAGGTTTAAATCCCTAAAGCGCATGTTATAAAACGTTGTATCGCCCGGAACTTCAGAATCATCATCAACATAATATCCTTCCAGGGCAGTAAATACCTTAACATCTTGGTAACCTATGCAACCGGTGATATTCACTGTTGAGACTCCGGTGTCTTCATCTTTAAATGTAATGGTCCACTTGTTGTTACCCGGATTCCACCCCATTGTGCCCTTAATCGTATCACCAACATCTACATCGATTGGAGTACTGAAATAGCCTTCATTCTGGTATGGCGGGAAATACCATGCGGAGCCGGTCCAGTCTTTAGCGGAATGCTTATTCCATTCCAGGACCGGCTGTATTATTGCATGTCCATTTGATGGTTCTATTGCATTGAACAGATAAACTATAGAATCTGATTGTGGGGAAGGTGATGAAGGCACATCCCAGTACGCTATGAATTGCGCAATTTCATCGACACTCAAATCCTGTGACCGCTCTATCCATCCGCCATAGGTAGGAACAGCTGACTTTTTCTTAGAATTCGCCTGATCGTCGATGACAGTCAGTATACATGCTCCATCACTGTAGACCTTTGTAATATTCTCCTTTGTATAAAGATCAGCTCAGTTTGGAACCTGATGCACATGAGTCGCCGGTAATAATCCGGCGGATGGGACTGAAACTTTAACGGCATCTGCATCTATAGCAGAAAGGATCTGTTTTCCATCCTGTGTGAATACGCTTGTGATCCCGTTAGGGGAATGATAAATTACGGAGTCAGTCGGTATCTGATAAAGAGATTCACCTTTCATCGGACTTATTTCACTCTGGATCACCATTGCATCCAGTGAATCGTCTATCTCAAGTTCCGGATAGGCCCAGTCAATATCCTCAGCGCTTGCAGCAGACACAAACACCATACTTCCCAGTCCGATTATAAGAAGCAGGAAGAGCGGGCGCATGTCGTTTTTCTTTTTCATTTCCATTTTTTCACCTCGTTTAATTGTTAACAGCCGGCATGCAAACCTTTATCCGCCATAGCGCTGACATAGGAATTGCCGGTTGTATCGGCCGGTGTATAGTCAGGGAAAACTGGGATGACTGATTTAATTACGTGATCTTCATTCCATTTTCTCTGGAAGTAGCACCGGATTGTTTTTAAAAGGGTTTGATCAGAGGAACAGATCCCCCCGGTCGCCCCCAGTTGAGAATAACTCATACTTTTATATATTTTTTTCTTGCACGATCGTCTACACATCAATAATATTGAGCATTTATTTTTCTGCATAAAATGGTGGAAATCACTCTCATGTCTTTGATTTCAGAACAAAATAAATATCTTCTGATTTCCTCAAATGCGCGTTTTTCATCCGTAATTGTGGGTGCTGCAAATGCTGCTATAATAATTTGTTGTGCCTTTTTTATTCATTCAGACACCTCTTTTCTAACCCGGACCCGGGGGAATTCTATCGTCTGCAATTCCGGATATTGCAAACATGCGGATGATAATGATATGCTGTGTCTTCGTTTTCATGTTTTATTCCGGGAAAATTGGGGCCAGGGATGACTATTTTTCCGTGAGAATATTTAATTTACTACCACAGTAAGCCATCCCCCTCCTGTCTCAACACCCTCGAAGTGGGAACCTAAACGAAACACATATTCACCCTGTAAAAGGTCGGGAGTCGTCGTAACGGTAAGGGTCGATGTGTAGGTCTCGTTCGGGTATACCATGAAGTCCGAAGGTTCGATACTGATATTCAAACCGTCCGGCCAGGGAAGTTCTTCTGTTGAATAAACGTCCTTGACACGGGATGGGACGGTATAGTGAACCAACCCCGGCCCGTTCTTTCTCGTTTCCAGGGTAATATTCTCCTCTGCCGTCTCGCCTGCTTTCAGTTCGACTTTCGAAGGTTGGAAAAGATATGGTATGTTCATTATTGCTACTCCCGGTGGCGGTGAATCTTTTTTTGGATTGTCCGGCGCCGGCGCCGGTTCGTAAAACCATAAAGCCGCTACCGCTATTAATATTATAACAGTCAGTCCGATCAGGATGCAGATTAGGTGATTCTTTTTCATGGCCTGCCCTGGAAGAAAACCGCTAACCCAATACTGAATATTATGATCAATACAGGCAGCGACGATTGTTTCGTCTGTGTTGCAGGCTGTGTTTTCTCTTCTGTGTTTGTTGTTTGTAAGGTCTCATCCGGGGTGATATCGGAATCCTTTAATTTTGCATCTGGATTGTCGAAATAATATAATTCATTAGATGTGATCGCCGCTATTTTCGAGCCGTCGGATGATATGGCCACGCCCTGAATTTTTTCATCGAAGGAGAATGATCCTGTTTCGTTTCCTTCGCCGTCAAGGATGAGCAGGGAATCGTTGGCTGCGACAACCGAATACCGGCCGTCTTTTGAGAGTAAAAAGATCGGGGCCGATATCGGATGGGTTAGGGATTGCTGATATTCCGTAGTATAATTCCACCTGAGCAATCCCGATCGGTCGTATCCTAAAACGGCTCCGGTTGTTCGTACCACAATTTCATCGCCGTTGTAGGAGATCCCGCTTTTTGCAAACTTTGTTCCCGGCGGCAATGTCTTGTTCCAGAGAGGTGTTCCGGTACTTTCCATGAGGTACATCTTTCTCAGGTATGTTGTAAGACAAACGTAATTCCCGTCGGCGGAGATTTTTATGTCGTAGGGCGACCGGAATTTATTTTCCCATACTACCGATCCGCTCCTGTTCAGGCAGAATGCTTTCTGGTCATTCGTTACAGCGACGATATATTCAAAATCGTCCGATATGTCAAGAGAGATTACCTGGGCGGCCACGGGATAATTCCACAGGATCGATCCGTCTCGATCTACACACGTGATATTTTCATAAGAGCCGAATACGCTGTATAAGCCGTCCGACGATACTTTCGAATCGTATACGAATGTCCGGGTCGGATGATTCCACAATTCCTCGCAGTTTTTGTCCATTAGGATGATTTTTTTCGGGAGATTCGATGTCGGACCGGGACCAACACTTGACAGGGCAAGAAAGTTACCTTCGGATGAAAGGCTAAATGAAAGGATTTCAGAGGATTCATTTTCTGCTGTTATATTCTGGAGTACCTCTCCGTTCTCGTTCATGAGATATATGCTGCCGTCGAATGATGCTGCGGCAATTGTTCTGCCGCCATCTGAAATTGCCAGGAACAACAGGAAGTGAGCACCGCTTGTATCCTGGATGTCCTGGTCGATCTCTGTCAGGTTTGATACCCACAGGGGAGATAATGCCTGTGCGGGAATGATTATAAACGCTATTAATAATAAAAAAATTAAAAATTTGGGGGAATTGATGAAATTAATAATCACACCTCCGATTCCTTCCGTTTGCCTCAATCGTTTGATGTAATTCATAAACCTAAATGTCATCTCCTGAATAAAACCGCTAATCCCATACTGAATATTATAATCAATACAGGCAACGGCGATTTTTTTGTCTCTGTTGCCGGTGGTGTTATCTCTTCTGGACCTGTTGTTTGTAAGGTCTCATCCGGGGTGATATCAGAATTCTTTAATTCCGCATCGGGATTGTCGAAATAATATAATTCATTATCTGTGATCGCCGCTATTTTCGAGCCGTCGGATGATATGGCCACGCCCTGAATTTTTTCATCGAAGGAGAATTTCCCGGTTTCGTTTCCTTCGCCGTCAAGGATGAGCAGGGAATCGTTGGCTGCGACAACCGAAAAACGGCCGTCTTTTGAGAGCGAGAATATCGATGCCGGTTCTTTTGTGTAATTCCACCTGAGCATTCCGGACCGGTCGTAGCCGGATATGGCTCCGTTTATTCGTACAACTATCTCGTCGCCGTCAGAGGAGATCTCGCTTTTTGCATACTTTGTTCCCGGCGGCAATGTCTTGTTCCAGAGGGGTGCTCCGGTACTTTCCATGAGATACAGCTTCCTTAGGGTGGTTGTAAGGGAGACGTAATTTCCGTCGGCGGAGATTTTTATGTTGTTGGGCGACCGGAATTTATTTTCCCATATTACCGATCCGCTTCTGTTCAGGCAAAATGCCTTCTGGTTATCCGTTATAGCGACGATATACTCAAAATCGTCCGATATGTCAAGAGAGACTGCGGCCTCGGGATAATTCCACAGGACTGATCCGTCCTTGTCTACGCATGTGATATTTTCATAAGAGCCGAATACGCTGTATAAGCCGTCCGAAGAGACTGCCAAAATGTATGTAAATGTCCGGGTCGGATGATTCCACAGTTCCTCGCAGTTTCTGTCCATGAGGGTGATTTTTTTCGGGGGATTCGATGCCGGGGAAAAACCCGCATCTGAGAATGCAAGATAATCCCCTTCGGGTGAGAGGCTCAATGAAAGAATTTCTAAGGATTCATTTCCTGCCGTTATATTCCGGAGTACCTTTCCTTTCTCATTCATGAGATATATGCTGCCGTCGAATGATGCTGTGGCAATTGTTTTACCGTCATCTGAAATTGCCAGGAACAACAGGAAGTGGCGGCCACTTGTATCCTGGATGTCTTGGTCGATCTCTGTCAGGTTTGATACCCACAGGGGAGATAATGCCTGTGCGGGAATGATTATAAACGCTATTAATAATAAAAAAATTAAAAATTTGGGGGAATTGATGAAATTAATAATCACACCTCCGATTCCTTCCGTTTGCCTCAATCGTTTGATGTAATTCATAAACCTAAATGTCATCTCCTGAATAAAACCGCTAATCCCATACTGAATATTATAATCAATACAGGCAACGGCGATTTTTTTGTCTGCGTTGATGAGTCTGTTTTATCATTAGAATTTAAACTTGTATCGGATTTGAAAGTCTCATTATAGGATGTTGAATTGTCTACAATAATAAGATGGAAGACATCTTTGCAGAACGGCCCGATGATAAGAGAATAGTTACCGGCAACTGCATCAGATTGTAAACCTGTGTCAGTCTTGAATTTTGTTGTATCTACTTTCGCCGACCACGAGTTAATTTCTCCTTCCCCCGCAATAACAGCTGTTGTATCGGTGTACGAGGGGGGTCGAAGTTCAGGGCTTCCTGGCCCGATGTCAGAAACCTGTAGCATATAATTGATTTCCTGGCCGGCCGGGAGGTTGGTTGTCCCGGAAATTATAAAATTTGCACCTGTGTACTGTGTTCCAACAGGGTTCACTTTATACCAGTATGATCCTACGCCACACTCTGCCGGTCCGTCCGACAAATTTGTTTTTGTCAAATTATCCATGTCATCTTGGATATAACCATTTACCGGAATTATAAGAGCCGTAACAATTATAATAATTATTACTAATTTTTCTTGAATTTTCATTTTTACGATTCCTGATGGTGAATATATTCAGATTTTTCGGTTGAAAGAGAGGGAGAAGCTGAAATCTGCTTCTCACATTCTCTATTTGTCAGGATGTCCTGCGGATTATGGCGTAACCAGAGTTACCTGGGTCGGATTCGGATTAAATACGACATCGAACATTCCATACCACATGGGGACTGTAGTATAGCCCGGATTAAGCGTGATTTGAGGAATATTCACATTGTTGAAGGTAATATCTCCGCACATGTCATATGGATTAGAGGTCCCTCCCTGAGCAATTTCCAGAGTATTAACAATTTCGAGATTGCTATTAGATGAGATTACGTTTGTAAAGTAATATGTTGAGGTCCCTTTACTTAGATCTGCAGTAGTAACAAGCCATCCCGTCTGGCCATTAATAGTAGTATATTGCAATGTCCCTTCAATATTATCACCCTGGTCTACATCATGTCTAGGACTATAATAAGAACTACCACTACTAACGCGCCATGACGTCATAGTCCATTCGGGATTGTTTAATCCATAGTTATACTCTAAAACCGGCTGAATTATTGTTTCCGAATTTTCCAATCCGTTGAATATTGCCAGTGCAAATGGATTTGTCATTTGGGTCGGGGCTGACGGGGTATACCATCTGGATCTTAAATAACTGATTTGACTGACAGTTTTCTCGGCCCACACAATCCATCCCCCAACTAAATTTACACGCGATTCTATACTTTTTTCTGATATTTTATCATCGATAACTGTAAATAGAAGTTCTCCATCTTGGCTAAATACAAATGTTGTATTTTTGTTCGTTTGAGAGTCCAAAATAAGCGCTCCTTGGGGAACCTCATGAACTGTTGTTGCAGGTTGAAGGCCTTCTGGGGTGGTAATCTCAGTAGCCTCTGCGTCACTGGCTATAAGAATTTGTTTTCCTGTGGAGTCGAATACATATGTGTTACCATCATTTGAATGATGGATAATTGCGCCTAATGGAATTATGGATTTACTCTCGGTGTTCATAGGGCTTAAGGATTCAGTAATAATTGAGTATGCTTTGCTTTTGTCTACCTGAAGATCAGGTATCTGTATTTTTTGAAGATTCTCATTAGCTGATTTGGTATTTGATGCACCAACAACCGGAACGAAGATCGCACCTGCAAGTGCCAGTACCATTAGCAGGCTTAATGCCTGCATGGTTGTTTTCGTTTTCATTTTTCACCTCTTTTCATTTTTAACAGCCGGCATGCAAACTTTTATCCGTTATAGCGCTGAAATAGCAGATGCCGGTTGTATCGGCCGGTGTATAGTCAGGGAAAAGCGGGATGACTGATTTAATTTCGGGATCTTCATTCCATTTTCTCTGGAAACAGCACCGGATTGTGTTTTAAAAGGGTTTGATCAGAGGCACAGATCCCCCGGTCGCCCCCAGTTGAGAATAACTCATGGTCATATTTATTTCTTCTTGAACGATCGTCTACACATCAATCATATTGAGTATTTATTTTTCTGCTTAAATTGGCGAAAATCGATATTTTGTCTTTGATCCCGGAGCAAAATAAATACTCTCAGAATTCTTCCTATGCGCTTTTTGCATCCAAATTGCAGATGCTGCAAAGGCGGATATGAGGAAGTATTTAATGAAAATTATGGCTTGATAATTCATTTCTTCAGGGTATTTTACTGAAATCCCGGATATCATCACCTTACCATACTTTTTCATGATTCGGTCAGCCCAAAAAAGCGGCAATTTGGGCTTATTTCCGCGATTTATGCTGTGTTTTGAAATCTGTTTTTAAATATCGTCAATACGCTGTTTTTACGGGAATTAAAGGCCAAATCGCATCGATATGCCGGCACGAGAATGCCCTCTTTTTTCCGGACGATGATTATATCGAAGGAAGAGGAGATCGTGGATTCTGGGGCTTCTGTGTGGATTGGGAAAATGGCAATTTTGCCGTATTTTCGCACTATTTAAGTTTTACTTAACAATTTACAGGATTTCTATACGATCATCCTGAAAAAATAGTAATGTTGGGTCATGAAAGAATCAAAAAATGAGAATAAAAAATCAGATCAGATCCGCCAGGAACATCACAATGGCACATATCGCGACGATGTGCAGGGCGAGGAAGATATAGACCAGCTTGAACTTCAGCTTCATCGTCTTGTGCCGGAACATTCTCATCCCGAAGGCCGCCCCGAAAGGCCCGAGGAAAGAGAGAAGCAGAAGTTTCTTTTCAGGCGTCCGCCATTTTCCTTTCGCGGCCTTCCTTTTGTCGAGGGCGAAGGCAAAGAGCGAGACGATGTTGAGGAGGATGTAGATTGCAAGAAGGATGAGGATGTTTTGCATTTATGATCTTTTACTGGAGATCATTCTTTTTTTTATCTATGCACCAATTCAATAGCTCTTATCGATTGCAAAGACTACATAAGGAACCTAGTCATAGGCCGTTTATCTGGAGTTGTGGAAGTGCTGGATACAACCGGATAAAGTCTGATTTAGAGGATTATCAGCATCAGTGATATCCCGGAATGCGGGAGCTTTGCCAGCGCAGGAGAAAAAATTAGCGTCAAAAATCAACATTTTTTTAAAAAAACTTCAAAGCTTTGGTTTTACAAAATCATAAATAAATATTATCTTTCAATAAAATAATTTTCTCAACTTTTTAGATGATTGTTCAAGAGCATGGTGAAAAATATTATTATATAACTATACCATATTTTCAACCGGGGGCGGATGAGGAGTACACCTCCACTAAACCCCTTTTAAAAAAATCCAATGAAAAGGTAAGTAAAAGGACCGGATTGCAGGCCCTAAAGTTACACACAGACCCGCAGTCTAATCCTTCATTTGCCGACTAACAAGACCGGCATCTCCTATGTCAGCATTATAGCAGATTAAGGTTTGCATGCCGGTAAAAAACTTAACAGAGGTGAAAAAATGAAAATAAAACTCGGTATGCAGGTCCTGGGCCTGCTATTTGTAGTGGCACTCGCCGGTGCGATCTTCGTTCCGGCTGTTAGTGCGGATAATGACAAAAATGCAAACATCATTGGAATTGATGTACCGGCACCAGAAGCAGTTGATTTTTCAATTAGTGAAAGCACTTCAATCAGCAAGGAAAATGACTGTGAAATAATTATTAAAGATCCCATGACTTACCTGAGTTACTGGAATAAGAGGATGGAATGGGGATTATCTGAAGAAGAGTTGGTAAAATATTCTCAGATTCTTGAAAAAAAAGTCTTGTATAATTACTATGATAAAGAACATAATTACTATCCTATAACGGACCTCAATGTATTTAGTGAAGAAGTAAGCGAGATCCTGGGATTAAACACTCTTCAAACTGCGAAGTTTATTCAATCACAAAAAGAACAATTAGTTGAGGACTATCAAAATTACCTTTTAGAGAGGTTTGAGGATCCGGCAGAAAGCAAGGATTACATCTCTCCAAGTTCCCGATCCGCGCCGTATGCATGTGGAAAAATGTACTATCTATACATTATCACCGACTTCCAAAATCCAAGCAGTGAAGGTGCATGGACTACAGCGGATAGAAATGACGCATTGAACGATGCATCTATAGGAACGAATTCCATCAGACTACAGGCACCATCGTCTGCCAATGCAGTAAATGACGGCGGATATTATACAGTAACGGTATCGGGTGCAAATACCGGAGATAATAGTGATGCCTGGGATCCAAATGGCTGGATGGAAGAAGCAGCAGAAAACATAGGGTACACAGATGTTAATGACGATGGGCGTACAACCGATGACCTTGCACGTTCAGTTAAAAGCTGGTCTGGTGCAGATTCGGTTATTTTACTTTATTTTACTCATGATGACTGGGGTGCATACGCCGTCGGACCAGATAAGGGCTATGCAGACAAAACTGCAATTTCATATTGGGGAAGAACAGGTTCCGGAAGTGTACCCTCTGTTCCCGGGAGCTATGAACATGAATCTTTGCATCTCTATGGAGCCCTTGATGAATATGCAGAATCAAGTTATTGCGGACAATCCAGTATACTGGCAGTAAGTCCGATGCACGATATGTATACTAATACTAATCACGTAACATGTATTTCGTCAACTCCCAGCGTAATGAGAGATCACACGGCAACATCAGTGATAAGTACATCCACCAGATGCTTCATCGGATGGGGAGATTATGACAATGATGGAACAATTGATCCATTTGATTCAACACCTTCGGGCTGAATGAGAGTTCAATTATATGAGGAGAGTAAAATGAAATCAAAACTTCTTTTTTTAGTAATATTATTATTAATCTTTGCAAACCATCCGGTTTCGGCGTTTTCTTCCCCAAGTGAAGATCATCCCATATCGATCATCATCACCTCTCCGGCTAATGGTTCAAAGTTCCATAGCGACGTCGTTCCCCACCAGGTCAGGGTACTTGCGAACATCTCTTCGACATATAAAATAACGAGAGTCACCCTTGACAGCGGATGGGAAACCGTCGAAGTAGAGGAGCCTTTCAGTGAAATCGACGAAGAGATCAGAATCGACAGCAGCGGTGAAAGATCGATAGTAGTAACGGCATGGGACGAAAAAGGCAATTCAGGATCTGAAACTACCGAATTCACCATAATAATCGGGCCTCCGGTAAATCCACGATATTCGATGCAGTTTACAGTCTATGGACAGGTCACAGATTCGAACGGGGAACCTGTAGATAATTGTCAGGTTCAGATAAATTCTTCGTTCTACAAATATCTCGATGTGTATATGGGATCGAGCAACGTGACGGATATTAACGGCAACTACCTGATTGAGGATGTTTACGGTCCTGAACTTATGATTACGGCAGAAAAAGAAGGTTATCAGGAGTATAAAAGTATGGAAAGCTTCGAGAGCACCGATGTGGAGTTCAACATAATCATGACGCCCGAAGAAAAAGAGTCTCCTTTATCATATTTTATTATAATTATAAGTATAGGAATGGCGATCCTTTTCAGGATTAAAAGGAATTAAGCCGCCGGAGAATATTTTTACAGTGGTTTTGGAGAGATGGTAAATTATTATAAAATTGCAATATCTGCAATTGTATTCCTTGTAATCTTTGCTATAGCTTGTGTACTGATTATGGGCTTCATAGGATCGAGCGGGTCAGGGGGAACGATGTATCTTCATGAAGTTCCTGAAGAAAGACTGGATACGGTTTTGGCGCCCCAAATAAAAATATCCGACGCGGATTTCAGGAAGTATCCCGAATTGAAAGAACTATTTGACAACATAGACACGAACAGAGGTGAATTCATCAGCGAAGTGTATGTCCAACCCGGCAGATACAAGGAGATATACTATGATTATATACCGGGTCTTTTATGCTGGAATGGAGGTTATTACACAATTCTTGCTACACACCCATAGTATCTCCGAATGATAGCCGCCCGTATGCAGCAGGGCGACGGGAATAAAGAAGATCATGCTGATACTGCAAACCGGAAGGAGTATGATGCAGAGTCTAATCCCCGACAGAGGATTTGGGGAGAGGTGTTAGAGGGAATTGTATCTTAAATTCGGGTACTTCATATCAGCAGACAGGTTATTTGATGAAGAAGTATTTCAGCGATTTATGTATATCGCGGGAGATCAATTACGATGAACACTATAAAAATTACATTCTTTATCCAACTGATTAAACTATCAATGATGAAATAATATTTTAGAAAATCAACCCTGCTACTGTTATGATCACGGTCTCTTACAGGACATGATATACTTGAAAATCCGAAGAGTACTTCAAACTGGACAATAGCATATCTCTTTTAATTGCTCTGTTTTTAAAAAGAACTGAATGAGATTACACTTAATGAGAGTTTCAAAAGCCCGGACATTTCGAAGGCGGCTCTTGTTTTCTTCTACCCAAAAAACGTCAATTTGGGCTTATTTTCTCCTTTGTCACCTGGTTTTAAAACGCCATTTCAAAAAACGCCGTTACGCGGTTTTTATATGAATTAAAACCCAAATCGCATCGATATAGCGGGCCGTGAGCGGCCTCTTTTTTCCGGACGATGATTATATCGAATGAAGAGGAGATCGTGGATTCTGGGGCTTCTGTGTGGATTGAAAAAATGGCAATTTGGCTGTATTTTCGCACTATTTAAGTTTTACTTAACAATTTACAGGATTTCTGTACGATCATTCTGAAAAAAAATGTAATGTACGGTCATGAGAAAATCAAAAAATGAGAATAAAAAAATCAGATCAGATCCGCCAGGAACATGACAATTGCACATATCGCGACGATGTGCAGGGCGAGGAAGAGATAGACCAGCTTGAACTTCAGCTTCATCGTCTTGTGCCGGAACATCTTCATCCCGAAGGCCGCCCCGAAAGGCCCAAGGAAGGAGAGAAGCAGAAGTTTCTTTTCAGGCGTCCGCCATTTTCCTTTCGCGGCCTTTCTTTTGTCGAGGGCGAAGGCAAAGAGGGAGACGATATTGAGGAGGATGTATATTGCGAGAAGGATGAGGATGTTTTGCATTTGGATATTTTTGGGTTGGGGAGGGATATGGGTTTTGGATTTTTTTTAAGGTAATATTTATGAATAATATGAACCTGTTTAAAAAGATGATTGATAAATTTTTTTGAACAATGAATTTATTATATCATCAATATCCATAAATAAATTGCTTATAGTTGTCTAAAGTAATTTCTCGATTTTCAGTTAATGATTCCAAATGGGATTTATGTTCAATTTTTATAAATTGTAATATCATCCCAATATCAGTAAACTGTTTTTTATGTTCGATTTTTGTTTTAATAATTTGATCAATAATTGTATGGTAATAGTTGTGAGTATGTTCTAGTAAATTTGAAATATATTCTAATTCTTCACCTTTGTGAGTTATTAAATTGCGAGCTCTGTAAATTCTTTGTAGGTGCCATTTAACTCTTTCATCATGATTCTCAATTTTTGATTTTAATGAATTTGTAGTTTTTAATAACTGGCAGATGTTAAAAAACCGGTTCCTAAGTAAAACATTTTCTCCAAATATTGAATCAATTTCTATTGTTTTATCTGGACTTTCGAGTTCTTCGGGATTTTCTTTTAAATATCCATTATATATGATTATCAAATGAATGCATTTTTCAATGTTTGAGAGCTTTTCATCGACATAAGAAAATAATTTATCCCTGTCTTTATCGTCAAGAAATAGTTCAAAATTCCTGTATAAATCATTTATGAGTTTTAATATGTAATCTCTTCCAAGGATAGGACTCATAGTTTCCATAAAGTGAATGATTCTTTTACCGTCGCCATTTGGAGGGGGAGGAAGTAAAGATTCTAAAGCAATCCATAGGTTTATCAATTGATTTTCAAATGTTTTTGAAGAAAGAGAGCATGAATGCAAATTTAATGAATTATATAAGTTATATGTAGATGTTTTATCTAAATTATCAAATAGCATAATACTTTTTATTAAAGCATTAGTTTTACTCTCTCTATCTTTTATTTTAAATATAGGTTGAATACCTGGCTTTGCTACGAAATGTAGTTTTTTTGTATCATTGCCAAGTGAAGAATAGATACATAATCCTGTATTTTCCCATGAACAATTTGAATCATGAATATGATATTTTATAAAATCAAGTATTTTTTCTAAATATTTTTCACCTGACATTCTTGCTGTTTCAGGATCTTTGGCAGGAAGGTTTTTTATAGACAAAAAATGATTGAATTCTTCATTAGTTTTCTTAAATTCATCATAATATATAGATTCTAAGTCAACTTTAGGACATTCAGTTGATATTGAGATATCAAATTTATTTATTAATTCTTGATCAAATTTACAGAATTCTGAATTGACTTTGAAAGTAACATCATATAATACCGTTGAACCAGAAAACTTACTGAAAAAATCGTAAATCTGGTTATGGTTTGATATTTTATTGTATTCTAGAAAAAAAGATTTGTTGGTTGAATAAATATATGATTTTGAAAAACCTTTATTAATCAATTCTGGAATTAATAATTTTGTCAAAATAGAAATCTTATTTTTTTCATTAGGTCTTTGAGTGTATTTTATAATTTCTTCTTGCAATTTTTGATAGTAGTTTTTCTCTAAAGTAATACGACATATTTCAAAATCAGAAATGTAATTTTTAATATGATCATTTGAATAATTTTTAGGATTATTAATTATGTTCTCAATTTCTTTCAATTTTTTTTCAAATAACTTTTTCTTAAATCCTAAAGCTTCTTTTATAACGAAATCTTCTTTATATGATTTTTTTATTTCTTCAATTATTGGGGAAAGAGCCTTTATAGGAATAAAACCTTTTTTAACCTCAATCATGACGTCATTTAATTCTTCAATTAATGTATGTGTGTTTAATGTATATGCTTGGTAAGAGTCGATAGTGTAATCAAATAACATTTCATTAATAAGTAGAGAAAATAGCTTTAAACCTTCTAATTCTGGATCTTTTAACCAATTTGAAAAATCAATAATAGCATCACTCATTTTTACCCTCCTTCATTCATTTGTTAAATTTTCCGTACAAAGGAATTACTTTAGTATGGACATTCTTGTTACTATTACATCAGTAGGTATTTCTCTTACTATATTCTTGATTTAGTTCTATAACCCAATTCTAATAATAAAACTTTTTAAATGAATTTATCCTTTCTTCTCCCAAAAAAGATCGATCATCTGAATACACTATCTTCAGAGGATCCACTAAACAAAAAAAAAGAAATCGTTATGATATCCTACGTAATTTGATATTATATGAAAAAAGGAACTGGTTTCTCAGGTCTCTCCCGTCTTTCGCTGGTGATTATTGCCGTTATTCTGTCAATTGTCCTCCTGTCAGGATCGACGCTTGCGGGAAGCTATGAAATAGATAATAAAGCGCCTGCAAAATCCGGAGATCAGGTAAGCGTATATTATTCCCTCTCTTTTCCCGGGGGGAGCGTGTTCGAAACGAATGTAAACGGGACACCGCTGAACTTTACACTCGGAAGCGGAGCGATGATCCCCGGGTTCGACAAGGCAATTTGGGGAATGGTTCCCGGTGAGACGAAGACAGTTGTTTTAACCCCGGACGAGGGATACGGGGAGAAAAACGAAAGCCTGGTGCAGAATATTTCGTTGACTGAGGCTATAGATCTTGTAAGCAGCATGGACAAGGAGAACATCACGATATCGTTTATCCCCGGTTATTCCTGCCCGATGATCGAATACAAACTCCCGGAAGGGAAATACATGAGATACGTCTTTACTAATGTAACCGACGATTCGGTGACCGTCGATACGAACAAGCCGCTCGTAGGAAAAGATCTCCAGTTTACAATTACCCTTGATTCCGTTATTAAAAGGGCATAATATTTTTTTCAAGCTTCTTACTCTTACTCGGGCAACCCCGGCACCGGCGGGCACAAGCCGCCGGACGGCCCCTGCCCAGGGGCCTTGCCTCAGGATAGCCCTTCCACGGCACGCTCAGGGGACCGGCAAGGGTCCCCTGAGCTGTTGAATATAGTTTTACATGCAAATCACGTTGTGATTTACATGAAACAGTACATGAAACATTCGTTTCATAAACTTTTTTGGTAATCCCGTTCCGTACAGGCCATGAATCTACCGTGTCTCGCCACTCAGGGGATACTTGTCTATCCCCTGAGTGGCTATCACCATTGAGAGGCCCCGAGGTCGGGGCCGATTCGCGAGCCCGCTGTGCGGTTCGCGGCGAGGGGTTGCCAAAAGTAGTGAAACTTGGGCCCTGTAGAAAACCTATCTCTTTTTTAGAGAGTCATGTTATGGAGAACCATTCTGATTTTGATTTCTTTTAACTGGTTGTAATATTTTCTCGACCTGACATTCTCCCCCATATCTTCTTTTAATCACAGAAAAAACCGTTTCCACCATATTTCTTTGTCCATATTTTTGCTGATTGAAATTCTCAATCATTTCTCTCCTATATTTTCCAGAATAGATTTTTCCATCCCATTTCCTAACCGGAATTACAGATTCAGCTCCAATAATCTCTCTGATATACTGATGGATCTTTTCAGAATCATATCCTTTATCCATCGTGAAGCATTCTGACTTTGTTATTCTTATAACCTGATTCATGAGTGATTTTGCATGTTGAGAGTCATGTACCGGTACCTTTGAAAACTTCCATCCTAATACAATTAATTTATCAGAATCAACAGCAATAGAAGCCTTAATAAAACTTTTACGAGTTTTATTGATTCTTTTTGAATAGTAATGACTTGCATATGAACTGGTAAATCCAGTAGAATCTATTGATGTAATCCTGATAATTTCTCCTTTCTGATGAATATTTCTAATTACTTTTTTCAGGATTATGCGAAATGTGAGTGCCGGAATTCTTGATAGAAATTTCTGAATAGTTGTAAAATGAGGTATATCTTTTAACCTAAGGATTTCACGAATTGGAGTTAATATATGTAATAATTCTGAAAAATCACGATAATTCATCCTGATTTCTTCTTTGAGAATAATTAAAGTCAGAAGTTGATGCTGAGTATATTTTTTATTGGAATATTTTGAAGAGCGTAATGGCACATGAGAATTTCTGATTACCTCCAGAGAAGTTTCCACAAGATTGATGTACCTGTTCTCAGACATTATTTAAGGAACTCCGGCTTTGTTTGTGGTTAAATAAAATTGGAGTTCCTGTACGATCGATCTTTCGGTCGCTATTTTCTTAGAGGGTTTCTACAAGGCCGAAACTTGCTTTTTATACTCACACACAGATTAGCGAAGAGTCCTGAATTGTTCAGGCACCGGTATTTGCCGGATTTCAGAACGATCCTAATTTGAAAATAATCAGAGCGACTCAAAACGTACCGGTAAAAAAAGAACAGGCATCACCGTTCCGCGGCGACCGCAAATTAAAAGCAACCTTGAAATTAAAATGATATATGGAAAACAATCCAGTTTTTAAGATTTTTGAATCGTTCCCCAGGCAGGGGCCGGGGGACGACGAGCACACCGAAAAAGCATTTTCTCTCATCGGAGAACCCCCGGAGGGAGGTGGTGAAATCCTTGATGTCGGCTGCGGGAAGGGAGTACAGACTATGGCCCTTGCCCGCCTGTGCCCGTCATGCAGGATAACGGCGACCGATCTATACCAGCCTTTCCTCGATGTGGTGGATGAAAAAATTGCATCCGGAGGTCTTTCCGGGAGAGTCAAAACAGTCCGTGCATCTATGCACGATCTTCCTTTTGAAGAGGAATCTTTTGACATTATATGGGCCGAAGGCTGCTCATTCATTATTGGCTTTGGAAATGCCGTCAATTACTGGAAGAAATTCATGAAACCCGGCGGATACATGATGATATCCGATCTGTTCTGGTTCACTGAAACTCCGTCGGCAGAGACAAGGGAATTCTTCGCGGAGATCGATCCCAACCTGATGATAGACGAGAAGGGATTTGAGATCATCCGGAATGCCGGGCTTGAGCTGGTCGGGTCCTTCAGGCTTCCTTCACGAGTCTGGGAAGAGAGCTACTATAGTAAAGTGAGAGAGAATTTAGGAAACCTTAGGGAGAAATTCAAAGACGATGAAACCGCCCTCATGGTTATCGAAGGGCTGAAAAAAGAGATTGAAATATTTGAGAAATATTCGGACGAGTACGGTTATACATATAATGTAATGAGAAAGCCGTTGTGAAGAATATTCATTAAATTATTTTTTTGTTTATCACAAAAGAAAATATTCTTCCTCCGACTACCTTCCAGAAATATTTCCGGTCGAGGCTACCCGAAAGGGTAGCGTCCAGACCGGGCTATCACAATAGCGTAAATTTCGCAGAAATTTGCGCTCCTGGTTGCCCTGTTAGGGGCTTATGCCCTTATATTCTTAAAGCAGATTCTCAAATCATCCTCGTAATCATCATCACTAGACCACAAATCACAACGACATGCAGAACCAGAAAAACATAGACCAGCTTGAACTTCAGCTTCATCGTTTTGTGCCGGAAAATCTTCATCCCGAAGGCTCCCCCGAATGGCCCGAGGAAAGAGAGAAGCAGAAGTTTCTTTTCAGGCATCCGCCATTTTCCTTTTGCGGCCTTTTGCTTTCGAGTGCGAAGGTAGAGAGGGGATTATGTTTAGGAGGATGTATATTCCTAAAATGATGAGGACGGGATTCATTATGGATATTTTTTGGATTATGAGGATTCATGGGTTTTGGATTTTTTTTGTTGAACAGGAAAATATTTCTATTTCGGTTTGCTAATTAAAATTACAGACACTATGAATATATGTTTTGAGGAATTGTCTCTGTGTTTGCGGACTTTCTGAGAACTATGGTTGGTTGAGAAAGATTATTGAAAAGATTGCTGAGAAGAAAGACTGATTTTTGTAATTTAAGAATGGGGGTATTGATGATAATAAATGATAATGAGATTGAAAGTTTAATTTTTGAAAAAAAGTTTCTTCCTGATGATATTTTTGATATTGTCGAGGATGAACCAAAATACAGAATAAAACGTGGCCATAAAGAATTGTCATTTGAGTTAAACGGTGAAAAAGGTAATAAATTCGGGCTGATATTGAGAATTTCAAAAATTAATAAATTAGATTTCTCATGGATATTGACATATAAAAAACCTGAAAATTATTCAGAATTTATTCTGAGAAGATATAATGGGAAAAGTCATGAGCATGAAAACCGTATTGAGAGAGAGATTTTTTATAATTATCATATCCATTATGCTACTCAGAAATATCAGGAAGAAGGGTTTAAGGAAGAAGGATATGCTATTGAAACAGATAGATATGCAAACTATATTGACGCACTTCATTGTCTTTTAAATGATTGCAATTGTGAGAAAATAGGAAATTCCTCACTTATAGGAGTGAAATATGACTGAAGAACAAATATTGAAATCCTTTAAATCAGTAGTCTGTTCAGATATTAGGATCGTAGAAGAAGGACTCAATAGATTTCATGTATTTACTCCATTTAGGTTCAATGATGGTGACAGATATCTGATAATTCTTAAAAAGAAACAAAGCCGGTGGGTATTATCGGATGAAGGCCATACATTCATGCATTTATCATACAAGTTGGATATGGAGGCATTATCTGAAGGAACAAGGTTTGACATTGTAAATTCTGCTAAAGAAGAATTCAGTGTCAATGAGGATGATGGCGAATTATATGTTGAAATACCAGATGAAGAATATGGTCATTCTCTATTTAACCTGATCCAAGCAATCTCAAAAATATATGATACATCCTTTTTATCAAGAGATCGCGTTAAAACGACCTTTATTGAGGATTTAAAGGAAACTATTCAAGGATTTATTCCTAAAGAATCAATAAGTTACAACTGGCACCATCCAACTTTGGATACTGACGCTAAATATCCAGTTGATTATAGAATAGATGGAGGAAGTGTCCCCATCTTCATATTTGCCTTAAATTCTGATAAAAAAATAGACGATGCCACAATAACAATACTCTGGCATGAAAAGATGAAAATAAAGTTCTATTCAATTGGAATATATGAAAAGCAGGAGAGTAACAATAGAAAATCTGTAGCCAGATTAACAGACGTTTGCGATAGATCTTTCTCAAGTCTTCCTGATAATATTTCAAGAATTGAGAAAATCTTCAGTGAACAGATTCCACAATTGAGTGTTGCTAGTACAGAATGATGAAAATGTTGAATCCGAAATTTGTTTCTGCATTGCGAAGTTTAGCCAAAGGCTACATCCATCCTTGTAATATAAATTTCTCCGTGATACCGGGATTGGATCTCCTGTGGCGATGCAGTCTCAAAAAAGAGCTCTAAGGCTTCCTGAAGATTTTTGTGAGCTTCTTCGACTGTATCGCCCTGGCTTGCAATATCATATTCCGGACAGAATGAAACATAGCCATCGTCTTCTTTCTCAATTATGGCAGTCAGTTGTCTTCGCATAATTTTTAATCTCCGGTTATCTGTAATAATATCTTTCACTGTATCATAAAAATTCCCTGGGTAATTAGAGAATTTATTAGATTTTTTCGCAAATTTTATTGGAACCAGGATAAGAAATCATAAAAATCTCAAGTGGGATTTCCAAACAAAACTAAATTAAACAGCCAGGGGGACCTTCACCGGTCCCCTGGGCGTGCCATGTGATGGCTATCTTAAGGCAAGGCCCCTGGGTAGGGGCCGTCCACCGGTCTCCGGCCGGTGGTGCCCGGGGTCGCCAAAGAAAGACATGAGATAGTAAGGAGTCAAAAACCATACTATTCGCATCCCAAATACTTCATCTTCAGCCGGATAATTCTTTCATATGACTCGTTAATCCTCTCCTCCGGGATCTCGCCATCAAGTACAAGCTCCTTAATCAGACCTGTCGCATTCTCTGCGATCCTTTCATCATAGACGATATTGTTTGCAAAGAGAATAATATCGCAGCCGGCATTTATTGAAAGATTTAATGCTTCCTTAATACCGTAATTATCGGAAATCGCACCCATATCCATAGCATCGGTAATTACGACGCCGTCATAACCCAGCCTGTCCCTGAGGACACCTGTAATTGTTTTTTCCGAGAGAGTCGCAGGATAATCAGGATCAAGATTTCGGTTATAGATGTGTGCGGTCATCACTATATCCGGAATACCCTCATCTATCAGGATTTGATAAGGTATAAGCTCCTCCTCGCTCCATGTATCCGTCACATCGGTAAAACCCGCATGGGAATCAGCCATCGCACTCCCGTGGCCGGGGAAATGTTTTATCGCCGTAATTATACCGGCTTCCTGGTGCTCATCAATAATCCAGCCGGCATTGCGGACTACGACAACCGGATCTTCTGAAAAGCTCCTGTTAAGCTTTCCTATTGCCGGAGAATCCGGATTCACCATCAGATCGACAACCGGAGCAAAATTCATGTTGAACCCGGCATCTTTCACTGTATCTGCAAGAATGCTTCCTGCATCACGAGTTACAGTCTCATTGTCCATACTGCCGAGGTATTCGGCTGAGGGAACCGCCGGGAAACCGTAACTTTCCTTGAGACGGCAGATCTTACCGCCTTCCTGGTCGACTGAAATGAAGAGGGGGATATTTTCTGCATAGCCCTTGAGCTGGCCATTCAGCGAAAAAACCTGTTCAGGGGATTTTATATTTCTCTCGCTGCTGTTCAGGGCGACATCACGATCGAAAAGGATAACGCCTCCTACTCTTCCGTTTCTGATATCATCCGCAATCTGTGAGTCGTTATCCGCCGTAAACCCACGAAAGCCCACCAGAATCATCTGGCCGATCTTTTCATCCAGTGTCGCATCCGGAACAATGCACTCGTCTGCCGATTCGTAAGTTACAGGATCGTCAGGAGCCTGAATCTGTTCGTTATACTGCGAGTTCCCGGTACAGCCGGCTGCCAGGAAAACTGCAACCAGACATAGCAAAACGAATACGAAAAAAAGATCTCCCTTCATCTCATCACCAGCATTTGATATAGATTGTATCGCAGGAGACGGGATAAAGCTTGTAATTCTGATTTTGAAAAAAAGAGTTATTTAAGTAAGATTTTGGAGAGCTCTACATCTTTTGTTGATACTGCAAGTGTTATGATTTTTAATTTTCCTCCTCGCGAGATTGTTTCAATATCATCTCCAATATCGTAGATTATCCCTTCATAGACTGTATTATCAGAATTTGATTTGTAATACATCGAATCGGAGAAGTCTCTTTCATCGGGCACATCTGACAATTGATGTTCACTATAATCTTTGTATATAAATACCTGGTTATCTGAATAGCCAATTGCAATGCAGGGATATAGAATTTCAGTATCCCGAATACAAATTCTGCCATTTAATATAACCCCCACTTTATTCAAATCCTGAACAAACTGTGCATTTGCCTGCTCGGCAAAATACAAATCCGGAATGTCATTGCCATCACCGTTGCCGATTACAACTATGCTCTTTTCGATTATAGGAAACAGAGTTCCATTATAGTTATTTTTCTGTATTTGATCAAGTGTTGCATAACTGAAGTCTTTAAGAGCATTCCATTCAGAATCGGTGATCTTCCCGTCAATCACAATCCCATAATCATCAAAACTTTTTACCTCTCCAATATCAGTACTGGTGCCCCCCGTGCATCCCACAACAATAACGAAAGCAGCAACCAGACACAGCAAAACGAATATGAAAAAAAGATCTCCCCTCATCTCATCACCAGTGTTTGATATTCGTTGTATCGCAGGAGACGGGATAAAGTTTGCAATTTTGATTTTGTGATATTGAACGTGATGAGAAGAGCAAACATAATGCAACTGAAACGCAAAAGAAAAGTGCGTCGACCGGTGGTTTAATCTTAAATTAGATTCCCGTCATTTTATGGATTCTGCTCGTTCTTGTTATTGGATTCCCTTTTATTAACTATTAATTTTCCTTGGTAATTTTCCCTATATGAGGTTCTCTGTTTTCGTATTTTCCGGTTGTTGGGATAGGTATTTTAAAAATTATTGATTAATCACAAAAGATAATTTTCTACACCCTTAGCTATACTTTTGTTATAATTTAGTTCTTAATTTTAATAATTTAGGATTTGGATTCCCAGGTTAGTTTTACAGCAAATTCACATGAACCGGTAGCTTCTACGAATAATGCAATCCCTCCACTTACTTTTAAACCAAATGAAACTTCTACTTTGTTGGGCTTTTTTACCATTCCCTCAAATTGCTTGTTTAATTTCTCACTAAGGTACCCAATTTTGGTTAACGAATCATCTAAAGCTTTTTCAGATAAATCCTCAGCTTTTTTATAGAACTCAACCTTGGGTAGATACATCCTGTTATAAAGAACTGTAGAATTGATAAGGGTCTCACTGGATACCGGGATGCTCTTTTCTTTTATTTCTTCTATTTCTTCTTCTTTCAACTGGGTAATCACTGATCCAAAAATTATGGATGGTTTATCATTTTGTGGCATAATCCACAATACTAGTATTCAATATAAAAAGTTTTTGATGATATGAAATTAGTTTTTGATAATCTAAAGATAATATAATGACAGAAAAATCAATGATTCGGATGAAGGAGTTAAAAATAACAATTTAATCCTTATAAAACCGGCAGGTAATATTGAGTTGTAAAAGGGGAAAAAAATTTAAATATTCTCAAATATTTCATAAAATTCTAAAGAAAGAGTGCGTCGACCGGGAATCGAACCCGAGTTTAGGCGTTGGCAACGCCTAGTGATAACCGCTACACTATCGACGCATTACAGACAGAAGACATCTTCAGACATCCCTTCTGTGGTGCTCTACAATATTACTGCTGAATCAATATAAACATATCGAAATCCTTCAGCCCTTCAGCCTTTTTTTGAATCGGGTCGATATTTGATATTAATTTTGATATTAATCTTTTCCCCCGTCCGGGTCCGAAGCGCTGTCCAGCTAAAACGATGTGAAAGTTCGGTGTTACAAAAGCAACTGGTTTTTCTGATAAAGTTTTATAAAACTACGACCTACTTTTAAAAACAATGATTCCTCTTATCCATGATCTTTCGGGAAAGAGTGTCACAATCTTCGGCGGCGGGCGCGTTGCGTTCAGGAAAGCCTCTTTTTTCCACCCTGAAGCAGCCGTGACCGTCATCGGCCGGAGCATCGACGAGGAGATCATAAAGCTCGGCGTAACCTGCATCACGAAAGAGGTCTGCGCCGGGAGGGAATCGATCGCGGATTTCATCAAAGGCTCGGCGCTGGTAGTCGCGGCGACCTCCGACAAAAAACTGAACAACGTCATCGGGGAAGTCTGCCGGGAGAGGGGAATCCCGTTCAACAACGCCGACGGTGATCCGGGCGACATCATGATCCCCTCTGTCGTCAGGGGGAAGAACTACATGATCGCCATCTCCACCGAAGGAAAGAGCCCCGCGATCCCGCGCTACATCCGTCACCTGCTGGAGAAGGAATGTCGCGGCATCGACGATATGATCGAACTCCAGTCGGAGTTCAGGGAGACGCTCAAAAATGAAATCCCCGACCAGGACGAGAGGAACCGGATACTCAGGGAGATACTCGAAGACGAGACCGTCTGGGGCCATCTCGAAACTGACAAAAGAGCTGCGGTTGAATATATAACCAGGAAATATCTCAGATGAAAAACAGCCTTTTTATTCCCGTTGCATGCGCCGGCATCTCGCACAGGGAGGCGGACATCCCGGCACTCGAGGACTTCCGTTTCCCCGACGAGAAGGAGTTCATGGACGAGGCCGGAGAGCTCTTCAAAGGCATCGTTTTGCTCCAGACATGCAACAGGATCGAGATATTCGTGCACGGCGACGGTGCAACACTCGATCGCTTCCTCAAAGACAAGGGACGATCCGGCTACAGGATGCTCGAAGGAGAAGACGTCCTCGATCATCTTTTGAGACTCGCATCCGGGATGGAGTCGATGATAATCGGCGAGGACCAGATCCTCGGCCAGCTCAAAACGGCCCTGATCCTCTCCCAGGAGACCGGGCACTGCGACCGCGTCCTCGACATGTGCATCAACAGGGCGATCCACACCGGCATAGAAGTCCGGAACAGGACGAAGATCAACAGCGGCGCAGTATCCATCGGGTCCGCGGCCGTAACCCTCGCCGAAGATCTTCTCGGAACGCTCGAAGACCGGCACATCCTTGTCGTCGGCGTCGGCGAGATGGGAAAACTTGTCGCACAGGCAATTGCGGCGAAGAACCTAAAGGCCATCTATGTCACGAACAGGACATACGAGACGGCCGTCGACCTTGCAGACAAGATCGGCGGAAAAGCGGTGAAGATGGACGATCTCTACCGCTACATCTCCTTATCCGACGTCGTGATCTCGTGCACCGGTGCCCCTCATGCCGTAATCCATGCAAGTGAACTCAGGGAGGCGCTTGAAAGCCGCCGCTGGCCGCTCGACGAAAAGGAGCGCCCGCTGATACTCATCGACATCGCCCAGCCCCGCGACGTAGAGGAAGAGATCGCGAACATCGACAGGGTGAAGGTTTTCACCATCGACGATCTCAGGAGCGTCAGCGAGAAGAACATGGGCATCCGTAAAAAACAGGCGGAAGCCGCAGAAAAAATGATCTCGCTGGATCTCATCTCTTTTGTCTCGATGCTCAACCGCACCTCCGCCGACGATATCCTCGTCGACCTCTATACATGGGCCGAGTCCATACGCATACGCGAGAGGGACAAGGCCCTATCGAGGCTCAAAGATGCCGATGAAAAGACCAGGGGCGTAATCGAAGACTTATCCAAGGTGCTGGTAAAGAAGATGTTTTCAGACGCCACTATAGCAATAAGAGGCTGTGCCGAATCCGGTGACCTGGAAGGTGCAGAGAAGTATGTCCATGCAATAACCAGAGGAAACAATCCATGTATCCGCAAAGACGACTCAGAAGACTGAGAAAAAGAAATATCCAGCCTCTCTTCAGGGAGACCACGGTCCTGAAGGAGGACCTGGTAATGCCGGTATTCTTCGACGAGAATATCGCGAAAAAAAAGCCGATCGAATCCATGCCCGGCCAGTATAGGTATCCGCTCTACGAAGCCGGCGACATTGCGCAGAGGATCCTTGACAAGGGAATCCAGGCAATGCTCATCTTCGGAATTCCGGGGTCCAAGGACGAGGAGGCAACCGAGGCCTGGAACGAGAACGGCGTAGTCCAGGAGGCCGTCCGGATGATAAAGTCCGAAGTTCCGGAGATGGTCGTCATAACAGATGTCTGTGCATGCGAATACACGTCCCACGGCCACTGCGGGATCGTCGGGGACACCCCCTGCGGACCGGATCTCCTAAACGACCCCTCGCTTGAGCTGATGATGCGGATCGCCGTATCCCATGCAGAGGCCGGTGCCGATATGGTCGCACCCTCGTGCATGCTTGACGGACAGGTGACTGCAATCAGGGAGGCTCTCGACGAAGAAGGCTTCGATGACACACCCATAATGTCGTATTCGACCAAGTTCGCAAGTGCACTCTATGGTCCGTTCAGGGAGGCCGCAGACTCGGGCATGGCGTTCGGAGACAGGACCACATACCAGATGGAGCCCGGAAACGCGAGGGAGGCGTTCCTCGAATCCGAACTCGATCTCTCTGAGGGAGCGGACATTCTCATGGTAAAGCCCGCCGGGTTCTATCACGACATCATCGCGTCAGTAACATCACTCGGTGTTCCCGTTGCGGCCTACCAGGTCAGCGGCGAGTATTCGATGATAAAGGCCGCGTCCGAAAAGGGGTGGCTCGACGAGAAACGCGTCGTAATGGAGAGCGTGAAATCGATAAAACGTGCGGGCGCCGATCTTATAATCACCTATTTTGCAGAGGACATCGCAGGGTGGATCGATGAAGAGCAGTGAACTATTCGATATCGCAAAGACACTAATTCCCGGCGGCGTGAGCAGCCCGGTACGGGCGATCAAGCCCTACCCGTTCTATACCAAGAGAGCGAACGGGTCGAGGATCTACACGGAAGACGGCGACGAGCTGATCGACTGCTGTATGGGCTACGGCCCGCTGCTTCTCGGTCATTGCCACCCCGTCGTAAAAGCGGCAATTGAAGAACAAGCCACAAACGGCTGGCTCTACGGGACTCCGACTGAAAAGGAGATCGAACTTGCGAAGATAATCGCCTGCGATCACCCGTCGATAGATATGTGCAGGTTCGTATCCAGCGGGTCCGAGGCCACGATGGCGGCCATAAGGCTTGCAAGGGGATACACGAACAAGAAGGATATCATTAAGGTCGAAGGCGGCTTCCACGGCGCCCACGACGGGGTTCTTATCCAGGCCGGGTCCGGTGCTCTGACGATGGGCGTTCCCGATTCAGCAGGAGTAATCCCGGATGTCGTATCCCACACGATGCAGGTTCCGTACAACGACATCGAGTCACTCGAAGAAATTCTCTCGAAGAACAAAGATATCGCCGCATTCATCCTCGAACCGGTCATGGGCAATGTCGGCCCGGTACTCCCGGAGAAGGATTACCTCAAAGAGGTGCGAAAGATCACGGCCGAAAACGACGTCCTCCTGATAATGGACGAAGTTATCTGCGGCTACAGGGTAGGAATCGGCGGAGCACAGGTCATGTATGATATAAAGCCGGACATAACGACGCTCGGAAAGATCGCAGGTGGAGGTCTTCCGATGGGAATCTTCGCCGGACGAAAGGAGATCATGGAGCTCGTCGCACCCGCAGGACCGGTCTACCAGGCCGGAACATTCAGCGGGAATCCGCTCTCGGTCTCCGCAGGAATCGCGGCGCTGAGATATATTCATGAAAACAGCGGTCTCTACGATAAGCTCGACGGGTTCACGAAAGAAATCGAAGATTATCTTCCCGAACGCTACAGGAACTCTTTCGTCCGTCTCGGCTCGATGTTCAAGCTCTACTTCAGGGACTCTCCGCCTTCGAACTATGTCGAGGCGAAGCAGAGCGACACCGAAAAGTTCGGCAAGTTCTGGAAGGGGATGCTTAAGGAGGGGATCTTCCTTCCGCCGTCCCAGTTCGAGACGAACTTCGTCTCCGCTGCGCATACCACAGGGGATATAGAAAAGATATCAGAGGCATACTGCAAATGTCTCTGATCGCCGGAACAAGGGCCTCAAAGCTCGCCCTCGCCCAGACAAAAAGAGTATCCAGGATGCTCTACGACCTGGAGATCGAAACCCAGGTCAAAAAGATCAGCACGAGCGGGGATAACGTAACAAACGTTCCGCTCCATAAGGTCGGCGGACAGGGAATATTCGTCAAGGCTCTCGACGATGCGATCCTCGAAGGCGAGATCGATTTCGCGGTCCACAGCATGAAGGACATCCCTGCAAAAAGGCCGGACGGTGTCGTTACATGTGCGATCCTGAAAAGGGACTCCCCCGCGGACTTCCTCGTACACTACTGTCCTTTGAAGGAGGTGAAGATCGTCGGAACCTCCAGCACCCGTAGACGTGCCCAGTTCCTTCGCGGCGGACTTGATGTCGAGGTGAAGGAGCTTCGCGGGAACGTCGATACGAGGATCAGAAAACTGAAGGAAGGAGAGTACGACGCAATAGTTCTCGCCGAAGCGGGGATGGAGAGGCTCGGTCTCGATCTTCCCGGAACAAGGCTCCTCCCCCAGTGGCACGTCCCGTCGCCGAACCAGGGGATCATCGCAGTCGTGTGCAGGGACGATCCCGAACTCATAAAGACCTTCGAACCACTGAACCACGAGCAGACAAGAATGGATGCGTCCGTCGAGAGGGCGGTCATGGAGGAGATCGGCGGCGGTTGCTATACCCCGCAGGGCGTCTTCTGCGAGGACGGGTTCCTTATCGCTGAGGTTCTCTCGCTCGACGGAAAGAGATGGGAGAGGATCGAGGACGACGGCAGCAGCGTGGAGGAGGCCCGGCTGATCGGTCAGAAGCTCCGTTCGATCGGCTACGATATAATTGAAGAGGCCAGACTGAGTCTCGGGCTGTAAAGGAATAGCCATAAGGTGTAAAAATGACAGGAAAAGTGTATCTGGTGGGATCCGGCCCCGGCGGCCTGGGCCTCATGACATTTCGGGCGAGGGAGGTCATAGACCTCGCAGACGTTATCCTCTATGACCAGCTCCCGGGCGACGAGATCATCGCCTCTCTCCCTGATGTCGAAAAGATCGATGTCGGGAAGTACGGCGGAAGCCACACGAAGGAGCAGAACGAGATTGAAAACCTCATGATCAAATTCGCCAAAGCGGGAAAGACAGTAGTCCGGCTCAAGGGCGGCGACCCGTTCCTCTTCGGCCGGGGCGGAGAGGAGATGGAGATCCTGAGGGACAACGGCATCGAGGTCGTAATGGTTCCGGGCATAACTTCGGGAATTGCAGTCCCCGAGTGCGTCGGAATTCCCGTAACCCACAGGGACTTCGCTTCGCAGGTCACGTTTCTCACCGGGCACGAAGACCCGACAAAAGAAGAGTCTGCAATCGACTGGAAATGGCTTGCAGGAACGAAGGGAACACTCGTCATCCTCATGGGAGTAAAGAACCTCCCGAAGATAAGCCGGTTCCTCGTTGAAAACGGCATGAACGGCGATCGGCCGGTCGCGATAATCGAGAGGGGGCTTCGGCCCGACCAGCGTGTAACGACCGGGACGCTGGAAGATATTTCAGAAAAAGCCCGGGTGCGGGGTGTCAAGCCCCCGGCTATTATTGTCATCGGGGATGTAGTCTCTCTTTACAGGGAGTAACCGGGAATATTTTTAAAAATTTTTTTTGATTTTCTGATTTTTTTAATTTTTATTTTCAGGCACGAATCATTCGTACCCTATGGAATTTTCATTTCCGGGTTCCTCTTCAGCTACGAATATCGCGTCGACAAAACCGAGGTCGAGACCGCCGAAGATTCCCGCCGCTATATTATAGATGAACGCCGCGATCCCGCCGGTGATGAAACCCAGGATCGCGAGTGCGATTGTCGTTACGATCACCTGCAGGACGCCCGAAAGGAGATCGGCTCCCGCTTCGACTGTGCTGACAGGTATCACCAGTGACGCCAGGACCGTGAAAAGTCCGAGAAATACTATTATTATTCCCGCAATAAATCCGAGCACGATCGATATGGCTGCTACAATTTTTGCCGCGGACAACGGGTTTATGTATACAAGTTCAGGCATGTAACACAATCCTTGTCATATCAATAATAAAATCCTTCCTGAAAAAGGCGCTCACAGGGCCCTTTCGATCTCTTCCCTGATCTGGGGAAGCGAGATCCTTCCGATAGGCGTTACCTTTCCGTTGACGATCACAATCGGGATAGGCGGGTGTTTTTCTTCGATTATCGCGACGATATGATCCGGGATCCCGTCGTCGAGAAGCGTGAGCTTCAGCGCAACATTGCTGCCGAAGATATATTTGATACGCTCGGAAAGAGCCTCGAACGCCGTAACCAAGTTTTCGGAAGGTGCACACTTCTCGAGTTCGCACGTCCGGTCGCCGTCGCAAGGGAAAGGCCCGCATGACGAATCCGAGAACCCAACGATCTCTATCTCTACAATATTGGTCATTAATTATTGTTTTACTCTACAGTATATTTGAATTTATGAATTCGTTCCGTAATGATGGCCGCATATTACAGGTTCAGGATGTTACCATGGTAAATGTGCCGACTGTCTGGCCGTCTGCTTTGGCGGTGACGGTCACCAGCCCTGAGCCGGCCGCAGTAAAGATTGTCCCGTTCGCACCGCCGGCGATCTCTCCCCCGGTAACGGAAAGGTTGCCCAAACCTGCTGCAAGATCGAATGTTACCGGAATTCCGTCAGGGAGAAGGCCGTTGCCCGAGGTATCGATTCCGTTTACATCGTGCGTCAGGTTCGCCCGGATAACGGAGGTCTCACCGGTCGCTACGGTAACTGAGCTGGTGGCTACTCCGAGGACGAGCCACGGGTCATACCTGACGGACCCTTCTGAAAACCCGGACGGATCGGTATTCGTACCCCACCAGTTCTCCGATGCATCGAAATTGTTGTGGGAATATACTGCAGGTGCCTCCAAACTGCAATTGTAGATCCGGCAAAAATGCATGCTGCCGCCTTTGTACGAACAGATCGCACCGCCGCGGCAGGGAGACGAGCAGCCGGTGAACGAGGATGATGTGATTGTGACGGGGCTGAAGGAACTGGAGTAGATCGCACCGCCGGAGTAGGATGATGCAGAGCAGCTGAAGAAGGCCGTTGATGTGGTGTTAAGAGTGCCGGAGAAGATATAGATCGCTCCTCCGGTATTGACAGCCGAGCAGTTGGTGAACGCGGATGATACGACCGTGACCGTGCTGTTGAAGCCGGACAGGATCGCGCCTCCGCTGTTGATGGCCGAACAGTTGGTGAACGCGGATGATATAACCGTGACCGTGCTGTCGGTGTCCGAGAAGATCGCACCGCCGTAGTCCGCAGAGCAGTTTGCGAATACGGATGACGTGACGCTGAGTGTGCCTGAATCCAGGTATATTGCACCGCCGTGATCTGCCTTTCCGTTCCGGAAGGTCAGGTTGTCGATAGAGAGCGAATAACCGGCGGCGTCAAAGATCCTGCCCGACTGCTCCGCGTCGATGATCGTGTCCTCCGCACCGTAGCCTGCGGACTTGTCGGCGGTTATTGTTGCACTGTTCTCCAGGACAATCGAATTCTCAAAATATATTCCCGGCCTGAGAACGACCGTCCCGTTGTCGCCGGCATAAAGAAGTGCCTTTGCGATTGTGGGTGTGCCGGATGTATTGTCAATGGTTATTGTTTCGCCCGAGACGGGCAATGCCATCGCCAAAACCAGAAAAGAGATGAGGACTTTGGCCAGGGAGATCCTGACCTGCTTTATACGTCGTCTCTTTGTTTCTGGTGAGGGGCCGGGGCCCGGAGATATTGTTCTCCGGACAACCCGCCATTCGGTCGCGTCGCGAACCCTGGTGAATATCGACATATGTAGTTGCTGTTCCCGGAAATAAGGGGCTGACCGGCGGCAAAAATGATACTGAGGCCGGTCTGTATACATTTTCCAGTCTGTAATTAATTATTCATGAAAAAGCGCTATTTGCCGTTTGCGATTTTGATTTTTTTAAATGTATGGCTTTTTCAACTATGTAAAATAAATTTTGATTGTCGGGTTCGCCCGAAGATCTCCAGGAAGTACGACTGTTATGAGGGAATGGATTTAATATTCACCTTACAAATAAGATATGTAAGTCGGGATAATATGGATCTTATCGAGATAAAAACCGGAAAGATAACTGAGAAGGGGCAGGTTGTCATACCCAAGTCTGTCAGGGAGAAGTTCCGCGAGGGAACAAAAGTTGCCATTCTTGCCTATGATGACAGGATTGAACTGAGACCTCTTGACGATGTGGACGAACTGCTTTCATGTGCATATGCCTCTGAAAAAGTTCTCGCAGGAGACTGGGATTCAAAGGAAGAAGATGAGGCATGGAGCAATTTGTAAAAGGGGATGTATTAGTAGTTCCGTTTCCTTTCTCCGACTTATCCGGCACAAAACGGAGGCCGGTCTTTGTGGCCGCGGTATTAAACGGGGACGACCTGATTCTCTGCCAGATTACTTCCAGGAACAGAAATGACAATTATTCTGTCCCTTTGTCCGACTCCGATTTTGTAGAAGGTGCAATTAAGGTCGAAAGCTTCATCCGGCCGAACAGGATCTTTACGGCGGAAAAGTCGATAATTTTGTACAGGATCGGCAAAGTGAATCCCGTTAAAGCAGGAGAGGTCGAAGAGGTTCTTGTCCGGATTTTCAAAGTGGTTGCCTGAGTTTGATTACGTTCCGATCTATTTGCGGTAAATATATCCTGTTGTATCAGTCAAAAGAGAGATGCCGGATTATTTCCGGCCTTCATACCATTCTTCGGGATATTCATCTTTTTTCCTGCGCGTTGCCAGCCCGATGATTATGAATATAATGAGCATGAGAACAAGTAATATTGGGACTGCAAAGGACGACCATGATCGCGGTTCTTCTTGAGCAGTTGTATTGCCTGAAGTTACGGTTGATTTGGCTGTCACGTTGGACGACGAAGAGGTACCTGTTGTTGCATCGGTTTGTGTAATGTAAGCATTAGAGTGGGATGAAGCAGGTTCAGATCCTTCCGGAACGATTGTTGCACCTTTGAATATAGTGATTGCAAGCCACGAGAATGACCGGGCGTCCGCACTGTAATAATAATATGTATTGTCCTCGCCGGCGAAAGTAGTCGCCAGTTTCTCCCATTCTCCTGATTCTTCATTATAATACATCATTACTATGTCGTCGTAACTATAGCCGCTGGTTGCCAGCCAGTTCTTTTCCACCTTAAAATAATAAGTCACCCCGGAAACGTCAGAGGCGTCGGCATAATAGAGTTTTGCATCCTCGTACTCGTAGACGTTAGTACCCGTATATCCTACCGATGAGGGAACCGAGGTGCTTCTCTGGACTGTTATCATCAGTTTTTGAATGTCGTTTCCGGCTGTGACCGTGACCATATATACCGCACCTTTATCCATATCGAAGGATGTACTGCTTCCAGCTTCAAGATCGGTCGTAAAACCCGTTCCTGTGTTGGTGTTCGATCCTCCCCCGGAGGAGGTGGTGCCTACAGATGAAGAAGCCGTATTAACTGTAATGTAACCGGCCAGTGATTCTGTGTCATTTCCCAATGCATTGCTGACTGTCAGGTTGACCGTATAAGTTCCTGTCGACAGGTATGTATGTGTAACATTTTTTAAGCCGGGGTTGGTGGTATTGGACCATTCGCCGTCGCCGAACGACCAGTTCCAGCAGGTCGGAGATCCCGTGGACGTATCGGTGAACGATACTGTGAGCGGAACGGTTCCGGATACCGGTGTGGCGTAAAACGACGCCTCCGGTGTTATCAAAATCTGAACGCTTACGTTCTGATCGTCGACGGTGACGTTGACTGTTGAAATTATGGAGGTGGCTGGTGTAAAGACTGTTTCGTTTACACCGGAGGTTATGTTTCCTTCAGTAACCGACAGGCTTGCGGAACCGGTTACAAGATCGAACTTCACAGGGATTCCGTCGGGGACGAAACCGCTGCCCGATGTGTCGGTGCCGTTTACGTCGTGTGTCAGGTTCGCCCTGATGACGGAGGTCTCGCTGGTCATTATTGTAACAGGATCGGCTGTCGCCCCGAGGACGAGCCACGGGGTGTACGTGACCGGTCCTGATGTAAATCCTGACGGGTCGCTGTTAGTCCCCCACCAGTTGTTCGTCGCATTGAAGGATTCGGAAGAATGCACAGCAGGGTCCCCTGAACTACAGTTGTAGATCCGGGAGAAGTGCATGCTGCCGAGGCGGGCACCGATCGCACCGCCGTAAAGGGATGCCGTGCAGTCTGTGAGCGTAGAGGAATTGACGGTCACGTTATCATTGGCGGAAAAGATCGCACCGCCCCTGTCTGCCGAGCAGCCCGTGAAAGTCGAGGCGTTGACGGTTACAGTGTTAAGATAGGAATATATCGCGCCGCCGTTTGTAGCCGAACAGCCTGTGAACACGGAAGAATCCACAGTTATGGTATCGTTGGCAGAAAAAATTACGCCGCCGTGCAGGCCGGCCGAGCAGTCCGAGAATACGGAGGAGGTAACTGTTACGGTACCGGCGCCGTCGGAGTTGACTGCGCTCCCGTTGCCGGTGGCCGAACAGCCCGTGAACGTGGATACGCTGATGGTTAGGGTGACTGCTTCGCCGGTTTGGATCGTGCCGCCGTTTGTAGCCGAGCAGTTTGTGAATGTTGATGATGTAATGGTTGTTAAATTAAGAGAGTTGGACAGGATCGCACCTCCTTGTCCGGCTGTGCAGTTTGTAAAACCCGATGAGGCAATAGTTAAAAGAGAGTTGCCGCCGGAAAATATTGCACCGCCCCTGCCACTTCCGGCAGTGCAGTCCGTGAATGTGGACGATTCGAAGGTTGTGCCGCCGCCGGTATTGGTATAGACCGCACCGCCTTTATTTGTAGCTGTACAGTTTATGAACGTGGATGAGGTTATGATCTCTGGATTATCGTCCAGGCCGGAAAATATTGCGCCGCCGTTTCTGCCGGAACAGCGCGTGAATGTAGAGTTGTCAGCATGTACGGCAGTTTCAGAGCCGTAGGAATATATCGCGCCGCCGTCGTTTGCAGCCGAACAGTCTGTGAATGCGGAAGAGTTGACGGTTACGATGTCGTTGGAATCGATTGCACCGCCATGCTGGCTGGCCGAGCAGTTTGTGAACTCGGATGAATTGATGCTTACTTCACCGGTGGTGGTGTAGATCGCACCGCCGATATCTGCATACCCGTTCCTTAGACTCAGGCTGTCGACTGAGATCGAATAGGCACCGGTATCAAAGATCCTTCCACCCATCACCGCGTCGATGATCGTATCCGCCGCACTGCCGCCGGCCGATATGTTGGCAGTAATTGTGGTGTTGTTCGTCAGGGTTATCGAATTTTCGAAATATATACCCGGCTGGAGGATGAGAGTCCCGCTGTCGCCGACACAAAGAAGAGCACTGGCAATCGAAGAAGAATTGTCGATTGTGATAGTCTCACCGGCGACGGGCACAGCCAGGACAAAAACCGAAATGAAAAGGATTAATGCAATGGTCCGTTCCCCTCTGTCCGGTATCACTCAACATCCCTCCCTGTCAGGTGACGGGCAGATTCCATGTCGTCGGGTAGTCGCTGGTATGACTTACTAAAAAGTTCGCCGCCCGGCATGGGCAGAGCTAGACTTAATGTTGGCATTCGTAATAACCGTCCCCCAGAAAACAAATTTCGGCCAGTAACAACAGCAGTTAGAGTATGACCTGCGTTTGTTTTCCAGTCTTATAATTAAAAAAGACAATCAATTATATTAAATTTTCCATTCGTTTTTGTTCAAACCGTACGAATTTTGTATGAATCTCTTATTCTGCGATATTTACCCGGTGTAATACAGAATTCATCTTTTGAGACTCTGTATCTATGATCGGTATTCAGATGGTTAAATATACAAAAAATAGTGGAATTGTATTTTTTTAACGATAGATTATCCTATTGCTTTCTTCACTGTTTCATTCACCAATGTCTCTGTTTTTCATATGGAACAATATTAACAGATAGTTTGTCTCCTTTCTCCGGAATACGGGGGGCCATATTTTTAGCTGCTTTTTTTCTTTGTCCTTTTCTTAGTCAGCCAAATATGATTCTTTGGGTTCTGTTTCGTGTTCCCGGAATATCATCTTCACGTGCAGGACTCTCTGCTATTATCTTCTGATGATCTTCGGGGGCTTTGGACCGGTTTTGTGACTTTTATGAATCCCTGTATATCTTCTTAGATGCTTTTCCGGCTGATGCAGAGACTCAAAATGCATAATGATGACTAGTAATTCGGGCAGTTAAGTACTGCCTTAAAGTTAAGTTAAGGGCAGGAGTTTCATAATTATCAAATCAGGCTATGATTATCTGATCCTGTGCAGATCCAAAGTTTTGATTCCTGCTCAATTTTTTTGAAAACTAAAATGACTGCGGGATGAAAAAGGAAATCCCGCGGAGCCGGAGGAAGCTCACAATCTCGGCCGGATAACAAACCGGCATATAATACTGCCGGCACGAGTTTCATCTTTTTTTATACCTCCAAGATAACCTTTTTTGAGTATCTCTGCTTATAATTAACAACAAAAAGTATTCGAGGACGGCAGGTGCTGTACGCCGGGATACTTTGGGAAATGATTGCAATAAAATGAAGGAGTTAAAAGCTGTTCTGGGTTTTGAAAACGGGGAATTCGTTACGGGCAGGGGTTTTGGTGCCGAGGGCTCCTGCGGCGGCGAACTCGTCTTTACCACGCAAATGAGCGGGTATATGGAAGCGCTGACCGATCCGAGCTATGCAGGCCAGATCCTGATGTTCACCTATCCCCTGATCGGAAATTACGGTGTCGATTTCCACAATTTCCAGAGTCCGAAGGTCAACGCGATGGGATGCGTCGTCCACGAACTCTGCAAAAGGCCGACCGCGAATACGCCTCTCGGCCAGTTCTTCGAGGAGAACGGTCTTCTCGGCATAGAGGGGATCGACACGAGGCAGCTTACCATAAAAACCCGTGTGGACGGCACATTACGCTCGGCCCTTGTCGTTGGCGACGACAACGGTGAGTATGCCGTCGATCTCGCGAAAAAGCTGAAACCTATATCGGAGATCGATCTTCTAAGTTCGGTCTCCTGTAAAGAGCCCTATCATATTCCAGGCAAAGGGAAGAAGATAGCGGTAATCGATCTGGGAATAAAGAAAAACATTGCAATCTCTCTTTTGCGCCGCGGCGCCGATCTCTATATCTTTCCTTACAATTCAAAACCCTCTGATATCGAAGCGTGCGATCCCGATGCGATATTCATCACGAACGGTCCGGGCGACCCGGAACTTGCGACAGACGCGATCGAATGCGCCAAATACTTCATCGGGAAAAAACCCGTCTTCGGGATCTGCATGGGCAACCAGGTTCTCGGACTCGCGTTCGGTGCGAAGACATACAAGATGAAGTTCGGGCACAGGGGCTCCAACCAGCCGGTCCGGAGATCGGACGGCAGGATATTCATAACGACCCAGAATCACGGGTTCGCCGTCGATCAGGACAGTCTCCCCGGTGAGTGCGAACTCTACTTCGAGAATGTTAACGACGGAACCCTCGAGGGATTCTGTGTGCCGGACCTTGACGTATACTGCGTCCAGTTCCACCCCGAAGCGTTCGGAGGGCCGAGGGACACCGAAGCACCGATATTCGATATGATGTACGGGAGGATCAAATAATGCCGCGGCGTGAAGATATCAAAAAGGTAATACTGATCGGCTCCGGCCCGATCCAGATCGGCCAGGCGGCCGAGTTCGACTTCTCCGGTTCGCAGGCATGCAGGGCATTGAGGGAGGAGGGCGTAGAGGTCGTCCTCGTCAACTCCAATCCTGCAACCATACAGACCGATCCCGATACGGCTGACGTTGTGTACGTCGAGCCGCTGAAGGCAGGGATAATCGCGAAGATCATCGAGAAGGAGAAGCCGGACGGAATTTTAAGCGGAATGGGCGGCCAGACCGGCCTGAACCTTACCGCCGAACTCGCGGAGATGGGTGCACTGGAGGATGTCGAGATCCTCGGAACCCCACTCGAAGCGATCTATAAGGGCGAGGACAGGGAGAAGTTCCGCGATCTCATGAACGATATCGGCGAGCCGATACCGAGGAGCATGATCCTCAGGTCGATGGACCAGCTCGACAATGCGCTCGAGATCGTCGGCCTTCCGGCGATCATCCGTCCTGCGTATACTCTCGGCGGTGCCGGCGGTGGTGTCGCACATACTCCCGAGGAGCTGAGGAAGATCGTCGAGATCGGCCTCCAGCGCTCGCGTATTCACCAGGTTCTTATCGAAGAGAGCGTCATGGGATGGAAGGAGATCGAGTACGAGGTCATGAGGGACTCGTTCGATACCTGCCTGATTGTCTGCGGTATGGAGAACGTAGACGCGATGGGCATACACACCGGGGAGAGCGTCGTCGTCGCCCCGATCCTGACCCTTACCGACGAGGAGTTCCATCTCCTGAGGACGGCCGCGATAAAGATCATCCGTGCACTCGACGTCCAGGGCGGATGCAACATCCAGATGGCGTTCAAGGACGGGGACTACAGGATCATCGAGGTCAACCCGCGTGTATCGAGGTCTTCAGCCCTCGCATCGAAGGCGACCGGCTACCCGATCGCAAGGGTTGCGGCGAAGATCGCGATCGGTCTCAGGCTCGACGAGATCATGAACTCTGTCACGGGCTGCACCCCGGCATCGTTCGAACCGTCTATCGATTACGTGGTCGTGAAGATCCCGAGGTGGCCTTTCGACAAGTTCAAGAATGCCGACCGGACGCTTACTACCGCTATGAAGAGCACTGGCGAGGTAATGTCAATCGGGAGGACGCTCGAAGAGGCGTTCATGAAGGCGATGCGTTCGCTGGATACGGATATCAATTCGCATACCGACAAGGACGAGATCCGGATGCTTCTCCAGAACCCGACCGACGAGAGGTTTGGCTGCCTCTTCGACGCATTCAGGCAGGGTTTCACTGTGGAGGAGGTATCGGCCCTTACGTTTATCGACGTATTCTTCCTCCAGAAGATCGAAAACCTCGTGGAGATCGAGAAGAAGCTCAAGAGCGGAAGCGTATCAGAAGACGACATCCGCAACGCGGTTCACTACGGATTTTCTGTGACCGAGATCGGCGAGCTGACCGGAAAGCCGGAGAAGGAGATCGAAGCGATCGCAGGGCTGCCGGTTTACAAACTGGTCGATACCTGTGCCGCAGAGTTCCCTGCAAAGACCCCGTACTTCTACTCGACAAGGGACGAAGGCTGCGAGATCGACAGGGACGGAAAGCAGAAGATCCTGATACTCGGTTCGGGCCCGATCAGGATCGGACAGGGAATCGAGTTCGATTACTGTACCGTTCACGCGGTAATGGCGCTCCGTGAAGAAGGAATCGAGGTTCATATAGTCAACAATAATCCGGAGACCGTCTCCACAGACTTCGACACCTCCGACCGTCTCTTCTTCGAGCCGATGAAGCTCGAGGATGTCATGAACATTCTCAGGAAGGACGACTATTACGGTGTCATGGTCCAGTTCGGCGGCCAGAACTCCGTAAACCTTGCTACCTCCATCGAGGAGAAGATCAAAGAGTACGGGCTGAAGACGAAGATTCTCGGGACATCGCCTGCAGCTATGGATCTTGCGGAGGATCGGGACCAGTTCAGCAGACTCCTTGAAAGGCTGGATATACCTTCTCCTGCGAACGGATCGGCACATTCGGAGACCGAGGCCATGCAGGTCGCAAAGAAGATCGGCTACCCGCTTCTCGTAAGGCCGTCGTATGTCCTCGGCGGAAGGGCGATGGAGCTTGTCCACGACGACATCGAGCTCAGGAATTATATCAAGGAGGCCGTGAAGGTCAGCCGGAAGCACCCGGTACTGCTCGACTCGTTCCTACAGAACGCGATCGAGATCGATGTCGATGCGGTATGCGACGGCGAGGATGTCCTCATCGGCGGAATAATGGAGCATATCGAGGAGGCCGGTGTTCACAGCGGCGATTCGGCATGCGTTATTCCGTCCCAGTCGCTGTCGAAGAATGTCATTGCGACGGTGAAGGACTACACGAGGAAGCTTGCGCTCGGTATCGGCGTCGTGGGCCTGATCAATATACAGTATGCGGTGAAGGACGAGGTCGTATATGTCCTAGAGGCAAACCCGCGTGCAAGCCGCACTGTTCCGTTCGTCTCGAAGGCGACCGGGATTCCGCTTGCAAAGATCGCTGCGAGGGTGATGACGGACGGGAAGCTGAAGACCTACGGGATCACAGAGAAGAAGCTCTCGCATGTATCCGTAAAGGAAGTCCTGCTTCCGTTCAACAAGCTTCCGGGCGTCGACATCACCCTGAGTCCTGAGATGAAGAGTACCGGCGAGGTAATGGGAATCGATTACGACTTCGGGCGGGCGTATTACAAGGCCTGCATCTCAGCTGAAAACCAGCTTCCGCTTGAAGGGAAGGTATTCATCTCGGCCGGAAGCGAGTTCAAGCAGGACTTCGTTCCGATAGCGAAGAAGCTCTGCTCTCTCGGCTTATCGATCGTCGGGACGAAAGGGACTGTCGAGACCCTTCGTGAGAACGGAATCGAGGCCGATCTTGTAAGAAAGGTCCAGGAAGGCTCTCCCAATGTCATAGACTTCATGAGGAGAGGCGAGATCAACCTGATCATCAACACCCCGTCGGGCAAATACTCGCGGCAGGATCACATGCAGATAATGAGGGCGGCACTCGACTACAATACCCCGTACATCACGACAATCCAGGCTGCAAAGGCGGCGGCGATGGCGATTGAGTCGATGAAGAAGGGCGATATCACGATCGAGCCGCTTTCGCATTATCATGAAAATTAATTTTTTTATTAATCTGATTTCAGTCTAACCAAAACGCGATAATTTTTTAGCAGTTTCATTTTTCCGCAGGAGATCGCCGGGTATCACAATCCTGATATTGTCGACAGTGCTAACCGAACAGCTGTTCCCGTAGATCTTTGACAGGACATCCTCGCAGATAACGTCCGAAGGTGCACCGTTCGCAACAACTCCGCCGTTTCCTATTACCACCACCCTGTCGCAGAACCAGGATACATGGTTCGGGTCGTGGCTGCATGCGATGATTGTCTTTCCGTCCTCTGCGATCTCACGCATCAGTCTCCAGATCTTCATCTGGTTCTGAAAATCAAGAGAGCTTGTCGGTTCGTCGAGAAATAGTACCGGAGTATCCTGTGCAAGCGCCCGTGCCATCAGGACCATCTGGCGCTGGCCGCCCGAGAGCTGATTGTAGGGCCGATCGGAGAGATCCGGGATCCCCAGGATATCAAGATTGTCCATTGCGATCTCCTTGTCTCTTCGTTTCAAGCCGAATATTCCTCCCATGTGGGGAGTCCTGCCCATGAGAACGATCTCCTTTACAAGATACGGGAACGGCGGTTTATGCTCCTGCGGGACATAGGATACGATCTTTGCCAGGTCTTCAATTCTTTTGCCGGTGGTCGGTTCACCGTTGATGGAGATCCTTCCTCCCTGCAATTCCAGAAATCCCAGGCAGCACCTGAAAAGTGTCGTCTTGCCTGCACCGTTGGGCCCGAAGAGTCCGCAGAGTTCTCCTTCGTCCACGTGAAAAGAGACGCCGGAGAGAACAGGGTGGTTGCCGTACGAGAATCGAATATCGTCTGCGTCGATCATGAATTCACCCGAATATCTCTTTTCCTTTGTTTCTAAGGAGATAGCACAGGTACGGGGCCCCGAGGATCGAAGCGATGATTCCCACGGGGACCTCGGCACTTGTAAGAGTTCTTGCAAGTGTATCGCAGACTATCAGGTAGAATCCGCCCATCATGAATGCGGCGGGGATCACGAACCTGTTGTCAGGGCCGAGGATCAGCCTCGATGCATGAGGCATCATGAGCCCCACCCATGCAATAATTCCTACGAAAGATACTGCAAATGCGGTAATTGCCGTCGCAAGTGCGATTAATATGAGTTTGTATTTTTCCGGGTTTATCCCGAGAGTAATTGCCTCTTCGTCTCCCATTGACAGGATATTCAGTTTCCAGCCCAGTATCCAGATTATAATAAGGCATATGACGACGGCCGGAGCGAGTAGCGATACGTCGCTCCATGACGCATAATAAAATCCGCCCATGAGCCAGAAGACGATCTCTCTCAGTGCCGAATCGTCCGAGATGTACTTCAGCAGGGATACCAGTGCGGAAAAGATGGACCCGATTATAATTCCCGCAAGCACAAGCGTTACGACCGGGGTTTCACCTCTTACACGCGAGAGCAGGTATGCCATGCCGACTGCCATAGATCCGAATGCAAATGCGGAGAGCTGAACCGAGAAAAATATTGCAGGGAAAACGATCGCGAGAGCCGCACCGAATGCAGCACCTGACGAAACACCCAGGATATACGGCTCGACGAGCGGATTCCTGAACACACCCTGGAAGACTGCGCCCGAGATTGCGAGAGCTCCGCCAACGAATATAGCAAGAAGAACTCTCGGAAGCCTGATATCCCATATAATCGTGTCCTGTGTTTTCGGGATTTCTTCGACGTTCCCGAAGGTGAGGTGCGTTAAGATGGTCCGGGCGACTTCCGGAATCGTTATGTCGTAGGTACCGAGAATTACGGCAACCGATGCGGATATAATTAAAATGAAGAAGATAACAAGTAAAACCGCTATCTTTCTCCCTTCGACAAACCCGTTCTTTATATCATATCCCAGGTCTGTTATATGCTGCCTGAACTCCGTGGTTTCGGTCATTTCTGTTAATTTCCCCGTGCAACCTGTTTCATCTCTGCGAACGGCCTGCGGATGTAGAGTCGTTACTCACCGATACACCAGTCCATAAGCTGTGCGGAACGCAGTTCGGCCGCTTTACCGGAATCGACCCCGTAGACATCCTGGTAGAATGAAAGAATCCATTCGTTGAGATCGATATCTTCGAAGAGTTCGGGATACACCGCTTTTGCCGTCACCATCAGGTCGATGGGATACTCCAGTCTTTTTGCGGCGTTCCTTGGTGCGTATGGGAGCGATGAAACGTTATGATCTTTAACGGCCCGCAATTCACGGAGGTTCTTGTAATAGGTCGCATTATAGAGTTCTCCCGGCGGGTGATATCCTGATGCGGTCCCGAGAATTATTACGTCGGGGTCCATGGAAAGGATCTGTTCCGTGTTGATAACCTGGAAACTCCCTGCATCGGAGCGGAATGCATTCCTTGCATTTATCAGGTTTTCAATCATGTAGGACTCGGTCGTTTTCAGTCCCCATGCGATTCCTGCCGCGGTCTCCGTCCTGTACGAGGATGAGAGGCCGAGTACGAGGACGTCTTTTTTCTCGTCTTCGCCGACGGATGCGGTTCTTTCCTGTATGTCGTTCTTCATCGATTCAAGGATTGCTGCAATATCTTCTGCTTCGTCTTCTTTCCCGAAGACCCGGCCGATTATTTCGATCTCGTCGGATATCGCTGTAGGATCTGAATCTTCATAGCAGTTGGGGCTGTAGAGGACGACTACCGGTATTCCGAGCGACTCAATCTTTTCGATGCTCTTCTCTGCATTCTCATCCTCGCATGAAAGGAATGCGGAACTGCCGAGACGAAGGATGACTACATCGGGATCGGCAGCCGCGAGAGTTTCGTAGTTCATGGCAACGCCGTAATCGACGAAGAGGGGAAGGTCGTCCAGCCCCGGTGAAAGAACTGTTGCGACATTGTTCCCTCCGGCAGCGGTTACATTCGTCCCGTCGTCAAGTGGATATGAATACCCGGATTTTGCGGATGAAAGAAGGCCTTCCGATCCGATGGCGACGATCCTGTCGTCGACTCCGAGAATGTACATCACTTCTTCGATGAGACCGTCGGATACCGTTGCAACCCTTTCGATATCGACGGGTAGTTTTACTTCGACTCCCCTGCTGTCGGTGACAATCCTGTAGTCATCATCGGAAACCTGTTGGATATCCCCGGTTCCGCCGGTCTGCGTGCAACCCGGAACGGCTGCAAAGATCAGGAGGATTACGAGGATTAAGAACATCGCCTGCTTCATTACGGCCCCTCTTCCGGTGAGAATCGAATCATGTAATTATAGCCGAGATCCGTCATTGAGATCCAGTTTAAGCCGCAGGAAGATGCATAAGATTTAATCGCTTCCGGTGAGAGCCGCATCTGGAGCGGGGGACCGAAACCGGTCTCTTCCTTTTTGCATTCGATCACGAACAGACGTCCCTGCGGTTTTAATATCCTGGCGATTTCGGTGAATAGAGCTTTCCCGCAGTTTTCAAGATCTACCGAGTGAAGAACCGTCGAGATCAGGCATACATCTATTGAAGAATCTTCAAACGGCAGGGTTTCGTGGATATCGCTTATGACTCCTTTTATGTTGTTCAACCCGAGTTGTCCTGAATTTTCGAGCAGGTCGTCTATCAGGTTCCGGTTTATGTCCGCAGCATAAACGATGCCCGATTCTCCGATCTCTTCGGCGGCACAGATCGAGTAGTCGCCGGTACCGCACCCGAGATCGAGAAAGACGTCTCCATGCTTTAAATCCAGTTCCGTAAAAATAAGTTCGGGATCTTGCATCCAGAAGCTGGTCGGGCCTCTTCCACGGTGGTGATCTCTCTCACCCGTCCGGCAGTTATGAGAGCGATTATTAGCAGAATCCATAAACAGCCCTCCTACAGGAATTTATCCGGTCCGTGATTCTGTTTTTTGACTTTCTTCTCCGGCCGGAGGTCTTTTTTTCTGATTCCGCTTCCGTCAAGTTCAAAATATCTTCCGATACAATCGAAGCATTTTCTTTTATGCAGGCCGGTCTTCCAGACCTTTGTTGCCATGACCTGTTCTCCGCATTCGGGGCAGACGAAACTGCCTGTAATCGGTGCATAGTCCGGGATGTCGGGGACCACGGTTTTCGCCTCGAAAAGATCTTCGAACGGTTTTTTTATTATTACGAAAGCTGCTTCGCGGCCTTTTTGCCTGAATCTTTTAAGTTCCGAAGGGCCGCCCTCGCGTCTCATTATGACCTTCTCCATCAGGGGGTAGAATTCGGGGACTTCTTTAATGATGTAGTCCATGAATTCAGGGCGAACTCTTATTCGTATTCCTTCTTCTTTTCCGCGAACTGCGAAGGTTACCGCATGTTTACCGAGATCACGGTAGATTAGAGAGTTGTTTCCGAGCGTACAGCCCGAGACTGCCTGTATGCCGTCTGCGAAGCATGCATTTACTTCTGCGATCGCGAGCAGGTCTTCCATTATCCCGTCCGAACTGATTGCTTCGTCCCCGAGGAGGGAGAATCCATAAAGGGATGCCATCACGCCGAGAGCGCTTCCCGGGCAGAAATGGCCGTGTATCTCGGCGGTTTTGACGAGGCATGTCGCCGCATCCATATTCCGAATCGCTTCGATAAACTTTGAGCGGGGATTTTGTTTCAGGTCTTCAAGATCTTCGTCGTTGAAAAAATCCGAACAAAATTCTTCTCCCATTGTCATTTCCTTAATAGCCGTCATAAGATCACTTCCTGCTTTCATCTACGAATTCTTCGAGAATTTTTGTAATCCAACCGGGGATTTGAGTGTTTTTAAAAGAGAATAATTCAGCGACATACGGTTTGATGTCGAGGACAGGGCTGTTGTCTATTGCATCCAGCCCCCGGACCGTCAGCCTGGGGCCGTCTCTTTCGATTAGCTTTACTACCGTAACCAGTACAGGGTTAGGTCTTGCCGGGCTGAAAGTGGAGTATATTCCTTTAAGCGGGTAATCCTCCTGACCTGCAGGATGGATTCTTTTGAGCTTCCTTCCCTGATCTCCGATTTCATGCCCCCAGTAGACGATAACCAGGTGAGAATAGTCGTCTATTCCGTCGAGAAGTTCCTCCAGTTCGTCATTCAGTATGATTTCGGAAAGGGTTTCAGGGGAGTTCGCCATCTTTTCAATCGCGGATTCGCATGATTCATTGACGGTCAGTCCCTGTTCTCCGGCAACAAGCGGCGGAGTTTTAATCCCGTTTTTTATGATTCCCACGGGGTTTAAAACAAATTCATTCAGGCATCCTGCCTGTACGGCGGCTTCATCGTTCATATCTGGTGAAATCTCCGATGGCCGCAATATGTTATTGTTATTTTTCTCTTAAAGCCGTTTAATCTCTTCAAAAGTACTGGAAATCATCCCGATTGCTTTCTCTTTTTTTTCTGCGGGTAGATCCTCGACATAGAATCTCATGTCCATCATGAGATTGATAAACGAGATGTTCTCTTCCCCGAAGATTTCCAGGTGCATTTTTTTGAAGAAATTAACACGTGCCTCGGATACTTCTTTTTTATCCCTTAGATCAGATATGGTCTGCCTTCCCGAATCCGTCAGTTCGTAGATCCTCTTGGAGCGTTTCCCGATCTCTTTTACCTGGATCTGCCCCTCTTCTTCAAGAGATTTTAATATGGGATATAAAGTTCCCTTGTTCGGAACCCATGCCCCGTTTGTTTTTTCTTCAATCTCTTTCAGGAGATCGTAACCGGATTTGGGCTCCCTGTCGAGTGAATGAAGTATGAGGATTGTCAGAAATCCTCTCTCTTTCCCGTTTTCAGGAGCAAATTTCCATACTTCTTTCATAACAAATAATATTGCGGTCCATGTGTTATTATTCAAACTGTTCAAAAGCACACAGTTGGTTTTCAAACCGTTGAATAATAACTATGGTATTAACTATGGTATAAAAGTTATGATTATTGAGACAGAATTTCTGGATTGTTAATATCGATTCGGGATCGATATCCATTAAGCACATTGTTGGCAACCTCTCGCCGCGGGCCGCCGGAGACAGCCCGCGGATCGGCCCCGGCCTCGGGGCCTCTATGTTGAGATAGCCGCTCAGGGGACAGACAAGTGTCCCCTGAACGGAGAGATGCTTATATTCAACAGCCCGGGGGACCCTCGCCGGTCCCCGGGCGTGCAAAGAGAGAGAACTCTCTCAGGGCAAGGCCCCTGGGCGGGGGCCGTCCGGCGGCTAGGCCGCCGGTGCCGGGGTTGTCAGAGAAAGATCTGCTGGCAATATCTAAACGTACGTGAGGATGTGGGAAAAAAACCCGGGTCAATAATTATGAGGTAAATGACATCAGATTCATATTTCGCTGTCTCTTTTGATCACCTCTGCTGCCGTTTCGGTCTCTTCTACATCATATAAACGGTAACAATGTCCGTTCTTCTTTTTCACTCCCAAATCCGTTATCGATACCTCTTTTTGCACAATATTGCCGGTATGATCGATCACTTTCTTTCTGCATGTCATTTTGCAGCCTTCGATCGAAATAGTCTCATTTCCCTCTTTAATTTCTCCTGAATGATATCCGGATTCGAACGGGGGAGAATGATATTTTTTCATTTCATCGCACCACGGCATACTTAGAGATAATACAGGAACGATTCGATCCTGACCTTGTCGTTCTCGTTTTCATTTCCGTCGAATGAAAGGTTTAACACCGGCAGGGAATTCCTGCCGTCAAATCCCTTGTGAAGTGTATTGAGAGTGATCGCCGTATTTTCATACAGCGATGAGACATTGATGATGCCGTCTATGCCTTTCATCTCCCCGAGAATTTTGGACTCCCTGTATCTTCCGAAAGCCCCTGCGTAATAGCCGGTGGATGCATCCGCTCTCTCTATGAGACCTGACGGGTTGTCTTCAAAGGGACTCATCTCTTCAAGCGAGATGTTCATCTCCGAGATGTAGCTTTCAAGGAGATCGATCATCGGCAGCAGAAGTTCTCTTTTCTCCTCGTCCGCCCGTTTAATGATATCAGTCCAGAAATGCCACATGCACTCGCTTAGTGGTGCATAAGCAACCCGGTAGCCTTTGTCTTCGATTTCCCTGAAGGTAAAGGCATTCAGGTAATCATTATAGAGGACGAACAATTCTCCGCCGGCGAATATCGCCCCTTTGAATTCACTCACTCTCAGTTCGGAGAGAATCTTTTTCGAAAGAGCAAGCAGCGATTCGATGTTCAGATTTCCGTCGTCAATCATCCGGGTAATCTTTTTGAGGTAATTATCCCTCGAAGCATAATGTGCAGTCCGGATAAGATCTCCTGCAACAAGGATCAGGAAGATCTGGTCGAGATGCCTTTTGTTTCCCGATATAAGATCCTCATAATACGGGGCGATGATTCCAACTCCCCTTAATCTTTCCCTGTCGAGGACTGTTCTTATCATACGGTTGTACTGCCCGTCCACTTCGGCACCCTCCGCCTGGGGAATATAAATGAATCCCGGGTTCATATCGTGTTCACGGATTCCCGGTATGCTCAGCACATCTCCTATAAGAGCGGTCATGGAGAGGTATTCATTGGTCATTATGTGTTTTCGCCCTTCATCGAGCGATCGTCCGTCGGTTTCCGGGATAATCCTGCAGTCGATCCCCGATGTCTTCAGGAATTCGCAAAATAATTGCGAATAGGGGTAAACGTTTGGAATGTAAACCCTTGCATTTTCGGGAAGATCCGAAATGTCCGTTTTGATATCCGTTTCATTATGGGCAACACGGCCGGGGTATACATTCATATCTTCTGCGTCTCCTTCGCTGATGTGCCTCAGGCTGTTTACGAATGCTTCAAGCCTCGTAGTTACGCCGACACCCGACGAATGTTCGTCGATTTCTATGTTCAGGTAGGGCTTATCCCCCATAATATCCCTGAAATAATGCGTGAACACAGTGTCCGGTCCGCAGCCGTGGTGGGTCAGGAATATTGCGTAGAGATTCGGGTGACTGCGTACGACCTGTGCGGCCTCCAGTATATGCTGTCCGAACGGCCAGAACATATTCGGGTGCTCTTTCGAGATGTCGCTTTCCGGAAGATTGTAGAAAGCAAGAACTTTGTAACCCATTTCTTTGAGTTTTTCGGGAATCCCGAGATTCAGTGCGGGATCTGCCACTCCGTATGTCTTCGAGATCAGAACGAAGGCCTTCTCGTCCGGTTTTAGATCCTTAACCATCTCCCTGCCTTTCTCTTCAACCCTCTTTTCAAATGCATTGAAAGCTTCCATTCCGCATCCCAGTCCTCTGCCTGTTTCTTCAGGACTCCTGTCAAGCTGCCTGCCGAGATCCATGAAGCCCTTTTTCATGAATTCCTCCCCGAGACTGAAGCCGATTGTCGGCGAAAGGAGTTTTATTCCTTTTTTGTCGAGCTCCATCGCCCTGTTTACGAGTTTGAAGGCGAGCTGCATGTACGGGCAGCCGAAATCCTGCCGCGAGTGCGAGCCCGGGTGAAGAACAGTGTACAGATCCGGGAAAAAGATGTAGTCCACGTTTTTGTTCATGAGCTCTGCCACATGGCCGTTTACCAGTTTGACCGGGTAGCAGGTCTCGTCCAGCGAGTATTCCTGCCCCAGTCTTACCGTCTCTTCATTAGTGGGATCGGAGAGGACGACATTATACCCGAGGGCCCTGAAGAATGCGCTGAACATCGGGTACATCCCGTAGGTGAACAGGGCCCGTGGCATTCCGATCGTCTTCTTCGCCGGGTCGATCTTTCCGTCGTACCCTTCGAAGATGATGTCGTTTACGGCTCTGCTGAATTCGGGTTCGTTGTCGACGGCCGGTTCCTGCTCTTTTGATGCTTCATTGACATCCCCTGATTCGTCCTGGTAAAATCCCTTAAAGCCGGTTTTTTTCGTGCCGATCTCTTCTTTGGTAAGCAGTGCGGAGCCGTAGGCCCCGGTGACGCTGAAGAACGGGGGGACGGTCACCTCTTTTCCTGTCAGCGCCCTGAAGGCGTTTACGACACCCTGGTTGTATGCGATCCCGCCCTGCAGGAAGATTTTATCGCCGATCTTCTTCTGTCCCACGACCCTGTTGAGGTAATTTTTTGCGATCGAATAGCACAGGCCGGATACTATATCTTCCGTAGGAGTGCCGCCTGCAAGCCGGGATGCGATGCTCGTCTCTATGAAAACGGTGCACCTTTCCCCGAGGTTGACTGGTTTTTTACTTTTTAATGCGATCTCCCCGAACTCGTCTATGGGAATCTCGAACTTGTTCGACTGCTCTTCAATGAATGATCCCGTTCCTGCGGCACAGATCTTGTTCATCTGGAAATCGGTTACCCTTCCGTCATTAAGGCTGATGAACTTCGAATCCTGCCCTCCGATTTCAAAGATTGTATCCGTGGTGTTGTCTATTGTCGAGGCCGCCTTCGCCTGTGCAGTAATCTCGTCCTTTATTACGTCGGCTCCTATGGTCCTGGCGATCATATATCGTCCGGACCCGGTTGTTCCTACTCCGGCGATCTCGATGTTGTCTCCCGTCCCGGTTAACTCGTCTCCGAGTTCCCTTAGGCCGGTGAAGACCGCCTTCACAGGATCGCCGAGTGTACGCAGGTACCTGTATGCGATGATCTCGTTATCCTCGTCGATCAATACAAGATTCGTGCTTGTCGAACCCGTATCGACCCCGAGAAAACACCTGATCTTTCCGTTACTGCGGTTGAAGGGTTTGCAGATATGCTTTTCTCTGCTGTCGTTATTTCCAAAAATTCCGAGGGCTGGAAGTTTCACATCCTGGTCTTCGTAACTATTGCATTCGTTCAGGAGCCGGGGATCGCCTCTCAGTGCCTTGAGATTCAACCCGAGACAGTCTTTTTTGGCGATTATAGCTGCTCCGATTGCCTGGGTTTCGGCGCACATCCCGGGAACAATAAGCTCTCCGTCTCCCAGGTTGAAGACATCTTTGATTGCCTTTTCAATTGCCTCGTTTAATGCAACTCCCCCGGTGAATACGACCGGGGCCCTGACAGGCAGTTTTCTGACGACCGCTCCGCGATAATTTCTTACAAGTGCATAGGCAAGCCCCTGGAGAATATCTTCAACCGGAACTCCTTCCTGCTGGTGATGGATAATGTCGGTCTTCGCAAAGACGCTGCATCTCCCTGCAATCCGCGGGATGGTTTTGCTTTTGGCGGCACAGGCCGAATAGTCCCCGATATCAAGATTGAGTCTTGAAACCTGCTCTTCGAGGAAGGAACCGGTTCCTGCAGAGCAGTTCGGGTTCATCGATATTTCAACGTTTGATCTGCTGCCGTCCCCGAAACCGGTTATATACCTGGCGTTCTCCCCCCCTATATCCATAATCGAGCATGCACCGTGTTCCTGCCTGGTGCATCCTTCGATTAACGCCGGGATGTCCTTTACATGATTTTTACCGTAGATCGGTGAGAGTATTCTGCTTTCGCTTCCCGTTATGCCGCCGTAGATTATATCGCCGGTTTCATACAGTTCCGAAAGCCTCGCCAGAACTTTTGTAAGTTTTTCCCTGATCTTTCCCTTGTGCAGGACGTAATCCGTGTATACGACGTCATTGTAGTCGTCGACCAGTGCGATCTTTACAGATGAATAGCCTATATCGATTCCTATGCTGTATGACGGATTTATTCCTGAAATGACATTGTTTTCAAATGCTGCCGCCTGGTTATCTTTTATCCCTGTTACTGCCTGATCCATAATTCATCACCTCGCAAATTCCGTCTCCATAGCCGGTTCTACAAGGATATCCGAGGCCATTTCCGGAGACAGAATGATCCTTTGTCCCATTATCGCCACGATGACGTTCTTCCTGATCGGCAGTACTGAAAGCATCCGGATCGTTTTGCCTTTGTAGATTCCGATGTCATTTAACTCAGCCGCAAATCCGGTGATATCCGTGATAATCCCTTCTTCTCCGTATTTCAGTTCTATGAATTTCTTGAGCATTTTTTCTCCTTTGACCGGTATTGCTGGTCTCATCATATGCAGTTCGTCAATAGTTGTTTTTACAACGGTTGGTTAACAAACTATTGTACTTATGTTGGTTTTAGGTTTGTAAAAACAAGTGCCTAAAAAATTTAGATTATAGAAAGATGCCCGAAAAGGAGGTGAGGCCGACAGTTAATTTAAAAATAATTTGTGCCGGATGGCAAGAAATTGTAAAAACGGAAGAAAAGTCTGGTAAAAATCAGATCGGCTGGACGGGAATTACATGGGGCAGGTCGTCTTCAATAATTATTTTTGCATCGACTCCGTAGACGTCTCCGATATTTTCCCGTGTAAGGACATCTGCCGGGCTTCCCGAATATGCAATCCGCCCCGACTTCAGCATCAGGATTTTATCGGTGTACCTCGACGCCAGGTTCAGGTCGTGCATGACGATTATGGAGAGAAGTTGTTTTTCCGCCGAGAGTTTTTTGATGATATCCATAACCTCAAGCTGGTGCCTGATATCCAGTTTCGATGTGGGTTCGTCAAGTAGCAGAATCCCGGTCTGCTGTGCTAATGCCCTCGCGATCATTACCCGCTGCTGCTGGCCCCCCGACAGTTCGGATATATTCCTGAGTGCGATATCTTCGAGATCCAGCATTTTTATGACATCCGCTGCAATCTTCAGATCTTTCTGTCCGATTCTCCACGAGGTGTACGGGCGGCGACCGGTCAGAACGGTATCGAAGACAGTCGAAAGGAACGACACCGGAAATTCCTGCGGGACGTACCCGAGCTTTCCCGCGATCTCCGTTGCTTCCATCCTGCTGATATCCTTGTCGTCGATTAGCACTCTTCCTGCCTGCGGTTTAAGTATATTGTTGATGCACCGGAGGAGTGTACTCTTACCCGCCCCATTGGGGCCGATGATGCCCACTATTCCCGGTTCTTCGAATTCCATCGAAATGTTCTTCAGGACCTTTTCCGTCCCATACGAAAGCGAGAGGTTTTCAATCTTCAGCTTCAGCATTTCGCCCTCCCGAACAATATCAGGTAGACAAAGAACGGAACCCCCAGAAAGGCGGTGATTACGCCGACCGGAATAATTACCGGCGAGAGGGCAGTCCGTGCAATAGTATCGGCGATAATCAGGAAGACCGCTCCCATAAGACCCGAGGCCGGTATCAGAAACCTGTTGTCGCCTCCGATTATAAGCCGGCAGATATGGGGCGAAACCAGGCCGATGAAGCCGATCGCACCTACAAAACTTACGACTCCTGCCACAAGGAGAGAGGACAGGGCGACGATCATGATCCTGAAATGCTTGACGTTTATCCCGAGACTTGTTGCACTCTCGTCGCCCCCGCCGAGAATATTCAGGTCCCATGATTTCCATACGATTACGGGAACGACAACTGCTACGATGGGAATTACGAAATAGAAATCGCCCCATGAGACTTTACCGAGATCTCCCACCATCCAGAACATAGCGCTCTTTACCGCTTCCGAATCCGCGAAGTACGCGATAAACGTGGTGACCGCCTGGAAGAAGAACATCAGTGCTATTCCCGTGAGGATCATCGCCTCCGCGGAACCGTCCTTCTTCTCGCCGATCAGGATAATAATTCCTGCGGCGATAAGTGAAAACAGAAATGCGTTTCCGATAATAGCGTATGTCCCTGCAAGAATTCCCGCCCCGAAGACGATCGCGATAGTCGCCCCGAGTCCTGCGGCCGAGGCCACGCCGAGCATATAGGGATCGGCAAGCGGGTTCTTCAGTGTCGCCTGCATTGCACAGCCTGCAACGCCGAGTGCAATTCCGGTAAAAAGCGCCATGAATATTCTCGGGAAGCGGAGTTTCCACAGGCAGATCTCCGCCGTCCATGAACTCTCGAAACTTTCGGGGAATATCTTTCCGAGAATTGAGTTATATGCATCCGCCAGCGCCACATCGGCAGAACCGCTGGATGCAGCTATTCCTATGCATATTATTATGGCAGCCACAAGTCCGATGATGAATAATGTTTTTCTACTCCTGTAGCTGTGATAGCCTTCGCATATGTCAAAACCGCCGTCGTTTCCTTTCAAATTTGTTTCCATTAGGTAAATCTCCGTTATTCTCCAGTATTCTCCGTCTTTTTCATTCTCTATACCACAGCCTCCGCCGGGTATGCAAACAGTCCCGATTGTGAGAGATTATAGTCCGCCTCCATGAAACGGCTGATATATTCCTGGTGAACTGCTTCGGGGTCGAGGTCGCTGAACTCTTCGGGATAAAGCCATTTTGCAAGATAGGCCAGTCCGACGATATTCCGCTGCGTGGCGTCCATCGAATCATCAAAAAGGTACACGTCGCCGTTTCTGACCGCATCGGTATTTGAAAAGACATCCATCTCCATGATCGCGTTGCGAATCTCTTCGGCACCTGCAATAGCTTCCCCGCGGTCTGTTGCAGAATAACCGAAAACACCGGGATAACGTTCTTCCCAGCATTTGACAACGATCACGTCGATATCCTGTTCGAGCAGCCACTCGCGATCGACATCGCCGTAAGATATTGGCAGATCTTTTGCCACATTCTCCGCACCTGCCGCATCGAGAAAATTTTGGAACCATTCCATGTCTTTCCCGTATGTTACAATCTGGTCGGCAGATGTTTTTCCGATTCCCCTGAAGAATACACGCGGACGATCTTCAGGATCGACAAGCGAGGTTTTCGATACGATCGTATCGTAGACGCCGTTATAAAATTCCAGGTACTCGTCTGCTCTCTCTTCATTTCCTGTAATTAATCCGAGCTTCTGGATCGTTTCGTTGAAGATCTCCGGACTCGGATCGAGAGTGTTAAGGAAGACGACCGGAATGTCGGGTTCGAGTGTCTGAATTATATCGTCGGCCCCTGTATACCAGTCGAATTTCGGGAGGATCAGGACGTCGGGATGAATTTCAACGATCTCCTCATAGTTGAGATCCATGGCATTCATTTTCTGGGATATTTCAGGAATATCCTCGAAGCCGGGGAAGAGGTGTTCGTCGTCTATATTCGCGTCTCTCCCCACGACCTGGTCCCAGGCCCCGATCAGCCTGAGCGAGTCGCTTAGAGAGTGATGCGAGTATGCAACTCTTTCGGCCGGGCCGTCGAGTGTAACCTCTCTCCCGTATGCATCGGTGATCGTGATCCTGTCTTCCGCCTGAAGTGCTTCGTTCTCTTCTTCACCTGTAGTCAACAACAGTATAGCTGCAGTCATTGCAACGACAACCAAAAAGATGGCTATGAATATTCCTGGTTTTTGAAACATCCTTTTTTATTAGCTGTTCGGTCGGTATAAGCGATATCCCGAGGATTTTAACCATGATTAACCATTTTAACCATGGTCAACCATTTTTGGTTTTAACTAAAATTCCTAAATTGGGATATTATGAGCCTTTTATGATCCCTTTACAGCTATGTCGAGATCGAACGGTCCGACATCGAGATCGATCGATTCGGAGGTTACTTCTTCAAACCCTGCTTTCTTCATCGATTCGGCGATAAGACCTTTTTTGATCCCCCAGTTGAATCCTGAAAATGCACTTGACATCATATTCAGAATGTGAAATTCCGGGGCCGTTCCTTCGTTGAAGATCCCGTCGTGGAGGCTTGCGAATACTCCGCCCGGATTCAGGGCATAATATATCTTTTGGACCATCTCGTCCATGCACCCGAGAGCGAAGTTCAGCGTACAACTGCAGAGGATCAGATCGTAGCCGGTTCCAAAAGAGTCCTGCAGGTAATTGCCTCCCATAACTGTCATTCTCGCGTCCAGCCCGTAATAGCTGATGAATTCTCCGGCTACTTTCGCAACGGCAGGCTGATCGAATACGACCCCGGTCATTGACGGGTGATGTTGCAGAACCGCTATTCCCATCAGTCCCGGCCCGCCTCCGAGATCGAGCATATGTTCGAAGGAGTCGAATTGAGGGAGTTTTGAAATTATCTCACCGAGTTTTTGCGCAGAACCCGAACGCTCCCAGTTGGCAATCGAGCGGGCGTAGTCCGACCAGAATTCCTCAAGGCCCATATCGTCCTCTTCCTTCGGGCCGGCCGGACCGCCTTTAACGGTTTCAATAATCTCCGCCGGGGTCATCGAGATTCGGTGGTATTCACGCAGCAGAATTTTGCCGTAATAAGTGGGGCTGTCGGATACGAGGAACTGCCTTGTGTCCGGGCGGTTGAGATACTCGCTGTTCTTCTTTTCGAGCAGACCGCATGCCACAAGTACGTTCAGGAATTCTTCGGTCGTTTCTGCACAATAGTTGCATTCTTCCGCAATTTTTTTCGCTGTCACCGGGCTGTTCAGGTGATCGAATATTCTGAGTTCGGCACCTGCCGCAAGAGCGTTTGCCCTTACCGGCGACAGGGATATATCGTAGATCCCTGTAAGTGATTCTTTGATTTCAGGTAATTCTTTCATTTTATTCACCATTTAATCGGGATAGACCATCAGTCCGCATTCCGATAGGTTGTAGTCGCCGGGTATGAACCGGTCCAGGTATTCCTGGTGGAGCGCCTTCGGGTCGAGGTCTTCGAAAAGGTCGGGATGGAACCATTTCGCCATGTATGCTATCGTAATAATATACCTGGGAGTGGAGGTCATCTCATTGTTCAGGAGATAGATCTCGTCGTCTTCAACCGCCTTCGAATTTGAAAAGACGTCCAGTTCACCGATCTCGTCTTTGATCTCTTCTGCCTGAATTCTCGCGGCGGAAGGGTCCGAAACATTATACCCGAACGTCTCGGGATATTTTTTGTCCCAGCATATGGCTGCAATGGCATCGATGTCCTGCTCCAAAAGCCATTCTTCGTCAACATCCGCACAATTTATCGGCAGATCTTCCGCGACATTCCTGACGCCTGCGGCATTGAAGAGCTCATTTCCCCCGGGGAATTCACTGCCGTACGTCTTGATCTCGTCAATTTCATCTGAAAAAGCCTTGAAGAAGACATTAGGACGATCTTCTTTCGAAATGTCGGATGTAATGCTCACGACAGGATCATAGATGCTCCTGTAAAATTCGATATATTCCCCGGCTTCGTCCTCCGTCCCGGCGATCTTTCCGATAGTCTCGATAGTGTCGCAGAATGTATCCGGGTTTAATGTATCGACGAAGACAACGTGCACATCAGGTTCAAGCTTGCCGATTATCTCGTCGGTATCTCCGAGCCAGCTGAAGTTCGGCAGAATTAAAACATCCGGATGGATCGCGATGATCTCCTCGTAATTGATATCCATCGGATTCCTGGCAGGGCAGATAACAGGCAGGTCTTCGACACCGGGATAAAATTTCTCATTCGATAAGTATCCGTCTCTTGCAACTACCTTGTCCCATGCTCCGGCGAGCTGGATTGCTTCGGATACGGAATAATGGGTACACGCAATTCTTTGGGCGGGCTCATCAAGTGTAATCACCCTGCCGGGAGCGTCCGTGATTACGATTTTTTCTGCTGTCGTATTATTTTCCAAAGGGCCGGTATCAGGCCGCAAAGAAAAAAAGATGCATAATATTGCTATGATCAATATCAGTCCGGCAATTATGCATAAGCGGAAGTTGTTTTTCATCAGCAATGGTTTGATATGCAACTGTTAAAAATCTAACTATTAATTTTAGTTAAATCAATTTTTGTTTACCTGAGGTGTCCCGAAAAATTTGGCATCAGCTATATATGCTAAGATAGATTAATCGGCGGCCCGGAACAGATATCTCTCGATCACATTTTTGATAACCCCCCGCCGCGGGCCGCCGGAGACAGCCCGCGGATCGGCCCCGGCCTCGGGGCCTCTCTATGGTGATAGACCGCTCAGGGGACAGGCGAGTGTACCCCGAGCGGAGAGACGCGGTAGATTCATGGCGTGTACGGAACGGGATGTGTTAAAACGTTCCTGAAACAAAGTTTTCATGCACTGTTTCATAAAAAAAACTAAATTCAACAGCCCGGGAGACTCTTGCCGGTCCCCGGGCGTGCAATGAGAGAACTATCCTAGGGCAAGGCCCCTGGGCAGGGGCCGTCCGGCGGCTTGGCCGCCGGTGCCGGGGTTGCCGGAGAAAGATATGAGACAGCAAAGAACCCGGACTCAAATTTTCATAGCAAATAAATTCGGGGTACCATAGTATGCTGCCGGATTAACAATTAGATTCGACCGTTTCCGAGTTTTCTGCGGTGAAAAAAGTTATAAAATTATGATTGTCTACAGGTTCTTCAGAATATGGCCGAACCATGGGATGAAATCGTTCTTCCTCGACATCATCCCTTCAAGGAGGAGCGGCTGTTTTTCCGCACCCGTATTCGAGAGAACGATCTCGTCTGCCACAAGGTAGAGTTCGCTTGAATTTTCAAAGACGCTTGTCAGGAGGACGGCGAAGATATCTACTCCCGAGGACTTTTTGATCTTTTTTGAAGTGCTGATTATCTCCTGCGAATTTTCATGCGAGAACTCGAATGTCGGAACCATGATCTGGGAGATGATTATCTTCTTCCCATAGAGTTCGTAACTTTTCGTATCTCTCATGAGAAGAGTTTCAAGATCCTCACCCTCAAGATTCATGCCTCTCTTTATCAGTTCCGTGCCGTATTCGATCGGATCGACCCCCGCAATTTTCGAGAGCCGGTCCACGATCTCCCTGTCCCTGTCGGTGGTTGTCGAAAGGCGGAGGACCATCGTATCCGACAGGATTCCCGATAGAAGTATCCCGGCGATCCCGCGGCTGATCTCTGTTTTGCTCCTGAGGTATCTTGAGGCGATGATCGTGCATGTCGAGCCTACGGGTTCGTTTATGAAGCATATGGGTTTTAATGTCGATATCGTCCCGATCCTGTGGTGGTCGATGATCTCGAGGATCTCGGCCTTCTCGATTCCCTCGACCGCCTGTCCGAATTCGTTGTGGTCGAGCAGGATCACGTTCTTCGATATATCGTCGAGGAATGTGTTCCGCGAGATCATCCCCTGGTATTTTCCGTCTTTGCCGGTTACGCAGGCCGTCCTGTATCTCGAATTCGAGACCAGCTGCTTGGCGTAATCCGTCGAATCCTCCATCGATACGGTCGGGACGTCGGTGGCCATTATCTGGCTGGCCGGAAGAGAGAGGTTGATCATCTTTCCGACACCGAATGCGTCGAGTTTCGTTGAAAGAACGGCGACTCCTTTTGCCTCTGCGGCTTTCCGTACACGTTCGCCGGCCGGTGCTCCGTCTGCGAGGATGAGCGCGGCAATTCCTGCGGCTATCAGTGCGAGCTGTGCCGGTTCGTTGTCGCCGACGATCGCGACATCGTTTTTGGTCAGTTTTGATAATGTCACGTGGAGGGCGTCGATCGCGATATAGACACGTCCTTCGAGAAGGTCGCAGGAGGGAACGAGAATTTCCGCGTGAAGTATTCTCTTGAGAGTGTCCAGCTTGATCGGGGTTATCGAGAGCTGTTCGATCTTATCGCGCCGGACATAGGCCTGGGCGAGACCGTACTCGCTGATGAGTCCTTTGAGAAAGCCTTCGGAGTCTGTTATCGGGACGTTGCGGACATTGTTCTCGTCCATTATTTTAACGATGTCTATCGTAGGAACACTCTCTTCGGCGCTGATCGAGTAGATCTGCGGAAGGTCGGATATTGATGCCTCTACACTTTCGATGTAGCGCGGTTCTTCAATCCCGAAATAATCGAGCGCATAACCGGTCTCCTCGGTCACGGGCCCGCATCTTGCAGGGATATAGGTTCCGTTTCCCTTTGAATTCAATAATTCGGCATATGCTATGACGCTGCATATCGAATCGGTATCGGGATTCCTGTGCCCGATTACATAGATTTCATTCATAATTGTTCCCGGAATCTTCGTCCATATAAGAATTGATCCCGGTTAATATCACCTTTTTCCCGGTGTAATTTTTATGGAGGAGGACGGAGTTTTAAAATTTCCCGGGAGGCATCTGTACCTGACTGTATATCGACAGGAGTGTACGAAATTTGTTCGTGTGGGCCGGTGCAGGGAAACCGTTATATCTCATATAACTTATAATAAGTTATGACGGGTTTATGTGATGACTGCTGCCGGAAAGTGATGAGTTAATAAAAATTATTCATACAACAAAGGAATATTTTCGTTCTCACATGGTGGTGCCCCCCATCTGATCTCTCCGGCGGTTTTGGAATCTCATGGCCTGTCGTCCTTTCAGTATTTTATTCCGACAGGAAGACGCATTGTTTTATTTGCAATTCCCTGAACGGATTATTTCATTTGCAATCGATGATGCCGTTTTGCTGTTCTGTAATTTATTTTCAGGCAGGGATCTGGATAAAAAAGATTTTATAAAAAGACCAATGCAAATATTTATTTCTCATTGTACTGACACTTCATTGTTGTTGCAGGGGTAATAAGAATGGAAGTTGTCAAAATACCTCATATGGAAAAGGAAGAGTATAACAGACTGATTGAGGAGGGGTATATATGCCGGATAGCTTTTCAGGGGGAAAAATATCCGTATATGGCCCCGTTCCTCTATGTTTTTGACGGAAAATTTCTGTATTTCCTGTCTACAAAATACGGGAGAAAGAACGATCTTTACAGGCTGAATCCTTATGTCTGCGTGGAGGTCGAGAGATATTCGTCCGATCTTTCGTGTTATGACTTTGTGACCATGCAGGGATACCTTGTCCAGGAGGAGGACTCCATAACCAAGAAGCAGGTCCGGGAGATGTTTGTCGATATGATCGTGAAGAACAAACTTTCTCCAAATATTCTTGCCGCACTTGGTCATGCTCCTTCGGACCCGATCGAGTCTATCGCGACGGAGGAGAGATCGAATATCTGGAAGTTGACGGGAGTTACCGATATCGTAGCTCTTAAGAATCTCTGAACTCCCTTTTCATTTTTCATCCCGGGTTTTACGTCCGTCTGTCTTAATTGTAGATATTATAGCCTCTCCAAGTAATTTGGCGCATCTTTGGCACCTCTCGCCGCCAGCCGCTTCGCAGGCTGACGGATCGGCCCCGATCTCGGGGCCTCTCTATGGTGATAGACCGCTCGGGGGACAGGCGAGTATCCCCCGAGCGTGCCTTGGGATGGCTATCTTAAGGCAAGGCCCCTGGGTAGGGGCCGTCCGGCGGATTAGCCGCCGGTGCGGGGGTTGCCTGAGTATGATCTGTAAGCAATACAGCAGTGCCGTGTATGCAATATCTGAACGTACGTGAAGATGTTTAATATCTCAAAATTATTTACCCGCATGAAACAGAGAAAAGTCAATTATTTTAATCTTGCAGGTTTAAAAAAATTCCATTTTTGCAGGAATGAAAAAAATTCCATTTTTGCAGGTATGGAAAATATTTTTTACCGGGAGACTAAGTTATCTCTGATATCGACTTTTGCACGGAGTGATAACGGATGTCTTCACCTGTAACAATGGAGTTAAACGATCTCAACTGGGAAAATTTCGTCGAAAAGACCGAAAAACCTGTAATCGTGATGTTTTACAGCGAAAAATGCCCTCACTGCAGGACAATAATGCCTTATTTTGAGGAATATGCCGGAAAATATCATGAAAAGATGAGATTCGGCCTGCTGAATATCAGTGATGCAATCTGGCTCAGTGAAAAATTCGGGGTTATGGCGACCCCGACATTCAAATTTTTCTGCGGAGGGCGGCCCGTTCAGGAGATGGTCGGGGCGGTATACCCGAATATTATCGAGAAGAGAATTGCCGAGATGATCGAACACGGGGCAGAGTGCGTGGAAAAGTCCACCGAGATAAAATATGAGATAACCGGGTACGGATAATTTATTTTCAGGTCTTTTGAAGGGAGGGGGAAGATTCCCCCTCCCTGTGACCCTCCCCCTCATGGCGATAGGTCGCGGTCGGGATGGTCGAGCATCCCTCCCGTTCCGTGAAGAATTTTATTCAATTCAAAATTGTGGTAGATTTTTATCGTAATCTCGGCCCTTGTTCTTCCCCCGGCCGAGGCAACCGAAGGGCTTCGCCCTTTCGATACCTAAGGCGACCTTCGGTCACCAGTTCATTTCATGAAATTTTTTCCCGAGATGGTAGCGTCCAGGCCGGGTTATCGTGATTGCGCAATTTTGCGGAGCAAACTTAGCGCCTGGGCTGCCCCGAAGGGGCTTATGCCCTTTTATCTATCCTAATTTTTTATTGACGGAAGAGTTTATGCCCTTCAATAAACTCCCCTCCCTGAAAGTAAATTTTATCAAAAAATGATAAGCCACCTTGTATCATATTTTTTACAATGTCTGACTGCCCCGGACTGAGAAGCATCCTTCAAAAGATAGATAACAGGGGATATCCCGCGTACAGGGACATCAAAGGCCCTCATAATTTCGGAGATTTCCAGCTAATAATGGATCACATACAGGGCGATCCTTTCGCTTCCCCCAGCAGGATCCGGGTAAGGATACCCGATAAAATTTCAGGATTTTACGAATCTCTGTCTAATAGTGTCGAGAGGAAAACCGCATTCGAGGATTTTATCGCAAGAGTGTTTGAAGAAAACCTGAAGAAGCATTCAGGGGGAAGAAAGGGCAGTGGGAAGAGCGGGCTGATAGAGATCGAGCCTCCCGGCCAGGAGATACTGCGGCGATCTTCCGTTGTAAAAACTTCCGATTCTATTGAAGTCAGATTTTTCATCGGCCTTCCGGCCAGGGGGAGGAGGATAGATTCATCCGCCGCATCAAAGATGCTTTTCGAAATAATTCCGGCGGCGGTATTCGCTTCGCTCTATTATGAAAACCTGGATGAAGAGGCGCTCAGGGGTCATATCAGGCATTATGAAGACTCTGAATATATCCGGTCGAAACTCGATGACGCCGGACTCATTGCATTCGTCGCAGACGGTTCCTATCTCCCGAGAACAAGCGGAATCGATGAGAGACCTCTTTCTTTTGAAAAAGCCGTCTCCTTCAGAAGTCCGGAAAGCCTCAGGGTAACCTTTCAAACGCCGAATTCCGGGGAGATCTCCGGTATGGGAATTCCAAAAGGCGTGACGCTCATAACCGGAGGAGGCTATCACGGCAAGTCCACCCTGCTTAAAGCAATAGAGAGAGGCATATATGCCCACATCCCGGGCGACGGGAGGGAGTTCGTCATAACAAACCAGGATGCGGTGAAGATCAGGTCCGAGGACGGAAGAAGGATCGAATCGGTTGATATCTCCCCGTTCATCAAAAACCTGCCTTTCGGCGGAAGCACGGAGCATTTTTCAACCGACAATGCAAGCGGGAGTACATCACAGGCTGCAAATATCATCGAATCTGTCGAAGCCGGGGCAAAGGCGCTTTTAATCGATGAAGACACATCCGCGACCAATTTCATGATACGCGACAAGAGGATGCAGGAGCTGATCTCGAAAGAGAACGAGCCGATCACCCCTTTCATCGACAAAGTCCGCGACCTGTACGAAAAATGCGGGATCTCTTCTATAATAATTGCCGGCGGGTGCGGGGATTATATCGACGTGGCCGACATTGTCGTCTGCATGAAAGAGTACAGCGCCTTCGATGTCACCGAGAGGGCAAAAAAAATCGCAGCAGGGAATCAGGCCGGGAGATCCTTTGCGGAAGGCGGCATCTTTGATCCGTACATATCGAGAATTCCCGACAAAAAAAGTATTAACCCTGCAAAAGGAAAAAGACCTGTAAAGATATCTGTAAAGGAGGCAGGCAAGATCGAGTTCGGTTATGAAAGAATCGATATGACGGCGATCGAACAGGTTTCGGGAAGAAGCCAGCTGAGAGCAATAGGGTATGCAATAAATTATTCGCTTAAATACATGGACGGCATGAGAGATCTTTCAGAAATCGCCGGGCTTGTTGAAGACGATATCCGGGATTTTGGTATTGACATAATCTCGCCCGGAATAAGAGGAGATCTGGAATCTTTCAGGAAAGAGGAATTATGTGCAGCTATGGACAGGCTCCGGACACTGGGGATAATATGACCGCCGGGAACGCAAAGCCTGTAAAAAACAACGGCCTTGCCCGTCCTCCCGATGAACTCGAGGAGATCATCGGCTACAGGTTCAAAAACCACGAACTCCTTACACGTGCACTGACCAGGCTTGCATATTCGCTTGAAAACGACCTTCCCGAAGGATTCCATATGGATGCCCTTGCGACGCTGGGAGATGCAGTGATAGACGTGATCGTCCTGGAATCCCTAATGAAATCCGGACTGTACAGCAAAGGCGAGCTCTCTGTTGCAAAATCGGATATCGTAAACATGACCCGCCTCCGAAAGGCCGCGGAGAGTATCGAGCTTTTCAGGTACGTGCACTGGGGAAAGGGCGAAGAAGCCAGTCACATCTGGACATCGGGAAGGGTCATGGCGGAGTTATGCGAAGCTCTCGCCGGCGCTGTATATCTTGACGGCGGGCTCGGGGCGGTTGAAAAAGTAATTCGTGAAAAAGAGTTGATCTGACCGATTTCATTCAGGTCATTGCGTTTAGACTACAACTTTCGGATTTGTGATCAGGAATATTATATATGGCCGAATTCCAGACAGGCGGGACTGTCAGTTCATATAATATATATCGTTGTACAGTCTTAATGGGAAAAAATGTCAGAACCCTATCCCGGAAAATACGATAAAGAACATAATGGCGAATACCGGGAGCTATTTGATCCGGTTCTAGAATTTATAAAAGAAAAATACCCGGGGGCCGAATCAGATCTGCCCGGCCTTGTATGTTCATCGCTTCTTGACTGCCCCGGTGAGTTATACTGGGTCAATGATACCGGTAAAATATTATTTGCCAATAATACGGCCTGCTCAAAGCTTGGATACAAACCTGGAGATCTTCCCGGAAAAAATCTGGGCGAAATAGAAGAGGCCAAAGAAGGCTCCCTTTCTTTTGATGACCTGAGATCCGGGCTGAAAGATTCAACTGGCACATTAATCTACGATTCGAGGCACAAAAGAGCCGATAATACTTTTTACGATGTCCAATCGGAAGCCGGATTCATCAGCTATAATGGCATGTCGGTAATCGGTATCTGCTCCCGCCCGGTTCCGGAAGAGAAGAAAGACGATGCCGTTTTGGCGGATTACGAGAATGAGAAAACCGCGATAATAAATGCCGTTCACGAAAACGTCATCTATTACGATACCGACCTTTCGGTAAGGTGGATAAACGACAAGCCCGCCGCAACCCCCGGTAAAAAACTCGAAGACCTGATAGGAAAAAAATGCTATTCTTTCTGGGGCTTGGGAGAGGATTTTTGCGACGAATGCACAATAAAAAAAGTGATAAAAACCGGGACCTCCATTACCGAGGAGAAGCAGAAGTCGAGCGGGAGGTGGGTCGAGATCTCGGGCTATCCTGTCTTCAACAGCTCAGGAAAGGTTAAGGGTGCCGTCGAATCAATCCTTGATATCACGGAGAGGAAGAAGACCGAAGACGCGCTTAAGGAAAGTGAAAGGCAGTACCTGGAGCTCTTCACAACTATGACGAATGCATTCGCTTATCACGAGGTTATCACCGATGGAAACGGCAATCCTTCTGATTTCAGATATCTCAGGGTAAATCCTGCATTCGAGAAGATGACCGGGATAAAATCTTCGGAGATCATCGGAAAAAGATATCTTGAATATTTTCCCGGGGGTAGGAAAACCATTATTGAGAGATTCGGTAATATTGCACTCAACGGTGGAGACGACAGCTTTGTGGATTATAATCCCGCATTGAACCAATATCACAGCATATATATCTATAGCCCCAAGAGAGGGACGTTTGCCGCGATATATTCGGATATAACGGATCTTGTGAAGCTGAAAAAAGAACAGAAAGTTTCTCTCGAACAGATCAACAGGAACTTCGAAGATCTTGCGATACTGAACGATGAAATAAGAAATCCTCTCCAGGTAATAAAAGGATACGTCCTCCTTGAAGACTTTGCCTATTCAAAGGAGATACTTGCCCAGATCGATACGATAGACAAACTTGTAAACCGGCTGGACAAGAGATGGCTCGAATCGAATAAGATCCGGGAGTTCCTTAAGAAGCATTACGACTTCGATCAGCCGGACAACATCCCGATCCAGTACCCGGATAAATAAATGGGTTTTTAGAGGGTATAATCTGGATTCGTTTGAGGGGGCATAAGCCCCTTCGGGGCAGCCCTGGCTCAGTTCGCTACGCGAACTTTCGCAATCGTGATAACCCGGCCTGGACGCAACCCTCTCGGGAAAAAATTTCATGAAATGAACTGGTGACCGAAGGTCGCCTTAGGTATCGAAAGGGCGACAGCCCTTCGGTTGCCTCGGCTGGGGAATTACTTTTCTGAGATAAACCGGGAGAAAACAAAAATGAAGTTTACCGGAGCGGGAGGGACGCTCGTCCGTCCCGGGTGCGACCTATCGCGACGAGGGGGAGGGTCACAGGGAGGGGGAATCGTCCCCCTCTCCTGAAAATCTAGTAAATTATTTTTTGCTGTAAAAGTCCCCGTGAGTTTCATCATTCCTGTGTGATGGGCTCTCCATCATGAGGATTTGCTATTATCTCCGGGAGACCGAATTAGAGAAAATTCGGGACATTTTTTCGGATCTCAACAGCGCAGGGGAAAAGATCTGTGATAATCGCGTGAATTTTCCTGGCAAATTCTCAAATGCCTGTCCCGCGAAATCCTAGGTAAAAGAATCGCCGTTCAATAAAACAATTTTTTCGACTTTTTTGATGATTGTTCAAGAGTATGGTGAAAATCATTATTAAAGATTTAACACCTAATTTTTAACTGGGGGTGGATGAGGAGTGCAACTCCGCTAAAATCCCTTTTAAAAAAATCAAACCAAAGGTAAATAAAGGATCGGCTTGCAGGGCTTAGATTTCGACGTCAAACCCTGTTGCCTGATCCTTCATTTGCCGACTAGAAATACCGGCATAACCTATTTCAGCGTTAAAGCAGATTAAAGTTTGCTGCCGGTAAAAAAATTTAGAAAATGGTGAAAAAATGAAGAAATCTAAAGCATTAACGATGTTTTTACTCACGGTTTTTTTACTGGTTAATATAGTTATTATGCCAGGAAGTGCAGAGAAAACAAGTATCAGCACCCTTTTTAACGAAAAGGGCGGAACCGAAATAAGCGCAGGAGAATATTTAGAAATTGTTGACCCAGGCAATTTTTATAACCTGACTGAAGAACAGAAATATCAGTTTTATTCAATGAAAGTTGTAGTTCCTGATCTTTCCCAAGATGTCGGGAAAGATTCCAGTATAATCGAAATAAGGGAATCTTTAGGAAGTCGAATAGAGTATGCAGTACATAACCACAATGGAGTAACTCCCGCACTTTTGGGATTAGACTGGCTTGCTTATACAGAGACTACAGCTATATTTCAAGATATAAATGTTGCTGCCCAATTGTTTTATAGCGATGATGAAAATTCATGGGAAGAAGATGATAAAGAATCTAAAAGTGGAAGTGCAACAAGTTATGTAGAGATTTCCAAGTACAAATTTTTACCTTCGACGGGGTATTATAAAGTTGTATCAACCCATTGGGGTCATGCTCCTGGAGGTACTGCATATTTAGATACTCTTACTTCCAATACTTTGTATTACTCCTAGATCAAAATAGGTAAAAATCTTTTTTTTTCACTAATCTATGTATTAATAAATTCTCATAAAAATTAAAGCCTGTTTAGTAAGCCGTAATATGTTAAAAATTACTGAATTCGAAGAAAAATACAAGACAATAATCGAAGAAGGAATGAAAGTGAATCTTCCATCTGATGAACAAGAGAATAAGGGAAAAAGAGGATCAAAAAAGAAATCAAAACCTTTTAACTTGCTTGTCTGGCTTAAAAAGTATCGTGGAGATATTCTGAGGTTTATGTACAATTCGATAGTTCCTTTTACAAATAATCTCGCAGAACGTAACGTGAGAATGATGAAGGTTCAGCAGAAAATATCAGGGACATTCAGATCGTTTGAAGGGGCGATAATGTTTGGAAGGAGAAGCGGGTACACACATCTTACATTCCTGATAATTCATAATGAGTTACGTTCAAAATGCCTCTATTTTGACTTAAATTGTAAACGGAATGAGTTTCCTCGGTGAATATGATAGCACTCGTTAGGTACTTGGAGTGATATATAGCGATGTTGGTCCATATTGGAATACGGACATTATATCAATTAAATAATAATCAAACCAATATAATATCTTTTTCTCTTTCCCATATTTATGTGTTCACGGGAATGTAGGACACGTATCAACTGCAAGAAAAAATGGAAGGTTGATCTTTGAGGCAATTAGAAGAGTGGTAGCAGGATAATTAATTACCTCGCTGGAGATGATTGGCTGAAGAGTTACCTTTATTTTTATATGCCAGAAATAAGATCTTATGAAAAAATTCACAATAATATACTCTTTATTTTTTCTGATGCTCCTTTTATTCCTGTGTTGTGGGTGTCTCGGGGACTCAGGGGAGAATGATCAGGAAAAGATCAAAGAATTTGCAGCCAAAGTAAATTCAAGTAGAGAATATTATGATCAAATGGTTGAATCTGATCCAAATAATGCAACGGCATGGTGCATCAGGGGGATGTATTACAATAACGGGAACTTCAATCAAGATGAAGAAGCCCTGGAAAGTTCAAATAGAGCACTCGAAATAGATCCTGAATATGGATTAGCATGGCTATTAAGAGGGTACGTCCTTTTGAACACTGGTAACGTGAGCGAAGCGGAGCTCTCCTTTGAAAACGCGATCAGATACGATCCCGGACTTGAAGAATTTATTCCTGAAGCTGGGAGTTATAATTCGGGTGGCTCTAACAGCTACTGTTTAATCTATTCAGATTTTGAATAAATATCATTTGATCTTTAATAATTTATTTTGCATCTTTATGAATTCAAGGTGTGCTGTCCCGGAGGGACGCTCGTCCCCCTCCCTTTCTAAGATAATCCGGATCAAATTTTTGGATTCTGATAGCAACTCGGATAAGTATATATATTATTTTTTAACTATTATCACCTGTCGGAATTGCGAAGATGTGTCCTAAAAATACTGTTAAGACCCCTGAAAGGGAGATTGAAAAATACGCCCCCTGCGAAACATGGATTGAGGCCATAGTCGACGGGTCTCCAATCCCGCAATTTGTCATAGATCGCGATCATAAAGTTCTCTTCTGGAGCGAAGCTCTTGAGAAATACAGCGGGATAAAATCAAATGAGGTTATGGGGACAAACCGTCACTGGAAGGCATTCTACCCGAAAAAAAGGCCCACCCTCCCCGATTTACTTATTGACGGAGAAGAAGATCGTATCCCGGAGTTGTATAAAGGAAAATATGATAGATCGCAATTCATCGAGGGTGCATATGAAGCGGTCGACTTTTTTCCTCATATGAAAGAATCAGGGAAATGGCTCTATTTTACCTCTTCGCTAATAAAAGATAAGAGCGGCTCGATAATCGGTGCGGTTGAGACACTTGGAGACATCACCGAGATAAGGAAAGCGGAAGAAGAACTCAAAAAGAGCGAAGACCGTTTCAGGGAGCTCTTCAACTCGATGAAAAGCGGTGTAGCGGTTTACAAAGCCGTTGACGACGGAAAAGATTTCGAATTCGTCGATCTAAATCGCGGTGCGGAAATTATTGAGAATATCGATAAAAATGAATTAATCGGAAAGAGGGTCACCAAGGTTTTTCCCGGAATAAAGGAATTCGGATTACTCCAGGTTTTTCGCACGGTCTGGAATACCGGAACACCGCAGAGTCATCCGGTCTCACAGTATAAGGACAAACAGATCGAAAGCTGGAGAGAGAATTTTGTCTATCGGCTTCCTTCGGGAGAGATTGTCGCAATATATGATGATGTAACAGAAATCAAAAAAGCCGAAAAAGCTCTTGTGGAGAGCGAAAAAAAATACAGGAATCTCGTGGAGAATATAAGCGATGTAATATTAACGACCGATCTGGACGGAAAAATCCTGTTTATAAATAAAATTATTGAAAAGATCTATGGCTACACCCCCGAAGAAGTAATCGGTATGAACATTCTGAATTATGTGCATCCGGAAGACCTCCTGCATGCTAGGGATATCCTCCGGAAAAAAGATGATGAAGAACCCGGCGACAATATATTCAGGGTCTTTTCCAGGGACGGATCGGTCAGGCACATAAGAATGAACAGGACCTTCACCGTTCATGAAAATGACCAGACAGGATTCAATTTCATCATAACGGATTTCACCGATCGCAAAAAAGCCGAAGATGCCCTCTCTCTAGCCAACAAGAAACTCAATATGCTCTCTTCTATTACCAGGCACGATATCCTGAATTCGATTATGGCCGTCACCGGATATCTTGAAATGTCAAAAGATATTGCTGAAGATCCCGACCTTCAGAAATTCATCGCTAAAGAGACCGAAGCAGTCAATTTAATCCAGCGCCAGATCGAATTCACCCGGCAATACCAGGATATCGGGGTCAACGAACCGAAATGGCAGAATGTCGGCATCATAGCTGACCAGTGCGCCGGAATGCTGGATATGGAAGGGATCAAATTTGAAAACAAGCTGAAAGGACTTGAAATATTCTGCGACCCCCTTATCGAGAAAGTGTTCTATAACCTGATGGAAAATTCTTTTCGACACGGAGGCAGCGTAACCGAAATCTCGCTTTCATATTCAGATGAAAATGAGAACCTCGTCATCTCTTACAGGGACAACGGTGTCGGGATCGCCGATAAGGACAGAGAGAAACTCTTCCAGAGAGGTTTCGGCAAGAATACGGGGCTCGGACTGTTCCTTTCACGTGAAATTCTCTCGATAACCGGCATCCTGATTGCTGAAAACGGAAAAGAAGGTAAAGGAGTAAACTTCGAAATTACCGTACCAAAAGGCAGCTTCAGGTTTACCCCGGATAAATTCTAAAAGAATCGGGATTTATTTGATCTCATTGATCTCCGCCTTCAGACCGAACGTATTCTCCAAAACGGCGAGATCGTCCTCCATCGCCCGCAGTTCGATCGTGCAGTCCTTCACTGGCTCGATATTAACCAGCAGCTTTTTATCGCTTTTTGAAAACCACGCTCTCTTCACCCTTCCGTCGTGGCTTCTTTCAAGATGCTCAGCGATTCTCAGGAAAAGAGAGAGGACAATTATGTATTTTACAGTCTCCTCTTCAAGGCCGCTGAATATTTCATCCTTTAATTTGGGCACTTTCTTCCTGTGGAAATTTGCGATAAGGCCGATAATTCTCAGTTCTTCCTGGTTGAACCCCAGGAGCGATTTATTCATGATCATGTAGCATGAATGATTCTGGTGCCCGGAAAACGCTACGAACTGCCCGATATCATGAAGATATGCGGCATATTCCAGCATCTCCAGTTCATCCGGGCCGTAGTTATGAAGCCCGCATTCCTTTGCACTCTCGAAGAGATCCCTCGAAAGTTTCGTGACATGCTCTGCATGGTCCTCGTCGATCCTGCACGACCTGCCGAGATGCCTGACGCTCTTCTCCTTTACCGGGATATCGAGGGCCGACTTAAATCCAGGCTGCTTCAGCATATAATCGAACAGCAGCCCGTCCCTTAGACTACTGTCGGTCGAATAGATCCTCGCGATCTTCATCTCCTTCATCAGCGTATGAAGGATTATCGCACCCGTTGCAACGATATCCGAACGAGCGGGATTAAGTCCGGGAATATTCCTTCTCTCTTCAAGGCTCATGCCGCACAGCCTGAGCATAACGTTCTCGATCTCTGCGATATCGGCAGAATTTTCGCCATTTGATGAGGAGTTCTTATTCCTGTACTTTTCAGCAAGCGATATCAGCGCCTTTATCGTTCCCGAACTCCCGTATACTTTCTCTACCGGCTGGCTGAGCACCTCGGTCTTCGTATACGAGATCTTGCTCTCGACAAATTTCCGGATCTTCTCTCTCTTGTCCTGGTCTATTACCCCGGTACCCGAGTTGTCCAGGAACCGGAAATGCGTCCTCAGGGCGCCAAGTTTCAGGCTTTTTATATAGACATAATCGAAGCGGCTGCCGACGATTATCTCGGTGCTTCCTCCGCCGATATCTATAAAAAGGCATAACCTGTCGTCCATGCTGAGATTGTTCGAAACCCCGAGATAGATCAGTCTCGCCTCTTCCTCTCCCGATATTATCTTTATGTCAAGGCCCGTCTCCAGCCTGATCCTGTGTATGAGATCCTGGCCGTTGACCGCATCCCTCGCCGCCGATGTCGCGACCGCGTGGATCTCGTCCACATTAAAGTTCTGCGAGATCTCGACGTATTTCCTGCAGAGATCGATTGCCCTTTCAATTGCATATTCGGATATTACTCCCTGCGCAAAACTGCCCTCTCCAAGTCTTATTATCTCTTTCTGCCGCCGCAGGACGGAGAACGAATGATTGGAATATATCCTTGCGATAAGCAGCCTTGCAGAATTTGTCCCGAGATCGATAAATGATATTATTTTTTCTTCTGTTCTATCAGGCATACCGGCCTCACATTCTTGTTAAAAACTTGTTTGAACAGGTCGCTCTTCTTTTCCAACGCGGTGATCTCGTACATCGAGATCCCGGAAGCTCTGCATTTTATTATTACCGAATCCCCGCTAACCGTGCACCCGGCCACTTCGATCCTCGACATATGCATCCTGTCGAGGGCGTCGGCGATCCTGAGGATCGAGGAATTCACGAGAATCATATTTTTCTCCTCCGGGCTTAAACCCGAGAAGTTTTCGTGCTCGTCCGAGGGAAGTGCCTTCCTGTGGTACCTCGCGATATTGGCGACGATCGTCCTCTCCCGGTCATTTAAATTCAGGGACTTGTCCCCCAGTATGATATCCATCGAATGCCTGTGATGTTTCTTTTCGGATATGCTCCAGCCGATGTCGTGAAGAAGGGACCCGTAGATAAGAAGCCTCCTTTCAGATTCGCCAAGGTGATGGAGCTCTTTGAGGCAGTCGAAGAGTACAGCTGCGGTCTTTGTCACATGCGCCGGGTGCACGGTATCGACACCGTAGGCCTCTAGTATCCCAAGGCAGTTTTGTATCTCTGCAGAGTCTTCAAAGTTCATATCAATCCGAGTACATAATTATATCCAGCGGTTTTCCTTCCCGGAATATCCTTGCGAATGATTCTGGCAGGTTCTTCCTGTAGATCTCCTCGACAGCCCTCTCCACGTCGTACGGCACCCTGACATGATACAGGGAGAAAGGATTCAGGCTCAGCATGGCATAGCATGCCCTCGGATCTCCGTCATCCGGTCTTCCCACGCTGCCGGTATTGATAAACCACGTATCATCGATCTTCTTTGCGTACTGCGTATGGGTGTGTCCGGTGATGATGAAATCCGCTCCCGTCCCGCTGATATACGACCTGAGAAGATCGTCGGGTGTGGTCTCGTTTATGTAATCCTTAATCGAATCCGGCGACCCGTGTGTGACATACAAAGACATACCCTTCACCATGAGGCTGAGATTTTTAGGAAGCAGCTTTAGATACCTCTTGTTCTCATCCGAGAGCTCTTTATACGCCCATTCCATGGCGAAACGTTTATGCCTGTTCTTCGGGAGGCTCTTCTTCTTCGTCTTGGACTTCAGTACAGAAAGATCATAGTTCCCGATGACACTGATGATATGCTCGGCCCTGATCTTCGATACTGTCTGGTCTGGAAAAGCGCCGTAGCCGATAAAATCGCCGGTGTTGATAACAGCCGCTGCACCGCGTTCTTTCGCGTCAGCGAGAACAGCCTCGAGTGCGGGGAGGTTCGCATGGACATCTCCTATTAGTGCGATATGGATGGGCGAGTCTTCAGGCGAGCTGTCGATGATACGGTTCAGAGAGGATTGAAGAGGAAGAGAGATCACCGATCCCAGGTCCTCGCGGAAATGCTCCTTCTTCATACCGTCCCAGTATTCGAGAAGTTTGGTATACAGTTCCGTCCTCTTCGAGATCCTGTTCTCTTTGAGGAAGTTGAGACCCGGAAGAACGAACATGAAAAAGCGGTCGTTTCCGAAGAATTCTATGTTCCTCTTCCTCTCCTCGTCGATGAAGTCATCGAGAAAGGCCGCCCAGACATCGCAGTCGTGCATATCGCCGAGATAGTCCTGCAGCTTTTTCATAACCTTGATCTGGTCTTTCAGCTCCCCCTCGTACAGTCCGGAATATGTCTCGATCGTATACCGGAACTTCTTCGCCGAGATCCTCATCTCGTGATGCCTTTTAACCAGGGACGGATCTTTCAGGAACCTCTCGTACCAGTACAGGCCCTCCTCTGCAAGCGTTATGTTGTAAAATGCCTTCTCGAAGGAATAAGGGGAGTGGATATCCGTCTGGTTCAGGTCCGCTTCGACGATCATCGCCCTCAGGTAAGTCCCCATCTTCTCGGCCGTCTTCGACTTCTCGAAAGATTCGATGGACTTTATGACCTCCGGCTGGATGCTCTTCCTCTTCTGTTCCAGTCTCGTAATCAGGCATTCGATTCCTGCCGTATAAGGATCGGAAGCCCTGAAATTATATTCCGGGGCGAGTGCAGTCTCCCCGTTTTTATCTTCGACAGTCCCCGGCGAAAAGATATGCCTGAAGAAGTTCACGATCCTTGATACGACCGACACCCCTGCCCGGTCGTCGTCTTCTTCAGAATAGACCGGGATTATCGCAGTCTCGGAAACGTTTGCCTGATTTGTCTTTCCCGCAGCATCCCCGGCGATAAAAAAAACCTTACTTCCATGCTGCTCTTCGGATGAGAGGAACCCTTTGAGGAAATCTACCTGAACATCCAGGTCCCTTGCCTCGCCGAGCGAGCCGGTGATCCCTTTGATCTGTTTCAGCCAGACCCCGAACTCTTTTTTGGGAAAACATTCCTCGAATACAGACATCGCCGCACGAAGTCTTCTCGTCGCAACCCTGCAGCGGTGGACGTATTCGATGTCATCCGAATATTTCACACCCTCCGTCTCTGCAGCAAGCGCCGAGAGAAGGGAAGTCATATATTCTGCGGCATAAAGGCAATACCCTTTGTCAGGACATTTATATTTCCCTGACATCTTCACTGCTCCGTGATTTATAATCAGTACTTGAAGGAGAAAAGCGTTTATTATTATGGGTGCCCTTCATTCCAGACACCCCTGTGATCTATCATCCACTGCTGTGCATCGCATCTCTCCCCTGACGCTTCTTTCTTGACATAGCTGCCGTCAGGGCGAAGGTCTCTCGAATTTACATTGTCCCTCAGGTGAATATCCAGGATCTTTTTTATCTCGGATTTGACGTTTTCGTCTTTAATCTCCATCAGGATCTCGACTCTCCGGTTGAGATTCCTCTGCATCATGTCCGCGCTTCCTGTAAGAAGGATATCGTTGCCGTCGTTCCTGAAGTAAAGTATCCTCGAATGTTCGAGGAATCGCCCCACTATGGACGTGCATACGATATTCTCGCTGATATCCTTCATTCCAGGTCTGAGGCAGCAGATGCCCCTCACCTGGAGAACGATTTTGACACCTGCTTTCGAAGCCCTGTAGAGTGCGAGAATGATATCCGGGTCCACGAGCTGGTTCAGTTTGAACGCGATATAACCCTCTTTGCCCTGTTTATGGACCTTGATCTCCTGTTCGATCAGGCCCAGGATCTTCTCTTTCATCTTTCCGGTTGTGCCGTAGGAGACGATGAGATCGTTGAACTCGCGTTTTCCTGAATGACCTGTTAAGGCATTGAAGAGATCGGTGACATCGGAGGCGATGGATTCGTCGCACGTCATGATGCCGATATCGGTGTAGATCCTTGCAGTAACAGGGTTGTAGTTGCCGGTCCCGATATGGATGTAGGTCTCAAGCCCTTCCTTCTCTCTCCTGACGACCATCGTCATCTTCGCGTGGACCTTGATTCCCATCAGCCCGTAGACGACATGAACCCCGGTTCTCTCAAGCGCCTTCGCCCAGGTGATATTGTTCTGTTCGTCGAATCTCGCCTTGAGCTCGACCATCACCGAGACCTGCTTGCCGTTCATCCTTGCTTTCATAAGCTCCTGGACGATCGGCGATTTCGGGCCGGTCCTGTAGAGAGTCTGCTTTATAGCGATTACATCCGGGTCCGCAGCCGCCTGCCGTATGAAATTCACGATCGGGGTGAAGCTGTCGTAGGGATGGTAAAAGAGAATATCCCCCTTTTTGATCTCCGGGAAGATGCTCTTATCTTCATCCTCAAGTCCGCACGGATAGGAGGGAAGGAACGGCTTGTCCTTCAGGTCGGGCCGGTCGACATCCATCAGCTGCATAAGGTCCGACTTTCTCAGGTGTTCGTCTACAGTGTACACATCACTTGAACCCAGCTCGAACTTCTTTGCAAGGATATTTCGTACCCATTTCGGCATGGACCGGTCAACTTCAAGTCTCACTGGTGACCCGATCCGTCTCAGTTCGACACTCTCCTCGATCGCGGTCAGGAGATCGGCTGCTTCGTCCTCCTCGATCTCGAGGTCGGCATCTCTCGATACGACGAACGGATAACAGTTGACGATCTTTTCCTCGGGGAAGAGGAGATCGACATTCGCGGCGGCGAGATCCTCGATGAAGACAAAGTGATACTCATCTGCAAGACCCGGGCATTCTTCGGAAAGTTTGATACATTCCGGCGGTATCCTGATCAGTCTCGGGAAGGTCTCCCTTGGGATCTTGAGCCTCGAAAAGATATTTCCTTCCTGCGGATCGTCGATGATTACGGCGAGGTTCAGGCTAAGGTTCGATATGAAGGGAAACGGGCGGCCCGGGTCAAACGCCATCGGGGTCAGGGCGGGAAAGATCTCCTTTTCAAAATATTTTCTCAGGAAGCTCTTCTGCTTTTTATTCAGCTCCCTGAAGCGGTGGATGAATATGCCTTTCTTATTAAGGTCGGGCAGAAGAATATCGCGCCAGATCTGATCGGACTCGAGGATCTGCGTCTTCACCTCCGAGCGGATGGCCGAGAGCTGCCGGGTCGGCGTCAGTCCGTCGGGAGGGGACTCTAAAGCTCCCGCTTTCTTCTGCCTCCTCAGTCCCGACACACGGATCATCATGAATTCGTCGAGGTTGCTCGAGAAGATGGAGAGAAATTTCACTCTCTCGAGAAGCGGATGTCTCTGGTCCTGCGCTTCCTCAAGCACCATCCTGTTGAATTCTATCCATGAAAGTTCGCGGTTGATAAAAATACCGGGATTATTCAGGCTTATTTTTGACATTTAAAACGACCGTTTAATGGAACTCTATTTTCTTCCCTTCTATCATAAAATATACCTTCTCTCCCATAAGGCATGCATGGTCCCCCATCCTTTCGAGATATCTCGAGACCATGACATATTCGATGCACCGGGAGATGTTGCTGCTGTCCTCCATCATATACGTAAAACTCTCACGGAAGATCGTCTCTTGGAGATTGTCGACGTAATTGTCCCTCTTTCCGAGATCGAGGATCTTCGAGATATCGCCGGTCCTGAACGCCTCGAGGACGTCGGCTATCATATTGGCGACATAATCGCCCATATGGCAGATATTTTTGAACACGTTCAGGTGCGGCGTATTGGGGAGAATAGTGATAAGTTTGGCAATATCCTTCCCGTTCCGCCCGAGCCTGTAGAGCGAGGTGTTCATCTGCGAGATGCACGATATGAACCTGATATCGCTTGCGACCGGATGGTAGAGCGTGAGAACCCTCAGGGTTTCCTCGTCGATGTTGTTGTTGTACTCTGCAAGCTTCCTCTTTCGCCCGATCACGTCGTTTGCAAGCTTTTCGTCCATGTCGTTTAATGCTTTAAGTGAATCCCTGAACATGGTGATTGAGAATTCACCCATCTCTATGGTGTATTCCTTTAATTTTTTCAAATCAGACTGAAATTTATCGCTCATTTAATTTCCCACCTTATCCGAACCTTCCGGTAATGTAGTTGTTCGTCAGCTCTTCGTCCGGGCTCGTGAATATCTTCTCCGTATCGCCGAACTCGATCATCTTCCCGAGGTACATGAATCCCGTATAATCGGAGACCCTCGAAGCCTGCGACATGCTGTGCGTAACGATGATGACAGTGTAGGTCTTCTTGAGATCGTCTATCAGCGACTCGATCTTCGAAGTGGCTATCGGATCGAGTGCAGAGCATGGTTCGTCCATCAGGATGATCTCAGGCTCGACTGCAAGCGTCCTTGCGATGCAGAGCCTCTGCTGCTGTCCGCCGGATAGTCCCATCGCAGGTTCGTCCAGCCTGTCGTGGACTTCTTCCCATAATGCGGCCTGCTTCAGGCTTTTCTCTACGATCTCGTCGAGTTTCTTCCTGTCTTTTGTCCCGTGGATCCTCGGCCCGTATGCGATATTGTCATAGATCGATTTCGGGAACGGGTTGGGCTGCTGGAATACCATCCCGATCTTCTTTCTCATGTGGACGACGTCAGTGCCCGGCGAGTAGATATTCCGGTCGTGGTATATGATCTCTCCGTCGATCCTGCAGTTCGCGACAAGGTCGTTCATCCTGTTGAAGCACCTGAGAAGAGTGGACTTTCCACATCCCGAAGGGCCGATGAGTGCGGTTACATGGTTTTTGTAAACCTGAACGTCAACCTCTGTCAGGGCCTGTTTTTCGCCGTAGAAGAGATTGAGCTTCTTCGTTTCAAGTATTGTTTCTTTATCTGACATCTGAATTACCACCTTAGGGATTTCTGATAATGGTTCCTTACCAGGATTGCAATACAATATACAGCCATTACGAGTAGCAGGAGTACGAGGGCCGTCCCGTACTGGTTTGTCGTTGCCCCCGGCACATTCGTCGAGAGAATGAAGAGATGATACGGCAGTGCCATGACGGGATCGAATACCGATGAAGGCAGGAAACGGGTCGTGAACACAACGGCCGTAAACATGATCGGGGCCGTCTCGCCTGCCGCCCTTCCTATTGAGAGGATCGTTCCGGTTATGATTCCCGGCGCTGCGGGGGAGAGGACGACTTTTCGTATCGTCTGCCATTTTGTTGCCCCGAGTGCGAGGCTCCCGTGCCTCAACGAATCGGGAACGCTCTTTAAGGCCTCTTCAGTGGTCCTGATTATCGTCGGGAGGACCATCAGGCCGAGCGTTATCATTCCGGCGAGAAGGCAGACCCCGAAGTCGAGGAACAATACCAGGAACGCGAACCCGAAGAGACCGAAGACGATCGAAGGAGTGCCGTTCAGGAGATCGACACCCGATCTGATTATCGAGGTGATTCGACTCTCTTTAGTATATTCGACAAGATATATCGCGGCGCAGACGCCGATCGGAAGTGCGAACAGTATCGCTCCGCCGACAAGATACAGCGTACCAATGATCGCCGGGAATATTCCTCCCTCTCTTCCGAGATCCTTTGGATATCCTGTCAGGAATTCCCAGGACATTGCCGGAAGCCCCTTCGATATGATGTCGTAGAGGATTATGCCGAGCACTACCAGCACGATTCCTATGGACATGTACAGGAGCACGTACGCGAGCTTCTGCATCTTTTTCGGGTCGAGGGACTGGAGCCAGAACTTCCATAAAAGTATCAGGGCGACCGCGGCGGTGCACAGGAATATATTGATATAAAGCAGGCATAGAAGGAAAACCACTATTACTGCGTATTTCAGCCGCTCTTTCGATCTTTCTGATAATTTGAATGCATCCCTGTTCGGGAGCGAAAATTTCGATCTGCCCTTGTTGTTGGAACCCGTTCCTTTGAGCCTGATCCTGTTGATGATGTGCCGGGCGGACAGGTTCACTACGAGAGTTATCACGAGAAGGAGCAGTGCGACGCCGAATAATGCATGATAGTGCTCGCTTCCTACCGCAACCTCGCCCATCTCAATTCCCAGTGTTCCTGTGAGTGTTCGTACCGGCGAGAATATATTGTATATCGGGTCCGGTATTATGGCTGAGTTACCCGTAACCATCATCACTGCCATAGTCTCTCCTATCGCCCGGCCCATTCCGAGAATGATGGCCGCAGTGATCCCGGAGAGAGCCGCAGGGACGATTACCTTGCTTATCGTCTGCCAGTATGTGGCGCCGAGCCCGAGCGAGCCCCGCCTGAAATTATCGGGAACCGCATTGATCGCATCTTCCGATACGCTGATGATCGTCGGAAGAGCCATTATGCCGAGAAGGATAGAGCCGGCAAGCCAGCATTCTCCGGTGGCAAGATCGAACGTTATCCTCAGCCAGTCCGTCAGTATTACGAGACCGAAGAAACCGTAGACGACCGAAGGGATTCCTGCAAGGAGTTCGACCGCGGGTTTGATTACCGATCTGATCCTGGATGACGCGATCTCGGAGATATATATTGCACTGCCTATTCCGAGAGGTGCGGCTATAATCATCGCACCCAGTGTTACGAGAAGGGTGTCGACCCACAGCGGGAGTGTACCGTATGTAGGATTTGCTCCCCCGGGATTCCAGACGCTACCAAACAAAAAATCGTACAGTCCGATGGAGGCAAAAGCAGGAATACCGTCTTTCAGGAGGAAAAGCAGTATGAAAAAAACGGTGAGAACGCCAAAAGCGGCTGCGGCGAAAAGTATCCCCCGGACGATTTGATCCGAAAGATTACTCGAACTATAAGGAAATTTTTCATCCTTTACAGTCTTTTTTTTTAAATCTGTACCGTATGTCATAATAAAAAATTAATGGGAGAATTGTCTCCCGAATGTTTTTTTCGTTTACGCTACAGGGACGTAACCCTCTTCGACTACGATTGCCTGTCCGTCACTGCCGAGGATGTAGGCTAAGAAGTCTGCTGCAAGTCCTGATGCTTCACCGTTGGTGAACATGTTGAGGTTTCTTGCAACCGGGTATTTTCCTGAAAGAACGTTGTCGACTGTTGCTTCGATGAGAGTTCCGTCGACATTTATGTCGAGAGCTTTAAGCGAATCGTCAAGGTATCCCATACTGAGGTAGCCTATCGCTCCCGGTGTCTGACTTACGGTTTGTGCTACGGCACCGTTCGAGTTCTTCTCGAGCTGTGTGGATACGAAGTCCTCTTCGTCCATTACCGATTCATAGAAGAATTCTCTGGTTCCTGATGATGAGTCACGGCCTACGACTACGATCTCCATATCATTGCCGCCTACCTGGTTCCAGTTTGTGATCTCACCTTTGTATATCGATTTGATCTGTGCGAGTGTAAGGCTGTCTACAGGATTGTCTTTGTAGACTACAAGAGCTATTCCGTCACCTGCGATGACATGCTGAACAAGATTCGGATATTCTTCGGATTCCGATGCTTTCAGATCTCTTGATGCCATTCCGATATCGGCAGTACCTGTTCCTACTGCCTGAACACCAACCCCGGAACCTCCTCCGGAAACCTGAATATCTGCGTACTTGTTGGTTTCCATATATGCTTCGGCAGCTGCCTGTGCGATGGGCAGAACAGTTGTAGACCCTGTTACCGTGAGAGTCTGAACTGTTGCTTTGGTCGCTTCCGTTGTAGAGGAAGGATTATCAACTCCGCTGTTTCCGGTACATCCACATACAAAGATTGCAGAAAAGACAACAATTGCAAGTGCGACTAATACCAGACCTGATTTTCTATGGCTGTCCTTCATTAGGTCACCGATATCAAATCGGTATTTGAAATATAAACTTTACCCGAAAGAGATCATATTTTGTATTTATCAAGATAGTCGGATATCGTTTCAATATTCTTATATATATTTTGGAGTAAAAATACTGATATGGATATCAGAAAGATCCAGATGAGCGGTGGGTCCTCGTATATCGTATCTTTGCCTAAGAAATGGATTACCAGGAATAAAATCGCAAAAAACGATCCTGTCGGCCTTATCGAGCAGGACGACGGGACTATTCTTATTACGCCGAATACGACCGGCGAGCAGATCCAGAAGGTCTGGAATTATGAGGTAAGTGCCATAACGGACCAGACTTTATTTCTCAGGAGTCTTATCGGCGCTTATTTCGCGGGATATACGACGATGCGGATATGGGCGCACGGGAGGCTTCCTCCTTTTGCCTCGGAGAAGATCCGTGAATTTACGAATATGGCGATCGGCCAGGAGGTCGTGGACGAGACCGAGACCGAGATCGTCATAAAGGATCTCCTGAATCCTGCGGAGATGCCTCTCGAAAACACGATATCCAGGATGTCTGTTATAGTGCAGAAGATGCACGAGGATGCGGTCCGGGCCTTAAAGAGCAGGGATCTCGAACTTGCCCATAGTGTTATATCGAGAGACAACGATGTCGATCGTCTTCACTGGCTTATCGGCCGCCAGACGAATCTCATACTGGGTGATATCAATCTTGCAAGGAAGATGAGCGTGCCTCTCGACGGGATCATGAATTACTTCCTCGTGAGCAGGATCATCGAGCGTGTAGGGGATCATGCGAGCAGGATTGCGCATAACGTGGTCAAACTCGGGGAATGCGAACCGCCTGAAGAGATCCTTGATATGATCGGGAAGGTGAACGAAGAATCGATCGTGATCTTCAAGAGCAGCATCAAATCGTTCTTCGATCACGATCTTAAGGAGGCAAACGATATAATCAACGATTCGCTTATTTTTGAAGATAAATGCAGCGGGATCAATAAGCTGGCGATTAATTACCAGGCTCATATTGCGATCTCCATCGTTTCTATTTCTGATAGTATGAGGAGAGTGGGAGATTATTCGGCGGATATCTGCGAGAATGTTATCAATTATGTGACTGGGAAACAGGGATAAAAAATAATATCGTGATATGTAACTGAAGTGTTTTTCTCAACAACAATATTTTTTTTGAAACTGTAGATCGGATTTTTTCTACGAAAATATAGGATTTCCCGGCTTTTTGATATGTAACCCATATGTAATCGGTACATCGTTGACAACCCCTTGCCGCGGGCCGCCGGGGACAGCCCGCGGATCGGCCCCGACCTCGGGGCCTCTCTGTGGTGATATGTCACATCCGGGATGGACAAGCATCCCTCCCGCTCCATGAATTTTTTTATTATCTGAGAATTTCGAATGATCCATGGCCTGATTTCTTAACTTATTTTATTTTTTATAAAGGCTATCTCTCCCGGCCGGGGCTACCCTAACGGGTAGCGCCCAGGGCGGGTTATCGCGATTGCGAAAGTTCGCATAGCGAACCGAGCATAGGGCTGCCCCGTTAGGGGCTTATGCCCTTCTTCAAAATTTGAAATATAGTTTCGGCGTGGCAAATCAGGCGCATCTTCGGCAACACCTCTATGCGGTGATGGGTCGCGGTCAGGATGGACTAGCATCCCCCGCTTTTTTTCAAATATCTTTCAGGCTGAAGGATTTTCCACATCAGGATCGTCAGTTCTATAGACTATCCCGGACAATGAAAAAAATAACTAAACGGGAACTGATGGACAATGGGACAGGATATTAGCACTGATAAACTGGATATCGAAAAGACGGCGGCAAAATTTAAAAGAGCTATGGAGCAGATCCTGGAAGTTAATGACGATATTTTAAAGCATGAATCTGATTTTGAGGAAAACACTTTTAAGTTGCTTAGATATCCCCTGAAAAAAGCAATACCTGAATTATCCGATGCGAACAGGATGTTCGAGAAGTTGGTAGAGGTATATAATGACATGAAGGAGGCTGGTCTAAGATGACGAAAGGACAGATTTTTTTTAAGTAATTTTTTTTGCGTTTTCCATTAAATCTCTTCCCCGGACTGGGCGACCGGAAAGCACCTATTCTTTTTATGAAAGTAATTTCATCTACTATCAAAATAGCAATGCAAAACAGTATAACATCTTGAACCCAAAATTCTCATTACCTAAAATTATACTACAATACATTATTGTAACAGGTGCGGTGCAGATGCATGACGATTTTTTTGATCTGGAATCTCTTCAGGAAGGTTACGACATAGAATTTAAAAAGGCACTCGGAAGAGATGGGAGAGGGACTCTTCCAAACTCTGTATGGGAGACATATTCTGCAATGGCAAATACAGAAGGGGGTTTCATAATTTTAGGTGTGGAAGAAAAACAAAATAATTTAATATTTCATGATCTGCCCGAATATAATAAAATTATTAAGGATATCTGGAACATCCTCAACAATAAAAATAAAGTGAGCGCCAATCTTCTGCAGAGCAGGGATATCGGGCCTTTTAAATTGGATAATAATAAAACTGGTGTTGTTATTCATGTCCTCCAGGCTTCAAGAAAGGAACGGCCAGTATATATCGGTTCAAATCCTCTTGACGGGACTTATCTAAGAAAGAATGAGGGGGATTATAAATGTCCTCATGAGCTTGTGAAACAGATGCTTGGTGAACAGGCAAATGATACCCAGGATGCAGTTATTCTTGAACATTTTGATTTTAAAGATATTGATAATGAATCATTCAGGATATATCGTCAACAATTTTCAAACCGTAAACCCGACCATCCCTTCAATGAATGTGATGATATTGAGTTTCTAAGGCACCTCGGAGGATGGGCAAAAGACAGGCATACGGGAAAAGAAGGTCTCACCTTGGCAGGATTGCTGATGTTTGGAAAGTTCAGGTCGATTCTTGATGAAGTTCCGAATTATATTGTAGACTACCAGGAAAGAGAGGATAGTGAAGCACGTTGGATTGACAGAGTCACTAATGATGGGTCCTGGTCAGGAAATTTGTACGATTTTTATAGGTTAGTCATAAAAAAACTCACTACAGGATTGAAAGTACCTTTCAAACTTCAGGGGGATAAAAGGATTGAGGATACGCCTGTTCATGAGTCATTACGTGAGGCGCTGGTGAATACGATTATCCATGCCGATTATTCGGGAAATTGTTCGATTCTTATAGTGAAACGTCCTGATTTATTTGGATTCAGGAATCCCGGCCTGATGAGAATTCCAAAAATTGAGGCAATCCGGGGTGGCGTAAGTGACTGCAGGAACCGGAACTTGCAAAAGATGTTTCAATTGATTGGATTAGGTGAACAGGCGGGTTCGGGGTTCCCGAAAATTTACCGTAACTGGAGATTACAGCACTGGCGTGAACCGGAGCTCGAAGTCCGCGTTGAAAGCAATCAGACTGTATTTATCATGAAGATGATAAGTCTCCTTCCTGAAGATGCTATCGAGGAACTTAAAGTTGTATTTGGGGATTCTTTCAACGAGCTTAAAGATGTAGAGAAAGTGGCATTAGTCACTGCATTCTGCGAGGGATGTGTAAACCACAGTAGGATGAAAGAGGTTACAAAAGAGCATCCTCATGACATTACTGTGTCGCTTCATGACATGGTGGAGAAAGGATTTTTAGTGAGTGAGGGGATGGGGAGAGGCACATTCTATTATTTGCCCGGAAGACACCCGATGAAGAATGAAATGTTCGGAGCAGGAGGGGTGGGTCCGCTGCAGGGTTCCAGAGCATTAAGATTAGATCGCGGGGGTTTAGACAGAGGAGGATTCAATATAACCGGATTTGACCGGCCGATACATTCGGGGCATAGCTCCGAACATTTGAACAATAGCTCCGAACATTTGGATACATTGATCCCCATTGCCGAACCAGTAAGGTCTATGAAGAAGGCCCCGAGAGAGCTTATGGAATCTACAATTTTACAATTATGCCAGGGGCGGTATTTGACACTTGAGGATCTGTCATCTATTCTGCACCGGGACAAAGATTCATTAAGGATTCATTATATCAGCCCAATGCTCAAAGAGGGAAAAATTGAGCAGATGTATAAGAACGTAACCACACATCCTAATCAGAAATATCGGACTGTTGAAAAATAAGTGCTTTTTAATTGATTATTCTGAAATAAACCTGGAATTACTGTAGTCGATCCGGGCTATGATCCTTTTTGAGATTATTTTTGGAAGATAAGAGGATTATACTCTTCTTCAAAATTTGAAATATAGTTCCGGGCGACTGGCTGGCAACCCGCCGCCACGGCGGCAAGCCGCAGCAGGGATAGGCGAGTATTGATCATCCGAATATCTCTATGAAAATCATTCTATTTCACAAATTAAAAGTTCATCATTATAAGTTAGTAAAAGAATTTCTCCCGTGTGTGCATCGATTATGACTTCCTTTGGAGCATCGATATCCTCATCGTATCCGTCTTCCGAACGTTGTATTTCAGTAGTGTAAGGTATTTCCCATATAAGTTTGAGAGGCACGGGATTTTCCGAATAGACGTATGAATAGCGATCAAGCCAGTATAATGACGGGTAAAATCTGTCTTTGTCCACGTATTCTATACCAATATCGTCTAAGCCATATTGTTCTTTTAATTTCGATTCGAAGATCTCTTTTGCCATATCCAGTGTTATATCAGGCTCGGGGGAAAGTGTAGTGAGCTCTGTAAGGAGATTCTTGTTTGCCCGATTGTCTCCGTAAGCCTGAACTTCACCAGCTCTCAGGTTATAACTTACCGATACGTAGCTCCTTTCGTATTTAACTCCCCCACAGGTTTCATATATGTAAATTGCAGCATCGCCTGTGTAAAGGTATGAATCAACATTATTTGATTCGAGGACAAGATCATCACCAATTCTGTTCATGAATTCATCCCCCAATATCTCCCTGGCAAAATTAAGCGATTTGTTGACGGCAGTATTGAACGACACGACGTTCGGCCCGGACATTGAAGTCGAATATCTTTTTGAGTTATAGTTGATAATCCGGTTTGAAGTGGGGTCTATCCATATATACCGAATACCATTTGTCACATTATTGAATTTTATATTCGGGTAAGGATCGATTATAAAGTCGGTCTCATCGTTCCATACTCCTTCAAGAGAATCCCTCTCCACATTGGGAAATACTCTCTGAATTTCATCCTTTGCTTCCTCGATCAGTTCCGATTTTGTCTGTTCGTCATATTCGGGATAATAATCTCTCCACGAGACTGGGGATGATGAGCTTTCGGGCTGATAAGAACGGTTAATTTCCGGAGTTTCCGTTGGGACTGTAGTTCCTGACTGGCTGCCGTCATCCTGGACGGAACCGGTTGTAGTACACCCGCCAAAGAACGATAATAATATGAGCAATATTCCGGCGGTCATCAATAAGTAAGAAAGATATCTGCTTTGATTTTTCATCGCAATCACCGTAAATCGATCCTCATGAACTTCACGTAAGCTATTCCCATGAAGAAAACCGGATAGAATATCAAAAAAACAAGATTGCCCCACATGTCCGTCAAAATCGTGGTGAGATCCGGGATTCCGTTATCTTTGCCGGAATCATCACCCCCCGATTGAAGCGAATCATAGAACCGGTTCTCCTGTGGATTTATAATCGCGTCTGATAGCAGGTAATAATTATTATCGAAAGAAACCATGCGAACAAAATCCATCATATTGCTCCTTTTTTCGTTATATGATGTCAATTGCTCCCTCATTGCATCGTAGTTTGTCATATCTGAATTATTCGCAGTGATTATGGGTGTGGGTCCGAGTATGGAATCCACTGCCGAAGTTCCGACAGTATATATAAAACTGGTAATCAGCAGTAAAAGGAGCAAAGAATAGATTAGTGATATTCCGCTCGACTTCGAAAAAGTCGAAACCATCATTGACATAAGAAATACGCCCGATAAAAAAATTGTAGTAATTATCCAGAATACAAATATATATCCAAATTCGTTAATTTCAGGAACTATGCTGCATAAAAGAAGAATTGCCAGCGTTATTACAAATACTGTCATCGTTGCAATTGCAATTGTAATTATTCCCCCGAGAGCCTTTCCGTTTATGACTTCGTCCCTGTACACAGGCATTGAAAGTATTGCCTTGATTGATCCTGTCTCCCTTTCTTTTGTGAAAAGATCAAAGCCGAGTGCAACTGCAATAATTATTCCGAAGATCGAATAGCCCGAGATTCCCCTGTTGATTCCCAAAAATATATTCATCACTGAAGGGATATAGGAAAAATCTCCATATTGGGCATAGGATTCGATTGCATCGTAATAATCCCCGATTTCGTTTATTACATAATAGCCGCAGACTACCAGCATCAGGAACAGGAGAATTGTAAACCTGCGGCTGGTTATATGATCACGAATCTCTTTTATGGCAATCATTTTGACTCGTTTTAAATCCATATGTCAGTCACCTCTACCTCAGGTCCGCCCTCATGAATTTCACATATGCAATTCCGAAGAAAAGAACCGGCCACATAAGGAACACTATAATTTTAATCCATTTATCCTGCATTATTCCCCAGATCGACGGTTTTTCAAGTTCTCCGTGCCTGGATATATCATCGCTGAAATCTAATTTTGAAATAGCGTAAAATGACGGCCATGTAAGGGGAGCTACGAGATCGTTATAGATAATCCGGGCAGAGAACATGTTTGTGAATTCTGAAATGAAATCTTCTTTTCTGTAATATTCCTGTTGAATCTCCTGGAAATCTTCGTTATATCCCGACGACCCTGATGAATATTCGGACTCTTCAGGAGGATCTCCGATCAGAATTTTCGTTCCTATATCCCCGCCGATTGTGGGTATTATCAGAAAAAGTACGAATGTGATGACAAGAGCGATCATCAGTGCCTCACTGCTTGTCTTTGCAATTACAGAAGACATGACTGCAATGGAAAATGCCGTCAGTATAAACAAAATTGTAAGAAGCCAAACTATACCGATCATTGAAATGTCTTCTAAGTCCGGTACGATACCAAGAATGAGCATAGTGGCAATAACAAGTGCAAATCCGACAAATGTGAGGATTGCAAGTGATATTATCCCGCCGATTGCTTTTCCGTTTATAAGTTCGTCACGATAGAGGGGTCTCGATAATATTGTTTTTAATGATCCTGCTTCTCTTTCTCCTGATATCAGGTCGAAACCCAGTGCAAGGCCGATTATTGCCCCGAGACTGTACACCCCGATTGAATTCGTTATTTCCGTAAAAACCATAACAGCGGTGGGCTGGAATACCTCGGTCTCGCTGCCGGCCTTGTACCTGTCCAGTGCGTTGTTGTAGTTATTCACCCCGTTTATGGCGGATACGCAAAGAATGACACAGATTATTGCCAGCAGGACAAAGAACCTTTTGCTGATGAGATGGTCCAAAAATTCCTTTTCAGATATCGTTAACAGGCGGTTTAGATTCAGGTTTTATTTCCTCCTGTAAACTTTTGGGGATAAGTCTGCGATCTCAGGAATGCCGAAGATTTTTCCGTTGTATTCCCTGGTGATATATTCTGTAATTATCATGTCTGCCCCGTGGAGGGTTTTGGTCCTGCAGTTTTGTCATTTATGACTGAACAAACAATCTTTTAAATTTCCTTAATAAGGGATTTATGTGACAGATGTTGATCTTTTATTTTGTCCGGGTTTTGATTGTCTTAAAATATTCTTCATTGAAGGATTTCTTTTCATTTTCACTGGTATGAATTGAAGACGGTTATTAAAACGTCTTGTTGAAGGTTCGTCTAAAAATTAAAGAGAGGACAACTGAGGATTTTTACCCCATATAACCATATGTTTTGAATTTTATGTCCCCATATACAATCGTGTAGATCTCACCGGTATGTGCGTCGACTAAAAATGACCCGCATTGTAGACCAAAACCATTTTCCTGGTAATATTCACGGCTATCCTTATCACTAATTCCAATCTGCCAGACAAGTGGAATCAGGTCGGGATCGTCAGCATAAACAATATTGACATTATCCCACCATTTCAGATAACTGCCGGATGAACCAACTTCGGAGTATTCCAAATCTATTTCATCAAGGTCATATTCTTCAGAGATATTGTTCTCAAGCATCTCCACTGCTTCATCAAAAGTAATGTCAGGTTCTGCCGGGAGAATTGTTAGTCCTGAAAGAAGTGCTGAATTTGCTGTATTGTCGCTGTATCTTTCAATAACCTCTTTGTTCATTTCATATTCGGCCAAAACATATTCCGACATATATGGCACTCCATTGTATGTTTTGTAGAAATCAACCACAGCGACCGGGCGGGCGTAATCATCTTCATCATCTAATGCTTCTGTTTCATAACAGTTTGCAGTATTCATGTACGTATCGGGGTCATCAGCTATTGAGTCGTCACCCTGTACCTCTCTTATGAAATCGATCGCTCTTTGCGTTGCCTCATCAAAAGAGATTACGGGTTCTTCGGCGTTGCTGGTGCCTCCCGGACTGTAATATATTACTTCCATTGATTCCGGATCGACTTTAATGTAGTATGATCTGTCATCCGTTTGTGATTTTATATCGGCAAAATTAATATACGGGCGGCCGATTTCTTCCAGACCGTCGTCAGTAATTCTCGTATGCTCTACCCATTCTCCATTGAGCGTTGATTTGTATATATCAGGGAAGATTTTCATTATCTCGTTTTTGGCGTCTTCGATCAGTTCCGATTTTTCCTGGTCGGTATGATCGGGGTAGAAGTCCTTCCACGATACTGTCGGTTGCATACTTCCTGATTGTGTTGATTGGGCTTTTTCAGCTGTAACTGACTCCGTTTGTGTGCCTTGGGTGTTCTCCTGCTGATCAGGATTATTGTATGTACATCCTGCTGTCAGGATGACGAAAATCGTGCACAATGCTACTAAAAAGATTGAAATTATCTTCTGTTGTTTTTTCATATCATAATCACCTGAGATCCATCCTCATGAACTTTACATAAGCTATTCCGAAAAAGACTACGGGATATGCAATCAGGAAGAGAATGTAGCCCCAGATTTTTCCCAGCATGTCGGAAAGCGTTGGATCGGGACTCTCAGAATTATATTCGGATTGCGTTCTTAGATATAATTTGGGCTTGGTCAGGGCTATTGAAGTTTTGCGGTAATTTGTATCGAGAGAGACATAAAATACAAGATTTGTAAGCTCTATTCTTCTTTGATAATAAGCAGCGGATTCCTCCTGGTAGTGTTTTGGGTCCGATACACCCATATTGTTCGTGTTTATCGAAGGATCTTGCCCCATTATCGTGTCAACTGCAAAATCTCCTGTTGAATATATGACGCTTGTCAGGATGAGAAGAAGCAGTAATGAGTATATAAAAGAGATTCCGCTTGTCTTCGAAAAAGCCGAGACCATTATTGACATTATAAAGATCCCGGACAGGTAGAGGATCGTTATTAACCAGAAAACGAATAAGAAGCCCAATTCATTAAGACCCGGAACAATGCTATATATCAACATAATTCCAAGAGTCAGCACGAAGACGATCGTTATCGCAAGTGCTATTGCCATTATACCTCCAAGTGCCTTGCCGTTTATAACCTCGTCCCTGTAGACAGGAACCGAGAGGATCGCCTTGATCGATCCGGTCTCTCTTTCTTTCGTTATAAGATCAAATCCGAGAGCTATTGCAATTATCGACCCGAATATCGAGCTGCCTGCAACTCCGGACTTTATACCTTCGAAAATGTTCACAGATTTTGGAAGGCCAAAAAAGGAGTAACTATAGAGTGTGCTGTATTCCTCCAGATCCTCAAGATAATTGCCTATCTCCTTGAATACAAAGATCCCGGTTATCGTCACCATCAAAAACAAAAGGGCGAGGAACCGTCTGCTTGTGATATGATCCTGGAATTCCTTGTAACCTATCAGAATGATTCTTTTAAAATCCATAATTCTTCCTCACCTCAGGTCTGTACGCATGAATTTCACATAGGCTATACCGAAGAAGAGAACCGGCCACATGATAAAAACAATAATTTTTACCCATTTGTCACCGATAATCCCTAAAAGCGATGGTTTTTCGATATTATCTGTAATATCCGGATCAAGTGAATGTCCTGAAGGGTAAATCCTGTTCGTCACATAAAACGATGGATTCGTTATCGGGGAGGTTATACTGTTATAGACACTTTGTGCCGAAAAGAGATTGAAAAAATCATATATATCCAAAACCGCTCTTTCATAGTTTTCCTGTAGTTGCGAATCATGGTCATACCCTATATCTTCAGGTTCCGGTCCGAGAAGACAGGTCCCAAATTCTCCCCCTCCGACAGGGATTATATACATCATTATGAACAGGATGATCAGTGATATTATCATGGCTCCGCTACTGGACTTTGCGAGAACAGAAGACATCAGCGCCATTGAAAAATATGAGATCATATATAGGAGGGTTATAAACCAAATCACCCCGATTAAAAAAACCTCTTCAAAAGAAGGAACAATGCTTATAACCAGGAATATGGCAAGAATTGTTAAAAATCCTGCAAGTGTTATAATTGCGAGTGTGGTTATTCCGCCGATGGCCTTCCCGTTTATTAGTTCGTCCCTGTATAGCGGCTGTGAGAGTATGGTCTTTAAGGATCTTCCCTCACGCTCTCCTGCAACGAGATCAAAACCTATTGCAATTCCGATGATAGCCCCCAGACCTTCAAGACCAATTGAGTCTGTAATTTTTCCAAACGCGTAGAGGATTGACGGCATGAAGAGATCACCACCTTCTCCGACTTTATACCTGTCAAGGGCATTATTGTAATCGGTGACACCGTTTGCAGCTGCAACCCCAAGTACAAGGCATGTTATTATGAGTATCAGGAGGAATCGCCTGCTTGTTACATGATCTGACAACTCCTTTTGCGAGATTATCGCGAGTCTTGCGAGATCCAATCCCTATTCCCTCCTGTAAACCTTGAGGAAGAGGTCTTCAAGCCCGGGGCGGTCGAGATACATCTCCGTTATACCTGAACAGTGATCTTTCAGTTTTTCTGCAAGTAGGGGCCGGATGTCGTTTTCGACGGAGATCTCGATTCCGTCCTTCGTCCTTTCAACTTCAAGGATGTCGGGGTTTTTGATCGACTCGATCTCTTCGTAAAGTTCCGGGTTTATGGATTTGATGACGATCTTCTGTCTTGTGCCGCTCTGCCTGATGAGTTCGTCTTCGACTTCCTCTACAGATCCTTTTGCAACGAGTTTTCCCTGCGAGATGATCCCTAATGTAGTGCAGACCGCCCGGACTTCGGAGAGGATGTGGGAGCAGATGAGGACCGTCTTTCCTTCTTTTTCAAGCTCTTTTATTATCTCCCTGTACCTGAGTACACCTTCCGGGTCCAGGTTCGCGGTCGGCTCATCGAGGATCACGACCTTCGGGTCGTTCAAAAGTGCAAGGGCGAGCCCGAGCCTCTGGTTCATCCCTCTAGAATATTCGCCGACTTTCTGGGTGACCCCGTTGAGCCTGACGCTTTTCAGGAGTCTCTCTATCCGGTCCTCCCTCTCGTTTTTTTCAATCGGGTAGAATTTTCCGAGGTAGTCGAGGTTCTCGTAACCTGTAAGGTTCCTGTAGAAGCCGACATCCTCGGGGAGATACCCGAGGATCTCCTTTCCCTTTAAGGGATTTAGTGCGACGTTTACTCCTTCGATTGTACATGTGCCGGATGTGGGTTCGATCATTCCCGTGAGCATCAGGATGGTCGTACTCTTTCCCGCCCCGTTCGGGCCTAAGAACCCGAAGACTTCCCCGTCTCCGACTTCTAGGTTGAGGTTGTCGACTGCGTTTTTTCCGTTGTATTCTTTGGTGAGGTTTTCAGTTTTTATCATTTTTTACCCCCGTATGCAATCGGATTTTATTGTAAATGGTTGCTTTATGTGATCAAACAATTTTTGACTTCATTTATATGCGATTTATGTGGCAAATGTTGAACTTTCATTTTGGCTGAATTCAGTTTATCTGAGACATCACTCCATTGAAAAAAGATTATTACTTCTTATCCCGGTGAAAAATTGCATATAATTATTTAAACGTCTTATTGAACGATCGTCTACATATCACTGCCTGGAAGAAATTTAGATTGTTAAAAAAAGTGAGATTCAGTTTAAGTTTTCAGTCATAGGTATCAATATCGATATCCTTGTACCTAAGGTAAGTGATCTCTCCCGTGTGAGCATCGATTACCGCCTCCCTTCTGGCATTACCTGAATTAAATACAAGATACCATACCAGTTTGAAAGGCTCGGGATTGTCTGAAAAAATATTCTTTGGAATATTATCCCATACGAGTGCGTTTGTTGTAAAGCCTTCATCTGTTCTGTAATCAATATCTACCTCTCCGGGGTATCTCTCCGCGACTTTCGCTTCGAATATTCCCTTTGCCTCTTCAAGCGTTTTAATTTCCGGGTTTGGGGATAGTGTAGTCAGCGCTGCCAGAAGTTCCGGATCATAGGTGTAATCTGAATAACCAAGAACTTCATCAAGGACTAAATTATAATCAACGAATATTCCACCATTGAGATACGGGACATTTTCATATGGATAACCTTCTAACTCAATGATTACTTCTCCTTGATTATCTTCTGCTTCTAGATCTGTAAAGATAATTGAATAATCGTTCATTTCGTTGTTAACAAAATCTTCTCCTTTTACTTTTTTGATTAAGTTTAAACATTTCTCTTTTGCCTCTTCAGAAGTTACTCGTCTCTCTGCGCTTGCCGGAGGCGTACTATAGCCATAAGAGCCGAAATCAAGAACTTTTTTTGATTTGGGATCATAAACAATTCTCACCAGATTTCTCTGAATCCTTGATGAATCTCCGTTTGACATCTCCTCCTGTAAAGCCATGAAATTATCAGATGTGAAGTCTGCATTTTCAAAAACGATGACCGGGTAACCGTATGCAATACTCGTGTATGTGTAAACGTGTTCCTGCCATTGACCGTTCAGAGTTGACCTGTCAACGTTTGGGAACAGTCTCATAATCTCGTCTTTTGCCTCTTCGATCAGTTCCTCTCTGGTCTGGTCGTTATATTCGCTGTATTCAGGATAGAAGTCCTTCCATGAGACTGTCGGCTGTGTGCTTCCTGACTGAACTGACTGAGTAGTTTCAGCCGTTACTGATTCCGTTTGTGTGACCTGGGTGTTTTCCTGCTGGTTTGGACTGTTATAAGTGCATCCTGCTGTAAGAATGATTAAAATCGTACACAGTGACACCAAGAGAGTTGAAATAACTTTTTGCTGTTTTTTCATTAGATCACCAGTATTAAACCTGAAATTTAGACTAATATAAAAGAGTGATCTGTTTCACTCTAATATTTCAAAATATTATAGATATTCCTTAAAACCTCTTGTTGAACGATCGTCTACATATTGAATATCAGAATGTCCAATTATGTAGTAGGAAATTTTATTTTTTCCGATTTTTCCTGGTCGGTATGATCGGGGTCGAAGTCATTCTGGGACACCGTTGGCTGTGTGTGACCCGAGTATTTTCCTGCTGGTTTGAACTGTTAAATGTGCATCCTGCTGTTAGAATGACGAAAATTGTGCATAATGCTACTAAAAAGATTGAAGTTGTCTTTTTTTCATACAATCACCAGTAAACCCGATATTGAAATTAATTCAAAAGAATGGTCTGATGCACTCTGATAATTCAAATATTTAAGATGTTCATTAAAACCTCTTGTTGAACGATAGTCTACATGTTTATGAAATTAGGGAAGAAAAAGTATTATTTTATTGAAATTTCATCTCTCATCGAATTTCCTGATATTGTAGCTGCTATATGTAAGAGTATAAATCTCTCCGGTGTGTGCATCTACCCTGAATCCTCCGGAACGTGGATACGTTATCTCCTCGTCTGTTTCTTCACGGGTTTTTTTGTCACTATATCCTACACACCAGACAAGTGGAATCGGATTAGGATCGTCGGCATATACAATATCGTCATCATCCCACCAGAACAGGTAATTGTCATAGGAGCTGATTTTCGAATATTCCAGTTCTAGCTCATCTAAATCGTATCTTTCAGCGATTTTGTCCTCGACAATCTTCACTGCTTCATCGAAACTGATTTCAGGTTCTGCCGATAGTGTTGTAAGTCCCGATAAAAGGTCGGGGCTTGTTATACCGTTAGAATATCTTTCGATTCTGTCATGGCTCATGTCATATTCGGCAAAAACATAATCATATTGATATATGACACCGCTTGATGTTTTAAAATAATTAACACTTGCAACAGGCCTCTCATCTATTTCATATGAATCTCTGACCACCATGTATGCATCAGGATCATACACGATCGAGTCTTCTCCCTGGACATTTTTTATAAATTCGGTCGCCTTTTCCTTTCCTTCATCAAGGGATATTACTGGTTCTTTATAGTTGGCGCTATACGGAGTATAATATGTAATCTCCATTGATTCCGGGTCGACGAAAATTGCATGTTTTCTGTCGTCAGATGTAGATTTGATATTTTCAAATCTTATATATGGACTGCCGATCTCTTTCAAACCGTTATCTGTAGTTCTTGTATGTTCAATCCACTCTCCATTAAGCGTCGATTCTTCAATATCAGGAAAGACTCTCATGATCTCGTCTTTCGCTTCTTCGATCAGTTGCGATTTTTCCTGTTCGGTATGATCAGGATAGAAGTCTTTCCACGAGACTGTCGGCTGTGTGCTTCCTGGTTGAGATGATTGAGTGGTTTCCGCTGTTACGGCATTCGTCGGTGTGACCTGAGTGCTCTCCTGCTGATTTGGACTGTTATAAGTGCATCCTGCTGTCAGGACAACTAAAATCGTGCATAATGCTACTAAAAGGATTACAATGAATTTTTGTTGTTTTTTCATTGGATCACCGGTTCGGAATATGAGATGATTTAGTGATTTTCAAATTTTTCAATAAGGGATTTATGTGAGAAAAGTCGTTTTTTGATTTTTACTGATTTATTTTCATTATTTTGAATTTTTATCTGGTGGAGGAAGGATTTTCCACATCAGGATCGTCAGTTCTATAGACTATCCCGGACAATGAAAAAAATAACTAAACGGGAACTGATGGACAATGGGACAGGACATTAGCACTGATAAACTGGATATTGAAGAGACGGCGGCAAAATTTAAAAGAGCTATGGAGCAGATCCTGGAAGTTAATGACGATATTGTAAAGCATGAATCTGATTTTGAGGAAAACACTTTTAAGTTGCTTAGATATCCCCTGAAAAAAGCAATACCTGAATTATCCGATGCGAACAGGATGTTCGAGAAGTTGGTTGAGGTATATAATGACATGAAGGAGGCTGGTCTAAGATGACAGAAACGTAAATATTTTTCTGCGCCTTTAATCCGCTTACTTTCATCAGGGAGTTTTGTCCAAAAATAGTGATTTTCCATGTTATCCTGTTATAATTTTATCAACCGGAGGGTTTGCTATGTTCATATTAGGCGTTTATAAACCCAATCTCGGGTTTCCGTTTAGACAGATAATCTGCGTGACGTTTAATGGAGCTTAATCAGGGAAGTTTTGCTTCACGGGGTTCGCCGGAAAATGTTGTCATAAATACAGTATGCCAATGCATGAGGCCGGCATAGTCTTCCCCTATTTTATTCTATGGAGTTGAAAAAATGAATGAGCATAAGAACATGGATTACCTCAATGTCATGGTCGATCTGGCGGGTTGCCCGAACCGTTGCCGCCATTGCTGGCTTGGATCTCACAAAAACGGCAATATTAGCGTTGATGAATTTCGCGAAATTTCAGACCAGTTCAAAAACTGGCGTGACGAAAACGGCAACGGCATAAGTGAGCTTGGATTTTTCAGTTGGTGGCGCGAACCGGATTTCTGTGATGACTATCGTGAATTGTGGGCCCTGGAACAGGAATTATCTTCGCCCGGACGGGCGCAGCGGTTTGAATTGCTGTCCATCTGGCGGATGGCACGTGACGAAAGCTACGCGAAGTGGGCGGCGACACTTGGACCGAAAGTATGTCAGATTACCTTCTTCGGTATGGAGGGAAATACGGATTGGGGTACGCGAAGAACTGGCGCGTTCCGTGACAATCTGTTAGCTACGGAGCAACTGCTTGCAGCTGGAATTGCTCCGCGGTGGCAGTTGTTTATAACGAAGAAGTGTCTGAACGAGTTGAACGAATTTGTAAAACTCATATCGGACCTGAAGCTCGTCGAACGCTGCCTTCTGATTGGGCAAAAATTCGACTTCTTTATCGGCGGGATGTCGCCGGAGGGCAACGGGTATGAACTTGATAGAGAACGTCTTGAGCTGGACGATTTGGCATTGATTCCCGAAGCAATGACGAGATTGAGTCGCAACGGTCTTTATCTGCTTGGCAAGCCGGAAAGCGAATTGTACGTTGAACTTGTTAAAACAGATTCTCCGCCTAATATTGATACGAATGTTAAATCGCTTGTGGTGAATGCCGATTTCGACGTTTACCCTAACGTCGCTGAACCGACCGAATGGTGGCGGCTCGGCAATCTCAAACGAGACGGAGTGGACACGATAATGAAAGCGTACCGCGACGAAACTACTCCGGGTATGCGAGCGAACCGGAGTATGCCCATCTCTGAATTGACCCGTCGTTACGGCGATCCGTATAGCCGGAAATTGTATCAAAAAAGTGATCTCATCTGCCGCTTTATGCACCAGTGGGGAGTGGATTACATGGAAGGAAATGAATGAAACATGCCAAATTATTGCGGACGATTGGAACAAAGGCTCCTACAAGTATTATGACAGAATCAATTTGTGTAGCTCATTGCTATCTCCATGGTAATAATAATTCTAATTTATAGACAATTTAAAAAAGCAAATATAATGAATAGTAAAAATATGCCCCTTTAGATCTCCAAAAAAAAGAAATTCTAAATCTAAATAATACAGGGAAGGGGAAGATTTCCCCGTCAGGGGCTTATGCCCTTATAGATTGCCAGAAAATCCTCATAAAGCAAAAACCGTTCCGCAGTAATCTCACCCTTTTCGTACAAATCAATCAAACCACTGATCTCCTCAAGTTTTACGGGGTGATAACCGGTAAGTTCGCAGCAGACGTTTATGGTTTTGTTCGTAAAATCGATGAAAGGATAATCCGAAATTCTGCTGTTGTGGACATGCCCGTGGATCGTCCACCCGGAATAACCTTCGGGCCTGAACTTGGGATCGTGGATCAGCAGATAGTCTCGTCCTGAATAATTGATCGTCACCTGTTCGGGCAGATCTTCCATAGATCCGTCATGGTTTCCCTTTATAAATTCGATATTCCCGTTGAGTTCCGAGAGGTATCTGGTGCAGGTTTCCCGGTCGAGATTATAGGTGAGATCCCCGAGATAGTATACGGTATCGGACGGTTTGATCGTGTTGTTCCAGTTCCTGACGAGCACTTTGTCCATCCTTTTCGAATCACCGAGCGGATACGGGCGTGAAGCACCCCAGATTATGTCGCTATGGTCCAGGTGAAGATCGGACAAAAGGTAGACCTCGTCTTTTTCAGAAAATTTTGTCCCGGTGGATTCGTAGTTCCTAAGTCTCCGGAATACTTCGAAGCTCTCTCCTGACCTGCTGCCGGTGGTCTTGCCCGACCATCTTTTTTGGATGAGGTCGTAGGTCTTCAGGTGGCCGTTTTCGTCCGAGAGTTCTATATGGATGCTTTCCACAGGAAGGACGAAGTCCCGGATCTTGTATCTCGGAGACTTCGCAACAAGCGATAAAAGTCTGGTGACGATATCGTTTTTTCTCTTCGATGCATGTCTGTAGATAATTTCGGCGTCGATGAGTCCGGGATATTCGAGTACCGGGACATAGAGTCTGTTATCGGCGTTAAGCATATTTTGGAATTCTAACTTTTCCGAAGTGAGCAGCCTTTCCAGTTCTTTGCAGAGACCGGCGATCTCCGGGGATGTTTCTGCCCGGAGCGATAATCCGTATTTTTTATCCGGAGTTTGCTTTGTGTACCCGTTTAGAAGGAATGGGAGATACGGGAATCCTGAAGATGCTTCCTTTATGATCTCCATGATCCTGCGTTCCGGATTTTTGTCTTCGTATTTTATTTTGAAGAGAACAATTCCGGGATTGTCCAGGATCTTATGATAGTATACGGAGTTTCCGATCTCGTTCATCCGTTCGCATATCCTGTGGCGGAAATGAGACGGTCCGATCGAGATTCTTAATTCATGGTTAGGATTCAAATTTAATATCTCCCGAAGGATTCAAGCTCTTCCCTGACTACTCTCCTGATGTCCTCGGCGTCGATCGTATTTCTGCTGCTGTTGTGGATCATCTTATCCATAGTCCTGATCCCTTCGCTTATCGACTTCCCGTATTTCATCGCAATCTCTATAGAATCCTCATCTATCCGGATTACCTTTGACATGTTACATATTGTAGCGGGTTGAAACAATAACTGTTACGATCTGTTACATTGTGGTGGAATCCCTGTAACAATTTGTTACAGTGCCGTTTTTTTTCGTATCGACATCAATAAAATCAAAAAAAAGAGATAATTAGTTCTGATGAATTCGTATCCGGTGATTTTTGCGGTAGTTGCGGTTGCCTGCATTTCTTTCGCAATTGCGGGATGCACGGGGACGGGGGATTCCGGCATGAGCGAGGCCGGTTTCGTGCAGAACGGAACTCTCTACGTAATCGATCAAAACGATCTCGAAGGCATCTCTCTCTTCGGCGGCGAGGGAAGCCTGGTTGAATTTTTCTCTCCCGCGGTTCTTGAAAAGCTGAACATCCCGGAAGAGACCGATATCAGTATCGGCTATGTCGTCATCCCTCCCGGAAACGGTCTTCCTCCTCATTATCTTCTCGGATCTGACGAGGTGGATTATATTATCTCGGGTGAGGGCGTGATTACAATCGACGGACAGGAGCATGAACTCTCATCCGGGCAGGCCGTCCTGACTCCCGCAGGATCTGTCCAGTCGTTTGTGAACACGGGTGATAATGATCTTGTTTACCTGACTATTGTTCAGCCGTATTATAAGTATGAAAACGACGTCTCGATCAATGGAGATACCGGGAACATATCATATAAGAGCCACCCGGAGATCTTCATCTCGAACCCGGAGGAGAACGAGGAATGGAACCCGTCCGAAGGAGTTCAGATCTATGCAGTTGTGAATCGCGGGATCATGACATTGCCTGACGACGCGGTTTCAACCGAATACAGTATTGCATATGCGGAATTTTCACCCGGTGCATCAATTCCGTCTGAGGTTATCGCGGAGTCGGACGAACTCGATTATGTCCTTGAAGGAGAGATCGAGGTTTCGTCGGGGGACAATACATATACGGTGAAAAAGGGACAGGCCGTGCTGATCCCGAAAGGTGTCTCCCGGGAATTCAGGAATAATGATGACAGCAAGACCGTTCTTCTCTCTTTCGTAAATCCGTACTGGAGAGACGAGACAGGATCATCCTGAAATCAATCTATTTTTTTGTACCAGACGTTCATCGATTCGAACGATCCGCAGATATTGGTATTGTTCTTCAGCGTCCCGCAATATTTGTAGCCCGACCGTGCGAAGAGACGGTTCACCGGTTCGTGTGCCGCTCTTGCGATTGTATAGGATGTGATGAACCCGTCTTTCTTCATCTCATTCTCCATCACTTCTAGAAGAAGACCCGCATATCCGTTGCCCCGGCATTCGGGGGAGACCGCGAAGTCCGTCATCTCAACGTTGAGGCCGGAGATATCGGTTTCGCAGGAGGAGGCCGCAAGAAGCATATCGTCCTTCCATATGCCGAAATACCGGATGTTTTCGTTCATCGTCTGGCGGATGTAGCCGGGATCATGGATCGGAAACGGGTAGCTCTCGAAGACCTGTCCGTATAGCCCGGCGAGTGCATCTGCATCCTCTTCTCCCGCTATTCTTATTTCAAGATCTTTTCCGTCTTTATCCGGGGTTCTCGTATCCCGGATCTTTTCGGTATCCCTGAGGATTCTTTCGATCTCATCTTTGCAGGATGCTTCGATCTCTTCCCTTCCGGGACTGTAATATTTCGAGAGGAAGTAACCGTCGCTTTTGCCGTTGAAAAGTTCCGGAGCGACGGCTTCGATCTTATAGCCGTTTTTTGCGAATGTGTCTGCGGCATCGCCGGGAACTTTTGCAAAAGACTTCGAGTATTCGTATTTTTCCGCGATGCCGTCTATCATCTCCATAACTATCACCGGGATATCGTCGGGTGAGAGTTTCATCAGATACACCCTGTCGTTTAATTTCCCGTGCTGGATTAGCGAATTCCCGATAGTGCATACAACGTCATTTTTCATCTCTTCTCTCCATCCTCTCGTTGTTCTCGGGATAAAGGGCGATGGTGTCGTCATAGTCGCACAGGAGTTTCTCGATTCCGATGGATTTCGACTCGTCCGCGTTGTCGAGTTTGAGCTGGAGCGTGCATTCTTCGCATTTCCTGTTGCAGTAAACCGCCTCGTAGTTGTCCGGCTCCTTGTAGGTGCAGATGACCCCTTCGTAGTTTCTTAAGACGACCTTGTTCGTCGACCACGAGATGAGGTAGTTGGGCATCAGCGGGATCTTGCCTCCCCCTCCGGGGGCATCGATAACGTAGGTAGGAACGGCGAAGCCGGATGTGTGCCCCCTGAGACTCTCGATGATCTCGATCCCTTTTCCGACCGGCGTCCTGAAATGCGAAAGCCCTTCCGATAGATCGCACTGGTACATGTAATACGGCCTGACCCTGTTCATGACGAGCTTGTGCATGAGCGTCTTCATGATCCTCGGGCAGTCGTTTACGCCCGAGAGAAGGACCGACTGGTTTCCGAGCGGGATTCCGCCGTCTGCGAGCTTTCTTAACGCTTCGGTGGACGAGCTCGTGATCTCTCTCGGGTGATTGAACTGTGTGTTGAACCATATGGGATGGTACTGCCTGAGCATCTCAACGAGGTTGCTGTCGATCCTGTACGGGAGGACGACCGGAAGGCGGCTGCCGATACGGACGATCTCCACGTGAGGGATTTCGGTCAGCTCCGACAGGATCCACTCGAGATATGAATCGTCAAGGAGAAGGGGATCTCCGCCGGATAAAAGAACATCCCTTACCTGCGGATTGTTGTTGATATAATCGATTCCTTTGCTGATCTGGTCCTTGTCCGGGATGTACTCCACGTCTCCGACTTTTCTCTTTCGTGTGCAGTGCCGGCAGTACATTGCGCATTTGTTGCTGACCAGGAAGAGCACCCTGTCGGGGTACCTGTGCGTAATTCCTTCCACCGGGCTGTCACGATCTTCGTCTAAGGGATCGGCGAGGTCTTCTTCGATTATGTCGAGTTCATGGACCGAAGGGAAGGACTGCATGAAGATCGGATCGTTTTCATAGTCCTCCGTTTCGATGAGCGAGAGGTAATACGGGGTTATTGCAAGGGGGAATTTTTCAAGTGTTTCTTTTAGTTCTTCGTATTTTTCATTGGTAAAAGTGATCCCCGTGATCTTTTCGAATGTATCGAGATCTCTTATCGTATGGCTGAGCTGCCATCTCCAGTCTCTCCATTTTGAGAGTGTTCCTTCCGAATCTATTTTTAATGTGATCTCTTTCTGGGTATCTGAATAATTTATCATGTTTATCGTTGAATTGAATCAATATTGTCGCTGTGAGGCTTTCGGACCTCAGTCCGGCGGCCGTTTCACTTTTCTAATCCTTGTAAGGTTTTCAGGAAAAAAGGGTGTTTTCTAGGTTATTGTCTTTTTATAAAAGACTGAAAGCTTTGCCAGTCTCGGGCCGATGTGTTTTTTTGTGGTTTTTGTATTGAGGGATCTCAGAAGATCCATTTCCGTTTTATTAAGCATTATTTTACCATATTTTCCCGGATTTCCGTTGGCCGGGGGGGCTTTATACACCTATCTTTCGGATGTTATATATGAATTGTGGACTGGTCAAAAGGCTGTAATCAGGTGATTTTCTGTCTTAATATCAAAAAAAAGGTGGTTTGAAATTATTTTCAGTCTGTCTTCTCAAGGCAGAAGCCGACATCGTCGCTTCTCCTGAATCCCATGGTTCCGCTGTTTACTATCGTGCGATCACGGACCCACAGCCTTATGATGTACCCGCATGGGTCCATCGATTCTGTATCGAGGGTCCATGTCCCGGATTCTCCTTCCGTGGGCACGATATCGAAACTTCTTACAGGCGGATTCACTGTGGCGCCGCCTGCAGGTACGCCCGGGAAAACGGCCAGGGTCAGCTGTCCGAAATGTTCGTCGCTGACGCTGTAGGTTCCGTGCAGGATATCGCCTTTCTTGAAACGTCCGCATTTTTCGGGAATACCTGTGCCGATCGGGTGGACTGTCGGGTCGGCGCCACGCTGGTACCCTGTAAGACCGATCTGGGGTACAGGATATTCGTTGTCCAGGCAGATTCTTATTATGCAGCGGGTTGTTCCGTCCGCTCCGCAATGAAGTACGCCCGGCGGAATTTCCGGGTTGTCGACGTCTTTTGCGACGATGAGGATCTCCCAGATTCCTGTTTTCGAACCGGTCTGCCAGTAGGCGAGGACGGGCAGGACGTAGTAGCGTTCGCGTGTCGCCCCCGAACCGGGCAGGACTATTCCTGGATCTTCGAGATAGGTGTAAAATCCGTCGGCAGGATCGATCTTCTGCGGATAATCTTCCTGGACATGGGTGTCGTTGTCCTTGATGCGGACTTTTACATTGAAGCCGTCGTTGAGGTCCTGCCACGGCTGTGGGTCTGCAGGGTTATACGGCCGGACCGAGATTTTGTACTTCACCGGTGCAGCTACGCCGTCGAGGACGCCCCCGGGCGGATTGTCGATAAAACCGGTAATGGTTACCGTTCCGCCGAACGGACTGCTGTCTGCATAGAAGGCGGAGATTATTCCGTTTCCGGTTGCAAGCCCGGTTGCCTGGCTGATGTCGCAGACGGCCATGTTGCCTACGGTTTCGATGTATGGCGTGTGCTCTCCTGTTGGAACTGGGCCGGGTTTGATAAGGATGCGGGTTTCTTCACGGTTTCCGTATTTCGGGACCCAGTTGGGATTGGCCGGCGGCGGCGGAACTTCCCAGGAGAGTATGGCCCGGATCTTTACTTCGCTTGGTCCGGAAGTGCACGGGCGGCGGTGATGGCTTAGGTCGACGTTGAGGGATACGGCATACTGGAGATCTTCTTTCGGTATGCTGCTGATATCGTGGACATTGACGGCTTCGGTGCCGAGATATGACCATACGGCTTCGATCTCGTCGTACTCCCAGAATGCGACATACTCAGTGCTGCCTTTGGTGCAGAGGCCGCCGGAATAGCCGCCCGGGAGCTTGATCGTCAGGACGCCTGTCAGCATCCTCCGGGAGGAGTCGTAACCGACGCACCTGAGTTCTTCGTAATTGGTGTTGCCGTCGAAATTTGCCAGTTCCTTGATGATTTCCGGGATTTTGATGTCGAATTTGGAGAGGTAGTCGCTGAGTTCGAGTGTTAATGGTGCGGGGATTGCGGGTTTGGCCAGGAGTTTGTTGATGTGGGTGAAGGCGAACCTGTTTGCAGGGACGGCGGTGCCTTTATAGATCTCTGCCAGTTCGGCGATCGTATATTTTTTGGGTTCTTTGACCGGGAACGGTTTTGTCAGGTCGAGTTGTTCGAGAATGGTATTGGGATATTTATCGAACAGGTCGGAGTAATCGTTCAGGAGCAGGAATTTCAATTTGTCCATCTGGATTCTTGCGTCGATGGTGTTGCCCCATACGGGCACGGCGTTTGGATTGTCGGGTTCAGGTGGATCGTTCCACGACAGTATTGCCCTTACCGCCGGGAGGTTTTCGATTTTGCACCATTTCTTTTTCGGGGTGATGTCGAGTGTGACGGCATATTCCAGCGGTTTTTCCCCGGGGATGTCGTGTGCGGTGAAGTTTACTACTCCGAGATCCTTCCAGTTTCCGTCGTTGTTCCAGTCGATATAGAACCGTACATACTCGGGGGTGCCGCAGGAGCAGATGTCCCCGCCATAGCCGTAGTCCTTTTTTATGTGGATTACGGCTTCGAGCTGGGACAGGTACGGGTTATATCCGAGACATTTGAGCTCCTCGAAGGATGTGTCCTGTTTTTTGCTTTTGACGGCCTTGAATTTGGACGCTTTGATGTTTCCGAAGTAATTGGGATTTGTCAGGAGCAGTTCGCGGAATTTCAGGCGCTCGGGTTCCGGTTTTTCCAGGACGGTTTTGATTCCGAGTGCATTGACGCTTTCCGGGCCGATGACGCCGTCGATTGAGAGTCCTTTGTTTTCCTGGAATTTGGAGACTGCTTTTCGGGTTACCTGCCCAAAGTTTCCATCTACTTCTCCGGGGTCGTATCCGAGTTCCTTTAACTTGCTTTGAAGTTCGCAGACGGGTTCCCCCTTCGAACCGATTTTAAGAGACATTTTTTATCCTCCTTAAAAATTTTCAATTTTGTTTTTGAGAAAAAAAATCGATTTGTTGGTGTGTTCTCCGGTCCGACAATCTGGTGCACATTTTTGGTGCAGATCGATTGTTTACCTGGAGATTCGCTGGAATCTTAATTCCTGTTGCAGGGGCCTCCCGATCTCGTGTTGGATCTTCCCTGCCTCAATTGGGGTAATAGTAATTTTTATACGGCTTATATTTTTCTCAGGGGATGTGTCATCACATTTATGGCGCCTCATGGCAATCCCAATATCATGCATTTGTATCTCGATCTCTACGTGAAAGTGTGGTGATGTTTTTTTGTGTGATTATACTTTTCGAAACGGAGAGAAGTGCCCGGAACCTGCGATAGAAGGGTCCCGGTTTTGTGTGCTTCATGTTCCTTTTCCGGAGGATAATGAAGACCCAGAGTATCAGCGTCTTAAGGAAATGAAAGAGGAAAAAACGAAGGAAAAGGTGAACTCTGGAGATTTTAATTTTGAGGGTGCGATACTGTATTCTTTTGATTTACCGGTTAAGACGGAGGGGGATATCAATTTCAATGATGTACGGATCAAAGAAGATGCCAAGTTTGAAAGTGCGAATATTGGTGGAAATGTCTGGTTTGAAAGTGCGAATATTGGTAGGAATGTCTGGTTTGAAAGTGCGAAAACGGGCAGTGATGTTTGGTTTAGAGGAATAAAAATTGCTGGAGATGCCTTATTTAATAACGTGAAAATCGGTGGGAATGTTGTATTTGGGGGGGCAAATATCATTGGAAATACCATCTTTGGAGGTGCTGAAATAATTGGATATGCTTGGTTTGAAAGTGTAAATGTCGGTGGTGAAACTTGGTTTGCAAAAGCAAACATCAGAGGATATATATTATTTAGAATGGCAAATCTTGGCAAGAATGTAAATTTTATACATGCAAAAATCGACGGAGATGCTTTATTTGCTGGTTCAGAAATTGGCGAGAATGCCCTATTTAACAGTGCTTCGTTTTCAGGCAAAGTAGAACTTATTCCTATCTATGTAAAAGGAATCGTAGATTTCAGAGATGCCAAATTTTCGTCTCATAAAGCTCAGGAAAATGCCTGTCGATTAGCAAAAAACCAATGTATTAAATTCGGTGATAATCACGAGGCAGACAAATACTTTTATCGTGAAATGGAGGGAAAGCGAAAGCAAAAACTGGAAATTTTCAGGTGGCCGGAATATATCCTTGTTCAGTTGATATTCGGATATGGCGTGCGGCCTTTACGAACTTTTTGTATCTGGTTTGGATTTATTCTCACATTTGCGATAATATATTTCAGCTATCAAACGCTCGATCCGGGATCTGAATTTATCGAATATTTTTATTTAAGCACGACTACCGCAATGACACCGGGATTCGGCGGGTACAAAATTTCTCCTGCATGGCAGGGGCTGGCACTTGTCGAAGCGTTCTTTGGAACATTTATGTGGGCCGCGTTCATCACGATCTTTGCAAGGAAGTATATGCGGTAAAAACTCAGTGCTTCAGAATTTTGGTTAATCCAGTGGATGTATAATTTGCTGAAAATGGCGTCGGCGGGGATGCTTGTCCATCCCCGTAAGCCTATCACAAAACGATCTAAATTTAATTTTAAGTTGTAATAGATGAGTGTAAGAGGAATTTAAACTCAGTTTTCTCACGTTTTAAAAAAAATTATCCCTGGTGGAATAATATGCAGAAAAAAGGGTTTAGTTTGCAGGCTGAAGTTTTTGGGCTTCTTCATTCCAGGATGAAGATTCTCTCCCGGCTATGATGTCCTTTGTCGTGTCAGCCTGGCGTGCGAGGTCGCAGTCCGATTTTCCTATTCTCTGTGCACGCTCAATGTATCGTGTGAATGCACGGTCATCTTCTGTAATTCTTTTCTGTTCGTTTCCGAAAAATCCAAACATTTTTTCTTTCACTCCTTGTTGTTATCGATCCAGGCATTTTTGACGGATTCGAAATCCGTCTTTGCCTGCCGGATCTCTTCGAGCACTTTGGCGAGGCCGGGTTCTGAAGATTCAGGTACGATGCCGTACTGGCGATTCAGATCGTTGTCGCTTTTTGCAATCTTCTGGCTCCTTTCAAGGTATCTTGTAAAGGCACGGTCGTTTTCTGTAATTCTTTTCTGCTCGGCTCTCGCCGGTGCTCCGTTGATCCATGCTATGATCGCCATTCCTGCAACTGTTACAAGAGCGGTGCCTATACTTGCAGCTACGATTTCATATGTCATGGTCGTTTAGGGATTGAAAAAAAGAGGTATTAAAGGGAAGTCGGGTGAATTCTTAGAACTTCTGAATATTCTATGATAAATATACTAGACATTACGTTCTTGACTTCAATTACATGCAGTTGACGAAGAGAGATCTGTTCATCATCTCCATTGTAATTTCTGATGACTGCTTTGCCGGAATGTTCCCTGTCAATGAGGAGTTCTCGCCCTATACTCATATGATCTAACAGCTGTCAGGATCGCCGTGGTTTTCTTACTGACGATGTTGTTTAAGGCAATCCTATTCTGGATTTTGCCACAGAAGATCTCGTAATTAATACCCTTCTCAGGGATTCCGAGAACTTAGCTGTCGCCGGGTATGCCATCGTTTTCGTTGTCATAGATGATCTGAAGAATCTCATCCTTCCGACTTTCGGCGAGCCTGTCTGTTATCTGCTTCTTCAATGCACCAGTCATCAGGATGGCGTCTGCATTTGCAGCAACGACGTTCTGGGCCTCCTTCGGGAGATCTTCAGTCTTCGTGACTTCTTTGTTGTTCGAGTTCCAGAGCTTGCCGAGAGCTTTTATTGCTCCGCTGAGATTACGGGCCTTTATTGACTGCCATAGAGCAAAGATCATGGCTATCGCAGTAGCGATTATGCCGCCGTCTCCAAAAAGTTCTATTGCCATATTCTTAAATTTACCGAAAAAAGGTTATAAAAAAATGTCAGATTTCCTTTACCACGTGTCGATAGATATTGGGTATGCAAAGCCATATACCCTGAGATTCCCGAAATACACCGGGACGCCATGGCAATAAACTTGGATTATGTCTCCCGGGGATACTGGGATTTCCTCTCTCACTGTCTCACTATAGTACGCTATGTTGATATGATGTTCCGATCCTACCGCCACGCCGTTAATGTATATCCTAGCGTATGCCGACGGACTTCCTCCGGTTCCGAAATCATACGCCACCTTGACCACGGATGCTCCACCCGCATCTAGGACGTATGAAGGAACTGCAACGGACAGAGCTAACACGAGGGTGTAAGATTCAGCGGAGGTGTAACCCCCGCTCGGATCTTGTGCCAGTAAGTAGGTTGGAATCGTATCCGTTGGAGTGAGGATCATTTTGTCTGTGGTGATCTGCCCGAGATTGGTAATATTATGGCCGCCCCAGTCTTTATCGCTGATAGTCATCTGTGAAAGCAGCAATAGGGCTGTGATATTCCCTGAGATAGTGCCGGCAACCGAAAGGTCTCCCGGCAGGGTGAGAGTTCCGGAACTGTTGATTGCCACACCATTCGGGAGAGAGACCGTGCCATTTGCCCCAAACGTAGCCTCACTGGCGAGAGTTACTGCACCGGCACTTGTCACTGTCATTACAGCCGTCCATGATGTGATGGTTGGGCTTCCGGCGGGACATGTCTGAAGTGTGAACGAACCGTCATTTCCCAATGCAATTACAGACGACTGAAGATTTGTATCCGGTTGCGTCCATACGCCGTTGTTGCAGATGGCGTTTTTGCATATAAACATCCATCCGTCTGTATGATAGTAATGCAGAACCCCAAGTTTTTCAAAATTCTCGTTGACGGCCTCGGCCCAGTTCTTTCTTGTACATGGTTTGGTCAGGCCGAGATTCGGTGTGTATGTATCGGGCATTTCACGCCTCCGAGTTCGAGTACCCGCTCACAGAGTAAGGGAATCTGAAGGTCATTCCCGTGCTCGGGTTCAGGGTTACAGGATTTATCAGGTTGCAGGCAAGGAAAACGTCGTTATTTCCTGCATCCTTTCCGACCATCCAAAGAGCATTTACTACTGTATCCTCTGTACATACTCCGTAGTTTACCGTCGCTGACCATTCAATGTCCTGTCCGTTTCTCACCGCAGACACTACGACCCGGAACACTTCGTTTGCCGGTGCTGCATCTTTTTCTGCGACATTTCCAGTATCAAAAACCATGTGTGTATAAAAGTTCTTGATCATCTCGGCGTTATTCTCTAATCCCGCTGTTGTATTCCATTCTGCTGTCATTATTTGTTCACTCAGTTAACTTGTTTTTGCATACATGAAAAAGGAAAGTCGGGTGTGTTGGTTTTCGTCTCACTCCCCGATGTTCACCTGTTTCCGAGTATTAACAGGATAGTGCGATATGCTCTGGATCAATGTTTCATCATCAGTAGCGGTACAAATTTATTCCCTGATGTTTTTTTGACGTGTTGTCTGCAATAACTCTATTAAAAAAAGGAGAATGATTGATGTCTGTTTTTAGGGAATCTATACCTTATGTGAATGCCCTATGAACGGATTAAACGATGAGTCAATCTTGTTAAGGTTATTTTTCATATCATTGGCCTAATCGAAATCACCCTGAGGCATCCTTTACAAATTCAAATTTTTAGTTGATGTTGTTGTTATTTAGTTACTCTCCTTGTGTTGCCTCGTTCGGTTTCATAGGCCATTCGAAAATGTCGATGTTCTCTTCGGTCAGTGTCGATGGCAGATCTCTAAGCAACTGCCGGTATGCAAGCCATTCTTCTCTCTCTGTATCGTCTATCGGGAAATCTGGCATTGTATATTTGTCCGATTCTTCGAGTTTCCGGTTGCGTTTGGCCCTTACGACTTCAAGCCTGCCTTCGAAAGTGTATTCATAGGCTGTCTCGTATGATTTTGCGGACTCTTCCGCCTCCAGAAATTTCTGGTAATGGCAGTTACCGGGATCGGAAGGTATGTATTCGCCACGGGACGAAAAAATCGATATGACGTCTCCGTAACCGTTAGTTTTGATATTATAGGTCTTTTCAGTCATTTTAATACAGCTCCGCATTGAATGAAATATATGATTCTCCAAATCCTCCACGTAGCACTGCACCCTGACCGCCGCTTAGGTTAGAAGCTGTTATTGCCAATCCACAGCTCCATTCGTTTATATGTTCGACGAGTATTGACGATACACCTTTGACTACCGTGCCGGCAACGAGCGCAAAAGGTCCGTTACATATTACGGTTGGGGCCGCACGCATTGGTATACTATATACTATAGGAAATACACACAAAGTGGATGAATAGGATACGCCGCTGCTAAAATAAGTGTCCAATTCATTGGACAATATCTTTTGATAATACCTCTGACAAAGTTGCTCCTCAAGTGCAATCTGGCGTGGTTTAAACGGATACGATGTCGAGCCGGGATTGATGTTTACCTGAGAAATACCCCAATTCCCTGTATATGTTTCTGCAACGTCTGCTCTGAATAACAAGTATGAATTTGTTCCTATTGTTTTTCCCGCAATGGACGGAACCGAACAATATCCAGTGATATTATTCCATCCTGCTTTGAGGTTAGGTTCGTCAAGTATGGCCTGAGTATATACTGGTTCCGATCCCCCTGTGCCGAAATTCTGTCCGATAGTGATCTTTTCGATTGATGTTGGAGAATCAACATATGTCCAGAAGTCAAAAGATAGTACCTGGTTAGCATATGTTCGAACGTCTTCGATGAGTTGTGCACACAAGATGTCCCCGGCCACTGTGATATTATGATTTAGATATGCCTCCGGTTCCCCCGGGACATTAGTCTGACCTGGTGTGAATGCGACTCTTTCAGCCGTCATACTGCCGGAATTTGCAAGACTTAACCATCTGTCGGCATTATATTCGCTTCCGAATCCGGATGTCCCACGCTTCCAAATCCTAAAATCACCATTGATTATAGGGTTTGACGAATAGGATTGCCAATTAAACCCGGTATCAATATTTGTGAGGTAATTATTGATATCATCAAATTGAGCATCAAAGTTTGCGAGGTTACTATTGATATCATCAAATTGAGCATCAATGCTTGCGAGGTTACTATTGACATTATCAAATCGTGAATCAATCTCGTCAAGGTTATTGTTCATATCATCCGCCCATCCTTCGTCACCGGCGGCATGCTTTACAAGTTTTAAATAATCTGTTTCCATAGACATTTTTCAGATCACTCCTAAATTCCCGGATCTCCGTAATTCGAACCGTATTCCGTCAAACCATAACCATAGACTTTATTGATCATTGTCACACTCCCAGGAGAGACGAGATGGCTCTCGCACGGATCGCCATAGGGAGCCTCTCCAAAGGTCGAGAGCCCGTACTGGAACGAAGAAGTGCGGATATAGATCAGCCCGCCTTCCCTGGTCCTGTGAACTTCCCAAAGGGAGTTTAAGATCATCACAAGATCTTCAGCGAGATACTTCACTCCCGCAGCCCTGGTTTTGTCGACATTTTCATTAAAGATCGTCAGGCTGAAGGCATTCAGGTTAATACTCTTCAGCTCAATCGAAAATGAGTTGCCTCCGTCCTCGTGCACGACGATGTCATCTGTCGAAACACCCGTTATCAGGGAGACTACGTTTTTGATATCGGCTATTGTCCCGTTGGATTTCCTGAAAACCGCCGTTGCTGCGATCAATGACCTGAAATCGTCATCCGATCGTTCGTTACGTTCAAGTTCGAGCAGTTCAGCCAGAAAATCAAGGCTCTGCCCGGACGAGTGCTCCAGGTTGTGGGCCCGGATAATCTCATCGATAACCGCATCGATCTCGTCCAGCTCGTCTGCGTTGATCTTTATGAGTTTGTAGTTGTTGCTTTCGGTATCCTGCCGAAAAGCCGAGGACAATCTCCGTAAAATTGAAACCGCCCTGCCGGTCATACGACATTCACCGTAATTGCACCTTCACCGACTCTCTTGTCCTCTTCGACAGGGAGGACCTCTCCGACCGTATCGGCGATATTTGTACCGTCTGTGATCGACAATGAGGATATATTCGATACATAGCTGCACCCTGAAATTGCCAGGAGGAGTTTGTAGTACGAAAGATCCTCTCCGATCTCTTTTTCATAGAGCCAGTTCGAGACTGCATTCGTTACCTGTGCCTGGACGGCAGCCTCAGTCGCACTACTTATTTTGACTACCGTCACCGTCACATCGATAGAGACCCCGGTCGCGTAATCCCATGTCACCGGGATCCCGCATGGCCGTGTCTCTTCGATAACAGACGAGATCTCATCCGAATCTCCCCCGGCAATGGCGATATCGACCGAATGTGAGTCCGTATCTTCGACGACATTTACGTCCATAACACCGTCGAGAGCGAGAAGGGCCGATTCCAGTGCCGCAACAGTTCCCTTTGCAGCCGGTTTCATCGTCATCGCCCTGATCCTCAGCTTCGCGTCCGTCTCCGCATCTCCGCCGCCGGTAATTGCGGATGAGTTCGTAATCGAGTCGATCTCCGACATCGAAGTAACAAGCTTCGTTATGGTTCCGCCCGATACATTCCCGTCAGATCCAGCCTCCTGTGCAACGACCGGAACATCAACCGACATCTCGCCTGCATAAAGGATTACATCCTCCGGGGTTTCGAAAAGGATCGATTCGTCCGCCGTTCCGACAATCGTGCCTGACGGAATTTTTATATCCGTTTCTATAGCTTCATTGACCGAGAAAGTTACAACACCTGATGCTTTTAGTGCCGTGTTCCTCTTGATCCCCACGAGGGCGACGATGCGATCGAGGCTCTGGCCCTCCGCCTGGGATATGAAAGCGGAATAATATGCTCCTTCCATCTCCTGCCAGAGGGTCGCGATCTCGACGGCTATTGAACGCAGTTTCTGGCCGAGAATCGTATTATTGGACAGGTCCATGTCATAGCCGAAGATCTGTCCGGCATTTTCAATCATCGTTTCAAGGACTTCATCATATGTTTTCGTCCTGAATCCCGTGGAAATTACACCATAATCAGTCATACTAACATCTCCATATCTACATCCGCTCCGTCATTCAGGAGAACGGTAAGCGAAACATACATCATTCTTCCTTCTTTCGATACCTGAAGATCCCGGATATCACTGACATCGGGATGCTGGAGAATAGCCGCATAGACTGCATTTCCCATAATTTTGGAGCTGGGATTATTCATCTCCGGGAAATCCTCTGTCCCGAATGTGGTATCGAAAGGAAGCGAACCCTTCACAGATCGGAGCAGGACAGTCAGATCCTGGATGATTTTTTCATGCCCGGATACCGACCTGATCCTCCCTGCCGTATCGATCAGGGTGTCGCCGTTTTCATCAATTTTAACTGCTTTGCTCATCTGGATGAATTCTCGTGCAGAGAAGGATATAAAGAAAAGTCGGAGCAGGGAAATCACGGGACCGGACCCGGCAGCATTGTGTAATAAATTTTTTTCAGCCTGGGGAATAATTCAGTGTTAAAAAAAATTACAGGAATTAATTAGTATTTACAAAATTCTGGTGCGATGCAATAATTCCTGAAAAAACATGCTCACCGTCAAGTGAGATGTCTCCGTTCCTGCATACGGGAATTCCGTTGATCGTCCAGAACGACGAACAGTCTGAGAGCTGGCCGGCATAACATGCGGCACTGCACGATGCACAATTTGCCAGTATGAAGTCTTCTCCTTTTGTAACAATCAGTCTCCCGTTAATACCGGCAAATGTCTGCTGGTCGACAGGAGAAATCGTCTTAGGCCCGCCGCCGTGCGGAGGAACATCCTCTGAAGCATGAGCGTCGGCGGCAGTATCCACATCCCCTTCGACCGCGACGAGATTCATAATTCGTATCCCTCGCTCATATCGCAGATATCCAGTTTTTTCGCTACGATCTTAATCTCGCCGTCGCCGCTTAGTTTAATCCCCGCACCGGAGGAATGCCGCAGGACGATATCTTTCTCCTGAAGAATATAGGGGACGCCTTCGGACTGTGAAAATATTCCCGGGATTACGATCCCGTTGTTGATCGAAAAAATCGTCTCTTCGTTCACCGTGTCGATACCGTCACCTGCGATCTGCTCCCTGATGTTCCACTTCCCGAAGATTACCAGGACGAGATCGCCCTCCGAGATCGCGAGCATGAGAGTCCCCGCCGATGTCGAAGGATACATTACCGGAAGATCCCTCAGCGTGACCTCATTTCCGCCGACAGTATTTTTGATCGTAACGCTGCACAGGTTCTTTTCATAATCCACCGATACGACCTTTGCCACAGTAGCCGTCCAGAGCCTGCCGACCTCCTTTTCGATCAGGTTCTTCGCGAGCATGCCGATACCCGTCATGCTTCGGCCACCTCTATTTCTGTCTCGTAGGTGTCGCCCCTGAGGGTATGCGTATACCCGGACGCCTTGAACAGTCCGTTGATATTCGGGCTTTCGATCCTGAGCCATGTGTCGATTCCGATCCTCCAGTTCAGAAGTGTCGTCAAAGTGGCGACCGTATCCGAGTTCGAATCTTCGGTAACCTCAATTGTCAGGAGCCCCGTCGAGCTGTTGATCTCGAAAACCCCGGCCGTCCTGTTGTCCGACCTGACGAAGTATCCCATGCCTCCCTCGGTGTACGAGACATATTTTGTATCCTTCGAAGTGCCGTTAATAGTTTTGAGCATCTCTTCGAGGATCGCCTGGCCTGTTCCGGTAAACGTTCTTGCATGGGGGAAGGTATAATCGATGTCGCTGATCTTTCCGGCCGGAACGTTACAGGTATTGTATACCTGTCTGACCGCCCCCGAAAGATTTTGGCCTTCACGCACCTCGAAGACGAATTCCTTCGAATTATAAAAGAGAAATGAGGAATCGGAGCAGGTGATAATCGTGGAGAGATCCACACCGTCCGCCTGCGGCTCTTTCTTTGTTACATAGCCCTCGAATATCGTGCCGTAATCTCCTTTGAAACCCGCCTTCACCCTCACCCGTGCGTCTTTATTTATCGCACTGAGGGTTTTGTTATCAAGGTTCCAGAGTGTAATCTCTCCCTGGTTCTGGCCGGAGTCACTTGATTTTTTGATTTTGAATTCGATATCACAGCTCTCGTAATCGAATACGAGATCGTCGACTTGGACCGATGCAATACGATACCAGGATGTGGAGCTCATATGATCCAGACCTCCATGTTTTCCAGGTTTCTGACGTACAGGGTGAAGAGAACCTCATTTGTAACATCGTCTTTGATATTGTTGTAGAATCCTTCGACCAGTTTCCCGGAATAGAGCTGAACATCGTCCGAAACCCTCCTGACAGAGATTGTGTAGAGATCCGCCGTCGGGTTGTACTGGTAAAATGCCGAGTAGGTAATATTGTTCAGTTTGAAGAGCTGCTTCTGCGGGCATCCGACAGAGGTTTCGAAAGGCATTATCGAAGTCATCCGAGCATCCCCTCCACTGTCCCGCCGTTTTCGATAATTTCCGTAATCCCGTCCGTAGTTGTCGTTTTCTCCTCCGGCGAAGACGAGGAGCCGGACGCGGTGACCGACTCCTCCGGCTTTGCAGTAAGTATCTCAAGGGATTCCGAAGCGGATTCGACTTTCGCGGTGATTACCTCCTGCAGTTTCAGTGTCGCACTGCACGTGTTTATCGAAGTTCCCTCGCTGTAATTCAGGGCCGATATCACGACGGTATCGACCACCCGGGTTTCGGATATGAATTTCAGGCGCTTTTTCTGGTTTTTAAGCGAGACCAGGGTGTCGATGTCGTCCTTTAAGACCGTCATCTTCAGCGTGACAGACACCGGATTCCGGATGATGTGATCGCTTATCGAATATTGTGCGGCAGTCTTGTGCTGCGGCACTTCGAGGCTGTCCGAGTATGAGACTTCGGATACGGTCTCCAGGACTGTTCTTACGTTGTCGTAGATTAGCACGATATCTTCGGTTGCCATTATAATCACGCTCCTACCGAGACCAGTTCTCCGGTTATCATACGCTGCATCCCGGACTGGAGGTTCCGGTCGCGTTTGTTCATTATCGTGTTCAGGTCGTCAGTCGTCACGCCTTCGGTTTTAAGATCTCCGGTGTTCATGGATGCATCGACGCTTCCGATATTTACAGTGACTCCGCCTCCTGCCGATGAGCCGTAGGCCTTGTCTGTGATCTCCTGCGTCTGGTAGGCATTTTGTATGTACTCCCCACCGGCAAGTTCTCCGAAGTCGGACTGTAGTTTTGTCGGCTGTCCTGTTGTGATTGCATAGACGTTCTCTGCCATTCCCATCGGGGTGACGCTCCACAAGGCATCAAGGACTGTCTTTACCACGGGGTTTTCAAGCGTACTTGTGATGGTGTCCACGATCGGTTTTATGTACTCCCAGACAGAGACCATGACCTCCTGCAGGTATGTGAAGGCGGTGACGATCCCTTCGACCAAAGGCGTCAGCCAGGGGAAGGTCTCGAATATCCAGTCTACTGCTCCCTTCAGCATTGAGTTCTCCCAGCCCTTGTCGAAGACATCCCACAGGAGCCAGGCCGCGGCTACGATTGCAAGAATCGCGTAGGTTACCGGGTTTGTCGCGATTGCCCATAGTGATGTTCCAAGCGTCGTCATCGCCCCGGACAGCCCCCCAGTAGTGATCGTTGCAAAGGTCGAAGTGGGAATGTAATTTGTCAGGATACCATACACCTGACCCCATTGATCGGCAACGGAGAATGCCGAATCGGCGAGGGGCAGCACGCTCTCCGTAATATCCATAAGTGCCGATCCCGCCTCGCCGCCGGTGGAGATTATTCCCTGTAGCGATTCAGGCATCTGTTCAAAAGCGCCTGTCAGCATGTCGTTCAAAGCGGGATTTTCAGACAATACCGATGCCGTCGTATCTGAAAATTCCCTGTACAGGCCGATCGAGTCCGTTATCGCGTTGTTGATTGTCCCCAGCTTTTCCAGGTTTGTCATATCCGTTCCGGCCATCAGCATCATGCCGGAACCGCCTGCTATCCCGGTATTGAAGGATACGGGATTGAGTGGTGTTTTTTCTTCAGATCCCGTTGCCCACTGCCGTGAGAGATCTGAAACATCGGATAGTGCATTTCTGTTGAATACGAATTCAGGAGGATTCTGCATATATTCAAGGACTTCCTCACTGACGCCCGTATACTTCGAGCAGGATTTCAGGTCTTTCGTATATGAATCGAGTACCTCCTGTGCATACAGGTAGGCCCGGGCTATTTCATAGATCGAATTTGTAACCGTCTCTTCATATTTTCCAATGATCTCCCGGCTCTTCCCGATCATTTTATTTATATTTTCGTTGATCTTTTCAACCGGAGAGGTTATGTCGTCCACCAGCTCCCAGATGATCTCTATCGAACGAATTGTTCCTTCCTCGGACATGTGTAATTCATCATTGATGTGATTTATAAAGCGAAGTCGGGTGAAAACTTCCGGAGAACACGGCACTAATATAATACTGTCATCGAAGGATTGTAGTGCAGAGGATAGCTAATATCTGAAACCTTTATGGCGGGGTAGGGTATTCCCGGACAAATTGGGTGGGCTGTCCGGCATTGAATTACCCTGACCCCTGTAAATAACATGCTCCCCAAAGCCCACCCAGAAAGATAGAGTTGGTACCTTAAATGTCTTGTTGAACGATCGTCTACACGTTTGAGGAAAATCTCTTTAATCGATATGAAAAAGACCTGGTTTTAATTCATCACAGTCCCCTTCACGATCTGTGACAGGAATCCCCGAAAGAGACTCTTCGACAGCCTGCCGTAAGGAAGATCAATAAATCGACTGCGTATTTCGTGAAAATTCAAAAAAAATATATGAGCTTTGTTTTGAGCGATCCTATCCTTGAATTTAGGTCTGCATTTTTTGGGCTCTGTGATTTATGAATGTAGGTGGGCATAACGGGGTATTGGAAGACACGGCGGAAGATCTCATGCCCGGATGAGATGACCCCGGGCAGAAATTTCATGCCTCTGTTGAAGGAGCGGTCGTGCTCCAATCAGCCCTTTTAACAATTATTGCTAATATATTAAATGTCTTCCTGCACGATCGTCTACACATTAAATATCAAAATACATGATTCTAATAATTGTTGCAGGTGAAACAAAAACAAGTTTCACTACTTTTGGCAACCCCTCGCCGCGAGCCGCACAGCAGGCTCACGGATCGGCCCCGACCTCGGGGCCTCTCCATTGTGAAAGGCCACTCAGGGGATAGACAAGTATCCCCTGAGCGGCGGACGCGGTAAACTCATGGCGTGTACGGGATAGAAAAACCGGGGAGGACTAAATTCAACAGCCCGGGGGACCCTCGCCGGTCCCCGGGCGTGCAATGGGAAGATTATCTTATGGCAAGGCCCCTGGGCAGGGGCCGTTCGGCGGCTCTGCCGCCGATGCCGGGGTTGCCTGAATTATATCTGAAAGTATGTGAGGATGTATGTTATCTCGAAATTATTTACTCGTATAAAACAGAGAAGATCCAAAAAAAATTTAAAATCGCGAAAAGAAATTCAAAAAAAGAATTTGTCCCCATGTACCTCGATCTCCATAAGGTGAATCAGGAATAGTGTACGATCCTGTCGTCTTCAAGGATGTAAATCTCCCCGTCGTCTTTCTTGTGCTTCGATGCATCCTGAACGGCCTTCCTCTGGTTTTCAACGATCAGTCCCAGGGCGATGAGCCATTTCATCTGTTTCTCGTAGGGCCATCGCCGGACAATCTCCACTTCGGTCCGGAGCTCCTTTGCAAGAAGATATAGTTCGAGATCCAGTCTTACTTCGGATTCCCACGAATTCAGGAAGTCTTCCCCGTATTGAGAAAATCCTCGATATCAGCTCCGTGCTCCTGGAGGATCCTGGAACCGAGGCCCATGAAGTATTTTGCAGACAGTTTTTCGATCTCTTTTGCCGAAAACGACGGCTCAACCATGCATTTGAGAATCAGGTTCCTGTACATTGTTGAAACGTCCCTTTTGTCGAGGCATTTCGTAAGCTCGAGGCCTGTAATCTTTCTGCACGTAAAGGTGTCGCCCTCGAATTCGAATTCGAAATTATCCTCGTCCTCGTTGTAAAAAAATTTGGATTTGTCGATCATTACCGGACCTTCTGGACTTCGATCTTGAGGGGGACGCAAGTAATTGTAACGTCCTGTGCCTCTTCGTTCTGCTCCCCGTCGTCGATAGAATCGATTACGCAGTCGATACAGTTGTAGACCTTAAAAGGAGTCTGGAACACGATCGAGAATGTGTCCTTCGATTCTGCAAGTTCGTCGGCCATCTCGATAATGTTCGAATCCGGTGAGACCGTAATGGTGGCTTTGGGCTCCCTGTACTTGTGCTGGTGTCCGGTCGGTCCGTGCATTCCCGAGATAAAGGTTGTCTCCTTCTGGTAGTTTTCAGGCTTGAAAGACTTCAGGCCGGTTACTTCAGTTCCGTTAAAGCTGCAGGATATATCATCCACGTCGAATTTTGTCGCCATTTTCATCACACCTTAATGTTGAGGCTTATCTCGAAAGCCTGGACGTCTCCTATTGTCTGCACCTCGATCTTTACACCCGTAATCTTACGGTTTGCCTGATCCTCGGTTGTTATGTCTTCCATTTTGGGCATTGTAACCGAATACGAGTCGATCAGGTTCCCGCGTATCAACTCTTCAAGAGGGGCCACGATCCAGCTCCTGATTACCTCGAAACCTTTCCGGGTGTATGCGACCTGGGATGCATTCAGTCTCTCTTCAGCAATTGCCTTTGCAATGAGAGTCTCGATGTAGTACTGTGTCCTTGTCGTATCGAGGAACGGAACCGTGCCGTCCAGGCTCATGCCGTTGCTCAGCCGGTTGTCGTCGCTGTACTGAATAATTGCATTTACACGGCCGTCTTCGAGGCTCGCGAGGTCTGAGGGACTGTAATAATCGTCGACATCTACATCGACTTCCAGCCACGTGAGGGTATAGAACGGTCTGCGGGCCATGATGGCTCCCATAACCGCACATGCCACGTCGTCCGATTCCACGGACTTGTACGCGACAAAGAACCCGTTCACGCTCTCTAGCGATCCCGCAGCCGAGAGTATGTTTGCAAGAGTCTCGTTCTCTGCATGTGTTGCAACGAAGATGATCCTTGAATCGTCTGCAAAGTCCCTGAGTTTTTCAAGCAGACCTGAAGCGGTAATTCCCGCCAGTACTGCGGCATCGATCTCACCTGCCGAGACATAGGTCAGTAGTGTGTTAAGAGCACTTTCGACCTCCGCTGCAGTGGGTGTTCCGGGCGTTGCAGCATTGACTGAAACGGTGTATATCGTTTTCACTCCCTGCTTATGCATCGCATACGCCCCTTTGTAGACATCCGAGTCTTCACCGTGCTCGGTCTTCACGAGTTCGAGACTGGTGAATTTTTTCGGGGTGTTTTTCTCTGTTGCTGAACTTTCACCAATTATGGCCGGCACGCCCCACTGGGTTACCGATGCGGCTGTACTGACCATAGATGTGATCTTGATTGCATCACGAATATCTGGCATACAAAAAGAGAACGAAAAAAGAGTTTATAAAGAAAAGTCGGTTTCTATCGATGCTGCGGCAGGGTCGGCCTTTTCATAGGTGAGAGCCGTTCGTATGACGACATCGAAATTTCTGGTCAGGGCATTGCCGGAATTCGAGATATCGGATATCTCGTTTATTTCGGCGATCTCTACGATGCCCGGAAGATCTTTTAACGCCCACGTCTGCAACAGCTGCATATAATCATCCAGCAGATCGCCCGCCGGGATTTCTCCGGAGTCAACGGCGTATACTGCGAGTGAAAGTGTAGCCTGCCGGAATTCTCCCATCGTGTAGGTGATCTCGCCGTTTTCCTTTTGAACGTCGAGTATATGGTTTACAGGTGTTCGGATTTTATCTGTTTTGTCCCCGGAATACCTGACGGTAACGACGACCGGATATGTTTCAAGCTCTACGGCCACGTCGCAGCGGTCGGCATATTCAATGCAGACGTTGATCGTGTCCGGCTGATCCGGGATACTCCCAAAGATTGCCTCTTTTACATTCGAAGGTATCATTATACACCCCTGAACCATGTGACGATATCGCCGCAGATCGTTACCAGGGCCAGACCTAATGCCCCGAAGGCCGCAAGGATCTTGTTATGAAAAGAGAGCTGGCCTTCGATCTCTTTTATCTTTAAAGAATGGTCAGCTTTGGAGTTGTACAGTTCTGTAAATCTGCAGTCGCAGTCTTCATCCCTTTTCTGGCAGTTGTTTTTTATCTCTTCGACTCCGTCTTTGATATGTGCAATATCGTTTTTTATGACGGCAATATCGGAATCAATGTCTCCCATGCATTTGAATTGTACTAGAATATAAAAAAGGGAAGTCAGGTTTGCGAGATCAATGCCCTGTATTGCGCAGGTGGCGGGGAAATGTTCACCGGATCTTTTAAATGGTTGTCATTAGGGATCTGCCGGCCCTGCCGTGGCATTACTGATTTTTATTATTCCGGCAGACCAGTTCGCCGCCATGAATCTCAAGCAGCCTGTCCCGGCATTCTTTGGAGCAGCAGGGGAAGACGACCATATCGTACTTTTTCTTGTAGCTTATGAAAAATTCCTCCAGCTGTTCCTTTGTCATCTTTATTTTGTTCCTGCATTCCGGGTTCATGCACGGGAACTCGACGATCTCGTCCAGGATCTGCTTCTTCCCTTCAAGGATCCGGTCTATGAGATCTTTTTCAGAGTCTTTTATCCTGTACCATGATTCTTTTCTGCCGTTTCCCTTCCCGTTGCGCACGACATAGTACAGATTGCCGTTCTTCTCGCGAAGGAAAACGTTTTCTGAGTCTGTATCCGGGGGGCACATATTATAATGCCTCCATTCTTATTCTGGGCCGCAATTTTTCCTTTAAATCGATACCCTCCGGATGGCAGACGGAATCGATCGAATTGCACCGCATTTTTATGAGTTCGTTTATGTAATCATCTCCGTAAATTCTGCCCAGCCTGTAATGTATCACGACGGAGTGTATCAGCATGGGCACTCTGGTGATGGTGCATGTCGGGCGGAACGGGCAGTCTTCCGTGCATAGATTGTAAGGATTCTGGCAAATCGGGATTCTTTTTGGCACAGGTATGATTCTGGCGTACTCATATTTCTGCTTTGCTTGACATCCGGGGTTTTTAGGCGGAAACAGTTTCGCCTTGCGGTTTGTTTTCGGGGTTACTTTCGCCCCGCACGATGGATTTTTCAGGGAATTGTTTTCTCCTTTTTGCGATGGAAAAATTATAAAAAAATGGACTTTAACCGCATCTCTCCATAATGGATCATTGGAAAGTTTGGGGAGATCAGTCTTCACAATCCTATGAATAAACAGAAGTCCCCGATCGGGGAGGAGCGGAGGTATACAATAATCTTTGCCGCTGAAATAGATATTATTGCAATTACGTATGGTTTCAACCCGGAAAGATCGTGCAATGTCTTTATTCCTTCGGCAGAAACCCGGATGAAAAGCAGCAGTGCAAGAATGAAAGCCGGATAACCGACGAAATATGTCAGGCTGCCGGCATTATAATTCATACCGGCTGTATATAATGCGTTTATCAGGTTGAATATCGCGATTATTACAACAAAATAAGTATAACTTACGACTGAAATTTTGAAGGAATCGACAAATTTTACGTCCCTGTTCTTATATCCTGAGGCAAAATGGATTACAAACAGAATTATCAGAATCGCAATGATAAAGTTTACCAGGATAATTAATCCTGAAACCGGCAGTAATAATTGGGGTCCGGTAAGACGCCCGCTTAAAAAATCATAAATATAAAATGAAAGACCTGAAAGAAGAGCGATAACCGCATCAAGAATTAAGAGTATTACTATTAACCTGAAGGTATTCGTGTTTCTGTTTTTTTCATATGTCCCGGCAGGATCGAGGATGTAACCGGGAATTGACCTAAGGATATTTTCAAAGTTACTCATTTCGGATTAATCCCCCGTATTCAAAGAAATAAATGCTACGATAAAATCCTTCGAGTCCGGCATAAATAATTCTGCCGGAAAAAAACGTACCGTCAAGTATCATTATTAAAGACAGGTTCAAAATCCTCGTACCGAATTTTGTTTTCATTTTTTATCATTATTTTTTTGTCGGCCATGCAAATTTGCGAATCTTAAGGCCCTGCAATCCGGTCCTTTGCTTAACCGTTTCTTTGATTTTTAAATAGGGATTTGGCGGAGTTAAATCCCCTCGTTCGCTCTCGTTTTAAAATATGATTTAATTATATAATAATGATTTTCACCATGCCCTTGAACAATCTGATGAGTGATTGAAAGAAATGTTTTGTTGATTGATGGTAAACTTCCTGATCAAACTGTGGTTGAACAGGAATTAATTCCATTACTTAAACTATAATATTTCACAAAATTCTGTTGGGTCTAATTTCGTCTCCGGGCTATGAGAACCAGAACCGCACCGATACCAAGGATGGTTACAGACAGGTCGAATCCGGGTGTTGCCTTCGGCTCGGTTTTCATAACAGAATATCCCTCACGAAGCTCTGCCGGGATAATTATCGTATCTTCCCCCGATCCGTTTGACACCGGGATCTCCCAGGCAAAAACATCGTCGTTGATCTTCAGGATCGTTTCCCCGGTAAGGTTCCAGCCCGGACGTTGCCCAAGAGCTTCGGCCTGTGCTTCGGATTTGTTGATAGTGAAATAATCCTCGGATATGAACGTACTATAGACGACATCGTCCGTGAACAGGCCCTTTTCGATCGTTACGATGTACTCGGTAAAAGTTCCGGTATCGTCGATGAAATAAACATCAGTCTCCGAATCGCTTCTTTCCACCTCCGCACAGCGGCCCGGGATATTTTCTTCTATGTAGTCCATAAGATCCTGGTCCCCTGATAGCGACGAGTAATTCTCAAAGATCTCCGGGAACTGGAATAAGGGATCAAGTGGAAGAATCTTGTCGCACCCGATAATCCTGACAGATACAATCGACGGTTCGTTGCGTTCGTCAACTTTTCTTTGATTTATATATACAAGCTTCTCGCGGCAATCGTTCAAAGGAGTGATATAGATATAATCATATGTTTCATTATAGACACTTTCACGCCAGCTGATATTGGGGTGTTCTGCCAAAAATGAGGTAATTTCTTCATTGTTTTTTGCATTAGGATGGATCATATATAGTATTAAGATCTGGTTTCCTTCCCCGGGAAGGGGATGGGGCACTGCATTTGCATGACCGACAAGAAGTGCAAGAATAATTGCCGTGATTATCAGGAATTTAATTTTTCTCGACATAGAATGATTATTTATATCCCGGCTCTCCTCCGGGAGGGATGAGTGTTCTGAAATCTTCATACCTGAGAATGCCGTCTCCCATCTGCATTCTTTTAGAGTCTGCTTTTCCATTTTCTCCGTTTATTTTAATCTCTTCTTTTGGAAAGAATAATTGAACCTATTCCAACACTCCAGATAGTCAAAAGCAGGTCGAATCCCGGCATTCCTTTCGGCTCGGTTTTCATGACAGGATTTCCCTCGCGAAGCTCTGCCGGGATAATTATCGTATCTTCCCCCGATCCGTTTGACACCGGGATCTCCCAGACAAAAACATCGTCGTCGATCTTCAGGATCGTTTCCCCGGTAAGGTTCCAGCCCGGACGTTGTCCGAGAGCTTCAGCCTGTGCTTCGGATTTGTTGATAGTGAAATACTCCTCTGATATGAATGTACTATAGGCGACATCGTTCGTGAACAGGCCCTTTTCGATCGTTACGATGTACTCGGTAAAAGTTCCTGCATCGTCGATGAAATAAACATCAGTCTCCGAATCGCTTTTTTCCACCTCCGCACAGCGGCCCGGGATATTTTCTTCTATGTAGTCCATAAGATCCTAGTCCCCGGATAGCGACGAGTAATTCTCAAAGACCTCCGGGAACTGGAATAAGGGATCAAGTGGAAGAATCTCGTCGCAACCGATGATCCTGACAGATACAATCGACGGTTCGCGGTTGTGTTCATCAGCCCGAATATTATTCAGGTAGACAAGTTGCTCACTGCACTCGTTGGCCGGAGTGATATAGATATACTCGAAAGTTTCGTTGTATGGGATTTCATGCCACTTGAAATCGCTGTATTTATCTATGAAAGATGAGATCGTTTCATTATTTTTTGCATTTGGATGAAATAAATTAAGAATAGCTTTCGGATCGCCTTCCCCGGGAAGGGGATTGGGCACTGCGTTTGTATGGCCTACAAGAAGTGCAAGAATTATTGCCGTGATTATCAGGAATTTAATTTTTCTCGCCATAGAATGATTAATTATATTCCGATATTCTCCTGCGCCCGTACTATGAAAGTCATCCTCCCAACCATCACACCGGTTATTCTCTCTCGATAAGAATCGAATAATAACCGCCGTTCCAGCAAAGAATTTTCCCCGGGCCGTATTTTTTATATATATCGTCAATCTCCCATCCGTTAGCGGTAGCTCTGCTGATGAACCTGATATCTCCCATGTAGTAAGGGTCTGTCTCGTCTATGTTCTCGAATAATTCTCTCAGCCCCGAATATTTCCTGAAATCATCTTCCGAAATGTTAACTACCTGTTTCAGGTCAATTTTATCTTCAGGATATTCCGAGAGCTGGAGATTTCCCCCCGACCCGTATAACCCGAGAGAATTTAAGATAAGAACAGGTATTACGAGCAGCAGGTTCGTATATATCAAAACCGCAATTATCGCGATGATAATTATTCCAATGATGATCTTCGTTTTTTTTTCCATTAATAACCCCCTCTGGTTCAATAAATACTGAAAGTCCTGATATGAGATTGTGACTGAACTCCTTTAAAAATTTCCGTCCCGCAGGAGATATCATTCATATAATTTCTCTCAATCATTCCGGCATCCCCGGTGTATCCCGGATTATATCCAGGAAGTAAAAAAGACCGAGAATCGCCAGTGAAACGGCCAGTGTCCCGAACAGACTGTAGATGCAGGTGTTCACTCCACCCATGCCGGCGTCCATTAAAACAGGCAGGACGACCAGTAATCCGAATGCCGCACAGGACAGGAAGAAGATATTGCGCCGGCCGGTTTTGATCCCTGCTTCTTTAATGAAGACGTACAGGTAAACCGACAGGAATATCGCTCCCGTGATGAGAGATGAGAAAAATGTCATAATTATGAGCAGCACTACAGACGCCGGCAGGAAAATATTCGTACCTGTTTCCTGTCCCTTGAAGGTGAAGGCCGCCAGTAAAATAAACCCGAGAATGATCCCTGAGAGGATAACGGCACCTATGTAATCGAATACAAATTCGAATTCGTACATGATATTTACAGAATTTTCCATGTCGCCCGCAAGCCCCTGGTGGTTAAAGAAATTGTAAGGAATAAAAAGGGCCGGCACCGATACCAGAAATGCCGAATATTTTTCAGGGAATTGTTTTTTTATAAACAGTCCCGGGAGAACGAATGCAATAAATATTCCCGGAAAATAAGTGACAAACCCGAGTCCTATCAACAGGGGCGATATGGACCTGAGCGAAACCATCAACTGTGTTATAACAACGAGCAAAAATCCCGTTCCGAAGATATAAAAATAATAATTTTCCAGGTTCCGCTTTTCAGTGAATTTGACATAGATATATGCAATAAAAAAGGATACCAATCCCAATAAGGCCAGGATCACGAGAAATTCACCTGTGATCTTATTGGTATATCCGACTAATTCTATCATGTCCGATCACTTCCTACGCGGGATGAACATAAACTCCACCGGCGCCTTCTCATCATAAGGCATCTATCCTTTCGGACAGTGCATATAAGGCGTATATTATCAACGCTCCTGCGGCGGCGAGAACGAATCCGTAAAACTCCGTCACGAGAAGGGACAGCCAGGGCCATGATATCATTTGTGCTCCGCTTCCGTAAAACAATATTACCAGGAGCGGGAAGGTGAAAAAGCCCGCGATAATTATGGCGGAAACAATTCTTTTCAATGGCAGTCTTTTATTTAAAATGATGAACGGTGCGACAACTCCAAGAGCGGCGAGAGATAATTCCGGGACGAATGCCATGAGTCTTAAGACCGCATCAGCCAACGGGTGGAGCCCGAAATCACTCCATCCCAGTATATAAAAAGGAAGATTCAGGTTCTTTCCGGGTGCCAGAACAGCCGGGATCATGGATAATAATATTAGTGCTCCGGCAAATATTGCGAAAATATAACCGGTGCGCTGTTTCAACAACTCCTCCCCGGCATTTATGCTTTTATAGAGAAGGGCGGCGGAACAGCCGAAGAGGACCGGCAGCAGTATGATTATCCCGGCGTACCGCAACATAAATGAGATGTAGATAAATGCTGACGGTCCTGCCATAGCCTTCGACTGACTGCCGGAGATGAAAAATCCCGGTTCAAGAAATCCCGGAATAAACCAGACAAGGAAGATGCAGGCAAAAAAGAGCCCGAAGGTGAATGCATCTCTTCGTTTGTCATTAATACCGGGTTCTTTCATTAAACTAAGGACGATAAGTGGGATGGAGATCACCGCCGCTCCTGCAAATCCGGATAAGAAAGCACCTGATGTCGAAACGAAAAGGGTAATCCAGTGCGATCCCATGTAAATGAAATTACCCGCGACTACCATCGTCACCAGGAAAGGGAACAGGACTGTCGCGATGAAAAATACAGTGACATTCGGTCTTTTAATTGTAATATTGCGGTTCAACAGGAGAAGAGGGATTATCACCGACATGGAAAACAGTGCGGCAGCCAGGAAGCACTCCGGGCCCATGTGGTAAAATGACGGCGTTATCTTTCCAGTACCTGTTAATCCGGAGAACAGCAGGAGAACCAGAAATACGGCTGCTGTAAATAATGAGGTAATTTCCCAGCTTTTATTTACGAAAATTCTGAAGAGAATTGCCGTTGACAGGCCGAAAAGAACCGCGGTCAGCAGGTATACCCCGCCGTAGTCAAAGATGACGGAGGGCCCGGGGTTCGCTCCCACTAAAAACTCCGGCGAGAGGAAAAAAGGTAAAAAACACACCAAAAAAAGAGTTAGGAGATAAAGTCCGATAGGAACTGCCGGTTTTTCGGTGTAAATTCTTTTCAGGTAATTCACCTGTTTTGAAATTCGATTTATAGTAATGCTAAACCCCCTTATTCGTCCCGGTTAAAAATATGATGTACCCCTTTAATAACAATTTTCACGATGCTCCTGAACAAACCGGGGGAAATTAAAAAAATATTGACTGGCGTTTTGTGATTTTGGAATTTACAGAATCAAAGGTTAGTGAATTTTTTCAGGAAAATTGTTGAACTCTGTCGATTATTTTTTTTCTGCGCCTGTATTGTATCAAGAATCTTCCCGATCATCGTATAGGTTATTCTCTTTCAATAAGAATTGAGCAATAACTGCCGTTCCAGAAAAGGATTTTCCTGGTTACCATTGAATGAAAATTATGAAAAAAAGGGAGATTCAGGCAGTTGCATCTACCATCAACGGGAAAGGTTCGGGATCAAACGATGTAACTGCATAGAAGATCCATACCGGCTTTAAGAATGGTTCACTATTCTGGTTCCATGCATTGTACAGCTTGTATCCCGGGGTGATTTTGGTTATTTTAGTTCCTTCCGGAATGCTGCCCTGTAATCTGTCAATGGTTTCAGAGTTCCTGAGTTTTTCGTATGCATTTTCAGCTGAAATAACGGTTACTTCTCCTGTTTGTTCATATTTCGGCCATGCTTTTATTATGTTTATAATCTCGCCGTCTTCTCCCAGGTCTAGGTTGATCGAAGCTCCAATAACCGGAAGTTCATTGAGAATCTGAATATACCTTACCTGTGTCCGCATCGGATATTGTTCTTCGACCGAATCAGTTGTAAGATTGTATTTATTCAGGTATCGTGGAACCGCATCAACAAATTTTGCATCCTCCGATAGTCCTCCATATTTTTCAAGAGCCTTTTCTGCAAGAGCTGGCGCCTCGGCTGCAGAAGGAATGGTTTTTTTGATCGAGAAGGCCTTTGTTTCATCTCCATCCTGAACCAGATCAATCGATCTGATTTTATAGACAGCCATAACTTCGGGAGATGTTGGAAGCACCGTATCAAGGACCAGTGAATCGAATTGTCCCTGCATTACGGGTAACCCGGTATTTTCATGTGAGCCTGCCTTTGTATTTACCGAAGAAGGCATAAGTCCGGTAAAGACTGCTCCGAGAAGAAGGGCAGATGCCAGCAGTAAAACCGGGATAATCCATTTGGGTTTGATTTTTATCATTTTATCATGTCCTCCATTCTGCATAATAGATCGTATCATCGTCCAAAAATTCACTCCCTGATACAGATCCCTGTCCCGGTAGATGATCGTTTTGTAATTGATCCTCTGTATCAAATATTACTTTTACAAGTTGATTGTTGCCCTGCAATACTTCCTCCGTAGCTTCTTGCCAGGCATAAGAAATTGTATAATCATAATCTATCGCATACTCGAGGAACAGGTTAGGTAATTCAGGATCTACACTCTTTAGAGTACCAAATCCAAGAATGCCATGTGAATGTTTCAGGGCACCTCCCCATTGAAGATCAGCTAATACCCAACAGGCATCAAGTATTACCCATTTATTGGCAGAATAATAACTCGTTCCCCATTGTTTATAGACTTCATCCTTAGTTAAATAGGAATTCGGCCAATCTTTATATTGCACACAGGTGTCGCTGTTGACCCAGCCTCCATGACCGAAATGATAGTGAAGATCGGCATTATTCAATCCTCCTCCGGTAGTTGAAAAATCAGTATCACCTACATTTGCATTGGTGTCATAGAAATTTTGTGACCAACCTTCTCCTGTTAACCAGTTATAGACATACGTATGACTGGTTGTTCCATCTGGTGATAACGATGTTAGTGAATCAAAATTCTCTATGTTTGTCATCGAGAACTGATACCCTGATGCTGGTAGTACAATCATACAGAATGCAATTAATGCCAGTATTTTAACATTTTTGTTATCTTTTTTCAATTTTTCACCTCGTTTCATTTTTTACCGGCATGCAAACCTTAATCCGCTATAATGCTGACATAGGAAATGCCGGTTTGTTAGTCGGCAAATGAAAGACCGGGCAACAGGGTTTGATGTGGTAATCGAAGTCCTGAGGCCAGGTCCTTTACTTAACCGATACTTTGGTTTTTTTTGAAAAGGGGTTTAGTGAAGGATCACTCCTTCATCCGCCCCCGATTGAAAATAAGACGTAGTCATATAATAATGATTTTCACCATGCTCTTGAACAATACTCAAAAAAGTTGAAAGAAATATGTTATTAACTGGTGATATTTTTTTTGAGATTTGGTATAACTGAGATTTTGAGAATCTTCAGGGAAACTATGGATGGTGGTTGCTGATTTTTTTCCATGCGCTGGGAACGCTCTTTTGTTAAAGGATAACCCTTACCTGAGATCAATTTCTTTTCATTCCATTCCTCTTCCTGAGAAAGACAGCCAGTCCTGTACTAAGAATTATAATGAAACCGGGCAATGGTGATTCCTTTTTTTCTGGCACCATAACGATATCGAACTCCACATTGGCGCTCTCGAAGCTTTCAACGCTTTCATACTTCAGGTAACCTTCTTTTTCTGCCGTAATCATAAGGTCCGGACCGTAGACATTCTCGATCAGGTAGCTGCCGTTGATGTCCGTCACGTTGGTCGATCCCATAAATTCATCGATATATTTGTAAAACGAAGAATTTATCCGGACCCGGCAGTCTTTTACAGGTTTCCCGTTCGAATCCGTGATCTGTCCACAGACTGTAAACTGCATCGCATATCGTGGACTTACCGGAGGCCCGATTATTATGGTGAATGCGGTAGTCCCGGATGCTGAATTCCCGTTTTCGTCCCGGGCCGTAACTACGATCGATCTTTCCCCGCTGCTGTCGATCCGGATCTCTTCGTCGATTTCGTTGAAAGGCTCATCTGCTTCGACGGTCTCCCATCCGCTGTCGAGGGTGACCCCGGTTATGTTATAAGTCGAAGAGATGTAGGCAAGAACCCTCACATGGTGGGGAACGACGTCGCTATGGAATTTGGAACCTTTGGCCGGAGAGATGATGACGATCGAGATGGGATTATCATCCCCGGGGGAAGAAGACGCCGAAACCGGATGGTTTGCGAAGAGCAATATTACTAAGAAAATTACTAAAATCAGGATCTTATTCTTATTGAACCCGGTTTCCTTTATTTTTGAAATGAGATCGACTGACTGCATAATAATTCCCGAAAACGGTTTCAATAATAATATCTCGCTCCCGTTATCAGGTACCCCCCGTCGGCCGTCCGGACTATCCCGGAACCGATACTGGAGCCGGTCGCAGAAGAATCCGCCAGTTCACAGAGACTATCCCATTCTGTCTCACCTTCGGCATTTGTTTTTATGATATGCAGTTTCTTTCCGCCGTCTGTGCAGGATATGGTTTCCGTGAATACCAGGCCGTCTTTCGAGATCAGTTTGGGATATCCCGGAACATTGTCATTGTTCGTGCTCGCCAGTTTACCATTGTTATCAATAACCGTCTCGATATATTGATCGCGGTCCGGTCCGTTTTCACCGGTTAACTGCGGTGCGTAGATGATATGGTATTTCCCGTCTTCGCTTTCATAAAAACCGATGAAAGAATCGTTCACGCTTCCGAATTTATTCTCCCAGAGCAGGCTGCCGTTGTCATCCGTCTTTGCAACCCACGGTCTTGAATGAGGAAATGATTCGGAGTCCGAATATGAGCCGCCGATAAGGAAACCCCCGTCAGTCGTTTGGATAATTGTATGAACCCATGGCATTCCGCCGATCTGGATTCTGGTCTCGCTGACTTTCTTTTCTTCCGGGGCGAAGAATGTTAACGTGACACTATTTTGATCGGATGTCCATTTGGGCAGGGGCAATCCGTGTTCCTCGCACGATCTCCGGATCAGTACACTCCCTCTCCCGTTTTTTTCCATAAGACCTCTCAGGTAAACAACATGCGCAATATCAGGATTCCGGAGAACTGAGATATGCCCTTCCGAGAGTTTATCCGGTGTGACTCCCTCCGGAAAAGATCCCGTATTGTAAATCTCAAGACTTTTCGGATAAACACTGACAATAATACCTCCTGAAAAATCGCTATAGTCCCTGTGAACGAATGCATTTACAAGACCTTCACGAATCGCATCTGCGGGGTAAACCGATTTATCCTGCCTTCTCAGGTCATCGCGGCTGAATAACGATTTTGTTGCAGTATTTCTTTGGATAAAATGAAAAAGTTCTTCGAGAACCCGGATAAGAGGCCCTTCGAATGATTTAAAATCATTATATACCTCATCGTATTTATCGGATATATAGCATGAGGCACGGACGCGAACCTGGGGACATCTTTCTGCCGGATTTTTACAGAAGAGGATATCTCCTGCATTAGTCAGGCGACCGTATCTTGCCACTGAAAGATCCTCAAGAACCATATTCATGTTGTGATTATCGCGAAAGTTGAAACGTTTGCTTATCTCTTTTATTGCCTGGTTAAATTCATTTAATTCAATGTCTTCATTTATATCTGCTATTGAAAAACGACGTTCCCACCGGTGAGGTTCGACCTGTTTGCTTAGAACCATATCGTTTATGGTATAAATGTCGGCTTTTTGTGTTTTATTTTCGTTTCTGATATAAATTACGTCCTGGAATGCGTAAGGAATATCTTTTCCCGCCGGGACTTCAATTACCAGGATTTTTTTACCTTCTATTTCATTTACATCAAAAGATACGAGTGCTTTAGGGGAAATATGTTGCTGAATTTCTTTTTCGATATTATTTTTTTCAGATTCGGTGATCTTTATTCCGGTAAGATTGAAATTTTCGGAGATTCCACATAGAATTGATCCTCCTGACGAATTTAAAAAACCGCAGATAACTTTTCCAATAGAATCTATATCCTGGCAGTCTCTTTTAAATTCTATGTTCTGGCCTTCTCCCCCGAGCATCAGGATTTTCTTCGATTGATCAATATTCATGAGCTGTCTCCGTCATCCTGAATCGCATTGGAAACACGATTATAATCCTTAAAATTTTCTTCTATGAACGCCTCGACTTCCTGGTAGCGGAAAAATTGTGCCCTGGCAAAAAGAATAGCATCTCCATCATAAAAATATTTCTGGGTCCAGTTTCCCTTCCGGTCTCTACGGGGTTCCTGAGATAATATTGCTTCTTCATACATATCGATAACGCGGAGGTCGTCAAGTATTGCATTTTTATTTAATGAGAGTTCACCCCTTTTCTCCTGATTTTCATATCCAAGATACCTGAGAAGTAATCTGGCAAAAACTACATGATCGTGAACCAGCAGCCATCTCGGTTTTTTTAATTATATTGCTTTTCTTAATTCCTGGTGCGTTATGGATATTCCTTCATCATCATTTACCGATCCATAATTCGGGTTGATTAATCCTAAAAAGAGATCGCAGCTATTAACGGCAGCAATGCAGTTATCAATTGTTGTTTTATTTGAAAATACCGGGACCGTCCCTTTATGTGACATCCACACGTCATACCCGTAGGCGGTTAAAAGCGAATATATCCTCTCTAAAAGTTCTTCGACACCATAGACTGTTGATGACACCATGATTGTAAGTTTTTCTTTCTGTTTCATCTCTGCCCCGTGATGAATTGTAGATTTAATTATCACTTATGAGTAAGGATCTCAAATATCCGGGATTTCTGCTGTTTTTATATATTTTACATGAAAATCACGTTGTGATTTAGATGAAACAGTCAATGAAACCTTTGTTTCATAAGCGTTTTTAGTATTGTTGAACATTTATTCTGAATACTTAAAATAGTATTCCGCTTTAGAATCTGAATATAATCCTTCTTTGATTTCCAAATCGATTCATTTTTTGATTTAGGGGAAGAGAAGATGATCTCCTCAGGGCGGAACACCCCCAAAAAACCCCAATTTAAGCTTATTTCCTCTAATATCCGGGCATTCAGAACCCCTGCTGAAAAAACCCGAAATCCACCCTTTTTAACCCAAACAAGCCCCAAATCAAAGAGATATAAATGCCCGTATTTGCCCTCTTTTTTTCAGACGATGTCTATATCGATCCGGTCGGAAATAATAGCTTACAGGGCTTCTGTGTGGATGCAAAAAACCCCGATTTGGCCGTTTTTTCACTATATTTAAGGTTTTCTCAACTATTTTTCAGGGAAATCCGGAGGTTCACGGGATCATCTCCTTCTCGCATATCATCATCCGTGAATTCTCCCTTTTCCGGCATGCAACCTGACAGGCCCAGGAATGCGGGCAGATGTAATACGACTGCGATCTCATCTCGTAGACTACAAGCGAAAGATAATCTTCCGAGACCCATGCTTTTGCAGTCGGAATATCCGTCCCGGAATTTTCGGGAAAAAGTTTCCCGTGCTTCCATGCCCCGGCATGATCATTTTCGTACGGAGAAGGCGGAAGCAGGTACAGGTGTACGCACCGGCCTCCGCCCAGGAGCCTCGTCGTTCTCCAGGGACCGGAGTCCCGGTCCGGGTGAGTCGTATGAAGTTCACCGTTTATCGAGAACAACAATTCATTGAGGCCGTCACCAGCTGTCAGCATATTTCCGTCCATCTATCCGTCACACTCAACGAAGAGATCTCTTTCAGGCAGGCGCCGTCTTTTGCGATCTGCGAAAACGAGAAAAAAGTTCGGGATGTGAATTATGATAGTTATGTTAACCGCGATCCGGTTACTGTCAGGATCATTTTTTTCCTTTTTTCTTCTTTCTCTCTTTTCTTTTTTTTCTGAATCTGTACCGGACGAAAAATAACTACAACTAACTAACAACTCACTCGCCGGCACAGGGAAAAAGCACCCGAGACCTCTTCGATCAGTCATCTTCAGGTAATTCATCATTCCCCTCTTTTTCAGCAAGGAAAGAACCCGAACTTTTCTCAATCTCCACGATAATCCACTGCTGGGCGCTCTGGCGGGTCTGGCCTCTCCTGATCATGTAACCGCAGGGAAACCGCCTCCCTTCCTGTTTGCTAAGGGCATTTCCACAGGCACGGGTGAACCCGGTCGGCTTCGAGATATAGATCTCCGCAAGATGGTCGGGCAGTGTATCCGTCACCCTGATCGGGGGAGTCAGGCTCTCTCCCGTCTCCTCCGAATTTAAGCGCCTGTAGAGATCGGCTGCGGTCCAGGGACGAGTCTCGAAAACCTCGAAGACCGACGAGATAAAGTTCTCCCATTGTCTTAATTCAACGTCGCCGTCGAGGTAGACATCCATGGCATTCCTCATGAAATCCTCGACGCCGGCATTCTCCAGAATTCCGCCGATGGTGCGGCGCCATTCCTCAAATCCACCGATCGGCATGATCCTTTCAGGCTTCGGCTTTCCGGCCCGGATCCATGCTTTCGTCAGGATAAAGACGGCCGCAACGATCTCGCCCCTGTTCTTTTGAATCCATTTGAGAAGATCCGGGTGCCTGAATCCGTCACGCTGCCACGGGAGAGCCATCTGGGGATCGATCTTCGAAGCCCAGATCCTCCTGGGGATGTCCCCGCCGAACTGGATATTGTTCCCGTTCGCCATCCAGAAGCATCTCACCGGAAGGGACACCTCCTCGGATTTCCCGAGAATTCTCCCCTTCCATTCCCTCGATGTCAGGATGGCCGCGAAGATGTCCGACCGGAGCCTGATCGAGATGTTGTCGAGAATGCAAATGTTCCTGCCCGAAAGAAGAGTTGCAAGCGTACGCTTCTCCCATTCGTCCGGTGATTTGGGGATCACCTCGATGCTCGGGTCTCTCCCGGTCGCGGCCATATGTATCGCGCTCTGGATCAGGCTCGCCCCGCTTCCTGCCTGCGGTTTGTCGACTATCCAGCACGGCACAGGTCCGTTGATGACAGGCCTTAAGACTGCGGTTACCAGTGCTCCGACGGCGTTCCATTTCGAGACATTGTCGACAAAAGGAAAATCCACGAAAACGTCCTGGAGTATGTTCAATGCATTCCGGATGTCCTCTTCGGAAGGGAGATCGGGAATCTCATCCAGTATAAAACCCGGTTCCGGGGCAAAGTATGTCTTTGTCTTCGGGTCATAGCCTTCTTCTGAAATAATCGTTCCGTCATCGTGGATGATCGGAGAGTGGGTGACGGCTATCAGGGACGGTACGCTCAGGACACTTGGCGGAAGCGAGAGGATATCCTTAACCACCGTTACCGGCGGATTCTCAGTCTTCTCAATCCAGCGGATATCCTCCTTCTTTTTTCCGACCGGCTTTAATGAGATCCACCTGGCGCAGCGGGCGAGTATACCTCTCAGTGCGTCTTCTCTTATCTGCCTGATCTCGACCATGTTTCGCTCATCCCTCTCTATTCTGACGAGAAATCCCCCGCGATGAAAGAGAAACGGCGGATGGTTAGCCTCTTCGAGTATATGGATCGCATCTTCTGAAATTTCATTCAGTGGCCTGGAGTTGACGGTGATTACAGGAATATTTTTAATTTTTTTTTATCCTGGAGACTTTTCAGGTCTTTCAGTTCTTTGAGTTTTTCACCGTAACCTCTTCTCTCGAGTGCCGGGAATATCTCCGGCCAGTGCCCGCGGAGAGATCCTTTACCGGCATCCGAGCAGTCGATGATGCCTTCTGATACGGCAAGTGCCTCGAGAGGACCGCCTCCGCTGTTGTGACGGCGGCAGTACCAGATATTTTTTACAGGGTCCACTACCAGGTTGGTCCCGGTTTCGGAACCGTGAACAGGATGCTCTCCTTCGATCTGGCTGTCCCGGATTGTGTGATTCAAAGGCATCAGGAATTCGGTAACGGTGAGACCCAGTTCTTCGACAAGGTTGTTTTCATTTTTGTTTAAATCTCCTGCGGGTTGCTTTTCCTTTTTATCTGCTGATGTCCCTACTTTCGAAAACAGTTTCTCCATGATCTCCTCGTATGTGAATTCACGGACGGGACGGTCGTTTCCTATCGTATAGGGCTTTCCCGACGGGTGGATGCTGCCCGGACCGAGGCAGTACGCCTTACAGCCCGACGGCCGGATATCGCCGAGCTCTTTCCCTGTTTCGGGATGGTACAGGATGATCTTTTTGTGATCCGGGAAATCGCATTTGAAATAAAAATGGCCCCTGAATCCTTCGCCCCCCGTTCTTACGAAGAAGGTGTCTGAAAATATGTCGAGGGCATGAAGCTGCACAAGCTCCGTCGCATTGTCTGCGTCGAGTATGCATACTCCGCCGGCAGGCATCACCCCGTAATTGCCCCCCGTCTCAATGTGTTTGAGGAGGTCAGGGTCCGCGGCCGAATAATTCCTGAGAGTCTGCCACTTCGGCTCAAGTGCAGCTTTGTCCTTCGCCCTGACTTTGATAAATCTGCAGTCTGTTAATTGTTCCGGAATTTCAACTGAATTTACTGGAATTTTTTTTTACCGTCCGTTCAAATCACTCCTTCTTTTTTAAGATACAGGATCTCCTTGTCATTAAGGAATAGATATAATTTAGTCCGGATATTCGCCGTATCATACGCTGCATTGACGATCCGGCCTGTGTCGATATGTTCCCTGCGCTGCTCGAACAACTGGTCCAGAGATTTCCGGACGTTCTGATTCATAAGTTGACATCTCGGAACCATCTGGCAGAGCAACGCGAATGTCATTTTTTTGACGGAGACTCCACCACCTCCAGAACTGATTTATCGACCCAGACCGCCGAATGAGTAAAACTGACAAGCACATCATTGCCTTTTACCTGGATCACTCTTCCGGTCGTATCATATTGCGGGAAATTCGAATCCGTGATCTTTACGAAATGGCCGGTTTTTAATGAATTCAACAATCCTTCCTTTTTAAGATTGGACCATTCCCCGGCAATCGATTTCTCGTTTTTACCGGAACAGGGAAAGGCCTGCTGGAATTCTTCGACTGCCTGTTCTGCGTTTTTGCAGCAGCCGAGGAAGTTCTTTTCGTCTTGATCAAAGAGATCTTCTTCTGTTAGCACGGGATTTGGATCTTCGGGTGTCATATCGCGGGACTTTTCGTGATCCCGGCAGATGATGATCTCTTCGTCATTATTTTCGTCTTCCCTTGTGACGTCAGATAAAAGACGAAGCGCTTCATATGCAGAAATAACTGCATCTTTGGAAACCAGGAGCAGGCCGTCTTCGTCCCTGACCTGAAACAGGACCGCACACTTCATTGCTCCACCTTCCCGAGACATTGGCGGCACAGATTCCTGTTCGTAAATATCTGTGACAGGCGGCTTTCGTTTGAATTGATCCTGCTGCCGCATTCCTCGCAGGTGAATTCGCTTCCTTCGGTGGGATCGTTTTTTCCCGGGTTCTCGTTTTCTGTCTTTTTAGCATCAGGATCGATCTGTTCTCCCGGACCAGGGGTGACTGCTGTAGTTTTATCCGGCAGATTATGATCTTTTGCAAAACCGGAGACTGCATTTTCGGCAATTGTATTCATTAATTCAACTGCGGCCGCCGTAGCATCGGCTTCAGGCGAATCGCCGATCTCAAAGATTCCTTTTATCGTTTCTTCGCCGCCGGGGGATTTTATCATTCTTGTAACGATAAGTGTCCGGAGACTCATTTTTTGCCTCCGGCCGGTTTGCGATCTTCGGATTCCACGATTTCGATTTTATAGAGATTCTGTCCTGCAAGCCTGATGTGGATTTCAGTAACGCTCTTTCCCAAAAGGGAGATTTCCTCATTTAATTTGTGGGATATCAGGTACAAAGGAACAGGGTCCAGTTTTTTCACCTGGCTCATCAAAATACCCCGCGGCTGAATTTGTTCTCGTTTTGATTGACCGTTGCAATGCAGAAAAGGAGTTTGAAAAACCCTTTATGATATTCTCCGGTGTATGCCGGGTGATATGGTATATTTCCGGTCATTGGCAAACCTCGCATTTGGAACCTGCGATTATCAGGTCGATTATGGCATCGGTCCGGTTGCATTTTCCTTTTTTTTCGATTTGATCTTTTCTGTAGTTTTCTACCCGATCAAGAACCGATTTTGGCAGATTTACAGAAATGCAAATCAGTTCGTCTGATCGTGGTGCCTCCCAATGTTTTTTCATAATATATCATGCTATAATTAAGCACAAAGGCATATATATCAATTGCTCTTCCATACTATGGTATAATATATTATGACATAATATATCATGGAGGGAGAACTTGACTAAAAAGCAGGACACAAAACATGTTACTCTCAATATGCCTACGGCAATATTGGAGAAAGTAGAAGAACTTGCTGAAAAAAATCACAGGGACAGATCGAAAGAGATAATCTTTGCCTGCCAGGAATATATCGACCGACATTATTCTCCTTCCGGAAATCATCCATCCCTGAATCCTGATGAAGAGTTGCAGGATCTGCAGAGAACGGCAAGAGAATATGTAATGGAGAATCCTGAAATTTTAATGGACATATACCAGGAATTGAAAGATGAAAGATCAAAGAGCGGGAAGAAATAATTTATTTTGAAGCGGGTTTACAACAGACGGATAAGTCGAAAAAGATTAAAAGTAAAACAATTTTATTCAGTTTCATGATATAGTATATTTCATTGTCTTATTTGAGATCAGGTATTCATATTCTTCCCGGTTGGCAAGAGGGTTATTTTTTTAATTTTCCATATATAACCCCTTTTTTTCTTTGAATGACATTTTTAGTGAACCAATCGGCATTTTTTAAAATTAATTCTTCTTCATCTTTTTCTACAAATTTCTTTTTCATGTATTGGCTCCGTGTGTAGTAGAATTGAGAATATGAAATTTTATTATCAATAAATTCTTATGGACGTGCATAGAGTGAAAGTATTTTCAATCAACGGGTACATCTTATCCTGTGGCGGTTCCGTGTTGTAGTAGACTTTTTGAACCGTCACGTTTCACTATTTTTTCGAAAAAGAGGTTATATTTATTTTTCCAAGTTCATATTGGATCTAAAACGATTGAATCCATTGTGTTTGGAATTTGAAAAATGCTATGGTAACCAAAGTAAAACGTCTTCTAAAGGCTCTTTGGTATTTCTCTGGAATTAATGGCATGTTTCTTAATTATAATAAAAAAGCATAAATTCAGATCAATACGCCCCGGCCGGGATTTGAACCCGGGTCAAAAGCTCCGCAGGCTTCTAGGATATCCTCTACCCTACCGGGACATCGGATTTTTGCCTAACTAAATTGGATCTTTTAGCATATATAATTGTTTAATTGATTTAAAAAATGTCAATTAAGGTTTTCAGGAGGCAGCATAACGGTGGTATTTGCCGTCACAAGGTTTCCTGAAATTTCTATGTGATAATCTCCGGCCCCATAGATCTTAAAAACTCCGGATACACTTGTATCGCCGAAGTGATTCAATTCCTTTGAACTGACAAGTTCTCCGGTTTCGTTGTTATATACCGATATCGTATACCAGGCATTCTGACTCGGTACTTTCAGGGTATAGGAGTATTCGCTTTTACTCCCATATTCGCTGTAAGCTGCCTTCACATCCGTGACAGTATCTATTTCCAGATCATATTCGAAAATCAGCGGAGGATATTTTAAATCCAGATCAAATGGTATTACAGTATACCTGAGATATTCTTCCTTAGAATAGATAACAGAATATTGTGGACCTGAAATGTTTTCATCCGGTGGGATGGAATATTCAGGTTTTTCTTCTTCTGTTGGAGTGGGGATCGGCGTTGAATAGTTTACCTGATCAACCTCTCCGTCTGATACGGATGGCGTAGTGTCAGAAACTGAAGACGTGGATTGTGCCGGTGTTTCTTCTTCAGGTAGTGATGCACACCCCGCTGATAATGTAAAGCAGATAATCAATCCCAGTGTTATTGCTTTAAAGACCCCTGTCTTCATCATAGAAGTTCTTGTTTCCTTTTTATAAATAGTTGTTATCTGTTTCATAAAGGAATTAAAATTTCTAATTTTTAACAAAATATAAAGATAATCTGTATTTATTATGAAAAGATGCATGATATTTCCGTCAGGCGGTGTGAAAAACGTGAATTTTAATCGGTCAGCCGTTATGCTAATCTCCTATAAGAGCCTTAATAACTTTGCATGGACAGTTCTCATATTCAGAATATTGAATTAAAAGCTGCTGTTATTACGGTTTCAACAACGAGAGACAAAGACAGTGATCTTAGCGGAAAAAAGATAATCGAACTGCTAACAAAGGACAATATTGACATTTCTTTCTATGAAGTGGTTCCCGACGACATCAACCTGATAAAGGGAGCCGTTTTTGAAGCTTTGGAATCTTCAAACTGTATTATAGTAAACGGAGGAACCGGCCTGACTCACGACGACTGCACGATTGAAGCTGTCTCACCTATATTCAAAAAAACCATTGACGGTTTCGGCGAATTGTTCAGGCTGAAGAGTTACGGCGAGATAGGGACAAGCTCGTTATTGTCCAGGGCTGCTGCAGGGATCTACAAAGAAAAAGCAATCTTCTGTATACCGGGATCGACCGGTGCGGTAAGACTTGCAACCGAGGAGATCATTTTGCCTGAAATAAGGCATATTCTTACACATGCGTCAAAACGTTAATGAAACAAATTCATGCACTGTTTCATCTAAATCACAACATCATTTTGATGAGATAAAAATAGTTGAGATTAGGAGAAATTTTTCATTTGAGGTTTCCGGAGGTTTGCGGCACGATCAAAGAAAAGATTGGTGATAATATTTTTTCCTTGCTTCGTGCACAATATCAGTTCGGGACCTGTCTTACTTATATCTCCGGCGGGCAGTGCGAAAGTGAAATTTCACCAGGCTAATGCATCGTTATATAAAGTCACAGCCTAAATTACGTTTGACAGATACATCTGTTGAGATCAAAAATGAATGACAGAAATTATGGGGGCCGGAGAGACTTCGGACCCAGAGAACCAAGAGAGATGCACAAAGCGGTCTGCAGCGACTGCGGCAAAGAATGTGAAGTACCTTTTAAACCGACCGAAGGAAGACCGGTGTATTGCAGGGATTGCCTCCCCAAATACAGAAAACCGAGATTCTAATTTTTTTTCTTTGAATTTTCTATTCGGGATAAATTTTGATTTATAAATCCGGCAGTTTATCTGCGGGAATAATCTTTGTGTGCACCTTCGATTGTTATTATTTTTTCAATTTTAACGAGGTGATCGTCAATATTTATTATATAAAATACTGTGTAGGATCTGCTGATATGAAGGCGATAAACTTCCGGCGGTTTAGGACAGAATATTTTTTCCTTGTTTTCCCCCGGGAAAGGATTATTTTTTAATTCCAGGATTTTTTCAACAATTATTCGCCGGGATTTAATTGGAAGTTTTTTAAGAAATTTTTCAGCTCTTTTTTCTATAAGTATATTAAACACAGATATTCATCGTCCTTTTTAGTTGCCAAGAATATCTTCCGGGTCGAATGGTACGAAATCACCTTCTTTTTCAATCCCGGCAATCATCTTCCATTCCCTGTAATCCTGTTCCCTTTCAATCATTTCAGAGATTAAATCGTCATAGCTTTGGCCGGCTTTTTTTAAATCGTGCAATTCTCTCCATGTAGGTTCTTTTATTGGAATACGCTTGATTTGACTTGTTGAATTTTCTTTTGTCCCGGATAGCATGTATAATTTTTTGTTAAGTGTAATATTTATAATTGTGCACTTTTACCATATTGTGCATTTTTTCCACATTGTGCTCTTGAGTTTATTCTCAAAGCAATTTAAAGTTTAAATCTCTTGAATTTTTAAAGAATATTAAAGTCGGTGCAGTGTTCATGTATTAGTACCGGAATAGTCCCATGAAGATCGCGTTCGTATACGATGTTATCTATCCTTACGTAAAAGGCGGAGCTGAGAAGAGGATCTACGAGCTGTCCCTCAGACTGGCGGAGAGAGGGCACGAAGTTCATATCTTCGGTATGAAATACTGGGATGGTCCGGCTGTTTTTGAAAAAGACGGGATCATATATCACGGTTTGTGCCGTCCGATGGACCTCTATGTCAAAGGACGAAGATCGATCGTACAGGCGATCTATTATTCTTTTTTTCTCTTCCTTCCGTTGTTAAAAGAGAGACCTGACGTTATCGACTGCCAGGCGTTTCCGTATTTTCCTTTGCTACCTTCATGGCTTGTTTCGAAAGTTTCAAAGTGCTCTCTGGTTGTAACGTGGCATGAGGTATGGGGGAATTACTGGTATGATTATCTTGGATTTTTCGGGATCTTCGGGAAGTTTATTGAACGCTTTGCGATATATTTCACAAAAAATCCTGTTGCAGTTTCGGGTTCAACAGCCCGAAATCTTGAATGTAACGGAATGAGGGGATATATTCCAATTTTCCCTAACGGAATTGATTTTAAGGAGATAAACAGGATAAATCCAGCAAGAGAGTATTCGGATATAATATTTGTCGGACGCCTGATTCCGGAGAAAAATGTCGATCTTCTTCTTCAGGCCCTTGTCCGGATATGTGAGAAAATGCCTGAAATTAAGGCAGTCATTGTGGGTGACGGGCCTGAGATGCAGAGACTTGAAGATATGGTCGGTGATTTGGGACTGACAGGGAATGTTACCTTCATGGGTTTCCTTCACGATTATGATGATGTAATTGCAGTGATGAAAGCTTCAAAAGTATTTGTCCTTCCCTCTTCCCGTGAAGGATTCGGGATAGTTGCTATCGAGGCGATGGCCTGTGGGCTTCGGGTTGTGACTGTCAAATCTCCACGAAACGCTGCATGTGATCTAATACGGGAAGGATCGAACGGTTATATTGCAGATCTCTCGCCTGAAAGTCTCGTATCTTGTATCCTACTGGCGCTTTCGGAAAAGGAAGAAATAAAGGAGTTATTAATCGATAGTGTGAATGATTATGAATGGGATGCAATATCAAAAAAACTCATTTTGACATATAATGAGGCCGGGGATTGAGCTATCGATGAAGAAATATATGCTTTCTCTGTTTTTGAAGGTGGACGAAAATAACAGGCGGTTAATTCTTGAGATGTTGGACCCTTATCCAAAAACGAAGATTCTCGATTGCGGATGCTCCAATTGTCTATTCACCCGGGAACTTGCAGCGCGTTTGAAGACAAACGACGCATACGGGGTTGATTTTGATACAAGATCTGCCATTAATTCGGAAGAATCAGGAGTTGAGATCTGTACAGGCAATCTTAATGCCGGTTTGCCTTTCAGGAATGAATCTTTTGATGTTATCCATGCAAATCAGGTTCTTGAACATCTTAACGGGACTGATGTCTTCCTGAAAGAGGTTTACAGGATGCTGAAACCAGGAGGATATGCTATCTTATCTACTCCAAATCTTGGTAGTAGCCATAATCTTGTCTCTCTGTTTATCGGTTATCAGCCGTTTTCTTCACATATCAGCAACGAAGTAATTCTTGGAAATCCATTAGATCCAAAGCAAAATATGGAACATAGCAGTCCCGGGGAGATCCATCTCAGAATTTTCACTTATAGGGGTCTGATTGATCTTCTTAAGCACCATGGATTTTGTGTTGAGAAAATTCGAGGTATGGGTTATTATCCTTTCCCAGGTTTAATTGCAGGATTTCTTGCAAGAATCGATCCCCGGCATGCCGTTTATCTCACGGTGAAGGTGAGGAAGGCAGAGGTGAAAAAATAAAGGCAGCAGTATAAATTCTTAATAAAATAGTTAAAAATTATAGATTATATAGTACCTAAAGAGCCGGATATTTATGAAAAAGATATTGATTACGGGAATCAGCGGATTTGTCGGTGGACATTTCGTTGATTACATAAATAAAAATCATTCAGATTTTGAGATTTATGGAATAAGCCGTGGAAAACCTGCGTGGGATTTCGTGGATAATCCAGGCTTTCATAAATTTTATAAAGCTGATTTAAAGGATCTCCTGAAGATAGAGACTATCATTAAAGAGATAGAGCCGGATTACATCCTGCATCTTGCAGCCCAGAGTTCAGTTGCGGAGAGCTGGAATACCCCTGTCGAGTCCTTTATGAACAATATGAATGCTTTTTTGAATATAATCGAGACTGTAAGGCATAACGAACTGAATACACGGATTCTTTCTGTAGGTTCTTCGGAGCAGTATGGTATAATACCTGAGGAAGATCTGCCTGTTTCAGAAGATGTGCAGCAGCGCCCCGGGAATCCGTATGCGGTGGCGAGAGTTTCGCAGGAGAACCTCGCCGGTGTATATGCCAAAGGGTATGGTCTTGATATCTGCTGTACACGCTCATTTAATCATTGCGGGCCGGGGCAGAAGGATAATTTCGTGGTGAGTTCCTTAGTGAAGCAGTTCGTTATGATTGCAAAAGGCCTTCAGGAGCCTGTTCTTCATATCGGAAACGGGGCGGTAATCCGTGATTTCCTGGATGTCCATGATGTAGTTGAGGCGTATTTTTCTTTATTGTCGAAGGGAAAAAGCGGAGAGGCCTATAACATCTGCAGCGGAGTCGGCAGGTCGATAGTTGATATTATAGAGATGTTATCCGGAATTTACGGAATTGATGTCGAAATCCGGCAGGAGGCTTCCCGTCTCCGCCCGGCGGATAATCCGAGAATCATCGGGAGTAATAAAAAAATTTGCAGGGATACCGGGTGGAAACCAAAGATTTCTTTTGAAGAGACTCTTCGTTCGGTTTATGATTACTGGGACAGCCATATTATTGATGACGTTTAATACGAACAAGTACTAATTTATACCAGGGTTTGAGAAAATGGAACCTAAAAAAGCATTAATCACGGGAATTACGGGTCAGGACGGATCGTACCTTGCCGAACTCCTTCTTTCCAGGGGTTACGAGGTTCACGGTCTTATCAGGAGAGCGTCGACCTTCAATACTTCAAGAATCGATCATATTTTAGGATCTGACGGGTATGTCGAGCCTCATGATTCGAGTATAAAATTATATCTTCATTATGGCGATCTCTCGGATGCCGAGCAGATAAACAATATAATATACAATGTGAAACCCGACGAGGTATATCATCTCGGTGCCCAGAGTCATGTCAGGGTCAGTTTCGATATTCCCGAGTATACGGGGAACGTGACTGCTCTTGGCACTACCCGGATTCTGGAGGCTATCCGCAGGAGCGGTCTTGATATCAGGTTCTACCAGGCATCGTCGAGCGAGATGTTCGGAGGAGCTGAACCTCCGCAGGATGAAGAGACGTGTTTTGTCCCGAGGAGTCCATATGCATGTGCAAAATTGTACTCATACTGGATGGCCAAAAACTACCGCGAGGGGTATGACATGTTCGCATCGAACGGAATTCTGTTCAACCATGAGTCCCCCCGCCGCGGGGAGACGTTTGTCACCCGCAAAATCACGCGTGGGATAGCGGCAATTCTTGCGAAGAAGGCAAAATATCTTTATCTTGGGAATTTGGATGCAAAACGCGACTGGGGATTTTCGCCCGAGTATGTCGAGGCGATGTGGATGATGCTCCAGGCGGAAAAATCCGATGATTTCGTCATCGGAACGGGTGAGACGCACTCGATCAATGAGTTCCTTGACGAAGCGTTCTCTTACGTGGGCCTGAATATTGACGATCATGTAAGGATCGACCAGAAATATTTCCGCCCGACCGAGGTCGATGCATTAAGGGCCGACCCGACCAAGGCCGAAAAGGATCTCGGGTGGAAGGCTAAAGTCACTTTCAAAGATCTAGTTAAGATCATGCTGGACGCGGATCTTCGCGCCGCCGGAGTCGAAGTCCCCGGAGAAGGAGACGAGATAATCCAGAAGAAATTCGAGACCAAGTGGTGGAAAGGGGATTAATTTCCAGTGAAAGTTGCCATATTCCATGATTATTTCGGTGCTATCGGCGGCGGAGAGAAAGTAGTTTTGGCTATGGCAAAGATTCTCGATGCAGACATCATTACTACGGATACAGATGCTGCTGCAAAGATCGATGACTCCGCCAGAATCATATCCCTGGGAGAGACGATAAAATATCCTCCTTTTAAGCAGATCTCCGCAATGGTGAAGTTTTACAGGTGCGATTTTTCCAGGGATTATGATTTTTTTATTTTTACTGGCAACTGGAGTCATTATGCGGCACACCGGCATCATCCGAACCTTTGGTATTGCTATACTCCTGTAAGAGCTTTTTATGATCTCTACCACACTTTTTTGAGCCGACAAAATTTTCTCACTCGGCAGGCTTTTAGAATCTGGGTTTTTTTCAATAAGTACCTTGACCAGCGTTCAGTTGATAAGATCGACAATATCGTAGCAATTTCTAAGAATACCCGGGGAAGGATCTTAAAATATCACGGAAGAGAGTCTGATATCATTTATCCTCCGGTTGACGTTTCAAGATATAAATTCAAAGAATATGGTGATTTCTGGCTGTCTGTAAACAGGCTATATCCTGAAAAGAGAATTGAGCTCCAGATCGAAGCCTTTCGCCTGATGCCGGGTGAGAAACTGGTGATTGTCGGCGGGTACGCCGAAGGCGATCATGCATCGGTTTATGCCGACAAGATCGGTGAAAATCTTCCCGATAATGTAGAGATTATCGGTGAAGTTTCCGGAGATGAACTGATCGACCTTTATTCACGCTGTAGGGGATTTATATGTACGGCGATCGATGAGGACTATGGCCTGACTCCGGTTGAGGCGATGGCCGCAGGGAAACCTGTTGTTGCAGTTGATGAAGGCGGTTTTAAGGAGACTGTTGTCGATGGCGAGACCGGCCTTCTGGTTCAGCCTGACGTGGAATCGATTGCAAACGCTGTGAGACGGATTTCTGTTTCGCCCGGAGAATTTCATGAAAGATGTGTTGCAAGAGCGAATTTGTTTTCTCTTGAAAAATTTGAAGAAGAACTGAAATCTTTGGTTGCTAAGGCAGAAAAGCGATAAATTTTATTCTTCTATGCAGGAATTGGATGACAGAACAATATGGAAATTACTATGTAATTTATCATCAATATTATGTTCTGATTTATTGCATGTATATTTAATAACAGGTGGATCTAAGTGAATTTTAGCCTTATAACGGAATTTGCGAAACGTGATCTCACCGAGAGGTATTCGGGATCTCTTTTGGGATTTGCATGGAATTTCATATTTCCCCTTGCAAATATTATAGTCTATACATTTATTTTTTCAAGTATCATGGGAGCAAGGCTTCCGGGGTCATCGGATGTTTTCAGCTATGGTGTATACATATGTGCAGGTATTCTTCCCTGGACCGCTTTTGCCAGCATGTTTACACGCATTTCAACGATTTTTCCTGACAAACGCCATATCCTTACAAAACTGAATACGAACCTCAGGTATTTCCCTCTCTATATTGTAATTTCCGAGAGTGTGATCTTTGCAGGAACTATGGTATTTTTCTTTCTCTTTCTTATTTATGCAGGCTACCAGTTCTCCTGGCTTCTGGTGTTTGTTCCGGTAATATATTTCATCCAGGTTCTTTTTGCGTACTCACTCGGATTTTTCCTGGCAAATTTCATGGTCTTTTTAAAAGATCTTCGTGAAACGATCCAGGTTGTACTTCTTTTCTGGTTTTGGTTTACACCGATTGTATATGTATATGATATCCTTCCAGATTTCGCAAAATCAGTAATCATCTGGAATCCCATGACCGCGGTTGTCAACGGCTACCAGTCGATATTTGTGTATAATGAGATCCCCGGGTTCACGTTCCTGACATATGTTCTGCTGTTGAGTATTTTCATGCTTCTTTTATCTTTTTGGATATTTAATAGGCTTGAGAAGGATATACGGGATTTCATGTGAGGTGAAGGATTATGATCACAGTAAAAAATGTCAGCAAAAAATACCGGATCTATCATTCCCCTGCAGATCGTCTGAAGGAGATTGTGACCCGGAAAAAATATCACAAGGATCTGCAGGCACTTTCTGGAATCTCTTTCTCGGTTGCAGACGGCGAGACGCTTGGCATAGTCGGTGAGAATGGTGCCGGAAAGTCAACTCTTCTTAAAATATTGCAGGGTGTCGTTATCCCCGATGAAGGCGAGGTTGAGGTTACAGGGAAGGTGACTGGGCTTTTGGAGCTTGGGACTGGTTTCAATCACGAACTTACGGGTATCGAAAACATCTACATGAACGGAACGCTTCTCGGCATGAGTAAAGACGAGATCGATTCCAAAAGAGATGAGATAATTAATTTCACGGAACTGGGGGATGCGATAAACGATCCGATAAAGACGTATTCTTCCGGGATGCTGATGCGGCTTGGTTTTTCTATCGCCATCCATGCCGATCCTGCGTGTTTTCTGGTGGATGAAGCCTTATCTGTTGGAGATGCTTATTTCCAGCAGAAATGCATGCGGGCTATTCAGGCTTTTAAAGAGAAGGGCGGATCGATCATTTTTGTTTCTCATGATATGAACGCTGTAAAGACTCTTTGCGATGCAGCAATTTTTCTTGAAAAAGGAAGTATGGTTAATTTTGGAAATACAAAAGAGGTTGTTGACTTATACTTGAACGTAATTTTACAGAAAAGTCATCAGGGAGATTTACCTGTAAATATTCAGGAAAAGAAGACTGAAAAGAAATACAATATGAATTATTCCGAGACTTCAACAGGAGAAGTGGAATTGGTATCTTTTAAGGTCTTCAATGAAAAAGGAAACGAGATATCATATATTGAGAGTGAAAATGTTATCAGGGTTGTATATGAGATAAAACCGTTGAGAGATTTTGATGAACCGCATTATGGTCTGATGATCAGGAATACATTCGGAGTTTCGATTTTCGAAACAAATACTTACTGCATGAATGTTGAGACCGAGAAAATCCAAAAAGACCAGAATGTAAAAGTAGAATGGTTGATGAATCTTCCTTTAAGTCCTGGAGCATATTCTTTTTCTGTAGGTGTCGCAAATAAGGGATTTGACAGGGGATCTTTTGAGGAATATTCTCTTTTGGCGCATGATGTTGAGGTAGTTACTATTTTATTAAATGATGAAAGTATTGTTTATGGAGGACTTTTAAATTTAAAACCATCAATCTGTATATTAAATAAGGACTAATGTTGTTGTAATATTGGAATTATGATCACATCCAAATAGGAGCTAATTATGAGTTCTAATTTTATTTTTAAGTTACCTTCTGAACCCTTTGGAATAGATGATTCAGAAAGGTGCATAGAAATACCTTGGGCAATATCCTGTTACAGTGGAGAAGAAAGGGTTCTTGATGTAGGTTATGCTAATGCTGAAGACAGATATCTTGAACAATTATTGTCATTGAATATAAAGGAATTACATGGAATAGATATTATTGAAAAAAATATTGGAGGGATCATTCCTCATAAAAGTGACATCCGAAATACAAATTTTCCTGATGAATTTTTTGACTTGATATATTGTATTTCAGCAATTGAGCACATTGGCCGTGATAACTCAATTTATGATAGATATTTTTGTGAAGATAGCAATGATGGAGATATTGAAGCCTTAAGTGAAATATATAGAATAACAAAAAATGGGGGAAGAATTGTTTTAACTGTTCCTTTTGGGAAATATCATAATTATGGATGGTTCATTCATTATGATGAAAAAAGATGGAATAAATTAATTAAATCAGTAAATTGTAATACAATTAAAGAAGATTTTTATAAATATGATAATGGATGGCACTCCTGTGATGAACATGAATTAAAGGAGATACTGTATAAAGATAATAATGCTCCGGCAGCAGCAGGATTGGTATGTATACTGCTCGAAAAAGGAACCAATTCAAATATTAAAATGCAGAGTAAGGAATCTTCTAAAAATGTGGAGAGGACTGATATGAACACAATAGAAATAAAAAATGAAGAAATAAACGTCGAAGAAATAATGGCGAAAATCCGGGAAAATATTCGAAGAAGAAAGGAGGCAGAAGTCTCTCCCAAAGATGATTTGTCAGATCTATCTGTGGAAATAAATAATGTTCAGGATAGTCTGCAGTACTTAAAGAATAATGCTGACATTGGCAATAACAGCTATTTTATCAGTTCGCATCGCCCGTTTGCCGGAAAATTCCTCGTTAAAAGCCGGAGCCTTATTAACGGGGAAGTCCGGCGCTATATGGATCCTGTTATCTGGAAACAAACAGAATTCAACAATGAATTGGTAAAAGTTCTTTCCAGCGCCGGAACTCGTATAGATCATATTTGTGAATACCTTGAGGACATTGAACATATCAATGATATTTGTGAGCGTTTAGTAAATACAAATAATAGTATAGGTGCTATAAACGAACGTCTTAAAACTTCTGAAACAGCTTATTATGATGTCAATACTCGTATTCTAAAGTTTGAATCGGAGAATAGTGAGTTAAGATCTAGTATTTTAAAGTTGGAATCTGAAAAAATAGATATTTCAGGTTTAGTAAAAGAAGAGGTCACAAAACAGGTTAATGAAATCCTTTCATCCTTGGATTCTGAAATTAAAAACAGGGAATGGCTTATAAATCTTCTTGAAAAAAGGAATGCCGGGTGTTCAAATCTGGAATCTGTTACTTCTCGTGCTTATTTTGAGGTTCCTGATCTTAATTATTTTATTTTCGAAGAGAAATTCCGAGGTTCACGAAAGGAGATTAAAGAGCGACAGAATATATATATTGAATATTTTGAAGGTTGTAGAAATGTCTTGGATATCGGTTGCGGTCGCGGAGAATTTTTGGAACTGATGCGTGAGAATGGGATCGGAGCTTGGGGCGTAGATTTTGATAAAACGATGGTTGAATTTTGCCAATCAAAAGGATTAAACGTTCTTTTTGATGATGCTATATCATATCTTGAAAAACTTGATGATTCAACTCTTGACGGGGTTTTCATAAGCCAAGTTGTTGAACATCTGGAACCTGTTGTCCTTGTTCGCTTGCTCGAACTTTGCTATAAGAAGCTAAAATTGGGCTATTACATCATTGCAGAAACAGTAAACCCATTGTCGCTTACATCTCTTGCAAACTTCTATATTGACCTGACTCATTTTAAACCTGTTCACCCTGAAACCATGAGATTTTTATATTCAACAACTGGCTTTAGAGAAACTGAAATAAAGTTTTTTGGTTTGACTCCAGAAAATGAGGCATTGAAACCGTTATCAGATAATGATAAACAAGTACTTATTAAAGAGGATATTGAAACCTATAATCAAAATATTCGGGTCCTCAATAGTAGGATTTTTGGTGCAATGGATTATGCAGTTATTGGGAAGAAATAATCTTTATTTTTAGTGGAGAGGGCATGAAATATCAATATCAGTTAAAGACAGATTGTCTAGATTTTGAAGATGGTGTTGAAGTTTTAAAGAAAAAATTTACAAATCCTGTTGTTGTAGGGAATATTAATAATCTCGATCCTGACTGTGTTAATTGGATTATCAATACTCTTGTTTCGAGGGGTATTTCAGTTAAGCGAATCAGAGTGGATAGAAAAGGGTATCTAAAATATATAATAAAAGCCGAATATAAAACTAAATATCCTGAATATTATATTAATAATTTTTTTGAGAAAACATTCGAGCATTACCTCTGTTATCATTTTTTGGATCTAAAACAAAATGAAAAGTTTATAGATATTGCAAGTGAGCATTCGCCAGTTGTAGATATTTTTAGTAACCTGACGGGGTGTATTGGATATTCACAAGATATCATGTATAATCCGGGGATTCATGATAATAAAATTGGTAGCAATGCATCAGAAATACCAGTTCCTGATGAATTTTTCAATGGTGCAATTGCAACATGTAGCATTGAGCATTTTGAAAATGACTCTGATATTCTTTTTATGAGAGAAATGGAGCGTTTATTGATTAAAGGAGGTAAAATCATCATAGCTCCTTTATATATCTATTCTAAAAGTAGCTGTCAGACTGATCCAAGATATTCAATTCCAGGAAGTGTCTCTTTTGATAATGAGGCAATTATATACTGTGCAAAAGACTGGGGTAACAGACATGGAAGGTTTTATTCACCAGAATCACTTATAAGAAGGCTTATAAAACCTAATACGAAACTGGAATTTGTAGTATATATTATCGAAAATCTTGAAGAAATTGACAAATCTCTATATTGTAAATTCATATTAGTAGGAACACATATATGAAAATCGCGATTGTTGCTCCAAGCCCTGTTCCTTTTACTATGGGAGGAGCGGAAAATCTTGTTCTTGGAATGCAAAATGCAATTAATGATATCACTTCAAATCAATGCGAACTAATAAAAGTGCCTATTCTTGAAAACAATTTTTGGGATCTTATTAGATCTTATTCCAATTTCTATAATCTTGATCTCTCGCACTTTGATATGGTTATTTCTACTAAATATCCATCTTGGATGGTTCAGCACCACAATCATGTATTATATATGATTCACACATTAAGAGGTCTTTATGATTCATATCATTTCTGTAATCTTCCTGAAAAAACGCCTTCCTATCTTTGTGTTGGATTAGTAAAAAGAATACTGGACATCATTTATAAAAATGACTTATCGTCAGAATCGATAAATGCGATTTTTGAAAATCTTAAGTTATTAAAAGAAACTAAAACTGAATATAATTCGGAGACATTCAGTTTTCCAGGACCATTTATAAGAGAAATAATTCAGTACTTTGACAGATTTGCATTATCTGGTCAGAGAATTCAACGATATTATACTATGTCGGATACTGTACGTCGGCGTAAAGATTATTTCCCTATTAATTCAGAAGTCAAAATTGTATATCCGCCATCGAAAATAAGTGATTTCGCTAGTGAGGGATATGATTATATTTTCACAGCAAGTCGTTTAGATGGACCAAAACGCCTTGATCTTATTATTAAAGCTATGGAATATGTTCCTCATAATATAAAGTTGAAGATCGCCGGAACCGGACCTGAGGAAAAGCAACTGAAGAAAGTAGCACAAAAAGATGGCAGAATCGAGTTTGTCGGCTATGTAAATGAAAATGAACTTATTAGCCTATATTCTCATTCATTGGCAGTTTTATTTACTCCATATGATGAGGACTATGGATTGATAACACTTGAGGCAATGATGAGTAAAAAACCTGTTATTACTACTTTTGATAGTGGTGGTCCCACAGAACTAGTACAAGATGGGAAAAATGGATTTATTACTAATCCAACTCCTCAAAGTATTGCTGAAAAAATAAATTATTATATAGAATATCCTGAAAATGCAAGAATTATGGGAAATGCGGGTTATTCAGCTGTACAAAATATAAGTTGGCTCAATTTTATCAAATTACTTTTAAAGGAAGAAGAAAATGTATTGCAGGAAAAAAGAAAGGTCCTTGTATTGTCTACATATTCATGTTATCCTCCTCGTGGAGGAGGCCAACAAAGATTATATAACATCTATTCACGACTGGCGAAAAAATATGATGTCACAATTTGTTCAATCATTGAATCTAACAAAACATTTCAAACTTTATCTTTGGATAATGGATTAAAACAAATCTGTATCCCTCAAAGTATAGAACATGCACAGTGTCAATGGACTGAAGAAAAAAAACTGAAGAGAAATCTCTATGACTGCTGTATGATTGATTTCGTTGAAAAAAGCCCACAATACACTACTGAAGTAAGAAAAATGATGAATGTTTCAGATATAATCATTTTTTCGCATCCCTATTTATTTCCTCTTGCAAAATACATTGGGGATCATTCAAAAGTTATTTATGAGGCTCATAATGTTGAATTTCTTTTAAAAAGTGATTATGTAAATAATAAAAACTGGGATAATAAATTATTTTCAAATGAAAAAGAATGCTGTGATTTTTCAGGTTTGATATTTACTACATCTGCTGAAGATAAAAAAATTCTGTTGGATATTTATAATATCGCTTCGCAAAAAATTGTAATTTCTCCAAATGGTGTGAATATTCAACAGATCCAGTATATATCATCTGATGAAAAAATAATGCAAAAGAGGCAATGTAACCTTGAAAATATAGATACGCTCTTATTTGTTGGAAGCTGGCATCCTCCAAATCTTGAAGCTCTAAAATTTATTATTAAAAATTTGCTTCCCAAACTTGATAATACAAAATTGTTGCTGGTTGGAAGTATCAAGGATTATTATCTTTCTGAATTTGGTAAATTTCCTGATACAGTACTTCCTTTTGGTGTTGTGGATGAACTTGAAAAATATGAAATTTACAAGCTTGCTGATATTGCAATAAATCCAATGTTTTCAGGTTCAGGTACCAACTTGAAAATGTTAGATTATTTTAGTGCAGGAATTCCTGTCGTAACAACAGAAACAGGTGCAAGAGGATTGTTGGTTGAAAATGAAATGGAGACAATAATCTGTGCACCAGATAATATGGTTCAATCGATTAAAAGGCTAATTGGAGATAAACAACTACAGAACAAAATCAGGAAAAATGCAAGAGCATTAGCAGAGTCTACATATTCTTGGGATGTAATTGTTGATAATTTTGAAAATCATCTTGAAGAGGATTTGATGCAATGAAAATAGCTATTGTGGTTATGAGATACGGAGAAGAAATTGTTGGAGGTGCAGAGTATCATGCAAGGATGATTGCTGAACATCTAAATAATTATTGTCAGGTAAATGTTCTTACAACATGTGCTAAAAGTTATCATACTTGGGCAAATGAATATGATAATGAAAACGAAGAAGTGATAAAAAACATAAGAATTTTAAGGTTTAAAAATTCAAAAACACGCAAAGTAAACAATGTCTTAGCCATAGAAGAAAAAATTTTTGGAAACTTAGCTCATACAAAAAAAGATGAACTTGATTGGATAAATGAAAATGGTCCAAATTGTCCTGAATTGATAAAATATATAGAAGATCATTATGATGATTATAAAGCTTTTATTTTTTTTACATTTCGATATTATACAAGCTATTATGGAATTAATGCTGCAAAGGGTAAAGCATATCTTGTACCTGAAGCGGAAAATGATCCTGCACTAAATTTATCTACAACACAGGAAATATTTCAAAATGTTAATGGCATCTTGTATAATGTCCCTGAAGAGCGGAAATTAATTTTAAATCGTGTCCCGTTTAGTGAAAAAGAAAAGAAGTGGGATATTATTGGATGTGGCATTTCTACGTCTTTGCCAAAGCAGGATCAGGTTTTAAAAATTCAACAATTGAATAATTACATTCTCTATTTAGGGCGAATAGAAGGATCTAAAGGTTGTTATCAGATGTTTGATTATTATCTCAAATTAGTTGAAGAAGATCCTTCTGTTCCTGAATTGGTTTTAGCAGGGAGTACTTCGATTCCTGTTCCAAAACATGAAAAAATCAATTTTATTGGATTTATAGAAGAATCGTATAAAGGCTCGCTATTAACGAATGCAAATTTTTTAATCATGCCATCACCATATGAAAGTTTATCTTTGGTTACTCTGGAGTCACTGGCATATGGTGTTCCGGTATTAGTAAATGGTGATTGTGATGTCTTAAAAGGGCATTGTCTTAGGAGTAATGCAGGATTATGGTACCAGAACTATGATGAATTTAAAGAATGTATTTCTTTTTTGATAAATAATAAAAACATTACTTCAGGTATGGGTGAATTAGGAAAACGCTATATAAACAAAAATTATTCTTGGGATTCTGTAGAGAAAAAATATTTAGATATTTTTGATAATTGATAGAAACTCCAATGTTTTCAGATCACCAACTGTTGTTGGATTTGGGGTAATATAATTATTCAGAGATAGAATCTTTCGAAAGTGTGGTACTAAGATTCTCAACATGTAAGGTCTCGATTAAAAAAGTTGTAATAATAACAAGATTGGATTGTTTTCACGATGGGCAAAGGATATGATTCTGAGAGTATTCATAAACAGATTCGAGAAGAAATCAAATCGTATTCTATAATCCCTGTCAGGGACAGAATGAGAAAACAGATTAAAGGAAAATATAGACGAGAATTAAATAGAGATTTTGATAAAACTCTTTATAATAAAAGAAATCCGGTTGAAACAGTATTCTCTGTCCTGAAAAGAAAATTGGGTGAAGCGTTTAAAGCAAGGAAATACTGGTTTCAGGTTAAAGAGGTTAAGATCAAACTGATAGTCTATAATATTCAGCTGGCTGTGAATACAATTTTTATATCCATATTGAAGATTTCTACAAGGCCAAAATCAGAATGGCTTTTCATAACATGGCTCTCTAAAAAAGAGATAGGTTTTCTACAGAGCCAATTATTCTTTTTTTCCAATTATTTTATGTTCTAAATCAGAAATATGCATGTTCATCTGGAAAAAATAATACAAGCCTATGATTGTAAATGGCAAATATTGGACTAAAAAATATATTATCGAAAATGCTCGAGCTATATTAATATTAATGCCAATGATCTGTAAAGCAACTATAGTTGCAATTTGATATGTTCCTATAGATCCTGGAGCTGCAGGAATTAATATTGCAAAGGTAGTAAATGTAAGTATTAATACGGTACATTTTAAGCAGTCGGATATGGAAATATCAATATTCAATGCAAGGATGCACAATATTGTAAAAATAAAATACATCAGCCAAATTAATAATGATAGTATTATTGTTTTCCCCTGATTTGGATTTTGCCATAAACTTTCAATCCCCTGACAAAATCCAATTAAATGTTTTGCTAGGAATCCTTTATTCTTTTCATTCAATTTTTTTTGTTTGTTAAAATACCATTTTTTAAATTTATCTTCATATTTAAATAGGAGGTATGTTAAAATTAAAAATCCAATTAAGATAAAATAACCGAAAAATGCAATTATCTGTGTTATTTCTGTAATCGGAAAAAGTGTAAATATTATTGTTATTATTAATAATAGTGATATTATATCTACTATCCTTTCAATAATTATTGATGAGAATGCACCGGAAATTATAATATCTGCTTTTTTAGAAATTGCATATGCTCTTAATATCTCTCCCATCTTTAATGGCAAGATATTATTTCCCATATTGCCAATCATAGTTGCCTTATAAGCATCTTCAGTAGAAGTCTCTCCTATTCCGATAAGTAAATATTTCCAACGAATTGCTCTGATCCAAACACTTCCGATTAATATGATCATTGCGATAATAAGTAATAGATAATTGGCATTGTAAAACGATGAAATGAAATCATTTAGATTTGTATTTTTAAACGAAAGCCATAGGAAAAAAATACTAATTATGATCCCAATGATAATTTGAATTAATTGAAATATTTTTTTATTATGTTTATTCTTCATTCTTTATTGATTTCTCCACTAGATCAAGTTATATTGGATCCATTAATATGACTCTTTTAATGATTCTAATTCTATTGAATTTTTAAATCCGAACGTATGCTTAATAATGTAGTTTGGTCTACCTTTTGCTTCAAGATATATAGAGTTAATATAAAGTCCCATAATTCCAATAGTTATTAGTTGTAGTCCTCCCAAGAATAATATTGCAGCAATTATTGCAGTCCAACCCGGGGTGACATATGGAAGTAAAAACAATTTTTGAATTATTACATAAATAAACATTATAAATGCAACCGTTGACGTAATCACTCCTAAAAAAAATGATATTTTCAACGGCATGTCACTAAATGATATCAAAGCAGAATTTAAAAAATTATTAATGACACCCCGTCCAAAGACCGGAAACTTAGTCTTGCCTGCAAATCTGGCTTCTCTTTTATAATCAATTGTAACCTGATTAAAACCGATCCAATTAACTAAACCGCGTAAATATGGTTTTTTTTCTTTAAGTTTTATTAAATGATTAACAGCTCTTCTTGATAATAATTTAAAATCTCCTACTTCTACTTGAAGATCAATATCAGAAACTCTTCTTAATATATGATATCCTATTTTGGTTAATCTTAGTTTTATCCTGGATTCACCATCTCTTGATATCCGTCGGGTATTGACAACATCAATATCATCTCCGTCTCTCCATGCCTTGATCATATCTGGTATTAATTCAGGAGGATCCTGGAGGTCAGCATCCATATAAATTACAATTTGACCTGATGCATATTCCATACCGGCAAGTGCACATTCTGAAACACCAAATGTGCGAGACATAGTAATAATTTTTATATCATCATGGTTTTCAGCAGATTGAATCAAAAGATCTTCGGAATGATCTGTAGAATTATCATTGACAAAAATTAGCTCATATTTATTCTGGTATTCATTATCCAGAACTTTTCTTAAACGCCTTATTAATTCAGGAATTACATCTTCTTCATTTTTAAATGATAAAATTACTGAAATGAAAGGTTTTCTTGAATTTTCATTAATTACCATTTATAGTCTCCGAATTTTGGATAAATGTAATGTTATAAAAAGCATAGCATAAACTCCTTGGATCACCAGTATCTAGGATTTTTGCAGGATATTTTGACTTGAAAACTATTTCATGATTTCCATTTGAGAGAGTTATGTTCTGAAGAAAAATTGAAATCGGTATTTCACTGTCTTTTACTTCAATTTCATTTATTTCTTTATTATCAATAAGTATGGTTAAATTATTGTTTTCTTCTAAAGACAGAAAACTAATATAAATATCCAGATCACTTATGTCATACCTAGAGTGTAGATCTATAGTTATATTTTCATAATTCTTTCCGGTCCATCTCCAGACACTTCCATAATTATTATATTCGGGTATGTACCATCCGTCTTTTAACTTTACACTGAGGTTACCTTTAATGAGAGCATATTTATCATTTAATTTTATATATTCTCTGTCATCAGGGATATAAGAAATAATATCATTAACATAAATGTCATCGATTTCGTTTTCATAATGAATTTCTTCAAGAGTCCAGTCTCCAATTTGAGGTGAATTTGGATAATAAGAAGACTCCTTTAGATATAATGTTTTATTCATAAATAAGAAATAATACGCCCACATCTGATCCCAAAATGGAGGTATTGCAACATTAATAGATGATACATTTTCCATTTCTGTAATTTTATCTAAGTCAATAATATCATTATCAACTGAATTACCATAATTATAGTTTACATAAATAATTGCCGATGCAGAGTAAATATTACCTAATATTAATAGAATAATAAATAAAAATCCAAAAATTTTCTTGATTGAACTTTTTCTATTAATATCAAGTATATTAAAATCTCTAAAAATTGATAAACTTGATATTATGAAAATAGGTAAATAATATGTAAATAGTTTATATGCCTTATAGCTCTCTCCAGTAAATTCAGGTGTTACTAGATCTTTATACTCTAGATATATATATATAAATAGGAATACTAAAAAGTATGATGCTGCTAAGTAGAATAAATTTCGGTCTTTTTTATATAAATACCAAAAAGACATAATTATAATTATAATTATTGGTACAGAAAGGATCCAATTCATAATTGAATTGTTTTGCATGAAAATATTATTTCCTGCTAAACCGAAGGCCCATAATGGATTAAGAATTGGGACACTCCAGCCAAATACATTGTTGTATATTAAAAAATCGGATATGATTCTAATAATTATTAAAGGATTTAGTATGAATGATATTATTATGGAAGTCAATATATATATTGTTGGGACGAGAATTTTAAATTTAAAATTTGATGAGATAAAAATAGTTAATAAGAACAGGAATAATGGTATAAAATATAATGGAAATAAAGGAGAATAACAAACAAACAATCCGAATAATAATAATGAAGTTATTGGTATATATTGAATGTAATCTTTGAGACTGTTACAATTGTTAATTGAGTAATAAGTCATTAAAAAAAGTGATAAGAATATTCCGGTTCCAAGGATCTGTCCAATAAAACCATGGTAATCAATGAAAATTAGATGGAAACTAAATCCTACTAATAGTGATGTAATTAAGGCAATATTTTTTTTAAATTTAAATATTTCAACTGAAATTAAAAAAATTAATGGTATTAAAAACACAAAAAATAGATTTGTTGTTATATTTTGAATTTTGTATGTTGCTAGTTGTAGTAAAGAGCTTGGAATACATGTTGAAAAATATGCAGAATAATGCGCTCCTCCTTGAGACATTCCTATGAAATAGGAATCATTATTGATAGTGGTTTGTGTAAAAGAATATTGAGTTAAATATTTGGATACTGCAGCATAATGTGCTATATCATTGTTACCCAATGTCATAGTTGTAAGTACGTTAACTTTAAATAGAAATGGCGCAGAGATTCCAATAAAAATTAATATACATATACATGAAAGTAGAATGTTTTCTTTTTTAAATGGCCATTTTAATTCAGATATACGATTCTTTTTTATTAAAATAGCTAATATTATAAAAATTAAAGATGGAATCAATAGAAACTGTGCATATACATTAGAACCAAAATCGGTATAATATGCAAAAAGAAGCCCGGCATAACTAAAATATATTAAACCAATAATGGGAGCTAAAAAGAAAGAATATTTTTCAAATGGTTTTGGGCATAATAAAAAAGTTAAACCTATTCCGCAGAAAAAATAGATAAAATATATTCCCACCGAATAAATTAGATATTCCATGCTTTCCTTCCCTCTCCAATAATATAAAAATAATTATTCTAAATTCTAATATCTTTTAGAGACAGGAGGTTAAAATAATTTCTACAGCTTCAGAGAAATTATCTGCAATATAATCCGGTGAATTTTCCCAGTTTAGTTTTTGATTTAGTAATTCTTCACGAGCATGTGGCTCTGGAATAAGAATCGTTTTAACGCCAATTTTTTTACCTGCACCAACATCGAGAATTTTATCCCCCAGCATAAAAGATTCTTTTATATTTATACTATGTCTTTCAATTGCTCTTTCGAATAATCCGGTATTCGGTTTCCTGCAATTACACTTGTCATCTGGATGATGTGGACAATAGTAGATATCATCCAAAATAACACCATATTCCAAAAGGTCTTCTTTCATTTTTTGATGAATGTTCAACAATGTTTCTTCTGAAAAATAACCTCTCGCGATGCCCGACTGATTTGTGATAACTATCAATTTAAATCCATTATCTTGAAGTTTTTTTAATCCTTCCCCAACACCTAGATACATTTTAAAATTATCAGGGTTGTCAAGATAATGAACATCTACATTTATTGTACCGTCTCTGTCAATAAATACAGCTTTATTTTTCATTTGCATCGAAGAGTTCTTTCTCTACAAGTTGACAAATTATATGTCCAATCATTATATGCGATTCCTGAATATGAGGAGTAATCTCTGATGGCACATCTATAAGATAATCTGCGATTTCACGAATTTTTCCGCCGTTATTCCCAGTAAATCCAACAGTAACCGCTTTAAGTTGTTTTGCTTTTTTAAGACCTTCTATTACATTTAGAGAATTTCCACTTGTACTTATTCCGATTACCACATCACCTGGGTTAACTAAGGCTTCCACTTGTCTGGAAAAAATATTTTCAAAAGAGTAATCATTAGCGATTGCCGTTAATTCCGATGTATTTGTTGTAAGTGCAATTGACGCGAGTGCTTTTCTTTCTAAAAAAAATCTGCTTACCAATTCACATGCAAGATGTTGTGCATCCGCAGCACTACCTCCATTTCCAAACCAAATTGTTTTATTTCCATTTTTATATGCATTAATAATAGTATCTGTAATTTGGACAATATTGTCTATTTGTAATGTTAATAATTGATCTTTTATCAGAAATGATTCTGTAAAATATTCAGAGATAGTTTTTTCAGAGTCCATTTTTCCTCCATTAATGGTTTAATTTAGCTCAACCAGTTAATAAATAAAGGTTATTTATTAAAATATTTGATTAATGTATCGCTGATGAATACCAGATCATCATCGGATAAATATTGATGCATACCAAAATGCAACCCGTTTTGCCCGATATATTCTGAAACCGGGAAGTCCCCGAATTTATAATTCAAGAATTTATAAACTGTGTGCTGAGTAGGTAGGCTTCCAAAAAGTGTTTTGCACTGAATACCATTCGATTCCAAGTATTTATAGAGTTGATCGCGATCAGACTTTTCATCTTTTAGCACCAATGGAAATGCATGTGGACTAATTTTCTCATAATCTTCCTCTTTAATGAAGTAAAAATATTCAGAAAGTTCCTTTGTCAAATCAAGTAGTCTATATAAGTTGTTCTTTCGTGTAGTAAAAAATCCTTTGAAAGTCTCTATTCCTTCAAGTCCAAGTGCTGCTTCAAGATCATTCATTTTTGAATTGTAACCAACTCTTTGGAAATCAAAGTATAAATTACCAACAGGACGACCATGCGACTTTACGGATCTTACAACATCAGCAATCTTCTCATCATTGGTTGCAACCATTCCTCCTTCTCCACAAATGATCTGATGAGCTGTGTAAAAGCTGAATGCACCCATATCTCCGATTGTACCTACGACTTTCCCCTTATACGTTGCACCATGTGCCTCACAGGCATCTTCAATTACCTTTAGATTGTGTTTTTGTGCAATTTTTAATATAGTATCCATCTCGCAGGGTTTTCCCATAGTATGGACTACCATTATTGCCCTTGTTTTTTCTGTGATTGCTTCTTCAATCTTCAATGGATCAATGTTCAGTGTCTCAAGTTCAACATCGACAAATTTTGGAATAAAGCCGGCAGCCAAAATTGAATTTGCTGCTGCTACAAAGCATAAAGAAGGAACAATGATCTCATCACCGCGATTTGCTCCGAAATCATATAAGGATGAACAGGCAACAATATCGGCATCTGTACCTGAACTGGTTGCAATAGCATATTTGTATCCAAATAACTCAGCAAATTCTTTTTCGAATTGTTTTACATTATCTCCTTCTGAAACCCAGTTTTTATCAATGGCCTTCTGTAAATATTTCTTTGCTGTATCTCCAATAACTAAATCGCCAAAATTGATTCTCATTTTTTATCACCAATTATTGAGACTGCCTTATTATATCTTTCAGGAGTTCCAATATCTATTAACTCATTTTTGATTATATAACCATAACATCTTTTATTTACTAACTTCGGAAATAAGTCATATTCCAAAGAAAAAATTTCTTCTTTTGGCATATATGAAAAAATTTCTTTTTGCATAACATATATGCCGGCATTAATGAAGGATTCTTCATTGGAATTAATTTTTTCTTCAAAGTTTGTTATTATTTGAGATTGATCCATCGTTACATTCCCATAATCTGTTTTATCAGATGAATGAGTCAGTGCCATTGTCATAACTGCTTTTTTATTAATATGAAATTGAAGTAATTGCTTAAAATCTGGGTTGCATATTGAATCTCCATTCATTACAATGAAAGTATCACTTTCAATTGCAGGTACTGCTTTTTTTAATGCTCCCCCTGTTCCAAGTGGAATATCTTCAGCAGAGAATTTTAAATTATAATCCTTTTCATATTCAAAATGTTTTATGATTTGCTCTTTTTGGTAACCTACGCACAACGTAATATTTTTAAATTTATATTTTAAGATAGAATCAATCAAAATATCTATAAATGTTTTTTCACCAAAATTTGCAAGAGCTTTTGGGCGATCAGATACAGCAGATCTTAACCTTGTTCCCAATCCCCCGCAAAGAATAACAACATCAATATTTTCGGGATTTGCGATCATTTGCTAAACCACTAATAATTATTTGATGGAACATAATATATTATCTGACTACCCAGTGTGTCAAATTTAAATGGTACATGTAATAAATCTTTTAATTCTTCTTTTACAAATTGCTGCTTCTCCGGTTCTACAAAAAATAGTATAAATCCCCCTCCTCCGGCTCCGAGCAATTTCCCGCCCAATGCACCTGCGTGTAAGGCTTTTTCGTAGATTCGATCAACCTGTGGAGTAGAGATCTTATCTGTTAAACTTCGCTTAATCATCCAGCTTTCATTTAACAGTCTGCCAAAATCAGAAATATCAGAGTCACTGTTGTTAAGGATTCCTATAGCTTCATCGACCATCTCTAACATTCTATTCAATTCACTGGCTCGATCTGGTGTTTTTTTAATTTGTTCACCGGCAATTTCGGAAGCGGTTCTTGAAAAACCGGTGAAAAAAAGCATCAGATGATCCTGGAGATTTTTAGATTTTTTTGCTCCTATTGTTATTGGCTGGACTTGTATCCCTTGTTCTCCGCCAAATTCTATTTTATTAAAACCTCCAAAAGCGGCACTTGTTTGATCTTGAGAACCAACATTTTCTTTAATCAGATCTTGTTCAACGTGAATTGCGTCGAGGGCAAGTTGTCTCTTAGTTACCATTTTACCCTTCATTGCATACATTGCATTGATCAATCCTACAGTAAATGAAGAACTTGACCCTAAACCTGAACGGGCAGGCAGGTCTGCATCATGATGAATTTCAAGTCCTTGATCTAGGTTCATGAAATTAAAACATTCCCTTATTGAAGGATGCTTAATTTCAGATATTGTATTTGCCTGTTCCGTTTTAGAATAAACACAACGGTATTTGTAATCATAAAACGGGGGAAGACGACGAATGTTTATATAACAATACTTATCGATAGAAGTAGCTAAAACAGCGCCGCCGTTTTCTTTATACCATACTGGATAATCTGTTCCCCCTCCAAAAAAGGATATTCGAAATGGTGTGCGACTGATAATCATTAAATTAAAAATATGTTACTAATATTAATTGAAATTATTGGAATTTAATCGATTAAAAATGATTTGAAGGATTCATAAATATTAAGGTATTTCATGCATATTTTCTCTTTATTTTATGCTCAAGCATTTTTTTTATGTGTTCTTCAACTTCTATTCCAAATTTTTCTCGAATCATTTTCAGGTATTTAGGATTAGATAGATAATTATCAAATGCATAATCTCTGAAGCGTAATACTTCCGCTGATGAAAGGTATTTCGTTGGCAGAGGTAATGTTTCTTCACCGTATTGAGCAAAACCGTGCCATTTATCCGGGAGTTTTATTCCGTTTTGAATTGCTTCGAAATATAATTTAGAGCCCGGATAAGCCATTGCAGTATAGAAATTTATATATTCAAGATTTAATTCTTTGGCTAAATCCAATGTTTCTTGCATAGTTTGATTATTATCATCTGGAAGTCCAAAGATAAAATTTCCCATAATAAAAATTCCTGCTTTTTGAGCAATTTCAATTGCTTTTTCAATTTTATTTTGATCAAATCGTTTTGTTACACCATCTCTTACATCTTTGCTTGCAGATTCAATTCCAAAAGCCAGCCAGTTGATTCCTGCAGATTTCATTTTATTTGCAAGCGATTCATTTATTGTATCAACTCTGGCGTATGCCCATATATTAAGATTATATTCACGATCAATAATTAAATCACATAATTTTTTTACGCGTTTTTCATTTAAGACAAACAATTCATCAATTATTTTTAAGTTCTCTATTTGATATTTTTTGACTAGGAAGTCAATTTCTTCAATAACTTTTTCTGGACTGCGAAACCTGATTCCTGGTTTTCCATATAATGCATGAATATTGCAATAATTACAATTAAATGGACAGCCTAAACTTGTATAAATAACTGCATAATGTCCTCTTTTATTTAAATTACTAAAGCAATGCCAATTATGTGCTCTGTAAATATCCATGGGGAGAAGATCCCAGGCAACAAATGGTAATTCATCAAGATTCTGAATTGGTTCAGCTGGAGGATTTGATAGGACTGATCCTTTCTTTTTATACCATAGGCCATTTACTATGAAGTCTTCACTTTCATTATCTGTGCGAAGAATTTTGAGAAGTTGAAGTACTGTTTCAAATCCTTCTCCCTGACAAACGAAATCAACTTCTTCTTCAGTGAGAGTTCTTTCCGGAAGAGCAGAAGGGTGAAGGCCTCCCAAAAGTGTCTTTATATTAGGATTTTCCTGTTTTAGTGCCTTTAATGTTTCACCTGCAGCCGTCATTTTTGGTGTTGAAGAAGCCGAGGGATTGGATCCCAGAGCAATAATTCCAGCGAGAATTGGTTTTAGGTCTGCAATTCTTTTTGCAGTTTCATGAGGAGATAGGTTTTCTGCTTCTGCATCAAGAATTCTTACAGAATATCCATTTTCTCGTATAAAACCTGCAAGTAATCCACACCAGAGGGGGGGTTCAATTCCTGAAAGGGAATCGCCCAATTTACCATATACCTGATTCCGAGCTCCAGGATTGATTAATAACAAATCCAATTTTTCTGTCATAAGACTATATTACACATTCGCATATTGGTTTCTTTTTATAATCTGGTAACCTTTAATTAATTCAGTAATTGAATATTTCAATGAATAATCCGGAACAAATCCGGTTTTTTCAATCTTCTCATTGCTAACAATATAATCACGCTTGTCAGGATCTTCTCCTATTTTTCCCTCTACAAAATAAAAATTAGGCAATTGCTTCTGGATCGCTTCACAAAGTTCCCATTTGCTCAAGTTAGCTTCACTTAATCCTACGTTGTACGGCTCTCCCTTCATTGTTTCGAAATTCTCCAGACAATGAATGAAAGCCTTGGCAACATCTCTGACATGGATATAATTTCGCTTAAAATGGGGTTCAAACAACACTAAAAATCCGTCATTTACTGCACGATATGTAAAGTCATTCACAAGCAGGTCAAGCCGCATTCTAGGACTTGTTCCCATAACAGTAGCAAGGCGTAAAGTGATTGAATTCCCCGATTCGAGAACAAGTTTTTCAATATCGACTTTTAAACGACCGTATAGAGAGATTGGATTTAGGGGAGTGTCTTCAGTACAAAATATTCCTTCCTGACCAATTCCATATCCGCTATTTGTTGTTGGAAATATAATTTTTTGGTCAGGTTTGCGCATATCAAGTATCATTTTTATTGCATCAAAATTGATTGTCTGGGCCCCGATAGGATCTTTCGAGCATAAGGGTGCACCTGTGAGACATGCAAGAGGGAATATCGCATCAACATTTGCCATACATTTTGAAATCAGGGATTTATCTCTTACATCTCCTCTGATAATTGTTAAGTTTTTATCATTACAGCAATCAAGCAATGATTGTTGATTGTACATAAAATTGTCAACCACAATTACTTCGTGCCCATTTCTAAGTAATGTTGGCACTAATACCGATCCGATATACCCGGCTCCTCCAGTAACTAAAATTTTCATGTTAATTCTCCTCAAGTAATTTTAAAACTATTTTATTAATGCTTTCCTCATCAAGATTATTTAATCTGTGCAGGTAATCACGACTGCCAATATCGAATACAAATTCGTCTTTAAACCCTATCCGAGATATATTGATACAGTAATTCCTGCATTCCAAAATATTAGAGATCATACTATCAAGGCCTCCTTTATTGATGAATGCCTCTTCTAAGGTAATTATATGTGAATATCTTTTGATTGCATTAAAAAATAATTCCTCATTAAATGGCTTTAAGATGTATACATCAATTAAACCTACTGAAATATCTTGTTCTGCTAATTTTTTTATCACATTTAATGCTTTTTGGGTCATTATTCCTGTGGAGATTATGCATATTTTATCCCCTTCAAATAATTCACTAAAGCCATTCTCAAAATTGATAGACTCAGTGTTATTATAAATCTGTGAAACAGGTTTCCCATCAAACCGGAGATACTTCGGTTTTTTAACATATATAGAATAATCAATAAATTTTTGAGCCAATAACCAGTCACTTGGTGAAAAAAGAACTATGTTTGGGAGAGTTCTTATAATAGAAATATCCTCAAGGCAATGATGGGTAGGTCCTGATACATCATAACTTAAACCTGCACCCACACCTATTAAATTGACATTTATATCTTTTAACTGGGCATGAAGAGAAAGGTTAATTCTTATTTGTTCATATGCACGCATTGTTAAAAAGGGTGCTATTGCATATGCATAAACTGTAAATCCCTCCAGAGCAAGACCCGTTGCAACATTAATCAGATTTTGTTCGGCAATTCCTACATTGATGAACCTATCCGGAAAATCTTCACGTATGGCATCAAGTTTTGGAGAACCAAAGTCTGCGCATAAAAAAAAGATATTTTCATCTGTAAGCATCCGTTCATGGATCCCTTCTAAAAATACATCTCTGGTAACTTTAATTTCTCCGGTCACTCAAATCCCTCGAGTAATTTATCAATTTCTTGTGGTTTCAGACTTTTTATATGGCATAGAGAGTCATTTTCGAGACCTGGAACTCCTTTGCCTTTGATAGTATTTGCAATTAATAATTTTGGTTTATTATTCCTTTCATTTTTAAGTGCAATGAGTGAATTATAAACATGATTGATATCATGTCCATCAACAGTTTTTACTTCCCATTTAAATGATTCAAATTTGGTTCCGTAGGGCTCAAGATCCATGATTTTATCACAATAATCTAGCATAGAAATGCGGTTTTTATCAAGGATCAGTATCAAATTATCTAATTTGTGCTCTCCGGCGAACATAATTGCTTCCCAGACTGAACCTTCATATAGTTCTCCGTCTCCTACCAGTACAAAAACATTTTCAGAAGCTCTTTTTTTCTTTAATGCCAAAGCAATACCGCAGGCAACTCCCAATCCATGCCCGAGAGACCCGTTAATAGTTTCAAATCCGGGTATTATTGAATCAGGAATTCCCCCTAAAAATGTTCCCTCTCTGCAAACTTTTTTAAGTTCGCTTTTATCAAAAAATCCCAGATCTGCTAATATAGGATAGAGTGAGATTGCACCATGACCTTTACTAATAATAAAACGATCTCTTTTATTATCCTGGAGATCTTCCGGGTTATATTTCAAGATCTTTCCGTAATATAAGGCCACAAATATTTCAAGACAGGACAAAGAAGATGCAATTCTGGTTTCTGGTGCAATTTTATGAATTTTTAGGGTTTCTTTTCTTACACACTTGGATTTTGAATTTAAGAAATTAAAAAATTCTTCAGATTGTTCAAATAGCATTTCAATACCCTTTATTGTTTATGTTCTGGAGATACCAATCATAGGTATTTTTTATTCCATCTCTGATTTCAACTCTTGGTTCCCATCCAAGATTTAAAAATTCAGTAATATCTAATAATTTCTGTTTAACACCATCCGGTTTTGTAGTATCCCATTTAATTTGCCCGTTATAACCGATGATTTCAGAAATGATCTCTGCAAGCTCTTTAATAGAATAATCAACTCCTGTGCCAATATTATAATGCCTGTTTTGAAGAATTTCAGAATTTTTCATTGCAAATATGGATGCATTAGCAACATCCTCGCAGTAAATAAATTCTCGCCTAGGATTCCCGCTTCCCCATAGTGTAATATCTTGGTCATTGTTATTTTTTGCATCGTGAATTTTTCTTATAAGAGCAGATAGTACATGAGAATTTTCAAGATCAAAATTATCATTTGGTCCATACATGGAATTAGGCAACAGAGCAATAAAACGATTTGAATTGTATTGCCTGTTATATGTACGACATCCAATTACACCTGCTGTTTTTGCAATAGCATATCCTTCACTGGTTTCTTCTATTATTCCAGATTGTAGATAATCTTCTTTAATAGGTTGTGAGCATTCTTTTGGGTAAATGCAAGATGAAGCATAAAAAACTAAATTTTTCACATCATATTTTACAGCTGCCTGAAATACGTTATCCTGAATAGCAATGTTAGTATGCAGAAATGTGGCAGGATAGGTTTTATTTGCTAAAATTCCCCCTGTTAAACCAGCTGCAAGAAAGACATATTCAGGTGTTTCATTTTTGAAAAAATCATCTACTGCATTTTGATTGGTTAAATCCAATTGATCATGATTTTTAAAGATAATATTCGTGTAGCCTTCCGAATGTAGTTTTTTTATCAATGCAGAGCCCAAAAGTCCTTTGTGCCCTGCAACATAAATGTTTGATTCTTTATCCATTGTCATACCCGTTATTTTTGTGTTTTATTCCAGTCTTTTAAGAAACTATTGAGCCCGCTGTCTGTTAAAGGATGTTTAAACATCTTTTCTATTACGCCAAATGGAATTGTAGCAACATGTGCTCCGGCTTTTGCTGACTCCACAACATGCAAAGGATGCCTGATGCTGGCTACAATGATTTCGTTTTTTAAGTCATACTGGCTAAAAATTTCTCTTAAATCCCGAATTATCTGTAAACCATCTTGTCCTATATCATCTAATCTTCCAATAAATGGACTTACATAATTTGCTCCTGCTTTGGCAGCCATTAGCGCCTGATTAACCGAGAATATCAGCGTAGCATTCGTTTTGATGCCTTTATTATGTAATATTTTTATAGCTTTCAATCCTTCAGGAATCATTGGTATTTTTACCACAATGTTTTCTGACCATTGTGATATATCCAGTGCTTCTTTTACCATTCCTTCTGTATCGGTACTAATAACTTCTACACTTATAGGTCCGTTTACAATACCAAGAATCTCTTCAATAAGAGCCCGGAAGTCTTTTTCTTCTTTTGCCACCAAAGAAGGATTCGTTGTTACACCGTCAATGATTCCCCAGTCATTAGCAATCCTTATCTCATCAATATTTGCAGTATCAATAAAAAATTTCATTTCTTTTCACCAAGTAAAATTTTAGCACTCTTTACAATTTCAGACGCATTTAAACCAAACTTATTTATTAAATGCTCATACACTCCCGATTCTCCAAATCTATCCTTTATTCCGATTATCCTCATAGGAACAGGATAACTTTCTGCGAGAATTTCGGCAATGGCTCCACCGAGACCACCATATCTGCTATGTTCTTCAATTGTAACGACACGACCAGTATCTTTTGCTGCTTTTATAATTGTATCATTATCTAATGGTTTCAATGTATGTACATTCAGGATTTGTGCATTTATTCCCTCTTTTTTCAGCACTTCTGATGCTTTTATTGCCTCTGTAACCATGGTCCCGGTTGCAATCACAGTAACATCTGTCCCTTCTTTTATTTGTACTGCCTTACCAAACTCAAATTCATAATCGATGTCATAAATTGGTTGTGTAGCAATCCGATTCAATCTGATATATGAAGGGCCTTTTCGATAAGCTTCAGCAAGGATTAATTTTTTAGCTTCAATTTCATCTGCCGGACACAGAACAGACATGTTTGGTATTACCCTCATAATGGCAATATCTTCAAAACACTGATGAGATGCGCCATCGGGAGCATTTGTCATACCAGAATGACTGGCTAATATTTTGACATTCAGGTTGTCATGAGATATAGTATTTCTAATCTGCTCCCACGCCCTGTTAATGAACATAGCATAAGAACCTACAAAAACTGTTTTCCTAGCTATAGCCAGACCAGCAGCTGTTCCAACTAAATTTTGTTCGGCACATCCTACATTGAGAAATCTTTGAGGATATCTTTCTGCAAATTTTTTTGTCTGTGTTGATACGGAAAGATCAGCGTCAAGTACAAAAATATCTTTTTCTGTTTCTCCAAGCTCAGTCAAAGCATTTCCACAGGCCTCTCGGGTTGATAAATAGCTCATTTTAATTCCTCTAAAGCCATATTCATCTCTGTTTCGTTAGGGGCCTTACCATGGAATGAATTAACCCATTCCATAAAAGAAACGCCTTTTCCTTTAAATGTATATGCAATTATCACTGTGGGTTTACCTGTTAAGCATTTTGCTTCTTTAAAGGCATTTATTATCTGTGACATATCATTCCCGTCAATTTCAATTATATTCCATCCAAAGGATTCCCATTTTCTTGCAAATGGCTCAAGACACATAACTTTTTCAGTCTGACCGTCAATTTGAAGGCCATTACGATCGACAATTGCAATAATATTATCTAGTTTATAATGTGCAGAGAGCATAGCTGCTTCCCAAATCTGACCCTCGTCACATTCACCATCTCCTAATAAAACATAGATTTTTGAATTTTTATTGTCATATTTTGCAGCAATAGATAGGCCATTAGCAATTGAGAGACCCTGACCAAGTGAGCCTCCGGAAACCTCCACTCCAGGTATTTTGCAATCGGGATGGCCTTGAAGAAAACCGTTATTTTTTCTTAATGATTCTAATTCATTGATAGAAAAATATCCACATTCTGCCAATGTTGAGTACAAAGCAGGTGCTGCATGGCCTTTCGATAATATAAATCTGTCCTGATTTTCTAATTTAACATCAGGACTATGGTTCATTACATGAAAATATAATGCTACTAAAAGGTCTGTGCATGAGAGAGACCCTCCCGTATGCCCTGAACCGGCACTATTTAATATTTTTATGACATGCCTGCGAATTAGATTCGCTTTATCTTCTAATTTTTTTAAATCTTCTGATGTAATTTCTGTCATGAGATCTGCTCTAATAATTCATCTTTTGTAATTGTATGCACTCCTTTTTTCTTAAAAGCAACATTTGCTGCTGCATTTACAATTGTTGCTGCATTTTGTAAATCCAGACCGCTTGCTAAAGACAGAGCCATAACACCAGTTAAAACGTCACTTACACCTGTTATATCATTTGCCTCAATCGGATTAATAAAGTGATTTTTTACATCATTATTTTTATCAAATAACGTAATTCCCTTTTTACCACGAATAATTAGAACGCCCCTGCAATCGAGATGGGTTAACAACCATTGACCTACATTTCGGACACTTGTTTCATTTATTGCTTTTATGCCAACCGCTTCTGATGCATAAGATAGATCAGTAATAATTATAGAGATATTTTTATAAGAGCATAATTTTTCTGCTTTTGAATTTACAATGATTGGTATGTTATATAATTGTGCTAATGATACTATTCCAGACAGTAATTGCTGTGATATAAATCCTTTATTATAATCAGATATTAAAATTGCATTGAAATCATTAATCCTTTGTTTAATATAATTTAATACACACTCTGTTGTTTTATTATCGATAGGATTTCGAATTTCTTTATCTATTCTTACTATTTGGTGACCGTTACCGATAACTCTGGTTTTCAGTATCGTAGGTCTATCATCAGATATTATAATTCCTTTAGTATCAATGCCTTTTTCCATTAGCATGTCTAACAACATTTTTCCAGAATCATCTTTTCCAATAATCCCTATTGCTTCAACAGATCCTCCCAGACTTTTTATATTATTTATCGCATTTGCAGCTCCTCCCAATTTATACTGCTCATATTCTACATCAACAACAGGTACAGGTGCTTCTGGGGATATACGTGTTACACTCCCCTCTAAATATTGGTCAATCATTAAGTCCCCAATAGCAAGAATATTAACCCTATTAAAGTTTTCAATTATATTGTTTATATTTGAAATCACTATCACCTTATTATATCTCTCTCTTTTTAGATTACAATTATTAATTAATATCTAATTAGATAAAATTGGGCCTTATAGAAATTTTCTAAACAAACTTTCATAAAGCAGTTGAATTGTAAAAAATGCTAATACCAAAATGCTAAAATGAGGATTTCTATATAGCGACGATTAAACAAAACCCGTTTAAATATAAACGTAGATTATAAATGATATTCTGGCGAAAAAATGCAAGAATCCTATAAATAAAAATCTAAATAAATTCCTGTAACCTTTCTCAGATAATCATAAAAAAATAAAACGAAGAGACATGAACGAAAACCCGGCCCCCCAAGTTAAAAGAAAACTCCCCGTAGGAGACTGCATCGAAGAGATCAGAGCCCGAATCAACACCTGAGAAGTCCGATCCCTGCGTCAGGTAAATCCGGAACTTTTTTCAGATATGATCCTTACCCAAAAAACGATAATTCGGGCTTATTTCAGCTTTTAATCCGCTGCTTTGAAAACACTTTTGAAATAACGAAAATATGCCTGTTCCACAGGGATTAAAGCATGGATTGTAGAGATATGGCGGCACGTTATAGCCTCCTTTTTTTTCTGACGATGTTTGTCGACTAAAGGTGAGATCGTGGAATCTGGGGCTTCTGTGAGGATTAGAAAAATCGTAATTTGGCCATATTTTGAGCATTATTTAAGTTTTATTTTATGTTTTACGAATCCTGGTTTCTCTTGGATGTAAATTCAATTTATTGAGAACGGGATGAATTAACATCGCTGTCCTGTCAGGTCCGATAATCAATTCAGCCTTCAGACCACTTTTCACATAATCCGGATGAAACCTGTTCAGCGATATGGATCCAAAAGGAATCTCTCCCCGGCCCATTATGCAGCCTCTTCCTCCCGTATAATTTCCAGGAAATAGGGCCAGAAAGTTATCAATAAGAAAATAAAATCTAATTTATGTCATAGCACAGGCACAAAATGCCTGAATAATCTTATCATGTACAATCCTTAAATAGTTGTATGTAAAGTATAATACTTATGATACAACCTTTCGTGAACCGGGAGCAGGAACTCGATTTTCTCAACAAGAAATATGCCGAAAATTCAGCCCAGATGATCGTTTTGTACGGGAAGCGGAGGATTGGAAAGACCGAACTGATAAAAAAATTCATTGAAGACAAAGACGGGACATATATCCTCTGCACAAATGACAGTACTGAAGAAAATATCAAAGAGATGAAAGATAAATTCGCTGACCTCACCGGAAAAGAATATTTCAGGGATATCGACGTCTCGTCCTTCTATTCATTATATAAGCATTTTTCAGAAGAGATAGGCAACAGAAATGCGGTAATTGCAATCGATGAATTTCCATATCTGATTGAGCTGAATCGCGGAGTCGTTTCAGTATTTCAAAAGATCTGGGATGAACTACTTATTGACAGAAATCTATTCCTGATAATCTGCGGCTCTTCGATGGGAATGATGGAAACCGAGGTATTAGGTTACAAAAGCCCTTTATACGGGAGAAGAACAGGTGAGTGGAACGTTTCACCAATGTCGTTTAAGCACCTGAAGTATTTTTACCCGGTTTATGAAAAATCAGATCTGTTCTGTTTATGGGCAATATGCGGAGGCATCCCTTTTTACCTTCAAAAACTCGATGGCTCCTTAACAGTTGAAGAAAATATAAAGAAAAAAATACTCAGAAAAGGTGAGGTCCTCTACAACGAACCCGGAGTTTTGCTTAGAGAAGAATTCAGGGAACCTAAAACATATACACTAATTCTCAAATATCTCTCTCTCGGGTACAATAAACAGGGAGAATTATCTTCAGTCACCGGAATAGAGAAGGGCAATCTTTCAAAATACCTCTCGGTCCTTGAAAATCTCCGTTTTATTGAATATATACTCCCTCTTGGGAGAAAAAAAGGCGGGATCTATGAGATTAATGACCAGTTCTTCAGATTCTGGTTCAGGTTTGTATATCCGAATTTATCAGACCTGGAAATGGGCCTCATTGATGAAGTTTATTCCCGTATTTCTCCTCAGCTCAATGCATATTACGGGAAACAATTTGAGCGGCTGGTAATTGAGCAAATAAAAACCAAAGAAGTCCCTCTTCCTTTCACTTTTACTGATGTAAGACCCTGGTGGCATAAGGAAAATGAGATCGATGCGGTTGTCACCAACCCGGAAAACAGGGATATTTTATTTGTTGAATGCAAATGGAAGAATCTTGATAAAATCGATGCCGGAAGGATTCTATCAGGCCTTGAAAAAAAGTCGGGTTCTGTTCAGTGGAATAATGAGTCCAGAAAGGAGCACTTTGCACTTTTTGCAAAGAAGGTAGAAGAAAAAGAGACTCTGCGTGAAATGGGATATATTGTATTTGACCTTGACGACATCTGACCTGGATGTATAAGTGGTGCATTGCTCATTAACAGGAAGAAATGAATAATAAACCACAATTTCTACCGGAATCAATTTGACATGTTGTATCCAAAGTATAATACTTCTCATACAACTTTATGATCAGAAACAAGATCAAGACTGACGTGAAGAGATTCAGGTATCTTTGAATCTTCTAAAAAAAATTTATCATCACAAAATCCGAACTGCGAACCGAAACCAGAAAGATTAAACAAAACCCGTTTAAATATAAACGTAGACTATAAATGATATTCCGGCGGGAAAATGCAGGAATGCCATAAATATAAATTCAAATGAATTCCTGTAATCTTTCTCAGATAATTCACAAGAAAATAAAACGAAGAGACATGAACGAAAACCCGGCCCCCAAGTTAAAAGAAGATCACCCATACGTCTCAGTCATACTCCCGGCGCTAAACGAAGAGCTCACCATAGCCGACTGCATCGAAGAGATCAAAACCGTGCTCGAAGAAAACAACATCTCCGCCGAGATCATCGTCTCTTCGTCTTCCACCGACAGGACGGACGAGATCGCCGAAAAACTCGGGGCAAAAGTCATCCGGCCTGAAAAGAAAGGATACGGTAACGCATACCTATACGCCTTCAGGGAGGCTTTGGGAGAGATCATAGTCATACTCGATGCGGACGGGACATATGATATCAAAAAAATTCCCGAATTTATAAAAGAGATCGAATCAGGCTCCGATTTCGTCATGGGCAGCCGCCTCAAGGGAAATATCATGAAAGGGGCGATGCCGGCGCTCCACCAGTATATCGGAAATCCGGTTCTCACGTGGATGCTGAACAAGGTATTCAAGACCAATATATCCGATGCTCACTGCGGAATGAGAGCCATTAAAAAAGAAGCCCTCGACAGTCTCAACCTGAAGACGCCGGGCATGGAGTTTGCATCCGAGATGATAATCGAGGCTGCAAGAAAAAACCTGAAGATATCCGAGGTCCCTATAGACTACTACCCTAGAAAGGCCCCGTCAAACCTGCACAGCTTTGCAGACGGCTGGAGGCATGTACGGTTCATGCTGCTGTACCAGCCTCTTCCGTTCCTTGCGATTCCTGGTTTCTTCTTCTTTATAATGGGTGCTGTTCTTATGGCGATATATTATCTGGAAGGAAACCTGGAGAATTCAAACCTGCACTCTTTCGTTCTTGCGTCGATCCTCTTTATCGGTGGCCTTCAGGCAATCCTGATGGGCATCAACATTAAGACCTATTCCATCATTGCAGGATACAACGAGGACGTAGGAATAATAACAAAAATTGCCAATTACCAGAATCTTGAACGAGAACTGGTTGCCGGGATAATCATTATTGCAGCCGGTGCTATTATTGGTCTTTACATTATCCTCAACTGGATCGAATCGGGATTCGGAAGCCTGTCTCAGGTTACAAATGCAGTAATTGCATTAACGCTGTTTCTCTCGGGGATGCAGATCATCTTCTCTGCAGTCTTCAACAGTATGATGCTGATCAATTACGACGATTAAATAAATTTTTTCTGAAAATCCAATCTAAATTCACAAAATATTCATATTCTATCTTAATATCGGGTTTTATCCGGGCTGAAAAATTCATGAACCAAAACCCTAAATAGATTACCGATAATCTCTCTCCTGATCGAGATAGGAGATGAAGCCATGAAGCAGAGAGTCGTCCTTGTGAATAAAAAGAATAATCGTGCATCGACCAGGAAGAAACACATGTGGAGAGATTATGAAAAAAAAGACATCAATCCTTCAATACTCAGGTATGACTATCCGTCCTTCCGGGCCAAAGTAAAAGGCAAAGCCGGCAAAAGGCTGCTGATAAAAATAAAAGGGAAAATTTAAACATTGTAATATTATTTTTTGATAAAAATCAGGAAACCGGCAGAATAAATTAATAGAATCATTTTAAAACTCTATAAGTTTATTGTGTTGCCCGTTCATATTTTCAGGGGATAAGATATATGAAAATAAGAGATTTTTTTTCTGAATCCATACAGAAAATTTTTCAAATATATAACAGACACCAGATATTCCCCCAGTTGTCAAAATTCCTGCTGGTTGGAATTTTAAATACGGTTGTAGGATATCTTATTTTCTTCGTTCTCGTCGGTTTCATGAATTATATGATTGCGACGGTTGCCGGTCATTTTCTGGCCGTTACACACAGCTATATCTGGAACAGATTCTGGGTTTTTTCATCAAAAAATCACCCGGTTACGGAATTTATAAAATTTAACTTCGTGTACCTGTTCGTCCTCCTTGAAAATCTAATCCTGATGCCGATATTTGTCGCTGGACTTGGCATTGATCCCAGGATTGCTGCATTGCTGTGCATACCGATAACCACGTTTATAAGTTTTTTCGGGCACAGGTATTTAAGCTTCAAAAAGTGGAAACCTGAGTGATTATTTAATATAATCCGGTCTTAAATTTATGTGAGTAAACCAAAATCAAATATTATTTAATTCCCGGTTAAATATCCGGGTATATCCGGAATTTAAATACATATTGCTGAAACAAATAGAAATCGCATGAGTCAGGTAAAATGGGTCGAAAAATCAGTATTGTTACGGCATGCTACAATGAAGAAGAAAATGTGGAATTGCTCTACGAGGCCGTAAAGTCAATATTCCAGGATCTCGATGAATACGAATACGAGCACATCTTCATTGACAATGCCTCTACGGACAGGACCGTCCCGATACTCAAAGGAATTGCAGAAAAAGATAAAAATGTAAAAATTATCGTTAATGCAAGAAATTTCGGGCATATCCGGTCGCCGTTTCATGGCCTGATACAGGCAAAAGGAGATGCAGTGATCTCTCTTGTTGCAGACTTCCAGGACCCTCCTGATATGATACCCGAATTCATCGAAAAGTGGAATGAAGGGTGCAAGGTCGTTGTCGGGGTTAAAAAAGGAAGCGAAGAGAATGCTCTTCTCTTTTCAATCAGGAGGGTATACTATTATTTTATCGAGAAGCTGTCGGATGTGAAACAGATCAAAAATTTCACGGGCTTCGGTTTGTATGACAAAAAGATAATAGAGCAGCTAAGATTAATCGATGATCCATATCCGTATATGAGAGGTCTGATCAGCGAGATCGGATATGACATATGCCAGATTGAATATCAGCAGCCCTTAAGAAAAAGAGGGATTACAAAGAATAATTTCTACACCCTTTATGATATGGCTATGCTTGGAATAACAAGCTATTCCAAAATTCCACTACGGCTTGCAACTTTAATCGGATTTACACTGGCAATAATAAGCCTGATCTTTGCATTTTTCTATACAGTCTATAAACTGATATACTGGTATAGTTTCGATGTAGGAATTGCCCCCCTTGTAATTGGGCTTTTCTTCTTCTCCGCCGTACAGTTGTTTTTCATAGGTGTAATCGGCGAATATGTCGGTTCGATCCAGACACGTGTGATGAAAAGGCCGCTTGTTATAGAAAGAGAAAGAATAAACTTTAATGAAGACGAAAAATGATTATTAAGAATTTTGGGGGATAATTTGAATGTATAATATTGAGATCTGCCCTTGTTGTAATTCAGATTCGCTTTCATATTCCTATGGCATTATATCGCCTTTTATATCGCATTATGTCCTGGGAGAAAAGCCATCCGGGTGCCGTTTTTTCACGTGCAATAACTGCGGATTCAGATTTTTCGAACAAAGATTTGATGACGATGAAGTTGAGCGCCTTTACGATGATTATAGGGGTCCGGAATATTTTCAGGTTCGTCATAAGTATGAACCGTGGTATTCCGAATCAATAAATAACGGTATCGGGTATAATGAACAGGTCATTGCCGAAAGAAAGGAGCAGATTAAAAAATTTATTCTCGCGAATCTTTCAGGCAAAAGAAGATTTAATCGAATTTTAGATTATGGAGGCGATCGCGGGCAATTTATTCCGGACGATATTTCAGATGAACGATATGTATATGAAGTCTCTGGAGTCACACCCGTACCCGGTGTAACTCTTGTAGACGATATTGATTCAGTCGGAAATGATACATTTGATGTTGTGATATTGTCAATGGTTCTTGAGCATGTCTCCGATCCTCATGTCATATTAAACAAAATTCACGAAATCCTTACTCCTGACGGATATTTAGTCCTTGAAGTACCATATGAACCATTTAAATACAAAAACTGGTTTGGGAATAAAACTGAAAATTATTTGAATAAACTTGCTAATTCCCCGGAATTCATTTTAAAGGCAATTGATTTATACTCTACTTTATTCAGAATTAAATTCAGGTATATTCCCCCGTTAGGATTCGTAAAGCTGCACGAACATATTAATTTCTTTTCGGAGTCTTCATTGCATTCTTTATTCCAGTTGAATAATTTCTCTGTTATTTCTATTGAAAGACATTATCAGGATACTAAAAGTTTTATCAATGATAGTTTGTTATGTCTTGTCAAAGTTGAGAAATGACGATTAATTTTAAATTGAAAAATTTTTGAATATTCCTGATCCTTTTTTTCTCTATTTGATAGAAAATGATGATTGGATAAATTATTTACAAAAAAAATCTGAAAAGACCTTCTCTATATAGTTTAACCTTGCCTCATCGATACCGGGGTAGACACCGATCCAGAATAAATCGTTCATTACTGTATCGGTGTTCTCCAAAGATCCGGGCAAACGGTATTTTATCCCTTCATATGCCGGCTGCTTCGTCAGGTTGCCGCCGAAGAGCATCCGTGTGGCAATCTTGTGCTCCTCCAGGTAACTTACGATGTCGCTCCTTTTGAAAGGTGCATCATCCTTTACGACAACCGGAAATCCGAACCAGCTCGGATCTGATTTGGTTGCCGGGTACGGCAGCAGCAGGTACTCGGAATATTTTGCTAAGATGCTGCTTAATTCGGCAAAATTCTCTTTCCGCCTTTCGATAAAGTGAGGAAGTTTTTTTATCTGCTCCACACCTATTGCCGCCTGCATATCGGTGACTTTGAGGTTGTAGCCGACATGCGAGTAAACATATTTGTGGTCATATCCCTGCGGCAGATCTCCGAATTTTTGGGTAAAGCGCTTCCCGCATGAGTTGTCTTTTCCAGGGTCGCACCAGCAGTCCCGGCCCCAGTCCCTAAACGAAGCGATGATTCTTTTGAGAAGGGGATCGTCGGTCAAAACAGCCCCTCCTTCCCCCATCGTTATATGATGAGCCGGGTAAAAACTGCATGTCGAGATGTCCCCGTAGCTTCCGGTAAATCTGCCTTCGTATTTCGATCCCAGTGCATCGCAGTTATCCTCGATAAACCAGAGATCGAATTCATCGGCGACCTCCCTTATTTTGCAGATATCTGCGGGATTGCCCAGAGTATGCGGAACGAAGATCGCCTTTGTCTTTTCGGAGACCGCATCCTTGAGATTTTCAGTTTTTATATTATAAGTTCCGAGCTCCACGTCAACAAAAACCGGCGTCAGGTTATTCTGGATAATCGGGTTCAACGTCGTAGGGAACCCGCAGGCAGTCGTGATGACTTCGTCTCCCGGTTTTAATCTGTCTTCACCGAGTTTTTGGGATGTCAGTGCAGAGATCGCCAGCAGATTCGCGGATGATCCCGAGTTCGTCAGCAGGCAGTATTTGACACCGATAAAATCCGCAAGATCCTTTTCGAATTTTTCTGCATATCTCCCTGATGTCAGCCAGAAATCCAGTGCGGAATCGACAAGGGAGATCATCTCTTTCTCATCGTAAACCCTGCCTGCATAATTGACCGGGGTCTTCCCGGGGACGAACTCTTCACTATTTTTTCTTAACCTGCAGAGCAACTCAACCTTCTTAAAAATATCATTTCGTATCTCTTCTTCATCCATTGTATTTACACCAAAATCATTTTTTTATCCTGCACCCGGAGGCATAACTGTCCTGTAAAATAGTGTCCATATCAATTGTGGGCAGTATCGATTTATAATAACCTGTTAACTCCTTTAAAGCGGAATCGAAAGGAGTAAACCTTAATTTTTTAATCTCGGCGGCCAGCCGTTCGTTCGATCCGCTGTAATCCAGGTTCATTCCCTCGTTTTCGACAATAATATCCGACTTATAATCCGAAACCGAATTGATCTCCCGTGCAACCGAAACGAGATCCAGGTTTTCCGGCGGCGTTACATTATAAAATGCGAATTCAGGATCTTTTGCCAGGAAATATTCGACGACCGGAAAGAGATCTTTTATGTATAACCAGCTGAAATTTACGTTTTGCCTGATGGTTACCGGCATATGAAGAAGATTTTTTACGACTGCGTTCGATATGAATTTATATTCGTAATCCTCGTATCTTCCGAACACGCCGAACAGCCTGAGGCAGAAAAAATTAGAATACTCGCCGATGTATTTTGAGATGCAGTATTTGGAAAAGCCATAATCGTCGCGGGGCACATATTCGCCGAATTCATCCTCGCGTACTGATCTCAAATCCCTTGTTTTATCATATTCGGCTCCCGAACCGAAATGAATCAGTCTTTCAAAATGTCCCGAATTATCTGCGATATTGAAGAACATCCTTAAATTGTCCCCGACGACATTTGAAGTGCCGCAATATTTACGATTCCCGCCGATATTTGCACAATGAATTACATAATCGATATCATTGTCCCTGAAAAAGGTACGCACCTCTTTTTCGGAAAGAAGATCCAGTTCTTTATGGGCGGGCGCGATAATATTATATTTATCCTTAAAGTGTTCGCTTAGATTTTTGCCGATAAATCCTGAAGAACCTGTTATAAAAATAGTTTTCCCCATATCCCGGTCAGCCTCTGGACATCAGTGTCTCGAACCTGTCTTCGTCCATCTTCATGAAAAGGTGATTCTTTTCAAGCTTGTAATTGAGGTATTTTCTTTCAAAATCCAGGGCAAATATCAGTGCCTCGGGTTTATTGATCGAATCGGCGCAGAGGATTACGTTTCTTGTCTCGATATTGGTTAATTCAGGGATGATATTGTTGATGAGATATTCATTGTTGAATGTTTTCCTGGAAATTCCGCCGCCTACCGTAATCTTATTTATATTGCATTCACGGGCGATTTCTACAATATTCCCGACGATTTCATTGGTAAAGTCCGAATCCTGTTCACCCTTTTTGCCGTAGGAATACGACAGATCCGATCTTCCTATGGTGATACCTTTAAATGAATCGTTTAATACGGATAATATCGGTCTTAGGTTTTCCACCGCCGATCTCGTCTCGATATTGATGAATATATCGAAGTCGGTACAAGCGTCCCCGATAAGATCCCGGACCATATTTATGCTTTTAATAAGGGCAAATTCGGATTCCACCATAGGGATAATTATTCCGTCGGCGTTAAGGTGTATCGCCATTTTAAGATCAGTAAATGCCTCCACCCCACCGATTTTTATATATAATTTAAGCCCGGCCTTTGCGGTAAGATAACGAAGAAGAATTAAATCGCGAAAATCCGACCCTTCATTTTCAAACTCTGATTTTATTCCCTCACAACCATATTCGTCACGAAGGACAAGCAGCTGTGAGTATAATTCCTTTTCAAGGTCTTTAAGAATCATAATCACTATCTCTCATTTCTATCTGAAATAAAGGTTATTATTACATAGAATTCTGTCTGGTTATTTTTTTATTAGTATCCCTTAATTCTGCCTGACAGAAATATTCTGATAATTGCTGATTGTCAGATCGGTAATCTTCGAAATCTCATCAAGATCGGAGATCTCGGATCTTCTGGTAATCACTTTTTGGCACCCTGCGTCTCTTCCGCTTTTTATATCGTTGACAGAATCCCCGATAAGAATTGTATTTTCCCGGGAGATATCCAGTTCACTCATAATTTTTTCTGCGCCCCAGGGACTGGGTTTCGGGTATTCGAGCAGGTCCCCTCCAAGCAGCATAGAGAAGAAGCCTTCCAGTTCCATTAATTCGACGATATGCTTCAGGTTAATCGTCTGATCGTAGGAGAAGATCGCACAACGGCAATTGCCTTTGATGCTTTTGAGAAACTCCACAAGCCCTGCAACGGGAACAAGAGACTGTTTCAGGACTCCATCGTCGCTGATATATATGTCGGCTTCCTTAAAAGCATCGACAATGTCGTTTATTTCGATGAAATATCCTTTTTCATTCAGCTCCCTGCATAGGAGGTCCTGGATATAATCCCTGTTGAAGACCCCTATTGGGCCTTTGGGATTCATTGTAGCACCCGAGTAATCGACTCCCATTAACGAAGCGATCCATTCAATCGCAGAAGGATCGTCTTCATGGATTATTTTGCAGATATTTTCCGCTCTCCTTCGTGCAACGGTTGCCCAGTATGGATATAGTTCGAAAAGAGTGCCGTCTTTGTCAAAAATTATCAGTTCGATATCTTTTATTTCATGATCGTTTACAATAAGATCTATCATTTAATCACCTTCTATGAATTTAAAATTGCATTTGTCCTTCATCATTCGTCGTCATATTTTACCGGTTTTACAATCATCTCGCGTAAAAATTCGTCACGGGGGAGGAACGGCCACAGGTCTTCCAGCGGCATGGATGCCATGTTCCCGTTTGGCAGGACCTTTGAGCTTACCGAAGGCTGAATCTGTTGATCGGGACAGGTAAAAACTTCGCAGATAACCGGCCCGGGCATATCGATTATCCCGGGAAGCCTTAAATCGAGTTCATCCTGATCATGCAGGGACTCGTAGGGGATCCCGTATGCATATGCAATCTTTTTCAGGTCGGGGCACGAGACCCCGCTTGCAGGATTCGAACCGCAAAATCTTCCGTTGAAATAACTGTTCTGGGTGTTGCGGATAGATACGTACCCGTCATTATTCACAACGAACAGCTTTAGAGGAATCCTGTAATGAAAAACGGTCTGGAGTTCCTGGATATTCATCTGGAGCGAACCGTCGCCGGTAACAGCAACGATCTTTGCATCCGGGTTCGCAAAATATGCACCAATTCCCAGTGGCAGGCTCAGCCCCATCGTCCCCAGGGCCGCAGGAGTAATCACTCTCTGGCCTGCTTTTACATGATGAACCTGCGATATAATGCAGTATACCGTACCCGCATCCGCGATAATGATCCCGTTCTTATCCAGGAGATCCGAGAGCCTGTCGAATAAATTATAACTGCAGACAGGTCTCTGATGGCAGGAAATTTCCGGTGTAATCACAGGGTACCTGGACTTCCATGATTGGCATCTCTCTCTCCACTCCTTCTTTTCAGAAACCGGGTTCTTCTGCAGCTCATCCAGTAAAATCTCCAGGAACTCTTTGGCATCGGCCTGAACTTTGATATCCAGGTCGATGGTGTTCTTATTCAATTCAACGGGATCGATATCGACTGCGATCTTCTTTGCCTCGCGTGCGAAGAGTTCGTAATCGTAGCCTGTAAACGGAATGGCAAGACGCGATCCGATCGCAAGAACCAGATCGGCATTCTGCATTGCAAAATTGCCGGCCCGCGTGCCTTTCGTCCCGCCGAATCCGATATAGTTCGGGTTGTCATAATCCATCAGGTCCTGGCCTAATTTTGATGCAACAACAGGTATATTGAGGGTTTCGACCGCCCTGAGGAACTCTTCTTCCGCGTGGGCCAGCCGGATTCCGTGCCCTGCAATTATTACAGGTCTTTGGGAATTTTTCAGGAGCTCAGTTATCACTTTTACCTGCCCGGCAAGAAGAGATCTGTCCTGATCGCATGATTCAGGTACGAACGGCTCGAGTTTTTCAGGATCGATCATGGCTGCCTGGACATCCAGAGGTACGTCAAGCCATGACGGGCCGGGCCGTCCGGTTTTTGCATAATATACCGCTTTTTCAAGATGATACCGGATCTTTTCCGGATCATTCACCATTTCTGAATATTTTGTAAATGATTTCACGATCGGCAGAATATTTACTTCCTGGCCTCCAAGTGACCGCAGCCCGGGGCTGCCGGAATTGTATACATTCTGCGAGCGCTTCGCCTGACCGGAAAGGACAAGTAGTGGAATTGAGTCCACCCAGGCATCCACGACTCCGGTAACCGCATTAGTCCCTCCCGGTCCTGTTGTTACGAACAGCGTTCCTATATTATTCTTGACGCGGGAGTAGCCTTCGGCCATTACCGCCGCGGCGGCCTCGTTATGTGCACAGATAACGTTGATGTTTTCGTTGCATGCCAGACCGTCGAGCATATGCATCATGCCCCCCCCGGAGACAAGAAATACATCAGGCGATCCAATTTTGACGCAAAATTCAGCGATATAGTCTGCAACTCTTATCATGTGTGTCTTCTCCTTCAAATTTGACGATGAATTAAATAAATTTATAGATTTTTCATAAAAGAATCGATATCTTCATGGCACAGGTTAAGATTGTTCTCGTGATCGAGAGGTTTGTAGTTCCTGTACCAGTAGGCGGTCTTCCGTATTGCGTCATCAAGAGACCACCCCGGATGCCATCTCAACTGGTATATTGCCTTTTCAATCGAGAGCTTCAAAAACCTTGCTTCCTGCTTCCCGTCGTATGCACCCGAATCGATGACCGACCCTTCGCCCCATCCGGAATAGAATTTTTCCACGAGTTCGGCAACCGTGCAGGCGTCATGCGTATACGGCCCGAAATTCCATGCAGAACAAAGCGACGGATCATTTGTTGCCATCATTTTTCCTGCAAGAGTCAGGTACCCGGAGAGCGATTCGAGAACATGCTGCCAGGGACGGACGGCGCCGGGGTTTCTTAACTGCAAAGGCTTTCCTTCTTTCAATGCCCTTACGGCGTCGGGAATGATACGATCTTCAGCCCAGTCGCCTCCGCCGATAACATTTCCCGCTCTTACCGATGCGATTCCGATTCCGTGCCTATCCAGTTCGGACGGGGCGAAAAAAGAACGCCTGTATGAGGATATCGCAATCTCTGCAGCCCCTTTGCTTGCACTGTAAGGGTCATGTCCGCCCATCATATCATTTTCGCGGTACCCCCAGATCTGGCCGGTGTTTTCATAGCATTTATCGCTCGTAACCATAATTACGGAAACAGGGCGGCCGATCTTTCTTACTGCATCCAGGAGATAAACGGACCCCATGACATTTGCTTCAAATGTTTCCGCGGGATTGTCGTAACTGTACCGGACGATCGGCTGGGCGGCAAGATGAAAGATCACATCCGGATCTGCCGAGCGAATGGATTCTTCCAGAATGTCCGCATTTCTTATATCGCCGATGGTTTCGCCTTCGAGAAGACCTGCTACGCCTGATTCCGAATAATTGTTCGGGCTTGTGGGGGGAGGAAGAGAATACCCGTAGACCTCCGCCTCTAATTTTGAGAGCCAGATCGAAAGCCACGAACCTTTAAAACCGGTATGCCCGGTGACAAAGACTTTTTTTCCGGCAAATACAGACAACGACGACATAATTCCTTTAACTCTTTTCCCAGATCGCCCAGGGTTTTTTCCCTGAATTCCAAAGTTCTTCAAGCTGGTTCTTGTCGCGGAGAGTGTCCATGCATTTCCAGAATCCCCTGTGCTGGAAGGAATAGATCTCCCCTTCTCCGGCAAGCGATTCGAGAGGTGAGCGTTCGAAGATGGTATTGTCCCCCTCTTTCAGGTAACCGAACACTTCCGGCTGGCATACCATATATCCTGCATTTATCCAGGCGCCGTCTCCTGGAGGTTTTTCAACGAAACTTGTAATCTTGCCGTCCGTTCCCGTATCTATCGTCCCGAATCTCCCTTCCGGCTGAACGGCAGTCATTGTCACCAGTTTTTTGTGTGAAGTGTGGTAATCGATAAGTTTTTTGATATCGACATCCGATACGGCATCGCCATATGTCAGCATGAATGGTTCATTATTAATGACATTCTTTGCACGAAGGATCCTGCCTCCTGTCTGTGTGGCCAGACCTGTATCCAGGAGCGTAACTTTCCATGGCTCGGATGCATTCTGGAGGATCTCGATACTGTTCTTTTCGAGATCGATTGTCACGTCACTGTGGTGAAGGAAGTAGTTGGAGAAATATTCCTTTATGATATATCCTTTATAACCGAGTAGAACTACGAATTCATTAAAGCCATAATAAGAGTAATGCTTCATAATATGCCAGAGAATCGGCTTCCCGCCTATCTCCACCATCGGTTTTGGAATTATGGATGTCTCTTCTGAAAGACGGGTGCCGTATCCGCCCGCCAGGATTACCACTTTCATATTATGTTATATATTGACAAATTATACAAAATAGATTTTCGCTGTGTCCGGTCCTTTTCCGGTTAATCATCCGGTCGTGAGTGGCTGAGTCTCAGTTCCTGTTTACAGAAATATTATCCTTCGAAACATTTTCACAAAACAACTTGTCCATAAACGACAATCTCGGCACAAAAAATTTAACGACCAGACCTACCAGGACAGCGGCGGCGATCGTCCCTTCGCGAACTCCGTTGAATGCCGAGAACATGATCAGCGATACTATGGTCGCAATAACAACCATGGACGTATCGAATCCGACTTTTACGGACCCGAATTCAAACTTAGTCCCCTGTGATACCGCACGAACAAGGGCGTCTCCTGCCATCATCAATAAATTTCCCTTGAAAAGCAGGGCGACGCCAAGACCGACAATTACGCAGCTTAAGAGGCAGAATGCCCATTGCCAGTGATATCCCGTAATTTCGAGTCCTGAAACCAGGAACATGGAATAGTCGGTGAACACGCCGAATACGAATATCAGGGGGATCTGGAGAAGCTGATATGATTCGAATCTCTCTTTCAGGATCAGGTACTGAAAAAGGACAAAAAAACAGTTGATAATGAATGTAAACATCCCGAACGTCAGGGGAAACGCGAGACTCAGGACATAGGGCAGGCATGAAATTGGGGTCGTCCCGAGCCCTGCCTTTGCGGAGACGGCAATGCCGAGAGTCATAATAAAAAGTCCTGAAGTCATGACAAAAAAATTCAGGACCGTATTTCTTTTCATGCCTGTCAAAACTGATAATTAATTGGATTTTTACCCGCTTAAATGTAATTATTCAGCATTCAGGCAGCCTGAAAAATCAGAACCAATGTAAACTACGAATATTATTTTTCATATGCGATTGCTGTTTTGCAGAAATTCTGATCATGTAATAAGTGAAGATCACGGAATTTCCCGGTAATTTTTGGAATGAAATTATGCCGCACAGCAGTCCGGATTCCACAGGAAACGATAAGTATCAGATCCGACTAAATTCTCTTTGTGTTGAGGTAAATGTTTATAGGGGGCCTAAAGAAACGGTTTTGACTCTGAAAATACAGCAGCATAAATGCCCTGTTTTACATGGAATCGATTATAAAAAACGCTTAAACAGATTTTTGCCTGAGCGGAGAGCTGTTTCAACAGTTTACATAACCGGTGGTGGTATGCATGGCTTCCGGTGAACCCGCCAGTGAAGGCAGTTACATATCGATGTCCCTGGATTCCCTGTCCTGGGCCCAGACAAGCGCAGCAGCGGCCGGTCTGTTTACTGCCCGGATCCAGTTTTCTGTTGATGCCTGGGTACGATTCAGCGGCCTGCCTGCGCACACTGTAATATTAGGCCAGGAGAACGTATTCTCTTTCGGTAACCGGGCAAGTTCAATCTATTTTCAGTTTGAGGGATTAGATCTCATTCTTTCTGATCCCGGCGTGTCGCGGCTTTACGATGAACGGTGGCATTATATCTGCGCAACTTTTGACGGTTCAATGGTCCGGCTTTACATTGACGGAGATTTCAATACCGGCCAGAGCTGCATGGGCCAGGTAAATACCGGTACTAACCCGGTCCGCATTGGACGTGGTGTTCAGGGACTTATCAAACGCGTACGGATTTACAATGTTGTTCTGGATAAAGATACAGTGAAAAGCAGCATGTTCGGTACTCCGGAGGCAAAAACAATTTTCGCCGACTTCGATTTCAGTGTCAACAAGCCTCTCGATCGCGGACCTTCGTCGTATCCGCTATCCCTGCAAAATAATTCCTCGATGATCAGGATCTCGCCTGCCCTCTCGCTTGGCACTTATGGCTTTGCACGGCCGCTTGGCGACATAGAGATCAATCCCGGCGGAAAGCAGGTCGATCCATATTCGGTACAGGCGTGGATCTATATATCGTCCAAATATAATCATATTCAGGCTGTTTTTGCCAACTGTGATCTGATGGAGGATACCGGTATGGCATTATACGTCCGATACGACAGTGACAAATCCGCTTATCGTCTGGTTTCCCAGCGTGGTTCATCCGGTTCAAGTGGTCAGACTCTTACATCTTCCGGTACAATTCCGGTAGGTGCATGGACAAATGTAGCCACGACATTCGACGGCATTAATCTTAATCTCTACATAAGCGGGGTATTAGACAGTTCTATGAGCTGTACGCCAATACCGCTGTATAACCAGTCTGGCTATATCCTGATCGGTGCCACGATTGAAGAAGGCGATTCTTCAAACACTGCTACACTCCAGGGTTTTATTCGCGAAGTGGATGTCTGGTCGCGTGCCTTAAGTGCCGCCGAAATTGAGAACTTCATGGCCACATCGCCTGATGTTAATACCTCCGGTTTGCAGGGCGTCTATGTCTTTAACAATTCCCCGGTACGCAATCAGGTGAATGGAAATCCCGTAGCTCTCGCCGAAGGTGCGGTCCTTTTCGGGCAAATTGAATCTGCTCCGGTCAGTGCCGACAGAAGTTACGATGACAGTATCAAAGTACCTGATACGGGTCTTGACCCGGATTTAATGGCGAAGATACGTTCCGAACTGGATTTTCGTGAATTTTGTGAGAACAACCGTAATGCCTTTGATGCCGCGGAAGAGGCTGATGTTGCGGCTTTTGACGATCCGGCCGACAAGGAGTTGGTACGGAAGGCCTGGGCCGATGTTCGCGACAGGCTCGTAAATGATCCGGCCTCCCTGCCGTTCATGGTAACGGAACATAAAATCGATGGGGAACGTCTTCTGATCGTCCACCGGCCTGCGGGCTCCTATGTGGCCTATCGTGCGGCAGAAGAGGATATCGATGACTGCACCATGTGGAGGATCAAACTGATATTCATTGCTATTGCCGGAACCCTGTGTGCAATTACCGGTGTCGCAGCTAAACTGACGGACAGGGCTATAGCATATATAAGACAGATCCTGGCTGTACCGGAAGTAATTACATATCTGGCTGCAGGAGCGGGGATCTCTGCTTATTTTATTTTTGAAATCCTGAAGATACTCTACACTGCAGGGATGTTGAAACAGCTCGTGTTATTGGTAATCGATGTCGGTTTTTGGACTCTGATCCAGGTGGTTGCCAAAATGTTTTTGATGATGGCATGTGTGGGTGTGGAGTATGCAAGAATGATATCATCCTTTGTTGCAACGGCAGCGACACTTGCTGTCGCTTATGCAAATAAACCGGCTTCTTGTGATCCGATTCCTTCCGTAACCCTGAAAAGTATCTCTTTTGATTACGATCCGGTCGGCACTGCTGTAGACGCACTGACTATCAGGCAAAATTTCAGTTCTAATGTCAGCGTACCGGAATGGATCCCCGCCAATAAAAATCCGGAAGATTCACCGTGTGCCTATGCCCTGAGCCTTATAGAAGGAAAGATTCCGACGATCCAGGTTAAACTCGAAATTCCGAAATCCACCAAACACTCTGTCATGATCCAGGCAACAGGGGGAGGGATCCTTGGTGCGATAGATCCGGTTAATGCCAATTTCAAGTCAGGTACAAGCGTGACGATCACACTGAATTTGTCTCACCAGACTCTTGCTGCAGGCGGAGTCGGGCGAACCGATGTAACATGGAACTGGCAGTACAGGATAGATAATAATGCATGGGAAGTTATGGCCGGCACAAAGCACCGGGTTTATATCACACTCGACAGACCCTGCAATCCCTGGAAGCAAACCTCTGATCGCACAGACAATCAGCTGCCCTGGACGGATGTACTTGATTATGCCTGTACCTGGGCCGCCGGGGCTAAAAGCACCGATGATATTCTGAGTAAAGTAACAACCAAAGTGAATTCCGGCATTGGTCTGGTGTATGATACAAATAGTGGCGCATCGGTCTATACCGGAATGTATAGCGGCACAAGATGTTTCCTGTGCACCCGGTTTATCGACTTTTTAACAAAAGGCAAGGGAAATGGAAAAACAGTCAACTGTACTGATTGTGCCACGATCGTCACAACCTTTGCCAATATCCTTGGCTCTGATGTCATGGAAGCGATCATGACCTCCTATCCTAAGGCTTTAGAGGGGTTTTCCTGTAACCAGATAATTGCAATCGGAACGACGACGTGGAAAGTTCCTTTTGGACGGGGTTTCAGCTTTCATGAAGTGGCCTGGACAAGTGCAGGGTTCATTACTAATAAAATCTATGATGCCTGCCTTCAATACGATACAGGTTCTGACCCCTGGGGGACCGGTTCTCATACTGCCGGCTTGCCGCTCAACGTACAGTTTTCCATGCTGCAGCCGGTGCCGGACCCGTTTCCTCTCCCCAACGCCAATAATGCACGGTACAGGGAGAGACTTGCCGCGAATACAAATGCCGGGATTCCGAAATGTTTACCCAAAGGCGCATGGCCAAACACCAATTCGGGGAGAAGGCCGGTAATATGAATAAAAAGGAGATCATTACATGAAAATGCAGGACTGGTTAAATGGTGCCCGGCAGAGATTCGATTTCAGGAACTGGCCGCGCCCTTCGAAGAAGAATGCACAGATTCGCGTAATGAAACTAAGCCTTGACCCCCGGCAGATGGATGAAAACTGGCGGCTGGAGCAGCGTCTGCCGTGGGGAGACTCGGGATACGCGGACTATTTCCAGAGTACCAAAAACACCCGCCACAGGATTATGGTGCGTATCAGCGAATTTCGCACACATGACGAGGCACGCCTGGCGCTGCTCAGGGAGATCAGTTTTTCAACGGCAATGACTTTGCCCCGCCTGGATAAACGGGGGATAAGGATCGGCGATGTCGGTTTTACCGGGCATGGCGACGTGAGCACCGGCATCCTCTTTGTCCGCTACAATATTCTTGTCGATGTGAGAAGTGTCGGCGAAGAATCACTTTCTGTCGAGGAATTTGCCAGGTTGATTGACAATTACATTGTAGGTGCCGGGTCATGAACAAATCAAAACCGGCGAATGTATTATCTGCATGACGGATAACCCGCAAAAGATCGGATGAAAACAACTCTCCTTTTTTTTCGTTCGTATCGAACGGAAAACCAGGGCGGTTTTCATTGTGAAAGTATTGTTAAAGAGTCTTTTTCATTAGAGGGTTCACCCTGCCGCGGATAATTATATCTTCGGTGCCGGGTTAAATACAAAATATATCGAGAATTTTGGAGATTTAAAAATGACAATGTATAATGATATTTATGTCCGTGAGAATTTCTCTGATACCGGAGTTATTCCGTCGACCGGCATCCCTTACCAGTCACCGGACATCATCCCCTGCGAGGATGGAACGCTCACGTGGAACCTGGCAAATTCAGCCTACAGGGGGCCTGACATCGGCAAATCCATCGTAAACGGCGGCATCAACAATATCTATGTCCGGGCCAGGAACCTGAACAATGCCGCCGGTACCGGAGAAGTCGAGCTGTATTATTCTCGCGCTTCAATGTTCCTTTTACCGACGAATTGGACGCGACTGGCGAGTGCAGGCGGGGAAAAGTCCCTGCCGTTCATCGACGGTTCCGGCAGTACCTCGATCTCTTCCGGCGGCATAGCGATCTCAAACCCTTCCTTTCTCCTGACCGGTCTGCCCCCTGTTTCGGGAGATCATTATTGTATAATCGCCATAGTGCAGACAACCGCCCATCCGGTCACTATTCCCGACAAATTCCCTACCAACGGATCTTTCTGCCAGTGGACCCAGCAAAATCCGGCCGTTTGCTTCCGTAACATAAGTTATTCGCCAAACACGCTTACCCAGCTGAACAGGGTCTTCAGTTTCGGAAACGTTAATCAAAAAGACGCCTATTTCACTATCGTTATTACAGGGCGCGGCTTTGTTACCGGCACTATGATCAAGGTCCAGTGCACTGACAAGAACTGTCCTATCGAGCAGAATCTATCGCTTCCAAAGGCCGATTCCCAGGGGAACCAGATTGTCAGCTTCGTAACAGAAGTTCCTGCCGGATTCTGGGGCGACCTGGTAGTTACTGCCACATCGCCGGCGGGCGAGTTCCCGGCAGGTGCAAGTCTGACGAGTTCCTATTTCCAGATTCCCGATAAGACCGATGCACTTGATGTGAAAGTCGCACGTCGTTTTCTCACGTCCAGCGGGATTGGTGAAGATTCGGAATTCACAACCGCCATGTTGATCAAGCTCGGCGAATGCACTATCGATGTTACGGATAACCCGCAAAAGATCGGATGAATACACCCTCAACTATTTTTCGGCCGTGAAATTTGCGAAATACGGGTGCGCTCTTTTTACCACCTTGTTGGTCTCCCACGATCGTCTTCGCATTTCCCTTACCGGAGAGTTCCGCCCGGAAGCGGCGAACACATGTACCCGCAGTTTTTTGTCAATTCTCCCCGGTATCTTTGATTTCCGGTATCGTAGCGGAAACATCCCGGATTATTGCGGTTTTGAGAGCTGCACGATCTTTTGAGGTTGTGAAATACTTCAGGATGAAGACAATCCCGTTGTCACTCATCTGGAGGTTTACGACAGGCTCCACATCGAATGAATGCAGGAATTTTTTCTCCGAGAGTTTGCTGATCTCGTCTCTCGCACGCTTTTCGATCTCCATGGTATGCTTTCGTATTGCACCAACCAGAACATCACGGGCTTTCTCCAGGTCCGCGGAAAATGGAAGCGTGATCCTTATTTCGTCAGTTACGACGGATAGATGGCGGGTGGTATTGGTCACGTTTTCCTTAAAAATAATGCCGTTGGGGATGGTGACAATCTCGCCTGTCGGGTGGTCGCCGGCCTCCGGGTCGAGTTTCATCAGGGTGGTACGGAAGACCCCGATATCCATAACGAGACCGTAGACTCCACGGATCTGGATCCTGTCGCCGATCCGGAAGATTCCGGTCACCAGCACCATAAGGCTCCCAATCATGTTCTGGATAAAATCACGTAAAGCTATGAGGACGGCACCCACGATAACCCCCAGCGTAAGGGCAATCTCTTTCGGGTCGTCGATCCAGGCGGTCAGTGCAAGGAACGCACCGATTCCAAGCAGGACTGTCATGAAGATCCTGACGGCGGTAAACCGGGACGAATCGTCGGCAATCCTGTGGATGAGAACGGCGACCCCGGCGGTGTATGCTACGAGGATTATCAGGATAATTCCGAGAGTGTCAAGAAGCGGTGTAAACAGGCTGATGGTGCCGGATGTGACCAGATCGATTGCAATGACACTCGCAAAGATCAAAGCAACGATAATAAAATACGAGAACGGGAGGGCTGACGATCGCATGAGTGATCTGAGCGTTTATAACTCATATCTTATCAAATATCCCCAAAAAATGGAAACCGGTCAGCACGGCGGGTCCGGTCCCGTGATCCGTTTTTAATTTTCTTCACGTAATTTTAGCCAGGGATTTTCGGCATATTTTCGTTTCAGCTCCCGTATAAAGAGCCCGGCGAGGCCCAAAATAGCGGGCCTGAGACCGGACCCAGTGGCCAGTAGAAATCACCTCCGTCATACCACAACCACACGGACCTCTGTGGGATATAGCTCCAGACCTGGCTTACATGTGGATGGCAAGAACAATGTTCGTCATGGGGCCTGCGACGGCGATAAGGGCACCGGCGATCAGCCCCGCAATGCCTGCAATGAGGATGATGTTAAGCCAGGCCGACTCCCCGAACGTGATGGAAGCAAAATACCCAATAAAGAGCAGAACTGAAAAGAAGCCGCATATTACCTAATTTCGTTCTGTCAAAGAACGCATTGGAACTCACTTCCCGGTTTGTATCAACATTTTTGTTTCATTTATTGCACTTTTTAGTCACTGTAATATTTCGCTGCGATCGGCATTCTCCGCCCTGATCCGAACGCCTTTGGGGTCACCTTGAGGCCGGTTGCAGCCTGCCGGCGCTTGTACTCGTTCCTGTTCACCTGTGCAACGACCCATTCGACCGTCTCTTTGTCGAATCCCTTTGCGACGATATCCGCCGGCGAATCCATCTCGTCGATATATGCCTCGAGTATCCCGTCGAGAATCTCGTACGGAGGGAGTAAGTCCTGGTCGGTCTGGTTCGGCCTGAGTTCGGCGGAGGGCGGTTTCAAGATGATCGCCTCCGGGATCACGGGCCATTCCCTGTTGATCTCCCGTGCCAGCTTATAGACCGTGGTCTTGGGTACGTCCGAGATCACTGCAAGACCGCCCGACATGTCCCCGTAGAGCGTGCAGTACCCCACCGCCATCTCGCTCTTGTTTCCGGTCGAGAGAACAAGGCAGCCGTACTCGTTGGAGAGCGCCATTATTAGATTGCCCCTGATCCTTGCCTGTATGTTTTCGAGCGTGACGCTCGCTTCTTTTTCCCGGTCGACCAGATCGCCGAGGGCGCCGGTGTATGTATCGTATATTTTTGTTACCGGTATCTCAAGCAATCTGATTCCGAGATTTTCTGCAAGTGCTTTTGAATCGCCGACACTGCCGGCCGAAGAGTATGGCCCCGGCATCGTGGCGGCAACCACACTCTCAGGTCCCAGTGCCTCGACCGCAAGGCAGCAGACGACGGCCGAATCGATCCCTCCGGAAAGGCTGACGATGACCTTCGAGAATCCGCATTTCTTCACATAGTCCCTGAGCCCGAGGACAAGGGCACGGTGAATGCTTTCCGCCTCTCCGAGCGGCCGGTATGATCCGGGAACACCGGGAGTATTCGTATCGATCGTTACGATCGCTTCTTCGAATGAGGAAAGAACGACGATCGGGTCCCCCTTTGCATCGAGGCACATGGATCTTCCGTCGAAGATCAACTCGTCGTTTCCTCCGACCTGGTTCACGACAACGAATGGGACCGAATGTTTCTTTGCATGGTTCCGGAATATTTCAAACCTTACACATTCCTTTCCGGCGTGAAACGGCGAGGCTGAGATATTGACGAAGAGGTCTGCACCTTTAGCGGCGAGGTCAGCCTGCGGATCGAAGGTATAGAACCTCCCGGGGAAGAGCAGCGGATCGTTCCATGCGTCTTCACAGATCGAGATCCCTAAGGTGGTGTCGCCCAGAGCGGCGACGCCTGTCGACGGCGCGGGATCGAAGTAGCGAACCTCATCGAATACGTCGTACATCGGGAGCAGGGATTTGTGCTGTGTGAACGGCAGTTCGCCGTCTTTGACCAGGAGTGCCGAGTTGTAAAGCCCCCTGCCTGTCTCTTTTCCCGTTCTCAGGGGGGCGCCGAACAGGATTCCGGTGTCCGGGAAGCCGGCGGAGACCTCCATGATCTCTTTTACCGCACGGTACGATCTGTCGATGAAACTTTTTCGTTCGAGGAGATCCCTCGGCGGGTAGCCTGTCAGGAAAAGTTCGGGGAAGACTACGAGATCCGGTTTGTCACTCCTGCACAGCCGGAGGGTCTCATCAATCCTCTCCGTGTTTCCGTCGATATCTCCTACGACAGGGTCGAGCTGTACAAGCGTGATCCTCATCTTCTCTCCTCCCGGTATTTATAGATATTATAATTCTAATTTGGCAGGATTGCATAAAATCTATGGCTTATGGTTTCCTGATTCCGCTGATTTCTTTTCGGCAGGATAGACAATTATCCCCTGAGCGTGCCGTGAGTGGGCTATCTTAAGGCGAGGCCTTCTTGGTAGGGGCCCTGGCCCGCCGGTGCCGGGGTCGCGCAAATAAGGTATAGTAAAGTGTGTAAGCAATATGGCAGTGCCATGTATGTAATATCTGAACGTACGTGAGGATGAAAAAATGCGATGCATTTTTGAGCTTTGAACGTACGTGAGGATGAAAAAATGCAAAAATCGCTTAGAAAAAAAAGAAAAAATTAGAATCTGGGTTTTCTGTACTTCGGCAGGCAGTCCCTGCAATATACCGGTCTTCCTTCTGTGGGTACAAATGGAACTTCGCATTCTTTTCCGCAATCTGAGCATACTGCTTTATGCATTTCTCTTGGTTCGCTGGAGCCAAAGCTTCTGCGCTGGCCGCCATAATTTCTATCATTCATTTTTATTTTCCAACAGAAGAATCTGTTATTTAGTAATATGCTATAGTAATACATAAAACACTGCTTTGTAATGATGAATTTTTGCATTTTTATTTCAAATTTTTTTCCCGAATAACTGAAAGGAATATGAAAAAGAAAACTTATCAACCGTGCATGAGATAATGTTCACCTGAAGGCAATGTCTGCAACTTATTATTATCTCTGGTCGACTGACGGCGGTCTGCTCTCGGATCTTTACATACTGATTCTTATTATCAACATAATCATGGTCATATCGATCATCTTCTTCGAGCGGAAGAAACCGTCCGCCGCGCTTTTATGGGTGGCCGTGCTGCTCTTTATTCCTGTCTTCGGGTTCGTCGCGTACCTGATCTTCGGGCAGACGATCTACAAGGAGAGGATTTTTAAGATCAAGGAGGACGACGACCGGAGGATCAGGGAGATAATATCGAGACAGCTTGCAATGGTCAAGAGCATCCGGTTTCTGCCCGGTGAGAAGGCCGGCGACTACAACCGCATGAGGGAGATGCTTCTTGCGACAAATTATGCGACGATAACCGGCGACAACGAGGTTGAGATATATACCGAAGGAGAAAAGAAATTCGAAGCCCTGATCGATGCGATAAATTCGGCGGAGGAGAGTATCAACTTCCAGTATTATATCATCAGGAATGACGAACTCTCGAAAAGAATCGTCTCGGCACTGAGTGAGAAAGCACGCCAGGGTGTTAAAGTCAGGGTGCTCGGCGATGCGGTCGGCTGCCACCGTCTTCCGCGAAATTTCTTCAGGGAACTGAAGGATGCCGGCGGAGAGACTGCCTTCTTCTTCAGGTCGAAGTATCTCCATATCAATATGAGGATAAATTACAGAAATCACCGCAAAATCGTGGTTATCGACGGGAAGACCGGATTTGTCGGCGGCTTCAATGTGGGCGACGAGTACCTGGGCAAAGGTCCGCTCGGGTACTGGAGGGATACGCACCTGAAGATCAGCGGGAGTGCGGTCTATTCTCTGCAGGCCCGTTTCTTCCTGGACTGGAACCACGCGGCCGAACAGGACCTGGAGTTCTTCAACACTTTTTATTTTCCTGAGATGATCCCAAAGGAGGGCTCAGTGATGCAGGTCGTATCGAGCGGGCCCGATTCACGCGGGGAGTGTATCAAGATGGGCTACCTTCAGCTTATCAATAATGCCACCGAAAGCACCTATATCCAGACTCCGTATTTCATCCCTGACCAGAGTCTTCTGGATGCGCTGACGATCGCGGCCGAGTCCGGTATTGATGTCCGCATAATGTTTCCGTGTAAACCGGACCACCCGTTCGTCTACTGGGCGGGTTTTTCATATCTCTGGGATCTGGTAGAGGCGGGAGTCCGTGTGTTCCTGTACGACAAGGGTTTTATTCATGCAAAGACTATCGTCGTCGACGGCCTGGTCTCTTCGGTGGGTAGTGCCAACTGGGATATCAGGAGTTTCAGGCTGAATTTCGAGACTAATGCGTTTATCTACGACGACGAGGTTTCGGCAGAGCTAAAGAAGGCATTCGAGGACGATCTCGAATACTGCACTGAAGTTACATGCGAGGATTACTATAAACGGACGCATGCGGTCATGTTCAAGGAATCCGTTTCAAGACTGCTCTCGGGGATCTTGTAGAATTAAAAATTATTTTTTCCGGGAGAGATATTTCTCCCCGAAATGTTTCAGCCGGGGAGCGTTCTGGCTGTAATGAATCCTCAGTGACGGGGCGGTGTACCTGAAGTATTTGGGCATGATTGCGGTAGCCATGACGCCCTTTTCGATGAGGCTTTTTTCCTGCCCGACTATGTAGTTTCTCCTGTGGATGAGCTCTTCCAGGAAGTCTTCGGTATCTTCGGCATACGAGCAGGTGAGGACGTTTCCGAGATCGCGGAGGAGGTGACCGTCGGTCCCCCCGGTCATGCAGAGTTTATTTTTGTATGCAAGTCCGGCCGCTTTTAGATTTAGTTTTCTTGTCATTCCCCCGCAGATGACTTCGAGGCCCGAGAAATCGCTTATGATTTTGGGATGCAGGTATTCGCGTTCTATGCATTTCCCGAGTCCTTTGTTGAAGAGGAGGTAACCGAAAGGATGAGCTGCGATTGTGAGGCAGTTGTAGTCCTGTGCGATCTCGACGATGTCTTCGGTGCCGAGTTTTGTCGCAAGGTACGGGCTCGAACTTTTTTTATTCTCGATCTCTTTCTTATAGCACTCCTCCATGTCTCCTCCCGAGAAGAAATACAGGAGAATGTGCGGTCCGTCCCAGGCACTGACCTCGGTTCCGGGGATGCACAGGACAGAATCGTCGATCCTTTTCGCCTCGAAGAATCCGCTGATCTGGTTGTGGTCGGTGATCGAGAGTCCGATCCCCTTGAACTTCGCGAGTTTGAGTGCGTCCCTCACCCTTGTGTGCGAGTCGGAATGGTTGGTGTGGTAGTGCATGTCCACTCCCACCATGCCGTTTTTTTTCAGCCGGGCGTACTCGGGGGGCCTGAAGACGACTTCGGGGGAGTAGGACAGATCGATCTTCATTTGTTCGTTTCTTTTTTCGTCTCCATTGTAGAAAAGGAATGTGCCGGATAGCGGTTTGTATTTTCATTGCTTTGAATTAAGCAAAGCATAAATATACGCAAAATCCGGGTCGAAACCCGGAAAAAACGGCCCACACAGAAGCCCTGTACGCCACGATCTCACCTTCGGTCGATATAAACATCGTCTGAAAAAAAGGGTGCTTTAAAATGCCAATATGGGGGTGGAATTATTGGTTTTGAGGGAAAAATGCGGGTGATTTGGGGTTGTTTTTTTGGTGTAGGTTTTGGGATGATTTTTGGGGAATTTCTCTTTGGATCGGGCTTTTTTTGAATGGATGTTATTGGATAGAAATTACAAAAAAAGAGCAGGATAAATCATCATTTATCGAACCTGATATCTCCTTTTCCGGAGTTTTTCATTAATTCCTGCTTATTTCATTCAGATTTTTCTTTGCATACCCACTTACCGGAGATAAATCTCGGATCTCCGTCTTTTTCCAATCTGGCAAGGTCTTCGGAAAGATATTTGGATTTCATGTAGCACTCGCTTGTTTTGAAGAGCGATATCGAACCCGGAACTACTGCCTCCATTGGAGCGAGATATTTATAGCAGCCTTCGGGCTTTATATCACGGTCATGCTTTTTCAGCCACCAGAACCGCCTGTCGAATTTTTCCAGGCAATCAAGTTTGTGATGATAGGTTCTGCCGTCTTCCTCACCCAGGTAGGTTATTTCCGGATTTCTATCGGCAATTATCTCGTATCCAACAAGTTTTCCAAATTCGCACAGGTGGGACTTCACTCCTGCCTGTTCATATCTGCCGTTGTTTAATTCTCCTTCCCGGAGGTACCTGAATTTCCGGGGATCTTCAAGCCAGAAGATCTTCTTTCTCTGTTGTATTGCCTGTGTTTTGCCATCAGAATGAATTTCGACGATATAAGTCATAAAACACCTTTTTAAAATTTTGCCCGGGGATTCTCGTTTATTCCCCGGGTTTTTGATGTTTCTTCTGATCTGATATATCTGAAAGTCGGAATTACATCTCATGGACATGAATATTGAATTTCTACATAGCATTTAAAAACAATAAACATTCCAAATCTATATTATAAAGAGAATTAAAACTCTTTTAGAATAATGAATATAACTTTATCAGAAATTCACTATAAACTTTCAGAAGATCTTAAAAATAACAATTATAATCATGAAAATCTGATACCACTTGGTTTAGGATCTGAAGGTGCAATATTTTCAAACGGGTGTCATATATTTAAATTCTTTTTTAATGGAATAACCGCTCTATCTCAGGAACATCTTTCATTCATTGCCAATAATTTCGTAAATAATAAAAAAATTACAGGTATCAGATTATTATCCGATATAATACAGGAAGAAAAAGATTTGATATTCGTCACTCCATATGAGAAATATTTACCTTACAGTGGAGGTGATGTTAAAGAAATCATCAAGATTCTTGCAGATTCCAAAAAAAATAATTATATTTTCACGAATTTTCATCCAAAAAATATAATGTATGACGAAGATATGAACCTCAAAATTATTGATGTCGGTAAATCTTTGGAACCATATGAAGAAGAAAAATATCAAAACATGATTTGCCGGGCTTATCTCTCAACATATTTCCCGAAAAGAAGTGACCTGAAGTCTATGATGTCAGCTATTTACAAACCACATCCCCCTGCCGAACTGAATGAAGTGAATGATTTTAAAAATTTATTATATAATGAAATAGGAAAAATTCGTTAAATATTTTATAATCATAGGGGGAATTGTAATCAAATTAGAATCTTTTGGCGTTATAGGTCTTGGTTCTGTCGGGTGGGCAGTTGTACATGGATTATCACGATTTTATCCGTATTTTGTCTATGACATCGTCGGGGATTATCCTTGGTCCGATATTCTTTCCACTGATATCGTATTCATTTGTGTTTCAACTCCATCTAATGAATCCGGAAGACTAGATTGTTCTGCAGTAGAAAATGTAATAGAGCGCTTAAATTCAGATGAATATTCCGGTTGCATTGTGATAAAGAGTACACTGTCTGTGGGATTTATGGATCAAATGGTCGTTCGGTACCCTGCCTTACGCTTAATATATATGCCTGAATTCTTACGTGAGCTATCTTCATACACATGGTTCACTGATCCTGACAGGCTTGTTTTTAGTGGGAATGATGAGGACATACGTGAAGTTCTTTCATATTTTTCATGGGTCAATTTAAAGGTACCCGTTCTCCGAATGAGCCATATATCCGCAGAACTCGGAAAACTTGCCCATAATGCCTATATTGCAACAAAAGTGAGTTTTACAAACGAGATCGAGAACATTTGTTCAGAAAATAATGCTGAAGCATTAGATGTAATGAGTGTTATTTGGGCTGACAGGCGTGTTTGTTCTCAGGAACATCTTACACCTTATCTTGGACCTTATTCAGGTAAATGCGTTCCAAAGGATACCAGAGAATTATTAAATTCTGTAGAGAATGGAATCCTCCTTAAGGCAGTGGAAGAAGTCAATTCTAGTATCACTGAAAAAAAAGCAGAATCTTTTCAGCCTGTAATTATTACAATCATACCTACGAATAACCGTCCAAATTACCTTACGCGTTCATTATCATCTGTTCTAGATCAGAAGAAATTACCAGACAAAGTCTATGTTATTATTGATGAAGAAGATCCTTCGTACAATGCTGTAGAAAATATAATTGCAGATCATATAGGCTCTCTTCCTATAGTATTATTAAAAAATACAAGATCCTGTAATCTTTCAGGGGCAGTAAATACCGGAATAAAACATGCTTGCGAAGATTACCCTGATATTGACACCGTTTTTATTTCAATTTTAGATGATGATGACTGGTGGGATAGATCTTATCTTGCAAATGTATCGAAATTTGCTCAGGAAACCAAAGCTGACTGGATTATATCCGGTCTGATAAGGCATGATGATAATAATGTTTCTGGAATTATGCAGAATATTCCGACAACAATAACTCAAAATATGTTTTTTGTTTCAAATCCAAATGTCCAGGGTTCAAATCTGTTTGTTCGATTATCTTATCTCTGTGATATCGATGGTTTTGATGAAGATTTTGTGTCAACAACAGACAGGGACGTCTGTATAAGACTTCTGGATGCAGGAACAGTTCCAGCAGTGCTCAATAATCACTTAGTCCATCATGATGCCCATGATACCCGTGTTCGTCTTTCTTCTGCAGGTTCAGCCAAAAAAAGAGCAGGTCTGCAATATTTTTATAATAAATATTCAAAAAGAATGAATCCGATGGAGAAGGAGGCATTTAAAAAGCGTTCAAAAGAATTATTCCAGGTTTCCATTCCAGAGGGTTATGACTGAATTCTGCCCCCATCTTTGGAATACACTTACAATTGATCACAAGGGAGACGTTTATAACTGCTGCCTGATTCAACCAGCAAAGCTGGGCAGCATATATACTGATAAATTGTCAGAATTGATAAATCTACCAGAAATTGTAGGAATTCGTCAAAGATCATTGAATGGAGATCTTAATTGTTATCACGATTGTAATTTAATTGAAAAATCACATATAAATTCTCAAGAAATAGGAAATAATGACTTAATTTGCAATTACTCTGATTTTAAGACGTTGTATGTTGATTTTGGTTTGAAGTGTAACATTTCATGCATCATGTGCAGGCAAAGAGCAAGATACAGAACTGATAGAAGAACTTTAAATTCAGAATTTTTAATTAAGAATATTGATATCGAACCCTTTTCTGATATATTCCTACAAGGCGGAGAGCCATTATTCATTGATGAATGCCTGAAGTATATGACCTTTCTTGCAAAAAGAAGGAAGAAATATTCTCTCTTTACCAATGGCATTTTAATTAACAGGGAAATGGCTTCAAGACTTGCGGAAGAAGCAAAAATGATCGGAATATCCCTGAACGCGGCAACCAAAAAAACTCATGAAATTGTCAATAGAGGCTCATCGTGGGAACGGGTTTTAGATAATATTCAGGTTTTAAGAGAATATAAAGAGAAATATGATTCAGATCTATTGATTAACGGACGGATGACATTGACTGTAAATGCATTGCCGGAAATTTCCTTGTTCATTGAATCATACAAAAGTTTTGGATTTGATACCATTAATTTTGGATATGATCGGGATACTGTTCCATTATATCTTCAGCAAAATCCGGAATTTACCTCAGATCTTTCAAAAGAAATTAAAAGTGCTCTGTTACATGCAGATAGATCTTCAATAGATTCCCTCCGGCTATTTCAATTAGGATTAATATGACGATTATTTTTTATGGCCATAATATCCTGCATAGTAATTCAGATCCCAGAAAACCTGATAAATTAAAACTCTTAATCCCTTCTTCCTAAGCAGATCAGGATAATGCATTAGTTTCACTCCTTTGAGTGATTTTCTGATCTTTTTTCTGCTTTCCTGGGGGTATAATTCATTGAGATTATACGTGCTTTGTCTACAGCCGGCTCCTATCCGCTTTGCTGCATGAAGATCATGACGAATATCTTCAGCCGAATGTTCTATCCAAACACTATTTAGATATAAAACGGAGAGGTTCTCTTTTTGTGCTCTATAATTAAGATTGGCATCAACAGCGAAAGGTACCCCATTATCAAAAAGGAATCCTTTGATCTTTGAAGGTAGTCTTTTTGTGACTCCGATTCCCGGCGTATAAACAACAGGGAGAGAATTTACATAATCTCTGGCCTCTGCAATCTCCCGTGATAATAATTCACTGTTTTTCCGGAAACGTAAAGTGGCTCTGACAATATCATAAGAATCCAGGCCCTTAATCATTTCTTTTATACACTTTTCACCAAAAACAGTGTCAGAATCGGTAATTATTACTTTATCGGATGTTGCGGCTTCAAATCCGATGTTAGATACTATCGATAAATTACCCGGAGGAGATATACAACAAATGACTCCGTCTTTTTTTAATCTCTCCTGAAGTTCAGGATTTTCGTTCATTACAACGATAGTTTCTACATCTTCATCGATACTGGAGATGCAATTAAAGACCCTTTCATCATTATTGCACCTGATAACAACAGAAGCTTCTTTTTTTATTTTCCTCCCCCCATTTTAATATTCAGTTAAATTTGGTTTTTGCTTTTTAAAATCAGCGTATGCATCAATCCAGGATGATGACATGGGACTTCCTGTGATACTCTCCCTTTCTTCTTTGTGAATAAAATGGCGGCTACAAAAATGACCACAATAACGGCATAATGTCTCCATTTGCGGAAAAATTTCATAATTAGAAAGAGGAAGATGTTTCAATCCGATATCAAATCCCATTACCCTGTCGATGGAACCCCCGGGGCCACACGGATAATATCCGTATTTGTTCAATCCTAATCCGCAATCAGTCGTGGTACTGCAACCATTTCGATAATCTGACAGGAAGAACTTCCATTGATCAATCGGAGCCATATTAAAAGGTTCAAATTTTTCCTGGTATGCCTGTTTTTTACCTGTATTGTTTACTACAACACCTTTGGGCACATTTGATATTGCATCTTTTACTTCTTTTCCATAACCGCTGGTAGTGATTTTTATAACTGATTCAGGTGAAAAATTCTCCTTATAATCAATCAAGATCTCAAGAATTTCTCCAAGTTCCGGATGCAACATTGGTTCACCTCCCAAAACACCAATTATTTCCCATTTTACCTGGTTGGAAAGAGATTCTTTTACGAATTTATCTATCTGTTTAGGAGACATAGCTGAGACATCTGGGGCCTGAGAACACGAGCGTGCACAGTTTGGGCATTGTAATTTACAATCATATGTAATGTCAATCTCGATTCTTTTTAGATTTGTAAGAAATTCGTATCCGTACAATTTACCTGCAATTTTTGAAGCGCGATAGATATGCCAGAGACTATGTAAATTCAAGGTGATTCAACCTCCGGAGATGCAATTCCCCAGTCTTCCGGTGTTCCTGTAAGGTCGACATTTTCAAACTGGATCTCAGGAATATTGTTTTCTTCTACTTTTTTCACTACCCCGAATAAAAAATTTAAGTCTTTTTTCACATCATTTTGTGGATGAATATAGAATGTCCTCCCGTCACCCCCACGGAGTGAAACCAATCCCTTTTCCTTTTGAAGTTGTTGAAGAGAACGGTACCAGGTTAACTTGAATTTACCATCAATAAGCTCATTTGGGAATGGACGTAATGAGAGAAAATGCTCTTTTTTGAATAAACAAATTCTGACTTCAGGTACATATTCTCCAGATGCAGGAGACGAATATGGTCGGTAGTCATTGTTTTTATGTGCAATATTGAATCCAACCGAGACAACATTTTTTGAAGAATCCGCCGCTTCTATCATATCCTTCAGATAATCATGCTGCCAGTCTCTTCTACAGATAATTACATCTGCATCTGCCTGAAGAGTATACTTCCCTTTAGTGATCTCGAAGGCGTAAAGTTGTTGAAACATTGGTTCATCTTTAATCGAATGAGTCTCAGTTGTTCTGAGATTAAACCATTTGTCATATGATTTTTCAACAATGGATAAGTTATTTGCCGGAACGACAATCCATTTATCGATTATTCCTTCCTGAAGGAGAATTTCTGCAATTTTTAATGCATTATCTTTTGATGGTTCAGAATATTGACGTATAAAACATGTCTCTGTTGCATCGAAAACAAGAATAACCTCACAAAAACGCTCCTTTTCGAGCATTTTCACGATGTGACGAATTTGCCGATCCAGCATGTCCGCTCCCTGAAAACCGGCTTTGATGACTAAAGAAACACCGTTCAGCATTATTTTTTATTTTAGATTATTTATGTTTCAATTTTATCCCTGATAAGATTAAAATCTAAAAAATCGGTTGCGTGTTCAAAATCAGCTCATTATAGGTATTGAATTGCAAAGATGAAAAGAATTGAAAATTACTGTAACGAAGCCTCAGGCGAGATTTGAACTCGCGACCTCGTCCTTACCAAGGACGCGCTCTGCCGGCTGAGCCACTGAGGCAAATAATTGCTCTAATAAAATGGATTGAAAACATATAAAATTGTAACTGATTTGAATCGCCGGAATTTAAAAACATTTAAATCAGAACCGGATTTTTAGTCTTAAAAAAGTCCGGGACGCATCTTTCTGATATATTCGAGCCCGCTTTTTGCACTCTCCAGCGTGTTCACCTCAAGTATCCCGGGGACATCGTTCTTCTCAATCGCATCGAAGACCGGGCCGAAGTCGATGTTCCCTTTTCCCGGAGCAAGATGAGAATCCTCCTTACCGAAATTGTCGTGAAGATGGAAATGGGAGATCGGAACCTCCAGGAACTCATCGAGGCACGAATTCGTATTGGCATGACCGACATCGAGGACAAAACCGAAATCCCTTATGAGCGGAAGTTCTTCCGGCCGCTTCAGGAGGAAATAATTCCATTCCGGCATATTTTCTACCAGGAACGTGATGGAATATTCGCCCGATATCTTCTCGAGTTCGATTAGCGACTTTTCGAGCTGAAAGATCCCGATATCCCTCTGGAGAACATGCGAGAAATATCCCGGATGAATAATGACCCTGTCGGCATCGATCCCGGAAGCAATACCTGCACACTGCCTGATGACCTCCAAGCTTGCCTTCCTGATTATCTCAAGCTGCGAGGCGATATTCACGCCCCTCGAAGGCGCATGAATAAAATAGCGGAAGTCGAAACATTCCGCAATGTCTGCATTATCCATGAAATGCAGGCCGTCATCGACAATCTCGACTATACCTGTGAGATCGTACAGGACATCGAGGGCGTGCTCGAGAGGAACATCCGAAAGACAACTCGTCGAAACACCGATCATTAAAGAAATAATGTTGCATTGGATGCTAAATAATTTCTCATTTATGCACCACAGAAAGCACAGAATGCAATTTTATTTGCGTCATTGAAGCAAATCCCCAGAAAGGATATATATGTTAATCGGGCATATAGATCTGTAATTAATCTTTGACATTCTGTAAAGTGCGTGCCGGAAATGGTAAGTATTGACAACTTGTCCCCGGATTTAAGGACGTTTTTTGTCCGTTCGGGGCCTATGGGCGTCAGGAACAGGAACCATGAGATCGTTTCTGCACTGACGGAGATGGATTACACCATAGTAGTAGTGTCAACCAACGTGCCTTCCGAATTACAGATTGCCCAATATGAAAAGGAAGGAATAAACACATCCAATCTGTTCTTTATCGATATGATAACTGCTTATGCAAAGGGCAAAAAGCAGAAGGATACCGATCAGATTCATTATATCGACCGGCCGGGCGATCTTACGAAGGCAGGAATCATAGTTACCAGGCATATTACCGAGCGCCAGGGAGAGAAGGTTGCATTCCTCTTCGACACGATAAATACGATGCTAATTTATTCCAACCAGCTCTCGGTAAGCCGTTTTATCCATTTCGTGATAAACAAATTGCGGTTGACCGATCTAAAGGGATTCTTTATAATGGTTGAAAAGAGCATCGACGCTAATCTCGTTGCCGATTTTGAGATGCTCGCCGACATGTCGATCCCGAGGGACGAGCCGATTACCCTCATCAACTCTGAAATTAAAGGAAAGATAGGAGTTCCGGAAGAGAACTCCTACGAAGAGTTCGATATTAACTAAAATCTTTTTTCAGGTGGACATCCATCTGCGGGAACGGTATCTCGATTCCTTCTTCATTGAACTTTTCATCGATCAGGAAGTTAATCTTGTCCATGACTTCCCATGACATATTGAATCTTCCCGCCCATATGACCATCATATAGTTGAGGCTCGATTGACCGTATTCGAGGAAATAAACGCTGGGTGCAGGATTTTCCAGGATATAATCCTCCTCTTTTGCCGCTGTTTCAGCAATTTCCATGAGAACCTCCTTGACTCTTTTTACATCGCTGCCGTATGCGACTGAAACGGGAATCTTTACTTTGAGTTTTACATCCGGCATCGCGTAGTTCGTCACTATTGATGTACTGAATACTGAGTTCGGGATCGTGAGCATCTGGTGATTGAGTGTTTTTACTCTCGTGCTCCTGACTCCGACACTTACAATATCCCCGAGTTCGCCTTCTATCTTCACGCGGTCCCCAACCTGAAAGGGCTTGTCCGCGAGGATCATTGCGCCGCCGAAGAAGTTCGAAATGATATCTTTTGCCGCAAAAGTTATCGCTATACTGGCTACGCCCGCACTGGCGATAATCGGGGTTATCTCTATCTCAAGGTAATTCAGGATGTAGACGAATCCGAGGAACCATATTATGTATTTTATTGAGGATTCGAGGATGCTGAAGATCTTGTCGTCGAGTTCGCTGTCGGTCTTCGAACAGAGTACTCTTCCGTAGTTCGATATGAAACTGTGGAAGAAATCGGATATTATCCATGTAGCGATGATAATAAAAGCTACATTAAACGCTTTTGCACCGACGAGCCAGGCGTAACCATCAGGAAGCGGGATTTGATGAAGGGCGTAATAGATCGATATGAAAACCGCAGATATAGCCAGTGGTTTTCTTATTGAAGCGAACAGAATGTCGTCCATATGGTTTTCGGTACAGGCTGCCTTCTTTTCGAGGTAGGAGAATATCTTCAGGATAAGGAATCCTCCTATAAATCCTGCGAGAATTGTCAGTCCTGCGTACAGGTATTCAATCATTAATACATATTGAACTTCCCTGATTATATTTCTACAGAAAATAACGATCGGATATCTAAATTACATCCTAAAACAAATTTTATTCATTACATGGCAGATCAGGTGGATATAAAACAGGCGCTTTCGGATATCGTCGACCGGGACTATACCTTCATGCATATATGCGGGACTCACGAGGCGGCGATCGCAAAATCCGGGCTTCGTAGTGTTTTGCCGAAGAATTTGAAGATTGTTATGGGACCGGGCTGTCCGGTCTGCATCACCCCGCAGGGGGAGATCGATGCGGCGATCGAGCTCTCGGAGAAGGACTGTATTATCGCTACATACGGGGATCTCATTCGTGTTCCGGGAACGAAGGGAGCATTGGAGTCCTGCGGCGGCGACATCAGGATCGTCCAGGGTGTCCACAAGGCGGTCGAGATCGCGAAGGAGACCGATAAAGAGGTAGTGTTCATATCCGTAGGGTTCGAGACGACCGCCCCGACGGTGGCGGCGACGCTGCTTACGAATCCGCCGGACAACTTCAGCATAATGTGCTGCCACAGGTTCGTTCCCCCGGCGATGAAATTCCTCCTCGAACAGGGAGAGGCGTCTCTCGACGGGTTCATGCTTCCGGGCCATGTGTGTGTGGTGACGGGGTATCACGAGTATGAGCAGTTCCCCGTTCCCCAGGTTGTCGCGGGATTCGAACCGGACGATATTCTCCTCGGCCTCTATATGCTTGTAAAACAGATCCGCGAAGGAAGGGCGGAGGTCGAGAACGCCTACCCGAGAGCGGTCACGAGAGAGGGCAACCAGAAAGCGATTGCTATAATGAACCAGGTCTTCGAACCGTGCGATGTGGAATGGAGAGGTTTTCCCGTCATTCCCGGCTCCGGCCTTAAGCTTAAGCCGGAGTTCGAGAAGTACGACGCACTGAAAAAATTCGGCGTGGAGATCAAACACGTGGACAAAAATTCGGCGTGCATCTGCGACAAGGTCCTGAGAGGCATCGCTGACCCGACCGACTGCAAACTCTTCGGAAAAGTCTGCACGCCGAGAAAGCCGGTCGGCCCGTGCATGGTCAGCCATGAAGGCGCCTGCAAGATCTGGGCGCTGTACAACCAGAAGAAACTTTGAGCAGGGAAGGAGTAAATCCACCTTTATTCCTGTCATGAAGACAAAATAAAGAACAGATTAATATCCATAGAACCAATTTATAATGAAATCTTTAGTCCCGGTAGGGTAGAGGATATCCTGAGAGCCTCCGGAGCTTTCGACCCGGGTTCAAGTCCCGGCCGGGACGCTTTTCTGTTCAAAGTAGTTGTAATTAAGTTTTAAATATAATTGGCTTATCCTTTAGCCTGAAGTCCTGCTTTTTCAACCTGCTCTCCCGGATTATGACAAATAAGGTTGGATTTTCGGGAGGAAAGGCAGATCAAATAAAAAGTATTATACTCCGCCTGAAATAAGACTACTTTTTAGTGAGTACTTATAAAACAAAGTCATTATATGCAGTGATATTTCTACTCTCCTATGCAGTAGTCCTTTCTTGCGGGTGTATCGCTGCAACTGAAGATGTAAAAACCAGTACACCGGAATATGCCGCAGGAAATAACGGACTTAATTTTTCGCCCCTATATTCTGATTTTGAGGAAAAAATTTCATATGAAATTTATTTTGGTTTAAGCAGGCCTGACGGGACTACGATAACTGAAACCGACTGGGATAATTTTGTTAATGAAGAGATCGTCCCGCGTTTTCCCGAAGGGTTCACAATTGTAGATTCAAAAGGTTATTGGCATGATTATAGTACAAATGTTACAATATCTGAAAATTCAAAGATCGTTATTATTTACGGCGGTTTCTCGGAAGAGGATATACAAAAAATAATTGACTTGAAGAATATTTACAAGGAAGAATTTGAACAGGATTCTGTGATGTTAGTGGTCAGCAGCTCGTTTGTCTCGTTCTGATCCGAAAAGATGACCGTTTCGAAAATATCTGATAGCTCTAAGAACAGGTGATACGGAGGATCATGGTGTATTCAATAGATAGTTGCGAAGCGATGTGGTCTTCTTAGTTTATGATCCTGCTCAAAAAACAAAATCAAAGATCTCTCGTTAATCTCCGCTCGTCTACCTCATTTTAAAACAATAATTTATTATTCCCCGAGATATACATCATAAAATTACCAGAATTTCGGTTGGGGTTGAAAATGGATATCCAGTCATACATTGTTCAGGGCACGGATTACCTGCTGGATCTGCCCGTGAAGGTCCAGTCAGGAGATCTTTTTGCGATAATGGTCGCCCTGATAATCATATATTGCATCGTCGTGCTTCTGAAAAAATTTACACGCCTCGTTGCACCGGGTGCAAAGAAGATCTTCATATTCCTGATCATCGTTATCGCGGCATACATCTTCTTCCAGAGTTTCCTGCTGAGGATTTTAACCGAAGGCCTCACCCTGGACAATATAATCTTCGGTTTCGGCGGACTTATCTGTGGAATTCTGGCTGTTGCCATTGCACTCCACGGAGCCGTAAAATCGTACAGAAAAGGCAAAGAAGAGAAATTACAGCAGGCCGCACCCGAAACCGCTCCCCAGGCCCCTGCTTCTTATCCGCCGCCCTATCCGTCTCCCGGAGAATTCAACGGAAATGTAACGAACGGATATTCACAACAGACCCGGTCGGCGGAAACACAGCAGTCGGTCATCCCCTTCCTGAACCTGACCAAAGACAACTCCGTAGGGATGGTTATCATTTACCTGATAATCGCGGAGTTCGGTATATTTTCGTCGAAAACCATCGCAGCCGTCTCTTCGGAGATGGGATTCTATTTCTTCATCATCTTTATGGCTGCAGGATTCATATTCATCAAACTCACATATCACGACTACCTGAAGGGGCTCAGGCATTTCGCAGTCGTAACTCTGCTCGGATTCATATTGTCGATTATCCTCGGCCATTTCTGGGGCGGAGTCCCGCTGGACACCCTGCTCTCGATGGATTACTTCGGGTCCGACGCACTCGTTGCACTCATTACCGGAATAGCACTAAGTCTATTCATGTCGAGCAAGGGATAAAAGAAAAAAATCAGACACCCCACCATTTTTTTGAATATAAACGAAAACTTAACTTTTGACAACCCCTCGCCGCGAACCGCACAGCAGGTTCGCGGATCGGCCCCGACCTCGGGGCCTCTCCTTTGCGATAGGCCACTCAGGGGATAGACGAGTATCCCCTGAGCGGCGAGACACGGTTCATGGTGTGTACGAAACTGAACATGCCGTAGCAAACTTAATTCAACAGCACGGGAGACCCTCACCGGTCTCCCGGGCGTGCCGTGAGAGAACTATCTTAAGGCAAGGCCCCTGGGCAGGGGCCGTCCGGCGGCATAGCCGCCGGTGCCGGGGTTGCCCAGCTAATATTTTAAAAAAATAGAAATCTGAACAGATGTGAGGATCTATCCTAAAATAATCCAGCAACGTGAAAACAACAAAAAAGAAAAAAATCAGTATGGATAGAAAATAAAGAACAGAAGACAAAGTGCAAACAAAACCCATGAATACGGATTTATATCCTCTTTTTTTCCTGCAAAGATCTTGAAGAGCGGATAGAGAACAAACCCGCTGCATATTCCCACCCCGATATTGTAAGTGAAACTCATGAGGATAATCACCGCGAATGCAGGAATCATCTCGCTGTAATCCGAGAAATCGATCCTCACCAGCGGCTGCATCATTATCAGCCCGACCATAATCATCGCAGGACCTGTTGCGGCCGAAGGAATCGCAATAAACAGGGGTGTTAAGAAGAGGGAAAATGCGAAAAGAATCGCTACAAAAATTGCAGTAAGTCCCGTTCGCCCTCCCGCAAGAATACCCGTCGCCGACTCCATGAACGCACCGCTCGTAGTCGTTCCTGCAAGCCCTGCAAATATATTCGAAAGAGCATCTGCAAGGAACGGTTTTTCTATATCCGGGAGGTTTCCTTTTTCATCCAGGAAACCCGCCTGTGCCGAGACCCCGATAAGTCCGCCCATCGTGTCGAGGAAGGCCATTGTGAATATCGTAAGGATCACCGCAAACATTCCCCAGGTAAGCGCACCGAAAATATCCAGCTGAAGGAATACCGGCGAGATATCCGGCGGAAGGCTGAATATCGCCTCCGGGTACGCCACCAGGCCGGATACGAACCCGATAAGAGAGACAATGATTATGCCGAAAAGGATCGATCCCCGGATCTTTCGAAGCTCCATCACCGAGATCAGGATGAAGCCGAAGACTGCAAGCATTACCTCCGGGCTGTTGAGATCTCCGACATGAACCGGTGCGGTCTCCGTTCCGAGTATTACAATCTTCGAGTTGACAAGTCCGACAAATGTAATGAATAGACCGATCCCTGCCGCGAAACTGTACTTGAGGCTCTCCGGGACCGCCTCGCACATGATCGTCCTTCCGCCCGCGATCGTAAGGATGGTCAAAAGAATTCCGCTTATGAAAACCGCCCCGAGTGCCGTCTGCCATGAATATCCCATAACCCCGCAGACCGTATAGGCTATGAAAGCGTTTTCACCCATATAAGGAGCGATTGCAAACGGGCGGTTTGCGTAGACCCCCATAATCACCGTTCCGAATATTGCCGTGATGATCGTAGCGGCAACGGCGGGACCGAACGGAATTCCGGCTGCGAGCAGGATTGCAGGGTTGACGACCATGATATATGCCATCGTCATAAAAGTGACGACACCTGCAGTAAATTCCGTTTTAATCGTTGTATTGTTATCTTTTAATTTGAAAAACCGGTAAACCAGATCTCGGCACGAGTCCATCCACAAAGATTTTTGACATAAGATAATAAAATTTGCTAAATTTAACTTTAATTAACAAAATAAATTGATAATTATCTACAAAATTTTTTGGAACTGGAAAAGGAGATCTAAAAGATCTTAATTTAAAAAGAGCTAAATTAAACAGTTCGGGGAACCCTTGCCGGTTCCCTGAGCGTGCCGTGAAAGAACTATCTTAAGGCAAGGCCCCCGGGCAGGGGCTGGTGGTGCCCGGGGTCGCCTGAGAAAGACACGAGACAGCAAAGAGCTAAAAAAATCAGATCCCCTTAATAATCCCCAAAAACTCCGCACATGTGCAGTGATTCCCGAGACGGCATATAGCAATCTTGTCGCAGGAGAAATTTACCGGGGGCTGTATCCTTTTAATTTTCCTGATATCCCCGTTGCCAATCGTAATATGCGGTGAAAAACTATCCCCGGTCTGTCTTGCGAGATAGTTCTCAGAATAATCGAGGGAAAAATCCGTAATCACTGACGGATCACCGGAGAAGCATTCGGGTGTCATCCCTTTGGAACTGAACTCTCCAAGTATTCCGGCGACGATCTCCTGTAATCCGGCAATCGCATCGTCCCTTACTATATCCATCCCGGATACCGAATCTCCATCCGAGCCTGCCACGACTGCATAGCCTTTGTAAACCGCATTATATGGAAGATACCCGGACACCGCCTCCGAAAGCCTTTCTTTGATACCCTCTATGCACGAAACACGAACCCTGCCCATGGAAAGCGAGATATGCGGAAGACAGGCGGAATCTCCCAAGTGTATGGAGTCATCCCCGGTTTTTTCGATAAGTCTCCTGTTCAGGCCGATAAAAAAATTGAGGCCCTCTCTTTCAGGTATCAGTGCGATATCGACTGCGCAATATTCGGAAATCATGAATCTCGGGATACTCTATCTCATGAATAGATCAAATCTCTTTTGATCCGCTCCGCATACCGGGCATTTTTCCGGGGGTTTGTTCCTTGCGCAGAGATATCCGCAGACATTGCACCTGTAAACCGGGTACGGCAGATTACCTGCAGAAGATGCCGCCACCGGAGCTCCTGTGTCTTTGCCGCGGGACTTCAGGTCTCTTCTCTCCGGGATGGCCGTCACGGGTTTTTCTCCATTCGAAATATCTTCATTGACATAAAGACCGCAGTAACAGCACCCGTATTCGGTTATATCGTCGTCCCGGTAATAGCACGGGCAGACGATATCCAGGTTCAGTTCCTTTTCTCCCAGTACCAGGCGGCACGGGCATGCCTCGAAACCGTAGCGTTCATCGTTTATAATCAATCCTTTGACCAGATCTTTGGCAAATTGCTCGTCGGGATTGAGAAAGTACCCGCCTCTCTTTGCATGGCGGAGGATCTCGTTGTACTTCAGATCGATCTCTTCCTGCGAGGGTTCTTTAATCTCCATTCAGCGCCTCCCGGATCTCTTCAAGTCTCGATCCCACTATCACTTTATCGCCGTTGATGACCATCGTGGGAAAAGAACCCGCCGGATTGTATTTTTTCATCTCGTCATAAAATATATTTAATTCATCTTCAGGGAGAAGATCGACGAAGATATACTTATATGCAACACCGAGTTCGTTCAGGAGCTCCTTCGTTTTTTTACAGTGAATGCAGGTGCTAAGGGCATAAAGAACGATCGAACCCTTATCCCTGCCTTCTACAACAGTCCATTCGGTCATAAAATCAACTACCTGTTTCTATATTCACTGATGGAATCCCAAAACCATTAAATTATCTGTAAACCACCACTTCCCAGTAAGATAGGCGAAATCATGGAATATTTCAGGCAGGATATCGAAACGCTCGTTCGCGGCGATCTGGATTCGCTCGTCGATGAAAGAGTCAGGAATACAGTCTCCTATGCGACAAAACATTCCCTTTTTTACAAAAAATGGTTCGACGAAAACAACATCAGGCCCGAATCCGTCAGGACGCACGAAGACCTTAGGGAGCTTCCGGTCATAAGCGGAAGGACGATCAGGGAGAACCAGCCCCCCGTATCACAGGAGTTCATGTTCCGGAGCGTCCCGTGGCCGGAAGTTTATACTATTCACGAAACCAGCGGCACCAGCGGAATGCCGAAATCTTTCTTTCTCACCTGGGACGACTGGAACAGGTACGCCGAGAAATACGCACGGATCTTCAAATCTCAGGGATTCGGGAAGGGCGACCGGATGACGGTCTGCGCCTCCTACGGGATGAACATCGGCGCGAACACCATGACACTCGCTGCACAGAAGACATCGGTCACTGTTATTCCCGAGGGAAAGTGTACCTTCCCCGTAAGAGTGATCAGGGACTACAAACCGACGATAATAGTCGGCTCGGTCTTCAAACTGCTGAGACTCGCGGACAAGATGAAAGAAGACGGCCTTAAGCCGGAAGAGTCAGGGATCAAACGACTCGTTATCGGCGGAGAGAGCTTCGCCCCGGAGTCGAGAGCATATCTCGACGAGATCTGGGAGATTGAATCGTACAATACCTACGGGAGCACCGAGGGTTCGATGTGTGGGGAATGTATGGAAATCGCCGGGCTTCATGTTCCCGAAGATCTGGTCCACGTGGATATCTACGATCACAATATGAGAAATTTCGTCCGGGACGGTGAGAAAGGCCGGATGGTTCTGACAACCCTTGTTCCCGAAGGAGAAAAGGCTGGAACAGTCCTGATAAATTACGATACCGAAGACCTGACACGGGTTTTATCCAGGGACCAGTGCCCGTGCGGGAGGACGCACATGAGGATCGAGAATCCGTGTCGCGAGGCGGAAAACGTCTACATTGCTGGAGTCCCCGTGAACCGCGTGGATATAGAGAGCTGCGTTTTTCAGCGGGAGAATATGGAATTTCTCACCGGCGAATACGAGGCGTTCCTGTACTGCGGTATAACCGAGGACGAGTGCATTCTGAGGATCAGCATGGAATGCACGAACCCGGAAGAATGCGACTTCGAACTTGTAAAAAACAACTTCACTGAGCATTTATTCGGGATCAGTCCTGCACTGGGCGAAAATTATGCCGACGGCGAACTCGACATCGTATTCAACTTCACCGGGAAAGGGGAACTCGAATTATACAGGCTGAAAAGCAGGCCCCGGCGACTTGTAGACCGAAGACAGGCGACCTGAAAAAATCAATCCAACAATCTTTATCTATTCCGGTTGAGCACGAATAAGTATGTCATTTACATACGAGATCGAAGTTCCGGCCGACGTTCCCGTGAGCGCGAAAGGGACGTATGTCGAGAACATGAAGATGATAACCCACGGAAGCGGGAATCTCATGCTCTTCGCAGGCGACCAGAAGGTCGAGCACCTCAACGACGATTTCTTCGGCAAGGATATCGCAACAGACGATGCATCACCCGAGCATCTGTTCAGGATCGCAAAAGAAGGAAGGATCGGTGTTTTCGCAACCCAGCTCGGCCTTATTGCAAAATACGGTAAGGACTACAGGGAGATCCCCTACCTTGTAAAGCTCAATTCCAAGACTCATCTTGTAAAGACGGACCAGAAGGATCCCCTCAGCCCGCAGCTCTATTCGATCGACCAGATCGTCAGGTTCCGCGACCAGACCGGCCTGGCAATTACAGGGGTGGGATATACGATCTATCTCGGTAGCGAATACGAGGGAGAGATGATCCGCGAAGCAGCACAGATCATCTACGAGGCTCACCAGCACGGTCTCATAGTCGTTCTTTGGATCTACCCGCGTGGAAAAGCCGTAAAGGACGAGAAGGACCCGCACCTGATCGCCGGCGCAGCAGGAGTCGCATCGGCCCTCGGTGCCGATTTCGTCAAGGTCAATGCCCCGAAGAAGGACGGAAGTTCGTCAGCGGAACTTATGAAAGAAGCCGTCGCGGCAGCAGGAAAAACGAAACTGGTCTGTGCAGGCGGTTCGAGTGTCTCGGGCGAGGATTTCCTCAAACAGCTCTACGACCAGATACACACCGGCGGCGCATCGGGGAATGCGACCGGAAGGAACATCCACCAGAAAACTCTCGACGAAGCGGTAAGGATGTGCAACGCAGTGTCGGCAATAACAATCGACAATGCAGAGATCGCGGCTGCATTAAAGATCTACAACAATCAATAATCTTTTTTTATCTCAGGCAGTTATTTCAATTTTATTTTGGAATTTTTAGTTTAGGATTTCAGTTCCAGCTCTACCGGACAGTGATCCGATCCTTCGACCTGCGAGAGTATCGAAGCCGATTTCACCCTGCCGGATATGCCGTCGCTGACGAAGAAATAATCAATTCTCCACCCTACATTTCTCTCGCGGGCTCCAGACTTGAGATCCCACCAGGAGTAATATCCTCCCTCGGATGTGAACATACGGAACGAGTCCTTAAAACCTGCATCAAGCAGCCGGTCGATCCATTTCCTTTCGATCTCAAGGAACCCGGAGACCTTCGAGTTCTCTTTAGGGCGTGCAAGGTCTATCTCTTTGTGGGCGGTATTCACATCCCCGCAGATTATTACGTTCTTCCCGGAATCCAGATCGCTTACGGCATGCCTCAGGCACTCTTCGTAAAAATCCATCTTGAACTGAAGCCTCTCCTTCGACATCTTGCCGTTCGGGAAATAGATATCGTAAAGATTGAAATCGCTGTATTCGGCGATAATTATCCTTCCCTCGCTGTCGAGCTCAGGGACGCCGAACCCGTAGCTGATGCTTTCAGGTTCGAAACGCGAGTACAGGGCGGTCCCGCTGTATCCTTTCCTTTCCGCGGAACTGAAATAAGAAAAATATCCTTTCGGGTGGCGGATCGAAGAGCTCAGCTGATCCTCGTGCGCCTTAGTCTCCTGGACGCAGAGAATGTCGGGCTGGTATTCGTTTACAAAATCCAGGAAACCTTTCTTCTCTACAGCCCTGAGCCCGTTTACATTCCATGACACCAGTTTCATAATATATGTCTCCCCTGATTGCCCAAGCCCGTTCCGGACAGGATTAGGATGACCGGACGCACTCTAACATAAAACCCGTTTGAATCCAATTATATTTTAATGGTTGGCTATATATTATTTTTAAAAAAATTCCGGCGGGGATGTTTTTGAGGGTTAAAATCTGCGGAATAACAAATACAAGTGATGCACTGTTCGCCGAGAGATCGGGTGCAGATGCAATAGGAGTCGTAATATCGGAAGAATCACCGAGATGCATAAGCACGGAAGATGCAAAGGAAATCTTTTCGGCACTCGGTCCGTTTACAGCCACAGTAATAGTCACACATACCAATTCACAGGATCTCCTCGACGAGATGGCGGCGGTAAATCCTTCGGCGATACAGGTCTCTGCCGATGTTAACAGACCGGAAGATTATCGCGGAAAGATGATCCGTGTTGCCGGTGCAGACGGGAAGATCCGCGAGGACTGCGATGCAATAATCATCGACCAGAGCCACGGGAAGGGGATTCCTTTCGATTATGAACATGCTGAAAAACTCATGAAATCGGCAACCAAACCCGTGATCCTCGCAGGGGGCCTCAACATGTCGAACGTACCGGCGGCGATAAGCAGGCTTCAGCCCTATGCCGTAGATGTCTGCTCGGGTGTGGAAAAATCCCCCGGGATCAAAGATCCGATGAAGGTACTTGAATTCCTGAAGGCGGCAGGGAAGATACCGGTAGTCAGGAAAAAAGAGAAGATCAGCCGATAACAGGGCCCGGCTCTTCGTCGACATCGAAATCTTCGAGAAACGGCATAAGCCCTTTTACATACCTGACCTTTTTATTTTCCGATGTAATCTCGCCGGTCGAGATTATCTTTATCTTCAGGGGAAACTCCGAGAGCCTGTTTTCAAAGGTCGGATCGTTTTCCATTCCGAATTTGATAAACTTTTCAACTTCTATAAACGGTCTCATATCTTCGTCATGGCCTGCAAAATCAACGAGATCCTTTTCATAAGTGGAGTTTTCCGCTAGTTCCTTTTCAAAATACAGGACAACGCGGATATCATAGAGATCGTGAATCTTTTTGAGATCGAGAAGATCCATATTCGCACCTTCACTGATCGATATTGAAGCGTACTTCTCCGTGTCCGTCTCCCCGGGGATGTTTTCGAATTTTTTCCTGTTCATAGCTACTCCAGTAGTTGGCGGTTTTTTATTTAAAACGTTTATGAAACAAAGGTTTACGTGATTTTCATTTATAATTAAGAACCCGCTCCGACCAACATAACTATAAACCGGAATCGTCATCTCATATAATTAGGAGGCAGGCATGCCGAACGGAGATGTATATCCTGATCTTGACAAGGAGTCTCTTGAACTTCATGAAAAAAACAGGGGAAAGATCGAGATAAAATGTAAAATTCCCCTCGAAACGAAATGGGATCTTTCGAGGGCTTACACCCCCGGAGTCGCAGCCGTATGCAGGGCGATTAAGAACGACCCCGAACTGGCCTATAAGTATACTCTCAAGGCAAACACCATTGCAATAGTAACCGACGGAACCGCCGTCCTCGGCCTCGGCGACATCGGCCCATCTGCCGCCATCCCTGTCATGGAGGGAAAAGCCGCATTATTCAAAAGATTCGCAGGCATAGACGCATTCCCGATCTGTTTTGAAAAGTCCGCCAACATCGCCTCGGAGATAAGAAACATCGCTTCGGTCTTCGGCGGGATCAACCTCGAGGATATCGCCGCCCCGAGATGCTTCGAGATCGAGGAGGCGCTTCAGGATCTTGGAATCCCCGTCATGCATGACGACCAGCACGGGACAGCCATCGCCGTGCTCGCCGGGCTTTTGAATGCATGCAGGGTAACAGGGAAAGAATTCGAAGACCTGAAGATCGTTGTCTCGGGTGCCGGTGCGGCAGGATATGCCGTCTCAAGGCTCCTCCGATGCATCGGATACAACCGCGACATCTGCACTTCGGTAAAGGAGATGATCGTATGCGACAGGCAGGGCATAATCCACAGGCAGAGACGAGGCCTCTACAACAATAAATACAAGTTCATACTGGCCGACGAGACCAATCATACGGGACGGGAAGGAACGCTCCCCGATGCCCTCGAAGGCGCCGATGTCTTCGTCGGTGTATCGGCACCGGGAATTTTGACAGGTGATATGATCCGCCTGATGAACGACGACCCGATCGTCTTCGCCATGGCAAACCCTGTTCCCGAGATCATGCCCGATGAAGCCAAAAGAGCGGGTGCAGCAATCGTCGCAACCGGCAGAAGCGATTTTGCCAACCAGATCAACAACGCACTCGTCTTCCCCGGAGTGTTCAGGGGAGCTCTCGATGCGCATGCAACTAAAATATCCGACGAGATGAAGATCGCCGCCGCCCATGCACTTGCGAATTACGTACGGCGGCCGACGAGGGAGCATATCATCCCGCGGGTTCTCGACAGGGAAGTTACAATTTCAATAGCCGAAGCGGTATGGGCATCGGCAGTCAAATGGGGCTATGCAAGGAGAGTCTGAGCTTAGAGGTCCCGTTGACATATAGTTGATCCATGATCATCCTATACCATTTTCCAGGATTTTCATCTGTTCAGGTGAACCTTGCCCTAAGATAGCCCTCTCACGGGACGCTCAGGGGACTGGCAAGGGTCCCTTAAGCTGTTGAATCTGTTTTTTTAAATTTTCCACGAAAAGCATGCGCTATCTGATTCCTCTCGTAATTACAGAATTTTTAAATATTATCTTCTATAAATTGAGAATAAATCGGAGGTGTAAACAAATGGCAACAGAAAAGGAAATGTATGAACTAATCGGACGTGCTGTTGCGGATGCAGAATTCCGCAAAAAATTAACAGCAAACCCGGAAGAAGCAGCAAAAGAAGCAGGATATATTCTCACAGACGAGCAACTGGCAGCACTTGAATCTGAAGATGCCAAAGGGATCGCAACAGTGCTCGAAGAAAGGTTCCCAAAATCATTTGGGAAACCTCTATAATGACAGACCATATGAATAAATTAAGAAAATCTTTCATCCAAAAATAATTATTATTTTATTAATCCGGTTTTACTGTTCTCTCCACCGGAATATTCAGGATATCCTTTGCAGGAATTGATTTGTTCTAAGCCTTCCCGACAATTCTGTAGTTGATTTATGATCTGATACATGGTGCGGAATATTTTCCATGAAAAAAATGAGCGATCTGATTCCTCTCTATTACAGAATAAATAAATAGCATCTTCTATAAAATAAGGATAAACTGGAGGTATAAAAATGGCAACAGAGAAGGAAATGTATGAACTAATCGGGCGTGCTGTTGCGGATGCAGAATTCCGCAAAAAATTAACAGCAAACCCGGAAGAAGCAGCAAGTGAAGCAGGATATACACTCACAAATGAGCAACTGGAAGCACTTAAATCTGAAGATGCCAAAGGGATCACAAAAGTTCTCGAAGAAAGATTCCCAAAATCACTTGGAATAGTCATATGACAGACCATATGAATAACTTAAAAAGATCTTTATTCTGAACATAATTATTATTTTAAAGATAAATTAACGTATAAACAAATTTATTCCTGATTTGACAGATAATAAATAATATGGATTTTGAAGGTCCTGGTGTAGCATTTATATATCCTCCGTTCAGTTTGATTGAAATCCCTCCCCTGGGTATTTCAATGTTCAAGAGTGCACTTTTAAAAGAGGGCATCGGATGCGACATTCACTATGTCAATCTCCTGCTTGATGAGGAGCTCGGACGACTACATGGCATGATTGCATCCACCACTCCCATAGAACTGATGCTTGGAGAATGGCTATTTGCCCCGTCGGCTTTCGGTGAAAATCCTGATGCGGATCTTGCATACCTGCAGGAAGTCCTGTGGAAAAAATACAAGGACGTATTTACTCCATTTATTGTAAAAGAATTGTTTGAAATCCGTGATCGACTACCCTCATTTCTGGACAAATTTGTTGAAGAAACGGACTGGTCCCGTTATGCAGTGGTTGGTTTCAGTTCGTCCTTTCAGCAGCATTGTGCTTCTCTTGCCCTGGCAAAACGAATCAAATCAAAGTTTCCTGAGATCCAAATACTCTTTGGCGGCGCCAACTGCTTCGGGACAAAGGGCGAAGCACTATGCCGCCTGTTCCCGTTCATTGATTATGTCTGTACAGGCGAAGGTGATGAGGCAGTCCCTAAACTGATCAAAACTCTTCTTAATGATGATCCTGTCCCGGAGATTCCCGGGGTAGTCTCCCGGAACTCTGGAAAAACCTGTGAAAGCGGCCTGGTTAAAGATCTGGATTGTCTCCCATTTCCGGATTATTCGGATTATTTCGATACACTGAAATCCGGCAGGAAACTGACTGATTTAGATATCAACATTCCCATCGAGACCTCACGCGGGTGCTGGTGGGGAGAAAAAAAGCAATGTACTTTTTGCGGATTCAATCCGAGGGGTATGCTCTTCCGTTGCAAATCACCTACGCGTGTTCTGGATGAAATACAATATGTACAGGATAACTACGGAAATAAGATCCATGTTGCAGACAATATCATGGCCCAACAGTACTTTCAGACTCTGCTACCTCAACTTGCCGATCAAAAAGGAATTAAATTTTTCTGGGAAGTTAAAGCGAGTCTCACCAGCGAACAGGTCAGGCTTCTGGCATGTGCAGGTATTACTGAATTACAGGTGGGTATCGAATCATTGAATGACAGCGTTCTCAGGCTGATGCAAAAGGGAACAAAACTCATACATAATATCCAGATTCTGAAATGGGGAAAACAGTTTGGCATTGATGTATCCTATAATATATTATGGGGGTTCCCCGGCGAAGACCCGAACGAATACGCGGCAATGATACAGTTTATTCCCAAAATCCGGCACCTGGCTCCTCCAAATAGCTACGGTCATATTCGTTTCGACCGCTTCAGCGCCTACTGGAAAGAACCTTCCAAATACGGGATCACCCGCCTTGTGCCTTCAAATGTATACAGGCATATATTTCATTCATTACCGGAAGACGATCTCTACGATATTGCCCACTACTTTGATGCTGAATACAACGATATATCAGAGATCTATGCGCAGGATCTGATTGCTGTCCTGAAGGAATGGAAATCCCGGACCGATGCCGTTCTGGACGTCTTTACTTCCGGAAAATCGATCACGATCAAGGACACCCGCAAAGGAACCATGAATGAATACAACTACAACGATCTTGCCGCCGATCTTTATCTTCAGTGCGATACAGCACAAACGATTCAGGCGCTTTTAAAGATGAATCGGGTGAGCAGGACCGGGATTCAGGCGGTCCTGGATCAGTTTGTCGCAGACGATCTGATGATATACTCGGGCGGGAAGTACCTGAGTCTGGGCGTCTTGCGTTCGTGAGAGCATAACTTCGGAATGATCATTTGCGTTATGGTATGGAAAAACAGGATTTGGTATGCCGGAAAAATCAATATTAAAACCACGTCAAATGCCTCACTCAATGGTTCGTTTTGAGCGAACCAGAAGAGGGGATACATACTATATACTGCACAATCCCGACAAAAGATCCTACCTTGCAATAGATGAAGAGAACTACTTTCTGTGGGAGATGATGAACGGGGAGCACAATCTCACGGATCTTGCAATTGCTTATTACCAGAGATTTGGATCACTGCCTTTGGAGAGGCTGGATACGCTCATACAACAGCTTGAAGAAAATCATTTAATTGAAACCCGGACCAAACCCGCTAATCCGGATACAGAGACCGGTTTTGTTCCTCTTCTCACAAATCTCGCTGACGGGACATACCAGCGTGAGTTTGACTGGAATCAGGCTGATAAATGGTTTACCAGGATTTATGAAAGTATCGGACACTTCTTTTTTACGAGGGCCGCTCTCTTTGCATTTATCCTGATTTCAGTTATCGGCATTATCTGTTTCATTATCCTGGAGCCGACGGAAGAGTTTCAACTGCTTACATTCAACGAGATATATAGTTACGGCCTGCTCATATTGATCCTATCCGGCTGGATAGTACTGTTTTGGCATGAGGCAGGACACGGCCTTGCCTGTAAATATTTCGGGCGCAAAATTCACAAAGCCGGATTGATGTTTTACTATGGCATGCCTACTTTTTTCGTTGATGTAAGCGATATGTGGATGTCCGGCCGGACTCCCCGTATAATGGTATCACTTGCCGGACCGATAGTTAATGTAATAATTGGAGGAATCATTTCAATTCTTGCCTTCGTTCTTCCTCCCTCAGACTATACAAAGGCATTGTTTCAGGCCGCATATATCACCTATCTGATTGCACTGCTGAACCTGAATCCTCTATTGGAACTTGACGGCTACTATTGCCTGATGGATCTCCTTGAGATGCCGCAATTACGCCGGAAATCATTTGATTTTCTAAAAACACAATTAGTGCCGAAGTTGCGCTCAGGAACCCGGTTCAACCGTGAAGAGATAATATACAGTACCTATAGTGTTCTCTCAATAGTGGTCACTGTCCTGATACTCGCGTTTGTACTGTATATCTGGGAAAATGAGCTTGGTCTGATGATTCACGACATTTTCACCGGACAGGATATTATGGTGGTCATTCTGCTTGGCGGGCTTACCGTGCTGGCCGGGAGTTCTCTTTTAATTGGATTTGGTGCACGTTTTATACTCTACTTATATCGCGTACATGATCGGATGCTAAAATCCGGAGAACAATGCGATCCTAAAAATTAAAACATAAATATTGCTAAATCCGGTCTGATCTAGAGAAAACGGTTAATGTACTAAAACCAACCAAAACAAACCTGCAATAAATTAATAAGAAATGCTCTCCATATAAGGACTTGTAACCATAGGAAAGTGATTAAAATGCCGGAATTTGGAAATCCTTTTGCAGGTCTCAAAAACGATCGCAAGCTTACCCCCGACGAACTGATAAGAGCAATCAGGTTCATGGTCTCGGCAGAGTACGAAGCAATACAGCTCTACGTTCAGCTTGCCGAATCCACGGACAACGAATTGGCAAAGGCAGTACTGCTCGATATTGCTGATGAAGAGAAAGTGCATGCCGGAGAGTTCCTCCGCCTTCTGCGCGAACTGGCCCCCGACGAGGAAGGATTCTACAAAGAGGGTTATGAAGAAGTCGAAGAAGAGATTGAAAAACTGAAATAAACTCTTTTTTACCGGAATCGATCTCGTCGATCCAAAGAAAATAACTCCATAAACCACTATAACTAAGTAACCGTACTGGTGGTTATATGTCCGAATGCAAAACAGTAGAAGATATGATCCGTCTCATGAGCACCAAGATAGAAGAGATGGCCGATTCCATCTCCGACCAGGAGGTAGACCTGTTTATCGATGAAATCCTGAAGGCAAACAGGATCTATGTAATGGGTGCCGGAAGATCCGGGCTTGTCGCAAAGGCCTTTGCCATGAGACTGATGCACCTTGGACTTAAGTCCTATGTCATCGGCGAGACGATCACTCCCGCCATGGAAAAGGGGGATATGATAGTCGCGTTCTCCGGATCGGGGGAGACGAAGACTATCGCGGAGCTCTGCGAGACTGCAAAAACGCTCGGGGGCAGGATATGTCTCGTAACATCCAAGTCCGATTCCAGGATCGGCAGGATATCCGACTGCACGGTTGTCCTTGAGAGCCACAGGGATTATATCCGGGACGAATCGTCGGAGTTCGAGATCAAGCAGATGAAAGGCGAACTCAAATCCTTCGCCCCTCTCGGGACGTTATTCGAGACCGGTGCGATGATCTTCGCCGACTCGATTATCTCGGCGATTATGATCATACTCAATTGCGAGGAGAAGGATCTCAAGGGAAGACATGCCAACATCGAATGAAGGAGAAAGGAGATGAAAGTTGAGATGAAGAACAATCTTTTTTCCGAAAGAGTCCTGGGAATAGAGATGTCCGGCATCAGGAAATTCTTCCAGAAGGCCAAACCCGGTTCGATCAACCTCGGGATCGGCCAGCCGGATTTCCCTACCCCCGAACATATCAAAATTGCGGGAATAAAGGCGATCGAGGACAACCTGACGGGATATACTTTCAATACCGGCGTTCCTGAACTCAGGGAGGCGATCTCGGCCAAGTTTAAGAGAGAGAACGGGCTCGTATATTCGCCGGACCAGATCATTGTAACCGGAGGAGCGGGCGAGGCCCTTCATATCGCCATGGAGTCTCTCGTTGACAACGGGGATCGCGTTCTTTATCCTGATCCCGGATTCGTATCATACAGGGAATGCGCAGTCCTTGCGGGAGGGATACCCGGGGGAATACCCGTGGACGAAAGCCTGCATATAAAGACCGAAGTGTGCAAAGAGATGCTCGACGGGGCGAAGGTCATGGTGCTCAACTCCCCGGCAAACCCCACCGGGGCGGTGGAGGATCGTGAAACCATCCGTGACCTCGTCGAATATGCCGATGATGCCGGGGTGACCGTGATCTCGGACGAGGTCTACGAGCACTTCATATACGACAAGGAGCATACGAGTGCCGCACTCTTCGGCGACAACGTGGTCACGATAAATGCAGCGAGCAAGACCTTCTCGATGACAGGCTGGAGGATCGGTTTTGTTGCAGCAGAACAGGAACTGATCGACCAGATGATCAAGGTCCACCAGTACTGCCTTACCTGTGCGACATCCATATCCCAGTACGCGGCCCTTGCAGGGTACACCGGAACGAACGAATGTGTCCATGAGATGAAATCCGAATATGCGGCAAGAAGGGATCTGCTTTACAACGGCCTGAAAGATCTCGGATTCGAGTTTCCCAAACCCGAGGGGGCGTTCTACATGTTCGTCCCTATGGAGACGGAGATGCAATACAAGATCCTCGACGCAGGCGTCGTTATAATCCCGGGCGATGCGTTCGGTAAGAATGCCGTTGACTATGCACGTTTCAGCTACGCGGCATCGAGAGATGATATCACTGAAGCACTTAAGAGAATAGAGAGTATAATTTAGGTGAAGATTTATGGTAAAAGAATTACTTGGAAAACTTTCAGACGCTCACGGCCTCTCGGCAAGCGAGGGAAATGTCAGGGCAATAATCAGGGAGGAGCTCGACGGCTTTGTCGATGAGATCTACGAGGACAAGATGGGCAATCTGGTTGCGGTCAAAAAAGGCGACGATTTCAGGATCATGATCGCATCGCACATGGACGAGATCGGCTTCATGGTCCAGTATATCGACGAGAAAGGCTTTATCAAATTCGTCCCCATCGGCGGCTGGTACAATCCCGTCGCATATACCCAGAGGGTCATTCTTCACGGTAAGAAAGGGCAGGTCACCGGTGTTATCGGTGCAAAGCCGCCCCATGTGATGACTCCCGAGGACAGGAAGAAAGAGATTAAGACCGATGATATGTTCATAGACGTTGGTGCAACGAGCGAGAAGGAAGTAAACGAACTCGGGATCGAGATCGGAACGTCGATCACCATCGACAGGGAATACAAACTTCTTGCAAACAACAGGCTCACCGGAAAGGCGCTCGACAACAGGGTCGGCGTCGCAATGCTCATAGAGACCCTGAAGCAGGCCAAATCACCGCATACGATATACGGCGTCTTTACAGTCCAGGAAGAAGTCGGCCTGAAGGGAGCGAAGGTCAGCGCATTCGCCCTCAAACCCGACTGTGCAATCGCGACCGACGTAACCATCTCGGGCGATCACCCCGGGATCACGAAGAAGGAAGCCTCCGTAGAGATGGGAAAAGGGCCGGTGCTTGCACTGGTAAGTGCAGCAGGACGTGGCATTATGTCCGATCCCAAAGTTACCGAATGGCTGAGGAAGACCGCAGAATCGAATAAGATCCCTCTCCAGCTGGAAGTCGGAGACGGCGGAAATACGGATGCAACGATCATCCATCTTGTAAGAGACGGTATTCCCAGCATTCCATTCCAGATCGCGACAAGGTATATCCACTCTCCAATCGAGGTTGTGGACCTGACTGATGTAGAAGAAGGCATAAAGCTGCTGGTTGCAGCACTGAAAACAAAGCCTGCCTTCAACTGACTTTAAAAAATTAAATATATTTTTAAGACATTCTCATGGATATGAGAATGAGAGTTGTTTTTATTCTTCTGGTGATTATGTCGGCAATGACATTTTGTGCTGCATGTACAGGTACGGATTCCGGTCCGGCGGAGGGCACGACTGCTGCTACGACCGAGCCCACAGTGACTGCCGAGGCAACGACAGGACAGCCTACAGATATGATCCCCGAACCGACGACGCTACCTGACAACAAATACCAGGTCAATGTACAGGTAAACAAGGACCCGGTCTACGGTACGATTACCGCCATATTCAGGGGAGGTCTCGGGCAGAATTTCATACAGTCGATTGTCGTGGATGTCTACTATCCTGACGGGAGTCATGAATCAAAGGAGCTTGGCAATGCGGTCGGCGACCAGGTAGAGTTCCCCGGAAACCAAAAAATCCAGGACAGGGTAAAGGTTACGGTCAACTTCATGGGAGTAATCGGATCTTACGTAATCTACGACAGTCTTGTCCCGGAGAAAGCCGTAATCCCGAATTCCTGAAAATTCAAAAATTACTTCTTTTAAAGCACCATTATATTGTTGTAAATCAAAATTATGATGACATATAGTGGTGATAAATATCCTGAATCTCCTGTAGATTTCAAATTTTTGCATGATTTCAGGCCTTATTAACACTATATACAAAATCGGGAGACCAATATGGGAAAAGGTAAAATTGTGCTGGCTTTTTCAGGAGGCCTTGATACATCAATCTGTGTGCCGCTTTTAAAAGAAGAATACGGCTATGACGAAGTCATTACAGTCGCAGTCGACGTGGGTCAGCCGGAAGAGGATATAAAGAAGGCGACAGACAAAGGGCATCTGATTGCCGACAAGCATTTTACTATCGATATAAAGGATAAATTCGTTGAAGAGCAGCTCTTTCCGACTATTAAAGCCAATGGCTCGTACGAAGGATATCCTATGGGCACTGCACTTGCAAGGCCGCTAATCGCGGAAGAAATAGTGAAGATCGCGAAAAAAGAGGGCGCTAATGCAGTAGCGCACGGCTGCACAGGCAAGGGAAACGATCAGCTCAGGTTCGATTTCATCTTCAGGGGAGCAGGACTTGATATTGTGGCCCCGATGAGGGAGATGAACCTTACAAGAGAATGGGAGATGGATTATGCTGAGAAGCATAAAATCCCGGTGCCTGTTGTAAAGGACAAACCCTATTCGGTCGACGAGAACTGCTGGAGCAGGAGCATCGAGGGAGGAAGACTTGAAGACCCGTCCTTCCACCCGCCAAACGACATCTATGAGTGGACCGTCTCGCCGGAAGAGGCGCCGGACACACCGGAAGAGATTACCATAGAGTTCGAAAAAGGTATTCCGGTCGCACTTAACGGAAAGAGAATGAAAGGCTACGATCTCATCCTTGCCGTAAACAAAGTTGCAGGCAAGCACGGGATCGGCAGGAACGATATGATCGAGGACAGGATCCTCGGCTTAAAGGCCCGCGAGGTCTACGAGCATCCCGCCGCGACCGTTCTCATCGCCGCCCATTCGGATCTCGAAAGGCTGGTCCTCAGCAGGCAGGAACTCTCGTTCAAGAACATCGTCGATGAAAAATGGTCCGAACTCGGTTACATGGGACTGATCCACGAACCGTTGTTTGCTGCTCTAACCGCATTCATCAACAAGACGCAGGAGAGAGTGAACGGTAAAGTCGATATGAAACTTTACAAAGGCAAAGCCACCGTTACCGGAAGAAGCTCGCCTGATGCACTTTATTCCGGCGATCTCGTCTCGTTTGAGAGCAAGACTATAGACCAGAAGGATTCGATCGGTTTCTCATCTTTCTTCGGATTCCAGGCAAGAATCTGGAAGAACCTTAAGAAATAATTTTTTACCATAGACCAATATTACAAATATCGTCCCCTCTGCGGAACAGAGATTCATATGACACCTGAAGTGATAGTGTTCATCGTAATAATCGCATTCATCGTCGGGATGATCGCATCAATCCTCGGGATCGGCGGGGGTACGCTGAACGTTCCCGTGCTGATACTTGTCTTTTCATTCGACCAGATTACTGCAATCGCTCTCTCCCTGACTATAGGTGTTGCAATATCTTTTACTTCGATGGTAAATTATGCATGGCAGCAGAGAATACTCTATAAAACGGCACTGTTCCTTGGGGTTCCTGCTGTCGGGGTATCGGTACTGTCGGTTCTCGTCTCAATATCGCTGCCTGTAATAACACTTAAGCTGATTTTAATCGCCATACTCCTTGTTATTGCATCGACTCTTCTCAAGCCGGATCTGATCTCCCTCCCGGAAATAAAGAAGGGCCCGGAGTATCATGACGGCTGTAAGAACAGGTACGGCGATGAGTTCTCCGGCGATTTTCATGCACTGCATATGATCACCTGGGGAAGCAGCGGAGGGCTTTTGAACGGTCTGACGGGTCTAGGCGGTGGAAGCATAAATGTTCCTGCAATGATCGCTGCAAAAATTCCCCCGCATTATGCGACTGCGACTTCAACAATGGTCGTGTTTCTTGCATGTATGGCGGCCTCGATCATGCACGCGGAGCTCGGCAATATTCATTCTCTGGGTTTTCTGGCATTGTACATCACCGGGGCCGTATGCGGTGCGGTTGCAGGCACGAGATATGCACGGAAACTTAGGAGCAGTCAGTTGTCATTCGGTTTTGGGCTTTTCCTGATATTCGTATGCATCATTATGGCCATAAATCTTTTTCTCTGATCGCCGGACAGGCCTGATTTCAGATTAAAAAAATCCGATTTAATCTCAACAGTTATTTTAAAGATATATTTTCAACAAAATAAATAGTATCAGATATATGAAATTCCACAAAATCCGGTCGCATGAGGCGGAGTCCGGGGATGTTACGCTGGAGGATCATGCAGAACCCGGCCTGCTTGAGGAGCTCCTGGAATACCTCCAGGCAATATCAAATCCTGTAAGGCTCGAGATCATCACTTTTATCGAAAGAGGTCCAAAATCCGTCAGGGAGATTGCAAACCATATCAACTCCAATTACGACAATACAAAAAAGCACATAGACCGGCTGCTGAATGCCGGGATTATCAGGAAAGAGCCGGGAATAGGAAAAGAGACATCAAGGGGGGCGCTTCCGGTCTGGAAATATTCTCTTATGTACGGCGGGATCGAATCGATTATCCGGAACCTGAATTCGTTTTCAAATCTCGACCTGAAGATTATCAGTGACAAGGCAATGGAGGCCATTGAAATTTTAAATGAAAACCTGTCGGGATCGGCCGGGAACGAGCCTTATCTGCAGATCCTTGGAGGAGACGACGACAAGAAGGTATTTCCGGTCATATCGCCGGTTACAAAGATCGGCAGGACGACCGGGAACCGGATTTTTGAAGAAGACAAATGTTCCGTAATACTCTCCGGGTCATATCTTTCGGTTACGAGAATAAGCGGAGTACATGCGGAGATTCAAAGACACGGTACGCAGTATATATTCTCAGACCCGGGGAGCACCAACGGTTCTTATATCAATTATAAGCCTGTAATAAAGGGAGAATCAATAATCCTCTCCGACGGGGATATTATCGATCTCGGCAGGGGACAGACACGTGCAAGACTGATTTTTCATATGGACTGACGGTCATATAACCTATAAAAAAGAAATAATTTATGTAAAGGTGAACGGATTGAGAAAAAAATGCCTTGCACTATTTTTGTTATTTGTCTTTTTTCTCGTAATTTCGCCTGTAGATGCAGAATTTGAATATCCGGTAAATGACAGCACAAACGGCACTTTAACCGTCACTATCGTATCACCGGATGAATTACTTCCGGATGATTACAATAGTACCGTGGTTCATATCGGGTCCGATCGGGGCAGCATGATCATCTTTGAAAATCCTTTTCTAGATGGAATAAATAACAATGGTTCGGGGAATTTTAGTATTGTCACCGTTTATTCGGGCGATTACCCGCAATTTGCTGAAGATACATCTCCGCTGAATACAATATCCTACGATCTCTGGTATTCCGACGAGATGGATGCATTTCTGTTTTTCCTGATAATATCGCTGATCGTATCGGGAATTCTCTCCATTATTCCTGCGAAGCAGAAACCGGATCAGGCAGGCAAACCCGAACCTTTTGAGAGAAATCTTATCGCGGCAGGTCATTTCGCAATTTTCGTTCTGCTGTCCCTTCTCACCGCTCATATGATCTCCACCTCATACAGCATGTTTGCCTATTATGAAAACGGGCTGTTTGTGTATCTCGGACTTATTGCATCGCTTGTCTATACCGGTGCATCCTCTCTCATGCTTTCGATTATAATCATGAGATACGGGCGGAAGGGATATACCGGTCATGTGCACTGCATCGTGCTGTTAATCTCATTTTTATTTTATTTCGAGTGTTTATTATCCGGCAATCAGGGATTGTTCGGGATGATCGTCATATTCATACCGACACTGCTGCTGCTGTCACTGGTGCTTATGGCAGTCTCCAGACTCTGGTCGTCCCGGCTTCCGCAGGCTGAAAATAAATCTCCTGAAAATGAGAAAACCCTATATAACAAAGAAGACCGGGACAGGCAGTATATTTCATTATTCCCCCGCGAACTTTACGAGAAATACGGAAATATTTCCATAGCAGGGACCGGCGGAGCAGCGATCGTTTTCAGGGCAGAAAGAGAAAGCGACAGGAAGATTGTTGCACTCAAAATCCCGATATCCAGGGATGAGATTGCAGGAAAATCGTTCATCAGGGAGATCTCGGTATGGAAGACACTGAAGCATGAGAACATCGTCGAGATCTATTCGGCAAATATCTTCCCTGCGCCATATATCGAAATGGAATACCTCAACAGGAACCTCGCGTCTCTTGCGTTTCCTCTGCCGGTACAAAAGACACTCTCCATCATCACCGGCATTGCCGAAGGCCTGGAATATGCTCATGCAATGGGAATCGTCCATCACGATATAAAACCCAACAATATACTTCTTGATGACAAGGACACCCCGAAGATCACCGACTGGGGCCTCAGCAAAACGATTGCAGACAACTTCGAGTCTTCGAACATAGGATTCTCTCTTGTCTATGCTGCACCGGAACAGCTGTTCCCTTCAAGATTCGGAAAACCCGGAACCAGGACCGATATCTACCAGACCGGAGTGCTCTTTTATGAACTCCTTACCGGTGAAAAGCCCTTTAAGGTGGATATAATCGAGGAGATGCTCTCGGGCGAGGATAAAGACAGTATCGTTCCGGTCTCGGAGATCCTTGGCGATGCTTCTTATGCCGATCTTGACAGGATTATTATGAGATGTCTTAAGAGAGACCCGGAACAAAGATATCCTGATATTAAAAGTTTCCAGAAGGATTTGAAAGAGATTTCAGTAAAACTGTGAAGAGGGATATACAGTTCCTCCGTATTTTCCCTGCGGCCGGTTCTTTTAAAGATCACCGGATTGTAAAGTAAAACTTAAATAAACCCGAAATTCTGCGAAAACCCTGATTTTCAACATCCACACAGAAGCCCTGTATTCCACGATCTCCTGCCTGCAGGGTATAAATATCGTCTGAAAAAAACAGGGTAAATACGTGCCGCTATATCGATACGATCCGGCCTTTAACCGGCTAAAAGTCCACAAATTGGCGATATTTATTTTGACCTCAAAAACACGCATAGAAAAGAGCGAAATAAGCCCGGATTATGGGTTTTCAGCCATACATTCTAATAGACAAAATAGACTCAATAGACAGGAGGGCCATACTCCAAAAAACTGCCATCTGGTTTTCATTGTAGAAAAGAGATGAATTGTAGTATCCCGAAATAATTTGACATCATCAATATATATTAAAACTGATGAGTCAAGCGACCTGGAAAAGGTATCTCTCGATCACGTCATTGGCAACCCCTCGCCGTGAGCCGCACAGCAGGCTCGCGGATCGGCCCCGACCTCGGGGCCTCTCATCATGATATGCCGCTCAGGGGATAGACGAGTATCCCCTGAGCGGAAAAACGCGGTAGGCTCATAATGCGTATGGAATATGTCAAAAAAACAAATTCAACAGCTTAGGGGACCCTTGCCGGTCCCCTGAGCGTGCCATGAGAGGGCTATCTTAAGGCAATGCCCCTGGGTAGGGGCCGTCCGGCGGACCTGACCGCCGGTGCCGGGGTTGCCCGAGCAAGGTATAGTAAGGTATGTGAGCAACACGACAGTGCCATGTATGTAATATCCGAACACATGTGAGGACGAGAAAATGCAAAGCAATTTCGGTAATTGTTTGCTGTCCCGAAATTATTTACCCACATGAAACAGCGAAGAGCCAAAAAAATTTGGTTCCGAAAGAATAATTCTATCTTCTCTCGTGCTTCCTGAAATAATAATATACCCCGAAACACGCTCCCGCAAGAAGCAGCACGCCGAATATTCCGACGAGCGAACTCTCGCTCACGATAATCTTAATCTCCTCGGTATCTTCCTCCTGGTCGGAGATTACTTTAACTGAGATCTTGTAATCCGATGCGGCTATGTTGGCCGGCGGAGTCACTTTAAGGTTAACCGTCGCCTTTTCACCTGGCTGGATAGACGGTATTGTTGTAGGTGTAGTCCGTACGTTCCATCCGTCAGGTGCCGAGACTTCGACTCTTACATTGGTCAGCGCTTCGCCGCTTCCCTTGTTCGATATCGTCATCGAAAGATCCGCGGTGTCACCTTTCGTTACTTCATAACGGTATTTTTCCGAAAATACCACCATGTTGCTGCTGCCTGTAATCTTTGCCTCGAGCTTTTCTTTATAACTGTAATCTGACGAATTTACAGAGATATTGAAGGAGTAATCTCCCTTCTCTACGGAATAAGGGGGAATGATCTCGAGGAAGACGGTTTTTTCGGAACCTGCATCGATATAGAGACTCGATGCGCTCTCGGTCGAATCCGCTGCAAGTTTATACCTGCCGTACCAGCCTGCAGGAAGGTCTTCGACGCTGAGATCAAATATATCGTCGCTCTTTCCGACATTCGATAACAGAATTTCATATACCGGTTTGTTTCCGATGGTTGCCGTCACAAGTGGGGATTTAACGTCTATGGTCAGCCCGTAGTTTTTCTTCTCTAGCATTATTGTCCCGGCATCGGTGGTATAGCCGCTTTTTATCACTATATCGTCCTTTTGAGAACCGATATAACCGCTGCTTTCGATATTAAGAATATAGTCCCCCTGTTCGACTTCGGTCCTGATCTGCCCGTCTGCTGTTGTAAGGACCTCTTTTACGATGTTATGCCTTCTTTCATCGACTATCTGTACAACGGCACCTTTGATATTTTCCCCCTGTTCGTCGACAACCGTAACCTTAAGAACGCCAGACTCTCCGGCATGTGTTTTTTCGATTTTGATATAAATCCACAGCCTTGCGTCGTCGATCCGGATTCTTATCGGATATGTATCGACAGGAGTGTCACCTGCCGTATCGACCTCCAGGGTGACTGTTAACTCCTCCCCTTTTCCCATTAAAACACGGTCTACTTTGTTTTCCCCCGAATAAAAAGCAAACTTCCAGTCATTTTCCCCTTTAAACGTATCCACATCGAGCATCTTGGGGTATGTGCCGTAGTTGTTCTTAATTTTCAGGTCGAACTTTACTGTTTCGCCGGCTTCAACGATCCTCCCGGGAAAATTGCATGTAATCTCTACATTGGGAGTTGCATTTCCTGATGCAAGAACCCCCTGCGGTAAGAGAAGCAGGATTAAAAATGCCGATATCAATAAACAGTTCAGCATTTTTTTAATAATTCCTGTCATTTTCACCTCACGTCAAGCCTCATGAAACGGATATATGCCGCCCCGAAGAATACCGCCGGGATTGCAATCAGGGCAACGAAGTTCCACAAGAGCTTCCCGAGAACATCCATAACACCGGTACTCTCTTCATCCGCAGGAGAATAGGAAGATCTCAGGAGGTCGTCAAGGCCGTTGCTCGAATATGTCAGTGTATTCATGATATCCTGGAAGTTGTTAGTCGGCGAAAGAAGGTTGACGAAGCCTGATATCATCTCTCTTTTACCCCAGTATTCCTCCATCTCCTCCATGTATTTCTGCCAGGCCTCATCTTCCGTTATATCCGTAACTCCATCACTGGTATCGGATTCTTCCTTGGCTATGGTCATCGTAACCGCCGTTCCCCCCGCACCATAGTTGAAGTCAACTAATCCTTCCGGGTATTCGGGCGCAGGTCCGACGATAAGGTCGGTCGTCGAACTCCAGACAAAAACCGGCAGGAGACTCGACAGGAAGACGAAGATGATCAGAGTATAAACAAGAGAATTGCCGCTGTCCTCTGCAACCGTGGACATGAACATTGAGATTGCGAAGTATGAAAAGATCATCAGAAATGCTGCGAGGCCGAAGAACACTATGTATATGAAATCATCGACCGAAGGCACTATACCGAAGATCAGCATGATGCCTGCTCCGATAATAAAAGTGACGAACAAGGCGAGCAGCAATGCGAGAATACCCCCTGCAGCTTTTCCGTTAATGACTTCATCGCGGTATATCGGGTGAGACAACAAAATTTTAAGCGATTTACTCTCCTTCTCCCTTGTAATCAGATCGAATCCCATTGCGATTCCGAGTATAGCGCCCAGAGACGCAAGAAGAGCCCCTACACTGTTGAAGATCGTCATTATCGACGGCTTGTACCAGTACGAAACCATCTCCGAATCCTCATCTACCACACTCATCTCATCATTGTAGCTGTCTATCTGCTGGTTATAATCGACGGAACCGGAAGCCATCCCTATGATTGTTACGACGAGGATGATCGAAAGGAACATCAGAAATTTTCTGCTGTGGGTATGATCCTGGAATTCCTTTTCAGTTATTGCAAAAAGTCCAACGGATTTCATATCAGCTGTTCACCTCGTTGTAGTACGAAAGGACGGCATCTTCCATTGTTATGGCATCCAGTGCGATCTCTCTCGGAACAATCCTGTTCTCGATCAGGATCCTGCCTATGTCGGTCCTGATATCGCATGAAGCAATGATCTTCGCCTTGGTCATCCCCCCGGAATAATCCACCCTGATGATATCATCATGAACAAGTTCCGGCATCCCGGATGCGGTCTCGACATTGATAATTATCTCGGGCAGACCGAGAAGATCCAAATTTCTTGCAAGTTCGTCCCAGGACCCGTCTTTTATTATCCTTCCCTTCTGCATGATCCCGACCCTCGAACAGACTTTGCTGACCTCCGAGAGAATATGCGAAGATACGAGAACTGTCTTATCCGAGCCCGAAATATTCCTGATGATCTTGCGGTAATCGGAAACTCCCTGCGGATCGAGATTTGCCGTCGGTTCGTCAAGAATTACCACATCGGGATCATTGATCAGTGCCTTAGCGATCCCCAGCCGCTGGCGCATTCCCTTCGAGTACCCGCCGACCTTCTTCTCGACACCGGATAATCCTACAAGGTCGAGGAGTTCGTCTGTCCTTGTCCTCCTCTCCTTTTCAGGAATATTGTATAGCTTGGAGAAAAATTCCAGGTTCTGTTCGGCCGAAAGATTGGGATAAAATCCGACATCTTCAGGCATATAGCCGATTCTTCTCTTAACTTCGATGGGATTTCTTGAGACTTCCGTCCCGTCGATATAGCATTCTCCCGAAGTCGGCTGAATAAGCCCGCACAGCATCAGGATAGTAGTACTTTTTCCCGCACCATTCGGGCCAAGAAGACCAAATACCTCTCCTTTCTCTATTTTGACGGAGAGGTTGTCTACGGCGTTAATTTTACCGTAGGTTTTGACCAGATTTTTAAATTCTATCATTTTCAATACCTTTGATTCTTAAAAATCCTGAAAATTGAACGGAAAATCTTCCAGGAAATATTATTGCGGTACTGCTGCCTGAAGCATTTTCCAATGGTGAAACGATGGTGTCTGTTTACTGGGGGATTGGGTCTGTATTGATTGTGAGTCGTAATTTGAGACGAACACAGGCAGCAATACTCAGATAGTATTTCATGAACGTGGCATTTATATGAAATAATTAAAAAAAATCAGTCATTTAACCGGGAAGTTAATTCATATATTATGATATAAATAAAAATTAGTCATTAAAATTCCAGCATAGAGTTGGAATCCTGATTTGCTGAACCGTCAATATTCTCCCCTGGCAGACCGGAAAGATTCCCTGGCAGACAAAATATTGCCGATATGATATCCTGAAAAACCGGTAAATCTGAAGTTCTGAGAGGAAAATCAGAACCTTTTGGAAAAAACAAAAGATTTAATCCTGAAAAAAATAATCGATTAGATATGTGTGCACTTTTTTCTTTCAAGAGAAAAACTCCCAATATCGTTGAAAGCCCCCCTCCCCCCGTGGTAGGGCAGGGGGCAGGGATGAGGGTTCCCGAATATCTCACGAAACCCTACTTTATTGTCGCATCTGTCGAAATGGGAAATACCACCACAAAATGCATACTGACCGGGACCAACCTTGAGACGGGCAGAACATATATTATCAATAAAACCGTCAGCATGAGCCGTGATGTCAGGCCTCCCAGACCTGGCGAAGAAGTATTCGGAGAGACACTCGTCGGAACTCCGATATCAAGGGAATCCGTAACCGAACTGGTCAGGGATACCCTGCTGCAATGCCACAAGGAAGCGAAACTGTCCGTGAAAGAGGATCTCGACTTTGTCGTAAGAAGTACGGGCGTTGTTGCTGCGATGGACAAACCCGAGCAGGTCGGCGATTTCGTCATCGCACTTGCAAATGGCTGCCTGGAGGCAGGCGTTCCCCCTAAAAAGATGACTCCTCCTATGAGCAAGGAGAACCTTCCCCCGAAACTCAGGGAGTTCAGTTTTGCGGACAAACTCACATTCTGCGGAACCGTTGCCGGTGTTTCGCCCCCTATAGGCTCTTCAGGTGTCGAGATGGTCGCAAACGAGATGGAGGGCGAACTTGCAATGGCGGGCATAAAGGAAGGAGCCAAATGGACGCCTGTCGATTTCAGAAACCCCTGCGTATCCATCGACTTCGGAACGACACTTGACGGGAGGATAACAAGCGATGTATCCCCTGACGATCCTTATCCCTTTGCAAAGACGATCGGAAATTTCTGCGGCCTTGCAGGAGCAATTCCCGATGCGATTATAAGAGGCACAGGCAAGGTCAAGGAAGGAACAGGAACTGCACTGGATCTCTTCGGGGATAAGAGCATCAAATCCTCGTTATCGCTGAAGAAGACGAAGACCGTATCCGAATACGAAGAGAGGATTCACGATCTTATAGACATCAGGATCGTTCCTCCCGACAGAACGAGATTCGGTAAAGTCCCGGTATGCGCCGACCTTGCCATGGAATCTGGAATTGCGATGATCGGGTGCGACTGCGGTAAAGATTTCAGCGGAGAAGAGGATTTAAAGGCACTCGGCGCAGAAATATATAAGAAACACGGCATCGGCCTGATGACGCAGGTCATCGATCACGTCTGCGCCGGGATGGCCCTTCGTCTTATCGATGTCGCAAATGAAAAAGGCCTTATCCTTCCCAATACATCCATAGGTTTTACGGGAAGGGCGGCCATTTCCGGCTTCAAGCCGACTTATATCATGAACGGCATCGAAGATAGAGGATTTTTCGAAGATCCATTCAAGCACGTGATCTTTGTCGATGATGGTCTTGCAAGAGGAGCCGCCCTTATGGGCCGCTGCATGTGCTCTCTCGGAAAACCGAAAGACCCGATCGGCGGTGTCAGGGGCGGGCCGTGCATCATGAGTCGCCGGATGAAGATAGGAAAGTAATGGAGTTATATTAATGAGCGAATCCGAAACAAGTGAAAAATTATATGATGTAATCGTACCTCCGGGAGTCCCGAGATCAATAATTGTCGATATCTCGAAGAAATTCGATGTCGAAGTAGTATCCCGCCAACGTCCGTTAAAATATGCAAACATGGACGGGGATGTCCGCAATCTTCTCGCCTTCAGGTGCAAAAAAGATGTCGCGATTCAGGTGCAGGATTACATGATGGCCGAACTAAATAAATTCATCGGTGAAGACGAAAGCTGAAGATCCGGATAATAAAAATCATATACAATTTTACAGAATATTTTTAACATGGTCTGGATAAAGTCTCTCGAAGGAAGCTACATCAACGTCGATAATATCCTCTCGATTACATTCGATAAAAAATGCAATTCCTTCGTAGCGGTTGTAGGATATAAAGATTCAAGACTGCAACACAAGATATTCCAGATGCGGGCCCTTGAAAGCATACTCGCAGGGGACAAACCGAAATCGAATAATGAAATAATTGAAGAGATGATCCTTCATATTGAAGGATCAAGATCCGGCAACGGAGAAAAGATAATCGATTTTATGAAACTGATTGACTGATATCGTCGCCCAATAATTTTGCAAGAAGGGCCTTTTGTGCGTGAAGCCTGTTTTCCGCCTGGTCCCAGACCCTGCTCATCGGGCCGTCGATAACTTCGTCGGAGATCTCCTCTCCCCTGTGAGCCGGAAGGCAGTGGAAGACAATCGAATCGCTGTCACAGCCGGCCAGGAGAGATTCGTCCACTCTGTATCCTTTAAATGCATTAACGCGAGCCTCTTTTTCATTCTCACGACCCATTGAGATCCAGGTATCGGTATAGATCACATCCGCTCCGCTTACGGCGTCCCGGGGATTATCGAAAAATTTCACATAGGCACCCGCTTTTTCAGCCAGTTCGATGTACTTCTCCTTCGGCCTGTATGCAGGCGGACTTGCTACATTTACCCTGTATCCTGTCAGGGCCGACGAGAGCATCAGGGAGTCGCAGACATTATTTCCATCTCCGATCCAGGCGATCGTAAGATCCTCCAGGTTATTTCCGAAATTTTCCCGCATCGTCATTATGTCGGCAAGAATCTGGCAGGGATGCTCCTCGTCCGAGAGGCCGTTGATGACAGGTATCGTCGAATGGAGGGCAAGTTCTTCAACAGTCCTGTGGCTGTACGACCTCATCATTATCGCCGAAAGATATCTCGAAAGGACTTTTGCCGTATCGGAGATCGTCTCGCCTCTTCCGAGCTGCATATCGTTCGGATTCAAAAACAGCGGGTGGCCGCCGAGTTCGAATATTCCGGTTTCAAATGAGATTCTTGTTCTGGTAGACGCCTTCTCGAATATCAGCCCGACAGATTTTTTATACAGGTACTCCGGGAAGATCCCGTTCTTCCTCTCGCCCTTAAGCTTATCCGCAAGGGCAAGTACTCCGGTAAGTTCTTCGCTGTTTAAATCCAGGATCGACAGGATGTCCTTTTTCATCTGATCTCCTTCATATGTGCGATTCTCTTTTGGAGGACTTCGTCGGTCCCGATATCCTTCCTGTATCTTACGGCGCCCCTGACCGATCCGGCGGCCTTCTCTGCAATAACTTCCGCCTCCTGCAGAGTTTCGGCCATCCCGACAAAGGCGAGAGTCCTTGAAGTCTGGGTATACAGGCGCCCGTCCTCTTCAAGCACATTTGCATAATACAGGTAGGCATCTCCCTGATCTTTAATGAAGAAGGGGTCCCCGGCAGTCGGGTTCTCGGGGTATCCTTCGGGAACGAGGTACTTGCATACAGTCGCCATCTTCCTGAATGTGACGTCACATTCATCCAGTGTTCCGTTCACCACAGCTTCCACGATCTCCGTGAAGTCGGAGGACAGCAGTGTCAGGACGTTCATCGCTTCGGGGTCGCCGAATCTCGCATTGAATTCGATAACCTTGGGGCCTTCGGATGTATTCATGAACTGGCCGTATAAAATTCCCTTATACACATGCCCCTCTTCTGCCATCATCGCCACCGTGTCCTTCATTATCTCAAGAGCACGTTGATAGTCATCGCCGGTGACGAATGGCAGCATGTGATCGGGCATCGAATATGAGCCCATGCCACCGGTGTTGGGTCCGACATCACCATTGAACGCCCTCTTGTGATCCTGGACGAGAGGCATCGGGACAAGATTTTTGCCGTCGACAAAGGCCATAAGGGTAAATTCCTCACCTATAAGGCGCTCTTCAAGAACAACGCCCCCGGAAAGGGTTCTTATATATTCTACGGCTCCTTCCTTATCGAAATGCTCCCCCATTATCTTTACACCCTTGCCCCCGGTAAGGCCGACGGGTTTAATGGCAAGATCTCCGTCATAATTCATGACGAAATCGCATGCATCATCCGTATTTTTAAATATCCTGTAGTGGGGACAGCCGGCAACACCGTGCTTCTCCATCATCTCCCTGCAGAAGCCCTTGTCGGTTTCAAGACGTGCGGCCGCTCTTCCCGGACCGAAACACCCGATCCCTTTCTCTTCGAGGGAATCCGCAATGCCTGCCTCAAGCGGTGCCTCGGGTCCGATTACCGCATACTGAGCCCCGACTGATTCGGCAAACCGGACTACAGACGAAACGTCCGTCTCTTTTGCGATCAAAATTCTTTCCGAAAGACTTTCTATACCCGGATTTCTCTTTGACATCACCGAATATATCTCTGCATCGCTGTTGCGGGATAATGCCGATACTATTGCATGTTCTCTTCCGCCGCCACCCACGACAAGTATTTTCATAACCATCTGTATCACCGCAAAAACAAAAAACCTAAGATTCTATATCAACAATTTCGGATGCCCTTACAAGTGCCGACAAAATGACGCCGGCGGACTTAAGCCGCTCGAACGCACCCTGCTCACGATCAACCACAGTTACAACCTCACTGATATCCGCATCATTCTCCCGGAGGGCATCGACTCCGAAGAGGACACTCCCTCCTGAAGTCGTCACGTCTTCGACGAGAAGTACCTTTTTATTTATGACATCACCGATAAGTTTACCGGATTTTCCATGATCCTTCTCCTCCTTCCTGATGATGCAGTATGGTTTGCCTGACGCAAGCGATACTGCAACTGCGATCGGGACAGCGCCCACCGCTACTCCGGCGACCACATCGAACTCATAATTCTCCGCAATCTCCCTGCCGATAATTGCAAGAAGTTCCGGATTTGTAGATGCAGTCTTCATATCGATATAGTAACTGCTTTTGGCACCGGATGCCAGGGTGAAATCACCAAACTCTATCGCACCGTATTTAATGAGAATATCCGCAATCCTGTTTACCATGGAACATCCTTTACTCCAATCATATAACCGATTATGTTTACACCCCTGTGAAGGAGCGGAGTTATTATCAGAATACATATTAAAACTGCAATTGTAATATGCTGAACGGCCCAGCCGTAGTCGAAGACGAACACAAGGAGCATGGAGCCTGCCACAAGATCATACTGGTCGGCGATAAGCCATTCCTCACCGCGTTTTTTGTCCAGCCTTCTTTTAAAGAAACTTTTGACAAGATCTCCGAGAAGTGCGCCGAGCGAGAGGAGAATAACGGAAAGAAGAGTCTGAATTGACCAGCCGAAGGTATTTTCGATAACTATCAGCAGTATACCAAATATAATTCCCGACAAAACACCACCTATAAAGCCTCTCCATGTCTTCCCCTCCCCGAATATGCGTCTCCCGTCGCTCCAGTTCCTTCCGCCGTCGATAGATCTTCCTCCTCCGAAGACCGCAGCAGCTGAGTTGGGTACATATGCAGGTATCATTATCCAGAATGCAAGAAGAAACGGATAAATTACACTCCATAAATCTAAATTGTCAGGCAACAATATGTCTAATAATTAAAGTATTAATAAAATATATAATGTATCAAAACAGTTGAAAAAATAACTTTAATGCATTATCAGTTCTCATAAATGAATTAAATAAGGATCAAGAAAAAATAAGTGAGTTACCATGGTGATCAAAAATACCAAAAGTCTCTGCCCGGAATGTGGTGCGGTTCTGCCGGCAGAAATTATTGAGGAAGACAATAAAATCTGGATCGTCAGGACTTGTCCGGAACATGGAACTTATAAAGCTCTATACTGGTCTGATGCCGGGATGTTCAGGCGTTATGATCAGTATGACAGCCCGGGGTCAGGTGTGGAAAATCCACAGGTAACGGCTTCCATAGAAGAATGTCCTACAGCCTGCGGAATTTGCAACAATCATAAATCCACAACCCTGCTTGCGAATATCGATCTTACGAACAGGTGCAACCTCAACTGCGACTTCTGTTTTGCAAACGCAAGGGCATGCGGTTTTGTCTACGAGCCTGACTTCGACCAGATCGTTGATATGCTCAGGGTGCTCCGGGATGAAAAACCATGCCCGACACCGGCAGTGCAGTTCTCCGGGGGAGAACCGACAATGCGCGACGATCTGGTCGAAATCATAAAAAAAGCACGTGAAATGGGTTTCAATCAGGTCCAGATGGCGACGAACGGAATAAAGCTTGCGCGTGATCCCGAATATGTGAAACAACTCAAAGATGCAGGCCTGTCGACGGTATACCTGCATTTTGACGGTGTAACAAAAGAGACCAACCCTTTCCTAAAACTAAGTAAAAAAGCCATAGAAAACTGTTCGGCATGCGGCCAGGGAGTTGTCCTTGTTCCCACCGTAATAAACGGCAAGAACGATCACGAAGTAGGGGCTATAATAAAATTCGCAGCCGAAAATAACGACGTCGTAAGGGGAATCAACTTCCAGCCTGTAGCATTTACAGGCGCTGCATCGGAAGATGATATTGAAAAGGAACGCGTCACAATCCCTGATCTCCTGCAGAGAATTGAAGAGCAGACCGGCGGCGTAATGAAAAAGGAATATTTTTACCCGGTTCCGTCGGTTGTTCCGATCTCGGAGCTCATAGAAAAATATACAGGAAAACCGCAGATCACCTTCACGGCTCACCAGCACTGCGGTGCAGCGACATATGCCTTTGTGACAGATGAAGGTCTGGTTCCGATCAATAAGATGATCGATGTGGATACTTTCTTTGAAGTCATGAATAATATGTCGCATAAGATCGATGATCCTTCGGTAATCAACAAGTACATGACACTGGTCGAGGGCCTTAAGGGAGTTCACTCTTCACTGAAGAAAGGGGAATATTCGAATTCCACGCAGTTCTGGAAGATGCTCTATCATGCACTTATAAAACATGATTTCGAGGCATTGAAGGAATTCCACTGGAACGCTCTGTTTATCGGCACAATGCACTTTATGGACAATTATAATTATGATGTAAGCCGCGTCCAGAGGTGCTGTATCCATTATGCAACCCCGGACGGCCGCCTGATTCCGTTCTGCACATATAACTCCGGCCCCGTATTCAGGGAAAAGGTCTGGAGAAAATACGGGAAAGACATAACAGAACTTGATCCAATAGATAATTTAGAATAAACTTTTTTTATGATATATATAATTAAGAAACCGACGGATACGCCTGATGACAATTCTACGGGAATGGTCGTTTCCGCACTTGATAAGCGTAATGCTCCCTGGAAATACCTGGATCTTGATAAAATTAATCCTTTTAATCCGGGAATCGAGGATGAACTGATCTGGGTCTGTGGCATCCGCCAGGACGGCGTTCATTTTGAAGCGTTGTCGGTTCTCGGACTATCGAACGCTGTCGTCAACAGTCCCGAGTCCATAGCGACGTGCGCAAGCAAGGTCCAGACAACCGCGAGGCTAATCAAAGCTGGTGTTCCGACGCCCGAAACGATCTTCACCAATTCACAGGAACATGTAGAGACTTTTCTTGAGAAGCACGGGAAAGTGGTCTATAAACCGGTATACGGGTTCGACGGGAATGGAATATACCCGATGACAAATATCAGCGAACTAGGTGAGAGCCCGTATTACATTCAGGAATTCATTAAGAACAACTGCGATTACCGTGTTTTTGTCATTGAAGGGGAAGCTGTCGGGGCAATAAGAAGAAGTTCGGATACATTTGCGCACAACATACACCAGGGAGGACTTGGAGAGGCGGTTGCCGAGATCCCCGATAACATGGCGGAGATATCATCAAGAGCGGCAAATGCAGTGAATATCGATTACTGCGGGGTGGATCTCTTACCGTGGGAGGATTCGTATCTCGTCCTCGAGGTTAACGGAACGCCTAACTGGCACTGCATGAGTGCCCCGATTCCAGAATATATTGCAGGATATCTGGTTGAAAAAGAAAAATCACTTAAAGCCTGAATCAGTATTTTTCATCAGGCATTTCATCGATCTCTTTCTCTGTTCTCCGGGCAAGTTCGCTCATACGTGCCGCGATTCTCTTTGATGCGGAGGGCTCGACGTCTTTCATGGCTTCCGCGATCTCCTCCCCGAGGACAAATATCGCATGTTTGTGCTCCATCTTGCTTTTGTGTACCTGGTTGGGATTTATCTTCAGTGAATTGTAATGTTCAAAAGATAAATTAGGGTTCTCACTTTCCAGATTTTCCTTGATAGTAAACATAAACTGATGGAGGGCAATTAACTCTTCCTTATGCATAAAGACCACACTCTGACAACTGTTTAAAAAGTTATAGTAATATTGTCCCTCAAACCATTTAAGGTATCTTCAGCAGCCTGATATTCACCGGCTTTTTGATTATTCCCCGAAAATCGGGAGCAGCGATGAAGTTTATCTTTTTAGCGGAAGCCATGTCGATTATCACCTGGTTTACGGTCTGGTCCGTGATTAATCCATATGTGGATGAATTTACTTTCTTCAGGCCGGCTTCGACATCTGAAAAAGGGACCTCTCCGGTTGTTTGATAATCATCCGAAAGGAACCTCACAAGATTTTCCCCGTGCAGCTCTTCCATATGCCTGAGGAGAGTCTTGTCAACAGCGACAGCTTCTGATTCCAATTCTGACGCTTCGGGTTTTAAAGCCCCTTCTTCAATGGAATGGACGTACGATTCGATATTGACAGTCCCTCCTGCATCGGTTATGAGTTCGGCAGGAACCTTATTTCTCATGGCTTTTATGATCTCTTTTCGGGACATATCCTCTACGCTTCTGCCCCTCGGGCAGATGGCTACAAAGTCGATCTCTGCGACCTGCAGCAGTTCTTTTAAGATCATATCTCCGCCGCGATCCCCGTCGGGAAAGGCAGTCGCGGTTTTCTGCTCGCATAAACGGCTGATAATTCCCGGGACCTTCGTTCCCTCCACGGCAATGGCGTTCTTTATGCCATAACGGAGTAGATTAATAACGTCGGCCCTTCCCTCTACGATAATAATCGCATCGGAGCTCTCAACATTCGGGCCGGCAGGAAGTTTTTCGTCCCCGATCTCTACTATTTTTTCTATACGTGCATATTCCCTGACCTGATCGAGTATCTCGTTCGTATCGATAATTCCTTCTTCAAAGGATTCGATCAATATCTCCTTGGCCCTTCCGACGATGTGCTTCCTTTTTGAGATCCTGATATCCTCTATCTTCTTTACATTGAAGCGCCCGCTGCACGGACCTACCCGCTCTATCGTCTCAAGGGAAGCGGCCAGCACTGCTGTTTCCGCCTTATCGAGCGAGGACGAGATTAGAATCTCTCCCTTCGTTTCGCCTTTTTTACTTTCGCTTGCTACATCGATTCTTCCGATTCTTCCTGATCTCTGGAGATCACGCAGGTCCATGTCCTCGCCGAGAAGTCCTTCGGTTTGCCCGAATATGGCTCCGATTATATCGGACTTCTCGACCACCCCCTCGATCTCAAATTTAAGGTGAACCTGATATTTTGTCGTTTCAGGTATGTACAATAATAATTCCTCCTGTAATGCTGTAATGCTGTGAATATTCCAAATACGTGAAATGTGAAATTCATGAAGCAATTCACAAATATTACTTAAAATTATTTAAATTGTCTTATGATCTGAAAGACTGTCGCCTCAATCGATTCCCCGAAGGCGACCTTTGGTTACTTCATTCACTTAACTAAATTGCATTTAATCCCGGCCGAGGCTACCCGGAGGGTAGCGTCCAGGTCGGGTTATCACGATCAAGCAAATTTCGCAGAAATTTGCGCTCGGGCTGCCCCGAATGGGCTTATGCCCTAATCAAATAAGTATTCAGGGAGGGGGAAAACATCCCCCTCCCTATGATCCTCCCCCTCGTCGCGATAGGTCGCCTCGGGATGGACAAGCATCCCTCCGGCTCCAGTACGCTATAGCTGAACTATCTGAAAATATCAAAAAATCCAAAAACAAATTATTCCCCAAGATCCCCCAAAAGCCTCTCCAAAGCATCTTCCAAAGAAACACCAGAGATCTTTATCTTCTTCTGACCGGATATAGCACCGGAGACAATCACCACATCGCTTTTTTTAACCGAAAAATAATCCGCTATCGTCTTTATGATCTCGGCGTTCGCCTTACCTTCGGTCGCGGGTGATTTAATCCGGCATTCGATCGCATTTCGCCATTCGTTGTATCCTGCAGGAAAGACTGTTTTTTTGCTCCCGGGAGAAACATCAAGGCTGATCTGGACATCGTCGCCTGACTGTAAAAGAGCATCCCTGTAATTCATATGTCTATCTAGGAATGAGTATCGCCCGGCATTTAACAAAATCGGATCACAAGTGGCATCTCGCCGTTCTTCACCATTTAAACCCTAACGCCGGGCTTTGATGTCTGTAGCGATTCCGGGTTGTCCCATGGCTCACATTAGGGCTTTAGTCCTGTAATCACCCGGGGACCTATATGAATCGCAATTGTCGACAGTATACATTGAAGTTTATTCTATATATCCGTCTCCAGGAATCCACCGGGGATTCCCCCTGAAGAATTCCCCATCCGAATAAACTACATCTCCACCGAGAATTGTTTTCTCCGGGAATACACCTTCCATCCCTTCGTAAGGAGTCCACCCTGCAAGGCTGTGAAGTCTTTCCGGATCGATAATCTCTGCGGTCTTCGGGTATATGGTAAAATCTCCACGCATTCCCGGTTCAAACCCGGCGCAATTCATATGAAGAATCCGTGCAGGATTGACTGTTGTTTTATCGATGAGCGACTGGATAGAGATCTTCTTCCTGTACACAAGCGCAAGGAAAAGAGGGATCATCGTCCCGACACCCGGAATGCCGGACGGAGCGCAGGAGAACTCAGCCGACTTATCGGCAATAGTATGGGGAGCATGATCCGATGCAAGGACATCTATCCGGTCCCAGTATCTCCAGAGTTCATGCCTTGTCTCTTCATCCCTTACCGGGGGATTTACTTTTGCAAAGGTATCTAGATCATCAAACATCCCGGTTGAGAGCAGAAGATGATGAGGCATCACCTCAAATGTATTCTTTCCTGATACGAGATTCACGGATTCCGGGCAGGAAAGATGGCAGAAATGAAGCCTCAGGTTTTCGGGAGCAATTTCGATTACTTTTGAGACCTCAAGCGCCTCGCCTTCAGGTGACCTCAATCTGTTATGTGCGGAAAGAGAGTCATCAATACCTTCAGTGACAGTTTCGGCATGAACGGTTGCAAGGCCGCCGATCTTTTCGATCTCCCGGAACGCCTGCCTCAGGAATTTTTCAGGAACTCCCTCGCCATAACTTGACGGTGCGGCAAATATTTCCCCGAAGGCCGCCGCACCTGCACGATGCATTCCGGGAAGGTCCGCACCCTCCATAACACTGGCATTGATGGAAAAATTACAGAATGCCTGTTCCTTCGCCTCGGCAAGTCTGGATTCAAATGAAAAGGCATCCGTCACAGGAGGAATGCAGTTCGGCTGATCAACAACATGAGTAACACCTCCGGCAAGAGCGCTCTTCGTACCCGTCTCCCAAGTCTCCTTCGAACTCTGTTCTTTTCCGCCCCTCATATGGACATGCATGTCTATGGCGCCCGGAAGAACACACAGTCCTTTACAATCGATGATCTCTCCCGCCCGTCCTGAGGAACCGGAATGGACTACAATCCCGTCTTTTATTGAAATATCAACTACAATACCTGACGGAACAGAGACATTTTTCAGGATTAGATCGCAATAACCGGACATAAAACGAACTCAGAAGATGATATTCATCATTAAAAATAAAACTGGCGATCGGTCTTCAGCAGACCCTCGGGACAGGATCGCCTATCGGGGGTTCGATAAATCTTTCGCCGCCGATAGAAGTCTCCATAATAACCGAGCTCCCTTCGACCACATAACCGATAATTGCTGCATCCTGCCCGTATTTCGACCTGCGGATCGCCGCAAGTATCTCTTCGGCATCGTTCGCCGCAACGCCCATGATCACCTTTCCCTCATTTGCGACATCAAGTGGGTTTATACCAAGAAGTTCGGATGCGCTTGCAACGGACCTTCTCACCGGAAGATCCTCTTCCCTGATCCTTACCTGGACACCCGATTTTTCAGCCATCTCGTTGATCGCGTTAGAAAAACCCCCGCGTGTCGGATCCTTCATTGCATGTACATCGCCTGCGGCCATTGCATTCTCGACGATATTCCACACAGGCGCAACATCGGAGTGTATCTGCTCGCCGAGATCGAAACCTTCTCTTGCCGTAAGAATCGCCAGCCCGTGATCACCGAGAGTTCCACTTGATATAATCACATCACCGGGTTTAAGACCGCAATCCCTCACGGGTTTTTCAGTAATACCGATTCCGGCAGTATTTATTGCGATACCGTCGAGTGCACCTCTTTCAAGAACCTTGGTGTCCCCTGTGACAATAGATGCCCCACATTCACCAAGGGCTTCATCCATCGATTTCACGATCCTTTCAAGCTGCGGGATCTCAAAGCCCTCCTCGATTATCATTGCGCATGTCAGGGCTATGGGCTTCGCACCCATCATTGCAAGATCATTAGCGGTCCCGCATACGGCAATCCTCCCGATATCTCCCCCGGGGAAAAAAAGAGGCCTTACAACATGGGAATCTGTAGTAAGAACAATATTCGAACCGTTGATCGGAATTACAGCTCCGTCGTCGAGGGCTTCAAGGCCAATACCTCCGGCATTATTATGAGTGTATGCAGTCAAAGTCTTTCCAAGGAGTTCGGCAAAAATCGCACCGCCGGCTCCGTGCATCAGGTCAATCGTCTTCATCCTCAACCTCTATCTCAATATTTGTAACCAGAATCTCCATACCTTCTTTAACAACAGGAAGTTTCCCGCAATCAGGACATACGAATCTTTCGTTTCCGGAATAACCGCATTCACATTCACTTTTAACGGGAATATTTGTACATTCTATTTTACAGTCCTTAAAAAGAGATTCCTCTTCGCACATCGTTTCGAAGAGGAAGATAACCTGTTCGGGATTTATCATCGTCAGTTCGCCCACACCGACGTGAACCTTCTTTATTTTTGTTGCAAAATTGTCTTCCGCTGCCCTTTTTGCAGTTGCATATATATCATATGCAATGGAGTACTCGTGCATTATTCCTCCATTGCAGCGTATACTTCCTTAAAGACCTGTCTTGTCTGTAAAGCCTCTTCACGGCTTAATTTTTGGATTGCGAAGCCTACGTGAACAAGGACGAATTCTCCAACCTCAACATCGACAAGATCAATGCGAACCTCCTGTTGAAGATCACCATAGTCAACTAAAGCCACATTGCCATCTTTTATCTCCAGCACTTCTGCAGGTATAGCAATACACATAATAGAAATCCTCCTCTATGAGGAATAATTGTTCTTATTCTGGCAAAACGCCGAGAGAGAGATTTGAACTCCCGAGGTGCGGACACCAGTGGCTTTCAAGGCCACCGCCTTCCCGGACTAGACTATCTCGGCCCTCATATTAATTAAATCTACGAATTAAAAAATGTGGCGTTATTGCCTTTTAATGGCAAAGCCCGCGACCACAAATGCAATACATGCTGAAATTAAAGATATCCACATTTCAGGGCCGCTCTGCTGGTTATTCTCGTTTTCCAGATTACTAAAAATTTCTTCTGCATCGCTTGACACCTTAATCGATGATGCTCCATCCGCATACAAAGTCACGTACCCGCTTTCCGATTCGTCTGCAGGATAAACCTTCACATAAACCTTGCCGCCCTCAACAGGGATTGTGACTTTTTCAGCCGAATTGTCATTATGCTGATCCACTGTAAATTCAGCGAGATCTTCTCCTACATAACATACAACCCAGTTCTTTCCGGATGACGTGTATATTTCAAGAATCCCCGGTTCAGTTTCTACCGTAAAATATGCAGGAGAACTGAACGATGAAAATGCCTGCCCCTGCATTATTGATCCGGTTCCTGTCGAAGATGTATTTGATGAAGTCGTAGACTGCGGCGTCATTACACCCGGGGTCACTTCAAAGGTTACCATCGCTATGAGGCCGTTGTTGTCATAGAATGAAGCTTCAAAGGTTCCTTCGGTCTCGATAGGGACGGATTCACTAAAATATCCCGATGAATCAGTACTTATCCACTGTTTCGGGTATACTATTCCATAAGGACCTTCCACGAGCAGCTGCACACCTGTATCGCCGCGTGTTGCGCATTTCCCGGATATTTTAAGATATCCGTTATACTGTTGCTCGGAAGATGATGTTATCACGATCTCCGAAGAACGATCAACGATCTCAAACATCTGGTATATGGTTGAACTGGAGCCGAGATCCGCTGAATATTCGGTAGGAACCTCTATCTTATAAGTACCTGCACTAAGATCCGAGGTTTCAAAATTTGTACTCCAGTATCCTCCGTCCTGGATTGTTATTGAATTCCGTTCTAATTCTTTAATAGTTCCTTTCTGCTGGTACAGAGCAAGCTGCATCGTAGTTCCGGCCGGCAGGCTGCTGGAGCCTTCAATATAAATATCTTCACCCTTATATATCGTGGAAGGCACTTCGAAGATGAAAGTATATGCCGACGCCGATGCTATTAATGCTGCAACGAACAGCAGGACAAAGGCGATCCTTTTCATATCTAAAAATCAATCACTATAGCATTAAATGATATTGGATCACCAGGAAAAACCACTTGCAAGCTGGACGGGAAAAGACAGGATCGATGGTAAAATTATCGATTGTCTGACGATTATTTTCAAAACGGGAGGATGTTCATGGAACCGCTGCCTGATGTGCGGATATAAATTTGAAAGGCACGACCACAAAGATCCATTGTTCCTGAAGAACAGCATTATAAGTCAGCTTAACTGGATCAGCAATAATTATGAGACGGGTAAATTCAGGCTGATCAAAATATTCACTTCAGGTAGTTTTCTCGATCCCGTTGAAGTCCCTGAAGACGCCAGGAATGAGATACTGGTCAGGTTCAGTGATAAGATCGTAATCTTCGAAACGCGTCCGGAATATGTGAATGATAAAGTTCTTGACGAAGTCGCGAATTTAATGAAACAGAATGAACCGGGCAGGAATTTTTATATCTCGATGGGGCTTGAAACCACCAACGATAAAATAAGAGAGAAATGCATAGACAAAGGCAACACTTTTAATGATTTCAGAAATGCTGCAGAAATCACAAAAAAATATGGGGCAGGAGTGAAGACATATCTCATGATGAAACCTCTTTTCCTGTCGGAAAAAGAGGCCATAGAGGATATGAAAAAGTCTATATTGGAATCTGCACCGTATTCAGATTTGATCTCCATGAATGTGTGCACTGTCCAGAGCAAAACCGAGGTGGAATACTACTGGAAAAGAGGAGCATACAGGCCGGCATATTTATGGAGTGTCATTGATGTCCTTCTCAATACCGATTGCGGAATTCACGTAACATGCGATCCGGTGGGCGGCGGAAAGAAACGCGGCCCTCATAATTGCGGTGCCTGCGATTATGACCTGGTGGATGCAATCAATAACTATTCACTGAATGCAGACAGGGAATACCTAAAGGCCCATTTCGAAACTGACTGCAAATGCAAAAATGAATGGAAATTTATACTTGAGAACGAGAGACCTTACGGGATGCCCCTTACCAGTTAATTTTTGAATTTTTGTTGATCGGCAAATATAACAAATTAAAAGAGATTATTTTTGGCTCTTCGTTAATCTGTGTGGGTATAATAGCAAGTATCACAACTTTTGACAACCCCTCGCCGCGAACCGCACAGCAGGTTCGCGGATCGGCCCCGACCTCGGGGCCTCTCAATTGTGAAAGGCCGCACAGGGGATAGACAAGTATCCCCTGAGCGACGAGATGCGGTAAAATCATAGTGTGTACGGGACGGAATATGTTAAAAGACACAGCTTAGGGGACCCTCGCCGGTCCCCTGAGCGTGCCGTGAGAGGGCTATCTTAAGGCAAGGCCCCTAGGCAGGGGCCGTCCACCGGCCTTTGGCCGGTGGTGTCCGGGGTTGCCTGAGAAATATATGAAACAGCAAAGAGCCAGAAAGCTTGCGGGAATCAGGACAAGGGATTTATGTATCCTGATCCAGATTTTTATAACAAATTAAAAAAAATTATTTTTTAAGTTCTCTCAATTTTTCCGCAAGCAGCGGGAGGAATGTTCCCGCGTCGCTTACGACACCTATGGCCTGCGAAGATCCCCTGTCATTGAGTTTTGTAACCGAAGCCGGATTAATATCCACGCATATTGTCTTTACATATGACGGCAGGCAGTTGCCGACAGCAACCGAATGAAGGAGTGTTCCTATCATCAGCACCATATCCAGATTCCGGATATATTTACGCATCTCCTCCTGAGCTTCGATCACGTCTGTAATTACATCAGGAAGCGGACCGTCATCGCGTATCGACCCGGCGAGAACGAACGGGACATTGTTCTTAATACATTCATACATAATTCCTTTTTTGATTATGCCTTTATCTACCGCCTGCTTTATCGATCCCGCCCTGATAACCTCGCTTATTGCATATATATGATTTTTATGACCGCCTGTTGTAAGTTTTCCCGAATCGAGTTCCATACCCAGCGATGTTCCAAATAGATTGTATTCGATATCATGCGTGGCAAGAGCGTTTCCAGCGAATAATACATCGATGTAGCCCTCCCTGATAATCTCCGCCAGTGCAGGCGCTGCTCTGGTGTGGATGATCGCCGGACCGCCGACAAGCCCGATCTTTGAGCCTTTCTCTTTCATTTCGATCATCTGGGCAGCTATTTTGGAGATAATCGTTTCACTCGGCCGCTCAGATGACACCGTATTCTGCATAAATTCGAATATATTGACCTTACGGGGCCTTTCAGGCGGTACTATACGTACTCCTTTCTCTCCGATGACCACATAGTCCCCTTTTTTCAAATTTGAAAGAGGTGTACAAAAAGCCCTGCGGCTATCTTTATCGAGAACTATAAGGCAGTCCATCTCTATGTTTTCGACTTCAATCCATTTGCCGTTGTAATTTACAAATGTCGGATGGTTCGTAGTCGAGTAAAATCCCTTAGGGACAATCTTGTCTCCTTCGGCGGGTTCGCATACAAGCGATTCAACCTCCGGCATCTTTGCACCGAGACGATGGAGTGCACTAAGAATCTCATCAAGCTGAATCTGATCAGGGGCGGAAATCAACAGTCTTGCATAACTTACATCCTGCTTTTTCTTGCCGATTTCGAAGTTCATTACTTCAAAATTACCGCCCATGTCGAGAACTTTATCAAAAACCCGGGTCATTATTCCGGAATCGATAATATGACCTTCAAGTTCTATTTCCCTGGACGATTCCATATCATAATTATTGGGCTTCCAATGACATTATATTTTGCATCATTGCCCGAATCTGTCTTTTTCAATAAATTTGAGGAAAGATTCAAAATCTTTTTTGCAATTTACATTATAAGCAAGTTCAGGTTTTCTAAAGAGAAAACGGTACTCATCCTGGGCATCCCCCGCCATCGAAGCATCGATGATATTCAGACCAACCGGACATGCAGGACAACTCTCAACATCTTCAACATAAGATGGAGTGCACCCGGCTTCAATGAAATATTCTTCCGGGACCCATACGGACAATGCCGGTTTTTCTTTTAACTGGTATGTTTCAAAAACCTCGCTGATTATGTCGGCAGTAATTCCCGGAAGATCGGATACGCAGGAAAATACAGGACCTTCCGGAGACGTTTCTCTTATACATTCGAACAGATCCTCGACATATCCTGTGCCTGAAGCGTTATAGAAATCATAACCCATTGCTCTGCACCAGTTTTTCGTCATAGGTACGAGATGCGAAGTAATTACAAGGATATCACAGCCTGCATCTATGAAGGCTTCTGCAACATACTGCAGCATCGGCTTTCCTAAAACTTTAACCAGCGGCTTTTCACCCATGTCAAGCCTTGAACCCGCACCGCCGGCCATGATCAAAGCAAGCAGGACTCAATCGCCTCCACAAGCAGTTGATTTTCGTCTCTTTTCCGGACTGCTATCCGGACACAATCGGGAAGGCCAAAGGAAGTGCAGTCCCTGACAAAAATATCATGATTTAACAGTGACGCTGTAAATTCAGATGCAGGAACCGGGCATTTCAGGAGAATATAATTTGTGCTTGAAAGAAGATATTCGAGACCGAGATCTTCAAATTTATCATAAAGCCACTTTTTTTCAGAAATTATCTTTACTCTGGAATCTTCAAGTTCGCCGTAATGCTTCATTGCCTCGATACAATAAGCTTCTGCAAATGAATTCACGGTCCATGGAGTTCTTACAATCTCAATCTTTTCTATAAGTTCGGGTTCTCCCACTCCGAACCCGAAACGGATGCCTGGGACAGCGAATGATTTTGTAATCGACCGGCTGATAAATGCCTCTGGTTTCCTGCAGCCGATAAGGGTTTCATCTGTATCCGAGAGATCCATAAATGCCTCGTCGATAAACAGGAGCCGCCCTTTTTCATACTCTTCTCCGGCAATCTCAAGCATCTCATTTTTCCGGATTAAAGAGCCTGTAGGGTTGTTGGGGTTGCAGATTACCCTTGCCGAATAATCAGGAGAATTCAAATCCACGCATGACCCCCCTGCAAGAGTCACAGAGAGCTGGTATTCTCCGAATGTATGCTTATTGAGGGCAACCTTTTCCCCAGGATTGAGAACTGTATGGAAATATGCTCTTATAATTTCAATCGAACCGTTGCCGACGCATATTTCATCAGGATCGCATCGGAAATTGCGGGCAATTGATTCTTTCAGTTCGTAATAGGAATCATCCGGATATTCTGCTATAGAAACCGACGAAGGGTCCCAGTCAATTTCCGGGGGATAAGGATTCAGGCTGGCGCTGAAATCAAGGAGATCCTTAGAGGGGTTTTTATTTTTGATCTGCATGGCACCCCCGTGCTTTACTTTGGACAAACTTCCTGATTTCAGACCAATATTCCTCCTTTTTAGAAATAATTGGATTTTCAGGGATAAAATTGTTTGTTGGCAGACGGTGCCATAAACCGATTAGTATTTATACAATGGATGTATATTCTATCAATGTCAGAATAAGTCTGACAAATGAACGACAAATGTCAGACAAAAAGCAGACAATTGTCTGTCAAATGTCAGACATAGTGATTTCAATGATGGAACGAGTAACGATAAGACTGCCTCCGCAACAGGTAGCAATGCTGGAAAAGCTTGTCGATGCCGGGGAATTCCCCACGGTATCAGAAGCTGTCAGATATGCAGTCAGGGACTTAATCGAAAGGCATGCAAATCGTGTGATAAGAGACAGCGAGCAGATCTCGTTTGAAATGTAATTCTGATTTCGGAGGATTCGGAATTAAAATTTGAGGAACAGGAGGAATTTGAAAATGCAGAGCATTATTAACGAAGCACTAAAACACGCTGAATTTGAACAGAATTATAAGAAGCCCGGGGTCATCGGAGATGATGATTTCGTAGGTCAGCCACGCATCGTCATCGTCGGCTGCGGAGGTGCAGGCAACAACACCATCAACAGGCTTTACCACATGAAGGTCAAGGGCGCTGAAACCATCGCAGTCAACACCGACAAACAGCACCTTGAGATGATCCAGGCTGACAAGAGAGTCCTTGTCGGAAAGTCACTGACAAAGGGTCTTGGAGCCGGGGGTTTCCCGGATGTCGGAAAGAGAGCGGCCGAGATGGCACGTACAACACTTGAAGGACTTCTCCAGGACGCAGACCTCGTATTCGTAACTGCAGGAATGGGCGGCGGAACCGGCACTGGTGTCGCACCGGTCGTAGCACAGATTGCAAAGGAACAAGGTGCAATTGTTATCGGAATGGTAAGCTATCCGTTCCAGGTTGAGAAGGCAAGACTCATTCGTGCAGAAGAGGGACTTGAAGCTCTTTCAAATGCGGCCGACTCGGTCATTGTTCTCGACAACAACAGGCTGATGTCATTTGTTCCCAACCTGCCCCTTGGCCAGGCATTCTCTGTAATGGACCAGCTTATCGCAGAGACCGTAAAGGGAATTTCAGAGACAATAACCGAACCGTCACTGATCAATATCGACTACGCAGATGTCAGGGCGATCATGAGTAAAGGCGGAGTCGCAGTAATGCTTGTCGGTGAGAGCAAGCAGCAGAACAAGTCAGAAAGTGTAGTCCATGAATGCCTGAACCACCCGCTGTTGGATATCGATTACAGGGGAGCGACAGGCAGCCTCATCCACATAACAGGCGGCAGCGATCTTACACTCTCCGATGCTGAAGATATTGCAAGCACACTGACATATGAACTCGACCCGCACGCAGACGTCATCTGGGGTGCCCGCATCAACAGTGAATTTGAGGGCAAAGTAAGAGTGATGGCAATTATGACAGGTGTCAAGAGTGCACAGGTTCTCGGACACAGCCAGGGAATGAATGCATCATCCATAGCGCAGGGGCCGTTCGAGCGGAATACTGCACGCACATCATCACAACCACATACAATGTCCGGCGGAAGAAGGGCAGCAATGGAACAGACATCCGGCGGACTTATAGATTTCATAAGATAAAGCCATATCAATTCCTGCTGTTGCCAAAACGGGAATTTCAACCCGGCAATATTTATTTTTGGCAGGCAGACAGATAATTCCTATTCTGAACCGAAGGCACATATTTACATAACATTTATTAATCACTAATTCTCATAATAGAGAGATAACTGTGTAATCCAAATGTGGATCACATAGCTGAATAATGCAGAATCTTTTGATGATTCTGATGGACAGGGAGTTGAACAACGAAAAGCTTGATGAACACGGATTATTTTCCGGAAAATGACTTTTGCTTCGTTAATCTTAGACTCACTTTCCAAAGACATCGGCTATGCATAATCGATTTCAGGATTAATGCAGACTGGTTTAAGGATTGAGTTTACCATGTTAAATGAACTGATTGAGAAAAGAAAAAAAGTTCTTACCGACTCGGAAGAACACAAAGAAAAAAGAAATGAATTAAATGCTCTCGCAAGCACCTTTGCACGTGAGAGAAATCAGCTGAACGGGCAGACAAGGGAATTTGTCGATGAAGCCCAGAAGAACAAGGATCTTCGCGATGAAGCCAACAAGGACGTTCACAGACTCAAAGATGAGAGAAATGTCCTTAACGAGAAGGCAAACGCTCTCTTTGAAGATATCGACAAATACAAAAAAGAGCACGGGCCTGTAAGCAAAAACCGCGGTATAAAGGATCTTCACAAGCAAATCGACAAACTTGAAACAGATCAGCAGACCCGCGTCCTTACCAAAGAGAAAGAACGCGAGATAATCGAAAAAATTGAACAGCTCAAATCCCAGATCAGGGAACAGGAAGACGAATTTGAGCAGAACAAAGAGATTCACGTCAAGCTTCAGGAAGCCCGCGACCTCCGCAAGACAGCATCCGACCTTCATGACAAGGTAACAGAAAGTGCAGAACTTGCGCAGAAATACCATGACATCATGGTGGAATGCTACCGGAAAGCCGACAAATCCAGGGAAGCAGCAGACGAGTCCCACAAGAAATTCGTAGAGGCCCAGGAACAGGCAGATGAAGAGCACCAGAAGTTCATCGGATGCCAGAAGGAGATCAGGGACTTCGACAAGGTTATCGGCGGACTCAGAAAGAAAACAAAGAAGACAAAAGTCACGAAAGAGCAGAAAGCAGTACGCAAAGAGGCAGAACAGGTCTTCCAGCAGTTCAGAAGCGGAGAAAAACTCACGACAGACGATATATTGCTCCTCCAGCGTGCAAAATTACTTTAAATCACTCTTTTTTTCTAAAAATATCAGGCACTTATTTATACCTCCGAATTGATTTCTAAATAGATGGAAAACATCAGGACACTGATACTTTGTGTCGATCGGGACGACGATATAGGGTTTAAAGCAGGAGTGACATCTCCCCCCGTAGGAAGGGAGGAATGCCTGACCACTGCCGAAAAACTCGCAATAGCAGATCCCGAAGATTCTGACGTTAATGCGATATTCCAGGGAATAAAAACATATGATGAATTAAAGGGTAAAGGCGAGGATGTATATATCGCAGTTATCGGCGGCAGTCATACCAATATGCTTGAAGGCGACAGAAGAATCTCTCACGATCTCGGAAAGATTGTATGGGATTTCGAGATCAACGAATGCATTCTGGTCACCGACGGTGCGGAGGACGAATTTATCCTCCCTGTAATACAGTCCACGGTTGATGTAAAAAGTGTACAAAGAGTAATAGTAAAACAGATGCCTAACCTTGAAGGAACATATTACATCATCAAAAAACTGTTTGACGACCCGGAAATTGCCAAAACAATTCTGGTACCTGTAGGCCTGGCAATGCTTCTTTATGCTGTTTCAATTCTGCTTGGATATCCGGGTATCGCAGTCGTCATAGTAGTTGGCGTGCTGGGGCTGTATCTTTTATTTAAAGGGTATGGAATCGATGAATATTTTGAAATTACACTCAGATCCCTTCAATCGTCATTTTTCGGAGGGAAGTTTACCTTTGTTGCATATATTGCGGCATTATTCATAGGCATAATGGGAATAATTATCGGACTTACAACCCTTCTGGAATGGTATTCATCCGAACAGGGAATCCTTTTCTATGCCCTTCTGTTTGTATATGGAGCCATATGGTACTTCACGGCATCTGCACTCATCGCTTCAATCGGAAAAATAATTGATATATTCCTCAATGAGATCAAGTCTTTGGGAAGATTTATAGCAATTCCTTTCTTTGTCCTGGCAATCGGAATTATTGCTTACGGCGCATGCGTCTATACTATTGCAATAAGTACTGACATGGAATTTCCCGTTCTTGGAGGCAACAGCATAAAATTAATTATATATACCACCCTGGGAGGCCTAATCTGTGCCGGATTCGGAATTTATCTTCAGAAATATGTTACGAAATGGACAAAAAAACTTTCTTTGGCAAAGAAGAATCCAGAGAAGAGTTCTGATAAAAATAAAGCATTCTAAATTTTCTTATTTTTATATGATTTATTTGGAATCGATAGCAGGTTATTTGATTTGCCTTCTTCCATGAGAAAGTAAGCGAATATGCTACTCAGACAGATTTTGGTTTCTATGCCCGGGATTTCAAAAGTGATATTAAACCGTGTTCGTGGATCTTTTTTGCGTTTAATTCCGGACAACATAATGTCGATACTGTAGTTATGCCTGACCCGCCGGGTCAAAGTTTACGTCAGGGCAATCATACAGGATAAAAGAAACATATCGTCCATATCTCTTATTCGCAGTATTGTGCAATTTAAAGATGTCTAGGAAGAATTAAAAGGATAATGCAAGACTTTTTAGAATACCTGATTGAATCTACTTAAGGACTTCCATAGAGATATGGATGTATGAACGCATCTGTCCAAACGATAATATTGAAAAAGGGATTAAGGAGCCTCGTAGAAGTACCCGATGCCGGGGAATTCCTGTACCGACTCAAATGTCTTAGAACTATCCTGCGCTTTTATAGTCAGGTTGGGGATCTCCGTCTTGAAGGTCATTTCAGGGAACCAGTATGTTCCTTCTCCATAATTATATGAATGAATATCTGAGGCAAAACTCGCATGATTCATCCCGACAGATTCAAAACTGCAACTATCAAGATCGAATATTTCGCATAATTTTTGTTTCAAATCATTTTTCCCGAGCAATAGTACAAGGAAATCCACATTGTCATCCACCTGATAAGTAACATTGAATGTGGCTTCATCCAGATCAATTACATCAATTGCTACCGATTCCACCTGAATATAACTATAACGGCCCATCGTTTCATTCGCCATTACCGGAGACACGAGAAATACGGCGAATAGTATGACCAGAACCGGAAGCAATTTTTTCATCAGTAAATGTAATCAATCAGGCAATATAGTCTTTATGGTTAAAAGTTAAAAAGAGGGTTAAATCCTTTTTAAGGTAATTTCAATGCTCGAGACATTGGTCTTACCGCTTTCAGTATCTACAATCTCAGTAGAGGTCAGAATATCAGATTTCTGCACATTTTCCAGAAATCTGTTCAGGGCGATCTCCGCCGTATCCACAGCCCTGGAAATCGCCTTCCCTCTCGCCTTTACCGATACTTCCTCTGCACCCTGATTGAACTGCGTCACTACTGCAAGAACATAGTTCATAACAGGTTTGTTTCCTACGAACACTGTGTTGTCTGACACTGTAACCATCTCCTCTTCAGAGAACTTTTTTGCTGACGGCCAGTTCCGCATTCATTACCGAAGCTCCGGCTGCTCCACGTATGGTATTATGGCCCATTGCTATAAATCTTAATCCCTCGCGCACACGTCCTACCGAGACGGTCATGCCATCGCCGCGACGGCGATCGAGCCTGGGCTGGGGGCGATCCTGCTCTTTATCAAAGAAATGGATCGATTTGGTCGGCTGTGTAGGAAGACCGGAAAACGGCGCCCTGTAATTTCTGAAATCGTCCTTTATCAGATCAGGCTCCTCTTTAACATCCGCCCATATAGCCAGCGTGTGGCCATCTATTACAGGAACCCTGTGGCAGCTGGCGCTGACGGAAAATCCGGCATTTTGTATGACAGATCCATCCAGGCGCCCCATGATCTTCAGGGGCTCCGTTTCCATCTTTTTTTCCTCTGAACCGATGTACGGAACGACATTGTCATAGATCTCCATCGCCGAGACTCCCTGAAAGCCTGCTCCTGAAATTGCCTGCATCGTTGCGACGCGGACATCGCTGAAACTGCGGTTCCTGATAGGGTTCAGTGCCATTACCATGACAATTGTCGAACAGTTAGGGTTCGTAACGATGAAACCGTCACGGCCCCTGTCACGCTGGACGTCGATCAGGCCGAGATGATCGGGATTTACTTCGGGTACTACAAGAGGAACATCCACATCCATCCTGTGGGAGGATGCATTGCTGAAAACGCCAACGCCCGCATCTGCAATGGCGGTCTCCAGTCCTCCGGCAAGGTCGGCGGGAAGCGCGGAAAAGACCAGGTCGAGATCTTTTACACAGTCTACAGTAGTATCTTTAACAATTATTTCTCCCGCACTTTCCGGGAACGGTTCATCAAGCCGCCAGTTAACGGCATCACAGTAACTCTTGCCCGCACTTCTTTCAGAGGCGGTTAGTGTCTGCAGGTTAAACCACGGATGATCGGAAAGAAGCTGAACAAACCTCTGACCTACAGCCCCGGTCGCACCAAGTACTCCTACATTGATCATGGATTAGAAAAGGATAGGTTAACTTAAGTATAAAAGGATTATTTTCCTTTTTTACTCCATGTGGATTGCCTCTGCAGGGCACTCATCCACACAGGATTCACAATCTACACATGCATCAGCGTCAACGACGGCAATGCCATCCTCCATATTAATTGCTTCAGAAGGACAGACATCTACGCAGGTTTCACAGCCTGTGCATTTATCAGCGTCTACAACTGCTACCATTTTTAAAAACCTCGAAGAAAGTATGCCTATTAAAGAAAAATAAAGTTTCGATTGTTATCAACGAAAAAAATGTATTATTATTCAAAGATTAAGCACGTCGTTCATCGAATAAACGGCAGGACTCTTTCCATAGACCCATCTTATTGATCGTAATACGCCGTGCGCAAACACTGCGCGATCAGAGGCCCTGTGGGAGAGTTCGATCACTTCATTGTTGCCTGCGAAAAGAACGGAATGGTCACCTACGATATCGCCTCCGCGGATGACATGAACTCCGATCTCGTTGCCTCTCTCTCCGACCATGCCCTTCCGGCCGTACATTTCCTCCCTGTCGCCGACTTCCTGTTTGATGATATCGATTATCGTGTTCGCGGTTCCGCTGGGTGCGTCCTTTTTGAAATGGTGATGAGCCTCGATGACTTCGATATCGTAATCGCCAAGCCTCTTAGCAGCCTCCCGCACAAGTTTCCAGAAGATATTGACCCCGACACTGAAATTGCTGGATATCACGGCAGGCACATTTCCTTCGATCATTGAATTGATCTCGCTGCGCTGTTCGGGGGTAAAGCCCGTGGTCCCAACTACAAGCGCCACTTTGTGCTTCGAGGCGGCACGGATATTTCCAACCGCAGCGGAGGCGATCGTGAAGTCCACTATTACATCAGGTTTCTTCTCCTCAAGGAACTTTTCAATCTCTGTGGACGGAAAAACTTCAACACCAAAAGTACTGCCCGCTTTTACATCCACTCCGCCTACAAGCTCCAGGTCGTCAGATTCATCCACCATCTTTCCTATAGTCTGCCCCATCCTTCCGAGGGCGCCGCATATTGCAACTTTAATCATAAATGCTCAGAACCTCCTTCAATGAATTAACCTTCTCTTCCTCAAGGTCGTCAAGCGGGAGCCTTAAGGGGCCTGCCGCCATTCCCCGGAGTCCGACGGCCTTCTTGACAGGTATCGGGTTCGTTTCTATGAACATCCCCCTGAAGAGAGGGCCCATCTCGAAATGTATCTTTCTGGCAGCCTCAAGGTCTCCTGCCATGAATTTTTCATACATGGAAACCATACGCCCTGGTTCGACATTCGCGGCCACGCTTATAACCCCTGTCCCGCCTATTGCAAGAAGGGGCAGAGTCAGCATGTCGTCACCGGAGATCACATCAAAGTCCATGTCGATGGTTCCCTCGATGATCCGGGACATCTGCGAGAGATCGCCGGATGCCTCTTTGATCCCTACGATGTTCGGGTTCTCCGCCAGCTCGATTATAAGATCGGCAGGAAGATTCTGTCCCGTTCTTCCGGGCACATTATAGATGACAACAGGGATATCCAGATCGGCAAGCGTGTTGTAATGCTTGACAAGCCCGGACCTGTTGGGCTTATTGTAATACGGGCTAAGTACCAGGACGCCGTCAGCCCCCTGGTTCTTTGCAGCTTTGGTAAACCTTACCGCTTCCACGGTGTTGTTGGAGCCGGTTCCGGCAAGCACAGGCACCCTGCCGTTTGCCGTATCAATAGCCCTCGAGGTTACTTTCTCGTGCTCCTCAAAAGTAAGCGTTGCCGATTCGCCGGTGGAGCCACACGGAACAATTCCATGAACTCCCTCTGAAATCAGGAATTCAATATTGGAAGATAACCCGTCCAGATCAAGATCCCGATTCAGGTTATCCCTAAAAGGAGTAATTAGTGCCGGATAAACACCCTCAAACATGAGGATTTATATGTTTTTTCTTCTATTAACTTTTCTCGTCACTGCGCCTGCAATTCTGTTGCGGACACGCTTTGAGCTTATGATTGCAACTTCGGATACTGCCAGTTTGTTCTCGTCGAAACTTCCAGTAAATTTATCTCCGTGCTTCTCAAGAAGTTCAAGACTTGTCGCTTTGATGTATGTCGGTTTAATTGCCATTTACTTTACCTACAATATTTTATCATTTATGCGTTCTGAGAGCATAAGAATATTATTGACAACAGAGGCAGGATCTTCACCGAGAATTCGTATCATAGGCTCTTTTCCTACTGCACCCAGATCATATATTACATCGGGCACGTCATCCTCGCTACAGCATGATGCAACACCCCAGTCCATCGTACTTACACCGGCAGGCTCTCTGCCCCGATCGAACGACCGGATCTCAAGCGGCATATCTTCCAGTACCTTAAGGATCGCATCGGAATACCGGACGTTTGCGGCGGCCCTCATCTCAGGATCGTATTTCATTGCCGTAATTATAATCCGGGCCACATGATCGCTTGCACCCATCTTAACGTCCCCTACAGGAAATACGGCATCTCCTTTTCTGACGATTCTGCCCTCCACTGCTGCAACGTCACTGACAGATGTCGCATCAGAAATCGCGAACCCTATGTTCATTCCGACTTCCGGTATCAGTTGGGGGTTCATGTATTCCGAGATCTTTCCGACCGCCTTTTGAACCGCTTCGATTACTTTCTCTTTTCCGTCCGGGCCCATGATAATTATATGGTCATTATACTTTATTTCATGACAGGTCGCCGGAAATGAGATGACGGGAATTCCTACCTATCATTAATAAAGGGAATTTACCAATATGTATTCATGAATTCGGTCGTACTGGATGTATCTGTTGCTGCAGCAAGCCTTATCGTGTTAATACTTGCGGTATTTGCCCTTCCGATGGTTTTACCGGCAGGATATGCAACACTTCTCGCACTAATATTATTCATGGCATGCATGAGCGCAGGCGGATATTTAATCAGCAATACCTATAAGGCTCAATAAAAGATCAGGAATTTTCTTCTTTATTTTGACTGCTTTGAGGTTTTTCCTCATTATATGCAGGACTGTTCTTCAGGGCCTTCTTTCTTGCCCTGTAATATGACAATGGATGGCTGATATTTTTGCAGTACGAATCCCTGTTTACGCATAATCCGTACGTCTTCATAGTCGGGCATGACGGGGGTGTATACTCGGTTCCTCCGCTACCTGAGATATGCTCGACCTGGTACATCGTTTTTTCCACATCGAAATCAGGAGCGCGTGTATAGACCTCAACGATCTGGGTGCTGTCCATACCGATTACATGCATGAATGCCGTGAGTGAGAAGCGGGCGGTATGAGGGATATTCGTTCCTTCGGTAACTGCATTGATTATGGCTTTCATGCACGGGGGGAAAGAGTCTTCATCCACCTCCCCGAACTGCTCCAGGAGCATCTCCTGGTAACCTGCGGAAAGTTCGTCGGTAAGGGATTTGAGCATGACGCAGATCTCTTCACCCACCTTGAGGGGGAGTTGATCCTCGAGCATCGTCCTGATTCGCTCTTTTATCAGTTCATCATACTCGCTCTTATCGATCTTTACAAAACCTGAGCCAACATCCCTGTTTATCAGCCTCCATTTCGAATCGTGCAGAGCCGTGCAGAGGCCGATATAATCGATGACAGGGATCCGGTTCTCATCAGGATTAAGGCCGACTACAGAGGCTATGTAGTTTTTTTTATCCGGCACTTCAGCCTGGAGAAAAAAAGAGGCCCTTTCAGATTCATAGCGGCATAAACGGCCGATAAGATTTCTTTCACTCAGGCAGGAGATCAGGATCCTTGCGAATGCATATGACAGGATCTCCCACTCGGCCATATCGAGCCGGACATCATCGAAGTTGTAATCGAATTTTATTGCTTTCTCAACCCTTTCAGCGCCTTTTTTGACAATGAAGGATTTCTTACCGATAAGAGAATCGATAGAGTAACCACTTTCGCCGACAAGTTTCTGGGCTTCTTTTAAAAAAGGATATTTTGCAAGGTCTTTCTTGTCGAGCTCAACCGGCATCTTCAGTCAGCTTCAATACGCGGCGCAAGAAGATATTCTACATGCCCTTTTCCGTCTGCGATGCTGAATACGAATTTTACAGGGTGATCCACACCTATATGAATCTCTACCTGATCGGATTTGCCCATAACCCTTCCAAGGTCTTTCAGGTAATCCAGTGAGAACAGAGATCTTGCCTCCGCCGGGATAAACGAGACAAGGTCCTCTTTTGCAAGCTCATAATAGATGTGGTCCATATCCCCATCTGCCTCCATATAGAAGACTCCCTTGTCGGGATTGATGCCGAAGGCGATCTTGTCCGAGACAAGTGCGGCCGCTTTGATCGAATTGTTAAGCGCCGTACCCGATATTACGACCTTTCCCGGAAGACTTATCGACGGAGGGTTGGGATCCTTGCGTACCGTATTCACATCCAGAAGCGCAATGGAATATTTATAACCCGAAAAAGACATCTCCATCTTGTGGCCTCCTTCAGGAAGTTCAAGAGAAAGGATCTCGTCTCTTTCCATCATCGCAACGATATTCTTCATCTTATTGATGTCGACCCCGATCTCGTTCTCAGTGGCATTGTAAGAAGTAAATGCATTGGACGAGAGTTCGAGAGATACCATTGCAACGTTGGCCGTGTCTACGGCACGCATCTTGAAGCCTTCAGAGCTGACGTGCATGCGGCATTCAGTAACCATTGCGGCCATTACATCTATTAATTCCTTAAAGATACCTGTGTTAATTGCTGCTTTTAACATATTATACCCCGTAATCCTGAATGTTAAGATTAAACATATAGTGTTTATCCGTACATTTATTATATTATTCTTAAATTAGGCAGAGAAGAGAAATATATTTTGATTGGTTTTCATGTAAAAGATCGGATTCGATATGAAAAAATGATGAAAAAAGTATGGTGATATGCCATGCACTTTCATTATGCACATATTGAATGATTTATATGAAGTGCTGACAAAATTTAAATTATACTTTAATCAGGAGAATTATGGGATCTCAGTGGGGAAAGGACAAATATTACAATAAATCCAGATCCGAAGGCTATCGTTCAAGGGCTGCGTATAAGCTTCTCGATATCCAGAAGCGGTTCGGCATAATCAGGGATGACGACAATATCGTCGATCTGGGTGCTGCGCCTGGAAGCTGGATGCAGGTGCTGCGCGATATGACCTCAGGAGCTATTGTAGGCGTCGATCTGAATCCAATCGCCCCAATAGAGAATACAATACAGATAACGGGAGATTTCACAACTGAAAAAATACAGGAAAAGATCATTTCGCATATTCACGAGGTGAATGTAGTGGTATGCGACGCATCTCCCAAACTTTCCGGAAGCAAATCATACGATCAGGCAAGAGCAATAGGACTCAATCATGAAGCATTCGAGTTCGCCCGCAGGGTCCTTAAGCCCGGCGGGAACTTTGTCATCAAATCCTTCCAGGGGGAGATGTTTTCGGAACTGCTGAACGATATCAGGGAGTCTTTCTACTCCGTGAAGGTCTACAGGACGACAGCGTCACGCAGGGGGAGCACGGAGACATATATCATCGCAAAAAATTTTAGAGGATACCATGGAGCACCTGATTGATCGCTACAACAGGCCGGTTACCAATCTCAGGATAAGCCTTACTCCTAAGTGCAACCTGAAATGTTCATACTGCCACAGGGAAGGAGAAAAAAAATCCGGCGGGGAGATCTCGAAAGAGGACCTTCGCGAGATCTTCAGTGTTGCGGAGCTCTTCAATATAAACAGCGTGAAGCTGACCGGCGGAGAACCGCTTCTCAGGAAGGATATCTGCGAGATCATCTCCATGATCCCTGAAAGCATGCAGTCTTCACTTACAACAAACGGCACTCTTCTTGCGGATTGTGCACATGAACTAAAACAAGCTGGCCTGTCAAGAGTCAATGTAAGCATAGACAGTCTGAACAGGGAGCGCTATAAAGAGATAAGCGGCGTGGACTCTCTTGACAAAGTCCTGGCAGGTATAGATGCGGCACTGAAAGAGGGCCTTACCCCAGTAAAACTTAATGTCGTGATGCTTAACGGGATAAACGACAGCGAGATCGAAGACTTCATAGAATTCGCAAAAACAAAAGAAAACCTGATACTGCAGTTTATAGAACTGATGGATTTCAGCAGTGGCGAATGCAAAGGATTTGACATCAATAAGCTTGAGGAGGATCTTAAAGCCCGGTCCAAAACCATAATTACAAGAAGGATGCACCACCGGAAGAAATACTGTCTCGAAGGGGCCGAGATAGAGATTGTAAAACCGATGCATAACAATGAATTCTGCTCTCACTGCAACCGGCTCAGGATCACGTCGGACGGTTTCCTGAAACCGTGCCTTCTCAGGAACGACAATCACATCGACATAAGGGGAAAACGCGGCAGGGAGATGGAAGACCTCTTCAGGGCCGCAGTCGATGCGAGGGAACCTTTCTTCAAATAGAATGCTCATTTGCAAAAATATTTTTGAATTGTAATCCAACTGGTAGATATGCTTCTTGAAAAGAATGAATACCACCATGTTCTGGATGTTTTATACAGCAAATCTCTTGTCCTTGAATCCGTCGGGGACTTCAACCAGGTACTATACTTCTACTTCATAGATGCAATAGCACATATCGATTTCTCGGTCTGCATCCTGGCATATAATTACCACAATGTCAGAAACAAGATGAATATGGAATATCTCAGGTGGAGAATCGATGAGGAGAAGAAAGGAGACAGGGCATTTTTCCCTGAATTTATCAACTGGCTGAAAGAGAATCATCCTGAAAAGTTTAGCTCACTCCCTTCGCTGTGGAGAGAGATCTACGACAACTCGACTCCTGCAGGATACAGGAGTTTCAGGATCTCAATCGATCCGGGCAGCAACCAGCCCACGACCACAAACCAGTTCCTTGTCTGGATCGAGGAGTTCTTCTCGAAAGATTTCATCAAGAGTATCTACAAAGGCGCCTCGCTCGATCAACTCTTCAATGAATTCATGGCGACGAAGAGATGAACGAAAGACCCGATGTTGTGAAATTATGTTCGGAGCTTGTAAGGATTGATAGTGAAAACCCTCCGGGCGATACATCGGCAGTTATTGATTACATACAAAACATTTTTGAAAATTTTGATATTCCGTTTCTGAGAACCGATCTTCCAGGTGGAAAAAGCAACATTCAGACAGTTCTCCAAAATCGTCCGCTCCTGCTCTTAGGCCATGTCGATGTGGTTCCTGCCATGCCCGACGGGTGGGAATATGATCCCTTCTCCGGTAAGATCGTCGACGGGTACATCTTCGGGCGCGGTACAGCGGATATGAAGGGCGGTTGTGCTGCAATAATAACGGCATTTATTGATAAGTGGTTAGAAAACCGGGATATCCCTGCCAACCTTTGTTTCGTCTGTGACGAAGAGTCCGGCGGACCGTCCGGGACCAGACACCTGATCAGGGAAGGTCTTTTACAGCCCTGCGATTGTCTCATTGCAGAATGCACGCCCTCTCTTCATCCATCCATAGGACAGAAAGGAATCCTGAGAATGAGGATCGAGTTCAACGGAGAGCCGGGACATGGTTCTCTTTACCCGGAAGTGGGAGTCAGTTCGATAGAAAAAGCACTTGAATTCGTCTGTCATGTAAGAGAAATAAACAGGAGGACATACCCGGTTTCAGAAGAATTCGATTGTATTATTAAAGAATCCGGGAAAATTATCGGGAAAGCGACAGGCATTAGTTCAGTTGAAAACATTTTGAAGAAAGTAACGTACAACCCCGGAATTATCAGGGGCGGAGAGAGGGTGAATATCGTTGCACAGAAATGCTGTCTCGAACTTGAAATGAGAATCCCATGGGGATGCAGTCCGGAGGAACTTCTGGAAGAGCTGGGTTCGATATGCACCAGTGACAGGATAACGGCAAAAGAATTCTCATGGCCGACGTATACGGATGAAAATTCCGATATTGTCAGGATAGCTCTTGAGAATATTCAAAAGGTATACAAAGATACCCCGTCTCCTTTTGTACAATGGGCGGCTACGGATGCGAGATTTTTAAGGAAAAACGGATTCAATGTCATAGAATACGGACCCGGCGAGATTAATACGCTGCACGGTGTAAACGAAGCGGTTTCAATTGAAGAATTAAAAAAGTCCGTAGAAGTGTATAAAGGAATTATTCAGTATTACACAGGGGAATAATAATTAGAAATTCGTGGTTATTTTTTTGAATTTGTTAATTTGATTAATTTAATAACTTCCCGGATCTACGAAAATTATATATGTTAACAGCGTTAACTATGTATCATGGTAGTTGTTAACGCTGTGAACAAAACAGGGCTTCCGCCTTCCGCAAGGATCCTGATGAGACTCCTTGATGACGGAAAGCCGCGAACGTTTAAGGACATGACAAACGAAGCCGACATAGCACCCCGTACTATACGCTATGCATTGAAGCGCTTAAAGGAGAAGGGCCTTATCATCGAGAAGTTCAACTTCCGTGACGCAAGGCAGGTTCTTTACCAGAAGAAAGAAGTGCCAGAACTTGGAGATTCTCCGGATGTGGCTACGGTATGAACCTGCCCCCATGTGATATAATGACCTGTGACGAGGTGGTTAGAAATTATCTTCCGCAACTCCGTGCAGAACTTGTCTGCCGCCTCGTCGAAGAAAAAGGCATATCCCAGGCAAAGGTGGCAAAATGGATGGGCATATCCAGGGCAGCAGTGTCCCAGTACATGAGCAGAAAGCGCGGGTCCGGAGAGATCTATATTAGTATGGACTTAGATGACATTATCGAGTCGTGGGCTGACGGAGTGATAACAGGCGAAGGTTCAGTTACAATTTGTGATATATGCCGGTGCGTCCAGAAAGTTAACCAGATTACCAGAAAGCCGAAATAGAACCTCTTTAAATTAAAAATACCTGCAATTCTAAAATTATAAAATACAAATTACATCACTGTAAAAAGTGTGATTTCCTTTAATTTTGATCCTTTGAACAACAGAAATTGCATGAAACGTGAGTGAAATAAATACAAAATATTATTCTGCCGTAAATTCAAAAATAATTGAAACATCTGGCAAAATTGATAGCTTTATGGATTCTGAATAAAAACATTCATTATTCTGACATATGGAGTGGAAATATAATGACAGAGAATAAAGAAGAGTCATCATGCGACGGACAGTGTTCATCATGTCCTTCTGCAGCAAACTGCAATGATCCCCAGAAAGCGGCTTCAGGAATTCAGTCCAAAGTCCAGATGAACGTAAAGAACGTTATTCTTGTCCTGAGCGGGAAGGGAGGAGTCGGAAAGAGTACTGTAGCAACGAATCTTGCGATGGCGCTTTCGAACAAGGGATACAACACCGGCCTTGCCGACTTGGATATTCATGGCCCCAATATCCCGAAAATGCTCGGAATCGAGGACCAGAAGCTCGGATCATACGACGGAAAGACCATAGAACCGGTGAAAGTTTCAGGGAAGCTGGGTGTAGTTTCGATGGCATTCCTCCTGCCCGATACATCAAGCCCGGTCGTCTGGAGGGGCGCTATGAAGAATACTGCCATAAAGCAGTTTCTTGAAGATGTCAACTGGGGAGAACTTGACTATCTGGTAGTGGACCTTCCCCCGGGAACCGGGGATGAAGCACTTTCAGTCGCCCAGCTTGCCCCGAATATTGCAGGTGCCGTTATAGTGACAACACCACAGGATGTCGCAATTCTCGACTCGTCAAAGTCCGTCAAGTTCATTGAAAAACTCGGACTGAAGGTTCTCGGAATAATCGAGAATATGAGCGGACTGGTCTGCCCCCACTGCGGCGATGTAATCGATCTCTTCGGAAGAGGCGGCGGAGAAAAAGCTGCAAAAGAGCTCAACGTTCCATACCTCGGGAGCATCCCGATCGATCCTGATATGAGGATCGCAGGTGACGAAGGGAAGCCGTTTATTCTCAAAAGAGACGGGAGCGAACAGAACAAAGTCACATGGCAGCATGTCGATGAAGTAATGGAAAATATTCTTAAACAAATCGATAATTAATTTTTTTCATCTCAGAATTTCACAGGGATTTTTTCGCCAAACTCCGATAACAATCACTGTTCCCGGTTAAATAGAGAAATATTATCATATTCTCAAATACAACCATATTCAGGTATTATCATGAAGATTGGCATTATCGGAGGTACGGGCGACATTGGTGAGGGTCTTGCGCATCGCCTTTCGCAGAATCATGAGATCTACATCGGCTCACGCGACAAGGACAAGGCGTGCGAGACAAGCGAATGCATGATCAAAGCCCTTTCGGAAAAGGGTATAAGCGCCCACTGCCAGGGAGTAACCAACCAGGATGCTGTCGACATGGGCGATATCGTTGTCATATCCGTCAATTACAGGCACCTTGAATCAACGATAAAATCCCTGACAGGATTTGAAGATAAGATAGTAGTCACTCCGGTTAACCCGATTGGAAAAACAGATCATTTCTACTATGACCCACCGGAGGAAGGCTCGGCGGCACTTGCAATTAAAAAAATGCTTCCTGAGAGTGCAAAGATCGTAGGAGCGTTCAACAATATATCTGCACAAAAATGGAAGAAACTCGATGAAGTTCTGGATTATTCAGTCGCAGTATGCGGCGATGATCTTGCATCAAAGAAGATCGTTATGGGCCTTGTAGAAGAAGTATCGGAACTTACCGCATATGATGCAGGCCCTCTTGAGTCTTCTTCTATCATCGAGAGCATCACCCCACTGATACTTAATATCGCGAAATACAACAATATGAAAGACGTAGGAATTAAATTCTACTAATTTTTTTGTTTTCCCACCAACTATAGAAATATATTTTGCAATTTTTACATTACAATAAACTATATAGAAAATATTATAAGCGTCAGAAAGAAGATGTTTGTATGCACTCGTGTAAAGCATGAGTGATGGTGCATGCTAAAACATGCTTTTTTCAGGGAAAACTTGAAATCCTGAAAGTTTAAGGTATACTTATCGCAGGTTTAGTTGTAATTCAGAGGTTATATTCCTGCTATACGAAAATCCAGAGGTAAACTATGGCGAATCTAAAGACACCGAATTCAAATGAAGCTGTACACACATCGAACCGTTCAAGAAATGTTGTACCTATGTCGGGCATGTGCTCGAGATGTGTTGACGGATGCAAAGGCAACTGTGACATCTGGCTGTCCTCTTTCAGGGGTCGTGAGGTACTGTACCCGGGACCCTTCGGCGAAGTAACCGCAGGAGCGGATAAAGACTACCCAATCGATTATTCACATCTTAACATACACGGATATGCAGTGGGTGCCCACGGGCTGCCGGAAGGAGTCAGTGCAGATCCTGACACTGCAGTTTTTGAAGATGTCAACACTGAAACCGAATACGGATGGGACATCAAAGTACCGATGAGAGTCCCGATCTTTACGGGTGCACTCGGATCGACCGATATTGCCCGCATAAACTGGGAGCACTTTGCAGTAGGCGCCGCAATATCGGGAATTACACTCGTATGCGGTGAAAACGTATGCGGTGTTGACCCTGATCTTAAACGTGACAACAAGGGCAAGGTTATTGAATCACCCGAAATGGACAGGAGAATCGAGACCTACAAGAAATTCCACGAAGGTTACGGAGAGATCCTTGTCCAGATGAACGTCGAGGACACCAGGCTCGGAACCGCCGAATATGTCTCTAGCAAGCACAACCTTGAAACTCTTGAACTCAAGTGGGGACAGGGAGCAAAGTGCATCGGCGGCGAGATCAAGGTCCGTTCACTATCAAGAGCAACTGAACTCAAAGAGCGTGGATATATAGTTCTTCCCGACCCGACACGCCACGATATCCAGAAGGCCTTTGAGGATGGGGCAATCAAAGAGTTTGAGCGCCACTCCCGCCTTGGATTCGTAACAAAAGAAGGATTCCTCGAAGAAGTCGACCGCCTCCGCGATATCGGTTTCAAGAGAATTACTCTCAAGACCGGCGCATATTCGATGAAGGAACTTGCAATGGCAATCCGCTTTTCATCAGAGGCAAAGATCGATCTCCTCACGATCGACGGCGCACCGGGCGGAACGGGAATGAGCCCATGGCCTATGATGAACGAATGGGGTATTCCGACATTCTACCTCCAGTCGCTTGCTTATGAATTCGCAACCAAACTCGAAAAGAAGGGATACCGCGTACCGGACCTCGCCATAGCCGGCGGATTTGCAGACGAGGCAAACGCTTTCAAGGCCCTCTGCATGGGTGCACCGTACTTCAAGGCAGTCTGCATGGGCCGTGCACTCATGATCCCCGGAATGGTCGGGAAGAATATCGGGAAATGGCTTGAGAAAGATGAACTCCCGAAGACTGTTTCCAAGTACGGCACAAAGATCGAAGAGATCTTCGTCTCTTACCAGGAGCTCAAGGAAAAATACGACGGAAGAATCGACGAGATCCCTCTCGGAGCAGTCGGAATATACACCTATGCACAGCGCTTCAGAACCGGCATGCAGCAGATCATGGCAGGAAGCCGCAACTTCAGCCTGAATTCAATTTCCAGAAACGATCTTATGGCATTAACACCCGAAGCTTCGGAAGTATCTGGAATACCATACGTTATGGAATCATACAAGGACGAAGCTCTCGATATTCTCCTTGAATAATCCCCCATACTTAATCTTTCTTAACATTTTTCTTCTTTTAATACAATCTTCTAACAGCAGTTCAGGCAATTTTATTATGTTTCTTCCGACCTCCAGACATGAGATGCAGAAACAGGGGATCGAACAGTGCGACGTCGTCATTGTGACTCCTGACGCATATGTTGATCATCCCTCTTTTGCAATGGCTATTCTCGGCAGATTCTTAGAAAAACAAGGATATAAAGTAGGAATCCTCTCGCAACCGGACTGGAAGAACCCTGAGAGTTTTCTCGAACTGGGTGTCCCCAGGATAGCATTCGCTGTCTCCGGAGGACAGGCCGACTCCATGGTCATAAACTATACCGCAAAAAAGATCCCACGAAAGGAAGACCGGTTCTGTGAAGACGGAAATCCTTATTTTTCCAAAAAAGGGGAAGGAAAAAAATACAGGATCAGACCTGACCGGACAGTAGCAGTATACTGCAACCAGATTAAAACCGCATGCAGGGACGTCCCGATAATAATCGGGGGAATCGAGGCATCCCTCAGGAGAATTGCTCATTATGATTTCTGGTCAGATAAGATCCGGAGAACCGTACTTCTCGATTCAAAGGCAGACATCCTCATCTACGGAATGGGGGAGTATCCTCTTCTTGAAACTGTACAAAATCTCGAAAACGGGATCCCCCCGGAAATGATCCGGGTTCCTAATACAGCCATTATATGCAGGAAATCCGGCAATTATGAGAATGTTGAAAACGCCGTTATACTCCCTTCATTCAAAGAGGTCGAAGATTCGAAGGATAAATTCGCAGAGGCATGGAGACTCTTTGAAAAAAATGACGACCGGAATGTCCTGATCCAGAAATACGATACAAGATATTATGTCCAGCAGCCTAAACGACAAGCAACACAGGAAGAGCTTGACTATATCTATGATCTCAGGTTTGAACGAAGGCCTCATCCGAAATACCAGCGAATCCCTGCCTTCGATATGATCGAAACGTCGGTTACATCGCACAGGGGCTGTTTCGGGGACTGCTCGTTCTGTGCAATATCCGCACACCAGGGGAAAGAGATCGTATCAAGAAGCAGGGACTCGATATTGAAAGAGATTAAAGCGATATCCGGAATGAAAAACTTCAGAGGAACCATAACCGATATCGGCGGACCGACAGCCAACATGTACGGATCGAAGTGTGCCTCCGGTGGATGCATAACTCATGACTGCCTCAAATCAGGTGAAGGATGTAAAAATCTTGTTCCCGGAACGAAGGAATACCTGTCGATACTCGACGAAGCCCTGAAAATACGGAACGTCAAACGGATACAGATAAATTCAGGGATCAGGTACGAGCAATGTATTCTCAATGATTCAGCCATCGAATCGATACTCGGAAAATATATCTCGGGAAGGATGAAGATCGCACCAGAATCAGGAAGCGATAAAGTCCTCAAACTTATGAATAAGCCGTCCACGAAAATTTTTGAAGGCTTTTACAAAAGATTTACAGGCATACGGAAAAAATCCGGCCTGAAATGCATACTCACTCCTTATCTCATAACAGGTCACCCGGGAGAAGGAGAGAAGGAAATACTGGAAACCTCGGAGTTCCTTAAAAGATTCGGGCTTTCAGGTGCACAGTCCCAGATCTTCACTCCCACCCCGATGACAAGATCGACGGCCATGTATTATCTCGGGTATGATCCTGTGACAGGTCAAAAGACCGAATCGGAGAAAGACAGAAAGAAACTAGAGAAACGAAAGACATATCTCCTGAACAGGAGCTGACATTAACAGTTACTACTTCTCGGGTGAAAAATGAGAAAAGAGCATCTTCTGGGTTTTGGAGCCGCAATCGCGATAGTATTTTTCGTATATGCGGCATTAGCATCTGTAATGCCTGCTGAAACGGAGATCACCGACACAGTATACCAGTCGGCTCCTTTTGAATGGCTATCCAAAGGAAATTACAACGGAACGATATCATATGCAGAGATCCTGGAACATGGTGATACAGGACTAGGAACCTTCGACAAACTTGACGGCGAGATGATACTTATCGACGGATTCGCCTATCGCGTTGCAAACGACGGAACAGTACACGCCGTCACCGGCGAAATGACAACTCCTTTCGCAGAGATAACATATTTCAATCCCGATTTGGTTGTGAAGATAGATCATCCCATGAATTATTCGGAGATCAAGGACTACATCAGTGAAATACTGCCCTCGGATGCTACGATCAGCACCATCAGGCTCGACGGTCTGTTCAGCGAGACCCTGACAAGAAGTGTTCCTGCACAGGATTATCCTTACAGACCGCTTGAAGAAGTAATCTCTGATGAACAGACGACATTTCCAAATTCAAATGTCAAAGGGACTGCTATAGGCTTTTATCATCCCGAATACATGACCGGAGTTAATGCGGAAGGATTTCACCTGCATTTCATAAGCGAAGACAGGAATTATGGTGGTCATCTCCTTGATCTCACGATGGAATCGGGAACAATAGCAATTGATTCGGAAGACTCATACACAATGATGAACCCGTGGGCAAAAGATGAATAAACCATGAAACTCGGCGTTCTGTTCTCCGGAGGGAAGGATTCGGCGTTTGCCTGTTATATGGCGATGCAGCACGAGGAGGTCGCATGCCTGATCTCGATTATCTCGGAAAACGATCACAGCTACATGTTTCATACGCCGAATGTGAATCTTTCAACCCTTCAGGCAGAGGCCGCAGGCATCCCGCAGATACTGATCGATACCCCGGGAGAAGAAGAGGTCGAACTGGAGGACCTGAAGAGAGGGATCGAAGAAGCTGTTGACAGATTCGGCATCGGAGGAATTGTCACCGGGGCGGTCATGTCCGTATACCAGGCTGCAAGGATACAGCGGATCTGCCACGATCTCGATATCTGCTGCTTCTCACCCCTCTGGTATACAAACCAGGAAGAGTACATGCAGAAGATCACATCTTCCGGGTTTAATGTCATCATCGCAGGGGTTTTTTCGTATCCGTTCGATGAAAGATGGCTGGGAAGAGAGATCGACAGGGAAATGATAGACGAATTAAAGATCCTCTCTGAAAAATATGCGATTACTCTCTCGGGCGAAGGCGGAGAATATGAATCGTTTGTCCTTGATGCCCCGTTCTTTTCCAAGCGAATAGTTATTGACGAATCAGAATCATTCTGCAGAAATTACAACGGGCGCTTTATCATAAAGAAAGCTCACCTGGAGGATAAATGATACTGATAATCGATCTCTGCTGGAAGGAGGATTCATTATCGAAACCTGAATTCGTCGATCCTATTGTAGATATTGTAAAGTCATCGGGAGAGCAGTTCAGGATCGTCCACCATCTCTCAAAAGATCTTAAATTTCAGGAAAAATTCAACGGGATAATACTTTGCGGGACAGCTTTAAATGATAATGAATTCAGGAAAAATGAACATCTTTTTAGTATTATTAAGGAGACCAAACTGCCGGTCCTGGGAATTTGTGCGGGAATGCAGGCCGTTGCACTTGCATACGGAGCAAAACTTGCGGAGTCATATGAAACCGGCATGAACGGGATAAGAATAATTAAAGAAGATGAAGTTCTGGGAGAGCAAAGAACGATTCAGGCCTATAAACTTCACGGGATGAGAATGGTTCCCGGTGAAAATTTCATAGTGCTTGCAGAATCGGACAAAGGCCAGGAGGCCGTGCGTCATTCTGTCATGCCGGTGTGGGGAGTTCTCTTTCATCCAGAGGTAAGAAATGAATGGGTCGTCAGGAATTTCATTAATTACTGTTCCCGATAATCTCCGGGAGAACACCAATTGAATCGATAATCCTGTAAGGGATAATTTCTGATTTTTTCAGCCTTTCCTCGCTGAACTTCCCGGTTCTGACAAGCATACCCCTGACACCGATATTCTGAGCCCCGCCCACATCGCTGTTGATATCGTCACCAACCATGATCGCCCCAGAGGCCGTGACGTTCATGGACTCAAGAGCCTTTGTGAAGAACGAGGGGGAGGGTTTCCCTACAAGAATGGCAGATCTGCCTGTGGCGTATTCAAGCCCGAGGACAAACGGACCTGCGGATAATGACAGACCGTCACTGTCCATCCAGTACCTGTCTTTTTCAAGGGCATAAAATTCAGCACCTTCATTAATCAGCCTGAATGCCTGATTCATGGAGGAGTAATCAAAATTATCACCCGCGTCTCCAACAATAACCGCACCGGCATCAGGTATACTCTCTGTTATACCTTCTTTCAGGATATCCTGCCGTACATCACCCCATGTAAGCAAAAAACAATTCTTCACATTGTTTTCCTTCAATATCGAAACAACGACAGAGGCCGGAGTAAATATATGCTCCACCGGAATATCAAAGCCATAACTTCCCAGTTTTTCAGAGATAGATTTCTTTGATTTTCTCGTGGTGTTCGAGATGCACCTGAAAGGGATTTTGCTATCTTTCAAAAACCCGATTGCATCAGAAGCTCCGGGGATCGGTTCGTCCCCGGTATAAAGGACCCCGTCTATGTCAAGGAGAACTCCCTTTATCTCACCCATAAGGCATCAGTCAATTCAGAATTAATTAGGATTAAGATAAAAGTGGATTTTATGGATATATAGTCTCACCGTGCTGGGCTATATCAAGGCCCACGTATTCTTCATCTTCAGATACCCTGAGACCGATAAAAGAATCCACAATTTTTGCAAGGGCGAACGTACCGGCAAATGCATATACGACTGCAGCAACTGCAGCAATGATCTGTACCTGAATTAGACCGAAATTTCCTGAAAATATTCCTGCCACACCGCCAATTGCAGGAATTGCAAATATACCCAGCGCAATTGTACCCCAGAGACCACCAACTCCGTGTATAGCCCAGGCATCAAGTGACTCATCCCAGTTTTTCTTAAGCCTTAACAGCATCGCACCGTAACACACAAGACCTGCTACGATTCCTATGCATACCGCAGCCATCGGTCCTACAAAACCTGCCGCAGGCGTGATTGCCCCGAGACCTGCAATTGCCCCGGAGATCATACCCATAGAACTTGGTTTGCCCTTTATCCAGGCAGCTGCAAGCCATGACAAAGCTCCGCATGATGCAGAGATATTGGTTACGATGAATGCATTTATAGCGACTTCATTCACTCCGAGAGCGCTTCCGGCGTTGAACCCGAACCAGCCGAACCAGAGAAGTGCACCGCCGAGAAGTGTCAAAGGAATATTGTGGGGCTCCATGTTGTGATCGCCGTATCCGAACCTTGATCCGACTGCAAGTGCAAGAGCCAGTGCCCCGAAGCCTGCACCGATATGAACAACAATTCCTCCGGCGAAATCAAGGGCTCCAATCTGTGACGCCCAGCCCCCGCCCCACATCCAGTGTGCAAGCGGATCATATATCAGGGTAGTCCACAACAATCCGAATATAATAAAGGCACTCAGTTTTACCCTTTCAGCTACAGCAGAAGTAATAATTGCAAGTGTTATGGCAGCAAAGACCAGCTGAAATACCATAAACAACAGATCGGGAATAGGTTCTCCGTCCATACCAACACCGTTGAGGAATACATAATCCAGTCCGCCTATAAAACCGGCGATATCCGGACCAAATGCCAGGGAATAACCGAAAAATATCCATTGCACCGTAACAAGTGCAAAGGATATGAAAGAAAGCATCAACATAGAGATCAGGTTTTTTTTCCTGACCAAACCACCGTAAAAAATTCCCACAGCGGGCGTCATCAGCATGACCATTGCAGTGCATATGAGAATAAAAGAAGAATTTATCATTATTTCATTAATTTCCATACTCATCTCCATACAAATAAATGTAAGAAGGAAGTACGCTTCCGATAAATTATAAAATTATCTAAAATATCCGGGGAATCGGTTTAAAATGGAAAAGTTGAAAAAGAGGATGTAAATTTGGCTTTCTAAAAGAGAAGGACTTTATTCGGCCCTTACACCGATAGACTTCTCGATATCATAAACGAAGACCTTGCCGTCCCCGTTCTTTCCCGTCTGGGCATTTGTACGAATTATATCTATAACCTTGTCAACCAATTCATCCTCAAGAACGATTTCTATCTTGACCTTGGGGATCATGTCGACCATGATCTCCTTTCCCCTGAACTGGAGAGCAATTCCCTTCTGCTTGCCACGCCCTCTCACTTCAGTCACAGTCATTGCATGAAATCCACTCTCAAGAAGTGCTTCTGATACCTTGTCAAGTCTTTCCGGACGAATTATTGCTTCAACCTTCTTCATTTTAACACACTCCCTTACAGTAGTGATTCTCCAAACTGGGCAATGTCAGTGCCCACATATTCTTCATCTTCAGGTACGCGAAGACCAATTGTCTTCTCGACAACCAGGGCAATTACATATGTTACTACAAACGCGTAGACCATTGCAACCACTGCGTCAAGCAGCTGTATTCCAAACTGTTCCGGATTTCCGTAGATCAGTCCGTCCACCCCTCCTATTGTTGCAACACAGAAGATACCTGTTGCAAGTGCACCCCAGAAACCGCCTACACCATGGATTGCCCATGCATCAAGCGATTCATCGAGTCCCTTCTTGACACGGAACAGAAGTGCACCGTAACAAAGCAATCCGGCAACAAGACCTATTGCGATCGCTCCCATCACATTAACGAATCCTGCGGCAGGTGTTATTGCTACAAGGCCTGCGATTGCTCCCGAGATCATTCCCAGTGAGCTGGGTTTTCCATGATACCAGGATGCAAACATCCACGTCAATGCACCGGTCGCCGCTGCAATGTTTGTTACAACAAACGCATTTGCTGCAATCCCGTCAGCTGCAAGTTCACTGCCTGCGTTGAATCCGAACCAGCCGAACCATAGCAGAGCACCGCCCAGAAGCGTCAGCGGAATGTTTGCCGGCTTCATAGTTTCCTGGCCGAATCCAAGACGCTTACCGATTATAAGTGCTGCAGCAAGGGCACCGAAACCTGAACTGATGTGAACTACGGTTCCGCCTGCGAAATCGAGTGCACCAAGCTGTGAAGCCCAGCCTCCACCCCAGGCCCAGTGTGCAAGGGGATCGTACACCAGCGTAGTCCATAGGAGTCCAAAGACAATAAATGCACCGAGTTTCACCCTTTCAGCCATTCCGGATGTAAGGATTGCAAGTGTCAGGCCTGCAAACACCAACTGGAAGACCATGAATAGGATGTCAGGTATTCCATCACCATCAAGACCTACACCATTAAGTGCAAAGTGATCAAGACCACCGATGAATCCACCGATATCAGGTCCGAATGCAAGAGAGTACCCGAAGAGCACCCACTGAATACTAACAACGGCAAAGGCAACAAATGCCAGTGCGATCATTGATATAACACTCTTGTTGCGAACCATTCCTCCATAGAACAGCCCGACACCAGGAGTCATCAACATGACCATTGCCGTACAGATAATTATAAACGCCGTATCTCCACTGTCAATCATTTTAACTACTCCATCATTTTCCGGCAATAGATGGTTATCCCCACTACCGGCGCTTACCCAAAAAAACTATTGGGTAGCTTTTATCATGATTTGACAGAAGGAAGTGGCCTTCCACCATATATAAATATTTCTTATTGGAGAAAAATAGATTATATAATCTATATACAGCAAGTTGATAAAAATCCTACAACAGCCTACAGATCCTAAACATTCTATTTAAATTACGATTTGTATTTCTAGTAAATTTTGGAAATCCCGACACAAACCATCCTGAATTGTCTGGCAGTGGCATGATTACAGAAATAATGAATTTAGAAGATATCGAATTTGGGCCTTGTAGAAATCCTCTAAGAAAATAGCGACCGAAAGATCGATCGTACAGGAACTCCAATTTTATTTAACCACAAATAGAAAAGGAGTTCCTTAAATAATGTCTGAAAACTGGTACATCAACTTTGTGAAAACATCCCTTGAAGTAATAGATAATTCACATGTACCCCTTCGATCCTCTAAGTTTTCAAAAAAGAAATATACTCAGCACCAACTTCTAACATTAATCATATTAAAAGAAAAGATAGGTAAAGATTATCGAGATTTTATAGAATTACTCCCTAATTTAACAACGATTACCGATATTCTTCAATTAGAACAAATACCTCATTATACAACTCTTCAAAAATTTCTTTCAAGAATTCCTTCACTCACATTTCGTATAATCCTAAAAAATGTGATTAGAAGATTACACCAGAAGGGTAATCAAATCAGGATTACATCGATAGATTCTACTGGATTTACCAGTTCATATGCAAGTTATTACTATTCAAAAAGAATCAATAAAACTCGTAAAAGTTTTATTAAGGCTTCAATTGCTGTTGATTCTGATAAATTAATTATTATGGGATGGAAATTTTCGAAGGTACCGGTACATGACTCTCAACATGCAAAATCTCTCATTAACCAAGTCAGCAGAATAACAAAAACTGATTGCTTCACGATGGATAAAGGATATGATTCTGAAAAGATTCATCAATATATCAGAGATGTTATTGGAGCTGAATCAATAATTCCTGTTAGGAAATGGAATGGAAATATCTACTCTGGAAAGTACAGGAAGGAAATGATTGAGAATTTCAATCAGGAAAAATACGGGCAGAGAAATATGGTGGAGACTGTATTTTCAGTAATTAAAAGGAAATACAAAGAGAATGTCAGATCGAGGAAATATTTCAACCAGATAAAAGAGATCAAAATCAGAATGCTAATCCACAATATGACTCTCTAAAAAAAGAGAGAGGTTTTCTACAGAGCCCGAATTTGAAAATTATTACCTATACAAATTTTTCATTTGGACCTCCCCCATTCATTCCCTTGTTTTTTGGATAAGTGATGTAAGAATTATCGAATTAGTTTTTGTGATTTATGGGACCCGAAGGAAATGATCAAGCATCGTGTTTATCGTTTGATAATTCCCTTCTTAAAGAAAAACTATAGATTTTCATACAGACCGAGCATGATCACATATAGATACAATAAAGTTTTTGCAATTCATACTCTTAGTAGTGAGAACATGTAGGATGGAATTTTCCTTCTACATATTACTATATATATTTAGTCAATCTTAGTTAATACGGGATATTGGATATTACCCATATAATCCGATTTGGTTTTAGTGGTCATCATGTGTGGAATAATCAGTGTCATCGATCGTCTCGGAAACAGCATGGACGGAGAGGCGATAAAAAAGGCATTATCATTAATGGATGAAAGGGGGAGCGGAGAAGGAGCAGGCTATGCTGTCTACGGAGCATATCCCGATTTTGCAGACTACTATGCACTTCACGTATTCTATGACAACCTTGTCGAACCCAAAGTTGCGGTAGAGGAACTCCTGGAAAAATGGGGAAAAATAGAACACTCAGAAGAAATTCCGACATACAGCAGTGGCAGGATGCTGAAAAAACATATTCCCTGGAGATACTTTTTCAAACCAGACACTTCACTCTTTGCCAACAGTGAATCACAGGAAGAAGACATTATCATCAGCCTCATAATAAAGATAAATACCATGATAAACGGGGCTCTTGTCTACTCTTCCGGTAAAAACATAGGTGTGTTCAAAGCCTCAGGATGGCCGGAAGAGGTCGCTGACTTCTACAGGATCCAGGATTATGAGGGATATCTCTGGCTTGCACACAACCGCTACCCGACCAACACATCCGGATGGTGGGGTGGTGCGCATCCGTTCAACCTACTGGACTGGAGCGTTATACACAACGGAGAGATCACATCTTACGGAACAAACAAGAGATACCTGGAGAGCTTCGGCTACAAATGCACGATGCTTACCGATACCGAAGTAGTCGCATATCTTGCAGATCTTCTGGGACGAAGACATGAACTCCCACCGGAGATGATGGTTAAAGCTCTCGCACCCCCTTTCTGGGACGAAATCGACGAAATGCCCGAGAAAGACAGGAACCTCTATACCGCAATGAGAATGGCATACGGTCCTGCGATGATGAACGGTCCGTTTGCAATTGTCGTCGCCAGGCCTGATTACATCGCGGGATTCACAGACCGGATTAAACTCAGGCCCATGGTGGCCGCAGAAGCAGAAGATCGCCTCTATATCTCAAGCGAAGAAGCTGCTATCAGGGTTATGGAGCCAAATCTTGAAAATATCTGGATGCCGGACGCAGGAGAACCAGTTATAGGGAGGCTTCGCAGATGACCACAGGAGCCACACCGCCAAAATACAAGATCAAAATAGATCAAGACGAGTGCATGCTATGCGAACGATGCATAGACAACTGTTCATACGGGGTTTTCAGGCGCGAAGGACAGAAGATCGTCGCCGATTCCCGCAAATGCACAGCCTGCCACAGGTGCATCGCCATGTGCCCGAGGGATGCAATAACGCTTATCGAAAAACCGAATGATTACAGGAGCCACCCCCTGTGGACAAGGGATGCCAGGGAGGCTATATACAAACAGGCGAACTCCGGCCAGATTATACTCTCGGGAATGGGTAATGCACAGGATTATCCCATCATCTTCAACCGGATAGTCCTTGATGCCTGCCAGGTTACAAACCCCAGCATAGACCCGCTAAGAGAGCCGATGGAACTCAGGACGTACATCGGAAAGAAACCACGGCAGATCGCCCTGGAAAAAACAAAGTCGGGAGAATGTGATCTAAAAACAAAACTTTCCCCCAATCTTAAACTTGAGACTCCCATCATGATAGGTCACATGAGCTACGGCGCAATATCACTTAATGCACAGCTTTCAATGGCAAAGGCCGTATCGGAAATGGGCACATTCATGGGAACAGGAGAAGGAGGACTTCACAAGAAACTCTACCCTTACCAGGATCACATGATCGTCCAGGTTGCATCGGGAAGGTTCGGTGTCGATATCAATTATCTCGAAAGAGGAGCGGCAATAGAAATTAAAATCGGCCAAGGAGCAAAACCAGGTATCGGCGGACACCTGCCGGGTGAGAAAGTCGAAGAGGAAGTCTCGAAAACCAGAATGGTTCCGCTCCACAGTGATGCCATAAGTCCCGCACCTCACCATGACATCTACAGTATCGAAGACCTCGCACAACTCGTAAGGAGCCTGAAAGAGGCAACAGAGTGGAAGAAACCAGTCTTCGTTAAGATTGCCGCGGTCCATAATGTTGCCGCGATCGCTGCAGGAATCGCACGGTCTTCTGCAGATGTAGTAGTAGTCGACGGATTCAGGGGAGGAACGGGCGCTGCACCGAGAGTATTCCGCGACCATGTGGGAATACCGATTGAGGCCGCCATAGCCGCGGTAGATGACAAACTAAGGCAGCAGGGCATACGAAACGAAGTCTCGCTGGTAGCAAGCGGAGGGATCAGGGACAGTGCCGATCTCACGAAAGCCATCGCACTTGGTGCCGATGCGGTTTACATAGGAACGGCGGCACTTATCGCAATGGGCTGCAGGGTCTGCGGATCATGCTACAGGGGACTCTGTCCGTGGGGTATCGCCACGCAGAAACCCGAACTCGTCAGCCGGATAAATCCGGACGAAGCATCAAAGAATGTCGCAAACCTCATCAAAGGATGGACTCTCGAACTCGCGGAACTTATGGGTGCCGCAGGAATCAACTCGCTTGAAAGCCTGAGAGGAAACCGCGACAGGCTCCGGGGCTACATGCTCGACGAAGAGATGCTGAATGTCCTTGATATTAAGCCAATAGGAGCATGAACATGGAACCAGTAACTATCGATGCAAAGAATCTACATTATACTCCGCTGAATATCAGGATCAGGGAACTCATCGCAGAAGGAAAAAAGAAGATCATCCTGAACAATATCTGCGGCCAGAGATTTATCGGAAACGGAATCAGGGGTGGTGACGTCGAGATTACGGTCAACGGCGTTCCCGGGGGAGATCTCGGCATGTTCATGTGCGGCCCGACTATTATAGTTCACGGAAACTGCGACCATGCCCCCGGAAACACCATGGACTCAGGCAAAATCGTCATTCACGGAAGTGCGGGAGATGCCACTGCACACAGTATGCGTGGAGGAGAGGTATTCGTAAAATGCGATATCGGGTACAGGGGCGGAATCCACATGAAGGAGTACAGCGAGAAGCGCCCAGTCCTTGTTGTAGGAGGAAAAGCAGGATCTTTTTCTGGTGAATACATGGCCGGAGGGCTCCTGATAATCCTCGGCATCAACAGAGAGGCACCCGTGAAAGGAAAAGGGATCGGAAGCGGCATACACGGCGGAAAGATAATCATCCGCGGAGACATCGATGAAAAACTCCTCGGAATCGGTGCAAAGAAGGAGCAGCTTACCGAAGACGACCGCAAGGATCTTGAAAAGTATCTTAAAGAATACTGCAGGCTGTTCGATTACGATTACATAGAGCTTTCCGAATCCGTTTACACAAAGATTGTGCCGGCAAGCGCAAGACCGTTTGCAGGAAAATACTGCTGGGAGTGATTCATTATGGGAATAAATTACGAAGATTTGAAGAGAGAGGTCTGGGACAAGGGGATCTGCTCTGGCTGCGGCGCATGCGTAGCCGTCTGTCCTGCAAACGCAATCATATTTAAAAAAGGAGACAACTCCGAAGCACCTGTGAACACCGGCTACTGCAAGGACCTGACAGACCACGTAAAATGCGGCGCTTGCTATGCGGTCTGCCCCCATACAGGAGATGCTGCATCGGACAAAAAGATGCTCGGTGAATACATCAGCATCGGTTCTGCAAAATCTGCATTTGAAGTCCCGGGAAGACAGAGCGGAGGTGCAGTAACTGCATTGCTCTCAAACGCCTTTGAAAGCGGACTTATCGACGGAGTGATAACAGTCTCTGAAGACCGGTGGACACACGAACCATTCTCGGTTTTGATCACGTCGGACGAGGCCATAACCGCATCTGCCGGAAGCCGTTACAACTGGTGGGTTCCAACGCTTGCATCTCTCAAAGAAGCGGTTATAAAGAAAAAACTAAGCAGGATCGCTGTAGTCGGCACTCCATGTGCAGTACAGGCGCTCAGAAAGATGAAGGAGAGCGACAACGATCTCGTAAAACCCTTCGGCAGTTCAATCAGGCTGATAATAGGACTCTTCTGCACCGAGACCTTTGATTACGGAAAACTGATCGAAGGGAAACTGAAATCGGAACTCGATATCGAACCGTGGAATATCAAAAGCTTCGATGTAAAAGGAAGACTTGAGATCAAGATGAACGATGGTTCCGTCCAGGTAATTTCATTAAAAGAACTTGAAGAATGCATAAGGCCGGGATGCTTCCACTGTACAGACTTCACAGCCGTCGATTCCGATATCTCGGCAGGCTCTGTCGGCAGCGAAGAAGGACTCACGACATTAATCATCAGAAACAAAGAGGGCATGGGTTTTGTCGATTCAGCCGTAAGAAATGAAAAACTGATCTTCAGCGACGAATATGAATCTACCCCGATTGAAAAACTTGCAGAGAAGAAGTCGAAGAGAAAATAATTTTTTTTGGACTTTTTTGATCTTTTTTAATACAATACTAAATAAAAACCAGAGATATGCTCATCAATTCCGATTGTGACTTAGTACGATTGAGAAGGAGGAAGTCATCCCATTCACAATAATATTTATTTTATTTTTGAGGCAACCCTTGCACAAGTTCGCTTCGCGAACACGCCCTGACCTCAGGGCTTTGCGCTATCACGATAGCCCCGCCTGGACGCTACCCATCAGGGTAGCCTCGGCCGGGAATATAAAAATTAAATCCAATTGCAAAAAACAGGAGCCGGAGGGATGCTCGCCCATCCCGACGGCGACCTATCGCCACGAGGGGGAGGGTCATAGGGAGGGAGAATCATCCCCCTCCCTGAATAAAATCAAAATGTCAAAACTTCGGTTAAAAAAATTAAAAAAAAACTACTTCCTTAAATTGCCAATCATCTCTTTCATAAAGCCGCAATGCATCGCCAGATGAATTACCATAAGGATGATAAAAACAAGGGCAGACCAGTCATGGAATAAAACCCACTGCTGGTGATTCAGCCCTATAAAACTATTAATATAATCAGGATTTTTCCCTGCACCTCCGCTGCCTGTAGGCCAGAAACGAAACAGGACAAGGCCTGTCCCCGCCATGACTACAAGAGAGATCAAGGCAAGCAGATCAGTCAGTGCAAATGCTTTAATCCTTTTCATACCTGATTATTTGGACCCGGGGGCTCCCACAACTACAGGAAGTGCATCAGCGACTTCTTTGAGAATCTCCGCGGGAATACCCATTACCATGTATTCGTCATCGATCCCGGAGAATTTTCTGGAACCATCACATCCAAGCGAGAAATTCACCTTGCCGGTCATATACGGGTAGGCACCAGTATCGGCACATACGGACTGTATCCCCGCAAATTCGGAGAACAATCTTCCGCCCCCTTTGTAAAGACATGCCTGGGCAAGTTTCAGCATCGAGATCGGTTTTGCGATAATTAAGACGACATTCGGATCGAACGGGGTTTTCTCGAGAGGCGCATATACGGTTGCATAGGTCACAGGCTTGTCGCTTCCGCCTGGGGCCTCGATATGTGGGATCTGGCTTATAGTCCTCATGCATGCAGCCCATGAATTGAATTTTCCAAGTTTATAATAGAATTCTCCGGACTGGAGAGATGGGGAGAGCGGCTTAAGACCAAGCGCCCATGCACCCCCCATGCACTGGTGCTTTTCAGCAGTGGCATAGAAGATCTTTCCTTCTTTCGCTGCAATGGAGACCATTCCACAATGCCTTGTCGACTCACCGATCTCAGGTATTCCCTCGGGAATTCCTTCAGGAGATTTTGCAAATTTAACTGCCACGGGAGACTGGGGAAGACCCAAGGTATCAATCAGTCTCTTTGATATTTCGGCATAATCCATTTCATTTCGTATCTCTTTGAGCATATCAATCACAATCCATCATTCTGTTTAACTCAGCCAACAGAACACAATACAGCATCTATCCATATAAAAGATGCTATAAACCAGTCTTTGACATTATGATTGTTAAAAGTATGCAATTTACTTAGATGCCCCCGTTTATTTAAATTGAAACCTGGAAAAAACACGGCTGAAATACATAAGTTTTTTTTCTTTAATTTTAATATTTAGATAGAAATGCAGGGCAACCAATGATCAGACCACTCAAATTTATAAATCACCAGATCGAAGAAAATGCAATCAAGGTAACATATAATCCCACAGAGAATACAGGGAAGGTTATTTACAATATTTCCCTTATTAAATCAGAAGACCTTGATTATTCTATCGATATATACAACGAAGCGTTCCATGCCGGACTATGCCTGAGTGACAGGGTCAGGTTTGCAGAACAAGGATGCAAATTCGGGGACTATAAAATCCCTGCAGGTCATACAGGCATAATAACAATCTGCAGCCTTACGCTTGATGCACTTCTCTATAAAAAAGGCGTTCCGCTCAACCCCATCGGAGGAGGTCTGGTCGAAGTGAGAAAGATGACTCCAAGGAGATTTACTGCAATGGTAAGATATGAATACACTACCATCGATCCGATAACAGTCATGATCTCGCATGGCAATACCTCGGTTCAGGAAGTTATCCATAACGGCAACGGCACAATCACCGCAAATATCAGGGAATGCCATATGGAAGCCGAACCAAGTGTCTTTGAAGTTCTGGACGATCTTAATGAGGCCGGTTTTTCGGGGATCCTTGATGTAGGAGTCCCCAACACCTCTCTTCTTGGAGTGCCTGTAACGCCTAATTACATGGGTATTGCAATGGTGGGAGGAACCAACCCGGCTGCTGCGATCATGGAATCAGGAAGAGGGGTCGAGATTAATTCGATGAAAGGCCTGATCGCTATATCAGAAATTGGTTATTTAAGGGATTATTGATTATTTATTCACTATTTTAATAAAAATACAAGAAGATAATCTTGCAGATTAGTCTATTTTTACTCTTTTTGTGGGCACTTCACCGGTAAGACAAAAATTATTAACAATTTTATAAGAAAATTTCCTCAAGCCTAAACCAAATTAATTTTCTTGAGTTTTCTTCTTTCTTCTTTTGGTAATTGCTTTATTTTTTCATCATCATAAATCTCGTAGAACTCAACAATATTTGATTCAATACCCATCTTCCTTAATTTAGCCCTTAATGACTGATAATGATTATATTCATAACCTGAAAAACGTAAACCATTCTCATCATTTTTTGAGAAAACAAATGTTAATGGTTCTTCATTCAATAAATTAAATGAAAAATTACCACATAACCATACTCTTAACATATAATATTTAGTTTTAGCAGATACAATCATTATAAAATACATTTGATACGGTTTTTATTAGAGATTTTCTTCTTCAAAATAATTATCTGAGTTATGACTTCTTAAACTACATTTTAATATCTCAGACACTTATGTAGTTCCGCTTCACACAAGCCGCCTTTAGCTCGAAAACGAACAAGTCGTTTTCTCGAAAAACACCTGAAACTGCGTTTCACACAAGCCGCCTTTAGCTCGAAAACGAACAAGTCGTTTTCTCGAAAAACACCTGAAACTGCGTTTCACGCGTTTTATTCAAAAAAACTGAATGGCATATTGCCGGCCCCGATCTCGTTTCTCAACTCAAAACCTTTCTCAACCGCGTTCCCGATGAGATTCATGCCACTGTATGCAATCAGCGATATCCTGCATGGGTCGACAGGAGTATTCAGCACCCCGCTCCCCATATCTACAGGAAACAGAAAACCGCATTCACGCATCAGCCTGGAGCCTTCAGACACAAGATCTGCGGCATCCTGCGGCACCTGGCGGACGTTCGCAAGAACCGATCCCGCTTTCTCCGCACATGTCTGTCCAATCGATGTATTTCCCGAGGTTATAAAAAGTGAAAGCGGATCTATGGTCGTTCCCCTGTAGCCGATAAGGTTTGAAAAACCGAGAGGCTTCCCGTTTTTTATATCTATTACTCCACCGTAAGCCATTCTTACCGGAACTCCCATCTTTTGAAGAACGCCATCCATAGTAATACTGCAGACAGTCAGAAATCCTGCATAACCGGAAGGAATTCGCGGGTCGGTATCGATTATCTTATATCTCGAAAAAAAGCTGTATCCTGATTCTATTACCTCGTCAAATGCACCTGAAACACCATTCACCTGATCCTCTGGAACTACTGACAGGTTATACCCCACATTTCCCCTGCCAGTCTCCGGATTGAAATCACTTTTAAATGCAAGTTTTTCAAGGCGGGAGATGATAAACCCGATTCGTTCATCTACAAGGGCCCTCTCCGTTTCAGAGATACCTTTAGCAGTAAGAAGACGACCACGATTTCCCACTTTTTTTGTAAAGCCCATATCATCAAGATAGCTCAGGTAATACTGAACCGCCCTGTCAGTAAGGACAAAACCCCTCTCGCTCATGAGCTCGGAGAGCCTTTTTGCTCCTACTGGCTCCGGGTGATCCTTCAAAATTCTTAAAATTTCAATACATTTCCGTTCCGATCTTATAAAACTCATTGAAACAGACGAACTCCTGTATTTTTTTGCCCCATCGCGGTGCCGGGTTCTTTTTAGAACCGCACGCATGAACCGGTACAGGAATTATAGAATATTATTGCACTTAACCGCTTTGATTGGCGGAAGTATTCACAAAGAAAATAGTTTTAGTATTTTGAAAGGTATCTCTCTGTTTCCCAGGGATGAACTGCCGTCCGGAAGGAGTCCCATTCCATCTTTGTTATGACGTTAAGACCATCAACCACATGGCTGCCAAGTGCCTTGCATATGACATCATCTTCTGTCATGTATTTATTTGCAGTGTATAAATCCCCGGGAAGCGTATCGATGTGCTCCTTTACACGCTGTTCTTCGGACATATCAAAGATGTTCCGGGTTGCATTTGCCGGGGGCTCCATATCCTTCTCTACACCCTCCAGTCCGGCTGCAAGAATTGCTGCAAATGTCAGGTAAGGGTTGCATGAGGGATCAGGGCTGCGAAGTTCGATACGTGTGGAATTTCCGCGGGGTGCGGGAACCCTGACAAGGGCTGTTCTGTTAGAGGCACTCCATGCTATGTAAACCGGAGCTTCATAACCGGGTACAAGTCTCTTGTAAGAGTTGATCGTCGGGTTTGCAACGCGTGTAATGCTTTTTGCGTGGCTGAGGACACCAGCGATGAACTGCATACAGGTTTTCGAAAGTTCAAGAGGAGCCTTAGGATCATAGAATGCATTCTTGCCATCCTTTGCGAGCGAACAGTTACAGTGCATACCGCTTCCATTTATTCCAAAGACAGGTTTTGCCATGAAGGTAGCATGAAGACCATTCTGGAGTGCAATTGTTTTTGTAACAAACCTGAATGTAACTACATTATCTGCCGTTTTCAGTGCGTCTGCGTACTTAAAGTCAATCTCGTGCTGGCTCTCTGCCACTTCATGATGGGATGCCTCTATATCGAATCCCATCTCCATAAGGTTGAAAATGATATCGCGGCGAACATCCTCCGCAAGATCGATAGGTGCCAAGTCAAAGTATCCTCCGAAATCCTGGAATTTAACAGAAGGCTCCCCGTCAACCATCTTGAAAAGGAAAAATTCCATTTCAGGACCGATATTGAATGTGTATCCCATCTCGGCCGCACGGGCAAGAGTCTTCTTGAGAATATACCTGGGATCTCCTTCGAAGGGAGTGTCGTCAGGTTTGTATACATCGCAGATGAATCTCGCGACTTTTGCATTCTCCGGTCTCCATGGAAGAAGAGAATATGTATCCATATCCGGCTTTAAAACCATGTCCGACTCTTCGATACGGGCAAAACCTTCGATCGAAGACCCGTCAAATCCAATACCTGCTGTCAGTGCTTTTTCAGCCTGACTTACGGGAATTGCCACATTTTTGATCTGCCCTTCAATGTCTGAAAACTGAAGACGGATAAATTTGACATTATCTGCCTCAATTCTTTCAAGCATCTTCGCAACATCTGTCATAGTCATAAATCTCATTGACATAGATTTATAGTTTACTCAAAGGTCAATTTAGACCACCTATAAACTATATAGCGCCCTATAGCAAAAAAGAATTTTAAATGAAAATTTCCGGTTATTCTCTCATCATCACGTAATAATTGATCGAAGTTTCGCATATTACTCCCGAATATTCTCCAACACGTTTAAGGTTCTCTACAATATAACCCACGTGAACAATACCGGGCCTCTCCACATCAAACAGCTCGTGGCTGGCCTGATTGCATCTTTCGCTGAACTTCTTCACCCTCTCAAGAGTATCGTTCGTCATCTTCGGATCCTTGTTGAAGAACGAGCGAACCGATGTCTCGAATATATCCATAGCTTCAACAGAAAGAGACTGGATAATGTCGAGCATCTTTCTCTCCATCGAGATGAACATCAGGGTAAGGACATTTTCTGCGATCTTTACCACCTGATCTCCGGCTCTTTCCATTACTCTCGCGATCTGCAGGTAATGAAGCGCCATCTCTACATTCGTTCCCATTTCGCGGGAAAGTGAAACATTTCGTAAAAGCAGATTATACTGGCGGGATATCAGCCAGTACAGCCTGTTGACGTCGCGGTCCCTTGAGATCACGTCTTCTGCAAGCTCCCTGTCACGGGACCTGAGGGCAAAGACCGAATCCCTGAGCATCTCCTGGATTATAACCTGCATCCTTGAGATTACATTGTCAAACGGCATCTCTCCCGGGTTTAGAAGGTCCTTAATTACTATCAGCCGATCAGTTTGTTCGGAGACTTCCTGCCCTATAGAAGCCTGGATAAACATCCTTACAGCCTTATGGGCAAATGCAGGGATCCTTGTCGGAGAAGTCATCCTGATGGTATTGAACCCTGTGACATAAGCACCGATAAGCAGGCGGTACAGGTGTTCGGGATCTTCTATATTCTTCAGGTCGATATTTTTCACTCTTTCAGCAGCCTGGCCGGTTATACGGGGAGTTATGGTCAGGGAGCCGTCAGGCTGGACGATAAGCCCAACAGCATCGTTCTTTTTTATATGTGAATCTCTCACCCAATCCTTCGGCAAAGAGACAATAAACGATGACCCGCCGGTAATCTGCACCTTTCTGATTTCCATATCATCATCACCAGGGCCTAAGACCCGCCGGGTCCGGCTCATTATGAGAATATATAGAATCTCCAAAAGTATATAGTTTCTCTGAACACTGGCCGATACGAATATAGGAGTGTTCCAGCAGTTTTTCAAAAGAAATATAAAATTAATCAGGACATTTATTTAGAGATCTTCAAAATCAAATTCTATTCTGGAGGATTCTGACATTGGCAGGCTCTTTGTGGATATAATCATATAGAAATCCGGAAATATCTCCATTCCAGACCTCTTCGTTCCTTAAAACAGAATATTCACTCTCTATTGACTCCTTAACATTCTTTCCGAAACCTGATTCGATAAATTCAGGAGATTTAAGGAGAGAGAGTACATTCAGGTGCCTCCGTTCCACCTCGACTATATATTTCCCACCTTCAATATATGGCCCGGAGAACGTATGACCCAGGTGTTTTCTCAGGAACTTCTCCGCATTAATTCTGTTCCACACAGGCGGCCCGGCCCTTTTCATAACAGGAGGGAGTTCTTCGTCAATGAGTTCGAAAAGGAGAACGGATCTTTCATCACCCATATGACAGTCGCTTCTCAGCACGCGAAAATCGTTTCTTCCAAAAAGACTTTCAAGACTTCTCAGGCTCTTCCTCAGCTGGGGAACAAGGATATCCGGGATCGAATCGGGATTTTCAAAGACAATAGCGAAAAAATATGTCCCGCGCCTGCGGATTTCATCATTGAACTCCTGCCTGGAGATTTTCTTCTGTTCCGGGATGATGAAAAATTCTTTTGCCGGATTTGAGATGTAATCCCTGCAAAATACCGAGAATTCGGACATCTTTCTCAATGACAGCGAAGAAGCCACGTTTCGTTCGGGATCAACGGGATCGATGACTACAAGCGGTTCGTCGAAATCCTTTGCGCGATGATTCTCTATATCGATAATCGTCCCCGGAGTCCAAAGCGCTGCATTCCGGATAACGTCATCAAAACTCCCGTAATGAAGGACAAGCAGTTCGCACAGGTAGCCTGCAAATCCTTCGGTCATATGATCCGACCCATATACACCACATGATTTGGCGAACTGTTTCAACAGAAGGATATCATCCGTAAGATCCCTGACACGGTCGCGGATATACCGGGTATGAAAAGGAGTCCTGTCCACGGCACTCTGGATATGTGAAGCGCTATCCACATTATAGCAGGGGACGAGATCAACATCGAATCCGTTGATCTGTGTATTCACATACGGGTGCTCGGCATATTTTTCCACGACCTCTCCGCCGAAGCGCGTTGCAATATCCCTACCGAGTGCAAGACCTTTTTTCTCGAGCTCCCCCCGTGCGACCGAAGGATCGAAGAGCATGAATACATCCAGATCGCGGTCGCCTGAGATCCATGTATTCCGCGCAACCGATCCTACGATCATCCCCTTTGCAAAACCGCTGTCATCCACTTCGCGCACAAGTGCCGATGCCATATCGCAGATAAGACCTCTCTCCTCCTCGCCGGGCCTGATGCGTTCCAGGCATCCCTCCTCCACAGGAGACCTGTTCAAAATTCAACCTCCATCAAATCATCATATACAGGTCCTTCGGGCTTTAAAATACTGCTTTTAAAGACGATCGATCCGACTTTGAACGATCCGAAATCAAAGTCGCCGAAAGATACAACGGACTCAGCAAGGGACGGGTGGAATCTTTTGATCCTTGCAAGGGTGACATGCGGCTGAAACTTCCTCTTCTCTCTCATGATTCCTTCCGGTTCAAGAAGATCCTCGATATGTACTTTGAGATCCGAAGACCTGCTCCCGTCGTATCCCGGCGTCCATATAACACGCGGTCTCGAAGAGTTATTGAAGAAAACCCCGCGGAATGCGACCTCATACGGGCTGAATTTCATAGCTTCAAGGGCTCTTTTTATCGAAGTTACTTTATCAGGCGCGACCTCGCCGATGAACTTGATCGTGATATGAGCGATCGCCGGATCTACAAAATTCAGATGCGCCTTTGAGAATTTCAGCTCGTTTTGCACCTCTCCGAGGCACAGCCTGAATTCTTCAGGAATTTCGACCGCAATAAAGACCCTTACCATTGACTATAATCTAATCCTGAACTTAATCAAATCATCCCAAAATCATGAAGTAAAAATTAAGATAAATGATTCATAAAGAGAGATCATCCTATGACCAAGACAAATAACGATAGGGTTTTTACTCATTTTAGACAACGTAGATCTAACCACCTGAAGGGGGAATTTTTTAGTGTCTGACAATCCGAAAATAAACGTATATTCACTTGAAGTATGTCCAAACTGTGAACTTTTAAAGAGATTTCTGAAATCAAACGGTTTTGAATACACAGAGCTCGACCTGTCGCTTCCGGAAAATATGACTGAACTCCGGCTGAATAACGTCTTTGTAAGGGAGGCTCCCGTACTTCAGGTTGATGAGACGTTTATGACTTCCGGGGATCTATTTAAAAGCGGAGCAGTCGACGAAGAGAAAATACTTCCTCTGTGCAAGGGAGAGTAAAGGATGAGCGGGGACCAGCAGAAAAAATCCCTTCAGCGCACACTTGACGGATTTACAGTACCGTCGCTTCCAAAAGTAAGAACTTCACGCGGGCTGATTCTTGACTGGGACCGGGAAAGGATCGTCCAGCAGCTTATCAAAGAATCCAAACTTGTCGAGGAGTTCTACGGCGGAAGTGCTGCAACAGAAGATCTCGCACGTGAGATTGCACAGAGTGTGGAGATAAAAATACAGAAGCTCGGACTGAAATTTTTAAGCGGACCGCTGATCAGGGAGATCATGAACACCACCCTCCTGGAAAGGGAGCTGTACCAGTACAGGAACGTCTGTACAAGGGTAGGAACTCCGGTCTTCGATGCACATCTTATTGACGTGGGCAGCGGATTCGAATCACATGACAACGCGAATCTCCAGGAAAACGCCGAAACCTCCCATAAAAAGAAGGCCGATAAGATCAGCAAGGAGCAGTACCTGCTCCAGCTCCCCCCGGATCTCGCGGATTTCCATCTTTCAGGCGACCTTCATATCCACGACCTTGAATATTTCGGGACAAGGCCATTCTGCCAGGACTGGGACCTTAGATACTTCTTCTATTACGGCCTGATGCCTGACGGAAACGGGACTAAAGCCTCGGTAGCCGGCCCGGCAAAGCGCCCGGAAGTTGCGATTCTACATGCGGTAAAAGCTCTTGGAAGCGCACAGACAAACTTCGCAGGCGGGCAGGGGTACTATAATTTCCTGACTTTCATCGCGCCGTACTTCGAGGGAATGGACTATGAAGGCATAAAACAGCACATGCAGATGTTCGTCTACGAGATGACGCAGATGATGGTTGCAAGAGGAGGACAGGTGGTCTTCTCGTCCGTTCAGCTCAGTCCCGGGGTCCCTACTCTCTGGAAAGACAAACCGTGCGTCTACAAGGGCAAGGTATGGGACGGTGTTCAGGCGCCCCACAGGACATATTCCGAGTTCGAAAGAGAAGTCAGGCTCCTTTTCAAGGCCCTTATGGACGTCATGTACGAAGGAGACTTCTGGGGGAAACCGTTCAACTTCCCGAAACCCGAGATCAGCATAGAACCGGATTTCATGGAAGAAGACGAGGAGTTCAACTCACAAAATCCCGATCTCCCGACCTACCACGACCTGTATCTCATGACATTCGAACTCGCCTCAAAATACGGAACACCATATTACGACAACCAGATCCCGGCTTACAGGGGAGCCGGGGAAGGAATCTCATGTTACCAGTGCTGTGCATATCAGTTCTCGTCGATCGCCGATCAGGACGATCTTTTTGAGGACAAGATGTATTTCAAAGACGGACTCCATTTTTCAATGGGCTCCCTTCAGGTAGTATCCATAAACTGTCCCAGGGCGGCTTACAAGGCGGAAGGAGATGACCAGAGACTCTTTGCCGAACTTAAAAAGCTGATGGATATAGCGACCGAGGTCTTCAAGATAAAAAGGAGATGGATCAACAGTATCAGGTCGAAAGGCAGAATGCCGTTTGCAATGCAGCGCCCGAAAGATCCGAATGATCCGGAAGGAGAAGAGAGAGGCCCGGTTGCAGTAGATCTCGACGGACTGGTCAATACCATCGGTGTCGTAGGCGTAAACGAGATGATCCAGCATCACATAGGATCACAGCTTCACGAGAGCAAGGAAGCGTTCAGGCTTGCAGTCAGAACGATGACGGAGCTTGAGATGTATGCAAAGGAGCTCTCGGGAAAGCATAATATGACGATCGCCCTTGCAAGGACCCCTGCGGAAACGACAGGACAGAGATTCAGCGTCGCCGATCTTCTCGACAGCCGTTTTCGTGAATACGCGGAGAAGGTCACGAAAGGAGATCTCGATACAGCCCTCGAACAACTGGGAACCACATTCGACCTGCCCATATACTATACGAACGGAACGCATGTAACTCCCGGAGCAGACGTTCCTCTTACAAAAAGGATAGAGATCGAGCATGTGTTCTTCCCGATCGTAGACGGGGGAAACATTTTCCACATCTGGCTCGGGGAAGCGAGGCCGGACCCGCGTGGGCTCATGGATATGGCGATGAACCTGTGCAGAAACACCCAGATCGGATATTTTGCATTTACAAGGGATCTTACGGTCGCTCTCAAACAGTTCAAAGAATATAAAGCCGAAAAAACACCAGAATCGGCTCTTTCTCCCTACGATACCGGAGCAAGAGTCTGATCAATACTCTTTTTCACAAATATTTCATAATACTCCTTTTTTTTGAAAAAATATTGAAGTGAGAACACTTTTTCCCTTTGAGATGATTCTATTAAAAACTTACATATAAATAGCATCATCTTTCAAAATTATATAAGCATGCAAAAGCAGGATCTGGTAGTATTTATCGCAGCCATTCTGATAGTATTAATTCTGGCTTTTGTCATCAAACCTATAATGAACGGGGAGCCTGTACTTCCCGAGCAGGGATCAGGCACAATATCGCTTCCTTCAAAGATCCCCGTTCCCGAAGGATCATCAGATAATCCGTACACTCCTTCTGTAATAATGGAGACAACCGCAACTCCTACACCATCATGGGACGGTACGGCTTATAATGTTCAGTTTGTAGATCCGTCCACATATAATATCGAATGGGAGGGTTCATTAAAAGATTTTGGCTACGCAATCCCGGCATATACGGAACCTGAATCGAATGAGATGGTTCTCTACGCGACAATAAACGGACAATGGGACGCCACCACACAGATTATCAGTATACCTTTCCCCCTCTGGGAGATCGATGCAAGGATAGAGGGAATAGGAGATGTCGGATTTAGCAACGAAGATGAAGATTCAGATGATGACGGTGACGGAGTGGAAGGGCTTGTAGCCAGCGAAGGTGAAAGCCTTGGTGCAGAAGTATCCCAGATGCACTTTATAATGCCATGGGTAAACATTCAGGTAATGAATGCCGATAATCCCGAAGGGCCGATATATATCCTTAATACTCTCACTGAAGGTCCGGTTCCGATTGAGATTGACAAAGCCGAGGGATCTGCAACCAAGGATTATTTCCCGGGACAGGACGACGAAGATAATACAGATGAAGACGATGACGAGATCGACACACTCACACGTGAGAATGTAAATGAATATAAATGGGTTCATAAATTCTATGAAGGTTCGGGTAATTACTACTTCATAATCAACCCGAATATGCTCAAATCCTATACAATAGATATCTACGTTCCGAAGAAATTCCTGGAATCCTGAAAAGATAACTGTCTAATATTTTTCTTACGGAAGATATTTCAAAATTGGAAATATAAAATTATTTTTTATTTTTAAGTCCAATAAGCTCGCGGATAATCTTGGCTGCAACTGCTGCAGTCTGGCCGTTGTCGATCGGGCAGACTTCCACATAATCAAATCCGCAGCATACGGTTCCGAAACGATCTACAACAGCCCTGATATCCTCAGGCCGAAGCCCGAACGGCTCGGGGGTTCCCAGGCCGGGGGTGAGACAGCAGTCGATCGCATCTGCATCTATCGAGAGATATGTTCTCTTTCCTGAAGTTTTCTCCTGTATCTCATCCAGAACAGCATCAAGGCCTCTGGCAGCAATATCCTCAGGAGAATAGGTACTGATTCGCGAATCGCTTCTCACAAGGCCGTATTCTTCAAAGGTCCCGCTTCTCGTACCTATGATGAATACCTCTCCTACGCCGAGATCAAGTACGCGCTTTGCAACACATGCATGGTTGTATATGCTGCCCCCGAACTCCTCCCTCAAATCCAAGTGGGCATCGCAGACAATGTAGCATTCAGGAGACAATGCACGCACTGCCCCTACAGTAACTGAATGTTCTCCGCCGATCATCAGCGGAAATTTACCGTCTCCGGCAATCTCGCGCACTGTTCTTTCGACCTGATCTATGACAAGGTCGGGAAGACAATCAATCTCAAGATTGCCGAGATCACATACAGGAAGACCTGACAGATCCAGATCAATCCGCGGGAGATATGTTTCAAAATTATATGATACGCTTCTTATTGCATCGGGAGAATCACGCGTCCCGGCCTTATACGAAGTGGTTCCGTCATACGGAACTCCGAAAATAATTATATCCGAATCCTCATAGGGATATGAAGCATCGGCAAAAATCGTATGAAAAAAATTTTCCATAAATATTTCAATTAATTGTCGAGCTTGCGCTTCCCCATTGATGAGATATACGGGACCTCGGATCCTGCCTCCAGAGCGGATGCCTTATCTGCCCCGATATTGAGCTCGAACATCTCAAAATCCTTCACGTCCATCAGCTGAACGGTATCCCCTGCAATGGAAATAACCTGTGCGGTTCTCCTTTCCACGACAGGGACGTATGTCTTTGCGGTTACGGGCTGGACAATCGAGCGCTTTACGCCGTCAAAAATTCCCGCTACATCGATCCTCGCCTTTGCCGCACCATGCTTTCCCGGTTTGGAGATTGCAATTCCCAGAATCTTGCAGGGCTCATCCTCTACAACGACATACCTGCCTTCTTTTAATTTTCCAATTTCAGTCTGTTCTTTCATAATAACCAAACTCTATTATTATATCTCAATCAACTTAAATAAATTCAACGACTAATTCACCGGAAAACAGGATGAAAATATGAATTTTCAGGATCATTGCAACCGGATTGCCGACGATGTATTTGAGGCAATCAGACCACTCAGGGATTCGGGAAAAGGTGCAGAGATAGTGAAACAAGGTGCCGACGGAACCCCCACAAAACTGATCGACGAAGCAGCGGAAGATATCGCAATAGAATATATCAGAGAGAACGGGCTCTGCAGCAAGATAATCAGCGAAGAGGCGGGCATTATAGAATTTGACGGAAAACCCGGAACGATATATCTCGACCCCGTCGACGGAACTCATAATGCAATTACAGGCAATCCGTTTTTTTCGATATCCATAGCTTATTCGGACGGCAGGAGAGTTACCGAAGGTTATGTCCAGGATCTGGTGAGCAGGGAAACATTTTATTCGTCATATGGCAAAGGAGCATATATCAACGGGAAAAAAGTATCCGTTTCAAAGACCGAATCTCTTGAAAAGAGTACTCTAAGCATCTACGGGAAAAAATTCCATCCTGAAACCATTGTTTCAATCGGACAGAAGATACGGAGGATGAGGCTTTTCGGCGCATCTTCTCTTGAGATCTGCTATGTCGGATGTGGCCGTCTCGACGGATTTATAGACATAAGGCAGACATTAAGAACAACGGATGCCGCTGCCGGAGTCCTTTTCTGTACCGAAGGAGGAGGGAAGGTAACGGACATATCAGGAAGAACTGTTGAATTCCCCGAAAATGTAACGGAGGGACGGACTCTTGTTGCGACCAACGGTTATATTCATGACAAGGTACTCGAATATCTTTGACGAAGGGATGATCTGAATGATAATAGGTATTGCTTCCAGGCCGGACGATAAGAGAACACTGGAATATGCAAAAGACCTTGCCGTATTCATAGAAGGCAGGGGACATGAGATTATCCTTGAAGAAAGCACGGCCGAGAAAACCGGACTGGGTGAAGGAAAACCTGTCGAGGATATCCATGCCGATATGATAATCGTTATCGGCGGGGACGGGACCGTACTCAGGACTGTCAGGCAGATGAAGACGCAGATCCCCATACTGGGGATAAATATGGGCCATGTCGGATTTTTATCTGAGATCGAACCGGAGGAAGCAAAAGAAGTCTTTGAAAAGATCGAGAAAGGCAAATATACGATAGAGAAAAGAATGCGCCTCGCCCTGAAGGTTGACGGAGAATATATAGGAGAGGCCCTGAACGAGGCGGTAATCGTTACATCCCGGCCGGCGAAAATTATCGAACTTACGATTAATATCGATTATATCCCTGCCGAGAGATTCAGGGCAGACGGAGTCCTCATAAGCACCCCCACAGGATCGACAGGATATGCAATGAGTGCGGGCGGCCCGATTGTAGATCCATGGATCGAAAGTTTCCTTATCGTCCCTATAGCAGCGTATTACCTTTCATCCCGGCCCCATGTCGTATCGAGCAGAAGACGTATCAGTGTCGAACTCGACAGCAGCAAACCGGCGGACCTCGTTATAGACGGAATATACGTTACCGAACTCTACAACGGGAATGTTCTTTCGGTAGAGATGTCGAAGGAGCCCGCCCTTTTCGTCAATGCAGGGAGAAACTTCTTCGCGAAGGTTGACAAGAAACTCAAGAGGCTTTGAGTTTTTTTCTTTTCATATTCTTTTTTTTGCTATTAATCAATTTAGGAATTTTTTTGGGCATAAGCCCCTTCGGGGCAGCCCTGGCGCCAAGTTTGCTGCGCAAACTTGCGCAATGAAGATAGTCCGGCCTGGACGCTACCCATTCGGGTAGCCTCGGCCGGAAAGGAACAATATTGATAAATTGAACCGGTGACCGAAGGTTGCCCTGGGTATCGAAAAGGCGACAGCCCTTCGATTACCTCAGTCGGAGGATAATCAAATTCAAACTCAAATACTATTTAACTGGAGCCGGAGGGATGCTCGCCCATCCCGAAGGCGACCTCTCGCCATAGGAGGGGAGGGTTTAAGGGAGGGGGAAACATCCCCCTCCCTAAAGATTTAACATAACTCTTTTCAACAGGCAACCCTTGCGCAAGTTCGCTTCGCGAACACGCCCTGACCTCAGGGCTTTGCGCCAGCGATAATGCTGCCCTTTCGGGTAGCCTTCAAATGAATGTTCTATCTTCTGAGAATAATCCGGGGAAAAAAGAAGCCGTAAGGATGCTTGTAAAGGATAAAGACATCCTTTAATCTCCTCCCCAGTAATACATAGTTCCACATTGTTTATCACAAAAAAAATCCCGAACCACGAATGTAAAACACTTATGAGCAATCGAGTCCAATTCAAAAGAAAGGGTGAATAAAAAGAATGCAGGTTTCAATGAAACTTGAAATACGGGATACGCCGGGCCAGCTCGTCGCCGCATTAAAACCGATATCCGACCTCGGCGGCAATATAAAATCCGTAATTCACGAAAGGGACCCCTTCAACGACACGGGCTTTCTCGATGTAAGAATCCTTCTTGAGATGCCGGAAGGAAAGATCAGGACGCTGACCGATTCCCTGAAAAGCCAGGGCGTCAATATTCTCAGGATAAACGAGGAAAGGTTCCTGATTAGAAAATCGGTCATCCTCATAGGCCATCTCCTGCATACAGACCTTAGCGACACCGTCGATAAGATCGACAGCACGGGATTTGCCGAAGTGGGAGAACTCGCCATGATTATGCCCTCGATAAACGAACCTACCTCCGCCAAGATGACGATAATATCCGAAAATCTGGGGAACCTTGAAGAGGCGATGAATATACTGAAAGATATCGCAGAAGATAAGAAGATCCTGGTCATAGAACCGCTGGAGGAGTTTTAATGAAGATAGCGATACTCGGGTTCGGATCCGTAGGAAGAGGCATCGCACAGATCGTTGCAGAGAGGGATACCGGCCTTGTTATCACGGCAGTTGCAGACTCCAAAAGCGGCTGCATCGACAATAACGGAATCGATCCGCTCGAACTGATAAACAGGAAAGAAGAGACAGGACTCTGCGGGGAAAAAGGGATAACTGCTGAATATATTATTGAAAATGCCGAATACGATGCTCTCGTCGAGGTCACACCCACAAATGCGGAAACCGCCGAACCTTCGCTTGGGTATATCAGGCTCGCTCTCTCACGGGGCAGGAACGTAGTGACATCAAACAAAGGTCCAATCGCCAAAAATTACGCCGAACTAAAAGATCTTGCCGATAAGAACGGAGTCAGGCTCAAGTACGAGGCGACAGTCTGCGGCGCCATCCCGATCATTCATACGCTCCAGTACAGCCTTGCAGGAAATAAGGTAAAACGACTTTACGGGATATTCAACGGGACATGCAACTACATCCTTACGCGAATGGCGGACGAAAAACTAACCTACAAAGAAGCCCTTCTTGAAGCCCGCGAACTTGGGTACGCCGAGGCGGATCCGACATACGACGTGGAAGGAATCGACGCCGCAATAAAACTCGTCATCCTCGCAAATGCGATTTTCGGGATGAACAAAAAAATTGAAGATGTAGAGATAACGGGAATCAACTCCCTGACATCGCAGGCGCTCGAACTTGCAGAGGAAGACGAACTTACCATAAGGCTCATAGGCGAGATAAACAATGAAAAAGGCATTCTGAAAGTCTCGCCCCGTGTCATTCCCAAGAATCACACGCTTGTCGTCCGGGACACCCTGAATGCGGTAACCATCGATACCGATCTTGCTGGCGAGATCACTCTTATAGGGAAAGGCGCTGGCTCGATCGAAACCGCAAGCGCGATAATATCCGACCTTTTATTCATATCGAACTGCCATGACGGGAGTCCTTGAAAAGAGAAGAGAACTGCTCAGGCTGATGAGGGAATACACCCTCGAAAAAGGATTTTTTACCGCAGGCGAAATCGCCGAGATCACTTCTATTCCAAGAAGTACCATGCAGGACTGGATCAACCGCCTGATCGAGGAGAAATGCGTAGTATTAAAGGAGGAACAGAGAGGACGAACTCCGGCAAGGTACATAACTTCGACTGCACTTCTCCAGGCGGCATGCAAAAGGATCTTTACGACCGTGGACGGAAGCAGGGTTGCAATCTTTCATCACTGTATGAGCAGCGGATGTGCAGGATTCTGCCGTTTTCACCATAGCCTTGCAGGCGGAGTCATCGATTCGGTCCGGAGGGACGGAACAATCCTGATCGAATACGCGGACCTGGGAAATAACGAACTGAAAAAAGATATCGAGATCGGCCTTTATCCCAACCCGGCGGTAGGCATCATAGGGATAAGAAAAGAAGACGGATATATCGTTCAGACCATCAAAAGCACAGGCGGACCTGCATACTCCCTTACGGACATGATGGGTATGGCAAGAGGCGTTGAAAAGATCGATATAAAATTCGTCGGAAACATCGTCGCAGGAGAAGTCTATACAAAGGCGATGACACACGTGATCATCGGCATAGACGATACGGATTCGAAGGACGGCGGCGCAACCTTTGCATTCACACTCGGGCTCCTACAATATCTCTCAAAGTTCAGGGGTGTCATTCCGGTAAGCCACAGGGTCGTGATGCTCAACCCAAAGATAAAATACTGCACTGCAGGAAATTCTGCAAGCTACATTGAGATTGCAGTCGAGCCTGAAGAGCTTGAACATATTAAAGAGATTGCCTCCCGTTTTGTTGAAGATGAAAGCAATTCTGCAGAATACGGCTTTGCGCTCAAGACAGGCTTCATGATCCCCGATTCTCTCAGGAGATACGGGAATACGGTCAGATTCAAAGAGATCGATATGGAACTTGCCGAAAGAACCGCAAAAGAAAACGGGATATTCATGACAGGAAGAAGAGGAAAGATCGGAGCGCTTGCCGCAATCGCATTCAGGGACCTCGATAATGATATCCTCATCAACCCGTCAGCCGAAATAATCTGATCAATTCTGCCTGTTTTCTCTTCAACACGAACAAAGACTCCATTTCGCAAGTCCACAATTCGATTTAGATACCCGTATGAGCATCATGGTTTTGCTTGATTACCGGAGTTCCGTACCAAAGATTATATGTCAAATCAAATTCGAATTTTAAGGCTGAGGAAATAAGATGGCAAAAAAAATAACATTCCTGCTGGTCCTTTCTGCAGCACTGCTTCTGGTCTTATTCAGCGGATGCACGGACAGTACAGGGAATACAAACACAAATAACAATAACGTAACAGAGGAATTTACTTTCACTGTTACACCGGAAGCCACAAAGGAGATTAATACAACGAGCACAGGCATTGTCGCAGAAGAGGGCGACACCGTATCTGTGCAGTATATCGGAACATACAACAACGGTACTGTCTTCGACGAATCCCAACCCGGTGATCCGCTCGTCTTCACGCTCGGCAATAAATCCATGATTACCGGATTCGAGGATGCGGTTTACGGGATGGAGATCGGAGAGACAAAAAGCATCCACCTGACTCCCGATCAGGCATACGGGGAATATAACCCGGACTATTTAATCAATATCAGCAGGGATATGATCTCAAACGATACGGAGATCTACGAAGGCGATCAGATCATATTGAAGAGTGCTGACGGTTCATTGTTCCAGGTGACCGTTGTAGAGATCACAAACGATACAGTCGTTGTCGATGCTAATTCTATGATGGCCGGAAAAGAGCTGAACTTCGAGATCACTCTCGAAGATATCGACAAGGCCTAACATCCTTCAACTCTTCTTTTTAACCATTCAAGGTAGGCATCAGATCCTCCTGTAACCGGAATTATGATAATTTCAGGAAGATCGTAGGAGTGAATCTTCAATATCTCATTCTTCAGCATTTCGGCCTTAGCAGTTGATGTCTTGATTATCAGCAGATCCTCGTTATCGCAGCAACATTCTCCTTCCCAAATGTAAGACGACTTTACGGGGAATACATTGGGCCGCAAGTCCCTCCCAGATAAGGTGACTTACCAGGTCCCCGGATTCTTCAGGAGCTGCCGTGCATAATACGAGACAAACACCGGCATCATTATTATTCATGATACGGAATTCAACTCATTTTTATTTCCTTTTTGCCCTTGGGATATATAATTGCAGGAGACAAACAATACTGGAAGCAATGACTATTGTCGAAAAGGGAGATACTGTAAAAGTCCGTTTTTCAAGCAGAACCTCGGAAGGCATTCCGTTTGAATCCCCGGAAGAAGGAGAAACGGAGACTGTTACGATCGGTGAAGGAAAGATCAATCCCGAATTTGAGGATGCACTTACCGGCATGTCACCGGGTGAGAAAAAGACCGTAGAACTCCCTTGCGAAAAAGCCTACGGCAAATGCAGAAAAACCCTTGTCCTGCGATTGAAGAGAAAGAAACTCGATCTTGCCGAAGAACCGGAACCGGGAAAATACCTGAAGATCTCTCTTGACGGAAAACAGGCAGGTTTTGTGAAAGTCCTGAAGGTGGCCGGTTCATATATCGTGGTCGATGCGAATCACCCCATGGCGGGTGAAGATATGGTCTACGAACTGGAAATCGTTGATATAATCTCCAAAGGAGATTCAGATTGACAGAAAAAGAACCGGAATTTGTTGTCGATCGCGAGGGTAACAGGTACGAGATCTTCGACCCCCCGTTCTACAGGCAGGAATTCGAGGATGCCTACCGCTATATAATCAACGAGTACGATATCCCGAAGAGGGAGATAGGGATATTCATTCCCTGTGCAATACGAAAACCATACAGCCAGAGCCCTTCGCACAAACTCTTCAGGAGCATAATAAACGGCGTTCTCCCGGAGGACAGCTACCATATCACGATATTCGGAACATGCGGGACGGTCCCAGCCGAACTCGAACTGATGTACCCGTTCGCCCACTATCATTACATGCTGGGCAAGACTACAGACGAAAAGATCCGGGCGGACTTCCACAGGATTGAAGTCAGAAGGCTCACAGGCTATCTCGAAAAGACTAGAAACAATTACAAAAAAAGGATCGCCTATTGCATCGGGCCGTTCAGGAAGGCGATGGTTGAGGCGTGCGAAAAGACAGGAACTGAGATGAAGATCCTCCCGTCGGACCCGATGATCGACAAAATGTACGACATAGACTGCCCATTCCCCGAAGGAAGCCTCTCGATGCAGGAATATGTCGACGAGTTCAGGAGAGGGCTCGTCGAAATCAGGGATTAATAACGCCTTCCTTTTTTCTTCCCGCCGCCTTCTTCCGCCTCTTCACTTAGCTGCCTGATCCTGTCCCTAAGCACGATCGCTCTCTCGAAATCGAGCGCTTCGGCAGCCGCATCCATATCGGCCTCGAGCTCGATAATCAGGTTCGGAATCTCGGCCTTCGGGATGTGTTTGATATCCTTTATGTCAATCTCTTTCTCCCTCACCGGTTTCTTAATCGTAACAGGCACAATCCCGTGAGCTTTGTTGAACTCGAGCTGCATATTCCTGCGGCGCTCGGTCTCGGATACCGCCTTCTTAATCGAATCGGTCATATTGTCAGCATACAGGACGACATACGAGTTGGCATTTCTTGCCGCACGCCCGATGATCTGGATCAGGCTCCTCGAATCACGAAGGAAGCCTTCCTTGTCGGCATCGAGTATTCCGATGAATCCTACTTCCGGGATGTCGAGACCTTCCCTGAGCAGATTGATTCCGACCAGCACGTCGAACTTTCCCAGGCGGAGCTCCCTGATGATCTCGGTCCTCTCTATGGTCTTGATATCCGAATGAAGATACCGTGTCTTTATCTTCTTCGATGCAAGGAATTCGGTCAGTTCTTCGGCGAGCTTCTTTGTCAGTGTGGTGATCAGCACCCGGTCGCCTTTCTCAGTTGTCTTCCGGATCTCTTCAAGCACATCGGCCATCTGGCCTCTTACCGGCCTGATCTCGACAAGCGGGTCCACAAGTCCTGTAGGACGTATGATCTGCTCCACGACGTTCAGCGAATGTTCCTCCTCGTATATACCCGGCGTCGCCGATACGAAGATCACGTGCCTCATGTACTCCTCGAATTCATTAAAGACGAGAGGGCGGTTGTCAAATGCCGAAGGAAGCCTGAAACCGTAATCGACGAGCGGGATCTTTCTTGACCGGTCACCGTTGTACATCCCCCTGACCTGCGGGAGCGTCTGGTGGCTCTCGTCTACGACGAGTAGGAAATCATCAGGGAAGTAGTCGAGCAGGCAGAACGGTTTCTCGCCCTCGGCCCGCCTGTCAAAATGCCGCGAATAGTTCTCTATACCCTTGCACGATCCCGTCTCCTCGATCATCTCCATGTCGTAAAGAGTCCTCTGCTTAAGACGATGTGCCTCCAGCGGTCCGAGCAAAGGAAGTCTCTCCTCAAGCTCCGCTTTTATCGCCTCGATCGCCGCGGCCTTCTCCTCCTCGGGGATGACATAATGGCGGGCCGGATAGACGAAGAAATACTTCATAGGTTCAAGGATATCCCCGGTATTCTTGTCCACCTCGGATATCCGCTCGATCTCGTCGCCGAACATCTCGATACGGATGATGTTGTTGAAATAACCGGGTATCAGGTCGATCGTATCCCCTCGGACCCTGAACCGGCCCGGCATCAGTTCGGTATCGTTTCGTTCGAAGAGGATATCGACAAGTTTCATCAGGAGATCGTTCCTTTTTATCCGGTCACCGGCCTTAAGCTCGAACCCGAGATTCTCGAAGTTCTCCGGATTGCCGAGACCGTATATCGCCGAGACGGAGGCGACAACGATAACATCCGTTCTCGACAGTAGGGACGCAGTCGCGGCAAGCCTCATCTGCTCGATCTTCGGGTTGATCTGCGCATCCTTCTCAATATACTGGTCCTTCTGCGGGATATACGATTCCGGCTGGTAATAATCATAATATGAAACGAAATATTCCACCCTGTTCCCTGGGAAGAACTCCTTAAACTCGTTGTAGAGCTGTGCGGCAAGGGTCTTGTTGTGCGCAAGAACAAGAACTGGCTTCTGGTAATACTCGATAACGTTGGCAATGGTAAACGTCTTTCCCGAACCGGTAACCCCGAGAAGGGTCTGGAACCTCTCGCCTTTATTCAGCCCTTCATCGAGTTCTTTGATCGCTTCCGGCTGCGAACCGGCCGGAGCGAAATCAGATACCAGCTTAAATTTCTTTTCAGTCTTCATCGAACGCCTCCTTCGACCTGAGCAGCCTGTTATATGAAATTGCGAACCTGTGCGCCTCGTCCCTTATCTCCTGGAGGAAGAGCGAAGCCTTATCATTCTTCTTCAGCGGCAGGGGAGCAGACAGCCCGGGAATAAACACCTCTTCCTCCCTCTTTGCAAGAGAGATGACCGGAATATCCACATCCAGTTTCTCAAGTTCTGCAAGAGCTGATGAAAGCTGACCCTTTCCGCCGTCGATTACGATAAGATCAGGAAGCTCTGCCTCCTCTTTGACCAGGCGCGAATACCTTCTCCCGACTACCTCGGCGATAGCGGCGAAATCATCGATCCCTTCGACATCTTTGATCCTGAACCGCCTGTAATTTCGCTTATCCGGTTTCCCGTAGCGGAATTGCACCATAGATCCTACCATCGCTGTACCCGACAGGTGGGAGATATCGAAGCATTCGATAACATCGGGGGACTCTGTCAGGTGCAATGCTTTCCTGAGTCTCTCCACCTTCGCCTCACCGCCGAAGAACAGCGACTCGATATTCTTTTTTACGAGATCCAGGAGCGCTTTCTTCTCTCCCTTCTGCGGAACAGTTACCCGGACCTTCATTCCTTTTACCGAGGTCAGGTATTCTTCAAGCGCCTCATCCGGGATCTCCGGAAGGATCAGTTCACGGGGAGGCTCATTCTCTGCATAATACTGGATTATGAACTCCCCGAAAGAGCCTTCGTCGCAGTCGAATACGAACTCCTTCTTCTCTCCCAGGGTCCCCTTGTAGACGGAGAAGAGCATGAGATACATGATCCCTTCCCTAGCGGTGTAATTAATAATATCCTCGTCCGTATCCTTTTTCTGGTCTATATGTTGTCTTTCAGAGAGGTGACGAACCGCCGTCATCTGGTCCCGGACAACCATCGCTTTCTCGAATTCCCGTGCGGCCGAGAGTCCGGCCATCTCCTCCTTAAGAGAAGAGATTATCTCTGAATTATTTCCTTTCAGTACTGAGACCGCCTTACGAACGAGATCCGAATAATCCTCTTCGCTGATCTGCCCGATACACGGGGCGCTGCATGTTCCCATATGATATCTCAGGCACGCCCGCTTCCTGAGTTTCCTGCACGATCTCAGTCGGAATATCTTTCGTACGACAGAAAGGACATAATCCCTCTCCTTTGCGGATACGAACGGCCCGAAGTATTCCCCGGAATCACCTTTCCTCCTCGCGATTCCGATCCGCGGGAACTTTCCGCCGGTGATGTGGATATAGGCATAATTCTTCGAGTCCCTGAGATCGATATTGTATTTCGGCTGGTATCTCTTGATCAGGTTGTTCTCGAGTATCAGCGCCTCCGTCTCGCTTCTGGTGACGATGTAGTCGAAATCTTCGGCCACGCCGAGCATTGCATTTGTCTTAGGATCGTGGCTGCCTGTAAAATAGCTCGATACTCTCTTCTTGAGATTCTTCGCCTTGCCGATATATACGGGAGTTCCCCCGGAATCCCTGTATATATAGCAGCCGGGCTCATCGGGAAGAGAGTCGGTGTTCATATCAGTATCATTTCCCTTTTTTCAGCAGCGGGATGAGGAACTTTCCCGTATAGCTAATCCCGGATTCAGCAACCTCCTCCGGGGTTCCTTCTGCAATGATCTCGCCGCCGCCGTCACCTCCTTCGGGGCCGAGGTCGATAATATAATCTGCCGATTTTATCACATCAAGGTTATGCTCGATTACAACGACAGTATTCCCCTTCTCCACAAGGCTGTCAAGCACCTCGATAAGTTTCCTTACATCATGGAAATGAAGGCCGGTCGTCGGTTCGTCGAGGAGGTATATCGTATTGCCGGTGGCACGCTTCGAAAGCTCTCTCGTGAGCTTTATCCTCTGTGCCTCTCCCCCCGAGAGTGTTGTCGAGCTCTGCCCGAGTTTTATGTACCCGAGACCGACACGGCACAGTGTCCCGAGCCTGCTTCTGATGGAGGGAATGTTTTCAAACAGCTCGTATGCCTCTTCGACCGTCATATCAAGAACTTCGGCGATCGACTTCCCCTTGTACTTCACCTCAAGCGTCTCTGAGTTGAACCTCGTTCCCTTGCACTCCTCGCATTCTACATAAACATCGGGCAGGAAGTTCATCTCGATCTTAATCAGGCCCTCTCCGCCGCATGCCTCGCATCGTCCGCCCTTGACATTGAACGAGAACCGTCCGGGTTTGTACCCGCGGATCTTCGCCTCCTTCGTCTCAGCGAACACCTTTCTTATCTCGTCGAATACCTTCGTATAGGTCGCCGGGTTCGAACGCGGCGTTCTGCCTATCGGGCTCTGGTCGATCACGATCACCTTGTCTATCTTCTCATCGAAGACCATCTCCCTGTAAGACCCCGGGGAAGTCTTCGATTTGTACAGCTCCTTCACCAGGGCACGATAAAGGGTGTCGTAGATCAATGTGGACTTCCCGCTGCCGGAGACTCCTGTCACAACGGTAAAGAGCCCGAGAGGTATCTTTGCATCGACAGATTTCAGGTTGTTCTGCGTACAGCCATAGATCCTGACGGAATTCTTGAATTCACGCCTCTTCGAAGGGACTTTGATCTCTTCTACTCCTGAAAGATATTGCCCGGTGATTGACTTCGGGTTATCCGATATCTCTCCCGGCGTCCCTTCGGCGACCACGAATCCCCCGTGAATTCCTGCGCCGGGACCCATATCAAGGACATAATCAGCCTGTCGGATCGTATCCTCGTCATGCTCGACCACAACAAGCGTATTCCCGAGATCGCGGAGCTTCTGTAAAGTCTCGATCAGCTTGTGGTTGTCCCTCTGGTGAAGACCGATCGATGGCTCATCGAGCACGTACAGGATCCCGGTCAGGTTCGACCCGATCTGTGTTGCAAGCCTGATCCTCTGCGCCTCGCCGCCAGAAAGAGTACCCGCATTTCTCGACAGTGTAAGATATCCCAGGCCCACCTGTTCGAGGAAGACAAGCCTCGACCTGATCTCCTTTAGGATCTGTTTTGCGATCTCCCTCTCCTTGTCTGTCAGTTCAAGATTTTCGAAGAATTCAAGACACCGGGTTACAGGCATATCGGTAACATCTACGATTGAATTCTCATTGATGCGTACTGCAAGAACCTTGTCTTTGAGCCTTTTTCCCTTACATGAAGGGCACTCGGATATCCGCATAAACTTCTCGAGCTCTTTCTTCCTGTACTCGGATTTCGTCTGACCGTAGAGCCGCTCGGCCTGCGGGAGAAGGCCCTCCCATCTACCGTTGTGCGACCAGTAGGCATCTCCACCCTTCGCTCTCATGTCGAACCTAATCTTATCGTTCGAACCGAACATCAGTGCATTATATTGTTCGTCGGAAAGCTCAGAGATCGGGGTGAAGATATCGAACCCGAAATGCTTCGCAACCGCCGCAAGATACTGGACCCTGTACCCGTCAAGGAAGTTCCTGTACGTTGCGACAGCACCATCAGACAGCGATTTACTCCTGTCAGGAATTATCAGGTCGGGATCGAAGTCCATCTTTATTCCGAGGCCGTTGCACTCCTCGCATGCACCGAACGGACTGTTGAACGAGAACATCCTCGGCTGGAGCTCCTCGAACCCTATTCCGCATATGGGGCAGGCCATCTTTGATGAGAATATCTTCTCGGATTCGTCGCCCTGGATTATCACGAGGCCGCCGGATCTCTCTATCGCAGTCTCCAGTGCTTCGACAAGCCTGCTACGCTCTTCAGCAGGATCGAGGCGATCGACCACTATCTCTATATCATGCTTGACATATCGTTCAAGAGATACCTCATCATCGGTCCGGACGATATTGTCGTCTACCCTCGCCCGGGTAAATCCATCTGCATTCAGGTCCTTTAGGAGCTGTTGGTATGTTCCCTTTTTCTGCCTTATAACCGGCGAGAGTATGTTCACCATCCCTGAAAATTCGGCATTTACCGCGCCGGCGATCCTGTCCGCAGACTGGGATTCGATCCTTATGTTATGCTCCGGGCAGTATGGCACACCGATCCTTGCAAAAAGAAGACGGAGATAATCGTAAATTTCTGTGACCGTTCCGACAGTACTCCTCGGATTCTTTGAAGTGGTCTTCTGCTCTATTGATATCGCAGGGGAAAGTCCGTCGATGGAATCGACGTCCGGCTTGTTCATCAGCCCGAGGAACTGGCGGGCGTAGGCGGAGAGCGATTCGACATATCTTCTCTGCCCTTCGGCATATATCGTGTCGAACGCAAGTGTAGACTTCCCGCTGCCCGAAACCCCTGTAATTACTATTAATTCATCACGGGGGAGCGAAACGGTGATATTTTTGAGATTATGCTCCCTCGCCCCGCGAATAATGATTCGATCCATTTCTCTTATAAAAGAGGTTATCTGGTTTCATATACATGAGCATAATGGCAGGCGGTGTGAAAGTGAAGTTCGGATTTTAACCTGATTTTTTTACATCTTCAGGTGCGTTTATAATCTCTTTCAATTCATCGCCATCCGGCCATTAAGATCAGGATATCGGACGAATTTTTCCCAGGCACCTGTCAGAGCATCAACCAGATCGACGGTGGGTGCCGGCGTTCCTTTGGGATAATCGGGGTAGCTCCTGTTGAGAGCCTCCACAGTGTTTTTGTTTCTTTACCCGTCCGATAGTAATCATGACCACCAAATCCATGATACCGGGAAGATCTACGAAAGGCGTTCATGCTGACAGCAGTTCACATCTCTCACAGGTTCTGCAATAAATCTATTTTATTTAAAGTTGCATATTTAAGCAGGTGATCTCTTGGACACATATGACTATGCCAAGGAACAGACGATCGTTCAGACAACAGTTAAACTGAGCGCGAATACATACCAGCTGTCTGTAACTAATTATCGTCTGGCATTCGTGCCCCGTGAATCGACCGGGGTTTCACCGTTTTCATATTATTACGAATATATAACAGGTTTCAGGCCGGTTCAGAGCGGGTACTACGAACCGTGCATCGAACTCTCAATAAGATATTCAAACGGGATGACGGATGCTATGCAGATAGTATTTGCCGATGCAGGTGATCGGGACAGAGTTTTATATGCTATTTCCGATGCATCGGCCAAAAGATATTCAGAAAAAGAAGCAGAGAGGGATCCTTTCCTGCAAAAAAGACAGGATCTCTCGATGCAGGATGAATACGGAAACTATCACGACGAATACAGGCAGGCCGACGACTACCGTAGAAGCGAATACGACGAGTATGATTCAGGACTCGAAAACGGCTACGGAGAGAGGGATTATGGAAACGGACAGTACCTTTCCTTCCTGGATAAATTTTTAGGCCTTCTCAAAAATCCTTCAGGAACATTTCCTTCACTGTACTCGGATGAACTCAGCGACGGCCTGAAGTTCATGCTTGTCATTATGGCGATATCGGCAGTCGTCAATACGATGCTCACCGGTTTTCTTGCAAGCAAAATTCTTCCCGGTCTCGACACATTTTCCGGTCTCGGGAGCAATCCCGCATCGCTTGTAACACTAGTAATTGAGGTATTCATATTCCTTGTCCTGACACTTGCCGTATACGGACTTTTAACGTTCGCGATCAGCAGGATCTTCGGAGAGGAGATGTTCCTTGACGAGTCGATGAAGGTTACCATGTATGCATCTGCTCCTTTTGCAGCAATAGGATTGATCCCGTTGTTCGGGCTGTATATTGCCCCAATCTGGACCGTATACCTTCAGGCGAAAGGACTTGAAGAATGCAACGAGATAGAAGGGCGTGCTGCGATCATATCATCGGTAATTGCCGCAATGATCCTTGCAGCTTTGTTCTATTTAGTAATTATTAGCGGAAAGGTGGGATTCAAATGAATTATAAACGAAATATAATAAGTGCTCTTTTTGCACTGTTACTAACATGCCTGCTAATTGTGATACCTGCAGCAGCCATAGAACCTGCTTTCGACTGGCAGGTCTACAGGATAAATACAGATGACTGGACATCATACACGGATTACCTGAGTTACTCAGGAACCATATACGAAGTACATTTTACCGACAAGACTACTAACGGCACACCCATATCATGGGACTGGGAGTTCAGCGAGGACGACTGGTGGGGTTCCTCCGAACAAAACCCTGTCCATATCTATACCGAAGATGAAGCGGACGATGCCGACTACAGGTTCAAAGTTAAATTGTCGGTTATGGACAGCAGCGGAAATTACGAAGAGACAGAAAATACCGTATATGTAGTAGAAGATGCATGGAACCTGAATGACATTATCGACCTGACGCCCGAGCCGACTGCAACTCCTACACCAGTTCCGACAACAGCCCCGCCGACAACTGTTGCAACGACAATCCCGACAACACCAACACCGGAACCGACCCCTGTTCCTTCATTCTCGCTTAAGGTTCCGGTTATATCGAATGAACTTTCCAAACTCAAAGCGGCATACGAGGATCATCTTGAAGTAATTCTCCAGATCTTCAGGAACATCGGGATACTGAAGGATTAATTTTTTTCTTTTTTGGAAATTAACTTTTTTCACAGCAAATTTCAAACAAACTGATTTCTTACAGGGCATAAGCCCCTTCGGGGCAGCCCAGGCGCTAAGTTTGCTGCGCAAACTTGCGCAATGATGATAGCCCGGCTTGGACGCTACCCATCCGGGAAAAAAACATTTCATGAAATGAACTGGTGACCGAAGGTCGCCTTAAGTTTCGAAAGGGCGAAGCCCTTCGGTTGTCTCGGCCGGGAGAGAATAAAGTTTCAGGGAATCAAAACCCGTTTTTAGTGGATCAACTTAATGGAGTTCACTTGGAGCAGGAGGGATGCTTGCTCATCCCGACTGCGACCTATCGCCATGAGGGGGAGGGTTCAAGGGAGGGGGGAACTTCACCCTCCCTATAAATCATTAAACAAAGAGGAGATTTCAACTACGATTCCTGCACTCGCACCTTCCGATCGTAAAAAAAACAACCAGCGAAAGAACGGCGGTAAAAATGAAACCCGTGAAATAATTCAAATCCTGCGACAGGAGCCCTGACACATAAGGAAGAAACGTCATTCCGCCGTAGGATGCAGTGTTGAAAAGGCCGACCACGACTCCCTGCCTGTATCCTGTCCCGGCCAGGAAATCCGTCTGCCCGACCAGTATAAATCCGGCAATTAGACCGACGAGTATAAAAACGATTATTACAGGCAGGATTCCAGCCTCAGGCGCAAAATATGCAAGCGCAACGGAAACCGCCATAAGTAGCGCACCGGTTCTGATAACCGGAACAGGCCTAAATGTAGCTCTCGACGCAGCAAAAGAGGAGATAATCGTCGAAACGTTCATGATCCCGATTATAATGCTTAACATCACGGGACTTTCATCTGTAAATTCAGGATAAAGCGATGTCAGAACGCCGGTCGAACCTACAAGGATCACAGTCGAGAGGTACAGCCACCGGTAATCCGATATAATCCTCAGGGTCTCCGCCTCGGCCTTCACAACCAGAACAATCTCGCGGGCTGATATATTCAACAAGAGGGGAATTACCAATGCAAGAGTGAAAAATAGCATCCCGCTCCGCTCCCCGAATGGCTCCTCCAGAAGTCCTGTTACAATGAGGCCGAGAACAAGACCCAGGTTAAGGAAACCGAAGAAATATCCGCTAAGCTGCTTGTGATCCTCCTGCTCGTTGACCCAGGAGAGAGCGGCAGATATGAACATCCCTGCGCCGACTCCCTCAATGACCCTGAAGAGGATCACTTCATAAGCTCCGTGGAAAAGGACGATAGCTGCACCCGAGATTACGGTCAGGATCAAACCGGCCCTGATTAAAAGAACCTTCCCGATCTTATCGGACAATAACCCGGCAGGGTAGACTGTCAGAAAGGCACCGAGGAAGTACGCGGAGTAGATCGCACCCTGCACCGCAGGAAGCTCTTTCGCAAAAAAAGGAAGAACCGGGACAACCGCATTTGAAAGTGCCATTACGACGAATACGCCAAGAATTATCGAAAGGCGTTCTTTCATATGCAGTATACCCTTCTTATATCATCCTGTACGTTTCAAGATTCCTCGGGGCATGCGTCTCTATCCTGAAACGCTTGTATATGGAAGATGCGAGATCTATCGCGCTCTTCTCGTCCCCGTGGATTGTAAAGACCTTCTCCGGTCTCGGGTTCAGGTGATTGATGTACCTCATCAGCTGGTTCCTGTCGGAGTGTCCCGAGAAACCGTCGATAGTCTGGATTTCGAGATTTATTACTATACTGCCGCGCCTGCCCATTGGGATCTCCTTCCATCCTTTCTGGATCCTCCTTCCCATGGTGCCGTCAGCCTGGTAACCGACGAATATCAGCATATTCTTCTCGTCAGCTGCAAGACCGTTCAGGTATTCCATCACAGGCCCGCCGCTCAGCATACCGCTCGTCGTTATGATAATCGAAGGTTCACCTCCAATGACATTCTCCCTGATCGCCGGTGAGTCGACCTGCACGAAGCAGTCCGAGAGGAAGGGGTTCATGCCGTCCTGGAAGATCTGCTTCCGAAGCTCGGGGTTGAGGTATTCGGGGTAGGTCGTATGAATCGCCGTTGCCTCCTTGATCATTCCGTCCAGGTAGACTTTCACCTTCGGAATCTTATCAAGCCTCATGCCCTCTTCGAGAGTCAACATGACCTCCTGCGAACGGCCTACGGCGAAAGCCGGGATGATTACCTTTCCGCCGCGTTTGATCGTGGTATTGACGGCTTCGTAGAGTTTCTCCTCAGCATCTTTCTTGGAGGGCTGAATATCGTTCGCACCTCCGTAGGTACTCTCCACAAAGATCGTCTCGAGCCTCGGGAACTGGGATGTCGCAGGGCCGAACAGACGCGTCTTTCCGTAATTGAAGTCTCCGCTGAATGCTATATTGTACAAACCGTCGCCGACGTGGAAATGAGCGATGGCCGACCCGAGAATATGACCGGCATTATGATATGTGAGCTTAATATCCGGTGCGATATCCGTTACGCTCCCATAGTTCAGAACGATGGATTTCTTCAGGTACTCCTGGACCTCTTTTGAAGTGTATGGTGCCTGGTTCGCCTCGTTCGAAACCACTTCGAGGTAATCAAGCTGTAGCATTACCGCAAGATCCCTTGTTGCCGGGGTGCTGTATACAGGTCCCTCAAAGCCGTATCTGTATAAAAGAGGGACAAGCGCACAGTGATCGAGGTGGGCATGGGTCAGGACCACCGCGTCAAGCGTGTTTAATGGATAGATCTCCGGAACATAAAGGTAAGGGACACCTTCGGTGCTTCCCGGCTTCTCCCCGCAGTCGATCAGGATCTTGCTCTCCGGTGTCGACAACAGGAACGCGGCCCTACCCACTTCCCTGCAGCACCCGAGTGTGGTTACACGGACCCATTTGTCCTTGCTTGTCACGTCCCTGTGGATTCTCCGGCCGATCGTTCTTAAAAATTCTTTCCTCTCGTCTTTTACCGATCGCAGGTACTGGCGGATCTGTTTGACTGTCGTGCTCTCTATTGGAGGTGTTCTTACAACTTTGGGTGTCCAGCCGATCTCTTTTGTAATATCCCTTAAAGTCGTTCCATTCTTTCCAATTACGACACCTGGCTTTTCGGCCTCAATAAGAACCTCTCCGGTATCGGGATCGAAGAACATATCGGTGATCCCGGCACCGTCGGGAACCACTGACTTTATTTCCTTTGCAGCGAGCTCGGGATCTTCGAGAACATTTGGCCTTACAACTATTCTTTTCCTCAAATCCCGTGCAAGGACCTTGATCAGATCCGCCTCATCGGCGAACTTCTTCGGATCGTCAGTATAAATTACCAGTTCCGGGCCTTCAAATTCAACATTGGATACATTGATCCCTGCCGGGACTTTGTCGTTGATCTTGTCCTTAAGCTCTTTAAGCCTCTCTTCTATCAGCATGTTAATATCGTTCCTAAAAAAGAAAAAAATATATAATTTCTATTTTTGTATTCCTTTTTCCATAAATTCTTCATATTTGTCTTTCGTTATAACAACAACGCTAATGTCCTCGCCGGATGCCGAGTCCCGTCTCATTGCGGATCTCAATGCGCGTATTGCAAGATCGACGCAGTCCTTTTCGGGCATGCCTTTCTCGAACCTGTCCTCAAGAACACCATACGCAAATGGAGAACCGGAGCCTGTCGCGACGATATCATCCTCCGGGGATGCTCCGCCAAGTGCATCAACCGAATATATCGAAGGTCCGCCGGAATCCACTCCGCCGACGAGGAGCTGTACATAGTAGGGCATCATCCTGTTGTTGTTCAAAATATTGCTGAGCAATGATGCTGACGCTCCGACCGACATCTCTCTTCCTCTTCGTATATTGTAGAGGCTGCATTCTACCTGGACCCATCTTGCCAGCTGCTGGGCGTCTCCTACACCTCCTGCAGTCGTCATCCCGATCCGGTCTGCAATCTGGTAGACCTTCTTGGCTTTCTTGCTGGCGATCATATTTCCCATAGTCGCCCTTCTTTCTGTTGCCAGAATAACTCCGCCATCAAAAACAAGTCCGACTGTTGTTGTCCCTTTAAGTATATTTTCAGAGGTACTCTGCATGTGCATCATAAACACACTCCTAAAATTAAGATTAAAAGGTTTTAAAAACGCTTCAGATATAAAAAGGACTTTATTGTTATTAAAGTTTTGCCCTTTTAACAGAAATCTCAGCAGATTTTGTAACAAAAAACGTTTTGACCCCTTAAAATATGATAAATAATTCCTTTATCTCATTACTCAGGTTTTTCAAGGCTCCACGTCTGAACGCCATAATCTCCAAGGTCCACCGAAAGGTACGTATCTTCATCATCAAATGTCTGACCGGGATTGTTTTCTATTTCGAAGACGAGAACCGATTTGTAGATCTCTCTTCTTTCAACCTTCTTCGACTGATAAGGTTCTCCGGAGTTCTCCAGATAATCGCTTATATCAAGCGGTGCATAATCCGTTCCACCGTACTGAAGCTTAAACGAAGATCCCGGAGGCGTGACGATCTGTTCAGGTCCGCCCCCGCGATAACCCAAATGGGTGAAATCCACAGTGACAACCAGGAATATAGTATTATACTCCGAAGAGATGGTTTCCTGCTCTCCTGTGAGGACATTTTTAGTCAATAAACTGTTTCTCAGGTTCCAGTTGTCTACCTGAAAAGAGATGTCATTCGATCCGGATGAATCCCTGTAATGGAATGTGTCAAACATGGAATATGTATTAATCAGGGTATTTTTTTCCGAAGGTCTGTCCAGTGCGTCTATATCGACCGGAGCACCACCTGTTTCATCTAGAAGACTGTTGAGAATCGACAGCCCTGCAACTGAATCTTCAGAAGCACCTGACAGGGAGTCAGAATCATGATAAATTGAAAAGTGCCAGTACTCGGACGAGGCATCTGATATCAATTCAAGAGCGTTAAGATATTGCGACTTCATCCCGTAGAAATTACTGGATACAGGGATTTCATTTATGTTTTTCTTTAGTTTGTAAAGATAGTCACCGAGATCATTTGCAGTGCTTATCACCTGATCCCTTTCGCCATTATTACAATGCTCCCCGATTTCATCCACCATGGATACGATTTTGTCATAAGAAGCGGAAATGGAGTTCGTCAGAAGCGGATCATAGGATATAACATTTTCACCGGATGAATCTGGATCTTCGTCCTGGTAATCGTCCGGAATCAGGTAATCTTCAGGGTCCATCCAAATCCTGTTCGTATTATCTTCATAATACGCGATACCATACTCATTATTCAATTTCACTTTGGACCAGCCGTCAACGCCAATATATGAGCTGGGACTGGTCCAATATTTCCTGTTCTCTTCGGAGTCGGACGCATCAAGAGCCAGATGAAGGATCTCATCCCCGGAATCCATATCGATGAATTTGAGGTAAATTGTTCCGAATTCATCCCCGTAACCAGCCTCATAGATTTCACGGATTATATCTGTCGAATATTTCTCATAGACCTGGATTGTCTTTCCGTCGGGTTCACTGATACTATAGACATATAAGGTAATTTTCAATCCGTTAGGCCTTGAAAGGGAGGAAGGGGAAGAGAGGTCGTCATCTGTTACAAGCGGGTAGATGAAAATTTCAAAACCATCCGTTGAGAAACCATCCGGATATGAGCGTGATTCGGACAAAAGGATGTAAAGATCTCTCTGGAGATCACTTTTCCCCTCGAAAATCTCCTGGGATATCGAGCTGTTTATGTTTTCCTTAATATATTCGCCGATATCACCGTCAAGCCCCCTGTCTTCATATTTTACCAGATTAATGCTCTCTATAGTTTCAAGAATATCATTATCTCCCGATCCTCCGTTTCCTGTTTCGCCATCCGAACTCGTATTAAAGATGAGATCTGAAATTGCGGAAAATAAACCTGATATTTCCGGAAACAGGGGAGCATCGGATACATTTTCATCGGGTACATCGGCACCTGCAGGATAAGCAATTGAAAAAAGCAGGAGAATGAAAATGGTTGCTCTTACTATTTCTGGTATAATACGACTCATATGAGGTCTCCCAAAACGATTTTTAAACAGTTCTTCCGGAAAGGACCGGGGTATTTCGGATTTAACGGAATTCAGCGGATTGAAATTCACGGAAAAAAGGGTCCTTAAAAAGCGGGCCTCATCCGGTATTCATATAATAATTTTTGTCCCCCAAGTAAATAAATTTTATTTTACAAACCAAATATGTTAACATTTAATCAAAACGAATAAAAGAGAGTTTAACCGGCTTACAGGCAATCCCGCCATAAATTTTAACCTGATTCCCCCAGTCATATGTCCGGGCGCCATCATTAAATTTCAGGGATTTCCTACAAAACGGTCAAGTCGAACCAGGCACCTCAAGACTGAGATTGAGAATAGTGTCCCCGTATTTTTTGGAGGACTGGACTGTAACCTCCTTGTCCTTGAATATAGTCCTGTTGAACATGACTCCCACATCGTAGGTTCCGATAGGAATATCCTCAAACGTGTATGGGGTTACCTGGCCCGTATAATCTCCTCTGAGGAAGATCATACACCCCTGGGGATCGCTTGTAACGATAAGATTACCGGTAGAGATCTCCTCCAGGACAAAACTATAAGAATCATCCACGGCATTACCTTCACATATAAACGATATTTCCTTTTCTACCGGCAAATATCCTTCTTTTATCACTTTGAGCCTGTGATAGCCGTCCCCGATATTGTCCAGAATACATGGCGTTCTGTACCCTGTTTTCATGCCGTCAATGTAAATATCAGCATCGTCAGGATCGCTTCCAACACTGAGAGAACCCACATTTTTACCCTTATTCAGCACGAACGATTCCCCGCCTGAAAGAAAAGGAAGCGTCATCGAGTAATAATTTTCACCGTCATTAAAGGTCAGGTAACTGCCGAACGATTCGGCCTTTACATTTGAAGGGACATCAGAGTATGGCAGTTCTCCGTTAACGGCAAAGGTCGTTATATATTTAGATGAAACGGATATACTGACTATTTGATTGTCGACATCAACCAGATTGAAATGAACCGAAGTCGGTTCTCCTGCCGGCACATATACTTCTTTGAAATCAGAGAATGAATTCTGCGGTTTTACCTGTATCCTGTGATATCCTTTCTTAAGGCCGTATATCAGATGAGGGGTGGTATAATCGGTGTCGACCCCGTCTATATATATTGACATACCCTCCGGATATGAAGTAACATAGACGCTCCCTATCTGGGTTTGCTGCATGCTGACATTTTTATCAGCTGTTTCTTCCGCGAATTCAACGGAATCGTCCGTAATGTTTACGCTTTCGGGCACTGCACCGGGAATGTTATTTGCAGGAATTTTTTCTTCGGAGCCGGAGAATCCTGAAGCAGCCGGAGACACGGAGGCTTCGGGACTTATTATACCGGTAATGAACGAAAAAAACGGTTCAAGAATTCCCGTGTCTGCTCCTGAAGACACCGGCGTAGGGTGAGAGTCTGTTTCAGGCTCCGGTTCTATGTTCGCGGCAGGATTATAGGAAACCGTTTCATAATCACTAATGCTTTCGGATATATTTTCAGCCGTTGACCGGTCATTTGGAGAAGTTTCAAAGAAGACCGTCGTTTCATTATCCCGGCCGACATATATTTCCTTAGAAAAGTTTCTGCCGTCCGCTGTTTTTATGGTTATAGTATGATTGCCTGTAAGAATGTCGGAAAACGTCCAGTTGGCATAACAGAGGGTTTCTTCATCGTCTATATAGACCCTGGCCCCCCGTACATCCGAGAGGACTGTACACCTCCCGGATGCCTGTGTCAGATTAAAATTCCGGGTTGTAATATAACCCGCCTTTATGTGGACTTCGTTTTCTGCAGGATCGTAATCCTGTAAATCCACACGAACGGTGTAATCCCCTGCAGGAAGATCTGTAAACGAGGCATTGGTCACTTGTCCTGAATCGACACCGTCGATATATATATTTGCTCCGACAGGCTCGCTTGTTATATTCAGGTTTCCGACTGAAGGGGACCATACTTCAGAACTAGAATATGAAACCCCGTTGTCATTGCCATAATCTATTGCTTCCGAATTTGAAAATTCATCATCCTGGGACGCTGAGGAACCCAGTAGTACGATGTACCCGCTTGAAGAGGTGTCGGAGTTCTTATCTGTAGCCGTCCCTTCGATCTTGTTGGTCCATGCTATCCCGTTCTGGACGGCGTTGGCATTGAGGGCATACCCGTAGACATTGAACACTATAGTCTCCCCATTATAGTTTTCAATAGAATATTCGATCTTTGCCATTCCGTTATCTGTTAGGCCGGTGATTTCGCTGTTCTTACCCAGTACACCTACACCGGTATCAACAAAGAAGATGTAGAATTCATCGGATCTGCCCTGATCGTACATTATGGGATGGTCGGCCTCACCTGCTGGTTTCCAGCTCTGGGGGCCGTATGTAACAGAATATAATCCGAAACTGCGATCGATGGAATTCCTGGCATATGTTATCTCCGAAGCGAGCGGGGGCTGATTTTCTACTCCGCCTGATGTCCAACGATAACCGCTCGCCTTGATATTGATCTTCAGGTCCTCGCTGAGTTCTTCTCCCGAATCCGGGGCTTTTATCGCCACCATGAGTATGACCTTGTCGAAATATCCCCTTCCCCCGGTATCTGCAAGGTAGAATGTCCCGGAATCGGAGGATACGGTCGACACCTGCCCGTACGGAGATGAAGTACTTGAGGTAATATGGAGCGCGTTGAGTCCTCCACCTGCTTCCCGGAACCCGACATAATACCCGGCACCGTTTGCGGTGTCAATATTCACGTGGTTATAGTCGCTGATTGTGCTGTCGCTGAAGTCCCAGGCACATACAGATGGCGCAGTCAAAGTAACTGCCGCTAATAAAAGCAGGATATATGGAATAAACCTGTAATTATTCATAGAATTCATCATAATCCCCTGTCCCCCAGATAAAACTGATCTGAATATTCAACCTGATTTACTGAACACCAGAACATAATTAATTAAAATATGTTACTCAACCAGATAAGATTTTATCTTTAAAAAAGTTCAAAACATTTAGTTAACCGGAGTTAGACAGAAAAATTCGAAATCTTATTTCTTCTCATCTATCTGCCTAATCGGAATATGCATCTACAAACGCTTTCATAGATACAGCCTCCGCCTGGTTGACGCAGTCGTTTATGTCTTTCGGGGCTATGGCGGTGCCAGCAATGTATATGCCAGGTCTTGGGGTCCCGGTCGGGTCAAGGACCTGTTCGTTCGGGCAGAAGAAACCGTCGACAGAAGATCTATCCAACCCCATTATCCGGGAAATTGATTCGACATCCTTTGACGGGGCCATCCCTACAGCGAGAACTACCAGTTCAGGCTCAAGGACAACGATGGGAGTTTCAGGGAAGCCCTTCTTCACCTTCTCGGCAACGATTCTCATGCGGTTGCCCTCCCCGTATTCTATCGAACCGGGGGTGCACCTTAAGACCTTGATCTCATAGGTCTTTTTTATCCTGTGATTGTACTCCTGGTAATCTTTGCCGTAGGCACGCGTCTCGGCTTTGAGTATTGTAACATTGATCGAATCACCGTACTTCTCCTTGACGAGCCCGGCATTCTTTATAGTATACATGCAGCAGACTGCCGAGCAGAAATTTCTCCCTACTGCAATATTGCGCGAGCCGACACACTGGACGAATACAATGGATTTAGGGATTTTTCCGTTGGACAGCCGCCTTACCTCTCCACCGGTCGGGCCGCCGGGGCTGATCATTCTTTCAAATTCGAGGCTGGTGATGACGTCTGGCATGGTAAGATAGCGATACCTGGGTTCGTTTCGCGGGTCGTACATCCTGTAGCCTGTCGAAACAACAACGGAACAGATCCCTTGTATGGAGAGATCCGCTATACCATCTTCATCGTTCCTCAAAACAGCGTCGTTGGGACAGGCATCAAAGCAAAGGTTGCAGTTTATGCAATGATCCGAATCGCGGATCGCTGCGATCGGGGCGGCCTCGTTATAAGGTTTGTATATTGCCTTGCGAACCCCGAGGCCTGCATCGAACTCGTTATACAGTTCTACAGGGCATACATCGGAGCAGGTACAGCAACCGGTGCATTTATCTATATCGACAAATCGCGGATGTTTCCTTAGATGAAGTGTAAAATTGCCGGGTTCGCCTTCAAGCCCGGTCACTTCTGTCATTGTATGGAGTGTTATTCCGGGAGCCCGGAGGACCTCGTTTATCTTTGAGGCGAGTATGCATGCCGACCAGTCCCCGGTGGGAAATATCCTCCCTAGTTGCGCAACATGTCCGCCGATATACGGCTCCTTTTCAATCAGGTGCACTTCAATACCGTGTTTGCTCAGATCGAGAGCCGCCTGTATCCCGGTAATACCGGCCCCGATAACTGCTACCTTTCTCATAAGTACACCTTTAAAAATAATTTACTTTTATTGAAAATGAAGTAATATTATTATACACAGTGAAGTATTAATAATTCTCCAGTAAGGCGGCATTAAGAGTTACCATGAGGCATCATTCATTTCGTTCGGAGGAATATGCAGGAGTCCAGCAGGAAACAGGCAGCGCCATCGGAAAGATACAGAATGAAGACGAACTTTTTTTCAAGCTGAGAAAACATTTTGATTACAATGTCTGTCCGTTTTATGTCCCGGACAGGAATACTGCGCTTGCACTTGCACTTTCATCCATGACGAGACCTAGCGATCTGTATCTATGCTCTCATACTTCGTATGTCGCCGGCAGGGGATATGCAGCAATAAAAAATATCGCAGGTATCAGGCCACTTGGAATTCAGTCCGAATTCGGAAAAATCACTCCCGCTGCAATCTCCGGGTCCCTTGAATCAGCCAGGGCCAAAGACAGAGAGAGATGCAGGGTAGTCTCCATCTCACAACCGACCGAGTATGGTATGATATACTCCCCGAAAGAGATCTCGGATATCTGCAGGTGTGCGCATGAAAACGAGATGCAGGTCGTAATGGACGGCTCAAGGATTTTTTTTGCGGCGGCGAAGATCCTGAAGGCATTCCGCGAGCAGACAATGGATGCAAGAGTGGATGCGACAACATTCGGAGGAGAAAAGAACGGAGCTCCGGAGGGAGAGGCCGTATTGATCTTCAGAAAAGATGCCGCAGAGAAGTTCAGGGAGAACTGCAAAAAAAACAATACCGATACATCCGGTGCATCCGCTTTTTCTTCAGGGATCAACCGCCTGCTGACCGAGCGACTCTGGAGATACAATGCAATTCACGCAAATGAAATGGCAAAAAAACTCGCAGAAGAGATCTCGGGGATTCCCGGGATCAAACTTTTCTGCAAGGTCGAAACAAATAAAGTTCTGGCAGAGGTCTCGCCTGAAATATTCCAGAAGTTAAAGGATAACTACAGTCTCAAATCGTTCAGGTGCCCTGACCAGACTGTGAGGTTCGTAACGAATTACAAAACGTCTGAGTCCGAGATCGAAGAGCTTACAGGGATTCTCCGGTCACCCGAACAAACGGACCAGGACGCCAATATTTATTCTTCCTGAATTTCTTCATTCCCGGAGCGGACGGTTTTATCGACAAGACGCTTCGCAGTTTCGTATATTCTTATGAATTCACCTTTTTCAGGCTCCCTGTTCGCGTATACGACAGAGTCGCAGACAGAAAAAATATCCGAATATGTACCGGTGTCGGGATCGCCGGCCTTCTCGAGCTGCGAGAGGGCCTCAGAATTGGTAAGACTTGCATTTTCTCCCGAAGTGACAGAGACGTTCAGTCTTAAAGCCCATCCCACCATGCCTATGGCATCTTTCAGATCGCCACACAGGTACCTGTCATAACCTTCGGCAAGTAGATCGGAGGGAGAAATACCTGCCTCTACTCTGCCCGGAATATCGCCGTCATCCGGCCCCGGCTTCGTCCTGCGAAGGTGTCTTAGGTATACCCTGTAAAAGACGAACGCACACACAACCGTAAGGATGATAACAATAACTGGGACGATGAAATGGATTCCGTAATCCGGTTCAGATACTTCCACGGAGATTATAGCTCCGTCCGAAACCAGAACTGCAATGTCTTTTTCAAAGATGCCTTTCGTATAGGTGATCCCGATCTGCGATGCATTGCCGGTAATATTCATCGCTGATTTAGTTACCGAATATCCCTCACCCGAGAATTCACTGTCAAGGGAGATGTAGGTCGCATTCTCTTCGACACCGTATAAAAGCGGCATTCTCCCCTCCGATTCTATACCGGTGAAGAGTATTTCATCGCCCGAAATCTCCCCGGATACTTTAATCTCGGATTCGTTTTCGCCTGAATAGACCTGTTCGAACTCGTCGTTATATGCCCCCAGACCGGGGCTTATGGAAAGGACACCGGAATTGTAACCTGATTTGTTGAGAAACTGATCGATTACCGGGTATATTTCGGAACCGTTTACAACACCCCTTAGGCGGCTCTTTTCAACGATCAGGTTATTGGTCTCGTCCTCAAGCATTTTTGACAGCGATTCCAGGTTCTCATCCGTCTTTTTTACCAGGACACCTTCACTGCCCACACTCTCACTCCCGCTCTCCTGAGTACCGGACTGCTGCGATGAGCCTTTGTCCATCCTGATCTGAACGCTTTCGAGAACGGAAGCGTCAGGGACGTTGGCGGATGTGCCGGGAATGACTCTGATCCCGGTAAGAGATACATGATATGCATCATCTGCATTCACGCTGTCCGCGTAATCGAATGCAACATCCACAAGATATTCATGCCCGTCAGCAGGCTGAATCGCGAAAGATGTTCTTACGGCATCTGCGAATATCACTCGTGCGTCCGTAGAACTCCGGGTGTTGTCCGCATCATTCCGGTCCCGCACGGTCCAGGTAAACGACCCGTAGACATCCTCACCGATAGTGTTCTCAACACCGAGGCCGATCGAGATCTCTTCATCCGTGGAGTTATAGATCACCGGACTTTCGGCAGTAAAGATGATCTCTCCTGCTAAGACCGGCTGTAAAAAAAGGACGGCGGCAATAAGAAATATTACATAACCCAGGATTTTCTTCATGGAAGAATCCGCCACCTGCCGTAGCGAATAAGGTATTCTGCTATCACCAGCAACCCGGCGAGCAAAAAGAAAATCCAGCCCACCGGCGTCTTCTCTTTTTCATGGACTATCGCATCGTCAAGCTGCGAATATATATTACCGAGAGTTTTCTCATCCACCGAACTGTAGAATCCCCCGCCGGTAGAATCCGCAATATATTCGAGAGTTTCCTCGTCCACGGTTGCATACTGGGGATTGTTCGCCCAGTCGTATCCTACAAGCACCTTCTCCGAGGAGCCCATCGCAACGGTGAACACCTGGACTCCGCTCTCCTTCGCAAATTCTGCAGCAGTCTCCGGGGATACATAGCCTGCGTTGGACTCACCATCCGATAAAAGAATTACAACGCTTTTCCTGTTCGGGATCGACTTTGACATATCGACAGCAAGTGCGAGGCCGTCTCCTATCGCCGTGGAATCGTCGCTTGCGGCGATCATCCCGAGTTTTTCGATTACTCTTTGTTTATCGGGACTGAGATAGGCGGCAGTCGAGGCACCGGAGTCGAACGTTATTATTCCCGCGTAGTCCTTCAGGTCGAGCTGGTTTATGAGTGTACCGATTGCCTCTTTTGCAGCGGTGATCCTGTCCGGCTGGTAATCGGCCGCCTCCATACTGCCCGAGGTGTCAAGCGCAAATACGATGTTTACACCCTCTTTGGTTTGTTCGAGAGGAAACTGGGGGCCTGCAAGACCTATGAAGATAAATGCAATCGCCATAAGCCCGAGGGAAAACGTAACCTTCAGGAGCCTTTCCGTTTTTTTCCCGGGTTGGGCGGCCTTGATCACCGAGAGCTTCGAGAATTCAAGTGCCCTGAGAAATTTTCTCTTTGAGAAGTACCGACTGTACAGGATCAGCAGTGGAATGAAGATGAGTCCTGCAAGCCAGATAGGGTCTTCGAATTCGACGATCACTATTCGGCCACCATCCCGCACAGCCTGAAATATATTCTGAGGGAAGAAAGATCATCGTCATCCGTATAGATCTCTAGGGGCCGTACCCCGTAATTTCCAAGCGCCCTGCCAATCTCCCCGTCCCGTACTGCATTTGCCTCCCGGAATTTCTCCCGGAAATCTCTATCTGAAGTATTTACAATCATCTCCTCTCCCGTCTCCGGGTCACGAAGGACGAGATAGCCAATGTCCGCCAGTTCGTATTCTGATCTGTCCCTGATCCATACCGGCCTGATCTCGTGCCTTGCCGATAAAAGGCCTATCTCCCTTTCGAATGACGGGGAGTCGAAGTCCGACAAGATTACCACGAGAGACCTCTTTTTTATCGCCGGAAGAAGAGACGAGAGTGCATTTCCCAGGTCCGTTCCCTGCGACTCCGGCCTGAAATTTATCAGCCGGCTGACAAGGTACGAGACATGCCTTCGTCCCCTGCCGGGTGGAACGAACAGCTCGACCTTATCGGTGAAGATGCACATCCCCACTGGATCTCCACGCACCGAGGCCGAGAAGATCAGTGAAACCGCGATCCCGAAGATCTTTTCGTCCTTCGAGATCTCCCGCCCGAATGTCCCGGAGGCGCTCCTGTCGATTAAGACATAGACCGGGGTGTCGTGATCTTCGGTGAACACCCTGAGATAGGTCTCGCAGAGTCTTGCGGTGCTGTTCCAGTCTATCGCCCGGATGTCATCCCCGAACGTATACTCCTTCAGCTCCAGGAATTCCGAACCTGTTCCCGAGAAAGCAGACCTGTGAGAGCCGGTTCCGATCTCCTCGGACAATTTTGCAACGACGATCTCGATCTCCGACACCTTTTGCAGGGCCTCGCCTACGGTAAGAGGAGTTATCGCAGAAGGGGCGGATGGATCGATGATCTCGGGGTTCATGGGACATCGACAGACTGCAACAGAGTTGAGATTATCTCGTCGGGGATCGTGCCTGCGGCCTCCGCCTGAAACGACAGCACAATCCTGTGCCTCAATACGGGCAGGGCGACGGATTTGATATCGTCGGGCGTGATATATTCCCTCGAAAGGGTCAGGGCACGTGCCTTTGCACACTTGATCAGTCCGATGGACGCCCTGGGGGAGGCTCCGGCCTTTATGGCTGATGCAATATCCGGAGCATACTCCTTCGGGTTCCTCGTCGAATCGACGATCTTAGATACGTAGTCCATCACGGTCTCGTCCGCATAAATGTCGTTCAGGCATTCCTGTATCTCCGCGATTCGCCCACGTGCAATCACATTCGAGACCTCAGGCGTATTTCCACCAGTGTATCTCGCCATTATCTCCTTTTCGTCGCTTAAAGACGGATAATTCATTACAATCTTCTGCATGAACCTGTCGGTCTGGGCATTGGGGAGCGGATATGTGCCCTCCGACTCTATCGGGTTCTGCGTCGCGAGTACAAAGAACGGCTGCTCAATCGGCCAGGTCTCGCCGTGTATCGTCACCTGCCGCTCCTGCATGGCTTCGAGGAGTGCGGACTGTACTCTCGGCGGAGCCCTGTTGATCTCGTCGGCGAGGATAATGTTATGAAATACCGGGCCTTTCAGTGTCTCGAACGAACTCTTGTAGAGGTTGTAGATCTTGGTACCCGTGATATCGGCGGGGAGAAGGTCGGGCGTGAACTGTATCCTGGCAAAGGAACAGTCTATGCACTTTGCGATGGTATTTACGAGGAGTGTCTTTGCAATCCCGGGAACGCCTTCGAGCAGGACATGGCCTCCCGCGATCATAGTTACCAGTATGGAGTCTATTACGTCCTCCTGCCCGACTATGCATTTCCCGATCTCTGTTTTGATCTCCGATACGCTCTGCGCACATTTTTTAATATCTACTGCATCAGTTCCGGTCAATGAGCATCTCTCCCCCCTGTATTGTCAACCATTTCTGAATTGGATCATATGGGCTGCCATTCTTCAATAATAAGTACAGGAAGATATCAAAATTAAACTTATTTATTTGATAAGGTGCGATATAATAACAGTGTTTATTATCCAAAAATGAGAGATCGTATCTTATCGGATTCCAGACGAATCAACCATTTATCATTAACAAATAAATTCCGGGAACACCGGAGGTGACTGAAATTACAATATACATAGGACTTGACGATACCGACATCCCCGGTTCCCGCGGAACAGGGAGACTTGCGCACGACGTAGCAATTGCAGTCTCGGAAAAATACCGTGCATACGCGATAACAAGGCACCAGCTCTTTGTAGACGACAGAATCCCGTACACCTCGCACAACAGCAATGCGGTTGTTCATGTCGATGCATCGGGTCCTGATGTATGCAGGGAGATCTTTGATATCTCAAAACAGGCGATGCTGGACCAGTTCCTGGAAGGAAGCGACCCGGGACTTGCAGTCGGCGATGCAGACCAGATCCTGCCTCCGCTGATCGTTATGGCCCAGGATGCGAAGACGACCGTCCTTGACCAGGAACTGCCCCGGGCACTTGCAAAGAACCTCGGGATCCGCCTTGAAGGACTGGGGGGGACCGAGGACGGGGTGATCGGTGCAATGGCCGGACTCGGTCTTGCCGCGACAAAGGATGACGGCAGGTTCCTGCTCTTAGGCAGTCTCCGCACAATAATGAAAGAGACCGATGTGGAGACGCTTCTTTCAAACGGCGTCGATTCCGTATACCTTCCCGACGGAAGACAGGTTACATCCGGGATCATCAGGCTGGGGGGAGGCGAGAACAAAAAGAAGAAGGACAACCGCTATCCCAAACCGAGTGCTGTTGCAGGTAAGACGGTTCTGTTTGTAAAAGAGAGAGAAGACGGGATCTACCAGGCATATATGAGAAGATAACATGGAAATCTCCGGACGTGTCGCAGCAGGATTTGCACTGGTCATTGTAGTAATAGGAGTACTGTTTGCAATCCAGTTTTCGGCCGAGGAGTGGCTGACGCTGAATCCGCCGGAGGATATGACGCCTGCTATAGATACGGAGCACTCACAGGTTTTTGAAAAGAGCGATTTCAATTATATCTCGCAGAAGTACAGGCCCTACAAGGAACCGCTGCTAATTGCGACCGGCGACGATCTGAAGGACTCGACATGGTACATGCTCTTTGCAGATCTCAATGTAACCCCCCCGTTCGACGGGAATCCACTGCTGGGAAGGACCGGTTATGTACAGGTGGAATACGAGTTCGAGAATCTTGCAGGGACTGCCGCTTTTCATGTCCTCGGGCCTTATTCGGACGGCTCATGGAGGACCAACAGGATGGAGGGCTACGGATCGTCGGCATTATACGTGACTGGCAATTCTTCGCCGGGGAGCTCTATGAGTGCCGCACTCGATATGGAGGAGTACAATGACTTTTATCTCCTTCCGGCGGGTGTGACGTCAGATGATTCTGAAATTTCGGCAGCGTATTCCTATTATGTATATTTTGATCCAACAAGAGGCGGCCTCGGGTCGCTGCATATCACACGGGACCCGTCATCGATAAAGGGGGATATCTATTACACCAGCGAGCAGTCGGGAGTTTTCGATGTAACTCATAACGGAGGCAGCTCAGCTGAGGAGGTTCTGCTCCTTGTCGCAGTCGATGAGATGCAGCAGGACGATTTCTCGCTGTCGATAGATGCGCAGTTTATACCAACAGAGGACTGAGCGTTGCTTTTCAAGAGAGATTATTTTACACTGAACGAGATCGCCCTGATGTCTCTTCTCGGGGGGCTGGTCTTCGTAATGCTTATGGCGCTCAGGATGCCTCTCCACATCCCTGGACACACCGGAATATTCATGGTAATCCCTGTGATTATCGGGGTCGCGATAATCCAGAAACCGGGCAGCGGGACGTATATAGGGCTTGTAGCCGGAGTTCTGCTTTCTTTCTTCGGGGTCAGCGCACTGCATGTCTTCGATGTCTTCCAGTACACGGCACTGGGGATGGTTACCGATATTATCGGGTACTCCTTCCGTTACAGGATGGACCTGACCCCCGTATCTGTTCTTGCAGGGATTGCAGGGAATCTTGCAAAGATGCTCGTGAATTTCGCGGTTAATCTTGCAATCGGGATTCCGCTTGTCGTGGTTATAATAGAAGCGGGGATCTCATCGGTAAGCCATACGATCTTCGGTGCACTGGGAGGGCTGATCTCCGCGTATCTTATTGCTAGGCTGATCAGAACAGGAGTGATTACGAGGAATGCCGACTGATACAGGGCCTGCAGTCAGGATCAGGAACCTTTCCTACAGGTATCCAGGGTATAATACGGCGCCTTCGGTCGCACTCGACAGTATAAATTTCGATATCCGTTACGGCGAGAAGGTGCTTGTCTCCGGCGCATCGGGTTCGGGGAAATCCAGTCTTCTGAGGTGTATCAATGGCATCATACCTAATTCCGGCAGAAGAGGAAGTGAATTTTCAGGTGAGGTCTTTGTCGCGGGTATGAATACCCGGTCGCATTCGATTGCGGAGATCTCAGGGACGGTAGGAACGGTCTTCCAGAACCCGGACCAGCAGATCGTGACAAACTCCGTCAAATCGGAGATCGCATTCGGGCTGGAGAATATCTGTACTCCCACGGAGGAGATCGGCAATAGGATCGGAAATATCACCGAGCTCATGCATATCGAAAACCTGCTTGACAGGGAGACCTCTGATCTTTCATGGGGCGAGAAGCAGAAGGTTGCAATTGCTTCCGTGCTGGTGATGGAGCCCAAAATTGTGGTTATGGACGAACCCTTTTCCGGTCTCGACCCGCGGTCGGCAGCGAGCCTGGGAGAGCTGCTGAACACCCTGAACAGACGGTTTAATCTCACGATCGTTCTCGCAGAGCACAGGACGGAACAGGTGTCCGGGCTGGTCGGCAGGGTTGTGAAACTGGAGAAGGGTAGGATAACATACGACGGCCCGCCGGAGGGTACAGGGAGTGTTCCCATTTCAAAAGGGACCGACTATCCGTTCGTCCGACCGGCTCCTTCAGGCAGGAAGGAGGGTTTTACTCCGGCGATCGAACTTGCTGGTGCCAGTTATACGTATCCGGGATCGCCCTCCCCGGCAATCGACAATATATCCATTGCATTTTACGACTCCGCCATCACGGTTCTGCTCGGTTCGAACGGTTCGGGAAAGAGCACTCTTTCAAAGCACCTGAACGGAATCCTGAGACCGGACTCCGGACGTGTCTGCTTATTCGGGGAAGAGGTCACGGAACAGGGAAAAGAGAGCGTTACAAAAAAAGTGGGGCTTGTATCCCAGCATGCGGACCACCAGCTTTTCGAAGAAAGTATTTCGGGAGAGTTTTCCTTCGGACCGGCGAATATTGGGGTCCCTGAAGAAGAGATCAACAGGCGTGTTCCGAAGGTTTTGTCTGCTCTTGATCTTGGCCATATCGACCTGAACACGCCCCCGCTCAGGCTCTCCGCCGGGGAGAAGCAGAGGATAGCGATAGGGAGCATCCTTGTTATGGAGACCCCGGTGATCGTCCTCGACGAGCCTACACTTGGTCTCGACAACAGGCTCAAAGATGCACTGGCCGCCGAGCTCAGGAGAAGGGCGATGAAGGGCGGCTGCATTATAGTAATGACCCACGACCTCGAATTCGCCTCGACTCTCCGCCCGGAGAGAGTTCTGGTGATGGAGAACGGGCGAATATCCCGTGATTCGGATAAAACAGGTGGCTGAATGACAGGGCGTCGCAGTAAATTCAGGTGGGGGATCTCGTATATCCCCGGAGATTCCTTCGTCCATGCACTAGATCCCAGGACGAAACTTCTCGCCCTGGTCATAGTCAGCATCGGTTCTCTTCTCTCCGGAGATCCTCTTATTATCGGGATCTTCCTGGCAACCGTTCTCTGTTTTGCCGCCGCGTCGGGGATCTTCAGGGAATGGATGCATTCGATGAGAATTCTCGTCCCGATACTGGTTATCACAATTCTTGCCGACCTGTTCTTTTCAAGTTCGAAGTATTCCTACGGGACTATATTTTATTCGGGAGATTTCTGGATCCTGCACGCCGAATTATCGTACGGGTCGGTGATATTCGCTATTTCAATGGTTCTACGGATTATAACAATAGGCGGTTTTTCATTCCTGTTCATCATGACCACCCCTTATAACATGTTCATCAAGAGTCTCAGCCTCTCAGGAGTACCGAAATCGTTCACGTTCTCCCTCGGGTATGCATTGAAATCGATAAATTCCCTGTCGCACGATGCGTCCGAGATCATCGCAGCACAGAGATCGAGGGGGCTTGTATTCAGCAGGGAGCTCTTGTTCAGGGAGCCGGTGAGGATTCTCTCGATCTTCGTCCCGATGGTCGTGACCGTGATGAATAGGGCAGACCAGGTATCCGACGCAATGCAATGCAGGGGCTACGGCCTGAATAAAAAACAGACTATGTATATGCCCCCCGTGATGGAGAAGAAGGATTATATTTTATTGTTTGTTGTAGTCGTCATTTTGGCGATCAGTATCTTGATCGGATAATTTCATGCGGCGTGACTGGAGTTCTGTAATCTGAAGAAATAACTTGCAAAGAGGTCAATTTCTTTCTGCTATTGTATAATATATGACCAAAGGTCGCCCCAGGTTTCGAAAGAGCATAAGCCCCTTCAGGGCAGCCCGAGCGCAAATTTCTACGAAATTTACGCTGACGCGATAACCCGGCCTGGACACTACCCATCTGGATAGCCTCGGCCGGGAGAAAAACAAAAATGAAGTATTCCGGAGCGGGAGGGACGCTTGCCCGTCCCGAGTGCGACCTATCGCCATGAAGGGGAGAGTTACAGGGAGGGGGAATCATCCCCCACCCTAACCATTTATGGGTCCCATTTCACTTTAAAATCCCGTCAGATAATACAGTAAAACTTAAATAATCCCCAAAAACGGCAAAATCCGGCGATTTTAGCATCCACACAGAAGCCTCAGAATCCACGATCTCTCCTTTAGTCGATATATACATCGTCTGAAAAAAGAGGCCATTCTCGTGCCGTTATATCGATGCGATCAGGGGTTTAAATGCTTTAAATCGGGCGTATTACGATTATTTTTGAGACAAATCCAAAACACGGCAAAAAAGACCGAAAAAAGCCCAAATCGAGGGTTTTCAGGCATCACACATACCTTGGAAATGGGCTAAGTCACCCTAAGATCAGATCTATGGCTTTTTCAAAAAACAGACTAAAAGAGTGTTAAGAAAATTATTTTTTGTCGTTCTTCCTGCACCTGCGGTTCACAACCGCGATTGTGCAAAGAAGTCCGAATACGACAAAGACGATCATACTGCCGAAAAGGGGCGTCGCCTTTGGAGTTGCCACGGTTGTCGCAGAGTCTGCACTCTTTTCTACCCCTGCGAGGGTTGGCTGTTCTGTCACTTCAGACTGCAGAGACAAAGACTTCACCTGATCGAGATCGGGCACAGCGACTATCGCAAGGTGACCAAGTGATGCGGAATCGGCATAGTAATAGCAGACTCCGTTCTCTTCGGAATCAAAGACTGTCGAGAGCTTCGTCCATTCGTCTTCATCTTCGCTGTAATAATACAGCGAGAGGAGATCCGGCGATGAAAGCCTGCTGTCCACCCAGTCCGAGAGGATACTGAACCTTATCGTGGATTTGCTCACGTTTTCGGCCGGTGTGTCGTATAAGAACGAGGCAATGTACTCGTACACGTCGCCTTCCGGAGCTTCGGCTCCCTCGGGCATAATCCCGGCTTCAACTGTGACAAACAATACCGGGATGTCGGTCTTTGCATAGACATCCATCTCGTAGATGCTCGTTTCATCGAAGTGAAGCGTCGCCAAATCTCCGGCCTTAAGGTTCTCTGCACTGTCAATTCCGATCGCAGATGTGCCTCCGCCCGATGCCGGGATCGAGGCCAGAGAAGCAGTTACTTCCGGTTGCTGTGTCGTCGCAGCCAGCCCGAACATCGACAGACCGTTAGGCGAATATCCTTCGAACGTCATTATTCCGTTACTCGTTCCGATGTAGGTCGTATTGAGCACCTCCTTCTTTCCGTCCTCGGCTATACGGATAATCTTTATCGATTCTATTCCGCCGTTGGCCTCTACCCACGACTCAGGTACTGACATCGTGATCCTTGCCTCTTTGATCTCCTTTCCGTTCGTCAGGTTGCTCTTTACGATATTCATCGTGTATGCAACATTATCGACGTTCAGGCCGCTCGAACTTGCGGCTATCTGGAAGGCGGTTCCGCTTCCTGAGTTGCCCTTCTCGATTGTTACTTCAAGTCCCGAATCTTCCGGTAGATCGTTTAATTCGATATCGACCGAACCGCTGACGTTTCCGAGCTCATCGAGAACTGCCTCAACGGGATCGGTTTCAAGCTCGATTCCGGTCACATCGGAGACGAGACTGTCGCCGTTTGTCGTCGGAGTCTTGTCGGATTTAATCGTTATCGTGTAGCTGCCGGAATCTACAATTATATTGTTGCCGCTGACCTGGACTTCGGACTGGTTAACAGTATATTGTTTGCTCCCAGTGCTGCTGTTGGTGAGCGTACCGTTGTTCTTTATCGACACATCCTTTGTAAGCTTCTGGACACCCTTGACGGTGATGTAATTCTTCCTCGCGGAACTGGAGTCACCCTTTTCGTTTTTGGTAGTAAGGGTGACAGAGTAGTTGCCCACGTTTTCGAAGGTATATGCCGGGCTCTGTTCTTTGCTGTCTATCTTTCCGTCGCCGTCAAAGTCCCACGCCCATTCGGTCGGGTAGTTCGAGGACGCATCCGTGAACTGTACTTTCAGCGGGTACTCTCCTTTAGTATTGCTTTTGGCGACGAAGTGAGAGACCGGTTCAGATGTTTCGGTAACTGTTGAGAGATCATCGATGTATGAATCAATAGTAATCCCGCCATTATCATACCCAATTTTTACTTCATGGACGCCGACATATTTCTCTATAGAGACATTATATTCAGTCCATGTATATGGACCACTGCATTTATCGGTTTGTACCAGTTCGTCATCTATATATATCTTGTAATACTGGGGATATCCGTCCATAGCGCCAGTCACATAACCCCAGAAGGATATTGACGAAACATCCGTGAGGTCAAAATTTTGTGCTATTGAACAGTCGGAATCAACATACCCATGATAATTTATGTAACCACTGTAATTTCCGCTATGTACCTGGGCAGTTGATATTGCTGCAGATGAACCCAATTCCCACCCGGTATTATCTCCAGTCTCAAAGCCGGAGTTGACTATCCTGTCAGCGGAAGAATTCCCTGTGACTACGATATATTCCTCTTCTGTATGGGTTGAATTCCCGCCGTTGTTTCCAACAGAGAGACTGACAGTGTAGAGGCCCGGGGCATACCAGTGAGCCGGGTTCTGCTCGGTCGAGGTCGTGCCGTCACCGAAGTCCCACTCCCAGGACACCGGCGAGTTCGTCGAGGTGTCGGTGAAGTTTACCTCGAACGGGGATACACCGGATTTTACATCAGCAGTGAACGATGGCTCGGGAAGCTTCCCTGAGATCTGTTTGATCTCCGTGCTCGTCGTATTGCTTCCCACATAATTTGTGGCTGTCAGGTTCACAGTATATACTCCCGGCTCGGTATAGATATGCTCTGGATTCTGTTCGGTTGAGGTTATACCATCACCGAAGTCCCAGTACCATGAGTAAGGCATCCCTGAGGAGGTATCGTTGAACTGCACCGGTTCAAGAGCTGTTCCAATCATGGTACTTACATCAAATCCTACAACAGGCGGTTCGGTAGTTCCGAAGACCTGATATTCGGTGCCGGTGGATGACATGACAAAACCGGTTCCGTGGTTCGAGGCATTATACCACCCGTATGCATTGAAGACTGCAAATGTCGTCAGATTATTGAATTCATATTCGACCTTTATGTAACCATCGGATACCGTCTGCGTGCATCCCACATCCAGGTCAATAAACATCAACTCGAATGTATTCGACGTATCGCTCATGTCCTGACCCTGGAATACATTATATGCCCCGAAACGATGCGGTCTCCAGTTCTGTGGACCGTAGATGAAGTCTTCCCTTGTAAAGGTCTGGTTCACTGCTCCCTTGACATATGTGAGCGGTCCGATATTGTTGTCATTAAGTCCACTGGCCATAGGTGGTTCAAAGTCGTAGCCGCTCGAGCGGATATGCACGCTGAAATCGTCGGGGATCGTCCCGTTCACTGCAAGGAGCAGTACCCCGTCATGCATGTTCGGCTGACCGCCGGTATGTGTAATCCAGAATTCACCTGAACCGTTGGTTGTCTTCGTGACCTGGCCATATTTTACAGACGGATCGTTTGATACATGAAGTGCATTAACTCCCCCTACGGATTCCGTATAGAGCATGAAGTATGTGTTGTTTACGAATACATAGTCCTGATAACCCTTTGCTTCGTTGGTAACTCCATTCTCTATATTATACTTTACACCCTCATCATTTGCAACATACAGGTTAAGGGACTGATTCAAAGGAAGCGGTCGTGCATTTGTATAACTGGACTTAATGTAGTCAGTCTTTGTAATCGTATCGCTGCCCGCATCATTCGTTGCTTTCAGCGTAACGGTGAAATTACCGTTCTTTGTATAGGTATGTACAGGATTCTGTTCAGTGGAACTAGTACCATCGCCGAAATCCCACTCCCATGAAATTGGTTCAAATTCCGAATCATCGATGAACTTGATCGGTAGCGGAGACATGCCATATGTCCTGTTAACGGTGAAGTTCGCTACCGGGGTGAGCATATCCCTCACCACAATCCGGCTGAGGGTTACATTGCTGCCACCGTCATTCGTTACGTTCAGGGATACGGAATAATTCCCTTCAGATTCAAATATATAAACAGGATTCTGCTCGGCCGAAGTGTTCCCGTTACCGAAATCCCAATGCCAGCTTGTGATATTATAGCCCGTTGAATTGTCGGTAAAGGACACTGAAAGCGGCGGCATTCCGACCGTTTTATTCGCCTCAAACGCGGCGACCGGCTGATCCTGTTTTCCTACAATTATCGTTTTTGTTACATTGCTGTTACCGCCATAGTTCGTTACCGTCAGGCTGACGTTGTAGATTCCATAGACATCATAGGTATGCGTTGTGTTCTGGTCGGTACTGTCTATGACCCCATCGCCGTTGAGGTCCCATTCCCATGAGAGAAAAGGTGAATTTTCGGATAGATCGGTGAAGGTCACATCAAGCGGAGCCTGTCCTTCTGTAACAGAAGCTTCGAATTCAACAACCGGGGTCGCCTGTGCGACTACACTGATGGTACTACTAAAGGTATCACTGCCTGCCGGGTTTTTGACATATAACTTTACAGTATATTCACCTGAAGAAAGATACGTATGAGTCGGGTTCTGTAATTCAGACGTATTTCCAATACCAATATCGCCGAAGTCCCACAGCCATTCGGCCGGGGTATTTAACGAGGTGTCTGTGAAACTGACGGTCATCGGAACCTGACCGGAAGTTACATCTGCGCTGAAATTAGCCTCTGGTGCTGCATAAACCATGACATACCCGGGTTTCGATGCGGTGAACGCCTCACCGGAATCCTGGTCGGTTATAGTCAGGTTGACGGTATACGATCCGTCGGAGAAATATGTATGTGCAGGGGGATTCTGCCCGGTGTAATTCGTTCCGTCACCGAACTCCCAATACCATGATGATGACGACACAGTCCTGCTGGAAAAGCCGCTGAACTGTACGGTCAGCGAACCTGCTCCAAAGGTGTTGTCTGTGGTGGTAAAGTCCACAACGTTTTCAATAGCATAAAGATTGCCATTAGCATAACTACCTATGTAAAGCGTCCCGTCAGAATCAATAGTCGGTGAACTATACCAATTATCTGCAAGAGGCAATTTCCATTTAATACTTTTGTCAGGATTTACTGCATAGATGAATGATGACGTTGTGCTAGCTGAAGTATAACTTCCAAAATAAATCGTACCGTCATTCCCTATAGTTATAGACTTTACGTATTTTTCAGTATCCAAAGTCCATTTTTCAGTTCCATCAGGATTTATTGCAAATAATAAACTGTCACCATAAGATCCAATATAGATTGTTCCATCAGGTCCAATAACAGGAGAACAATACTTGAAATCTGCCCCATAATTATTATTAGCATCATATATCCACTTAACAGTCTTATCTGGATTTATTGCATAAAGAGCACCATCAGAACTTCCGACATATATTGTACCATCCAAACCGATAGCCGGGGAAGTCCTAATTTTATCCCCGGTAGAATAATTCCATTTTACAGATCCATCGTCAGGGTTTATCGCATATAGATTTTTATCATCAGATCCAACATAGATCGTTCCGTCGGAACCTATGGCAGGAGAGTTATATGATACACTTGCTCCAAGAGTAGTATTCCATTTTATAGTTCCATCAGGATATATGGCATTGAAATTAGATTTGTATGCGGAATATATGATCCCGTTCGGTCCGATTGCAGGAGATGTAATATAGTTCCCGGCTTCGGTCATATTCCAGATTTCTGACCCTTCAGAACTTAGCGCATATAAATAACCACCTACTGCTCCGACATAGATCGTTCCATCGGAACTTATCGCAGGTATACTGTCTATCTGAGGACCGGGGGAAAAACACCATTTTGTCTCATGAGTGTCAGGATCTAATGCAAAAAGGCCAGATTGCGTTGGAACATATAATACCCCATCAGATCCTATTGCGACCCCTCCTAAATAAGTCATTATTCCTAGAGAGACTGGACCCCACTTAAGCGTCGCAGTCTGTGGTCCGTCATAAGGTGATTGACCACTGTTGTTTGAATCATAGCCAAATTCGGGCCATGCAGAATCAGCAAGAAGCGAACCGGGCGAAATACTGACTGTAATATAATCAGAGACTACAGTAGAGTTGCTGATTCCGCCTGAATTCGTTGCGGTCAGGTTTACCGAGTATGTTCCGGCACCGCTGTAAGTATGGGTTGCATTTTGCTCCGTTGAAGAAGAACCGTCGCCGAAATCCCATGACCACGATGTCGGTGAGCCGGACGAAGTGTCGTTGAACTGAACCGATAAAGGAGCATCACCGCTTGTCACATTTGACGTAAAAGAAACCACCGGTTCAACAGAGGCCGAAGTCTGATTTAGAATTTTCAACTCGCCGTCAGTGCCGATGTTGGTCCAGGATATGCTTGGGTTAGGACTGGAAGGATCATCAGAGCCCGAATAGATCCACCCGTATGCGTCGACGACCATCATCGATTCACCGAGATTCTCTACCTGGTAATCTACTTTCAGTTTCCCGGCGTTGTTAAGACCCGAATTTGCGATACTGGTATAGTCCCCAATCTTGTTACCGAGAATTCCCAGACCCGTATCGACGAACATGACACTGAAATTCTCTTCTGTGTTGCCGGTATCCTGTCCGTTGTAGATCGCGGTCGTCTCCGGCGGTCTCGTTACCTGCGGACCGTAGGTGAAATCGTCTTTTTCGAAGGATTCACTGACCCCAGTCTCATACGAGATATCGGAAGTTGTAAGACTATGAAGATCTCCGTAAAGGCTGGTACTGTTATATCCGACATTATAACCGGTCGCTTCGAAATGAGCGCTGAAGTTATCCTGGATCGTACCGTTTACGGCAACCATCAGGATGACCTTCTGGACACCCCCCTCACTACCATAGAAATTCAGGTAGAAACTCCCACTTGTCGAACTCCCGGAAATGCTCTCACCGATTTCGTCGGTATCGATGGAATCGCCGGTCTCAAAAGTTAAACCATTTTGACTTGACTCTTTGAAACACATCGCATAGGTACCGTCGTCATATATATTGGCACTCGCACCTCCGTTGTTTGCCACATTAAGGCAGAAAGAGCTTAACGAATCCGTTCCGATAGTATCAGGAAGAATAGTCCCCGCCGAGGCGGGAATAATCATAAGCAGTACAATAAATATCGCTGAAATGAACAGCTTTAGCTGAGCGTCGGCTTTTTTCAATTATATCACCAGTCAGATCAATACCCCCATGTAAACTATAAATAATTTACATGATATTTTAGTTTACCACTACTTATTAATCAAGTGATAGTATATAGTAACATCTAATTTAAACAGAAAAAGTAAACTTAATTTGTTTAATTGTGAGGCAAACATGATCTTTGGATGTCGGTTTAAGCAAAGATTACCTGCCCGGCGAGGATAGTAAGTTTAATAATTTTAAATCTGTTAAAGAAGAAATTCAGTTTTCATTAAAAAAGAATTGATTTCCCTGTAGAGGGAATTCATCCTTATAACTGCGATCCCATTTACTTCACGGAGCAGTTACTCTCCAGACACTTGATTCCGTTGTTCCGGTGACGTTGTTTGTCCAGCGGATTCCGGGGTTATCAAATTTCAGCGCACCGTTAGTTTTGCGAGTCATGTTGTTCCACGCGTAGGCGTTGAATACTACTGTTTCATCGGAATCTAACCCAGATATAGAGTAATCCACTCTAACACTACCATTATTGAGCAGAGAGGTACCATTATTGAATGTTCCCACATTGCTCTCTACGAATAGAAGATAGCAGTTGTCAGAACTTCCGTCAAAGATCGGGTAATCTCCAACATCGCCGATTCCGTGGACTCCAGGTTTCCAGTTCTGGAATACATCATCTTCATCACCATTTTTCGCATAATCTGAGTTTGAGAATGATCCATTCAATGCCGAATAATTAAAATCTACATCATCTTGAGGCGGTGCAAAACCTTCTCCAGTTAGATCCCACTGGTAACCACTACAATTTAGTTTTATTGAAATCTCTTCATTCGTAGAATTCACCGCAGCAAGAAGAACAATATCATCCTGGAATTTTCTCCCGCCGGTATCGGTAACATAGAATGTTCCTGCCAGATTTCCTGACTCATTAATATCTCCAGCTGGAGCATTGACAGGATCATACGAGATATGAAGCGCATTTATTCCGTCGTAGTCTAGCGTCCAATTTATTTCATACGTGGAAAACCTTATCGAATTCGCAAAATCGGGAACGATGTTATTCCAGTCATCCATCAGTGGAGTAGCCGAAGCCGGCAAAATGCCGAAAGCTGCGATCACGAGCAGTGCGGTAACTGCAATGCCAATTGATTTTCTCATACTTCTTTTTTGTTTTTCCATGGTTTCACCTCTTGGTGATAGATAGTGTTCACAAAAAGCAGTTTACTTAGTGCCCCCTGTAAACAATAAATGATAGACAAGGGAGATATATATCACTTTCCATCGGAGGAAAAATGTTATCAATTGATTCGAAATCCTGAGAAAAAAGAAATGAAAAATTTTCTCCTATATGAAAACAAAAATCATCTCTAAAATGATCCTGTTCAGGAAAATCGATGATTTAAACCGCAAATTCGGTTACAAATGATAAAAAAGAATTAATCCTATTTATCTTTGCAAAGCGACCTTATCAGTTTCCTGTCGAAGAGGATCGAGACCATACGACGATCGCCGTTGATCACCGGAAGCTGGTCCACCCTCGATCTTTTCATCTTTAAGGCACATTCGCTGACTTCGGCATTCTGCGGAACAGCGACGACCTCGGTGATCATCGCCTCCTTTACAGGCTTATCGGGGAGCTGGACCTTCGAGATGCCGAAAGAGATTGTGTGCATGTCGCGGATGCTCTCCCACGTCCATTCGTCATCGTCGGTTCCGTTCGAGAGATCGCTAACCTCGACGCTGTCCTCGATCATTGCATGCTTTATCAGGTCCCTCTCGGAGATTATACCGGTAAGCTTGTACTCCGAATTGAGGATAGGAATTGCATCGAATCCCGATATCTCCATTATCCTTCCGACGAGCGGAAGAGGCGTCTCTTCCCAGAGAGCAAATGTCTGGCTGGTAAATTTGTCCTTGATCTCGTCCCTGAACTTCATCTGGGCGACACAGGTGATGAGATCGGCGATACTGATTATTCCTGCAAGCCTCCCTTCATCGACCACCGGAAGTCTCCTGAAATTGTATCTATCCATTATGGTCGCTGCTTCCTGTATGGTCGCATCGGGACCGATCGTAACAGGATCGGATGTCATCAGAAGGCTGAGTTGTGTCTCCTCGGCCTTGCGCAACATATCTTTGCGGGTAATAATCCCTACCAGTTCGCTGTCCTTTGTTACAGGAACTCCGCTGATCCCCGTCCTCTTGAGAATCCTGAGAACATCATCCCTGTTTCCCGGTGTCTCAACCGAAACCACGTCCTCGACCATGTAGTCGCGGACCAGCATTCTGTCTATAGTCTCACCACCATCGTAGACACCTTGCTGTGTTTTGTTACAAAATCGGTTACGCTGCCGAGAAGAAGACGATCTATTCCGCTCTTGCCATGAGAGCCCATTACGATGAGGTCAGCCCCGATCTCCTCGGAAAGTTTGACTATCTCATCACCTGCATGCCCTTCCCTGATATACGAGTTGTATCTCAGCGAATTCTTCTTGGCCCCCTCTTCCGCCGCATTAAGTGCCTCGTTGCCTATGGTTTCGAGACGGTTGTAAACGACTTCCATTGTACTGTCGGCAGGAATATTTTCAAATCCGCCCGTTTCAATGACATAAACAGCATTAAGTTCCGATTTCCAGACTCTCGCTTCTTCAAGCGCCGCTTCGAGAGCCTTCTTACTAACCTCGGAACCGTCAACTGCTACAAGAATTGTACTGAACATATGCAAGCCTCGATTTTGTGTTTACAATTTTTTCTTTAAATCTTAAAATACATTCTCTCGATATAGGAAAAATTCATCCTGTTTACTATTGTTTTTACAGGATCGCGGCTGAAAGAAAGATTGGCACGCACCGGATCAATGGTAAAGAATGACGCCTTTTTTTTCTCTTTTATGGAATAATTGCGGCCGAAGACCTCCGATCCACCTACAGCCATATCGACGACTTCCTCCGGACCCTGCCCGTAGACTGTCGACAGAAACGCCATCTCGGAGAACATGTCGGGCTGGACGAACATCACATTATCCGTTCCAAGGACGACTTTGCACCCGAATTCGATCATCTTCATTACAGGGGGGTTTTCAGGACCGGATGCGACACCCAGTATCCAGTTGGAACGGGGGCATATTGCAATCGGAATTCCCTCATCGGCACATCTTTTCAGCTGACTGTCGGTCGCATAAGTGCAGTGCACGAGCAGGTCCGCACCGGCATCGATCGCCGGATCTATATCCCGATCGTCTTTCTCACCGGCGTGAAAGGCTACAAACCCGCCGTTTTTCTTCACGCGGGCGGCCCTTTCGATAACATCGCCGCCCTCCTTCGTGCTCGAAACACCAATCCCATACGAGACCTCTTCTCCGCCGTCTCTCCCGAGGATAATCCCGTCGGCACCCGATCCCCCGATAGCGTATTTGAGGATCTCGACCCCTTTGACTCCCCCTTCCCTGAAATCACAGAACCCGGGGGTTGCAGACGACATCATGAATGAAATGCTCTTCCTCATCCCTTCCCTGAGGAGATCGTCTCCGGTCCGGGCCAGGATCCTGTGCTTGAGGCCGTCGGGAGGGGAGACAAGTTCTGAAAGCGATCCTTTCGCCCGGACGTCCATTGCCACGGTATCGGCGAGGTGGGTATGCGAATTGAAGAGGCAGGGGAAGATCCATCTTTCTTCTGCGGATTCGACCTCGTCTATCGAGTGTATTATTCCGTTCACGACACAGATCTCGACATCCCTCATTCCCGGTTCACGGCCGAGATATGCCCTGCCCGACACCACAGTCTCTTTGTCCATCCTGATCACTCTGCCTCTCATTTATATATTCAAAACACAGACATATAAGCATGGCAGCGAAAAATAAAGGAGGCCGTCTGGTATCATCCGCTGGTCTTGTAACATACTACGACAGCGAGGATAAGAGAGCAGTTCACCTGTCTCCGAAAACGGTTCTGATCACAGCAGCGATAATCGGGATAATCATCGGTGCACTGGATCTGGCCTACGGTTTCAATATGTTCTAAAAAAAGAATAAATATTTTTTGTCAGTTTATTTTTCTCAGTGCTTTTATCGTTATATCGCATTCGGGCTCGAAATACAATTCATTATGCCCTTTCCATTCCGGACAGTTCCTGAAGACCACCGCAGGCACACCCCTGTTCGATTCTCCCATAAGGAAATTAGAAAACGCTGCGATCTCATCCACGACAGCTTCTTCTGTGATCTCAAGCACCCGCCCGAAGAGATCGTGATCCCCACGGAAATCATTGATCGCATCCATTCCGGCCCAGCCGATCGCAACACCGGTCTGTCCTCTCCTAAACGATCTTCCGCATGTATCCGTGATTATCACGCGGATATCTTTGCCGGAAATCTCACGAACCCTCTCCATGATCTCTTCGGCAGCCGCCATAGGATCGGGGGGAAGGATGATCACATGACCCCTCTCCACGTTCGAGTTGTCGACGCCGGCCCTGACCCCGACATGCCCGGAGCTCATCTTGGAGAGAACAAACGGATATTCGAGCACGATCTCCTCGGTCTGGTCGAGGACAACCTGAATGAACCTCTCGTCCTCTCCGCACATTCCGGCGATCTCCTTCGCCTTTTCCGAAGGAACCACTTCATCGAGAGTCCTGATGTGCCCTTTTGATTTTGAATAAACCGACGAGGCGATGCAGAGGATATCGCCATCAATTAGATCGATCTTTTTGCAGATTTCTCCCGCGAGATCGTCGCCCGGATGAAATACAGGCAGACCCTCGACAGGAAGGACTTCAATACTCATAACCTGATATCAGGGTTTCATGATATTAAATCCGTTCATTTGGAATAGTCGGCGGGAACAGACGGGAATCAGATTTTAAAAAAAATGTGATTTAAAAAGGAAATTCAGGATGAAAGCGCATTATCAGGCAATATCCGTCAGGAATTATATCAGGATCGTGTAACCATCAAAAATTATTATTGTTCCCAAACGAATAGTGCGTCAAATGAATACTGAATCCATTTCCATGGAGGATATGAAAAAAGAGATCGATACAATAAAAGAGGAGATCTTTCGCATCAGGATCGGTGATTACCGTGTATTGCATGAAGTCGATTTCGGTGTAGAAATTATCGGGAGAATAAAGATCGGCAAACGTTCAAACGTTTACTGACAATCTTTTGAATTCGAGCAAACTTTCGAGACGACGCAAAGAATATCACCGCCGATAAGATCAATCTTTTGGCAAATTTCTCCTGCAAAACAATCACCAGGGAAAGTTGAGAATAGATCCTCAAATCAAATGATCGATTTAGTCAAACACATAGATTCATTATAAATTTTTTAAATATATGATGTAGAGATATGGCATTAATATTAATCGTTGACGATTCACAATTCCAGAGAACGACGATATCCTCAATCCTGAAAAAATCCGGACATGAAGTAATCCCTGCAAAAGGAGGAGTCGAAGGAATCGAGCTGGCAATAGAAAAGAAACCTGATCTGATAATTCTTGATCTCCTTATGCCTGAATTCGACGGATTCGAAGTATTGAAGGAACTAAAAAGAAAGTCTGTCGACATACCGGTTCTAATCGCTTCGGCGGACATCCAGGACACTTCACACGATCTCTGCATGGAACTGGGTGCCGCGGACTTCATCAACAAACCGATAAATCACGACAAGCTAACCACTGCAATAAACAGGATACTTGGAAGTAGAGATTAATATGAATGTCAGCCCTGAAGACTTCGACGCACTCACCGAGATTATGAATATAGGGGTAGGAAAAGCGGCATCTCTTCTCAATGAAATAACCGCATCTCATATCCGGCTCAGTGTACCGCAGGTTCAAATTATAAACATCAACGATATCGGCAGCCAGGATCTGGTTCCCGAAAACGAAATATGCGCACAGGTACGGCTTGATTTCAGCGGACCGTTCTCAGGCACATCAGTACTCGTTTTCCCCTCGGGCAGTGCTGCAGCCTTGGTGATGGCTATCACCGATGAAAAACCGGACACCCCTGAACTTGATTCAATAAGAGCAGAGACGCTGAAGGAAGTAGGAAATCTGTTTATCAACGGGGTTATGGGATCAATCGGCAATTTCCTCAGGGAACATATAAGTTACTCGCTTCCCGACTATTACGAGGATAAAATCGAAGTTCTCAAAGATTTTAAAGAGACCACAAATAATGAAAACGTTCTCCTCACAACGACCAATTTTTATGTCGAAAATATTAATGTCACAGGAATAATTTTTCTGATGCTTGAAATCGAATCACTCAATCTGCTCCTGAAAAAAATTGAAACCATATCCGCTGAAGAGAGCTCCGGCTTATGATCACAAATATCAACGAGAGGGAAGAAGAGCTGGCACTATATGATTCCCTCCCGGTAGGCATCTGCGTTATCAACCCTGAATTTCAGGTCCTTTTCTGGAACAGGTGCCTCGAAAACTGGTCGGGAATTAAAAAAGACAGAATAAAAGGAACGGATCTCAGGGATAAATGTGAGAAATTAAACAATAAGCATTTTCAAAAAAGATTCGAACTCATATTCAACGGCGGTCCGCCGGATAGTTTCTCTTCGCAGCTCCATAAATACCTGATTCCGTCCAAACTCCATAACGGGAACATGCGTATCCAGCACACCACGGTAGTTGCATCAAAGACGGATAGTCCGGGAAAATATAATGCAATCATAATCTGCGAGGATGTTTCAAATCTCATAAACGAAGTCCAGGCATTTCGCCATATGAAAGATACGGCGATAATGGAACTCAACGAGCGTATAAAAGCGGAAAATACCCTCAAGATCGTAAACAACAAACTAAATCTTATGAACAGCATTACCCGCCACGATATTCTTAACCAGCTGACGGTTGCTATAATGTCCCTGAACCTGCTGGGGATTGAAGACCTAATCCCTGCCGATTCAAAGGAGTATAAATCATTTAAAAGAATTGAAAGCGCTCTTGAGAACATTAAGCAGCAGATCAATTTTACAAAAGATTACCAGGATATGGGAGTTGAATCGCCCGGATGGTACGATATCGGCAGAATCGTCGAAAGAACAGGCAGGGCGGCCTTCAGGGATCTTGCGGTTACAAATGAACTCACCGGCTATGAGATCTATGCAGACCCGCTCTTTGAAAAGGTAATCTACACCTTGTTCGACAATGCCGTAAGGCACGGGAAAAAAGTAACAGGGATTTATTTTTCAGCATCTGAAGATAACGAAGGTAATCTGAACATTATCTGCAAAGACAACGGAATAGGGATTCCTGAAGCAGAAAAAGAAAAGATCTTCGACAGGGGTTATGGAAAAAATACCGGTCTCGGCCTGTTCCTTTCGCGTGAGATATTGTCCATCACCGGAATATCGATCACAGAAGACGGTGTGTACGGGGAAGGAGCCCGTTTTCTGATAACGGTTCAAAAGGAAATGTACAGGACAGCCGAATCGCTCTGATCAAAGTCCGGATCTTCTTTTAGATCTGACACTCATCACGGAAGATCCGGACCTCCGATAATTTTATGAATTCATGTACATATTACACTTATATAGTGTATCTTATCATCCGCTGTCCCGGCTGCCTGTCCTTCACTTATGTGGATAAATACCAGAAGTGGAAGCTATGCCCGGTCTGCAGCGAGACGATAAATCCCGGAAAAGTCCAGGTATACCTTGATGTAGAAACTCCCTCGGAAGCCGAAATCATCACCCGGCAGCTCCAGAAATACCTGAAGGAAAAGAGGAAAAAAGATCTCGACGAGGAGGAGATACAGCAGATCAGGGAAGAATATGCAGGCTGGGTCCGCAGTCACCCGCCCGTATGAAAAAAGATTTTCGAGTTATAGCTCTTATAGCCAGGGCTTTCCGCAGCCGGGGCAGATAACAGTTACCTGCCTCCCGCAGTGCGGACAATACAGCCCGCCTTTGTTTTCAATCAGGGGAGTCCCGCATCTTTTACAGCGCATGTCCTCTTCATAACCGCATTTGTGCTTTACCATTGATAATTGATTATTTTTATAAAATAAAATCTTATCTCAAAAGAGGATCACTCTTCATCCTGGGCTCCTTCCACGACTCTTGCAACCGTTATCGCACCGTTGGGGCAGGTCTCCTCGCAGGTCTTGCAGCCGGTGCATTTTTCGGGATGAAGGAACGTCAGGTTTCCTTCCTTTACCCGCATTATTACATCGTCGTTGGAAGACGTTCCCGTCGAGCCGAGCCGGGGGTCCTCTTCCTTGTTCACCGGGCAGGCGACCGCACAGTTTCCGCAACGCATGCATTTCGCATTGTCCACGTGCAGGTGATATGTGGCAAGGAAATATGTCTTATCGTCCTCGTTTCTTTCAAGGATATCACCGCTCTTTAAAACATTATCAGGGCAGGCCTCGACACAGAGCCCGCAACGGATGCAGTGACCCTTGTATATCACAGGCGCCCACTTGCCGTCATCGCCCTTCAGGACTTCTATCGCACCAGGCGAAGGGCAGATCATCATGCATCTTAATTCATGAGAGCACTCGTTTCCCGTGAGCTCGGGATAGCCCCTGAAATGGGCCGGTGTTACCAGTGGAGGCGTCTTTGCGAAGAGGAACTTCCTCCACCATTCGGGCCGGCAGAACTCCTTTAGGTAATATATAATGGACGAAGACAACCCATTCACCTCTCGTTGCACGCGATGCACGGGTCCGAACTTATGAAAGTCGCCGTGATATCGGCCGCAGAATCGATTCCCTTAAGCATGTAATGCCCGCACGCCTCGATGTTCATGATCGAAGGGGTCATTATCGCGATCTCGATGATCCGCCCGAATTCGTCGGTCTTGAGATCGTAAGTGAGCTCTCCTCTCGGTGCTTCGCCTTTCCACACGAACGAGCCTGCACCGACTTCGCCGCCGTTCCGGATCAGGCCGCCCGGAAGTTCGTCGAGGCATCTCCTGATTATCGCGATGCTCTGCATGACCTCCTGGAAACGGATCATTACCCGTGCATAGTTGTCGCACTCGTCGCGGACGATCGGCTCGAAATCAAGCAGTTTGTATGTCGGGTGATTGAGCCTCTCGTCGATCCGAAGGCCACTCGCCCTTGCAGTCGGTCCGACCGCATGGGCGATCCTCGCCTCCTCGGGAGTGAGAATTCCGACGCTTTTACTCCGGAGCGAGATCATCCGCCCGTTCGCAAACATTCCCTGGAATCTTTTGACGTCCGATTCAATCTTCAGGAGTGCGGCTCTCAGTTTCGCCACTTCTTCCGGCCTGAAGTCAAACCTCACCCCGCCGGGGATGATGTAGGCGCAGGTCACCCTCGCCCCTGTGAGAAGCTCGATCTGGTCCATGACGGTCTCACGGATATTGAGGAGATACATCGCGAGGGTCTCGTGCTCTATCGTATAACAGTATGAGTAGTTCGCAAGGATGTGCGACTGCATCCTGTCGAGCTCGTTGGCGATGACCCGCAGGTATGCCGCTCTTGGGGAGGGTTCGATCGCCGAGACTCTCTCGACGGTTTCGATGAAGACCATATTGTGAATAACCGAGCAGATCCCGCAGATCCTTTCGGCGAGGAACATGACCTCCTGCCAGGGGCGGCCGCACATGATCTTCTCTATGCCCTTCTTGACATAGCCGAGTTCGACCTCGGCGGAGAGGACTCTCTCACCCATCGTCTCGCATTTTATACGGGCGGGCTCCTTGAATACCGGGTGGACCGGACCTATAGGAAGCGATACATCGACGATCTTCTTCATTTCTTCTTCTCCTTCCTTTTTTCCTTCTTCCCCTTCTCCTCGAAGTCTTTGAATACCTCAGGGGCAATGCTGAGGATCGTGCTCACGATCTCCGACGGCCGCGGGGGACAGCCGGGAATCGATGCGGCAATCGGGATATGCTTCGATACCGGCGGGTTCACGTAGCTCCCCCGCCTGTTGAAGACACAGCCCGATACCGGGCAGTTTCCTATCGTTATCGCCGCCTTAGGCTCGGGGATCTTCTCCCAGAGGCTGACGAGCTTGTCGTCCCACTGTTCGCACAGAGCACCTGTGATCAGGAGGACATCCGCCTCACGCGGGTTGTTGTGGACATAGATCCCGTATTGTTCGAGGTCGTACCTCGGCGAGAGGCAGGCGAGGATCTCGATGTCGCAGCCGTTGCACGAACCGACGTTGACGTAGCTTACGTGTATTGATTTGGAACGGACCTTGTTCTTCAGTTTCTGTATTATACTCATCGCCGGATCATCCCCGACATCTCCTTTATTCCGTTCGAGACCGCCGCTTCACGGGTCACTCCCGAATCCATTTCCGTCTTCGCCTTGTCAAGCACAGACTCGGCGTCCCCTTCGCTAAGCAGGGGAATATAATTCACGAAGAGCATCGCACCAATCTCCCTGTCGAGTTCCGAGTCGTTCACATCCGACTTCCACGCGTTGTATCTTGCCGGAAGATTTTCGAGAAGGGACATGTCGAGGTTCTCAATCATAGTCTTCATCAGTGCCGACCTGCTTATGCCATACTTCTTCGAGAGTTCGTCGACCATCCTCGTATGAAAAGGACTTGATAGTATCTTCAGCTTCATATTCGTAAGGTCCTTTTCGTAGATGAAATCGGTCATAACAGCCCTCCGATCCTGAGTATTCCGTATGCGGCGAAGAGGAGGATGCAGATCCAGACCGCCGCCATCTCGCCCTTCTTCATCGCGCCCGGGTTCTTCATCGCAAGCCCCGACGAGAATACGGCAAGGAGCACTGCAATCGCAACCGCCTCGGGTATAACTGCCGGATGCAGAACCGCCTGCCAGACTGCTATTACGATATAGATAACAGCACCGGCGACGACGACGGGACCGATCCGTCCGGCCCTTCCTGCACCGCTCATAGGATCACCCCTGTAATCACTACATAGATTACGACAAACGCGATTATTAATGCCTGTATAGTCACAGCGTCGTACGGGGAGAGCATCGGCGTCAGTGCGCAGATGAACGACATCGTCAGCATAAGGACGAGCATGGCAATCAGCATGAGCCACAGCGGGAGGGCGCCGATGAAGATCGTAACGAAAGTCGCGAGAAGGACGAAGGTCTTTATCGAAAATCCGGTCTCCAGCCCCGCTCTCCAAACACCGAAGTGCTCGGTCTTGTTCCCGCTTACGATCTCCTTCGCCTCGATTATCCCGAACGGGTTGTAGGGGAGCTTCGAGAGCACGATCACGTACATCGCGATCGCCATCGGGAACGCCGGAATGATCAGCGGACCGTTCGCGGCTTCATAGGCTGTGATGTCCGAGATCATCAGCGAGCCCGTGATCATGTATATCGCACCGACCGTCGCGAAGAGCGGGATCTCGGATGCCGCGGATATGACCGATCTTATCGCACCGAACTTACCGTAGGGCGATCCGGATGAGAGTCCGAGGCCGTGTTCGGTTATCTTGTGGAGCAGGAATATAGCGAAGAGGATCATCAGGCTTCCGCCGGTGAGCAGGACATAGAGTCCGCCGACCCAGATCGCGATCACGACCACGATTATAGCGACGAACATCAGCTGCGACGCGGTCTTAGGTATCCAGGTCTGCTTGAAGGAGAACTTCAGCAGGTGCAAAAACTCCTGCCAGATCGGCGGGCCGGGCCTCGTCTGTATCCTCGCGATGACCTTCCGGTGAATTCCGTGATAGAGCAGGCCGATGAAAACGGCGAGCAGCAGGTATAGCAGAAACCAAATCATGTCAATAACCTATAAACGGGTAGTCCCCTTCGCGATCGGATGCCTTCCACGTGAGGAATGTCGAGACGACAAACAGCGGGAAGAATATTATCAGCGCTGCAACCATCACAATCTGGTCGATTATCCCCGTCCCCGCAAGGACGGCGGACGCAAGACAGATCAGCCCCGATACAACCATCAGTATCTTCATCTTTTTCTTCATACCCGACACCTCACATCGATATTATAATCTCGATTACCCTCAGGAACATCAGGAGCGAGCTTACGTGGATCATAAGCACGTAGGGCGCTCCGGGTGCTCTCGTTATTTCAGCCTTCGCTACATATACAGGCGCCATTCCCTCGCCGATTACACCTATCACGAGCAGTCCCTTCGCGATCACCGGAACCGTGACGGCTGCTGTGAAAAGCTCCCACATGCTGAGCGTTCCGGTCGTGGCGAGGATGATCGCCGCACCGCCGAATAGCGGAAGCGTTGCGATCATCGCAAGTATCCCGTACTCATAGGCGTTGTCGAGGACATGTTTGTTCTTCACCGACGCAACGATTCCGATGTTGCATATGCCGACCATCGCAGTGAGCAGGGTGAAGTTGAATATGTCGCCGGTCGTAACGCCGGCCATCGCCGCAAGCCCGCAGGAGATCGCCATGAACCTCTGGAACCGCACCTGCTTCTCGGGGATGACTTTCGTGTAGAACGCATCCCCGCCGAACGCGATGTCGACCTGCTTCTCGGGCTTCGAGAGGATCGCGAGGCACGTGAACACAAGTGCGAATATGAACAGCACGAGAGTATACGGGCTGATGTAGTATACGATATCGCCGAACGGGATGTGGGCGAGGGCGTCGCCTTCGATCTGCGGCGACGGGAGGTTATACATCGGAATCGCCTCCGTTCATGGTTCCTATGACTGACATCTTGGCCGCAACCTTTGCAAATATTCCCGCACCTGCGATGATCACGCCGAAGAACCAGTACTGGGGCAGGGCCATGAATACGATGAATGCCACGACCCAGCAGGCCCAGGCGTAACCGCTGACGGTCTCGATGATCTCCCTCTTCTCGCTGCTTCCCCTGCACATGAAGTAGAAGACGAGCCCGAGTCCTGCGACGGCACCGCCGGTGAACCCGGAGAGTATGATGCCGTAGATCACGAATATGACCGCAAGTATGCCGGGTGCGGAGTCCATGACCTCGATATGGAGCACGTTCTCCGGGTCTTTCCTGAGGTTTTCCTTTTCGATGTAAAGCTCCGAGAGTGCGAGGAGTTCGGCGATCCCGACGACCAGGCCGGGAAGGATCAGGGCTTCGGCGAGATCGGTCGCGACGAGTGCGATGATTACGAGGCTCATGATCTCTACGAGGTCGGTGAGAATAAGCCTGTGCAGGTCCTCCTTCTCCCGGACCATCGCCCAAAACGCGATTATTACGCATACGAGCGTGATTATCAGCGCAAGTTCGTATTCGGAGGAGAGGTTATAGACGAACATTATTCCTCCCTCCTCCTGTTGAACAGGAACATGGCTATCGTGAACGCGACAAACAGGATGCTGGTTTCGAATATCGTATCGAGGCCTCTCGTATTGTAGAGGATCTCGTCGATGATTCCACCCGGGTGCGATACGATTGTTGTTCCCATGAACATGTTGAGCTGGGATATCAGGAGCGATACCGGGGTGAGGTATCCGGTTACGAACCCGAGATATGGTTCGTTTTCAGGATACTGGGATACGACGTCGGCCTTCTCGAACGGTGCTCCGCCCCTGTCGTAGGGGTTCAGTGGGCTGGTATTGTCGATGGTCTTTGGGTATAGCTGGTTTTCGTCGTATGTCAGCGGCGACTGGAGCAGCAGCCCGACGGCGATTACCGCGATCACGACCGCGGCGTAGACGCCGACAAGGTTGTTGTGGTTCTGGAGAGTCCGCGAGATCCGCCTGATTATGCCGGTCATGCGGCCTCCCTCCTCTCTATGACCCTGACAAGCACGAAGGTTGTTATCGCGGTTACGGCGATGAAGGTCAGGAGTGCGATCGTCTCGTCGTATACGAGCATTACGAGCAGGAGCCCAAAGGACGCGACCTCGATATTGATTATCCGGTTGACGTAGGTCTTTGGGTTAGGGAATGCAGCCGATAGTCCGCCGATGAATAGTATCCCGAGCCCGAGTATGATGAGGGCGTCTATGATTCATCCCCCCTTACGATGCGGAGCAGGATTATGGTCGAGACAGGGATTATCAGCGATACAAGTATGACAACGTCAAGGTATCCCTTTTCGGCGAGGAACGGCATTATCCCGGCCCCGATTATACCGATCGCGATCAGTTTGTCGAAGGGATTCTTCCATATTGCCGCGACGGTCGCACCGCCGATTGCCATGAGCCCGAAGATTAGCTGGAGATACCAGATCATTTCCCGTCCCTCCTTAATGCATATGCACTTGCGATGGCATTCGATTCGAGCGTTGAGCCGACGAAGTACGCGATCGCTGCGATCAATGCGAGCGGGTCTGCGATCAGCAGAGGGATGGTCGCGGCGATTGCGAAGTTCATGACATTGAGATAGGTGAACTTCCTGAGCGTCTCCTTCTCGGCTATTATCCTGATCACTGCATAGACTGCGATCACTGCTGTTACTGCGACGGCGATCATGACCGAATCCTCCACAGTGCCCCGAGGAGCCGGCTCGCATATTTCTGCGATATGCCCTGTATCACGAGTATGGCGATTACCATTCCGGCGATGAACTGTTCGGGCGAGAACCCGGCGTATTCAGAGAGTGCATAGATCACGAATGTCGCGACGATCGCACCGGTGGTCCCGGCGTAGCCTTTGTCGTAGCAGATCCTGTTCCCGATGAATACCAGGACTGCCGCGACGAGTCCGCCGGCGATCCCGAACGTGTACACGCCGCATGCGGCAAGGAGTGTTCCTGCGGATGCATCGGGGGAACAGACGATGTTTCCCATCATGAATCCGCCGTTAAGGTCACCTCCGGCCGATTCGATTGACTTCCCGATTGCGTCGGCCCCGCGGACTCCTCCCTTCTCCGGGAGCCTGAACAGCAGGTCTATGGATACATAAATAACAAAGCAAACGACCGCTGCGGCGAAAATATGGAAAATTTCAGTGTATGGTATTTCACCAGCCATGTCCAAACCCATTTAGGTATTAAGTTTTTAATCCGAGAGTAGGGATAAAGGTTTTGATTTCAACATTATTTCTGTGATTCGGGCTCTTTTTATCTTTTATTTGACGCCGGAGGGGGCAGAAGGAGTAAAGGACGTTTAATTACTATGGATTTTCGGGGAACGAAAGACAGGGGAGCGATTTTTTCCGGGTTTGTGGACGAACGTTAGTTGTACTAGGTTGCATTTTAGTAATACTTTTTTCTCTCCGGGAGTCTCCATCAAACACAACGTCGACAACCCCTCGCCGCCTGGCCGTTCCGGGGATAGGCAAGTATCCCTTGAGCGGTGAGACGCGATAAATTCATAGCGTTTGCAGAATAGAATTACCAAAAAAAATTCAACAGCTCAGGGGACCCTCGTCGGTTCCCTGAGCGTGCATTGAGATGTCTATCTTAAGGCAAGGCCCCTAGGCAGGGGCCGTCCGGCGGCTTGGCCGCCGGTGCCGGGGTTGCCAACTGAAGGGCTTTCACCCTTTCGAAACCTAGAATATTTTTTGAAAATAAAATCCCAAAGAAAGAGATTCTTTATCTAATTCCAATGACTATTTTATTCTGCATTTTTTGCGAGGGTTGCCGAGCTTGGTCAAAGGCGCTGGATTTAGGGTCCAGTCTGTTAGCAGTTCGAGGGTTCGAATCCCTTCCCTCGCATTTTTCATCAAAAATTAAACTATCTTCTTAACTCTTTCAATTAATTCTTTCACCTCTTCTTTTTTTATTTCAGAGGGATGATCGCATTTATCACGAATACTTGCTAAATGCTGGATATTTTTCATTTGAGTGCTGTCTAATTTATTATTTTTATATAATTTTTGAACTAGAGGTTCGATTGTATCTTTTTTTCCATAGTCAATTTGATATTTATCGCAAAGAGTTCTAAGATGTTGTTCCAATGCAACACCTGCCAATGCTCCAGCTGCTCTATGATGATTTTTTCCGAATAAATATTCCGCTTCTTCAATCTCCCGATCCACAAATGATGCAGAAATAATATCTCGTAAACTCATTTCTTTAATTTTTACAATGATGGAATAGAAAAGAGAAGAGAGTTCCTTTCCCCACCAAATGCGATTAAGCCACATTCATAACAGGCAAGCATCCCTCTACAAACATGGAGTCTTTTAAAAATGATCATCATATTCATATTTTGTTTACTGCTTTACTGCAGTTAAGTGCAGTAAAGTTCGAAACGATCTCTCCCCCGGATCATCTAAACAATATCAACAGAAATGAAACCTATAAACCTATTTTTGGTCTGAGATATCTCAAACCAAAACCCACGAAGCAGAAAACTTCCCCTCGGGAATCGGGAGCCCGTCCTCCTTCAGGCCATCGATATGAAACGCAATCGCCTCGTGCATATTCTTCTCCGCCTCTTCGCGGGTCTTGCCGGTCGCAGCACATCCTGGAAGGTCCGGGGAATATGCGGAGTAATTGCCGTCCCCCTTCTCGATAACAATCAAAAACCTGAACATTATTTTCTCTCTTTTGATTTGATGACAGATATATTTGATTTATTTTCTACCATTATGAGAAAGAAGAGGAATTCCTTTTCCAATAATCCTCCCCCGATCGCGATAGGTCGCAGTCGGGATGGACAAGCATCCCTCCTGCTCCAATGGTGTTGTTAGTTATCTGAACTCTCCGGAATTACCTCCAATAAAATCTAACCCGAAGTGAGATTATGCAATTTCCATCGGAGATATTAACTACTTCCTCAAACCAAAATCCAAACCGCAAAAGACTTCCCCTCGGGGATCAAGATCCCGGCCTCATCGCGGGCCTTGCCGGATCAATTTTGTTTTTGTTTACGGAATTACTGAAGGTTTACTGAAAGTTACTGAAGATTTCAGTAAAGATCTAAAACCGTAAATCATGCTTGTTTTCAGATCTTAAGGATATATTATATGTACATATATATGTACAGGTACTTGTTTACTGAAAAACAAAGGAACACAGAAAGAAAGTGACCTCTCTTCTCCCGTGTGTGAGTGCGTCTGTGAATCTTGAAATTCAGTAAATAAAATTCACCGGAGGGCTTAGAATGCCTAGATTTAAAATTACTCTATGATAAGAAATAATTTTTTCAGTAAACATTCAGTAAACATTCAGTAAACATTCAGTAAACATTCAGTAAACTTCAGTAAACTTCAGTAAATTCAGCAAAGGACCGGTTCCTTCAATCCCTCCCTATTACGCCAGGCGGCTGTGGTTTTATTCGATAATTAAACTCTGCAAAATTGCCGTTAAATAAATAAACCAAAGTGAAACTATGCAATTTCCATTGGGGATATTAACCTCCTTCCCTCAATCATCATTTTGCACATTCACAAACGGTTTAAAGATATTGTGTCATAATAATGGTTATGGCAACCATCACCGTAAATGATGAAGTCAAACAGGAACTCAAAAAGATAGGCCGAAAAGGCGAATCCTACAGCGATATCGTTAACAGGCTGCTAATTTATTATTGCACAAAAAAACCAGATGCTGAATTAAACGATATTTTAGAAAACGAAGAATTCACTCCCCTGGATCTGGAAGCAATATAATATGGCTTATTCTCTTCTTGCTTCAAAAAGATTCAGAAAGCAGTTAGGCGAACCGGATGAATCGACTAAAACCAGAGTTAAAGAAGCTCTTAAAGGACTAACATAAGATCCTTTTACATCCAGGCCGAATGTCGATATCAAACAGCTAAAAAATACAGGCTAAGAGTAGGGGATTTCAGGATTTTTTATTTTATAGATAATGAAGAGATTAAATTGCTGAAAATAGCAGACAGGAAAAATGCATATAAAAGATAACAGGAATTATCACTTTTTGAATTTTAACCTTGTAGAAAACTTTTCAATTTTTTATCGTCTCTTACCCTTTTGATCTTTCACGACGGATATGAAGGATTTATATTTGCAACTTTGCACAACGTTGCACAAACTTTGCAAACTTTTTTGCAAATTAAAAAAAAGGAAATTTAGTGATATTTTTCTAATTATTGTACATATAATAAAATTTATAATTATTATTATTTTATTTGCAAAAAAATTAGGCACACACACAGGACGATCTTTGCATTAGTCCTGCCGTTGTGTTCTGTGCGATTTCGTTTTTTTCGCAAACAAAATGATAGAAAGCAGATATGAGGGCAGTTATTCGAAAAATCTCATTATTGCAGTTATTTAGTTTGCAAAATCTTTGTGCAAAGTGTTTGCAAACATGTGCAAAGTTGCAAACTACTTCGGATGTTGCGGGGCATGTACTCTGGCCGGGACCACCGGGGCGTTTGTATCTTTGCAGCACTTTTAAAACTGTCTTATTTGTGGCTAAATAAAATTAAGTCCTGAACAAACGATCTTTCAGTCATTATTTTTTAGATAAGCTCTAAAATCAGGAAAGAATTAAAATTCTTATTTCATTCCTTTCCCGGATTCCACAATATCGGTCAAAGAAAATCCGAACGATTCAAAATCCCCGGTATCCATATTCGGAGAAATCTTACCTGAAGAGATCGAAGGAATGATGAACCTGAAAAATTCACCGGTGAACTGCTCGTAGCTGAACCCTTCCGCCTCGATAACAAGCTTCCACTTGTTTTCCATCGACAGGATACCCATGAAGGAGGTCATTAGGTACATCGAAGCCAGGAAAGGATCGAGGTCCGCCCTGATTGTCCCGTCATCGATGCCCTCCCTGATCGCATCCCGGAGGATCAGCCGGCAAGTGCCATATCCTTTCCCAATCTCTGCGGTGCATGGATTCTCCCCGGAAAAACGTTCCGAACCGTAATAATGAATCATCCGCAGGTAATCAGGATATTCCTGTGAATACAGGTAATAAGCCTGGCCCATCAGGAGAACCCTGACAATTCCCGGAACATCCTTTACCATGCATTCTTTGTATTTCTCCTCAAGAAGCCGGACACCGCGGAGAACAACAGCGGCGAAAAGTGCCTCCTTATTTTTAAAATAAAGATAAATCGTGGCCTTGTTCAGTTCAACCTCGCGAGCGATATCTTCCATCGAGACATCTTCATAGCTCCGCGAAAAAAAGAGACGCTCGGCCGCTTCGATGATCTCGTTCTTTCGCTGTTCCTTTTCCCGTTGTCTTCTGTCGGCGATTCCCATAATTATTCAAACCTTACCCTGATTATATTCAGATAAAACATTCAGGCTCCTTTCGCTCGCTGTAAAGCGTATGGAGACGCAGCTGTGCATCCTTTACCATACCGGGTTTCATAGTTCTCGCACCCTTCGGACAATTCCTTATGCAGGCGCAGCACGTGATACATCTTTCAATATCTGTCAGGTTGCAGTTCTCCGGGTCGATTGCACCGACCGGGCATCCCTCCGCACAGATCCCACACTGGTCGCACTCATCGCTCACCGCAATAAAATCGACAATCCACAGTTTGGAATCCCCACGGTAAGGGTGGCAGCCGGGAATATTTACACCAGGGATCTGGTCAACCGACCGGATGGTATCAAGTTTTTCCCGCACCCTCTGCCCGAATAATTCTGCTTTGTGCAGATCATCTACATCCGGTCGTCCCTCTGCCGTCGGTGTCCCGGTGTCCGAGAACGAATGTTTGCCGATAAACGCTGCACCGGCGATAGGTCTGCACCCGCATCCTGACACGATGTCTTTCAGTTCGAGGAGTGCGTCTTCGTATACGCGATTGCCATAGACGACGACACAGACCGCCGGGGTATTTTGAGCCTTAATTTCATTCAGCCATCCGGTTAAAAGAGCAGGCACTCTTCCCATATAAACCGGAACCCCGATTACGAGCAGTTCATTCTCCCGGATTTGTAAAGGCTCTTCTCTTGCACCCGGCCGGGTGATATCCAGCAATTCCACGTTGCCGGGTTTCATCCCGCGTGCAATTCCCTCGACAACTGCCTTCGTTGTTCCTGTAGGCGAAAAACAAACTAATTTCACGGATTCTATTTCCATTTTATTCACTCCGTTATGACTGCCGGAGGCAATCTCTCAAAGCAATATAACTTTTAGTTATAATATAACTATTGGTCATCAAATAACTATAAGTTGTGACATTAAGATATGATTAGCAAATTTTCCAGCGGGGTCCTTTTGCGCTTCGGCAATTAATGTAGTCCTGTTTCGAGATATCTGAAAACATCCTGTAACGTTAGAATCTTCTGGACTTCTGCGGGAAATTTTCGCAGAAATCACAAAGTGGTTTTCACGAAATAAAAATAGTTAAAAATTAGAGAAGGCCTATTTGATCTTTTTCTCAAGCTTCTTGAGCTTCTTCTTGGCGGCTTCGCTGCCTTCTGCCGCCTGTTTCGAGAGTTCTTCTGCCTTTGCCTTCTTTGCTTTATTCAGCTGTTCCATTTGTTTTTTAGATCTTGGCATTCAATTACCTCACAACGCCTGAATTGTTCCATTTATCTTTTTTCCTTTTTATGAATATCCCTGTATCGTATGACACAGGTTTTCATTCTCCGGTTATATGGAATAAAATTCCCGGGAACGCATGGGATTATGATCCGTCAAAGAAAAAAAGGACCGAAAACATCCCTATTTGTAACTGCACCCGCACGAGGGAACACATACCGAAGCGTAATCGATCTTTGTTATCTCCTCGACCCTCAGATTCACTTCGATCAGCAGCAGGAGAAACTCGGGAGGACTCATTTTTTCCTTGGCATCCTTCAAAACGTCGGAGAGCCTCTCCGCCTCTGAAAGGACGTCATTTTCTCTGGCAGGCATGTTACCGACACCCCCCTAACCTCTGTGCAAACGGCTGGCCGATCTTTTCGCTGATCAGGTCGTTCGAACTCCTGAAAAGAGCAGCGAGAGCCTTCTGCGAATTTTCAAGTTTTGCCAGCGTTTCATTGTTCTTCATCTGTTCTTCCAAGTCGTTCAGCTCATTGAGAACCTTCCGGTCGAATCCTTTCCTTTGAAGCTCCAGCTGTTTCATCCGGTATTCTCCCAGGAGATCCTGTGCCCCCTGGTTTTTATTCAGTTCCTCGTCGCACTGTATCAGGTTCCGGTATTCTTCGCTTTCGACAATAGCCTTCCCGAATGCGTTTATCCTTTCCATAAGCTCATCGCTGATCTTCGATTCCTCTGCCATGTAATTTCCCCTGCTGATAATTGTCTGGTAAAAAACGTTCATGAAACGAAAGTTTCATGCACTGTTTGATGCAAATCACCACGTGATTTTCATAGAATGTATTCTTAAAAAAAGGTTTTCAAAAAAGATTGCAGAAAGATTTAGGTCGGATTTATGAGGTTCAATAATCCTAACTGCAATTGTAATCGCTGTAGGGTGCACATATCGACCCGTAATCGATCTTTGTAATCTCTTCTATCTTCATGTTCATCTCGATAAGCATGAGAAGATATTCATTAAGGCTCATCTCGTTCTTTGCCTCCGCCAGGGCATCTGCAAGCCTTTCCGCCTCTGCAAGGACTTCGTTTCCTTCGGCGGACATCAATAACATCCCCCGCGTTTCTGTGCGAACGGCTGATCGATCCTGCTGCTGATCAGTTCGTTCGAACCCCTGAAGAGGCCGGCGAGTGCCTTCTGTGAATTTTCGAGGCTTGCCATGGTCTCGTTGCTCTTCATTTGTGCCTCAAGATCATTCAGCTCGCCGAGAACCCCGCGATCAAAACCCTTCAGCTGCAACTCCTGCTGCTTCAGCCTGTACTGCCGGAAAAGGTCCTTTGCCTTCCGGTCATTGTCCAGCCTCTCGTTGCACTGTATCAAAGTCCGGTATTCACTGCTTTCAAGAATGGCATTACCAAATGCATTTATCCTGTCCAGAAGTTCGGGACTGATCTTCGATTCTTCCTTCATGCATAGTAAATTGTTAATACATTTTGATAAATTTTTTTCTTAAAAAAATGTTTTTTAATTAACATGCAGAGGTGCATATCGATTCAACACATCTAATTGCAATAGGGTCTCAGGAAAATTTTACGGGATCTCTCCTGAAAAGTTTTTTTCCCTGCATCAATCTCTCATAGAAAAGCAGTCTTTCTCTCTCATCCCCCTAAACTCACCTGGCGACAGGATGGTTGCAGACAATTTTCCCCCTTTGAGATATTCATTGAGATTAAAAAAGGATTCAACCGGTTCAAACTTCCAGTTTAACTTCACCTGCCGCAACGGGCTTGCAGCAGATCCTGCCTTTATGAGCATCTTCCATGATCTTATCGATTTTTCTGGAGATATCCGGAGTGAAAAAAACCTCTCCGCACTGATCACAGATGTATGCCGGGATATCCCTGATGATTATGACCTCTTCACCGACCCGTACCATGAATTCGGTATTTCCTTCTTTAAGATTTCCTTTACAATAACTACATCTTTCAGGGATCATTCGCTCTTCCTCCTAATTTTATATTCAATCCAATGATATTCATCCGGCACATAGACTGTAATTATTCTGAGATGATCCTCACAGAATCCTACTACTAAATGATAGGGCTGATTATTAATATATCCGAGCATCAGCACAGAAGGGCATGGTTGATCATCAGAATATTCTTCTATGATCTCTCCGTTTTTTAATAAAATAACCAGATCATCAGTAGACACATTTCTTTCAAACATCCTGACTCTGGCATGCATTGAAATTATAAATGAATCGTCTGATAGTAATTGCACAATCCTGACTGAATACTTCGACATATAGATCGATAATTATCTTATCATCACCATAATATTTGCATTAACCGGTCTGTTAAAAACTGACCATCAGTTTTTGTCACGGAAAAAGAGAATTAAGACGAATTAGAAACATGCAAAATATTAATAATCCTGATTAGTACTAATCACGATTAGATCCACTTCACTATAATAAAATCCAAAAAAAGATCAATCCGACTTCTCTGTAAACATAGGGATAATCATATTAATCGAAGTCCTCTCGCCGATCACGACCGCAGTATCGCCTTCATATAAAACCGTGTTCTTGTCGGGATTAACTTCCGCATCACCGGCCGAGACCCTCCTGACGGCAATAACTGTCACTCCGTAATTTGCACGGAGGTGGAGTTCTGAGAGTTTTTTTCCGCATGCATCCGAATTTTTGCCGACGTGAATCTGCTCGACCGAGTTCCTCGTCTTCGGCATCCTCTCCTCAGCCTCCCTAATCCTCAGGCCGAATATCTCGAAGAACCCGGGCTTAGGTTCGGACTTCAGGTGCGACAATACCGGTTTTTCAAAATACGTATCGTAAAGTTCGCAGCGGATCTGTCTTGCGTACTGGTCGAGTTCCTGCTGGGGAACCTGCTCGTTTGCAAGAATTCTCCTGAAGATCTGGATCGCGGCCTCCCTTTCATCCACTATGACCTCGTCCGCACCGAGATGATAAAGATCCGCAATCTCGGAGATGAACCTCGAACGCGTGATAATGCCGATCTTCGGGTTCTTCCTCCTTATCGCAGTAATCACCGCCTTTACAGCCTGCGTATCCGGAATAGTCAGAACAATTGCCCTTGCCATATCGATCCCTGCAAATTCCAGGACCGATTCATGCCTCGCATCGCCATAAACAATCTTCTCGCCCTTCTTCCTCTGGTCGCGGATCGTATCGGGATTCAGTTCAAGGATCACGTAATCCATCCCGATCCTCCTGAAAGCCTTTGCGACATACTGGCCCACGACGCCGTATCCGACTATAATCACATGCTCCTTCGGCTCTTCACCGGGAACAGGAGCAATGCCGGGAGCGGTGCCGGCAGCCCCACCAAATGAAAGAGGAGCGTTCCCGTTCGGAACCGGATTCCCCCTGGCAAGAGCCCGGGCCATCCTCGGTGCCGAATCGACAAGGAAGGGAGTGACGGCCATCGTAACGATCGAGATTGCAAGGAATATCTGGTAGAAATCATTGGTGATTATCCCGGCGACAAGACCGGTCGATCCGATTATGAACGAAAATTCACCTATCTGTGAAATTCCTACGGCAGACATAAACGCAGCACCCGAATCAGCACCTGTCGCCTTTATGCTCACGAAATTTATCAGGCTCTTTCCGACGATAACCGCCGCAGCAAGCAGAACAACCATCACAAGATGAGACCCGAGGAAAGACAGGCTCACCATCATACCGATTGAAACGAAGAAGAAGCTCGTCAGTATATCACGAATCGGCATAATCTGGCCAACAACCTCATGGCTGTACTCCGATTCCGATATGGCAATCCCCGCGAGGAATGCACCGAGTGCAAGAGAAACCCCGTTCAGGGACATCAGCCACGCGATCCCGAAGCATATTACGACTATAGTGATAATGAAAAGCTCGTTGTTCCTTACCGCCGCAACCCTGATCAAAAGGCGGGGAACGAAAAATATTGCCGCAATCAGGACGAAAGCAAGAATTATCAATCCGAATATGAGGCTCAGGATCTCCGTCGGGATACTGCCCCCCGAAGTTCCGGCAAGGATCGGGATAATAAGCATCATCGGTATTACGCTGATGTCCTGGAATATCAGGAGCCCGAGGGATGTCTTACCGTGCGGTGTATTGATCTCGCCCTTCTGCTGGTAAAGATTCATTATAATAGCAGTCGACGACGGGGCTACGAGAAATGCCGTAAGGATCGAAACAGCCGTGGAATAACCGAGATAAGTCATTATCAGCCACACTACAACTGCCGTGATCAGGAGCTGAAGGCCACCGCTGACAAGAATCTTCTTCCACATAGCCAGGAGATTTTTGAGCGACATTTCAAGCCCGATTGTAAACATCAGGAAGATTACGCCGAGCTCGGCAAGCAGCTCGACCTGCTCTTCGGTAACGAGCCCGAGAAGTGAAGGGCCGACGATTATTCCGGTTAAAAAATACCCGATAATCATCGGAAGCCTGAACCGCCTTCCGACAAAAATGACGGCAAGTGCACATGCCAGAATTATGAATACTGCTGTTATCAGTTCTGTTTCGGTTTCCATAGGTGTTAAGGCTCCGGAAAATATAGATCGCGATATGATATTTTGACGACTGCTCTAAAGAGTAGGAATTTTTAGTATATACGGTTTATCAGGAGATTAAAAAAGAATATCCAGGGCAATTTCAGGAATCAGACGGCAGGCAGGGAATCCTGAATATTTTATGCCCCGTCAGACCAGGGGTTCGGGCTGGCTCCCCGAGGCCACCGGAAGCTTCGTCGTCTTCACAAGGACCTGCTCATCTCCGCACCTGACCTTTTCAAGAATTATGTCCTTCGCTATCCGGGTCATGGCATAGGTCGGAATAGCGGTTCCTGCCTGAACGAGGACCTTCTTTCCCGCGGCCTCGCGAATAGTCGCCGACGCACAGGACGTTACGAAGTCGGATACCGAAACGAGAGTCTCCGCCTCCTCCCTGCCAAGTCCGGTGACATGAACGCCGAATATGATCGCATCCGGATACTGCTGCCGGATCTTCTCCGCCTCAGCCGGAAGAGCGACCGTTACTGCGACTTTCTCATATCCAAGCTCGTATGCCTTCGCAAGGCCGGCCATCTGGTCGAGCGATGCATTCTCTTTATCGATAACGAGACCTCCGGCCTCCTCGATCCGGCGGATCACATTCTCATAAGGAACTGTTTTTACGAGTCCCGACATCCTTCCGCCTATACCCTGCACTAGGGAAGGATTCGGAGAAACAAGGGTACCCGCTCCGTCGCATGCAAGAACCACGGCATCGAGCATCCCGGCCGAAAGCCCGAAGCTCAGGATCTCCGACGCTCCGAACCCGACGAATTCACGGTTTTCTATCACCTTTCGTTCCGGCGTGCACATCCCCCAGGTTTTTATCCTGTATTCGATATTCGCCTTAACAGACTCCCTATCGAGATCGTACACCGGGCAGGAAAACTTCTTCGTGAGCGGGCAGGATTTGATCATCGCCTCCCCCACCTCGACCACTTCGCCGTTTCTTACGATGATCCTGCATCTGCCGGAAGCCTCGATTATATGTTCATCAAAAATTTCAGTCATTAACTCTCCTGCTGATAAATTTGAGACTGATAAATAATGAGATTATCCGGCGGCCAAAAAATTCAGGAAGAGGAAATCATCCTGAGCATACGGACTTCGACCTCGTCTCCGCTGTGAAGTGCAAAGGTTCCGGGCACGTGAAGGATCGCATCCGCTCTTACCATTATCATATACCCCGGCGATCTCGACAACGGGACAATCGAGGTCTCTCCGTCTTTTTTCTCCACCTTCACCATCATGAAGCGGTCGAACCTTCCCATGGACGGGATATCTGCGGCAAGCACTCCTCTCACAATCGTATCGGGTACCACGGGAACGCCCCACTGCACAAGCAGGGGACGGACCAGTTCATGGAATACCGTCCTGGCAGAGATCGAAGGCCCGGGCATCCCGAATGCAGGCTTCCCTTTTACCCGTGCCATTGATGCGGGCTTCCCCGGACCCATCGCCACCCCGTGAATCAGAAGCTCACCCGAATCTTTCAGGGCATTTACCGTGAAATCCTTCGAGCCGGCGGAAGATCCCCCGAAGACCAGGACCATATCGCACTCTTTGAGAGCCTTATGGATTCCCTGTGCGATCGAATCGCGATTGTCGCGGATAATCGGGTATAATACCGGCTCAATCCCGTACTGCTTCAGGTACGCAGCGAAGATGTACGAATTCGTATTCACGATCTGTCCCGGAACAGGAGTCTCAGCGGGCGAGATTATCTCGTCGCCGGTCGCGATAAGGCCGACCTTCCAGTTTTTCACGGGAATTTCGTTAAGCCCGCAGTTGAGAAGTGCACCGATATCGAGCGCGGTTATGAGATGCCCGCCGTCCATGATCAGGTCTCCTTCTTCCACATCGGACCCTTTCGGGATGGTATTCTCGTATGGCGAAACTTGAGCATGAATCATGTACCTGTTCTCCGCAACCTTCGCCACCTCCTCGATCGCAATGACGGCATCGAAACCTTCGGGAAGCGGCATTCCCGTATTCACCCGCGGAGCCCCGAGCTCGATCCCGTTATCCTTCCCGGCACCCGTCGTCTCCCCGCTTCTGACCGCAATACCGTCGGGCCCGCCGAGTATAAGCGGGGGATTGGTTCTCTTCGAGCAGACAGGTCCGGCAAGGACACGGCCGCAGGCATCGGGGGCAGGAACCGTGATCCGGTTATCCGGGGCGGTAAAAGACGTCAGAATAATTTTTTTCGCTTCATCAAGCGGCATAAGATTCGGGTTAATACACATTCGCGGCATAAAAGTACCTTCGGACCGGTCGGGTTCCGATCCTTTTTTTAAAATATGAATCTCGTCCCTAAAATTTCAATAAGTTCAATTAACCTGTCCCCGGGATGCCACCGCCCTGCCTCCATTGCAGGTGTATGTGCTCTTTATAATCACCCAGCTCCGATAACCGGCCGGATCAATTAAATTGCCTTTCCCATTCATGTTCCGGATATAGATGATTTAAGGATAAGGAAAAAATATCAGGAATTTAACCGCTCTCCAAAATAACAACGATAAGCAGATTTTTATAAATTCAGCACAATTAGAAATTTACCACACACATATCCTCCGGATGAAATCTAATGGCAGCATTAAAAAAGAACACGAAAACAACTGAAACAATTTCCGTATTATACATTGATGAATCCTCACCAATTCCGGAAAAAGGAAGACTTGTTCTTAAAGAAAAAGGAAGCATTTCAGTTGAAGCCTGCGAAAGTGAAAAAGATGCCCTCAGGATTTTGTCAAAGAAAAAGTTTGACGCAATAGTTGCAGGATGCATAACTTCCGGCTGCAACGGCACCTCGTTTATCAGCCGACTCCGTGAAAGCGGGGACGAAACACCTGTCATAATATTCACCCCGAAGGGGCACGAGGATAACGTTATCAGTACGCTCAACAGCGGGGCGGATTATTATATCCAAAGAGACGGCGATCCTGAAACGCTGTATGCCGGGCTTTCCGAAAAGATAAACCAGCTCGTGATAAAACGGAAGAAGAAATCGATCATCAGGTCGTTCTTCTATTCAAACAGCGACGTAATGTTCGTCAAGGATGAAAATCTCAGGTACCTGATCGCCAATAACGCAGCACTGGATTTTTTCGGAGTCGGCCGGGATGAACTGAGTAATAGAACCGACCGCGACCTCCTGGGTGAAAAAAACGCTGAGACATGCCATATGGCAGAAAAGAAGGCATTGAAAACAGGACGGCCTGTATTCACGGAGGAGAACATAGGCAACAGATATCTCAGGTGCATGAAATTCCCCCTTGAGATCTCCCCGGGAAGAACAGGGATCGGAGCAATAGTCAGTGACATAACCGAAAAAAGACAGATCGAAGAGAAACTGAAGCAGCATTTAAAAAAATTGGAAGATACTCAAAAGAAATTGAAGGATAATGAAGAATACATAAAAAACGTACTTGATGGCATCCCGGTCGGCATAGCCGTTTTAACGTTAAAACCCGAGATCGGTTTTGTATACTACAACCAGAATTTTCTTAAATATCACAGGATATCTGAAAAAGCACTTGAAAATATCGATGCATTCTGGGAAAATGCCTATGAGGATCCCGTCTTCAGGGAAGAGATAAAGAAGAAGGTTCTTACCGAGATTGAAACGGGCGGTCCGGAAAGAATGCAATGGTATGAGGTCCCTGTAACCCGTTCGGGAGGGGAGACCACCTATATCAACATGAGAAACATTCCGCTTGACAAAAAAGGACAGATCATCTCAATGGTCTGGGATGTAACCGAACAGAAGAAAGTAAATGACAAGAACAGGCTTCATCTCGAACGTTTAAAATGGCTTCTTGACCTTTACCGGATTTCAGGCGGATCAGAGGAGAACCTGATGCTCCACGCCCTTGAAAACAGCAGATCCATGACTGAAAGCAAATATGGGTTCATAGGAGTTCTTACGGCCGACGAATCTGAGATGATCGTTTACCAGTGGTCAAAGGATGTGATGAAGAGGTGCGAAGTCCAGGCCACTCAAAAACATCTCCCTATCAAATCAGCGGGGATCTGGGCCGAGTGCGTCCGGAAGCGGGCACCTGTCATAGTGAACGAATACTCACAGGACAATCCCGGAAAACGCGGTCTTCCCAAAGGACACGTTGAGATTTCACGTATCCTTGCAGTCCCCATCTTTGACTCAGGAAAGATCACTGCAATTATTATCGTCGCCAACAAAGAAACACAATATTGCGAAGATGATACCGACGCCCTTACCACTCTCGGAAACCTGATGTGGGAGATCCTGAAGACCAGAAGGGCTGAAGACGAACTTATACGTGAAAAGGAACTCTTCTCACAGACATTCGAATCGCTCCGGGATGCAGCATTTGTCCTTGATGCCCATCCGCTATCAATAAGAAAGGCAAATAAAGCCGCCTCAAAACTTTTTGAATACAGCATAAAAGAAATGACGGGTAAAAAACCGGACCTTCTACACGTAGACGGCGATTCAGTAGAGCAGTTCACCAGACAGATCCACTCTTACTTAACCGGGCATACGGAAATGCCAAGATTTGAATTCAGGATGAAAAGAAAAGACGGCACCGTATTTCCGGCAGAGCATTCGATATCCTCACTCTATGATTCCGGCGGAAACCAGAAGGGATGGGTCCACATAGTGAGGGATATAACATCAGAAAAGGAAGCAGAAATGCGTGAAAAAGCCTCTCTCAGGCAGATCGAGGAGAATATGGAACAGCTTGCAACATTGAACGACCAGATCAGGAACCCGCTCGCCGTCATTTTAGGCCTTGCCGATCTCAAATGCCCGGAATCTGCAAAAGAGATAACCGATCAGGTTAAAGAGATCGACAAGATGGTTAAAATGCTGGATGAAGGATGGGTACGTTCGGAAAAGATCTGGGCTTACTTAAAGACACATTACGGCCTTGGAAAAATCGACTGATCATCAAAACCAGCTTGTAAATTAAAAAATTCCCATAAACGACCGGATGAATCGCCGGAACATAGGATACAATTTTCTTCTCCGGCACGCTTCATTTATTGCACATGTCAAAACATAGTGTCCAATAGTAAAGTATATTTTACATTGTAATTAATATAACCCTCATATACGGTATATACCGTGACGACGGACCTTCTGACAGATACGATAACAGAAATCTCAAAAAGATCCGTGAACACGGGGGAAATACAAAATGAAAAAGATAAAACTGATATTACCGGCACTGGTAATTGCAGCAGCAATAATTCTCACCTCGGCGGGATGCACGGATACAGGCGGTTCCGGCTCCGGCACCCAGGCGACGGCCGCGAACGGAGCGGCTGCTTCTTCCGCGTCGGTTACAACAACAGCCTCGACGCTCAGCACAATATCCGTAGAATACAAGAATGCGGATCTCGAAACGGACTGGGATGAATCCGACTCGACCATCATCACCCTGAACGGTGATACTGTTACGATTGACGGATCGGGTGCAACAGCCGACGGGAGCACGGTGACGATCACATCCGAAGGGACATATGTCGTCAGCGGAACACTGAACGACGGACAGATCATAGTAAATGCCGGAGACGACGACAAGGTCCATCTCGTATTAAACGGGGCGTACATAACCTGCCTGACAAGCGCACCGATATACGTCCAGAATGCCGACAAGACTACAATTACTCTCGAAGACGGAACAACAAACAAGGTAACTGACGGAACATCCTATACCATCGATGAAGAGGGAGAGCCGAACGCTGCAATCTTCAGCAAAGACGATCTCACGATCAACGGCGACGGAACACTCATTGTCGATGCAAACTACAAAAACGGCATCCAGAGCAAAGACGACCTGAAGATCGTCTCCGGAACGATCACCGTCACCGCAGCAAACGACGGAATCAAAGGAAAGGACTCGGTCGCTATCAAGGACGGAGTCATAACAATAGATGCTGAAGGAGACGGAATTCAGTCCACAAACGACGAGGACACCGAAAAGGGATATGTCGTAATCGAAGGCGGAACCATAGACATCACCGCCGGAACGGACGGAATCCAGGCTGAGACCACAGTCGAGATCACAGGCGGAGATATAATGATAACGTCCGGCGGCGGAAGCTCCAACGCCAGCAGCAACAGTAGCGGAAACTGGGGCAGCTGGGGAATGCAGTCGACTGCGACATCTACCGACAGCGCCACCCCGGACAGTGCCAAGGGAATAAAGGGAGTTACCGGCGTGATAATCTCAGGCGGAACGATCGATATCGACTCCTCCGACGATTCGATACACTCGAACGGTGCAATAAGAATAGACGGCGGAACGATCGCTCTCTCGTCAGGCGACGACGGTGTCCATGCCGATTCATCTCTTGAGATAAACGATGCGGACATGGAGATAACAAAGAGCTATGAAGGCCTTGAAAGTGCGATTATTACGATAAACGGCGGAGATATCAGCATCACAGCAAGCGACGACGGAATCAATGTCGCGGGCGGAAACGATGGATCGTCGATCAACGGAAGAGCAGGCCAGAACGAGTTTGCTGCAATTGAAGGACTAAGCCTGACCATAAACGGCGGGTACGTCTATATCGATGCAGACGGAGACGGACTCGACTCCAACGGTGATATGTATATCGCCGGCGGAAAGACAATCGTCAACGGTCCGACGAACAGCGGCAACGGTCCGCTGGATTATAACGGTGAATTCGTGATGACCGGAGGATACCTCCTTGCAGTGGGAAGTTCGGGAATGGCGCAGGCACCCTCTTCATCATCCACCGTTAACTCGGTGATGATAACCTACTCGTCATCGCAGTCCGCAGGAACACTGGTCCACATCGAATCGGAAGAAGGCGACGATATCCTGACGTTCTCGCCTGCAAAGACCTACCAGTCAGTGCTGTTGTGCACATCCGATCTCGGGGAGGGAACGACATATGTCGTCTACTCGGGCGGAAGTTCGACGGGAACGGCGACTGACGGTCTCTATTCAGGAGGAACATACTCCGGCGGCAGCCAGTATACAACCTTCACAATATCCGGCACCGTGACCTATGCAGGCTCATCCACCGGTGGAATGACGATGGGAGGCGGAGGAGGTATGAGCAGAGGAGGAGGGTCAGGAGCCACCTCCTTTAACAGCACCTCAACGGGTAGCGGCCCCGGAGGCATGTCCGGACAGGAGATGCAAATGCCCGATGGAGGACAATTCAACGGAACCGCCCCCGCCGGCGGAGGACAGTTTGATATGAACCAGAATGGCGACAGCATGCAGCCCCCGGACGGCGGAGGCGGCGGTTTTCCCGGAGGAGGGACTCCTCCTGCATAAATCAATTTTATATTAAAATTCACGATCTTAGATTCTCATAAACACACTTGAGCCCTCTTTTACGATCCCTGAAAAAGAATGACAGGATATTTGATCCACTATTTCAGGAGACAATTAACAACTTCGATGAAACCACAGAGGAAAGCAGATTGCGGTGGGAAACAAACGCCGACTGCTGGGACGCCAGGATGGGTGATCACTCGAATCATTTCAATCGCAATATCATAAGGCCGCATACCGAAGACCTGACGGAGTTTTCGTTTTTTCATTACAAGCACCCGTGCTTTGTCAGGCCGGAGGGCAGATACCTGTCATCATCGGTCTACGAAGGAGAAGCGATCAGGGGGCAGCCGGTGCTCCAGTATTATTTTCACAGGCCGCTGCAGGAAATTTTGCGGTTTGCTTTCGTAAACGGGTTTGTCGTCGACGGATTTTTTGAAGTGCCGGACGATAATGATGAACACCCCGCAGTAGCGATAATAAGGCTAAGAAAAAAATGAAATCCTGTATTAAACCCAAAATCCTTTTTTTTGAGACACGTTTTAATCCCGACATCAGACCCTTTTGATCGCGGTTGGGAGAGACATAGTTCAGACCGCGCCCGAACAATGGATGAGATCTATGCGAATCTGCGTTCATGACACTATTCACACAAATTACTGAAAGTTGTATAGGGCTGTATTTATAATTATAAATCATGTAGATTTTAGAAAACCGACTGATATTATTGTTTCATTTCAGGCCGGGAAAAAAACGGACATATAAGCACCGTCTGACGATTAAGACGCAATATTTAAAATAAAACGAAAGAAAATGTTTTTTACAAATGATTGGAACATAATTCCATCTAGAGAAAACACTCTTTTCCTGTAAGCGGAAGAGCGGGATTTCAACCGCCCTGCCGGTACAGGCAACGGGAGAAAAATTACGAGGATTTCAATGTCAGAGAGAATGTTAAGCGAGGCTGCGGGTTACCAGCTGCTCAGGGATTTCGGCGTACCTGCCCCCAAATTCAAGATTGTAAAGAGTGCAGAAGAAGCCGCAAAAGCGGGTGCCGAGATCGGCTACCCTGTCGTAATGAAGATTGTTTCCCCGCAGATCGTTCACAAGAGTGATGCCGGCGGTGTCATCGTGGGAGTTACCGGAAAGGACGCCGCACGGGATGCATATAATAAGATAGTCGAATCGGCAAAGGCCTACAACCCGGACGCCCAGATAGAGGGAATAATTGTTGAAGAGATGGCAAAACCGGGTCTGGAGCTGATTCTCGGCGGAAAGACGGACCCTGCATTCGGCAAGGTAATCACGTTCGGAATGGGCGGCACTCTTGTCGAGCTCATGAAAGATGTCACCCTCCGCATACTCCCGGTAGACGAGGACGATATCAGGACGATGGTCACCGAGATCAATGCCTACCCCCTCATCTCAGGATACCGCGGAATGAAACCGAAGGACGAGGAAGCGCTCGTCGAGATCATAAAATCGGTCGCGAAATTCTTCGAAGAGAGCGAGAATGTAAAGGAGTTCGATATAAACCCGCTTCGTCTCTATGAAGAAGGAGCCTGTGCGGTCGATGCCAGGATAATCATCGATGACGACTACAAGCCCCCGGCCAAGGCAGAGAGAAAGACTGTTCCGCCGGAATATTTCAACCCGAGATCGGTGGCAGTTATCGGTGCTTCATCCGATGCGAAGAAGATGGGATACGCTGTCATGCATAATCTCCTCCACTTCCCCGGCCAGATCTACCCGGTAAACAACAAGAGGAGCGAGGTACAGGGCCTTAAGGCGTTCCCGACGGTGAGCTCGATTCCGAGTCCTGTCGATCTCGCCGTAATCACGGTCCCGGCTCTTCAGGTCCCGAAGATCATGCAGGAATGCGGAGAGAAAGGTATTCCGCTGGTTGTCGTAATCACCGCCGGTTTCAAGGAGACGGGAACCGAAGGAAAGGCGCTCGAAGACAGGATGCTCGAGATCGCCCGGAGCTACAATATAAGGATCGTCGGCCCGAACTGCCTCGGCCTGATCATTCCGCCACGCGGACTTGATACGACATATGTTCACGAATCGCCGGATTCCGGCGGAATCGCGTTCATCTCACAGAGCGGTGCGATAATCAATACGGTCGTCGACTGGAGTCTGAAGAACGATATAGGATTCTCGGCGGTATTCTCGGTCGGAAACCAGTCTGACCTTGACTTTATCGATTACCTGAGATTTGTCGAGCAGGACAAGAACACCAAGGCGGTAATTCTGTACGTGGAACAGCTGACCGACGGACGCGAGTTCATGGAGGTCGTATCCGAGGTCGCGAAGAAGAAGCCGGTAATCGCAATCAAATCCGGTTCTTCGTCGAAGGGCCAGGCAGCGGCATCATCACATACGGGATCGCTCTCCGGTTCTTACGAGGTGTACATGGAAGCCTTCCGCAAATCGGGCGTAATCCCGGTAAGGGCGCTCAGGGGTGCATTCGAGGCCGCCGAACTCCTTGCGGCACCGGCATCACCAACCGGAGCACTCAAGGGGACAAGGGCTATCGTCATCACAAATGCAGGTGGTTTCGCCGTATTGTCCTCCGACTATGCCGAGATGTACGGAATCAACATCATCGATCTTCCGAAGGAGATCATCGAAGAGCTCAACACATTCCTGCCCGACTACTGGAGTCATGCAAACCCGCTGGATCTTCTCGGCGACGCATCGGAGAAACGCTTCACCCAGGTATTCGACGTTCTTGCAAGACATTCCGATCTCTGGGACATTGCCTTCGTGATCGGCTTCCCGAACCTTGTTCTCGACTCCGAGCACTTTGCACAGGCGATCGTCAACTTTTCGGAGAAGACCGACAACCCGGTCATCGGCACACTCCTCGGAGGAGAGTGCATGGAAGCAGGTATAAAACACCTCAAGGAATCCGGAATCCCCAATTTCGACGATCTCGAACAGGCATACAAGGTCGTCGGCCGTGTCGTCTGGCAGAGATGCAGAGCGAAGTCAATTGGACTTCCCTGAACAGAAAATATCTCCGTACTTTTTTTGAATTCCTTTTTCAGAGGTGACCGAAGGTCGCCATAGGTTTCGAAAGGGTGAAGCCCTTCGGTCGGCAAACAATGCAGGGCGAAATCGATTGGACTTCCATAAATCAAATTTTCGGGGTTTCGAAAGGGGCAAAGCCCCTTCGGTCGGCAAACAATGCAGGGCGAAATCGATCGGTTTACCCTGAACAGAAAATAATTCCTTCCTTTTTTTGATTTTTATATAATTTTTTTAATTGAGTTGATCTTTGTGAGGGCGGAAGCCCCTTCGGGGCAGCCCCCTGCTTAATTCGCTACGCGAATTTGCGCAATCGCGATAGCCCGGCCTGGACGCTACCCATCCGGGTAGCCTCGGCCGGGGAAAAGGAAATTTAGAGATCTTACTGAAAAGAAAAACGGAGCCAGAGGGACACTTGCCTGTCCCGATGGCGACCTATCGCCATGAGGGGGAGGGCCTAAGGGAGGGGGAATCATCCCCCTCCCTGAATTACCAGAAGATTCCAGAACTTTTTCAGAATCTCGAACGATCAAAATCCCTTTAGTTGCTTCATCCGGGAAAATGAAATTTAAAGATCCAACTGAAAAGAGAACCAGAGCCGGAGGGAAGAATGCCAGTCTTTCAAAAACTAATTTTCACGAATGGTGACCGAAGGTCGCCCGGGGTTTCGAAAGGGCGACAGCCCTTCGGTCGGCGACAATATCGCAATAAGGGGGAAGGATATAATAGTTCTATAAATTCGTCTCTTGTAAGTCCTGCCTGTCTAATGATGCTATTTATTGTTCCTTTTGAAATTTCCTTGTGGTTTGGAATAGTAAGCCTTCGATAGGGTTCTGTGTCCTGCCTCAGGATAACATAGCTACAGGTCTGATGGCCGATATTGTAACCGATTTTATTAAGTGCTTTTACTACTTCAAGATGAGATAATACAGGTAATTTTGGCATATATCAGGCGCTAATTTCCACGGTTTCTTCATATATTGACGGGGGGATCGGTTCGTTGTGTTTCTTCAGACTTTCCAGGTACCCTTTTGCAGCGTCCTTTATGTTTTCAAGTGCTTCGGCTCTGGTTTTTCCCTGAGATATGCAGCCCGGAAGAGACGGGCATTCGGCGACAAATATTCCGTCTTCGTCCATTTCTATGATCACTCTGAATTTCATCTGACCTGATTTCACCTCTTTTGAGTTTTTAACTTAATATACGTTTAAGCATTATTCAGTTAGTGTATTATTACGATTTCTGCAATAATAAATCTGTTATGCGGGCATGAAGAGTCTGTGTAAAATACCGGACTGCACTCCCTGAATCATGACTCCTTAAACAGAAATCAAAAGAACGGCTACAACCGGAACAGTGATCAGGCTCAGCAGAGTCGAGATGAAAACACCTTTTGAAGCCAGAGTTGAATCGACATCGTACTCCTCGGCCAGGAGAACGGAATTCGCGGCGACGGGCATCGATGCCAAAAGAACCGCAATCCCGATAAAGAGCGGATCTTTCACGAAAGGCGTAAGAACGAGATAGACAGCGAACGGAATCGCAATAAGTCTCAGGAAGCTAATGAAATAGATCCTGAGATCGCCGAACATCCCGGAGATCGGAAGAGTTGCAAGAAGTGCACCGACGACCACCATCGCAAGCGGTGTCGTCAGATCCCCGAGGATCTGGAGAACGTCGATAAACGGGGACGGTATCGAAAATCCGGTGAAAAAGAATACCAGACCGGTCAGCGACGACAATATTCCGGAATTCAGGAACAGCTTCGGATCGAGAGATTTCCCCATATCCGGCCTCAGCATCAGGATTCCTGCCGAGAATACGAGAAGACCGAACGGAAGCATTACAAGAGACGTGTAAAACACCGCACCGGTACCGAAGATCGCGGCTGTAACCGGAATTCCCATAAACCCGAGATTGGAAAAGACCAGCATGAACTTCATCACACCGATCTCGTGGATATCCTTTGAGAGAAAACGGGGAATCGCAAATGCGAAAGCGAAGGAGATCAGGTAATAGACCGCCGCTACCCCAAACATCTCGATCGTACTGCCGAAGGTCTCCTCGGTAAGGGGGATCTGCATTGAGACGATAATCAGGCATGGAAGAGAGATATTCACCAGAAAACTCGAAAGGCCCTTTGCACCCTGCCTGTCGATCACCTTCATCCTGTAGGCCGCATAGCCTATCGCCATCATTATAAAAAGTATTATAATACTATTCGTTATCTCAAAGAAATCCATGAATGTGGAGAAATATTCAAGGTCGAATGTAATAATCGTTCCTGACAGGGAAAGTTCATTCAAATAAATAATAATTATCCGGAGGAATGAGAGTAACCGGTCTCACAGTCCCGTCCGTCATGCGCAGATCTCTTCTTTAGGAAACAATAGCATCCTGATTTCAATCAAAAGTATAATGACACCATTCATATATAGATTAAATAAATTGTGAACGAAAACACCGCCGAACTCCTGAATCTTTTGGAATCCGGAAACAAACGAGAGCGAAGATCTGCGATCGAAGGACTGAAAAAGATCGGGAAACCCGCATCCCTGCAGCTTTTAAATATCCTGAACAGCGAAAATCCTGATATCCGGGACGGCGCCGCAGAGATCCTCGGCACATACAGCGAAGGAGATATCGATACTTTTCTGAAACTTCTTGCCTCGGGAAAGAAAAATGCAAGGGACGGTGCTGCAAGAACAATCGCATACATCATAGGCAACGGCGGGAAGATTACAACTCCTCTTTCAAAGATGATCAGGGACGGGACACCCGAAGCCAGAAAAGGCGCCGCCATATCCATCGGCTATATCCATAACCCGAAGGCCGATTTCGTCAACATGCTCTTGTATATGCTTAAGGACGACGAACGCGAAGTCAGGAAACAGGCAGCAGAATCGCTGAAAAAACTGAACTGGACTTCGGTCAACCCTGTCGAGATGGCCTTCTTCTATATGGCCGACGAAGACTGGGACAAACTGGGAAAGTCAGGGCCGTTCGCACTTGAAGCGGTAAAATTCGGGCTAAATAATCCCGATTCCGAAGTGCGAATAAAACTCGCCGGGATTCTGGCAGGGACGAAAGGAAATGAATCCAAAAAAATTCTCCTTTCAATTCTGGGAGATCCCGATAAAAAAGTCAGACTGGCTGCGATCGATGCAGTCGCCGAAACCCGTGACCCGGAACTCATGAATTATCTTGCCGGCGCCATGTACGACCGCGATTACGACGTCCGGGTGGAGACCTCATGGGCACTCCGAAAAGCCGGATGGAGACCAGCAAGCTACAACGAAAAGGTCAGGGCGCTTATCCTCCAGGGCGACTTAAGGGAGATCGAACTGATGGGCCGGACGGCACTCACTCCCCTCATCGAAAGTCTCGGCGATACGGATCACAATATAAGAAAAAATTCCGTAAAGGTCCTGTATTCCATGGGGAAACCGGCATATGAGGCCCTCAGGCAGGCAGAAAACAAATCCTCACCTGAGATCAGTGAAGGAATACAGGAGGCCCTTGAATATTTCAGCACCAACGAAAAGGAATCCGCGGAAAAAACAGGAAGCGATTCGGCATCAGAGAACGAGATCAGGGAATATAATTCCAGGGATTACTGGCATCACGCTTTCATTGAGAACGGCTATAACCAGGAGATGGCTGAAAGGTTCTCTGCCTCTCTTTCCGGCGAAGACGACATCATAAGAATAACGGCTATCGAAAATCTCAAAGGGCACGGGAAGAGAGCCATCCCGATCATGATCCTTCTCCTGAACGACGAAAAGGAGAACGTGAAGACCGTCGCCATCGAATCGCTCGGCGACCTGTACGCGAAAGATGCCATCGAATCGCTCGTAAAGACAATCGAAGACGAGCATCACGAGGTCAGAAGGGCTTCTGCCTATGCCCTCGGAAAGATCCGTGATAAAGGAACGCTGCCAGTTCTTGTCAGGCACTTTGCAGACCCCGACGAGAACGTACGCAACGAGTGTTCCGAATCGGTCGCAAAGATGGGGAACATCGCCCTTCCCTTCATCGAAAATCTCGTATCACACAATGATCCGGATGTCAGGATAGCATCTCTCAGGGCTCTCGGCGGGATCAGCGATCCGTCCGGAATTCCTTTCGGGACCAAGGCCCTGAACGATTCCGAGTACAACGTCAGGATTGAGGCAATGGATGCCCTTGTCCGCATCAGCGGCTTCATGTTCAACTTCCTGATGAACGAGATCCAGAGGGTCAGCATCCAGGGGACCAAGATGGAGAAGCTGGGAATGCTCAGCGTTCTCTCAAGACTCCAGGATTTAAAGATCGTTCCCGTCGTCAAAAGATTCCTCGCCGACGACGACGAGGAGGTCCGGCGAAATGCATCGGAGATCCTCGAAGTATACAGAAAGAGAGAGATCAAGAAGGAGAAGGACAGGATTCGCGAGTACAGCAGGGAGACTGCCGACCTGCTGAAGAGGAAGCTGTCGCTAAAGGAGATCGACAGCCTTCTCGACCGCTTAATCGGTGCGGACGACTCCGCGACAATGGAGATCCTCGGGAAGAAGCTCTCGCAGAACGAGATCGAAGATCTGATCAGGGGCCTCAAGGCAAAGAAAGGAGATACTTCAAAAGTCCTCGGGAAGAAACTCTCGCAGGATGAGATCGACGAACTCATCCACCGTTCGGCCTATGTAAGCAATAAAAATACTACGGAACTGCTTGGCAAAAAGCTCAACCAGGACGAGATCGACGATCTCATCAAAAGGGCATCCTCGGAGAAGGAAGAGAATGCCGCGAAGGACATCAAGAAGCAGCTCACCCAGAACGAGATCGACGACCTGATCAAAAAGGAGCTCGCACTCAAGAAGAAAGCTGCAATGGAGGTCTCCATGCTTATCGTCGGCCTGAAGAGCAGCGATCCTGCAACAGAATCATCTTCGACTGCAAAAATTATAAAGATCGGCGAGCCTGCCGTCGAGCCCCTTCTCAGCTTCATGAACAACGCCGAACCGGAATTCCAGGCAAAAATTGCTGAAATCCTTATCAAAATCGGAAAACCGGGAATCAGGGGGATGATCAGGACACTTAACTATGGCCGGACCGAAATGAGGGTCGTCATTGCAAAGACCATCCTGAAGAGCAAAGACCCGGAGGCGGTGAATGCCGTATACGACAGGATCAAGAGCGAGAAGAACCCTGAGGTCAGGAAGGCACTCATACTCGCATTCACAAAGGATTCGAACGACAAAAGAATTCCCGACGCACTTCATTCCGCACTCGCCGATGCGGATCCCGGGGTAAAGACCCTGGCAGTCCGCCTTCTTGCAAAGATCAAAGACGAAAGGGCGATCGGCCCCCTGGTATCGGTCCTGAACTATTCCGAGGATACGCTCGCGGATCTTGCATCCGATTCGCTTGTCGGTTACGGAAAAGCGGCACAACCGATCCTCCTCAAAGAGCTGAAAGGGAACGGCAGCGACCAGTTCAGGGAGAGAATTGCAGCGACCATGGACAAGATGCAGTTCATACCGGCCGACAGTAGTGACATCGCGTGGTATTATGCGGCAAAGGGAAGATGGGACGAACTTGAGAAGTCGGGAGATTATGCACTCGAACCCCTCTCACAGATTATCGGAAACCCCTACTCCAAAAAGAGGACGGATGCACTGAAGACCCTGATCAGGATCGGCAGAACGAAGGCCATGCCATCCCTTTCAAAAGCGGTCTTCGATATCGATGAAGAGATCTCCCGGACTGCAAGGCAGGGGATCCTTGACATGGGCAGGAACGCGGTTCCGGCGCTAACGGAGATCGCTTCGAAGGAAAAAGATGCCGGGCGGCAAAGAGAGATCGAATCGATAATCCGGGAGATCGACCAGAAAGATCTCATTAAAAAATCTATAGAGACAGGGGACTGGAACGCACTTGCCGGGTCAGGACCGGTGGCGATCAAATATATCTCCGAAAGGACGGGCTCCGCCGATCCGGAAACAAAGAGACAGATGATCTCGGTGATCTCAAAAATCGGGGGAGAAGAGGCAGTCTGCCCTCTAGCTGAGATGCTCTTCGATAATGACGAGAGGATCGCGGTTACCGCACGGCACGGCCTGCTGAATACCGGCGGCGAAGCGATTCCGGAACTGGAAAAGATCTGCAGGGAGACCCCAAATCCTGCAAGACGGGAGGCTCTTAAATTCCTTATAAGAGAGATATCGAAAGAGGAGGAGATTGCAACCCTCGTTAAGGAAAAGAGATGGATAGAGCTCCAGTTAAAAGGTGAGGATGCAATCGACATGATCTCCCAACTGCTCGAAGATACGGACCCCGAAAACAGAATGGGAGCGACCAAAGTCTTTGCAGGCATCGATGATATCAGTGCCGTCCGGCCGCTTCTTCACTCGCTCTTCGACACCGACCCGGAGATCGTGGCGGTTGCGAACTCAGCACTCAAAAAAAGAGGAAAAACGATAATCCCGGTAATCTCCGTGGCAATTATTAAGGAGAAGAACCCTGCAAAAAAGAAGGCCCTCGCAGATCTTATCAGGGATATGGAATCAGTCGGCAGCTGAACCCGGACTTTTCACCATATCAGCAGAAGAACTCCGGCTCCGTATCAGGATCGGTGAGATACTCCATGATCCTCTCGATTACCTCTTTATTCTTCGGTAACATGATGTGACAGTAGCGGAAAGGCCCCGAGCCGAACCTCTCCCGGTCCTTAGGAATAATATCCGCCCCTGCGCCGGGTATGAACGAATCCACATGGGCGACGACGCCGTCGCCCCGGAACGTCGTATCCCATGAGCCGTCTTCACCGAATACCCAGGTTCTTCCGCTGAACGGGGGGAAAAACACAGGACAGCATTCTTCATTGGAAGATACGATCACCCTGTACATGATATCGTCACGTGTGCCCGACGCACGGATCTCCATATTCTCCGGGCTTCCCGGACGAAGGCCCTGCACGATCAGGTCTTCTTCCGGTTTGTATTTTCTTGGAACGAACACGCCCTCGAGGTTCCTCAGGACCTCCGGGCCGTGGACGGGATCGTTGAAGAGCTCTGCCATCGACGAACCGTTGCTTGCAGGACCTATGCCGATGAAAGACCTGACCTTCTCCTCTCTCGATACGCCGTCGATCACCTCAAGCATGTACCTGACGATGAAGCTGCCGGTTGAATGGCAGACGATATCGATATAATCATAGTAACCGAGTCTCCTCCGGGTATCCCGGATATAATCGCGGAGAGCCACTGCGATCGCGACGGGCTCTGATTTCTCCATTCCGGTAAAACTGAAATTCCAGTAAGGTATCGATTCATCTTCGAGCTTTCCTGCAAGATCTTTCCAGATCTCCGGGCCGCTCTTCCAGCCGTGAACAAGTACTACGGGATACCTTTCAGAGGTCACAGAATAGTATCGTTCTTTGGAACCATATCTTTGACGGATTTGCAGGACAAGAATCCGGTGTGCGTCAAATAATCCGGATAAAAAAAAGATTTTCAGGAGAATTAATATCTTCTGTTGAAATCGCTTCTCGGGCGCGGCGGGCGGGCTTCATCAATCCGCATCGTGCGTCCTTCATACTCTGTTTCATTAAGGGCGGCCATTGCCTTCTCGGCCTCTTCGGCCGAGCCCATCTCAACGAATCCAAATCCTTTACGTTCAATAATTCTAACGCTTTTAACGTCGCCATATTGAGAAAACAATTCTTCCAACTGTTTTTCAGTTACCGAGTATGTCAGATTGCCGACATACAACTTACTGGTTTCCATAAACGGTCTCCACTAACTAATGGGCACTAAGATTAGATAAACTATACCTTTATTCACGCCAAAAGGGTATTTTCTCAGTTGTAACGAGAGAAACCGGAAAAAAAGGGTACGGGTCTGAAGTCCTCCGGTGATCAGTTGGCAAAGAAGAAACATTATGAAAGATCAGTTGTCCCGCTGGAAACGATAACGCAGGGGACTGAAAAATACAAACAAGGCGCTTATCGCCGTTATTATGTACCCTACAAGCAGTGCGGAGATGAGTGTTCCCTCCCCAAGACCTTTCAGTGTTCCGAAGAAAAAAAACGAAATCGCTCCCGCGGTGCAGCAGAGCGTCGTATCGAATGCGACTTTGACCGTTCCAAACCTTTTCCCCGCTTTTTCCGCGATTATCCTGACAACTGCGTCGCCCGGATAGACAAAAGTGCCGGATGTTATCTCGAGGTAGACTCCGAGTGCAAGAACGACGCATCCCGCAAGGAGCGTGATAATTTTCGCCGGGTAAAATACCGGATCGACAAAATAAAAGATCAACATCCCGAGATCGATGAAAAACCCGAGGATGAGCCCGACGAATACCTGGAGAGACTGGATCTTCGGAAAATTCTTTCCCAGGATTATTACCTCTATAAGAAGAAAGAATACCCCCAGGAGGAATGCAAATTCACCGAAAGTTACAGGGAATACCAGACAGAGAACATAAGGGACGCTTGAAATCGGTGACGTCCCGAGATACGATTTTGTAATCAGGCTTATGCCGAGGCCCATAAAAAACAGCCCCAGGATTAAGGTAGAATACCTGGTAAAAACTGATTTTTGATCTGTTGTGCCGGCCATTTTGTGTGAGTTCCCCTGACAGATCTGTCCTGAAAAAGCATAAGGATATCACCGGCTTTCCTCCGGGCACTCGTGCTTCTCCCTGAAAAGCCGGTCTTTCAGCAGGAACGGTGTAATTATCGTGCAGATCAGGCTGGCCATAATAATCGATATGAACGCATCCTGCCCGATTATTCCCATCGAAAGGCCTACAAGCGCTATGACCATGGCCATCTCGCCGACGGCGACGAGAAGAAGGAGAGCGATCTGGAATTAAGCATTAACAACGGGCAACGGGTCCATCGGTTCATATTATTTTACAGCTTATAGAAAAATCCTCCTTTCAGGATACCGCCAATAACTTTTCAGGCAGGGAATGACCGGAGAATTCCCGGTCAGGAATCATTATCAACAGGAAACCGAATTATTTAGAAGAGAATAATTTTTGAGTGACGATTATGACGGGAACAGATGTAGAGAGTATTATATCGATAATACTTCTCCTGCTTTTCATCGCAATCTTCGCAGGAATACTATTCAAAAAGATAAAAGTGCCCTATACAATCGGCCTGTTCCTGGCAGGTTTTGTAATTACGGCGATATCCCGGAACATTTCAGGAATCGAAAACCTCTTTGATTTCATACTATCATCAGAAATTATACTCTTTCTCTTTCTGCCGCCCATCGTCTTCGAAGCTGCCTTTCATATCAACAAGAGGCTGATGTCCGAGACTATTGCACCGATACTAATTCTTGCAATTCCCGGAGTCATCTTCTCGGCACTGATTGTCGGCTTTATAGTCGGATATGCAACCCCGGTGCCGCTGATATATGCGATGCTCTTCGGGGCCCTGATCTCGGCAACCGACCCTGTCTCGGTCATAGCGCTCTTCAAAAACATAGGAGTTCCTGCAAGACTTACGACTATTCTCGAAGGCGAAAGCGTATTCAACGATGCATCGGCCCTTGTCACGTTCAGCCTTGTTCTCGGGATAATTAGTGTGGGAACGTTCGATCTCTATACGGTTGTCTACGGAACGGAATGGATATTCTGGAGCTTCTTCGGCGGAATCCTCACGGGAATTTTCACAGGCATCCTTATCGGAAGTCTCATTGCACTGTCCGGGAAGGATGCAGTCATATCGTCCGTTATAACGATGATAATCGCATATGCCTCCTATCTCATTGCGGACTCGCTATTCCAGGTGTCCGGAATAATTGCGGTGCTTACGGCAGGACTCATTGTCGGCTGGTTCTCCTCGATCTGGCTGAAGAAGGAGGAACGCAATGGACTGTCGGATTTCCAGGACTTTTTCGCATATCTTGCAAACAGCCTCATATTTCTCCTGATTGGAATTACAACCGCCAACATACTGGCGGTTTACAGCTCCGAAACCGAACTCCTGCTCCTGATTCCTGTCGCACTGGTCGCGGTTTTCATATCGAGAGCCGCGGTGGTCTATATCCTTTCGGGTGTCATGAATCTCTTCAAAGGCAGGGGTTACATCCCGCTAAATTACCAGCATGCACTTTTATGGGGAGGGCTCCGCGGTGCCGTTGCACTCGCACTTGCGCTCTCGATCAGCGAGAATATGCCGTACAGGGACGAGATCGTGATGATGACAGTAGGGGTCGTCCTGTTTACCGTTATCGTCGAGGGGACGACGACAAAACCGCTTACAGCGAAACTTGGTCTCGACCGGCCGAGCAATATCGCGTTATACGAATATTACAGCGGAATCATCCATGCAAAGACCGCCGGTCTTAAAATTCTCGACAGACTTGAAGCACGGAATAAGGTGGAACCAGTGATCGCCGGCAGGATCAGGGATGAGTATTCCCGTGAGATTGCAGATGCCCGGAACAGCATACAGGAAATTTACCGGGATATTCTCCCGGATGCCGAAGTTTTAAAGAAATTCCTGTGGATTCGGCTGATTATGGTTGAGAGGAGTTTCTATGAGGAGTTTTATGAAGGCGGTTATATCTCCGAGATCGTTCTTGACGAGATGAGGCATTTCATCAATCTCAGGCTGGACGATGTAACGGCAGGAATTGTACCCCCGCGTGATATTCTCAAACCTGATTCCCCGGAATACAGGATCTCTATGAAAACAGCAGCCGTCCTCTCGGGGACATTTAAGAATTCCCATTTTGCCAAAAACCTGCGAAAGTTCATACTTACAGCCGAATACCAGAAATATATTGTATTGAGTTCTGCGGCCGCGGAGGTGGAGGGTGCCATGGACATTATCACTTCCGAACTGGATTTCCCTGAAAAAATGCTGGAAGAGGCCGGAAATGAACTGCACAGGATCTCGGAGCGGTCGGAGAAGAGAATCGCGGAAATTGCCGCAAGGTACCCCGGGCTTTCAAAAGATATCGAGGACTACTATTTCCGGCTTTCTATTATGATAAAGGAGGAGGCTGATTATTCGAGCATGAAGGAAAAAGGGCTTGTCTTTCCGAATGTCTATCATAAACTTCTTGAAAAGATCGAGAAAGAGAAAGCCGGGCTTGAGGAACATATATTCAATATTGTCTGAAGTGAAGGATTCACCTTTTTCTGAAATCGTCATTCTAATCTGAATCCTTTCATTAGAGATTGCAAATTTGGAACCCCTCCACTCCACGAGTAAAGAGAGATCGCCGACTATCCCAACAAAAAATGTGTTGCAATTGATGAAAAATTTTACAAAAAAGAAAACCTCATTGGAAACCCTGAAGATTACAAAAATTCCCGGATCTATGAAGCCGCGACCAGGAAGATTGAGAACATAGAATCTTCAGCATAAGATCAAATCCCAGTCTTCAGCAAACCCTGCGCAATACTCACTTCGCATGCTCATGAACTCCGCCCAGATTTCAAGGATTTACATTGTTGTGAGAGCTTGGCTCAAGGAATATCCACTTATGATTATTCTCGGCAGGAAGGTTTAGAGATGTCAAAACAAAATTTACCACAATGAAAAACCAGGATTGAAAAATTGTATTTTATCGGAATAGACCAGGTTGTCCGACACATGCACAGACTCCGTCACAAAATTCCCGAAAACTAAGAGAAATATTTCTTTCTGCAATCATATGCCGTGAAATTCTGCCTGCAACCTCCAGTTTTGGCATTTTTCCTGAATACTCCTTCTTTAAAAGATGGGACAATTTTTCTGACGGATCATGAATTTTATCAGGGAATTCATAACCCTTCTTTGCGCAGAGACTTTTGGGAACAGATGAATATGCGGAAGATAAAGCATGTATATCTCCAAAAAACCATGCTTCGAGCTCTTCAACAACGATGCGGTTAACAACGCGAAAAGATTTACAATCGGTGGTTTTTGTAACAAGACCGGCATTAGCAACAATCTGTTCCAATTTAAATTTTAGCTCAGTGCAATCCTGATGATCACTATCTATTAGGACTACAATCTTATGAGAAGACAGTGGCTCATGATGATATGCACGGAGACGATTCGGCAGTTTTCCAAGCATATCTTTTTTCCCGCGAAATGAAAACACATTACATTCAGTGCCGTTAGGTAGAATCTGAGGTAAAATAGTACCCAAAGTAATTTTGGCAGACTCTTCCTCTGTAAAAAAATCGATAGCAGTCAAAAAGAATTACTCCATAGGAAGACGCGTTTGGATTGTTCTCCCGGGTACTCCCTGATTCACCAGTGGATCACCCGCTGTTAATACCCCTTCCATCCATAAAGAGCCAATCAAAGCTCCTTCCTGATAAAATGCCATTGCAGCCTCCATATCAGAGACACGAACCACACATGTAAACCCATCTTCATCACGGTACAAAACACGCACCTCATCAGGATATAACGAATCTACAAAATATGGAGAATGAGTTGTCACAAAAATCTGCGTATAGGAGGATGCAATTCTAAACTCCTCTGCAAGACCCGGCAGAAGACGAGGGTGCAATTGATTTTCCGGTTCTTCAATACCAATCATCTGTGGTGAATTAGGAGTATACAACAAAACCAGATATGCCAATAGTCTGAGTGTCCCATCAGATGCATATTTAGATAAAACAGGATCTTTAAATGGTGCATCTTTAATCATCAGACAAAGTCTTCCATCTGCCAGAAACTCTGACCTCACAGATTCCAGACGTGGAACGCGTATTGCTAGTTTTTGAAGAATATCCTTTAAAATCCCAGGTTCACTCTCAGAAAGATATTGAATGACATTCGCCAGATTATCCCCTGAAGCAGATAACCGTTCTTCAGGTCCGGCATCAGGCGTGCCGCGAGTATCGTTCACCGAAAGGTAAGAAAGGTTCCAGTCAGTAATAAATCGTCGAAGAGCATTCACACGGGGGTGCTTCGCAAACTGGCCCAGTGTACTTACAGCAAGCATATCCGGACTGGACAATCGCTCTTTAACACGTTCGGCAGACTTATCCGGATTATCACCGCTAAGAACATAACCCTCGCCATTATGAAAATCTAAAAATTTGAACGGTTTTCCTTTTGAACCACGTCTCCATTGAAGCCACTCCTCACTCACAACCGGGAATCCTCTATCGTCCTCTGCAATTTCCAGATGATAAGTAATCAAAGGAAAATTTTTCGCCTCACGGTATTTCAGTTCTATTACTATTTTTTCGTCTTTACCAACACCCCTTGATCTAAGCTCCTTAAACCTCCCACGCTTATTCCATGCACCTTTTAAGCCGGACTGAAAACACTCTGATAAAAAAGCGAAAACATCAAAGATTGTTGATTTGCCGCTCCCGTTAGGGCCAAGAAAAACCGTAAAAGGGGTAAGTGACTTCAATTCAAGATCACGTAATGTACGATAATTTTTTACGGTGAGTTCCTCAATTCGGGGAACGGATGCTTCCGGATTCATTACAATTTCCTAGTTTATCTTATAGATATCAGAAAATTGTATTTATTTATATAAATAAACTATTGAATTTGAAAATTAGCTTATATGAAACTAAAAATTATCTCATAATTTGATATCTCCTTTAGATTACTCAAAAAGCTCTCAAATTGACAAAACCATCCCAAAAGAAAGTAACAATCATCAGGAAACCTGAAGAGTACAAATAGTCCCTGATGCATGGGGCAATGACCGGGAAGAGAAAATTTTGTCAATGAAGGAAAAAAAGAAGAAAAGATCCTGTAAGTTTTTAAATGGTGATTCATAGGGGAAAACCAAACCGTGACAAATTGTCCCGGTTTGAGAATGTCTGATACTGTCGACACGGAACAACCCTTCATGCTTCTACAGTCAGAAAGGCTAACTGAAAGGATTGGGGTTCATGAATCATCAACAGATATTTTGAGATCTGCAAGTTAAATAAATTCATATTTCAGAATTTAAATTTGATTTGAAATCCAATTCGGAGAAATTATGGTTTAAGCAATTTTTGCATCTCTGAGAAATGCAAATTAAAATTGCTCAGTTTAGCAGGTAAATATCACACCCGTACAGGAATGCCTGCACTATACATTACAACATCCGCCAAAACGTAAGGTCTGATATAAGGACTAAGATACTTCTCCAAGACAAGTTCGACCCTCCTTCCTAACAGATTTTCAAGATATTCGAAAAGATCCAGAAACTTCCGGATTCCGATAGCACCGTGCCTAAATGTATAAAGTACATCGATATCGCTTTCAGGCGTATCCTCCCCCCGGCTCACGGATCCGAAGATCCCTATCGTTTCAATGTCGAACTCCTTCTGGAGGTAAGGCAGCTCGCGCTCAAGTTTTCTCAAGACATCTTCACGTATGCTGACATAATTATCGCTCAACTGCATAACCTCCCGGACAAACTTATGATATTTACTTTCTATGCCGGAAATCGTAATAGAGATTTCTCAAAAACGTTCATGAAATAAAGGATTCATACACTGTTTCATGTAGATAACAACGTGATTTTCATGTTAAATCATCATAAACGCATAGAAATAAATCAAAGCCCGAAAAAAGGATTTTTGATGAACACCGATCAGGTGTCAAAACATCATTTGTGAACTCGCATAGATCTCCTGAGAATCACCCCTCCACGACTTCAAAATACTTCAGCGCCGCAGGAGCATGGGCCTTTATCTCTTCGTAGAAATATGTGCCCAGTGCCGCGTCCGAATCTGCAATCGACTGTTTCAATGTCCGGACAAGCCATCCCTTTAAAGTGCCTTCGCTGTCAAGAGAGTTCATTACGACGACGACGGCCTCATCAACTTCCTGTTTGTTTCTCCAACGGTATCCCATTTTTACACCTCCGGGAAATGATGTAATGTTTTCCTGAAGATATTTAGATTTTATTGAGGTGTCGGGGTTGCAATATCCCAAAATTATTTTCATATATCAAGATTCAGCATCCACACATCCCAAGGTATAGAACGAGATTTCCTTCTGAAAAAAGCCATTCAGAACATGCCATGAGCTTATGACATCTCTCGGCTCAGGGGATACCCGTCTATCCCCTGAGCGGCATATCGCCACGAAGAGGCCCCGAGGTCGGGGCCGATCCGCGGGTCTGCAGGGCGGCCCGCGGCGAGGGGTTGCCTGCTATAAAAGATGAAAAAAAATTAAAAATTATTCTTCCTCAACCTGCCCCGGATCGTCGAATCCAAGCAGGGTAGTTATCCATCTCGTGTCCGGACTTCCCTGCAGGAGAGCGATAATTATTACAGTGAACGGAACCGAGAGAAACAGTCCCACAGGACCTAAAATCCACGACCACAGGATGATCGTTACGATAACGATCAACGGCGGGATCTGGAAACTGTCTGCTGCAAATTTGGAGAATACGAAATTTTCGACCACCGCATTAATTATGCAGATGCCTACAATCACTACGACCGCACCCCATACCCCGAGCTGAAGCCAGGCGAGAAATATCGCGGGGATTGAGACTATTATCAGGCCGACATACGGGATGTAGCTTAAAATAATCGCCATAAGACCCCAGAAGACCGCCATATCGATCCCGAGAATATACAGCATTCCCCCGAACGACGCCCCGAGAACCACATTCGTCTTGGTCTTTACGACGAGCCATTTGATGATATTAGAGATAATGACTTTTACATTCTCGACCTTACCCGAGCCTTCCCCGTAAACTTTTTCAATCCTTCCCGGCATTTTGTGCACTTCAAGGAGAGCAAAGCACGTTATTACAAGAATAAAGAAGAGATCCATGGCAAGCATCGATCCTCCTGCGACGACCTCAAGAAGCATCTTTGAAATTGCATTCCAGTCAGGTTTCAGAACAGATGCAACCATATCTCCTGAAATATTGAACCTGGCTAAAATATCCAGCAACTCCGAGAGTCTCTCTGTCAGAAGGTATTCGTATTCCGGCAGTCTTGATATGAAAACGTACAGGGATTCATAGATCAGGAATACAAAACCCAGAATACAGACGATATAAATAATTATAATTATCGTCACCGAGAGAATATCGGAAAGCCCGGCCTTATTCAGCCTCTTCATAATAGGAATTCCAAGGAGAGTAAGGATCACGGATATCAGCATAATATTTATGAAATACGCCGCACTTTTCATCCCGATCAGGATTACAAACAGCAAAGCGATCGACAGGAGAGGATAGAGCAGGTTCTTTAAATTTTCAGGAGTTCTCATCTTTACAACCAGTCCGATTATTAATATTTATCCGTGGCTTAAAAATAAATTCTGATTGCCATCCGGATTCTTCAGATCCACCTACAGGTGCCCGGCATATATGGAAAATCAATTAGAATAATTTTTTAACCATTACCGGTGCAATATTGATAATCCATATAGCAGTTATTTGGAGTTCAATAATTTAATAATAATATAATCAGAATTATAGGATGGGATTGATCAATGGGCAGATTCTGGGCGGCTGTTTTCTTTCTGTTAATAGTAGTGACTATTATTCCCGGCCACGGCTCATGCCTGGAAGAAAACGATCCGGATCAGATTCTATATATCAACTCATATGATTTCGATTTTTCATGGAGCAAACTCATGGCGGACGGAGTCCATGACGGTATCATTTCCGGTTTGAATGAGAGCGAAAAACCCGGGGTTTATGTTCTGACCGAGTTTATGGACTCAAAATTCATCTCTGACGACACTCATTTCAGGAACCTCTACAACCTTTACTCATACAAACTAAGAGACAACAGACCGGGGGTAATTATCGTATCGGATGACAATGCACTCAGGTTTATGAGAGAATACGGAGATGAGATGTTTCCGGGAGTGCCGGTAGTCTTTACAGGCATAAACGACTATGATTCGATTCTCGATGATCTGCCTGCCAATTATACCGGAATAATCGAGAAAATACCCATCGAAGAGAATATAGATCTTGTTCTCAGGCTGCACCCGGATTTGAATACGATCTACTTTGTGATCGACGATACATTCACAGGGAAAACCATCCGCAGACAGACCGAAAATATCACGAAAAAATATGAAAACAGGATAGAGATCAGGTATTCAGGCCAGGAACTGAGTACAGGGGAAATACTCCGTGAAGTACAGGAACTCCCGGACAATTCGGCCGTAATCTTCTTCACATATAGCGTCCTGAACGAAAAGGGGGATAAAATGTACCCCGATCGCTACATTATGACCCTCATGAACCAGGATCGAATCCCGGTATATACTGTAATGGACCAGTATAATGATCTGGGAGTTTCCGGCGGTTATCAGGAATCTGCTTATGAACTTGGGAAAATGGCATCACAGATGGCCATGGAAATCATAAAAGGGACCGATCCGAATGATATCCCTGTTGTGACAGATATCCCGTCCAAGATTGAACTTAACTACGATGATATCAAAAAATACAATATAAAAGACGGCAATATCCCGCCGGAAACCGAATTTTTCAACAAACCATCCTACATGGTTAGCATCCCGAAAAATTTCGTAACCGCGATAGTTATCCTGATATTGTCTCTTGCAGCCATCCTGCTGATCTCTCTTGTCTACAATAACAGGCTAAAGAAGACCGAGATCGAACTAAACGAATCTCTTGAAGAAAAAAACATTTTATTGAGGGAGGTCCACCACAGGGTAAAGAACAACCTTGCAGTTATAACAAGTCTTGTAGATATGCAGTTCATAAATTCAGAAAATGCAGAGACAAAACAAAAACTCAGGGATATGGGAAACAGGATAATATCGATGTCTATTATCTACGATAACCTTTCCCAGTCGGGAAATCTTTCAAAGATCAATATCAGGACTGTTTTCATGACCCTTGGAGAAAAACTTATCCAGGACTATAGTATGGGAATCGACATACATTTTGAGGTAACTGGTGACGACTGCCTGATCAGCCCCGACAAAGCGGTCCCTCTCAGCCTGGTAATTAATGAAATAATAGGCAACTCGCTGAAATTTGCATTCAAAGGAAAGAAATCGGGTGAAATTCGGATTAACTATACCTGTAAAGACAAAACCCTCAATATGAGAATCTCGGATAACGGAATTGGAATCGACCGGTCATATATCGAAGGTGAAACTGAATCCATCGGTCTTGACCTCATCAGGAACATCGTATCACTTCAGCTCAACGGAACAGCCGAGATCCACAGCGATGGCGGCACGATCTGGATCATCAGCCTCCCGGCAGACAATAATTAATCTTTTCTTCCCGCAAACCCGATGATTTTTTTCCAGTCCGATAATTTCTCCTCATACGTGTAGCCGGCATTTGCAGGACTTGTCGACATGAGAACCATTACGACAATATCCGGGTATTCCGGCAGATCGCCGTAAATTCTCCCAAACCATTTCCCCGCACCGGTGAAACCGTTTAATGCAATGCATTTTATTGTCGGATTTTCATGCAGGAAGCCGGGGATGTCATTGGGGACGACATCCTTTATTCCCGAATCGCTGCTGCCCTCCCTCGAACATCCGGATATAACATCCCATAGGGCAATTCCCATATTCAGGAGTCCGGCAATCCTTTGATCATACGGAAGATCGCGGTCTATCCCGAAAAGGGATTCCATTATATGCCAGAAATTGTTCCTCTTATTTGCATAGTATTCTCCCTTTTCAAGGGAGATGACAGACGGAAAACTCCCGAGAATCAGGACGGAAGGATCTTTTCCTGACAGCGGTCCCAGCCCAGGAGAAACATTTGGAGGCATATTAAATCATTATTGATTCTTCTTTCCCTTTGTATAGCCCTGCCGCCTGAGTGTATCTGCATCCGACCATGGACAGAAGATCCGGAAACAATCATTCACGGGCCGCTATTAAGAATGGTAAAAGAATATATTTCATGTAGTCTCTTCTATTTAATCAATGAAAACCGGGATCATCCTGATTGTGGCGATAATAATTACGGCGGCAGCGATCTGCCCGGCCGTTGCTGTATCAGTTGAAGAGATCGACACCGGATCACTGGACATTCCCGAACTTGAAGCGCTCAATTTTTCCGAAACTCCCCTTGGCAGTCTCGAATCGCTGCTCACCTATTCAGAGAGGCTGATAAAAGCTGCTGAAGAACTACTGGATTTTATAGGGAGTATATTCAGCATGCTCGGCATGGAAAACGACACAGATGTCGAAAATCTCCTGAATATACTTGACGAAGGAATGAACCTGACCAAAATATGAAGGATTGCAATATAATTGCCATGCCACGTAAATGATTATACCCAATTTTTCCGTTTCAGCTGTTGACAACCCTGAAATGCTCTCCGGGAACGTTTATCTCAAAACGTGCCCCAACACCTTCTTCTCCGGTTTCACAGATGGAGATCCCCGTTATCGAAAGGATCTCTCTTGATAAGAAAAGTCCGAAACCGGTAGTTTTTCCAAACCCTTTTTCAAATATTCTTTCCTTATCGGAGTCCGGGATACCTGTCCCGTTGTCCTCCCACAATATCTTCAGCAGATCGCCGGATATTTCGCAGCCGACCCGGACTTCGGTCGCTTCGCCATGACGGATCGTGTTGTCCATCAGGTTCAAAAACACCTTCTCGAGCATAGGATCTGCATTCACCTCGATATTCCGGCAATCGTTATAAAGAACCACTTTCTCGTTCCCGGAATCGCTGATCAATTCCCGGATATCCATCCATACGGGTTTGTTGACTCCGAGATTCTCGTATTCCCGTGTAAATTCGATATGACGCTGGATAGCCGAAGAGGCCTTTTTTATATAATTGAGGCAATCTGCTCCCGGCTGGTCCAGGACATGATCTTCTGCAATTTCAAGAAAACCCTTAATCACCATCAGCTGGTTCAGGATGTCGTGACGTGTGATATCAGAGAGAATATTTAGTTTCCTGTTCGCAAATCTCACGGCCTCTTCCGCAGTCTTCCGTTCGGTAATATCCTCCACGACCGCCAGGCAAAAAGGCTTTCCACCCATCCGGATAAATCTCGATGTGAAACAGCAGAGATTTATCTCCCCGTTTTTTTTGCGGCACTTGATCTCATAATTATCAATGGCACCTCTTTCCCTAATAGCAGCAAGCAATGCTTTATACTCATTATTATCCTGAAAGATCCCAAGCTCCCCGGGTGTTTTTCCGATGGTCTCCTCCACGGAATAGCCGGTTTGATTTACGAACTTCTCATTGACATCCGTAAATTTCTGGTCGGTTCCGGATATGAGAGTCAATACAAAGGGGCTGTTCATAAAAACGGTAGTGAACTTATTCTCCGATTCCTTCAGCTGCTCTTCAATCTCCTTTTGGCCTGTAACGTCCCAGATGAAAACCAGCATCGCTTCCGAATCATTAAAAAGAATCTTTTTTCCTATGCACTCGATCCAGATCTCCCTTCCCGCTTCATTTATGATCTTATAGCCGACAGGGTACCGGTCTATGCCCCGCAGAACACAGCCCAGATCTTTTTCAAGTCCGGCACGGGATTCGGGTGCGATATAATCCATAATATTTGCTGTCCCTGCCAGGGATTTGCAATCTTTTACATCCAGAATTCGGCTGATTTCCATATTGGCAAAGAGGATTTTGCCCGAGAAATCCACCACCAGGATGCCGTCCAGGGAAAGATCGACAAGCGTTTTGAACTTCGCTTCGCTTTCGCGAAGCTCCTTTTCACTTTTTACCAGTTCGTCGTAATTCTGCCTGAGCTCTTCTTCAGAGGCGGCAAGCTGTTCATAGGCAGTATTGAGTTCCCCGGTCTTCCGGAGAAGTTCCTTCTTCGTCCTTTCATGTTCGGCAATTGACCTTGCCTGCCGGAGGTTATGATACGTGGATTTTGAAAGCTGATTCGCCATCGCGAACAATGCTTTTGAAACGTTTTCAAACCTCTCCGTCGACATTGAAGGTACTTCATAATATGCTTCGAGGAAGACATTTTCGTCAGCACCGATCTTCCGGGCATATTCGAGCATCTTTTCTTCGGTCTGGGCTTCGTTTCGGACCTGACCGGCGAGCCAGTTTGCAATGTGCCTGCCATTGACGATAATACTCGCACCGGCATCCCAGAGGCCGCCGCTTAAGCACTTCTGCACCGTCGGACCGTCAGGATTAGGCCGCCCGACCGTGGCGTTGGAGATATAACAGTTTTTGCAGCCGTGCTCGGTTTTCCGGATGACATCGCTGCACAGCCGCGTAAAATTGCTCGGTTTTGTAATCGGCGTTCCGTCGGGCCGGGTAATTATCGATGCGACGCCGGCACCTGTTGAAAAATCGTCCTGGATCCGCTGGATTTCATCGATATCGAACAGATCCTCGAACTCGATATTGCCTTCCGCCGGCGGCTGAGTCAGCATTATCACACGCTTTTCAAGTGCTTCTTCCGATCTTCTGCTTTTTACTGCGCTTTTAATCTTATGCGCCAGTTCGGCATACTGTGATTTAGGATCTCCGCCTTTCTGGAGATAAAAGTCCGCGCCCTCGTTTAACGCCTCTATTACAACCTCTTCCCTGCTTTTTCCGGTAAAAATAATGAAAGGGATTCTGTTGCCGGAGCTCCGGAGAGATTTCAGCAGTCCGATACCGTCCATACCGGACATCTGGTAATCGGAGACTACTGCATCAAAGGGTTTTTCCGACAGAAGCTTAAGGGCATCTTTTGCATTCCCTGCTGTTGTTACTGAAAAGCCGCCTATTTTCTCAAGAAATAATTTGCTCATATTAAGAAGAACCGGCTCATCATCGACATAAAGAAGTGATATGCCGGAATTCTCCTGCTCCCCGTATGACATAATTATCGTTCCATCATTCTTAGACAGTAAATGATAATAGCCCTGATCATGATAAACTTTAAGAAATTGATGCAACAGTTTTTCGTTTCAACCACACATTTGTTTCAATTAAGACATGAATTTTGAATAATATTGATTTTTACAATACGAAAAATTGCATTTTTTGAAGGATACAGGATCATAAATCCTATGGCTGCCTTCCCGGGCGATATCGTTACAATATGATCCCTTCCATATGAAGATGATGGATTATTATACGAGATCGAGACCGGAAGCGGATATAAAAAATTTTGAATTTTTCAACCCGAAAAAGGGATTCAGGTCAGTTTTTCCTTATTATTCAATCTCCAGGCGTTTTGATCTTCTCAGGGCTGTACCTGACCAGTACGAACATTACGGCCGCGAAAAATACGATTACAGGGAATGTAGCAAGCGCTGTCGTCAGGCCGAAATGGTCGGCGATAATTCCGGAGACCGAAACACCGATCCCACCCGCGCCCATGGCGATTCCCATGAACATACCGGATATGAGGCCTATTTGGGTGGGAACCAGCTCATGAGCCATCGATATCGTCACCGCAAATGAGGACCAGAGGAGGAAACCGAACAGTATAATGAAAAGGATCAGCAGGGCGCCGTGGGTGACAAGGATTGCGGCAAAAACCGGGACGGCCGCGAATGTTGTTGCAACGACCACAGGTTTTCTTCCTAACCGGTCGGAGAGCGAACCGCCAAGAAGTTGTCCCACAACTCCTGCCAAAAGCATGACACTGACTAAAAAAGTCGCATCTATGAGTGAGTAGCCCTCCAGGACAAGGAATGTAGGGATAAAAGTCATGGCCCCGAAGGTGGCCCATGCACGAAGTGTCGCACCGGAGAAGAGGAATATGACAGGCTTCCAGTTCTCCCGGCCGGAGGCGGAAGTCACTACGGTTTTCTTATGAACCCCGGGAATCGGCCTGAACATGAGAACCAGTGCACCGGCGATCGCCGGGATCACGAGCCACGTTATCGATGATATACCGCCGTACGACAGGGCGAGACCGCCGACGATAGGACCGAGTGCCTGGCCGAGATTTCCTCCGACGGTAAAAAGAGATGTGAGACGCCCGCGGGTTCCCGGCGTTGCGAGTGCATCAACCTTGCAGAGCGCACCGGGATGGAATGTCGCGTGACCCATTGCCGATATGGCAACGCACCCTAGCATTACATAATAGTGATTGGAGACCAGACCGAGAAATGCGATACCGCAGCCGGATAACAGCAGAGAAATGATGATGCTGATCCTAAGACCTTTCCTGTCGGCGAGGCTCCCGAAGACGGGCTGGAGGACGGATGAAAGCAGGCTGTGCATTGTCGGAAGGAGTGCGGCCTGGAAATAACTGTAACCGAGAGTTGTGATCAGGACCGGCTGCAGCGCCATCAGTATCGGAAAATAGATGTCGTTGACCATGTGCGCAAATCCGAGCTGAATAATCTCACTGAAGTTACCCGGAAGATTTCTCAGCCAGGGCTTTGCATTCGCATCTTCCGCGGTCAATCGGATCGCTCCGTTTCGCTGACGTTTTTATTGGCCGATAGATCGCGGATTTGCTGATCGTAGACCGATTCCATTGCAGAAAAGATCCTGGAAATCACTTCCAGTTCCTCTTTTTTCAGGGTTCCGACACCTGCGGCAATTCTCTTGTAAACATCCGCATGGGTCTTCTCGTGACACTTAAATGCAGTCCGTCCTTTTTCGGTAAGTTCAAGGGATACTTCCTTATCGTTTCTAAGCCCGCGTACTTTTTTTACAAGATCGCGGCGGGTCAGTTTCGCCACCATCTGTGAAACGGCAGAAGGTGTTATTCCCAGGATATCGGCAATGATCCTGTTGTTATTCTCTTTCGTACTTCCTATAGCCTGAATAGTATGGATCTCCGATAATTTCAGCTGTTCATCGATTCCGAAATCACGCGGAAGATTCTCCATAATATTCATTTTATTCCGTATTCTCATCCATACCTCGTACAGGTCGGCGAAGTCGGTTGGTTGTGATTTAGCAACAGCCATCATTTAGTAACTTAATGATTAAGTTGCTTAATAATATTCCCGATCATGACCAGGAGGATATTTATACATGAGTTATTTTCAGTCCGGCAGATTGCCGCCGCGCCGGAGTTTGTGTAAAAATGTTCATGAAACAAAAGTTTCATGCACTGTTTCATGTAAAACCCCCATGACCGGAGATTCCATCACACAAAAAATGATGAAAATCTACAAAGTTTATTGGAACTAGGACAAGGTATCTAAATGGTCTCAATCCGGATTTCCAAACAAAACAAAATTAAACAGCCCGGGGATCTAAAGGGTCCAAACTCTGATTTTTATAACAATCACAACGTGATTTGCATGTAAAATATGAATTCGATCCGGAGATTATTATATAACGATCTCCCGATCATGTTTCACTGCTGCCGTCTATTCCTCACATTTAAACTCGATCTCATCGTCCATATGCTCGTATCCCCAGTGACAGAGTTCGTCGAGGATAGGCATTAGCGAGAGTCCTTTTTCAGTTAGTGAGTACTCGACTTTCGGTGGAACGACAGGGTAGACTTTTCGGGTGATAAGGCCGTCCTTCTCAAGTTCGCGAAGCTCTTTGGTAAGCATTCTCTGGGTGATCTTCGGCTGGATTCCCCTCAGGATCTGGCTGAAACGAAGTGTTCCGTCCCTTAGCTCATAGAGGATCAGGGGTTTCCATTTACCCCCGATTACAGCTATGGCTGCATCTATTCCCCAGGCATATTTGTACTGTTTTTCGGAGGGTTCTTCCATAGTATCAATACCGTGTGTATAGAGAATGTCTGCATATACGCACTATATATGACATACCATTTTTACAGACCTGATTTTTCCAAAAACTGAAGTCTGGATGTTGTAAAGGCATTTGAAAAATTCCTGTAACAGTGGGATCGAAGATATTGAAATTATATCTCCTAAAATACTCATTAAAAATTTGTCGTCCTTTTTCCACTTTTCCCGGGCATCTAATCCTTTGTCGATTCACGTGGCAAACAATTTTTATATTATGCCTGTAAATATCGTATTGTCGATATCGAAAAACGATATCGATAAATCGATATCGGAAATAAATAACAACCGATGAGGCAATATCAATGAATGATAATCGCGCAGAAATGAGAGCATTTATGAAAAAATTTAACAGGGTTGGCTTATTCCGCGGATATGGCGGATTGAGAATTATCGTCCTGCGCCTGTTGAGCGAAGGGCCAAAGAACGGAGCGGAACTCATGGATGCAATTGACATGATGACTCATGGCCACTGGAGACCTTCGCCAGGGTCTATTTACCCTCTTCTGAGCAAAGCAGCAGAAGACAAACTGATTGTAAAGAAAGATGACGGAAGATATGAACTTACAGAAGCCGGATCCGAAGAGATAAGCATGTTTGGCATAGGTGAATATGAAAAACCGGGAACAGTTGATTCTATACTGAGAGATATAGACAGTAATCTTTCGTACCTGGAAGATTTGCCCTGTGAAAAACTGGAGCAATATGGAAAGACGCTTGAGAACATTCAAGTGAAATTAGGCAGGATAGAGAAAAAACTTCATTCATTCAGTGAAGAGTAACAATGCATTAAAAAAGGGGTAAGAATCCGGGAACGGCAGTTTCGGTTCCTCTTAAAATTTATTTTTTAGATTTAAGGCAGGCTGATGGGATCATACCCCGCTGTTACAAGTATATTATTCACATTAAACAGGTATATCAGGATTTTATAGTGACAATAATGTTAGTATACAACATCCGTGTTTGTATCCACTAAATAAAGCATACCATATAAACAGGTACCTAAAAGAAACGGGTACTTTTAAAGTCCCTATTTGACAGGATCTATGAAAAAAGTATCAACACTCATAGCTTATTTCTCGCATTCAGGCAACACACGTGTAGTCGCAGACAAGATACACAAAATTGCCGGAGGCGAGATCTTCGAGATCGTTCCTGTAAACCAGTACCCTCACGAGTATAATGCGGTTGTAGAGCAGGCGCGAAAGGAGCTTGACCAGGATTACAGGCCTGCTTTGAAGACCAAAGCTGAAAACATCTATTCATATGATCTGGTCTTCATCGGTTATCCCAACTGGTGGGGAACGATCCCGCGGCCGGTTGCAGCATTCCTCCCGGAATATGATCTGGCGGGTAAGACGATAGCTCCGTTCTGCACTCACGAAGGAAGCGGTCTCGGGCGAAGTGTGGAGGAGATAAAATCAATTTGCTCCAAATCAACTGTCATGAACGGCCTTGCGATCAGGGGAGGAAATGTAAAAAACTCGCAGGAAGAAATAAATACCTGGCTACTTGAAGTAGGGTTCAAAGATTAGCCGGATATTCTGTATTTCCCGGAATAAGATCATAATAAATCAAAATTGGTGACTAAAATGCTATACAGAACAGTTCCGAAAAACGGAGACGAATTATCCATCCTCGGATTCGGGTGCATGCGGCTTCCGGTCAGAGAAGACTTTTCGATAGATGAAGAAAGAGCAACAGAACAGGTCCGTTACGCGATCGATCATGGGGTAAACTATGTCGATACAGCCTGGCCTTATCACAACGGGGAGAGCGAACCGTTTTTAGGCCGTGCCCTTGCCGGGGGGTACCGCGAGAAGGTAAAGCTCGCGACAAAACTTCCCTCATGGCTTATCGAGACCAGGGAGGACATGGATAAATACCTCAACGCCCAGCTTGAAAAGCTCAGAACCGATCACATCGACTATTATCTTGTCCATGCTCTCGTTGGAGATCTGTGGGATAATGTAAAAAACCTTGGTATAACCGATTTCCTTGGCAAGGCGAAAGCCGACGGGCGCATTGTAAATGCAGGTTTCTCATTCCACGGGGCGGGAGAGGATTTCAGGCGGATTGTTGACTCTTACGACTGGGATTTCTGCCTGATCCAGTATAACTTCCTCGACGAAAAGAACCAGGCGGGAACGGCCGGCCTGGAATATGCCGCAGCCAAAGGTCTTGCAGTTATTGTTATGGAGCCCCTTCGCGGGGGAAACCTGACAAGAACAGTCCCCCAGGTCGTAAAGGAGATCTGGAACGAGGCTCCGGTGAAGAGATCTCCTGCCGAATGGGCTCTCCGCTGGGTGTGGAACCATCCCGGGGTCACGGTCGTTCTTTCGGGCATGAACGACGAGGAAAACATCCGCGAGAACCTCAGGATTGCAGACGAGGCATATCCCGATTCACTGACAGAAGAAGAGCTGGAGCTTGTAAAAAGAGTCGAGGCCAAATACCGCGAACTGCTGAAAGTCGGATGCACCGGCTGCCAGTACTGTATGCCCTGCCCGGCGGGTGTAAACATTCCCCTATGCTTCGAGCACTACAACAACCTGAATCTCGCCGACAACCCCGAAGAGGAAAAATTCATGTATGCTTCACGGCTGGGCGGAATTCTCTCCGTAGGCGAGCCGGAGTATGCATCCCTTTGCATCGAATGCGGGCAGTGCCTTGAGAAGTGCCCCCAGCACATCGACATCCCCGAAGTTCTTAAATCAGTCGTGGAAGAGATGGAAGGACCCGACCTGGAGCAGAGGGTCGCCATGGCAAAGGAGATATTTAAGAAGAAATGATTATGTGAGATCCGGAGAGCTGTTAAGAGGGACAAAAGGATTTATTGCGGCGTGTTTTATCTATAAACTATGAAAATTATTGGTATTGCGTCAAGCCCACGGAAAGGCGGGAACAGCCAGACGCTTGTGGAGCATGTTCTTTCCGGTGCACGGGAAGAGGGAGCGGAGACCGAACTGATAAGGCTTTGCGAAAGAAACATCCAGCCCTGTACAGGATGCAACAGCTGCAAAAGCGGGAACGGCTGTATCATACAGGACAGCATGGAAGATCTCTGCGATACCCTGGCAGAAGCGGACGTTCTGGTCTTCGGATCTCCGATCTACTGGTCGAGGCTGAACGCACAGGCATATCCGTTCATCGACAGGTTGTATGCCCTCTTAAAGCCGGACTTTTCCACGGATTTCCCCAAGGGCAAAAAGATGGCTGTCGCGCTTACATGCGGCGGAATGGAAGAGGAACAGCTGAATCCTGTTAACGACTACCTGAAATTCGTCTTCGGGTTCCTGGGATTTACCGATGCAGGTTTCGTCTGCCAGAACCAGTGCTTTTTGCCCGACGATCTTGCCAAGTACCCCGACAAGATCAAAGAGGCGGAGCAGCTGGGGAGAACCCTGGTAAAATAAACTCATTTTTTTGGATCTCCGCTAATCTGCGTAAGTATTGCAGCTTCACCACTTTTGACGAACTCGCACGGCGAGCCATAGTAAATTCATGGTGCGTACGGAACGGCATCGTAAAATTACCGTGTGGGTATAAAAGCAAGTCTCCCTACTTTTGACAACCCCTCGCCGCGAACCGCATAGCAGTTCGCGGATCGGCCCCGACCTCGGGGCCTCTCAATTGTGACAGACCGCACAGGGGATAGACAAGTATCCCCTGAGCGGCGAGATGCGGTAAATTCATGACGCGTAAGGGACAGAATGTACCGAAAACTAAATTCAACAGCACGGGGACCCTTGCCGGTCCCCGGGCGTGCCGTGAGAGGGCTATCATAAAGCAAGGCCCCTGGGCAGGGGCCGTCCGGCGGACCTGACCGCCGGTGCCGGGGTTGCCCGATTAAGGTATAGTAAGGTATGTAATACCCATACGGATGTGAAGATAAAAAATGCGAAGCGTTTTCTGGTAATTTTTTGCTATCCTGAAATTATTTACCCGCATGAAACAGCTAAGAGCCCGATCTTCTGTCCTGATTCCTTAATCCACCCGTATCTAATCTTCCTTTTCAGTTGTCTGATCGCCCGAACTTCCCGCCGCCTTCCTGAAACACCAGAAGACAAGAAGCATAATCATCGTCATCTCGACGAAAAAACCGGTGTACAATATCAGCATAGGAAACAGACTGTCGCCGGCGGTCGTATGCGCCCATCCGGAGGTAAAGGGATCGATTGCCCACCCGATAAGCGGGATCTTGATAGAGAAATAATCGCCGTAGAGTTTACCCTCCCAGACTTCCGGCGAGATCAGCAGTTTGAGGATAAACGGTACCGAGATCAGGGGAGCGAATGCCGCCACGTAGCCTTCGTCTTTTTCTTTGAATATTCCCTGGAAAACATTCATCGCGATTGCGACAGGATACCCGGCTGCAAATGCGATCATCGAAATCGCGGCAAGTGCGAAAATAAACGGCGACGGCCCTATGGTATGCGGTTTAAGGAGCACCCATAAAATAATCGAGAGAACAAACAAGACGGGCAAAACCAGAAGGGCGGTCTTCTTCATCACCGGCGATGATATTTTTTTCAGCCCGAACCAGATGAGAAGAGAAAAAAACGACGGCCCGAGAAAAAGAACCAGAACTTCAATCACGGTCTCTTCCTCCCCCGGGGATCAACCGGCCCGGAATACAATCTGAAATATGTCGATGAAATCCTTAAGTCCCCCTTTTATTCTAATTATTTTGCCGGGTGTATATACGATTTATCCAATGAAGAAGGCAGGACAGATCCTAATTCATTATTTATTATGTTCTAAAAACACGATTGTTCCCTAACATTCCATAAAATGAAATTTGTATGGATTTAAGGAATTGCCAAATATATTAAAAATGAATGATGATGATCATCTAATTTTTTAGATAACCCATTAAGGCAAATTAATACATTGGTGTAATTCCTAAATCATCCATTACCAATGATATTGGAGAAAAGATAGAATATCTGGCTTTTCCCCAGTGATTTCCGACTAGAAGTACTCTGTGCTGGTTATCCTTATAATAAACAGGAGCACCACTGTCACCTGGGGCATCCTGGTAATCAGCATAATATTGATTTTGGATCGTCTTTTGGAAATAATCATTCCAAGCATCAGTCTCAACAACTACCTCTCCATTGGAGGCCCCACTTATGACACCTGACATTATTACATCCAGACCTCTCCAAGGGTCCCTATACCCATATACATCCGGCTGAGTCCATGAGAACTCGAATATATTGTCGTCCACATTACTGTAAGATACCCAGGCAGCGTCTGAATGATCACCATTAGATGATACCGTAACAGTGCCAATACTGCCTGATGACCCGGGCTGATATACTGGATCACCCACCCCGGCATAATGACCTGAAATAACAATTCCATTTTGTCCGTTCCTCGTTGCAGCATAACTTGTCGTTCCGAAATGATCACCTAACACATAACGAACCCCTCCAATGACTGGCCGCCAGGAATCATTACGAGCCGCTGAGAGTTTAGCAATAGGTTCTGATACAAAAATAATTGGTATATCAGTAATGTCAGATTTTAAAGCTTCAGAATCGATAAAACCTCTAATTTCATCTATGGTATTTTGATCAATAGTCATTTCATCATTGATACCAACCCGAATTGTTCCCAAAACATCAGAGCCATATGCTATAACTGGTCCATCCGGATAATAGTACTTTCTTACATTCGGCCTGGTATTTTCTATAATTTCGTGAGTATAGTCGTACCATTCAAACATCGCTTTTTCATCTGGTATCTCTTTAATTATACCAGTATTGACAATTTCACCTTTTTGATCATACACCGGGACATTCCCGTAAGCTGCAATAAGATATTTTGTATAATCCTCAGAAACAGCCTGATATGACCTGTCTCTCATTTCGTATCCTGACACAGTTCCAAATAAACTTATGATCAGGAAAATCATCAATACAATAGAGAATATTTCTCTTTTTCTCATTTTAATAACTCCCGCCAAAATATAGGAATCATACTAAATATACAAATCATATTATTTTGACAATAATTGAATATTAATTAAGTTAATATAAAATACACAAAATTATTAGCTCGAAAACTAATAATCCCAAAAAGTATATATCTTAATTTCTTCTCTTTAAATAAAAATTAATTATAATTAGTGTTTGTAATACTGTCGCAGTAATGCCTGCAAAAAATAATATTAAAAACGGATCTCCTAATAAATGTGGAAACAACGGTGCAGAAGTGAGTTTTGGCATAGTATAATATGTATATACAATTGCGAAAGTCGTGATATATGTAAGAAAAGAAGATAGTAGAATTGAAAAATTATTTTCTTTTTCAGGATTAATTAATGCATTTCCTATAGGAGTAAGTTCATAATATACCCATTTATTGTTTGAATCTACCGATTTTATCAACCCTGCTCCTTCTAATTTTTCAAGATGACGATAAATTGTTGGTGTTTGTAGAGAAAGTTCTTTTGAGATTTCTGAATTTGTTTTTCTTCTTGAACTAAGTGATTTTAGTATATCTATTCTGGTGTCACATGCTAAAATCTCAAAGACATCTTTATTCAGAATAAAATTCTTTTTCCCCATTTTGCTTTTCCCTATCATATACCGAGTTAGATTAAATTATAAATTCTAAGCATCAAAAATCTTCTGTACTCAAATTATTGAATAACGCTAAAGATGAAAATAGCGAATAAAAATGATGATTTTACGAGATTAATCAAAAATTTTTTTATCTATTTTAATCAGGACTTTCCGCCAACTCTTTTTCCGTCTCTTCAAAGACTTTTACGATGGAATCGTCCGGCGGTGCAGTGCGGATGCTCACCACGTAGATGGCTATCATCGAGAATATGAATCCGGGAACGATCTCGTAGAGGCCGAAGAATTCGAACTGCATCCATATGAGAACCGTCAGTCCTCCCACAATGATCCCCGCAAGGGCGCCCTGAAGAGTTGTTCTCTTCCAGAAGAGCGCCATAATCACGATCGGACCGAATGCCGCACCGAAGCCCGCCCATGCATACGAGACGATGTTGAATACGAAGCTGTCCGGGTTAACCGCAATCACTATTGCACAGATCGCGACAGCAAGAACAGAGAACCTGCTTATCCAGATCAGCTGCCTGTCGGTTGCATCGGATTTGAGATATGTCTTGTATAGATCCTGTGAGACCGCGGACGCACTTACAAGAAGCTGTGAAGAGGCGGTGCTCATGATTGCCGCGAGAATCCCGCAGAATATTATTCCTGCCAAAAAGGAGAAGAAGACCTCGCCAGTCATGACCATGAAGACCGTCTCCGATTCCGCACCGGCAAGAGTCTGCGGAAGGAACACTCTCCCGATGACTCCTATGGCAACCGCAGCAAAGAGTGATATGATGACCCAGACCATCGCGACCGCTCTTGCCTCCTTTATTTCGCCGGGATTTTTAATCGCCATAAACCTGACGAGAATATGCGGCTGGCCGAAGTAGCCGAGGCCCCATGCAAGCATGGATACGACTGCGATTATTGTAAGAGGGCTTCCGTCCGGATTGAGGAACGGGTTTAAGAGTGATGGATTGATCTGTTCGATCTCTGCGATTGCATTCCCCGGACCCCCGAGAATTGCGAGCGCCATGATCGGAACGATGAGGAGGGCGAAGAACATCAGACAGCCCTGAATGAAGTCGGTCAGGCATACGGCCTTGAATCCGCCGGTGAAAGTGTACAATACGACGATCAGCGATCCTATGAGAAGGGCGGTGGTATAATCTACGCCGAATACCGTATTGAACAGTTTTCCGCTGGCAACGAATTGTGCGGACGTGTATATCAGGAAGAATATCAGGATAAAAATTGCCGAGATGGCGCCGATGATATCGGAGTTGTCGCCGAACCTGTTCTTGAAAAAGTCGGGAAGGGTAAGGGAGTCGTTCGCGTTTTTGGTATAGACCCTGAGTCTCTTCGCGATGAATTTCCAGTTCAGGAATGTTCCGATAATAAGCCCGATTGCGATCCATATGACCGACATTCCCGAAAGATATGCCAGACCGGGAACTCCTATAAGGAGCCACCCGCTCATATCGGATGCCTCCGCACTGAGCGCCGTTACAAACTTGTTTAGTCCTCTTCCCCCGAGGATGTAGTCGCTGACACTGTTCGTCTTTTTATAATACAAAAATCCGATTGTGACCATTACGCCAAGATAGACGACAAAGGCCGCCAGTATTTCCAGTTCGTTGCCAACCATAAAACACTCCGTACAAAGGGCACCCTTAATGCCGATATTCAAAACGGGCCGGAATTCCCCTCCGTGAATTTATATTTCCGGTGAAAACAGTGATTTAGATGATCTCATATCTTCATGTATCCTGAAAACGATTCCATCAGAAATATCTTGATAATTATCGATGGAAATTCTATTTATAGAGTGAGTACTTGGTTTTTTTGGGAGGCTTAATAAGATTCACTCATAATAAAATGCTTTCCAAACCCGACCTGAATGAAATTTAACGATCATTATGAAAACAAAATTGAATGAATATCAATCCCAGAAATTACCTATATAACACAAAGAAGAAAGAACTAATCAACAATACTAGAATTCAATCCGGAGAATCCACTTCCAAAAAAAGATCCTCCACCAAAAAGATCCAAATCCAAAATGCATAAGAATATAATTATAAATAATTTTTAACTAAATAATTGCTGAAAGAGGGCTAAAAGACATAACAACAAGGTGCGGATAGAGAATGAATAAGAGCGATGAAAATGCATTTGACAGCAGAATCGCTCCTGCACTGATAATAGTAACAACAGTTATCTCAATCGCCGCCAGCCTCGTATCCCTCTCGTCCGGCTTATACATAATATTCCAGAACCTGTTCTATATTCCGATTATCCTGGCCTGCATATTCTACCTTCGACGGGGACTGGTCTTTTCGATCCTCCTCTCTCTCATCTACCTCGCCCTGCTGTTTGTTTTCGCGGGCTTCGGAGAACTTGAAAATGGTATCGTCAGGACCTTTCTCTTCATCGCGATCGCCTCCCTGGTTACGGTCCTTGCAGAAAGAATAAAGGAGACCGAGAGCAGAATTGAAGAAAAAAATCAGGAACTGGATAATGCAAACAAAGAACTGAAAAAGAGCAGGGACCGCTATCATATGCTCTTCGAAAGCACTGTCGATTCAATATTCCTTCACGGGATAGATCAGAAAAACGGAGTATTTGGACGTTTTCTTGAAGTTAACAGCAGCGCCTGTGAAAACCTCGGCTACACGCACGACGAACTGATCCAACTGACCGTCGTTGATATTACAGCAGACGTAGAGAAGAGCGACGAAAAAAATCTTGTCGAAATTCTTTATGAAACAGGAGATCACATCTTCGAATCATCACTGGTGAAAGCCGACGGAACGATCTTCCCGGTAGAAATAAACGCCCATCTGATACGAAACGATGAGAAAGATGATTTTATTCTCTCAGTTGCAAGGGACATTACCGAGAGGAAAAAAGCGGAGGATGCACTCAGGAAAAGAGAAGAGCAGTACAAGGTAATCTACGACAACTCACCGATCGCGATCGAACTCTTCGATTCAGGGGGTTATCTGGTACATGTAAATCCCTCGTGCCTCAAACTCTTCGGGGTTGAAAATGCAGATTCGCTTAAAGGCTTCTCCCTATTTGAAGATCCCAATATAGGTGACGAGCAGAAGAAAATGCTTGCCGAAGGAAATACAATCAGGTACGAGTCTGAATTCGATTTTGAGAAGGTCAGGGATCTCAACCTGTACTCTACGTCCTGTAGGGGAACTATCTGGCTGAATGTTCTCATAACACCGCTGAAGACCGCTCCGGATTTGATCTCGGGTTATCTTGTCCAGGTCCAGGATATAAATGACCGGATGATCATAGCCGGCGAACTGAGAAGATCGGAGGAGAAATACCGCGATCTTGCGGACAATGCTCCGATCGGAATTCTCACCTGCGACAGGTTCGGCAGGATCACATATGTTAACAGCAAGGTGCCCGGGATTCTTGGCTCTCCTTCGATCGAAAAGACGCTGGAGATCAATCTTATGCAGACAGATAATATCATAAAAGCGGGATTTCCTGATATCCTGAGAGATGTGATAATGACCGGTGCGGAGTACCCGGAATTTGAGATTGAATATACCTCGGTATGGGGAAAGAAGCTCTATCTCAGGCTGCATGTCTCGCCTGCACTGAACGGGAAGACTCCCGACGGTGCGAGGATCATCATAGACGATATCACAAGAAGAAAAGAGATAGAAGAAGCTATTAAAGAGAGCGAGGGGCAGTTGCGTACACTCATTCAGACCATCCCCGACCTGGTATGGCTCAAGGATGAAAACGGAGTCTACCTTGCATGCAATCCCATGTTCGAGCGTTTCTTCGGTGCGAAAGAAAGCGAGATCAAGGGCAAAACGGACTACGATTTCCTTGCCGGGGAACAAGCCGACTTTTTCCGCAAAAAGGACAGGCAGGCAGTCGAGGGGGGAAAACCCACGGTATACGACGAATGGATCACATTTGCCGAAGACGGACGGCGTGCATATATTGAGACTATCAAAACCACGATGTACGACTCCAAAGGAAATGTTTCAGGAATTCTCGGTATCGGGAGAGACATAACAGAACGCAAGAAATCCGAAGATGCCTTGAAGGAAGTCAACAGTAAACTCAACCTGCTATCAAGCATCACCCGGCATGATATCCTCAACCAGATCACCGGGGCTGCCGGGTACCTGGAGATGATTGAGCTTGATGACGAGATCCCTCACGAATCAAAGGCAGATAAGTACATCAAAAAGATCTCGGGCGCAATCGATACGATCAAGAGGCAGATCACATTCACCGGGTATTACAAAGACCTCGGAGAACAGACCCCTGGCTGGTTTGATGTAGGCGATCTGGTCAATAAAGTCTCAAATACATCATCATTAGGGGAAATAAAACACAAAAACAATATTCAAAACGTGGAAATATTTGCCGATCCGCTCTTTGAAAAGGTGATCTACAACCTGATCGACAACGCGATAAAACATGGCAATACGATCACCGAGATCTCGTTTTATACACTGGAGACACCCGAAGAACTCATTATTGTCTGTGAAGATAATGGTGTCGGGATTCCCACCGATGCAAAGGAGAAGATCTTCAGGCGCGAATATTACAAAAACTCAGGGCTCGGCCTATTTTTGTCGAGGGAGATCCTGGCGATCACCGGTCTTAACATAGAAGAGACCGGAACACCCGGTAAGGGTGCGAGATTCGAGATCCACGCGCCAGAAGGAAAGTTCAGGATCAAATCTTCCTGAGTCCGGTGACAACGCCGTGGCATGCACATGCCGTTCCTGCAAGGATTGCATCCTCCTTACAGGCTTTTTTTATAGCCACCGTTAAATCTGTACAGTCGATATAGCCGAGACCCGGACAAAGTTGTCTGCTTTCAATTATGTATGAAGGAGGCAGCCCCGGCTTCCCGTCACCGGAGAGATAATTCACGAGAGTTTCCCATAACGGTACATCACGCCTCTCCTTTGTCACCGGGCAGATTTTCGGCGAAGAACAAAGTGGAAGACACGGCTCTTTCCTGTTCAGGGTGCAGTAGATATCAGCGTCTTTTTTTCCGGCAATCAGTTCTTCAGGGATTAATCCGCCAGCTATTTTCGCTCCCTCATGATCGGGAACGAACCCGCAGATCGCGGATATAATCCCTGCAAGGATATGGACCGGGGCGGTCGGGAAGATTCTCCCCTGCATGAATTCTCCCGAACCTGATTTCCCCCACGTTCCGGCAACGATCACGGCGGCGGTTTCGATACCGCCCTTTATGAAAACCGCTTCTTCCGGGAGAGTGTCCCATGCGGAGATTTCGGGGAGACGATATTCTTTCTGCACGATGCAACCGGGATCTTCATCGAGTACTACGATGCATTTGCCTTCGTCCCGTATCTTGTCAAACGCCAGCTTCCCATAAGTTCCCCCGCCGATTATCAGGTCCATTGTTATTTATCCATCTGTCTCTTCTGTCTTTTTTGGGTTTTGGTTAAGGACTATGAAAGCTGTAAAATCTGTACTCAAAGAGGAAGACCTGATACAACACAGCACTACCAATGCTGCCGGCACCTGACGCAGGGCTTCAAGTACCTTTGCAATTCATCAGTTCTTCTTCGAGTTCCCGGCGATTCTTTGGTATTTCCAAAAATGCCAGTGCCTCAATCCTGAGAATTTCCGAAACCGCAGGAGGGGAGATAAGCCGAACCATATCATCATTATCGGGAAGACCGGCCAGCCGCAGGATCTGTTTCCTGCCATCGGCATAGTTTACGGATTCCAGGAAGCCAACCCCTATTTTCTTTCCGCCGGGAGATTCAATGTCGACTGCGCCCTCAGAGTACTGTGCACCCGATCCGAAAAATCCCTGCTGCCCGGTTAAAACGATGGGCACCATTACAAAATTCCTCTTGTCGGCAGGAACTATGTTTGTATTCACCGTCACCTCCACGCGGTTGGGATACCAGGTACTTGTAGCCGCGTACGGACCGTCCGACACAACACTCTTAACCCACTCTGTCACCTGAATTGTAGCGTTGATCTGGCTGTGTGCCCCGTTCTGCAAGATATACGATCCCTTTGCATCCGCGGTCATCGTACCCGGCGGATTCGGTCCGGTCTGGAAATAGAACCCTATGTTCGCAGGAGTGTGGAGGGCTGAGAGAGCGATCTCGGTGTTGTCGTCGAACTGGATCTCCATCCAATCCCACCCGGGGACACTTTTCTGTTCTTGAGTGAGAACAAAAGCTCGCAGAGGTTCCGGCCGGGTACTGCCCTGGGGCATGAAACCCGTACCCCACTGGTGATCGTACCAGAACTTTCCGCCGGTGAGCTGAATCTTTTCTCCGCCGATAGACAGCCGGCTTACGGCAGGATCTACCTGGAGATTCGGAACCGAATAGTAGAGCGTTCCGATACCGCCACAGCTTGGCGACATACCCTTATCCCCGTTCAGGATATAGCCTTTAGTTTGGTTAAGAGTGATATCGATGGCTATCTCAACCGGAATCTCCTGCCGGTTGTCAATACTCCACGCCTCCAGCCTGATAGGAAAGATAGCATCTTTCGCCTGGGAGGTCAGCTTGTTCTTTCCAAATTCATATGCGTAGGGAGTATCCGAAAATCCGATCAGGCCGGTGGTTCCTGCCACCACGACCGGCCGGCTCCTGTAGTGCCTTTTGTCTGCAACGCTTATGGCAAGGTGCATCTCGACGATCTGGTTTTCCTCATCGCTAAGACCCTCATCTTCGGCCATATCAGGCGGAAGAAGGGAGTAGTGCCAGAACATCATCTGAACGCCGTACTCCTTTTTATCCGCGTCGAATGCCGTTCCCACGAAGAAATGCCATCCGACCTGGTACAATAACTGCGGTCTGTCACATTCAGGGACTTTTAATATGAAATTCGATGTCAGCTCCTTGTATCCTCTTACACTGTCCTGGCCGAGGAGATTTGTCATTGAATAGGCCTGATGAGGTGACATTTCGCTGGAATAAGTCAGGAAGGTTTCATAGCGCTCCGTGTAATCCGGGGTAAAGCTTTCGGGACTGGCCAGAAGATCGGCAAGACGTTTTTGCATTCGTTCTCCGAATGCAAGGCCGCTATTCTTCTCCTCATTTATTTTTTCCATTATTTCCGGAGGGATTAAGCCGGGATTATATTCATTCATCCACAAAACACGGGCAATATTCTCTTTCGTCTCCGGATCGAGGCCCATAGAATTCTTATCGCTGCTATTCATATGCCTCCATAAGACCTTTCGATATTTTATATTTCCTCCAACGTTTCAGCGAGGTTTTGGGCAGGCCTGAAAACCTTTAATTTGGGCTTATTTTAACATTTTACACCGCGTTTTGGTGGCTTGTTTTAAAAAACTGGGATATGAGGACATTTCAGTGATTAAAGCCCGAATTGCATCGATATAACGGCGCGTCATCACCCTCTTTTTTCCGGACGATGTATCTATAGGGGAGAGGGGAGATCGTGGATTCTGGGGCTTCTGTGTGGATTGTAAAAACCGCATTTTGGCCGTATTTTCACCCTATTTAAGTTTTACTTTACAATAATAGGATATCTGAAAGATCTTTTTCCAAGAAGATTCCCTGAAAAATTATAATTTTCAATAGTTTTCATTTAAAAAAATCCATTGTCTTCTATTAAAAAACAGGGAATCTATCCCGGGTTTGTTACTTCTCATCCGTTCTGCCGGCAGACAAAACGGCAATTAAGCTACGCAATACGTCACCGTCACCCGGATTAATTCCTGTTTACCTTTCGATCCCGGACAGAAATGATGAAAAATACGCAAACTGTGACGGCAACCAGGAGACTCGAAAAAAATCCCGCAACGTAGCCGCTGCCGGCTACGATAACACCTGTTACGACCGGTCCTGCCGAATGGCCGATGTCCATGATAGACGACAATGCTCCCATCGAGGCTCCCATCTGGCCCTCCTGCGCGAGATCTGCTATATACGCACTGGTCGCAACAGTGGAGAGCGAGATGCCGAGACCGACAATGGAACTCACGAGAAGGAATACGGCAAAAGACGACGCAAACGGAATTGCAGCCGTTGATACCCCGAGAAAGAGAAGCCCGGTTACGATCTGTATTCTCTTGTCGATCCTGTCGGCGATCCTCCCGAAGAACGGTTTCGTCGCGGCAATAACCAGCGTCTGGACGGCAAACAGGGCCCCGATCAGGTATGCACCGATCCCCTGCGATAAAAGGACGAGCGGGAAGAACGTCTCGAACGAACCGAAGGCAAAATAAGTTGCCATATCCACAAATGCCGTCGCCCGGAGTTTACGTTCCGAGAAGAACGTGATGAAACTGCTGCGGAATGACGAGAACGGCACGAAGGCAAGGGGGACATGCTTCTCTTCCTTATACATAAGAGTCAGGATCAGAACAGGGAGGGCGGCGAGTGCCGCGACGATATACACTATCCGGTAAGGGATAAGCCCGGGGTACATGACGAACAACGAGATGACGAAACCCCCGACAACCGGGGCCAGGGTTCTGCCGATGAGGGTTGCAGAAGAGTACTGCCCGAGCATCTCGCCTTTGTTAGCCGGAAACCGTTCGGCTATGATCGCAGAGACGACCGGGCCGAGGATCGCAGTGGCCGTCCCGTGGAAGAACCTGATCGGAATCAGCCACAGGGGATCGTAAATGATGAGGTAGAGCAATGGTGCGGAGAGAAATACCAGACCGGATATGATAAGCAGTCTCCTTCTTCCAAGATGATCCGAGATAACTCCTACAGGGAATGAAAAGAGAATCCCCGCCAGAGGAGATACCGCTGCGATCAGGCCGATTACGGCATCCCCGGCGCCGAGGGCCTGCGAGAAGAGCGGGAGCACAGGGTTTTTGGATATTGTTGTCGAAAATATCGCGAAAAATCCGAGCATAAAGAGAAAATAGACCATCCGCCTGCCGGGCAGGGAAGAAGTAGAGGACATATATCGTACCTTATGGATCTATTTTAACGGAGTGAGCCGAAAAAGGTATTGATATTCGCCGTTGTCGTCCTACAATCTAAAAAAAGGATGACAGGGTCATCCGTTCAAAAATGATCTTAATGTCTTTTCAGGATTACAATTCCCGTTGCCACGAAGACTGCCCCGAACAGAGCGTACCGGAGCGGGGCAGACCGGGTCGCCTGACCGGGCTGAGCGGTTGCTGTCCCGGATGTCGTGCTTCCTTCATCAGCGACAGGGATAGTTGTTGAAACTGTTGTCAGCGATGACGGATTTGTTCCGATCGCATACAGGTTTTTATCATTACTCCCGACATAGATAACGCCGTTCGCCACAGCAGGAGATGAATCCACATCATCTCCCGTAGCGAACCGCCACTTCTCTTTTCCGGTAGCGGCATCGATCGCATACACGTTGTTATCCTCACTCCCGACATAGACGATACTATTCGCCACGACCGGGGAGGAAACCACGCGATCGCCTGTTGTGAAACGCCACTTTTCTTTTCCGGTTAAGGCATCGATCGCATACAGGTTATTATCCCAGCTCCCGGCATAAACAATTCCGTCCACTATTGCCGGAGATGAAACTACCCGATCATCCGTAGCAAAACGCCATTTCTCTTTTCCTGTCAAGGCATCGATCGCATACACGTTTTTATCTTCATTTCCGACATAGACGATACCGTTCGCTACAGCAGGGGATGAAAACACCCAGTCTGCCTTATCGAACCTCCACTTCTCCTTGCCCGTCTCAGCGTCGATCGCATACAGGTTCCCATCGCTGCAGCCGATATAGACAATCCCGTCCGCTACTACGGGAGATCGATCCACGATACCTTCCATAACGAACCGCCACTTCTCTTTGCCTGTAGCGGCATCGATAGCATACAGGCTCCTGTCTGCACCCGTAGTATCATACACGCTTTCATATGAATTCCCCGCATAGACAATGCCGTTCACCACTGCAGGGGAGGAATACGCCCAGCCTCCCATTGCGAACCGCCACTTCTCTTCTCCTGTCACGGCATCGATCGCATACAGGTTCTTGTCTTCACTATCGAAATATACAACACCGTCTGCGACTGCCGGGGATGAGAACACATGATCTCCCGTAGAAAACCGCCACTTCTCTTCTCCCGTGACAGCATCGATTGCGTACACGTTCTTGTCTTCGCTCCCGACATAGACAATTCCGTCCGCCACGGCCGGGGATGAATACACGATACCTTCCGTAGAAAACCGCCATAGTTCGGCATTCCCTGGTTCACTCCCCGGTTCAATAACACCGGCATCATAAACTCCGGTATGCTCCGGATTGCCCCGAAACATTGCATCTTCAGCTGAAGCAGGTATAACGGGAACAAAAAAAAGAGGAATAATAAGGCATAGTATTATGAACAACAAATGCCTCGAACAGGCATTTCCGGAGTGCTTTCCCGGATGCGGTATGTTTTGATTTGCCACAACTTTTCACCTGTTTCTTTGGTCATACTCCTTTCCCGTGATTTCAATAAACAGAGACACGGAACGGAATTATGGTATATGTGTCACTGGTAGAGTCGCCGCCTGTCTCCTGACTGCTTACTGCATCGGTGAGTACGTCTGCCGCATCTATGCCATCCAGGCTTCCGTAGCCGGAGATTTTAAACACATTCCTACCGTTGCTCTGTTTCACGTTGCGGACATAATCCCCGCCGACAATGAAGTCGAACTGATTGTCTGCCATCGGGTGCTGAACGATGAGATAGTTCTGACCTGCCGGGAGATCTCCGGACATTGCCGAATCAGCATCAAACGTAAAAGATGCATCGGAGTTCACCGGAGTCTGTGTTGTATAGACATAAGAATCACCTGTAATCCAGATCAGGACTTCCGACGGGACTCCTTCCGCAGTTCCTGTAACCAAAAAAGGCTGTCCTTTTACAACATTCGTAGGAGATATTTCTGCGCTGATGAAGGGTTTTTTGAGTATTATGCTGGTCGAGTCATAGGCCGTCGAGTCATCGAACCGGTCCTTTGCTATGGGCCGGCTAACGGCATAGAGAGTATACGATCCTGCATCAAGATTTAGATTGGCCGTGTAGAACGAATATTCCCAGGTATTATCCGGGTCTGTTTTCACAACCGTAAATGAGTCCGGGTCTCCGCTGGCTACTGCCTCGTCAGGCGATTCAAGGTTCACACCTGTTGCCTGGAGATTTGGGCCGGTAAGGAAAAGATATACTGTATCTGCACTGGAACTCTGGCCCCGCAGGACCACTTTTTCTCCAAGATAATAGGACTGGTCGCCATCCGCGGAGAGTGTCGGAGCACCTGTTGCCGGAGATGTCAGATCTCCTTCACCAGTAACCTGGAACGGGATTATGGTATACATGTCACTGGTATATGTGTCGTCGTTTGTCTCCTGGCTGCTTATTGCTTCGATGAGTGCGTCTGCCGCATCCATGCCATCCAGGCTCCCCTGGCCATTGATTTTGAAGACATTCGCGTTACTGCCCTGTTTCACGTTGCAGACATAATCCCCGCTGACAATGAAGTCTAACTGATTGTCCGCCATCGGGTGCTGAACGATGAGATAGTTCTGACCTGCCGGGAGATCTCCTGACATTGCCGAATCAGCATCAAACGTAAAAGATGCATCGGAGTTCACCGGTGTCTGTGTTGTATAGACATAAGAATCACCTGTAATCCAGATCTGAACTTCATTAGGAACTCCTTCTGCAATCCCTGTAACCGAAAAGGGCTGGCCTTTGATGACATTCGAAGGAGAAATCTCTGCGGTGATGAAGGGTTTTTTGAGTATTATGCCGGTCGTGCCATAGGCCGTCGAGCCATCGAGCCGGTTCTTTGCTGTGGGCTTGCTCACGGCATAGAGGGTATATGTCCCTGCATCAAGATTTAGATTGGCCGTATAATACGAATATTCCCAGGTATTATCCGGGTCTGTTTTCACAACCGTAAATGAGTCCGGGTCTCCGCTGACTACTGCCTTGTCAGGTGATTCAAGGTTAACACCTGTTGCCTGAAGGTCAGGGCCGGTAAGGAAAAGATATACTGTATCTGTCTCCGAATTCTGGCCCCGCAGGACCACTTTTTCTCCAAGATAATAGGACTGATCGCCATCCGCGGAGATGGTGACCCCCGTGTCTGTCGATGCGCCTAAAACAGGGACGACTGCCGTCCCGACGATAAGAACAAGAAGGATTGCCGTTCTCATCGCAAACTTGTGTCTACTACCGGGTAGTATCATATGTAAATATATCAATATTTACAATATAAAATATTTCCTATGGCATTTGTGATTCTAAGTTCCCCCAGAATCCCCTCCGTGATTCGGGCCGGAAAAAGATCACAGGCAGGATTCCGGTTCTAAAAATCTGTATTCCTGCCTGCTCTTTGCAGAGTTGTAAAGATCCAGCACTGCAATTCCTCCGACTGTCGCCACCACAAACACAACGCTGAAAAGTATGATATCATAGAAGAGGCCAATGGCAGTCCATGTAACGGAGGGAATATAGCTGACAACTTCCATAGGTGCGAAAATGCCATGTGCCGCTTCAACGAGCAGGTACATAAGAAACACACCGAGTACAAGAACTCCAAGGAAGACAGCACAGGCAGCTGCCTCAACCCGGATCTTTTTCATCAGGGCGAACGATCCCGCGACCGCCTCACGGAGAGTCTTTTGTTCGAGAACGATAAGGGGTACTACGAACAGGGTCAGGATAAGCAGGAGCAGGTTGATCACCGACATCATCAGGGTTTCAACCAGCCCCGGATAGATCCAGAACAGCACCGATCGTCCTCCATAGCCCGGAATCTCGGTAAAGAGATCCCAACGTAGAGACAGGTTGAAAGGAAAACTGCTGAGCGTACTGAAAATAAAGGAATTAAAATACCCGAAGAGATTGAATTTCCAGAGCTCCTGCGGCCACCCAAGCAGTGACTGGGAATTTAAGGCCTTGTCGAGAAATATTCCTGCAAGTGACAGGAGAAAGGACCATATGGAGATCGCCTTCAGGTATTTTTTCGCTTCTGCAATTCCCGCAAAAAGCGAAGATGAGACTCCTTCCTCTCGCGGGATGCTCAGGAAGAGGACGACCAGCAGGAACACCAGGCAGAAAATTGTTGCAAACTCGATTAAAAACTCCAGGACATCATACATTATACCAAGTTGCATGTGCATGTTCCAGCTGATGAAGTAGCGTGAAGACTGACCGATTGTGTTCCCGGCCAGCACAAGCCCGGCAAGAACTGCAAACCAGAGGAGATTCCTGTTCTGGTTCAGTGTCCTCATCCCAAAGAGGGCCGCTCCTATTCCCCTTCGGACAGATCCGGACATTCCTCCTCCGCCATCCGGGCCGCCTGCACAGAACGGTTCATGCTGATTGTCGATAACCGTCTGCGAGACGCAGACCACCGGCTGCTTCGGGCACAGGCCGAACCGGTGTTCGGTAATTTCAGATTCGCCGGTCATACCTGATCCTCCCGGATCTTTGCAAGAAGTTCCTCTGCCATCTCTGTCGGGTCCTGGACCTTTTTGATCGAAATCCCCAGTTCGGATGCAAGATCCCAGATAAATTCGATGCATTTCGTGTACTCGTCACAGGATTCGCAGTCGCCTTCATGCTCGTACCAGACCTGCATACCGTGCTTCTCCGAGACAAAGATGTAGGCACTGGTCTGGAAAGGGACGGACCATCCGGACAGGATGCCACGCTCCGGATCGACATTTTTGATCCGGATCCGGTTCGCCTGCGCCATCTCCCTAAGTGAGGCATCTATCTTCTTATCCATCGTACGAAGCGCCTGAGATACTCCCTGCCTTGTGATGCCCAGCTCGTTTGCAATGGAGATATTCTGCATCCCGCTGCGACGCATCTTCCAGAACACGAACTGTTTCTCGTTTGTGGGAAGGAACATAAGTAAATATATCCACATTTACAATATAAAAGTATTAGGTTCTCTTTTGTTTGGGATCGTGAGATTTTTTGAAATCTTGATGTTGTTGAATTTTTTTCAGCGAATTATTGATTTTTATAAGAAAATCCCCCAAATTCGATGTGGAAAATGTAAGGGACATTTTTATTTGCGCTTATCCGGTACAGATACTATACAGTTGTCCTGTTCCTAATCACCTCACAATCCATTGCATCGGATTTTTTCTATTCATTCTCATCGGACAAAATTTATCGATCCCATTGGATAACTTTGTTCTTTTGTCACGCATGATCCTGATGGCGGAAAAATGAGAGAACAGAGAACCGGGATAATTCGTCATCTTTCGAGCGTGCAGGTATCTGTGTTTTCCCCATTTCCGCCAGATGTAAAAGAGTCACGTTTTTGGTTATAGGAATTTTCTCAACAAAATCATTGTGGCTTTGTTTTTCATATTAAATATTTGGAAATATAAAATATCTGCATAAACCGGCAGGGCGGCATTTGTGGCAGACTTCGGTTGTTCTGTATTATCCGGACTCTTAATCGAAGGCCCTGTCATTTTGAATCAATTATCTGGACCTTATGATTACCCACAACAATTATATTCTCACTGGCAATCTCATACCGGTCGTTGCCGGATATCCGATCCATCAGCATTCTGCTCAATTTGTCCTGTGTAATCCGCCTTGTCCTGGAATCCGTAACATATCTCAGGTGAAGTTCAATCCAGTTATCGGTAAGACGAACATATATCGAAGGCTCAGTCACTTTCCTGGGCAGATAATATTTTTCACCCAGTCGATCGATCTCCTTATCAGCCTGCGAAGACAAGTCACCCGTTTCTTTCTTCAAAAGCTCAAGGAATTCAGTAATTGCACCTTTCCAGTCGCTGTCATATGTCAGCGGGATCGTTATCTCGTCCCAGATAAAGTTGTGATCCTTTGTATAATTGTGAATTGTCCCACTGATAACAATTGAATTCGGAATAATCGAAAGACGGCCGGTGGGCTGTTCGCCATCCACCCAGCCTTTAAGCTCCATCATAGTCGTATTCAGTATTCCTATATCCATTACATCCCCGAATTCGCCACCCATCTCAACGCGATCGCCGATCCTGTACACACCGGAAACGGCGATAACTATACCGCCTACAAAGTTCCTGAAAAGATCCTGGAGGGCAATTGCAACTCCTGCGGCGATTATACCATATGATATCGTCAGCGATTCCGTATTCTCGACCCATATCTGGACTATGGCAAATGCCAGAACAATCAGCAGAATAATAAGAATGCCTTTTTTGAACGTGTACCTGGCCTTGCTGTCTTTAATAAACTTCTTTGTGAGGTTCCCGGTAATGATCTTATAAAAGATAAAAACCAGTGCAAGGCAAAGAAGAGACCAGGACAATTTGAAGAAGATCGCACCATAATCGCTTACGCCCAGGATCCACATTACAGCAGATCCGATTATGAGCAGGATCGATGCAACATAATCCCTAAACATACCTGAGTATCGGTAAAAAAGTATATAAATTTCACATCATAACAGCCACTTTCGCGACAATACCCGACCGGTTATACTCCTTCGATATTTGCATACCTGAAGATAACCTTCCAGTCGTGAACCTCCCTGAAAGTCATCTCGTTAACCTCCTTTACCAGCGCACAAAGCTCGGGAAGACCTGAAATATACTTCATCTCGGTCTTTATCGCTGTCAAATGCCTTACGATGTGTGAATACCTGTCAGAATTTCTGTTATACTCGCCATGAACCCTTATCGCGGATATCGCTGCACCGAAGGCAGGGAGGGTTATCGTCAGAAATGCCATAAGCAGCGGAACTTCAGCATTAAAGAACGTCTCCCAGTGCCCCACTCCCAGGGCATGTGCAACTGCGAGTATGAGCGTGAATGAAAACAGAAATTCACCCGAAAGCGCCAGTGAACGATATCTCAACCTGGCATTCTCGGCCTCCTTTTCATAATGCGCAAGCCTCTTGTTTATCCATGCAAGCGTAAAGAATTTTTTCAGCGGTTCGAAATCGGTTTCCCTGCTGCAATACGTCGCCTGCCCGGTTGAAATTATAGTCTCAAATGCCAGTGCCATCCAGTCATTCGGCGTTCTGAGGGGCGTCATTGGAGGAAGATCCTCCTTTCTGCTGCATGTCATGCATAATATTCCGATAAAAAATGCACTACGAATCCTCTCGGAGAGGAAATTATAGTCGATCCATTTGATATGGTAATTCCCAATCCTCGAACCTGCCATAAGCGCTATAATAATTATAATCTCGACAACTTCGACCCATACAAGAAACGACTGATCAGGGAAGAAAAGAGTCTGAAGCGCGATCGTAAAGACCGCCAGAGCGGAAAGCAGCGAGATCAGTATTCCTTTCATGAAATAAAGCGATCTGTACTTCCTGCCCAGGATTTTTGCCTTGATATAATGGGGGAGGAGATGTTCATACGACGGTTCTATGATCTCTTCCTTCAGGCCGGCAACCGAGAAATCGGCCTTTAAAGCCCGGACGTACTCCTCCTTCTTCCTTAAAAATTTCTTCCTGCTGACTCTTTCATTATTATACGTATCAAAACACCTGAAAGTATCAAAGATTCGATCGTCATTTTGAAATTCTCTTGTATTACCGGTAGTCTGATCTATAAAGACCGCGGTTCTCCCATAACGCTCTGCAAGCACATCCGGGTTTTTACCACTTGAAGTAAGGCTTTTTTCTTCCCCGATTATAACGACAAGATTACTGTTCTCCATTACTGCAATTGATAAGGGATCGTAACCGTAGGCTGTCCGGCCGGGAGATACAGATCTTATATCGTACTTCATCGCGTCCCCTGCCGGGCAATCGGAATCCTTCATAACCCCTTCGTATGTAAAGAGGACAAGATCCGGAGCAGCAACTTCACGCCCGACCGAAGTCCGGACCTCTTCAACGATTATGAAGTCTTCAGCACATGACAAAGGCAAAAGAAACCTGAAATTATGGGGCGTATGCGAAAGCAATGAGTTCAGCCTGTGAATTATCTGGTCGAGCGCTTCAGCTGATTTTGAACCCAGGTCCCCCGGTTTTAAAAATAAACCGATATTCACTGTAACAGGAAGGGACTGAGGAAGAGATTCGGCGTTCTCTTTAATCTTCGATTCACTCTCCGGAACATTCGTGCTGCCATTTTCGGCAAATAAAAGGGTCACAATTCTTACCTCAATTCTTTTTAGGACTTAAGAATTAAGATCAACTTAATAGTTAAAAAGAATAATTCAGGAGATACGGGCATCCAGAAGGTTATCCGCTAATACTTTTTATCTCTGCCACCGGAGGAAAAAAGACAAGAGCTGTGAACCCGGAAATGATATGCGGGAAGAAAAACCCGTCAATATAGCAAGGCATCGAATTAATTGGAAATATTTATTTTTTATACTGCCTACTAACCACCATGGCAGAGACGGAGAAAAATGCCGGGAGAAATCACGACACTCTTAACCTGTATATAGATGCCGCGGGAGTCATGCTCCTGTTTCTTGATAAACAAGGAATTATCAGGGAAATTAATCGCAAAGGCTGCGAGATACTCGGGTACGATGAGGATGAAATTCTCGATAAGAAATTTACGGATATCTTTTTGCCGCAGGCAAAAAAAGATCAAAACCAGCTCGCTTTCTTAAATTATATAGCAGAAAGTAATGGGACTTCCGGTTCACCAGAATTTGATATCACCACAAAAAACGGAGAGACCAGAACCATTCTATGGCAAAAAAGTATCATCAAAGGCCGGAACGAAGAGATTACAGGCATTATCATTTCAGGCGAGGACATTACAGCCATAAAAAAGCTGGAATCGCTTCTTGAACTGATCCGTTTTGCATTCGATCACTCTCCCGATCAAATCTATTTCACAGATAACAAAGGGGAGATCGTATATTCCAATTCAAAGGCATTAGAATCATTTGGAATTGAACCCGGTTCACCAGTAAAAACTACAATTTCCGAGATCAATCCCGAAATATCCGGCGAGGCATGGGGAAAACTGTGGTCGGAGATTAAAGCAAAAGGGAAAATAAGATTTGAATCGGTTCACATGTACCGCGATGGAACACAGTATCCGGCCGACACGATAGCACATCTCATTACGCACGAAGGGATCGAATATGCCTGCATGATCTCACGTGATATCAGCGAACAGAAAAAAAGTGAAGACCTGCTGCGCAGGAACGAGGCCTATCTTCAGACACTTATAAGCACAATACCCGACCTCATCTGGCTTAAGGATAAAAATTGTAGTTATCTTGCATGCAACAGAATGTTCGAGCGCTTTCTCGGTTCAAAAGAGAGTGAAATTATCGGAAAAACGGATTATGATTTTGTCGAACGCGAAATCGCGGAATTCTTCCATGAAAATGATCGCAGGGCCATCGAAGCAGGCAAACCCACAATCAACGAAGAATGGATCACATTTGCAGACGACGGCAACCGTGCATATCTCGAAACAATCAGGATGCCAATGTACAATCCTGACGGGACCCTCATGGGCGTCCTGGGAATCGGAAGAGACATCACCCACAGAAAAGAGATGGAAGACATGCTCCGCAATTCCGAAACTCAGCTCAAAAAGCTCAATGAAGACCTTAAAATAATTATCGATAACGCACCCGCGATGATCTTTTACAAAGATAACAGGAACAATTACATAAAAGCTAATCCTGCAGGTGCAAGAGCTTTCGGATTGTCAACAGGGGAGATCGAAGGGAAAAACGGCTCTGAACTGTTTCCAAAATTTGCAGATATGTATTACATGAACGACCTCCAGGTAATAAATTCAGGGAAGCCGAGATTTGGAAAGATAGAATCATTCCCGTCACCGACTATGGAAAATTTGTGGATACGGACAGACGAGATACCTTTAAAGGAGCAAAACGGTCATGTCTACGGGATCCTCCTGTTCATCTCCGACATTACGGAACAGAAGAGGAATGAAGATGCATTAAAAGAAGTTAACAGGAAACTAAACCTTTTATCAAGCATAACACGGCATGACATTTTGAATCAGATAACTGGAGCGGCAGGATACCTGGAAATAATTGGATTGGATCATGAAATTCCCGAAGGAACAAAGACTGAGGAATATCTGCAAAAAATCTCAAAAATAATTGAAACAATCAAACGGCAGATCACCTTTACGGGCTACTACAAAGATCTCGGTGAACAGGCACCCATATGGTTTGATGTAAGAGTGATTATCGGAAAAGTAAGTGCCAATTTAGATCTCGATGGAATTGAGCTTGAGAACGATATAAACGATCTGGAAGTCTTCGCCGATCCGCTCTTTGAAAAAGTCATATACAACCTGATCGACAATGCGATTAAACACGGTAAAACATTAACCCAGATCTCATTTTCCATCGAAAAAAGACCTAAAGAAATTTTAATAATATGTACAGATAACGGAACCGGGGTCCCCGACTGGGCAAAAGAAAAAATATTTAAGAGAGAATACTACCAGAACTCAGGTCTCGGCCTCTTCCTTTCAGGAGAAATTCTCGGAATTACAGGTCTTAAAATTATTGAGAACGGACATTTTGGGGAAGGAGCAAGGTTTGAAATTCATGTGCCTGACGGAAAATTCAGAATTTCTTCACAATTGAGTGATCAGATTTCTGAATAACATTTTTTTTATTCAATACAATCGAAGCTTCGGGTCAGATCCGCGGATAATCATTTGTTGGTATAAAAATCCGTCAGGATTTAATCAATGCTCAAAAGTATTAAATACAGGAGTGGTTACAGAGTAACGCAGGGATGGTTATGGTTGAAAAAGCAATTGATGTTATGACCGGTGCAAGAGAGACCGTTACAGAAAAATTCCCTAAAGTTCTTGTGAAGTTCGCAATAGCCTTCCTTATATGGCTTTTTGCAGTATACATCTTCCTTCCGCTATCAGGATACCTGAGTGATCCCACATTCCTCGGTCTAATCGGACTCGACAAACTCATTGCAGCTATTGTAATGATTGCCCTGCTTATCATTCTGCTTGCAGTACTGAAGGATATAAAGGCAATTACTGATGCGATTGCATCCTACGCTGCTGTGGCAGTACTTAGAAAGGATACTATTGATGAAAAAAATCTAAAAAAGTATCAGTATGGGTTCCGCGGTCTGGCTTATGTTCTGGTAGCTGTGATTGCATATCTTTTCTTCCTGCCGTTTATAACAAGTATATTCAACGTACTTGCAGGAATAGTCCTGATAGTGATCATACTGTGGGCTATAGTAGTTCTTTTAAGAGTCGGGGAGGTCTTCTCCGACGATATTGAAAGAAAAACCTCGGATTTCCTCAAGGGAATAGAATACGAGGTAATGCAGTCGCAGGAGAGTAAACAGGGTAAGAAATAGTTGGAATAATGAAAAGATTCCCAATATCTCCATTCTTTCTTGCTTTTGCAATATTCGTTCTTGTACTTGTCACTCTGAATCCGGACCTGATGCTGCCGGTTGTAGATTTTTTAAATATGAACTTTGGAGCAGGGCTGGTTCTGTTTTACATTTTCTGGATGATATTATGCATAATACTAATTGTTCTAAGTGTACTTGAGATCGTTGAGTACATAATAGAGTATTGGAATATTACTGATTACTAGTTCATCTGATGACGCAACCGGCAGAACTATTATTTATATAGATTCGCCGGCAGAAGTTATCCTAAGTCTATGGATCTCCTCTCTCTTATCCTGGTCGTGTCAGGCCTCTGCCTTTTTGAGATCATATCCAGCATCGACAACGCCATTATCAATGCCGAGGTGCTATCGACGATGGAGGAGAAGGCCCGCAGGTGGTTTCTCGTATGGGGACTGCTCCTTGCCGTGTTTGTTATAAGAGGTCTTCTTCCCTGGTTAATCGTCTGGATTACAACCCCGTCTCTCGGACCGGTCGAAGCGCTCTTTGCGACATTCTCAAGTGACCCTGCTGTGGTTGAGGCGATCGAGACCTCATCCCCGATCTTGCTGATCGGAGGCGGTACATTTCTGATCTTCCTCTTCTTTCACTGGCTCTTCGTCGATGAAAAGAACTTCGGCCTTCCGGGAGAGCGGTTCTTCTCCCGGCAAAGTGTCTGGTTCTTTGCAGTTGTTTCAATCCTGCTCTGCAGCATCGTATGGTTTGCCATGCAGGTGAGCCCGATGATGGGATTCGGAGCAGTAGTCGGTTCGACAGCGTTCTTTATTGTCCACGGGTTCCGGCAGAACGCTGAAGTGCAGGAAGCAAGACTCAAAGACCGGAAGATCTCGGATATCTCCAAGATCTTTTATCTTGAAGTAATCGATGCGACGTTCTCGATCGATGGTGTCATAGGGGCGTTTGCGTTCACACTTGCCGTACCGCTGATCCTGATCGGAAATAGTATTGGAGCTTTCGTCGTGCGGGAGCTCACTATCAGAAATATCGAGAAGATCAAGTGTTACCAGTTCCTTAAGAACGGGGCGATGTACTCAATCTTCGTACTTGGAACGATTATGATTCTGGACAGTTTCGGTGTCCATATCCCTACATGGCTCTCACCCGTCGTTACCTTCGTTATCGTCGGCTATTTCTTTTATAAATCGTCGCTGTGCCGGGTAGATTACAGTAAGACGGTTTGATCGTACCCCTTTTCGCCTCCGGCAGGGGATATTAGTATGAATTGGATATCATGCAAAAGCCCGGGTTTTACTTTTCTTCCACTTGGCACTCTTCAACTTTATAAAACGCTCATCCCTATCCTGTTTCGGTGCTAAAATCGCACCAGGTAAAAAAACATGGAAGAAATCGATAAACAAACGCTCGAACACTTACCGGACCCGATTGCAAGACTTGTCTGGGAGAAATGGATCGCCGAAGGAAAAGCAAAACTCATCGACAACACGCCCGGAGGCGAAACGTGCCAGGCACAGAACAGATAGACGGCAGCCCCCAGGGGGGCAAATTGTGGGCTAACACAAATAATCCGGGAACTGCCAACAACTCTTCTATCTCTGAAAGCTTAAACAAATCGGCCGGGCCCGTCCCCCTCTATCTCCTGCCGCAGGCCCTCTCACAGGAGCTCCACGAATTCGGAGATTCGATCATCGAAGTTAATATACGGAGAACACGCGGCCACAACTACCTTATCAGGCTGACCGCATCCGCAAAGGAGGAGAAACCCGATGAATCCTGAGCCAGGAAAGATCAGCATATGCGGTGACGACTCGCTCCGGATCGAAGCCGGGGGCATGCGCCTCTTCATCACGACAGAGGACGTGAAGAGCCTCATCTTCTACGGCCGCGTCGTCCCGATCTCGAAATCAGTCTGTCGAACCGGAGAGGGAGGGATCACCGAAAGTTTACTTTCAATCGGGGGCCACGCCGCGATGAATGCCGGAGGAAAGGCGGTGACGTTCTTCACCACGAACGGTCACTACATCCTTCCGCTCATCTCCCTGCAGAGAGTTGCAAGGGGAGAGGCAGTATCAGCCCCTTTGTTTCCACTCGAAACTGATGCTCCAGAGGAAAGAAAATGACCGGGGAGATCGAAAAGGCCCTCTCCATTCTTTTTCCCGCGGGAGGAGTTGTTGAGCTCCGGGCGCTTGCCGATTACAACACTCACAGCGGGTACTTCGACGACTACACCGTACTTGCGGAGAAGGCAGATCAGATCAACCGTCTTTCAGATGTCCACGGTGTTTACGTAACCCTCAACGAAGTCAACCCGGCCCTTCTCTCGCGGAGGGCCAACCGCGTGAAGATGAAGCTCGGGCGAAAGGATGCGACAACAGCGGACGCAGATATCATCCGCCGGCGGTGGCTCCCGGTGGACCTCGACCCGGTCCGGCCGAGCGGAGTTTCATCGACCGACGAGGAACACGAAGCAGCCATTTCGAAGGCGGAAAAGATCGCCGGGTTTCTGGAAACTATCGGGTTCCCCCGCCCGGTCCTCGCCGACTCAGGGAACGGGGCCCATCTTCTTTATTCAATCGACCTCCCGAATGACGATGACGCGACCGCGCTGGTCAAAGACTGCCTGACCACACTCGACGCCCTTTTCTCCGATGATTCGGTCATGGTCGATGCGGCGAACTACAACGCGGCCCGTATCTGGAAACTCTACGGGACAATTTCCTGTAAGGGCGACGACACCCCTGACCGCCCGCACCGGATGGCAAAGATCCTTGATGCCCCTGAGGAGATGATAACCACCGAAGCGGACACGCTCCGGAGGCTTGCGACCCTCCTCCCGAAAGACGAGCCGAAGCCGCCGGCGAAGAACGGAGAGAAAGCAATCGACCTCTCACGGTGGCTCTCCGAACACGGGATCGCGGTTGCGAGCGAAAGGCCCTGGCAGGGCGGAACACTCTTCGTCCTCGAAGACTGCCCTTTCTCCTCGGCCCACAAGGACGGGGCCTTCGCGATACAGTTTGATAACGGGGCGATCTATGCCGGCTGCCATCACAATTCCTGCGGCGGCGGAAAACAGCGTTGGGCCGAACTCCGGGCGATGTTTGAGATCAGGAAAAGCAAAAAGGAAAGGGCGAAGAAAAGATCCGAGCCGCCGGCCTCCTCTTCCCCGGAGAACGAAGAGTCACCTGAAAGAACAAAGGCCCTTGAGATCCTGCGGACCGGCGACCCGATCGCTTTCATGCTCGACACATTCAACATCGAGCATGTCGGGGACCGTATCGTCGCCGAGTGCCTGATAATGTCGGTCGTCTCCCAGTCGGTCCTGAACACGAAGGGCCTGCACGTCTCGATCTCCGGAAACTCCGGGAAGGGAAAGACGCACGCCTGCAGCACGATGCTCAACCTCATCCCGCCCGCCTACCGGCTCAAGGGAACGGTCTCGAACAAGGCTCTCTTCTATCATGAAAACCTGCGGCCGGGAACCGTGCTGCTCTTCGACGACGTGACGATGTCCGAGGACATCCAGGAGCTCCTCAAGTCGGCGACCGCAAACTTCCGGGAGCAGATCGAGCACCGGACGCTCACCACCGACCGGCAGCTCCGGGTATGCAAGATCCCCGAACGGTGCGTCTGGTGGCTCGTAAAGGTCGAGAACATCGGCGACGACCAGGTGATGAACAGGATGCTCACGGTCTGGATCGACGACTCCGCCGACCAGGACCGGGCCGTCCTTGAGCACATGAAGAAGGTCGAGGCCGGGGAGATCAAACCGGACGAGTCCGCGGCAGAAATCTGCCGGGCCATGTGGGATATCCTCAAGGAAGACTGCCTGAATGTTGCGATCCCGTTTGCGACCCGCATCCAGTTCCTCGCCTCTTCCAACAGGCGGAACCCGGCGATGCTCTTCGACCTCATCAAGTGCCATGCCAGGCTAAACTTCTGCCAGAGAAAGAGAGATGAAGAAGGGAGCATCATCGCACAGAGGGAAGATTTCGATTCCGGAAAGAACCTCTACACCCGGATCAACGGCGACACCGGGGGACAGGAGACCAAGCTCACACGGAATGAAGCGGCCGCATTATCTACGGTTGCAAAAACGGGGATGACATCCTTTAACATCCGGAATATCCAGGAACTCACCGGCCTTTCATATTACCAGACATACCGGATGTTTCACGGATACAACTCCCGGGGGACGAGTTACGCGGGCCTTCTTGAAAAGTGCCCGGCCCTGACATGTATCGATACGACGGTGACGCTCGACGAGGACGGCTACTGTGTCCGGAGACGTGAGAACCATTACTCGTTTGATTTTGAGATGTATAAGATCTGGATCGGCGGAGGCGATATATGGCTCGACGACCCGCCGGAAGACGGAGATAATGACGGCGATGACGGGGGGGACGACTCCCCCGATTCCCCCGAAAACCTTTGCAGCTTTACTGAAGATTTACAGCAGGTACGCAAAGGTTGCTGCAAAGATCAAAATTCGGAGAATGTTTCCGGATCTTTAAAAGAAGATAATAATATAGGTACTAGTACATGTACAGATAGTATTTTGCGTACATCCACAGGAACACAGAAGGAAGGGGGTGTGTCTCCTTCATACTGTGACTCTTGCTGTGAATCCGGCGATGCTGCAAACAAAATCAATCGGGACAATAATTATAATGCGTTTACTAAACTACCAAAGGATATTCCTTCTTTAGGATTGCAAGACTGCTGCAAACCCCTCCACAGCGGGAAAAGTGCTGCAAAGGTCCGGCCACTCCCTGGCGTTCCCGAACAACGCGATTTTACACGTACGGAAAAGGAGCTTGGGAAGTGTGATCTCTGCGGGAAAGGCAGGGCCTTTTTTTTTCTTCGAAGGAGTTGAGGACGAATATCTGTGAGGGATGTTTCGGGAGACTATTGAGAGAGGATTTGAGGGAAGAAGGGGTGAGGTAAAAAAACGGAGGGACATCTGAAATTAATGGCGGAAAAAGATAATCAGTTTCAATAGACAATATAAAAATTAAAGATATGATATTTGCTCTTGCGGTAATCAAAAACAGAGGACTCAAATGATAAAACCGTTGCAGAAATATTCAGTGATTCAGGCAAATAGAACTGTGGCGATGAGAAATACATTAAAAAGCGTACTCATACCCGGCTTCGCACAGGAGACCGGACCGGGAGTGATCTAAAATATGGAAGACAAGACCCAAATCGAATTACCTGACGAATCACCAAGAGGCCGGATTTTAATCTACCAGTCGAAAGACAACACCTTCAGGCTTGATGTCAGGTTCCAGGACGAATCCGTTTGGCTCACACAACAGCAGATGGCCGAACTCTTCGACACCACAAAACAGAACATAAGCCTGCATATAAGAAACATCTATTCAGAAGGCGAACTCGTCCCCGAGGCAACTGTCAAGAAATACTTGACAGTTCAAAACGAGGGCGAAAGGGAGATCAGGCGCTCGATCGACTACTACAATCTCGATATGATAATCTCCGTCGGCTATCGTGTCAGGAGTAAAATTGCGACACGTTTCCGGATATGGGCGACACAGCACCTGACGGAATTTATAAGAAAGGGATTCATCCTCGATGACGAACGCCTAAAAGAGCCCGACAACGACAGGTACTTCGAGGAGCTCTTAGCAAGGATACGCGATATCCGGTCATCGGAAAAAGTATTCTGGCGAAAGGTTCTGGACATATACGCAACCAGCATAGACTACGATCCCGAATCCGAATTAACAACACAGTTCTTCAAACAAGTTCAGAACAAGATGCACTGGGCGGCTCACGGCCACACTGCCGCAGAACTGATCTACGAACGTGCAGATGCAGACAGGCCCTTAATGGGGATCACGAATTATCCGGGAAACAAACTTCTCAGGCGCGACGTGGAGGTTGCGAAAAACTATCTGAATGAAGACGAACTGGAAGTCCTCAACAGAATCGTCACCGCATATCTCGAAATTGCAGAATTGCAGGCACTGAACCGGATACCGATGACGATGCAGGACTGGATCGAGCGCCTTCACCAGTTCCTTACAATGACCGGGCGGGAGCTGCTTACGGATGCCGGAAGCATAAGTCATGAAATCGCAATGAAAAAGGCCCGCGAAGAATACGAAAAATACAGCACGAGGCAATTGAACGAACCCTCGGAGGTTGAAAGGCATTTCATCGAGATGGAAGACGAGATAAAACAGATTGCCGAAAAAAACGAGACCGCAAATAGAGAGCCGGAGAGATAAAACTAAATTTGGGCCCGAGGAATTTCCGGTTTCTCAGCGTCGAATATCTGGAGAATAAAAATTTTTATGAGACTTACCGTGGCTCTGAAAAAATCGCACCACTGGTGCGAGAAACAGGCTGAAGTTATAATATCAGCCTAAACGCCCTCCGGGATGTGATCTTCTTTTATCTTTCTCATAAACGCAACTGCCAAATCATAACTCTCGACGGCAAGACCAGCAAGAAGAGTCTCCTCAGTTGCCATCTCCCTCAGAACCTCTATTCTGGACAAATCCTCCCACTCGGCTCGGGTTTGAGCGACTTCCACTATTGATGACTTTAGAGATTCGTAGATGATTTTTTTATCCGGGTCAATGATCGAAGGAATGGACTCCATCATCACCACCTGAAACGATATCCCCACCTGGGGCCGTCGCCGATCTCTTCTATATTTGGTATGAACATTTTCTGTTCTCTCCCCTTAACATGTGTAATTAACACCTGTATAATGCTTCGTTTGGATTGTATCTAGAAATAATCACCTGTGTAAATCACTATGTATTATGGTACTCGTCGGAAATGGAAAGATTACATCTGCTGGAAAAACTAACACCAAATACCTTTCTGTTCCTGCAAAATTAGTAATGGATTCTAATTTTCCATTTGAAGAAGGGGAGCAGGTCAAAATCACAATAGATCCAGAAAATAAACGGCTGATCGTCGAAAAAATAAGATAATCTCAAAAATAGCAGGAAATAATTCTCCCTATTGAAAATATAAAGAATACACTCATAAAACCTTCAAAACTTCATGCAGCTCTCCTTGACCACAACGATTTCAAAAGAGTGAATAAGGAGCTCGGGAAGTGTGACCTCTGCAGTGGATGGAAGGCAGTTTTTCTTCGAAGGAGCTTCGGACGAATATCTGTGAGGGATGTTTCGGGAGGCTTTTGAGAGAGGATTTAAAGAAAGAAGGGGTGAGGTGATTATGGGTATTATTTTGTCTTTATCCCTCAGATGTGTGGGCAGATTACAACGATTTTCTGTTCCATTTCAACTCAAAGGCATAATATTAATAGGAATTTTTCCCATATTGTAAGGTTAACACTCGTACTATATAAAAAAGGTCTGAATTCAATTTTATTAATGTTACAATTAAAGCTCCAAAAAAGATTAAAATCACAAATCTAATAATTAGATTAATTTCAATATAGAAAATTTCTCTCTTGGCTATCTAAGAAAATTATTTATATTATACAATGCAATAGAGCAAGTACTCTAGAGTGTTTGCTCAAGAGCAGCCACTCTAGGAATCCAACCCAGGTGTTAGAAAACCGAAATCATCCTTTAAAAATGAAGAGAGAGAAAAGAATGCAATATAGAACAGTTCCAAAAAACGGCGATGAATTATCCGCATTAGGCTTCGGTGCAATGCGACTGCCGACAAAAAGAGGCAGGATCGATGAAGAAAAAGCGACTAAACAGATCAGGTACGCGATCGACAACGGGATCAATTATATCGACACAGCATTTCCGTACCATAATAATGAAAGTGAAAACTTTCTTGGGCGTGCTCTTCAAGAGGGGTACAGAGAAAAGATAAAGCTTGCAACAAAATTACCTGTGTGGGCTGTGAAATCAAGAGAGGATATGGATAAGTATCTCAATATTCAGCTTGAAAAACTTCAGACAGATCATATCGATTATTATATGCTCCATGGTTTAAACTCAGCAACCTGGGAGAAATCAAAGAAATACGGTGTTTTTGACTTTTTTAGCAAGGCAAAAAAGCAGGGAAAAATAATTAACGCCGGTTTTTCATTCCATGGAGATCGAAAGACATTCATAGAGATCGTAGATTCATATGACTGGGAATTCTGCCAAATCCAATATAATTACATCGATGAAGACATTCAGGCAGGTAAGGAAGGACTTCTCTATGCAGCATCAAAAGATCTGGCCGTAATGATCATGGAACCGTTAAGAGGTGGAAACCTGGCGGATAAAGTACCTGGTGAAGTAACCAGGCTTTATTCGGAGGCGGAAACGAAGAGAACCCCGGCAGACTGGGCATTTCGCTGGATTTGGAATCACCCCGAAGTTACCGTGGTTCTATCTGGCATGAACGATGAGAGACATATAGAAGAAAACATCCGGACATGTAACTCGGCATTTCCAAATTCAATGACTGAAAAGGAACTTGCAATTATTGATAAGGCAAAAGAAACATACAAAAAACTTCTCAAAGTGCCATGCACAGGATGCAGTTATTGTATGCCCTGCCCCTTCGGTGTCAATATTCCAATGTGTTTTGAATATTATAACCAGTACTACTCAGGAAGTAGCAAATTTATGACACGCGGCATGTACGCCTGTCACCTAATGGGGGTTATGGGAGAAACGGCAAATGCTTCACTATGTAGAAACTGTGGAAAGTGTCTAAAGGCATGCCCACAACATATCGCAATACCGGACGAACTTAAAAAAGCTACAAAAACACTTGAAGGCTGGCGGACAAAATTAATTATGCCACTTGCAAAGAGGCATCTGCCAACCGATATGAATGAGTGAAGAGAGATAAACTCAATATATCCAGATCATCCAAAAAAGTGGGAACAGAAAGACATGAACAGGGAATTATCTAAACCGGACAACAGGCAAAAAATACTTGATGCTGCTCTTCATCTCTTTACAACCAGAGGGTTTCATGCCACGCCTACATCGGCAATATGTAAAAAAGCGGATGTCGCTTCAGGTACCCTCTTCCATTATTTCCCGGATAAAACAACACTTATCGGTGAATTGTACCTTTCCATAAAAAGCGAGATGTCAAAAGTCTTCTCGGAGGCAGATATAAAAGACCTTCCGCTAAAAGAAAGAACCGAAAAGATTCTATGGGCATATCTGGAGTGGGGTATAGAGAATCCGGAAAAGGAACAATTCGTAATGCAGTTCTGCAATTCCCCAAATATTGCTGAAGAAGTCAGAAAAGAGGCACATTCGCAGTTTACATGGACAGATGAGATTATTGTCCAAGGGATCAAATTGGGAATTTTTGTTGATGTCCCCTTAGAGATTTTTCAGGTATATCTTTATCGAAGTGCAGCAGGTCTTTTGGAATTAATCCGTGAAAATAATACAGATTTACCACTGGAAGAACTGTTTAATTATTATATTCATGTTTTTTGGAATGGTGTTTTAAAATAGGACTATATTTGTTCTGACGAAGTTTGTATGGATTTGGATATTTTATAAATACAGAGTTACGAATCTGGCAATAATTCCAGTTTTCAGGGTTATTTTAAACCGCACTCTCTCTAAATTTCGATTAAATATACTTCAAATCTATCCGATTCTCCGGATCTAGAAGAACAGGAGTACTAAATGGAAAAAAAGGAAATTATTGGAATACTCAAACAAGTATCCGAAGGTAACCTCACAGTAGATGAGGCATTATTGCAATTTAAAACTGCACCGTTTGAAGATTTAGGCTTTGCCAAAATTGACAATCACAGGAGTCTCCGGCAGGGTATAGCTGAAGTTATCTACGGAGCAGGAAAAACACCACAGCAAATTGCAGAAATTGCTGCATCCATGCTGGCTAATGGTCAGAAAACAGTGCTGATAACCCGATTGAACAAGGAAAGTGCTGAATTTGTCAGCATTAAAATACCCTTACAGTATTATGAAACAGGAAATATCGGCATTGCTGGAGAACTACCCGAACCTGACGGATATGGAAAAATTGTCATAGCCACCGGCGGAACCAGCGACATTCCTGTAGCTGAGGAAGCGGCATTAACGGCAATGGCACTTGGAAATGGAATAATACGTCTTTATGATATAGGTGTAGCAGGTATTCACCGGCTGTTGGAACATGCAGATGATATCATGAGTGCACGTGTTATTATTGCCGTTGCAGGAATGGAGGGTGCACTTCCAAGTGTTATCGGCGGCCTTGCTGACTGCCCCGTGATTGCTGTTCCAACAAGTGTTGGTTACGGTGCATCCTTTGGCGGCCTGGCAGCACTGCTTTCAATGTTGAATTCGTGTGCAAGTGGTGTAAGTGTAGTGAATATTGACAATGGCTTTGGGGCAGGCTACCTCGCAAGTATGATCAATCACATAGGAGCAGAATAAATGAAAATGTTGTATCTCGAATGTAATATGGGTGCATCAGGCGATATGTTGATGTCAGCACTTTTAGAATTGCATTCTGATCCCAAAGATTTTTTGCAACGATTTAATGAATTAGAAATTCCCGGAATTTCTCTTCAGACACGACCCGCGATAAAATGTGGAATCACGGGGACGCAAGTTGTAATCACGGTTAACGGTAAAGAGGAAGAACACGGGGAGATTTCCCGTGAGCACAATCACAATAATGGACATTGTCATAATAACATGACTGAAGTTGAGCATATTATCAGCCATATAAAAATCCCCGATCATGTAAAGGAAAATGTACTCGCCGTTTACTCCCTGATAGCAGAAGCAGAAAGCTATGTTCATGGAAAACCAGTTAACCAAATCCATTTCCATGAAGTGGGAACAATGGATGCAATTGCGGATATCACTGGTGTCTGCCTTCTAATGGAAGAGCTTAATCCGGAACAGGTACTGGCATCACCTGTTCACGTGGGGTCAGGACATGTACATTGTGCACATGGAATTCTGCCGGTACCTGCTCCTGCAACAGCACATATTCTAAAAGATGTCCCAATATACGGCGGGACTATAAATGCCGAACTCTGCACCCCTACAGGAGCGGGGTTATTGAAACATTTCTGCCCTGGATTTTCATCTATGCCTGTTATGAGGGTGCAGAAGATAGGATATGGGATGGGGAAAAGGGATTTTGAGATTGCAAACTGTGTTCGTGCCTTATTCGGTGAAATATAAGAAACGTTAATTAATAAGATTTCTCTCAAATACCAGGAAAGAATTTATTCCGGCCTCATTATCAGGCCGTAAAAAAACAAATTTATCAGGGTTTCAAATGAATTATTATCGGCAATGGTCAACTCCAGCTCAGACGCTCTTTCTTTCAGACCGCTTCTAAAAATTTTGATATACGTATAAATGATATCATTTGACAGGCTGTCATCTATATATCCATTGTATTTTCCCTGTTCAAAAAAATTAAACATTAGCTCTGTAAATTTGTTTTCATAATTCGTTTTAATATATTCTTCAATCTCCCGATCGTTTCTGATGAATTCCTGAAGGAATTCACCGCCCATATAGTTGACTGAATTTGATTTGGTGGCTATAATGTACTTTAACTTCTCCAAAAAAGTCAAATCGCTATTGATAATGGTTTGCGTGGATTCCATATTTTCATCAAGAATCATTTTTATGATTTCATTGTAAAGCCCGTCTTTACTGTTGAAATATTTATAAATGGTTACTTTTGAAACATTTGCATGTCGTGCGATTTCATCGATACTAACCTTTGCAGGTCCATGTATGTTGATAAGTTCCAAGGCCGATCTTTTAATGTGATTTTCTATTTTAATGGCCCGTTTTTGATGTCCGTTCATGCTGGCACTTTCCTTACCAAAATATGTACTGTTTAAAATATAATAGTTCATTTAATTCAGATCTTGAGCAACACATAAATATTGTACTAACTATACTAAAATAGTATAGATTGTTTGTATTTATAAGAGGTTGTTTTATGAAAAGATCAAATTTTGAAAAGTGGGATGTCCACCACCATATCATCCCGAAATTCTACAAAGAAGAACTGAAAATAGCAGGGGTCACTGACATATTCGGTTTTAAACAACCGAAATGGACAGAAGATATGCAATTGAGGATGATGAAAAAGCACAATTTTACGAAAGTCTTTATGTCGATATCAACACCAGGCGTTTATTTCAATGGAAATGACTTTAGTAGGAGGCTGGCCAGAAGATGCAACGAATACATGGCAGATATTATTTACAGGAATCCTGAAAAATTCGGCGGTTTCGCAGCAGTTCCTCTCCCCGATGTTGAGGGGGCCATAACGGAATTAAAATATTCACTAGATGAACTAAAGCTTGATGGTGTTGGATTGTTAAGCAATGTAAACGGAAATTATCTCGGCAAAAAAGAATACAGGGAATTTTTTAAAGAGCTGAATGACAGAAATGCAGTCGTATTTGTTCACCCGACCGCACGCCCTGAAAAAAGTGACCATCGCCTGCTGAATTATATGTACCTGTTCATGCTTGATACCACACACACTATGATCGATTTTATCAGAAGCGGCTATCACAGGGATTACCCCAATATTAAATTTATACTTTCTCACGGCGGGGGAGTATTGCCAGTAGTCGCCCCTACTATTATAAAAACTATGAAAGAAGAAAATCCCGATATTGATACAGAATTTAAAAACCTGAAGACCCGGATTTATCCCGACACTGCAAGAATAGCATATCATGACACCATGAAAGATACAATTTCTTTCTCAGGAATCAACCATGTGGTATTAGGAACCGATTACATATGGGCAAAAAATAATTATGCTTACTGGATAAAATTAATCAACTCCCTTGATATTAAAAAATCGTTTATTCAGGATATTTTTAAAAATAATGCAGAAAAACTTTTTGAATTCAATGAGCCTATTGAAAATATCCCCCTGGATTCCTGCAATACCAGTATAAACCAAAAAAATGCCGGGAAGATTAAGTATCATTATCATTGTAATCCTGATAGTGTCATTGAAGCTGTTAAGGGAATCGTCAATAATTTCGATGAAAAGCAGGTTAAAGTCTGGAATCCGGATGATATTTATAAGCTGATGAATGAAAAGGGCTATGAAAGAATAATGCTCTCTCTGGATCTACCGCAAATTTGGAATTATGAAAGCAAAATCTGTTTTCCGGTTATAAGGGAATATAATACAAAAGTTGCAGATATAAGGGATGAAAATCCTCGTGAGATCGGTGCTTTTGGAGCTGTTGATGTTGATGATGCAGACCATGCGATAGCAGAGATCGACTATTGCCTGAATAACCTGAATCTGGACGGCATCTGTATTTATACCCGGATATACAATTCAGAACTTGAAGATATATTTGATTTGAGAATACTTGATAAACTCGCGAAATCCAGAGTTCCGGTTCTGGTCCATCCCAAAGACAGCAGGGGTATCCCGATCATAAACGAAAATTACCTTGATTCTGTCTATTTTATTGCAAAGATGCTTTACCTGGGCAATTACGATCTCCTGAAAAAGAATGAATATGTTCTGACTCATACAGGTGGAATAGTGCCTTTTATGGCTCAAAATATCGGACTTTTGTATTACATGCAATTGAATAAGACCAAAGCTGCAGAATTCATATTCGACTGGATAATTACAAAAAAATTAAAGGGATATGAATATCTGAGAGATATAACTGTCGATGACTGATGAGAAAGCAAACCTAAAAAGAATTCGGTTTTTTATTGTTGAGATCCATCAGGAAATTCAACCATCTCATCTGCAAACAGCATAATCTGATTTAATAAAATCGGGTCAAGACCTTTTTCGACCGCAAGGAAAATTCCTGAAATATTCAGCACTCTCAGCTTACTGATAATAAAATGAATAAATTTTGTCAGATTAACAGAATTCGTATGAATTAGCAGGGCATTGACAGAATCCAGGAAAATTATGATTTTATCATTTTTAAATTTATTAATTACGCTTGTTACTGCGATACTCATTGAAGTAAGATCGCCCGGGCGTGAAACAAAAAGACAATTTTCGATATTTTTCGGAGCACTGCCTGTTGCATATTTGGTTATGGCATCGACGAAAAAGACCCGGTTCATGTCTATCCCGTTTTTCCCGTAAAAATCCATAAGAAAAGACTGCGGCTGATTCAAGCAGATAATAATCGTTCTGAGTTCATCCCTTTTCTGAACCTCTTTCAGCATCGCAAGATTATTCTCCCTGTAAGTACGGGAAGGTGACAGTGCAAGGATAATTTTTTTATTGTCCTCACCCATTTTAAATTCCATTAATAATCACCTCTTAAGGTATTCCCTTAAAGCATCAGGTATCTCTGTCCGATTCTCTGCAACAGCCCGTTCGATTTCCCGGAGATTTCCCAATATTCCTTCAATATTCTTTTGCTGTACTGCAATTGCTGTAGTTATATATGCAGGATTAGTTTCACGATCCTCCTGTTCTTTCTGCAGTTCGATGAGATTCTCACGAACCAGTTCCAGGGGGTTTCTGATCCGCAGAGTCGCTTCCCGGAGATAAGCAAGGAGAATGTTCTCCGCATCTTTTAACGCGGTAATATCGATACAGCTCTCTATGTAATAATCCTCGTCACCTATCTTCATCTCTGCTATGGTTTTAAAAACAGGAATCTCTTTTTTATCTTTGGAAAGTAAAACACCTTCTACGTGTTCAACTTTAAGACCCTTGTCGCTTACAGGGCATTCACCCACCCCCATAGGACAAATGTATTCATGGCAGACCTGTCCGTCCAAATCCGATTCTGAAAATCCTGTCATTCTGGTGAACTCGGGATTTGCTGAAATAATGCAGTGCGTTTTTGCATCCACGAGAACGATACCCGCATGAATGCTCTCCCAGACGGCATGAAATAATCGTTCGGACCTTGAGACATTCTCCTGCTTCTTTTTAATAGTTGCAGAAAGAAAAGCGATAACTAAAGATATTCCAATGAATACAATCACTCTTATAATTGCCGAATAAAGTCCCTGCATATCAGCAGGATTAAATGAATATACCGCCTCAAGGTAGAAAAGGCTTAAAAAAAGTGTAAAGAGTACTCCCTTACGCTCAAACCAGTACGAAGCAAGAATTATTGGTATATAGTAAAGATGAGTAAAAATTATCTGAATATCGCCAGACAGACAGAATAAAGTTATAGCAGCAACAATTATCGTCACCGCACCTAATACTGCGAGTTTTACCGACGTCCCCGACCATTTCTCCGGTATAACAATCTCCATAAGTGATTAATAAAACAATTTAATATAAATCTCTTCCCTGAACTCCTGCCATAATTGCATATAACTGATCATAAACAGCCAGGTAATAAATCAAATAAAAAAGGTTCTGGAGCCTATAAATTATCCAACACAATTCGTTCATTTATCTTTCAGGATGCAAAATAAAGAAATATTGGAAACATTGATATGATTTGAAGCCATTGAAGGATTCATAAAGAATCAGAAGCGCTGTAATGAGTCACGTAAATCATCTCAAGGCAGTATAAGCCCATTCTATGAAGACATATGAAAAAAAGTGACATAAAACCTGTATGGACTCCCAAAATCGCTCCGGTTTACCTGATAACCGCGAGCACGCTATTAGCAATAGCGATCAGCATTATTTCATTGATGAACGGGTGTTTCATAATATTCCAGAATTTTTTTTACATACCGATCGTTATCGCCTGCATATACTACGGCAAGAAAGGATTCTTCTTCTCGATTCTTATATCTGCAATATACTTCATCCTGATCTCCGTATTCACACAGAACCCGGAGATTATTTACGATGCCCTGATAAGAGTATGCATCTTCATCTTTATAGCAGGAGTAACCACGTACCTTTCTATTAAACAAAAATGCACAGAAGAAGAGCTGACGAATGCCGAACAGAAACTGGACGATATCATCGAATTTCTGCCCGACCCCATTTTTCTAATCGACACGGATAAAAGAGTTATTGCCTGGAATCGTGCGATGGAAAAAGTGGCAGGCATTCCAAAAGATGATATCGTCGGCAAGGGAGATTCTGCCTATTCTGAAGCTATATACGGGAATAAAAAACCGGTTCTGATCGATGCGGTAATTTCAGGAGACATTCTCGATTCAAGATATAAAAACCTGAAAAAGGAAGGAGATACAGTCTCTGCAGAAATACATTTCGATTCGGAAAATGAAAAGGATATTACAGACTTTCGGGTTACTGCATCCCCCTTTTACGATACGAATGGAAAAGTAATCGGAGCAGTAGAATATATACACGATATCACCGAACTTAAACGAAATGAAACTGTATTACGCGAAAATGAAGCATACCTGCGGACATTAATACGAACGATCCCCGATCTTGTATGGCTAAAAGACGAAAAAGGGGTTTTTATCTCATGCAACAAGATGTTTGAACGCTTCTTCGGGGCAACAGAAGAGGAGATCAAGGGTAAAACGGATTATGATTTTCTCGATCATGAATTAGCAGATTTTTTCCGCGAGAACGATCGCAGGGCTGTCGAGGCAGGAGGGCCTACGACTAACGAAGAATGGATCACATTTGCCGACGATGGTCATCGTGCATGTCTTGAAACAATTAAAACACCAATGTATGACTCAGACGGGAAACTTATCGGAGTGTTGGGAATCGGCCGTGACATTACCCTCAGAAAGGAGATGGAAGACGCCCTTCGCGAATCCGAAGCCAAGCTCATGATCCTTAACAAGGATCTTAATACCATCTTTGAAAACGCACCCGCGATGATATTTTACAAGGACACCAAGAACAAATTCATCAGGGTTAATCCCAAGGTTGCAGAAAAATTCGGGTTGCCCGTAGAAGACATCGTAGGAAGATCAGGTCGTGATCTGTTCCCGCATTATAAGGACGCCTATTACGAAGACGATCTCAAAATAATCAATTCCGGAGAGCCCGAATTCGGGATAATTGAATCATTCATAACAGCAAAAGGGAAGAAACTCTGGATAAGCATGGATAAGATTCCGTTGAAAGATCAAAATGGCGAGGTTTACGGGGTTCTTCTATTCGCTACAGATATTACAGAGCAAAAGAAGAACCAGGATGCTTTAAAAGAAGTGAACAGGAAACTAAACCTGTTGTCAAGCATTACACGCCACGATATCCTCAACCAGATTACAGTGGCGGCAGGATACCTGGATCTGATCGAAATGGACCAGAATATCCCGAAGGAGACAAAAACTGAAGAATATATAAATAAAATTACAAACGCAGTTGAGACAATAAAGAGGCAGATCACTTTTACAGGTTATTACAAGGATTTAGGCGAACAGAGCCCGCAATGGTTCGATGTCGGAGAGATTATAGAAAAGATCAGTACAAGCAGCGCATTTGTCAGCGATATAAAGTCTATAAAGTTTACAAACAATATAGAAAATATTGAGGTGTTTGCCGATCCTCTCTTTGAGAAAGTGATCTATAACCTGACAGATAATGCCATAAAACATGGCGAGACCATAACGGAGATCACTTTCTACTCCGAACAGAAGCCCGATGAGCTTATAATCTACTGTGAAGATGACGGAGTAGGGATTCCGGGGGATGTAAAAGAGAAGATATTCAGGAGAGAATATTTCAAGAATTCAGGTCTCGGGCTCTTTCTCTCAAGAGAGATTCTGTCTATAACAGGTCTCACGATAACCGAGACAGGGACACCCGGAGAAGGTGCACGATTCGAGATTCACATACCTGAAGGGAAGTTCAGGGCCAAATAGATAACTGGGGGGGTGACAAATGAAGAACGAACCTGATAAAAACGGGTACGAGAACCGGATCGAAGTTTTATATATAGACACAGATTCTCCGGACTTCAAAAAAACAAAATCTTTTCACAAAGACACGGAATTTAATGTAGAGGTCTGTGAAAATACGGACAATGCAGTTAAAATCCTCAATATGACAAATTTTGACGCAATTGTAGCCGGACACGGTGTGCCTTTAGACGATGCACTTTCCCTTCTCAGAACTATTCGTGATAATGAAGATAATACTCCATTTATCTTTTTTTCCGGTATGGATGAAGAAGAGGTGATTGTTGAAGCACTAAATGCTGGTGCTGATCTTTATTTAAAAATTACAAAAGATCCGGAATCACAGCTGGGCGAACTCTCCGCAGCGATAAACAGGATAGTCGCCTGTAGAAGAAGGGAAGAGGCTTCAAAAAATAGTGAGATCCGCTACAGGAACATTTTTGAAAATGCAAACGATGCCATCATTGTTCACATAATCACTCCCGAACGCCGTCCGGGCAGAATTATTGATGCTAATAAAGCAGCAGAAGAGATGCTTAACTATTCAACAGATGAATTAAGGCTGCTCTCTATGACGGATATCATCGAACCTGAAACTCCCGGAACAGCAAAAAAAATTTCCGATGAGATCTTCAAAAAAGGCAGAGCCATATTTGAAAGCAGAATGATTCGCAAAGATGGAAGAATTATATCTATAGAGGTTAGCTCTAATCTTTCCAGAGAAGACGGAGAGTTCAGAAGCATCACTATCATTAGGGATACCACCGAAAGGTCTGATCTTCTCAATCGTCTTCAGATGGCGATCAGGGGCGGTGAACTCGGAACCTGGGACTGGGACATACCCTCAGGAAAAGTAATATTCAATGAACGGTGGGCCCGGATGCTGGGTTATTCTCCCGATGAAATTAAAGATGATTTCGATTCACTGAGCAAACTCCTCTACCCACAGGACCGCGAGAGAGTGCTCGGAGAACTTGATAAAAATCTTAAAGGGCTTGCCGCGGCATTCGATTCAGAGTACAGGATGACCGGTAAAGACGGACAAATAATCTGGATACTTAGCAAAGGCACTGTTATTGAGCGTGATATGGACGGAAATCCTCTCAGAATGGTAGGTACTCATCACAATATTACAGATATAAAAGAAGCTGAAGAGGATCTTAAAAGAAAGAACGAGGAGCTTGCCGCCACTGAAGAGGAATTAAGGCAGCAACTTGACGAAGTCATTCAGGCCCAGAACGAACTAAAGGAGAATGAAGCATACATTAGAACTGTTCTTGACAACATTCCTGTGGGAATCGCGGTCAATTCGGTAAAACCGGAACTAGAATTCGAATATTTCAACAGGAATTTCCTTAAATGTTACAGGGTCGACGAAGAAGCTCTTAAGGCCCCCGATTCATTCTGGGAGAATGTATACGAAGATCCTAAATTCAGGAAGAAGATAAAGAAAAGAGTTCTTGAGGATATGGATAGCGGTGATCCTGAGCGGATGCACTGGGATGACATTCCTATCAGCCGGAGTGGTAAAGAGACGACCTTCATCAGTGCAAGAAATATTCCCCTTGAAAGGAAAGGTCTTGTTATATCAGTGGTCTGGGATGTGACAGAACAAAAGAGATCAAATGATCGAATCAGGCTTCACCTGTTACGTGTAAAATCACTGCTTGACCTTTACCAGACAGTTGCCGTGGGATCAGAAACAGATTTAATGGAACATGCACTTGAGAGCAGCCGGTCTATGACAGAAAGCCAGTATGGTCTAATAGGGCTCATCTCACCGGATGAATCGGATATTACCATTCACAGCTGGTCGAAGGGGGTGATGGATAAATGCCTTGTTCAGGGTAATCCGGTTCATTTCCCAGTTCATTCCGCAGGAATATGGGCAGAATGCATCAGAAACCGTGAACCTGTAATAATCAATGACTATTCAGCATATCATCCGGCAAAACACGGCCTTCCCAAAGGTCATGTCATGATGAAACGTCTCCTTATGGTACCAATATTCGATGCGGGAAAAATAACCGCAATAATTATTGTAGCCAATAAAAAGAGGTCCTATATTGATGATGATGCTGACGCCCTTGCAACCCTTGGAAATCTTATGTGGGAGGTTATAAAAAACCAAAAGGCTGAAAAAGAATTAAAACGCGAAAAGGAACTGTTCCTGAGAACATTCGAATCCCTGGAGGATGCGGCATTTGTTCTCGATGATGACCCGGCAATAATCAGAACTGTCAATGAAGCAGCAGAAAAAATATTCGGATATAATCGTGAAGAACTGATCGGGAAGAATATAAGTATGCTTCATATCGATAAGAACCACCTGAAGATATTCGACGAACAGATTATTCTATATGTCCGCGAGCATCAGAGAATTCCCAGATTTGAATTTCGTATGAAGCGAAAAGACGGCACGTCTTTCCCGACAGAGCATTCGATTTCGACCATTTTTCATTATAATAAAACCCACACAGGCAGGGTTTCCATAATCCGCGACATCACTGAAAGAAAGGAATCGGAAATTCGTGAGAAAGAGGCCCTGAGACAAATCGAAACGAATATGGAACAGCTTGCAACATTGAACGACCAGATACGAAATCCGCTCATGGTGATAAATGGTATCGCTGAGATCAACTGCCCCGGCTCGGCTGAAAAAATAATATCACAGGTCAATATTATCGATGGGATTGTAAAGATGCTGGATGACGGCTGGATAAAATCTGAGAAGATCTGGGAATATCTTAGAATTCATTACGGGGTTGGAGAGGAGGATAATTTTTCACCGGGCTCTGAGAGCAAAAAATAGTATAAGTGAAATCCTGCACAAAATAAGGATCGATTGACCTGATATAAGGTAAAAAAAGAGCTTAGAGAAGATGGACATTTCCCCACTTTTCCCTCAATTTGTTATAAAAGAAGGTATTCCCCAAATAAAGGTTAGAATAGAACGCCCATTAATGCAGGAGGTTTTCAAACCGAACATATTATTCACAAAACCTTCAAAATCTCCCCGGCCTCATACCTCAGTGAAATCTCCCTGGTCTGTCCTCTCCCCTGAAGAGACTTCATAGAAATTATCTCCATCGACTCCAGCTTCCTCAGCCGCTTGTGAAAGTTGGCATAACCCATTGAAAGCCTCTTATTCACAATCTCATAAAGAATTCCGGAGGTCGGCAGCTCTTCACTGTCACGAACCACTTCAGCCAGGACCGCCAGGAATTTTTTCTCCTCCGGAGACAAGCCCCCGATTGCATCCCGTAACCGGATATCCTTCGCAGAGACAGATGTCGATACATCCTCTGCAAGGACTTCCTTCCTTGCCGCCTTCTCAGCATTTGCAACAGATTCTTTTATTATCGCAAGGCCGACGCGGAGATCCCCCGCTGTAACCGTTCTTTGAGTAATAAGATCCAGGACCTCACCTGACATCGCCCCCGGATAAAGACCGCAGCGTACTCTCCGGGAAAGGATCTCGCGGACCTCCTCGTAGCCGTAAGCAGGAAAGTAAATATCAACGGGCCTGAATACAGACCAGACCGCAGAATCGACTTTGGTCATAAAGTCAACCTCGATGTTGCTCACCGCAGCAATTACGCCCAGTCTTGCACCCGGGAATTCTTCATAAAGCCGGAGTAGCACATAGAGAATATCATTCAGCCGGTTTTCATACATCAGATAATTTACATCGTCGAGACATACGACTGCAACCGTCCGCGACTCCGAAAGGTAATTTCCTATCTCATTGTAGATCTTCCGGAACGCAATCCCGGTGGTCGGCGGATAGTGCCCGAAGATCCGGTTGAATATTGAACCAAAGATCGAAACCCGTGTCCGGTCATTCTTGCAGTTGATATATACAGGCAGGACCCGCTTAGTCGTCTGTTCGATCTCGGAGAAGAGCACCCGGACCGAGGTCGTCTTCCCCGTTCCGGGAAGGCCCCGGAGAACTGAGTTGAACGGTCGACCCCCGGCCATCGCCGGCCGGATGGCATAGGCCAGTTCGCTGAGCTGCGTATCTCTGAAATTAAACTGCTCCGGTACATGATCTATCTCAAAAATATCGGGGTCCCTGAAGAGAGTCTGGTCCCCCATTAGCAAGTTTCTCTTCATTCTTATGAATTTTTATGATGAGGTATAAGGATGAATTCTGTGCCTGGTGAAAGTGGAAATTATCAAATTGTTTACTTTCACCCCTTCCGCTCCCCGGTTAAATATCCAGCTAAGCAACCTATGATCGTCCCCGGTCGGAAAAACATAGGACATTTCTCACAACTCCGAACTGTTGAGTCAACGGGTCTTCACAATATGCCGTACCGACTTGTTTCTTTGAATGCAGTCAATAATCCGGCCGGGACACCTTACCCCAATCCAGAGAGATCACCAAAAATCCATTTAACAGAAAATTCCTACAGAATTTTCTTCAATAGTGCCTGAAACATTCGTTTCACGCCCAATTTTTTAAGGAGCCTTAACAATGACAATCACAGAACTACTCGCAGCCATCGACCCTCTTCAGACCATCGCCGTAATCCTGGGAATATCAGGGGCCGCCCTTGTTGCAGGAAAAAAAGCCGCATCAAGACTTTCCGGCTTCTCATGCTGGATCATCGCAAACCTGATCTGGTTCTTCGAAGGAGTTTACTCATCGAATTATTACCTAGCAGCAATGTTCGGGTTCTACTGGATAACAGCCGTCGCAGGGTTTTGGAATTCGTTAAAATTAAAGGAGAAAATTGAAAGGAAGAGTCATTCGGCAAGTGTGCCGCTTCCTTTTAAATCACATGACCAGTGAATTAAGACCCACCAAAAAACCCCATGAAATTACTCCGTAATTTCAAAGAGTTCGACAATGACATCCGTCATTGCCAAAACTTCATCAGCACAGCAACAAGACCGCCCGCACCAGCCCCGACCCCGGCGGAGATCTGCCTCTCGCGGCCCGCCGACTCCGACTTAAAACACGTGTTGAACGGATGTTCAAGACGTGTTTCCTGTAAATCACACCGTGATTTGCATGGTAAACCTTCGAGATCCCGGATTCGGTTCTCGTGGTCCCCGATGGACTCCTTCATCTCCTCAAGCGTCCTGCAGATCCACTTCACATCCCGGTTCGTCTCGACGATCATGTCCCTGTTACTCTTCTCTTCTTTCATCGTGCGTTCGCTCACTCCTGCGGATAAATTCGGCAGAATCAGGGATAAATCAAACTGTATCAACTATCTGATACAGTCACGCTAATTACCCAAAAGATCGAGTAATTAAATGCCTGTTCCAGTACCCGGGGAAAAGGCAGGCAGGAGAAAAAACGAATGGCAGATTTCATCGAAACTACCAACACCAAGTCGGCCACTCGTGAGCTTGCAGCCTCCATCGCAGACGTTGCAACTTTCCAGAGTATCATCCAGTCGGTGATCGATGACAACCCCTTCGGCTGCACTGCTTACACTCAGAGCGGTGTGTCGCACAACGGGGTAGAGGTCAACCGCGAGAGTTATACCGTGAAGATCGTCTTCGAGGATAATGCGGCAGAGAAGATCGGAACTCTTTCCGTCAAGTGCCCCACTGTTTCTTCAATGAACAGTGCTGCCGGCGCAATCCTCGCAGACGCGGATCTTGCCGTTGCCGTTGGCGGTGATCCCGTCCGCGATGCAGACAGTGATACTTATTCCTGCCAGCTCAAGTGCCATGACGCAAACAGCGAGACCTACTATGTCACCTTCAGTCGTGACAAGGTCAGGATCAGTTCCTATGAGGACAACTCCATCCTGACCGTTGTCGAGACCTGGGCCGACACAGTGGCCGCTCTTGCCTGAACAGAATTTCGAACACCGGGGAGGGAGACTCTTTTCGACTCCCTTTCCGGGGAAAATGAGCTTAATTTGGGCTCTTTTTAGGTTTTTTTCAGATCCGATTTTACCTGATTAATGAGTTGTTCTGAAAGACGCCATATTTTCAGATATTATTAGGATTAAAGGCCAATTTGTTGATTTTTATATCGGCCCGTAGAAGGCCCTCAAATTTTTCAGATGATGTTTAACCCTTCGGGACCTGAAATAATCCGTTCTGAGGCTTCTGTGTGGATCGGAAAAACGACAATTCGGGCTTTTTTTCGAAAACATAAAATTTTCATAATGCATGCAGACAGGAAACCTTATAAAAACCCCTCTTCTGACATTAAGTTGTATAAATGTGTACATCATCCACAAAATAAGTTGCAAAAATGTGTAATTTACACACATAATATATACTTAAAAGTGCAAATGTCATTTTATGAAACGGTTCATTTACGATACTTTACTCAAATGGAAAGACAGTGAGTGTCGTAAACCGGTGCTTATCGAAGGAATTCGCCAGTGCGGGAAAACCTGGATATTAAAGCACTTTGGCGAAGCGGAATTCAAAGATATCGCTTACTTCAACTTCGAATATGATGACCGGCTGCAACAGATATTCGGAGGCGACCTGAATGTTTCAAGAATCATTAAAGACCTTGGGATTCTAAGGAATAAATCCATCCGGCCCGGAACAACCATCCTCATATTAGACGAGATCCAGATCTGCCCACGTGCGATAACATCTCTCAAATATTTCTGCGAAAATCTGCCCGAACTCCACGTTGCTGCCGCCGGTTCCCTGTTGGGAGTGGCTGTTGCACAGATGGGAAAAAATGTTTCATTTCCGGTAGGCAAGGTGCAGGTGCTTAAGATGTATCCTCTTAATTTCCCGGAATTTCTACTGGCAAAGGATGAAGAGCTCCTTCACGAGTACCTGGATACTTTGTCCCCGGATGAAGAGGTGTCTGCTGTATTTACCGGCAAACTGGAAGAAGCATATCGCGAATACCTGATCACGGGAGGTCTGCCCGAGGTTGTCAGCTCATGGATAAATAACAACGACATCGGGCTTGTAGAAACAAAACAAAGCGAGATTCTCGGCAATTATGAAAAAGATTTCGTGAAATATGCGTCCGTATCCGAATTTCCAAAACTCTCCCTAATTTGGCATGCAATTCCGGCACAGCTTGCAAAGGATAATCAGAAATTCATATTCGCCCATGTAAAGCAGGGGATGCGTGCCCGTGATTTGGAAGACTCCCTTCAATGGCTGATATCGGCAGGGCTAATCTATAAAATCGAAAAGATCGAACGGCCATATATTCCGGCTACTGCCTATGCGGACATTACATACTTCAAGATCTATTTCTCGGATGTAGGACTTTTACGCAGGATGAGCAAATTTCCGGCAGATGTCGTTTTTGACACCTCTTCGCTGACCGCCGACATGCGTGGGATTCTCACGGAAAATTTCGTATTGACAGAACTTATTGCAAACGATTTCCAAAGACCCTATTTCTGGAAATCCGGCGGGATTGCCGAGGTTGATTATATCGTACAGGAAGGTATTGATGTCGTTCCTATCGAGGTTAAATCAGCAGGAAATACCCGTTCAAGAAGTCTGGCAGAGTACAGGAAAAAATACAGCCCGCGTGTTGCTGTCCGGACCAGTCTTAATAATATTGCCAGACATTCGGATGAATACGGCGAGGTTCTGGAGATTCCGCTATACCTTATCTGGAGACTGAAGGCGTATATCTGAGGATTTCTCTTGATAATTATTGGACATCCTAAACGCAGTCTTCAGAAGAATTAAAAAACGGGAGTCAGCACTCCGTTTATCGATGACAGGCATGTCGATCCCGGTCATTGCACACAGGAAGGCAAAACCCACCTCCACCGTCAATATATAAAAGAAACCATTGAAATAAACGCCTGATAGATGCCAAAATTACCTGTACTATCCTACCTTGAAGTAATAAAAGCGCTTAATAAAATCGGTTACAATATCGACCATCAGACCGGCAGGACTGACATGAGACGAATTTTTAAACTTGTCCTAATCTTAAAATTTTAAAATAAAAAAATGCGAGGCTCTGTAGAAATCCTCATTTTAACACTATGGTGATGAATTATTTTTCAATCCAGTTACTTTATGAAGAGTTGGTTTAAGGATTTACCATGAAAAAGAAGAGTGAATGATCTGATTTTCATCGGGATTAATAAACTCCTGAATAATACTTGTTTCCACAAAGACGATTTTTTATTTATCATTATGACTCAGGGGGAACAAAAAATAGTTATAAGCATCATTTGCGAGATGCTTAGTCAATATCATAAGTACCGGATTATTTCTCAAGGTAAGCTACCCTTGATCCTTTTGGGACACCGAAATAATCTGCAACCTGTTCACATTTGATCATCATAAGAAAGGCAATTGGGGGAATATTGTTCTTTTTTTTGTATTCACTTAATGATTCATAATTTGCCATACCCTTGGATATTATCAAATCTGCATTTTTCATCTCATCTTCCAGTTCTCCGGATATTAATGAAGAATTAAATCCGACTTCAGCCTGAGAATCTGTATTTGTTAGTATTTTATCTGCAATTATATCCAGGCCGAGCTCTTTTGCCTCTTTCAGGGTTGCATCATTAATTATAGGATTTTTCTTGACTACAACAACAATTCTTGCTCTCTTTTTTTCTTTAAGATACTTAATGAGGAGCCTGTCAAATACGATTTCGCCGCAATTGTCGCAGATATATATAATATTCCTGCAAAAAGGCTCGAAATCTCTGATGTTCTCAATAGCAAAGCCTTTTGAAAACTCTTCCCTGAAAAAAACATCAAGATTCTTTGTCACTTCGTGTTCCGGGGACCCGTAATCCAGCGTATTTCCAATAGATGCAGCAAGACAGTAGTCGTGCAGGTTCGTTAATTTATCTTTTATTCTGTTCTCAAGTTCTATTGCATCTTTATTATTGGATTCCTTGATCTTCTTATATGGGTCCTTATTGCCTGTTATGGTGCCGACATGCCTGTGAAGTTCGCTTGATATCTCCGGAGGGGGGACCTGTGAATTTATATTTTCCATAATTTTTTGCTTGCATTCGCTGACAGCTTTTTTGATGATTTTTTCATCATCGGTGGTCAGTCTGCATTCAAATTCGATCCTTCCCAGAAGACATTCAACACATTTTTCCGATATCAACATTATTTTTCCCTTTAAAAATTTCAAATTTAAAAATCAGGTTTTGTAAATCTGGTATAATAATATTATAATGATTTATAAAAAACAATGAGACCATTACAACTTTAATATAGGTACAAGGATCCTGTTTTGTAAAAATAGTCCTGGATTAATCCTTTAATTTCTGAATCTGATGAAAAATTGCAGATTTAGCATTCGGACAAGAGTGATAGAGGCATTACATACAGTAGATGCAAACCCGCAGGAGAATCCCGGCAGGTACATGATAAGAGAATTCATTTCTCCCAAAGAAACATTTAACGTTCACTACTGTTCACCCAAAAATGGAATAGTAACCGGATTTACTGTTCAATTTTCTACAAATGCGATGCAACGGTGGAAAAAAGAACTGAAAGAGTTCATCTGCCTGACACAGTCCGAATTCCCAGAACTCACGATAAAAACAATTGCCTCGGCACTATTCAAAATATTAAGGAGACCTCCTAATCAGTGATCCAAGAGAAGACAAGTTGTCACATCAAAAACAAAATCTAAATAATTTCTCCTTCCAACTATCTTTCAATGGATCCTGTTCCGGTTTTGATCATCACACTGGCATACATTACAATCCTCGCCTTTTCCAGGAAGGTTCCTACATTCCTGTTCCTGTTCACTGGGGCAGTCGTTATGGGCCTTCTTGCGGGATTCGGATTCGAACAGGTCCTTACGTGGGCGATAGAAGGGATGGGGAATATTTTCTCTTCGTTTGCCGTTATCATACTATCCGGCATTGTCATCGTGAGATTGCTTTCCGACCAGGGTTTGCTGGATATAATAATCTCCGGATTGCGATTCGACATAAAAGATCGCGGTGTGAACGCCGGAATTATCGGCTACATACTCTCGATTCCGACTACATGCTGTATCACTACTTACCTGATGATCGCCCCGGCGATGAAAAAACCTGGCGACAAAACTCCCGGATCAAACAGGCCCCTGTATCTCGTAGCGGTAGGCAGCATCATATCCTATGTCCTGATATTTCCGACCCCTGCAACGATACCTCTCCTGACCGGTCTAGCGCCTGATTATCCGGTCTTTAATTTTGACGCAATAACAATCCCTCTCTCGTTTGCGATTCTCGTAATCATTCTGCTACTCTCCGGTTTCCTGTACCGGAAGACAAAAAGAGAAACAGTTGAATCCGTACCGCCGGAGATACTACCGGAAGAGAAGATTCCCGCCAATATTAAGATCCGTGCATGGGCCCCTTTTATCGTAATGTTTGTAGCGATACCTGTTGGACTGTTTCTTTTGCAGTTGTCCCATCTTATCCTCACGCAATTCATAATGCTTGCAGGAATGATAACCGCCCTTGCACTTGCTCCTCCTGATATCAGAATGAAAAGTTTTTCAAAAGGTGCTAAATTTGCAGGGTTAATCCTGTTTGATTTCTGTTCCGCGGGAGCGGTAGGGAAGGTGATAGTTGGTTCGGGTATAGCGAACGGCATAATGGATTCGATGATCCCCGTACTTCCCGATATCCTGGTTCCGTTCATAATCGCGGCAGTTTTTGCAACCGTACAGGGGTCCAGGGTAGTGACCGCGGTGATCTCGTCAGAAATAATTGCCACCACCGGGCTTGCAGAAACACTTCACCCGGTTCCGCTGATACTCATGATCTCGGCCGGGACATGCTTCATCTCATACCTGACCGATCCGTACTTCTGGCTCGTGCAGAGAACCACGGGCGATGACATCACGACGGTGATGAAGCATTACACCCTGCCACTGGCAGTTGCAGCAATTATCATATTCGCTGTCGCTCTTCTGCTTACGGCATTTGTCTTTCCTTATGTCGAGAATGCGGCTCTCTTGGTTGGATAAAAAAAGGATGCATGTAATTGTCCCTGAATGTCTGTCGGTGCTTAATATTCAGAATTATTCGCTGATTCCCGGAAGATATCCCCCCGTCGGCAAGTGACAACAGCAGTCTCATGACAGGATCTTCCTGCTGGGTCGGTAACTGGGTCGCCAACTGGGTCGGTAACTGGGTCGGTGGCGGCATCCAGGCCGTAACAACAAAAATGAAAATCCTATTCATCACACAATCTACCGTTCATTACCGTTCACCCATAAAATGGAACAGTAACTAATCTACCGTTACATTTTTCTATAAACATGGTGCAACAGTAACCATGGATCTGGAGGAGCTCATCTACTTAATACAATCCGGAGAATCTGAAGTTCTTGAATTCAAGGAATCGGCCGGAAAGAATATCCACCACGAAATCGCCGCCTTTTCCAACTCCGACGGCGGAAAGATAATCGTCGGAGTTTCGGATGCGGGAAAAATAGTCGGTACAGATGTAAAAGACACAATCGAGAAGGTTACAAGCTCGGTTCAGTCGATAATACCTCCGCCGGCAATAAAGACACAGAAGATATCGGTAGATGACAAAGACCTCCTCGTAATCACCGTCGACAAAAGTTCCAACCTCTGCTCGATTGGCGGAATCGTGTATATCAGGACAGGCACAGGGGTCAGGCCCCTCTCACTCCAGGAGATTGTAATGCTCTCATCGGAGATGGGAACCATCAACTGGGACGAGATCCCCATGCTCCCAAAGGAAGACGCCCGCTCCGATTACATCGACTGGTTCTTTGAGAGGGTGAAGGAGACAAGAGGAAAAACAATCGCAGACGACAACAGATCCAGATATCTCAGGAGTGCCGGGGCTATAAAAAACGATAAACTCACAAACGCAGGAATATTGTTCTTCACTGAGGCCACCGAGAACATCGCCTATGCAAAGATAAGACGGGTGGGCATGAGTGAAGACGGGCCCATGTGGAGCGAAGAGTATGAAGGGCCCGTGTGGAAGGTTATCGAAGAGGCATACGATAACCTGCTGAGAGACATAAAAAAGATCGATGTAGTGGCAGGGACAAGAAGAATAAAAGTCGAGGAATACCCCCCGCGGGCGATTCGTGAAGCCCTCATAAACGCAGTCTGCCACCGGAACTATACAATCAGTGCGGATGTGAAGATCCTCGTATATCCCGACAGGTTCGAGATAAAAAATCCCGGCGGCCTCATGCCCGGAGTGGATATCAAAGATCCCGAACACATCCCGAGAAACCCGTCATTGTCAAACCTCCTTTATGATTCGGGCTACATCGAAAGATACGGATTCGGGATAAAGATGATCGAAGAGGAGGTTGAGAACCACCCGATGTGTTCGGTCGAATTTAAGGCGGGCTCCTCCACATTTTCAGTGATATTCAAAAAAGTGCTATCTTCATCAATTGATGATACGGATAATCAGATCCTCAAGATTATAAATGTTCCAATGAAGAGCGGAGATATCGCAGCGAGACTGAAGATCTCCAAAAATACGGTTCTCAGGAGAATCGAAAAACTGGAAAAGCTCGGTCTCGCCGAGAAGAAAGGTTCGGGCTCACATACATATTATACAATCAAGAAGTAAACGGTCAGTCCCTCGCGGAGCATGCCCGGCACTTATGGTCTCATCTTCCAGTGCGTCGGGAAACCGTTGCAGTAGAGCATGCCTTTCTTCGGCGAACTCTTTCGCGGTGTCTGTGTACATCAGTTGTCTGTAAAATAATATCAGGCTCCGTTTTTTTCCGGATAAAGCTCTTCAAGAGTATGACTCTGACCATCCTCAAATACCTCGGCAGGATACCACTTCGCACCAAATTCCATAAATGCCAGGAGTATTGATATGGTATCCTGACCCTTCCCGGTGAGATGCCATTCGACCACACGTGGATTTTCTTTGATAACCTCAGCCTCAATAAATCCGTTTTCCTCAAGTTCACGAAGCCTCATCGAGAGAACCCTTGGTGTGAGGCCCGGAAGAGATCTTTTGATCTCACCAAACCTCCTGATATCTAATATTGCGATATCACGCAGTATCAGCAGAGTCCACTTTTTCCCGAGAACTCGAATAGCAACATGAGCAGGGCAGCACTTGTATTTAAATGCAGGTTGCATCGGGAAATGAGCTTTTATCTTTGAGTAATCAGATTGCATAGTATACAATTTTGCTCTACGACATTAAAGTAGTATTATTAGTATACTATGTTGGAGTGAGTCAGAAATCCGTACAGGAAAAAGAAGAGGATAGTATCTTTTCCATTTCTCAAAGAATAGCTCGCGCAAAGACAAAGGGGGAACTTGGATCAATCCTTGCAGCCGAATTGGCTGATTATAATAACACAGATCTACAGGTAATCGGGGGCTGGCTCTATGCTGAAATCTGCAGACTGCCGTCGCCCTACAGGGAACAGGTCTCGCCTTACCTGAAGGACTGGCTCTTCGGGGCGTATCACAAGCTTCTGCTATATCAACGGACAGCCAGATTTTCAACCATGAGCGAGTCAATCAGAGACCGTGAAACATTCCTTGCTTTCTGCCGGATGCTGCCCGAAGGGTGCCTGCAACGTGACGAATCGACGCAGAAACTACCGTTCAGGTACACTCTGAAACACAGGTGTTTTTACTATATCGTATCTGCCTTCACCATCTTCGTCCTTGACAATCCCGGTCATCCGGTCGGGATGCCATTTCCGGGAGGGTTCAAAGTTGAGGAGAGAGATGGCAGATTCTTATGCCCTATACGGGACCATGAAAAAGATTTACCCTTTTCAATCTGCAACTTCTGCCCGGCCATCCAGAACGAAGAAAACAAGCTTTAAACTCGGATGAACCTCAAAAATTTATTTATGGAGCCATATTGATGAACACTTCGACAATTACAGACAACATCCTTTCTGCAAGATATCTCCGGAAAGGGGAAAAGACATTTGAAGACATCTGCCACCGTGTAGCCTCTGCTCTTGCCAGCGATGAAAAAGATCGTGAACTTTTTTACGAGGCAATGACATCTCTAAGATTCCTCCCTAATTCACCGACACTTATGAACGCCGGAACGGAAATCGGCCAGCTGTCTGCATGTTTCACCCTTCCGGTACCTGATTCAATCCCAGGAATATTCGACGCCATGAAGCAGGGTGCAGTCATCCATAAAACAGGGGGCGGAACCGGCTACAATTTCTCGCATATACGGGCAGAAGGTTCTCCTGTCAGGTCGACGGACGGGGTCGCCTCCGGACCGGTTTCTTTTATGAAGGCATTCAATGCAGCCACCGATGTCATCAAACAGGGAGGAAGGCGCCGTGGTGCAAATATGGGAATACTCAATGTCTGGCACCCCGATATCCTCTCTTTTATTACCTCCAAAAAAGAGGAAGGGAGCATTTCAAATTTCAACATATCCGTGATGGTAAATGACGAGTTCATGACTCTGGTCAGGGATCGGAAATTCGATGAAATCTGGATCAAACATCCGGTCACAGGTGTCAAAGTTACCGTAGGTGAGATCTGGAATGGAATAGTAGACGGGATCTGGAAAAACGGTGAGCCGGGAGTTCTTTTTTACGATGAAATAAACAGGCACAACCCAACCCCCGGACTCGGGGACATAGATATCACGAACCCGTGCGGAGAGCAGCCGCTTCTCCCGTTTGAAAGCTGTGTCCTCGGGAGCATCAATCTCGCGGCCTGCATAAATGAAGGTAAGTTTGATGAGGAGCTTCTTGATGACACGGTCAGGATGGCGGTCAGGTTTCTCAACAATGTCATAGATGCAAATGTGTATCCTATACCGGAGATAGAAGAGGCAACTAAGAAGACAAGGAAGATAGGTTTGGGAGTTATGGGCGTACACGATGCCCTGCTCATGCTTAAAATCCCCTATGACTCTCCCGGGGGAAGAAAATGGTGCGGGGAAATTATGCATAGAATAACCGAAACTGCGGTTGAAGAGTCGCAGTTACTCGCAGAAAAACTTGGGACATTCCCTGAATGGGAGAAAAGCACATGGAAGGAGAGGAAGGTCAGAAACGCGGCCATGACGACGGTAGCGCCGACCGGAACGATATCGCTTTTAGCAGGGTGTTCGAGCGGAATAGAACCTGTTTTCTCCTTTGCATATACGCGAATGAACACTGTCGGAAAGACGTTTTTCATTGTAAGCCCGGTCTTTAAGGAGGCCCTTCACTCCACCCTCAGTGAAAAGGGACATTCGGGGGATGAACTTAAAAAAAGAGAGGAGGAGGTCATTGCACATGTACATGATACCGGATCGATCCAGGATCTTGAATGGCTGCCGGCCGATTTCCGTTCACTTTTCAAGACGGCACTCGACATCTCTTACAGGGATCATATAGAGATGCAGGCAGTATTTCAGAAATACGTGCATGCCTCGATAAGCAAGACCATAAATATGCCAAACTCTGCGGAGAGGAAGGACTGCGAGGAGGCGCTTCTTGCTGCATGGACTCTTGGACTCAAGGGAATCACGATTTACAGGACAGGAAGCAGGGACTCCGTTGTTCTCTCCCTTGGAAATTCAGAAAAGACTGCACCGGCCCAAGGCCAGGGCATCGAACGTCCTAAAGAGCTGGCGGGCAGGACTTATATGTGCCAGTCGGGATGCTGCCGCCTCTATGTAACTGTCAATCTCCTGGATGGAAAACCGATTGAGGTCTTCATAAGGACGGTTGGAAGCGGCGGATGCGATGCAAACAACAGTGCACTGGGTCGTGCGATAAGCACCGGGCTTCAAAACGGAGTCCCATATATTAAGTTCGTCAGGCAGTTTGCGAAGGTCAACTGTATCTCGGCCATCAAAAATTCCCAGTCCGAAGGGCTCTCGTGCGCAGACGTAGTCGGCAAATGTATCGACCTGACGGCAAACAACCAGACCATAACCACACTCAAGGACTGGGAGATCCGGGATATCGGCAGTAAGAGATTGTGTCCGGAATGTGGTGAACCGCTGGACTTCGGAGAGGGATGCAATCAGGGGATCTGCAAAAACTGCGGGTGGAGCGGGTGCAGCTGATGAAGGCGTCAGAGCTTTTTGAAGCAATAAAAGACGATCTGAGCACGATCTCAGAATATATCTCCCTTATGAAATGTATACATGAAACAAATTCAAAGGATTCCGCTACGCAATCTTCGATTTTAGTTGAATATGACTACGCGGCATACAGGGAGATCATGAACGAAGCCTGTCCGAATCCTGATATTGTGATCGAATCCGACCGGGTTGAAGAGTTCAGGGAGGCTCTCAACCGTTACTTTGATGAATATGCACCAGGAGAAACAGACCTGAGGTGTTATGTTACCAACATTTCACTTTACCTGGTATTTATAGCGAAAAAACCATTGCACCCGCCGGGCATCGACGTTCCGGATTTAAAGGTTATAAAAGGGGAGGACGGACATTACTACTGCAGCAGGAAAGGTAAGATATTTGATGGCGAACCCACCCTCTGCAGGTACTGTGTATGCAGGCCGATATGAACTACCCCGGACGCGACCGGGAAAGACAACGGCTGCTCTCGGAATTTCGCTCAGGACTCTCGTCTCCGGGGGAAATGTTTTTTTTGGTCAGTTCATGAAAGGTCTGAATACCGCCTAACTTATTCTTCCGGAATATTTCGAAAATTTTATACATCATCCAATTTTACTTCATCGGGATACTTTGCCCTGTAGCCGGTGGTTTCCATTATCTTCAGGTCCTGTATTGTCCGATGTCCCGGCAGAGGTCCACGCCTCAATTAATTTTCCGTCAGAAGTGATTAAGATCGATTTCCCCCTTTCATCAGTGTATCAGAAATCCATTCGCCTGCAATTAATGAACATGCATTCATCAAGAAATTTGCAGTACAATTCAGGTTAGCATTTAATCAGAGTATCAACAATATAAAAGATATTGAAGACCATTTTCAATATATTATATATGTGGACACATTATAAAGATTTAAATAAATAATAACCCACGTAACGTAATTTGCAGTATGTTTATAATGTAATTTTAAATAGCCGGCCAAATTAGTAACAAACAAGAGTATACCTGATTATTTTAGATAAAAACTGGAGTCCTAATTATGTCAAAACGTAAATTTACGGTTGAGAGAAAAACCACAGGCGATGTGTACCATGTAACAGCAAGGGGAAGAGAAGTGTTAAGTGAACCTCTGCTGAACCGTGGTATTGCCTTTACCGAAGAACAACGTGAGCAACTGGAAATTAAGGGGCTTATTGCCTATGGAAAAGCCACTCTTGAAGAGCAGGCAGAAAGAGTCTGGGAACAGGTCAGTGCAGAGCCGACACCTCTGTTAAAAAACATAGCGCTGACAGCCATGCACGATCGCAACGAAGTGCTTTTTTACCGCACAATTTGCGACCACATGCATGAGACCTTCCCCCTGATTTATGATCCGGTGATCGGTGAAGCGATTGAAAAGCACAGCCATATCTACCGCCGTCCACGCGGGATATACTTATCCATAGATGATCCTGAGAGCATTGAGACTGCTTTTGACAACCTGGGACTTGGCACCGGTGACGTGGACATCATTGCATGCTCGGACGCAGAGGAAATCCTGGGCATTGGGGACTGGGGCGTGGCAGGTGTTGACATTGTCATAGGTAAACTGGCTGTTTACACTGCAGCGGCTGGCATACACCCCGCCCGGGTCGTTCCCGTAGGCCTGGATGTGGGCACCGACCGCAGAGAACTTCTTGAAGACAACCTGTATATGGGCTGCCGTCATCCAAGGATCAGGGGCGAAAAATATGATGCTTTTATCGATAAATTTGTCTCTGTTGTCAAAAAGCGCTTTCCGGGCAGCTTTTTGCACTGGGAAGACTTCGGCCCGGGCAACGCCAGGAGGCTGATTAACAAATACCGCCAAAGCTTCTGCACATTTAATGATGACATGCAGGGGACAGGAGCCATCACCCTGGCCGGAATTCTTTCCGGGTGCAGGGTCACCGGAGTTCCCATACGGAACCAGCGCGTAGTCGTGTTCGGGGCGGGTACGGCCGGAGTAGGCATTGCAGACCAGATTCGTGACGCAATGGTCCAGGCAGGCCTCTCCCATGAAGATGCCACTTCCCAGATCTGGTGCCTGGCCAGTCACGGCCTGCTGTACCAGGGCATGCCTAAGGGTATGCGTGACTTTCAGGAATCTTTTGCCCGGCCGGAAAATGAAATGTCCCGTTTCAATAAAGAAAAAGACGGCAGTATCTCCCTTGCTGAGGTTGTGAGAATCGTAAAGCCCACTATTCTCATAGGTACTTCCACCCGCCCGGGTGCCTTTACCGAAGAAATCGTTAAGGACATGGCCAGCCATTGCGAACGGCCAATGATTTTTCCTCTCTCTAATCCGACTGAGCTGCATGAAGCAAAACCAGTTGACCTGATCAGGTGGACGAAAGGGAAGGCTCTGGTTGCCACGGGCGCTCCTTTCGCCCCAGTCACCTACAACGGTGTGACCTACGTCATTCCACAGGCCAACAACGCCATGCTCTATCCGGGACTTGGCCTGGGTATCGTCACCTGCAAGGCCAAACTGGTGACTGACGGCATGATTGCTGCCGCAGCCGAAGCCGTTTCGGAGATGAGCGATGTGTCAGGAGCCGGGGCCCCATTGCTCCCGATGGTCAGCGATCTCCGCAGGGTCTCAGCTATTGTAGCCCAAAAAGTGATAGAAAAGGCCATCGAAGAAAAAGTGGCCACGCTAATCCCCGAAGATATTGAAAGTATCGTGGCACAGGCAATGTGGCAGCCCGTGTACCCGGAAATAGTAGTGGAGGATTCAGGTGGGGAAAATGAGTGAATACAGGATAGAAACCGACAGCCTGGGCGAAGTTAAAGTTCCGGCAGACAAACTGTGGGGGGCACAGACCCAGCGATCTCTGGAGCATTTCAGTATCGGTGATGAACTTATCCCCGGGGAAATGATAGATTCATATGCAATTCTCAAAAAAGCCTCAGCCATTGTCAACCACAGGGGGGGGCGACTGGAGGATCAGCAATATGATCTGATAATCAGGACCTGCGATGAGATATTGTCAGGAGAACACAGGGACCAGTTCCCCCTGCACGTATGGATGACCGGCAGCGGAACCCAGTTTAACATGAACGTTAACGAAGTTATTTCCAACCGCTGCTGTCAGTTAGCCGGAACAGAGCCAGGGACAAAAAATCCGGTCCACCCAAATGACCACGTGAACATGTCCCAGTCATCAAATGATTCTTTTCCTGCTGCCATGTGCATTGCTGCGGCCATAGGTACAACCCAAATGCTTCTTCCGCGTGTGGAAAAACTGCATGATGCCCTCGCAGAGAAAGCCAGGGAATGGGAAGATATAATCAAGATCGGACGTACCCATATGCAGGATGCCACCCCTCTTACTTTGGGCCAGGAGTTCTCCGGATATGCAGGAATGATAGAAGATGGGATCAAACGGATCAAAGAGGCACTAAACGGTGTCTATCGTCTGGCCCTTGGAGGTACAGCCGTGGGAACAGGCATAAACGCAGCACCGGAGTTTGCTGAACAGACTGCCTCAGAGATAGCAGGTCTGACAGGGCTGCCTTTTGTGTCTGCTCCCAACAAGTTCACGGTCCAGGGTGCACACGACGACCTGATCTTCCTGAGCTCGGCCCTGAAGACCCTGGCAGTATCACTTTTCAAAATATCCAATGACATACGGCTGCTCTCCTGCGGCCCGCGTTGTGGATTTGCGGAACTTAATATTCCGGCCAACGAGCCGGGATCATCCATCATGCCGGGCAAAGTCAATCCTACACAGTGCGAAGCCCTGGCCATGCTCTCAATTCAGGTAATGGCCAACGACACCGCCGTATCAATGGGCGGAGCCTCAGGGTACCTGGAAATGAACGTATATAAGCCACTAATTATCCATAATATCATGCAGTCGATCAGGATAATGGCCGACGGCTGCCACAACTTCCGGGTCTTTCTGGTTGAAGGGACAGAACCAAATAAAAAACAGATCAGTTACCTCCTGAACCGCTCTTTGATGCTGGTGACAGCTCTCTCGCCGGTGATTGGATATGATAAGGCATCAAAGGTTGCCCATTACGCCATGGACAACGACCTTAGTCTCAGGGAGGCGGCCATGAAACTGGGCTATGTATCCGGTGAGGAATATGACAGGGTTGTTGACCCGGTTAAGATGGTTCACCCGTTTGTTGCAGAATGACCAAACCTTGCAGGCTGATTTTCAATAAAGAAACAACTGCCGGATTAGATAAAAAATCTTCAAATATTTGCATATCCTTTAGTAGTTTCTTAAAAATATAAAAATACAGATTTTAGGATAATTTGGCCAATTAGACCATTTGGGTCACTTTTAACATTATAGTCACAACTTATCGTAAAAAAACTCCCCAGCGGAGCATGCCCGGCCGTAACAATAAAAAAGAGAATTCATTTCTCCCTGCTGGAGAAATACTCATTTCTACATCTCCTAAAGCATAGTTATAATGAAGTAGTGGTCACCGATTTTATTGAGATTCTTTCCAACAAAATGTTTATTTAGACAATCTGTGAAGATAACCGGAATAATTCTAATTTCAATACCTTTTTTTATTGATTACCCAATAATTTTCGTTATTGTTTCAATCCAGATATTCTTTGCATCCTTCTTTGAAAGACCGAAAAAAATTCTTTCCATCAATCCTTCCATAAGCAGACAGATCGTAACCGACAATTTCTCCAAATCTGTCTCCTCTGGCAGATATCCATTATTGACCTGTTGCGTAAAAAATGCGATTAACCTACGCTCACTCTCTTCTGTTTCAAATTGCAACATCTTTTTAACCGCATTATTTCTTGTAGAAAGTGAAGCGAGTTCATAAATCAGGGGTTCATTTCCCGAGTTCATCCGGACGTACAGATCAAAGAATAATCCATAATTTTCTTTAAAACTTTTATTACTAAATGATTTAAGGAGTTTTTCATCAAACATCGAACTGTGCAGACCTGCCATTGCCCTGAAAAGTTCTTCTTTGCTTTTAAAGTAGACATATAATGTGCCTTTTGTAACCCCTACTTCCGAGGCTATGTCGTCCATGGTAGTGTAATGATATCCTTTTTTTGAAAAAACGATAAAGGCCTTTTCCAGGATCTTCAAACGTGCCTGTTCCTTATATTCGGGCATCACTCTTGGCATGGAATATATTATCTCCACCATACGGTATAAATGCGTGCATATAACTAACTGGCCAGTTAGCTTTATAACTCAATAGAATGTATTAGTTATTGCTAACTCATCGGTTAGTTTAATGAATAATTGGTTTGTAAAGATGGAGAAAATTATGAGAACTTATTTGATTATCGTGGCGATATCTGCCATAATTATCGTGGGTTTTGTTACATCAGTCAGTGCCGGAGACCCTACAGTTACAGTAACAGGTTATGAAGTAAAGCCTTCTGTTTTAATGCCGGGGGAGAAAGGAGTGGTAGAAGTCACACTTAAAAATACAGCCACTACTTCAACAGAAACCAGAATAGTACAGTATAGTGACGGGCCCAGGACCATTACAGCCGATAAAAATCCAACGATTCAAAGTCTTTTCCTCCAGCCCAACGGAATAACAGTTCTGGGAGGGAATAATCAGTTTCTTGGAGATATCGGTCCGGGTCAGGAGATTCAACTTTCTTTTTACATAGAGGCTCCAACAAAACCGGGTATATATTTCCCTGAAGTCTGGGCAGGTGTGAAGGATGCAAAAAACCTTAGATTTCCAGTTCCTGTTAATGTAGATACACAACTCGAATTCAGCAAGAGAGGATACCTGACGGTAAAGGGTGAAATCCCGGAATCAATTCACCCGGGGGATTCTGTTTCCGGCAGCTTGATTATCACAAACGAAGGGCAAAGCAGGGCAGATGAAGTAAAGGTGGATTTGGGTACAATCGAGGAGGTAATCGCGCCAAGGGGCACCGGTAGTTTTTATGCAGGCTCCCTTGATCCGGGAATGTCGAGATCTTTTGATATCGAATTGATCACAGAGCGCAGGGAGCTTACAGGTATCAAATCCATGCCCGTATCGTTGTCATATTATACAATCGAGGGTGAAAAGACAGAATCTGATGACTTCCTCGATGTAATGCTAAAAGGTGAAGGAGAGATCGGGATATCTTCCGTTGAAACAAATCCGGTCAGGGTAATCAATGATGAAAATTTTGACTTGATAATTAGAATCGAGAATACAGGGACCGGTGAAGCCCGGTCACTTACTGCAAAACTCATCATGCAGGACGGTCAGGAATTCCAGGCCTTTGTTGGTAGAATAAAACCCGGAAATGATGCTCCAGCAGTTTTTCTATTTAACGGAATGGAGAGCGGGACATACCCGGCCGATCTGGATATAACCTTTACAGACGACTGGGGGGAGAAAAAGGTAAATGAAAAGATCAGTTTCACTGTAAGCAAATCCAGTGACGAATGGGTGCATGTGGTGCTGATAGGGATTATTATTGGCGGAGGTTACCTGTTTTACCGAAACAGGAAGAAAAAGGAGCAGAGCTGATGATCAATGATCTGAAGGTTTCTCTCTTCCTTGCAATAAAAACCCTTCAAAGAGGAAGTGCCGGAAGCACTATTCTGACAGTAATCATAATTGCAATGGTATTTACCAATATGATCCTTCTCCCCTCCATAATTACCGGGACGATAAAGGATTTCGAGGACAAATCCCTAGACTATTATTTTTCAAATGTGATTATCGAACCAAAAGGGGATAATGATGAGAACATGTTCATTACGAACACCGGAGATCTCGTTGAAGAACTGAACAGGGTGCCCGGTGTTCTAAGGGCATCTCCCAGGTATGTCGCATCTGTTGTTCTTAAACAAAAAGGCAAACGGCTCTTAAACAGCGTGAATGCGGTAGTGCCCCGTGATGAAATTCTTGTCAGTAAAGTTAAAGACAAGATGGTGGAGGGGCAGTATCTGGGTGACAATGACAGGGGAGAGATAATAATCGGCAAACTCCTTGCAGGTAACAGGGACGAATCGGAGGATTTAATCCCGTCTCTTGGAGGAGTCCGGGCAGGTGATTCAATTACAATTGAATTTACAAACGGCGTCACCAAGGAATACAGGATAAAAGGTATCTTTTCAACCGGTCTTATGGAGGTGGATACAATGGCCTTTATTACCTGGACCGATCTCGAAGAAGTTTATGGGGAAGATATCGATGAGGCATCGGCCGTTTATGTGAAAGCAAAGGAAGGAATTAGTGAAAAAGAAGTAAAGACCGCCATCCTGCAGTCAGGAGTCCATGAAAAGGTTAAGACGTGGAGAGAGTTTCTCGGAAAAGCATATGGAAGGGTTGTTCAGAGCTACGGGATTATCAACGATATGACAATGATTGTAAGCCTTGTAATTGCAATCGTCGTAATCTTCATTGTAATCATGATAAAGACGATCAACAACAGGAGGCAGATTGGGATAATGAAGGCCATAGGGCTGAAAAAAAGTATCATTATCAATAATTATCTGTTTCAGGTGATGATCCTCTCCATCCTCGGAACGATCCTCGGAACAGTAATTCTCGGACTTTTAACAGGTTATTTTTCTGTTTACCCTATAAAATTTCCCGAGGGCGACATCGTCCCGTATATACGGTTTACAGACATAATAGGGAATGGAATTGTGCTGCTTGTCTCAGCAGCTGTTGCAGGTTATATTCCGGCGTGGAGGATTGCAAGTGAAGATATTTTAAAGGCGATGAGAGGCTGAAAATATGATAACTACAGATGGTCTCAAAAAATACTATACAATGGGCGACGTCGAAGTTCGTGCATTAAACGGGGTAAGTATACAGATAGAAAAAGGCGAGTTTGTCGGTTTGATGGGACCTTCCGGCTCGGGAAAATCCACCCTTTTACATATGATCGGCCTCCTTGACCGACCGACTTCCGGTGGGATCTTTATTGATGACAAGGATGTCAATTCCCTGTCCGATGAACAGAGAACGATGTTCAGGCTGAATAAACTAGGGTACGTATTCCAGGATTACGCACTAATACCCGAACTTACGGTACTTGAAAATGTTTGCCTGTGCTCTATGGTCAGAGGTGAGGATATTTTGGATTATACAACCAAAGGGATGAATATTTTGAATATCATCGGTCTTTCCGAAAGGACAGGTCACCTCCAGAGGGAGCTTTCGGGAGGCCAGCAGCAGAGGGTTGCGATCGCCAGAGCAATGGTCAGCAGACCAGACATTCTTTTTGCCGACGAACCCTGTGCTAATCTGGATAGTGTAAACTCAAGGATGGTTCTTGACCTTTGTAAGAAGATCAACACCGAGATGAACCAGACAATTGTTATGGTCTCTCATGAGGACTGGCACAGGGAATATTTTGACAAAGTAATATACCTGAAGGACGGTGTCGTTGATTCTATAATAGAGATGTGATGCCGTCAATAAAGCAGCAAATATGGATTGCAGAATGATGAAAAACGCCGACATTAAAATCCGCCCTTTCAGGAGAGAAGATTTCGATCAGGTAAACGGAGTGCTGACCGAAGCGTTTTCCGGAAAAATAGGTTCACTTCTTGACACTGACTGTTCAGAAGCGGCAGAGCTGATGTTAGAGACCGGTTTTTTCTGCAGAAATCCTGTCGACGGGTATTTTGTCGCTGAAACAGAAGGAAATATTGCGGGAGTAATCCTCCTGAAATTTCCCGGACAAATGAGAGAAGATAGTGATTTCAGGCTGATGCCGGTGTTCAGAAGATATGGACTTGTACGGGCACTTAAATTTGCAGCCGGAGCATTGTTGCTTGAAGAGAGTGCAAAAGCAGGGGAATGCTATATCGAATATATTGCAGTCAATACAGATTTCCGTGGTCTTGGAATAGGTTCTGCACTTCTGGAATATGCCATGAATTATGCGGCAGGTAAAGGTTTTTCCTGGCTTACTCTCTGTGCGGCTTCTTCAAATCCGGCGATAAACCTGTACCTGAGATCGGGTTTTATCCAAAAAAAAGAGATTCGGAGCCTTTTAACATACCTTTTCTTCGGACTGGACAAATGGATTTACATGGCAAAGTCAACTGACAAACAATCCTGAAATATTGGATTTATAAAGATTTTGCAGGAAAATAACGCCTAAAATCGACCGTATGGGAACTTCACATGGCATGTTCTTGTTCACATTATACCTATAAGTACAAAAGCCATCCCCCCAGCGGAGCAATCCCGGCCGGTACACAAAAAAAGAAGTCATTCCTATCTAATAAAAAGAGATTGTATGGACATTCTTTCCGGTTACATATGAAGCCTTCCTCATAATTTACATGGAAACCCCTCCAAAACATTTAACGGAAATTTATAACCTCACACCTGCCTCGCCGGCCTTTCTTTTATCTACATAAGTCCTGAACTGCTCGAACAACGCTATTACGGCAGGCATAACGACTATCGCACCAACAAGAGAGAAAGCTACAGTCATTACCGTAGTAATCCCAAAATTCTGGATCATCGGTGATGAAGCAAGTATAAGAGCTGAAAAACCCAAAACGGTCGTGAGGCCGGAGACCGTTATGGCCGTTCCTATCTTCTGGACCGCTGTCTGTATAGACGTTATCATATCTCCTCCTTTTGCCTTTTCTTCCTGATATCTCTCCATGATAAGAATCGTATATTCGCATGCAACACCGATTGTCATTGCCCCAAGACATGCAGTAAGAAGCGAATAGGTCAATCCAAGGCAGTACATAATTAGACTATTCCAGCCAACGATAATCACAATCGGGACAAGAGGGGATATTGCCGAAAACCTCCGGTAAACCAGAAGAAGGTAGATTAATATAAACAAAAATCCGGCATATGTCATCAGATTCTTTGAATCGGAGATCTGCTCCATCATCCAGCTGAACATAACCATCTGGCCCGTAAACGTAACAGTTATCCCGGGATGAGAGCCATACCAGTCAAGATCGTCGTTCAGATTATTTATCAAGGACTGGGTCTTCGGCATGGAAAGATCATTCATAGAGAAATCAATCACTGTCTCGGTATTTCCGGATACGTATTGATTAATTGTATCGGAAGGTATCTCATCCCATATAGCATCGATTTCCTGCTGATTGCCTGGAAGAACACCGTTATTATATTCTTTTATAACAGAGACGATACTTGATACGCCGATAATCTCATCCTGTTTGTTAAGGACATAATTTGAAAAATCATCAATCCATTGCAGTGTATCCACGTCTTTTATTGAATCCCCCTTAATATATGCCGTAATCGAGCTCGTTGATCCGATAGTGCTCTCAATTTTGTTCATAGAGATCTTTGCCGGCATTGTCTGCGAGACCATTGCGTCTTCATCGCAGTCAACAATTATCCTGTCATCAAGCTGTATGCCCACTATACCGACCATCAATAGAACCAATATTACCGCAACCGGATGCCTTGCAATCTTTGCTGCAAGATTTCCCAGGAGAATATCATATTTCTCCATAAAAGATCCCTTGCTGCCCTTTTTCACATTTGGTTTATCATCGCATCCCTTCCATTCCAACTGGCAGGATTCCGCAGAATCAAGAGCGTTCAGTTCTCCTTTTTTCGGTTTATACTTAAAAATCACTGCAAATGTGGGAATTATCAGAAGTGCCGTGATATAACAACAGATAACTCCTACAATGCATATAGTCCCAAAATCTCCCACCATAGGAGCAGGTGCAAGGAGCTTAAGGGCAACAAATCCAAGAGACGTTGCAATCATTGCAAGAAGAACTGCAGGACCGGAATTTGCAACCGTAATAAATACCGCATCTTTTAAAGAGGATGTTTTTCGGATCTCTTCATCCAGTCTCGAATGTAATTGTATTCCATAATCAATTCCAATACCGATAAGAACAGGGAAGGCTGCCACAACAACGGTACTGATCTTTATCCCGGCAAATCCCATCACACCAAAAGTCAGAATTATCCCGCAAAACACAGTAAAAACGGGAAGCATCCTGTAACGCACATGGCCGAAAAGGAACACCATTGCAATTATCATAAGGAGAAGTGCAAGAACTATTAAAGACATAGTGCTGCTTCCCATATCCTCCTGCATCTCGACGGAGAACGCCGGACTACCCGATATGGTAATAGTCACTCCCGCAGGTGGTTCCGAACATTCGAGAACAGATTCCGCCATATTGACAGTTCCTGTCTGAGAGTCATCCGACAATCCTGATTCTAGAGTTATATACATCAGGGAAAGAATAGGGGAAGGCAAAACCGAATCAAGGGCATCACCGGAATTATCCAGAATATTATTTATTTCGGCAGTACTTTGAGGCAAAACTCCATCATTTGCAGATTTCAGGAAAGATGCAAGACTGCTCACCCCGTCTACATACCTTTCGTCCCTGAAATCCTCCTCGAGCGAATCAAGATATTCCAGAACACCCGGTGAAGACAGATCTTCACCCTCAATGATAAGGATAATGGATGACGATCCGAACTCATCCGAATAATGATCGACAAGGGAACCCACCGGCTCATCAAGATTTAGATAAGTCTCGGTTCCGGTCTTCATTGAAACCATTGTAAGGCCGGATATCGCAGCAATCAGCATTACTATAATTAATCCGGCTGCAAGAAACGGTCTCTTATATATCATTTCTGCCAAAAATTCAAAGGGATTTTTCAAAATATATCACTCCTATCTTAATTTATCATATATTCCAGCCAGTTCAGTGAAATTCGGGTTTCCTTTCATCTTTCAAAAGATCATGAAAATTGAAAATTGACATATATTCAGCAATTATCTCTTCGGTAATCATTGCTGCAATAGATTTATCATCTTTATTTCCAGTTTCAATCTTCATATCGGCAGCGAACAGATACATTTTTTCAGGATCTGAAATATAAACCGAATCGCCGGATTGCAAGGCAGATTTTGTGATATTTTCTGACAACCTGTTTTGCAGATCTGTCTCGGCAATATCACCACCATTCAAAAATGAAAGATGGAGAAATTCAATAAGATAGAGATCCTTCTTGGGTGGGATGAAACCGGCTTCTTCCCATAACAAACAGGTTTCACAGGATATATTATTTATAGAAACTTTTTCGGAAATATATGATTCAGGGCTCATGCTAAACCTCCTTCTTCCAGATACCAGTCAAACGGAATCTGAAATCCTAACTATAATTTATTGAATGAAAAGAGTGTTTAAGAGTATGAAACCGGGATAGTTTCACAAATTAAGCGAGTAATATAGAATTTTTACTTTTTTCCAAAAACTTCCGGTGCAAGCAATTCTATAATTTTTTTCTGATTGTATGTAAAGATTATATCATAGGATATTCCTACCAGGTAGCCTGATGATTCGTGAATTGCAACCAATGACTTTCTGCTGTCAATTATTATCAAAACACTCGGACCTTTTTTTGGAAAGTTTTTAGGGAGATCGTCACCGATGAGGCCATCCATTTCGTCAAAAAAATTGATTAATTTTTCATTCATTATATGGAACTTAAACTTATTTTCCAGGGCTTTCAGGTCTTCCGGGACCAGAATTGAAATTTTGATTTTTTTCCTTATTTTAAAAAGTTCACTCTCAATTAATGGATACATTTCAGGATCGTCCAGGAGGATGAATATGTCGTTTTTAGCGCCTTTTAGAAAATTCCTGAGTTTATTCTCTATATTTGCCGGATTTGGGATGTCCCAGAAAAGAGACGGTTTGAGGTTGTTTCTTCTGCTCATGGCAATTATATCTTCTTCAAGCTCGGAAAAATCTGCCAGCACCTGTTTTTTTAATAATGCTATTGTTTCCACAGGATTTACCGGATAATATAAAGCGGGATTGCCTTCGTTTACTCCTATGTAACCTTTTCCGGCAAGCTGATTTAATGTAGAATATATCTTCCCGCGGGGCAGACCTGAGAGCTCGATAATTTCATTTGCAGAAGAGAGGTTCAGCTGAATAATTACCAGGTACGCCCGGGCTTCATATTCCGTAAATCCAAGTTTCAAAAGACTGCCAATCAATTTTTCATTCATTTAGAACACCGGGTTTATTATTCTTTTATTACGAGATTCTCTTTAATTTCATTAAAATCATTTCATAAACGAGTTTGGCCGGAACATCTCTGCTTACATAATAAATTGTTTTGATATCAATTATTTCAGAGATTTGTCCTTTTCATTCGGCCACTTCAGATACAAATCGTGAAACTTTCGCAGTTTCATTAATGATAATTTGCATTTTTTTAAAATGTACATCCGGATATGAGCGAAACAGGATCTTACTGCACAAATATACTCTTGGGAGATTCAAAGAAGGCTCTTATCAGCCTATCCGTTCCGATGATGATCGCAATGCTGATAATGAGTCTCTACAATGTCGTCGATGCCATATGGGTTTCAGGGCTCGGAAACCTTGCACTCGCCGCAACGGGCTTTGTGGCTCCTTTTTACATGGTGATCTACGGAATTGGGAATGGCCTTGGAATGGGAGCTGGTTCCGCAATAGCAAGGCATATCGGCGAAAATAATCATTCCGACGCAAATAATGCAGGCAATCATGCGCTAATTCTTACGATTATAGTAAGTATCATTTCCGCAATCGTTTTTTTCCTCTTTTCGGATTCTTTGTTCGATCTTATCGGTGCCGGGGAGGCAGCGGCGCTTGCCTCTGATTATGCTGTTATTGTCTGTGGTCTTGGTATTTTCACAATTTATTCAAATGTCATAGCAGCAGTTCTCAGGAGCGAAGGGGACGCAAAGCGTTCGATGTACGCATTAATTGCCGGAGGAATCCTGAATATATTTCTTGATCCTGTACTCATCTATATCCTCGGATGGGGGATTACCGGTGCTGCCTGGGCAACGGTAATATCCGTTGCTCTTTCGTCTGTAATCCTATATTACTGGACTATGATCAAAAAGGATACATATGTCAGGTATAATCTGAAATTCTTCTCATTTAAAAAAGAAGTTCTTTCAGATATTTTAAAGGTCGGAGTTCCTGCATCAATCGAGCAGGTATCCATGTCGATAACAATGTTTGTAATCGATTTGATTCTCGTAATTGTTGCAACTGCCAATGCAGTGGCAGTGTATACTGCAGGTTTCAGAGTCCTGTTCGTTGCAATGTCCCCCCTTATTGGAATAGGAACTGCTGTAATGTCAATTGAAGGAGCAGCATATGGTGCACGCAATTTCAAGAAATTACGCGGGAACCTTCTATTCTCTGCAAGATTCGGTTTATTGGTAGGGATCTGCCTCGGACTGCTGATGTATATCTTTGCTCCCTATATTGCGATGGTATTTTCATATACCGAGTCTTCGGCGGATTTAGCCGCCGGCATATCGGAATTCCTTAAAATCATCAGCATTACGCTTCCTTTTCTGGGATTTGGAATATTTGCGGCATCCTTCTTCCAGGGAATCGGAAAGGGTATTCAGTCACTTTGTGTAACACTCTTCCGGAGTGTTATTACGACAATTCTGTTTGCCTGGTTCTTCGGATTATACCTTGACATGGGTGTAACAGGAGTCTGGTACGGAATCGTTGTCGGGGAGATCGCAGGTAATTTAATCGGATTCATTTGGGCATATAAATGGACTCATAATTTTTGTAAAAATATAAACGCTTCACCGGCTGTGCAGATATGAGAAGTTTTCAAAAGTTAAAGATAGTTGCCCTCTTTGTCGCAGGGTGCAACCTCATCATATTTCAGGGAATCACTGTTATATAAAAAAAGAGAATTCATTCCTCCCCGCCCTTGGTGAGGAATTCGGCCGCCCCTTTTCTGATCTGTTTTGTAGTCATTTCGATCTACTTCAGCCGGTAATCAACCGCGACCGGCGTACTCTTTTGACGGAGACCCGCGTTTGCAAGAGGAGGTTTACAGTGCCGTGCAGGGGAGCGACGAAAAGATTTGAGGAGCGGATTCGCACGGCTGTTTGGGCGGTTATTCAGGGGAGGCTGTCGGGCGTTTTTTAGGAGCAATATTTTAGATTTGCGACATTAATGCAGATTGGAAAACTGTATATAGCGAAATGAGACAGAGTTTTAAGATATTATGATTGAATGGGCTCTCATATTTTTATTATTCATTGTTATTTTAGTTTTATTTTACAATTATTCAAAAATAAAGGGTCAAATTGAGCAACAAGCAAGGGTGATTTTTGATTCGTGGAGTCAGAAAAAAAGTGAAGATATTGACAGATGGAAAACAACAGAACTTGAAAGACTTTCCAGTGAAAAAGCACGAATCCAATTTGAAAACTGGAGATTAGCCGAAGAGCAAAATATCCGTACCGATGCAATAAAGCGTAGCCAATCTGTTACCCGAGGAAAAGTTACCGAGTGTCTGATCCCATTCTTTCCAGATTTTCCCTATAATCCTAAGGATGCACGATTTTTGGGGACTCCGGTTGATCTTATTGTCTTTGATGGATTATCAGATGAAGACGAGATACAGGAGGTGGCATTTATCGAGATAAAAACGGGGAAAACAGCTAATTTAAGTAAAAGAGAACGTGCCGTTAGAGATTGCATCAGAGGTGGGCGGGTTCAATATTATACAATTCATCAGTCATTTGATGAGAGTGAGAATCTATTTGTTGATATGAAAGTCAAATGATTACAAATATTTAGCCGCTTAAACTTTCAAACAAACCTGCCCGATCAAAAAATACGAGAGGCAGGATTTGAACCTTCGAACTCCTACAAGATCGGATCTTGAGTCCGGCTCCTTGGAAACGTTCGCTTTTCTTGTGAAGACTGCATTATCAGGGTTTCATTGAATAATAAATAATTGGGCTTTTAATGAAAGTAAAATTAGATTTAAACAACTTAAAATCAAAAAAATGCGAGGGAAGGGATTCGAACCCTCGAACATCTACATGACTAGGCCCTGAACCTAGCGCCTTTGGCCAAGCTCGGCAACCCTCGCTCCAATGCAAATACAATTTTTCGGGATTTAAAACGGGCGAAAGCACTCGCACCGATATTCCTCTATCTTATTGTTGTTCCCTTAAAATAAAGATTGGTTTTAGTCTTCCGCTTCCCTTAGATGCTTCTTCTCCTTTTCGCGAAGTTCGTTCCTCCGGATCTTGCCGGAAATCGTTTTCGGGAGTTCCTCGACGAATTCTATCTCTCTCGGGTACTTGTATGGTGCGGTCACTGTCTTGACATGCTTCTGGATGTCGCGGACGAGTTTTTCGGACGGCTCGAATCCTCCTTTGAGGACAATGAATGCCTTTACGATCATACCCCTTATCGGATCGGGAGTACCGATAACCGCGGACTCCTGCACGGCGGGGTGTTCGATAAGTGCCGATTCGACCTCGAACGGACCGATCCTGTAACCCGAACTCTTTATGACATCGTCGTCGCGGCCGACGAACCAGAAGTAGCCGTCATCGTCCATGTATGCCTTATCGCCGGTATAATAAAATCCGCCGTGGAAGGATTCGGCGGTAGTCTCCGGGCTCCCGAGATATTCTACGAACATCCCGACAGGCCTCGGGTTCGTCTTTACCGCAATTCTTCCCACCTCACCGGTCGGAACAGGTTTTCCGTCCTCGTCGTGAAGCTCGATATGCCAGCCGGGCGAGGGTTTGCCCATCGAACCCGGCTTCACCTTCATCGTCGGGAACGTGCCAAGAACAAGAGTCAGTTCGGTCTGGCCGTATCCTTCGTAGATCTTAAGGCCTGTTCCTTCTTCCCAGATCTTGATGACCTCCGGGTTCAGCGGCTCGCCGGCACTCACGCAGTGGCGAAGAGAAGTCAGGTCGAACTTGTCGAGGTCCGCCATGATCAGCATACGGTATATCGTCGGCGGACAGCAGAATGTCGTCACCCCGTACTTCTCCAGAACAGGCAGGACCTCGGTCGCGTTGAACTTCCCGCGGGAATCATACACCACACTACAGCATCCCTGGATCCACGGGCCAAAGAACTTGCCCCATGAAGATTTCGCCCAGCCGGTGTCGGAGATCGTCAGGTGAATGTCGTTCTTCTTCAGGTCGAGCCAGTATGCCCCGGTAGTGATATGACCTATGGGCAGGGCATGGTTGTGAAGAACCATCTTTGCCTCGCCGGTCGTCCCGGATGTAAAGTATATGACCATCGGGTCCGAGGAGCGGGTCTTTTCGAGGCCGCTTACTGCAAGTTTGCTGGAGACCGGGGCAGGATAATCGAGCTCGACGAGATAACTGACCCAGCCCTCCATATCTCCGTTGACGACAAGCCTTGACTTGAGAGACTGGCACTGGCTGCAGATCTGGTTGATCTTCGGGGCGTTCTCCATGTCGGTTACGATCATCTTGATGTTCGCGGCGTTGATCCTGTAGACCAGATCCTTCGTCGTCAGCATCGTCGGGCACGGGACAAAAACTGCACCAAGTTTTATGCATGCGATCGCAAAGAACCACCATTCCGGAACACGGTGGAGCATAATCGCCACCAGATCGCCCTTCTTGATCCCGTATTTGAGCAGCATGTTAGCCGCCTCGTTCGAACGGTTCCTCAGGTCGCGGAAGGTGAATATCTTCTCGTCGCCGGCCAGGTTGGACCATATCATCGCGATCTTATTCCTGTCGATCTTCGCCCAGGCATCGATTACATCGAAACCGAAGTTAAAAAAGTCCGGGACTGTGACATGGAAATTATTATACAGATCATCATAATCTGTTACATTCGGAATATTTTCAGGAATCCTGTCCCGCAGGGAGAGCAGATCGGACAATCCCTGGCCGTCGGGAAGGACGCTCTCGTCCGCCGAATTCAGGCAGGAGCGGCCGATCCATTCGGAACGTGAGATCCCTTTTTTTTCAGACAGTTCGTCGATTTTTCCGACGAGACCATCATCCATTGTTACGGAGAAGCGCACCATATCAATAAAATTTATGGTGCATAGTATTTAGGCTTAATCAGTTAGGCGCACCAGAACAGTGAAAAAATAAATTGAAAAATTGAAATCTATTCCCTTTTCCTGAATGCCTTGAGCTCCCTGTCCCTCAGTTCGTTCCTTTTGATCTTTCCGGAAAGAGTCTTGGGCAGTTCATCAACAAATTCGATCGCTCTTGGGTACTTGTACGGTGCCGTCACTGTCTTGACGTATTTCTGGATGTCCCTCACGAGATCTTCCGACGGTGTGTATCCTTTGTTGAGTACGACAAACGCCTTGACGATAAGACCGCGTATCCTGTCGGGAGATCCTACGACGGCCGATTCCTGGACTGCCGGGTGTTCGAGAAGCGCCGATTCGACCTCGAACGGACCAATCCTGTACCCCGAACTCTTTATGACATCGTCGTTGCGGCCGACAAACCAGAAGTAACCGTCCTCGTCCCTGTACGCCTTGTCGCCGGTATAATAAAATCCGTTCCGGAAAGATTCTGCGTTCGCCTCGGGGTTGTCGATGTACTCGACGACAAGCCCCACCGGCCTCGGGTTGAGAGAGATGGCAATCCTTCCCTCCTCGTGAATTCCGACAGGTTTCCCGTCGTCATCATGAAGCTCGATGTGCCATCCCGGCGAAGGCTTGCCCATAGAACCTGGTTTGTTCCTGATGCAGGGGAAAGATGAAATTGCACAGCATGTTTCAGTCTGCCCGTATCCTTCATAGATTGTGCAGCCCGTTCCCTCCTTCCAAACCTTGATGACCTCCGGGTTCAGCGGTTCGCCGGCACTGGTGCAGTGACGGAGTTCGCGAAGATCGAACTTGCTCAGGTCTGCAAGAATGAGCATTCTGTACACTGTCGGCGGTGCGCAGAAGCTCGTCACCTCGTACTTTTCGATGAAAGGAAGCAGTTTCGTGGCCTCGAAATGCCCCCTCACATCGATGATGAGCTGGCAGGCGCCCGCAATCCACTGCCCGAATATCTTGCCCCAGGCACATTTCGCCCAGCCGGTGTCGGAGTACGTAAAGTGGACGTCATTTGGTGTCAGGTCATGCCATAGTTCGGCGGTCACCCTGTGACCGAGAGGATATGCATTATTATGAAGAACCATCTTTGGTTCGCCGGTAGTCCCGGATGTAAAATAGATCAGCATCGGGTCGTCGGCATATGTAGTAAAGCTCTCGGGCATGCTGACAGATTTATGTGAAACCGGTGCAGGATAAAGCAGTTCGAGAGGATAACTCGCCCAGCCCTCGAGTTCGCCGTCGACTACGAATCTCGAACGGAGAGACGGACACTCCTTGCAGATCTCATTGATCTTCGGAGCATTCTCGAGATCGGTGATGACCATCTTGAACTTTCCTACATTTATCCTGTACTTGAGATCCTTTGGTGTAAGAAGGACAGGACACGGGCAGACAACCGCACCGAGTTTGATAATACCTATGACGAAGATCCACCACTCGGGGATACGTGGCAGCATTATAAGGATGCGATCCCCTTTGTTGATATCGTATTTCAGAAGAATATTCGCCGCCTGGTTCGAGAGATTCTTCAGGTCGCGGAAAGAGTACTTCTTCTCGCTGCCCTGGGTGTTCACCCAGATCATCGCGAGTTTGTTTCTCTCCCTGTCGGCCCACTGGTCGATGACATCATACCCGAAATTGAATTTCTCGGGGACTTCGATCCTGAAATTTTTATAGGCATAGTCGTAGTCGGTCATATTCTGCGGTTTGTAGCGTATATCAAAACCCAGATCTCCGTTTGCAGGACCGATGTTATTCCTGACACGATCGATCTCGCTCTCCGGGATTCTCCAAAGCCGGCCAACTTTCATACCTTTCATTGTACCGTCACGCAGCCATGCATGAACCGTTCTCGTCTCAACTCTGAGCCTGTCTGCAACCTCCTGCGGGGTGTAGAAAGGAGCCTTTGACGTACTCATACATCAATGTTAGTTAAAATCACCTATAATCTTTTTCAGATCCGGGAACATACATCGCCCCAACAAAACTTCCGACAACCAAATACATTGCATACACGCAGACAGTGTATGAAAATGAGTAAACAGCCGACCGCCAACCGGTCCCACAAGATAAAATCCCGACCCGGATTAGTTAGTCTTATGGTCAAATGCCCTAATATGAATAAGAGATGTCTGATAACAAATACAAGAATTTGAAGATAGAAAATATCGTAGCATCCGGTGTGATTGCCGATTCCATAGATCTCGAGGATATCGCAGAAAAAATCGAAAACTGCGAACTCAATAAGAAGAAGTTCCCGGGCGCGGTCTTCAGGATTGAAAACCCGAAGGTTGCGGTTTTGGTTTTCTCATCGGGAAAGATCGTAATGACAGGAATCAGGAGAGAGGAAGACCTCAAGCTCGGCCTCGACTATCTCATGAAGGAACTGAAAGCGGCGGGAGTTTCAACATTCGATGTACCCGATGTTGCGATAACGAATATGGTCTGCTCCTACGATACCGAAAAGCAGATCAACCTCAACAGGATCGTAGTCGCCCTGAATCTTGAAAACATCGAATACGAGCCCGAACAATTTCCCGGCCTTGTATACCGCCTCGACGATCCCAAGATTGTAGCTCTTCTTTTCTCATCCGGAAAAGTCATCCTTACAGGCGGAAGAAACCTCGACGATGTCAGGGCAGGACTCGACAAACTTGAAAAACAACTTGAAAGCATACTCTGATTTCAATTCTAAATTAATTCATTCAGACTTTTTTCTTTGAAGTTTGTAATTTCCTGAATTTTGCTGCTATCGCAGGGATAAGGGTTTCGTGCCATCTCCCTGAAAGTTATAAATCGCCGAAATGTGAATTTAAGGTAAGATATGAAGAAAGAAGAATCTCCTGCGGAATTCTACGAGGCCCAGTACATGGCGAAGGACCAGCCCCTGATGGTCATAGTCGTGTGGGCGATCGCAATATTTTCATGGGGCATATTCGCCGTCCAGGTGGTCCTCGGCATCCCCGTCGGGAACAATCCAGCACCCGACAGTGCCGTGTGGGTGATAATGGTCATTTTCGGAATCCTCTTTCCGCTGTTCATGTTCAGCCTCCGTCTCGAAACGAGAGTAATGAACGGGGTGTTCGGCTACCGCTACTTCCCGGTGCACCTGAAGTGGAGAACCATAAAATCCCACGATATCAAAAAGGCGGAGGTCGTGGATTACAGCGGGCTCCGCGAGTTTGGAGGCTGGGGCATCAGGTGGAACAGGCGCGGAAAGGCGTACACCGTTGCAGGCCGGGGAGGTGTCCGGTTCACCCTTAAAGGGAAGAAGGAGATCCTTTTCGGGTCGAAGAAGCCTGAAGAGCTCCTGACGGCTTTAAACCGGCGAAGCGAGTGATCTATAAATGTGGTGCAGTCAGGATTTATAATACATATATTTTGGTGCACCCCAACTGTATCATTCTTTATTTTCGGTGCGAATTGCAACACTCTTAAATATTATATGGAGCTAATGTAATCTGCATGTCATCAAAACGTTTTGATGCAGGAGTAGTCGCAACAGATGCGGCAGGTCGCTTTCTTTGGCGATAAGAATAGTTCTACGAAGAAAATTTCTGTTTTTGATACGACTTTAAGAGACGGGGAACAAACGCCTGGCGTCTCGTTCACTCTCGACCAGAAGCTCGATATTGCTAGAGCGATATCCGGGATGGGCGTATCCGTAATTGAGGCAGGTTTTCCGGCATCTTCGGAATCCGAGTTCGAGACCGTGAAGATGATAAGCTCGCTCGGGCTGGAAGCGGACATCTGCGGTCTGGCAAGGTCTGTTGTATCCGATGTCGACAGGTGCATCGAGTGTGATGTCGATATGGTGCACGTGTTCATACCCACGTCCGATGTCCAGCGGGAGAATACCATCCGAAAGACCCGCGAAGAAGTTCTTGAGATCACATCGAGGATCGTCGGGTATGCACGGGAGAACGTGGATAAGGTTCTCTTCTCGGCGATGGATGCGACGAGGACCGAAGTTCCGTACCTGAGCGAGGTCTTTAAGGCCGCGGTCGACGCGGGAGCGACGACGATAAACGTGCCCGACACCGTGGGAGTCGCGACTCCTTCGTCGATGAGCGCCCTGATATCTGCCATCCGCGAGGATGTGAAATGCCCGATCGACGTTCACTGCCACAACGATTTTTCGATGGCGGTCGCGAACTCGGTATCCGCCGTGGAGGCCGGGGCATCGCAGGTGCAGGTCACGGTCAACGGAATAGGCGAGAGAGCCGGAAATGCGGACTTCGCTTCGACCGTTATGGCACTTGAATCGATCCTCGGATTTGATACTGGTGTTAAGACCGAGAACCTGGTGAAGGTATCGCGTATGGTCTCGAGATACTCGGGAATTTCTGTTCTGCCAGTCCACCCCGTCGTCGGCGACAATGCTTTTGCACATGAGAGCGGAATCCACTCTCACGGCGTTATTGCAAACTCCAGCACATTCGAGCCGGGAATCATGACCCCCGAGATGGTCGGCCACAGGAGAAGGCTGAAGCTCGGCAAGCACGTCGGCAAGCACGCCGTCCGCCAGATGCTCGACCAGGTGGGGATGAATCCTTCGGAAGACGAACTGGATGCAATCGTCGCAAAGATCAAGGAGATCGCATCGCACGGAAAGAAGATCGAGGAGAACGACCTCTACGAGATCGCCGATAACGTCTGCGGAACCGGTGTTGTGGTGAAGGATATAACCCTGGACGGCTTCGCGGTGATGACTGGAAGCCATGTCCTGCCGTCCGCGACGGTCAAGGCGATCGTCAACGGCGAGGAGAAGGTCTCGTGCATGACCGGCAACGGTTCGGTCGATGCCGCGATGAAGGCCCTGCTGAATGTAGTCCCTAAGGAGGTCATCCTAAAGGACTTCAACGTGGCCGCGATATCAGGCGGAAGCGATGCTATCGGCCACGTATCTATCGCGGTCGAGGACGAGAACGGCCGGGTGTTCGACGCCGGGGCTTCGAGTTCCGATATTGTGATGGCTTCGGTAGAGGCGATGGTCAACGCACTGAATCTGGTGTACAGATATGACAAAAACGATAACTGAAAAGATATTTTCCCGTAAATGCGGGTGTGACGTATCGGCTGGAGAAATGAGGGTTGTGCCCGTTGACGCGGCGATGGTCCATGATATTACCGGCCCGCTCGCCGTCAACATGTTCCACAGGATGAAGGGCGGAAAGGTCTTCGACCCGGAGAAGATTATCATGATCTTCGACCACCAGGTCCCGGCCGACTCGATTACCGCCGCCGAGAACCACATCATGATGAGGGAGTTCGCGAAGGAGCAGGGGATATATAATTATGACGTAAAGGAGGGTATCTGCCACCAGGTCGCGCTCGAAACGGGAAAGATCATGCCCGGGGACATAGTCGTGGGCGTCGATTCGCACACATGTACATATGGTGCGGTCGGTGCGTTTTCGACCGGAATCGGCTCGACTGACATGGGATTCGTCCTCCGTTTCGGGGCCCTGTATTTCAGGATTCCCGAGAGCGTCCGCATCGAGGCCGACGGGAAGTTCGCACCCCGTGTAGGAGCAAAAGACCTCATCATGAAGACCATAGGAGATATCGGTGCGGACGGTGCGACCTACCGTGCGGCTGAGTTCACCGGGCAGGCATTCGAGGAGATGGAGATTCCCGGGAGGATGACATGCTGCAATATGGCGATCGAGATGGGCGGAAAGGCAGGGATCGTCCCGCCTGACGAGAAGACCCGGAAGTGGCTCTCGCAGTGGGGCGATGTCGATGCGGCAAAGGCCGGATCTTTCGACCTGAAGGCCGACGAGGGCGCTGCATATGCGGGAAAGGTGGAGTACGATGTCGGTGATCTCGTCCCGCAGGTCGCGGTTCCGCATAATGTCGATAACGTCGTAGACATAGACGAGGTCGAGGGAACACATCTTGACCAGGTCTTCATCGGCTCCTGCACGAACGGGAGATACGAGGACTTCGCCGAGGCCGCAGAGGTCATGGGTGCCAGGAAGTTCTCGCCGGATGTCAGGGTGATCGCGATCCCGGCTTCGAGGACGGAGTACCTGAAATGCCTCAGGGCAGGAATCATCGAGAAGTTCGTCGAGGCCGGCGCACTATTCGAGGCCCCGTGCTGCGGACCGTGTATGGGAGGCGCTTTCGGCCTGATTGGCGTAGAGGAGGTCTCGCTTTCGACATCCAACCGCAACTTCCGCGGAAGGCAGGGCAGCACGAAGGGCGAGGTATACCTCTGCTCCCCGGCGACTGCGGCTGCAAGTGCGATCAAAGGCGTGATAACCGACCCGAGGGAGGTGTGAACATGAGTGATATGAGAGGTACGAGAATTTGGAAGTTCGGGGACGACATAGATACAGACGCGATAATTCCGGGAAGGTTCCTGACGATATACGACCCGAAGGAGCTTGCTTCCCATGCCTTCGAGGGGACCCGCGACGAGTTCCCGAAAGAGGCAAAGCAGGGCGATGTGATAGTCGGTGGAAGGAACTTCGGCTGCGGCTCGTCGAGAGAGCATGCACCGATCGCCCTTAAGGGTGCGGGGATCGAGATGGTCGTCGCGAAGTCGTTTGCGAGAATATTCTACAGGAACTGCATCAACACGGGTCTCCTCCCCGTGGTCTGCCCGGAGGCGGACAAGATATCGGAGGATGATACGATAACGCCCCGCCTCGACGAAGGATATATCGAGGTTTCGGGAAAGAAATTCGCGACCGAGCCGGTGCCGGAGTTCCTCTCGAAGATAATCGAGGCCGGCGGTCTGGTCGAATATGCAAAAGGAATAGACGAGGTCGAAACATGTATAAAGTAGCCTCAATAGGCGGAGACGGTATAGGACCGGAGATCCTTGCGACAGGCATTCAGGTCCTGGATGCAGCGGGGGAGAAGTTCGGGTTCGATATAGACTGGACTGATTACGATATCGGTGCTGACAGGTACTTAAAGACCGGCGAGCTGATCTCCGAGGACGAATTAAAGGAGCTCTCCGGGTTCCCGGCGATCTACTTCGGTGCGATCGGCGACGAGCGTGTGAAGCCCGGAATCCTGGAGAAGGGCATCCTGCTTGCACTCAGGTTCTACTTCGACCAGTACGTGAACCTCAGGCCGATCAAGCTCCTGAAAGGTGTCGACACTCCTCTTGCGAATAAGAAGCCGGAGGACATCGATTTCGTCGTCGTCCGCGAGAACACCGAGGATTTCTATGTCGGGATCGGTGCGAGGGCGAAGGCAGGGAAGCAGAGGGACGAGCTCTCGGTCGTCCGCGATCTTTACAACGTGAAGTTCGGGATCGATGTTGAGACCGATGCCGACGAACTTGCGTACCAGATCGGCGTCCTGAGCAGGCAGGGCTCGAAGCGTGTGATGGAGTACGCGTTCGATCTTGCCCGGTCCCGCGACAAAAAGCTCACGTCGGTCGACAAGGCGAACGTGCTTACGGATGTCTACGGCCTGTGGCGTGAGGTCTTCGAGGAGACCGCGAAGGGCTACCCCGATGTAAAAACGGAATACAACTTCGTCGATGCGGTTACGATGTGGTTCGTCAAGAACCCGGAGTGGTTCGATGTCGTCGTCACCCCGAATATGTTCGGCGACATTATCACCGATCTCGGTGCGATGATCCAGGGCGGACTTGGCCTGGCGCCGGGCGGAAACATCAACCCGAAGGGAACCTCGATGTTCGAGCCGATTCACGGGTCGGCCCCGAAGTACAAGGGCAAAAACGTGGCGAACCCGCTTGCGACGATCTGGGCCGGTGCACTTCTTCTCGACACGCTCGGGGAGAAGGAGGCGGCGGATGCGATAGTCTCTTCGATCGAGAGATCGATTACAAGCGGATCGGTGACCAAAGACATGGGAGGATCATTGAGCACCTCTGATGTCGGCGACTGGATCGCGAAGGACGTTTTGAACGGTTAAAATACTGATTTCAGAATAATGTAATAATCTTTTTTTTTAATTGGATTTTTATCTCACTTAATTTTGTAGATAGAATCTATGTAACAGTCCAATTATTTCTCTTTATTTTGATCTTCACTTCTTTGCAATGCAAATATTAGTTCCTTATTCCCTCTAGATATTTCAGAAATTATCGTTATCAGAGCTTCAGACTCAACTCTGTGTGTTCCAATATATCCCGAACGAATTAGGCTAATAAAATCTGATTCTCTAAGATAAGTACCTTCAAGAGCAGGATAATCTATTCGAATCCCACCTCTTGGACCAATTGCTTTGTGAGAATTTAGTATTTTATTGAGATGATCCAGAGAAATTATATAGGATTTTATATTAGATTCAGTGCACCTTCTCTGTACAAATTTGAAATAAAATGGTTCACGGTTAAGGCGATAGTCGGTGGCATTTGATTTTATTTCTGGTATTTTCATTCTTGATATTTCATCTTTTGTTTGATTATCTAATCTGAATATCCAATTCTTATTGTCAGAAGCTTCTTCAAGCATTTTGTATTGAACCATAACAATACTACCCAATGTTTGGTTGTAGTATATGAGATCAACCCCGAATGCTTCTTCAAGATAATTCCTGTTTGCAGTATATACCTCAAGACGTTCTCCATTTTTTAAAAATACTGCTTTTCCAGTTATATCCATGTTCTTCAGTAAGTATCCTTCAATTTGAGAAACATCCCTTTGAATGACATTGTCTTCACGAATATAGATCGGATTTAAACTGCTTAATGCGGTGGATGAATTTGATTTGATAAATAGCTCTCTAGGAACAGATCTAAGGTTATAGCCAAATATCTCTAAAGCAGTTTTTAGTGCATTTTCACGATTTATTTCTAAATCAGATTTTGTTTGTATCCCTGGGAGATTATTTGTAATTGATTCAAGTATTTTTTGATTTTGTGGATCTTCTGCTATGATGCCGATTATATGCGAACTCAGACGAGGAGTGAGGGGTTCAATTTTGATTTTTTCTTTTAAGTGTTCATTAAATTGATTTTTAAAGCGTTTATTTGAGATTTTGTTACATAATAATTCTAGAGAGGGTATGTTAATTGGATAAAGTTGTACTATTGTCAATCGTGAATCCAATGTTGATACTGCTGCTTTTCTCTTCATTATCCCAATATAACATTGATGTTCGTGGGGAAAATCAAATTCAAACAAGCAGATTGTAGGAAGTTTTAAACAGTTCACTTCATTATGAGGCCTTGCAAATGTTACTTGTCCATTTCCACCTCCAGATGAGTAAGCAAGAGATTCAGAATCATCTCTGTTAAATGCTTTTATGATAATGGGTTTTTTTTCAACCCACTTTGAAAGTTTGTCAATATTATTCATATTCTCTTCTGATTCCTTTCTGAAATAAAATCCCTTTGTTTTATCTGATCTAACAAAACAATGTTACTTTAATTTCATCTCAACAAACCCAAGAAAATTCTGTCTAAATTCGATGGGAAAGGACGCATAATCAATTTAAATGCTCTTTTTTGTATTAGGTATTTGTATATTTTTACTTTCACTCTATGTGGCGTTTTTTATTATTTTATAATTCTGAAATTCTTGTACAGGTGAAGATTATGCAAAAAGAATTGAAAAAATTCTTGATACTCCTTATAGTCGTATTATGGTTTGGAGGATTGAGTGGTCTTTTCAACATCCTATATGTAACTTTATTCCTAGCATTCATCACGGTTTGTATTGCAATAAAATTATTCTGGACGGATATTCTTATTGTCATTGGAAAATTTATTTCTAGTTTTATTATACCAAAAAGATGGTAATTTCAATAGTATATTCTTCTATTCTCTCGTTTTTGGCATGGGTACACGATTTGAGATCTTTGTACCTGAAAGATTATTCCGGTTTGTAAGTACCTGAATCTCCGCATATTGTTTCTTATTCGGTTACGGTGATTTTCCCGAACTATAACCATAAATACATTTACCGGGAAATAATGCGTATGTCTCAGGATTCTAACCTACGTGAAGAGAAGAACAAAATCCGCGATATTATGAGAAACAGGCGTGATTCGCTTACTCCTGAGGAGAAAAAAACAAAAGGCGAAGCCATCTGCAAACACTTTTTCACACTTATCAACCCGGGCCAGACGGTTATGGGTTTTTCATCAAAGGATATTGAAGTCAATACGGCTCCCATCCTGCAGAGGCTTCTCGATGAGGGATATGATCTGGTTGTTCCTATCATTGTAAAGGAGGATTACAGCCTCAGGCTTTCGTATTTAAGGGATCTTTCGCATCTTGTTCCCAGCACATTCAATGTTCCCGAACCTATCGGAAACGAGATCCCTGTTCCCGAAGGTGCAGTGGATGTTGTAATGCTGCCGATGCTTGGTTTCGACAGGCGTGGCGGAAGGCTCGGATATGGATCGGGCTACTATGACAGGTTCCTTGAGAAAAATCCTGATGTAATTAAAATTGCACTTGCATTTGCCTGCCAGGAGGCGGATGAACTGCCGCTTGAGGATAATGATGTGATGATGGATTACATTGTAACTGAAGACGATGTAATCAAAACCGGAAAACAGGAGTGATACCGATGCAGATAAACGGCACTGAAATTGTCGATACATATGCAGAGGCATTTCCGATCTGGCTCTCAAGAGTAATAATAACGGCCGATACACATGAGCTTGCAATGGTTGCAGCGACGGAGGCCACCGGCTTTGCAACCTCGACTATCATGTGCCCGTGCGAAGCGGGAATCGAGAGATATTACTCCCCGGAAGAGACACCGGACAAGCGTCCCGGAGTATCGATATTCATCTGCACTGCCAGAAAGAGCATGAAAGAGAATGTCGCTGCAAGAATATCCCAGTGCGTTCTTACGGCTGCAACCGCATCTGCATTCGACGGATTTCCTGATGCGGCGGGCACAAGATTCCACATTAAGATGCACTATTTCGGTGACTCGTACGAGAGCCGCTGCACTGTCGGGGGCAGAAAATGCTGGAAGATTCCTGTGATGGAAGGAGATTATACCGGGGAAGAGTCCTTTGGTGCGGTCAAAGGGATTGCAGGCGGAAATTTCCTTATCATGGGTAAGAATAAGGAGTCCGCACTCTCAGCTGCACAGGCGGCAATCGAGGCAATCAGGAATAGGGAGGGAATTATAACAGGATTTCCCGGCGGGATTGTTGCAAGCGGGTCAAAGGTTGCAAGTAAGAATTACAGGTTCCCTATGTCTGCAAGCACAAACCACAGGCTCTGCCCGACACTTAAAGGTAAGATCGAAGATTCCCTCGTCCCCGAAGGTGTGAATTCAATCTATGAGATTGTCATAAACGGAACCGATACAGGCGTTATTGAAGCTGCCATGAGAGATGGAATACTTGCAGCGACGGAAAAAGAGGGTATCATGTATATCGGTGCCGGAAATTATGACGGGAAACTCGGCTCAAATAATTTCCATCTTCATGAAATCCTTAAAAACGTTAATAAAACATAGGTTTAAAGGACTCTTTCATGTAAATTACAATGTGATTTTCATGTAAATTCAGTATAATTTTTTCCGGATTTATCCCTGAAATTCTGATAAACTCCGAGTAGAATTATTATTTATTCCGTGTCTGTAGAAAACCCGGCAAAAAAATTAGTCTCAAAGAATCTAATCTACCAGATCCTTTTATGGGCCGGTTCGTCAGGCTGTTCGAGGATCGCGTATCCGGTTTCAAACTCCCATTCAGTCTCCCCGAGGAACTGGTCAACCCTCTGGCGTCTTTCTGCCCACTCGCTCTCTTCCGCATGCTCAATCATCTCGATCTCGACCGCCGCCTGGCTCTTGGCGCTTTCGACCTTCTCGAACCATTCCTCGATCTTCCGGCATCTGTCCAAAGAGCATGTCTTCATCCTTGTCCTGATATCCTTCTCCATTCCTTTGATGTCTTTCATGCGTTTCTTTGCCTGATCGACAAATTCTTTCTGGGCAGGTGTAAGTTTCCTGGCCCCTTCTGCGACTGCCATTCTTAATCCTCCTGTTTTGCGATGGCGGGAAATCTGGCATAATGGTATTTATAATTTTTTGAGGGGGCAGTGAGTCGGGTTTCAGGAATCCTTAAACGTGATCCTGCTCTGTCCTGTGAAATTCCAGAAGAACGCGATTATTATCGCGATGACCTTTCCCGTCAGGTAGCTCAGGCTGAAGATCTCGACCGACACCCAGATTATACAAAGGGTAAGGAGAAGACTGCTTATGGAGATTGCGGCAAACAGAAGGAACTGGCTTAAATATTTCCTGCTGCTGTCCCGGAACGTGAGGTGCTTGTTGAGCCAGTAGCTCAGTACAGTCCCGCAGCAGTATGAAACCGCAGCCGACTCAAGATACCATACTCCGAGTTCGTCGGTGAGAAGGTATAAAATACCAATGTCGGCGAGGGAAGAGACTATTCCGATGAAAAAGAATACTATGATCTTTTCGCCGAATATGAATTGAGGGGGGGGAATCTTCTCTTCTATTTTCCCCAATATAGTTTTCAGCTGCATAATTTGCTTATTTTGGATTTTATTGTGCACTATTGTTGTATTCGTAGAGGGTGTACGACGACCACTCTCCTGTGCTGCCGCTCCATTCCGACGAAGGAACTTCGGTGCAGTAATCGCGTATCCACGAGTATATTTCGCTGTTCCCTGAGGAAGAACCGCGGCCGGATGATGAATCGGTTACCAGGAAATATTTTATCCGGCCTTCATCGACGTACTCCTCAAGCTCCTCAACGGAAAGGATCTGGTCGCTCCCGGAATATCCTCCCAGTGCCATCACCGGATACCCGGTCTCCAGTATCAGTTCCGCCCCGCCCGAGTTGCTGCTCGGCACGGCCACAAGGAAGGTCTCGCTGTTATTATGAGATATCAGGTATTGGGCGAGCCCGGAGAGACTTTCTCCTGAGCCGGCCGAATTCTTCCCTCCGTCCAGGAGATCCGGGCCCGCGGTCGGCAGTCTCGAACCCGAACCGGACAGCATGGGGGTGCATGCCCATGCGAACGGAGCGACGAATAAAATTGCGATCGCGGTGAAGACGACCGCTTTTTGCAGATGCCCGCTTTTGCTCTTCCGGATGTTGATATAGACAAGGGAAGCGGTGAGCAGGACTATCGCAGCGATAAACGCCGGGATGAACGCTCCCACCCACTCTTCGTTGTATAGAAGGAAGACCGCCTGGAGCAGACCGGCGATGGCGATCGCCGCAACAAGCAGCCAGCTCTTCGGTCCGTCCGTGAAGAATGCCCTGTAAAGTCCGAATGCACCGATTCCTGCCAGGGCCGCAAGCGGAGGGGCGATGGTCGCAAGGTAGTATACGTGCCAGTGCCCTGTTGTAAAACTGAAGTAGAGCATCCCCGGCAGGAGCCACAGGAGAAGTGCCGCAAGCAGGATTCCCCGTTCGCTGAAGTATCCTGATTCTTCAAGCCCTTTTCCTGAGATCTCCGCAGGCCGTTTGAAAAAGGCGAGAAGCCCGATCAGGGCGAATGCAAGAAGCCAGGCGATCTGGCCCGAAAGTTCACTGCCGAAGAGACGGAATATGCCCGGAGATCCGGTGTCGTCCATACTTCCGCTTCCTGTGTGTGTCGATCCGCCCGATGACCCTGCGGATGAAGACCGGGTCGAGGATGTTTTACTCTGGTTCAATAATCCGGAACTATGTGAAGATCTGTTACCTGAAGTGTGATTACTAAGATCGCTTTGCTCACTATTATCACTGGTTAAAGCGCCTGAGGATGATGTGATTTCACTAATTGTATCGGAGATTGCAGCTTCTCCCTGCAGGGAAGGGGCTGAACCGGTGCCGGAACCGGAGCTGCTCTCAAGGCGGTCTATACCGTTGTGGCCGGTGATTAGTCCCCATACTGTATTGTCCCCGCTTCCCCCGATGTATGGACGCTCGTCGGCGGGGATTGAGTCCATTGCCACGGTCCAGGAGAAAGAAACGACAAGTAAGACGACAACCGCGAGAAAAATGTGAGAGACCCTTTTTATTGCAGGCTTATCCATTGTAGCCAATATATACGCAGCGAGAATTGCGGGAACGACGATCAGGGCCTGGATCATCTTGATATTGAAACCTATGCCTACCAGGATCATCGCAAGCAGGAGGTAAGGGAGTGACTGTTTCCGTGCGGCGTAGAGACCTGTCCAGAAAGCAAGCAGGAGTACCAGGATCAAAAGACCGTCGATCGTTCCGTTACGCGAAACTGCAACGAATATTGGAGTTACTGCAAGGGCGAATGCCGAGACGAGTCCTGCCTGCTTCCCGAACGGTCTTGAGACGATGAGATATACGAGTGCGACCGATCCCACCCCTGCAAGCGCCTGGGGAAGAACGAGAGCCCACCCGCTGAAACCTAAGAGGGCTGCACTCGCAGCCTGGACCCATAATCCTACCGGGGGCTTGTCCACGGTAACGAATCCGGCCGCATCAAACGAATTAAAAAACATTACACCGGGATTTTCCAGCATGCTCCTAACTGCCGCCGCGTAATACTCGTTCGTGATCCCCTGGCTCCATATGTTCCATATGTTGAGAATTCCGGAGAGAACAAGGATGGCGGCAAGCAGGATCTCGTTCCTGTATGCGGATATGAAATCTTTTCCGGTCATGAAAAATTTCCACCGCTGGTGACGGCAGAAATCTGCCCACAATAGTAATAACTTTTTAACATATTGTTAATGAATATTTACCATTTGTATGTATTAAAGTACTTGTCTGACCTCTGGATCATACGATTTGGAGCTAATACCAGTATTTTTTTGGTAATCTCTTTTGTGAGGCAGAAATGTAAAAAAAGGTGCCCGATATGTGAATACGCGGTAAAATGTTTGATCGGGGTGTGTTTCGGGACGCACCGGCTCTCCATGCATTGCGCCTATTCGTCTCTCCTCAGTTTTCCTCTAACCATTGAAAAGAAAACGCCGACGATACACAGGATCGTGAAGAGGGCGAAGGCGGCATGCATTCCCGAAATGAACCGGGCGTGGTTATCGATCGTGATCACTACCCTGCCGATGAAGAAGGCGAGGATCATGGTGGCCATTCCCATGGAGAGCATCTGGCCGATTAGCCGCATGGTTCCCTGCGTACCCGAGGCGATTCCGTAATACTTCTTCTCAACCGAGGTCATTATCGCGTTCAGGTTGGGGGAGGAGAACAGCCCGAAGCCGAGGCCCAGTACGGCAAGCACCGCCGCGAAAAGAACGAACGGAGTGCTGTCGGAGATGAACACCAGCAGGAACAGGCCGAATGCGTTTAGGGCCATACCGGTCGATGCGATAATCCCCGGTTCTATGCGGTCGGAGAGTTTTCCCGCGAACGGAGATATTGCCGCCTGTGTTATCGGCTGGATTATAAGAACCAGCCCCGCATATTCAGGCGAAAGCCCTCTTATGTACTGGAGATAGAGGCTCATGAAGAAGGTCACGGCGAACGTTGCACTGTAATTGATCAGTGCGGCGAGATTGGAGAATGCGAACACCCTGTTTTCGATGAACAGTTTCATCTCGAGCACAGGGCTCTTCTCGTGAATCTCCCACCATACGAAGGCGGCCAGAAGGACGGCACCGGCGATTGCGATTATGTAGCCTGCCGCATCCGGGAGGAGGGAGAGCCCGTACATCACCCCGACAAGTGAAAAGCCGTAGAGCAGCGAGCCGGCAAGATCGAAGTGCTCTCCTCTCGCGTCCGCCCATTCCTCCTTCATCATCAGGTGGATCATGGCGAGGGTCAGGAGTCCGAGCGGGACGTTGATGAGGAATATCGATCTCCACCCGAGATACCCGGTGAGCAGTCCGCCGAGGAAAGGTCCGGCCGCGAGGCCCAGATATACGGACGTGATGTATATGCCGAGCGATTTCCCCCTCTCCGCCGGAGGCACCGCCGAGGTGAGAATAGCGACTGCGGTTCCGAATATCATCGCCGAACCGATTCCCTGTATTACGCGGAGGGCTATGATCATCTCCGGCGATACCGAAAAGATCATCAGGAACGAAGCGATTGTGAAGACCGAAAGCCCGATCTTAAAGACCTTCTTTCTCCCGACGATGTCCGCGATCCTACCCGTGGGAACAAGGAAGGCGGCGGATGCCAGCAGGTAGGCGGTCGCAACCCAGCTCAGGGTGATTGCGTCCATCGAGAATTCGGTTCCGATCGTCGGAAGTGCGATGTTCACCGCCGAAGAATCGAAGGGCGTAAGGAATCCGGCCAGGACCGCGATGAAGAGTGCGACCCTGCCTGTGAACCGGCTTTTCATGATTCTAAAGATCTGTGCGGTATTTGTGGAAATTAAGGTGTTGGTTTAATTCACTGCCGTGGCTCTAAAAAAGATCTGAAAAAATGTTCAAAGATAGATTCTGCTCTTCTTTTTGTTCATCTCATCGACGGATATATTCTCGATATTAAGCTTGTATTCCCAGCTGCCTTTCATATCATTGATCTTCAGGGCGTCTTCCGGGCATTTCGAAACACATGCAAGGCAGGCCGTGCACTTCTCCGGGTCGGCCTCCCCGGTCTCTGCATCCATTGCACCTGAAGGGCAGGATTCTTCGCATATTCCGCACAGGGAGCATTCGGCACCCTCTCTTGTCGGGAGTTGGGTCAGAATTTTGAACCTGAATTTTTCAATTTCGTCCAGGAACTCTTCGGTATACTCCGTCTTTTCAAGGTCCTGCAGGATTCCATTATCTTCTCCGGTAAACCTGCGGTACGTTCGTTCGGCATACTCTTCCGCCACCTCGCAATCCGACCCGTTCGGCCTGTCTTCCATCGCCTTCCATCCGCCGAGATTGAAGGTGTGCCGTGCAAGAAATTCGGCAGACGAAACGACGGTGAAACCCTGTTTTTCCAGTATCTGCTGTGTGGAGTAGTGGGCCGGATGAATGATGAAACCCCCGTAAGTGAAAAACATCGAGCATTTCATATTTCTGCCGTCCAGCGTGTACAGCCATTCCCTGGCCTCCCGCGGGGCACGCCACGAGTATACCGGAAATCCAAATATTACGGCATCATAGGGTGACAGGTCGATCTCGTTTTGTCTTGTATTATACGGGGTGATATCTTTTCTCTCCGCATCCGCCCCGAGTTCTCTCAGTTTTTTGGTAATTACATCTGCGATCTTTTCCGTGTTGCCTGTTGCCGAGTAATAAAGTGTCAGAATTTTCATCGATCTTCCTCCTGGTATCTGTCAGCGTTTTCTTTAGGTCTCATTACATTTTACAAAGTGAAAAAATGAATCGTCTTCAGGGCTGTAGGTTTTTACCTTTTTTTCAGTTCGCCGATATCCCGTGCCGCCTTGCTGATCCCCTTCCATCTTTTCCGCTCAAGTCTTGCAGAGCCGATCTCCGCCTTTTCCTGCTGGAATTCAAGCTCCCTTGAGAGCCTTAGATAGTTGTCGAGACGCTCCTGCGGGAGAACGCCGTCTTCAACCGCCTTGCGGACCGCACAGCCCGGTTCGTTCTCGTGCCTGCAATCGGAAAACCTGCACCCTGCTGCAAGTTCGATGATGTCGTGGAATGCCTCGCTCATCCCCGAGCCCGAAGTGCCCGGCCCGACCTCTCTCAGTCCCGGGTTGTCGATGACAAGCGCTCCGTTGTCGAGAATGAATAGTTGCCTGACGGTGGTTTTGTGGCGTCCTTTCCCGTCGGATTCACGATTACCCCCTGTGGCCTGAACCTCTTTTTTCAGGAGGGCGTTTATCAGCGTGGATTTGCCGACTCCCGAAGAACCGATGAGGGCGACGGTTGTGCCGGGCGAGAGGAACTGTTCGAGTTGTGATAGTCCGGATTGCATGAGGGCGCTGATCGCTATTACCGGCACCCCGGATGCCGACAGGGAAAGCGAATCGATAACCGAGTCCGGGTCTTCCGAAAGGTCTGCCTTGTTGATGAGAATAACAGGCTTCGCACCGGAAGAATGGACGATGGCGAGATATCTCTCTATTCGCCGGGAGTTGAAGTCGGGTCCGATTGCAGTTACTATAAAGACCGTATCGATATTTGCGGCGATCACTTGGTCGCTCCCGTCCTTTCCGGGAACTCCGCGGCTAAACACCGTCTTCCGGGGCAGGATATCCACTATGGTATATGTGCCTGCCTCCGGCACCGGGAGAAGGACTACGAAATCGCCGACCGCCGGAAACTTTCCGATCCTGTGAAGAGCCCCGGAAGCTCCCGCCTGCACAGACCCCCGGCAGGTTATCACGTCGAAAACCGTCTTGTGCCGGCTCGATACTCTTCCCGGAACATAGGACCCGCCGTATTTTTCAAATGCCGAAGCAAGCGAATCGTCCCACCCCAGGTCTTCCAATTTATATTTCTGCGGCCGAATCTTCTCTCCTGAATCCGAATTCATATGAACCATCTCTCTGTAATTATCGGCTCCGCGGGATTAAAAAATACAATGTGCCGGAGACGAAGTGGCCGCGTTCCTGTTTTTCAGTTCCCGTCAGCTATCTTCTAATAACCCCGGAAACAATCTCTATATAGTGAATTCATGAGTCCCGAAAGAGCCCCTGCCCCGCCTTTTGACATATTCAATATATACTTCGACAAGATCTACGACCCGACGATGCACCTATGCTTCAGTCTCGACGGCCGGATCGACGAGGAGAGATTCAGATCCGCCTTCATACTCGTCCTTGAATCAGATCCTTATCTTTCGTCTCGTTACACGGAGGAGAACGGTGTCGCGTACTGGGAGAGGATTCCGCGGGAAAAATACGAAAAGGCGTTCGCTATTCATACGGTGGACGGGGGAGACCTGGCGCCCCCTGATGTTCCCCCGGGATTCGTGGATGTATATTCCGGCCCTCCTGCCGCTGCAGCGATATTCCGGGCGGAAGGAAAAGGCGACGTCGTCACCGTAAGCATCCACCACGGGTGCAGCGATGTCCACGGGCTTATCGATCTTGCATCGTTACTCTTTACGGTCTACCGGAAGCTCGGCGAAGACCCTGCTTATGTACCTGAATTCAGGGGCTGGTACGACAGGGATGCGAATAAGATCCTCGATAAGTTTTCTGAAGACGAGATTAAGAAAGAGGCCGGAAGAGATAAGAGAATTGTCGACCGGTGGGTGTTTCCGTTCGATTACACGGGACGCGGAACTCCGCGGTATGCGTTCAGGATCTTTCCGGAAGAAAGGCTCCCGGCGGTGAAGGAGTTTGGAAAGAGATATGGTGCGACTGTAAACGATGTCCTGATCGCGGCATACATCCTTGCTCTCATCGAACTCAGGGACGATCCGTCCGACCTGGATAATTTGAGGGGCGTTCTTTCGTCTGCCGATATGAGGCGGCATCTCCGGCGAACATGGGAGTATTCGGTCGAAAATCTCTCGATCGCGGAGATGATTGAGATCGTGGCAGTGGAAGGTGAAGAACTGGGAGATGCCGTGCGAAAGGTCGCGGAGATAACGAAGGGGAGGAAGGCCGGGGCGTTCGGTGCATTTGATATAATGTTCTACGAAGATCTCTATGACAGCGGATTAGGTGCCGTAAGGAACTTTTTTAACGAGATCCTCTCAGGTTATGATACGACGACACTCAAGAATCCTGTCTTTTCCAACATCGGAGTAATCGACGACGGGAGGTTTGATCCCGGTTCAGTCATGAATATAGAATATGCATTGTTCCTCCCCGTAATCTGCTGGCCGCCCGGTTTTCTCCTGTGTGCGTCCACGTGGAAGGGATCGCTTTCGATCCAGTGCGGGTACGAGGAGGGACCGTATTCTGCCGGGACCATAGACAAATTCCTCGACATTATCGACAGGCTTCTCCCCTGAACTCCCGATCTTACAATTATATCTCCTGTTCTCACCAAGTATTTTCCAATGTGCAAAAGCGAGAGAATCGGTCTCCTGATCGAGGGACTTTACGGGCCGGACAAGGCTGAGAGGGCAAAATGCATTGAGGAGCTTGTCGAATGCGGGAAGACCGCCGTCATACCGCTGATAAATCTTCTCGACGATGATTCGTGGGTTATCAGGTACAGGGCGGCGGAGGCCCTCGGCCTAATCGGTGATGAGCGTGCGCTGAGCGCACTTACCGGATCGCTTCATGACGAAAAGGACCATGTCCGTTACATGGCGGCAAAAGGCCTCGGGATGTTCGGTCAGAAGGAGTCGTCGATCTCTCTTCTCCCCCTTCTCAGGGACAAAAACGAATATGTCCGGAGGATAACCGCTGTGTCGCTAGGCAATATCGGAGTGTCGTCAAGCGCAAAGGCAGCCCTTGAAACTGCTGTGAAGATCGAAAAAGACTCTTCAGCGCTTGATGCGATGAAACAGGCACTGGAAAAAATTTCATAGAATCCATCCCTTTTTACCGGATTAATCTCTTTTTGGATCCGTTTTGAAATATTGATGCCTTAATTACCAGAAAAGATTTATAATTGTTTTCTCTATGAACCTTTGGGGCACATGATGCAGGTACTGGTTGTAGACAATGAAAACCCGATTCTTGATATAAATAAAGCAGATCTTGAAAATAATCCCGGTTTCTCTATTGATGCCGTAAAATCGGCCCATGATGCACTGGAACGGATGAAAAGCTCCAGGTATGATGTCGTAATCTTCAATTACCAGATTCCTGAGACAGACGGACCTGATTTTTTAAAGACAGTTCGCAACGGCGGATTCGAGATGCCCCTCATTATATTCACCGGAAGAAGCAGCGGGGATATCGTCCGGGGTACCCTTAATGAGAGAGCCGATCTCTTTCCCGGGACAGACGGAGACCCTGGGGCCCGGCTTGCGATGTTTACAGGACTGATTCGCCATGTTTTAAAGATGAAGATGATAGAAAAAGAATTACCGGAAGTCAGCCGGCAGTTCCGAAACGTCACTGAATTCCTTCCTGACGCAACGTTCGTTATCGATAGTGGAGGGAGAACAATCGTCTCAAACAGTGAAATGGAGAAGATGACCGGAATTCCAGGGCAACAGATGCTTGGAAAAGATCACTCTCTTTATTCAGAGGCTATTTACGGCGAAAAAAGACCTATGCTTGTCGATCTGATCGATAGCATGGATGATTGCGCCGTGTTCGGTTACAAAAATATACAAAGCGATGAAGGGACAATCAGTGGCGAGGTTCACCTCCCGCTTATATACGGCGGTAAAGGAGGACATTTTTGGGGGAAGGCTTCACTGCTTTATGGTGCAGATGGAAATGTCACGGGAGCTATCGAATCCATTCGTGACGTTACCGAACTACGGGAATACGAAAGATGCCTGTATGAGGCCCTTGAAGAGAAAAATATAATTATCCGGGAGGTTCATCACAGGGTCAGGAACAACCTCCAGATCATATCGGCCCTGGTTCAGCTCCAGCAATCATGCTCCTGCGATGAAAATCTTAAATCCGAACTGGAAAAACTGAATAACCGCATATTTACGATGGCAGCTGCCTATGAAATGCTCCTGGAAAACAAGGACGCAAATTATTGCCGGATCAATGTCAAAAATCTGGTAAACACTCTCATACCGGCTTTATCCATTCCACACCCCGCTCCTTACAGGTTATCCTTTGATCTGAATATATTCGATGAATACTTTGATCTGGATACATCAGTTTCAGTCGGTCTTATACTGAATGAATTGCTTTCCTGTATGCTCATGCACTCAACCCGTACCGCAAAGGATGTCACGATTCGAATCTCAATGGAAAGGGATGGAGAAGGAATGGTTAAATTAACTGCTTCTTCCGGAGACCTGGAACTTTCCGGTGATTTTGAGATCTCCTGTTCAAACGAGCTGGGAGCCAGGTTTTTATCATTAATCGTGGAAAAGAATCTCAAAGGCGATATCGGGATGACCCGGGGTCCGGGTATAACCGTTATCATCAGGTTTGCCTACAGCAGATCTGATTCTGCTGCTTCGAAGGCCATACAGGGTTAGGTTTCCGGTTAATGCATAGAGAATATTAATACAGGGGCCGGACCTGCGGATGCACAAAAAGTTGTTAAGCTTTTTCGGGATCAGGGTTTTTATGTCCTTAGCAGTTTTTTCAGCGACTCCATTCCTTTAAAAGCAGTTGAATCAAGAGTGATCGGTGTGACCGAAACCCTGCCATTTGCAACAGCGTTTACATCAGTTCCATCTTCAGCCTCGTCGTAGAGAGGCCCGTTGATCCAGTAATAAGGCTTCCCACGCGGGTCGAGGCGTTTCTCGACACCAGTCTCGAAGAGCTTCTCTGCAAGCCTTGTAATCTCTATTCCGGCGGTAACTTTTTTCGGGATATTTACATTGATAAGATCCATGTTCTCCGGGAAACCGCCTTCAAAGACATTTCCGCAAATATTCCGGACCATCTCTTTTGACTCGTCGAAACTGCTGTCGAAGTAGAACGGATCGTCGAATTTATCTGCCTGGTCCTCTACCTGGAGCGAGAATGCAACTGCAGGGAAACCGTGGTTTGCGGCTTCGAGCGCAGCTCCTACCGTGCCCGAGGTCATAATGGATTCGAACGAGAGGTTTTCGCCTATGTTTATGCCCGAAACGACAAGGTCCGGCTTTATTCCAAGCGCATATATTCCAATTATCACCGAATCGGTCGGTTTTCCCCCGACGGAATATGCTTCTACTCCGTTTATCCTGATCTTCGTCGCCCTGATCGGCTCGAAGATGGATATCGAGCGGCCGACGGCGCTCTGCTGCGTGGAGGGAGCCACGACCGTGACATCGGCGATTGAGGTGAGTGCATCATATGCGGCCCACAGGCCGGCGGATGTTACTCCGTCGTCGTTTGTAAGCAGGACTTTGGGTTTCATTTTAGTTTAACTTAGGTTCTGTTAGAATAAAAGTGGATTGATAGGCCACGACTTACTCATACAGCTTAAGAATCCGGTTTTGGGAAAGGTTATATGCAGACCCGATAAATATTTCTTAATTTCGGAGGATTGTTGATGTTAAAACTGAATAAAAAATTTTCATTCGCTTTAATTATTTTTTTAATGGTTTTTGTTATCCCGTGCATATCCGCTGCAGAAACCGTCCAGTATTCCCAGTCAGGGCAGAATATGTCATCAGACCGGTTTGTAGTGAGTGATTTTACAATAACATCCGAAAGACCCGAGATATATCCAGGCGACACTCTCGAAATGTCCTATGTAATTACATCGGAAGGATTTTACGACAGGCTGATCAGTCTTCCGAAAGGCCTTTACTTTACAGCACTTGATCCCGACGGCAATCTTGTAGAGGCGGGAAAGGCGTATACCGGCCAGTTCATCTCTCCCGGTGATTCGATTATAATGAAGGCAAGACTGACGGTTGACAAACCCGGAACCTGGAGGATCTGGCCTTCATACACTATCCAGAACAAAAACGGCATAGTCCAGTATAATCCTGAAGAATGGGCTGCTGCCGACATATACGTAGAAGAGGAAGACATACCCCTCGCGGATCTCACGATTATAGAGGCGGGAACGGCAGGGACCGGTGAGAACGGAGACGGCCTGAGATTTTATTACATTGTTAAAAACACCGGACCCCTTGATGCAAATACTACGGTGAGCGGAATACTGCTCAACGATGAGGATATGGGCATCGGGAATCCTGTCGGAATCCTCCCTGCAGGCGAATCGCAGAAGGTCTTCTTTACGCTCTCTAATGTCTCGAAAGGCGATAAGATAACTATCGTTCTTGATGCGGCAGAGACCGAGGACGAACTTGACGAGGAGAATAACGACTGGTCGTTTGCTGTCAATCTCAAGAACGATGTCTCCAAGACATCCGACGCTGCGGATTCCTCTGCTGTAGTTTCCGAAGAACCTGACCAGAGTTCGAACCAGACGAGCAGTGTCGTCTACTATCCTGCCACGACTGCGGTGTGCTGCGATGTCACGGCCCAGTTCATTATTCTCGGTATAATTGCAGTTCTTATGAGCGTGTTCTCTTTCGCACTCGGCTATTATTACTGCCAGTCGAAGAAGTGCGAGAACGAACTCGGGTGGATGTACGCGAAGATCAAGAGGCTGGAAGCCGGGGAGACTATCGATCACAGCTACATAAAGGCTGATGAGGTTCTGCCTGACGAGGATATCGCTGAGGCGGAAGTGGTCCTGAAAGGGAAATCAGGAAAGGAAGATTCAGGCGATAAGGAGAAACCTGAGGAAGAAAAGACCGAAGAATCCGTTGACGTGGGAACCGGCGATAAGGAAGATAAGAAGGAATAGATAGTTTTTTCACTATCTTTTCTGACAAAAACCTAAATTTTTTCAATAAGGAATCATAAAGAAGCCCTTTTTTTATATTCGTCTGTTTTATTCTAATATTGACGCCGGATTTGATCTCGTTTTTTTATGTGATTCCCTTTCCGGTTACGGAGAGATTTAGATGAATACGAACAATAATATCAGATGGCGCTTCCCGGGGGAGTTCGAAGAACAGGAGGCCGTATGGATCGGCTGGCTCTCCAAAGAATACGTGATAGGATATTATACGGACGATGTCTTCGTTCAGATTGTCGGAGAGCTTGTGCGGAGGATAAAAACGGTTATCTGCGTCCCCGACGATGCCCGGAAGCTGCGTGTGCAGAATATCCTGAAGGAGAACGATATCCCTTCGGAAAATATCTCTTATTACGTTCAGCCGTTTACGATGCTCTACTGGAGGGACTTCGGCCCGATCTTTGTCGTGAATGATGAGGGCGGGAAGAGAATCATCGATTTCGGGTTCAACTGCTGGGGGTATTTCCCGGAATGTGACACCCAGTCGAGGATGATGGAAAGGATCGACAGGGACGTTGCGGAATATCTCGGCCTTGAAAGCGTGATGACGAGGCTCATCGGCGAAGGAGGGGATCGTGAGTTCAACGGCAAAGGCACCCTGCTAGTAACCGAGGCCTGCGAGTTCCAGAGGAATCCCAATCTCGCCCGCGAAGAGTTCGAAAAGGAGTTCGAGCGCCTGTTCGGGGTTACAAACGTGATCTGGCTGAAGCAGGGAACGGTCGAAGACGACAGGTATGACGAGTCGGCTCTTCCCGGACCGGACGGGAAGGGCATAGCGTTCAGGAGCGCCTCTGCGAACAATCACATGGACGAGTACTGCCGGTTCGTATCGGCCGACACTATTATTCTTGCCGAAGTTACCGAAGAAGAGGCCTTGATCGATCCCGTTGCAGCGGAGAACAGGAGGCGGATGGAGGTTAATTATGAAATCCTCAAAAACTCCGTCGACCAGGACGGAAACCCGTTCAATATCGTTCGGATGCCTGTTCCTGATATGCTTTATTTCACTGCAACGCCTGAAGACGAGGCGTACAACAGTATTGCCGATTCATATTGCTCCCGCGACGGAACGGTATTTCCCGTTGGAGAGCCGGTGAAGATCGTTCCTGCACAGAGCTACTGCAATTTCCTGATAACAAACGGTCTTGTTCTCGGGCAGAAATATTACACGGGGGGCGTGGGTATGCCCGAATCCCTTAAAGAGAAGGATATGAAGGCGGAAGAGATCCTGAGATCGCTCTTCCCGGAGAGGGACGTCGTTATGGTGAATACGATCGCGATCAACTTCGGCGGAGGCGGAATCCACTGTTCGACACAGCAGGAGCCAAAGGCCTGATAATACTTTTTTAAAGTGTTCTGCCTGATTGCCGCCTGTTTAATTAAAAAAGTTTATGGAACAAAGGTTTCATGGATTGTTTCATGTAAATCACAACGTGATTTTCTTGTAAAATAAGGGATAATTTAAATCAGGTAATTGTCATGAAAGAGTCCTCCGGTTTAAAATCTGTTACTGTAATTGGTCTGCTGCTTGTTGTCATTCTGCTCATATTTTCAGTATTTGTTTTGGAAAACGCATTCAGTGGTAGTGATGAGGGGAATGCAGAAGATATCGCAGGGTATTCCGGCAATCTGAGAGTACTTACAACCCCGGATATTCACAGTCATCTGTTTTCCATGAGCGAAAATGACACGGGAACAAGGATCGGGCGTATAGGTGCCCTCGCCGAAACTCTCGGGGAAAAGAACGAAGACACTATCTATCTCTTCGCGGGCGATCTCGGCGAAGGAGGGTTTTATCATATGTACTCCGGGGTTCCGGAAGCTGGGGCCTATTCGATGGCCGGGATTGACGCCGCTGTTTTGGGGAATCATGCGTTCGATTTCAATAATTCTCTTCTTAAGGTATGGGCTACGAATGCATCATTTCCGATACTGTGCGCGAATATCGATTTCAGCGATGACGTGCTGAATGAAACGGTGAAGGATTACGTAATTCTTGATTCCGGTGATGCAAAGATTGGTGTGTTCGGGATTCTGCTCCCCCAGCTTGGAGAGTTCGTCGAAATTCCGGGTGGAGTGGTGATCTATGAAAACACGACGGCCATTGCAGAATCCGTTGTGAAGGAGCTTGAAGACCAGGATGTCGATGTGATTATTGCACTCACCCACCAGTATGAGGATGAGGACGTCGAACTTGCAGAGTCCGTTTCAGGAATCGACCTGATAATCGGCGGCCACGATCATCTTGTATGGAACAGGACCGTGACTGCCCCTGACGGCAGCAGTACGCTGATAGTCCATGCAGGCAAATACGGTGAAGAGACCGATTCCGTCGATCTGGTATTCGAGAACGGTGAGGTGACCGGTACATCGATAGAACGGTATCAAATAACGGAGGATATGCCGGTCGACCCGGAGATTACATCGTTTATAATGCCTTATTACGAGAATTATACTTCCAGCCTTTCGGAGCCTATCGGAAAAACTCTCGTACCTCTGGATGCTACGTATGAAACTATAAGAACAAACGAGTCAAATGCCGGTGATCTTATCACGGATGCAATACGCACGAATGTGCCCGGTGTCGATATTGCACTTATCAACTCGGGTTCCATACGCGGAGACTGCATTATTCCCGCAGGAGAGATGTCATACCTTACGCTCGAGACCCTTCTCCCCTTCGAGAACATGATCGTGACTGTTCAGATGACCGGGGACGAGGTTAAGGATACTCTTGAACGCTCGGCGTCGGCGATTGTTTTTCCCGGGGAAGAGGAAGGCAATGTGCATAAATTATCTTCCGGCGGATTTTTGCAGGTTTCGGGCGTCAGGTTTGATATTAATTCAAGCGGGGAGTCTTTTACTGCCGATTTTAATAATGATACGATAATCTCGAAGGGAGACCGTATCGAGAATCTGACTGTCGTAACCACGGACGGGATTGCCCCCATAGATCCGGATGCCGTATACACAGTCGCCGTAAATGATTACCTGGCCGGCGGCGGCAATGGGTACACGAATATCAGGGCGATCTCCGATGACAAAAAAGTGAATACCGAGATCAATGTAATCGGTCTTCTTGCAAGCGATATCGAAGAAAATTCTCCGATCTCTCCTGAGTGCGACGGAAGGATTCGGGTTTTGGGATAATTTCTGGCTCTGCAGAAATCCTGCCACTTTTTTTATTGCCGGGTCAAATCGTCATGTTAATCAAATCAGACGGCAATCTTCATTTTCGAGATAATATGCAGAAATCTTCCGGCCTGAAATCCGTATTTTTCTTTACTTTCATACTGGTAATAGTAGCAGTTTTCCTCTCGTCATTCGTTTTGGGTGTCGCGTTCGACGGGAATATCGGTTCATCGGGATCGGGTTATTCGGGGGGTTTACGGGTGCTCACGACTCCGGATATACATTCCCATCTATTCCCGATGAACGATAACGATACGGGAACAAGGATCGGCAGGATTGCCGCACTTGCCGATACTCTCGGGGAAGAAAACGACGATACCCTGTATCTGTTTGCAGGAGATCTCGGCGAGGGAGGGTTCTACAATATGTACTCCGGCGTCCCGGAGGCGAAGGCATACTCTATGGCAGGAATCGATGCGACGGTTCTCGGGAATCATGCATTCGACTTCCCTGTTTCAGTTCTGAACCAATGGGTTACGAATGCGTCGTATCCCATACTCTGCGCCAACATGGATTTCACTGATACGGAGCTGAACGGGAGTATAAAAGATTACGTGATTCTCGATGTCGCAGGTGCGAAGGTCGGGGTTTTCGGGATCATTACGCCCCAGCTCGGAAAAGTGACCGAAATACCTGACGGCGTGATCCTGTATGAAAACATCTCCTCGATCGCGGAATCGGTGATTGATGATCTTGAAGAGCAGGGCGTCGATGTGATTATCGCCCTCACCCACCAGTACGGCGACGAGGATATCGAACTTGCGGAGTCAGTGGCGGGAATTGATCTGATAATCGGCGGCCACGATCACCTTGTCTGGAACGAGACGGTCATCGCTCCTGACGGGAATAAGACCCTGATTGTCCATGCGGGAAAGTACGGCGAGGAGACCGATTCCGTCGATCTCACGTTCAGCAATGGAAAAATCGCCGGAACATCGATCGGCCGGTACGAAATAACCGAAGAACTGCCTGACGATCAGGAGATAACTTCGTTTGTAATGCCTTATTATGTAAATTATACCGCCGGTCTCTCGGGGCCGATCGGTGAAACCCTTGTCCCTCTCGATGCTACGGAGAACATAAAGGCCGGCGAGATGAATATCGGCGATCTTGTTGCGGATATAATGAGGAAAGATGTTCCAGGTGTGGATATTGCGTTTATCAATTCCGGTTCATTCCGCGGGGACTGCATAGTCCCTGCAGGGAATATATCGTATCTTACTTTGGAGACGCTTCTCCCGTTCGAGGATATCGTCATAAAGATCAGGATGACCGGGCAGGAGATTAAGGATACCCTTGAAAGGTCTGCATCGGCGCTTGTTGCCGCCGGTGATGAGAGTGATAGTGAAAGCAGGGTCCCGTCGGGGGGATTTTTGCAGTTATCGGGAGTAAGATTTGATCTCAATATGAGCGGCGAGCCTTTTTCCGCAGATTTTGATACGGGAACCGTGCTTTACGCAGGAAACAGGATCGAAAATCTCACGGTCGTGACTGAATCCGGGATGGTGCCGGTCGATCCTGCTGCGTTCTATGTCGTTGCCGTAAACGACTATATTGCAGACGGGGGCGACGGTTATTCGAATCTTGAGGCTATTCCCGGAGACATGAAAACGAATACCGGGATCTACCTGGTCAACCTTCTTGCGACCGATATCGAAGAGAATTCTCCGATCTCCCCGGGGACCGACGGAAGGATCAGGATTCTGCGATAAAAAAAATCTCTCCTTTTATTATCTGTATTACAGTCGCAATCGTCACGCTCATGTGTGTTAATGATCAATCCTAAAGGAATGAAGGCGCTCATTGCCGAATATACCGTATTCAACGATCCCGGCCTTGCACCGGAGGGAAGAGCGATGCTTAGGGTGCTCAGCGAGAGTTTCGAAAGCTGCGGGTATGAAGTCCTGTCTCCCGAGAAGGGGGACTTTGCAGAGGAGATCGGGCGTCTGGCTCCCGAATGTGATGTGGGGCTTGTAATCGCACCGGACGACATACTCTGGCGGTTCACGAAGATCGTTGAGGACAATACGAGAAATATCGGGTGCGGCAGCCTGAATATTGCGCTCTGCTCGAACAAGCGCCGGACGGGCGAAGTGCTTTCTTCGCAGGGAATCGCGGTTCCGAAAGAGATAGACGAAGGTGTCAGGCTCATTAAAAGGATCAACGGTGTCGACGGGCAGAATATGCGGCTGGCGGACGAAGAACCCGGAAAGGGTGAGTTCGGGCAGGAGTTCATCGAAGGCGACAATATCAGCGTAAGTCTCGTCGGCGGGCGTGTCACCGGGGACACCTGCCTCTCGTACTCCGGAAAGGGGCCGGTCGTCCTCTCGGTCAACAGGCAGTATATAGAAAGGGATGGGAACAGGTTCTTTTATAGGGGCGGGGAGACACCCGTCGATCACCCGCGGAAAGACGAGATCATAGAAACCGCGATTAAGTCCCTGAATGTCCTCGGGTGCCAGGGCTACACGGGCGTCGATGTTATAGTGGCCGACGATATATATGTCGTTGACGTGAACCCCCGGCCGACAACGAGCCTTGTCGGGATCTGTGCGGTCATGGAGGAAGAGATTGCCGAAATTCTCGTGGAGTCATCTAAAGGCAATGTACCCGGTTCAGTTCACCTGAACGGCCGGGTCTCGTTCGATACTAAAGGTGTGGTGAAGAGACTTGAGTGACATTATTGGAATAGACGTGGGCGGCGCCAACCTGAAGGTTTTCGAGGATAATACAGTCACGATTCATTACTGTCCTATGTGGCAGGAGGCCCCGATTACGGAGATCCTCGAACCTTATTCGGGAAAGAAGGCGGCCGTGGTTATGAGCGGCGAGCTTGCCGATGGTTTTGCGAACAAAAAAGAAGGCATAAAATTTATTGTCGAATCCGTGAAGAGAGCGATTCCCTGTTCGCTCTTCTACGGGACCGACGGTGGTTTCCACGATGGTCCTACTTCCATCCTTGCTGCTGCAAACTGGCTGGCATCTGCGGATTTCCTCAGGGAGAGATACCCGGATCAGGTTCTTGTCGATCTCGGGAGCACGACGACCGACATAATTCCGCTCAACTCATTCGGGGCCCTGAAGGGGATGAGAGATCTCGACCGCCTGAGGAAGGGCTATCTCGTGTATACCGGAACCCTGCGGTCGACGGTCCCCTCGCTCCTGAGATCGGTGTCCGTCAACGGCTACGACACTCTTGTGAGCAGCGAATATTTCGCCCAGAGTGCGGACGTTCATCTCGTCCTCGGCAATATTGATGAAGCCGACTATACTGTACCAACCCCGGACGTTGCTGCGACATCCTACGAAGCGTCGCTCCAGAGGCTTTCGCGGGTTGTATGCTCGGATCTCGAGGAGATTGGCGAGTCAGGCGCCCTTGAGATCGCAAAGGCGTTTTACATGGAGCAGATGAATCTCATAAAAGAGCAGGTTGAAAGAGTAATGGATGAGACCGGGTCATCGGGAATAATCGCAGCCGGGATCGGCTCTCATATCATATCCAAATTATTCGACTGCATCGATCTCTCCTGCGAGCCGGGGATATATCCCGATGCCCTCCCTGCGCAGGCCGTATGCGAGGTGGCTAAACGAACCGGTATATTCTGAGCCTGGTGCTCCTCGTAGGCTCCCTCGCAATCTCGGCAGTCTTCTTCATGGCCGGACTGCCGTTCTTCTTCATGTTCCTGTTCATACCGTTAATACCGCTCTTCGGCCGGCAGAGAAAGGCCAAAAAGTGTCCGCTGTGCGGGTGGACAACCTACGGCGACGAGATATACTGCCCGTATGACGGAACAGCACTTGAAGAGGAATAAAATCAGGCATAACTATTTTTGGCAACCCCTTGCCACCAGCCGCTTCGCAGGCTGGCGGACCGGCCCCGACCTCGGGGCCTCTCTATCATGATAGGCCGCTCAGGGGATAGACGAGTATCCCCCTCGCGGCGGGACGCGGTAGATTCATGGCGTGTACGGAACGAAATATGCCAAAAAAAGTTCATGTAAAAAAACTAAATTCAACAGCCCAGGGGACCCTTGCCGGTCCCCGAGCGTGCTATGAGAGGATTATCTTAAGGCAAGGCCCCTGGGAAGGGGCCGTCCGGCGGCCCGTCCGCCGGTGCCGGGGTTGCCTAAGTAATATCATAATTTAAGCGACGATGTATGCTGTTCCGAATTATATGCCAACATGAAACAGCGAAGAGTTTAAAATTACAAGAGCCGTAAGATCAAAAAAAGTTTGGATTTAGTCGACGCCGAGAATGACGTTGCTTGCTTTGATTATAGCATAGGCTTCCTTTCCGACTTTAAGCCCGAGGTTGTCGACGGACTCTTTTGTGATCATGGAGACCACCTGTGCTCCGCCCGGAAGCTCGATTACTACTTCAGCTGCAACCTGTCCAATCTCGATCTCTTTTACTTTGCCCTTTAAGGCATTTCTTGCACTGTATTTCATTTTCGATACCTCGTTTGCATATACTCTGTCATCTGATAAATATTTTGAGTTAAAAAAAGATCCTTGTCAGCGGCGTCTTTGTAACATATAAAGCAGAATATTGTTCCTTTCAGAGCCTTCCTGCTTCATTACCGCCTCGGAGATGTTGAGCAGGGACGGGGGGAAGAGAACCTCGTGAAATTCGATAGACGGGATCTCGCCCGGATTGAAATCCGAAAGGCTCCTGATCGTCGACGGATTTACGATAATATTCATCTTCCGGAGAATCTTCGAGATATGGTTCGCGGGATGGAGCCTCAGGTTCAGGAGACAGAAATCTATAAGTGGAGCCCCCATCCTGATGTCACTATAAAATGGCGAGTCGGCATATACGAGTCTCCCGCATTCTTTGCACCTAAACCGCCTGACATTTACCGTGATGTTCCGCCTGTTGCCACCCTCAGTGATCGTTGCGAATTTTTTCTTCTTCACATCATGTGCCCTGAGTTCTCCGTCGCAGAACGGGCATCCGTCCGCATCTTCAAACAGGAATCCCTCAAGGCTTAATATCCCGCTTATTATGATGTCCGCTATCATCGGAGGGATTGCAACTTTTTTCATATCCTGATTATGGATTGATCCTCATATATGATAAATTCCACCGGTATTGTGCATGTTTAGGTTTGCCAAACAAGGTTCTTAAATATATCAAAATCCAAAACTTCTGTGTTCTGAGGTATAGACTATGGAATTAAAATACGTACCTACAGTATGTCCATTCTGTGGAACAGGCTGTTCCTTCAGTCTCGTCGTCAAAGACGGCAAAGTTGTCGGATCCGCACCGTTCCACCGTTCACCCGTATGTGACGGAAAGACCTGCCAGAAAGGTCACTATGCATACGAGCTCGTGAACAGCGAAGCAAGAATCACGACCCCGATGATCAAAAAGGGCGACGAACTCGTCGAAGCATCATGGGACGAAGCACTCGCGGCAGTTGCAGACGGCCTTAAGGGCGTCTCCGGTGCGGATATCGCAGTTTTCGCATCTGCAAACGCAACAAACGAGGACATCTACGCTCTCAAGAAGCTTGCATCAGATGTATTCAAGACCGGGAACTTCACAAGCTGTGCAGCACTTGGCATCGACGCATCAGCAGGAACAATCAGGGGTATCGCGAAGGCCGACTGCATCGTCGCCGTCGGAAACATCTTCGAGTCGCACCCGCTGATTGCCCGCAGGATCGTAAACGCGAAGGACAAAGGAGCAAAGGTTATTGCAGTCGACTCCTTCAACAGCTCGATGGCAAAACTTGCAGACCAGTTCGTAAAGGCCGTACCCGGCGGAGAGATCGAGGCAATCAAGGAAGCAGCAGCATTTGTCGAAGGCAGCGCTGCATTAGTTCTCTACGCAGTCGGCGCAACAAAGAGCGAGGCAGCAGTCGCAGCAGCCGCAAAGGCTCTTGCAGACGAGAAGAAGGCAGCATTCTGTGCACTTCCCGCCCAGGCAAACGGCCGCGGAGCACTCGATATCGGTGTCGCACCTTTCGATGACGTATTCGGAAAGGAATACAAGGCCTGTTACGTAATGGGCGAGGATCTCGGACCCGTCGAAGGCGGATTCATAGTAGTCCAGGACTCGTTCCTGTCCGGAACCGCAAAGTCTGCAAACGTCGTTCTTCCCGCAGCAGTATATGCAGAAGTCGACGGAACCATGACCAACGCAGAGCGCCGCATCCAGCTCGTACGCAAGGCACAGGAGCCTGCCGAGGGCGTAAAGGCAAACTGGCAGATCGTCTCCGAAGTTGCAGGAAAGCTCGGCGGATCGATTGCATACGAATCTGCAGAAGCGATCTTCAACGAAATGTATGGCGACCTTTCATACGAAGCACTCCAGAAGGACGGATTCGTTAAAGAGGCAACAGCCGCAGTAGTCGCAGAAGGTGTTGCACCCGCAGCAGTCTCTGCAGGCGGCGACTATCCGTTCGCACTTGTAACAGGACCCTCGATCTGGCACGGCTACGGCGCAGCAGGCACACTCTCTGAGAACTGCCACTCGCTCGTTAAGGAAGTTCCCTCGATGTTCGTGAAGATCAACCCCGTCGACGCAAAGGCACTCGATGTCAAGAAGGGCGAGACGGTCACTGTCTCAAGCGAGAAGGGAAGCATCAAAGCGACGGTCAGGATCTCTAAGGATCTCGACGAGGGAGTAATCTTCGTCCCGACCATGAGCATGGGCGAAGAATGCATCTGCAAGATTGCAGGCGGAGAAAAGGCAGTAGCTGCAAAGATTGAGAAGGAGGCCTGAATATGGTAGCAAAAGGCGACATGCTCTGGGCATGGGCAAAAGATTCCGCTGCTCTCGAAAGAGGAGAGTGCGGTGGTGCAGTAACCGCTCTTCTGAAATACGCTCTTGAAAGCGGAGAAGTCGACGGTGTTCTCACGGTCGAGAAGGGTGTCGATCTATACGATGCAAAACCCGTGTTCATCACGAACCCCGAGGATATTGCGAAGGCGGCAGGATCGCTCCACTGCGGTACGCTCCTCATGCCTAAAATCATCAAGAAGTTCCTCAACGGTGCACGCGACATGAAGATCGCAGTAACCATGAAGGGCTGCGATGCAAAGGCATTCTACGAACTCGTCAAGAGGCAGCAGATCAATATCGACAACGTCCTCACCATCGGTCTCAACTGCGGAGGATCGGTAAGCCCGATCGAAGCACGCGTAATGATCGAGGAGAAGTTCGGCCTCAACCCCGACGACATCGTCAAGGAAGAGATCGACAAAGGTCAGTTCATCGTTGTCACGAAGGACGGCGAACACAAGGGAATCAAGATCGACGAACTTGAAGAGGAAGGATACGGACGCCGTGCAAACTGCCAGCGCTGCAAGACAAAGATCCCACGCCAGTGCGATCTTGCATGCGGTAACTGGGGAGTTATCGGCGACAAGGCCGGAAAGGCAACATTCGTCGAAGTCTGCTCGGACAAGGGTGCAGCCCTCGTTACAAAGGCGGAAGGCAAGGCAGTCGAGACAGCAAAGCCCGCAGGACCCGCACTGGATATCCGCGGAAAGGTAGAGGGCGCGATGTTCAAGCTCGGAGACAAGTGCCGCAAGGAACAGTTCGAAAAGCTCGGCGAAGGCAAAGAGCGTCTCAACTATATCATGGACCAGACCTCAAGGTGCATCAAGTGCTACCAGTGCATCGAGAACTGCCCGATCTGCTACTGTGTCGAGTGTTCTACCAAGAAGTCGCACCTTGTAGATCCCGGCGATGTCACTCCGCCATTCATGTTCCACTTAATCCGCTATTCGCATATTGCAGATTCCTGTGTAAACTGCGGCCAGTGCCAGGAACTCTGTGCAATGGACATACCAAATGCATTATTCATGCACGCACTTCAGCTCGAGATGCAGGATATGTTCGGATACGAACCCGGTGTCAACCTCGATCTCCCGATTCTCTCGCTTGTCGAGGAGCCGGCCGAGAGAAAGCGTCTCAGCGACACAGGCACAGATCAGATCTTCGACATCTTCGGTCAGAAAGAATAATCACGCAACACCTGTTTCAACTAACAGGTACAATATTTTTTAGCTCTTTTTCTCCAGTAATTTATCCAGTTAACCCGAATTTATCTCTACCCCTTATTGCCAGGCAATAATGATAAGCTATAAATTACATTTTGTTGATAAAAGAATTTGAGAGATGTTATGATTGATGCTTTTATCGAAGGTAACAAAAAATTTGTAGAGAAGGAGTTCAGACGGAAGAAGGATCACTATTCTTCATTATCAAAAGGGCAGAGCCCGAGGTCGCTCTGGATTACATGTTCCGACTCCAGGGTGAATCCTGAAAGAATTACCTCGGCCGAGGCCGGAGAGATCTTCGTTCACAGGAATATCGGCAATATCGTTCCTGAAGATGACCTGAATATCGCAACAGTGCTCGAGTACGCTGTGAACCACCTTAAGGTCGGGCAGATTGTAATCTGCGGGCATTCGAACTGCGGGGCCATGAAGGCGCTCGTATCCAAAGGCAGCACCGGCGATCAGTATATTCCGCAGTGGCTTGAGGAGGCGAAGCCGGCCGCCGAGAATGCAGTGTCACGCGGTTGTCCTGAAAAGATGAAAACCCTTGAGATAGAGAATATAAAACACCAGCTTGAAAACCTTAAAAAATATTACATGGTCCGTGATGCAATCGACCAGGGCAGACTGGAGGTACACGGGATGTATTACGATCTCGAAACGGGCCTGATTGAGGAAGTGGCCTGAAAGATAATATTTCAGGCTTTAATCTTTTTTAGCCTCCTTCATGAGGGCCAGAAGGCTTTTGATCATATCCACGGGTTCGGGAGGGTTTCCCGGGATCTCAAGGTCCACCGGAACGACCGAACTTACCGGGCCGCAGATGGCATAGCTGTCTTTGAATATGCCGCCGTTGCATGCCTCGTCTCCGATTGCAACGACAAATTTCGGGGACGGGGTTGCATCGTAGGTCTTCTTCAGGGCGTATCTCATATTGTGGGTCACGGCACCGGTTACGAAAAGGACGTCGGCATGACGTGGGGATGCAACGAATGTCACCCCAAAGCGTTCGACGTCATAGTAAGGCGAGCTGAGGTTGTTGATCTCGATCTCGGCGGCGTTGTCGCTTCCGCAGTCGACCTCCCTTATTGCAATGCTCCTCTTGAAGACCGAGTTTATTTCGGCCTTCAGCATCGATCCGTATCTCTCGAAGTCCGAATCGTTTACTTCGATCCTCTCTGTCAGAGGTTTTTGTATCAATTTACCAAAGAATCCCTTCATTTTCCGCCTCACAGATCGTTCCCCGCATAGGAAAGGTTCAGGCTCTTGTTGATCACCGGAAAGTCCGGAACGATGTTTCCGATAACGGCATGCTCGATCGAAAGCCAGTTCGTGAAAGATGCGGTTCGAACTTTGTATCTCCAGATCTTTCCGTCGCGAATTTCCAGGTAATGCAGGTTCTGGCCCCGTGCACCTTCGACCATCGCGAATGCACATCCGTCGTCGTAGATGTCCGGTCCGGATGTTTTGATCTCTCCTGCCGGCATCTCCCCGGTGATGCCCTTTATGAACCGTGCCGATGCCTGGATCTCTTCTGCCTTCTGCATGAAGCGGGAAAGCACATCGCCGGCATCGTGTGAAGGGACCACTGGAGTGTGGTGATTGTAAATTCCGTACGGATAATCCGTCCTCACGTCTCTTCTGCTCCCGGAAGATCTTGCAGCGGGTCCGGTCAGGTTTAATGGTCTGATAAGCGACTGCCTGATGATTCCTGTTGTGGCGAGCCTGTCTATGACCGATGAAGAGTTAATCGCGGAATCATATGCCTCTTTTACAGATTCGCCGATCCTGTCTGCAAATGACTCCAGCAGCAGGAGATCGGTCGATCCGACATCGCCCGAAACGCCGCCGATGGTGATATAATCCCTTATGAACCTGTGGCCGAAGAGCTTCCTGTTCATTCTCATGCACTCCTCCTTCAGGGCCATGAAACGGCTCGCTCCGACAGGGTAGGCGACATCGGTCAGCATCCCTGCACAGTCGCTTAAAAGCGAGCAGATTCTCTCCATCTCAAGTGCGATGCCTCTCAGCGTCTCCGCACGAAGGGACGGCCTGATGCCTGCGATCTTTTCGGCCGCAAGGCAGAAACAGACGGCATTTGCAACGCTCTCGTCTCCGGATATCGATTCGGCAATCTTCAGGCACTCTGCCGGTTTCTTTCCCTCGGCGAGTTTTTCGATCCCCCTGTGGAGATAATATAGGCGGGTTTCGAGGTTGAATATAGCCTCCCCGATTACGCTGAACCTGAAGTGCCCCGGCTCGATGATTCCTGCATGAACGGGCCCTACTGCGACCTCGTAGACTCCTTTTCCGTCGAGTCTCCTGAATTTATATAGCTCCTCTTCAGGAACAATCTCCCTGACGTTTACGGGTCCGTTGCAGAACGATTTTTTCAGCGGGTGGAAATCCTTCGGATAGGCGGCATGGAGGATCAGCCTCCTCGTGTCGAAAGAGCCCCTGAAAAGGATGCCGAAACCGTCGGTGATCTCTCTTTCATACAGGGATGCTGTAGGAAACTTTTCTGCAATGGAGATCGCATCACCGGAGGTTTCGTATTCCATCTCGTAAATACGCCTGTTCTCCTGGCTCTCGAAGATGTATGTCAGCCTGAAAAGATCTCTTGTTGCAGAATCCTCCCGGCAGAAGAGGCAGAGCAGGACATAGCCAGATCTTTTCAGGTATTCGATCCGTTCACCAAAATCCGTGTCAATTTCGGCAAGATGGAATTCGTGTTCCATTACGCCATTGTTTGCAATCATTGTGGGTTTACAGGAATCTGCCATTACAACGCACCTCCCAGTCCGAGCTCCGAGATTATCATGTTTAAGTAATTGTAGAACCAGTCCGGGACCATGATCCCGAAATAAAGCATGAGCACCAGCAGGAACACAATACCGATGTGCATGCCTTTTGCAACCGGATAATGCTCCGGCTTCCTGATGCCGGCACCGTCGGACCTGCAGGAGAAGGCGTTCCAGATGAACCTGAACAGGGCGAAGGAGGCGATTGCGATAAAGAGCAGGATCAGAATTCCTGTTAGTGTATCGAATCTGATCGCTTCGAGCAGTATGAACAGTTTCGGTAGGAAGACCGGGAAGAGCGGAGTCCCGGTTATCGCAAGGGCGCCTGCGACAAGGAATGCCGAAGCGGCGGGCTGCATATCGAAGGCGTCGCAGATCACGTCCTCCTCTGCCGGGTTTTCCGATTTGTACTGCCTGTGGATGATTCCTGCCGAAAGGAAGAGTTCCGCCTTTGTCAGTGAATGTGCAAGGGTCTGGAACAATACCCAGAAGACGGCAATGGGGGTCCAGAACGAGAGGCCGATCAGTATCAGGCCCATATTCTCTATGCTCGAACATGCGATCAGCTTCTTCAGGTTGTGCTGGCGCAGCATCATCATCGATGCGACGAACACGGTCAGGATTCCGAAGAAGAGGACGAACATGCCTGCGGTCTCTGTCTCGGGGACCTGCCTGATAATTGCATATACGCGGATAATTCCGTATATCCCTATATTGAGCAGAACGCCGGAGAGCACTGCACTAACGGCGGACGGGGCCTTTGAATGCGCATCCGGGAGCCAGGTATGGAACGGAACGATACCGCTCTTTGCCGAGAATCCGATGAACACGAAGAAAAACGCCGCCAGCGAGACTGCGGGATCAAAGCCCTGCGACATGGTCATAAGCTCCGACCAGTTCAGGGTTCCCGCCCCTCCTTCGGTTCTCGACATCTCGAAGAGGAAGATGAGCCCGATAAATGCGAACAGCATCGCGGTGGATGCGATGAAGATGTACTTCAGGGCCGCGTCGATATTCTCCTTCGCCGCGAGACTTGCAACGAGCATTGCCGAGACGACGGTGGTTATCTCGGCGAGAATCCAGAACAGTGCGAGATTGTCGGAGAGGAAGACCAGCGGTGTTACGGTCATCAGTATGGAGAATCCGCCGTAGAAGAGCCTGAGGCTTTTCGGGTTCAGCTCGCCGGTTTCAATCAGGCGTGTGACATATCCTCCCGCGTAGAGGGATGCCGCGAAGAACACGACGGACGAAAGCCCTGCCTCGAATGCGGAAAGATGGTCGACCCTGAAGAATCCCGAGGTCTCCGGGATGGCGCAGGCGAACATGATGTACCCTGATATCGCAATGTTTGCCGCAGAATGAAGTATCAGTATCACTTTTTTCGATCTGTGGCCTTTCAGGATCATGATCAGGGAGAACGCGATGATTCCCGTGATGAGATAAAGAATGGCCGTCATTGCTCATCCTCCCCCGCCGGCCAGATGTGATACCTAACCAGGCGCTCCTGGAACTCCTCGAGCGAAGAGTCGATCCCTATTGTCAGGATTGTCGTAAGAATTACGAGGATGATGAGATCTACGAGGATCATCACTTCGACGATGAAGGGGAGTTCAGTGGCGAAGCACCCGAATACGAGCACTCCGTTCTCCATCGAAAGGTATCCCATGACCTTCGTGATCGTCTTTTTGCGGCTGAATGTTACAAGCATCCCCATGAGCATCAGCGATACTCCGACTATCGAACCCAGGAAGAAGAGGGGGTTTTCCGTCGCGAAGCTGCCGAAGACCCCTGAGAACACCACGTATACCAGGAGCATGAGCATGAGCGACACGACAATCGAACCGGCCGGTTTGAGGTAGCTGAATTCGAGGTCTCTCCTGATATGGATCTTTTTCTGGATTCCTGAAATGAATGACGGGATAAGAATTACTTTTGCCGCGAATGTGATTGCGGCGATCAGGAGAAGCGTATCCTCTCTTGTCATATACCAGAGAACGCATGCCATAACCGTGATCAGGAGGGACTGTATCGAATACACCCTGACAAGTGCGGAAAGAGTCCTCGTGGATATGATCAGCGCCGCTGTTATCAGTATCAGGACGAGTATTATCCTGACTGTATCTGACATGACTGCGTCGATCATGCGAACACCTCGATGATGATGGTCAGCGCCGAAAAGAAGAATGCGGTCATGAAGAGCGTGGGTATGCTGAAGAAACGCATCTTGGCCATCGACGACTCGAAAAGGCCTACGATCGCCGCAAGGATCAGCCCCTTCCCGAGGAACAGCAGTGCAGCGATAAAAATTCCGGGCACCAGGAGGTCCCCGCTGCCCATAATCCCGAAGGGAACGATGATCCCGATTAAAAGCCCCATGTATACGGCCTGTTTGACGGCATGCGAGAGCTCCATCAGTGCGAGGTTCCTTCCCGAATATTCGAGGATCATTCCCTCGTGAATCATCGTGAGTTCGAGATGCGTTTCTGGATTGTCGACCGGGACACGTGAGGTCTCGATAATGAGTATGAGGAACACGGATATCGAGATCAGGAGAAGTGTCGGCATCGTTGCAATGTCAAGTGCCGTTGTCTTTTCAAACATCTCGAATATGTCGAGCGTTCCGAGGACTGTTGCAAGTGCCGCCGCGACGATTATGATCGTGGGTTCGATTACGGTCGAAAGGCTCATCTCTCTTGAGCTTCCCATCCCCCCGAAGGTGCTCCCTGCATCGAGTCCCGCAAGGGAGATCATGAACCGCCCTATCGCCAGGATGTAGAGGAACAGGATTATGTTTCCGATTCCCCCGAACGAATCCGGGATGAATATTACGGGCACGAAAAGGGCCGCAAGAATCATTACCGCCAGTGAAACTACTGGGACAGCACGCGTTACCCATGAAGACGTGTCCGAGTAGACGGCCTCCTTTGAAAGAAGCTTGGCGATATTGTAGTACATCTGGAACAGCGGCGGCCCCTGCCTTCCCTGCATTTTCGCCTTGACTTTTTTGACGACTGTCATGAAGAGCGGTGCGAGGAGAATCACCACGCCGGCGTTCACCAGGCAATAGATGATGCTTTCAAAGGCGATCATTGCATCAGCCCCAGGTATATTATAACCGAAACCACGGTGATGAAGAGGTAGAGAAGATATGTATCGAGACTGCCGTTCTGGTGCCTCGATACGAGTTCCGCGAATCTTTCGACGGCATGTCCGGCAGGGATGTATATGTACTCCTCAAAAAACCGGATGAGTCTGATCCCGCCGGTGCCGGATTTGAAGATGCATCCTTCAGAATCGTAATACTCTTTTTCAAGGCACTGCTTTGTCCTGAACATCGACGAAAAGATTGTAACGAGGGGCTGTGAAAATCCCTCGGATGTGTATTCGATTCGTGATGCCGGCCTTCGTATTCCGCAGTCCCATGTCACCGAGATCCTGTCGGAAGGATGCCTGATCGTCTTCAGCGAAGCGTAGACCAATAGAACAACCAGGAGCAAGAGAAGGCTGACGGAGAGCATGTCGGGAAGGAATCCCGGGTAGCCTGCAAAGTCCATAATCATCCCGGAGAATACTCCGGTGAGGATGCATACGCCTGCAAGAATTGCGGGGCCGATTACCGCTCCGGAATGCACTTCTTCCGCCTCTTCGGCACATTTTGACCGGGGGAGCCCGAGGAAGGAGATCCCGAATGCCTTGACGAAGCATGCAGCGGACATCGCACTCGTGAGGGCGAACAGGGAGAGGATTACCAGGATTAAAAGCCGCATATATGCTCCGACCTCCTGGAACGAGTAGATGAGTGATTCGAATATCATCAGTTCTCCTGCGAAACAACAGAGGGGAGGAATTGCGGATATCGCGATCGCCCCGACAAAGAAGATGAAACCGGTATTCGGCATTCTTTTTATGAGCCCTCCCATCTCGTCGATATCTCTCGTATGAACGGAATGGACCACGGACCCGGCTGTCATGAACAGGAGCGACTTGACGATTCCGTGGCTGAATGCATGAAAGAGAGAGCCTGCAAGTGCGAGCATTCCGAGAAATTCATAGGAAGAGGCTGTAAAGAGGACGAACAATCCGATTCCGAGGAATATGATCCCGATATTTTCTATGCTGCTGTATGCCAGGAGCGCTTTTATATCGGACTCTTTCATCGCGTACATGACTCCTAGAACGGCGGAAAGCAGGCCGAGCACGATTATTGCCCCGCCCCACCAGATCTCGATTTCAGTGATGTCAAGGAGAACTCTCAGGAGACCGTAAACTGCAATATTCAGCATTACGCCGGACATCAGTGCGGATATTGCCGAAGGTGCAGCCGGATGTGCATACGGGAGCCATTTGTGCAGCGGAATCACACCGGCCTTTATCGAAAAGCCGACCAGAAGAAGGCAGAAGATCAGACTCGCGGGCTCTCCCGATACGGGAGCGATCCCGCTGAAGGTATAACTCCCCGATTCACTAACCAGTGCAAGGAACCCGGAAATTATGAACACGGTCGAAAGCTGGGTCATAGCAAAATAATACATTCCGGCCCTCTGCGTTTTTTCGTCCTCGTATTCAAACATTACAAGAAGAAAGGAGGATATTGCCATGAGCTCCCAGCTGATTATGAACCCGACGATGTCCCTCGATATGAGGACCAGCGCCATGGATATTATGAATCCGTACATCAGGGCGTTTCGCGTACTGATGCGTTTTTGAAGGTTCTTATTTTCCCCCTCTTTCAGGTCGCCGAGTATGTAGAGAGATACTGCACACGACACAATTGCAAGCAGGAGAAGGAAAATTCCCGACAGCCTGTCGATCCCGAAATAGAGGTCGAGTCCCGGAGCAAGCGGGTAGGTGCCAAGAATAATCTCCCTGTCTCCGGCAAAAGCCAGAAGCGATCCCGATGCAGTCAGCAGCGAACCGCAGATCCCCGTGAATGATGAGAGTTTGTTTAATGACTCTTTCCCTTCTCCGGCGAATGTTGCGATAGCCGCAGAAACACAGGCCAAAGCCAGAAAAGCCAGACCTGTGATTATTAACTCCAATTCCATTTTTTTAATCCCCTTGAAAAATACTCCCTTTCATTATGCCCGGATAATGAAGATGGTATAATAGACATTCTCATTTGTTGTACTGAAAAAAACCCGGCTGAATATGTTGTCTCATCCCTGATGTTTGTTAAGAATAATTACTGTCAAATACGCCGGTTAATTTAAAAATATTACTAAAAAATAGATTATTTCTTTCATACGATAAATCTATTTGAGACAGGTGTTGTGTCCTGCCGAAAGGGCTTGTTTTGTGAAATTAATTATCTTCCGGACGAATGACGCGCATTAAAAAATAACAGATCTTTCCTATTCAGCCGCCCTAAAAGACATACTGATATTTTAATCTTTTACTTTTGAAATTTTTGTATCCTATTCGTCCTCAATAATTTTTCAGGAACCGGAGGGCTATATCAATTTTCTAATTTTGAAGTCCACGTGATTTTATGTTTTTCCGGACTCGATTTGGAAACAGATCTCTCTTTTATTAGGCATAATTGCATATCACTATATCATTCATATGTGTGTTGCTAATATGCGTGCCAGATGAAATGGTATCCTATTTAACTTAACTTTTAAATTTTGTAAATAATTGTTAAAATCAAAACTCTTCAAAAAATGGCATTTTTTGGAAATAAATCGCATTTTCCACGTAAAAATTTGAAAAGATTTATATATGGAGATTTTATGAATTTAAATTGCCTATATTTGTTGCATGCGTTTCACGAAGCAGATAAAGGCATTTAGAGGTTGTATAGTATGGTATTTCATGCCCCTGTTACTATTGTAGCAAAAACTGGAGATGCAGGCAAGTACAAGGTGAGCCTGCCTGCATGGAATATGCTTCTCCGTGGATTCATGGCCGGAGCATATATCGCAATCGGAGGTGCCCTGGCGACAGTCTGTTCGACAGGTGTATCTGCAACGCTCGGTGCAGGTATTGCAAAACTTGTTTTGGGTGCTGTCTTCCCTGTCGGGCTTATTATCATCGTTCTTACCGGTGCAGAACTCTTTACCGGAGATGCGATGTTTGCCCCGATGGCAGCTTTCATCCATAAGGTGAGCTGGGCTTCTGTCCTGAATTTGTGGGTCTGGGTTTATATCGGAAACCTGATCGGATCGCTGGTCTACGCGTTCTTCATGGCCTATGGTCCGCTCACAAGCTGGTCGGGCTCGGTCGGAACAGCAACCGTATTTGGAGGTACCGCTGTCAGCATTGCTGCAGGTAAAGTGTCTTATGCAGGTTTCTTCGGGATGTTTTCTGCATTCCTAAAGGCGATCTGTTGTAACTGGCTCGTTAACCTTGCAATTCTGCTTGGAATTTGTGCGGACGATGCAATCGGCAAGATTGTCGGAATATGGTTCCCGATCATGGCTTTCGTATCGTCAGGATTCGAGCACTGTGTAGCGAACATGTACTTCATCCCTGCGGGGATAATGACGGCCCCCTACCTTACGGCCGATCAGGTCGCTTCAATAGGTGCCGAGAAGATTGCAAATCTTAACTGGGTAACGATGTGGACCAATAACATCATCATCGTAACCATAGGAAACATCGTAGGCGGACTGTTCTTTGTAGGAGTCCTGTACTGGTACGCATTCAAGAAGGAAATTGAAGCGAGCAAATAATTAGGTTTCAGAATAAATACTGATTCAGATGAAAATCAAAGGGACGCGGGTGAGGATCTCTTTCGTCAGCCTGATTGTGGCTGCAATCCTCATCTTTCTTCTTGCCCTTTACTTTGCGGCAAGCGGGGATTATTTTGTTTTAATATGGGGTATTGTCTCCATTATTATCCTGATTCTGATCCCGATCGGACTGAACTATATGAGCCAGAGCCAGTATGCAGGGCTCGAACCTATATACGAGGCCGAGGCGAAAAACACGAAGATAAAGATGATCAACCCTTCGTCGATAGGAAATGTAGTAAGGATAGAAGGCGTGGTTGAAAGAGCGTTGTTCAAATTCCTGAACCGGCCGCAGTATGTTGTTGCCGACAGGACCGGCGAAATATCCGTGAAGATGTTCACATCCCCGAAAGAAGATGTCGATACAGAGGACTATGTCGAAGTATACGGTCAGATCATAAGGCGTTATGTCCTTGTCGGAGATCCTGTAATCAATGCGGTAATCATACGCAAAACGGATCGCAAAAAGAAGCCGGAGTGACTTCCGGTTAATTTGTATCAGTTTAAATTACTTCAATGCAATTTTAATTATTAATTATGGTTTCTTCAGTATTGCAGGATCTCTCTGCCAAAAAAAAGATTTGGGTCGTAGTGCCCTCGGTCTCTTTTGCCGGCATCATTATCGGTTTTCTCTTTAATGAAAATCCGGTTCTGGGGTATCTCGGCGTTGCGGGATGCATCATATCCTCATTTATTCTCGGAGGGATGGCATTTGTCAACGAAAAGAAAGATATCGTGGCCCTTCTTGCACCCCTGTACGCCATCATAATATTCAATCCGTGGAGTGAGTACAACACCGGCTATGTTATGCAGATACTCTTTTCTCTGACAATCTTAGTTGTGACCGCGAGGTTTGTATTGAGATTTTATTCGGAATAACGATATTGCATATCAAATAAGCAGTGCAATAAAGCCGCGCAAATACGAATTACGGGAAAATTAAGGTTAAATTCTCTTTTTAGGTCACTAAAACCCAATTCTGTTAATCACATTGGATTTACAAACAAAAAATGTAAACTTGTTTGAAAATTGTTAAAATTTTCAACAAATGCTAAAAAATCGAAATTCATTCGATTTTCATAAGTTTATTTAACAATGTTTATAAGCGATTTTTTTTCAAATTTCTATTGTAGAGAGGTACAATGACTATGGATTTTAAGTATGTCCCGACCACCTGCCCATATTGTGGTACGGGATGTTCATTCAACCTGGTAGTCGTTGACGGAAAAGTTGTTGGAACGGCTCCGTTCCAGCGTTCCCCCGTCAACGAGGGCAGAGTGTGCCCCAAAGGGTCATATGCCCATGAATTCGTGAATGCCCCGGACAGGCTTAAAACGCCTATGATCAAGAAAGACGGCAAATTTGTCGAGGCTTCCTGGGATGAGGCACTTGATCTCGTTGCTGAGAAATTTGCACAGTACAAGGGGGAGCAGTCATCTGTGATATGCTGTGCACGTGCATCCAACGAGGACAACTATGCACTCCAGAAGTTCGGCCGCTGTGTAATGCAGACTCCTAACATCGATCACTGTGCAAGGCTCTGCCATGCATCGACGGTTGCGGGACTCGCACAGATCTTCGGATCGGGAGCGATGACGAATTCTGTCTCGGATCTTGCCGATACGAACTGTGCGTTCATCATAGGCAGCAACAACTTCGAAGCCCACCCGCTTGCAGGACGCAGGCTGATGCAGGCAAAGAAGAAGGGAGCAAAGATTATCGTTTGCGATCCACGCAGGACTCCCACCGCCAAGCAGGCTCATCTTCACATCCAGCACTACTCGGGAACCGATATCGCCCTCCTGAACGGTATGATGCAGTATATCATCCAGAACGGCTGGGAGAACAAGGACTTCATCGAGAAGAGAACCGTCGGGTATGAAGAGTTCAAGAAGAACGTCATGCAGGAGAAGTACAGCCTTGAGAACGTTTCCAAGATCACCGGCGTTCCGGTCGACGATATAAAGACCGCATGCCAGTGGATACACGAAGCGGAGAAGACAACGGCAGTATACACGCTCGGTATTACGCAGCACACTGTCGGTGTCGACAACGTCCGTTCGGTCGGTTTCCTCCAGATGCTTACAGGAAACATGGGCAAGCCCGGCACGGGTGTCAACCCGCTGAGAGGACAGAACAATGTCCAGGGCGCCTGTGATATGGGTGCACTTCCGAACGTATTCCCCGGTTACCAGAAGGTTACCGACGAGGCAGCCGTAAAGAAGTTCGAGGATGCATGGGGCTGCAAGATGCCGGCAAAGATCGGTCTTACGATCCCCGAGATGCTCGACACATTCGCGGACGAGCCCGAGAAGCTGAAGTGCCTGTATCTTATGGGTGAGAACCCGATCATATCCGATCCTGATATCGCACACGTCGACAAGGCACTGAAGAACATCGAGTTCCTCGTTGTCCAGGATATCTTCCTTACAGAGACCGCAGAGTACGCCGACGTCGTTCTTCCTGCAGTTTGCTATGCCGAAAAGGACGGCACACAGACGAACACGGAGCGCCGCGTTCAGCGCTGGAGGAAGGCCCAGGATGGTCCCGGCGAGTCGAAGTATGACTGGCAGATCATCGCAGAGCTTGCCGCGAAGATGGGAATGGGCGACAAGTTCCCATGGGCAAATGCGTCCGAAGTATTTGACGAAATGGCCGCACTTACCCCCCAGTACTGCGGTATGAACTACGAGCGTATCGAGAAGGAAGGTCTCCAGTGGCCCTGCCCGACATGCGACCACCCCGGAACGAAGGTTCTCCACTGCGAGACATTCGCCGGCATGCCCGACGGAAAGTCGGTATTCGCACCGATCGAGCACAGGCCCCCGGCCGAGCAGACGGACGCCGATTACCCGTTCATCCTTACAACAGGAGCGACAATCTGGCACTGGCCGTCCGGAACGATGACACGCAGGAGCGAGAGTCTCAACAGGGACTGCCCGACAGGATGGATCGAGATCAACGAAGAGGATGCGGCAGAGATGGGTATCGAGACCGGAGACATTGTCACTGCATACTCCCGCAGGGGAGAGGTCGACGTGCCTGCAAGAAAGACGCCGGACATCAAGAAGGGGGTCATGTTCATGCCGTTCCACTTCTGGGAATGCAGGGCGAACTGGATTACCAACACGCCGTATGACCCTGTCTCGAAGACACCGGAGTACAAGGCCTGTGCTATAAATGTTAAGAAGAAGGAGGCCTGAAGATGGCAGCAAAAGGCGATATGGTATATGCATGGGCTTCGAATCCCGAATGCCTGAAGAGCGGCGAATGCGGAGGAGCTGTTACATCACTCCTGAAGTACGCACTTGAAAGCAAGATGGTCGACGGTGTCCTTACGGTTGCAAAAGGTGTCGATCTCTACGATGCAAAACCCGTGTTCATCACCGACCCCGAGGATATTGCAAAGGCAGCCGGTTCGCTTCACTGCGGAACGCTCCTCCTCCCGAAGCTCATAAAGAAGTACTTCAACGGTGCCCGCGACATGAAGATCGCGATCACGCTCAAGGGCTGTGATGCAAAGGCGATGTACGAGCTTGCAAAGAGGCAGCAGATCAATCTCGACAATGTAATCATGATCGGTCTGAACTGCGGTGGATCGGTCGCCCCTGGTGTAGGACGTAGGATGATCGCTGAGAAGTACGAGGTCGACCCCGACACCGTACACAAGGAAGAGATCGACAAAGGCAAGTTCATCATCGAGTATGAAGGCGGCGAGAAGGGAATCTCGATCGACGAGCTCGAAGAGGAAGGATACGGACGCCGTTCCAACTGCCAGCGCTGTAAGACGAAAGTACCCCGCCAGTGCGATCTTGCCTGCGGTAACTGGGGAGTTATCGGAGACAAGGCAGGAAAGGCGACATTTGTCGAGATCTGCTCCGACAAGGGTGCGGATCTTGTTACAAAGGCGAAGAGTGCAGGTGCAATAGAGACTGCAGCTCCGAACCCCGCGGGAATCGACATTCGTGCGAAGATCGAGAACTCGATGTACAAACTTGCCGACAAGTCAAGGGCGAAACAGTTCGGGGAGCTTGGAGAAGGCAAGGAGCGCCTGGACTATATCATGTCCGAGACCTCCCGCTGTATCAAGTGCTACCAGTGTATAGAGAACTGCCCGATCTGCTACTGCGTGGAATGTTCGACCAGGAAGCCTCACCTTGTTCCGCCGGGACAGGTTCCGCCACCCTTCATGTTCCACCTGATTCGCTACACACATATTGCCGACTCATGTATAAACTGCGGGCAGTGTGAAGAGCTCTGTGCGATGGACATCCCCAACGCTCTCTTCATGCACGCAATCCAGCTTGAGATGCAGGATATGTTCGGATACGAACCGGGTGTCAACATGGATCTTCCTGTGCTTGCACTTGTTGAGGAGCCGGCCGAAAGGAAGCGCCTTAACGACACGGGAACCGACCAGATCTTCGACATCTTCGGGAAGAAAGAATAAAAACCAAATCTAACTACCTGAATATCCTCCACAACTTTTTCAGGTAAACCTCAGAACACAAAAACTCAGGACAAAGGCTCATAATAAACCGAAGGAGGAAAGGGAAACCACCTTCTCTTTTTTACCCAAATTTTGGATTTTTTTCTTGATTTGAATTAATTTATCTCTGTGAGATTGGAAACTTTGAATCCGCCATCATGTACAAGGGAGGGGGAGGTTTCCCCCCTCCCTGTGACCCTCCCTCTCATGGCGATAGGTCGCCGTCGGGATGGGCAAGCATCCCTCCGGCTCCAAGAGAGTTCCTTTTTCGACTGATCCTCTAGAACCACTTCAGATTCTAAATATTCATATCTTCTCGGCCGAGGCTACCCGGAGGGTAGCGTCCAGGCCGGGTTATCGTGATAGCGCAAGCCCTGAGGTCAGGGCGTGTTCGCGAAGCGAACTGCGCAAGGGTTGCCGCCTGTTGAAAAATTTAAAAAAGAGTTTTCTAAAAAAAATCCAGATTATTGATTCATTCTTTTTGTGTAAGCCCGCATGATATCAGTAGATGTAATGAACCCTTCAAGCTTCTCGGGATCATTGTCGTCCACCACAGGAAGATGATGTATTGCGTTAGACATCATGACGGACAGGGCCTTTTCAAGAGATGAGCTTGAGTTGATGGTTACCAGTTCCCTGACCATGATCTCTTCTATCTCGACATCTTCTGAATTGTCCATCTCCTTCCGGATATTTCTCAGGGTTACTATTCCCACGAGTTTTCCGTTCTCAATGACCGGAAAACCTGTGTGGAGACTTTCGTCCATAATCTTAATGACCTCTTTTGCCGAGTCCGACGGACTGATACAGATTAGATCTTCCTTTTTAGTCATCGCCTCTCTTGCGGGAATCTCTTCCAGAATCTCGACGTTGTATTCGCCCCTGTGGGCACCGGACTGTGCCTTTGTCGGGACCTGCTCCCTGAATATCGTGCTGTCTCCGGTGAGTATGGTGGAGATCGCGACAGCGCCCATCGCAGGAACAAGGAGCGAGAAGTCGCCGCTCATCTCGACGACCATTATCATCACGGCTATCGGTGCATTGGATATGCCACCGAAGAGAGAGATCATTCCGACGATCACGAATGCGGGAACCGTAGCAAGCGGTATAATCTCAGGGATAAAGAAATGGAACAGCATTCCCAGAGCCCCGCCTACTGCTCCGCCTATAACAAGTCCGGGCGCGAACACACCGCCGCTCCCGCCTGATCCTATCGTAAGTGATGTCGTTATGATCTTGATAAACGGAAGGAGGAGAAGCACAGTCAGGGGCAGCATATTGTATAACGAAAGCTGGATGAAACCGTAACCTGCTCCGAGACCTCCGAGAGCTGCAATCATGGTGTCATGGGAGATGTGCGCAAGTGCGATAACGAGAAGCCCGATAATTACCGCACCTGCGAGCGGTTTGAAATGATTGGGGATATTATGTTTTGTGAAAAATCCTGAAAAGAGATCTCTCGTGGAATAAAAAGTTTTGATATAGAGAAGACCGAATGCAGAGCAAAACACTCCAAGTACCAGGAAGAACGGGATCTGCGTCACGTTCCACGAAATTTCGGCACCTGAAAATATCGGGTCGTATCCTTCGAAGTAACCGAATATCGAGTAACCTATTATCGAGGCAAGGAAGGCCGGGACGACCGCTTCAGATTCGAAATCACGGTAATAGAGAATCTCTGCGGCAAGCAGTGCACCTCCAAGCGGGGCCTTGAAGATCGTTGCGATTCCTGCACCGATACCGGTTGCAATCGCGATTCTTCTTTCGTGTTCGGACAACTTGAAAACGTCGCTCATCACCGACCCGAATCCAGCTGATATCTGTGCCGTCGGTCCTTCCCTGCCCGCACTTCCTCCTGTGGATATCGTGAGAATTGAAGAGACTGCCTTTACGATAACAACCCGGGGGCGGATTCTTCCTTCCTTGTGGAATGCACGTATTGCCGCATCCGTTCCGTGGCCTTCAGCCTCGGGTGCGAAAGTGTATACCAAAATTCCGGAGAGAAGCGCACCAAATGATATTACGGGGAGAATCAGCCAGATATTGATAGGTGGAGTCCACCCGGCGATCTGGGCGGCGGTCTGACCCTCTCTCGGGACGGTATAGTTGACAATCCAGTCCATAAAGAAGAGCGAACCGTACTTAAGTCCCCAGAAAAAAAACAGGGCTCCGAACCCGGAGATCAGGCCGATCATTATGCCGAGAAGCATAGTCTTTTTAAAATAGCTTGTATCCCCGGTGAAGTACCTCATTTTATATATTTTTGGGTGTGAAAATGGTTTAAATTTTCTTTTTTACTTCGGAGAAATTTGCAAAAATCAGAATCCGATTCTCTCCGGAGTGGGGGATTTGGGTGTTTTCTTATTAAGGGATGCTACATATGTTTCGAATTTGTGAATTTTGGTGCTGACAGGGAACGGGATCTTCGGTGAACTTATGATCGCCTCACCGGTATCGAGCGTCTGGATCTCGGTATCCATCTCCGAGAGATCCTGTTTTGCACTCGCAGAGACTATCTGCCTGTCATTCCTGTCCCCAAGCCCCATGATTACGAATGTATTGAGCTGGGCAAGAACTTTGGGATCGATATTCTTCGGCTGCTGGGTGATTACACAAAGACCTATGCCAAATTTACGGCCCTCCATTGCGCATTCCCTGAAGATTTGTGTCTTTCCCGCTCCTGACCCGAGGACCCTCTGTGCCTCCTCTATAGTAATGAGGACATTCTCTATATCGTCCGAACCCGTGTCTGTGAATTTCTCTTCGTTCTGGTGAATCCTTAGAAGTTTTCTTGTGATTATCGAGAGTACGAGGAGCTCGCTCTGTTCGCTCATCCCGGGAATGTCGATCAGTACGACTTTCCTGTTGTGAAGTGCAGTGACGATCTCGTCGATTGCGGAGGTTCTTGGTTTTAGGAATTTTGAATTTCTGCTGACGAGCGAGTTCACTCTTCTCTGGATGACTTCAAGTGTGCTCGGGCTGAAGTTCCTGACTCTTGATGCGATATGGATGTGGGGCCCTGTGTAAGTCTCGGGAACCTGCGGGTCGAACTCCGAGAAATCGGTATTCATGAAGAAGTCAATCAGATCTCCGCCGTCGAGATCGTCGAGGATCTCTACAAGCTCTCTCTGGGCCTGCGAATGCTCGTAGAGGAGGAAGAGATCGGACGCCCTGAAATCGTCGTACGAGAGCGTAAGCCTGTTCAGGCTGTATCTTTTGATATTCAGATCACTTATCGTGAATACTGTCAGGCCGTCCCTCCCGTTGCTATAGTTAAGAAGGCCTGTCACCTTATCTCCTGTCGAAGACCTCCCGCCCGCAACATATTCCCCATGGGGATCGACCATCAGGAGGCCGAACTTCCTCCCCTTCATGCACGATGCACAGAAGGTCTTCATGAAGTTGCTCTTTCCCATTCCCGTCGTAGCGAAGACGCCCATGTGCTGCGGCAGGATTGAACTGTGCAGGGAGACAGGAACATCCTTCAGGACTTCCTGCCCTGTTCGCATCATGCCTACCTCGATGTCGCCCATCACCGATTTCAGGAACCTGAAGTCCTCGTCGTCGGGCTTTGAGACTTCCGAGAACTTGGTCGGGATCGTTCTGGCCTTCCTGAAGGTTCCTCCTGATCCAATGCTCTTATCAATGCACCCGAGGGGCGTGGCTTCCGCGGTGATGTATACGTCCTCACCGAGATTGTAGAAGTGGTTCGTATGGGGCCTCGTGTCCCATTTGGAATCCGCGAAGTTGCTGTCATGAAGGAGATCGGTTATCTTTGCAAAGAAAACAAGGTCCTTTTCACTGTCCGTTATCTTGAGGATGTCACCCACGAATATCTTTTCATTGTGCGGAACCGTGAACCTGTAGGAGAGCACGCTGTTTCCGACAAGCCTGTACTTGGAATAGTCGTTCGTTTCAATATCTTGCAAATTCATCGTGAAGGTCTCCGAAGAGCTGGTTGTATCTTGTCCGGTCGATGCCGTTTTCATCAATCCTGCCGATAACATCCTGCCTGATGATATCGGTTATCTCCTGCGTGATGCAGCATTCCCTGTGCGCCTCCATCAGGGGATACGGGTAACCCGGGATTCTCCCGTCGCCTGAATACTCAGCACAGGCGGAAAGAGCTTTGTCTGTATATTCATCAGTTAGATTTTTAGGAATTTCGGCCCTTAAAACGATTTCCGATGCAGGGTGAAGTTTTATAATGTAGCTTCTTCCATTTTGCCATTCATCTTTTTGTTTTTGGTCTATGATTTCTTCGGGTACCTCGATATACCAAGGAGCTTTAATCCTGAATTCGGATGCAACGGCGTTGAGTGTGATGTCGAGGGGAAATCCATTCCATGTCAACGAAGTCCTTTTCGAAACTGAGACGAGATAGATCCCCGTTTCTTTACAATCTTCGACTATATCTGAGATAACAGGATGATGAGTAGCATGACTTGTTTTAAGGCTGCCGTCTAACATAAGACAGTCACCTCTTCTTAATTCTTTAACTGTCTCCTTTGCTGTCCAATACTCCAGTGTATCCCTGAAGACCGATGCAGCTCTTGAGGGTTCATCATAGATGAGATTTTTAGGTTCTTTCTTAAAGCATTCCTTATAGAGGTTAAGATATTCCTCATGGGTATGTAATTTAGAAATACGTGGAAGTCTCAGGGGGGTTGTCTTTGTGAAGAGCCGTTCTCCTCCCCTGAATGCGACCGAGACCGCCCGTAGTGCAACGACTGAAAAGGAACCGGATTCGAGGATCATGGCGTTGCTCCCGTCGACTGCCGCAACGGTGGAGTCAAATCCATTTGCCGGGCTTCTGAAGTCTTCGGGATTTATCGGGGCGTCTTCGATAATCCTCTTCAGTGGTTCGCCAGAGCAGATCCCGTTGATGTACCCGGCGACTGAGTCGAGATCGTCCCGATATAATCTGTTGTTTCTCAATCCGACACCTCGATTACCTCGCTGCTCCAGTCATCTTTTATCTTTACAAGGAGGGACGTCGAGAACTCCCCCTGGATATCGCCGATATGGGATATCAGGAAGATCTGCGGGAAGTGCGACTCCTGCGTCCTTAGAGCAGATATCAGGTTGTTCCGCCGCTCTTCGTCCTGGCTGCCGAAGATCTCGTCGAAGATCATAAACGTCCCGCCGTTCATGTGGTGCATATCGGCAAGATACCTGCTCAGTGCAATCCTCAACGCTATTGCGATATCGTCCTGTTCTCCCCCGGAGAATCTTCTTGCGGGGAAGTTCTCGCCGAGGTCATTTACAAGGATATCGAAATTTTCATCGATGAGGACGTTTTCGTACCTGCCGCCGGTGATCTCCGAAAGAACCTGTCCGACTTCGCCCTCGATCTTTGCCCTGATAACATTCAGGAGGTATACTATATACTCCTTCATCAACCCGCGTGTCTTTTCGAGAACGACCATTCTCTCCTGGAGTTCCGAATATCTTTTCTTTCTCTCTTCGATATCGGCAGTTTCTTTCTCCAGTCTTTCGATCTCTTTTTTAAGATACTTTATACTGCTTTCAAGTTCTCCTGCTTCGATCTTCTTTCCATTGATCCTTTTCCTGCAGTCCTCGACATTCAAGAGTGCGGATTTAACCATCTCATCAGAGATCTCCATGGATTTCAGCGTTGCTTCAGTCGTAGAGATCTTTTTGGAGTTGAGATTCATTTCTTCTTCAAGACTCCTGATCTCATCTTTCAGCGAAGGGATCTGGTCGATCTTCGGTTTAAGTTCGAGGTATCTCTGGTGGAGAGCTTCGGCTTCTTCGAAAGCCGTTTCAAGTCTCTTGTATTTCTCAGGGTCAAACCCGAGTTCCGAGAGTTTTTTATTTTCGTTTTCGATATTCCGGGAGATATTCGAGATCCTGCCTTCAGTATCTGCCTTGCAGGAAGAGAGCGACTGTTCTTCTTTTAATCTCATCTCTATATCCCGGAATTCATAAAAGATCCCCTCCAGCGATTTTATCGATCCCTCCATTTCCCTGATTGCCGAATCTGAAAAAGAGATCTTAGAGATATCTTCGTTTAACCTGCTTTCGTCTCCGATTGTCTCTTCGACCTTCAGGTAGAGTTCCTGTCTCTTTTTCTTATTTGCCTCAAGCACAGATATGATCCCGATGGCTTCTCTCTTGACCGATTTCAGTTTGTCCAGCTTATGAATTGCCTTCTCATACTCAGCTTGTATCTTTAGGATTTTATTTTTCAGTCCGCTGCATTCGTTTTCATTCAATTCGATTGTTGTTTTCAGTGACTCTTCGAGAATCATGTATTGATCTCCGAGCCTTCTCTTGCACGTGGGGCATTCTCCATCCTCCCCGAGTGCGGTGATCTCCTCAAGCTCCTTCGAGAGTTTTTTCCTCTCGCGGTCAAGTGTTTTGACAAATTCTGTGAGTTCTATTGATTCTTTGGAGAGCCTTTTTTCCGCAGCTTCGAGTTCTTCGATCTTTAAATCGAGTTCTCCGGAATAGCCTATCACTTTCAGCCTTTCTTCAGCCCTTTCGATCTCATTCCTTAAAGATTCCGCCTGTTTTGTGTAGTGCTTCAGCTGCTCCCTGACTCCGATCCTCTTGCCCTCAAGCCGCCTGAATTCCTCTTCGCATTTTTTCAGCCTATCATATTCTTCAAGGAGCTCATTACGCCTAGAAATTTCAGGAAGGATCTCGTCGTGTCTCTTTTTATCAGCAGATAACGATTTGATCTTCCTGTTTATCTCGTCTAGCCCGGATCTTTCAAAGTTCAGTTTATATTCGAGAGTTTCAATCAGTGATGAGATCTTTGAATGAGCCTTTTCCTTTTCCTTGTATTCGTTGTATTCACTTTTTACAATGCGATAATTCTCTTCTGAAGCCGCCGGTTTCTCGAATACAGGGAGCATCTTTTCATATTCGGCCAGCTTTTTGCCGAATGCTGATCTATAATCCGACTTCTGCCTGTTCGCTTCCCAGATAAGACCTATATCCTTTTCGAGCTCCCTGTACTTATTCCACTTTTCGGAGAGGGAATCAGCGGTTTTCTTAAGTTCAGTCTCTTCTCCTTCGAGATCTTTTATCTCCATGAACGTTTTTTTAAGATCTGTTTCGGCTTGCTTCATCTCCGCTGCCGCAGCATCGATCCTCCCCGGGAGATTCTCTTTCTCCTTCTCTTCGAGATAGCTCCCGAGACCTGCCATGCTCGTTTTGCATTCGTCGATGAGCGTCTTTATCTTCGCGTCGGCTTCTTTTTTCAGGAAATCGATGCCGAGCATCTTCATGAACCATTTCTGCCTTTCCGCGGGAGAATCGTCAAGAAGAGAGCTGAGATCCTTCTGGCCGGCATATATTGTGTTCTTGAAGTCCGAGGCCGCCATGCCAACGATCCTCTCGATCTCCGCTTCGACCTGGCTGACCCCGTCAGCGAGGAGACCTCCGTTAATCTTAATCTGGGCCTCGTGCTGGGTCGTGGAGGGAGTTTTCCTGTACCAGCGGGTAATGGTGTAGTTGTTCCCGTCTTTCTGGAAGTCGAGAGATACAGAGCATTTGTCCTTGCTGTTCGAACCGGAACTGTTGATGAAATCCCCTTCGATCCCCGCCCTGACACCATAGAGTGCGAAGAGGATTCCCTGCACTATCGTACTCTTACCCGAGCCGTTATTGCCGATGATCCCTGTGATCCCGTCATTGAAATTTATCGTCTCGTCGGAGTAACGTTTGAAATTTTTAAACTCTATTCTCTCAAGGATCAACTATTCCGCCTCCCTGTGTTTCTCAAGCACCGTTTTGAATATCCCCGTGCCTGTCTTTATGACCTTTTCTTCAAGACCACCTTCGAGCCCCTGTATCCTTACGAACTTCCTGAACTCATCTACATAATCGACGGATGAAGGATCTTCGGCCTCAAAACCCCGATTTACAGGATCTATCGTGTCGGTCGTGATCCTGAGATTGAGAACCAGGTCTTTGATAGCGGTCATCTCTTCCCTGTTGATATTTCTCATCTTCTCCCTGAGGATGTTTTCAAGCCTGACCTGGCAGATTGTTCCTGCGGGATCTTCCATCCTGTCGATTATCGATGCGATCTTTTCAGTGATCTCAGAGGGGGTAATGGTGCCGCAGTCGATCTTCCCGAGGTTCGCCATAGGAGTGTTGGGGAGTTTAAGCGGGACAACTTCACCCGATTCCGTGTCGACAACAAGGCCGCCCTTCGTATCGTTGATCTCGTTGTATGAACAGTATTCGATCGAGCCGGAGTACCATGCGTTTTCGGAAACCTGCTTCTGCCCGTGGAAATGGCCGAGGGCGATATAATTGAAATCCTCCGAGAGCATCGTCGAATCGATCTCGTGTTCAGCAACCGTCCTGAGGCGGTAGTCCCTGAGGGTGGTAGCGAGGCCATGAGTCACCATGACATTACATGTATCCGGGCTGATCTCGATCTCGTTGAATGCGTCCCGGTATTGCGACGCATTCAGCATATTCGGGATTAAGTGAAAAGTGGTGTCGCCGACCTCTGATTTTTCATAACTGTATTTGTATGCACAATGAACCTCCGCCCTATGATATTTGAGCACTTCGAAAGGAGAAGGAGTGTAGCGGGTCTTTGGCATGCTGTGGTTGCCGGAGATAAGAATTAGGGGGATTTCGGCCTCTTCAAGCATGTTGAGTGCGGACATCACCGCGATGTATGCATGCGTTCGCGGTTTGACCCTGTCGAAGAGATCGCCTGCATGAACGACGGCATCCGGCTTCTGCCTGACAACAATCTTCATCGATTCGAGGAAGTTGTCGTAGACTAATCTCTCGCGAAGATTCATCCCGCTATCGGGGTCGATCCTGTTGAATCCCGCAAGTCCCAGGTGTGTGTCGGCGATGTGGACGATCTTCATCTTGAATATCCTGATATCTTATTTCTGCTTCATCCGCTTATTATTTTCATTGTCGTTCTGGTTTAGTTATAACCAGTTACCGGGAGAGGTGAAAGTGAATCCGGCGGGTTTAAGATAATTATTTCCCGATTCAGTTATACAATATCGGAATGAAATTGTATAGGTGATTTGATGTCCCGGAGAGGAGTAGATGCGATGTTTCAGGCTTTCTTCCTGCTGACCGATATCAGGGCGCTTTACCGGCTGACCGCCCCGACACATCAGCTCGACGAGACCCAAAAGGCAGAGGCCGCAAAGATAATTGAAAAGCTGAAGAAACAGGTAGGAATCCTTGAAGAAGAGGTGCTGAAATGAAGTGCACGGGCTCGATAGAGGCAAGGGACGTCGAGGAGATGTATATCAACATCGACCCGATCCAGGCCGGCGGAAGGCTCACTCCCGAGGCTCATAAGGCGGTTATCGCTTATGCGGACGGCTATTCGGTCTGCGACAACTGCCTAAAGCCCTTCAGGCTGGATTATATCAAGAAGCCGCCGCTTGCAGAGTTCCATGAGGACTGTGCAAAGTGGCTGAATATGGATCAGCTCAGGGTCGTTCCGGGTGCAAGAAGAGGTTTTCAGGCGGTCGCATCGAGCATGGTTTCAAAGGGCGATCCGGTCGTCCTCACATCTCTTTCCCATTACACAGAGTTCGTATCTGTCGAGCAGTCCGGCGGAATCCCGGTCGAGATCCCGCTCAGCGATGATAAGCATATCACGGCGGACGCGGCGGCTCAGAAGATAGAAGAAGTCATCAGCAAATTCGGAAGGCCCCCTGCACTGATGTTCGTCGAGCACGTCGACTACCAGTACGGGCATATACACGATATCAAAGGAATAACGAAGGCTGCCCATCAGTATGACGTTCCGGTGCTCGTAAACGGAGCGTATACTGTAGGTATCATGCCGGTCGACGGAAAGGATCTCGGCGCCGACTTCCTCGTCGGGTCCGGCCACAAGAGTATGGCTGCTCCTGCTCCCTCCGGTGTTCTTGCCGCAAATGAGGAGTACGCGGAAAAAATATTCCGAACAACGCAGGCGAAAGGCGATGTGACCGGCAGAACATTCGGCATAAAGGAGGTCGAACTGATGGGCTGCACCCTGATGGGAGTTACTGTCATGGGGCTCATCGCATCGTTCCCGGCAGTACAGAAGCGTGTAGAAAACTGGAATGAGGAGGTAAAACACAGCAGGATCGTTACCGACGCCCTGCTCTCGATCGAAGGAACGGTCTGCCTGAGTAAGTGCCCGAGAGAGCACACGCTGACCAGGATCAATACCATCGATTCGTTCGACAAGGTTGCGCAGACCCATAAAAAACGCGGATTCTTCCTCTCAGGCGACCTGAAGAAGAAAGGCATAACCGGGATGATCGCCGGATCGACAAGGGTCTGGAAGTACAACACGTTCGGGCTTACCGATAATCAGATCGAGTATCTTGCAAAGGCCTTCCAGGATGTTGCGGAAGAGAACGGCCTTGTCGTGAACCGGGAATAATCCGGGAAAATAAATTTTTTTTTAAAATATTGGCTCATTGCTGTTTCATGTGAGTAAATAAAGCAAGTTTCACTACTTTTGGCAACCCCTCGCCGCGAGCCGCACAGCAGGCTCACGGATCGGCCCCGACCCCGGGGCCTCTCAATGGCGAGGTACGGTAAACTCATGGCGTGTACGGAATAGGACATAACCATAGCAAACTAAGTTCAACAGCTCGGGAGACCCTTGCCGGTCTCCTGAGCGTGCCGTGAGAAGATTATCTTAGGGCAAGGCCCCTGGGCAGGGGCCGTCCGGCGGCCTGGCCGCCGGTGCCGGGGTTGCCTAAATAAGGTATAGTTAGGTATGTAAGCAATACATCAGTGTTATGTATGTAATATCCAAACGCACGTGAGAATGATAAAATGTGATGCATTTTTGAGCTCTGAACGTATGTGAGAATGTGTGCTATCTCGAAATTACTTGCCCATATGAAACAGCAAAAAGCCAAAAAAATTCACAAAAAAAATAAGAATCAATCCAACAATTTTCCGTCTTTTGCTTTGTAAATTGTTTTACGCGGGATGCATTCTTCGATAAGTTCAGGAATTCCGAGCATCCCTTCATCCTCGATTACCTTCGCGAGGGTCGCAGCAATCGACGGGTGTGAGGGAACAACCCCGCAAGAGAGGTCTCCCGCATTCTCCCTGAATGTTCCGATATTTCGTGCGATTTTTACCGTATCTTCCTTGTCGTACGTTATCAGCGGTTCGATCAATGCAATACCTTCCGGAACAGCACTCCCGAGAATCCCAATATTTGCTAGTGTCTGGGAGGCGACCTGGCCGATGCTGTTGCCTGTTACAAGGCCAAGGTACTTCCAGTCAAGTGCACACTTCCCCGCAAGCCTGAGCATGAACCTCTTGCATATGATGCAGCGGTTCTTCAGGGCTTCCTTTGCCGACTTGTCTGTAAGTTTGTCAAAGAAAGGCGTGATGTCGATGAAAGCCGCTTCGACCGTACTGCCCGGGTACCACCGTGAGAGATTCTGCAAGTTTTCGAGAACCGCTCTGTTCGTGTCCTTTCCGAAATAATCCCCGCCGTCGAAGTAGATAAATCCCGGTATGCATCCGCGGCTCATCGCCAGCCATGCGGCCACAGGTGAATCAATTCCTGCCGAAAGAAGACACAGAACCTTCCCCTGCGTCCCAACAGGAAGGCCGCCCGGTCCCGGGGTTCTTGTTTCATAGATGAAACCCCCGTTCGATCTTGCCTCGATAAAGATCTCGTATTCGGGATTGTCAAGATCGACTTTGAGGTCACCGACCGCCTCGTATATGCATGATCCCGTCGATGCGGCGAGCTCCTGGCTGGTGAATCCCTTGATATTCGATCGCCTCGCCCTGACAGCAAACGACATGCCCGGCTTCAGGGTTCGCGATGCCACTATTGCCGCAGTCTTCTCTATTGTTTCCCTGTCCGGCGGCGTACATATAACAATACTCGTACCCACTATCCCGAATATTCTTAATAAGACGGAATTTATCGCATCCACATCTTCGCCATAGACGAAGATCCGTCCTCTTGTTATCGTTATCTCGTGGCAGATCTCTTCCGCGTCAAGGGCTCTTTTTATATTTGCCGTGAGGACGCCCACATAATGCCTCATGACGGGTTCGCTTTTGAGAAATAACTCCCCGTATCTTATCATTACGGCCCTTTTCATCTCTCAATATATACGGCCTGATCATTATTATCTTTGCATCAGTCCGGTGGGATACGATTGGGATAAAAGCAAATATCTTTAATTCAGTGATTGAAATCTTTAGTAACTATGGCAAAGAAAAAGAAGGACGATAAACCAGAGCCACAGTCGGTTCTGTATTATTTCTATACGCAGGAAAGATTGGACAACTGGATGAAAACTCTCATGGAGCTGGATTTCGAAGGTGACCCCGAATCCGATGAGATGCCCGAGGGGCTTGCGTCTCTTGACAACTTTACCAAGGACCTCAATGTCTCGGTCTTAAAGATTGTAAAAATCTTCCAAAACAACGGTTTCGATTCAAAGACAGCTCTTGACAAGATGAACGAGGTCGAGGAGATCATCATGGGCGAAGTCCCCGAGAACGAGCTTACCGACATTCTCCAGGGCGTTCAGATGAGATTCCTTGTCCTGTTCCTCTCGTGCAGGAAATACATCAACGGAGAAATCCCATCTGCAGAGATCAAAGACCTCGTGAAATCCGGCCGTGATGTGGGAGACGAAGATCCCGAGAAAGCTCTTGAGATTGCAGCCGATATAGGTGCCTTGGTGCTTGATGGCGGTTCTTGCTGCGGCAAATACCTGCGCGGCGATGTGGATGAGCCGATCATGTTCGACGACTGGCTCATCGAGGTCGACGATATGGGCGAGGCGATGAAGACGCTCAGCAAGTTCGACGAGGAGTTCGGAGTCGGCATTTGATCGCGTCGAAGGCAAAATTCAGGGGAGCAAAGAAGCTCCAGAATATTGTCGGGTTCCGTGTTCCCGAGCTGGTATTCAAAGGGCCGTTTCTTGAGGCAGTAAGCGCCTGCATGAATTACCAGAAACTCGACAAGAGGACAAGGGAACAGCTTATACATTTTTTTAAGGATTTTCTTGACTGCAAGTGCAGGCAGAACCCGCTGTGCGGGTGTCCGGAAAGAAAATTTGTGAAAATGATCGTCGAACTGCGGATCTCGGGCCTCGATCACCGTCAGATAAGTGAGGTAATGGTCGACGAATACGGGATCGATATCGCGCCTGCAGATATACTAAGTTTTCTAGAAAGTTCTGTTCATATCCTCGAATCGATAAAAGATATATCGAAGATTGAGGGAAAAGAGGATCTTTCGGCGGAGACCGCACGGCTTATTGCGTCCGTCTCGCGTTGAAAGCCTGCTGCAGATCACGAAGCGTAACTGTCGATAAGGTTTCCGTCTTCGTCATACAGCCCGGCAGTATCTCCCGAGTTGTTCCAGATATTTTCTCCCGAGTTCCAGTAATAACTGTTTTCAGTGTTGCTTCCTGATTTTGAATAGAGAGTTATGGTCTCCCCTGATTCCAGGATCGCATCGGGGAATACATACGAATAGCTCGATCCTGAGTTCGTGATCCTCCAGTTTGTGATATCGACATCGCTCTCTCCCGTGTTCGTGATCGTCACCCACTCATCATCGAGATTCAGCCCCGTGATCTCTACTGATCCCGAGCTGCATGCCTCGCAGGTTTCATTGTTCCCGGCAGTGTTGTAAATGGTGTCGATCGTGCCTTCGATCCCTTTTGCTTCTGTATAAAATTTAGCATAAACTGGATAATGGTCCGAAACATCTTCGGTGAGGTCCTGGTCGAGATCGTATAATTCATCGAACCTGATTACGCCTGCATCTCCCGTGTAATATTTTTGGTAGTCGCCGAGAACGACGATCCTGTCGTACGTGCAGTCCGTCGATTTGGTCGTGGTATCGAGATCGTTTCCTATCAGCCACGAGTATTCTCCCGATCTTAGCGGGGAGGAGGCATCGTCTTCATCGAAGTACGAGCAATCGGCGTTGAAATCGCCCATCAGGATCACCATCTCATCTTCGGGAAGTATCTCCGTGCAGTAATCCGCGACATCGGTCAGGGCGTCGATCTCCTCCTCCGCCTCGTCGGGATCTGTGTGTATGGTTGCGAATGTCGCAATGAAACTGCCTTCAGTCGAACTGAAGGAGGCGATGAAAGGCTCCCTGTGGAAGGGATCGGTTCCTGAAGGCTCGGGATATGTCTGCGGGGTAGATGAGAGATTCACTTTGGCCGTATTGTAGATGTATGCAGACTGCTCCTTTGAAGAAGTCCTGCCGAGCCTCTCGCTGATTACATACGCGTATGACGGATTTTTCTTGTCCACCTTCTCCATCAGATCCAGTATCGCCGTTCCTGATGAGTCCCTGATCTCCTGGATTGCAACGATATCGTAACGACATATAATATCGGAGAGGATATCCATCACTTCATCGTTGGATGCCTTTGTCGTTCCGAATACCTGAACGTTGAATGCACCGACCGTTATCTCGTCCTTTTCTCCCAGGTAAAAGCCGTCAGGAAAGTATCCTTCTTCGTATGAGTACCCTGATATGACTACGATCAGAATGACAGCGACTCCTGCTACAATTTTGCCTTTACTTTTTTTGTTCTTTTTCTTCGGACCCTTTTTATTTGCCATTGTGAAGTAATTGATATTTATCGGATAAAAATCTGATTCCGGGTTATATTTCCTGTTTTAATAAACAGGGCTTTTTTCAGATACTTTTTTGGGAGTTCGGGACCTATATACTGGCATATAATACAAATCAATCCAAGACCCTTTTTTCTTTTACAGGAGGTTATATGACAGAAAATGCATGTCTTACGAGCATCGCGGAGGTGAACAGGCAGTTTGATGCAGGACTCTCCGGCCTGGAAGCGGTAGAGAATAATTTTCCTTTCCTTGCGAATCAGTACTATCTTTCGCTGATAAACTGGGACGACCCGGAAGACCCGATAAAAAAAATAATAATCCCCAACTCCGCCGAGATGGTGAAATGGGGCTCGCTTGATCCGTCCATGGAGGCGAGAAATACGAAATCACCCGGCCTTCAGCACAAGTACCAGGCAACGGCGCTGATGCTGATAAGCGATAATTGCGGCGGCTTCTGCCGTTTTTGCTTCAGGAAAAGATTGTTCATCAAACCCGAAGACGAGAAGATCAGGGATCTTTCAACAGATATTGATTATATCCGGAGCCACCCTGAGATCTCGAATGTCCTTCTCTCGGGCGGAGATGCACTTATGATACCAACATCCCGGCTGAGTAAGATTGTATCCGCACTTTTTTCCATAAAACATGTCAAATCCGTACGAATAGGTACGAAGATGCCGGCATACAATCCGTTTAGGATAACCGGTGACGAATCTCTGCAGGCTATGATTCAGGAAAACAGCAGATCTGGAAAGATGCTCTATTTCATGACGCAGTTCAATCACCCGAGAGAACTGACAAAAGAGGCAAAGGAGGCAATGGATCTTCTCAGGCTTTCCGGTGCATCTCTTGCCAACCAGACACCGATTTTAAACGGTGTAAACAACGATCCCGAAACTCTCTCCGGGCTCTGCTCGAATCTTGCGGAAGCGGGGAATGTACCGTATTATCTCTTCCAGTGCAGGCCTGCGGCAGGCAACAGGCATTTCACCGTCCCGGTGGAAAACACATATGAAATATATGAAAAGGCGAAACGAAGCCTCTCGGGGCTTGCGAAAAGAGCGAGATATGTGATGTCGCATGCCACCGGAAAGATCGAAGTGATCGGTATGGATTCCGGGAAGGTATATATGAAATATCACCAGGCAGCAAATCCCGGGGATATAGGAAAGATGATGTCCTTTAAGAGAAATCCGAAGGCATTATGGTTTGATGATTATCTCTGAAATCACTTTTTCATTAAACTAAATATAATCGTAGTGTTTCCTTAGGAAATCCCTGATCTTTTCGGATTCCAGCCATCTCTGGTCTATGAGATTTACAAGTTTATCTATCGCGGCTACCTGTTCGAGGATCTTGGCTGCATGTTCGCAGTTGTCGATCTGCGTAAAACCGGAGATAATCTGGAGCGGGTTTCTGATTTCATCATTTAATATTGCCAGTTGTTCGAGATTTCTCTCAATCTGCAGGAGCGTTTCTTTTTCATTCTGTTTCAGCCTGACAACATCCGAGATGTCCGAAAAGGTAGTTGCCACTTTGCCGCGTTCAGAGCTGAAAGCGTTATATTGCAGGTGCTTTTTTATCGGACTTACATACCTGGAACTGCTGATCTGGTCTCCCCCGAAACCGATATCTCCCAGTTCCATTATCCATTCTTCGGGCCAGTCGGGTAAGACCTCAAGTATGGTTTTCCCAAGAATTTCTTCCTTTTTAAACCCGATGATCCTTTCAAAGGACGGATTGACGTCAAGAACCTTTAAATCAGAAGGATTACCTGTTTTATCTGTTATGCACTCATAGAGTACAAAACCGTTCATCATCGCGTTGAAGATCAGTTCATATTTTTTTTCTGATATTTTAAGTGCCTTTTCAGCGTTTTCGGCCCTGTACCTGCTTATCGCGATCTCTATTGTAGTACGCATGTCATCGGGCCTGAACGGCTTGCCGAGATATCCATAAGGGGCGGCTTCTATTGCTTTTTTAAATGTCTCTTCATCGCTGAAGGCTGTTAAAAAAATAATCGGGATATTGAGTTTTTTATGAATCTCTTTTGCTGCCTCTATCCCGTCGACCTTTCCTTCAAGGTGGATGTCCATCAGTATTATATCGGGTTTTTTATCGATGGCCATCATTATGGCGTTTTCCCCCCGGGTTACTTTTCCCACCACTTCGTAACCGAACGATTTCAGGGATTTTTCTATTCCCATCGCCAGGACGATTTCATCTTCAGCTATGAGAACTTTTATTGCCGCCATGTTACCTTCTGATAATAAACAGATAATTTATTTTCATTTATTTGTTTCTTTTTGCATTTTAATGCACTACTATTTCCCTGATTTGAAAAATTTTGTTGATCTTTTCCATCTGGTACCTGCAGTATTTATATTTATGCAGATCAGTGATCGGTCAGACTCTGCCCTCCTTTAATTGACTGATAATTTTCGATATATGAAAAATATTGGCGGATCTAAGATGTATCTATATTGTGTGTGTTATCGAAGGTATCTGAATGCTGTTTGTAAATGATTCGCTGTACCCGTCGGGAAATGTGACTGTTGTGATTCCGGGAGAGAGATCGATTGTAATAAGCGAAGCAAACCAGTATTCCTTAAGGATATCTTCTGCCTGTGAAAAATCCAGTGAAGGGGTGGTATACGTCGTCCCTTCGGAAGTGCTTTCAGGTTTTATGTATTCGGGAACAAGCAGTATAGTACTGCTGGATGTGGCATCAAGGACCTCTACTTCCTGGTCTGTCCTTTGATCTATGGCATTTTGAAGTTCTGCAGCCGGGTCTGCAATTTTTACTAAGACTGCAAATGATTCCAGGGCTGAAAGCGAGTAATCGAAATTAAGTGTGGTGTCTCCGTTTTCCGCGATATCCATATCGAATGAGTTGATTGTAATTGCAGATGCACCTGATACCAGAAGTGCTGCAGCCAGAATCAGGGATACTATTACTATTCGTTTTGTCCTGTTCGCCATAGACTCTATATGATCTGCTCAATCATATAAATCTAATTCTAGGAGCACGAGAGAGTTTCAGAAGCGAAAAGAGGAACTTTAAGATTCCCGCCATTTGTTTTGAAGATCAGATTCCCGTGAATCAGTGATTTGCGTGATTTTTCCGGGAGAATTTTTATCCTGAATTCCTGCCTGTCTCCTGCGGAGAATGATTCCGGGCTGATCTTCAGCCATTCCCTGTCCGTCTCTGCGGTACCGGTAAGGGTTCCTTCTCCCGCATTTCTTAATGAGAACTGAATTTCCGCCGGGTTTCTAAGATCGATTCCTCTCAGGATTATCTTTCGGATTTCCGGTTCGCATAGGGGCCGAAGGAAAAAGCCAATCTCTACGGGAATTTTTTTTGTCTCGGATGCTGCCCTCAGCAGGATATTTGCCCTGTTCCTGATGCCCTCTTTTTTATTGGGAATTTGTGATGGTTCGATGACAAATTCAAAGGTCTTTTTATTCCCTGATTCTCCTGTCTTCCGGATGTCGGTGATCCATTCCGCGTCTCTTCCGACTGAAAGTATTCCGTCTTTGCAGCCTGAGATCTCCACTTCGATTTTTCCTTTGACAGTGGTGCAGGAGTCCGTCCTGAAACTGAAGTGCCGGGGATCGCATTGGATGAGGCAGGATTTTATCTGGGCGGGGCCGGAGACTGAATGGGCGATCTGCCTGTTCTCTCCTGCTTTGATCTTTGTTTTTGTGCAGGGAAAGAGATCTTTACCTCCACGCCGGGATAGTTCGCACCAGGGGCATTCCTTAAGGTGCCCTCCGTACCAGTGGTTGGGGTTTGTGCCGCATCTTTTCAGTTTTTTGATCTCTTCAGCGAGGCACCTGCACCAGTCGTCAGCTGAAGGTCTTTTGAGCGGATCTCCATGCCCTTTGACAAAACATTCCAAAAAAAGGTCCCTGATGCACGGGGGGACGACTCCATATGCAGATGCATATCTTGGCGGCCGGATGTCCTTTCCCTTCTGCGGAACATATGGATAGATCCCTCTCAGGGTTTTCTGTTCTATTGTCGGGAGGTCCCAGACATCTTTTCCTGCCGCCTGGTAGGGGTGTGCACCGTTCATGAGCAGTCTGAAGATCATTATCCCCAGTGCAAAGAGATCTGAGTTGTGCCTGGTAATCTCCTCCTGCCTGAAGTTTTTTCCCATCAGTTCGGGGGGAAGGAGTTCGCCTGTTCCGACCTTTGTGTAGAAGATTCTGCCGGTTTCGGGGTTATATACCTGGAAGGAGTCACAGTCGATGAACGATACCGCAGCTGTTCGTGCTATCAGGATATTTCTCGGGCTAAAGTCCCCTACGCAATGCCCGATTTCGTGGATCTTTGAGACGACAAACGAGATGTTGTATGCGGCTGTCATGAGGTACTGCCACGAGAATGACCCGCCAAGCATTTTAAGCCGGTCGCCGGGATCATAATACATGTGCGATTCCCTGAACATCCCTGTATCTATTTTAGGCATTGAATAGCCGACAAATCTGCGTTTGCCATTATCGGCCATGTACAGGGGCGAAGAGGGCCATGCTATTGAACTTGAGGAGATCTCGTCTGCAGGTTTCGTGAGTCCTCCACCGGGCGGGTATTTCACCATCGTCCTGATCTTTTCATGGAGCTCTTCGGAGATTCCGGTTTTGAAAAATATCTTTGCACAGGAATCTTTCTCCTTTTCAATGGCGTATATGGCCCCTTCTCCGCCACTTTTGCCTGTAAAGATCAGCCGTATCTTCTTTCCGGAGTTATCGAAGACTTCAATCTTTTCCGGGATCATACGGGGTGATCCTCCCCTTTTTCAGGAACGGCTATTACAAGTGTCTTGTCATCATCGGAGTTTTCATTCATCTTATCCGATTCAAGGAACCTGACGATCTCTCCTGATGCTTCTTCTTCATCAGCTACATCTTTTGCATAGGTGAAGATCGGCCGGAAAAAAGGTTCATATGGGAGATATTCCCCGTTTTTTCTCACTAAAAATGCCCGCTGGCATCCGTCGGTAAATGCCGCGAATACTCTGACATCCGGGATATTTTCATTTATCCTGATATTATCTTCTATCTTCCCGGAAGTCAGAGGAGTTACCTCGTTTACATATTCCGAGTTGCCGGGATCTGAGATTATCCTGATCTCGTCTTCGATCAGTGCAGTCACGGCACCATCGCCGATATGGCCGGTTGTCAGATAGCCTTCCCAGGTAAATGCTACAATCAGGGTGCATGCCAGTTTTCTCAGTGGGTACCCGTTATCTCCGGCAAAATCCTCTAGTGCGGTTCTTGAGGCAGAGAATGCTTCCGCTATTATATCCCGGTTTTTCATCAGGGCTGCGGCAGGGATTCCATACCCGTCAATGTTTGTGAAAAGAGATTTTATCTTGTCTACAGCAGTATTTACTGCAATTTTTGCACCGATCTCCGAATGTTCCGCACTGCCCAGGCCGTCGGCAACAGCTACGATGATCTCTCCGCTGTCGATCTTTTCGCTGCGAAATGCATCCTGACAGGGAACACCTTTTTTTATATGCGAGCTCCCTGTCGTTTTTCCTCCGAAGACGGGCATTGGTAATTTGTCCTTATATTGATGATTTCAGGTGTTATATTGTAATACTCTGTTTTTTATCGCGGATAAAATATTGTGATTTTTTTCTTCGGAATGTTTTTGTAACGGAGCGGGCAATTCTTCCGTTTTCTTAACTTGGTGAAGAAAAGAGGAGCTGAAGGGATGTTCGTCCATCCCTTCTGCGACTTATCGCGATGAGGGAGTGGGTCACAGGGAGGGGGAAACATCCTCCTCCCTTGTATATGGGATTAGGTTTCGAAAGGGCGATAGCCCTTCGGTCGGCGACAATATCGCCATGAGGGGGTGGGTGAAAGGGAGGGGGAAACTTCCCCCTCCCTTTACCAATTAATCCATTATTCTTTGAATTTCAAAAATAGTTGAGAGAAGAAAAAAATCCAAAAAAAGATCAGAATGTAGGAATCTCAGCCCAGCCAAACATTATCGGGTCTTCGAGGACGATCTGCTCCCCGACACCGGAGGCAGAGACCTTCGCCTGACTCTTCGAGAGCCAGAGGAACATGTCTTTGAAGTTGTTGTCCTTCAGTTTTACGGGCGTCCTTGTCGGGGGTGCGATCTTTGCGAGTGTCTCAAGATCCGCATCCTCCACGCCCACTGCAAAGAAGAGGAATTTCCCGGCTTTTTCACCTTCATGGACTAGATTCGTGACTTCCTTCCACATCTCGTCGCCCTCGTACATATCGGTAGGCTCTCCGTCCGTTATCAGGAAGATCCACGGCCTGTAGTAGTCGATCCCCTCTTTCTTGTACTCGTCTTTCCTGCTGCCGAGCATCTCAACGGCTTTTTTAATTGCCTCCCCCATCGGGGTCAGACCGTCGGCAACGAGCTCTTCCGGTTCAAACTCCTCTATGGATGTAAAGTCCTGGATCACGTTTACTTTCTGGCCGAAACTCAGAACCGCAAGGTCGACTCTTTTCCTGGCAAGTTCGTCCTTCCCGATCTCATCTTTAAACAGTGCAATCCCTTCATTCAGCTTGGCTATTTTGTCATTCACCATCATCGATCCCGATGTGTCGAGTATCAGGATCGTCGGGCAGTGCGGCTGCTGGGGATATGCAATTTCAACAATATCTTCAAGTGTCATGCGAATTCTCCCGGATATTTTACAATTCTTTTATTGTTCTGATATTTTTTCGGAGTATATAAATAATAATTGATCTGTTGGCCGCCGCTCTCAGTCTTTCACCGTAAAGATGCCGACGATAAGCAGAAATAATCCCAAAAGTGCAATTACCAGCCCGATAAGACCTTTGACTACTAATATCAGTTCTTCAACAAAGTACCATGCACCATATACTCCTGCAGCAAGGAGTATAATGCCGATTACCATCATTAATACCGCATTTTTATCCATCTTACCACAGTGATATAATAATGCATATTCAAATAAATCTGTTCCTGTTTTTTATAATCTCATCAGAACATATTAATGAATAATCAGACTGATAATTAATACAGGAAATCCGGAATTTCAAGGAGAATTATTGTGAAAATATCCGTTGTCGGAGGAGGATATGTAGGCCTGATAACCGGCGCATGTCTTGCTGAAAAAGGTCATCATGTCACTATTATCGATATCGACAAAGAAAAGATCAATGCAATAAACTCAGCCCGACCCCCGATATATGAAAAAGGACTTGAAGAACTGCTTGCCCGCCATTCAGGGAAAAATCTTTTGGCAAGCACCGGATATGAATCCGTCAGGGATTCGGAGATCTCTATTATCTGCGTGGGCACTCCTATGGGAGAGGACGGTTCTGCAGATCTGAAATATATCGTATCCGCTGCGGAATCGATAGGAAGAGAACTGAAGAATTCCGGCGTCTATCATGTAGTTACGGTCAAAAGCACCGTTCCGCCCGGCACCACCTCCGGCATTGTCGTTCCGGCAGTCATGAGCGCTTCGGGAAACAATCCCAATATCGGATTCGCGATGAATCCCGAATTTTTAAGAGAAGGAATAGCTGTTGATGACTTCATGAATCCCGACAGGGTAGTGATAGGAAGTGACGATAAAAAGTCCGGCGATCTTGTCGAATCGCTGTACTCTGATTTCAATATAAGGATTCTAAGAACAGGCCTTGTTTCCGCTGAAATGATCAAATATGCATCGAATTCATTCCTCGCGACGAAGATCTCGTTCTCGAACGAGGTTGGAAATATCTGCAAAAGCTTTGGGATAGATGTATACGAGGTCATGGAAGGCGTAGGGCTCGATCACAGGATATCTCCCTATTTCCTCAATGCAGGGTGCGGATTCGGCGGGAGCTGTTTCCCGAAGGATGTCTCTGCCTTAATCCACCTTGCAAAGTCGAAGGGTGTTGACCCTGTTCTCCTCCGGTCGGTTCTTAAAGTCAATGAGGTTCAGCCGCTCCTGATTATCGAGATCCTTAAAAAACGCCTGGGTGACCTGAACGGAAAACGCATCGCGGTTCTCGGTCTTGCGTTCAAAGGGGATACGGATGATATCCGTGATTCAAGGGCAGTGCCCGCGATAGAGAGACTGATCATGGAAGGTGTCGATGTCCATGCCTTTGATCCTATGGCGAATGAGAATATGAAAGCCGTATTCCCGGAAATTACATATCACGATTCTGCAGCTGGTGCACTGGAAAATGCAGACGGGTGCCTCGTTATGACCGAATGGCCGGAATTTTCCCGGCTGGATAAGGAGTTTGATAAAATGAAGAAAAGAGTAATAATAGAAGGAAGGCGGATTTTGTCGATTCCTGATGCAGAGGGAATATGCTGGTAAAGACCGGGCTGATCCCCGCAGCAGGATCGGGCACCCGTCTCGGGCCGTTTACAAATGCGATACCAAAGGAGCTTCTTCCTGTCGGTGAAATGGCAATAATCGAACATGTGGTTCGTGCAATGAAACTTGCAGGCATCGAACATATTGTCATTGTCGTAAGTCCTCATAAGCACGGTCTCTCTGATTATCTTGGATCGGGAAAAAAATTCGGCATCAATATCTCCTATGTGGTCCAGGAAGAAAGGAAAGGTCTTGCAGATGCTGTTCTGGCAGGCGAGCATATTATTAAAGAAGACTTTATCGTTGTCCTTGGAGACAATTTCTTTGCCCCGAAGACATTTTTAAAAGACCTGATCAGTTTCCATATTGAATCATCGGCTGACACGGTCGTTGGAGTGGCTGATGTTGCTGATGTGACTCGTCACGGAATTATCAACCCCGACGGCGATCGAATTCTCGATATGGTTGAAAAACCGGCGGTTGAAGAGGCAAAGAGTAGCCTTGGTGCACTCGGTGCATATGTTTTTACTCCTGAAATTTTTGATGCGATAAGAAATACGAAACCCGGATATAAAGGCGAACTTCAGCTCACAGATTCTATAATGACTCAGATTGTACGCGGAAAAAAAGTTTATTATAAAAAGATCGACGGCATCCATATCGATGTAGGAACCCCAAGGGACCTGATGAGAGCGAACGAATGGTATCTTGAACACAGGAACGGGGATATTTGATCCCGTTAGTATCCTTCAGAGCCATCTTTTTTTTCTGAAATATATCAGCATTGCAACTGCAATTGCCAGCATAATCAGGAGAACTCCAGGATAAGCATAAGGATGGTTAAGTTCCGGCATGTAACTGAAGTTCATCCCGTAGAGCCCTGCGATAAATGTGAGCGGAATGAATATCGTGGCGATTATCGTAAGCACTTTCATGACTTCATTCATCCTGTTGCTTACCCCGGAAAGATATAAATCCAATAATCCTGCGGCAAGATCCCTGTATGTCTCCAGTGTTTCCGAGATCTGGGATAGGTGGTCGTGGACGTCACGGAGGAATATTTCGGTATTGTCGCTTATTAGATAGTATTCCCCCCTCGAAAGTTGAGCTACGACATCACGCAGCGGCCATATTGATTTTCTGAGCCAGATCAGATCCCTCCTGACGGAATAAATGTCTTCAAGGATCTCCGGTTCGGGAGATATTATTACCGAATCCTCGATCCTTTCCAGCCTTTCGCCTATGATCTCGAATATCTCAAAATATTCATCCACTACAGAGTCGATGATGGCATAAAAAAGATAATCATTGCCGTTTTTTCTCAGCCGGCCTTTCGATGCGGTCAGCCTTCGTATCAGGGGTTCGAATATCCTGTCGTCATTTTCGAGGAACGTAATTATCGTATCTTTGAAGAGTATTATGCTTGCCTGCTCCGAATATATGCCTTCATCCTCCATCGGCAGGATAACTTTGATGACGATATATATGTAGTCGTCAAAAGACTCAATCTTAGGTCTCTGGTGGGTATTTAAGATGTCTTCAGTCGTCAGGGGGTGCATCCCGTAAAATTCGCAGATGTCATTTATCAGCTGTGTATTGGCCAGTCCTGTGATAATCACCCATTTGGATCCTGTCTTTGCCGAGAAATCTTTTAGTTCATCAAGATTTAATACTGTTTTTTCCTCATAATTTTCTTCAGTATAAAGAAAGATCCTGATTTTTGTCTCGTCCGGCGACCTTTCTCCTGTATATACCGGAGTTCCGGGAGGAAGACCGCTTTTATCCGATAATTTTGCGATTTTAGATCTTTCAGCCGTTCTCATGTTCCGATCCGCCTCCAGGGTCAAAATATTTTTGCAGGTTCACTTTGTTTCTTTATTGGCGGTTCAGGATTTTATTATGACGGTATAAAAAAGTGTTGGTTAAGGTAAATACTCAGGCTGAAGACGGGTTTGAGATCCTTCCGATAAACAGGATATTTCCTGTTTCGTCGTCCTGTATCATGAAGATGAACGGGTGATCCGCAACAAAGACCGGGGTAATATCTTCACCTGCCACTGCAGTGAGTCTCATTACAACAGCTGTAGCAGCTGCAGCTTCCGTTCCTTCCTCGTTCACCTCGACATATGCCTTATGGACTACATCGCTGATAGACAGGCCTGTTGTTCCGTCCATGCCGGAAAAGTCGGCCGAGCCCGTGAACGCCACCGGCATTCCCATTTCGCTTAAGGTGTCTGAGAGCTGGTATTCCGTTTCGAGTTTGAACTTGGGGAAGTATACCTTCACCTGCTGCGATTCTATCGAACCGGTTATCTCTTTAAACTTGTCTTCGGTCAGAACATCTTCTGCCGCCTTCAGGTCGTTCTCCTTCGGGAGAAGGACGATCATCGAGAGTTTCTTTCCGCTTTCATTCTCGTATGGCATCTCAAGTACCTGGAGGTCGTCGGTTTCAGAATAGCCGTAAATTGCGTCATCGTCCGTTCTCTGCATCATTTCTACTGTGACTGTTTCGCCGGACGGTGTCGTAAAGTCCGCCTCCGTCGTCATGTTCTTATCGAACTGGAGAACCCATGTACCCTTAAAGTAGATTGCATTCGTTATGACGAGCCTTGTCATCGAATCGATCATTCCCTCAGGGATCAGGTCTTCGATCTTGTTGTTCGTCTTCCCTGCGACCCAGTCGTTTATGGTAACACGGGACTCTTCGGGCTGGTTTATGAAGTCGAGGTTTGTAGTATTGGCCGAGTAGTACGTCTCGGCCGTATTGATGTAGTCCTCTAGGAAAGGGTAGGTCTCTTCGGCCCAGAGTGCATTTGCGATGCTGAGTTCATAATCGGGATCGCCTGCGTTTATTCCGGCATTTACGTCCTGGTAGCCACATCTCAGGGTGTCGATATTTTCAGGGAAGTAGAAGACCGACTTAATCTGGTCTGCCGTCTCCCCCTTCGCCCCTTCGTATGTCAGGGCAAGTGCCGACGATATGCTGAACGGCGACAGGAAGAGATTGTCGTCCTTGCTTTCTTCTGATGCCAGTTTCTTATAGATGTCGAATGCGAACATGTCGTTTGCATCGACTACGCTTTCGACTGCCGAACCTGTTTCGGTTACATTCTGTACCGGAGTGGGCGTTGCCGTCTCTGTCCCTGCAGAATCGGGTGTTCCGGTGCATCCTGCCAAAAAAGTACACAGAATTACCAGAAAAATGGCCGTTATGGCCGTCGGTTTAAGGTGCTTCATGGCAGATTATTGGTGTTATGGTTTATTTAACCTGGCGTTGACTTCAGTTTTTTTCGCAGTTAACAATGAACGGGAAGGAAACAATGTAAAAATAAAAGAGTATCTTATTCTGCGGGATTTGAAATCCTGCCGATGAACAGAATATTCCCTGTTTCATCGTCCTGTATCATGAAGATGAACGAATGATCCGCCCTGAAGACAGGTATCGGCTCTTTTTCCGGAGACATTCCTGATGCCATTACTACTGCCGTTGCCGCTGCCGCTTCGGTTCCTTCTTCGTTTACCTCGACGAAGGCCTTGTGCACGACATTGCTGATGAAGAGATTTGTAGTCCCGTCCATTCCCGAGAAGTTTGCCGAACCGGAGAATGCAGCAGGCATTCCTATATCGATCAGGATATCACGCAGCAGGTATTCTGTTTCGAGTTTGAATTTGGGGAAGTATACCTTTACCTGCTTTGATTTTATCGAGTTTTCAATCTCCTCAAAGTTATCAGCGCTGAGAGCATCTTCTGCCGCTTTCAGGTCGTTCTCCTTCGGGAGAAGGACGATCATCGAGAGTTTCTTTCCGCTTTCATTCTCGTATGGCATCTCCAGGACCTGGAGGCCGTCGGTCTCTGTATAGCCGTAGACTGCGTCATCATCGGTCCTCTTCATCATTTCTACTGTGACTGTTTCGCCGGACGGTGTTGTAAAGTCCGCTTCCGTCGTCATGTTTTTGTCGAACTGGAGAACCCACGTTCCCTTGAAGTATATCGCATTCGTTATGACGAGTCTCGTCATCGAATCGATCATTCCTTCGGGAATTAAGTCTTCGATCTTGTCGTTCGTTTTCTCTGCGACCCAGTCGTTTATGCTGACACGAGATTCTTCGGGCTGATTTATGAAATCGAGGTTTGTCGTATTAGCCGAGTAGTATGTCTTTGCCGTGTTGATGTATTCCTTGAGGAACGGGTAGGTCTCTTCGGCCCAGAGTGCGTTTGCGACTTCGAGATCGTATTCGGGATCTCCTGCGTTTATTCCGGCATTTACTTCCTGGTAGCCGCTTCTTAAGGTCTCAATGTTGTCAGGGAAGTAGAAGACGGACTTTATCTGGTCTGCCGTCTCTCCCTTCGCGCCTTCATATGTCAGGGCAAGTGCCGACGATATGCTGAACGGCGACAGGAAGAGGTTGTCGTCTTTGCTGTTCTCACCGGAGAGCTGCTTATATATCTCGAATGCGAACATGTTGTTTGCGTCAACAACGCTCTCTACGGCAGAGCCTGTATGTGATACGCTCTGCGTGGGTGTTGGTGTCGCCGTCTCCGTCCCGTCAGAACCGGGTGTTCCCGTACATCCTGCAAAAACACAGAAGAGGCATGCCAGCATGACAACAGCAAAAGGTACGATAGATTTGATATTCATAACTGTCCTTTTATTCTGATTTTTATTTAATCTGGCGTTGACTTCGATTTTTTTCGCAGTTATTCACGGTTATATGAAAAAAATATGGTTAGTTTTCTAAGGGATTTGAGACCCTGCCGATAAAGAGAATATTACCTGTTTCGTCATCCTCTATCAGGAAGATGAACGGGTGATCGGCCCTGAAGGTATAGACAGGCAAGCTGTATCCCGGCGGAGGAGCAATAGTTTGTACTACAACTGCCGTTGCCGCCGCCGCTTCGGTTCCTTCTTCGTTCACCTCTACAAATGCCTTGTGAATAACTTCACGGATATATAATCCTCCTGTCCCGTCCATACCGGAAAAATCAGCGTCCTCGTCTGAAAAAGCGGTTACGACACCCATTTTTTTCAGGATGCCGGAAAACATATAATCTGTTTCAAACCTGAATTTTGGTAAAGACAGCCTGACGGTTTCTGATCCCATCGAATCTTCGACCTCCCTGATCTTTTTAAAATAGAGAGTCTCCTCGACTGAATGCAGTTCGTTTTCCTTCGGGAGAATGACGATCATCGACAGCTTATTTCCTGTTTCATTCTCGTACGGCAGTTTGACTGCCTGGAGTTCATCGGTTTCGGCATAATCGTATGCTGCCGTTTTCTGCATCATCGGGACTTTTACAATCTCTCCTGATGCGGTCGTAAAATTCGCTTCAAGGGTGTTGTTTTCATCGAACTTTTTGGCCCATATGCCTTTGAAGAAGATTGCATTTGTAACAACAAGTCTTGTATAAATGTCTATCATACCTGCAGGCACGAGTTCCTGAATCCTGTCTTTTGTCTTTTCCATTGCCCAGTTGTTGATCGTCAGCCGTGTTTCTTCGGGATGATTTTTGAAGTCGAGGGTGGTGGTGTTCGCTGAATAGTATTCCTTTGTGATATTGATGTAGCTTTCAAGGAAGGGATATGTATTCTCGGCCCAGAGTGCGTTTGCAATACTGAGCTCGTAGTCGGGATCACCTGTATTTATTTTTTCATTGATCTCCCGGTAGTCTTCCCTTAGCGTACCGGTGTTTTCAGGGAAGTGGAAGACGGACCCGATCTCATCTGCCGTATCCCCCCTTGCTCCTTCATATACGGGAGCAAACACCGATGAAATGCTGAAGGGGGAGAGGAAGATGTTTTCATCTTCCGTTTGTTCAGCCGCGATTTGCCTGTATATGTCGAATGCGAACATATTGTTCGCGTCGATCACGTTTTCAGCGGCGACACCCTGTTCTTCAGCCCGGAGTGCATTTGCTGATTTTGTTGTATTGACGGATTCCTGTTCCGTGCAGCCGGAGAAGAAGATGCAGAAAACAAGAAGGATGCATATTACAGGTACAGCAATATTATTTTCTCCCATTATTGTCTCTTCAACGCCTGCACTATTTAAGCTGACTCGGGCTTTGATCACTTCTGCCTTTTTCGGACGGTATTACAACAAATTGTAAATTCCTTCCTGAGTTAATGTTTAATGGATTATTTTCTTATATCTAAGGAACTGATGAAATTCGATGTTATTATTGTCGGCGGAGGGCCTGCAGGACTTTTCTGTGCGATCCATTCTGCGGGAGAGGGAAAAAAGGTCCTGATCCTGGAAAAAAAGACGTCCTGCGGGAGAAAACTGCTGATCACCGGTTCCGGGCAGTGCAATCTCACGCACGAAGGTGAAATATCCGAATTTTTGTCTCACTATAATAATACCGGAAGGTTTCTCCGTCCTGCACTGATGAATTTTACCAATAAAGACCTCGTGGATTTTTTTGTAAAGCGGGGTGTTTCGTTTGAAACGGATAAGAACGGAAAGATTTTTCCTTCTACAAAGAAAGCGTCGGATATTCTCTCCGTTCTTTTACGTGAATGTGAAGTGAGGGGGGTTTCGATCAGGTGCGGCGAGCCGGTTTTATCAGTAAAAAATGAAGAGACTGGTTTTAATATTGAAACAACTCTGGCAAAATATTATTCCAAAAATCTGGTTGTTTCTACCGGGGGGGCCTCATATCCCCAGACCGGCTCATCCGGCGACGGGTACAAAATCGCAGAAAGTCTCAGCCAGACTGTAACCGAAATTGCACCTGCTCTTGCACCCGTTTATCCCAGCAGCTACCCGTTCGGTTCGTTGTCCGGGATATCATTTAACAATGCCCGGATATCCCTTTTCCGGGATAATAAAAAGATCGCCGATCACACCGGTGACATCCTTCTGACTCATAAGGGGCTGTCCGGGCCGGGAATCCTGGATTTTTCCAGGAATATTCTTCCTGTTGATGTCCTGAAGATCTCATTCATGACCGGTATGAATCCTGAAGAGTTCAGGAAGGATTTCACGCAAAAGACGGATTTGGGAGGAACAAAACTGGTCCGGACGATCCTTTCGGAATATTCTCTCCCGGAGAGATTTGCCAGAGAGATTATCGAAATATCAGGGATTTCACCTGATCTTACCTGTGCTCATCTTCCAAAAAAGGAGAGAAACGTTTTGATAAAGAGCCTGACCGAATATCCGTTTGAAGTTCGTGAACTTGGCAAATTCGACGAGGCGATGGTCACCCGTGGCGGGGTTGCACTTGAGGGAATTAATCCGAAAACGATGGAGTCGAAGATTGTTCCCGGATTGTTCTTCGTAGGTGAAATACTTGATATCGACGGAGATACGGGGGGATATAATTTGCAGGCGGCATTTTCGACGGGTTTTCTTGCGGCGAAGACGATTATTTCGCGGCTTTAATTAAACTTAGATCATCCCGTTCGCTACATTAATTTCTATAGAGTCCCTTATTTTAGATAAATGGCATTAAAAACCCTGGTGATAACTCCTGCCGGTGAGGAGAAAATTTGGGATCGTGACAGGAACCTGGATTTGACCCGGCAAGTTAAGGCTGAATATGCATTCACAGGCAGATTTGCAGAGAGGTGCCGTGAGTACTCAAAAAAGTTCTATCCTGATGACAGGGTGATTCTATCGCCAAGGTACGGTTTTGTCCTTCCGCATGAGGAGATCAAAAATTATGAAGGAGATACATTCGCCGGATCGGGAATTGAATACGATACAATAGAGATAAATGCAGAATCAGATGGTCTGTTGAATTATGAAAGGGTGATATTTCTCGGAAGCGACAAGCTTCATTCTGAATACGTTAATGTAATCTCAAAGGTTTTTGCTGATAAATGGGTCGAATACCCGCTCTCTGATTCGGAGAGCATCGAGGAGATGCTCGGGAGGCTGACAGATGCGATTACAAGAGACATGCCTTTACGCTTTAACAGGATAAAACCCCTGGAGATAGAGATCTTCGGTCTCTTCGGAAAGTTTGATTATAGAATTCCGCTGGAAAATCCCGGGAATATATCGATAATCACCGCCCCCAACGGTTATGGAAAGACGACAATTTTAAGACTGTTACGGGCGGTCTTTGTCGGAAATCTCGGTGAAATCAGGGACATCCCCTTTAAAGCCCTGAAGATCCTGTTCGGTATCACAGGAACCGTATCAGAACCGGAAAAAATGACCACTCTTATTATTGAGAAGTGTTTAGGAGAATTGCAGGGTAAAAAGCTTCCTGTAGGTGATTTATGGTCATTGAATTTCAGGCTGGAGAAATCCGGCAACAGTGTTCTTGAGTATACTGTCAATCCTGACAATTTTGATGAAGCGGAAACCTCATGGGAGCTTAGCAGGATTATTCCACCCGTTCCTGTAAAACTTATATCTGCACAGAGACTCTGGCAAAATGCCGAATCGGATATACTTAGGGAGGGAGATCTTCTGGCAAGTCATGCAGGGGGGATCAGGCGGAGCTATGAACTTACGGTTCTCAACTATTCCGATGATATCAGGATGCGCATCCAGGCAATGCTGAATGATTATGCTGCAAGTGCACAGGAACTTGATTCGACATATCCTGAACGGTTCATGGATCTCTGCCAGGAATTGGATAATGGCGTTCTTCCTGGGGCGCAACAGATTATTGAAAAATTGTCAAAGATTAGACTGGAGCAGAAGAAACTCAGGGAAGTTGGATTCCTGTCGTATGAGCCGGGAGAATGGCAGGACAACTTTATAACCGGAGAGGATATTGAAGGGGATACAGGGATACTTGCAGCACTTCAGCTCTATGCTGAGGATATTGAGAAGAAATGCCTGATATTCGGAGATCTTGAAAGAAAGATCGATCTGTTAATAATGATAATTAATTCGCTTTTCCTTAATCTTTCATTCGAAATTCGGGCAGATAAGGGATTTAATTTCATGGTGGCTGATAATGAACCAGTTGCGCCTGAAAAACTTTCTTCCGGGGAGCAGAACCAGCTGGTGATGTATTATGATCTCATATTTTCGACAGATCCGGGGACTCTTGTACTTGTTGACGAGCCTGAAATCTCACTGCATATCGTATGGCAGAGGCTTTATCTTGAATTCATCAGGAAGATTACAAGTATCACCGGCTCCGGTTTTCTCATAGCTACCCATTCGCCACAACTTATACACACAAACTGGGATTGTACAGTAGATCTCTCAGGGGAAGGGGTCGATGAGTAAAGCCGGAATGCGGTTTCGTAATACTAAAGGCAGATTCAGACTGGAGGAGATCTGGGCGAATGCGGATGAAATTGGTGGTGCCATCCGTAAAATGGAGAGAAACTATCCTTCATTGAAGGAAAAATTATTTGTCATAACCGAAGGCCCTTATGACTATGAGTTTTATTCACGTTTTTTTAATCGTGAGACCTGTGAAATACGTTTTGCAAATTCCAAAAAAAACGTATTTCGCATTATAGACAATCTCCTCGGAGAAGTCCCTGATGAGAAGAGGAATTCGTTTATTGGAATTGTTGACAGGGATTTCTCTTTCTTCCATGAAAATAGCGGGAACGATCCGGAAAATATCTTCATGACCGACTCTCACGATATCGAGACAATGATAATATCTGAGAAAGTGATTGAAAGGGTCTTGAATAGATACGAGAGAGGTTCTGCAGGTGGTAATTTCCAGAGAAAAACAAATGAGGGAATAAGGGACGGAAATATTTTAAGGCGCCTGATCGAGTGTTCGCGGCTGATCGGATTATCTCTGTATATTAATGAAAAATATGGCCTCAATATGGTTTTTAAACATATCAACTGCAAGAAGAAGAATATTTTTTTGGAATTTACCGAGCCTTCTTCCCTGAGTATCAATGAAAAAAAGCTGATGGAATTTATTTGCCGGCGCAACCCTGCCAAATCTGAAGACTTTCTGGCTGCATTTTCTGAGGAGATCTCTGAAAAGAAAGAATATTTCGACCATCCTATGCAGATATGCCGCGGGCATGATTTGATGTGTGTGCTCCTGTCTGAAATAAACATCAATTATCCGCAGAAAAACGGCAGAACAGTCGTTTTAGGGGATCTTGAAAGGCTTTGCTTAGAGCTCTATGACGAGGAAGATTTCTATAAAACGGATTTGTATGGTAATATAAAGGCCTGGGTGGAGATGCAGAGGAAAGGGACTGAAAAATCGTTTTTTAAAACAGAAGATATTTGATCCTAAAAATAACGGTCAATTATCTTCGTCTGGGGTTTAGTTTGACTGAGAAATTATTTCTTAAAATTTGTATGCTGATATGGGGATTTGAACCCCAGTCGCCGGCGTGAAAGGCCGGCATGATTGGCCCCTACACTATATCAGCGCAAGAATTGTTGCCTTAATATGTAAGGCGGATTATGTTATATACGTTTTGGAATCGGCCTGATGAAATAGCCTGAATTGAACCAATCTTCAATAAATGATTCTTTAGATAATTGTATATCGTATTTATAACAAACCTGACAGGACAAACGGGCATGGGACGCAGAGGATGAAACCGGAACTTCAGGAAGAGAATAAACCACAGATCTGCCAGAAGTATCTCGGGGAGAAGGGAACAATCGGCCTGATCGTTCTCCTATCCGCATTCGTTCCGCTCTCAACAGATCTTTATCTTCCTGCTCTTCCCGGGATGGTTGACTATTTCGGGGTTCCTGTAATGCTCGTCAACCTTACCCTGATACTTTTCTTCATCGTCTTCAGTGCAGGAATGCTGTTTTGGGGGCCGCTGAGCGATAAATACGGGAGAAGGCCGATCCTGTTCCGTGCCATACAGGCAGCCGGCGGAAGCGCTGCATCAGCGGTTGCGACCGCCATGGTCAAGGATCTCTATGCCGGCAGAAAACAGGAATCTGTACTCGCGATAGTCCAGTCGATGGTCGTCATCTCACCCGCAGTTGCACCTGTACTTGGCGCCTTCATGCTTCCGTACACTTCGTGGCAGGGCCTGTTCTGGATGCTCGGCCTGATAGGAATTGTCTCTCTGACGGGAGGAGTTCTCCTTGAAGAGCCTCTTACCAGTCGATATACGGGTACAATCGTGAGATCCTTCGGAAGGCTGGGAACCGTCCTGAAGAACCCGGGATTCACATCTTTGCTTATCGTTTTTTCGCTTGTGAGCACGGCCTCCCTCGCGTTCATTACAGATTCATCATACATATTTGTGAACCAGTTCGGGCTCTCTGAACAATGGTATAGCTTTTACTTCGCCGTAATCGCAGTCGGCATGATCTCCGGGCCCTTCCTCTATCTCAGGCTCTCCAGGTATATCAGGCGGAATACAATCATTGTCTCCTGCTTTGCCATCATGGCCGTGAGCGGAGTGATGATCTGTCTGTTCGGCGATCTCGGGCCTGTTGCGTTCACACTCGCACTTTTTCCTGCGTCAATGATCGGGAGCTGCGTCAGGCCTTCGGGAACATTCCTTATGCTCCAGCAACAGAAAGAGGACACAGGTTCGGCATCTTCTCTTATCAACTGCTCCGGGCTTTTATTCGGGAGTGCGGGAATGGTTCTCGTATCTGTCGGAGGAGATGATCTCATTCTCAGCATAGGGATAATAAATTTCGCCGTAGGTTTGATGTGCCTTTCAGGCTTTATGCTGATAAGAAAGCTGCATCTGGCAAAAGAAGTTCCCGATTTCGTCGGAAAAACTGATTGAACAGGTTATTGAAAAGAGATCTGAGATCCGGAATATCTTCCAATATCATGTAATTTTATCTGATTCCTGCTTATTTTTTGCATGCACTTTTTTACCGAATATCAGGAATACAAAAACCGCAGTCATCATTATACTATACAGTCCTCCGAGGGTGAACACCATCTGGTATGTCCCGCTTATATCGATAATGGGCTGTGATACGAATCCGGATACGAACTGTCCAAGGTAGAAGAACACCGAATAAATCCCGTACAATGTGCCGTATCTTTTGGCTGGGGCGATCTCACTCAGCCATCCGACAAGCGTCGGCAGCAAAAGCCCCTGGCCTGTACCGACAAGCACTAATCCAACTATTAAAAAAATAAGGCCTGAAACAGTTCCTATGATTAAAAAACCTAGTGCAATAAGCAGGAATCCTGTAGCCATTATCGAATTTCGCTTTAAATAATAATAGAGCCTGCTACAGGAAAGGGCGCTGAAAGCCGAAATAAAGCCGGGAATTCCAAGAAGTGCACCGCTGACAACAGTCGAGGAGATCCCGGCAGCCTGCAGAAGGTAAGGAAGCTTTGTCGGTAATGTATAGAACATGAGCATCACGCCAAAGACCGATATGTATATGATGGCTAACTGAGTAAACGACAATCCCTTTTTTTCGACCTTTGATTTATTGAAATCCTGACTTCCGGAAGTATTGTCTTCCCTTTTCGGCTCTTTCATCGTAAGAAGAACTCCGGGAATAAATAACAGTGCAATAAGATAGATCAGGAAAGTCTCTCTCCAGCCGAACGATGCAAGCAGTCCCCCTGAAGTCTCAAGAACAATTGCTCCTATACCCATTGCTGCCGACTGGTATCCTATAACCCTGATCCTTTCAGGACCTGAATAGTAGTCTGATACCAGTGCAATCGTGGTAGTCATTATACCGGCAATCGCAATGCCAAGCAGAGCCCTTCCGACAAGTATCATCTCCAGCGAACTGAGATATGCACCTGAAGATCCGAATAGCGCAAACAATGCGAGGGATATCATCAGGGGCCTGACTTTCCCCACGCGGTCGCATATCATCCCGATAAACCATCCGGAAAGGACTATTGCAAGAGAAGGAAGCGTTATTACCAGTGCAATTACACTCTCGGGATATCCAGAAAAATAGGCGCTGATCCCCGGAAGGGAGGGTGCGACGGCCGCCCCGCCCATCATCGTCATCATGGATGAAAGGATAAGAAATGTGAGCTTTAATTTGTCCCTGCCTGTTGTATAGTATGTTATTTTGTCTTTGAGAGTTTTTGTCGTGTTCATTATTGTAAGAACTCCGTTTTTCTTTGATGAGCCTGGCTAAAAAGCTCTTTAATCCGGTTTCGGCTAAACTTTTCAAATCAGGCGTCATATATGTGGTGCTCCTGAAAGGGGGAGCAAATGACAAAAGATATCTCTGTTAATAGCAAGATATTTTTCAGAATGACAGATTTCCCGGCGGATAAAGGATCATTTGAACTGGATCAAAGAATTGTTGAAAGACTGAAATCCTGGGGGATGACCGAATATGAATCCAAAATTTATACGGTTCTCGTTATGCTCCAGGTGGGCAGCGCAAGGGATATTCACGAACTCACGGGAATACCCCGGGGACGTGTATATGAAATCATTTCGGATCTCACAAAAAAAGGATATATCGGGGTTATAAACGGGAGTCCGACCCGGTATCATGCACTTGATATTGCACGGACTTTTGAAAGGATCAAAAAGAACACTCTTCAGTCAATCGAAGAGGTTGTCCAGATGCTTGAGGAGATCGAAAAAAAAGCCCGGCCTGCAAAAGTTCCGGGGTACACTGTTCAGAGCGAATCCGCGATAGAGAATCAAATAAATTATATCCTGAGGCGCGCAAAGGATTCTGTTCTTATTCTTTGCAGCGATCCCGTGTTTTTTAAAAAATATATCAATGAGATCAAATGTTCAAACAAGAAACTGAATCTTCATATTGTGGTCAATAATCCTTCTGAATATCCATATAGGGGCTTAAATATTTATGAAAGCGATGAATTAATCAAAAGCAGCCTTATGGATGAAAAAATGTATAGTGATCATTCGGCAAGGCTCGTTTTCGCTATATTTGCGGACTTCCGGGAGGATATTCTGGTGATCAGGAGAGGGTCATCTCTTGAGGGCATATTTTCTTCAGAATTCCCGGTCGCTGAATATATACAGAGATCTATAACCGAGAGAATCTGTAAAGCATGAATCTCTAAAAAAAATTATTTGAATATTTCAGTTCCTTCCGATGAAGTCTTTGAACTGAAAGCGGCTGTCATCTGTTTTATAACCGGACCAGGTTTCCCCGTTCCGATCTTTCTTCCGTCGATGAGTGTTACCGGTGCAACCTCGGCGGCGGTTCCGGTTACAAGAACCTCATCTGCGGTATAGAGATCGAAGAACCCGAGGTTTTGCTCTTTTACAGGTATGCCAAGTTCTTCGGCGATCTCGAGGAGGACCATTCTTGTTATTCCCCTGAGGTTGTTCATGGTCGGAGGCGTAAAAATCGTGCCGTTCTTTACAACGAATATATTGTCCCCTGAACCTTCGGCAACGTAGCCGTTTGTGTCGAAGAATATGGCTTCGTCTCCACCTTTGTAGTTCGCCTCGATCTTTGCCATGATATTGTTGAGATAGTTCAGGCTCTTTACATTAGGCGGAAGAGCTTCTGCCGCATTTCTCCTGATCGATACCGTTATCGCCTTCAGGCCTTTTTCATAAAGATCGCCGTACATCGCTCCCCACGGGGCTGATATTATGAATACGGTTGGTTTCGAGCATTTTAGGGGGTCCAATCCGAGATCGCCGACACCTCTCGTTACGACCAGTCTGATGTATGCATCCCTGTGGTCGTTTCTCCTGAGAGTCTCAAGCGTTGCTTCGGCCATCTCCTCTTTCGTCATCCCGATGTCGAGATCGATCGTCTTTGCAGAGTCATAGAGCCGGTCAAGGTGTTCGTGCAGCCTGAATACCCTGCCGTTGTATGCCCTGATTCCCTCGAATACGCCGTCACCGTAGAGAAGGCCGTGGTCAAAAACAGATACCTTCGCCTCTTCCTTCGGAAGGAATTCACCATCAAGGTAAATAATCATGAATTTATTTTCTTCTGCTGAAGATAACAATTTTTTGATTTGTGTAATTTGGATTGAAGGACGGTTCCTATTGATCTAATCAGAATTTTGAAATGGGCGTAAGCCCCTGACGGGGCAGCCCAATGCTCAATTCGCTACGCGAATTTTCGCAATTGAGATAGTCCGGCCTGGACGCTTACCCGTTCGGGTAGCCTCGGCCGGGGGAAAATGAATCCATTGATTTATTTGATCATAATCGTGAGAAAAAAAGGAGCCGGAGGGACGCTTGCCCGTCCCGACGGCGACTTATCGCCACAGAGGGGGAGGGTTACAGGGAGGGGGAAACCTCCACCTCCCTTTCTAAATGAAGATCTTTTTGGAGGCAAAACCTGCGCAAATTCGCTCCGCATCCGCTCCGTGGACCCGCCCTGACCTCAGGGCTTTGCGCTTGCGATAATGCCGCCCTCGCAGGCAGCTTTCAAATGAATATTTCATATCCAAAAAAAACTGGCAGAATGATGATGTTCTTCTTAGATGTAATCCATTCTCACTCTTTTTTCCTGCAGTTCTCAACGAAATTCCCGATCATCCCTGCCGAAGCAAGGGGGTGAAGGTGCGTGTAACTCCCCTGCGTCCGGTTGGCAACCGCACCGTCGAATCCCCCGATAATCCCTGAACCCCTGCTGAGCCTGTAGCTGTAATGCGTGTCCTTCGGGAGCCTGACATCGGTGTGGTGGAATTCATGGCCACTGAAGACAGCCTCTCCAAGCGGGGATCTCGAGTCGGAAACACCTTTGACATAACCGATCACTCTCTTCGAAGGCATCACGGTCTTTCCGTCAAAGACACCGCACATCCCGTAACTCTTATCGGCCTCAAGATCATTCCATCCCGATTTAAGCACGAGCTCACCTGTCAGGTAGATCAGCCCGCCGCATTCTGCATAGATCGGAGTGCCGTTCCTTGATACCTCCAAAACCGCCTCTCTCATCCTGTCGTTTGCTTCCAGTTCTCCAGCGAACATCTCCGGGTATCCGCCGCCGAGTATGTAGCCGTCGGCCTCGGGAAGACTGTCGTGGATGGGGCTGAACGTAACAATCTCCGCACCCTTCGCTCCGAGGATATCGAAGACGTCGTTATAGTAGAAGTTGAATGCCTCGTCAACCGCTACCCCGATCTTTACATCCTTCTCCTTTGCCTGGACAAAACTTTTGGGGACATCGACAGGTGCAGGAGATTCGCCTGCGAGATCTAAGAGTGCGTCGATATCGACGTTCCTGCTGACAATCTCTTTTACAGCATCGACTCTTTTCAGGAATTCATCATCCTTCTTTCCTTCGAGAAACGGTATCAGCCCGAGATGCCTCATTGTAAGTTTCATCTCGTCGCGTCTCGGAATTGCGCCGATGACAGGAATCCCCGTTGCAGCTTCGATTGCGGCCTTTGCCTTATTGAGATGTTTTTCACTGATTATCTGGTTGAGGATGACGCCCTTTATTCTTACATCCGGGTCGTAAGCAAGAAATCCCATGACAATTGCGGCCGCACTCCTCGTAATGCTCCTCGCATCGATTACGAGTATGACATTCTGGCCGAGCATCTTGGCAACGCTTGCCGTAGAACCCGTATCGTTCAGGGCCTCGGATCCCTCGAAGAGCCCGCGGACTCCCTCGATGACTGCCACCTCGGCACCGATGCATCCGTTGGTATAGCTGTCCCTGATCTGCTCGGGAGTCATCACAAAGCTGTCGAGGTTCCTGCACGGCCTTCCCGTAACTGCTGTAAGGTAGGAAGGGTCGATATAGTCCATCGCGACCTTGAAAGTCTGGACAGTAAAGTCATCCGAGAGGATGGAACTCAGTGCAAGAGTGATGCTTGTCTTCCCGCTTCCCGACCGATCCCCTGTTATAAGAAAGCTCTTCATTGTTCTCAGATGCTCCTGATTGTGTCGCCGAATTCGCTCGGGACGATCTCCCTGACTCCAAGTGTCTTCGGGTGAAGATCGATCTCGACAACAACATGATCATGACCGAATTCCTTTAACGGTTCGACCTGCCTCGGCCCGTTCGTAACCGAGAAAACCTCGATTCCTTCAAGGTACTCTGGCGGGATTGCATGAGGGACACCTGCAATAAGTGCGAAATCAGGTTTGATCTCATTAATGATTTCGCCGATCCTGTCGCCGTTCGCACCGTACTCGTCGAGTGCCCCGCAGAGAACCGGATCGATTCCCGCAGATCTGATTCCGGATAGGATCGTCTCCGCATCCCGCCGTATCTTCGGAAGTCCCCTGTTTTCCAGGTTCACCACATATGTGATATCGGCGTCCGGGCATCTCTCATGCAGGGCGATGAGAACGTCGGCGAACATATATGCGGTCTCTTTTTTTGCATTGAGTATTGCAATCCCTTTTCTGCCTGAACATGCAGACTCCACGAGACTTCCTGCGACGACATGCTTGAGATCTCCCCTCGACGGCTGGACATAAGGCTTGTATGCGGCCCCTCTCTTTCTCTCCACCTCGTTTGCGGCTTTAAGGAGCCCCTTCTGCCTCTCGAGTTCGTCCTCATCGATCCATCCCGCCTCGGCTGCAGGTTCGAGGGCGGCAATTACACCGTCGATATTCTCCCTGAACCCTGCATGAATGTCAACTGCTATTGCAGGAGTCTCGATGCCGGAATCGATTATTGCAGCCTCCATGTCCTCGCCGATGATCATCGAGACACATGTCCCGACAACCGCGATCCTTTCAGGTTTGAACTCCTTTTCCGCATATCTCAGGACATCTTCAAGAACCTGCTGCCCCCCGAAGATGAATTCGTTGTCCGCAAGCGAGGTTGTCAGCACCCTGAGTCCGTCCTCTTCCAGGAGCCGGGCATGTTTGAACGAGCAGCCCGAAGGTCCGTGGAGGATCGCAAGATCCACTCCGAGATCCCTGACTGTATAGAGTGCGGCCACGATCGAGCTTGGTCTTGGCTGTATATAGTTCATCTTTTCATCTCCAGGTCTTGACAGACAGGATAATTATCCTGTTTGTTCCGTATTTCATAGCTTTTTCTGCGCCTTCTTCCAGTGAAGAGGCAGTTTCGAATTCTATTCCCGGCGGAATAATCTTCCTGACATTTTCCGGATCTTTTGATACCACGACAGCCGCATAAGGCATTATATCGGATATTGCGCCTGCGATCTCATCGTCCGGGAAACCTTCACATATATTTTCGGCTTCTATACCTATAACAAGCACCTGTTCCTGGCCGGGGGAAAACCTGTGTGCATATGCTGATGCCGTTAATGCAGTCTTCCTGTTTGCACCGCTGTTTGAATTGTCGATTATCCCTTTGCCGTCACGGGTGCTGTAGGAGAGTCTTCCTTCAAGTGCCGAAAAGGAACCCAGGCCTGAAGGATCTTTGCCGAGGATGCAGCCTGCCGCCGCAGCCGTCATCAGCGCCTCCTTATAGCCTTCGACCGTGAGAAGTTTGTTTGAAAACTCTCCTTTAATTCCGGCATAACCGAACCTGCATACATCGTCTTCGACGACAACGATATCGTCCGAGTAATATGCGCCCGGAATATCTGCTTCGACACCTGGGGCAAGGAGGATTTTTTTGCAGCCTTTAAGAAGCCTGATCTTTTCATCAAGTGCGGACTTTTTCCCGTTTGCAATCGGGTAGTCTGTCCCGGAAGTCAGTACCCCAAGATCCCCAAGGCCGGTCACCCCGACGGATTCCTCGGCGATGATCCACCGGCACTCTTTTTCTCCTGCAGCGGCAGAGAGAACCTCAACGAGAGTTGCAGGCGTGATGCTCCTTTTGAAGATCAGATCTTTCTCCGGGTATCTTACGGTTCCTTTTGATGTATGAAGAATTCCGCACCCGTCTTTTTCCATGAGATGCAGTAACGCATGCGCCGTAGTAGTCTTCCCCCTTGCACCAGTGATCTCGATCAGCAGGGTATCTTCCGGGACCGAAGCGGCCACGGCCACGGCTTCGTGGTGAGATATTACATCAGTGCCTGTATTCAGGAGCCTGTAATCCGGATCGAGATGAACCGGTGCGGCGATGAGGTCATAGACTTTCCCTGCCGCTTCATCTTCGCTGACAGATCCGTCCCTGCCCCGGTAGACATCCACGGTATCAACGACATGACCGGCCCTTTTCAGGTATTCCGCCAGTGTTTTCCCGCCATGGATCGTGTCGAGAACAAGGATCTTCATAAAATTGATTTTGCCTTTATTTGAGGCATTTTTTTCTTAAATTATCAGAGATAGTCTTCAACTGCTTTCTTTCCGTTTACGATCATAAGATCGGCGAGCAGTTCGTTCTCTCCTATGGGGTCGGCGAAGACGAGCGGAATCTCCTTGTCGTTAAGCTTGAAGGTTCCATTGTGGCCGCCCTCTTCAATACCGAGGATTTCAGGAATATCTTTGTCTATATGCATTCCCCTTGCAAGGAACAGAGGAACAACCTGGAGCATCTCGATGTCCTCGCCCCTGAAAGATTCGAGTGCCTCGGGGATCGTCGGTTCGCTGAACTCCATGAATCCTGTTTTAACAATGTATCCTGCTTCCTTGCCGGCAATGATCTTTGCCGTGTTGTCGATGAGTTGTTTGTTGTATGGCTTTTTGCTGCCATGCCCTACCAGTAAGAATCCGATCTTTGGCATATAGTACAATGTATTACAATCTTATTAAAAAATAATTACCAATTGATTTTTCACTTATTCAAAAGATTATTATATACAAATGAGTGATTTTGAAAGAGATATCGTCAAATGTTTCAACGAATATTTCGAGAGAACCGGGGCAAAGGGATATGCATACAGGCTGAAGCAGTCCCGGTTCATTACACAGTATGTCGACGTTCTCTCGGATTCGCTCGACCCGAGGTATTATCTTGCGATCGAGTGCAAGTCGCTGAAGGGAAAGAAACTCTATTTCACACAGCATTTCCACGAGGACAAGGACGGTGTGCACCAGGTGGACGCGATATCGGAGTTTATTCATAAGACCGGAAGACAGGGCTTTCTTGCAGTCGAGTTTCGCGCGGGGGCGGGAAAACCGAAGGAGGCCTATCTTCTTCCATGGGATCTTGTAATCGAATTCAGGAAAAAAAATGCCGGCATTTCAAAGGAAGATTTTTCAGCGGGAATCAGACTGGAGAGATCAGGCGGGGGGTATACTCTTTCCGGCCCCATCCAAAATCATTAGATATTAAAAACAAACCTATAGGGAAGAATGATGGATCCATATGACAGGTACGAGCTAATTGTAAACGGCCGTACTGTAAAGACACCAATAGCAATAGCCTCAATGGCAGGGATCGTGGATGCGGATTATGTCCTTGCGAGGAAAGAAAATATCGGAATGGCTTTTATCGGCGGTTACTCGATCGATGAAGCAACAATTAATGCAAGCGCCCTTATGGAAGAAGAGGGGCGCAAAGAGTTCATTTCAACCGATCCTGCTGCAACTCTCAAAGCAGAGATTGAAAAACTGGCAGGTACCGATGTCATACCCGCCATCAACCTCAGGGGCAGCAGTCCTGAATCATTCGTATCGATTGCACACGAACTCGGCGACGGCGTGATATACGAGATCGACGCACATTGCCGCCAGCCGGCGATGATCAGTGCAGGATGCGGCGAGTATTATCTTCAGAATACTGAAAAACTTGCAATGGTCGTATCCGCCCTGAAAAGTACCGGGGTCACGGTATCGGTCAAGATCAGGGCAGGGGTCGTCGAAGACGATTCGGAACTTGCACGCCTGTTATGGAAGGCAGGTGCCGACATTCTCCATGTCGACCTGATGGACTTCGGTTCCTCAAAGATAAAGCAGATAAGGAACAGCTGCCCGCTTCTTTTGATCGCCAATAACTCTGTCAATACGTTCGACAGGATGAAGGACCTGTTCGCGCACGGGGCGGATATGGTATCTCTTGCACGAAATTCGGATGTCAATACGCTGAATTATCTGGATATGGCAATATCCGCCTATGCAGACGAGACAGGATGGTACAATTCCCCCAAGCAGCTTTGCAGGGGAGGAGACTTAAGGAGCCTGACCTTCTGCTGCATGCCGGTCAAGCAGTGCCCGCTGATGCCTGCACTAAAGAGAGCCGGGATGACACCGAAGGAGTACCACGATCTGAAGATCGAATCGGTTCAGAACACTCCCCTTGCTTCGGGATCGAGTACATGCTTTGGCAGTCTTGCCTGGTGCTGCAAGGGCTCGACTCCCTGCATGTTCAGGGATATCAGCATCAAGAAGGAGGGCATCTCGCTTGCTGACTACATGAGATACAAGCGCCGTCTCTCCGAGAAGATCATGAAAAGGTTGTTTGATGAAGATAACAGAGAAGAAGAGATCGCGGGCTGAATTCGCCCAGATTGCAATGATGCTCGAGGTCTGCACCGGGGTAAAACCCGGTAACGTGGACCGGTATCATGACTATGATGATACATGCCTCGAGCATTTTCTTGCGTCTGCGATTCTCGCAAGGCCTGCATTTGATGAGGCCGAAGATTTTCATTCTTCTGAAAAAGGGCTCGGCGGTATCATATATGATGCGGTCGCCCTTACAAACGTCCATTCCGGCGGCAACACGCATTTCGGTGCCTTCATTCTTTTAATTCCTCTTATCGCCGGCGGGACGATCGAAAAAGCTTTGGAACTGATCCGTTCAACTACCGTTGATGACGCGGTTCTGTTTTACCGGGCTTTCGGGCTTACATCGGTGAGGATGAACAAGACCGATGAGATCGACGTAAACGATCCAGCCGCAATCGATTACCTGACGAAGAACGGGATGACACTTTATGATGTAATGGAATATTCCTCGCCCAAAGATATGGTTGCGGCGGAGTGGACAAACGGTTTCCAGCTGACAAAGAAAACCGCCGAATTCCTGAAGCAGTCGGGGAAGGGAAGGGAAGCAGTCTCCGATGCGTTCATCTCCCTTCTCTCCGGGGAAAAGGATACCTTCATCGTGAAGAAATTCGGAGAGGAAACGGCAGAATGGGCGAGAGAGCAGGCATGCCTGGTGAAGAAAGGAGAGCTTTCGATCGATGATTTCGATATGATGTGCCTTGAGAAGGGTGTCAATCCCGGATCGATAGCAGATATAATCATTGCAGGAATATATGTTGCCATAAGCGAGGGATGGGAATGGGACTCTTAGGCGAAGGGATCAATGAGATCATTGCGACGACAAGAAACAATGCGGCACCTATCGGGATTATCGTAAAAGACGGTTCTCTAAGGATGGTTCTCTTTCACGGTACGCATACGCTTGAAAACATTCGCAGGGACGGCTGGGTCGTCGCCAATATCGTCCATGATCCTGTAATCTATGTAAAAACGGCCTTCGACGATCTTCCTGAGGATTTTTTCTGCAATGAGACTTACGGTGATCTGGAAGTCCAGCGCCTGAAAGATGCATCGGCATGGATTGCTTTCAAAACCGAAATAGAGAGGGAATCGGGCGAAGCAGCGATTGTCAGGCTGGTCCCTGTGGCCGAAGAGATAATTGACAACAGTATTTACCCTGTAAACAGGGGTTTCAACAGCGTAATCGAGGCGACCGTGCACGGGACGAGATATGTCATGAACCGGGATCCGTGGCTGAAGCAGCTTATTGATCACCATGCCTCCCTTGTCCGGAAATGCGGGGGAAGTCGCGAGAGAGAGGCTCTTGAGCTTCTGCTTGGATATATTATGGAATAATTCCTGAAAGATTATACAGGATTTAACTGCTTTTTAAGATCTGATTTTCCCTGTTCAGGTTATTGACAGTACTGAAAGGATCGTTTGGAAACAGATTATAATTAGATAAATTGGAATAAAAAAATTAAAGATATTAGATTTATGGGACGCTGGCAACAATCTGTTTGCTACCGTCTGTAAATTCTGCTGTAAACGTTACTGTTCCGGAAGCATCCTTGCTCCAGCCGGTTGTGTTGATATAACCGATTGTAAAGTTCCCAGTTAAGGTTTCATTTTGTGTACTGTTTGCCCACGCAATATCAGTTATCTGTTCAACATTTTTTCCTGCAAATATCGTGAATGTGATCTCTCCGTCATCATTTGTTCCGGTCTTGATCGTAACATCCTTCTGCGAACTGCTCTCAAGATCCCCGGCAAGTCCGAAGACGAATACGGAAATAACTGCTGCCAGAATTACCGTTATTGCCACCATAAGGATGACACCGATGACCGGTGATACACCCTCTTCATTTGTCATGAATTTCATTAATCTCACCTCATAAAAAACCCGAAACCATTATTCCCGATTTACGGATTATTAATACTTATTTTTACTATTGGATTTATATACCTTTTGAGCAATTCACAATTAAAGAATAGTTTGGTCTTCTTTACCATTTGTAGGAAATATTGTTCTCATAACTAAGATGAAATGGAAAAAACATTTCCTCCAAAAATCTGAATAAAGGTTGTTCTCAAAAATAAATTGTCAGGCTTTCGCTGGAGTCCAGAAAATGTGATTCCGGCATTATGGATTTTATTACCCCTTTCAGGTACGGGATTGAGATTAGATCTGAATTATCAATTGGATTCTCTTTGGATTTTAATGATTTCGAGACAATGATCTCTGTTTTATCGTTGTTCTTTTTGATGTTGTAGTCCTGTCCGGATATGAGCAGGATACCCTCTATAACAGTATTGATCTCGATTTGATTGCCAAGCCGTTCCTTAATCTCTTTTCCTTCCTTTATTCCGAGCTCCTGGACGATGTTACAGATTTTTTCATTTATGTACCTGTCGTTTTCCAGTATTAATTTCTCAAGAATGTCTTTGGAGAAATCGTGAGGCTTCCAACTCCTGGATATCTTTAAAAACTGCCAGTCTCTTGCAAATGAACTGGTTTTGTTTTGCATCGTTCAGCCTCTGAGGATGGAATAGATTATCACACATATGCCGATGATTGCGAGGCATCTTGAAAAGATCTCAGCCCAGAACCAGGCAAAGGTTTCCTGGAAGAAAAGCCCTACAATATCCGGGAGGACTATTCCGATTATAATTGTAAATACACCATACATCAACAGAAGGATGCTCTGCTGTTTTACAAGTTTGTAAGCCTGGTACATATATATGATAAGGGCAGCACCCAGCACAAGAGTGATTATTGCAAGGCAGCTGTTTAGAACACTAATATCCATGTAGATCGTACTCCTCAATATTCCAGAATTGCTCTTTTACCTTCTTCACGGTCAGTATCGGTTTAATCTCACGAACTCCCTGGAGTTCACTGAGCGGAATAAGAATATCTTTCTTGAGTTCGGCAATCTCCGACACCCTGACTTTTGCAAGAAAATCATTGGGTTCCAGCGTTTCGTATACTTCAAGTATATGATCCATTCTCAGGAGATACTGCTCGATGTTCGGTTTTTCAAGTGGATCTACTGAGATCGACAGGAATACAATAATCGAATGCTTGAAATATTCCGGATTAACAACAATTGTGAAACGCTGGATAATCCCGCTTGATTTTAACTTCTCAATCCTTTTAAAAACCGTAGATGGGGCGATATTAAGTTTTTTTCCCAAATCCGCCATTGAAGTTCTGCCGTCTTTGGCAAGTTCATTTAATATGGCATTGTCGACTTTATCCAACATTTTACCCGTTGCTTTAATTTACTCTTATATTGATTTAATATTTATTATTATAATTTCCTGTTTCGAATGAAGGATTCACACTCATAATATTACTCTTTCCTGAAAAGCCCTGATTTATCGCAGTTTCTATAAATTTTTTGGCATTTGCACAGGCTTCTTGAAGTTTTAAGCCTGATGCAAGGAAAGATGTTATTGCGGCTGACATGCAGCACCCGGTTCCGTGAACTTCGAAAGGATATCTTCTCCCCCTGAATTCGGTCAGTCCCGAATCCGTGACGAGGATGTCTGTCGCATAATTACCTTCCCCGTGGCCGCCTTTGACAAGGACTGCCTTTGCCCCGAGATCCAGCATTAGTTGTCCGGCCTTTTCGATCTCTTCTCTTGTTTTTACGGAGTCCATACCTGTAATATAAGCTGCCTCATTAAGATTAGGGGTCAGGAGGTATGCCAGCGGTATGAGATTTTCCAGAAGTGCGGATACATCATTTTTATCCAAAAGCGTTGCCCCGCTTGTGGATATCATTACCGGGTCGAGAACGAGTCTGGCATCGTTTGGAAGCGATTCGGAGACGGTTTTTATTATACCGCCGTTTGCAAGCATCCCGGTCTTAAAATATTTTACATCGTACTCTTCAACGACCGCTTCGATCTGCATTCGTACGGCATCATGCGGAAGAGGCCAGTATGCTAAAACTTTCTTCGGGTTCTGTGCCGTAACTGCGGTTATAACCGTCAGGCCCCAGACGCCGAGAGAGCTGAATGTCTTGATGTCGGCCTGAATCCCCGCTCCGCCCCCGGAATCCGACCCGCCGATTGAGCAGGCGCAGGGAGATCCTGCGTGCACTTTATTCATGTGATATTATAATCGGGTTTTCTGGTGTTGAAGTTTTTTCTGTTGTTTTGATAATTATTCATCTAATCATTTGTGAGTTAGTCTGAGTGTTGAAATGGGGCATAAGCCCCTTCGGGGCAGCCCGGGCGCTAAGTTTGCTGCGCAAACTTGCGCAATTGCGATAACCCGGCCTGGAAGCTACCCATCCGGGTAGCCTCGGCCGGGTGAGAAAAAGATTCAGCATTTACGTTTTGATCTTTTAAATTGTCACTGGAAAAGAAAGTCTGGAGCCGGAGGGATGCTCGTCCATCCCGACGGCGACCTATCGCCATGAGGGGGAGGGTTGCAGGGAGGGGGAAACTTCCCCCTCCTTGCATATAAACCGGAAATCATATTCAAATGACGTTTTCCTGAAGAACTTCATGCACTTTTTTCTGTTATCGGAGCAGATATGTCATCATGGATGTTGAGCAGTTCGCACGCGACGGAATTGCATCGGGTGCGGCGAGAGATTCGGTCACAGATAAGCTTGCGGACCGGATCGTCGAGATAAAAAAATGCGATCCCGGGTTTGCGCATGATTTTGCCGCAGCAGTCGTTCTTGAGGTGGAAAATTCCCTGAAGATGAAAGGCGACCTGGCAGGTTTCGAGCCGTCCGGGGTTTCAATGGGCGAATTCGGCGTCGGCTCGAGGGGTGCGGGGGACTTCTTCGCTCACAGGCAGTTCCCCCGGATTATCGGCTCCGGCCAGGCGGCAGTTGGTGTCGACGAGATGGACGATGCAGGGGTTGTCAGTGCAGGCGGGCAATATATAATCGCTACCGTCGACGGGATGCATTCCCGCCTCTCCGACTATCCTTTCCTCGCGGGATTCCACGTGACCCGTGCGACGCTCCGGGATGTCTATGTCATGGGGGCGAAACCGGTCGCACTAATCTCTGATATCCATGTTGCAGACGACGGGGACGTTGCAAAGATCTTCGAGTATACGGCAGGCATATCAGTCGTAAGCGAGATGATGGATATCCCTCTCGTAAGCGGATCGACACTCCGTATCGGCGGGGATATGGTCATAGGGGAGCGCCTCACCGGCTGTGTCGGTGCAGTGGGCGTAGCCGAACACCTGACCGCACGAAAATCGACAGTTCCCGGCGATATAATCCTGATGAGCGAAGGTGCGGGCGGAGGAACCATCGCGACCGCAGGCATATATTCCGGGTATCCTGAAGTGGTAGATAAAACGATCAACCTCTCGTTCCTCAAGGCATGCGAGGCCCTCTTAAAGAGCGATGTGCTCAACGAGATCCACTCAATGACCGATGTCACAAACGGAGGCCTTCGGGGAGATGTCTACGAGATGGCCGAGACCGCCGATGTCAGGATCGTAATCGAAGAGGAGAATCTCAGGTCGCTGATCGATCCCGACGTCCTTAAGATGCTCGACGATCTTGAGATCGATTATCTCGGCGTATCCCTGGATGCACTCCTCGTCGTCGCACCGCCGTCCGCAGCCGAAGAGATCGTAAGAATAGTCGGTGAGGCAGGAGTGAGAATGAAGAAGATCGGGTACGTCGAGTCCGGCCCGGCTGATTCCAAGCTCTTGTCTTCCGGAGAGATGATTGATTTCCTGCCGCGTTTCAGGGAATCTGCCTATACTCCCGTCAAGAAGGTCGTCGACAAAACGCCAGGCGACTTCGAAGAGATGAAGAAGAAGGTGGCCGGAGCCGCCGACAGGGCGATAGAGAAGAAGATGCGTGTAATCGAACTTCTGAAAAAAGATAAAAATCAGTGATAAAATTGGCTCTTCGTTGTTTCATGTCTTTCTCCGGCACCGGCGGCCCGGCCGCCGGACGACCCCTGCCCAGGGGCCTTGCCCTAAGATAACCCTCATACGGCACGCTCAGGGGACCGGCAAGGGTCCCCTAAGCTGTTGAATTTGGTTTTTACATGAACTTTTTTTGTATATTCCGTTCTGTAAAACGCTATGAAGTCACGCGTCTCGCCGCTCAGGGGATACTCGTATATCCCCTGAGTGGCCTATCACAATGGAGAGGCACAGAGGTCGGGGCCGATCCGCGAATCTGCTGTGCAGTTCGCGGCGAGGGGTTGTCAAAAGTGGTGGAATATAATCTTTATAACCATGCAGATTAGCGAAGAGCCATAAAATTATTCTTTCTTTTCCGGTTTTCTCCCGGAAGCACACAGGTTGAATGCAAGATAGGGCATCCTGCTCTCGATAAACGGCTCCATCTTTTTTGACAGGTAATAGACGGACGGCCTCAGGTCGACATGGGCGAAAGAGCGCCTGAAGACATTCGTATCGACAAATCCTACATCTTCAAGAAGTTTTTTGATCTCTTCCTCCTTGTAATAATGTTCGCTGAAATACGCCATTCCGACCCGTTTCACGTTCAGCTTTTCCCCTATCCTGTATGCCGCCGGGACCATCGACGTAAAGATATTCCTCCCGAGGGTGCAGATAGACAACGAACCGCCCGGTTTCAGTACCCTGAACGACTCCTCAAGCATCGACTCCGGGTGCTGGAAATAGGAGAATGCAAGAAGCGACGATACCGCATCGAAGGACTCATTCCTGAAAGGAAGCACCTCCGCGGTTCCCAGAGCGACGTCGGAGACCTTCCTGGTCTTTGCCCTCCTGATCATCCCCTGGCTGATGTCGATCCCTATCGCTTCCCTCCCGGTCTTAAGGTACCGCTGCATGAACAGGCCGGTGCCGCAGCCGATATCAAGGAGCTTTCCATCCTTAGGGAGTGCGGATATTACTCCGTCGCATATGTGGCTGTAGTAGTCGCGGCCGTTGCTGGCATCGTAATGGTTGTCATAATCGTCGGCAACCTTGTCGTAGTGGACCGAGACCTTACTCAAAGGACACCTCCGCAATTATCTCTGCAAGTGCCGCGTTCACCTGGACAAATTCATTGCCCGCATGGCAGAGCCTGCTGTCCGCATCCGCAAGTGCGATTGCGATCCTCTTATCGTTATACTCGAGGTTTGCGACCTTCGAGATCTCGGATATGACCTCACTGCCCGAGAGCCCGTACTCTATCATCAGCATCTCCGCTGATTCCTTTGCCTTCTGGAAGTTGCGGTCTTTCATTGCCGAAAAGAGCGACCTGGCGATCATTTCGGTCTCCGAACCAGAGATATCCGCAAGATCCAGGCTTCCTCCCTTCATTACGAACAGCTGGAGGTACGTGACGGCTTTTCTGCAGTCCCCTTTTGCAGAGCCTGCTATGAACTCGAGATCCTCCTCGGATATAGCGAACCCGGCGCCCGCATCATACGGTATCTCCTTTAAAACCGAGATTATTTCTTCGTTATCGAGGGGCCTGAAAAACAGCGGAAGACATCTCGATGCGATTGCCGGGATGACCGAGGTCTGCTGTTGCGTCATCAGAACAAACCGGCAGGTGGCACTGTATTTCTCCATGATTCTTCGCAGGGCCGCCTGTGCGTCGAAGGGAAGGAGGTGGGCCTCTTCAAATGCGATTATCTTGAACTCCGCGTTGAACGGCTTCATGGAGGCGTACCAGCGGACTATACGCTTGAAGTTCGAGAGAACGCTCTCATCTTTTTTATACAGGTGGGAGAACTTGTCCATATTCTCAAGCCATGATTTTCCGTGGCGGAACAGTGCTCCCGATTCGATTATCGTTAAATTATCTGCAGAATACTCCCCGTAGATCCCCCTCGCAAGGCACTCCAGTGCACAGCTTTTCCCTGTCCCGTGCGGGCCGAAGAGCAGAAGATGAGGCAGTTTCGAGCTGGCTACAAAACCTTCGAGATGGCCTCTAACCTCGTCCTGCCCTTTTATTTCTGAAAATTTCGTCGGCCTGTATTTTTCAATCCATAGCATTGGTGAGGTTCCCCATTATCTCATTCACTGCTGAGTTGAGGAAATATTTGTTGTCAATACTCCTTATTAGCTTCTTAATCTCATCGCTGTCCAGCCGGCCGCAGGCTTCGGTGATATTCGGAATGGCACGCGTGATCTCATCAACTATGGTGAGTGTCGCGGTCTTCGCGGTTCGTGAGAGCGGGTTTAAGTCTATTGTAATAACGGTCTTTCCCATGTCCACAAGGGCGGAGCAGCGGTCGCCGTCTTCGAGCGGGACGAGGATTACATCGCAGCTGTAGATCCCCTCCCTAAGGCATAGCGCCCTGTCGTGGGAGAGCGGGAGCAGTCTCTCGAATTCTCCCTTAAGAACAGTAACTCCTTCATCCTCGAGGAGTGAGGTTATCTTTTCGACCCTCTCTTCCGTCCGGTGGAAGAGGTTCACCTCGACTGCCGCCCCGGTCGCCTTCTGGAGATCGGCGATCTCCTTTGCCGCAAGTGCCGCCGTATTTCCGTTTACGGATATTACCGGCTTCTTTGCATTGAGGAATAGGGCTGCCGCGGTTTTTTCCGCGAGAAGCGCACTTTCCGTCGTCTTCTCCCCGATGAGGTAATCGAATGCCTCTCCTCTTCCATGGGAGCCGACGCCCTCCATTGCCACGATCCCTTTCAGGGCAGCATCGGCGATCCTCTCTCTCATTACAAGCGAACGGTATCTCGGGTGATCTTCAGGTATCATTTTTTATCTCCTCCATCTCCGGTGAATCCGGTCTTCGACATGTGCATCTCTTCAGGCGTTCCGAAATCCCGGAAGACGGCGAACGCCCTACTCCCGTAAGCAGCGACCCCGTTTCCGAGCATTGTCATGAATGCCGGGATCTTCCCTGAAGCACAGGCGGAAAGGACATCACATACTTCAGGGGTGACGAATCCGGATCTTTCGGAGAACTCGCCTGCCGTCCGGAAGAACTCCTCAGGGCTCCCCGGGCAACTTCCCGAATAGGCATCTTCGATCCTCTTTACGGCATTCTCCTCCCCGAGAACGCCTGCTGTGGGGAGCGGCCCGAAGTTCAGGACGAATATCGGCTGCTCCATATCGTAGCGCCTGATGATCTCTCCTTTCAGGCCGGGGCTTCTCCGGCATACATAGCCTCCGCCAGCGATCGCGGGGACGTCCCCGAGGCCGGTCCTGAGGGATACTTCAGTCTCGTATGCGATTCTGAATATCTGCTCTTTCGACAGGCGGGTCCCGGTGACCCGTGACGCCGCCGCAAGCGAGGATACGATCGCGGCGCCGCTGAGGCCGAAGCCTGACTCGGGGGGAAGATCGCTTCTCGTAACGATCTCCCCGGTTATTCCTGCGGTTTTAAGCGCATGTTCCACGGGCGAGGAGCCTTCGACAGTCTTCAGGACAGATCCGTCGCTGCCGGTATACAGGCAGGTGACCTTGATCTCGTCCGATGGAACGGCTGTCGATCCCACTCCCCTGTCGATCACGATCCCGCCGCCGACACTCCCCGGCAGGCCTTCGGCAGCTATGAATACGGGCTTAAACCATCCCGATATATGTCCCGGGCAAAAGGCTACAGCTTCCCGATCTCTTTCCATATCGCCGCCGCAATCTCCTCTTTTTTCCCCTCAACACTGCTTTCGCCACCGGAAGTCACGAGGGTGTAACTGCCGGTCTCCCCTCCCATCGATTCAGGGGTATTTACAGCAACGAGGGAGACCCCCGACCCGATCAATTCTTTCGCCTTCTCCATCTCGTTCCAGCCGAGTTTGAAGGCGATGACCTTTGTCCCGGGGTTCTTAAGCACCTCGTCGACAAGTTTGGGAAGTGTCTTCAGCCTGATCGCCGTGGGAGTTCCGCTCGGGATCTTCCCTTCGAATTTTTCCGGTGCAAAGTCGGAGATCGCCGCAGCACTTACATAATAGCCGGGATTTTCGTTTTCCAGGATATCCAGTACGGCCTCTCTCATCTCGGAGGCGCTCCTGATCCCGATATTCCTGACGAGCGGGATCTCCTCCCCGCCGTGCACCACCGTGACATCCGCACCGAGCCTGAACGCGGCAAGAGCCATCTCCCGGCCCATCGCTCCGCTCGACCTCGTCGTCATCACCCTGACATCGTCGATCTCTTCGACGCATGCTCCGGAGGTGATCAGCACCTTCTCTCCCGCAAGCGGCATTCCCGAAAGCTCCCTCTCGACAGTAAGGACGATCTCCTGCATCGAGGGGATCTTCGCCTTGTTCTCCTCCATCAGCGGGGAGAGGACGGTAATATCCCAGCCTTCGAGCTTTGCAATCGCGTCCCTGACCGCCGGGTGGTTGTACATGCTCTCGTGCATCGCAGGGACTACGACGACCGGCATACCTCTTCCTATCGCGGTCGTGGCGAAGGTAGTAACCGGCGTGTCGTCGATTCCCGCTGCTATCTTGCAGATCGTATTTGCAGTCGCAGGAGCGATCAGGAGCAGGTCCGCCTCCCCGCCGATCCCGCAGTATTTTACGTGCTCGATCATGCCCGAGATCGAGGTGATTGCAGGGAAGTCGCAGGCATAAGTGAGTGCATCCGGATGGATTATTCCGCAGGCCGCTTTGCTCATGACTCCCCTCACCGACGCACCCTTTCTCCTCAGTTCGCGTGCGAGTTTTATGACCTCGACCGCTGCGATGCTGCCCGTAACACCGAGGACTATCATCTTGTTCTCAAGTGTCCGGAGTTTTTCCTTCATTCAAGCCTCACGTCCTGCACCGTATGCCAGCTCCCGGGAGAATATTTTTTCACTTTCCTGAGCGTGACTGTTGCTGAAAAACCATATTCTCCTGCGGCATCTATAATCTTGTCATTGCCGTCGCCAGTGCCGCCGTCGATTGCGTGGAGATGGATCGTTCCGCCGCTTTTCATATGCGGGAGGATATTGCCGAGCATCGAAGGTGCATCGAAATGGCCCATCACAGCCCTGTCATATTCGCCTTTCAGGAGATCCCGGCAGTCCCCGTTCTCTGCCGTGACGTTTTCGCCGACACAGTTTTCGGCAATATTCTCCTTGAGGTAACCGAATGAAACCGGATTGATCTCCATCGCGTGTACGAATGCCCCGGCCTTTGCCATCGGGATCGTGAAATACCCGATCCCCGCGAACATGTCGGCGACCCTCTCCCCTGTGGGAGCCATGCCGACATACTCTGCCATCCTCTTCTTCTCCTCGCGGTTGCCCTGCGCAAACATCACCTTCGAGGGATCGAGCCTGAAGCTGTATCCTTCCTCCCTGTGAAGAACGTCGCACGACTCGCCGTAGAGCGTCTCCGCCTCAGGGAGCCGCATGATCTCCCTGTAATTCTTTATGTACAGGACGGCACGGGGATTCTTCCATTCGATAAGACCCTTCAGGTCGGAATCATCCGGCCTCTCACCGTGGAAGACCGCGATATCGCCGATCATCTGGTATCCCCTTCCCCTGTAGGGTCGTCTTTCGTCGAGCTGTGTGTCGGCCGGATAGCCTGTTCTTACCGGGACATATGCCGTATCGCCGGAGACGAAGGGCTTCCTGTTCTTGTCAACCCATTCGTCCGCCATCGCGGCCGCAAGTGAATCCAGCAGAATCTTTCTGGCCCGCATATCTCTCTAACCCAGGAGTATGATCGCGTCTTTTTCCCTGTCGCGGATGAACCGGACCTCGGTGCCTTCGGTGACCTCGAGCCAGGGCCTTCTGATACATTCAATATTCACGTATGTCTTCGGGTCGAGCATCCCGAAGGTGTCGTTCTCCCTGTATGCAACGAAGGCGGTCTCCGAGTCGAGAACGTTTCCCACGAGCCGTGCGGGTTCGTTCTCGTTGACGTACCTGATCTCGCCGTTCTGCAGGTCGAAGAGCTTCATGTTTCCGGATTCGTTTGACCGGAGCTCGAAATATTCTTTTCCAATCTCAAGGATGTCGCCACGCCTGAACTTCGGCAGCCTCACAGGGTATGTTATCCTGTAGACCTGCTTTCCGTTCTTCTCCCCGATGAGTTTTGGGTGCCGCGAATATTTTCCGCCCAGCCGATTCTTGATCTCCTTGGCTATCGACTCTCCGATCGTATGGCTGCTGATGACGATATCGACGCCGTCTCTGGTCTCTTCAGTCTTCGTTATGAACGAGAGGCGGTCGCCGCTGTTCTGGCAGGAGTCTTCAACAGTGTAGGCGATCTCGATTGCCTTCGCCTTCTCCCAGTCGTCCGGCTTCCTGCCGTCCGCCCTGACCTGTATGACCCCGGCATAGTAGTTCCCGGACAGCCTGCTGCACCGGTCGCACTGCTCGCCGATCCATACAATCAGGATGTTGCACGACTGCTCAACCTGAATCCCGTATAGCGTGGCTTCGACTGTCACTTTCACGCTGGTCCTGTTCGGGGTCGGGTCGTGGTGAGAGAGGGTGACTTTGATATCTTCGACGTCCTCGTGGAGCTTTACTCCCGACATCGCAAGCTCCCCGATCAGGCTCTCCCTCTCGAGGTGGCTGTCAGTCCAGATGCTTCCCGTTTTCAGGGACCCGCAGGTGGGGCATTGAGTACACTGGACACGCGGCTGGCAGATCATCCACTCGGTCTCTTCGACCCTGCAGTTGCTGCAGAGGCCCTCTTCCGTAGGTCTGCCGCATTTTGGGCATATATTCTGCTTAATATCCATATTTTATAAGATCTGGATGTGCGGGATATCGCCGATCATGAGGCAGGACTCCTGCTCCGCCGCCCCGCATCTGATTGCGACGGATACTACTTTTATGCCCACCAGGTTGGCGTTTTCAGCTTCCTTTAACGCAGTTATGAGTTCTTCTTCAGTTGCCGGGGTATTGCCGTAAAACTTCTCATCGACAAAGAACTCGATATCGCCGAAGGTCAGAGTCCGGTTGAGAAGTTCACGATCGCACGCGGCAACGATCTCTCCCTTGCCGGGCATCTTGTATATTCGGAGATACATTGTATATTAATCGCTTCGATCGGTTAAACTGCTTTGGTAGCAGCAATTGCGGTATTAATCACAGCGTGATCTCCACGCCGTAGATCTTCTCGGGATTGTCTTTGTGTATCCTGAATGCGGTCTCTTCGTCGATCGAACCGCAGTCAAGCATCTTTCTCGTATACCGCGGGACCGATCTCGGGCCGATTACAGATCCGGGCCTCTCGTTGTCGTCCATGTAGTCGCTCTCCATCGTCATGAGCCTCCCTGCGTTTGCCATCCCCGGTATCGCCTCGTGCTTTGCGAGCATCGACGGGGTGAGCGGGGTCTCGGGGATTGCGAAGTGCTTGACGACCCTGTAGACCGGCATTTTTGCATCCTCCGCCATCTTTACGACATCAGAGCACGGTCCGCTCTCGGCATGGATCTGGAGTGCACACCCGCAATCCGCGGCAAGTTCGATTGCGTGCATGAGCACCCTGTTCGAGGAGTTCAGGATCTCGTCTTCGACAGGATAGTGCGGTCTCCCGTTTTTGAGTGCAACGGCCTTGCCCTCCTTTACATATTCCCCCGCAATCGAGAGGGCGTCGCACATGATCTTCTCGATCTCTTCGAGAGGGAGCCTGTCTGTCATCCTCGTCATCTCGGCCGGATGGACGCCGAGGATCGGGAATGCGGTTACTCCCTCCTCTTTGATCATCATGGCGGTTTTGATGGTCGCCTCGAAGACATCGATAAAATCCTCCCCGCGTGATGGTGCGATCCCGTGCGACCACGACGGCTTTGTGACGAGAAACATATGTGTCCCGCCGGATCTTTTGAAATCTTTTACCGCCTCCATCCCGCGGCCGTTAACGGGATCGATATGGATGTGGTCGTCGGTTATGGGGATCTGCGGGGGTTTCATGGTTTATTGTTTTATTCTATGCTGATAATCTTCATCAGCGGGTATTCGTTCTCGAGTGCAAGCTTCGCATGGCATACTGCGTCGCCGACCTTCGTGGTGATCGAGACATCGAACATCTTCCCGGCGAGTTCACTGTAGCCGAATGAGTTGAGGACCATTAGTCCGGTATCGATCCTGACTTTGATATCCGTTACAAAGGGCTGGAGCCCGACGGCTTTTTCGATTGCAGTCTCTACGGTATGTGCGGTCTCCGGCGAGATGGGTGTCCCGACCCACTGGTGGTAGAGTGCCCCTAGTTTTATTCCCGCTTCGAATGCGGCCTGTATCTTATCGTCCATATTATCACGAATCTTGATTTTTTTCTTTTGCTTTCTTATTTATATTAATTTGATAATTCCGTGCCTCGGCTCCATCGCCTCTCCGGTCCGGAGCATGTCGTCGATCCTCTTCCTTACATCGTCCTTGTGGTGGCCCTTCTGCTCCATGGTCTCGATGACGACATCGATCTTTGCATAGCCCGATTCATCGGCTGTGCTGCGGATGGTCTCCTTTATCTCCCTGATAATGTCGCGCCTCTGCTTGGGAATGCCGGTCACGAGTTTGTCGATGTCGAACGTGCCGCTGTTCGGGTCGTATGCGACATCCTTTAAGCACCTGTCGACGATCCTGACGACTCTCTCTGCGTCCTCTTCTTCGATCCTGGTACTGAGCCTGAGCCTGGCGCTCGCTTCCCCGAGCCTGACGAGTGCTTCCAGCTGCCTTGCAGTCACAGGGACCGGTTTGTTCTCGTCGGCAAGACCTCTCAGGTTGAGGTAGTAGTGCATGAGCTGCTCCTTTGCCTCGTCGGTGAGGATCGGGAAGCAGTTCCTCTTTGCATACGCAATGTATTTCCTGAACAGCCCCGGTTCGATCTCCGGCGTAACAGGTTTCAACGCCTGCTCGATGTAGTCAGAATCGACACCTTCGATCGGCTCTTTCTTTATATGCTCGATCAGTTCCCCTACCCTGTGCGACTTCAGGATGTGCTCACCGATCGCACGGTCGAGCGCTTCGTTGGGCTGGTCCTTCATGACGAATATCAGGTCGAAACGGGAGAGGAGCGACGGCGGCATGTTGATCTGTTCCGCCATCGGTGCGTACTCGTCGAACCGTCCCATCTTCGGGTTCGCCGCACCGAGCAGTGCGCATCTCGACTTCAGGGTGGCGGTGATTCCGGCCTTCGCGATCGAGATCGACTGCTGTTCCATCGCCTCGTGCAGTGCACTCCGGTCCTCCCTCGCCATCTTGTCCATCTCATCCACTGCCGCGATACCCATATCCGCAAGGACGAGAGCACCTGCCTCAAGGGTCCACCTTCCGTCGCCGAACTCGTCCTTGACGGCCGTTGCAGTGAGACCAGCGGATGTCGAAGATTTTCCGCTCGTATAGATTCCGCGTGGCGAGAGTTTTATGACATATCTCAGCATCTGCGACTTTGCAATACCCGGGTCACCTACGAGGAGCATATGGATGTCGCCCCTGAGGTGGCTTCCGTCGGGCAGCTCCTTCATGATACCGCCGAAGAGGATCAGCGATATCGCCTCCTTGACCTCTTCGTTTCCGTAGATGGACGGTGCGATCGAGCTTGCAAATTTCCTGTAGACCTCGTGATCCTTACTCAGTTCTACGATCGCCTTTTCGTCCTCGTCGCTGATGTTTACTTCCTCGAACTCCTTTTCGCCCATCTCGATCGAGTTCGCCTCGATGTATATGTCAAAGAGGGAGCTCTTGTTCCCGTAGGACACCCGCTGGATCGATCGCAGGATTCCGTTGATTATTATCCTGTCGCCGGGTGCGGCAAGTGCGACGAGATCGTCGGTCACGTCAACGTCGATCGTCTGCGGCTGCTCTCCGCCCCTGAGACCCTCGGGCGATTCCTGGATTCGTATCTTCTGGACGTCCACGAACTTCGAGAGCGACGGGACGATCTCCATCTTGGTCTGCCGCTCGCACTGGGTGCACGGCCTGTAGGGCTCCTGGAATTTTCCATATCCCTGTTTTATGGGCGGGGTGAGCGTTCCGCACTGGAGACACCGGAAGACGGCATAGGTCAGGCGGGGCCGGACCTCGGTGACCTTCCTGACGATACCCTCGACCGAGATATAGGTATTGATATCGTCCGCCCTGATGTCCCTTACCGCGACCTTCTTCGGGAGCCCGGTGAAACGGATGTTAATGAAGTCGGCCTTTTCCTCTTCGTCCCGGGTAAAGATCAGGTTGTAGTTCTTTACCGCATCCCTGACATCCTCGATGACTTTTCCGGGATTCCTGAGGAGTTCATCCGCGAGTTCAAGACCTTTTTTTCCGTGCTTCTCCAGCTTGCGGTAGTCGATTATAAGGGATTTTTTGTGCGGGAACTCCCTTGCGATCTCGCCGAGCTCCGCCTTGTAATGCTTCTTTAAAAAGCGGTTCCAGTCTCCCGCCTTGTCGGTTATCTTTACCTCTTCTTCTTCGGCCACCTGTTAACCTCCTGGTTCTCCGTCCTTATTTGACGCTGTTCTCTGCACTGAGAATGCACTTTGCAAGCAGGGCTTCCATCTGGATGTTCGGGTTCGCCCCCTCGCTGATCCTGAAGTCAGCATCTCCGAGATGGCTGATCATCTCGACCTTCATCTTTCTGTCGATCTCCTGGTTGTCTATAAGAGTCCTGTAGAACTGGTTGAGAAGTTCGAGCGGGGCGATCCCCCTCCCCGTGATGAGTCCGTTTAGTTTGTGCTCCGCGGCATTAAAGTTGCCGTCCATTATTATACTGAGAAGCTCCCTGATCTCGTCCGGTCTTGCGGTCGACGTGATCTCGTAGATCATCTCCTCTTTTATCTCAGGGCTTATGATCGCTCCGCCCTGGAGTGCGTTTATCGCCTTCCTCATGTCGCCCTGTGCGACGTAGATAATTGCACTCATGGCGTCTTCGGTTATGCTGAGCCCTTCGGTCTTTGCGATCCTGTTGAGTTCCTCTGTTACCGCCTCCCTGTCGAGCGGCCTGAAGCGGTATAGTGCGCACCTGCTCTGGATGGGGTCGATGATCTTCGAGGAGTAGTTGCACGAGAGGATGAACCTGCACGTATATGCATAGTTCTCCATCGTTCTCCTTAGCGCCGCCTGCGCATCGTTCGTGAGTGCGTCGGCCTCGTCGAGGAAGAGGATCTTGAACTCCGCACCGCCCATCGGCGCCGTCCGTGCGAACTGCTTGATCTGGTTTCGTACCACGTCGATTCCCCTCTCGTCCGATGCGTTCAGTTCCCTGAAGTTGACCTGCCAGTTCTCCCCGAAGAACTCTCTTGCAAGGGCGACCGCAGAGGTTGTCTTGCCGATCCCCGCCGGGCCCGTGAAGAGGAGGTGTGGGAGGCTGCCGGTTTTGACATATGATTTCAGGCGTGCGACGATCTCCTTCTGCCCGACAACGTCGTCAAGAGTCTTCGGCCTGTATTTTTCCGTCCATATCGTATTGTTCTCGTCCATCCGCTATGACCTCTCAAAAGGTAATGCTGTATCAGTGGTGTATTAGTGGTGTATTAATGCTGTATTATTCAGGCAATGTCTTTAGGTTTTGTTTTGATTTATTATGGCATCATCGATCCTATTATTGCATGACGGGTAAGATTTTATTTGTAACTCCGGAGATTTATTTTAAGTATGCTGCATCCTGCAAAAGAGCTGTTCGCCTTTGAATTCAACGAATCGGCAGAGCATGGCGCCGGTGCCGGCGACTGCATCTCGCCTCTCGGGGAGGTGTTCGATACGGTCAGTGTTGCAGGAGCTGTTTCCGGAGTTGAAACATCCCGTGTTTCAGGTAAGGTCACGGCACGAATTTCAGATCCGACAGGCGTCTTCCTCGTGGACGGCGGGAAGAAGGATTCATCAACAGGCAGATCTCTTGCAGGAGCAGAGATTCCCTCGTTCGTTGCGGTTACAGGAAGGGCGGTGGCTGGCGGCGGGATGCATATTATTGCCGAAGCGGTAATTCCCGTAGACAGGAGTGCCCGGGATTCGTGGGCATGTGCGGTCCTCCGGGATACTATCAGGAGGATGGAGGCATCTCTCGATAATGAAAATGCGAAACCGGACTTAAAGGAGATGTGCCGTTACGCCGGCCTTGCCGGGCGTGTCCTTGATGCAGTCTGTGAGTCTTCATCTTCAGGGGAGGAGGGTTCTTCCGGGAGCCAGGATTATTCAGAGAAGATACTGGAGATTATCGATATCCATTCAGGGAAAAAGGGAATGCTGGTCGAAGATCTGGTAAATACCTGTAAATCGTCCGGACTAAGCGAAACGGATATAAAAAGAACAATAGAATCGCTCGTGGAGGATGGCGAGTGCTATCTCCCTGCCGGCGGGTACATAAGGCGGCTGTAGCCGTTTGGTTATTTTATTTTTTGTGGATCAGTAGTATGAAACCCGAATTTCTCCCGGAGGGCCCTGCGTTTGTCGTCGAAGAGGACGACCTGAGGATACTTGTCGTAGCCGACACGCATTTCGGGGCGGAGTCCGAGTTGTCCAGGAAGGGCGTTCATATCATGAGCAACACCCCGGGAAGGCTCAGGAGGCTGCTTGACTGTATAGATGTCTCGGGCGCTGATCTCCTCCTGCTACTCGGGGACGTGAAGGATTCTGTTCCGGTCACATCGTGGCAGGAGAAGAGGGAGATGCCCGAGATCCTGGATGCGATCAGGGCGAAGATCGACCTGAAGGTTCTTCCCGGAAACCACGACGTGGGGATCGAGCTGTTTCTTCGCAAAGACGAACTTCTCCCGAAGACAGGCTGCATGATCAGAAATACCGGCTACATGCACGGGCACACGTTCCCGTCTCCTGAGATTACCGGCGGCCTGATCGTCGTAGGACACCACCACCCTGTCGTTCATCTCTATGACGAAGTCGGCTGCTTCATGAGAGGCGTCCCGTCATTTGTTCTCGCGGAGATAGACGATGAATTGCTCGATATGAAGGGTCTCCGGCCGGGAACCCGCGTCCTCTTCGCCCCGGCATTCTTCGAGCTTGCGGGAGGAATGGACGTCTGCGAAATGAAGAAGAGCGGGCTGAGTCCTCTTTCGAGGTGCATTAAAGAGGAGACCGCCGACGTCTTCCTCGCGGACGGGACATATATCGATACCATAGGAGGGATCATCGCTGCCAAAAGCGATTGATATGCTTGATGCGGAGATCCGGAAGCTTCTCGACAAAAGGAGCTTCGACGAACTCTCCGATACACAGGAGGAGGCGATACCGCCGATCATGCAGGGGCACCATACGCTCTGCATCGCACCGACGGGGACGGGAAAGACCGAGAGTGCGATGCTTCCGGTATTCCACAAGCTCCTCAGGGATGAGAACAGGGGAAGAGGGTTCCGTGCACTTTATATCACTCCGCTCCGGTCGCTGAACCGCGATATCCTCTCGAGGCTCAAATGGTGGTGCGGGGAGCTCGGCCTGACGGTGGGTGTCCGGCACGGCGATACGACGCAGGCGGAGAGGGCACGCCAGTCGCGAAATCCGCCCGACCTCCTGATAACTACACCCGAGACAGTGCAGGCACTCTTCATGGGGAAGAACCTGAGGGAGCACCTGAAGAGCGTCAGGTATGTCGTTATCGACGAGATTCATGAACTTGCCGGAAGCAAAAGGGGAGTCCAGCTCTCGGTGGCCCTCGAGCGGATCGTCGAGCAGGCAGGGGAGTTCCAGAGGATCGCCCTCTCTGCGACTGTCGGAAATCCCGAAGATGTCGCCCGTTTCCTCTGCGGGGAGCGGCCATATCATCTCGTCAACATTCCTTCCGCACCCAGACTTTCCATCGACGTGAAGTACGCGGGAGGCGAGTTTTCTTCACAGGCGAAGTTCGTATCGAAACTTATCGACAGGAACGAATCCGTGTTGATCTTCGTCAACACCCGCACCACTGCGGAGGCGCTCGGCCAGCAGCTCTTCGATCGTGGGGATGTCGAGGTGCACCACGGCTCGCTTTCGAGGGAGGTGAGGATCGAGGCCGAGGAGAAGTTCAAGAACCGGAAGATCAAGGCGTTGATCTGCACATCCTCGATGGAGCTCGGGCTCGACATCGGCCACATCGGGCACGTCCTCCAGTTCGGCTCTCCGCGTGAGGTCTCGCGTCTCCTCCAGCGTGTCGGGCGGGCGGGGCACAGGCTGGATACTGTATCAAGGGGGACTATCCTCGCAACCAGCTTTGACGATCTCGTCGAGTCGCTCGTGATTGCGAAGAAGGCGACATCGAACGAGTGCGAAGACGTGGTGATCCCGGAGAATGCCGCCGACGTTATTGCGAACCAGGTATCTGCGATGGCGCTTGAATATGGTGAGATCCCCGAAGAGAGGATCGTGAAAATTCTTGGCAAGACTGCGGTATTCAATGGTTTCGAACCGCTTCTCGACAGGGTGCTTTCGCAGCTCGAATATCACAGGATGATCCGCCGCGATGCGGGTACGGTCATACGCACCGGACGGTGCAGGAAGTACATGTACTCCAACCTCTCGATGATCCATGACGAGAAGAAGGTGAAGATCTTCGATATCCTGACCCGCCGGACCGTGGGGACGCTGGACGAGTCGTTTGTCATAAGCTGGATTCATACAGGTGCGGTGTTCGTCACCAAGGGCCAGTTGTGGCAGGTTCTCGCGATCGAGGACGGGATGGTGAAGGTCGAACCCGCGGTGAAGATGAGGGGCGAACTGCCGTCGTGGGAAGGCGAGCAGATTCCTGTTCCCTATGCCGTTGCGCAGGAGAGCGGCAGCATCCGCCGGAAGAGGAAGCTCGGCAAGTACGATGCCGACAAGGTTTCGGAGAATTTCATCCTTCAGTTCCTTGACGGAATGGATCACGCCAGGTCACCGGTGGCATCCGACCGGCTGATGACGATCGAGCACTACGACGAAGGTGTCGTGATGAATCTCTGCGGCGGGCACAAGGCGAACGAAGCCCTCGGGCGGTTGATCTCCATCCTTCTCAGCGCAAGATTCGGGACGACGGTAGGGGTCGAGATCGGTGCATACAGGATACTGCTGAGGCTCCCGAGGGAGATCGGTGCGGTAGATGTTCTTGAAACGATAAACTCGATCGATCCGGATCACATCCGCGGACTTCTCGAGATCGCCCTCAAGAGAACTGCCATATTCAGGTGGAAGGTGGTTCAGATCGCCAAGAAATTCGGTGCGATCGATGCGGATGCGGACTACGAGAAGTTCAGTATGCACAAACTGATCGATCTCTTCGAAGGGACCGCGATACAGGAGGAGGCGTTCAGGGAGCTCTTCTCCGATTACATGGACGTGGCGTGTGCGGAACTTATCGTAAAGAGGTTAGTGGCCGGGGATATCGATATCCAGATCGCTCCGCTCTCCGCACTAGGCCGCGAGGGGCTCACTTCATCAAGGGACATGATCCCTCCTCCTGCCACAGACAAGGCCGTAATCAATGCCGTCAAAAGGAGGATCGAGAACGATAATATTATTCTCTTCTGCATGAACTGCCGGAAGTGGAAGAGCAAGACGGTGGTTTCGAGAGTTCCCGACGATGATATTGTATGCCCGGTATGCGGCGCAAGGCTGATCGCCGCGCTTAAGCCGTACGAGGAGCACATGATCGATACCGTCCGGAGGAAAGATAAGTCCGCTGAGGACCGGGCTGTCGAGGTTAAGATGCTCCGGAACGCAAACATAGTTCTTTCAAGCGGGAAGAAAGCCGTCCGCGCTTTTGCTGCAAGGGGCGTGGGGCCCGACACTGCTTCAAGAATTATCGGGACGTTTGCAAACGGCGACCAGTTTTATCTTGAAATCCTTAAAGCAGAGAGAAATTATATCAAAACTCACAGGTTCTGGAATTAATCCCGGCTGCGGTCTGTGCCAGGGATAATTTTTTTATCTTTTGTGAGTAATATGACCCAAAGGCAGGAGTTGTGAGGGTCTGAACTGTGAAAAAATAAATGGAGATTTCTGCTCAACTAAATGTTGCAGAACTCCCTCTTATTTTCGTAATTTTGCCCCCCAAAATTAATTCACCGTAAAGTTCCTCACGACCTGTCTGGGTAGTTTCGTTTTTTTTCCAGTGATCTTCAGTTCAATATTGTTGTTTTTGTTATTCTGGGGTTTGGATCATAATCAGGAAAAGGGAGATCGGGTTCGTTTTCTCGTCGATTAAGAAAAGGTATTTCCCGGAAGGAATAAGAGATAAGGTCATGTGCGGGAGGTTCGCTTTCTTCAATGCGGAAGGGTTCGAGGACGTACACAGAAATTTCAACCCGCTTCCGATCCTTCCTCTTTCCTACAACATCTCGCCGGGAAGAAGCATCCCGGTCGTCTGCCAGGACGGAAACGAAAACCCTGAAGTCGTCTTCGCTAAATGGGGCCTTGTCCCATTCTGGAAGAAGAACGACGAATCGGGAGCATGGCTCATCAACGCCCGCTCCGATTCGCTCACCGAAAAACCGGCCTTCAGGGACAACTTCCGGGAACACAGATGCCTCATTCCTGCGAACGGATTCTACGAGTGGAGACACGAAGGCACGAGGAAGGTTCCCTACTACATCCATTTCGACCGGCCGCTGATCGCATTCGCGGGAATCTACGATACATGGACCGCACCGGAGGGCGACGGGAGGAACTCCTGCTGCATCATAACGGCGGGGGCAAACGCCGAGGTAAAGCAGGTTCACGACAGGATGCCGGCGATCTTGTCTGGGAAGGATTGCAGGAGATGGCTCTCCCCCGGACTTTCACAGGACGACTATCTCGCTATGCTCAGGCCATACCCTGCAGAAGAGACGGAGGTCTACGCCGTCGGTTCGAAGGTGAATTCCCCGGAGGCTGAGGGTCCGGAGCTGACCGAGAGGGTTTATTCCGGAGGCTGGTGGTAGACAAAAATGAAGAAGGTCAGATTTATGCCGCGGCAAAAATGTTCGTCCCGAAAAGGTCACGAACCGTGTTTTTCACTCCCAGGATGACCCAGACCCATTCAGGTTTATAGGGCATCCCTATATCAGGAATCGGCTCGGATACGAAAATGACCGGGACATCATCAATACCCGATTCGGACGCCTTTGAACTTATAACCCGGTAGATTTTGTCCGTCGTTTCCCGGTCGATATCCGTTTCCTCATCGATTCCTACACGGACAGTTCCCAGGCGATCATAACCGTAAGAGAGAACAGGTCCTTCGGGATAGTAGTACGCCTCCATATCCGGATGTGTATCTTCAACAATCAGATCGATATCACCATACCAGTCATTCAGCGCTCTTTTGTCGGGCAGATCTTTGATTATACCGGTGTCGACGACCTCACCGTTTTGATCGTATACCGGAACGTTTCCATAGGCGGCAATGAGGTATTCGGTATAGTCCTCCGACACAATCTGATATGATTTATTTCTCAGTTCATACCCGGAAGCCGCCCCGGACAGGCACAAAACCAGAAAGAATACAATCAACAAATTCAGACAGGATATTTTACTCATAATATCCTTTCCCTGTGCCGGAACCAGTTTTCGATCTCCATAAAATACGCTTCCTGTAAATACCAGGTACGGGACTGGCTAATATAAAACAATCAAAAAGATTCGATGAAAAGCTAATATAATCATAAATTTTAAATGTAATTCTTCTTTTTGAGAAAATAGAATACCAATACAATCGTCTGGGCAATTGCAATGATAAGGCAGATCACGAAAAGAGAAAGAAAAGGGCTGGTCGCCAGATGCCTCATCAGGCTCTCCAATATGCCCTGGTCGAAGGGCTTTGAACATAATTTTGGAATTGAGATATATGTAAAGAACGCGGCAAACGCTGCAATATAAGTGAGTAAAGATGAGATAAGAATCGTAAACCGGGTATCCTTATCAGGATTTAATATAGCATCCCCTTTCGCCGTGAGTTCGTAATAGATCCATTTGTTCTTTGAATCGACAGGTTGTATCAGCCCTGTTTCCTCCAGCTTCATCAGGTGGTGATGCATTGTGGATTCCTGCAAAGAAAATTCTCTTGCAAGCTCCGAATTCGTCTTCCGTCTTGTGTTCAGAGACTTGAGTATATCGATCCTTTTGTCGGATGACAACACTTCAAAGATCTCTTTATCCAGGATCACCTCGCTTTTATCCACCGCTTCACTTCCTTTACCTGATAACAATGTCCTTTAAGAACAGATTCATTTTCAGCGATTATAAATTTTGCAGGAGTGCTTTAAGAGAATTTTTTTAACTTAATAGGGCATGAGCCCCTGCGGGCCAGCCCGACGCAAGTTTCTGCGAAACTTGCGATCTCGTGATAGCCCGGCCTGGACGCTACCCATTCGGGTAGCCTCGACCGGGAGGAGAATAAAATCAAAACACACTGATATTTTTCAAATTAATTTCGGATTAATAATATTTCTTGGAGCCGGAGGGATGCTTGTCCATCCCGACGGCGACCTATCGCCACAGGGGGAGGGTTGAAGGGAGGGGGAGAATCCCTCGCCCTTCTCAAAATGAAAAAATCCCATCCTAAGGCAACCCTTGCGCAGTTCGCTTCGCGAACACGCCCTGACCTCAGGGCTTCGCGCTGAAGATAGTGCTGCCCTTCCGGGCAGCCTTCAAATGAATTCTAAAATTTCGAATAAATCAGATTATAAAAAACAAAAGAACTGGAAAATTCCGTTCCATCTCAGACAACGATCACTCTTTCCTTACGCCTTTAAATTTCCCACCGGTTGTTTTGACATCCGTGAATTTCCCATCAGAACCTCTTTTCGTATACAATCCGGTTTTCGGGTTCTTAACCTGCGACCTGTCCCTGACAGCGCCTTTCCTCGAACCGCTTCCTGTATTCTTTGCCATTGTATCGCGATACGATTCTATGATCGATGAATTTTTCTATTTGATTTTATGAATTAACAAAAAAGAAAACAAAAACGCCCAGTACGGAATTCGAATCCGTGTCGCAGCCGTGACAGGGCTGCATGATAGGCCACTACACTAACTGGGCAAAGCGTGCTGTAATCAGCATAACATATTGATCTTTTTGGTTATTTAAGGGTTTTATTTGGCAGCAGCAGGAATCTGCAATATTGCATGAGAAGTCCTCCCGGAACGCAGCATAATGTATTATATTCTCTTCCTCCGATTCTTTGTCGTGGAAAAATGACTGATGACGAATCATACCGGAAGGCGAAGGAGAAAGTAGCGGAACTGAGAGGATTCTACTCTCATCTCGCCGCATACATATGCGTCAATCTCATGCTCATTTCAATCAACCTCCTGACGTACTCCGGCTACTACTGGTTCCTTTGGGTGACCTTCTTCTGGGGACTGGCTGTCCTGGGACATGCATGGCGTGTCTTCGGGCACTCCAAAATAATGGGTGACGAATGGGAAGAGAAGAAGATCAGGGAATACATGGAAAAAGACAAAAAATAAAATTTGAGTTCTCTTTTTTTTATTAAGACTCTTCAGAGATTCGTGGATGGGCATAAGCCCCTACGGGGCAACCCAGTGCTTAGTTTGCTGCGCAAACTTTCGCAATGGCGATAACCCGGCCTGGACGCTACCCATCCGGGTAGCCTCGGCCGGGAAGACAAAAATAAGTTGTTGAACCGGAGCCGGAGGGATGCTTGCCCATCCTTCAAATACTAATTTTCACAACTGGTGACCGGATGTCGCCCTGGGTTTCGAAAGGGCGGTAGCCCTTCGGTCGGTGACTATCGCCACAGGGGGAAGGTTGAAGGGAGGGGGAGAATCCCACTCCCTTCTCAAAATAAAAAGACCACTCCGTCACTCAACACTAACGAAAAAGATCCCTCTCTCCTCCCTCTTCTCCGCAACCCGTCCTTCCTCAATCAAAAGCTGGATATATTTATTGATCTCGTTCGGGTGCATCCCGAGAATGGACGAGAGATCCTCCACAGTGCAGGGACGGCGTGAGATCGTCTGAATAATGCACTCCATCGCATCGCCGGAGAAGCTCTCTACTCCCGATCTCGACGACGGTCTCCCGGTGATCTCCGTCCTCTCATAACCAAGACCTTCAGCGAACTTCTCCAGTTCCTCTTGAGTCGCCGCCCTGATCCAGTCGACGACACCCGGACGGTCGAGGGTATTCAGCTGAACCCTGTCAGGCGCAATCCTGTGCACCGCTTTCGATAATGCAGCGAGCTCCTCCTCCGTATCGTTCAGTCCAGGAACAACGAAGATCTCAAGCCAAAATTCGCCCGAAAACTCCTTCTTCAGCTCCACGAGACCCGATATGATCTCTTCGACCTTCAGCGAACTGCACGGACGATCTATCTTCATGAACCCTATATCCGTTGCGGCGTCCAGCGAAGGAATAATCACATCGATATCCTTCATCTCATCACGGACCCCTTTATCAAAAAAGAGGCTTCCGTTCGTAAGCAACGCAACCCTGTAGCCCGGATAATTATCCTTGATAAAACGGGTGATCTTTTCGATGCCACTGTGAAGCGTCGGCTCGCCTGAACCGGAATATGTAATATAATCCAGCCGCGGCGATTCCGAAAGGTATGAATCCAGCTCTTCGATAACCTCCGCAGTCGGGACATATTCGCGGCGTTCAGAGGTAAGATTCGTCGTCTTCCCGCACTCGCAGTATATGCAGTTGTAGCTGCACGTCTTATGAGGTATGAGATCGATCCCGAGAGAGATCCCGAGCCTCCTCGAAGGAACGGGACCGAAGAGATGTTTGTATATTCTTTTTCCGCACGCCACTATTCACACCGTTGGGATAATTATGCACCGCGGAGATAATTAAAGCGTGAGTTTACAACAATTCCTGATTTTTTGGTCATTGTTCGGGCATAAGCCCCTCTGGGGCAGCCCAGTGCTTAAATTCGCTACGCGAATTTGCGCAATCGCGATAACCCGGTCCGGACGCTACCCTTAGAAAAAAAACATTTCATGAAATGAACCGGTGACCGAAGGTCGCCCGTAGGTTTCGAAAGGGCGAAGCCCTTCGGTTGCCTCAGCCGGGAGAAAACCAAATTAGGATTCGGCAAAATTGTCACATATTTTCCACTTGTAAAAATTTGTTTGGAGCCGGAGGAACGCTCGCCCGTCCCGAAGGCGACCTATCGCCATAGGGGGAGAGTTGAAGGGAGGGGGAGAATCCCACTCCCTTCTCACATAATAGTTCAGGAAAACTGAATCATCGCCATATCTAACCTCAAGTCGCCTCAGGCTCCTGCTCAATCTTCCTGTGGATACGGAATTGTCTTTGCACCGGCTATATAGTAGTAAATGGTAAGGGCAATCCCGATCTTCTGGTCTAGAAGAGACATCTTCTTTCCAGCGGCTACCAATTTTAATGCAGTAAGGAGAGCCACAAAAGGATAATAATCTTCTTCCAGATCGTGATCCCTGCAGATGGCAAGAAAATCCTTCTCAATTTTATGGGTCATTTCAGGGACACTGTAGACAGGCTGATTTGCATCGGGTATGGCAGACGAACACTGATTCGGATCCAGATTAAGGCTCCCGCATGCCCCGTTGATGAACATCCGCATATCCTTAAGCTCTTCATCCATCTGATAAGCAACCGTCCCTCTTTCTTCCCATGAACCAATCCCGGGGAACTGATGCCTTAATACCATGAGACCCCCAAGGCTCGCCGCAGCAGAAATATCAGTTTCGATATGTCCTTTGGGGAGACTGGTGAACTTCGGTCCGAAAAACTGCAGTAAATCGTGGGATGCAGCATCGATAACCTGATAATTTTTCTGAATGTCGTTTGGATCCATATTTTTTACCTCGGGTAGAGTTCATTGCATGTATTTAAAGAGGAACTCCTTAGTGTATCAGGTGGGGGGTGTGAATAATCAGAATACTGCTGGAGCGTTTTCTGAATTTCCTCATCATTATTGCCTTTCAATGCGATTAACGCATGATAGGTCTTCTCAATATTTTTCTCAGAAAACGCTTCAATAAGCTGAGACGAATTATCCTGAATCAGCTGGCATAATTCACCCAGATCGGCAAGATACCCTTTTGGCTCGTATGAATAACGTATTCCAAGCAGCCGGAAGATGTTCTTGCAGGGAAAAATGATCATTTTTTTATCCCGTGCGAGCTCTTCCCGTCCTTTGATAAAAGTATATCTACGATTCCAAGTAGACAAAATACGATAAGCCGCAATGGTCTTATCATTTTCCTGATGAATGAGAATAGCTAATTCCCTGAATAAAATATCGACGGTATCCTGTGAAACATGATAGGTGACAATATACCGGGACGATAAACTCCAGATCCCGCTTATCGCTTCCTTAATCTCTTCAATTTTTCCCATGAACGGCCTCCAAGGGTTGCCTAGAATATTAGTTTGTACTCCCGGTCCGTTTTTTCGAGCGGGCCAACGACAAGAGTCTTATGTTTTCCCTACGTATTTCATCATCTTTCTTCACTTCCATTCTATAACGCTCGTATGTCCCTTCAACATTTTCCGGAGAGAGCAACTCAAGAATTTCCGGCATATTTTTTACAATTTCGGTTGATAACCGAGATAATTCCTGCATGTACCCGGTGTCTTCAAGAGGACTTCTTTTTTTATGGGAAAAATTACTGATACACCATTCTGTATATGTTATATCCTTAAGATGCAAGTTTTCAAATTCCTGAAGGGATTTCTCATATGCTTTCCGTTCTTTTGCAAGGTCATCAGCAGTCATGGGAATATCAATGCCGAAAGTTGAAAAAAAGAAAGGTGCTCCAAATGTTTTCCCGGATGCATTTGCCCTGAAACCGCACCGTACTTCCTCTCCACCCGGCATAGTATAAAATGCAAACATAATATCAATTTCCGTTGAACACAGAAGAACACGTACATCCAGAGGGCGAGATTCATATTCGAGAATCTCCAGCCGGAAATTACCACTGTCAACCAGCGGCTGCACAGCTAGCTGAGTCTGCTCAAATAAGCCTATACTCTCGGTTTCGTTCATACGCATTGACTCCTGGTTTTTCTCATTGTTTCTACTCATATCAAAGCACACATAATTATTGTATTGATAATTTCAGCTGCGGTAGGGATCTCCACTTCATAAAGATATCTTGTAACACCATTCGGCCCCGTTACTGGAACGGGTTCTTCAGTTACGACACCTTTGAACTCGTCCGTCAGGATTTTCATTTCTCTGGCAAACCCAGTCTTTCCTTCCCAAAATACATCGTTTCGATCAGCCGGGGGCCTTTCGGTGACAAAAATACTTCCCCCGTTTTCAGCTGCATCTTTTCCTGCAGCCCTTGTAAATATATCATTCAGTGCCTGTATTTCTTCCTCAGACAATCCCTCTACATTGATATAGAACTTGTTTGCACCGACATCATCGGCAATATTTTGATAACTGCCTGCTTCACCATCTCCGAGATATCTCCCGAATACGGTCTTGCCTATGGATGGATCAAATTCTGCACCGGCAACCTTCACGACACCGATGCTGTTGTAATAATTAAGCCAGTTTTCTAACGTCGGATAGATACAGCCACTACAGCCCGAACTGCAGGTAGGACATGACACGGACGATGATAACATACATGAATCCAGACCCTCCTCACTTGGACAACATGCCAAAACCCCGTTCGCGGCTTCGCAAGTCGGGCGGGTACAACCCGAACATCCGCTACCGTCCGAAGAATTTTGACATTCCGCAAGTATCTCCGCACTCGGACAGCAGGTATATATCCCGTTATAATCTCCCCCGCACTGGGGTATCGACGAGATAGTAATCTCGAAACCATAAGATTCGGAACAACGGGCATTACATGTATCAACCCAGTAAGTGCCATCAGCCAAAACAGGGTCTGAAAAATCATCTGGAATGGAGACAGATATATAATAATCCCCCATTCTGTAGTCAGTTGAAATATAATCCCTATAATACAAACACTCTCCATCCAGACCCATATATGTAAAATTGGCTGGAACAGAAAAATGACCTGTTTCGGCTTCAAAAGCATCTGACAGATATTCCGCTATCGGTTTTCCATTATTATCTACGGGATCGGTTGCTGCACCGGTCGCCACCAAAACCAGAAAGACCAACAGGATAAAAATGTATATTTTTTTTAAGTAAACCATGACCCCCCCTTAAGGAATAATCTGTAATATGAAAGGACCAGTTGATTAATATTTTCAAAATGTTTTGTCAATATGCTTAACACATTTTTGCTTGGATTATTACCAAATTTCAAGAATTATTTCGGTCAAGAGAAAGATCAGGAGCCGGAGGGATGCTTGCCCATCCTTCAAATACTAATTTTCACAAAATGTGACCGAAGATCGCCCTGGGTTTCGAAAGGGGGACAGTCCTTCGGTCGGCGACTTATCGCCACAGGGGGAGGGTTGAAAGGAGGGGGAGAATCCCTCGCCCTTCTCACAGGCTAGGCTAAACAATTAAAGAATCTAAAAACAAGAAACGCCCAGTACGGAATTCGAATCCGTGTCGCAGCCGTGACAGGGCTGCATGATAGGCCACTACACTAACTGGGCAAACAACAAATATCCCGCCTCCCGGATTCGAACCGGGGACATCGCGGTAGCCGCGCAGTTACCCCTTTCGTGAGGGTAAAACTATCTACAGCCGCGCACTCTACCAGTCTGAGTTAAGGCGGGACACTGTGCTCTATAATGTTGGGAAAATTAGGTTTTAATAATTTCGCTTTTGTGCCCTGAAATCAGGGCGAAAAACACCCCGGACATGAAAAATCAGGGTCTTGCGCATAAAAAATCCTGCTCAAACGGGAAAATGCACTGCACCGGCAATGCCGGATTGAACATAACGTAACGGAATTAAAAAAAGCACTTCGTTAATCTGTGTGAGTATAGAAGCAAGTCTCATCACTTTTGACAAAACCTCGCCGCGAGATGCGGTTTTCATGGAAGGGGAATTTGTCAAAAAACAGCTTAGGGGACCCTTGCCGGTCCCCTGAGCGTGCGTGAGAGGGCTATCTTAAGGCAAGGCCCCTGGGCAGGGGCCGTCCGGCGGACCTGGCCGCCAGTGCCGGGGTCGCCCAGGCAAGGTATAGTAAGGTATGTAATATCCGAACGCACGTGAGGATGAGGAAATGCAAAGCCGGGCTCCGAACTCACGTGAAGATAAGAAAATACGAAGCATTTTCGGGCTCCGAAAGCATGTGAGGACGAGAAAATGCGACGCGTTTTCGAGTAATTGTTTGCTGTCCCAAAATTATTTACCCATATGAAGCAGCAAAGAGCAATAAAAGAAAGGAATATTCAGTTTGCCTGCGGAGCTCCGCCGCTCATCGCCATCTGGATCTGCTGCTGGAGCTGCTCGAACTTGCCCTGCAGCGCAGTCTCCTGCTTCTGGAGCGACTTGATACGAAGCTCAAGCGTCTCGATCTTCTCTTCCAACTCCGCCTTGACCGATGCCTTGTCCTTCTGCATCATAACCGCCCCGACCGACACGTAAACCTCTGCATCGTCCTTAAGGGTCTCAAGCTCCTCGTTCGCCTTCTTCGCCTCCTTCACAGACATCTCGAATGACATCTTCTGCTGGACAATCGTCTGGAGCTGCTGCTGTACCTGCTGCAGCATAGAAATCTGCTGCTGAACTTTCGGTGAAATATTATTCATGGATTAACTACCTCCTGCATCTCATCTGCAATATTAATCAGCCTGAGCCACGTGTTAAGTGCAGCCCGGAGTGCGGACACGTCCTCCGCCTGCACGAAGAGCGAAATCCTGTTCTCGCCCTCCAGCTTTACCGAGGCAAACGAACGGCCCATATCCTCGCTCTCCGGGACGACGGACTCGAAAATTCTTACCGCCATGGGAGTTTTGAATTCGAAAACCGCCTCATACGGCATTCTTAAGGGTGAGGACATACCTCCTCCTCTGTGCACCGTCGAATACGGCCGTCGAATCCCCGCACTCTGCCTTTGAAACATTTAGGTATTGTTTCAGGTTATCATAAACAGTTTGGTTTCCGACCTGGAAACCGCGGACGATCTCGTCCTCTCTTTCGACAACCTGGAAATTAGAGACAGGGATGCCTTCGACAGGCTCCCCTTCTTCAAAAATTTCGATAAGATAACTATGCTTCTGCTTCGAGACCACAAGAACGACAGAATCTATCCCTGTAATCTCGCCAAGACCCGACTTACCCCGCGGAGTATAATGACCGCCGAGGGCGAACGCCAGATCCTTTGAAAAAGTCCTCAAAAAAGGAGCGGGTTTTCGAGAAGTTGTAACTTCCATTATCGGGCTTTCACGTTTTTGATACCCGCACCGCGCTCTTTAAACAGAATCCTGTGTCCGCAGTACGGGCAGCGGACATTAAGATCGATCTCGACCTTCTGTTTACACCTTGCACATTTATAACCGGCCATTATGTCAGGCCTCCGTTTATTCCTTAATCAGCGAACGCTCGATTGTACGGAGTGCCACTTTAAGGTTCGGCGTCTGCGGGACGTATGCGCCGCCGGCATATTTGTATCCGCACTTGCGGCATTCCCAGATTCCTGTACCCTTCCTGGAGACAGCTTTCGACTCGCAGTTGGGACAGACATGCTTCGCTTTTGAAAGTTTTTCGACTTCGTTGACGCGCTTTCTGATAAAACGGCCGTAACGGGGACCAAACCTTCCTGCGCTTCCTGTTGTCCTTCCTTTTGCTCTGTGTTTTCCTGAATTAGCCATATTTGTTATACCCCGAAATTTAGGTCTGTATATATTTGTACTGCATCCTTATTAATAGTGGCTAGTCCTGGCTGAGGATCTTTACCTCTCCGTCGCCCTTCGTTAGCCTGTTTATCATATTATAGAACTCTTCCTGGATACCGGCCGGGATCCTGCACACGCAGATCCACGAGCCGTCGTTCTGCCATTCTTCCCTCTCGATAGTCGTTGCAGACGCGATCTCGCCGTAAGCCTTTGGGGCATAATCGGCCGGGATCTTCACCGCGAACTTCATCTCCGCGAACTTTATGGGGATGAGAGGGCGGAGCGCCTTCACCGTCTCCTTGACAAGCTCATCGACATGTTTGAACGGATCGATGTTGACCCTCGCCTCATCCATCGCCATCTCAATGCGCATAGGAGGATGAGGAAGCTTAGTCTGCGGGTTGATCGCATTCCTCGAGATGAAGGTCACGACCTGCTTCCGTTTGTCCTCGATCATCTTCTTCCGCTGCTCGGCGGTAAGGTGGATCTCACCCTTTTTGATGATCCTCACGGCAACGTTCGCGAAATCCGTCTCCCCGAATACCTTTTTGAGGGATTCTTCGGGAGCCTTTTCGGCCTTTGAGGCGTTTTCGAATACGAAAAGCGCAGCTACCGCGTCTTCAATATCAATATCGTCTCCCTGGCGGATCTCCGCCGCACGATCGGGGTCCACAAGGATCTCGAACCTCTCGCCATGGCTTTCAAGCCTTGCAACGACGGCCTGTTCAAGTGGAATCATATGCTGTCACCTGTTCGGTTACTCCTCTTCCTGTTTCTCTTCAGGTGTATCGAAATTGAAGTTTTCAACGTATTTATCGACCTCTTCGCGGGACATTCTCCTGAATCCCCCGTCCTCGGTTCCGATAACGCCGATCTCGACATTGTTCACGTCGAACTTGCCCTCGGTCGCCGCATGAAGAGCCTTTAAGCCCATCGGGATAGCTTCGACGATCTTCATATCTTCCTGGTAGTCTTCCTCGAAGACCTTCATGACCGCGGGCCTGCCAGTACCGATTGCGCTCGCCTTGTATTCGAGGAGCGTCCCGGACGGATCTGTCTCAAAGAGGCGGGGGACGCCGTCGCTGATTCCTGCAATAAGCAGTGCGGTTCCGTACGGCCTTGCACCGCCATACTGCGTCAGGGTCTGCATGTGGTCGCAGATCTTCTTGGAGAGGGTCTCGACATCGATAGACTCGTTATATGTCACGCGGTTTACCTGAGACTCGACCCTCGCCCTGTCGACGAGTGCCCTTGCGTCTCCGACAAGACCCGAGGATGCGACGGCGATATGGTCGTCGACCTTGAAGATCTTCTCGATAGATGACTGTTCGAGGAGTTTCGTGCTGACCCTTTTGTCGACGATGAGGACGACTCCGTCCGAGCACTTCACACCGACGGCGGTCGTCCCCCTCTTCACCGCCTCGCGGGCGTACTCTACCTGGTATAACCTTCCGTCAGGACTGAAAACGGTGATAGCCCTGTCATATCCGCCCATCTGGGCATTCATTGGCTGCATTTATATATCCTCCATATCATCTTGAGTAAAATACAAAATCTCTTGGTTTTTTATTCCATCTCCGTATAAATCAACCTTTTCCTGTGAACGCTGCCGGACGGTGTACTCCATCCCGGAAAAGACAGCCTGCCTCTCCGGAAGAGGAGGGCGGGACTCCGGCATTCGCCGCCGCAACGCCGCGATGGTCCCCGAGGTTGCCACAGGACGAAGGGCGCAGAAGGTTCCGTTTATCCTGTTCACGGTCAATGCCGCCGTGACAAGCATCTTCTCACTCCCCCTCCTGCACCGGACAATGGTGTAATTGCCCTCGCAGAGAACGACAGCCATCGACAGTTCCGCGGCTCCGAAATCACCATAGAGAGAAGAAATCGCGTCATACACTGCATAGTACATCTGCTTCCCGTCCAGTCCTGCCTCGTGCGGAACAATCCTGAAGAGCACATAGCGCTTCTTCTGCCTGAGTGTCGGCGGCAACGGCTTCATTCGGGGATCACCTCGTCGATCGCCTCATCGAGAACCTCGATTATCGGCGGACTGTTGATTATCGCATCCACCGATCCGAGCGCTGCTTTCACTTCGTCCTCCTCCATCCCGAAGATCCCGCAAAGGGAGACGATCTCGTCGACCGACCTCATGTGGATATAAGACGAGGCGCCCGAGGAGATCGAGACCGGAAACCCGAACTTACGCTGGAACTTCAGGATCTCCCCGAAAGATTCGAGAGCCTTCTGGCGTGGATTCCCCCTCCGGCAGATAATCGCAGAGAGATCGATATCGACGGCAACCGAGTTCTCGGCCGCCTTCCTACCACAGACATCGTCGAACGCACGGCTCCCCGCATCGTGAATTCCGCGGAGGATACCCACGCCACCGGTGGAAAGGGCAGCCCTGTTGAACGTGGCGTCGCCTGCACTGACGAGGATGATGTCGGGCTTAAATCTGCATTTCCTCATCGCCTTCACGAGATCGTTCTGGTTCTTCTGCCTGAGATGCAGCGCCCGGTAGACGCGGACGCCGTAAAACTCACCGGAAACTCCTCCGTTCCCGTCAGCACATACGATGCTGTCAAAGCCCATGTATTTAGCTTCGAGAGCGAATCTGCGGACTGACGTGTCGCCGGAGGGATACGGAAATACGCAGGCGTCGGAATATGCCATAACAATAATCTATTGAAAAAAGGTTGGGAAATTACTTTCCTCTGTTCTGGTTCGAACGGATGCTCGGGCGGGTCTTCTCTGTTCCCCTGCCTTTCTTCTGCATACCGCGTCCCCTTACGCCGGCGCTGGTCAGTCCGCGCTCTGCACGGCCCCTGTGCTTGTTGTCGCCCATCCACGAGAGGTGTGCGTCGCTCTTGATCGCGGGGTGGTGACCGTCGACGAGGATGACCTCGTAGTATTTCGCCTTTCCGTCCTCTCCGACCCAGTAGGAGTTGAGAACTTCCATGTTGACGAACTTGCGTGCCGCACGCTCTTCAGCGATCCTCTGGATGCTCTTGCCCATTGTGGCACGGCGCATACCCATGCGGTTCGTCCTGCGTCCGCGGATGTAACGCGGCTTTCTGCGGCCTCCACGGCGAACCTTGACACGGCAGACGATGATTCCCTGCTTGGCACGGTAGCCGAGGTTTCTTGCACGGTCGATCCTTGTAGGTCTCTCGATACGGACGACACTGCCCTCGCGGCGCCATTCCTGCATACGGTTCCAGAGAAGTGTCTTTACTTCGGTTTCGTCCGGACATTTCCATGCGTCGCGGACGTATCCATACATTGATTTTACCATTTTTGATTCACCTGAAAGGTTCAGCCGGTCTGAAACCGGCCACATTCCTTTGTGATCCTGGAGGGACGCATCCCCACAGTTCTTTACAGTTTTGTTATTGTCGGTATTAAAACAGTCGGCATGAACTGAAGAAAAAAAACCAAATGCCGCCGGATAACGATCTACAACCGGCCGATACTCTTTCTTAATTCAAATATTTGCCATAGGTTAATTGATGCCGCCGCGGGGCGCCCTTCGGGGCGGCGGCCGGAATCACGTATTCATTCCATAGAGGAACCAGAGGGAAATCCTTCACCCTTTCCTCTTCCCGACGACGTGGATGTCCTCGATCCCTGTCCCGGATACCGGACTGAAAAAACAGGAAGATATTATCTGTTCCAATTAGAAAATGAATATCATGGAGATTAACCGGAAAAAATCCGAACCGGCTGAAATTATTATGGTCAAAGGCCGGATCGATGCACAAAACTCCAGTATTCTCGATGAAAATCTGAAAGAAGCCATCAAATCAGGTTCTGGGAAGATAATAATCAATATGAATGAAGTGGATTATATCAGCAGCTCGGGGCTTAGAGTAATGCTTTCTGCATTAAAAACAGTAAGGCTGTCAGGAGGAGACATAAAATTATCCGGATTAAAACCTTTCGTCATGGATGTATTCGTTGTATCCGGATTTAACAGTATTTTTGATATTCATGGCTCGGAGAATGAAGCACTTTCGGATTTTATAAAATAAAATACTTTGACATATGAGCGTGGAACTGGACTTTTTCATAGACCTTTTTGAACTGATCTGCGTAATTATAGTCTTCTCCATCTTTGTTATACGCTCACGCTGGTTTTCGGATGCCGTCAAGAGAAGATACACCTGGAAAAACCAGGCCGTCCTTATCGTCTTCTTCGGTCTTCTCTCGATTTACGGTACTCTCGGAGGTCTCAGCATCCTCGGCGAGCCTCTGAATGTCGGGGACATAGGCCCTATGTTAGGAGGGCTTTTCTGCGGCCCCTATGTCGGCATCGGTGCCGGACTGATCGGCGCAGCCCTGATATCTGCAACGGGTGGTACAACCAGCCTCCCGTGTAGTATTGCAGCAGTTTTGAGCGGCCTGTTTGCCGGTCTGGTCTATCTTCTGCTGAAAAAAGATTTTGCAGGGGTAAAAATCGCCGTCGTATTTGCGGTAGCCATGGAATCACTCCAGATGCTGATAATTCTCGCTATGGTGAAACCTCCTGAAATTGCCTTTGAAATTGTCAGTTTTGCGGCGATTCCCATGATAATTGCAAATGTCATAGGGATTCTTATCTTTTCATATCTCTTCAGGAATCTTCTCGAAGAGAAGAAAACGATAAATGAGAGGGATCAATATGAGAAAGAGGTTGCAAAGAACAGGGCGGAACTGGAGATCGCCTCCGAAATCCAAACCAACTTTCTTCCGGGGGCTATCCCCGAGATACCGGGGTTCAGCATCTTTGCCTTAAGCAGACCTGCAAAGGAGGTCGGCGGGGATTTTTATGATTTTATCGATTGCGGCGGTGAAGAAACCGGAATAGTTATCGCCGACGTTTCAGGGAAAGGCGTGCCTGCCGCACTTTTCATGGTTCTCTCGAAGACTCTTATGAATGCAAGCGCAGGCTGGAACAGGTCGATAAAAAAGGCGATGGAAGATGCAAACAACCTGATCCTGGCCGAATCAGGGGCCGGAATGTTTGTTACATTATTTTACATGCGCCTCAACCATTCGTCTAAAAAGATCGAATATGCAAATGCCGGACACTGCCCGCCCCTGTATCTTGGAGCTTCGGATAATGATTTTCTGCCCCTCAACCCCACAGGTATGGCTCTCGGGGTGCTGGAGGACAATAAATACGGGGCAGGGGAGATCTCCACCTCCTCCGGCGATCTTATAGTCTTCTTTACCGACGGCATTACCGAATCGATTAACACCAGGGAGGAAGAGTTCGGAGAGGAAAGACTCAAAGAGATTATTATGAACAACAGGCACAAAAAACCGGACGAAATTGCCGACCTGATAATCGAATCAGTAGACCTTCATTCAGCAGGAAATCCTCAATTTGACGATATTACACTTATAATCCTGAAGGTGTTATAACGTCCGGAGGCACGGCTGTAAGAGGTAGCCTGTAGCCTGTCGGCGCAGCAGGTGGATATAATGAGTGAAATATTTTGTTATGATACGGATTCATTGACGAAGGAAAAACTGCCGCATTTGTCGGAGGCATTTTCCGGATACCTCAGGTCTCTCGCCGTGCCTGCCAAAGTCCGCATGAGCGCTGAAATAATGCTTGAGGAGGTCTCGGAGAATATTATCGGGCATGCAGCCCCTCACAGGTCTTTTTCGTTCAGGTGTGAATTAAAGGATGATCTCCTGGAGATAGAGTTCAGGGACAACGGCAATGAATTCAATCCCTTAAAAGACGCACCGGTTCCCGATACAGGGCTTTCTGCGGAAGAGAGGAAGATCGGCGGACTTGGAATAATGCTCGTACGGAAGTTTTCCGATTCTATATCTTATAATAGAGAAGGAGACGAGAACGTCCTGTACCTTATTAAAAAAATTGAAGACGGCTGAATGAAACATGAAATCTCATTGATTAAGGAGATGCAGGGATCAATGTCCGCACAATTGTTCCTGAATTTTATTATATCGTATATTTCGCCTTACAGGCAGAATATCTCTTCAATCTGACAGGCAATCTATAAAATAAAAAAGAATCCAATCTAATTATTATGTTAGGTGAGGATATTGCCATTATTATCCTTTTTGGCTTTATTGGTGCCAGTCTGAAATATATCGATGCAAGTTATGACGATAAAGTATTTAACCGGAAATTTGCACTAGCCCTTTCACCTGTAACAGGCATAGTATATTGCGTAATTATTGCACTAAATCAATATGCTGCGGGGATTTGTCTTGGAATCGTAATTTCCGTGATTCTATGCGGAAAAATAGACAACTTTGCTTTTTCTCTAATTGTGGCAATAATTTTTACAACCGTGGTTATCCTTGGTGTATCGGGATTACTTTCAGTTTCCATCCTGACACTTCTTGTAATACTCCTCTGTTCCGGAATAGATGAAATTGGAAACGACCAGGTCGATAAGGAAATGAAAATCCCATATTTAGATAAAAAAAGATCAGGTTTTAAGGAAATAATCAGAAATCTCCGTACCCACTGGTTTTTGTATCGTGTTACCTCCTATGTGGGGATTATATTTCTGATTTTAACTATAGCTGTTCCATGGGTTTTTTTCTTTGCTCTTATTGCCGAGGAATGTACATACCAACTCGTAGAATCAATTGCACTTAAGAAAAAGTCTCAGCAGGGAATTACCTAAACTAAATACGTCTGAAAATCTAAAAGGAATAAATTAGAGTCAAAAACCAAACTTCTAAGAATGTTTGGTTTTCTCAATATAGTGCAGAACGTTTATTTTTGATATTAAACGATATTATACGCATATTGCGTATAATATTATTTCAAAAAGAAACGTTCGCCACTCTAGTCTGAAGGGACAGAATATATGTTTAAAGGGGATTTAAGACAAAAAACTAAAAAACGCCCTGCCTTGTTCAGTAGCTCTGATCCCAGGTCCATCACCGCTTCAAAAGCATTCATTCTCTCGATGTCACTGACGGTTTTTATTGGTATATCGGAGATTATTCTATGGCATTTATCAGAGAATGAACTCTTTTATATTGAAGGATTTGGAAATCTGGTCTGGGTAATTCCCGATGCAGTGCTGCTTGCCATGATCCTGTTAGGCGGGCACAAAGCAGATTTTCGAATGCATTTCGGGTACCAACGAATTGAAACGCTTACAATGTTTGTTTTTACCCTTGCAGTTGCATTATATGTACTTTATTTCTTCTTTGAGACGCTATTTTTCCCATCTCCTGAACTGAATGCCGATTACGGACCTGTTACCGTTATATTTTCCTTAATCGTAATCGGTTTGTTGTGTCTTCTCTACCGGTATATACGGGGTGTTGGAAAAAGGTTAAACAGTCAGATTCTTCTGCTGGATTCTGTAGTAATCAAAGCTGATATTGCATGTATGGCGATTATTTTAGTAAGCGGATTAATTCAGGTCGTTGCCCCGTCATTATTGATGATACACACGATTTTGACCCTCCTTGTGGCGATGGGTCTCTTCATCTACAGTGTCGGTGAATGTCTCGGAGCAGCAAAAGAGCTTATCGATGCCAACCCGTCGATGCATGTTATGAATTTGACCGAAAAGATAACAGAAGAATTGCCGGAAGTATTATTCATTTCAGACCACCGGATCCGAAGTTTTGGAGGCGCTATCTCTGTTGATATTACTATAGAGACAGATCCGGATATTACTGTAAGGGAAGCATATGAAATATCCGAAAAAATTGAAGAAAGGATACGTTCGGCAGTGGAGAATGTTCTTGAGGTCAGGGTAAGGGTAACTCCGGCAGGGGCATTTCTCGCGAAAGAGGCTTCGGATCTATAAATAATCTTAAAATTCTTAATTTTTCAGGTTTTCTCAAATCCTAAAAAATAGATTATAATGCTAAAAATGAGTTTATACTCCGTTTCATATGGTCCGGGAAGAATCCTTCACCCTTTCCTCTTCTCGACGACGTGGATGTCCTCGATCCCGGTCTCCGGATACTGACCGTCCTCGTCCTTCTCGGCGGACTTGACCATGTCCCATATAGTAAGAAGTGCGATCGAGACACCGGTGAGGGCCTCCATCTCGACCCCGGTCTTCCCGTAGGTCTTTACAGTGCAGATCGCCTCGATGCAGGGCTCGCCCTTGATCTCGTTGAAATCGATGTTCACGCCCCCGACGGGAAGCGGGTGGCACATAGGTATAAGATCGGATGTCCGCTTCACAGCCATTATCCCGGCGACCCTTGCCGTCGCAAGGACATTGCCCTTCACGACATCTCCCCTGCGGATTGCCTCCACCGTCTCCTCGCGGAGATAGATCTTTCCGGCGGCGACCGCCACCCTTCCCACATCCGGTTTTTCGGTCACGTCGACCATGTATGCCTTGTCGTCCTTTATATGCGTAAATTCCGTCATTCTATATCTCCTGTTATATCTCCAAGTATTACGGATGGAATCCTTTCGAGGAGATCGGTCGCGACCATTCCGTCGCCCGCCGCCTCTCCGGCCGCCATCCCTGCACAGCCGTTTATGTACGCCCCTATGCACGCGGCCTCGAACGCCGGAAGTTTGCAGAGCAGCGCCCCGCAGACTCCCGCGAGAACGTCGCCCGTTCCACCGACGGTCATTCCCGAATGCCCGGTGCGATTGAACCTGACACGGCTGCCGTCTGTAATAATGTCTGTCCCGCCCTTCAAAAGAACTGTCGAATGCTTCGCAATATTACCGGCGATATTGCTGACCGCTTTCGCCCTGTCGTACAACGTCCCTTCCGGCCGGTACCCGGAGATCCTCTCCAACTCTCCCGCATGCGGGGTGTATATCGCCTCGCCAATTCCGCCGGGAACGGGCAGGGGTTTTCGAAGTGCATCGGCATCGAACACGGCTTTCTTCATGAACGGTGCGGCTTTAACGATCACATCGTGGCTCTTATCTCCCAGTCCGCACCCGCATACCACCGCATCCGAATCTTCGATCAATCTTATAATATCCTCAAGGTGCGACTCCGAGATGCACGGGCCTTCGAGCTCCTCGACTATTATATCCGGGCACGGCATAACGACCGGCGATGCGACCCTTACAATATCGGCACCGGCACGGAGAGCAGCCATCCCGGCAAGATACGGAGCACCCTGGTATGGCCCTCCGCCGATGACGAGCACCCGCCCGCCTGCACCCTTGTGAGCTGCCGAATCTTTTGCAGGGATCATAGTAAGATCCCCCGGCCCGGTGAAGATCTCAGCTTCCAGCGGGATTCCGATGTCGATCCGCTCGGAGCCGTGGAGCTTCGGCCTGTGGAATCCGCAGACCACATCCGGAGTGATACCCTGGGTCGGGATGTCGGCTGAGATCACAGTCGCACCGGAGAGAGAGACAGCCTTCGCCATCGACGCATACGGCTCCCGGAGATCACCCCTTGCACCGGTCCCGAGAATCGCATCTATTATTACATCCGCGTTCTCGTAAAGGCCTGAAAGGCCGCTCACGTCGTCCGGGCACGAAACGGGGTGAAGCGTAACCGAACAGTGCCCCAGCAGTCTCAGGTTCGCGATTGCATCGGGAGTCTTCACCCTGTCCTCCGGGTAGATCACATGAACCTCCGAATCCCTCTGGAGGTGGCGGGCAGCGACAAAACCGTCACCCCCGTTGTTCCCGCTCCCGCACAAAACCAGGACAAGATCCGGGGAATACCTCCGGACCACTCCCGCAAGGCCAAAACCCGCCGACTCCATCAGCCTGAGCCCGTCGACGCCGAGATGCATCGCGTTCCGGTCCACGGCCCGCATCCTCCCCGGTTTGATTATCCCCGTCTCCTCGAATTCGATTAGATCCCCGTTCATTCTGCCATCCTCACTATTCAACTTTAAAGAACTCTTGCGCCGGAATAGTAAATCCTTTTTACGGTGGTTCAACAGACAGACGCATCTGGCAAAATAACCTTCGTTTTAAACTCGCGGCACCAACAATATTACAGATGAGTCTCGACAAGGACATCTCCGCAGTCGCCGGGATAATACATGATTCCAAAAAAGTAACGATAATCTCCCACATCGACGCCGACGGGATAACCAGCGAGGCGATCATGAGGCAGGCCGTAGCAAGGGCCGGCATTGAGGTCAGGTCAGTCTTCGTCAGGCAGCTCGAGCCGATCACCATGAAGCACGTGCCGGACGACGACTCCCTCAAGCTCTTCATAGACCTCGGGGCGGGCCAGCAAAACCTGCTTGAGGAGCGGGGCCTCTCTGACCGTGAAGTCGTAATCATCGATCACCACGTGACACAGGACGTCGATACCCAATATATTCAGGCGAACGGACTCCCTTACGGTCACGAAAAGCTCTCGGCCGCAGGAGTAGGATACCTCGTCGCAAGAGAGATCGACGACGTCAACATCGACCTCGCGAAGCTCGCCGTCATAGGAAACGTCGGCGATATGATGGCCCGCGAGAACTGCGGATTAATCGGCCCCGCCCGGAAGATCGCCGACGACGGCGCAGAGTTCGGCAACGTCGAGATCGTAAAGGACGACCTCAACTGCTACGGGATATCCACGAGACCCCTCCATATACTACTCTCCTTCGCAGACGACCCTCACATCCCCGGAATATCCAACCGTCCCGGCGAGGCCCAGAACATGCTGACATACGAGGCGGGAATACAGCTCCATAAGCCCAACGGCAAGTGGAAGGTCTGGGAGGATCTGGACGAGGACGAGAGGAAGAGCATCATGGGCCGCCTCGCACTCAAACTTCATTCCGCAGGCGAACCTCTCGAACGTCTCAGGGGCGAGCACTACATCTTCCCCGACGAGAGGAAATACACGCCGCTCCGGAACGCGTCCGAATACGCGACGATGCTGAACGCATGCGGACGATGGGTCAAGCCCTACACCGGAAGTGCAGTCTGCTGCGGGGACAGGGGCGAGGAGTACAGGGAGGCCGAGCACATGCTCAGGCATCATAGGAAGATCATCCGCGAGATGATGGAGTACATCCTCGACAAGGGCGTTACCGAATATTCCAACCTCCAGTATATCCACGTCGGCAGCAGGTTCCCGGACACCATCGTCGGGATCGGGGCGGGAATGGCGCTCTCGAAGCTCAACCGGCGGCTCCCGATTATGGTATTATGCTATCTCTCCGACGACCCCGAACTCGTCAAGGTCTCAATGCGGACCAACGAGACGATGGTGCAGGCGGGAGTCGATCTCCAGGCCGCACTGCTCGAAGCCTCCGAGAAACTCGGCGGTGCAGGCGGAGGACATAAGATTGCGGCGGGCGCATATATTCCAAAAGAATCCGAAGAGGGGTTTGCAGAAAGTGTCAACAGAATCCTCAGACAGCAGCTCGCTTAAGCGGGTCAGGACGATAGCCGACTTCCAGTTCGGAAGAGGCACAGGGAAGGAGCTCTTCCCGGACGACTGCACCTTCAGGTTATCCTCAACCAAAAGGATCAGGTACGTGATGTCCGGAAAGACCCGTCTTGCAACGGTCAGGGCGGGCGACGGGCGTCTCACGCTCGGAAAAGAGGCAGGTGCAAAGCTCTGCGAAATTCTCCCCTCACCCGCGTACCGTGTGACAGTCCAAAACGATGTCGCCGAGTTCGTCGTAGCGGGAAAGAACGCGATGTCCAAACACGTGATCTCCGCCGACCCCGGAATAAGGGCGGGCGACGAGGTCATGGTCTGCGACGAGCAGGGAGGCTTCCTCGGCATAGGCAACGCAGTCCTTTCCGGGGAGGAAATGCTCGCATTTAATTATGGAGTAGCAGTACAGGTAAGAAAAGGGAGTTAAAAGATATGATTCCAGGTGTTAACCCGAAACAGATGAAACAGATGATGAAGAAGCTCGGCATGAAGATGGATACCATCGAGGATGTCGAGCGTGTGGTCGTATACACGAAGTCCGGCAACTACGTCTTCGACAACGCGGAGGTCGTCGCGACTGTGATGCAGGGCATGACCACATACCAGATCAACGGCGAGCCGAGATTCGAGGAAGCCGAGGCCGTAATCCCAGAGGACGACGTGAAGCTCGTTGCAGAGCAGGCGGGAGTCTCCGAGGACGAGGCAAAGGCAGCCCTTACGGAAGCCAAAGGCGACATCGCCGAGGCGATCCTGAAACTTTCGGAATAAAAAAACCCAATACGAAATGATACAGGAAAACGACAGGGTTCTTCTCGCCGGGCGGAAACGCGAGTTCTTCGTCAGGGCAGGCGAAGGCGAGTTCTCGACCGACAAGGGAATGGTTAAGCTCGGCGAGCTCGTCGGCCTCTCGACCGGTGATAAGGTCTCGACCCACATGGGCTTCGAGTTCGAGGTCAGGGAACCGAGGCCCACCGACTTTTTTAATTATGCAAGACGGACAGGCGCCCCCATGCTCCCGAAGGACATCGGGATGGTCATCGCCTGCACCGGGATGAACAAAAACGACCGCGTCCTCGATGCGGGAACGGGGAGCGGGATCGCTGCGATCTTCTTCGGCGGAGTTGCGGCTTCGGTTGTCACATACGAGAAGAGGCCGGAGTTTTCCGAGGTCTGCGCAAAGAACATCGAGGATGCAGGTCTCGACAACGTGGATGTCATCGCCGGCGACGTCCTCGAAGCGGAAGGAGAGGAGGAGTTCGACGTCGTCCACCTCGACATGCAGATCGGAAGGGAGCATGTCGAGCACGCCTGGAAACTTCTCAAAAAGGGGGGGTACCTTGCGACATACACCCCGTTCATCGAGCACACGATACTCGTGATGGACACGGCAAAACCCCTTTTCGCCGAGGTTGTCTGCCACGAGACCATCGCAAGAGAGCTCACGAGAACCGAGAGGGGAACCCGTCCCTCGACGAGAGTCGCTCATTCGGGATATATAACGGTCTGCAGGAAATAGAAATAACCTGCAGGAATAAACTATTTTAGGCTCTTCGCTAATCGGCGCGGGTATAAAAGTTTCACTGCTTTTGACAGCCGCGAGCGGCACAGCAGGCTCGCGGATCGGCCCCGACCTCGGGGCCTCTCAATGGCGATAGCCACTCAGGGGATAGACGAGTATCCTCTGAGCGGCAAAACGCAGGAAGTTCATGGCGTGTACGGAATGAAATATGCCAGAGAAAACTAAATTAAACAGCCCGGGGACCCTTGCCGGTCCCCGGAGCGTGCCGTGTGGAGATTATCTTCGGGCAAGGCCCCTGGGCAGGGGCCGTCCGGCGGACCTGGCCGCCGGTGCCGGGGTTGCCGGAGTAAAACATGTATGTAATATCCGAACATATGTGAGGATAAGAAAATGCGAAGTATTTTCGGTCTCTGAACATATGAGGATGTGTGCTATCCCCAAATTATTTACCTACATGAAACAGCGAAGAGCCCTATATTCACAGGAGGAATTTCAATTACGACCGAAGGAGCCGAAAACGAACCCGGCAATAAACCCGAACCGTTCACACTGGTGACGACGCATTATGTAAAACCCGGGAAGATGGATGAGTTCAGTGAAGAGATCAGGAACCTGTCCGGGTATTTCTCCGGCTATCCCGGCTACATGGGAGTGAACTTTTTCAGGCCGTCGGACCCGGCGGACGGGGACTTCAGGGTCGTCCTCAGGTTCAGGTCGGAAAAGGACTTCAACAGGTGGAGGGACTCGGACGAACGCAAAAAATGGATCGAAAGGGAGAAGGAGCTCACGATCGCACCGCCGAAGAGATACGCCGTCAACGGGCTCGAAACCTGGTTCACCCTCCCGGGAAACAATATCATGAAGCCCCCGAAACGCCACCGCCAGTTTATGGTGACGTGGCTTGCGGTCTGGCCGATTCTCGCAATCCTCACACCAATCGAGAACTCTCTCTTCGAAGGAATCCCGTATCTCGTCCAGAAGATGATCGCCGTTGCAATCCTCGTATTCCTCCTGACATATGTCGTGATGCCCTTCATGACGAAGGCGTTCAAGTGGTTCCTCTACCCCGACGGGATGAAGAAGATGGAGACGGACGAGTGGTAGCCATATCGCTCTATCTATAATTTTTAACAAACCAAAAAGGATTTCAGGCCATTTTTTGAATCAAACTAAAATGGAAATTTATAATAAGTATCGTTCCAAAGGCTAAATTCTATAATAACATTCCTTTAACAACTAAAGGGGGGGTTACTATTACTGAAAGAGTTTACAACTTGTACAAAAAACACGGAATCTTCATGATAACAACTGTCATGATGCTTCTTTTGATCGTAACGCCGGTGATCGCAACGAACGCGACAGTTTTCATAGATTGTGGCAACATCAGCGAAATTGGAGATTCAACGACCATATACCTGACACTTGACAATGCTCCACAAGGGCTTAGCGGATACAACCTTAACGTATCGCTTGATAATACATCGATCGCAGAGATCACAGGGGTTTCATTCCCTGACTGGGCTGCAAACATGAGTACACACGGGGCACTTCCGGCAGGTTCGGGCCTGCTGATAAAAGCAAGTGACGTTAATTATCTTGTCGAACCCGGTGCAACCAGCATCACTCTTGCGACCCTGACCCTTAAAGGGCTCAGACCCGGGAGTACGGAAATCACCATGGCAAACGCCAATTTCGACGACGATAACGGCAGTGACATTCCGCATTATGTCAGCACAGGAACACTGAGCGTGGATTATACACCTGCTATTTTCAACATTACTCCTGATTCAGGATACAACAACGGCTCGGTCAACTTTATGCTTAATGGCTCGTGGCTGATGTCCGGTGCATCCGTAAACCTCACCAGGGGCGATTCTTCTATTCCGGCTGTTAATCTCAGCTACGTTTCCGAGACACAGATCGACGGAATATTCGACATTAACGGGCTGGACGAGGGTAGATGGAACGTAACCGTCACAAACCCGGACGGAAAGAAAGCAACATTAACAGATGGATTTACCATAATCATGTCGATGGCGCCGGTAAACGGCGTGATGCCGACCGATCCCAACGGAGACGGGATATATGAAGACCTGAACGGGAACGCCCAGGCTGATTACGCAGATGTCAACATTTTCTTTGTCTCTTACAGCTGGATCGAAGGGAACGAACCGGAAGATGCATTCGACTTCAACAACAACGGAAGACTGGATATGGCGGATATCGTGGTCCTCTTCGACAGTATATCGTGAGGTAAGTGAAGATAGATGAAATACAAACTTTTTTTCAGGATTGCAGCAGTTTTCATTCTCCTGGCTGTGGCAGCATCTGCCGCATCCGCTGCAAAGGTCACTATAGATGATGTAGACATAGATTCATCGGGAGAGCAGGCTTCGGCCACTCTTTATCTCGACGAGGCCCCCGACGGTCTTGCAGGATATATCCTTAATCTTACGGTGGATCAGGATATTGCAAAGATGGTAAAGGTTGATTACCCTGGATGGGCTTCGATGAAAGATACAAAAGGTCTCGAGAGCGGCACGGATGTCCAGCTGAGTGTGGTCGACCTGGGCAAAAACATCCAGGCAGGAGCGAAAAATATCGAACTTGCCACCATAACGTTCCAGGGAGCAGGTGTAGGTTCAACGATCATCCACATCTCGCATGATACATTTGATGATGACCTGGGTGACATAATTGGCCGGACACTCTATGACGGGGCACTTGTTGTAGGCGATGCAGAACCGCCGGTTATGCCGACAGTGTCTGCGACTACGACAAGTAATAAGGTAGTTGCCGAACAAACTCCGGATTCTACTACCCGAGCCGCACCTTTGGCAACATGTGCCTCGTTGCTGGCAGTTGTTGCAGGGATTCTCTTATTCGCGGTCAGACCTTTCAAGCGGGATAACGCAGAGAAATGATCTTCGACAAAAGATGAGGTATAGGGAGGATTGGGGGTGGTGCACCACCTTCCTTCCCCTCGAACCGCAATCAGACACCATTATATCCCGGAAGAGCAACTTCTATTAGGTATCCTGAATATGACATGCGAATACACGTCACTGGAGGGTTCGGTTTTCAACACTTCAGCCTCGGCATTCGCATTTTTCTTTGGATTTAACTTCTTTAGCTTTAGATAGGGCGCCGAAAAACAATCCGGTCGCCCTTGTATCATTTTAGTCATCATTCAGATTACCGCAAGGAATTTATCAGGTTTTACGATGTTTGGAATTTCTGATCCCTATATCTGGATAGGTTACCTGCTGTCGTTTTTATTTACGGCGGCCTGCATAGCGTACGGCATTTTGAACTGGAGAAACGGCCAGGAGCCCGAGGAGGGATCGGATGGCAGTTGACACGCTGGTCTTCGCCGCGATAACCGCGGTCTACCTGGCGGTCATCATCTTCCTCGGCTACGTGGGGTACCGTCAGACTAAAGGCAGCGACGACTTCATGATCGCAGGGAGGAGGATCAACCCGGTCGTCCTCGCACTCTCGTACGGTGCGACTTTCATCAGCACCTCGGCGATCGTGGGTTTCGGCGGTGTCGCGGCACAGCTCGGTATGGGCCTCGTGTGGCTCACTGTGCTCTGTATCGGAGTCGGCGTTCTCATCGCATTCATCGTTTTCGGAAAAAAGACCCGTGAGCTCGGGAAAAAAACGGACGCAGTGACGTTTCCCGATCTCTTGGGCAAATGCTACGGGTCGACTTTCATGCAGCGTGCGGCCGGGCTCGTGATCCTTGTCGGAATGCCGCTCTACACCGCCGCGATCCTCATCGGCGGTGCACGCTTCATCGAGACGACGCTCGCGATACCGTACGACACGGCTCTTATCGCGTTCGCAGTGATCGTCGCTGCGTATGTCATCCTCGGCGGCCTTATCGCCGTCATGTACACCGACGCCCTGCAGGGTGCGATCATGTTCATCGGGATGACGATCCTGCTGATCCTCACGTATACGTATCTCGGCGGAGTCATAACGGCAAATTCTGCGCTCGATGCGATGTCGTCGATGGTCCCCGAGGCGCTTGCAGCCAGCGGTATGACGGGCTGGACATCGATGCCGGATTTCTTATCGCCGATCTGGATTACGATGATAACGACGATGGTGCTCGGTGTCGGAATCGGTGTTCTTGCACAGCCGCAGCTCGCGGTCCGTTTCATGTCGGTCAAGGACAACCGCTCGATCCACAGGGCGGTGATGGTCGGCGGGCCGTTTGTCCTCGTGATGACCGGGGTTGCGTTCACCGTCGGTCCGTTGACGAATGTGTGGTTCATGCAAACCCAGGGAATGCTCGCGGTCGAGGCGTCGGGAGGAAATGTCGATACCGTCATCCCAAACTTCATCAACTCGGCGATGCCGGACTACTTCGTGATCATCTTCATGCTCGCTCTCCTTGCAGCCGCGATGTCGACGCTGAGTTCGCTCTTCCACACTATGGGAACGACTATCGGCTACGACCTGAACGTGCGGATGAAGGATTCGAAGCCGTCGATCCGTGCGATCCAGGCGGGAACGGTTCTCATGATCGTCGTGAGCACGATCGTCGCATACATGATGCCCTCAAACATCATCGCGAGGGCGACCGTGATGTTCATGGGCCTCTGCGCCGCTGCGTTCATCCCGGCATTCGCCTATGCACTATACTGTAAGAAGCCGTCGCTCTTCGCGGCGAAGGCGAGCCTCATCTCCGGTACGGTCTCGTGGTTCCTCTGGACCGCATTCGTGCACTCGTCCGAATCGTCCGTCCTGGGGCTCTCGCAGGCGATCTTCGGGGTATCTTCGGTTCTCCCGATGCCCTGGGGAGTGGTGAACCCAATCGTGATCGCTCTTCCGATCTCGGCTATCGTGCTGTGTGTCGCACATTTCTACGACAGGTCGATAGTGGATTCGCCGGAAAGAGAGACGGATTTGTCCTGAAGGACGAACAATATTTTTTTTGACCGGGGGCCGGGGGCAGGCACGTGGAGATGGGGGAACTTCCCCCGGCACATTACTCGAACAATTTTAAAGCAGTGGAGCGATAATTACAGATGGAGAGTTCATGCATCATATCATCTCGATCAAGGAACTTGAAGTTGAAGATATAAACAGACTGCTCGACAAGGCCCGTCTGATCCAGGAAAAGGGGTTCAAACGACGGACCCTTGAAGGAAAACTCGTCGCACTACTCTTTTTTGAACCTTCCACCCGAACCAGGATGTCTTTTTCTGCCGCCCTCTCCCGCCTCGGGGGAGATGTTATCACGGTGGACAGCGTCGAGGGAAGTTCGATTTCGAAGGGGGAGACTCTTGCGGATACGATAAGGGTCGTCAGCAGCTACGTGGACGCGATCGTGCTTCGCCACCCGAAGGAGGGTGCGGCGAGGCTTGCGGCGAATTTCTCGACCGTTCCGGTGATCAACGCCGGTGACGGTGCGGGCCAGCACCCGTCGCAGACGCTTCTTGACCTGTATACGATAAGGGAGAACATGCCGCTCGACAATATCGACGTGGGACTTCTCGGAGACCTCCGCTACGGGAGGACTTCACACTCGCTGTCATACGCACTTTCGAACTACAACGTCCGGATTCACACGATCGCACCGAAGAGCCTGGAGATGCCCGCGGTTATCATCGAGGAGATGGCGGAGCGGGGCGTCGAACTGATCCAGCACGACAGCCTTACGGATGTCATCAACGAGCTGGACGTCCTGTACGTGACCAGAATCCAGAGGGAGAGGTTCCCGGATTCGGCGAGCTACGCGAGGGTGGCACACTCATACAGGATCACGCCGGAGGTTCTCAAAGACGTGAAGGACAACCTTATTCTGATGCACCCGCTCCCAAGGGCAGGCGAGATCGATCCTGCGGTGGACAAACTACCATATGCCAAATACTTCAGGCAGGCGGAGAACGGTGTGCCTGTGAGAATGGCGATGCTGGAAGAGGTGATTTTGTGAGCGAAAAGAAACTCGAAGAAGGACTCCTGATAAGCCCGATCCGGGACGGAACTGTGATCGACCACATCACGGGCGGTGAGGCTCTCGTGGTCCTGAGAATCCTAGGGATAACCGGGACGACGAAGGAAACGATCTCGGTCGGAACGAATGTGGGAAGCAGGATTTCGGGGAAGAAGGACATCGTGAAGATCTCGAACAGGGAGCTCTCAAAGGAGGAGGTCGACAGGATAGCACTGATCGCCCCGAACGCGACGATCAATATCATCAGGGACTTCAGGGTCTTCGAGAAGATGAAGGTCGAGATACCGGAGAAGGTAGAAGGCTTTGTCTGCTGCCCGAACCCCGGCTGCATTACGAACTCGAACGAGCCGGTAGAGAGCAGTTTCAAGACGAAGAAAGGCGGACGGCTCCAGTGCATCTACTGCGATACGATAATTTCGGACAATATTGTGGATTATATTATTTGATGAAAAAAATTATCAAAACTATTCATTGAGAGTTGATTTTAATATTATTTTTTGCAGGATCAAAGCAAAATAAATGTTTAATTTGAATTAAAGTTTTCCCGGTAATATTTCCCATTTGGGTATATAATAAGGATTTCACCTGAATTTTTGTAAAAAGAACCACCAGGATGATTCGCGGACCAGTCAAGATTCAGCCAGTACTGTTTCTTGCCGTTAGCGGAGCTTGTATGGCAATGAACAGATTTGACCCCGTAACGTCGTGAGATTGTTTTTCTGAGATTGTCGACCTCAGATTTTTTATCGCCCAGGTATAATTCCGCGTAAGCATGTCCGGAGTTACCATTATGTGCGGAAACAATACGGGGACTTCCTCCGATTGCCTGAATGCAGGATGCCATGAGGATTGCATAATCATCACAGTCCCCTTTTAGAAGTCTTACAGATTCACCCGCGTCTGCATAATAATCTGAAGAAACTGCCGGGTCGTTTACATATGTCCACGATTTGTATAATTTATCATATATATCGCAGACCTGCTGTACGTTATATTTACCCCCATGTTTTGAAGAGATTGCATTGAGCGAAAAACTTCTCACAACTGAATTCGAACCGTCTATTGCTTTCGATATGCTTTTGGATTTTTTTGCATCAGGGGATAACGAACCGGGCAATGCCTTAGCCGGAGTTGTTGTTGGCGATCCTTTGATTATTTCAGTTACAGCGGATTGCACACTTGACATGGGAGTGGTCACAGGATCAATGACCCCTCCTCCGCCATGCCCTCCCGCCAGGTAAATTACCAGAAAAACAACAACGATACCTCCGGCAAAACTGATTCCTTCACTTTCCGTAATCCATTCTAGTACTGCTACGGCAATAACAAAAACAAAAATGAGTATTGCCAATCCGATAATTAATTCACTCGTCACCATCACAGATCCTGCCTAACCGGAATACAAATATAATGTTTATCTACAACAATTAAATTTTTGAAGTTGCCTCGAAATTATGTTACTAGTTAAAAATCTCTGTTTATTACTTAACCCCGGATAGTTTTTATCAAAAACGTTTATGAAACAAAGGTCTCGACCAGATTTCCAAAGAAAACTATATTCAACAGCACAGGGGACCCTTGCCGGTGCCGGGGTTGCCGGAGAAAGACAAGAGGCAGCAAAGAGCCAAATGTTTATTGGAATTTGGGTAGGGAATCTAAAAGGTCCAGACCTTGATTTTATAGCAAATTTATTTGAATTTCAAGTACCATTGTCTCTTTTTGGACGATGGGAATTTTTACATGAATTCAATTTAAAATAACTTTTTTTACATTAGAACCTCGATCCAAGTGAGACCAATTTCCCGGCGTCGGCAAAATGGTCCATGACGATATGACCTGAATTGGAACGGGCTTTTTTGCTGGTAAACAGCCCAAAAAAACTGTGATCGTCTCAGACAGGAGAAGATCACCCGCACAGCAATTCAAACACTCATTCCCCAAAAAACATCTCCTCCCCTTTTTCCGTGTACTTCATCAGGCCCAGGCTGTAAAGGAAATCGGAATCACCATCTACCCCCCAACCTTCCGCAAGCCTTCCGTCTGCGATCCGCCAGATGAAGACCATCGATATCGCGACTTTGTTCCCGGTCGGAGAAAGGCTGCCACCCATGTATTTCCATTCGCCGGTCTGTGTTCCCGTAGCCTCGACACGGACCCAGACCTTGTCTTCTTCGGCGATCATGTCGACGATCTCTTCGTGCCAGTCGGGGAAGGCCACGAAAGCAAGCTCGAAGAGTTTCCTGAACTCTTCGATTCCCTCCTGATGATGGGTATGGTCGATGTAGCCGGGATCGACGAGTTCGCTGAAAAGATCAAGGTTCCGGGTGTTGTGGGCGTCGATGAACCGCCGGACGATCGCTTTATTCTCTTCGGGTGACACTGGCATCACTTCCTGGTGGTCTGTTCTTTTTCACCTTATTTAGCGTTGCCGTCCCGCGGGCTTACTTTCACCCCACATCCGACTTTGGATTAAATACCCTTACGCAAAACTCTATGATCGTCCCTGGCCGGAAAAAAGAGACAGGACAGATCTCACAAACCCCAAATATTCATACCTACTTGTCTTCTGAATCAGCCGGACCTGCCCGTTCCCCTGGAGAAGAACAATATTTCCGGCCGGGACACCTGCCCCAATCCAAAAAGATCACCAACCCTTTTTTTGCTTTTTCAATATGGAAAGAGAGCTGTTTTTTGAATATCCTGCCCGGGCCAGGAGACTGCATAATCACCTTGCAGTATTCCAGGGAGATTACGGCAGGAAAATATTTCCCATACGGTCGTTCAAATTCTTATTCTCCGGAGAACATCTCCTTTCCTTTTTCTGTATAGTCCATCAGGCCCAGTTTATTGAGGAAATCGGAATCACTGTCGACCTCCCATCCTTCTGCAAGTTTTCCGCCTGCGATCCGCCAGATGAAGACCATCGTCATCGTGATCTTGTTTCCAGTCGGAGAAAGGCTGCCACCCATGTATTTCCATTCGCCGGTCTGTGTTCCCGTAGCCTCGACACGGACCCAGACCTTGTCTTCTTCGGCGATCATGTCGACGATCTCTTCGTGCCAGTCGGGGAAGGCCACGAAAGCAAGCTCGAAGAGTTTCCTGAACTCTTCGATTCCTTTCTTCCCGTGTGTGTGGTCGACGTATCCGGGGGCGACGAGTTCGTTGAAGAGGTCCAGGTTCCGGGTGTTATAGGCATAGATGAATCTCCGGACGATCGCTCTATTTACTTCGGTTGACATCGGGTATCACATTCAGTTGATGCCTTGTTCATTCTAACATTATTTAACAGTGCCGCCCGCGGAAAGGTGCCGGGAAAAAAGGATTGTCAGATCTTCGGGATGACCCGCCCGGTGGTTTTCATGTATTCCCTGTATTCGTCGCCGAATTTCGTGATGAGCATCTCTTCTTCTTTGGGCACACGGAGATAGTAGAGCAGTGACCATGCCGCAACCCCGAAGACGAGGACGAGCCAGTTGTCGAGTATGATGCCCTGCCCGATTACCCAGAGCCAGATGTGGGCATACATCGGGTGCCGGATTCTTTTATAGATCCCGGATTTGACGAGGGTGTGGTCCTGTTTTATCTCGAGTACGGGCGACCAGTTCTTCCCGAGGTCAGCGTGAATCCTGGCGAAGAGCCAGACGTTGAAGAACCCGATTACTAGAAAGAGGAGTCTTACCTGATCTGGAATGTTCATGGAAAACGAGTCGAGCCACGGGGTGAATACTGCTGCGAGCGGGAGAATCATCATCCCGATGAAGTTCAGCCCGACGAGGCAGGATTCGAATACGGGGCGGACTTTATGATCGGATCTTCCTGCTTTCGCTTTTCTCCCGTAGTATGCACGGACCAGAAACCAGACTACGAACAAGGCAAAAAAACCCAGTTTCCAGATATCTTCAGTCATTGTATCGCAGTTTATGATCTTCGGGGCGGATTATCTATGACCTGATTTTTTTCGGTTCTTTTGGTGTATGCGAACAAAAAGAGGATCGCCGATCCTGCTGTCCCCGGATTGGTAGGGTGTGTTATTTTTTTATTATTGGAGGATTGCATCTCCGGGGGGTTTACTTTCACCCCCCGTCCCCTTTCCGCTTAAATACCCGAAAACAAGACTCTATGATCGTCCCGGGTCGGGAGAAAAACGATGGACATTTCTCACTAATCCGAAGCTTATCATGCCATGCCAACCCGGCCCTCCGAATCTGCCGGGTACGCTCGTTCCTTTTGAAGAAGGAAAATATTTCCGGCCGGGACGCCCCAATCCGAAAAAGACCACCCATCTTTTTTTTTATTTGAGATCCCTGTCCCACCAGTCGGGGTATTTTTGATATTTCTTTCTACCAGTGAGTCCTATGATAATAACAACCCCCAGTATCACAAGTATTACAGGAATTGCAAAGGACATCCACGACGAATTCCTTTTTGATGAATCCGTATTTATTTGACTAACACCTGAAGCAGTGGCTCTGACCGAAGACGCCGGAATGCCGGCCCTCACCGTTTTTTCAGTTCCTTTAACAGTGGAATGCAATACTTTCGGAGTCGTTTCTTCTAAAACCATAGTTTCCCCTTCGGATATTGTGATTGCGAACAATGAAAATGAAGAAATATCGGCTGTGTAATAATAACAGGCTCCTTCTTCACCGGCATATGTGATCTTTAGTTCTTCCCATTCTCCTGCCTCTTCATTATAACAAAGCATTACGATGTCATTGCTGCTATAGCCCCCGGCTGTAATCCAGCTTTTTTTAACTTTAAACCAGAAGGTTCCGCCGGATAAATCTGAATTACCGGCATAATAAAGATCAGCAAATTCGTACTCGTAGACATCCGTATCAGGTGTATTGATCGAAGACGGAACTGAACTATCTCTCCGGATTGTTATCATCAGTTTTCTTAAATTCGTTACAGGAGTTATCGAGACCTTATAGATCGCACCTTTGTCCATCTCAAACGAGACGTTTTCGCCGGCATTCAGGTTCTCCGCAAAACCAGTTCCAGTATCGGTGTTAGATTCGCCTCTGGTTCTCGATGATGAATGCAAACTGCCGGATGATGAGCCGGGTGTTATAGTTAGCGTAGCAGTTGGTGAGGCAGTAATTGTTGCTGTGGCTGTGCCGGTGGAAGATGCAGGTGGGGAAGTCCCGGAAGTGCCGACCACGATATAATCCGCCAGGGTGTACGTATTACTATCAGAAGCATTACTCACGTTAAGACTTACAGTATAATTCCCTGCTATGGAATATTCGTGATGCGGGTTTTTTGAAGCGGGATCTGTTGTATTGAACCACAACCCGTCCCCGAAAGACCAGTTCCAGGACGCCGGTGATCCGGTAGAAGTATCAGTGAAAGTTACGGTCAAAGGAGCAGTCCCGGAGAGAGGCATGCAGTCGAACGAAGCATTGAGCGGATCGGTTATCTCAATACGAACACTATCTGCGAGATTTTCGGGAGGAAGGTTTTTTGAAGAATTTGTCCTCATTCCGTCAAGACTAATAGCATCATGTGCCGTTATCAAACCGACATTCAGAAGCGGTGTCGCCTCTCCCGTACCTACATTATAAGTACCCGATAGCGTGGAATAACCGGTGCTTACAATCTCCAGTGTTTTGGATAAACTGCTCACAAGATATGCCATTCCTCCCGAGACAAATACGGATCTAACCCCGTTAAGATTATCATTTGAAATATTCGCGACAGACACCGGATTTGAAGGAACACTTACATCGATTATCTCAAGCACGTCGTCCTGATACCTTGTTAAATATGCGTACCCACCTGATACAAAAACGGAAGAATAATCGAGATTAGAATAGGATATGGCCCCTTCCGGAACGGGATCACCGGGATTACTGACATTTATTATCTCAAGAGAATAGCTGTCCCTGCATACAACATAGGCATAATCTCCTGAAACAAATACCGACAGGGGATATTTCATCGCACCGGCAACCCCGTTCGTGACACTCGCCGCATGAGCAGGGGCTGCAGGATTGCTGACATTTATGATCTCAAGGGCATCACTTCCGGAACTTGCGACATAGGCATAACCATCTGGAACAAACACGGACTTGGGAAGAGATAGCATTGCACCATTTTCGCCATCTGAAACATTCGCGACATGAGAGGGTGCGGACGGATCGCTGATGTTCACGATCTCCAGGGCGTTGTTGCTGAAACCTCCGATAGCAACATATGCATAATTCCCGGATACATAAACGGAATATGAATAATTTAAGATCGCTCCGTTCTCTCCGTCTGAAATCCTGCCGGCATGGACAGGATGCCCGGGATCACTGACATCTATTATCTCAAGAGTGCCACGATCCCCGCTTATGCCATAGGCATAATTACCCGAGACAAAAACATCTCTCATACGCGAAAGATTTTGTGAATCGATATAACTCCCTTTATGTTGTGGATTGGAAGGATCGGAAATGTCAACTATTTCAAGGGTGTCGCTATCAACGACAGCAATGTATGCATAGTTATCTTTCACATAAACCGAAACAGGATTGTCCAAAACGGCACCGTCATTGCCGTTTGAAATGCTTCCTTCATGTCTTGGGCTGATTTTTGTTGTAAGATTATCCAGTGTTAATGAGACGTTATTGTTGAGTAAAACCGAAATGAAACTACCGGATAAAAGCGCCTCATCATATACGGCATTGATCTCCAGGGTATCAACGGGTTTATAGCTCCCGGAAATGTTGGAAGATCCGAAAGAGATTATGGACGGTCCTGCGGAAACCATCGCAATCAGTCCAATTACTTCAAAAAAGATTATAATCGCAACAACACACCAAAGTTTGCCAAAATTCGAATGATTCTTTTCCATATGCCAAAACGGAATAGAAAACGCCGACCTAAGATTATGATTCGACCCCCTCATTTTATTCCCCCTAAATTACGAAAATGCAGACTGCTACAAATCTGCTTTTAGTTCTAATAATAGATATTATACAAGAGTGTTTAAAATTTGTCTTTTATTTATTAATATTTAATAAAAATTAAATTTTAATTGAAAAACTACCCAATAACCTTCCCGTGCGAATCGATCTCGCCCTTCCAGATCCTTGTACTCGAGATCCATCTTCCGTCCTCGGCGAGAACACAGGTGATCTGGTGAATATCGACCTTCTTCATTCCCTTCTCCCGGCGGAGTTTGTTGATCTCGATGGCGGTCGGAAAAGTCTCCTCGGACACAACAATCGCATCGAAGTCCGAATCGAGAGAAGACCCGAACCTGTCGGATAGCATCTCGATGCTCCACTCCGACCCGAAATTAGATTCTTCGAGAAAATCCACAAGCTCCTTCTTCCGGACCTCGTATGGCCGTATAGGATGCAACTTTCGGTTCGCAAACTCGTCCCCCGAAAGACCGATGATCACATGACCACCCGGCCCCGCGATGAAAAAAGATCTCTCGATAAGCTTCTTGTGCCCGTCATGAAGGGGATCGAAGGTCCCGCCAACCATTACTCTCATAATCCGTTTATGATTCTGCGGGAGGGTTAATAGGTTTTTTCTGTCTCATGAGGGAGGGAGAAGATTGCTTAGAGTTTCAAGAAAGGGCATAAGCCTCTTCTTCTGATTTTTGAATTATTTTAGAATATTTTGTAAGGGCGTAAGCCCCTTCGGGGCAGCCCGGTGCTTAAGTTTGCTCCGCAAACTTGCGCAATGATGATAACCCGGCCTGGACGCTACCCGTCCGGGAGAATACATTTCATGAAATGAATCGGTGACCAAAGGTCGCCCTGGGTTTCGAAAGGGCGACAGCCCTTCGGTTGCCTCGGCCGGGAGGGAGCTATTATGATTGTTATTATTTCTGGAGCCGGAGGGACGCTTGCCCGTCCCGAAGGCGACCTATCGCCACGAGGGGGAGGGTCACAGGGAGGGGGAAACTTCCCCCTCCCTTCACACAATCAGATATTACGACTCCCTTATGAAAATTAAGAATAGCATTTTTTCCGGAGACCGGTCCTCTCAAAGCGCCAATCTATTTTAATTAAAAGTCCAACCACTATCAGGAAAAATGAGTCAGGCTGCATACATCAGAATAACACGGCCCGTAAACTCCCTCTTCGCGGGATTCGCCGTCCTGCTCGGAGTAATAATCGCGGCAGGCCCGTTTGACCTTCTGTCACCGGGAGCACCGCCGTTATACATCTATCCTGCCCTGATAACCGCGGTCGCACTGATAACCGCAGCCGGAAACGTCATCAACGACTACTTCGACCGGGACATCGACGCCGTCAACCGTCCCGACCGTCCCATCCCGTCAGGAGAGATCTCCCCGAAGGCCGCACTTGCATATAGTATAGTGCTCTTCATCGCAGGAATCGTCGCCTCTCTCTTCACAAACCTGCTATGTATCGCCATTGCAATCTTAAACTCGGCCCTCCTCGCACTCTACGCGAGCAGCCTCAAAGGAGTTCCTCTCGCGGGAAACATCGCCGTATCCTACCTCACCGCAAGCATATTCCTCTTCGGCGGTGCGACCTTCGGTCCCTTCGGGCTTATGCAGAACTTCTACGTCGCACTCATCGTCTTCCTCGCGATCCTCGCCCGCGAACTCCTCAAGGACGCCGAGGACATCGAAGGCGACAGCAAAGGCGGGGCCAGGACTCTCCCCATGACCATCGGGGTGAAGAAGACCGGAATCCTGTGTTTCGTCCTCTCCCTTATCGCGGTGATAATCAGCCTTCTGCCGGTATTCCGCTGGTGGAGCCCGGCATACCTACTCCTGATCGTCATCGCAGATCTCGTTATCATGGCGGGCGCGACAAACGGTCTTTATGCAGACACTCCCGCGGACCTCAGGAGAACGAAGGCCACCTCGATCCTGAAGTACGGGATGTTCTTATCGCTCGTAATCTTCATCGCGTCCGCAATGCTCATAGGATAAATTAAATAAACATAGGGATTGCATTTGTTGATGGATGAAAGTTTTCAGGGATGGCAATACTTTTATAGCTCCCGCAGGGTCGTATTTTGAGGGCAATGTTAAGATAAACGGGGATTTCGTTGTCCCGCCCCTCACTCATTTCTGGGGCGTTTTAGACGTCGCAGGAAATCTCGAACTCGGTCCCAGGTCGTCTGTAAAATCGAGAGTATTATGCAGAAACGCGGTGATCGGGCCGCACACCGAAATAAACGGACCGCTCAGGGCATCGGGGGATGTCACCATATGCGACTCTGCAAAGATAAAAACCATCGAGGCCGCAGGCGACGTGATCCTCCGCCCCGGAGTCGAGACGGGAGACGTCAAGAGTGAAGGAACGATATACGTCTACGGAAAGGTAAAGTCGGGAAAACTGTTCGGGCGGCAGGTAAAAGTCCTGAGAGACCCCATCCAGAACCCTAATCCGGTTTCGGAAGACCCTCGCGTGCCACTTCGAAAAGATCGTTCCAGTTCATTATAGTCTCGACACAGCCGTCCTTCAGCGTAAGGACGCCCATCCCGATAAGCCCCGCCTTATCAAGCATCTCGAGACCCTCTTTTACTTCGACCAGGCAGCCGACGCCTATCACGGCCTCGGGCTGGTATTTTGCCACCATTCTTTTGATAAGAGTCGAACCGGGGGCTATCCAGACCATATACCCCATATCCTCAAGTTCGTCGATATGTGCACCGATCTCGCACCTTCCGCAACGCCTGCATACCAGGCCCTCGGGTGTCAGGTTCGCCGGGCATGCCGAATGCCTCAGGCACTGTGGTACGAATATCGCCCTCTTGTTCGAAGGAACCGCGGCGAAGGCGCTCTTCGTCATCGCGTTATGTAGCCTGATGAAGAATGCGGTCAGCTCCTTGTCGTCGAGACTGAAGAACTTGCATATCGCCTTGACGAAACCTTCGGATACGACAAGGCCAGCCTGCAGGACCCGCGGGAAGTAGAACCTGCCGCGTTTGATGGAGTAAAACGCTAACGCTACGACAAAGAGGGAGAAGAGGAACAACCCGATAAAAACGATGATCGCAATCTCCCCGATCGCAATCATCAATTGATCCCATATGGGCGATCCCGGCAACATTTCACTCACTTGTATGTAATCAGCGGTTATATACCAACCTTTCGCTGCAATATTTCATCGACCGAGAACGGCGGCCTGACCGCTCCCTTCTCGGTGAATATCGCCGTTACGAGCTCGACCGGCGTCGAATCGAACGCGTAGTTTATCGCATCCACCGAATCCGGCATGAGGAGACGGTCTCCGCATTTCGCAAGTTCGTTCCTGTCCCTCTGCTCGACGACGACGTCCTTTTCCGAGAGTGTCGCATCGAACGTCGATGTAGGAGCGGCGACATAGAACGGGATTTCGTGGTGCTTTGCGCAGACCGCATGCATGTAGGTCCCGATCTTGTTGAATACCGCATCGTGCGTTATCCTGTCGGCACCGACGACGACCGCATCGATCTCGCCTCTCTTCATCAGGAAAGCGGCGCTGGAATCGGTGATCGTCTTTACGGGGATATTGTCCCTCGAAAGCTCCCATGCTGTGAGCCTCGATCCCTGGTTGAGCGGCCTGGTTTCGCACGAAATTACGGATACGTTCTTCCCCGCCTCGACCGCCGACCTGATCACGCCAAGAGCCGTTCCCCATGTATAGCATGCAAGGGCGCCCGCGTTGCAGTGGGTGAGAACCGTGCATTCGTCGGGGAGGAACTTCGCACCGGTCTCGCCGATCTTCCGGCACATCATCTCGTCCTCGGCCGCGATCTCCTCTGCGACCCTGAGAGCGGTTTCAGCCGCCTCTTCCGGCGATGCGGCGTTCTTTATCGATTCGTATGTTCTGTTGATCCCCCACGAGAGGTTCACGGCGGTCGGCCTCGTCGAGTTGAGATAGTCGGCATCCTCCCGGACAAGCCGCAGAAAAGAGTCCATGTTTGAGTCATCGTGCAGCTTCGCAGCGAGGGCGACGCCGAACGCACCCGCGACACCGAGTGCAGGAGCCCCGCGGACTTCGAGCCTCCGGATTGCCTCTGCAAGCCTCTCGACGGATTTGCATGAGACTGTCCTGTATTCGGCCGGAAGTGCGGTCTGCTCGATAAAAATTATGGAACCGGAATCGTGGTCCCAGTATACGGTCTTCTCCTCCATATTATATTCCGGTCAGGCTCCCGCCTTCAGTGCGTCGAGGAACGCCTTCATCGCCGCCGCCTCGCCCTGGGTTACGCTGTCGGGGATGTCCTTCGGGGCGGATGCCGCTCCTGCGATATATATTCCGGGCCTGATCGTTCCGACCGGGTTGAGCTTCATCTCGGGCGAGCTGAAGAATCCCGAGTCTTCGGTCTTTATCCCGAAGATCTCCGCGATCCTGTCCGCACCCTTCGAAGGCTGCATCCCGACCGAGAGGACGATGAGGTCGGGGCTGAGCTTCAGGAACTCCCTTGTCTCGGTATCCTCGACCATGATCTCAAGCCCCTTTCCGGGCTTTTCGAGGATCTCCCCCGGCCTTCCCCTGACGAAGTTTATGCCGAGGTTCTTCGCCCGCTCATAGTATTCCTCGTATCCCTTGCCGTAGGCCCGGATATCCATGTAGAGCATCGTGACCCCGGTGTCCGGGTTCTTCTCCTTTATCAGCATGGCGTTCTTTATAGCGTACATGCAGCAGACACACGAGCAGTAGCACCGGTCGATCGTAAGATCCCTCGACCCGATGCACTGGACGAAGACGATCGATCTCGGCTTTTCTCCGTTCGAGAGCTTCCTGAGTTTTCCGCCGGTCGGCCCGCTGGCGCAGATCATCCGCTCGAACTCAAGGCTCGTGATAACATCGGGGTGCCTGAGATACATGAGTTCGGTCTTCTTCTCCGGGTTGTATGTGTCGTAGCCGGTCGCAATGATTATGGCAGCGACGTTGATGGTGAACTCCTCTTCGGAGTCCTCGTCGTCGTGACGGACCGCTTCCCTTCCGCAGACATCGTAGCAGAGCCCGCAGTCTATGCAGTGCTCCGGGTCGCGGATAGCAAGGTTCGGGACGATCTGGGCGTGCGGCTTGTATATCGCTTTCCTGACCCCGAGGCCGGCGTCGTACCTGTTGTATACCTCGACGGGGCAGACCTCGTAGCAGTCCCCGCAGCCGTTGCAGAGCTCTGCATCGACGTACCGGGGGTGACGGAGCAGTGTCAGCTTAAAATTGCCGACCTCTCCTTCGAGGGATACGGGTTCGGTGAGCGTATGGAGTATTATATTCTCGTTCCTCTCCGCCTCGACCATCTTCGGAGAAAGGATGCACATAGAGCAGTCGTTTGTCGGGAAGGTCTTGTCGAGCTGCGCCATTCTGCCGCCGATCGTCGGCTCCCTCTCGATAAGATGGACTTTGATCCCCCTGTTGGCCGCATCGAGTGCCGCCTGGATTCCGGCCGCTCCGGCACCGATAACCGCGATCTCACTCATTGGCATATCTCCCTGCGAGTTCGATATAGATCTGCGAATTCTTAAGGATGTGGGCCTTCTGCTCTTCGGAGGTCTCCTTTACGACCTTTCCGGGGACTCCCATGACGACCGAGCCCGGCGGGATCGTCTTGTTCTCCGGCACTACGGCTCCCGCTCCGATGATGGTGTCTTCGCCGATCTCGGCCCCGTTGAGGATCACCGATCCCATCCCGACGAGAACCCTGTCTCTGATGGTGCACCCGTGGACGATTGCACCGTGGCCTATCGATACGTTCTTCCCGATGACTATGGGGTGGCCTTTGGAGACGTGCACTACGCAGTTGTCCTGCACGTTCGAGCCTTCGCCTATTGTTATTTTTTCATTGTCGGCCCTGAGCACGGCCCCGAACCAGATTCCGGTATCCTTCCCGAGGGATACGTCGCCGATTACGGTGGCGTTTTCAGCAATGAAAAGAGCGTCGTTTCTGAGAGTATTGCTACTCATGGTGCCTAAGTGTTGGTTCTATGCTTCAAAGTATTTTATGGTGGAGGTAATCGCTTTAAGATGCACCGCACTAATTGTTTTCGTCCGGGAGGAAGAATTCGTGGCCGCATTCGGGGCACGTGCACTTCGTCCCGTGGCTGTTGTTTTCCGTATCGTCTCCGGTTTTTTCTTCGTTTCCTTCTCCGCTTTCGTCTTTGAATTCTTCTATCTGCTCCTCCTCTTCCTTCGCCTCCTTGGAGACCTCCTCCATGAATGCCGAGGCGAGGATACCGGCCGGGAGTGCGATGACGCCTACACCGAGGAGTGCGGAGAGCCCGCCGAAGAACTTGCCGAGCGGGGTTATGGGGTAGACGTCCCCGTAGCCGACGGTGGTGAGCGTTATTACGGCCCACCACATCGCATCGGGTATCGAGGCGAATTTCTCCGGCTGGGCATGGTGCTCGATGTAGAACATGATTGCGGAGGTGACTACGAGCAGGAAGAGGATTATGTAGAACATCATCGCGAGCTGGCGCCTTTTTGCGTTGAAGACCCTGGCGATGACGTGGAGCGACGGGGAGTACCTGATGAGCTTGAATATGGTGAAGAATTTCAGGATTCCGACCATCGCGTAGACCTCCTGGTCCGCGAAGAAGAACGGGAGGTAGAACCAGAAGAGGGCCACGAGGTCGATTATCGCCATTCCCGAGACCATGTAGCTGAGCCGCCCGAAGATTGCGGTCTCGGCCGCGTTTTTCTTATGGTATTCGGGGTTCTCGACACAGGTCCAGACCCTGAGGATATATTCGGAGGTGAAGACGATAACCGCGAGAGAGTCGAGAAGCCTGCCGAAAAGGTAGACAGTCGCAGGCAGGCCCTGGACGGTCTGGATGATTACGTTGACGATGATTATTGTTATGAAGAGAAACATCAGGGTATTAAAGATCCGGCCGGGCCCGTAGCCGTCGATTCCAAGGTTGAGTAAGTTGTAGATCTTCTGCCTGGGGGTTATGATTACCCTGTTTTCAAATTCCCTGAACGCTCCTCCTGTTGCCATAGTAATAATATTCTTTATTTAATTCATTTTCTTTCGCTACTAGAGGGAGGGGGATTTTTCCCCTTCCCTGTGACCCTCCCCCTCACGGCGATAGGTCGCCTCGGGACGGACGAGCGTCCCTGCGGCTCCATTATTAATAACAGTGCATTATTTTTTCGCGGCTGAGGTAACCGAAGGGCTGTCGGCCCTTTTGAAACCTGAAGCGACACCCCGGCACTAATTAATATCCAAACTGTTTTTTCCCCGACTGAGGCAACCGAAGGGCTGTTGCCCTTTCGAAACCCCAAAAATCAAAGACCACCATTTAAATAATTTTAAAATTCCCGGCCGAGGCTACCCGAAAGGGTAGCGTCCAGGCCGGGTTATCATCGTTGCGCAAGTTTGCGGAGCAAACTAAGCACCGGGCTGCCCCGAAGGGGCTTATGCCCCAATACAAAAAATCAAAAAAACGGACTTATGCCCCTACAAAGACAATCCAAAGAAATACTAAAAATTCAGAAAAACGGGCTTGAGGGGATTCGAACCCCTGACTTTTAGCTTAGGAGGCTAACGCCATATCCAGGCTAGGCCACAAGCCCTCACGAGAACTGCTCTAATAACTAAGACTGTATAAGCTATAAGATTTCCTGATATACAGATTAAGGCAGATGACGCCATACAATATACTGAAACGCCGGTTTGAAGGGATTTTGAAATGAAACTTGTCGAAATAAAGGAGGGAAAGACCGCATTCCTGATTCCGGAGCAGGACGAAGCGACCAATTTCCCGCCGGGAAGCGCACCGGTATTCTTCAACAAAAGGATGGCGATAAACAGGGACCTGACTGTTCTTATCCTGAAGTGTCTCCAGCCCGAGACCTACCTCGACGCGATGGGGGCAACGGGAGCAAGAGGGCTCCGGGTCTCGAAGGAATGCGGGATTAAGGCGACGATCTGCGACAAGGACACCGACTCTATAACACTGATAAAATACAACCGCGACCGGTGCTGCAAGGAGGCGGAGGTCGTCGAATGCGACGCGAACGTCCTGATGCACCAGAGAAGATTCGATGCGGTCGATATCGATCCCTTCGGCTCGCCCGCACCCTTCATGAACTCGGCGGCGGCATCTGCCAAAAAATATCTCTTCTTAACGGCGACGGACACCGCCCCACTCTGCGGTGCACATCTCAAGGCGGGAATCCGCCGGTATTTCTCAAAACCCCTGAACAACGAATACCACTCGGAGACCGGCCTTCGTGTTCTCCTCGGCTACGCGGCAAGGGAATGCGCAAAATACGATCGCGGGATCGAACCGCTCTTCTGCTACGCGAGAGAGCACTTCGTCAGGGTCCACCTGAGAGTCACCGGGGGAGCGGGAAGGGCTGACAAGGCACTCGCGAATCTCGGCTACGTCCACCACTGCAACAGCTGCGGGTTCAGGACCGAGCAGAAAGGAATCCTTCCCGAGACGATCCGGTGCAGCGAATGCGGCGGAAAACTTGCAGTCTCAGGCCCGGTCTGGCTCGGGCCGATCAACGACAAGGAGCTCATCGCCGAGATGCTCGAAAAGCTCCCTGAAGCGGAACTCGACAATCAAATAAAGATAGAAAAACTCCTCACGACACTCGGTGAAGAGCTCGACACATCTACATTCTACGACTACCACGTGCTGAGCAGATTGTGGAAAGTATCCCCGAAATCGATCGACGATGTAATCGAATCGCTCAAAGAGAAGGGATACGCCGCTTCAAGAGTCCATTACTGCGGAACCGGGTTGAAGACCGACGCTCCCCTTGCTGCAATAAAAGAGTCACTGACCTGAAAGATCCTTTCAGGCCCTTGTAACGATTGTCAGAATATCCCCGTCCAGGAGCTGGTGCGGGAGGCTGACCCTCTGTGCGTCGTGCTTGACCGACGGGCCCCAGACCTTCGCGTACCTGAATTTGCTGACGAATTCGCGGTGAAGCTTGTTGCAGACATCTTCCACAGTCGCAGGCTCCCTGATGATGAGCGGCTCTTCCATGTCCGCCTTTCCCCCGACCGGTTTCATGTAGATCCTGATGAAGCCGAGCTGGTCGTAGATCTCGTCCTTCAGCTTTTCGATATTGTACCCGCTGTGGGCCGAGAGCATGATCGGCGGCCTTCCGAATCTCTTCGTCACGTCCTTTACGATATCCCGCCGGGTCTGCTCGTCGACGAGATCCACCTTGTTGATTGCAAAGAAAGCGGGAACATAGACCCTGTTGCCGAACATCGCGTCGATGAAGTCGTCCTGGGTCACCTCGCCCCTGATGAGGACATCTGCGTTGACGATCTTGTTCTCCGCGAGGATCGCACGGATCTCCTCGAGGTCGAGACCCGAGTAACCGACTGTGTTGAACCTTATACCGCCGTTTGACGCCTTCTTTATCGTGATATCAGGCTTCTTCTTATTGATACGAATGCCGGCGTCGTATAGTTCGTTTATCAGGACGTTGATGTGCTTTTCATTGTATACGTCGCCGAGAAGGAGGATCAGGTCGGCGCCTCTTACGACGGCGATGACCTCCTTTCCGCGGCCTTTGCCCATCGCCGCTCCCGCGATAAGTCCGGGGATATCGAGGATCTGGATGTTCGCACCCTTGTGCTCCATCGCTCCGGGGACGACGGTGAGCGTGGTGAACGCGTAGCTTGCGGTCTCGCTGTCAGTATTGCCCGTAAGTTTGTTGAGGAGCGTGGATTTACCAACCGAAGGAAAACCGACGAGGACGACCGTTCCGTCGCCCGACTTCTTGACCGAGTAGCCTTCTCCTCCGCCGGCCGAGGCCATCGCTCTCATTACGGCCTCATCCTTCAGTTTCGCAAGTTTCGCCTTGAGCCTGCCGATATGATGAGAAGTAGCCTTATTGTATTTTGTATTCTGTATCTCGTCTTCGAGTGCTTTTATTTCTTCTTCAACGGAGGCCATACTTGTTCATATAAGTGGCACCGGAGAATACTTAATTTTGTGCATCGAAAATCCAGAAATCGTGCAGATCTCCCCGTTAAAGCCCTGTTTCAGGAGACTGTGCGGGAAGCGTGACGGCGGCACGAAAACAGGAGTGCAGGGTTTACAGCAGCTTCACAATACTCACGTACCAACTTCTGTACATCACAGTACAACAATGTATAAATATGTACAAAACTGAATAATGTTGTGACACGAGGTGATGCCGGTGGAATGGAGACCGGTTTATTACAGGAAACAATACCAGCATATTCGGAAATAGAAAAGATCTGTGCGGAAAAGGATTATCCGGCGATAATTCCTGTTTACGCGGTATTCGACGATACGTTCCCGAGACCTGCGGATGCATTCGGGATTCTGCGCGAAGATGGATGCAGAGACGGGGGATTCATACTCGAATCTCTCGAAGGAAACGAAAAACTGGCGAGATACTCGATACTCGGCTTCAACGTCCGGGCGAAGATCACGATCTCGGACGAGACGGAGATCACGGGCGACCGCGAGTTCACCGGAAAGCCGGACGGCGAGATAAACGGAGACCCGCTCGAAGCCGCAAGAGCCGCGATAAAGAACCCGCGGTTCTGCAATACCGGAATCCCGATCTTTCCCGGCGGATTTACGGGCTACTTCTCGTATGATATGGTATACTCGCTCTACCCCGGGCGGTTGGGCAGCAGGAAGAAGAAGGAAGACAACGACTTCCCGCTCGCAGAATTCCTCATGCCTGGGGACTATATTGTATACGACCATTTTGAAAATTCGGTATACTTCGCATCGCTCCTGAAGATCGGTGAGGATACGGATACCAGGTCGGAATACCTTAGGGCCGCAGGAAGGATCGCCGGAATGGTCGATCTCCTCAGGGGAAAGCAAAACGAAACGGAAACGGAACACGGGCCTGCCGGCGACCGGTGCGAATACACCTCCCCCACGGGAAAGGAGTCCTACGAGGATATGGTCGGTTCCGCCCGCGAATACATCTACTCGGGAGACATATTCCAGGCCGTCGTTTCACGGAAGTTCGAATGCGAATTCGGCGGCGACCCGTATTCGATATACAGGGCGCTGAGGAAGATCAACCCGAGCCCTTACATGTATTATATAGACTTCGGCGGACGCCAGGTGATCGGAGCAAGCCCGGAGATGCTTGTCAGGTGTAGGAAGGGAACGGTCTCTACCGTGCCGATCGCAGGGACGAGGAAACGCGGAATGACACCGGAAGAGGACGCTGCACTTGCCGAAGAGCTGCTTGCCGACGGAAAGGAATGCTCGGAGCATATCATGCTTGTCGATCTCGCGAGAAACGATATCGGCAGGATCTCGAAATACGGGACGGTCAGGCTGCCGCAGTTCATGGAGGTCGAGAAGTTCTCCCATGTCCAGCATATAGTATCCACCGTAGAAGGCGATCTCTCGGAGGGCCTCGACGGGTTCGACGCACTGAGGTCCTGCTTCCCGGCGGGAACGGTCAGCGGTGCCCCGAAGATCAGGGCGATGGAGATAATAGACGAGCTAGAAACAGAAGCAAGAGGGCTCTATGCCGGAGCGGTCGGGTATATCTGCCCGGACGGGGACATCGACTTCGCGATTGCGATAAGAACGGTCCTCGCAGAGAACGGGAAGCTTACGATCCAGGCAGGAGCGGGAATCGTCGCCGACTCTGTTCCCGAGACGGAGTTCTTCGAGACCGAGAGCAAGGCTGCGGGGATAATAAAATCGATCGATGCTGCCGGAGGAAAGGGAGCGGGAGTGATGAGAGACGGAGGGATGGCGAGATGAATGTCCTTGTGATAGACTGCTACGACAGTTTCACATACAACCTCTGCCAGCAGATCGGAAAGACCGGCTGCAACCTCACCGTATTCAAAAACGACGCGGACCCGGAGGAGGTCTTCGCAGGAAACTACGACAGGATCATTCTCTCGCCGGGGCCCGGAAAGCCGGAGAACTCGGGACTCTGCCTCGAGGTTCTCGAAACACTGAGCAAAGATACCCCGACGCTCGGGGTCTGCCTCGGCCACCAGGCGATCTGCCACTTCTTCGGTGCCGAGGTCGTAAAGACCAACAAGCCGGTGCACGGGAAAGTCTCGGAGATCATCCACGACGGTGGGAGCATCTACTCGGGGCTGAAGTCGCCCATCACAGCGACACGTTACCATTCGCTCGCAGTGCTGGCTGAGACGCTCCCCAAGGAGCTCGTCCTGACTGCGAAGAGCACGGACGACGGGATGATTATGGGCGTCAGGCACACGAAATACCCGGTCGAAGGGGTTCAGTTCCACCCGGAGAGCATACTGACAGGGGCCGGCGACAGGCTCATGGAAAATTTCCTGAGGGAGGGAATATGCAGATGATCCGCAGTGCAATCGCGGCCGCCGTGGACGGATCGGACCTGACGGATTTTGAAGCCGCTTCGGTAATGAGAGAGATCATGGCCGGGGAAGCTACCGACTCCCAGATCGCCTCGTTCATCACCGCAATGAGAATGAAGGGTGAGACGAGCCGCGAGATCGCGTCCTTCGCTGAAGCCATGCGGGAGTCGGGAGTGAAAATTCATCCTAAGGTCAAAGGAACTCTTGTGGATACGTGCGGAACGGGAGGTGACGGGAGCAATACGTTCAATATAAGCACCGCGGCCGCGATCGTTGCGGCAGGTGCGGGTGTCCCGGTCGTAAAGCACGGGAACAGGAGCGTCTCCAGCAGGTGCGGTTCGGCGGACGTCCTCGAGGCCCTCGGGGTCGATATCATGGCCGAACCGGCGACTGTCGAGAGAACGATCGAAGAGATCGGGATCGGGTTCCTCTTCGCAAGGAGTTTCCACCCGGCAATGGGGCATGCCTCGACCGCACGGCAGGAGACCGGGATCAGGACAGTCTTCAATGTCCTCGGCCCGCTCGCAAACCCGGCTGGTGCACAGGCCCAGCTCCTCGGGGTCTACGACAGGGAGCTTGTAGTAAAGATCGCCGAGGTGCTCGCGATTCTCGGGACCGAAAGGGCGATGGTCGTCCACGGCGACGGGCTCGACGAGATCACGACGGCCGGCAAGACGACGGTCGCCGAGCTGAAGGACGGGGAGATTACGGAATACACTCTTGACTGCAGGGACCTCGGAATCCCGCTCTCTTCCCCCGGCGAACTGACGGGAGACGATCCCCGGACGAATGCATGCATCATCAGGCGGGTGCTCGGCGGAGATGAGGGAGAAAAGTGTATAGGAGCGAGGGACATCGTCCTTCTCAACGCCGCTGCGGCGATTTACGTGGGCGGTTATGCTCCGACACTTGAAAAGGGACTCTCGGCGGCGGAAACATCCATAGACAGCGGTTCGGCGATGCGGAAGCTCGAAGCCCTCGTGGGATACGGATCGTATGGAAGTGACGAAGGTGACGGCAATGCTTGACCTGATAGTGGAGAGCACAAGACGCCGGGTAAAGGAGATCGACTCTTCCGTCCCGGTAGAGGAAAGGCAGATCCAAAGCCTTGAAAAGAGCATTAGGACCCGGAAACAGAACGGCGTAAACCCGGTTATAGCCGAGATTAAATTCAGGTCGCCGTCCGAAGGTCTGATCAGGAGTTATGAAGACCCGGCGGGGATTGCGTCGGGATACGTTGATGCAGGGTGTGCAGGGATCTCGGTCCTTACCAACCCGGAGTTCTTCGGCGGGGATAATTCATTTATAGAAAAGATCCGGCCGCAGACAGCGGTCCCGGTCCTGCGAAAGGATTTCGTCGTCGACGAGGCACAGGTCAGGGAGACGGCGGCACTCGGGGCCGATGCGGTTCTGCTTATCGCGGCGGTTCTCGGTGAGGAACTGGGCGGGTTCATAGAATATACGCACGGGTTCGGGCTCGAGGCCCTCGTGGAGGTCCACGACGAGGCCGAGATGGAGAACGCGATCTCGGGCGGAGCACGGATAATCGGGATCAACAACAGGAACCTGAAGACAATGAAGACAGAACTTGAAACGACGAGGAGGCTCGGCCCCCTTGCGGCAGGGAGAGGGGTGACGGTCGTCTGCGAGAGCGGCATCACCGGCCCTGCGGATATCAGGGAGATGAGAAAATGCTGCGACGGGTTCCTCGTCGGGACATACCTGATGAAGGCTGAAGACCCGGCGAAGGCACTGGAGGGGCTCGTATGCGCATAAAGATCTGCGGGATAACGACGGTCAGGGACGCACTGACGGCCGAGGAGCTGGGTGCGGACGCGATCGGTGTCGTGGTGTGCTCGGATTCGCCGAGATCGGTTCCTGTGAAGCGTGCGAAGGAGATCTTCGCCGCCCTGAAGCCGACGACGATGAAGGTCTGCGTTACGGATACGAGATCGGAGAGCGACCTGGAGGTCATAATGCACGTGAAGCCCGACGCGATCCAGCTCCACAGTGGGATCGGGGTCCCGGATAAATGCGGGATACGCGTAATTCGTGCGGTCCGGCCGGGCGAAGAGCCGGTTCCGGGCTACAATATGGTGCTCGTCGACGGGAGCTGTGGAAACGGGACACCTTACGACAGCGATTTCGCGATCCGGATGGTCAGGGAGACCGGCGCCCCGGTGATTCTCGCGGGCGGACTTAACCCGGAAAATGTCGAGGATGCGATCAGGACGATCTCTCCTTCGGCGGTGGATGTATCGTCGGGGGTCGAGAAGAGTCCGGGAATAAAGGACCCGAAGAGGGTTGCGGAGTTCATAAGGCACTGCAGGGAGGCGGAGGCATGCCTGTGAATGTAGATAAGCCCGGCAGGTACGGGAGATTCGGCGGGCAGTATGTCCCCGAGACGCTGATGTTCGCTCTGGACGAGCTCGAAGAGAACTACAGGAAGTTCATGGCCGACGAGCGTTTCAGGGCGGAGCTTGACGGTTACCTGAAGAATTATGCCGGACGCGAGACTCCGCTTACGTTCTGCAGGAATATGTCGGAGGATCTCGGGTGCAGGGTCTACCTGAAGAGGGAGGACCTTCTCCACGGCGGCGCCCACAAGATCAACAACACCCTCGGCCAGGTCCTGCTCGCGAAATACATGGGAAAGGAGCGGATTATCGCCGAGACGGGTGCGGGACAGCACGGGGTCGCGACCGCGATCGCTGGGTCTCTTCTCGGGATTCCGGTCGAGGTCTACATGGGCGAGAAGGACTGCGAGAGGCAGAAGCTGAACGTTTTCCGGATGGAGCTGATGGGAGCGAAGGTTCACCCGGTGAGTTCGGGGACGAAGACGCTCAAGGATGCGACGAACGAGGCGATGCGTGACTGGGTTGCGAGCGTGATGAATACGCACTATGTCCTCGGCTCGGTCGTCGGCCCGCACCCGTTCCCGGAGATGGTCAGGGACTTCCAGTCGGTGATCGGGAAGGAGACGAGAAGGCAGGTCATGGAGGCCGAAGGTAGGCTGCCGGATGCGGCGATTGCATGCGTCGGCGGCGGTTCGAACGCGATGGGGATGTTCTACCCGTTCATTAAAGATCCTGTCAGGCTCATCGGGGTCGAGGCGGGCGGAAAGGGAGACGGACCGGGACAGCACGGTGCGGCCCTCTGCAAGGGTGAGCCGGGCGTTCTTCACGGTGCGCTCTCGTATCTCCTCCAGGACAAAAACGGCCAGATCTCTGATACGGACAGCATCTCGGCGGGACTGGACTATCCCGGAGTAGGGCCGGAGCACAGCATGCTGAAAGATAACGGACGAGTGGATTACAGAATGGCGGCGGACGACGATGTCCTGGATGCGTTTGCGTACCTCTCGAAGAAGGAGGGGATCATCCCGGCACTGGAATCCGCACATGCGGTATCATACCTTATGAACAACTCTTCGGAGTTCGATAAGGACGATATCGTGGTCGTGTGCCTCTCGGGAAGGGGAGACAAGGACGTGGCGAGGGTCGCGAAACTTTCGGGGGTAGTCTGATGGACCGAATAAAAAAGGCTTTCTCGAAACCTGCGTTCGTCGCCTACATGGTGGCGGGCGACCCGGATACGGAGAGATCGAAGATCGTCGCCTCGGCCCTTGTCGATGGCGGTGCGGATATCATCGAGGTCGGAATCCCGTTCACTGATCCTGTGGCAGACGGCCCGGTGATCCAGGCGGCGGACGGGAGGGCACTCTCCTCGGGAGCGGTTCCGGCGACTGCCTTTGAAATCGCGGGCCATATCAGGAGCATCTCGGAGGCCGCGATCGTGATCTTCACGTACATAAACCCGATAATCAGAATGGGTTTCGACAGGTTCTACGCCGAAGCGAAGGCGAACGGTGCGAATGCGGTGCTCATCGTCGATATGCCGGTCGAAGAGTCGGACGAGGCTCTTGCAGCGGCGGAGAAGCACGGGCTTGCACAGATCTTTCTGGTCTCGATTACGACGAGCGAAGAGAGGATGAAGAAGATCGCAGGGAAGGCGAAGGGCTTTGCATATCTCATCTCCGCTCTCGGAACGACCGGACAGAGAGACAAGATCCCGGATGAGGCCCTCGATCTTATCGCGAGGGCGAAGAAGACGTTCGACATCCCGGTCGTCGTCGGCTTCGGGATCTCGGGGCCCGAGAACGCGAAGAAGATGATCGACGCGGGTGCAGACGGTGTCGTCGTCGGGAGTGCGATCGTTTCGGCTGTCGGGGAGAATCTTGAGAGTGACGATGGGATTTATGAATCGGTGAAAGGGCTTGTGGGCAGGATCAGGTCTGGCATAGTTCATTAAAAAGCGGAATAAAAGACGGAGGTGAAACCTGCGGGTTTACTCATCTGCATTTCCTATTATTTTCCAATAGCCGCCTTTCTTCGGGCCGACACGTTCAAGGCGCCCCGAATCCTTTAATTTCCGGATCTGCCATTCAATTCCTTTCTGCGTAATACCGATCCGGCGGGCCATGTCCCCCATGCTTATGGACGGATCGGTTGAGATCAGGGAGAGGATTTTAGTGCTGGTGTCTTCCCTAGTTTTTTCCCTAGTTTCTTCCCTAGTTTCTCCCTGTCCAACAGCACGAGCCCTGTGGATTATCGATTAAAATATTTTTTTCGGCTCTTCGCTGTTTCATTGTTTATAGATCTTATTCAGGCAACCCCGGCACCGGCGGCGGGCCGCCGGACGGCCCCTGCCCAGGGGCCTTGCCCTAAGATAGTCATCCCACGGCACGCTCAGGAGACCGGCAAGGGTCTCCCGAGCTGTTGAATTTGGTTTTTTTTGACATATTCCGTACACGCCATGAATTTACCGCGGCCCGCAGCGAGGGGCTGTCAAATTTCGTGAAGAATATCCGGTCAGTCATCAAGTTTGAAGCGTTCGGTCAGTTTATCCAGTGTAAATTTATTTCTTAGTTTAAACGCACTGTTCTGGTTTGCCATTAATCCTTTGACCCAGAATGGTTCTTCTTCCCGGAGATGCTCTATCCACCTGACCCGGACGGCATAATAACAAAGATCAGGATTGTCCAGGTTGTTCCTCAACGGTTCATATTCGAGAGGCAGATCCAGGATCGGTACTTCTTTGTCTTCATACTGGACATGGAAATCCTTTATCGGAACACTTTCGGCAAGAACCTCTCCCACTGCAAGATATCCTTTTTTCGGGATCATGGCGAAAATGCGGGCACCGGGGAAGAGGTTTGCCAGTGTCTTGCTATACCAGACACCGCCTCCGGCCGTAAAGAAATTGTATTTTATTAGATCATTGTAGGATGATTTCCCGTCATTCACATCGATGTTCACGACAAAATCCCTGCCGTTCCACGGCTCCGTCTTCTGTCCCTTTGAATAGCTGAGCCGTTCTTCCGCCTCTTTGGGATCAATGAGCCAGCTTCGCGAGAGGTATTCCGATCCGGAATCCGAGAAGAACCTGAAAAAGGCGACATTAACCGGGACGTTATAATTATCCGACAAATAATTGAGGATGCGTTCGGTCTCGTTATCGAGCTCCGAGCACACAATTATCATATCGTGCTCTTGGTTGATCTTTTCGGGAGGTGAAGTCCCGAACTTCTCATCGAACAGAGATTCAAACTCCTTGTCACCCTTGTCATTATAATATTCATCGCAGATCTCTTTCAAATCCGTATACGAAAGATCTTTTATCCACGATGCATAATCAAGAACCTGGGCGATGACCTCACGGGGAGTTTTGTCCTTTTTCAGCTCGATTATCGTGATCTTCCCTGTCTCATCGATACCGAGCATATCGATCTTTTTCCCGAAGCCGGTCAGTGTCTGCCGCCCGATCAACAGGAGATCGCTGTCAAGTATGGAGAGATCCCCGCAAAGGATATCTTCAAGTCTCTTTTCGGAATCAATAGAGGAATATTCGACCTTTTTGACATTTTCGGAGGAGACATTCCAGATTCCCACCTCAATCGGCATATGAATCAACTTTAGATAAAAAGAATATAATATTTTTGATATTACGGGATTATGTCAAAAGTAATTTGTGCAACAGGCTGTTGCACATCGGGAAGTTTTTTATTTCCTTCTTTTTCCGCCGGACATGCATTCCGGATCAAAGAGAACCATACGTATTCATAAGAAAAATAAACGGGCTGAGAACAAGGCACACCACGGAGACCACCATAGACGTTCTCTTCAGTATTCCCCCCAATCCCGCAACTCCGAGGGCCACTGCGGGAATAAAGTGCTTCCCTATCGATGCGGAATGTGCCACAGTCATCGAACCGGTGATTGTGTCCGGCGAAATGGCTGATACCAGAAGCTGTATCATTGGAACAACAAGCCAGAAGATAATGAAGGGAACGATGAACGAAGCGATGAATACTTTATACCGGAAAGATACGAAATAATCCTCCGTCTCGGACATTTTTTCTTCATCGAAGAGACCGGTACCGCCTGTCCCGAGATAGACGATCAATATCGGGGCGACGAAGATTACCTGGTTGAGATCCGCATTATAGATCCCGAATCCGGTTACAAGCACCGAAGATACTGTCATGAATGCGATCAGCAAAAGGGCAGTCAGCACGATCCGGAAAGTGAAATTGTTCCTCAGGTCGGATGAGATATAATTGTTGATTTTATTCATATTGCTCTTTTCCCGGCTGAAATATTTTAAGGCCCTGAATTATATTCTATTCGACATAAAAAAAAGTTCCTAAAAATTGATTGGGGTGAGATGAGATGAGAAATTGAATTTAATATGAGATGAAGAGAGGTGTGAGAAAATCTCACCTGAAGACCAGCATCGTTGATGTCTGGTTTATGTGGCCTATGTATTCCTCGCCGTAGGTGCTGAATCCTATTGCAGGAATATCTTCGAACACTGCTCCGTACTCGGCGGTCTTGCCGGTCGCTTCGAGCTCCAGTGTCCTGAGAATGCAGTGGAAGTTGATCAGACCCGAGATATTCTTCAGCTCGTTCTTTTTGTCCTCGACCGCGTCCTTCGTGCTGCTGACGATGTCCCCGGCCTTTAATATATTCAGCTCCATGCCTTCGATTATGTTGCAGTAAAACCTGACTACCGAACCGTCGACGATCTGCTGTGGGCTCCTGACGAAAATGTCGTCATCCGTGATTACACCGATTGGATGGCTCATGAATAGTTCGGGAAGTTTTTCAACGGTTACCCCGAGCTGTGCCGCGTATTCCTCTGCGGCTGGTTTTCCGTTGAACTCGATAACCTCGCGGGTCTCTTCGTTGACCTTCGTGGCAGTCATCGTCTTGTCGAGTGCGGTGAAGCTCTGGGTCTTTATGATATCGAACCCGTTCGCCGGTTTGAGTACCGCAAGAACCGCCGCGTTCGTATACGCCTTTCCGTCCGCAAACACCCAGGTCTTCTCGAACTTCACGTCGTCGCCGGCAGAACCCCCGATGAACGTCACATTCGTCAGGTCGCCGATCCTGTCCATCACCTTCTCCTCGGAGTTGCTGAGTCCGTCGGCGATGATGATTCCTACATATTTATCGAACTCGAGGTCCGACATGGGCTTTCCGAAATATTTCCCGAAGGACTCAAACGCCTTTTCGATTTTTTTGGTATTCGCCGGATCTTCGACGACCTCGATGGAGATGTCGGATATCATTTCGGAAGAGAGGCCCATCGCGACGATCGAATTCTTGAGCATTTTGCCGCTGATTATCTCTCCCGCCGTCGTGCAGCCGATAACTGTCGCACCGGGGAATTCATTCTTCACGAGCTTTGCGGTCTCTTCTGCCGGATAGCTGGACGATGAAAAAAATACCACCGCTTTCAGACCGGCCGTTCCCAACTTGTTCTTTATCTCCTCTATTGCTTCGCTGACGTCTGTTTTTTCCGAATACGCTGTTAATGCTTTCATAATATATCCTCCCTAAAGTTTGATTCCCATCTCCGTCGCTACGGATCTGATCTTCGCGATAACCTCGGGGTCGTCATCCGAGTGGCTGTCGTACTTTTGAGGGTTTATCCCCTTGAGGATCAGTTTCGTCCTTGTCGTTGTGGCGACGGTCGGGTTGCCGCCCGATTTCAGCTCGATCAGCTTGTCGATCATCTGAATAATTTTGCCTGACATAGTATTACCATTGAAAATGTTTGCAACGTTGATATAAAAATATAATCAATTTTTTTCATCAATATTACAGATTAAGTAAACATTTTTAACATTATTGAATCTTTTTTGGAAAAATCTTTCATTCCGAAATGTTGGTGCTTCATGGTGTTCCGGATTGTGATGCAACAATAATCTTCAGGCAACTGCCTCCGGCATAAGCGTTATCAGCAATAATGATAAACTGCTGAATAATGGCCGGAGATCACGGGGGACAGAAAGAGTCATGGCATACGCTCGATGCCGCCGCGGTCATGGAGAAACTTGCGACATCTCCCCAGGGACTGACTGCGGACGAGAGGAGACGGAGGCTCGCTGAGTACGGTAAAAATGAGATTAAAGAGGAGAAAAAAGTCTCGCCTCTCGTCGTCTTCCTGAGACAGTTCCGGAGCATACTCATCGGAATCCTGATCGCGGCCGCCCTCGTCTCGGTCTTTCTGGGCGAGATCGTCGATACGATAGCCATCATGCTGATCGTGATACTGAACGCGGCAGTCGGTTTCGCGAACGAATGGCAGGCGGAAAAGGCGATCGACGCCCTCAAAAAGATGCTCGGCCTCAGTGCAACGGTTCTCGTCAACGGGTCCCAGGTAGAGGTCGATTCGAAGGATATAGTCCCCGGCGACGTGCTGGTCCTCGAAATGGGGAAGAAGGTTCCCGCCGACGCTTACGTGATCCATTCGGCGACCCTCCAGGCGGACGAGTCCGCACTTACCGGTGAATCGGTCCCGGTGGAGAAGGCGGTCTGCAGCCTCGAAGAGGAAACTCCGCTCTCCGGTAAAAGGAACATGGTCTTCATGGGAACCACGATCGTCAACGGAAGGGGACGGGCGGTCGTTACCGCGACGGGGATGAATACGGAATTCGGGGAGATCGCCGGGCTCACGGAGAGCATTAAGGACGAGGAGACGCCACTTTCGAGACGGCTCAATGTTCTCGGCAGGCAGATCAGCATAATCTCCGTCCTCGTCGCCGTGCTGATCGTCGTTGCCGGATTGCTCCAGAACAGGGAGCTGCAGGAGATGTTCATGACCGCAGTCTCCCTCGCGGTCGCCGTGATTCCCGAGGGGCTCCCCGCCGTCGTGACCCTGACTCTCGCGATCGGGATTCGGCACATGTACAACAAGAAGTGCCTCATCCGCCACCTGAGCGCCTCTGAGACACTCGGGACCGTATCCATAATCTGCACGGACAAGACCGGGACGCTCACGAAGAACGAGATGACCCTGAAGGAGATCTATACGCCCGGGCATTTCACGGATGTCGGCGGGGCAGGCTACGAACCGGAGGGCGACTTCACGAGGGACGGGCAGGTTATCGACCCGACTGCTGACGAGGGCATCAGGGCCTTCCTCAGGGCGGGACTGTTCTGCAACCATGCGGTACTCGAAGAGATGGACGAAGAGTGGAAGATCCTCGGGATGCCGACCGAGGGGGCGCTGGTGGTCGCGGCTCACAAGGCGTGGATTCCCGAATACACTCTCGACATACAGAATATCAAAAAGGAGTTCTCGTTCGATTCGTCGAGAAAGCGGATGACCACTATACTGGATGCGGGTGGAAACAATCACGCGTATTCGAAGGGTGCACCGGAGGTAATCTCCGGCCTTTCGTCGTTCTACCTGAAGGACGGGGAGATCCTGCCGATGGACGATGCCGCACGGAATGAGTTCCTGGAAGTTTACGAGTCGATGGCGAAGAAGGGCCTGAGGGTTCTCGCGGTCGCGGAGAAAGAGCTCGGGAACGAACTCCCGGAGACTGCGGAGGAAGGGGAGAAGGATCTCGTCTTCCTCGGTTTCGCCGGCATCATCGACCCGCCGAGGGAGGAGGTGAAGGAGGCGCTTCGGACGTGCGACTCGGCAGGAATCGGCGTCATTATGATCACCGGGGACTCGGCTCTTACTGCAAAGGCGGTCGCGGATTCGGTCGGGCTCGAGAGCGACGGGGTGCTCGGGGCGGCCGATATCGACGAACTCTCAGACGAGGAGCTTGCGGACAGGCTCTGGAAGACGAGGATTCTCGCGAGGGTCACGGCCGAGCACAAGCTGAGGATCGTCGGGATTCTCTCGGAAGCCGGGGCTGTGGTCGCGATGACCGGTGACGGGATCAACGACGCTCCTGCACTGAAGAAGGCGGACGTGGGAATCGCGATGGGCATCAAGGGGACGGATGTCGCAAAGGAGGCGAGCGACATCATCCTCGTCGACGACAACTTCGACAGCATTGTCGAGGGAATCCACGAGGGCCGGAGGGAGTACGACAATATCCAGAAGTTCACGAGATACCTGCTATCGTCCAATATCGGGGAGATCATCGCGATCGCCGGCGGCCTCCTGATGAACCTGCCGCTGGTCCTCCTGCCGATCCAGATATTGTGGATAAATCTGGTGACCGACGGGGTCGCGGCCCTTGCGATCGGTGCGGAGCCGGCGGAGAGCGACATCATGAAGCACAGGCCCCGCGAGATCGACAGGCCGGTTCTCGACAGGAAGGCGATGCTGATGATAACGGTCATCGGGGCGTGGATCGGGCTCCTGACGCTCTTCGTCTTCATCCGGTCGTACGAGGCGGATATCGACGAGGCCCGGACGATGGCGTTTACGGGGATTATCATATTCGAGCTGATTAACGTGCTGAACTTCAGGTCGTTCAGGTGGAACCTGACCAATATCGGCATCCTGTCGAACCCGTTCATAGTCGCGGCACTTGTCGCGAGCGTCATAATCCAGGTGGCGGTCATCTATATCCCGTGGTTCCAGGTCTTCCTGAGCACTGTTCCGATGCCGGCAATGGACTGGATCATCCTCGCGGCACTCGGCCTGCCGCTGCTCTTCGCGGGAGAGTTATACAAGTATATCGTGAGAAAAAAAGGTGAAAAGATTAAGCCGGGGCGGGAGCGGGGCTATCTCAGCTCCTCGTAGAGTTCCCGGACGGATTCGGAGAACGGGGTATTCATATCTTTTAAGCCGGTGATGTCCGGTTCGCGGTCGATGACTTCGTCGTCGAACGGGATGTAGCGGACCGAGCTGAAGGCCGAAAGATCCCCGATGAGCCTTTCGGACTTTTCTATGTCCGCCTCGGACCGGACCCTGTTTACGACTAGATGGATGTCCGGGATCCCGAGCTGTTTTGCGAGTTCTGCGGAATGGAGAGCGACGGATATCGAGTTGAAGGACGGCTCGGTGACTACGATCGCGGTCGAGAATCCTTCGGCCATCGATCTCCCGAAGTGCTCGACGCCGGCCTGGGTGTCCATGATTATGACCTCGTCGTCCCTCAGGCGGATGTAGCCGACGACACTACTCAGGAGGGCGTTTTCCGGGCAGAGGCAGCCGGTCGCGGCGAGCGAGATGCTGCCCATCACGAGGACGCTTATCCGGTCGGTGACCTTCACTCCGAACCTGTCGACGACATCGGCGACATCGGGGTTGAGCCTCATCATTCCGCCCCACCCCTCGCCGGGCCGGCAGCCGATCTTCTCCTCGATATAGTCGGCATTCTTCGAGAGCGGGACTATCTCGGATGCCTTTTCGGGCGGATAGCCAAGGGAGAACGGCAGGTTCTGCTGCGGGTCCTCGTCGACAGCGAGGACATTCCTGCCGTCGTCCGCGAACATCGCGGCAAGGAGGGCGGAGATCGAGGTCTTGCCTACTCCGCCTTTTCCCGCGACGAAGATTCTCTTCCCGCCGTCGGGCTTTCGCAGGGAATGGCTCCGGAAGTATTTCGTCGCCTTCCGGATGTTGTCCGTATCTTTCGCCAAATTCACACCTTACATTACGTTCAGATGCCGAGCGCCTTCCTCTTCCCGTCTATGTACTTCGTTATCAGTTCTGCGGCTGCCACGGGGTCGGGCTCTACCGCGAACGATGCGTTGACGACGCCGTTGAGCCCGCTTGTCAGGAGTTTTACGACATTATCGCTTCCTGCGATCTTGGGCATTACGCCGAGGACCGTGTAGACGCCGGACGCCACGAAGTACGAGCCGATGGATACGGCCTTCTGCGAGTACCACTCGGGTGCTGCTCCCGCAACGGGGAGCTGGTCGATCCCGACCCCGAGGGCCTTTGCAAGCTCCGCAAGAAGGACGAGTATTCTCGAACAGTCGACGCACGATCCCATGTGGAGAACGGGCGGGATTCCGAGCTTCTTGCATACGCCTTTCAGTCCCGGCCCGGCGAGGAAGGCGGCCTCGGGCATGAGGAGACCTGCCTTTCCGCAGGCGACCGCTGCACATCCCGTCTCGACACAGAGGATATCGTTTTTAATTAGCTCCTTTGCGAGCGTTACATGCCCGTAGTCGTGCTGAACCTTCGGGTTGTTGCACCCGACGATCCCGACGGCTCCGCGGACATCGCCGGATGCTATGACGTCGATGAGCGGCTTTACGGTTCCGCCGAGCGCTTCGACTATGGCCTCGACGGAGAATCCGGCCATTAGGTCGACGGGCTTTCCGGGGATGAGGACTCTTTCGGGAATCCTGTTCGGGAAGTTGTTTATAGCCATTTTGACGATGGCCTTCGCGGTGTCGTAGGCGTTCTCCGGGTGGAAATCGAAGTAGTACGAGCCGACGACCTTCGACTTCTCGCTGGTGGAGATTATCTTCGTGTGGTAGCAACTCGCCGTTCTGGGAAGCGACGGGAATATGCACTGGTAGTCGATGACCATCGCCTCAAGTGCCCCGGTCGCGATTATCAGCTCCTGGTTGAAGTGGTTTCCGGCCATCGGGACTCCCTTTCTCATGAGGAGTTCGTTGCCGGTGCAGCAGAGGCCGACGAGGTTGATGCCCTTCGCACCCGTCTTTTTGGCGAGATCCTTCATGTCGGGGTCGTCTGCCGCCCTGACGATCATCTCGGAGAGCATCGGATTGTGGCCGTGGAGCGAGATGTTGACGTGGTCCTCCTTTAAGACCCCGAGGTTGACCTGCGACTGGTTAATAGTGGGGGTTCCGAAGAGGACATCGGAGATCTCGGTTCCCATCATTGATCCGCCCCACCCGTCGCCGAGTGACGCCCTCAGCCCGTGGAGGAGGATGTTGGCGTAGTTCGCACCGACGCCCATGTGGACCCTGTGCATGGCCTCGACTATCTCGCGGTCGACACTCCGGGGGACGATCCCGGCGGCCTTCCAGAGTTCTTTCGTCTGTTCGGGTGCACGGTCTGCGAACGTGACTTTGTTCTTGAAGGTCCCGAATTCGTAGAGGAGCTGGCGGCCGACGTCGGTTGCGATCTCCTCCTTTTTTCTTCCCTTCGTTTCGACGCCCAGTTCGGCGGCGATCTTTTCGAGCTTTTTGACATCGGTTATCTCGTATCCCTGTGCTTCGCCTGTTCCGGTCTTATACAGGGTCTCGACGATGTCCCTTCCGTGATCGGAGTGAGCCGCGGCTCCGGTTACAAGCGTATCCAGCAGATTTCTTGAGACGATAAGATCAGCGTCTGCGCCGCACACACCTCTTTCGCGGTGATGCTCGGGGATGATCCTGCACGGCCCCATCGCACAGCGGCTGCATGACACTCCGTCGGAACAGTACCTGCACTGCGGCTGCTGCATCTCGAACCGGTCCCAGACGGTCTCGATTCCCTCTTCCATCGTGTGCTTCAGCATCACCTTCGCGAGTTCGTCGATCGTCCGCTCGTTCGATTTTTCTTTGATCACCTTCGGGTTCATCAGGGACATCTTTGCGCGATCCAGCTCGCAGGTGTCCAGTTTCCGGTCCACGAGGACGGGAGCCGGAATTTTTTTCTCCGTTTTCGCCTTTTTCTCCATATGCTATACCCCTCGATTAGGCACACTCATGATGCCTATATGGCGAAATGATATCACATAATATATAGCGGTTTGCCAACCGGCGGAGTTTTGGTAATATTTCCGGGAACAAGCGTAGCAAAAAGGATGAAAACATTTTTTTCGGCAGAGGGGGAGGGGATGTCCGGGCCAAATAATTAGATTTAAGTATAGATCTGCCCTATATTTTAAGGCACAAATGATTTGCTGATATAGTGTAGTCCGGCCAATCATGCAGGACTCTCACTCCTGCGACTGGGGTTCGAATCCCCATATCAGCACTCTGTTTTGAAGTTAAATGCTCTAAGAAAAAGATTGAGCAAAGGAACCAAGATTATTTCGAAAAATTTAAACAAGACACTCTGGTATAAAAATTGAAGTGAGCTAATTCATTTAAGTCACTATCATAACTTGGTTCTGTTAAAACAGAATACGTTCAATTATTCTATTTATTTTTTAATAAATTTACAATTTTGAAACTGGATAAAAAAGTAAAAGAACTCATATTACTCAGTTGATAATATGCATCTCTCCAATCTTAAAATCACAAATTTCCGTTGTTACGATGAAATTGGCATAGATCTCGATATTAAGAAAGGATTAACCGTTTTTGTTGGAGAAAATGATTCTGGCAAAACAGCAATTATTGATGCAATTAGATATGCAATAGGAACACGTGATCAAGAATGGAATAAAATAAAAGATACAGATTTTTATAATGAAGATACGTCAAGAGAAATAAAAATAACATGTAAATTTGAAGAACTTTCACAAAATGAAAGTGGAATTTTTTTACAATATTTAACATATGAACAAACTGGAGAATCAGTAAAAGAGGTTCTTTATTTTAATTGGTCAGCAAAGAAGAAAATCATTGGCAAAAGGGAATTTATCTCGACTGAAATTAGTTCTGGGATAAAAGCAGATGGCCCATCATTCAATGAAGACACTCGCGAATTGTTAAAAACCACATACCTAAAGCCTCTTCGAGATGCTGAAAATGCAATGAGTTCTAGAAAAAATTCAAGATTAGCTCAAATTCTAAAAAATATAGATTCTATAAAAAGTGGAAAGGATAAATACGAAAAAGAAAGTGATTTAAAAGATTTATCAGTTCTTGGTATCGCAAATCTTGCAGATTCATTACTTATAAATCATAAAGGAATCAAGGAAACAAAAGAACAGATAGATAACAATTTATCCGATAAATTTCTTTTAAAGCAAGATAAAATTCAATCAAATATTGAAATTAAGGGGAAAACAAACAATACAGATCAACAACTAAAGCAAATGCTAGAGAAATTAACCCTTAATATTGAAAAAGAAGAACTATGTTCTGGAACTCTGGGATTAGGAACAAATAATTTACTATACATGGCTTGTGAATTATTGCTTCTTCAACAAGAAGATGATGGTAATAAGATGTTACTTCTAGAAGAACCAGAATCACATATCCATGTTCAGAGACAATTAAAAATACTGAAATCACTACAAAATGAAGCAATTAAAAATAATGTTCAAATACTTACAACCACTCATTCCCCAATTTTAGCATCCGTAATTAAATTAGAAAATGTCGTATTAATTCAAAATGGAAAGGCCTTTTCTTTAGGAAAAGAACATACAAAATTGAAACCTTCAGATTATTCATTCCTAGAACGTTATTTGGACGCTACTAAAGCCAATTTATTTTTTGCTAAATCTGTGATAATTGTCGAGGGACCATCTGAAAATATTCTTCTGCCAACTATCGCAAAGATATTAGATTGTGATTTTGCAGATTATGGAGTTTCCATTGTAAATGTTGACGGGACAGGTCTAAGTAGATACGCCAAAATTTTTCAACGAAGTAATGAAGATGAAGAATTCGTCAATATTCCTGTAGCCTGTATTACAGATTTGGATATTTTACCAAATTGTGCCCCAGAAATCTGTTTGAATGAGGAATATAAAAACCGAGATAAGTGGCCAAAAAACAGGCGTTGGAAGGTTAAATCCGAATTTGATGATGAGGGCATTGAAAATAAAAGGAAAGAAATTAGAGAAAAATGTGAGGGTCAAAATGTAAAATCCTTTGTTTCAGATGAATGGACTTTTGAATATAATCTTGCTTTTGCTGGATTGGGAAAAGAAGTATATATTGCAGCAAAATTGAGCAAAATTGATGAAGAATTAGTTTCAAAAAAGGCTTCATATGAAGACTCTTATCATGAATACGAAGAAGAGTATTCCAAAACAATTGAAAAAATTAATGATCCTGAAGAGAAAGCTTCGTATATACATTCAGAATTTACTAAAGGTACAAAAGCATCAAAACCAATTAGTGCTCAATATCTTGCAAAAATATTGGATGATAATTATTCTAAAAATCCGGCTGAACTACAAGAAAAACTGCCCAATTACATTTTAGGAATGTTTAATTACCTTTTCAATGATGTGATAAAATCTTAAAATTACTCAATGTAAGGGGGAATTAATATCAAAAACAATGTAAAGTTTTTACCAAAAATTAAAGATGAAGATATTTTGTGGGCTACAAAAATAATGGGACTGCCCCCAGATGCATTCGATGGAGAAAGAAAAGAAGCCTTAAAAAATTTATCAACTGTTGATATCCAGGCTTGCCCAGGAAGTGGAAAAACAACATTATTAGTTGCTAAATTGGCAATTCTAGCAAAATACTGGACCAATAATAAACAAGGGATATGTATTTTATCTCACACAAATGCCGCCAGAAAAGAAATTGAAGATAAACTTGGAAATACAGATTTAGGTAAAAAACTCCTTTCTCATCCACATTTTATAGGAACTATCCATGGTTTTTTTAATCAATATATTGCACTTCCTTGGATTAGGTCAATGAGATTTCCCGTTACAATGATCGATACCGAAGTTGCAATAAATTATCGATGGAAGAGAATACCTCAAAAGTATCAATCAGGTATATCAAAAAACCACCATGAACCGTTAAATATTCTTTCAGCAACAGACATTTTGGGTAATCCTCGCCCTATATCTTGGGGAAAAAGTCTATTAAAGCCCGAATCTCAGACTTACCAAAAAATTAAAGGATCAATTAATGAAAGCTTCGAAAAAGGGATTTTTACATATGATGAAGTTTTTGTATTTACAAAAGATGCCTTAAATAAAGTACCTTCATTAAAAAATAGTATCCAAACTCGTTTTTTGATATGTTTTGTTGATGAAGCACAAGATTGTACTGAAGAGCAAAATTTAATTTTATCCAAGATCTTTCCTTTTCCGGATAAAAATATTATCAAACAAAGATTTGGTGACGGAAATCAAGCAATTTTCCACAATTACAATGCTAATGAAAACGTTAAAAGCGAACCTTTTCCGCAAAACGGATATCTTACCATTTCAGACAGTCTAAGATTCAATCAAAAAATTGCTAAACTGTCAGATCCTCTTGGTTTGATTCCATATAATATGGAAGGTAAAGGTGGCCAAGTAAACAATAATTCAAAAAATACAATAATACTTTTTGAAAAAGAATTTATTAAAGATGTTTTACCTACATTCTGTGATATCATTTTTAAGAATTTCTCACAAGAAACAATAGAGTCCTTAAAAAAACAAGATGTTTATGCAGTAGGTATGGTCCATAAAAAGCCAGACAATTCTGATAAATATACTGTTGTATCTTATTGGACAAATTATCACCAACACAGAAATAAAAAAGATTATAACCCTAATTTGATGATAGACTATCTAAAACTTAGTATTAATCTAATAAAAGAGAATCACGATTTCAATTATGGATTAAACTTTTTTTCAAAAGGACTAATTCGATTTATTAATGAAAATGCTGGAACTGAAAAGATCTATAATATAAGAAATCCCTATAGATTTATCTCAAATCAGCTTTTATTAGAAAATAATGGGAATAAGGAGTATTTAGTTTGGTTATATGAATTATTTAAACTAAAAAATCTAGACGAAGAAAAATGGAATGGTCACATCAAGCCAAAATTATTGGAGATGGTAAAGATTATTAGTGATGGTAATTTACCACATGATTTATCTTTTTTTAATTGGGATGATTCTTCAGAATTTATATGTTTATTTGATAAAAGCGTAAATATTCAAAATAATTTCCATTTTAACGATGGAGAACGTCAATTAAACATCAATTTAGGCTCAATACACTCAATAAAAGGTCAAACTCATTTTGCTACATTGGTATTAGATACATTCTGGAAGGGAAGGGAATTTAAAACAAATTTAATTTATCTTATAGATTGGCTAACAGGTGATGTAAAAGGCAGATCTACACAGAATTCAAATAATAATCGCTTAAAATGTCATTATGTAGCTATGACACGTCCAACTGATTTGCTATGTTTGGCATTACCAATATGTTTTACAAATCCTGATACATGGGCCAAATTAAGAAGTCGTGGATGGGATCTTAAATTTCTAGGTTCTAATGAATACAAAGAAAAAGTAACATTATATAATTGGTTTTAATTGCAGTATAAATTATAATTTTCTTACCTTTAGATTATGTTGCGAGTATAAATACAACATCCTGAAATATTTCCATCATGGAACCAAACAATTTCGATAGAATTCATGATGACATGAAAGAATGGGATAAAAAATTAGACGAAAAGGAAGAGTTCAGCCAACTTCTTTCTAAAAACTCTATAACTTTGTTATTAATCGATCATATTGTAAATATTGAGATCAATCAAAACAAAATCATTGAGATGCTTGAAAATAATGAAGATCATTGGGTACTGAAACAACTTCCCTCCCTTTTCATAATGTTAACGGCAATGCTAATAGCATCAATAGCTTTATTTAAAGAGCCATATGGATTTATTCAAATTATTTTCACAATGATTTTTGTAGCTGTGGCTCTTATTGGCATAGCTTTAGTTGAGAGAAATAAAATTATAAGAAAAAATTCCCATAAAAAATGATATACAAATCCATTCACTTTTCTTAAGATCCCTCCCCCGCCTTCGAAACGATCACCTTATCGACACGGTTCCCGTCCATGTCCACCACCTCGAACTTAAAACCTCCCTCCACGAAGTGATCGCCCTCCGCCGGCACCCTCTGAAGGACATACATCACCAGGCCGGCGACAGTATCGTAATTGCCCCCTTCCTCCCCCGGCAGCTTGTCCAGCGGAAGGATCTTTTTCACCGCGTCGATGCGGGCCATTCCGTCGACCAGCCATGACCCGTCCTCCCTTTGGACGAACGGCTCCTCCGCCGGCTGGCCGGGCTCGCGGACAGCCCCGACGATCGCTTCGAGGATATCGTGCAGGGTTACGAGTCCGCTTATGTCGCCGTATTCGTCCGTCGCAAGTGCAACGTGAAACCCGGCCTCCCTGAAGCATTCGATGAGCTGCAGTACATGGAGAGTCTCTGGCACGAAAAGAGGCTCGGTGACCGCTGCCCTGATATCCGGTCTCCCGTGGTCGGCCATAACCGCGAGAACATTCTTCACCGACACAACACCGACGATATTGTCCAGGTCTCCCTCGTATGCCGGGAAGTTCAGGTGGCCGGCCTCTTTCATTTTAAGCAGGTTCTCCTCGTCCGGGTCTTCAAGATTCAGCGCGACGATTCCGGAACGGTGAGTCATCAGGGATTCGACAGTCCGGTCGCCGAGATCGAATACGCATTCGACCATGTGCTGTTCGGCCTTTTCGAAGACCCCCGCTTTCGTCCCCTCCTCGAGCATGATCCTCACGTCATCCTCTGTTACAGCAGGTCCGGGACTCTCCTTCACCCGCAGCAGCTTCGTGACCGCTTTGGTCGAAAAACTGAGGATGAACACCAGCGGAGCGGCCGCTTTGGATAAAATCCGCATTGGCTTAGCAACTTTCGACGCGATATCCTCCGCATTATTAAGTGCAATCCTTTTCGGGACGAGCTCACCAAACACGAGGGTCAGGTAGGTTATGGCAAGGACCACAAGTGTAATGCTCAGCGCCTCGCTGTAAGGTGCAAGAGTAGGATAATCCGTAAAAAAATCCGAAAGCTCCGCGGCCAGCGTTATACCGCCGAATGCTCCCGCGAATATGCCGACGAGCGTTATACCTATCTGGATAGTCGAGAGAAAATTCGTCGGATCTTCCGCAAGCTCCAGGGCGGCGGAGGCACGCTTGTCCCCGCTCTCCGAGCGCCGTAGCAGCCGGGTCTTTCTGGCGGACACTATTGCAAATTCCGACATTGCAAAAAGACCGTTAAGTCCTATTAACAGTATTATAATGACGATCTCGACGAGCCAGGACATTTACTGATGATAATACTTCGCGAATCACATTTAATAATTTATGCAGGAAAAGGCCTTTCGAAACCAAAAAAGCGGGGACGGGGTAATGACGAATCAGAGCCCTGCCCTTGTTACGATGACATCCGCGACGTCCTTCGCACTTTTGAACGGAAAGTCGGAGGGTTTAAGCAGCGTTCCGGCTTCTCCTGCGGTCATCTTCAGGTCACCGACGCAGCATGTCGTGTCGGCCCCGTCAGGGAACGCAGCGATGAGGTCTTCGGGTGTTGCAATCGGGAACTTCGCACCGGCGAGTGCCCCGGTGATCTGTGCATGGATCTGGTCCTTTACCGAAACGTTTCCCTCGTCGATCATCGCCGCTACATCTCCGGCGGCCTTTGCGATCGAGCAGTCGGGGCTGTGGGTATCGCACCCGAAGCATGCACTCTTGATCGTCTTCAGGGATTCTTCCGCCTTCTCAGCAGTCACATCTTTTCCTGTGTACTTCCATTTCGACATCTTTGTCACCAGAGTTAGTATGAGAGGTATAAATATATACTTGAGCGTCAGTAAAATATACTAAGGAAGAGCGATACAGAATAATGACCTCAACCCTCATTAAAAAGTAGCTGAGATATAATAGCGGGTGAAAGATCGTGGAAGCGATACAGGATAGCCGGACGGAGATCGGCGAACTGAGGACCGAGATCTCCGAGCTCAGGAACGAGCTCAAACGGTTCATTACAAATTCCAACAGGCAGCACATCGATTCTGTGCTCGAAGAGCTGAAAGACAATTACGCGGATCTCTTCAGGAACCAGCAGGTCGAGACAGCGAAGGGAGATCTCTCCGCCCACATGGTCGGAAACTGCGCGATGCGGGAGAACTGCTTCGGGGTATTCATGGAGTTCCTGCAAAACACGGCGAGGCACATAAAGGACGGAAACGTCTCGGACGAGATCATCAGCTCGTACAGGGATGAGCTGGAGAATCTCCGGAGCAAAGGGCCATTCGAGAAATGCGACACGTGCTTCTCCGAGGTCAGCCGCCTCTTCGAAAAACAGGTAGGTCTCATGGCGTCGCTCGGCATATACAACAGGACCGGAGGCGAAGACGATATAACGGAGATCGACGACGAAAAAACCGTCAGGGAGATCCTCGAACCGGTTGCAAACATCCAGAGGTTCCAGATCTTAAAATCGCTCATCACACAGACCAGAACCTTCTCCGAGATCTCGCAGATGACCGGGCTCCGCGGAGGAAACCTTCTCTTCCACATCAAAAAACTGACCGACTCGGGGATGATCTTCCAGGGGCACGAAAGGGGCGATTACATGATTACCGAAAAGGGCTACAGGACGATGAAGGCGATCTCGGAACTGGCCGGGCAGGTTTACTAAAATTTTGTCAGGGTCACCTGGATTTTAGCTTTTTTTCTAACCTGGATTAAATTAATTTATATTTTCATCGACCTGCCGGGTATAAAAAAATTTAAGCTCTTCATAATCTACAATATTTTCATGGGGCAGTATGAGCAGTTACCTGAAGAATTTTCTAAAAATTTCAATAAGGTTATTGTTAGAGCAGAAGAATCCATCCGGAAGACCGGAGGATTGAAAGAAAAGATCAGGGATAATCCCGAGTTTAAAAAATTCTACGGGAATGAAATCTACACTGAATACAAGGATCTGTTTACTGATACATGTCCTTCCTATTACCGGATAGAATCGGGCAATGTTTTAGATTTCATACTTAAAAGCAAAAACCCGGTAATCGTTTTTTTAAAGCCGAATATTTATAATGAGGAGCAGTTCATAAAATACCTGGGAATAAGCGTAAATCATTTTTTTGAAATAATGAAGGAAGAAAAACCCGGGATAATACCTTTTTGTGATAAACCCGGATCCTATAAGATAGATTCGGGTTCAGGCAAATACAACCCGTTTTATGCGGAATTATTCAATGAATGGTTCGACAACGATTTATTAAGCAAAAGACCGCCTCTTTATGGAAATGCACTTGAAAGTGCATTCATCCGACCTGCCCCTAAACAGAATGATCTCTGGATAGAATACAAGGAAGAGCTGGAAAATAATTTCCCCAATATATACCATGCAAAAGTCCAACCTGATAAAAAACTGGACAAACATGAATTTGGAAATTATTTCGCCGAGAGACTGGCCCGTTTAGAGATGCTTGACCTGATGCCAATCCATGAGATTATTTGGAATATGCTGGTTCAATGCAATAATTCACAAAAGCAGCAGGATCTGGATGTGACTGCCAGGCTGATGTTTTATTGTCACCAGATATTCTCGGTTTCGACATTTTACTCGAAGGGATCTGTTCTTACCCTGTCAAAAAACGACTATGATAATATATTATATAGCCTGAACAGAATGGCCAAGGAACTATCCGATTCATCAAAATTCGCACCGCAGATGAAAAATAAAATTCGAAGGATTCTTCCTTCCCTGTATGGCCTGTCATCACGTCAGATTGCAGGGATAGAGGAAAAACTTCCGCTTTGTTTCCCGGGAGATCTCGGATCTGAAAAACAACTGGAATTATGGCAAAAGATGATGAAAAACGATAGTCTCTACGATGACAGAACGGATTGCATGAAATATGAAAACGAATATACCAAATCACAAAGCGATTATGTTCAGGGCTTCAGGGAACTCGGTAATCTGAATGAAAAATGGGAACCCTTCTATGAGGAGATGAAAAATCTCAGGGATTCTTATATGAAATATTCGCTGGGTCCGTATAAATGGGTCAGGTCTTCGTGCGAAGTCTTATCGACACTGCCTCTGGGAAACATCTCCGGTTATATAATCGATATTTTATCCGAACAGGATATAGGAAGTTTCTTCAGCCCTCTGGTCGAAGCAGGACCCGCTTTTGTAAATTGCCTCGTGCAGAACAAAAGTTTTGAAAAAGAATTAAACATCTGTACAGGATCGAAACTGTTTCAAAGTTTCTCCGTGAGCGTATGGCAAAAAGGGTAAATATAGACCGCCCAAAGAAAATAAATGATGCCTAAAGATGAAACTACGGTCATTATTATTTTAGGAAATAGACTGCAATCCAAACAGATCCACCAGGAGCTTAAAGGAAGAATGGATTGCGGACTGAAGGTTTTCCGGGAGGAGGGCGGAATTCTGCTCCTCTCCGGCGGAAGATCCAATCCGGAAATAGACGTTCCTGAATGCGGGATAATGAAGGATTATGCTGTCGGCCGGGGCGTTGATCCCTCAAATATAATTACTGAAGATTCATCCCTGGACACTATAGGGAATGCTGTTTTTTCAAGAGAAATCGTCGATAAACTGGATGCTGTTTCAAAAATTTTCGTGATTACCTCCTGCTATCATGTCGAAAGGAGCAGGTACTTATTCGATATGTGTTTTGGTGACAGATATCTCCTTGATTTTGAACCGTGCTACGAATGCCCTGGCGACCCTGGACATGAAGAAGAAAGTATGGAAGAGGCAATTCGGTTTTTTAGAGGTATAGAACGAGGCGATATCGAAAAAATCATGGAAGGGTTATATTTGCAGCACGATCTCTACAAATTTTAATTTCATAAATTCACCTGTTTTTATTTCTTATATCACCGAATACCATTACTTTAGATATTTTTTAGTTATAACAAAAATTAAAAACGTAGTACTTTATTATTAAAAAATAAAATATCCTTATCTGAGTGGTATTAACATTCCGGGATTTTTCATAAAATTAGAACAATATTCGGGATTCTTTTATGCCACTGGTGATTTTATGAGAAAGACCATTGAAAATTCTCATCTGATTCTGGTTGCTGCCGCACTCATTGCATGTTTGATCATAGCAGGGTGCACTTCCTCAACAGATACGAACAACAGCTCAGGTGAAAAGGTTTTGAGAGTAGGCGATCTGTGGACCGTCTCGTCGATAAACCCGGGGGACGGACACGATGGTGGAACCTTCGTAACCGAAAAAGCGATCGTCACCGAAACACTCATCGGTGCAAACGACAACTTCGGGCTCGTCCCGAACCTTGCGGAAAGCTGGGAGCAGATCAACGACACGGTCTGGGAATTCAAGCTCAAACAGGGAGTCAAATTCCAGAACGGCAAGGAGATGAAAGCAGACGATGTCGTTGCATCGCTCGACGACACTATAAGGCTCTCCCCGAGCACTGCACTGCTCATGTCGTACGATCATGCAGAAGCAGTCGACGACTACACGGTCAGGGTCTATACGACCGAACTGAATCCACTCGTCCCCGGCGTCCTCCACTACCCGGACACGGCCATAGTAAGCCAGGACTCGTATGACGAAAACGGGAACTTCATAAAGCCGATCGGAACAGGCCCGATGATGGTCGAGTCCTATGACGAACAGACAGGCGAACTTGTCGTCGTCAGGAACGAAGACTGGTGGGGCGGCGATCCCGGAATCGACAAAATGATTCTCAAGGGATACGAGAGCCCTGCGACACGTGCAATGCTGATTGAAAACGGTGACATCGATTTCACCTGTGATCCGCCATACAGTGAAGTAGAACGTCTCAATGCGACGGATGGAATTCATGTTGAAGTCTACAACACGCCGAGACTTTACAAGCTGGACGCGAACCTCGGGCACGAGGCAATGGCCGACCTGAATGTGAGGAAGGCGATCTCGTACGCAATCGACAGGGACGGAATAGTTGAGAACGTCCTTTACGGTGTCGGAACATCCGCAGGAGGCGTTTTCCTCCCGTCGATGACATGGTCGAACAAGGAGCTCTCTCCCTACCCGTACGATCCGGAGCTTGCAAAGCAGTACCTTGCCGAATCGGGCTGGACCGACACGGACAACGACGGAGTACTTGAAAAGGGCGGAGAAAAGCTCAAGGTAAAGATCTTCACATATACCGAGCGCCCGGGACTTCCACCCATGCTCGAAGCAATAGCCGCGAACCTGAGAGACGTCGGGTTCGAAGTGGAGGAGACCTCCATGGAGAACAGCGCCTTATCATCCGCGATGGGAGACGACTGGGACCTGTACCTGTCGGCGACCAATCTTGCGATGGTGCCCGACCCAGAGTATGTCCTAAAGAGCTGGTATACTACGAACGGAACATCCAACAAGGCGGGATACAGCAACCCGACCGTCGATGAGATGATCGTGGAGGGCCATTACATAAGCGATCTCGACGAGCGCTACGATCACTTCCGCGAGATTGAAGCCATCGTCTACGACGATCTTCCAACGATCAACGTCGCCTACTACGGTGTCGCAATCGTCATGGATGACGATGTCGAAGGATACCAGTTCGACCCGACAGCTCACGACTACAGAATTGACCCGTTTATGACAATCTCGTCATAAACCTTTTTTGACCGAAACCAGGGCAGAATAATGGACGACAAATCACTAAAATCCGAGATAGCGGATTCCTGGAATGCCGAGGCGGATTATTACGATTCGCATGTCTCGCACGGAATCCAGACAGGGGAGGAGAAGAAACTCTGGATCGAAGCCTTCGAAGCCGTTCTCCCGGCGGGAAACGGTCCGCTCGACATCCTGGATGTCGGCTGCGGCACAGGTGCGATGGGGCTAATCCTCTCCGGGATGGGGCACAACGTAACCGGCATCGACCTGTCCGAAGGAATGATGAACATCGGAAGGAGGAAGGCAAAGGATACCGGTCTTTCGATGGTCTTTCAAAGCGGCGATGCGGAAAATCCTCCCTTCGAAGACGGCACGTTCGACTGCGTCATCAACCGCCACCTGCTCTGGACGCTCCCGAATCCCGACGCGGCACTCGGCAACTGGTGCAGGGTGTTGAAGGCAGGGGGAAAGGTGCTTGTCATCGACGGACTGTGGGACGACGGAAAACTCAGTACAAAAACAAAGAGAAAAATCAGCAGAACAATTGCCAAAATCGTCGAAAAACACCCGCACGAGAGCAGATACGGCGAAGATCTCAGTAGTTCCCTGCCGAACCTCGGGGGCGTCCCGGAAGAGAAGGCAAAGGAATATTTCTCGAAAGCCGGCCTTGCGGAGATCTCCGTAAAAAGCCTGGCTCATATTCGTGAAAACCAAAAGAAACGGCTGAACTGGTACGAGAAATTAAACGCTTCATGGAGTTACTATCTGGTTTCGGGTGTAAAACGCGGGTGAAACATGCATTACTATATAATGAAGAGAACGGGCTACCTGGTCCTTACGTTGCTGATAGCCTCGATCTTCACATTTGTCGTGGTAAATGCAATTCCCGGCGAACCTGCCGAGGTTCTGACGAGGCACCTTTTCCTGGGGCTCGAGGAGGCGGCACCGCCCGAGATGGTCGCCGAGGTTGCTGACCGTTTCGATCTCAACAAACCGCTCCTCGAGCAGTATACCGACTGGGTGACAGGGGTCTTCCGCGGAGATCTCGGGGATTCCGTACTGTTCAACAAACCGGTTACAAGACTTCTCGCACTCTCGATCCCGCCGACGATAATCCTGACGACATTTTCGATGGCCTTTGCACTTATATTCGGGCTCCTGCTCGGGATATACTCCGCAATCCACCAGAACGGGATAAGCGATCATATCATCAGGTTCATAACGATCTTTTCGGTCTCTATGCCCGGCTTCTGGGTCGCGGTGATGCTCATCCTGGTATTCAGCATATGGCTGGGCCTGACGCCCGTTGCGGGATACGGCGGGATACAGTATATTATCCTCCCGGCAATCGCACTCGGCCTTCACACGATGGCCTCGGTTACAAGGATCATGAGGACGAGCATGCTCGAGACGATGGACAAGCCGTTCGTCATATTCGCACGTGCCAAAGGCCTGCCTGCAAACAGGGTCATATTCAGCCATGCGTTCCGGAACGCGATCCTTCCTGTCTTAACCGTAATCGGGATGTCCTACGGCGCCCTTCTTGCCGGCTCGGTCGTAATCGAGACCATATTCGCGTGGCCGGGAGTAGGGGCTCTTTTGATGAAGGCGATCTCCGCACGTGACACGGTTTTGATAGAGAGCACGATCATGGTCATCGTATTCATGTTCCTGATCGTAAATTTCGTGATCGACATTTTGTATCACGTAATCGACCCGAGGATTACCTATGAATGAATATCCCGGAATATTTGAAAAGAAGCGGCAGAAGTCCCCTGGGTACCTCGAAGATATGAAAAAGTCCGACTGGTATCTCAGGCTGAAGCAGAGGCCGGGGCTGAAGGCGGTATTCGTTCTTATAGGAATAGTTCTTCTCCTGAGTATATTTGCCCCGTATCTCGCCCCACAGGACCCGAATGTAGTAGACCTTTACGATAAAAACCAGGGGCCTTCGGCAGGGCACCTGCTCGGGACAGATTATCTCGGCCGGGACCTCTTCAGCCGCGTCATCTGCGGACTCCAGACCTCGATGGCGATCGCCCTGACCACGATCGTATTCTCGTTTATCATAGGGGTCGCCGTCGGGGGCTATTCGGGATACAAGGGCGGCTGGGTCGACAATGTAGTAGCGAGAGTCATCGACGTGTTCCTTGCGTTTCCGTCGATCATTCTCGCACTCGCACTCATAACGCTCATCGGGCCGGGAATCCTGAACATGGTGCTGATGCTCGCGGTCGTCCAGTGGGCATCCCTCGCACGTCTCATGAGAGGTCAGGTCCTCTACGAGAAAAACCAGGAGTACGTCCTGTCGGCACGGGCCTCGGGATTTTCCGGGAGCCGGATCTTAATCAGGCACATCATTCCCAACTGCGTCATGCCGGTTGTCGTTCTTGCGACGATCGACATCGGCCATACCATACTTACAATCTCAACTCTTTCATTCCTGGGAATGGGGATTCCCCCGTCGATTCCCGAATGGGGTTCGATGATCAACTCGGGGATCTCGTACATGAGGATAGCGCCGCTGAACGTCATCGTTCCGGGTATCGCGATTACGATCGTGACCCTTCTCTTCAATATGGCAGGGGAAGGAATCCGTGACATCACCGACCCGAAATCGGACGGGGAGGGGTCTATATGAACGAACTCCCGGGGGAGACGGAGGACGGGGAATATATCCTCGAGGTCTCGGGGCTGAACGTTACATTCCATACGCACAGGGGAGACATCAGGGCGTCGCAGAATGTAAGCTTCAAAATCCCCGAAGGCGAGATCTGCGTCCTGGTCGGGGAGACGGGCTCGGGAAAATCGGTTATCGGCCAGGCGATTCTCCACCTCCTGCCCTCAAGTGCGGGAGTCTCCGGCAACATCAGGTACCTCGGAAAAGAGATCCTGTCCCTCAGGGAGAAGGACTTTTCCCGCCTGAGAGGGAAGGAGATCTCGCTCATCCCGCAGAACCCTTCCGGCTCCCTCGACCCGCTGATGAAATGCAAAACGCAGATCTCCGAGGTGATGGAATACGTGAGAAAGATTCCGAAGGACCGCCGGGATTCCGAAACGATGAGCATACTGGCGGAGCTTGGCTTCCCCGATCCGGGTACGGTTGCAGAGTCGTACCCCCACGAACTATCGGGCGGAATGCGCCAGAGGGTTGCGACCGGGATCGCGATGGCCGCGAAACCGCGGTTTATGGTGGCGGACGAGCCGACCAAAGGGCTCGATTATGCCGCAAGGAAGTCGACGATCGATCTCTTCCTCCACTTAAAAGAGGATCATCACGACTCGATCCTGATGATTACGCACGACCTGGAGCTTGCCCAGACTGTCGGGGATACGGTGGGAGTTCTTTATTCCGGCGAGATTGTGGAGTTCGGGCGGTGCGTGGATGTCTTCTCCGACCCGAAGCACCCTTATACGAAAGGGCTCATCGCAGCACTCCCGAAGAACGGAATGAACGCAATGCCGGGGATGTGCCCCGGGCTTACCGATCTCCCTAAAGGGTGCTACTTCTATGACCGGTGCCCGGAACAATGCGAACCGGGGGAGACGATACACCCGGACCTGGATCTTTCGGTATACTACGACCCTACGGAAAACCGCGGGAGGTGCGTGCGATGTCACATGTCCTGAAGGTGAGGAACCTCTTCAAGACATACGGCCACGGGGATATCTTCCGCGACGTGACGTTTACTCTCGACGCCGGGGAGACTCTCGGCGTATTCGGGATGAGCGGGTGCGGGAAGTCGACACTCGGGAGATGCATAATCGGGCTGGAAAAAAATTACAGGGGCGATGTGGAGTTCAACGGGAAGAACCTGAGGAGGCTCTCGAACAAGAAGTTCAGGCTCGAACGTGCCCTTATGCAGATGATATTCCAGCACCCGGAGATGTCGTTCGACCCGAAGATGAGAGTTATCGACAGTGTCACCGAACCGGTGTGCTATCATTTCAGAAAGGATCGCGAGGATGTCTTCAGTGAACTTAAGCCGCTGATCAAGGCGGTCGGCCTAAGGCCGGACCAGTTCTACAGCTACCCTAACCAGCTCTCGGGCGGAGAGATCCAGCGTGCAATGATGGTCAAGATCTACTCGCTCTCACCGAAGTTGATCGTCGCGGACGAGCCGACGTCCATGCTCGACATGTCGGTCCAGGCACAGGTGCTCAACCTCATGAAATCCCTCCAGAAGGAGAGGGATACGGCGTGCGTCTTCATCTCCCACGACCCTGAGGTCATGAGGATCATGTGTGACAGGATCGCAGTTCTCGAGAAAGGCGAATTCGAGATCATGTGCAAGAGGGAGTTCGACGATTATTCGGAGAATTTCCACGAGGGGCTGCCGTTATAGTTCCCCTTTTTTTATTTTTTTTAAGTTACACTGTTCCGGGCAACAAACCTTCCTGACATGAGTTATGAAGAGAGGGAGAGACTGAACAAATTTGTATGGAAGATTAAAAATCAACTGAAAATTGAGGAAGGAAAGAAGGAATTTTTTCCACTCTTTTGCTTCCCTCTCTCACAGGAATCTATATATATTGACGTCTCAACAACAGACACATCCTATGTTGAAAAAAATCTCATTCCGTCTGGGTATGGAAGGAGGGCTCTTAATCGGCATCTGCCTGGGAGTATTGACAGCTGCAGCGTTTATCTTATGTATGCTCCTCCTTCTTTCGCCCAATGAAACAGCCATTATTGTTGTGACCGTGGCTCTGATCCTTGCATCAATACTATGCTCGGGGATTGTGATTTGGATGCAGGACAGGAGAAAAAAATCCCAGACAGAGCTATGTACCTGCCGGTACAGAAGTTCGCTCTATACCTATTGCAGGAAGTGCGCCCTTAAGGAAATTGGAAATAATCCTCCTGAAGAGATGAGTTCGCCTGAAAAGTAGCTATCCCTGAGGTTAGCCGCAAGAGAGTTATATGAAATCACCTGGTATAAAATCTCAGATCAACTCACCAGAGTTAAATGACCTGGCAGTCAGCGCTCTCACCGGCGTAATTATCATTATTATTCTGGTGCTTATCATGACTTCAGTGATTTCTCTTGTATTTTTTAGTTTAATCGGCGGCGTCCCCCTGCAAAAAAACGCGTATATTGTTGCCGAAGCAAAATATAGTACAAAATATGGCTATCCGCTTGTCTCACTATTCAATAAAGCCGGAGATACCGGCCTTTTTTCCGGTTCGGGCAGTGGTTATCCTATTGAAATTCAGATCTCCGCTGCAGGGGAAATTAAAACTGCAAGCCCCGATACTGAAAATCTTAAATGGACACCGGGAACATCTCTGTTTATAATGCGGACAGATGCCGGATACACAATAACAGACAATCCGGACGGAACAAATAAAACACCTCTGGCATTTCCCGGTAACGAGATCACAGTGGCAGTCATTGATACTGCCAACAACATATTAATCTTTAGCCAGAAGGTTAAAACAGATAGTTTCGGCAATTTCACCACATCAACGACGACTACGACACCAACAATCAACGCAACTCCAACATCAACAACAACACCGACTGCAACAGCTACTGCTACAATTTCGACAAATAAAATAAAGATACTATGGTCCCCGGCCACATACGGATACGCCTCTCTGTCTCCGCCCGAGCCTCTTGTAAATTCAAAGCAGATCAATATCCCCACAGGAAGCAGCCAGACAGTTTACTTCGTCCCGGATGACGGACGAGCAGTTCTGACAATCAAATTAGACGGGGCTATTGTTTACAGCGGATCCTCCACAGGATCCACTATACAATATACTGTATCAGACGTGGCAGAGGATCACATCCTGAGAGCTACGTTTGGATAGCCGGATTTTTAGGAAAATATCTTTTAAATCACCAGTTGAAATACATCACAATAAATCCCTATAAATATCACAATTTTTTTAGATCAGATAAAAAGAGAGAAGAATACGTCTAGTACCCGGCTTTCACCGACAGGGGACTATTGATATCAAAACCCCCAACGTTATGGTCGTCTTATTGAGGCAATATTGCCATGGAACCGCCTTTGGAGTTGCTATCGCAGGCTACACACTGTGTCCTTGTTTTGAGTGCAGCCGGGTGTAAACCAGATGGCTCAAATCACTTAAAAATGAAAAGTCGGGCAATCACGGGTTGGTTTGACACTCCATAACGAGTTCCCGGATCTTTTCCTCAAGCATCCTTCGTTTCTGCTCGTCCTTCGGGAACCACGAACCGTTGTTCGCCCCGGAAGGATGGGGGAGATGATATATTGTGATCGCACTGCCGGAGAGGATCTCGTTTCCCGTTCTGTCGAACCACCTCTCCATGTCCCTCCCGAGGGTAATGATGAACCTGATTCCCTCGCGGGAGGCATATTCGATCTCGGACTTGAGCCACATGTCGGCACAAAGCCGGGCGTTTGTTCTCCTGAAATTCAGGGATTCCAACTTTTTCTTATCGGTGCAGCACTTGTGAAGATGCGTCCAGTATACTGAATTGAAAAGAGTGTCCCTGAAGTTTTCCAGTTCTTCCGGGGAGAGGGGATCTTCCGTACATTTCCCGCTGAACCTTTCAATCTTATCGAAGGTCCAGTCAGGAATTGCATTGCAGTGAAAGAGCTGCTCACGCCATTCGGGAAGAGGCAATGATCCTGCTTCATTATAATATGGAATGAACGCCGTCGTGGGATATCTCGATATGATCATTCCGGCGAAAGGGTGATCCTGTGGTGGAGGAACCCAGACCGCAGGGATTTTGGAGTGGTTCCTGAGTCCGCATTCTTCCGGGCAGGAGAAGGATTTGTTCATCCCGACGAATTTTTCAAAATGCCCGCTGAAATCCATTATTATTTAATGTGCAATTTACGGCATGTAATTTTTCCTTGATTTTAAATCACAGCAATTTAATCGCGATATGAAGCGGGGCCTTTGAAAAGGCAAACGATAAATTTCCTTAAAACCGTTCACAGTTCGTCTACAGATTCCAACGAAGCAAAAAACATAATTTAAACAGTATTACTCATTAATGATTATCTACTAACCAAGGGGCATTTTTGTGATTAAACGTCTGAACTCAAACAAACGAATACTATTCGCGTCGATACTGGTATTATCCGTATTTTTGCTTTCGGCAGGATGTACGCAGTCCGGCGGGGATAACAAGTCCTCCCTTTCGATCGTCATGAACTTCGGGCCCGATACCGGTGGAAGTCTCGATCCTGCAAACGGCTGGGAAGGCTGGTACGTAAGACAGGCCGGCATTTATGAAACACTCTTCTACGGCGATGAGAACATGGAGATCAAGCCCGAGCTTGCGACAGGCTACACGCAGGTCAACGATACCGTATGGCAGATCATGCTCCGCGACGACGTATACTTCCACGACGGGACGAAGATGGACGCCGACGCAGTAATCTTCTCGCTCAGCAGGGTTCTCGATCCGTCGAACGACAGGTCGTACGAGTACGACTTCATCAAAGAGATCAGAAAGGTCGACGACTATACGATAGAGATCGAAACGACCGAGCCCTATGCACCGCTCATCGCCTCGCTTATCGATCCGATAATGTCCATCATCAGCCCGAACATCGCTGACGTCGACACGCAGCCCGAGGGAACAGGACCCTACGCGTTCGTCTCGTTCGAACCCGGTGCATCGATGGACCTTGTGGCAAACGAAAACTACTGGAAAGGAGATGTACTTAACGAAAACCTCTACATGATCTACAACTCGGATGCGGCGACACGAACGCTCATGCTCAAATCCGGCGATGTCGATATCGCAAAGGACATCCTCCCGAGCGAATATGCAGGCCTTGAATCCTCCCCGGACACGGACGTATTTTCCAAAGAGACGCTTCGTACCTACTTCATATACATAAACGGCCACAAGGCTCCGTTCGACGATGCAAGGGTCCGCCAGGCGCTCTATTATGCAACCGACCGGCAGGAGATCGTGGACACCGCCCTCGAAGGTGTAGCGGGAAGTCCGGCGGCGACGATGTTCACGAACACCATGCCCTGGAACGCCAACGACATGGTCGAGCAGTATGATTACAGTCCCGAAAAGGCCCTCGAACTCTTTGCAGAAGCAGGAATAACACAGGGCGAAGACGGAAAACTATACTACAACGGCGAGCCCTTCTCGGTCGAGATCCAGACATATCCCAATCGTGCGGCACTCCCGGCGACTCTCGAAGTAATAGCGGCACAGTGGGAGGAGATCGGGATCGACGTGGTCACAAAGATTGCCGATTCAAGTGCAATCAAGGCCGACGTCAAGTCGGGCGATTACGATATGGCACTCTACACTTGGAATACTGCCCCTACCGGCGACCCGGACTACTTCCTCTCGGGCCACTGCCTTTCGACCGGAGCCTATGCATCGACGTGGCTCAACTACTCAAATTCACAGGTAGACGAGTGGATTCTCGAGGCACGTGCCACATTCGACGAGGATAAAAGAGCCGAATTATACGACGACGTCCAGGCTCAGGTCATGGAAGACGCACCGATGATCTTCGTGTTCTACGCGGTCGAGAACGACGCGACAAGATCGGATGTAACCGGATTCCAGATCTACCCGAACGACTACACGTTCGTGACAAAGGACATCGCAACTGCATGAAAAAAGATCAAAAGCACATTCAGGGATATTATGAATAAAATGACAGATTACAAGGAAAAGATAGCGGATTACTGGAACTGGCGGAGCACGACATATCACGAGGAGTTCTCGGATCTCATCAAAGAGGAGATGGAGGTCTGGAAGAAGACGCTGTCGGAGTATATCCCTGAGGGAAAGACGATCCGTGCCGCCGAGATCGGGACAGGACCCGGTGTCCTTGCCCTCGCCCTTGCGGATCTTGGGCATTCGGCAACAGGAGTCGATCTCTCCGAAGAGATGATAAAGAAGGCCGCAAACAGAGCAGAGGAGCTCGGGATCGATGCAAAATTCATGCAGGGCGACGCTGAAAACCTCTCCCTCGACGACGGGGCATACGATCTCGTGATAAGCAAATATCTCATGTGGACCCTGCCCCATCCCGAAAAATTCCTCGAAGAGTGCCGGAGAATTCTGTCGCCGGGCGGAACCCTGGTCCTGATCGACGGCGTATGGTTCAACGAGGCTGACAAAGAGCCCGAACCGGATTCGGAGACTTATTTCGAGGAATGCTACCAGGACATCAAAGAGGCGCTCCCGCTCTGTAAGGGAAACACCGCCGACAAAGTGACAGAGATAGCCGCAGAGCTCGGCTTTTCGGACGCGTCGTGGCAGAGCCTCTCGGATTATGACAAATTTTTAAGAGAGCATTCCAGTCCGGAAGACTATGCAGCGTCATACCTCGCACCTCCGTATATCATATATGCAAGAAAACCATGCTGAGAGAATACTTCATCCGCAGGCTCCTCTACATGGTGCCTGTGCTCCTGTTCATCTCGTTTCTGAGCTTCTCGCTGATCTATATCGCACCGGGCGACCCGGCGGAGATCATGATGACAAGCCCGGGCGGCGGCGTGAACGAGGAGGCGGTTGAAGCGTTCCGCGTCGCCCACGGCCTCGACCAGCCGTTATACGTTCAGTATTTCAACTGGCTCGGGAACGCCGTCACGGGCGATTTCGGATATTCCTACATGAGCGAGCAGCCGGTCTTCGAGACGGTCCTGAACGCGTTCGGCAACACCCTAACGTTGGCCGTTCTCGGGCTGATCATCGCACTCGCGATTGCGATCCCGGCGGGAATCCTCTCGGCCGTGAAGCACAACACGATTGTCGACTCCATCTGCCGTTTTTTTGCGCTGATCGGCGTTTCGATCCCCAACTTCTGGCAGGCGTATCTCATGATAGTTATCTTCTCGGTCATACTCCACTGGCTGCCGGCATCGGGTTTCGGGCACGGGACAGACATCTCGTACATGATCCTCCCCGCACTCGTGCTAGGGACGAGTTCGGCCGCGGTCATAATGAGAATGACGAGATCGAGCATGCTGGAGGTGATGGGAAAGGATTACATCACGACGGCGAGAGCGAAGGGTCTGCCCGAAAAGACGGTGATCACCCGCCATGCACTGAAGAACTCCCTTATTCCGGTAATCACGGTAACGGGCCTCACGATAGGATTCCTGCTCAACGGCTCGGTCATCGTCGAGACGATATTCGGGTGGCCGGGGATCGGGAACCTTGTCGTGAATTCGATCCTTTCGCACGACTACATGATGGTGCAGGGAACGATCCTGTTTGTCGCGATAATATACCTCGCAGTCAACTTCGTCGTGGATATAGTCTACGTATGGGCGAACCCGGAGATACGCTATGAGAGAGCTTCTTAAGAACCGGCAGATCGCTATTTCCGTCGCCATACTGGCATTCCTGGTCTTCATCGCTGTATTCGCGGATGTGCTTGCACCCTACGATTATACCGAGAAGAACCTGCAGGACAGGCTCCAGCCGCCGTCTTTTGAGCACCTGTTCGGGACAGACCAGCTGGGAAGGGATATCCTGACGATGGTGATGTACGGTGCACGCGCCTCGCTCTTTGTCGGGTTTACGGTCACGTTCGTATCGATGATGATCGGGGTCTCGATCGGGATATTTGCAGGATATTACGGCGGATGGGCGGACGAAGTTCTGATGAGGCTGACCGACAGTTTCCTCGCGTTTCCGTCAATGTTCCTCGCTCTCGGGATCACGGCGTTCCTCGGGCAGGGGCTGGAGAACATGATGATCGCCCTTATTATCGTAGAATGGACGGTCTTTGCAAGGGTGGCACGAGGCTCGACGCTCGACATAAGGACGAAAGGATATATCCGGGCCTCACAGTGGGTCGGGGCGTCGGACGGATATATTATCGCGAGACACATCCTCCCGAATATCGTAACGCCGGTTCTCATCATGGCGACGCTCGGAATAGGAAATGTGATACTGGCAGCGGCGGGACTGAGCTTCCTCGGCCTCGGGGTCCAGCCTTCGACGCCGGAGTGGGGAGCGATGCTCAATGCGGGCAGGAGCTACTTCTCGTCGGCCCCGTATATGATGTTCTTCCCAGGTTTCATGATCATGATAACTGTCCTCGCCTTCAACTACTTCGGCGACGGGCTCCGTGATGTTCTCGACCGGCACATGACTGCAACCGAACTGGAGGGGAGGATATCGTGACGGACGAAAAACCTGCCCTGCTTGAGATCGACAAACTGTCCGTGTTCATACATACCCACAGGGGTTCAGTCCGGGCGGTAGAGAATACAACATTTACTATAGAGAGAGGGGAGACTTTCGCACTCATCGGCGAGTCGGGGAGCGGGAAGTCGATACTCGGGCTCGCGGTGATGAGGCTGCTTTCCCCGGCCGCTGAAGTTTCGGGAGCGATCAGGCTGAACGGCGTAGATCTCACGGATCTGCCGGAGAAGGAGATGCAGGAGATCAGGGGGAAGATGGTCGGGGTGATCGCCCAGAACCCGTATCTCTCGATGAACCCGGTGATGAAAGTAGGGGACCAGATCGCTGAGCCGATGGTGACCCATCTCATGATGAACAGGGAAGAGGCGAAGGAGAGGACGCGTTCGGTCCTGAAGTTCTTCGACATCACCCCGCCGGGGGTACGCTACCGCGAATACCCGTACCAGTACAGCGGCGGAATGCTCCAGCGTGCGATGGTCGCGATGGGGACTGCGGCGGAGCCGGAGCTGATTATCGCAGACGAGCCGACTAAGGGCGTGGACGTTATCAGGAAGAGAAACATCGCCGCGACATTCCGGAAGGTCACCGGGAACGGGTGTGCATTTCTGCTGATTACGCACGATATCGAATTTGCGAGAGCGATGAGCACCAGGATCGGGGTGAACTACTGCGGGCAGATTCTGGAGATCGCACGGACGGGGGATTTCTTTGAAGAGCCCCTGCATCCGTATTCGAAGGCCCTGCTCGAATCTCTCCCGGAAAACGGGATGAAGCCGATCCCCGGAGATCCGCCGTCGATGATCGATGTCCCGGAAGGATGCAGGTTCCATCCCCGCTGTCCCCATGCGACGGAACGATGCAAAACGCCTCCCCCGTTTGTAAAGATCGGAGCCGGAGAAGGACATGGCGAAAGATCAGTGAGGTGCTGGCTCTATGCTTAAAGGGGAGAATCTCATCAAGGTCTATTCCTCGGGGATTATCTCGCCTGTCGAAAAGACGGCGGTCGACGGGGTGAACATAGAGATCGGCGAAGGGGAGACGATCGCGATCGTCGGGGAATCCGGGTGTGGGAAGACGACTCTTGCGAAGATGCTGATGGGGCAGATCGAACCTACCGGCGGCGAGGTGTACTTTTCGGGCAGGAAACTGACCGCGATGAAACGCAGAGAACTTAGGAGCCTGAGAACTTCCTTCCAGTTGATTCCCCAGCATCCCGACGATGCGGTCGATCCCCGTTGGACAATAGGGAGATCGGTCGCCGAGCCTCTGGCGATTGCCGGGAAGATGAGCAGGGAGGAGATCGAAGACGTCGTGGACGGCCAAATCGCGGAGGTAGGTCTTGGCGGCGAACTGAAGGAGAGGTATCCGCACCAGGTCTCGGGGGGGGAACTCCAGCGGGCGGTGATCGCACGTGCGATGACGCTCGAACCGAAGGTGATTATCTCCGACGAGGCGACCTCGATGCTGGATGTATCGGTGCAGGCACACGTGATGTCGGTGCTGAAGAATCTTCGGGAGAAGAGGGGACTTTCACTTATTATTATAACGCACGATCTCGGGCTTGCAAGAGCGGTGGCCAAAAGAACTTACGTGATGTTTGCCGGCGAGGTAGTGGAGGAAGGGGCGGATGTGTTCGAAAACCCGCTCCACCCTTATACGAGATCTCTTCTTGAGGCGATGGAATACTCGGATATAGAAGATACCGTGATTGAAGAGTGCGAGGTTCCGGCCGGTGAACATGTGGGTTGCAGGTATTATGGAAGGTGCAGCGAACGGACCGACGAATGCCGGAAGAAGCAGGCCCTCCGGGATTGTAACGGGCATAAGGTCCGGTGTATAAATGTTGATGAACACTGACTTAGCCGAATTTTTCGTCGATGAATGAGATAATCACATCCCTGACTTCCCTGAAGACTTCAAGGATCTCTTTCTCGCTTCCCGAAGCTCCGGAAGGATCGGGGAATCCTGCATGAATCCTCTCATCGGTCCACGGGAACATGGGACAGGCCCCGTGTGCGGCGTCGCAGACTGTTACGAGGATATCCATCCGGACCCCAAAGAACTCGTCGATCTTTTTTGACCGGTGACCCGAGATATCGATTCCGATCTCGTCCATCACCCGGACGGCATACGGGTTCACGGATGTGACCTCTGTTCCGGCCGAAAACGCCTCATACAGATCCCCGTAACTTGAATTAAGGTAGCCTTCGGCCATCTGCGATCTGGCGCTGTTGTGAGTGCATAAGAACAGGACTTTCTTCTTCACTTTTTTTCACTCTTGCGGAGGGTTGGTTTTGCTGTTAGATATTACAACCTAAAAATCGGAAGAGAAAAATCTCTTCCTTACTGCACTTCATCTCTCTTCAGGCGCCGGGGAAGGACTGGCCTTCGGACTGCCCGCCGTAGGGAACGGAGAAGTGGATCTGCTCGATGACCCAGCGGTTGCCGTTGTTTCTCAGGACCATCGTCGATCTGCCGCAAATGGTCTGTTTCTCCGATCCCGGGACGGTGAATGTGAGGGCGCTCCTGGTCATGACCCACGCCACCGTCCCTTCGCCGTGGATCTGCGTCTCCGTGAATTCCACCGCTTCGACGTCCGCCTGGCTCATATCGCGTTTGATCTGTTTTGTAAAGGTTTCGTGATCCCTGATTTCCTCGTCCGGCCCGCTGCCGAACCCGCAGATGTTCTGAGAAAAGATATTCATCATTGCATGAAAGTCCTTTGTCTTGTACGCGGTTGCATATGCTTCCATCGCCGCCCGCACTTCTTTTTCCTGTGCCTCCGTTAGACTCATGGTAAGGGGTTATCTGTTCCGGTTGTATTTGGTTTTTTTCTTTTTTGGATCTCTTAGAATGGTGAGCTTTGCTGAGTTCCTCAATTATGCACATGTTCTAGAAATAACGAATATAAATGATTTAGAATAGAGATTTATTGAATTTTAGTAACATTTTATCATATAAAATAAGATAAATACATCTAACAAATATCTTCAAAAATTTGTAATTGGGCAAGTTTCTCATATGGTGAGCCATACTTCTTGATATGTCCATTATACGCTTCTTGATTAAGATATATATTAATTAATTGATCAATTTTGATGTTTAGTAACCATATATTAAATATTGCCTTCTGTTGATCATTTTCCTCCTTTATCTGACAAGCAATAGAAGTATCACTTGTTGCACTTATCCATTGAGGTTCAAATTCTTTTGTTTTTATTCCATCCATCACGGTTTTTATAATCTGTATAAATTCAGTAGGATTAAAGGTCTCTCCTGGTTTCTGAGTTGGAAACAGAAATACTGGGACTAAATGGAATCCCACAATTTCTTTTAAATTACGATGGGTATAAGGATTTCTTACTTTATTAAGAAAATATCTCAAATACAATATATCATCATAATCAAGGATATTTTCTTTTAGAACATATTCAACAACATACCCAAATGTGTGATTTTTACCGTTTAGTAATTTTCCAGTTTTAATTAGAACAATCTCCTTCACTGTGATTTCTAAGAGTTGCCCTATCAATATAAGTCCAGCATCATAAAGACCAGATGCAATTGAAAAAAACGCTTGCTTATAAATAGAATATAAATTGGAATCACTAAAATCTGATTCCGATAATAAATCAGGCATAATTGGAAGATTAAAATCTAAATTTTCATTAATTATACCTTTAATCCCATCATTGACCATATGAATTTCATTTCTACAAATATTTGCTTTTGAAGGGATAGGATCACAAATAAATTTACCTCTTTCAAAATATCCTTTCTTTTCCTCATCATATATCATAAAGACTACCAACAGATAATTTATTGAAAATAAGATAGATTTTTACAATCTTAAAATATATCCAAACGAAAAACAAACATCCCTCATCAGACATTCCTCACACCTCGGATTATTCGGCCTACAACAGTTCCTCCCGATCTCCCGGCAGGAAAGATCAAAGATTTTCGGATACTTCGGGTTTAACTCCTTTGCCTTATAAATCAGCACGTCGGAACCGTCATTCTCTTTGATCAGCCCGATTTCCAAACATAACCTATGACCTGTGTTTTTTGTTTATGGAAACCATATATCACTACTATTGAATGCAAAAACAGCGGTACCATTCCCATCGATAAGGCTGGTATAGTTTTCCAGTCGTTCCTTTCCATAAAGATCTCCGGGTATAACAACCTCAAATCTCTCAACAATTTCCTGCGTTTCATTGACATAGAAATAAACATCAATGCCCCGGTAAACAACCCAAAGCGTTGGTCCGCAACTCAGGTTCCATCCTTTTGGTCTGGATGGCATAAAATCAATTATTCCTTTGATACCGCTCCCATGACTGAGCATTTCTGCCACATTTTTATCGCACAGGGCAATCCGTGCTACAAAAGATGCATTTGTACGAATCGATTCAGAGCCAAGGTAGGGGACAGTCGAAACATTAACCCCGGAGATCCATTCTTCGGAAAGATTACATTTGGTTGTGTTGTTTATGACAGGCTGGTCTGGCCCTTTAATTTCCTGATCAATACAACATGCGGCATGTCCTATTAAAAGCAACATCAGAAGTAAAATAAAAAAAGAGATTTTCATTATTTTCACTTTCAATTGGCTGTTTTTAATTCTACATCAGTTCCGGATATGATGTTTACATCCAGCCCGCTCAGTAGTTGTTGCGCCATTGATCCATAATATTCACTAAATGACATTGTTACTGTACTGCCTCCATTTTTAAATACCATGTTATAGAACTCAGTATCCCCAGGCACATCTGTATTGTCATCAAAATAATAACCTTCCAGGGTAACATAGGCTTCCAGGTTGGTATGGCCTGAAACTACGTTAGTCCAGACCGTTGAAGATGTTCCTGTTGTTAGATCAGATAGCTGTACATACCATTGATCGTAAGTATCACTCCAATACAATCGACCTTTCAACAGATCACCTTCTGAAACTTGTATCCTGCTGCCAATATCATCCTCACCTAATGGAGTAGCGCCCCATGCTGCTGCTGTCCAGTATGTGCCTGTGTCAGGACGATTCCATTCCAGTACTGGCTGAACTATTCCTGGTCCCCCACCATAAGGACTAATGCCATTAAACAAATAAATCACCTCAAGGCTCTCTGAACTTGGAGGATGGTCTGGAACATACCAATATGCATCAAACTGGGTTAATGAACTAATTGAAGCGTCTTCAGCCCATTCTATCCATTCATTAGACCTAGAATTTGACTGAATTTCTGTTCCAGATCGTTCGATTGCTTTCTCATTGATTATAGTAAGTATCAAATTTCCTTTTTCATCAGTTACAAAAGTTTGATTTCCTTTGTGATATGAATGAGACTCAGTCGGAACTAAATGAATAAATGTTGCCGGTTTTATGACACCTGCCGATGTGGGGATCATCGCTGAATCTTTATCATTTGCATAGAATAATGCTTTTCCCTCTTGATCGAATACTTTTGTCAAACCATCATCTGTATGGTAAATAATCGATCCCGGAGATATAGAAAGGACTGATTCATCTGAAATAGGACTCAGGGGTAGATTAACTTCTTTAAGTTGGACAGAAGATTCCAGATCTAATGAAGGTGTGACAAAATCTTTTGCAAATTCTGTAGATTCTGCACTAACAACCGAAACGAACATTGTTCCAGCGAGTGCCACTATCATGAGCAGGCCCAAAGCCCGCATTGTTTTTTTCATTTTCATTTTTTCACCTACATTCACAAATTAGAACCCGGAAAAAAGGAGAAATTCAAGACTTGTGTGATCTTGTGATTTCCTGAGGCTCCTCTGAGATTCCAGGCTCATGCGGGGGGTAGATCCCTGAACAGAACAACCGATATGCAAATCTTAATCTGCATTGATGCCGACAAAGATGAATGCCGGTTGTATTTGCCGGCGGACGATCGGGGAGATAAAGGAACGAAGTTGACTGCTCTGACCTTTCTTCCCTAATGTCTCAAGCGGGTAAATTTTTCAGGAAAGCTACGGGTGAAGGATCGCTTCCCGCACCTTGGCCCCCAATTGAGAGTATGTGTTTAACTCTTTAATAACGACTTTCACCATGCTCTTGAACAACTGATAGTGATAACTGAATAAAAATGTTTGATTGAAGGATTTTAATGATCTACTTTATGAAATAATTCTAAATCAATGTTTTTTTGTATTAACAATAGAGATCTGTGCCGAAATTTTTCTCTGCGCTGATGCCATTGCAGTCAGGTTTCACATATGCTATGTAACTCGGAGGATCATTAAACTTTTTTCCCCTTTCCGGAAGCCGGAAGCCTTCACTTATCCCATCTCTGAAATTTTCCGGAAGATCTTCATGGCTATAATTACAAGACCAAACATGACTGCCGAAATAATCACCATCTCCAGGTAAAGGGCAACAGAGTTCAGGATGAGAAATCCTTCATTCGAAGAAGAAAAGGAAGTCAGCAGCTGAAATACAGGAGAACCTGAACCTCCACTCCCGAAAACCATTCCAAATCCGTATATAAAGCGTTCGCACACTGCAATTACAGTACATAAAAAGAGAACCGCGTACAGAAAACGGTCGGGGAATAATCGCCTGACTGCCATGAACGATGTCAGCACACCCATTGACATGATCACCAAGTCGAGCAGAACCGAAGACCAAGAATTACCGAAAAACGCTAACAGAACACAGAAAATAAATCCCACGACAACAGGAACAACCGGAGCAAACCTGTCTGCCGGGGGCCGGATCTTTGTCAGGCCGTAATAGAGCAGAAGAGAAAAAAAACCTGCTAATGCAGCAGGTAAGAGAATTATAATTACGAAAAATTTGCCCAATTCCAGGATTGCACTAAGAAAAATCATATCAAATCACTTTTTATTTTCAATTATCCCGTAGATATCAATATTTATCCCGATATTCCGGAGGCCGGAAACCCTCACTTATACTGTCTCTATAGTAAACCTGCGGCTCTACAGGAATTATGCCTGTCGTTCCCGGAGTAATCTGTTCTTCTATTGCGATCTGGCATTCCCTATCAAGGTCAGGTTTGCCAAACTTTGTACCCCCGTGAACTGTCAGTTTGATCGATACGGATATCGGCGTCGAAGAATTCGACAGAGGACGCAAATCATCGGGAAGGATGATATAACTGTATCCGGCCGTTGTATTGTCAGTTCTCAAAAGACTCCTCCCGGCCGGAACAAAGATGTCTTCATTTATTTCTTCAGTGTCGGGATATTCATCCGTTTCCTTTGTATAAACAGCATTAATATCAGCGAGATTAGCGTCGTTAGACTGAAATGTCAACATCTTTCCATGTTCTGTATCAACGAGGAAGGATTTCCAGCCTCCATAATCCTGATACTGAAACCGCTCATCAGCAAAAATCGATTCATTCCCGATGGAAGGAATAGGAACTACAATCTGTGTCACCGGTGATCCGCTGTAATCAGAGAGCCCTGAAATTTTTACTGAATAACTATAGTAACCGGATGACGACGGGTAATAATGAATAATGATATTCCCGCCGATTGTAATAATTACCAGGATTGTAACGAAAATAATTACAGCTTTTCCTAAAAAAGAAAAGGATAATTTAGTCATATCATAACCCTGTCCTTTTGCTTAATCTGCAGGGCCAATGTCCTACTTTACTCCTTCCACCCGAATTCACGATTGAAAATATGTATTTATCTCTTTAATAACTACTTTCACCATACCCTCGAACAACTGACGATAACAGCCGGAGATAAATGTCAGGAGGAACAATTTTCAGAATCGATTTCAATAAATCAAGATATATCGCTTATATTTACATCAATACAAAGGGATCTGCCAGGGAATTATCCCCTGCGCCGATGTTTACAAAAAAAGACTCCCATAATTATGAGATCAGATTTCATGAAACACCGGAAAGATTCCTGTTTTCTTCGTTCTCCCCGGCAATGTCATTCTTTATCAATTCTGAAATTTTTAGACCGTAAATTATCCCCGAAACAATGAGGGTCGGCATCGCGAAAAGGCCGGCGAAGATAAAGATTATGAACCCGGCCGTGACATCGGTCGTCATAGGACCCGCCCCGTAAACGAGGGCGATCAGGCTCTGTACCAGAACAAGCAGGATCAGGGCCGAAACAACTGATGCTGCTATAAGCGGGACTTTCAGTACCTGCCGGAACTCCTTAGTCCCAGCGACGATCAAAAACAGCGATGCAGGTGCGATCAGGAGATAAAACACTATCTTAAACGACGGGGCTAATACATGAAGCCCATAAAGAACTCCGGGCATTGCCGTATAGATAAATTCCATGACCAGTATCACGAGAAGAAGCAGGGGATAAGGAAAACCGATCCACCACAGTCTGCTTTTCTTCCTCAGGTAGAATAAAAAAGCGACTGCTCCGACAAGAGGGACAACCGGAAAGATCACAGGAAGAACGGTCCCTGAAAAGAATATCGAAAATATCAGCAGATAGCCTAGGAACGCCATGACAGGTGAATAGATTATTATAAACTGCCGTATATCAGAATTCATCAGTATTCCCCCTGATCTTCCAGAGGACACCCGTAATCACCGGTAAGTACTGAGGAATAATAGATCACCCCTCCTTTCGTCGGATCGATGTGCAATTCAGGAACCGCATAATACGAAACATTGACAGATATCTCCGAGCCTACGGAGTCGTCGACTGTAAAGATCAGGCAATACGAGTTTGTAGTCGTTGCATTTTGGGAGGTCATTACGAATGTTGATTTCGTGCTCTCCCCGGGAGCGAGATCGTATGACTCATTAGCCAGAGTAGTGTTCGATCCATCATTGATGATAACTGAAACCGAATGCGACTGGTTGAGATCCTTGTTGGCAAGCCTGAAGATAGAGGTCGGGGGAGGAGGACACGAATCCGCAGTATCCCCGGGATCAGGAACCAGTAAAGTAGCGGAAACTGCGATCACAAGAATTGCCAGGAATATCCCTGCCAATACAACAATTTTTTTCATATTACTCCCCCCTGGAACTACCTTCCCTCCGGGTATTCGTCGATCTTCGTCAGGACGATTTCATCGCCGAGTTTTACGAATGTAACGTTCCCGACGCTCCTCTTATCCACAATTGCTCCGTTCGGAACCTCCATTATTTGAGCCTCGTTCGAGTCATAGACTGCATAAAGTTCAGTGCCCGAAATGTCGAAAACCCGGCATATACCGTCGGCCCCGCAGTCGATTATCGAATAATATTCCACCTCGTTGTTCTGCACCGAAGTTCCGGAAGGAACGACATGCCACCATCCCACAAGCATCACCGTCTCGATACTCTTGTTTACGGCAAGTTCAGGCAATTCAAGTGCGGACCAGTCGATATAATTTCCCTTTCCCGAATAATCCTCCCGGTGCCTTATAATATCTACAGAAATGTACTTTTCAACCTGCCCGGAACTGTCCGTCGATTCGACGACTACAAAGTATTTACCGTTGTTCAAAAGCGACGTATCAATCGATGCGGAATAATTATTGACACCGCCGGTCCCGGCGAAAACGGTCGTGTTTCCCTCCGCAAACTCATGGGAATAATCATAGTTCTTCGTCGTTGGGTGTATACTGATCGTCGAAATCCCGACGTCAAGCTTCGTTCCGGGAGGAAGGTTCGTAGTCCCCGAAACCACCGTGATTCCTTCGGTCCCGGCAGTGACAGGATCTATTTCAATCCATTTCTCCGGTGAATCGGCCGGAGTGTGATCTATGACATATTTCTGTTCCGCGATATTATGCCCGATTTCCAGTGCAAGCAAAAGACATGCTAATATTATTACCACAATTACTGCCGGAATGATTTTCTTTTTATTGTCCATCTTTTCCCCCGGATATGGAACAGGTGGGGGGTTTTACAAAACAATTCGGAAATCCCCCGCCTCATCCTTTCAGTATAATGTGATGAATTAAGATTTCATCATAGATACCTCCTCCGGCATGATCACATGAAAGAGTAAAAGCCGTTAGTCGACCGGGTATACATCTATCCGGAAATCCCGGATAGGTCGTCTATGGAAACACTCTAAAAAACGCCATTTTGAGCTCCTTTCATCAATTTTCACGATGTTTTGGAGGTGTCAAAAAAACACCCCAAATGCTCGCGTTTCAGGCCGAAAAACGCGTAGATTCTACCCCTATAACGGCCCGTCAGAAGCACCTTTTTTCAGACGATGATTATATCGAAGAGGGTGGAGATCGTGGAACACAGGCAATCTATGAAGGTCATAATTTACATGGATTTCAGAATTTTAAAGGATTATTTAAGCATTGCTATATCAAAAAAATATTCTAATGTCTTGAGACAAATCTTTTCCTTTCCCTGGAGGATAGATTTCAGGATTACAATCAAACAAATATCAGGATTTGTACCGGTTATAATCCTGTTAAAAAGATCAGTCTCTTTTCCTTCTTTTCTTTGGCTTGACCAGCGTGATATAAGAACCTGTTGTCTTTTTCTTTTCAGCAGATGCCGTCTTAACAGGGGCCTTTCCAGGAGAACGACCGCTTTCGATCTCAACACCCTTCTCCCTGCAGATCTCCTTCATCTTCGGGGGAAGCTCCTTCCACCGCCAGAGACCCCACGTCCGGTACTCGGCGGGAAGTCCCTTCTTTTCAGCCCGCTTGTCGAGGTATTTGTCCCAGCGTTCAGCAAGTTCCGGGTGAAGGCTCCGGACCTCTTCGTACTCGCTCTCCAGCATCGCCGGGCAGAGGTAGCACCCGATCCTCTCCAGCCCTTTCTCGTACATCGGGTTCACCGGGATATTCTGCCACCATATATACAGGTAGACCTCGAACGCCCGCCAGCTCCGGATCGGCGAGACATTCAGCTGGAGAGGATTTACCGGGTTCTCGCTGACCTCTTCTATTCCCGCACGGTTCCACGACTCATACCAGCGGTTGCCCTGGACCGTTATGCAAGGCCCGATATCCGCCAGGTATTTCCCGAGGGGATCGATCTTTAAGAGCTTGCAGCACCAGCGATCGTCCTTCGTCGGGGGCCCGGACTTCTCAACAAAACGCCAGAAGTCGTTTCCTTTATCAATGACCTCTACACCGGTGGAACGAACGAACTCGATCGTCTCGGGAAACTCGAGTCCGGTATCGATGAAAAATGCGTCCTCTATCCCGGCCTTCCGTGCAAGGTGGAGAACGACAGTGCTGTCCTTTCCGCCCGAAAAAGAGACATTCGCAGTCGGGCGATCCTTCATGTGCTGTTTTATAGTCCTGACTGCGTTCCGTTCGAGATTCTTCAGGTGGTTCTTGTTGGTGCGGATAACGTCATCCCAGTCAGGATCGGGAACGTTGACCGGTTCGACCGGGACGAGCTCCTTCACCTTGATCATTTTGTCCTTTACAATCCCGGTTCCGTATTTATTCCTGTATTTTACAATCACCGATCCGTCGGGGACGGGTCTTGTAAGCGGGAGTCTCTTTCCGCCGATCCTTCCCTGGTCCTTTGAATAACCGGTGTCCGCCTCGATGTCGACTATGCCCTTCGTTACATGATCTATAATGAACGGGAGAGCTTCGACAGCGAGATCGAACCTGTACTCCCTCTCCACCGGATCGAAGATCAGCCAGCCGAACCTCTCACCGTTCATTATGACAAGATCGGTCCGGTCCGCACCCCCCGATTTATTGAGAAGAATAACCTTCGAGAGAGGGACCGGCCCGAACTTCTCACGGACGAGATCTCCGATAAGCTCCATATCCCTTGAAAGTGCCGGCCTTACTTCGTAAGGTTTTAAAAGCTGAACGCCCTTCGACTCGCCGCCGCAGGGGCAGGTCTTTCCTACGAGCGGGACATTGCACTTCGGGCACCAGTATAATATTTTTTTGAAAGGAGGATCGCGGTTCACATTAATAAAAGGGGTTTTCGGGGTGATAATGGTGGTGGTGAGGGATTTTTTCAGCAGAATCCAGACATTTAATAATTTATGCTTCACAGAACCGCTGGCTGAAAAAGATCCATTCTGAATAATTCATCCATTTTTTCAAGACTGTTTTGAGTAGTATGAGCTATTGCAGGGAAAAATCTGATAATAATATGATCTTTAGTATACTCATTTAGAGGTGATCGTATTTTATCAGGATAGCGGCAGATATTCTCATGCCTCTGAGTCATTATTGCAAAATAGAATAGAGGATTGACAATTACCATTCCCTTCATCACAGAGAGAAGGATATCTTTTATTTTTTGATCATCAAATTTCCCTTGGGAAATATCATTTATTAATTCATCCGCAATTGGAATTCCACTAAATAATACATTTAATTCATTGATCGCTCCATCGCGTACCTGCTTTATAATCTTTGGACACATTTCAGGTGATTCAATGATCTCTTCACAATTATTTTCTGCTTGTTCGTCTCCATGAAATTTATCAAGCATTGATTGAAGTTCTGTTGGGGTAATAACAAATGAAGGTTCGGTGGCTTTATCAATCGCCTTCTGAGCCCAAATAAGATCTTCATACATATTTTTTAGGGAGATGTCAGATTCATTAATTTCTTCATTCACTTGTGAGTAGAAATTTTGGACAATTTTAAGCTGCTGTACCATATGCCCGATAATATTTCGCATTCGAATGAGACTGCTTTTGCCAACATTTGTTGACATATGATTGTATTCTTTACTCTTAGCCTCTGAAAGTGTCAAAAGACCATGATGGTAACCGAAAGCTTTCCATCCTTTTTCAATACCCTGCTGGAGGAAAAAAATTGCTTGAGGATAGCATTCTTTTTCATAAAGACATTGCGATGCATAAATGTCCTTTAGGGCAACAGCAAGAGTATCCATTGCCAGTTTTGGATCAGGCTGAGCAGACTTTTTTGCGGATTTTAATTTCATTACTTTTTTTTTATATTTACCCACACCTCACCTCAAATATGCCTTTTTTAACAAGCAGATCATCTATTCGTCCCTCTCAATAATTTTTCCCTTGAAAGAAACAAACATCCCTCATCAAACAGTCCTCACATTTCGGATTATTCGGCCTACACCAGTTCCTCCCGATCTCTCAGCAGGAGAGATCGAAGATTCCCGGGTATTTCGGGTTTAATTCCCTTGCCTTGTAGATCAAAACATCAGGGCCATCATTCTCATTGATCAGTCCAAGCCTCAGGAAGACACGTTTAACATGAACATCCGGTGATACATCAATGCAGACCATATCAGACATCGGGACACGAAAGTCCCTTGCAAGAACATTTGCAGTCATTGTTGCGACCTTAATCCCAGCTCCGTAAAATTCCAACATCCTTCTTACAACCGCACAGCTTGAAGGATTGTCAGACCAGATATTTGCCGCATTCCCATCATACTCCTCTGCAATTCGCTGAATGACCAGGGATGTAGTCCTGCCGCATCTTTCATTGAAACAGTGAAGAGAAAGCTCCTGAAAAATATTGATAAATTCCTCTTTAGATGTTTTTAAGAATGATTTGAAGGCATATCCGCCAATCTTTTCGGAGATCTGACAGGGAATACCGAATGCACGGTTTGCCCGTATTTGTGGTGTCATAATGCAGGCAAGAAGGAAATGATGAGGGTGATTTTTAAGATCATTCAGGTAGGTATCGGCAGGTTCAGTATATGTAAACTCGATGTAGTCCGGGGGATTATTGAGCTGTTTTTCTCCTTCACAGATCAGGAGTTTTGCAATTTCTTCCTCCTGTTCTTTTCCCGGTCCCGGGTTTTGCGGCATATCACTGAATTATTATCTGGATATTAAAAAACTATGTAAAACCGTTTTTGTAAGAGATTACTACTTCTCAAACTTCTTCAAACTCGCTGCATCGTCATATATCCTCGCCCTTCCGTTCGCCTTCATCTGTTTCCTGACCGGCCTGAGTTTTTCGAGAAAAACGAGACCCGGTTCTGAACCGTAACAGGCGGAGATCTCGTCAAGTATTTCTTTTCTGGAAGGGATCGAACCTTCGAACGAGAGGACGAACTCGATCTCCTTCCTGTTCATATCAGGATTTTCCTCGTATTTTTTGAATTCTATATCAATCGTTCCCATAATCACACTATATTTCTCACTGACTTATATCATAATAGCAGTACCCCGAGGAGGTAGGACGCAGCATTGGCAAAGGCGGAAATGATCACGGAATATAACGGTTTTATCCGGAGCAGGTACCAGATTACCGCCGATTCCACAAGGATCACGATGATCTCCGCGTTAAGGGGATACCACGACATATCGAGATAAGGCGGCATCACGAACCACAGGTAGGGAAGAGTCAGGGCAGTCATAAGCAGGCCAGTCGCGAGAATGTCCCATACGGACTTTTCGGATTTCAGGACATAACGGACTGCAACGAATAGGAGCGGAACCTCGACTATCAACGTGAAAATGAGGGACTGCAAAAAAAGAGTTTCGTAGAGCATCTATCTTCCGGCCCTTAAGAATTCTTTGATAATAGGGGGTATACAAACTTCTCCCATAATTCAATCCAGAAATTGTTCCTGTATACTATCCCCGGTTCGGCGTGGATGACCGGAATTTCAGTATCGGTTCCGATTGTAGTCCCGATTATAGTTCCGTTTTCATAAGCAGGGATCTCAAAGAAAAGGCTGCAGTCCCTCTGTATCGGAGTCCCCTCAGGATCAGTGATATCCCGGCAGGAGACATCTTCAAGAAAACAGGAGCAGTTGAGATCGATTGAATCGGCTCTTTCCTGGCATGCGTCATACTCTGGCGTTATAACCATGGTAACTCCGCTTTTTTCGAGTGTCCTTGCATCAGCGGGGTACAGCTTCTTCTTATCGAATTTTTCAAGATATTGATCGCACAATTTCCGTTCCTGTGCCTGTTGTTCATTTTGTTCATCCATACAACTTTTGTACTGCTCCGTAGGCATGTGGCAGACATCATCGTTATACCTGTATTTAACAGGAAGGGACCTGTAACTGCAATTTGAGCCGGGAGTCCCGCTGACATTATCGATGTAAAACTCTATTCCGCCCGTCTCGCCGCAGAGAGAACAGTAATCGATCACCCGGTAGTTGAGATAGAAGGGCTCGAATATTTCATCACCGTAGTGATCCACCGTTGCGGAATAAGAGAAAACTTCGGTCTGGTTATCAGACCCGGGCGCTCTTTTCTCATATTCGCCGCTGAGATATTTTCTGAAGTCCGGATCTGTATAGGTGTATGTAAAACCGTAGCAGGTTACGGTAAAAGAAACGGAATCATTGTAAGGCTCTCCGTTCTTTTCGAAGAATACCTGAGATGATGTCGCAATACGGGCATCCGCCATAACCGGCAAACAAAAATTAGAGACTGCAATCGCCGATAAAATCAATATTGCCGCCAGTTTCCTGTTTGGAAAAGGAATCACCATAAAACCCCCTGAAATCGAATTCCGAACAGGAATCGATTAATTATATAAATTATCATCCGGGAGCATTAAATAAATATTCACCATACCGTTGAACAATTCCTCCTGCAGGAATATTAAAAGATATGATGGCAGGTATCTGCCATTCTGTTTTTGTGAAGAATTACGATGAAGAAAAAAGATATTTGTCCAGCCAGTCGAGCTCCCCTTCAACCTTCCTGTACTGGTGAACATATGTTGTCGGGTGATGTTTCTCGCCCGGGAACATAAGGAACCGGACCGGAGCAGAACTCCCTTCGAGATATGTCCTGTATGTCATAATCGCGGATGCAGGCTCCACGTTGGCGTCCTCAGTTCCGATCATCATCAGTAGCGAAGTCGTGACATTCGCTGCACTATATATCGGCAGGATATCAAGGAACATCTCGGGGTCCGGGTAAGGACTGTCACCGTAATACATCTTCGTCATGATCATCCCGTTCGTATTGGCGTTCTGTGCCTGGTCCTCGGCAGTCCCGGCCCCGGCTCGCCGCTTTGAGCGACGTATCCTTCGTTATCAGTGCGAGAGTGAGAATCCCCCCGTTCGACCACCCGGTCAATGCCGTCTATGACAGGTTGATAATGCCCTTTTCGGCAAGATACTCTTTCCCGGAGATCAGGTCTTCTACCGGCAGGTCGTAATAGTGGCCGCCTTCAATCGATTCCGCGAAGTCAAAGCCGTAATTCAGACTACCGTGATAGTTTACGGACAGGAGAACCGCCCCCGTCTCGGATATCAGGCAGTAAGGAAACTCCCAGGTATCTCTCCAGCTGTCAAAATCGGTGTAGGTCGGCCCGCCGTGGATGACGAAAACGAACGGGTATTCCTGTCCTTCCGTGTAGCCGGTGCAGTTATATACGGCAAGTTTCGGATTCGCTTGTCAGCAGTGAATACTTTTTGAGAACTACAGGATCGGGCATCTCATCAAAGACGATCGTATCTTCTTCGTATCCTGCGGTGAACGTCTCATTTGTTGATCCAGTATCCAGGTAGGCCAGTTCGTCGTCGTTTGACCACTGGAAACCGGAGAGACTTCGGGAACGTTCTGCGGCTGGGTAACACTCTGGTCATCGAGCGAGACCCAACTTAAGGACCATAGCCCCGCTTTCTTTTTGGAAAGCGGCAGAGGCTGCCTTCGTTCCGCCAGGTGAGAGAACAAACAAGATCACGGTTTCCTAATCATCCGAAAGGGAGTGTTCCTCTCCTGTACCGAGATCGATCAGCATAAGCGTATTGTTCGCGAATTCAGGTACAAGCTCGGCTCCGTCCGATTTCAGGTAGACAAGATAATTCCCTTCCGGCGAAAGGGAGATAGGACCAGGAATTTCCGTACGGAGCAGTTGATCGATTGTAATCGTGCCGGTATCTTCCCCCGATACGGGCAGAACCACAGTTAATGCAATAATTAACACTAAAAAAGATGAACCATGACCTCTTCCAATGATACCAATTCTGTTATAATAATCAAATCCTTTCCCTTTTTTTCCCGATCGAAGCTTCCAGCACACGATTAAGGAAACTGCTGCATTACCAAAGATCGAAATCTCCCACATAAATCCTTTAAAAGTCCATGCAAAAATTTCTCTGTAATCCTGTATCCTGAATTGCAGGATACAGCCCGGCCAAAGGTGGTCTGATGGTAAAAAGAAAAGAGAATTTTTTGGCATTAACGGCAGCACTCGGTTTAATCTTTGTACTCATAACCGCGGGATGCACGGCAGGCATAGATCAACAGGGAGACAGACAGGTTCATAAGGCTGAACAGGCAACAGGCAAATCAACAGGCACTCTTCAGTTGCAGATCCCTGAAGTATCCGTTTCGTGGAAGGATTTCTATCCGGACTATGACGACCGGACGAAATCGGAGATTATCGAAAAGGCAAAGGATGAGATCATGCGGGTTTTCCCCGACATAGACGGGTCGACTTTGAACGGCAACTGGATTGGGCGTGAAAGGTACAACGACGCCGGTATGAAGCAGATCGGCTCTCCATACATCGAATTTGAAAATGTCACATATAAGCTTGGCGAAGGCAGGAACTACAAGATAAGAGTCGATCCAGATCAGATGAAGATAACGTACTATTCGCCGAATACCGCACAGTACGGCCAGCCTGTAATATCCTACAATGAAGCAAAGCAAAAGGCGATAGAATTCATAAGAAATGCACAGGGCGAGGACTCGATAGTCGACGATCCCGATGCAAATTCTTATTTTAGAGATTCATTTTCGAGTGGAGGAATCCCCGTAACATATGTCGTATATTACAAGACTTGTAACGGGGTTACATACCAGGAAAATAGTGTATCCTTAACCTATGATATGCGAAGGGACAAAGTCGAGAGATACTTCGATGATCTCACTGATCCCGAACTCCTTTCCAGCCTGACCGTTCTTTCACCAGAACCGGATATAACATACGACGAGGCTATACAGGTACTCGAAGATATGATTTCAGAAAAATATAATCTGGGAGAAGAAGGACTGGAATATACCACTCTTTCAAATTACGACAGTCCTCTGTCATGGTGGGACAACGACAATCTTGTCTATGCCAACGATCCGAAACCGCTCTCTCTTGTATGGGATATTGGTATGACCAGTACCGAAAGCAGAAAAGAGTATGAAGAGAAGAGAATTGATCCCACCTGCGGCAGTTTCAGGATAGACGCACATACGGGAGAAGTAACCAGACTTGTATACGGTGAAGATATCTTTGTTAAAACCTACGGGTATAAAGGAAGCAGCAACCCACAATGATATGAATTATACCTTTTTTCGCCGTAAACCCGTAAAAGAATAGAATTTCGGAATGGCCGGATCTGGTCCGGGGCTCTTCTCATCCTTTTACGGCTCTCGTGGCGATGTAGGTTTCCGTAATGCGGAGTAAGAACAGATGAAAGAAACGATCATCATTTTAATTATTGCTGTGACTACTCCGATGATGCGGGATGCACGGATGTGACAGACGGAGTTTCCTGGCACACCGGCACAGGTGAAGACATCTCATGGAAGAAGAAGGGACGTATCTCTTCGACGGGGTTTTGGCGTTCGATCCTTGCGACGTGGGAGACAACCCGAAAAAGTTCAACCTGACGGTGGTTGTTGAATGAAATTTCAGCGAAACAAAAAAGGAGTTGGAGTTAAGGATCTGGAGCCTTTAACGCCGTTCATATTTTCTGTACATATAGTATACTCCTGCACCGACCAAAAGGATCATAATTATTCCTAATAGACCGACAAGGGAGTTCTCTTTTACTGCCAGTCTTATGCTGTCGGACACTTCTTCCTGATCGGACACCACATTAACCGTGAGTTTATACTCCGACGCTGCAATATCCGACGGGGGTATTACATTTAATATAACGGTTGAGCTCTCACCCGGTTCGATGCTCGAAATGGTTGCCGGTGTGGCGGTAACCGTCCACCCGTCAGGGACAGTTGCATTGATCCGTATATTTGTAAGGGCGACTCCGTTTCCGTTGTTTGTGATCTTAACCGGAATATCCACCTGATCTCCTTTCGAGATCTCATAGAGATATTTTTCAGAGAAGACCTGAAGATCCGCACTTCCTCTTATAGTCGCCTTAAGATCGGTCTCATACTCCATCCCATCGGATGAGCTGATAACGGATTCGAACATATATTCGCCTTTCGTAACCGAATAAGGCATTATGGCTTCAAGATAGAGGTCTTTTTCCTCTCCCGCATTTATGAAAACCTCGGATACTTCGCTATTTGAGTCTGTATTCTCCCTGTACGTGGCGTACCATCCTTCAGGCATGTCTTTTGAAGAGAGAGAGAATACGTCATCACTTTTTCCGACATTCATGAGTGTCATTTCATAAACCGGGTTCTCGCCAATCGACGATGTGATTACAGGTGCCTTGACATCAATATCGAGGCCGTAATTCTTTCTCTCAAGCAGTATGGTGCCGAGATCCTCGGTATAGCCGCTCTGGATAACGACATCGTCTATCTCCCGCTGCAGGTAACCGTCCTTCTCAACAACAAGCCTGTATGTTCCCTGCGGCAGCTCGGTTCTGATCTGACCGTCCGACATCGAAGAAACCATTCCGGTTGCATCTGTGTCTTTTCCTTCAAAAGCGGAGACCCGTGCACCCTTTATGCATTCGCCCTGCTCATCAACGACCTGCATCTTTAAAATGCCGTTTTCGCCTTCATGTGTTTTGTCGACTGTAATATAGAGCCAGATCTTTCCGTCATATACCCTTACCCTGAGCGGATAGGTGCCTATAGGAGTGTCTCCGGTTGTTTTAACATCCAGCTGGATAGTATCCGAATCTCCTCTGGGGATCGAAAGCCGGTCTATCTCTTTGTCTCCGGCATAAAAATTGAATTCCCAGTCGCTTTCGCCTTTATAGGTATCTACGTAAAAATCTTGCGAATATTCGGGAGCTCCGATGTTCTGGATCGTGAGATCGAAGGTTACAGTCTCACCGGCCTCAATAATTCTGCCGGGATATTTACAGGACAATTTGATCTTCTGGCCTTCCGAATCTTCGGCCATAACAGGACTGATTATGACAGTCACGAACAGAAGGGTTATAAAAATCAGGGCATACGCCCTTTTCGGGTAATATCTTTTTTTCATAATAAATTCCCCCCATTAATCTTTTTTGCTTCATTTTGAAGAAGAATCTCATAACCGGCTTTAATATAATACCGGGTGATTCTCCCGGCTCTTACGACTTCGATCAAACCGGAGTTTTCGAGCCTTTCCATATGCCATGTTATCGACGGGCCGGACAGGTTAATCTCGCCTGCAATCTCTTTTCTTGTAATACCGGGACTGTTCCTGACAAGTTCGATTATCTTACTGTCATGCGGATTTTTCTTTAGGAGATACAACATCTTTTCGTTGTCCGAATAAGTGTCGTTGTTCCTGAAATACCCGGATCTGCCGTTATTGGAATGCGAGGTAATTAATCCGTAATACAAAAGCCTGTCGAGATGATACTTGGCCATGGTCTTCGTTATTCCAAGTTCTCTCACTATTTCAGTAAAGCTGATTCCTGGTTTTTCTTCAACTTTTCTATAGATCATGCTGCGGTTTTTGTTGTCGAGAACATTTTTCCTGTTGACAAGTTTTATTCCGAAGAAGTAGGCTAATCCGGTAAATGCGGAAAACAACAGGATTACAAAAACTTCCCCGACTATAGGAATATTATCGTAGATTAAACAGAAAATAATCATCTGCGGAGAATTTTCCCAGAAATCAATCTGTTGAGTTTCAAGCACTTCTCCCTCGGAAATATTGTGATCATAGCCGGATGTCACGACATACCCTTTTTTTGTTTCAATTATATCGTCATTCCATGCAGCCGCTGGCATTGCTATGAATATGCCGAAAAGAACTGTTAAAACGAATATTAAATTTACATTTTTTTTTGAGAGAGAAACCATTCTTGCCCACCCTTAATAAAAATCTAAATCATTCATATAAAAGTTTATGCTGCTATTACCTCCCAGTCATAATATTCTGTTCCGGATACCGAATATCCACGTACCCTGCCTTTCCAAGATCCGCTTGAAAGGTCGCCGGGGTTGGAGATCTCCAGATATATTCTTCCATCCGTAGAGCCATCAATCGAATCATGATAATACCCTAAATATGTTCCATCCGGGGTTACAACCTGAAGACCGAGATCGTTATCCGAATCGCCCCAGTCGACATCGTAAGTTATCAAAGTTTTGCCGGAACTTACATAGTTGCTGTGATAATTAATATCACCTTGTCTAATAGAATAAAGAGAACTCGCCAGGGAATTCATCGAAAGAACTCCTGTTTCTTCTTCAACATCATAACCTGATCTCACGATATAACCGTTTTTTTCCTCAATGATCTGGGCGGAAGCCGTGCAGGTTATCATCAAAGTACCGACTATTGCAATTAATAATAATCTGTTAAATTTTTTCATACGATTTAAGAATTAATGATCGACTACAAAAAGGTCTTACGCCACCATAGTCTACACATTCCGGAACATGAATTATAATTTCAACTATTATCCGTTCAAATGAAAAATATTTTTCAGATATGTAGAGGATCGTTCAACAAGACCTTTAATATATCAGCCTTAATTTTATCCGGGGTCTTTTGGGAGCACGACCAATCCTTAACAGGAGGCAGGATATTTACGCTCGGCTACCTCACCTGAATGTATAAATTCTGCCATGCCTTCCAATTTCCCCATTGTACCATCTGAAAAAGAAAAATTGCATTTGAACAGAACCAGAACCAGATTTCAAACCACAAAATCCAAAGACTGCATGCCAGTTACATTCTCAAGGATAGGATTGCACCCAATAGGGTTCATACTTTTTTTAAATCCAATATTAAGAATAATCAAAAGATTACAGACCCACTCTTTACTGCCCCGCAACCAATGACTTTTTTCATGCATTTTCTGTCGTATGTTCTGCGTGAGACTACACCGGAGAGAAATCCACGTTTTTTTCATATTAATAAACGAGATTTCTCACAAACGTGTAGACGATTGTTCAACAAGACGTTTAATATATCGAACTAAACTTTTCTTCGTGGGCAGTGGGGGGGCACAATAATCCTTCACTGGGGACAGGGATAATCTACTGCCGGATAACAGGCCAACTGTTGTCCGGGAGCACCCTGCTCCGCCTTAACAGGCCCCTGCGAAGGGACTTACACAAACCTGCAGGAAACCGCTATTGAAACAGTCGTTCCAGGCACTGTTTCATGAGAAATCCAATGGCGATTCCAGGTATCCGGGTTCTTCGAAAAGAGTCCGTGAAACTGTATCAATCATCCGGATTGACCAGACAGGAGCCCCTTCAAAATAAAATGCGTGTATGAGCGGATGTTTCGCCTCCAAGCGGTCGGTAACAAAGAATTGACTCCGTAAAAAAGGAAGTGGACATCCCTGCGCGTATGTCAAAGGGTAATCTCAGATGATTTCCCTTCCCTAAAAAAACTGAAACAAAGGTGAAAACAGAAATGAGAACATTCAATTTCAGAAAACTTGGCATTCTCCTTGTGTTGATGCTTGTCGGTGCAATGATCATTGTAGGACCTGCGAGTGCAAATTCATGGGCAGAAAAAGATGGCTATAAATTCAGGTGCGGCGGAACTTCAGCCAGCACGACTAATTACTTTGGATCTGCCACCAACCTAAAATGCGAAGAAGCAGATTATATCGGCATCTCGCTTTCGATCTATGACAAATATAACCATTATGTTGATGGCGATGGTGATCATACAACAGATGACCACGCCTATCTCTTCAATGCTTACCACTCAGGTAAGGTCGATGGAGGCTATGTGCTTGCATCATTTGACTGTTATAATCCCGATGGCGATTACAGTAATTTGAAAGCCTATCTTCATTGGAATTAATCAAGCACTTAAGGGTGTACCATGGGACATATGAAAATTCCCAATGGTATCTTCCTTTTTAATTAATTTGGATAGAGTAATCAGTAAATTATCATTTTTCTAGTAAATGTGTAGACGATCGTTCAACAACTCGTTTAAAGAAAAAGTATACAATAAGTTATCTGTAGGTGATTTAATGAAAAAAAAACAGATGTCATTTCCAATATTTGTCCTAGTAATATGTCTAATATTAGTAGTCCTGGTTTCAGGATGCACATATAACAATCCAAACCAACATGAGAGCATCCCAGTTGCACAAACAGAGTCAGTTACAACTGAAACCACTCCAAATGTTCAATATGAAAGTACACAATCGACAGTCTCGTGGAAGAACTTCTATTCAGATCATACCGATCAGGAAAAATCGCAACTGATCGAGGAAGCAAAAGAGGAGATCCTAAGAGTTTTTCCTAACGTGGATGAATCGACGCTTGACGGGTACTGGAAAGATCACGACATAACATATTATTCCGAGCTGACGGGTACAGGCTATCCAAAGATTGTCTTCGACAACGTGGATGATACGTCCGATGAATTTATGGAAGCCCAGAAAATAAGATCGGAAGGACTCGAACAGAACATTCAGGACAATATTGTTACCATCAAAGTCGATCCGGAATCAGGAGACATTGTGTTTTATATTGGTGGAATGCCCTCACCATTAGAAGAGGAGACAAGAAAGGTTTCGCTTGAAGGGGCTGAAAACAAGGCCGTGGAATTTGTAAAAAATGTAAAAGGAGATGATTTTTACGAAGAAAAAGAAGACGACTTCTATATATATGATATTGACACAGATCCAAATACCGGAAGTGGCCTTGCAATTATTGTTCTGTTTAATACCTACAAAGGCGTCCAGTATTTAAATGATCAGATATATGTTCGATATGATCGTGTTCTTGATACTGTAAATACATACAGCGATGAGTTAAAGAATCCCGAATTGATGAAGAGACTTACAACCCTTTCACCCGTACCCGATATTTCAGAAGACGAAGCAAAAGAGATCCTTGAAACAAAATTAAAAGAAAACTATCCTGACGAGGATCTGGATATACAGTATACTGTCCAGAATGTCCACGAAAATTCTCTCAGCTGGTATGATGATATAACTTTGTTTTATACCGACCAGCCGGAACCAATCAGACTAATCTGGTACATAACCTTCAGCGATGCGAATATGCGGGCAAAAGATTCGAGGCTGGATACTCCTGCAATTATCGATGCACATACAGGAGAGATCGTATCACTTAATTTCAGGGATATCAGAATATCATAGGATAATTTTCACCTCTTTTTATTGCCGATATGTAGACGATCGTTCAACAACTCGTTTAAAGAAAAAGTATACAATAAGTTATCTGAAGGTGATTTAATTAAAAAAAGACGGATGTCATTTCCAATATTTGTCCTAATAATATGTCTAATCTTTACAGTCCTGGTTTCAGGATGCACATATAACAATCCAAACCAACAGGATAGCACTCCAGTTGCACAAACAGAGTCAGTTACAACTGAAACCACTCCAAATGTTCAATCTGAAATTACACAACCGAAAGTCTCGTGGAAGAACTTCTATATAGATCATACCGCGCAGGAAAAGTCAGAACTGATCGAACAAGCAAAAAACGAAATCTTAAGAATATTTCCAAATGTAGACGAATCTACGCTTGACGGGTACTGGAAAGATCACGAAGGCTATCCAAAGATTGTCTTCAACAACGTAGATGATACATCTGAAGAATATATGGAAACCCAGAAAATTAGATGGAAGGGACTCGAACAGAACATTCGGGACAATATTGCTACCATCAAAGTCGATCCGGAATCAGGAGACATTGTGTTTTATTGTGGTGAAGCAATGCCCTCACCACTAGAAGAAGAGACAAGGACTGTCTCGCTTGAAGGGGCTGAAAACAAGGCCGTGGAATTTGTAAAAAATGTAAAAGGTGACGGGTTCTATGAAGAAAAAGAGAATGATTTCTATATCTACAAGCTTAACTCTGATTCAAATATGGGGGACGGTCTTGCACTTATTGTTCTGTTTAATACCTACGAAGGCGTCCAGTACTTAAATGATCAGATACACATTCGCTACGACCTTATTCTTGATGTAGTGAGTACATACTACGATGAGTTAAAGAATCCCGAATTGATGAAGAGTCTTACAACCCTTTCACCTGTTCCAGATATTTCTGAAGAAGAAGCAAAAGAGATCCTGGAGGCGAAACTGAAAGAAAGCTATCCCAACGAGGATCTGGACATACAGTACACAGTGTGGAACGGCCACGAGAATTCTCTTAACTGGTATGATGAGGAAGAACTGGTTTACGCAGACCAGCCGGAACCAATCAGGCTGATCTGGTACATAACCTTCAGCGATGCGAAGATGCGGGCAAAAGATTCAAGGCTGGCTACTCCTGCAATTATCGATGCACATACAGGAGAGATCGTATCACTTAATTTCAGGGATATCAAAATATCATAAAACGATTTTCACCTCTTTTTATTGCCGATATTTAGACGATCGTTCAACAACTCGTTTAAAGAAAAAGTATACAGTAAGTTATCTGTAGGTGATTTAATGAAAAAAAGACAGATGTCAATTCCAATATTTGTCCTGGTAATATGTCTAATATTTGTAGTCCTGGTTTCAGGATGCACATATAACAATCCAAACCAACAGGATAGCACTCCAGTTGCACAAACAGAGTCAGTTACAACTGAAACCACTCAAAATGTTCAATCTGAAAGTACACAATCGACAGTCTCGTGGAAGAACTTCTATTCAGATCATACCGATCAGGAAAAATCGGAACTGATCGAAGAAGCAAAAGACGAGATTCTAAGAATTTTTCCTAACGTGGATGAATCGACGCTTGACGGGTACTGGAAAGATCACGAACTGACGGATACAGGTTATCCAAAGATTGTCTTCAACAACGTAGATGATACATCCGATGAATTCACTGAAGCCCAGAAAATAAGATCGGGAGGACTCGAACAGAACATTCGGGACAATATCGTCACAATCAAAGTCGATCCGGAATCAAGAGATATTGTGCTTTATATTGGTGAAATGCCCTCGCCATTAGAAGAGGAGACAAGAAAGATTCCGCTTGAAGGAGCTGAAAAAAAGGCAGTGGAATTTGTAAAAAATGTAAAAGGAGATGATTTTCACGAAGAAAAAGAAGACGACTTCTATATATATGATATTGACACAGATCCAAATACCGGGAGTGGCCTTGCAATAATTGTTCTGTTTAATACCTACAAAGGCGTCCAGTATTTAAATGATCAGATATATGTTCGATATGATCGTGTTCTTGATACCGTAAGTACATACAGCGATGAGCTAAAAAATCCCGAATTAATGAAGAGTCTTACAACCCTTTCACCCATACCCGATATTTCAGAAGAAGAAGCAAAAGAGATTCTAGAGGCAAAACTGGAAAAAAGCTATCCTGACGAGGATTTGGACATACAGTACATCGTGTGGAACGGCCATGAGAATTATCTCAACTGGTATGATGAGGAAGAACTGGTTTATGCAGACCAGCCGGAACCAATCAGACTAATCTGGTACGTAACTTTCAGCGATGAGAAGATGCGGGCAAAAGATTCAAGGCTGGCTACTCCTGCAATTATCGATGCACATACAGGAGAGATCTTATTACTTAATTTCAGAGATATCAACATATCATAAAACAATTCTCACCTCTTTTTTTATTGCCGATATGTAGACGATCGTTCAACAAGACGTTTAAATAATTATATGCAATTTTTACCAGTATAAAAATGAAAACGACATCCTTTAATGAAGAAATATTTCAGAAATGCTGAATTGGATAAAATGACAGTTCAACATTTGCCACACAAATCCCTTATTAAGGAAATCAAAGATTGTTAGCTGATCATAGAAGGCAACCCATTACAATAAAACTCAATTGCATAGGGGGGTAGAAAATGATAAAAACTGAAAAGCTTACCAAAGAATACAATGGAAAAAATGCAGTCGACAACCTGAATCTCGAAGTAGAAGACGGAGAAGTATTCGGGTTCCTCGGTCCTAACGGGGCGGGGAAAAGCACGACCATCCTAATGCTTACGGGAATGATCGAACCCACATCCGGCACATGCACGATAGAAGGGGTCAATGTCGCATTAAACCCTCTAAAAGGAAAGGAGATCCTCGGCTATCTCCCTGAAGATGTCGGATTCTATAGGAATCTCACCGGGTATGAGAATCTCGACTACCTCGGAAAATTCTACCCGATTGAAAAAAGCGAGAGGGAAGATCGGATCGAGAGACTCTTAAAAAGCGTCAGGTTGAACGGGGTCACTCAGAAAGTCGGCGAATATTCAAGAGGAATGAACCAGAGGCTCGGGCTCGCCCTTGCACTTTTAAACGACCCGAAAGTAGTGATCCTCGACGAACCAACCGCTAACCTTGACCCGGAGGGTGTTCTGAGGTACAGGGAGATCATAAAAGAGCTTGAAAAGGAGGGGAAAACCGTCCTTATATGCTCGCATATTCTTTCAGAAGTCCGGGCGGTATGTACTACTCTCGGAATAATCTCACAGGGAAGACTTGTTGCAAAGGGATCTGTCGAAGAAGTCGAAGACGAACTCATCAGGCAGAGCGGCACAAAGCAGAAAATCGTTATCAAATCCATAAACCCTGACCTTTACACTGAAATTGAGTCGATTAAAAATCCCGACATTCTTGAGATCGAAAGGACAGATGACAGCATAGAGATATCAGTCCAAACAGACATCCGGCCTGTCCTTGCAGAAAAACTGAAAGATCACTGCTCGGGGATAACTGAGATGTATCTTGACCGGCCGGTACTTGAAGACTTATTCCTCAAGGTTTACAGGAGGGAATAGGTATTGGATCTCACAAGACTCGCGATTATCTCGCAAAAAGAGTTATCCGACCATGTAACAAGCAGACGATTCCTCCTCATACTCATAATAACATGCCTTGTACTTGGGGTTGCGGCTGCAAACGGTGTCACCGATTATTATAATGCTCTTGAAAATTATAAAAACGGAGAAGGCGGCGATCTTTTCATGCCGTCAATACTCTACGTATTTAATAAAATAACTAATTCAGTAGGTCTTGAGGGTCTTGGCGCGATCATAGGAATTGCAATAGGTTTTGATCTTATAGCAGGCGAACGGGAAGGAAGATCTCTAAAGACCATACTCTCACAACCACTGTACAGGGACGAACTAATAAACGGCAAGGCGATCGGCGGAATAATCACGCTCACGATTATAACAATGGCGGGATTTCTGACAATTCTTGCATTATTCCTGATTATCAGTATTGTTCCAAACTTAGAGGAAATCTTTCTGATTGGAATTATATGGCTTTTAACTCTTCTTTATATGACAACCTTTTTTTCAATGGCGCTAATGTCTTCAGTATTGGCAAAGAGCAGCAGCAGCAGTGCCCTCATCATCTCCCTGATCATCCTGTTTATACTGTTGTACATAATTCCTGTCGGAGGAGGCGGATTAGGAACATATTTACTCGGAACTGAACCGACAGATATGGGTTATGAATCCGATTCACAATTGCAGGAAGTGTACGAACAGAAAAAGTCGGATGTCAGGGATTTTTTCAATATGTTCTCCATAGATAGTGTCTACAATGAAATAGCCAGCCCCATCACGATGCCATCTCATTATGTAATTAACCAGCTTGGTTTTGAAGAATATTCATTAAATCCTGATATTGCAGAAGGAAGCAAAAAACCCTCGCTTCTGGGAATTATCGGTGATAAATGGATCAAGATTATTGTTTTTATCATGTGGCCTATTGTGTTCTTCGGTATTGCCTACGTGAAATTCATGCGTGTGGATCTGAGGTGAGTTTTCGTAATGGATTTTAAAAGAATTATTCTGATAGGATACAAGGAATTTCAGGATCATGTCACAAGCAGGAAATTTCTTGCTCTTTTATTCTTAATGCTGACGATAACCGGGATCTATGTATTCAAAAACATTGACAGTTATTTTGAAGATCTTGCAAAATACAACGAATTCCTTGGATATTCATTATTCGGCCTCCCAAAGCCGATAAATGTCTTTGACGGTATCAGGTCAGGAGTTGCAGGCAGTTCCATATTCGGATCGATAATTGCTATCGCTTTAGGATTTGATCTTATAACAAAAGAGAGAGAAACCGGATCGATCAAGGCTATACTCTCTGTTCCGGTTTACAGGGACGAGGTAATAAACGGCAAGGCGCTCGGAGGGATTATGGCAATAATCCTTGCAGTAACAATCGTCTTCGTGCTTACTCTTGGAATTATGTTAATATACAGTATTGTACCGGGCCTTGATGAACTGGGTTTCATATTTGTATTCTGGCTGGTAACGATCCTCTACCTGTCCGGGATCTTTGTGATGTCGATTATGGTTTCTGCTTTTTCAAAGACTAGCGGGATCTCTTTTATTTATTCACTGTTACTGCTTCTCATTTTGACAAACGTCATCTTTTCAACAGGCAGTTTCGCAGTTGATGTAATAATGGGGCCGGTACCTTCCATAAATTCGGACGATTCAGCTGATTACTACCAAAAATCCACAGAACTCACAAATATTGTATATTACCTATCTATTAAGACTAATTATCATAAGACCGCAACAGCTTTGACCACGCCAAAACAGACTCTCTTCTTGACAGAATATGACGGAGAAACAGAATTCGACTCAGGAAGGGATCCCACTCTCCCTGACATGCTGGGAAGAATCTGGGGCTATATCCTCTTTCTGATTGCATATCCCATAGCCTTCTTCGGAATAGCTTACGTGAAATTCATGAGGATGGATCTCCGGTGATCCTCATATGAAAAATAAAAACACAATCCTTTCTTTTTTATTGATGATCACAGGTTTAGTTCTCATTACATTGTCTTTTCTCTCCCACGGTCATATCCTGTAGGCAATTGCCCCACAGTAAGACCAAATAAATCAGAAAACAAACCGACCAATAAAATAAAAATTCAAAACAAAACAGTAATCATTCCCAGAAAAGGAGAATCAGAAAGGGATTCCCCTCATTCTGTTCACAATCCTGCAGGAAACCACAGCTGAAACAGTCGTTCCAGGCCCTGTTTCATGAGAAATCCTAAGTCGGATCCGTGCAGCCTGCAAAATCATCCGGATAAACCCGCTCAAAACTGAACAAGGCTTAAAGACATTCTCGGCATTATAGCGTATAATAATTCCGATCATTTCCAGTATATGTATCAAATGCTCACAAATACCGGCCTCATTAAAAAAAGATCTTTGATCTAAATTACCTGCAGTCAGCTTTGGAAAATAATCAGGCTGTTAACTTTCTCCATACCCAGACCCCAGGCGTCCACAGTCTGAAATCAACTTTTTCTCTTTTCATCGATCTCTTTGTGAAGCTCCTCCATCCACCAGGCGGTCTTCACGCCGTCCTTAGGGAGGGAATCCTGCACGAAGGGCTTGATATCGATCACCGGACTCTTGTCGATCGCATCGAAGCCCGAGACCTCGAGGATGTTTCCCTTCCTGGCATGGAGTTTCACGACGGTCACCAGAACTGGATTGGGCCTCGCAGGACTGCACGTGCAGAATATACCTTTCTCCGGGTAGTCCTTTCTTCCCATCGGGTGTATCTTCTTAAGATTCCGTCCCTCATTCGTCACCTCATGGCCCCAGAAGAGAACGACGAGATGCGAATAATCCTCGACTCCTTCAAGGAGTTCTTCGTACTTTTCATCGACGATTATCTCTGAGATCTCGTCCCTCCTGCTCCGGATCTGCGAGACATTCTCATCATTTCCGCCCTGCATCTCAAGGCCGTTCTTATCGGCAACAAGAAAGGGCTTTTCCACACTGTTCCTGACGATTCCAACCGACCGGATAACAAATTCCCTGTACTCCGGGAGATCTCCCGGCATGTCATTCTCTGTATTGGTATTCATAATTTTCAAATCCGTATTACAGGAATTAAAGATACGATAAAAAAAGGGTTTTGATCCGTTCCCTAAGGAACGATCATGCAGCTTTCCCTGCCGGTTCGTCTTCCTTTACAATCCAGGAATACAGGAACACCGCGAGGACTGCTCCAATGATCGGTCCTGCGACATAGATCCAGTACACCCCGACGACATTAGGGCCGCCAAAGAGCAGATCCGCAATCATCGGTCCGAACGAACGTGCGGGATTGATTGATGCACCTGAGATATTGCCGATCGTCGTGATGATTCCTGCGACCGTAAGCCCGATTGCAAGACCGGCGAATCCCGGCGGTGCTTTTTCATCGACAGCCGCTCCCATGATAATGGTCATTAGAAGGAATGTCCCGATGATCTCTGCAAGGAGGGCCTCCCAGACAGTTATGCCGGTGAACGGAGCGGTTGCACCCAGGCCGCCCACAGTAATCGCTTCGGGGCCGACAGACAGTGCGAAAAGGATGCTCCCCGCAAGGGCACCTATGAACTGTGCGACGACATATGCGACCATATCCTTTGTAGGAAATAGGCCCTTCACCCAGAGGCCGATCGACACCGCCGGGTTGATATGTGCACCCGAGACCCTGCCGAACATATAGATCACCGCCATCACGGTGATACCGAATGCAAGTCCTATGGCGAGCCAGTCGCCAAGTCCACCCAACAGACCAATGCCGATATTGAAGACATTGGGAGTCTCTTCTCCTTCGACCAGCATCAGGGTCATCGCCGCCGCACCCGCACCAAAATAGACCAGGAGCAGAGTCCCGATCAGTTCGGCGACCGAACGCTTAAAAAGCGATACCATCCGGATCACTTCCCCTTAATCGCTTCAGAGCAGTAGGGGCACAGGATTCTTGGGAGCGTCTTTGATACCTTTTTGGATGGGAAGGGATAACCTCCCTCCCAGACCTCCTGCTCCTCGCGGATCGCATGCTTCATGCAAAGCCCCATTCCGCAGACGATGCAGATCGCGACCGCTTCGGTATCCTTCCCCTGTTCGGCGCAGATATAGCACTTCATGATACAGCCCTCTCACCCTTTCAAACCGCGTCCCTGTACTGGCAGTACTGGTGTCTGAAGTCGACGCAAGAGGCCGAGGCACAGTTCTTGCATGCACGGACAGGGGCTGCCGCCGTCTTTTTGTCTAGTGCGATGAGGTTCGTCATCATCGTCGCAGTTACCGGTTCGGACGTAAGGAGACACGGGTAGTCGGCGAGGCTCATCATGGCCGCAAACCTGACCGTGATCGCACAGGCGGGGTATACGTACCTCTGCGGATTCTGGATCACGTCATGATTGTCGACGGGCGACAAATCGATCGGGAGACCGGACACCTTCGGAGTCAGCGGTGCATCCGATCCTGCCTTTGCCTTTCTGGCATGATCCATGATGTTCCAGCCGCGGAAGATCATATCCATGAAGTCGCAGTTGTGAAGTTCCGCAGCCGCGCCCCTCGTCGGGTAGAGCTGGACAAAGTTATGGAACCTTCTCGTCAGGAATTCCACGACCGCAGGACCGTTGAACCCGTCGAGTTCGAGGATGTATTCGGCCGCAGCGGCGGTAGATCCCGTCGCAAGAGCGAGGAGCTGATCGTAACCTCTGAACTTGTCGATATTCTGGCGGAGAGTATTCTCCATGACGTCGGTCCCTGCCTCGATAATTCCCATCACCATGTCGTCCTTGCACATGTTGAAGGTCGACTGTGCAATATGATGGGCGATATCACCGACACAATAGGCAGGAACAGTCACGATGTTTGCATAATGAACCTCGTCGTCGATCGCTTTTTTGACAAAAGGCTCCATCTTGCGCCTGTACTCCTCCATGTACTTCGCCGGGTCGAACGAGCTCATTCCGGCGGACTCCATCAGTTTGACCTGTGCAGCCATCGGTTCGTCGTAGATGAACTGGAGCTCGTTGATCTCCTTGTCAACCGCTGCGGCAAGAGTTCCGCCGTTCTCGATATCGTGAGCGAATACGTCTCCCACACCGTAGGACGTATTCATTCCCCACGACTTCGCCGCAAGGATTGCTTTCTTGTGATCTGTCGGGATATCCGTCTTTTTCAGGATCTGGTTCACTACATTGGATGTGCTCCCGGGGATGAGTGCGAAATCCACGACACAGGTCGGACCGTAGAATCCTGCATACCTCCTCGCCGATTCGAGGCCGATCAAAGCCTCGGATTTTGCGATCTCTTCGATGAACTTATCCACACTTTTCCGGAAGCTCTCGTCGAGATCGTAGAGGATCTCAAGGATCGCCGGTGTCTGGTAATGTTCGACGAACGGGTCGTCCTCCGGCCGGACATAGTTCGTGAGGGACGTAAGAGTGTCATAGTGGGCATTTACCGACTTGACGTGAAGATCGATAACAGCCTCCGACTGACCCTCACCGGCCTTCATCTTGTTCACGGCATCCACATACGGTTTGCCGTCCTTCACCTCAAACTTCTGCCCGCGTTTCCTCTGGAGAACAGAGAGATCCGCACGCTGCGCACCCATCGCTTCATCGATTATTTTTTTATACAACTTCATCTGCTTTCACCTCTGTTTATAGTGGAGGGAAGGGAAAGATAGGATATAATACTTTTGCAACCTGAGAAGTTCCATAAATATTACAGGACATATTTCGCTTAAAATCAAATATAACAAAAAATTAAGGAGAATTTTATTTTTCCACTGAAAATTAATAAGATATATCGATTTTCATTTGATTCCGGCCGGAAGACCTGAGCGGTAATGCCAGAACACAATCGCCAGCAGCACGTAAGCAATGGGACACGCCCACCCGAATTCACCCAGCATCATATCAGACGCAGGTGTCGGGACGGTGAGCGAAGGATAGAACTGCTGGATGAAATAGTTCCAGAAACCGTGAAAAAGGATCGCCGTAAGAACGCTTCCGGATTTCAGCCTCAGCCATGCAAGTATAAGGCCGGCGCCCATGACGGATGGAATGAATACGAGAACCGAATACCACAGCGGACCTGCCCCGTTGTAAGTCGAGAAGAGTATCAGGGGAAGATGCCAGACAGTCCATATCACACCGCTGATCAGCGCAAGTTCGGTAAATCCCATGAACTTCGCCATTTCAGGAACCAGGAGACCTCTCCAGCCGATCTCCTCTCCTGCGGCAGCAAAAATATTGAAGCCAAGTGCATAAACAAAGGCCGGGATATACGCGAGACTGAAGACTGTCGATGCCATATAAGAGTTGAATCCGGCTATGCCGGAAACCCATGCTGCCCCGAAGATCAGCAGGCCGACCGCCACAGGAAGCCCGAAGGAAATGATCTGCCATTTGTAATCCCCGATACAGAATCCGAATCCCTTCAGGTTTCTCTGGAAATAAAAACGGGTAAGCAGCCCGGCAAAACCAGGGCACCACATCGTGAATACTGTAGCCAGAACCAGACCTGAGCGATCTCCGGAAGCTGTGTATTTTGTAACAAAGACCCAGCCGACTGCGCTTAAGGCAAACGCAAGAACCAGGAAGAAAATCACCTTTTTTCTCGCTGCCGCCCCGGGGGTATCCTCCGGGTCCGGAAGAAAGATCCAGGATATTTGTTCCATATCTAGCAATTGCTGTCCGTGGGATATATGCTTTGCAGGAGGAGCTGAGGCATGTTCTGTCCGGTCAGTATTTAAGCACTGAAACGAATCTCTTTGCAGTGACGGGAAAATGAGCAGCAGGGTCAATCTTGAAGCAATTGCATACGAAACAATGGAGAGATACGGGTTCAATCCGTTCTATCCCGCAACGGTGATAAGGGAGACCGATTCGATCGAAAAAGATGAACGTGAATACAATACAAACAGTCCCGGAATAAAAGATCTGAGACGCCTGATGTGGTCCTCGATCGACAACTACGACTCGATGGACCTCGACCAGATAGAATACTGCGAGAGAGGAGAAAACGGCGAGATCAATGTAAAGGTCGCGATCGCGGACGTCGACATTTTTGTTCATAAGAACTCGGAGACCGACAGATTCGCGGCATTCAACGGAACTTCGGTCTATACGGGAGTAAAAACGTTCCCGATGCTTCCCGACAGGCTCTCGAAAGGGATCTCGTCCCTTCTCCCCGACGACTGGCACTCCGCAATAGTAATAGAATACGCGGTCCTCCTCGACGGCTCGGTGAGATACGGGGAACTCTACAGGGCGCTTGTGGCAAACAGCGCCAAATTAATTTATGAAGAAGTCGGCGACTGGCTCGAAGGGACCGGACCGGCGCCGGGGAATTTTGCAGAGATCCCGGGCCTGGCAAAGCAGGTGAAACTCCAGTACGAGGCGGCAAAGCGGCTGAAGGAATTCCGGAGAAGGAGCGGTTCTCTTGAACTGGAGACGCCGGAGGCCGAGGTTGTTATGAACGGAAACCAGGTGGCGGAGATAGTGGAGCAGAAACAGAACTCCGCCCGCAACCTGATCGAGGAGTTCATGGTCGCGGCCAACAAGACCATAACCGCATTTCTTGAGAAGGCGGGAATCCCGATGATCCACCGGATTGTAAGGACACCCAAACACTGGGACGGGATCGTATTCACCGCGATGGAACTCGGCGAAAAACTCCCGAGCGAACCCGACGGAAAGGCACTGTCGAAGTTTCTCATCCGGCAGAGGGAAAGCGATCCCGACCGGTTCCCCGATCTTTCGCTTACGATCGTCAAACTCATGGGAGCAGGTGAATACGTCGCCTTCAGGCCGGGAAAAGAGCCGGTCGGCCATTTTGCTCTTGCGGTAAAGGACTACACCCACGGAACCGCCCCGAACAGGCGCTATGTCGATCTCGTCATCCAGAGACTCGTCAAATCCGTTCTCGACGGAAGAAAGAGCCCTTACAAATACAGGGAGCTCGACGAGCTCTCCGACTGGCTCTCGGAGAGGGACCAGATGGCAAAGAAAGCCGAGAGATTCATGCTTAAAGCTGCGGCAGGAGTTCTTCTCCAGAAAAGTGTTGGCAGGATCTTCGATGCGATGGTTACCGGTGCATCACAGAAAGGGACATACGTACGTATCCTCGATCCGCCTGTCGAAGGAAAGGTGGTTCAGGGCGGAGAGAAACTCTACGTCGGCGAGAAGGTGCAGGTCCGCCTGCTCTCCACCAGCCCGGAGAAAGGGTATATAGACTTCGAGTATATCGGCGGCAGGAGATAGGAGATACCAGTAAAATCATGGTCTTAATCATCAGAAAATTAGTTATATCATCTTCCCTTATCTCGATCTATGAAAACGATATTAAGGACAACCCAGAGCGATAACGGAATTCTTGTCATCTGGCTTTCCGGAGACGATGCGGAGTCGAAGCTGTTTTCATACGAAAAACTCGTGGAGATGAATATCAACATCGGCGATCTGCTCAACCACCCTGAATATTACGGTGTGACAGACGACGGGTCGGAAGTAAAGAGAACCGACTTCTGCAAGCCCGAACTACATGCCAAATGCGAGTAACGGATAATATTATAATCCGTAAAAGGCAAGATCCAACCATGGAACAGATAATCGATGCACGGAAGAGCTTCAACGGGATACAGGTAACATACGCCACCGATGAAGAAATCGGCAACGCCGGCACAGAGCTTTTCTCCTATGAAAACCTCATCGACATGCGTATAAATGCCCTGGACCTGCTCGACAATCCGTTATTTTACTCATTCGATCCTATAGGCCCCCGCATAGTCAAAACAGTAAATTAAAATTCAAATCCAAAAAAGGCTGATAAAAGGGATTAATTTACACGGATTGAGATTTTAACGGCCGTTCTATCTTTACTTACATCAAACCGCCACTTTTTTTCCTTACAAAGACAATCAATATAATAAATTATTGCATGTCGCTCTGCTTCATAGTGCAGAGCTGGTCATATGGAGTTGATAAATGCACAAAGTCCTTATAATCGGTGCCGGCGGTGTAGGCAGCGTTGTGGTTCATAAATGCGCCGCACAGCCGGATGTTTTTAGTGAAATAACCCTTGCAAGCAGAACTTGTGAAAAATGTATCGAAATTGCAGAATCGGTCAGGAAACGAACCGGACAAAAGATCCGAATCGAGAAGGTCGATGCAGACAGCGTCGATGAACTGATCGGACTGATATCGAAGACCAATCCTTCTATTGTTATCAATACCGCACTTCCCTACCAGGACCTTACTATTATGGAGGCCTGCCTCAGGACCGGCGTTTCATATCTCGATACTGCAAATTACGAACCTCCCGAAGAGGCGAAATTCGAATACAGCTGGCAATGGGCGTACCAGGAACAATTCACCGAAAAAGGGCTTACTGCAATACTCGGATGCGGATTCGATCCCGGTGTGACGAATCTATTCTGTGCATATGCAAGAGACAAAATCTTCGACACCATCGAATATATCGACATTGTAGACTGCAATGCCGGCGATCACGGCCATCCTTTTGCAACGAACTTCAACCCCGAGATTAATATCCGCGAAATTACACAGAAAGGAAAATATTGGGAAAACGGAGAGTGGAAGTATATCGAACCGCTCTCCGAATCGATGATAATCGACTTTCCCGAGGTGGGGGAGAAAAAGGCGTACCTGCTCTACCATGAAGAGGAAGAGTCCCTTGTCAAAAATATTCCCGGCCTAAAGAGGATTCGATTCTGGATGACGTTCTCCGACGAATACCTGACCCATCTCCGCGTCCTCCGAAATGTAGGGATGACCGGGATAGAGCCGGTGGAGTTCGAAGGGCACAAGATAATTCCGCTCAAATTCCTAAAGGAGCTCCTTCCCGATCCCTCGTCCCTGTCCGAAGGATACACGGGAAAGACCAGCATAGGCTGCATCATCGAGGGGCTCAAAGATGGAAAGAGGATCAAAAAGATGATCTACAACGTCTGCGAGCATGAAAAAGCTCACAACGAAGTCGGGGCACAGGCGGTGAGCTACACTACAGGAGTGCCTGCGGCACTCGGCGCAGAGATGTTCCTCCGCGGGATCTGGAATAAACCCGGCGTCTGGAACGTGGAACAGTTTGACCCTGTTCCTTTCCTGGAAAAGCTTGGAGAAAGAGGGCTACCCTGGAAGATTACGGACCTTTGAAAAATGAAGAGCAAGATCGATCTAAGACACGAAAGGTCCGGGCTACTGCCAGATCTCTCCGGGATTAAGACACCGTGCTACCTTCTCGACCTCTCGGCACTGAAGAGCAACGGCGAGATCATCTCGGAGGTCGCGAAAGAGAGTGGTGGAAAGGCGCTCCTTGCACTGAAGGCATTTGCGGCATGGCCGGTGTTCCCTGAGATCAGCAAATACTATTCAGGTACATGTTCGAGCTCTCTCGACGAGACAAGGCTCGGCTTCGAGGAGTTCGGCGGAGAGGTGCATGCATTCTCGCCTGCATACAAGGACTGCGAGATTGAAGAGTATATCAGGATGTGCTCGCACCTCTCCTTCAACTCGCTCTCGCAGTGGGAGAGGCATAAGCGGACGATCCTCGATTCGGAGAAGAAGGTCTCCTGCGGGCTCAGGGTAAACCCGGAGCACTGCGAGGTGGAGACCGCGATATACAACCCGTGCAGGCCGGGGTCGAGGCTCGGCATCAGGGCGGGAGAACTGGAGAATTTCGATTTCGAAGGGATCGAAGGGCTCCATTTCCATGCACTCTGTGAGAACAACGCCGATGCACTCGAAAGAACGCTCGATGCATTTGAGGAGAGATTTGCAAGCTATCTCGACGGGATGAAATGGGTCAACTTCGGCGGCGGACACCACATTACGAGAAAGGACTACGACACCGGGCTCCTCATCGATCTCATAAAAGAGTTCAGGAAGAAATGGGGCTGCGAGGTCTATATCGAGCCCGGCGAAGCCTGTGCCCTGAATGCCGGGTGGCTGATCTCGGAGGTCGTCGATATCAAGGACAATGACGGAATGATCGCAATAGTGGACGCATCCGCAACTGCTCATATGCCAGACGTACTCGAGATGCCCTACCGCCCGTATATCGTCGGATCCGCAAAGCCGGGAAAGAAGAAGTACACCTACAGGCTCGGCGGCCCGAGCTGCCTTTCCGGCGACGACATCGGGACATATTCCTTCGACTGCGAACTGAAACCCGGCGACAAACTGGCTTTTACCGACATGGCGCACTATACTATGGTGAAGAACACCACGTTCAACGGGATCAGGCTCCCGGACATCCTTCTCTGGGACCCGGAGAAAGACTCGATCGAGGTTCTAAGGACCTTCGGTTACGAAGACTTCAGATCGAGACTCGGTTAAACCTCTTTTTTTGCCGCAATAAAAATACAGATAGACAGGGATGAGACAATAGTCCGTTAAGGACTGCATCATGCCGCCTTTTTCCATCAGTGATGACATCTTAAAGAGAACAGTTATCTTTGTATTCTTAGGAACCGCTGTGGTTATCGTCTCAGCTTATGCCTTATTTCTCCTGCAGAATATCCTGATAATTTTTCCCGCAGACCATCCGCTCCCCCTTGCAGTCGCAATAGAGATCGCGTTGCTGGTTCCGGTACTGATTGTTCTTTTGTGGAGATACCTGGAAGATGGAAAAGGAATCCTTCCGCTGGCGGGAATCATTATAATCCTGTGGCTCGCACCGCAGGCAACTTTTATACTCGACATTGAGGCTGGATACAGAACGATCGAGAAGGATTACAGAATGTTTGCCAAAGAGCAGCTTCAGGCAGGGGACGACAAGTCAGCAACTGCATGGAATATATCGACACGATATCTCGATTCGTTTTCATCTTCGGGAAACGATATCAGGAACCCGGTTCCGGTACGGAGCATCTTTCCCGGAAACGGTGTGTACAGATTTCACCTGCTATTGTACCATTATCTCTTCGATATGAACGGCCTCGAAAAGCTGACCGCAGTTGACGGCAGAGGAAACTGCAGCGAATATGCACGGGCCGTTGCATTTCTAGTGAACAGGACGATGGATATTCCGACACGGTTCGTGATCATGTACGGCTACGATCACAAGTTCGCAGAGGCATTGACAGAAGAAGGATGGATAGTTCTCGATCCCTTAAAGACCATCGACAGGCCGGTCCGGGCGGAATATTATTCCGAATATCTCAGGAATTCAAACCGGGCGATATATGAAAAAGTAACAGGGATCTGTTCGGCAGACGGGGAGAATCTCTCATCGGCTCATGGTTTCTGATCTCTCCTTTCAGATCTTCCGGAGATCGAACGCCCACCTGGCAACGCCCTTCGCAACGTTACCGCAGCGCCGGACGGAGACGGTTTCAAAACCGGATCTTTCGTAGGATTCCCTCAGTCCGTCGATCTCGGAAGGTCTTTTGAACGTATAAAAATGAATGAATCCGCCTTTCTTCACGCAGGACGCGGAGAGGATCAGGGACTCTTCAAACCCATAGGGAGCTGGGACGATTGCACGGTCGAACTCAGTAGAAAAAATATCAGGAATATCGTGTGCATCCCCGCGTATGATCTCGAGGCTCCCGCTGGCATCGTTTAACTCCATGTTCTTCCGGAGCCACCCGCAGGCGGCCGGGTTCATCTCGACTGCATAAACATTCGCACCTCTTTTTGCAGGAAGGATCGCGAACGGCCCTACGCCGGCAAAAGGGACAAGGACTATCTCGTTTCCGTTTACCATCGCAGCAACCCGCATCCGCTCCGTGCAGAGCCGCGGGTTGAAGAATGAATCCTTAAGATCGACCATGTAAGAGAGTCCGGACTCCCTGTGAACCGTTACAGTACGGGGATCTCCGTAGATTACCTCAAAGCCGGGGACCCTGAAGTCGCTCCCTGCGGAAGCCGTACGGTTGAGAACCGTCCTGACATTCTTTCTTTTCCCGGCAATATAAGCGGCAACCTCGCTACAATAATCTTCATATTCAGCAGGGATGTTTACGACCGCAATATCCCCTATTACATCGAATCCCCCGGGAATTCCCCCTGGAAAGCACGGGTTGCCGCTGCTTTTTCTTCTCTTCTGCCGGGGCATTATATATCACATAATATCTTGAATTCGGGATTAGTAACATTTTCCGGATAGAAAAGGCAATTAAAATATATATCCACAACCGATAAAAGGAGTACAGATGGAGAAGAAAGTTCTAAAATGCATTACCGACATCGAGGTCGTGATCTATCTTATCCTCATGGTGATACTGATAGCAATCCTCATCTTTTCGACCTTAGAACTTGCCTATTTGATAATAGATGCACTGTTCTTTGACGATACGATGTTAAAGCTCGAAACGAAGGGAATTCTCGCGGCATTCGAGTTCTTCCTGTTAATCCTCATCGGCCTCGAACTCATGGAGACGATTAAATCGTTCCTCGAGACGCGGAAGATACAGGTCGAGATCGTCATCATACTTGCAATAATCGCCGTCGCAAGAAAGATCATCATAATCGATCCGATGACAATCACGAACGATATTCTTCTTGGAATCGGCGTGGTTGTATTCGCACTGACAGCCGGTTATTTCTTCATAAAAAAGGCCGATTCATTGACTCCGGAACATGCAGCAGAACCGAAAAAAGAATAACAATTTTTTTATTTTATATTTTTTTAAACCCTTCCAAAATCGTCGTCGAACCTGACGATGTCGTCCTCTTCAAGGTACTCACCGATCTGGATCTCGATCACCTCGAGAGGAATCTTTCCGGGATTCCCGAGCCTGTGAACGACACCCTCACCCACAAATGTGCTCTGCCCCCTCGATATATTCATGGTCTTGTCCCCGAGCTGCACCTCTGCAGTTCCGCTCACGACTACCCAGTGTTCGCTCCGGTGGTGATGGAGCTGAAGAGATAGGTATTTCATCGGATTTACCGTCACTCTCTTTATTTTAAAGAATTCTTTTGACTCGAGTATCGTGTACGAACCCCAGGGACGGTGAACGGTCAGGTGATACTTGGTGATGTCATCGCCGCGGCTCGCGTATATCCCCACAAGCTCCTTTACCGATTCCGTATTATCAAGGTCACAGACTAAAAGAGCATCACCGGAGTCGATAATCGCCGTGTTAGTCATTCCGAGGACTGCGACCTTTTTATCCTTCGAATATACGAAGTTGTTCTCAGAACCGACAAACTCCGCATCACCGGCATTCCCGTTATCATCCTTTCCGGAGTTTTCGTAGAGGGCCCTGAAGCTCCCGAGATCGTTCCATCTCAGGGCCAGCGGGACGACAGCGACCCTGTCGGATACTTCGAGAAGGCCGTAATCTATCGAGATCGACTCGACCCCGGAGTAATCGGGATGAGGTCTTTCGAACTCTTCATACATATCAGGCCGGTACTTCTTCAGCTCTTCGAAGAAGACCTCCGGGCTGAACAGGAACATCCCGCTGTTCCATAGGTAACCGGAGTCCATATACTCCTTCGCCTTTTCCGGGCCGGGTTTCTCTTTGAACTCTTTTACGGCAAATCCCCCGTCGAGGGCTTCCCCGGGTTTTATGTAGCCGTAACCGGTGAGGGGGGCGGTCGGTTTAATCCCGAACACTACGAGGTTCTTTTTTGCAAGAGGGGCGGAATTCTTTATTATGTCCATAGCCTTTTCATCGAGTATGTGATCGCTCGGGAACACGGCTACCGGAATATCCCCGAAGATGTCGTACAGAACACGAACGCCCCATGTTATTGCAGGGAGAGTATTCTTCCCTTCGCTCTCGAGGAGGATCCGGCTGTCATCTATCGAATAGCCCAGCTCCTCGACCTGGTTCTTCACGTGGTACCTGAAGTTTTCGTTCGTAACTACTACGATCTCCTCCGGGGAAGAGATCCTGAGGGCTCTTGTATATGTATCCTGGAAGAACGATGCTCCGTTCAGTTTAAGGAACTGTTTCGGGAACTGCTCTCTTGAAAGGGGCCAGAGCCTTGTTCCGACTCCTCCGGCAAGAATAATTGATCCTGTTGATATATTCTTCACTCTCCCATCTTATTTTCAACCGAATGAAAGATAAATCAATTCCATTTTCCGGGATATTTATAAATTGTCCGGCGAAGTCATATCATATATAGGAGTTGGAGAAATGAAGATCGGATTATTCCTTATCGCAGCCATAATGCTTGCCCTGTTCGTATCGGCAGGATGCACGGATTCCGGCTCGCAGTCTTCAGGCGGGGACTCATCGGGCTATTCGGAAGGTCTCACCTACTCACTTTCGTCCGGCCCGGTACAGCACTACAGGTCGGACGGGACATGCTATTACAGAGTGGAGACGGTCGATGTCAGGAACAACGGAGCGGACGACGCACGGAACGTCGTTGCAAGATGCAATCTTGTCGATCCCTCGACAAATGAAGTCGTTGATACTTACAGCAAATACTTCGAAGTGATCGAGGCAGGGGATCACCAGGGCTTTTCGGTCAGTCTTAACGGAGAATGCGGAACTGCATATAAACTGGAAGTAGATATTTCGAGGGACGAGAAATGAAAATACTTGCACTGCTCGGTAGCCCGAGAGGGAAAAAAGGCAACACCTACAGGCTGATTGAATCGGCTCTGAAGGGAGCCGAAGATGCGGGAGCGGAGGTTCTTTTCATCGACATCACCGAGATGGATATCGGCTACTGCACAGGATGCAGCACCTGCTACTCCACCGGAAGCTGTATACAGGGCGACGATTACGAGGAGATCCTCGACCTGATCCTTGAAAGCGACGGAATAATACTGGGATCTCCGGTTTACATCAACTCGGTCACTGCACAGCTCAAGACGCTCTTCGACAGGATGCCCGACGTTGTCCACTGCCAGATGCTCCTCGGTAAATACGGATTTTCCGTATCGACCGCGGGAGGAGGAAACGCAGACATCGTCTGCGACTACATGAACAACACCCTCCAGGTTATGGGCGCGAACACGACAGGAGACGCATACGCGGTTTTGGCCGAAGGAGACGAGGCGTTCGGAGATGCCTGCAGGAGATCCTACGAACTTGGAAAGGATCTCGTCGCTGCTATCTCGGAGAAGAGAGTCTACCCGGAACAGGAAGCTTTTCACGACGGGATGCACGAGAGGATGAAGAATCTCGTCTTATTCCAGAAGGACGAGTGGACACACGAATACGATTACTGGAAAGAAAAAGGCTGGCTTTAGACTATTTTAATCGCCCTTTCCGGGCGAGATCTCCTTCAGTTTTTCTTCGAGATTTGCCGCATGTGACCCCATCCAGTAGAGCCTGCCGCATACAGGGCACCATGCGAATTTTTTGCCTGCTTTATCCTTCGGGGCGTAGCTACATCCGTCGATCTCGTCCTGCTTCGCTTTCCGCAATACATGGTTGCAGACCGAGCACCGGTGCATCCTGAGAGTCAGGTCGGGATCGATCAGGCCCTCCTCGACGAGCTGCCTCACCTGCCCTACAGCGTCTTCGGACTCCAGGAATACGCACTCCCCCCCGCGGCACGAGAGCTCCCTGTCCCTCGTAAGAAGTATCCGCCCGTCTGATCGTGCGATCCCGAGCAGGACCGTGTCCTCGCGGGTGTTTCCGGGCTCGAGCGTATCGGCGGAGAGCGTGTCGTAGTCCAGAAACCTCAGGTACTTCGCAAGCGTTCCGAGCATCCTGTCTGCCAGAAATGAATTTTTCATGGTTCAAAAAAATAAGAAGAGATCATTTTACATCAGTCACTATCGGGATCTTCGCACCGCATTTGCTACAGGTTGTCCCTTCAAGACCTAAAATCCCGGCGGAAAACCCGGCTCTCTCTATCAGCAGGTTCCCGCACTCAGGGCAGTAAGTATTGTTGTACCGGTTAGTAGGGACATTTCCTGTATATACATACCGGACGCCTTTTTCGACAGCCATGTCGTGGATCTTCTCGAGCGTCTTCACGGGTGTCGGCGGAACACCGGTCATCCTGAAATCCGGGTGAAAGGCGGTGAAGTGCATGGGCACGTCCGGGCCGAGGCTTTCAAGCACCCAGCCGACAAGAGCCATCATCTCCTCCATGCTGTCGTTTACACCCGGGATCACGAGAGTGACGGTCTCTATATGCATACCGAGCTCCTTCGCCCGGATCGTCGAATCCAGGACGGGCTGGAGACGGGCACCGCAGATCTTTTTGTAGAATTCGTCGGAGAAAGACTTCAGGTCCACCCTGAATGCGTCAAGCATTGGCGAGAGATCGTCGAGGGCTTCCTCGGTCATGTAACCGTTGGTCACGTAGACCGTCCCGAAGGACTCCTTCTTCGCGAGATTTCCCATGTCCTTTGCGTACTCGTGCCAGATCGTCGGTTCGTTGTATGTCCACGCGATGCTCCGGCACCGGGTTGAGACCGCCCGCCGGACGCCTTCCTCCGGAGAAATAGTCCTGTACATTCCGGTCAGGTCGTGGTCCTGCGAGATCTGCCAGTTCTGGCAGTGCGTGCAGTGGAAGTTGCATCCCAGTCCGCCGAGTGAGTAGACATTCGTCCCGGGAAGGAAATGGTAGAGAGGCTTCTTCTCGATTGGATCTACAGCTTCAGCGACGACTTTCGCGTAATTTTCCGCGTAGAGAGTCCCGCCGCGGTTTTTCCTCATCCCGCAGATCCCGCTTTTGCCTTCGCCGATCCTACACCTGTGGCTGCACACCCTGCACCTGACGGCGTCCTCCTCGATTTTATCATATAATTCTGCAACATGGGGCATGGATATCACGGCCTCCGGATTTTCCTGCTACGGTCTTTCCACCGGGGATCATATTATTGTATTGATCATTGTATTGATCCGCGGTACCCCATGAAATTTATTTTCACTGCAATCGCCAGACTTGAATAATTATATTTCATTGGAGGCAAATAATTCAGCCAGAATGAAAAAGATTGTCCTGTCAGTCGGAGGTTCGATTCTTGTTCCGTCGCTTGAATCCAACAATATCAGTAAATTTTCCGGAATCCTGAAGGAATTGTCGAAAAAGTATGCCGTCTATGTAGTCGTTGGGGGAGGGGGAGAGGCCCGGAGATATATCGATCAGGCAAGATTGCTCGGGATCGACGAGGCGACATCCGACGAACTCGGGATTCTTGTCACGAGGATAAACGCATCAATGCTCGTATGGGCGCTCGGGGATGCAGCATACAGGTCGGTGCCGGAAGATTATACCGAAGCGCTCATTGCCGGAGATTCTGGAAAGATCGTCGTGATGGGCGGCGTTACACCCGCACAGACCACGGACGCGGTCTCAGCCGTTCTTGCGGAAAGGGCCGGTGCTGACTTCTTCGTCAACGTAACATCGATCGACGGGATTTACTCCGAAGACCCGAAGAAGAATCCCGGCGCAGTAAAATACGAAAGCATCACGCCGGACGAACTTCTCGATATTGTATCCGGGGCAGGGATGGAAGCGGGCTCGAATACGGTCATCGACCTCGTTGCGGCAAAGGTCCTGAAGAGAAGCGGAATTCCGCTTGTGGTTATAGACGGAAGAAGACCCGAAAACCTGAGGGACGCCCTGATCGACGGGAAATTCAGCGGAAGCATAGTGTCTCCCGGCGGTGCGAACCCGCTCGACGGGATATAATCTGCGTATAATCAATATCGGCAGTTATTTTTACAAAAAACACACATTTATTTAGGTAAAAACGGGGTAGTAGGGTAGCCTGGTCCATCCTAGAGCGTTTGGGACGCTTTGACGGCAGTTCGAATCTGCCCTACCCCATCAGGTCTTTTTTATGCAGCGGGAAAAGGCATGCAGGATCTACTCGATCCTCGCAGCGGAATACCTGGACGAAGATACGAATCTCAACTTTCTCGACTTTGACAACCCGTTCCAGATCCTTGTAATGACGATCCTTTCGGCCCAGACTACAGACAATATGGTAAACTCGGTGAAGGACGATCTCTTCTCGAAATACCCGGACCCCGCTGCACTTTCACAGGCGAAGCAGGAGGACGTCGAGACGATTATCAAAAAAACCGGGTTCTTCAGGGCAAAGGCGAAGAACATCATAGAATCGTCAAAGATCCTCTGCAGTGATTTCGGCGGCGAGGTTCCACGGACGATGGAGGAGCTTGTCACCCTCCCCGGTGTCGGCCGGAAGACCGCAAACATCGTCCTCAACCATGCATTCGGGATCGACGAGGGGATCGCGGTCGACACCCACGTAAAGAGGGTCTCGTGGAGGATCGGGCTGACGGACAACACAGATCCGGTAAAGATCGAAATGGACCTGACCGCTTTATTCCCCAAAGATGCCTGGGGAAAGATGAACTACCTGCTGATCTCGCACGGAAGGGCGATCTGTACCGCGAGAAAACCTGATTGTGAGAGATGCGTGATAAAAGATTTTTGCAGGTATTTCAGGGAACAAAATAGTTAATAAGCAGACTGGAAATATCTCCCACGTCATAAAAAAAAGAGAAAAGAGATCCACAGGATCTAGGCGATAAAAACTTTACTTCCTATATACGCTTTGATCCTGTCCTTGACATTCTGCTCAAGATTCCTGTACCAGAACGCATAGTCGTAACGGTGATAGACGCCCTCGGGATAGGGGCCGATATCAAGCTCCTCTCCCTCTGGAATATTCGTCATCAGTGCCCCGGAGGTCATGTTGATCTGTGCGTCCGAGTAATTTGCGACCTCTCGAATGAACTCTCCGGTCGAATCATTGTAGAACCTTGCACCGAGATTCTCTGAGGCTGAGGCATAGGTATCGTCGGTCTTCCAGTTGAGCGGATTGATGCAGTGTGCACCCGCCATGAGCATCGGTCCTCCGACCGAAGTCGGTGACTGTGTATTGTATGTAACAACGACACCCGTATCATTCGCACCCGTCGCCGCCGTCAGTCCGGCCTGTGCAAGATCGTCGTCCGTAACCGTATAACCGATCAGGTATGCGGCAACCATACGGCTGCGTAACTCTTCGTCGTCACCGAAACGGTTCTTTATCAGCTCGATCAGGGCCATCGTCCCCTGGCTGTGACCTGCGATTATAAACGGCCGTCCTTCGTTCAGGTTCTCGATATAATACTCAAATGCATCCTGCACATCGGCCGCACCCTGTTTGAACTCGGGGGTATCCGTCGCAAGCTCGTCAGCCGAAGTCATCGAAACCCCGGTCGACATCTGCCTGTAGTAAGGAGCGAATACATTTGCACTCGGCTCGTATACACTCGCCTGTGCTTCGAAGATTCCCTGTGCAAGGGCCCTGTCCACGTCGTCCGAAATAACCATAGAACCGGATTCGTTCGCACTCACCGTCGGGTAGACATAGAAGACGTCGACCTCTTTATCTACGCCGGGGAGAGATAGCCAGTTGTAAGAGTCCGAATAATCGACATTCTCTCCCGTCGCCGTGGCTTCTTCAGTTGGCGTAGCCGTCACGGCCGGAGTCTCCGTCGGAGTTTCGATCTCCTCTTCAGGAGCAGAATCCCCTTCATCAATACATCCACCGGAGAATACCACGCAGATCGCTGCAATCAATAATAAAATTACCAAACCGGGCTTACAAAAAGTCATCCAGAACACCTTTCCTTATCCCGGTAAACTTAACCGCAATCTTACTTAAAATTCGCCATTTGCCGGGACAAGAGATTAAAAGCGGATTTAATGTTCATAATAAAAAAAAGGGTTTCGTCCACCGAAACCAGATATAATCAGATGTATATGCTGATAATCAGGTAGACGATCCCGGAGACGAAGGCCGATGCAGGGATCGTTATGAACCATGCCATTACGATCTCTCTCACATTATTCCAGCGGACCGCGGACGAATAGCCTCTTGTCGAACCCGCACCCATGATCGATCCGCTGATCGCATGAGTCGTCGAGACAGGAACACCGAAAGAAGTCATCAGCGACAGGACAGCACCGCCCGCAACCGCCGACGAGAAACCCTGGTATGGTCTTATCTTCGTAATCTTGTGGGCCATCTTATCTATGACCCTCCAGCCCCCGAGCATTGTTCCGATGGAAATTGCAAGACATGAAGATATTATAACCCAGAGAGGAACCTCGAAGACCGAGATCATGCCTGCCGCAAAGAGCATCGCGGTGATCATTCCCATCGCGTTCTGAGCATCGTTCGCACCGTGACCAACCGATTGCCATGCCCCCGCCATTATCTGGAGCGGTCTTAAATTGCGGTTGACCTTCGCCGGGTTTGAGTTGCGGAGGTGCCTCATCATCAGTATTCCCAGGAGGAAAGCCGCGATGAACCCGAGCATCGGGGACACCACGATGAATACCACGATCGCAAGAATCCCGCTTATCTCAAGAAGGCCCGAGATAATCAATGCAGGAATCGTCACTGCAATACCTGAAAGAATGGTAAATGCCAGATAACGCCGCCAATCCTCACCTACAGCTACAAGCAATGCCGAGAAGACTATCGTTATGAGAAGAGTTCCGGCCAGCGTGTATAATACAAGCAGGTAGACCGTGGATAATTCGGGCCACAATATGACAGTAACTCCTCCCATCGCTATACCGGCACCGACGATGCCCCCTACAAGGGCATGGCTGCTCGATACAGGAATACCAAAGACAGAAGAGACAAAAACCCACAAAACTGCTCCGAACATGGCAGCGAAAACAAGATATGGTGTAAGAAGAGAAGAGTCGATAATTCCTTTACCGATAGTTTTTGCAATCGCGGTCGAGAACAAAAACGGCCCGATCATATTGAAGATTGCCGCCATTCCCACCGCCTGAAGAGGCGTCAGGGCCCTTGTGGCAATCACCGTTGCTATTGAATTTGCCGCATCATTCAGCCCGTTCACGAAGTTGAACAGCAGGGCGAGGATGATTCCGGCAAAAATAATAATCATATCCATTTTGATCAGGAATGTTTTATTGCAAGGTCAAAGAGGACGTTCGCCACTTCTTCGCACTTGTCGGTAGCGATTTCCAGTGTCTCATAGATGTCCTTGTTCTTAATAATCTTCTTGGCATCGTCGGAGAGGAACAGTTCGCGAAGTGCATTTCCGAGAATCTCGTCCGCGAGATTTTCAAGGCGGTTTATCTCTATGCATTTCTCCTCGATCATTTCGATGTTCTTGAAATTCCTCATCTCCTTAATAACATCCTCGATCTCGTTCGCCTGGCTGTCGATGAGCTTTGCAAGATCGACCATGTAATGATCTGCCTCGGTTATCCCGTAGAAGTACATCTTGCTTGAGGTATCGTCTATATGATCGAGGATATCGTCAAGAACCTTGGCAAGCCGGGATATGTCTTCAGGCTCTATCGGCGTTACAAAACTCTTGTTTAAGAGCTGGTAGATGTCGTGTGTAATTTCGTCGCCCTGGTGTTCGTAATTCTTCATCTTGTGGCATTTGTTCTTGACATCCTCAAAAGATTCAAAAGTATTCAGGAGATGTGCAGAAGCCTTCTTCAGTACAACAGCCTGTCTTTCAAAGAGGTCAAAAAATCTGTCATCATTGGGGACAAGCATGTCTCTTAAACCCAAAGTAAGATCACCTTAACACCTGTATGTCCTGAACTGAAAAAGTTCTTTTGATTCCGATATATGCAGTTGACAAAACAAACTGGAATCAGGAAATATATCCGTCAGAGAATAATATTTCAGGTGGCTTTTCGATAAAAGCGAGCATAAATCAGGACAGCACCGCCACAGGCATGTTCGCCCATACGGCCGTTGAGAATCATAAAGCACAGTATATATGTTGAAAAAATAATTTAATTGCGAATGAAAAACCGGGAAGAAAGGGTGCGTGAAGAGAAAAATATAGAATTCTTAAATGAGCACCAGAAGGCCAAAACACGGTTTTTGAAGAATATCTCGATTGTTTTCATCCTGACTTTCATATTCATGTCGGCTTACGAATTATCCAAGCAGGCAATATTCCCCGGCATCACAATCTGGACATCCCATATAGTAACAATAATCGTCACCACGATCCTGGCTGTAATAATCGCATCCATACCGCTGTTAAGAACGGAAAGGCTGATCCTCCAGCTCGACCGGAAACAGAACGAGATCGAAAGGATGGAGACGTCGATACTCAAATCCAATAAAAAGCTCAATATGCTCTCAAGCATTACGAGACACGACATGCTGAACCTGCTGACTGTCATTACGGCCTATACGGAGATGATTGCTGATGCGGATGCTGTCCGGAAGAATCCCGAGAATAACAGTTATGTTCAGAAGATCCAGAGATCGGTGCGCAGCCTGAACAACGTCGTAATAAGCACGAGGGATTACCAGGACATCGGGGTAAACGCTCCTGCATGGATCGACGTTAGGGAGACCTTCCGGAAGGTTTACCTGAGCAATTCCTGGTTTCATCAGCTAAGGGCAATAGATCCTGAAGAGGAGATCGAGATCTACGCAGACTCGATGTTTGAAAGAGTGCTTTACAACCTGATGGACAACACTATGAGGCATGCAACAGGTGCGTCCGCCATCAGCCTGTCTTTCTCCCGGGAAGACGAAACAGGCTGCCTGTTCTTCCGTGACGACGGCCCAGGCATTCCTGAAGATGAAAAAGAGAAGATATTCAATCACTCATACGGAAAAAATTCAGGACTGGGACTTTTCCTAGTCAGGGAGATCCTGGGAATTACCGATATCACTATCAGCGAGAACGGGGTTCCGGGCGAAGGCGCCTGTTTCAGGATAACGATTCCACCGGACAGGTGGAGATTTACCGGAGCGGATTAATTTTTTCCGAAAATGACTAACTCCAAAAAACTGAACAAAAAAAGTAATGCAGGTTACCCTGCATCTTCCTTTCTCCTCACGAGATCGAAGGCGGTTTCAGAGGCCTTCTTCAGGATCTCCTCTTCGCCGGGGATCGTATTCTCGTGCATGAGAACTCTTCCGTCGCAGATGACAGTATCGACGGCATTCGAACCGCACGAGTAGATAATGTTCGAGACAGGGTTGTAGAGCGGGGTGTTGCACGCTACATCGGTCCTGATCAAGACGATGTCCGCGGGCGCTCCCTTTTCGATCCTTCCCGGCCCGAAGCCGAGGGCCTTTGCACCCGCCGAGGTGATCATATCGTATGCCTCGTTTGCAGGGAGAACTGTATCCGAGTTCCAGAAGAATTTCTGGAGCAGTGCAGCGAATTTGACCTCTTCAAGGATGTCGAGGTTGTTGTTCGACGAACACCCGTCTGTTCCGAGCGTAGGATTCGCACCGGCATCGAGGAGCTTCTGGTATGGCATCGCCCTTCCCCCGGCAAGCTTCATGTTCGATGCGGGATTATGCGACGGCGATACTCCGTATTTCCCGAGCAGTTCACATTCGGCATCGTCGAGCCAGCAGCAGTGTGCGGCGATCGTCTTGTTCGTAAGACAGCCGCATTCTTCGAGGAGTTCGGCAGGTTTCTTTCCGTGCTGCTCGATGCATTCCTTCACCTCGGTCTCGGTCTCGCTCAGGTGTATATGGAGGTGGACGTCCTTCTCCTTCGAAAATTCCGAGCACCATGTAAGGCCCTCCCTCGAAACGGTGTAAGGGGCGTGGGGGCCGGTCGCCATTTTGATCCTCGGGTTGTTCATGCCTTTGACGTGCGAGTAGAGTGCCTCGGTGGCTTTTATCTCGGACTCCCTCTTCGCTTCGTCACCGAAATCGATGAACCCGTGGCACAAGACCGCCTTCATTCCCATCTCATCGACCGCCTTTGCGGCCTGGTCCATAAAGAAATACATGTCGTTGAACGCGATCGTCCCTGACCGGATCATCTCGATGCAGGCGAGCTCCGTTCCCCGGTAGACGTCTTCGCCGGTCAGGTGTGCTTCGAGCGGCCAGATCTTCTCACTCAGCCATTGCTGGAGGTGCATGTCGTCCGCATATCCTCTCAGGAGGGACATCGCCGCATGGGTGTGTGTATTCGTGAAACCCGGCGTTGCGATCGCACCGTTTCCATCGATGATGAATTCGGCCTCGGATTTGAGTCCTGCGTTTGTTCCCTCGCAGGTCTCACCTATTTTGCCCGATTCGTCGATGTATATACTGCCCTTCTTTCCGTTCACTATTACGTTTACGAGCAGGACTGAGCTCCCGCCGCCGAATATATCAGGATCTTCGTTCGTCATATCTTGTGCTCCTTAATTTTCAACCAAGTCTCTCAATAATATTTTCGAGTATCTTCTCGGTCGTTTCCTTGTTGCTTCTCGATTTTTCGAGTATGTATTCGTAGCTCAGCTCCTCCGCACCGAGGCCGTGGCAGAAGTTATCCACCATGCATACCGCGGCAAAGGGTATCGAGAGCTCGTTTGCAATTGTCGCCTCGCTTGAAATCGTCATCCCCACGACATCGCCGAGATCCTTGAGAGCCATTATCTCCGCCCTCGTCTCGAGCCTCGGACCGTCGGTCTGGACGTATGTCCCTTTCTTGACAGCTTCGGGGACGATATAAGACAGTTCGTCGTGGATCTCGGCATCGATTGACGGCGAGGCATGCCCGATCGAGCTGTTAAAGATCGTCGGAATCTTCGACATCGAAAGATAATCATCGGGCAGGACCACGCTTCCCGGTCCGATTGACCTGTTGAGCGAGCCCACCGATCCGAATGCGACTATCCGGTTCACCCCCGATAGTTTAAGTGAGGAAAGGCAGGCAGGAAAATTGATCCTGTGCGGCGGGGTGTTGAACTGGTGCCTCATGAGGATGACGATATCCCCGAAAAGCACCTCGGCGGGGCCGAACGGTGTCGGCACCACCTTCTTCTCCAGTTCGGGCAGATCGGCATATAACAGGCTTGTGCCTCCAATTATTCCAAGCATCGGCGGTCTCCATCTAAAATTATGTCAATCATCTCATATCAATCCCGCCGCCCCAAAGCGGGTGCCCTTCCTGCCGAAGTGCGGAATGTTTTATGAGGATGTTTTGTGGTTCCTGAAAATTACAAAAAACTAATCTTTTCAATCGCCAATATACCAGTGAATGGGAATCTTTCATACTGTTGATGACAACGAGATAAAGTCAGGCGAAAATACCGATATATACTTCGTCAGGACATCAGACATCCTTGCCCTCGAGGGAAAGAACCCGGTAGTCACCGTTGAGATTACCGCCCAGAACCTGCCGGACGAATGGGGTGTCTTCTGCGGCCTGGACGACGCCCTCTCGCTTCTCGAAGGGCTTCCCGTAGATGTCTACGCAATGCCTGAGGGGAGTATCTTCTACCGCGGCGAGCCGGTGATCAGGATCTCCGGCCATTACCGTGATTTTGCGAAATACGAGACATCACTCCTGGGATTCATCTGCCACGCCTCGGGGATCGCGACATCTGCGGCGATAATAAAGGCCTGTGCAGCCCAGAGACCGGTATACTCGTTCGGTTCGAGAAGACAGCACCCGGCGATATCGCGGATGATAGAGAGATCGGCATGGGTCGGCGGAGTGGACGGTGCAAGCAGCACGAGTGCGCCGGCGGGAATTCCGCTCGCAGGGACGATGCCCCACGCCTTTGTCATGTGCTTTGAAAAGCCTCTCGACGCATGGCTCGCGTTCGATCGCCATGCTCCGGGCGACGTTCCCCGCGTGATGCTCTGCGATACATACTGTGACGAGAAGAGAGAGGCGCTCGATGCGGCAAAGGCTGGTGCTTCGGCGGTCCGCCTCGATACACCCTCATCGCGTAAAGGGGATATGAGGCAGATCCTCGAGGAGGTTCGCTGGGAGCTGGATATAAACGGATTTCCGGATGTCGGGATCTTTCTCTCCGGCGGGCTTACTGCCGACGACATCCTGAAGTACAGGGACATAGTGGATGCATTCGGTGTCGGCGGTTCGATCGCCAATGCACAGGTCATCGATTTTTCGCTCGATATCGTCGAGATAGAAGAGAAGATCTACTCGAAGAGAGGCAAGAAGAGCGGAGTCAAGGAGGTTTACGAGTTTGATAACGGCGACCACCTGCTCCTGCCGAAAGGAGTGACTCCGCCCGAAGATGCAAAACCGATGATTAAAATATTCATAAAAGACGGCCAGATTCTTACAAAGCCGGATATGCAGAAGTCGAGAGCCCGCGTGCTCTCTTCAATAGAAAATATGATATGATTTTATTTTTTTATTCTCTTTTCAGATCGTATAATTCCCTGTTACCCACCTAAGGTCAGTGCCCTCGATCAATGCATCCGTGAGGTCTGCACCGGAAAGGTCCGCTCCTCTCAGGTCTGCGTACCGCATATCGGCACCGATTAAGACTGCCCCCGAAAGATCTGCATAGTCGAATGCGGCGCCTACGAGATCAGCATCGGTAAGGTCAGCTCCCGTGAAGTCTGCAAGCGAGAATATACCGCCGTGAAGGTCTGCATTCCTGAGATCGGTCCCCTGGAAGACCGCTTTGTATGCATTTGCATCAGAAAGATCGGCGCCTTCGAGCATGACACCGCTGTAATCCATATAGGACATCTCTTTTAGGACTATCTCAACCTCTTCGGTATCGTCGGAAGTTGTGTTACAGCTGCACACTTCCCGGGAGTTGTATTCGATGAAGAACAATACGTTTCCTATCGCGGATATTATCAGGAATATTAAGAGGATTATTGTAACTTTTAAAAGGGTCCGCTCATGCATAATTTATCACTTTGATCATAGCTTTTTTTTAATATATAGTTATACTTGAGGATACGAATCCGGAACTAATTGCAATCGGCCGATAAAAATATTGGATATATCTGGCTGGAGGAATCCGGCAGAAAACCTACAGGATCATGACCCCTGCCAAAAGCCAGAGCAGAACTCCGGTTACTACCGGAATCGTCAGGTTGTCGTCGACCGGAGACACAAGCTCCGTTACTCCCGCGGCTGTCGCCAGTATTATTGCATTCAGCGGTCCGGTAAAGAACAGCATGATTACAAAACCTGCGCCGATCCCGCAGAGCGTTCCTTCGAGTGTCTTTTTCCCGAAGATCTTTCTTCTCCCGAAGTTTATCCCGGCAATCGTTGTAGCGCTGTCGAGAACCGAGAGCATCACTATGGCGATGATCGTGATTGTACTCCCGAAGAATGCGAGGCAGAACAGAGTCGCGATAAAGAAATATATCGTGCCTTTTCCCGGGAAGGTATCTTTTCGCTCGAGTTTTTCGATGAGGAAGGAAAACAGCGGGACTTTTATCCCCCGGTCCACAGCATCGGCGATAAGGACCCCGACGAATACTACGGCGATTAATGTCAATGTTGCATAAGCTTCGTTGATGAACTGAACATAGTATATAAACCCGGCAATGACAAGGCCGAAGAGCATATGCGCAAACTGCCTGTAGATCTCTTTCACGAATAGTTGTCTCCGGCGGGAAACTAATAATTTATGGGACGACGTCATTTCCGGGGAGAAAGAAAACATAACTATATTTATCCTGCAAAATCCAATATATTCAGGCAGTTGTTTTGGGCTGATAGATCAGGGGAAGATCGCTACCTTGGCATGGTAGAGGCCGCGGGTTCAATTCCCGCTCAGTCCACTTTTTTGTACTTTTTGTCCAAAAAAGTCACCTGATATTGAAAAGTGGTTAGCATCAGCTTTTCGGGAAAAAGGGTCAGGCGCCATATTTACTGTTTTTTACAACTTCATCTAATTCCTTATTCACTCTCTTTGTAATAGCTTTGACCCTTGAATCCATTAGTTCACGCTCTAAGGTTTTGCTTATTGCTTCATCACCTTCCCTGAGGTAAAGCAGATCTTCATATAATTCATCAGATATTTCTATGGTTTTCATTTGATCTTTTATCTGTTGCCCCGAATCAAATATTTTTTTGCGGACGATACAATCGTTATTATTTTCAACCAATACATTCGTGATCGTTTCACCATCGTTTGCTATAGAATATAATTGACATCGCAGGATTTTAGATAATTATTATAACACTTCATAAAGTAACTATTCAGTACCAGATTCAGATGGAACCAGAAAGCGCATTTCCGGATCTCTTGAAATACGATAAAAATTTCGAAGAATTGTGCCGTAAATATAAAGTATCCGAGATGTTTATCTTCGGATCTGCAATTCGTTCCGATTTTGATCCTGAAAAAAGCGACATTGACATTATGGTTTCATTTAGGAAAATGACACCAGCTGAACATGCCGATTCATATTTCGGCCTTTTGGAAGAGCTTGAAAAGTATTTTGGCTGCAATATCGATCTCCTTGAAAAAGAGGCTGTCAAAAACCCTTATCTCAAGAAAAATATTGACGAGTCAGGAGTAATGGTCTATGCCTCAGCATGAACCTGAAAAATATCTCCATGACATTGAAGAGTCGGCTGGAAACATACAAAAATTTGTATTAGGAAAATCTTTCGAAGACTACGAGTCTGATCTCATGCTCAAATCTGCAATTTAAAGGCAGTTTGAAAAAATAAGAGAGGCATTAAAGCAGCTTTTTGAAATAAACCCTCAATATAAAGAATGGATTACGAACCCCTCCAGAATCATATCTTTTAGAAACCGGCTTATTCACGGATATGCGAGCATCTCCGACGAGGTCGTATGGGGGGTTATAGAAAAGGATTTGCCCCTTCTCAAATCAGAAATAAAAACACTTCTTGAAAGACAAAAATAATAATTCAAATCCAACACTCAGAATAATTCTTAAAACACAAAAACTGATTTCATGCAGAATTTGTTTTGAGTTCACAAACCGACAGAAGAATCGACATTTGTCACATTAGACTTTTTTATAATCAGATAAATAACAGGAAATATGAATCAAAACCGGTTAATTTTACCTATTTTTATTTTATTTTTGCTTATATCAGCCGTATCTGCAGCAACACCAGTAAAAGAAACAACAATTGATGGTGATTATCCATGGATCAGGGTCGATATGACCGGTGGCCATGAACACTACGTTGGCGAGCAGTTCACAATTTCAGGAACCACAAACCTCCCTATAGGTTATTCTCTTATCTTTGAGACAATGTCTATGTCATACTCACCGGGCGCATCAAATGCCGGAGAATATTCCGGCCAGTCTGAGATCCTCAAAGTCGTAAAGGGAGACCCCTACAACAAATGGTCCGTTGATATCGATACATCAACCTTCGAACCCGACGAATACATTGTAAACGTTGAATCAGTCGAGACCACTTCAACAGCAACAACATCATTCGACCTGCTGGAAAAAGGTGCGACGGCAACGGCAATTAAAACCACCACTCCAACCATAACCGTATCATCCCCGACATCTTCTGCAACAGCAGTAACAACGACAAGCACTCAAGCCCCGCCGGCGACGACAGCAGCACCAGGATTCGGGGCACTCGCCTCATTGATCGCACTGGGAACGGCAGCCGCACTCTTCCTCATGAAGAAATGATTTCATAATTTTTTTCAAATTTCGCGCCGGAGTTATGTCAGAATTAATAAATCGACACAAGAGTAGTCATTTGACCACTATATTTTATTATATCCTAACAAAAAACTTGAAACATGAATACAAAAAACCGTTTAATCATATTCGTATTCATTTTCTTTTTGCTTGCATCCTCTGTATCTGCAGTAGTGACAACAAAAGAAACAACAACCGATGGTGATGATCCGTGGATACGGATCACTGCGAACAGTTATTACTACACCAGTAATCAGTTCACAATTTCAGGAACCACGAATCTCCCTGTGGACGATAACCTCATCGTTGAAATAGTGTCCACGTCATTCTCAACGGGAAAGAAATCAGAGGGCGAAGAGTACAGCGGACTGTCGGAGGTGGTCAAAGTTGTTGAAGGTGATTCAGACAACAAATGGTCCATAAACGTCGATCCATCAGGGTTCATACCTGATGAATACGATGTCAGAATTGAATCCGTAGAAAGAGATTCAACAGCGGCGACAACATTCGAATTACTGGGGGAAGTTACGGCAAGTAAAACTTCAACCGCTACCTTAACCCCGCCGACGACGACAACAACACCTGGATTCGGGGCACTCGTCTCATTGATCGCACTGGGAACGGCAGCCGCACTCTTCCTCAGGAAGGAATAAATTTACCATTTTTTTAATCTGTTTGCAGGTTTCTCAGACAGGTGACAAGAGAAAATAACACATGAAAGCCATCGTCCAAGATAAAAATCATATTCCCGGATATACATTAGGTATCGTTTTTGAAGACTCCAGCATCTTCATGATATGCATCTGCGGCGAAGCATAGATCCCGTACCAGAAATATTCATCATACTCTTTGCGGCACGGAAAAGCAAGGACCGGCTCACCCGGTGAAAACTGTGCATTCACTCCCTCTTTATTGCCGCGGGCATCAAGGAAGATCCAGTGATCGTCGGGAAAAATCGCATTGTAGCAGTGCACGCAGTAACCATGAGAATCATCGTCTGCGAGTGTTAAGTGCTGGTAGCAGAATCCCGCCGGAATCTCAGCACTCCTGAGAAAGGCAGCAAGAAGATTTGCCTTCGCATGGCATATTCCGGTTCCAGCCGAAAGGACATCCGACGCCTTCGCCGTTACCACTGAAGCGTTGATATCAAAGCTGTGCGGGATCTCGTCACGGACGAATTCATATGCGATCTCCGCTTTTTCGACAGGACAATTTTTTCGACAGGACTATTCACCCCTGAAAAGAGCTCTTCCGCCTTCGCCCTGACATTTGGGGAAGAAAAATCCACGTAAGGGTGCTCTTCGAGAAAACGATCCATTCCTCCGCCATTCATAATTTCATATATGGAACCGGTCGGTTCATATAATAAACCGACTGCATTTTGCCAATATAAAAGGAAAACGGGCCATAGTATAATTTGCAGAAACCGGAGAAGAACGCTGCCTGATATCAGTGCACAAGATTTCCCGTTTCTAATATTAAAGGAGATGAAAAAGATGAAGAGAAAGATTGTATTAATCGCAGGCCTCGTGCTCCTTGCGGTGGCACTGGTGGCAATGCCTGCAAGTGCAGGTTATAACCAGGGAGGAAACACCGGCGGATGCCACGGGGCACATGCATACTCCCAGGACTGTGCCCAATATTCGTATGTTAACGGCCAGTGCACCGGAAATTCATGCCAGATTGCTGAAAACTATTGCTTCCGGAATTCCGGGGAATATTGCCTGAACAACAGCACATGCACCCTTAACGGGACAGGATACGGTTCCGGAAACGCCAACTCAGGCAACTGCCCCTGCATCTGAGAAGCAAAAAAGATCAATTTTCTATTTTTTTCCGTCAGTTCAGGACCGTATTCCCTGAGATAGACAACAATTCAGATAAAAGCTCCTCTGCACTGCCGTATCTTTCCCCGGGATCTTTCCTGATGCATTTTAAAACCACAGCACCGAGCCTTTCATCCTTTATGCAGTCCTGAAGGTAAGTATTCGAGTCCTTCCCGAAATTTATATCAAAGGCCGTCTTCCCGCAGACCATCCGTATTATAAGCATCCCTACCTGGAATATGTCGGTCCTTTCCGTGCAGCCGGGAACCCCGGGAGAAACCTGTTCAGGTGCGGCAAAAGCAGGAGTATAACCGTGAAATTCTGTTCCGCCTCCAGTTTTGGATCTCCCCACCCCCCAGTCGGTAATCTTCGGGGTGAAATCATCATCGATCAGGATATTGGCCGGTTTTATATCGCAGTGGATTATTCCTTTTTTATGGGCGTAGGAGAGACCCCTTAAAACTCCGACTGCAACCTGGATCGCTACATCTCTGTCCACCGGTTTTTCTATCGTCTCAAGTGAATCGGGGACATATTCCATCTCGACATAGGGGACAGGAAAGACATTGACAGATTTCAGGGAGACAATATTCGGGTGGGCGAGCTCCTCCCAGATCTTTACCTCCTGGAGGAACACTTTGCCGGATCTCTCGTCTCTCTTCGTGGGGATCTTTACAGCCACCGTCTCACTCGTCTCCTTCGACTTCGCGGAGTAGACGGACGACAACCCGCCCTTTCCTATAAGAACAGGGTCAGAATACTTTTCATTAAGTTCTGCGGGGAAATCAGCCGCAAAAACTTTTTCATTCCCCCCGGCAATTCCGCAGGAATAATTCTCATCTGGAGTTGCGGGGCATGCCTCTTCATCGCCGGGCTTTTCATGCCTGCGTCTTATGAAAACAACATAGAGGATAACGAGGACAAGAACGATCACAACCGCAAAGAGACCGTAGATTAACGGCAGTATTGCCTGAATGCCTGAACCGGAACCTGCTGCAGACATCCCCGGCATTTCATATGACTCATTCTCATCGTCATGACCCATTCCCATAGAGTGATCATTCATCGACGACTGGCTGCCGTAAGCTGCCTGAACCGGAATAAAAACTATGGAAAGCATGATCAATATTAGCAAAGCCGGCAACGTTCCGGTGAGAAAACGATCTTTATTCATATCTCATCACCACTACTGAGGTTATTTTCATCAGCAGTATCCGAATTCTTCTTCAGGTGGAAGACAAACGAAGCCATACCTTCACCGGCCCCGAGTTCGATCATGTCCCCGTCTGAAAGAACGGTTCTAACGGACTTTCCAATCAATTTGCCGTTTACCGAGGTCCCGCCCGTACTTCCTTCATCCATGATGCACCATACACCGTCTTCCAGGATTATTACGGCGTGCGGTTTCGAAATCCTTGTAACGCCCCTGTAATCGTCATCCAGGACTATGTCATTCTCCTCGTCAAAAATTCCCTTTGCAGACGGGTCATACCTCCCGAGTCTAACCGTATTCTTTCTGACCGTGTAGACCCTGCCGTCATCCGTCCCCCCGAGAAGAACAAGAACAGGCATATCCGATGATATTTCATCATCAATCATCTTCCTGATCTCTACGAGCCGGCTTGCAAGTTCGGGATTTTTAATCTCCATATTACAGAAACTGCCGACATTCCGTGCAATAAGTTCAAGGCCGCCCGGAATCGTTGAATACTTCCAGACCGCATGTATACCCTTTGAAGTAGGCTTTCCGACACCGGCATCTTTTCTGATCAATCCGATTTTAAGAAGTTTATTGAGGTGTTTTTTCGTGTTTTCGTAGCTCGTCCCGATCTCATTCGAGATCTCCCGGATGTCCTTCGGATTTTTTTCGATTATCTTTAATATCTTCAGCCTTGTCGGATTCCCAAGTACGCTCAGGTAATCCGAGAGCCTCTCGTAAAACAGCGGCGTGTCATCGTTCAGTATCGTCCTGTAGAGATCTTCGGGCATAGGTCATTGGATTATAGTTTTTTTATATTATTACATCTGCGGTATATTTGATATACCGGGTTCCGGCAGTAACGATCGCCCGCGTCAGGTCACAGACATCAGAATCCAGAGAGCGATCAGCACGACAGGCATCAGGATATCGAATGCGACAACAGCCCCTGTGTTATACTCGGCTGCATTTTCATTCTTTCTTTGTTCGTATATATGCCCAAAGCCAGCCCCTGCCGAGAATATTGAATACATAACGATCACCGCAAGCCAGAAACCGTCCTTTAAGAAAAAGCACAGCACACCCGCAATCCCGATCCCGAGGTTCGTAAATGCGATCTCACGCTGGAACGGATTTCCTTTGGGCCACCCAATCTTTTCGGCAATCCCATCCGCTTTGAAAAAATGGCCGGAGAAAGCGATTATTCCAGTGACTCCTACCCCGATTACAAGGAGCCAGAAAAGGAAAGCATATACAACGTTATGAATGTTCATCGTTCCGGTCAGCAGCAGGCTGATTATCGCGACCAATACGCTGAGAATAAGCATCATCGCCCAGATACTGATCTTCATCAGTTAATCTTCCATATTAATCCTATATTGAATTTACCTGAAATCCGCAGTATAATAAAAAGGAAATTTCAGGTTACGCAGGTTAACCATTGGAGACTAATAGTAAGTTATATAAAACATAATGTAAAATATATTTTACAAGGTGTGGAGAACAACACAGGAGTTGCATCCCACCTTGCAAGAGGAGAATCAGATGAGGAAAACGAAAGACCGCAAAGAGAAACCCGACCAGATTCTCCTGCGGACCTTCGTCTACCCGGTGCATCTTTCCGGTAATCCGTAAAGAAGGGAAAGGATCTCCGCCAAATCCCTGCAGGCAACCATAAATGACCCCCCACGAATGCTGCCTGACCCAGGAAGGCGGAACACTCTTTCCCGGTTCACCGAGACCGGACGATGCAAAAGGATGAACCAGTGCTTCAGTAATGAAATACTGCAGTGATTAAGAAAAGATGTTTGATCCAAAAAACAAACTTACCCAAAAGAATCGATTAACAGACAAACCAGACCAGAAAATACAGACCAGACCGAAATCAGAAACATATAGATGCAGCAATAAACGAAATCACCATGACATTCATAATATCAGGGGGAAAGAACGGAATCCCCCGTTCCAATCTTCCTCCAAAAAATATTTTTTAACTGAAATTTTCTTAGTTCAGTCTCTGACAAAATACCGCAGATCTTTCTCGACAAGCGGTTTAAAATCAGGATTCAGTTCTACCGCTTTTTGAAAACACTCTTTGGCTTCGTCATATCTCTTCAGGTTTAACAGAGAGAATCCCTTCTCGTAATAGACGAATCCAAATTCGGGATCGAGTCCGATTGCGGTATCGTAATATTCGAGTGCTCCTTCATGATTCCCTCCCGAAGCTGCACATGCCATTCCTTTTAATGTCCACTCAAAGGGATTTTCAGGATTATACAGGTATTTATCAGGGTTTTCCTCATGCTGACTGTACCACTGCTGGTGAGTCAGATTGTCATCCGATATTCGCGTGCCCCCGCCAGTGGGGAGCATTACCCCGGTGCATCCCGCTGACATAACGACGACTGAAGCCACCAGGCATACAAGAGCCGTATTGATGTACCTTTCTTTCATTCTTCAACCACTCGCCGGGTGTTTTATCAGTCCTTAAACGTGATCCCGCACGCTTCCGGATTCAGGCAACCTCTTTTCACTTTCCATTCGAAAATAAGGATTAATGCAATAATGATAAGAAATCCTCCTGCGTCGACGAGCATATACGAAATCCCGGACTCCATCAAAAAGAGCCAGATCACGACAAACCAGATTGCAAATCCGAATAAAACGCCTTTCAGGGCGATCAAACTGCGGGCTGCTTCAACACCCCCGAGTTTCCTGTAATACAACAGGTAAACTCCCAGACTTACAAAGAACGGAATGAGCCCTATGTTTATCCACGAGATCAGGAGATTGTTTGCCATATTCTGACCCGGAAAAAACATTCCTTCGATAAAGATAACGACTGCAAGCCATATGATACATAAAAGCAGCCCGAAAACGGGACCCATTATCCGGTCTGTCTTGTCCGGTTCCATGTTTATATCCGATTTAATATCCGGTTCACTCATTTATTTCACCCACCACTCTCTTACATACGAATACAATTGCAATTATACGGCTGCCATCCCGCTCTTAATAAAAATCAGGACACATTCGATTATTTTTTCGCAATGCTCTCTGTGAGAGCCTTAATCTCACCTGTCTCTTCCCTCATGCCATCAACCGAATTTTTTAATGATCGGAGATCAGATGCCATTTGCCGGTTTAGTTTCCCGAATGACCTTATATAGTCTGAGAATTTTTTCAGGATTATCAAAACCATGACGATTACGACAAGAAACCAGATTAAGGAGAAAACCAGTCCCCACTGGAATGTTGCTGCACCGTAGAGAACGACAATGAAACACAGGATAATCAGTACTATCAGACCGTTCCTTTCCGCTGCCTGAAATTTAATCATGCAATCCTTCCGTAATATGATTGAATAGGGAGTGTTCATGCATAAGTTATTCGTATCGCTCTTTCAACTGCATTCACCTGTCAAAAACCGGAAAAAGGAGATAATTTGGGACTTGTGTGATCTTAGGGTGTTCATAACTCCTTTTCCGGTCTTCATGCGGGGACAAAGATCCCCGGATTTCTGGCAACCGGCATCAGGCACCATAATCAGTACGATGCCGGCAAAGATGAAGTTGAATGCGTTTATCGGAGATCAGTAAGGAGATACTCAGGCACCGGATTGATTTATCCGGCTTCTCTTCCAATAAAGTCTCCACATGGTTGTATTTAGGAAAGGTAAGAATGGAGGATCACTCCTCCATCCGCCCCCCAATTGAAAATAGGCATTAACTCTTTAATAATAACTTTCACCATGCTCTTGAACAATGAAATATAATGATCGGAAAAAAACGTCATACAGAAGGATTTCAATTATCGATATTACAAATAACGATAAATTTCTCTTTATTGAATCAATTGTCAGCCGTATGCCGCAAAATTTTTCTTTGCGCTGTTGAACTTCAGAAGATACCTGCAGCAAACACTCAGTAATTTCTGAGTAATTCCGGAAAAAAAGACGAATAATTATTGAATTGCCTATTTTTGAACCTGCAACGATATATCCCCCGTCCGGGGCGTGGCAACGGTTCACCCTGCGGATAAGATGGTGGCTGTAGACAACAGTACTGCAAGAGCAAATCCTAATACAAAGACTGAAACTTCAATCCATCTTTCGGAAAATTTCGATCTAAGATAATAGACAGACGCAGCCGAAACCAGCGAAACCGCAAGGACGGGAAGAATCCATAACGGAAAAATGTTCCGTACACAGGGAAGAGAAGCAAGGAACGGCCAGGGCAGAATGGAAATGAGTGCCGCGAATATCATAACTACCAAAACCTGAATATCAGGTATTTTATGAACTCCCTTATGCAGTTCATTAAAGGATATGAACATTAATGCCGAAAGCGACGCAGCAGCCACAGGAACGGCGAACCAGATAATTCCGGGGATCAAGAGCAGCAGGGGGATTAAAAGACGCCTCTCGTGTTTAAAATTCTCATAATATCTTCTTAGAAATACCAGAAGGGCCGTTGTCGAGAGCGAAAGAATGAGAGGGCCGAGAAAATCCCCGATATTCCACAGGCCTGGGTATACGAAATCACACATGTACCATGTTGTTCGGAAATCTGCAGGATAAGTAAGGGCGACTAAAAAAACTGCCGGCAGGATGTCTTTTTTGTCCAGATATCCCCTGAAGACTATAACAGGCGATATCATTACAAGAACTGCTCCTGTAACACTGACCGCGGAGCCCGTGAGTCCTCCGGCAGGAAAAACAGGAATTGCGAGAAGTAAAAAACCCCCGGCAATCCCTATAAAAAGTTGAATCCTCTCATCTTTGATCCGTGTTAATACCAGGTATACAAGGACCGAAAGCGCTGCAAAGACAATGGATGTCAAAATGAGAGAGTTCATTACGAAATCCAAAAGCCCGTTTGAAATCCCTACTACAAAATCCATTTTAACTCCAAAAATTATCAGGTTCGGGCCGTGTATAAACGGCTATTACATCATTACCATATGTAATATGATAACTTGTAGTTGTATTCAATTCATCATTAATATTAACTAGTCTGTTGAACTATCGGGGCAACCGATTGCAGTTACCGGATGGTTACCGTAAGCTGGATGACCCGAAAAAAAAAGATAATTATTGAATTGCCTCTTTTAAGAACCTGCAACGATATATCCTCCGTCCGGGGTGGGATTCACAGAGAAAACCTGCCTGATACCCGATACATTCTCCGGGTATTGGATAATGAAAAACTTCTCCGATCCGTCCGCCTCTGTTACATTCACCCGGACCCCGTTTCCTTCAACCGGTTCCGCCTCGTATTTCCTGTAAAGTATAAAATCATGGTCATATGAATCTGCCTGTGACGAGAGGAATTTTTGGATCAGGACATTTCCTTCTTTGTCGAGAATGTACTCCCGTTCACCTTCGCCACGTAAACGTACCTCGATAGTTCCGTTGTCGAGAGGCTCTATCGAATAGACTTTACCGTCGATATTTTCGATGAATCTCGTCTTCCAGAGATAATTCCCCTGGAGATCGAGAGCAACGATCATATCACCGCTCTGTTCGGGATCGGAACATGCCGAATCGGGATCGTAACAGCCGGCATAGCAGTCTAAGAGGATATATCCTTCCGGTGACATTACAGCTCTTCTGCAATTGGTGAAATCCTTCTCTTTCTTTTCCCAAAGGGTATTTCCTTCACTGTCTGCGCAGAGAATCCAACCGTCGAACTTCCAACCGTCGGCGCCATCCTCGTTCACTTCGCCAACCAGGAGATATCCGCCGTCGGGTAAGGCTATGCTGTCAACAATATGTTTCTTGTGAGGGTAGTAACGATGCCACAGTTCGTTTCCATCTTCGTCAAGCCGGATAACGATTCCGTTGAGCATTATTATGGTATATTCATCTCCTGTTTGAAGTGCCCTTTTGATATCTTGAAGATCTACTTCGGGATAGGCGGAAACGCTCCGGTTGATATCCCAGATAACGCTGCCGTTGTTGTCGAATTTCATCGCCCTAAGATTTCGGTTTTTTTCACCGAGAAAGAACATCCCGGCCATGATATAACCGCCATCGTTCGAAGAACATACTTCCTGCTGGTAGTCACTATAACCGTTTACTACAGTCTGCCATTCGGTGGTCCCGTTTGCGTCGACTTTCGAGATCACGGAGTCCCCGACTATTATCGGAGCAGGTGTGGAGACGGACGAAACCAGGAAGGAAAAGAACACAGACACAACAAGAGGACCGAATAATAAAACAACGGCAAATGCCACCAGCCCGAGAATAAATAACTTTGCCACCAGATAATTGTCCTGTTTCCCGTTTTCAGGTGTAGATATTTCAGGTTCGGCCGCAACGGGTTCAGGTTTCTTTTCATCCTTATTACCTTCGTCCGATTCTCCCTCCGGTTCATAGAACCGTGCGGCGATGAAGTGGACGACCAGGACAAACAGGAGGATCACCATCAGCACCGCATTAAATGTGTTGAACGAATTCACTCCCCCGCTAAGCTCCCGAACAGTTGCCGACGAATCGATAAACCTGAAACTGAAATATAAGATCGACAAAAGGGCGATCACAGAAACTCTTCTAGGGTACCTGAAGAGAAGAAAGGCCAGAATACCAGGAACAAGGAAATAAACGAACAACAGAATTCCTGCATCCGGACCATCAAGCTTCATGCCGAAGAACCAGGCTTCCCAGTTGAGGATGAATACAAAAAGATACATGAACGAACTTAAAACCAAAACAACCAACAGAATATAATAAAACGCCTGATCGAGACTTTTTGCCGTTCCCTCAAGATTCATAAGATATTATCTCCTCTTCAAAAAAAAAAATTAGTAGACATAATATGTATGTTTTCCCATGTTTGAATTCCGGTCAGTAAGACTCATGGCATGATTCCATACATTGCTAATATAAATCTCATCACCGATGCTCCATTCTGTTGTTAATGCGCCATGTTGGCCAACAGTAAAGGCAAAAGTTAATCCATTATCATAATCGTTGCCAAATTCAATATATCGGTGATTATGATCATCCGGGTCATATATAAAGAATCCCTGAAGATCGTTAAGTGTCCCGTACATGATCAAACGCAATGCATCGTAATCATCATCTAAGCCAAAATTAGGGGCATCCTCATCAGCAAAAAGACATTCATAGAGATCCTTTCCTTCGTACACGGTATCAACAGATACAGATAACAGATTGTTTCCTCCATTGATCTGATAGGGTAATCCAGCTCCATCTAAACCTATACCTCCAGTTCTGTCAACTGTAACCTGAATAAGGGTCAATGAGAGGGGTAACCGACTTTTTTCTGCCTGGGTCAATGAATCTCCCGAGATAATAGTAAGATCTCTAAAGTCTTCATCTTTCACTCCTAATTTTTTCTTGAATTCATCCCAGGAGACTCTTTCGATGTGTTCTTGGACGATGATCTTTTTTAGATCTTCACGTTCACTCAATGATAGTTTATTTCCTGTTCCTTTATCAAGAGAATCAATGATCAAGTCCAGATTTTTCTGGTATTTCTTTATCAGTTCTTCTGAATATTTCTCCGAATTAAAATCTGTTTTTGCTAATCCGTCGGTTGTAACCGTTTTTGCCATTGTACTTTCAATTTCTGCATTAATAGGTTCAAATAACTCGACAATGCTTTGATCATCGATTTTTTGAGCATTTGATGCAGCACTAACCACAGGAACGAACATCGCTCCTGCAAGTGCTATTACCAAAAGCAGGTTCAAAACCTGCATTGCTTTCTTCGCTTTCATTTTTTCACCTACATTCATAAATTAGAACCCGAAAAAAAGAAGAAAATTGGACTTGTGTGATCTTGTGGTTTCCTGAGACTTCTTCGAGATTCCGGGTTCAGGTGGGGGATTAATCCCTGAACAGAACAACCGGTATGCAAAACTTAATCTGCATTGATGTCGACAAAGATGAATGCCGGTCCTATTTGCCGGCGGACGATCGGGGAGAGAAAGGAACGAAGTTGACTCCTCTGACTTTTCTTCCCTAATGTCTTCAACTGGTTAATAATCCAGGAAAGGTTCGGGTGGAAGATCACTCCTCCACCTTAGACCCCCAATTGAAAATGGAGCTAGCTCTTTAATAAAAACTTTCACCATGCTCTTGAACAATGAAATATAATGATCGAAAAAAAACGTCATACTGAAGTATTTCAATTTTTGATATTATGTATAACGATAAATTTCTCTTTATTGCATCAATAAACAACCATATTCCATAGAATTTTCTTCGCGCTTTCAACCTGAAAAGTATTACCTGCAGGAAATCATTCAATTCAGGCAATGATTCTCAGACAGAAAATCCGTAATTTTCCCTCAATTCTTCGGGAAGGTTTTTGACAATAACCTTCTCAAGTCCCGATCTTATATAATAATGCCTCGCCGTTCCCGATTTCCGGCAGGAAAGGAGACCTGCACTTTCAATTTTTCCTACATGCCAGCTCACTGCACTTTTTGAAATCCCCAGTTCGTCTTTCAGGTCTACGTTTCTTATGCCCGGATATTTCGTTATGAGTGCAAGAATCTTCAGCTGAGTAGGATTATGGCTCATACTGATGATCTTTCTTTCAAGTCCGGAGAATGTGCCATGATTGGGAAAGACTCTCTTTGAGTTATCGGTATTTTCAATGATAATATAATTGTCCTAGCCATATAAATTCTGTTCAACACTTCAGTTGATCATCCAGTTCGCTCTTGTTCCATAGTGTATATAGGTACTGAGTTCTTAGGGAGAGTCGCCAGTGTGAAATAGCTATGATCAAAAATTCATGAAATCTGCAGGATTGTCTTCACTAACAAAGAAGTAGATAAAATATCAGTGAAGGGATGTACACCTCCAACGGGGATCTTTCATGGGATTCTCTATACACTAAGTAGGTTTATCGTTGAATTACTGACATCAACATGAATCTCACAATAACCTTCCCAATCCCCGAGACTAGTAATCACAAAATGCAACTCCCCGACATCAGTTGGTACCGGCTCAAAGTCCCATAATAGCACGATGGTCTCATCAACGACTCTATACCCAGTACATGTGAATTCTTTCTCCGGCCCGTCATCTATCCGGTAGTACCCTAAGGGATTAAGACCTGCCGGAGGCGTGGGTAAGGGAGTATTTGTTTGATCTGTTGTCCTGAAGAATGAATTATCAACGGAATGCAGAACGATATATATCGTTGAAACAGTAGGAGTAAACGTGATATTTTCAAGAGTAACAAGATATCCATTTAATTTTTCTGAGTGGTGGACAAAGATCTCCCCTTCAATGGCCCCCTGCGGGTACTCTATAATTACACTCGCGATATCGGCCCCTTCAGGAAAGATCACTTTTTTTGCACCGTTTTCATAGTAAGAGACATCTGATACTTTCACAAGATAAATTCCCGGGTCCGCTCCATCTCCGTCAGAGTCACGCTGGTCCCATTTCAAAATGTAATCGATACTCTCGCCAGGTTCCAGTGTTATTGTATCACTGCCACAAGGATAGTTACGTACAATACCCGATGTAGGGTTACTAAGTATTATCTCAGGCGGAAATGAATCGATTACAACCGGGTCTTCATCTGTATTTCTAAATGTAATATCGACCTCAACCGTTTCACCCGACAGGAAAGAAGGTTTTATTGAAGAGGCATTAATGAATAAGGAAGGTGGCCGGGCGATTGTTGATGGCGGTGTTTGTACAGAATATTCGTTACCGGGACTATTAGGAGCCTCATCAAAAACACATCCAGAGAAAAATACAGTCGCTCCAATAAGCAGCCCGATAAAGATCCAAACTTTTATTCTATTTATGTTAATTACCATCCTACTCTTCCTTTTTAAAAAAATAATGTTTTGATGATTCAATAATCACTACCCGCAATGTGCCGGGTGTTAATTCTACCAGAACCATCCCACCCTGCTCTTATATAGACATATTGATCATCAGCAGGGTCATAACCATTCCAATTAAACGTAATTTGTGGACTATGCCAATCTCCATTTGCATAAGTCCAGTCATCCCTTATTGGATTCGTCTCTGTTTTGAAATATTCTGATATACTACCCACAGTATCAACTTCAGTTGAACCTACAAGCCAATTAACTCTTGTGGCAGGATTATCACGATCATTATAGGAATTCTGGTACCATGTATCCGTGGATGTATCTCTTAACCATAAATCATAATAGCCATCATCCATATATAAACGGTATTCGATCTGCTGAAGAGTTCCAGTTACATTCACTAACAGCCAGTTCCATGGAGTTACCCATGAATCTTCATCATATATTGCTGTCCATACATAGGAATTTCCACTATCAGTAAAATCTGATATAAATTCAATTATGTCTCCATCCCTATCAAGGTAAATTTCTCTTTCGTTATAATTTCTAAAAGTTTCTCCCTGATTAGAATAAGATGTTGGATCGATACTACCTGTAACTGTCACAACATTAAAGCTTCTATTTCCATAGTACCAAGCTCTTGCATATCTATTGATATCCTTGGTATTACCGGATTTAAGATTATACAAATTACTGGTACCTGACATGGAAGTTGATAATTGATCATTCATTGAACTAATTTCATTATCTTTACAATTTCTGTCCATTTCCATTTCATCAATATTTGAGTAAAACTTAAACATCTCTATCGGGTAGGACAATGTAATTTCATTAGGATTGGCGTTTTTGTTATCAAGCTTTAACATCTTTTTTGGTACCCGAAGTAAGACAATAGCCTCTTTCTCATTCACTGGAGAATCCTTCAGCCAACTTTCGGGAATTGTGATTCGAACAATTTCTGAACGCTTATCTTCATCGTTCTGTAAAAGCCACGCTTCTGAAACAATTAACTCTGCAATTTCGGATTCTGGTAATGGGGGAGTAGGCGTGAGAGTTTTCATGCATTCCTTTTCTTCTTCATAGGACAATTTATCCATGATGTTTGGTTGAAAATCCGGCAGATCTGTAGAACTTTCTTCAACCATTGAAGCCGTCTCATTATATTTTTTTTCTTCTGGTACATTTGGTGTTGTGGGATCTACCGCACTTACAATGGGTACTATCACAGCAACCGAAAGTACCAAAATCATTAACAGGCTCAAAGCCTGCATTCCTTTCTTCGCTTTCATTTTTTCACCTACATTCATAAATTAGAACCCGAAAAAAAGAAGAAAATTGGACTTGTGTGATCTTGTGGTTTCCTGAGACTTCTTCGAGATTCCGGGTTCAGGTGGGGGATTAATCCCTGAACAGAACAACCGGTATGCAAACCTTAATCTGCATTGATGTCGACAAAGATGAATGCCGGTCTTATTTGCCGGCGGACGATCGGGGAGAGAAAGGAACGAAGTTGACTCCTCTGACTTTTCTTCCCTAATGTCTTCAACTGGTTAATAATCCAGGAAAGGTTCAGGTGGAGGAACACTCCTCCACCTTAGACCCCCAATTGAAAATGGAGCTAGCTCATTAATAAAAACTTTCACCATGCTCTTGAACAAAGAAATCTAATGATCGAAAAAAAACGTCATACTGAAGGATTTCAATTTTTGATATTATGTGTAACGATAAATTTCTTTTTATTACATCAATAACCAGCCATATTCCATAGAATTTTCTTCGCGCTCTCAACCTGAAAAATATTACCTGCATGAAATCATTCTATTCAGACAATAAACTTCAGACAGAAAATCCATAATTTTCCCTTAGGTCTTCGGGAAGATTTTTGACGATGACCTTCTCAAGTCCCGATCTTACATAATAATGCTTTGCAGTTCCCGATTTCCGGCAGGAAAGGAGACCAGCACTTCTGATTTTGCCGACATGCCAGCTAACTGCGCTTTTTGAAATCCCCAGTTCGTCTTTCAGGTCTACGTTCCTGATGCCCGGATATTTCGTTATGAGTGCGAGAATCTTCAGCTGCGTGGGATTATGGCTCATGCTGATGATCTTTCTCTCAAGTCCGGAGAAAGTGCCGTGATTAGGAAAGACTCTCCTTGAATTGTCTGTATTCTCTATGACGATATAATCTCCCTGGCTGAGGCGTTTTATATGATAGCGAAGACTGTTGCGCTTGATATTCATCGCCAATGCGATCTCCTCGAAACATTTCCCGGGATTTTCACAAATGTACTCCAGTATCTCCTTTCTCTTTTTGTTTTCGAGAATCGACCCGATCCTTCCCGCAAGTGGCGGGAAAAATTTAATGGCGGCTAAGAAGCCGCCGATTAGGGCAATAAAAAAGGAGATTTTTATCGACAGGGGAAGATCCCAAAATGAAACATATTCTTTAAATCCTGAGGCATATGAATTCTGCCCCACATCCCCACCAGGAGTGACTGTATACTCACATGAACCTATATGAACACATAAAGTTATGAAAAAAAAGATCAAAAAAGGTATTTTCAAGCACAAGTTCATAATAATATTTTCATAGAGAGACAGATATAATAATCTTCCTCATTTTTTTTTCATAGCTTAAAAAATATAATTAAAATTCTAAAGTAAAATATCAGGAAGGGGGTTATCTTCCTGCAAAATTTTTGTTCTAATATTCCATGTGTAATTATATTGTATAGTCCTCCGTACCTGTGACATCGTATCCATATACCTCACAATACCAAGTTCCTTCCGCAATGCCATTATTATTGTTGATGTTCAGTTCTATTCTTCCATTGTTAGATCCATCGAAACTGTCATAATAATATCCAAACGTATAGCCATCTGGAGAATAGACTTTCAGTCTTAAGGAATCAGTTACATCTCCCCAGTTAAGATCAACGTGAAACTGTGTATAATATCCACTGATATCTGTTGAGAACCAGTCTGTTTCTCCTTGGGTAATTGTCGCATAAACACTCTTGACCTGTGGATAATTAATTCCTGTGACGTCCGGTACAGTTACGGTATAACCACCCATGTCGATCTTTTTGGTATCAAAAAGATCCATTGATGCCGAAGCACACGATACGAGCATAGCCAAAGCTATCACTATTAGAAAAATTCCAAATTTTTTCATCGCTTTCACCATAGACCCCGGAGGGCCTATAATTGATACTATGAAAAAATGAGTAGAAAAATACTTTCACCATGCTCTTGAACAATCAGTTCTTTGTTCAGCCTGACGGTGATAAACTTTATATAAAACATACCCATCTCGCGAATAAATGCAGAAGTTATAATAATATTCTTTCACCATGCCCTTGAACAATTTTCATCCCAAAAACATACGCCCGCAGTAAAAGGAAAAAAATAAAAAAAACTGATTCGAAAAAAAGATGTAAAAAAAGTTTCAGAAATCGGTCATGATCCTGAACTGATCGATCTCAGGATTATTGATCTCTTCTATGAACTGCTCGGCCGCGTTCTTGATATTCTTGCTCGCAGTGATTGCACGTCCGACGACGACGATGTCTGCGCCCGACTTGAGTGCGGTCTGGACGACATGTTGCCTGATTCCGCCCGCAGTTGCGACAATGAGCTTTCCGCCTGCAGCTTTCTTGATCGCCGGGATATCTCCCCAGTTGTATTCGTCTCCCTCGGTGTCGATTGCACGGTGCATCTCGACGATATCGGGAACAGCTCCCTTCTTTGCAAGCTCCTTGATAAGATCTGCAGGTTTTGCAACGTTAAGCATATCGATGATCGAGTAGATTCCTGTCTTCCTTGCTTCAAGGATGAACTTCTCGATGGTAGATATAGGTGCAAGACCGGAAACCACGACAGCGTCGGCGGATGCGTTTGCTGCCATCCTTGCCTCGAGGTTTCCGGTGTCGAGAGTCTTTAAGTCGGCAATGATGAATGCATCGGGGCGGATCTTCCTGATCTCGTCGATTACCGCAAGACCGAACTGCTTAATAGTCGGCGTTCCCGCCTCGATAAGAACATGGTCGTTCTTCGGGACTTCTTCGAGAACCTTTCTGACAGCATTCATATCCACGAGGTCAAGTGCAACCTGCAGGTAAGGAGGGTTCCAGAGCCTCTGGACCTTGAATCCCATAACCGCATGTCCGGCACGATCCTTCTCGTTCATGAGCGTCGCCTTGTCAGGGAACATGTCAAGCGCACGTTTGATTGCGAGCTTGGTCGACCCGTAGTTGTAGCGGTATATACGGTTGTAGTCCCTTGCCTCGGGGTGCAGGAATGCACTTGCAAGAATAACAATATCCTCGGGGTCGTATCCGCATCCTTCAAAGACGCCCTCTTCGTACGAATCTGCGACAGCCTTCGCAATTGCAGCCTGAACCGCTCCGAACATCGCATTTACCTGGCCCTCGGTCTTCAGGGTAACCTTCGGAATAATGAGCGTTGCAGGCTTTGTAAGCAGATTCGGCCTGATTACCGCAAGAAGCGGAGTGTGGCCGGGAGCCAGCTGGGATGCTGCGTTTGCAAAAGCCATTCCTACAGGGCCCATCTTGTCTCCAATTAAAAGATCTATGTGCGCAAGTTCTGCGCCTTCTCCTTCTAGTGCTTCACCAATCAAATACATGGAATATTTCCTTCCTGCCTAAATTATTGTTTTAATGGTAAAAATAGATGCTCACACCACTTGTGTAGATGTCAAAAATCAGTGGGGTCGGTGAGATTTGAACTCACGATCGACGGGTCTCTCCGAACATGCGTTTGAGCGCGATTAAGAGAAATCAAGGTTTTGCATCAGCGCTCCAACGGATCATCACTAGGTTTCCCTTCAGCAGACCCATTGTTCATCATACGCAAAGACCGCTGGAGCCCGTCGCCATGCCGGACTAGGCCACGACCCCGGTTAAGCCATCAATATAAGGTCATATTCTAATTTAATTATTTGGTTTTAACCCGGATTTATAAATCTGCAATCCACATCAAATATATTTCGTTATAAATTCAACATTTCCGGATATGGCTATGATAAGCTACGCAAGCGGAACATCCAGCGAACCCCTCATCGGTGAGACCGTCGGCGAGATGCTGGAGAGAATATGCGCAACTTATCCGGATAATGAAGCGCTGGTCTCCGTTCAACAAAATATCAGATGGACTTACAGGGAATTTCTGGAAAAGGTTGAGGATATTGCATGCAGCCTGATGGCTCTCGACGTCAACAAAGGCGACAGGGTCGCCATATGGGCGATGAACTACGCCGAATGGACGCTTCTGCAGTTTGCAACCGCGAAATGCGGCGCGATAATGGTGAACATCAACCCGGCCTACAGGACGTTCGAACTCGAATACGCCTTAAAGCAGGCCGAGATCCACACAATATTCCTCCAGGGAAGATTCAAGACTTCCGATTACGTGGGAATGTTCTACGAGGCGTGCCCGGAAGCAGTGGAGGCAAGGCCGGGAAAGAAGATCAGCACCGAGAAGTATCCTTTCTTAAGAAACGTCGTCTTCATGGGGGACGTTCCATACAACGGTATGTACACGTGGAACGAGTTCATGGGCAAGGGTGCAAACATCAGCAGAGACGAACTCAAAGAGCGCGAAATGCACCTGACATTCGACGACCCGATCAACATCCAGTATACGAGCGGAACGACAGGGTACCCGAAGGGCGTCGTCCTTACCCACCACAATGTAGTGAACAACGGCTATACGATCGGAAACGGAATGAAGTTCACCGAGAAGGACAGGCTCTGCATCCCGGTCCCGTTCTACCACTGCTTCGGGATGGTCCTCTCGAACTTCGCCTGCGTCACGCACGGCTCCACGATGGTCCTCCCTTCCCCCGCCTTCGACGCGGAGACGGTGCTGAAGACGATCGACGAGGAGAAATGCACGGCTGTCCATGGCGTTCCGACGATGTTCATCGCCGAGCTCAAGCACCCGAACTTCAACAAATACAGGTATGATACTCTTAGGACCGGCATCATGGCAGGATCGCCCTGCCCGATCGAGGTCATGCGTGCGGTAAACCAAAAGATGCACATGACCGACATCGTCATCGTCTACGGCCAGACCGAGACTTCGCCGGGCGTAACCATGACTACAACCAACGACCCCCTTGAAAAGAGAGTAGCTACAGTTGGAAGAGTCTTCCCGCATGTCGAACTCAAGATCGTCGACCCGGTGACGCAGAAGATCGTCTCCCGCGGTGAACCGGGCGAGATCTGTGCACGCGGTTACGTGGTGATGAAGTGTTATTACAACAACCCGAGTGCAACCAGGCAGACCATAGACTCGGACCGCTGGAACCATACCGGCGACCTCGGGATCATGGACGACGACGGATATTTCCGTATCGTCGGAAGGCTCAAGGAGATGGTCATCCGCGGAGGGGAGAATATCTACCCGCGTGAGATAGAGGAGTTCCTCCACACCAACCCGAAGATCGAGGACGTCTACATCATCGGAGTTCCCGACGAGAAGTACGGCGAGGAACTCATGGCGTGGGTCAAGGTGAAGGACAACCAGCAGTTGACCGGAGACGAGATCAAAGAGTTCTGCAACGGAAAGATCGCGAGATACAAGATCCCGAGATATTATAAATTCGTCGACGACTTCCCTATGACGGTTGCAGGAAAGATCAGGAAACATGAGATGCAGGAGATCTCGATAAAGGAACTTGGTCTTGAGAAAGAAGCGGAGATCGAGACGGCCTGATTAATATTAACAAAGATTTTTTTTAAATTCATGGCATCAATAGGAAAGCACTCTTTCAATTGATGCCTGCCAGATCTTCCTTGCCTCTTCACTCTCAAGGCCAACAATCGAGCCCATTTTTATTCCAAGAGCAACAGCCTGAATTATTTTTGCAGCAAGATCAGGATCAACTTCTTTAGGAATCGTTCCTTTTTTTTCCTGTTCGCTGATAAATTCCGAGATAATACTCCTCATGCTGTAATAAGTATCATAGAGAATATCCCTTATCTGTTCGTCCTTTACGGACGCGGCAAACATTTCAACGGCGATATTATTACCTGAACTACCTCCGGGGAAAAGGAAATTGTCAAACATCGCCAAAAAAACGTCATTGCAGCATTCTTTCTCAAACGCCTCAGAAAACATTTTGGATACATCTTCACAGAATGCCTTGTTGCCCTCCGCGATCAGTTCCTCGCGATTCCTGAAATAAAGATAGAGCGTCGCCCTCGAGATCCCGACTCTCACGGCGACATCCTCCATCCTTATATCCGAAAGGCCTTTCTCTCCCCCTATCTCAAGAGCGGCGCGAACTATCTTCTTTCTGACTTCCTCTTTATATTCAGGCATCACTTTGGGCATGATTACTCGAATCTAACTTTGTCTGGAAATTATAAAAAACCGACACACGCGTCAGTATAATTTATTTACAATCATGACATACACGTCATTATAATGACACACGTGTTATCTTCCGGGGATTCTGGCTTTGCAGGTAATTTAAATATTCAAAATTCGTCATTAGACCGTATAGTGGAAGACTACTGCGGCATCACGATAAGCGAACTGGCCGGGAAGGACGATTCGGAGTATGAAACAGGGCTGTTATGGACCGAGATGAAGGCAGCCAAACCGACGGCGCTTGAGAAAATACTGGTTGAGATGCTCCATCTGGCCTACACTAATGGAGGGGAACTTTGAATTCTCCCTTCGGAGTTCTGGCAGATGCCATCAACCGCCATCCCGGAATAGTCGCAGGAATTCTCGTGGCAGTAATCCTGATATCGCTCACCGGCCTCCAGAATTTAAACTTCAAAAGTACGGGATACGACACATTCGTGTGGGAGGATTCGCAGGACGGACGCCATATGGAAAACTACAACGAACTATTCGGTTCGGAAACGATTGTCCTGATCGTACAGGGAGACGATTTACTCTCCATTGAAAACCTCGAATATCTTGACACGCTCACCTTTGATCTCAAAAACGAAAAATCCGTAAAATCGGTCAGCGGAATCACAGAAATTTTAAAAGCATACAACAGCGGCCGTCTCCCTTCTTCAAAAGCTGAAACCGATTTAATTTTAGAGAAAATTCCCGAGGAGCAAAAGGCATACTTCTCACAGTCACAGCTGATCACGCTTATCGCAGTCACATTTGACGGGGAACTAAGCGACAGCGAAGAAGCCAACGCACTGAAAAATGTAGGGACTGTTATTGAAAACTCCAATCCTCCTCCCGGACTTTCAATAAAAGTTTCAGGCGAACCGGCTTACAACATAGATCTCCAGTCCGCGATGCAGGGCGAGATGAAAACCCTGATATCTGCAACACTTCTGCTGATGCTTGTCTCCATCGCGTTCCTCTTTTCATATGTCAGGTACAGGATGCTGCCCGTCGTGATAATTTCAACAGGGGTCATCGTGACATTCGGAATTACCGGTCTGCTGGATATATCCATCAGTATGCCGGTAATAGGCTCCTTTCCTGTGATTATCGGACTAGGTATCGATTACGGCATCCAGTTTCATGCAAGATTCAATGACGAAGTCCGGGATAAAAGCGTCGGGGAAGCAATATATTCCACGCTCATCAAAGCCGGACCTGTTGTTCTAATCGCGATGTGCACGACATGTCTCGGATTCCTGGCTTTGCTCTCATCACCGATTCCGATGATATCTCAATTTGGATCGGTATGTATAATCGGGGTCATAGCAAGTTTTTTTACGGCGCTGATAATCGTCCCCCTGACTTTCAGGATCACCGGCTACAGACCAAAAACATGCAAAAGGGCAGAATCGGGATTCATGAAAAAATACAGCACTTTTCTTGGAAAATTTGCAGGGGCTGTCGCAAAAAATCCTGTTCCGCTAATTCTAATATTAGCGTCGGCCGCCGTTATCGGGATGCAACTGGACGACAAGGTGCAGACAAACGTTGATACAAATACATTCATACCGCAGGATCTGCCGGCAAAAATCGATCTTGACAACGTAAAGAGCATTGTCGGGGAAACAAGCACTTTTACCGTAATGGTCGAAGGAGACAGGCTCACCTCTCATGAAGTTTTAGGATGGATCGACGAGTTTGGCAAATATGCAGACAATACGCACGAGGAGATCACAGGAATAAAAAGCCTGGCCGAACTCGTAAAGAAATATAACAACGGCGAGATCCCAAAAACAGACTATGAAACTAAACTCATATTGCAAAAAATTCCTGAAGACGAAAAATCGGTATTCCTTGAAGGGGATATGACCACGGTCATTGAATTTGAAACCGAAGAGCTCAGCAACATGGAGAAGAATGAACTTGTCAAATCTATCAGAAAGGACATAACATGGATAGACCCGCCTGCGGGAATTTCTGCCATGCCCACGGGAATGTCCCAGATAACAGGAGATCTTGTTGAAAATCTCGGTGTAACAAAAAATCATATGACGGCACTCGGTTTCGGAATGATCCTTGTATTCCTGATACTTGTATACAGGAGGTTTTCCTCGCTGCTCCCTGTGATTCCCATTGCAATGATCCTAGGGTGGAATACCCTGATCATGTACATCCTGAATATTGAGTATACTCCGTTAACTGCATGCCTGGGATCGATGACCATCGGGATCGCAATGGAATATACCATCCTCGTAACGGAGCGATTTGAAGAGGAGCTGAATGCAGGCGAAGAATTCTTCACAGCCATCCGGAGGGGGGTCGAAAAGATAGGATCGGCGATCACAATCTCCGGTGCGACGACTCTCCTCGGCTTTTCCTCGCTGATCCTGTCCGACTTCAATGTCATAAAGATGTTCGGGGAGACTACGGTAATAACAATCTTCTTCTCGCTCGTCGGCGGAATAATTGTAATGCCCGCGATAATTTCACTGCTTTATATGAGATGCAGAGATGCGGACAAATGGGTGTACGGTTTATTAGGAAAAAAGAAGGGGGATGAATCCGCCTTACTATAAAATCAGATGGTTCTTCGCTGTCTCATGCGGGTAAATAATTTAGGGGTAGCATACGTTCAGATCTTATTAGGGCAACCCCGGCACCGGCGGCCAGGCCGCCGGACGGCCCCTGCCCAGGGGACCGGCAAGGGTCCCGAGCTGTTGAATTTAGTTTTTTAGGCAAATCACGTTGTGATTTACATAAAACAGTGCATGAAACCTTTGTTTCATTAACGTTTTTTTACAATATTCCATTCCGTACACGCCATGAATTTACCGCGTCTCTCCACTCAGGAGATACTCGTCTATCCCCTGAGGTGTTGTCAAAATAAGTGAAAACTGCTTTTGATATCCACTTAGATCAGGCGGAGAATCACAACGCCTTATAATAGTCCGTATCGATCTCTTCGCCCGGCTCCATCACAACGACCTTCATCGGGGTCACTTCCTCGATCGACCGCTTGAACTCACCCGCGTCCTGCTCGATTAGCGGCGACGTATTGTAATGCATCGGAATTACCAGAGGAGCGCCGATGAAACCCGCGGCCATCATCGCCTCGGAAGGCCCCATCGTAAACCTCCCCCCAATAGGGAGCATGGCAACATCAGGATGATACAAATCCCGGATAAGCTTCATATCCGAAAAAAGCCCGGTATCTCCCGCGTGATAGACCGTCACACCGTCCATCTTGATTACGAATCCCGATGCAGGCCCCCCGTATAACTCCTCGCCTTCAACCTGGAGCAGAGAGGAATGAAGAGCAGGGACCATTGTAAAAGACACACCGTCCCTCACGATTGTTCCCCCGATATTCAGCGGTTCCGCATCGAAACCTTTGGAGGACAGGTACCTCGCGATCTCGTTCGGGCATACAACGGGCTTTTTGAACTTCATCGTATCCCCGAAATGATCTCCGTGTCCGTGCGTCACCGCGACGATATCGGGAGTGCAACCGAAATCCCCGTGGGGCATATAGGGGTCGATAATAATCTTCTTCGAGCCTTCAATACAAAAACATGAATGGCCGAGCCATTTGATCCTCATGGATCACAATTCTATCTGAAAAATAATAATTCAAATGGTTTCGGTGAAGCTGCCCAGCATTTCTGCGGTCTCTTCCGAAGGATTGATTATAACGATCTCCGGAGTACACTGGAACCTTAGTTCAATTCCATAGAAGGGCGACGAACCGAGACCTCTCGTGATGTAAGTCGGGACGCCGTCGCCCACGTAACCGCTGAGTTCGACGATCCCGTTCTCATTCAGCGCCTGAATAAACGCCGGAGTGAATTGGCCGCCGTGCGTGTGGCCGGAAAGGATGAGATCAGCATCAGGCCAGTCCGCCCTGCACTCTGGTTCGTGGATCATGTATATCGTAAAGGCGTCAGTATCCGGGATGTCCGGCGGGTCCGCCAGCCCGGCCCATCCATCGTCGAGCCCGACCAGCAGGAGCTCCGTTCCGTTGATATCGAGGGTCACGTACTCGTTCCTCAATACGTTGACACCCACATCTTCCAGCTTCTGCTCCAGTGCATCGCCGAATTCTATATTTGTATTCTCGTCGGTCAGCATGCTCATATCATAGCCTTCGACCGAAGTATTGGCCTCCTGCGCCACTTCGAGCATCTTAATCTGGCCGTTGACACCATGTATCCCGGACTCGTAATCGTGGTTGCCCATGACAGCATATACAGGCGCATCGATCCCACCCCAGACATCCTGCAGCGAGAAGTCCGTCTCCTCGCCGTTCACGAAATCGCCGCCGATCAGGACCACCGACGGATTCAGGCTGTTGATCGTATCGATCGATTCACGGATGAAATCGATATTCCCGTCCTGGAGATGGGGATCGGAGATGTAGACTATTCCTTCCGGTGCGCCGTCGATATAGAGAGCGGTTATACTGACATTCTCCGCCTCCCATGACATGTACCCGAAAGATCCCGGGACTAATGCTAGCAGAATGACGAATACGAAATACCGTTCATAATCAATTTTCTTCAGGCGGCGGATCATAAATTACTCTAAAAATTTATCTTCGGAATATAAATGATACAGTTTTGCGGCAGAATATTTTTATACTTTAAGACAATAAGCACAGCAGAAATTTGGCTTGTAGAAAAAACAGAACTTAGCAACTGAAAGCCGTTAAAAAATTATGAAAGGTCGGCCAGTTCGGCCTCAGTTGCATCCAGAGCCTCGGAAAGTCCGTCGTTCGCAAGGCCGCCGGTCATCGATTCGGTCAGGTCGCGATCCTCCATAACGTCCTTGATGCGCTCAAGGAACGGATCGAGCGTCGTATCTCTCTCCTGCTCTATTACATGACGGTATTCGCGGAGTGTCGACGGGCTTATTCCAAGCTCCTCGCTGATCTCCTTCATCGTCTTCTCCGATTCGAGCAGGTTCTCCATCACGTCCCTTTCGAAGGGCATCCTGAAGTCGAGCTCCCTGAACAGCTTGAGTCTCACGCGGGCTCTTGCGACGGTCTTCGAGAGCTTCTCGTCCCCGAGTTCGCGGGCGATCTCGGTATCGTTCCTACCCTCGTAGTATCCACAGACAAGACATGCAAGTTCGCGGGGCTTCAGCTTCGTTTTGAAGTAGCCCTGGTCGAGGATCTCCCTCATAATTAAGGCGATCTCCCTCTCTATTGCATCCTTGTCACGCAGGGTACCGTGAATTTTTTTCATCGGCTCAACAATCTCGGTCTTCCCGGAAATATCCGTGAAAAGGTTTAAAAGCGCCTTCTTCCGGTCGGTTGAGTTTATTTTCTTTTTCTTCTTTGCAACTGCCATTAAGATCACACAAGGTTTCGAATATAAAGGTCTGTATAAGATAAAAGTTTTCTGTTACTTACACTCCCAGGTAATACATTTATTCAAAAAGATACATCCTGCTGACAAGGTATAAACCTTTTGCATTCATCCCCGCCCGGGATGTCAATTTTTTCCAAATGACCCGCGAGAATTACCTTTTATAGCCTTTGGGTCGAATCATATGATATTTATTGTGTGATAATAATGCCCGATATATATGACAAGATAATTGAACTCGCCAGAAGAAGGGGTTTCGTCTGGCCTACATCGGAATGTTACGGATCTGTTGCCGGTTTTATCGACTACGGTCCTCTCGGCGCCATGATGAAGAGGAAGATCGAGAACATCTGGAGATATTTTTACGTCATCCAGGACGGCTACTACGAGATCGAATGCCCGACGATCGGAGAAGAGTCGATTTATCTTGCATCAGGCCATGTCAAGGGTTTTGCCGACAAGATGATCCAGTGCCCGCATTGCGGAGAATATCACAGGGCGGATCATGTAGCGGAAGACAACGGAATAGAGAATGCAGAGATCATGTCCCTCGAAGATCTCACGGCGGCACTTAAAGACCTGACATGCCCTGCGTGCTCGGAAACTTTCGACGGTGCCGAGGTATATTATTTCAACCTCATGTTCCAGACGACCATCGGGCCGGGCTCGCAGAGAAAGGGCTACCTGAGACCCGAGACCGCACAGGGAATCTTCACCGACTTCAACAGGCTTCTCAGGTTCTACCGCGACAAACTCCCGTTCGGAACCGTCCAGATAGGAAAATCTTACAGGAACGAGATCTCGCCGAGACAGGGGATGATACGCCTCAGGGAGTTCACGCAGGCGGAGGCGGAGATCTTCATCCACCCCGACCACAAGGATCACCCGGCATTTTCAAGATATGCAGACCGGGAGGTCCCACTCCTCTCCATCGCCGACCAGGAGAACAAAGAATGCCGGAAGGAGATGTCGATGAAGGACGGGGTCGCCTCCGGCATCATCGCAAACGAATATGTTGCATACTATATCGCCCAGACGCACGACTTCATGCTGACGTGCGGTATCTCGCCGGACAAGGTCCGCTTCAGGCAGCATCTCCCTGACGAGCGGGCCCACTATGCAACGGACTGCTGGGATGCCGAGATCTTTTCGGAAAGATTCGGCTGGGTCGAGATGGTCGGGATCGCGGACAGGACGAACTACGATCTCAACGCCCATGCAAAGCAGAGCGGAGATCCGTTCACCGTATTCATCCAGTACGACGAAACGAAGAGGATCAGGGAGACGAAGGTCGTCGCCAACATGGGTGCGCTCGGTCCGAAATACAGGAATCGTGCGAAGGCCGTCGCCGATGCACTCGCTGTATCCTCCCCGTCTGAAAACGGAGCGGAGATAGAGCTCGACGGCGAGAAGATCGTTGTCCCGCCCGAGTTCTACGAGGTCAAAGAGGTCGAGACGGAGATCAACGGCGAGTATGTAATGCCGCATGTAATTGAGCCGAGCTACGGTATCGACAGGATACTTTACGCGGTTCTCGAGCACTCATTCGACGAGGAGATGGTCGACGGGGAGACGAGGAATGTCCTCCGGTTCCCGCCGAAGGTCGCACCGGTGCAGGTCGCGGTTCTTCCGCTGATGGCACGCGACGGACTCGACGATATTGCGAGAAGCATAAAGACAAAACTCCAGGAAGAGGAGATCCTCACCGAATACGACGACTCCGGCGCCATCGGAAGGAGATACAGGAGACAGGACGAGATAGGAACCCCGTTCGCAGTGACTGTCGACTACGATACGAAGGAAGACAATACTGTAACGGTCCGCGAACGCGACTCCATGATGCAGATCAGGTACGATATCGAAAAGCTTCCCGCCCTGCTCTCCGACCTGATCAAGGGAAGAAAATCATTTGAAGAATATCTCTGAACATGAATTATATCAGCCACCCGTTGATAAGACCTGAATCGATTGAAGAGAGGCAGTACCAGTTCTCGATAGCGCTGAGGGCACAGGATGGCAATACGATGGTCGTCCTCCCGACGGGTCTCGGCAAGACGGCCGTCGCGACGATTGCGGCCGCCGCGAGGATGAAGAGCACGGGCGGGCGCTTCCTGATGATGGCGCCCACGAAGCCGCTTGTCGACCAGCACCTAAAAACATTCGAGAGAGATTTCATCGATCCCGAAGACGAGGCGTTCTCGGGATTCGCTCTTTTTACAGGCGAGACAAAGACCTCCGAGAGGCAGCGGCTCTGGCGGGAGAAGAGGTTCATCTTCGCCACCCCGCAGATTATCAAGAACGACATCATCGCCGGGAGATACAGCCTGAAGGACGTCTCACTCCTGGTTGTCGACGAGTGCCACAGGGCAGTCGGAAATTACGCGTATGTGTTCATCGCACAGGAGTACATGAAGACCTCACGCCACCCGCTCATCCTCGCGATGACGGCATCGCCGGGAAGCCAGGAGGATAAGGTCGCCGAGGTCTGCTCGAACCTGGATATACAGATCATCGAGACGAGGACGGAGGAGGACCCGGATGTGAGACCCTATATCCACCAGCGGGATCTCAAATACGTTGACGTCCCTCTTCCTCCCGGGATCAAGGTTGTCACGGACGGCCTGAAGGAGATCCTCCAGAACCGGCTGGACACCCTGACGAAGATGAGCTTCGTCGTCCCGAAGGCGGAAAGGCTGACGATGAAAGCATTGAACGGACTGAAGGGGCAGATAAACGCGACGATGAGGACCAATACTCGCGATGCCTACCAGGCGATGTCGATACACGCGGAGCTGATGAAGATCAAACACGCGATAACTCTCGGCGAATCGCAGGGGAGCATGGTCCTGAAAAATTACCTCTTCAAGCTCCTTTCGGAAGGGACGTCGCCCTCGGGGACGAAGGCGGGAAAGAGACTCGCGGCGGATCCTCTCTTCGGCGAGATCATCGACGAGGCGTCTTCGTGGGAGAAAGAGATTCACCCGAAGCCGGAGATCGCGGCTGAGATCGTTGAAAAGCAGCTCGAAGAATTCCCGGACAGCAGGATAATCATATTTGCGAATTACAGGGACAGCGTCAACCTGCTCGACGAATATCTTAAAGGAAGAGGCATCGACTGCAAAAAATTTATAGGGCAGGCATCGAGGGATTCGGAGAAAGGGCTCTCGCAGAAGAAGCAGATCGAGACACTGACCGGATTCAGGAACGGAGAGTTCAGGGTGCTCATCGCCACATCGGTCGGCGAGGAAGGGCTGGACGTTCCCTCGACTGATCTCGTAATATTCTACGAGGCCGTTCCCTCGGAGATCAGAAGCATCCAGAGAAAAGGCAGGACCGGACGACACGGGAGCGGGAGCATCATCGTTCTGGTGACGAAGGGGACATCGGACGAAACTTTCAGGTATGTCAGCCAGAACCGTGAAAAGACGATGAAGAAGGGCATCGCCGGGCTTGCATCCGCTACCGCGACCCAGGAACATTCACATTTGGGAGCGGCGGAGACAGGATTCGGTTCGACGGCGGATACCGGATCACAGGAATCGGAACCTTCACGAAAGGGGCAGATCTCGATCGACTCTTTTATCCAGGCGGGCCCCTCGATAATTGCAGACGACAGGGAGACATCGTCGAAGGTGCTCGAACTCCTTCATACCAAAGGCGCTTCGATCAGCCTGGAGCGGCTCGAATACGGCGATTATGCGATCGGCGACCGGATCATCGTCGAGAGAAAGACCACGAGGGACTTTGCAGATTCGCTGATTGAAAGGGACCTTCTCGGGCAGGTCAAAAGAATGGCCGAGATGTGCATGAAGCCGGTCGTGATCATAGAAGGCGAGGAACTCTATTCGCAGCGGAACATCAATCCCAATGCAATCCGGGGTGCTCTCGCTGCGATGTCGATCGGGATGGGGATTACGATAATCCAGACGAAGGATGCGGAAGACACCGCCGAGATGCTCTATGTCCTCGCCGGAAGGGAGGAGAGCGAATACGGCCCAAGCAAGAGCCCGCACTTCCATAAGACATACAGATCAGAGAGAGAATCGCTCGAATACGTGATCTCCTCTTTCCCCTCGATCGGCCCGAAGAATGCCAGGGACCTCCTCGATCACTTCGGCAGCATCCAGGACATCATGAACGCGAATATCGAGGAGCTGAAGGTGGTGCCCGGGATCGGGGACAAGATCGCGAAATCCGTCTTCGAGCTTTCGAGGAAGAAATATCGTTAAGTTTTTTTAAACGTAGATTACGTTAAATATTTTTTTGGGAATTGATTTGGGTGTAAGCCCCTAACGGGGCAACCCTATGCTCGGTTCGCTCCGCAGGCTCCGCGAACTTTCACAATGATGATAACCGGCCTGGACGCTACCCATCCGGGTAGCCTCGGCCGGGGAGAGGAGAAATTAAGACCGAAGGCAAATCAGGAAAAAAGTCAACCAGAAATTCCAATCGGAGATTTTTCTTTCCCCGGAGCAAACGGGGACGCTTGCCCGTCCCCTTTGCGACCTATCGCAACTGCGCAAGTTTCTGAGTGTAAGCGAAGAAACTTAGCGCCCGGGCTGCCCCGAGGGGGCTTATGCCCAACAAATTTTACAGGGAGGACGGTCACCCCCGGGGCTTATGCCCCATCAAAGACTACCGACCTTTCAAAACGTCGTCCGCGATCCTGATGCACTCCATTATCATAAGGCAGTCCTTCGGCTTCGACTCCTTCCTCGCCTTTTTGCAAAAATGAATCATCGTCTTTTCAATCTCGCCCCTGAGATCATCGGACACCTCCGGCTCGTCATCCGCATAGACCACTTCCGCATAGTCTTCCGGGGCGGATTCGGAGAAATCAGGCAGTTTCTGTCCCGACTCGGGTGCAACTTTTTTCGTATCTGTCTGCGCTTCTTCCTGCGCCTTATTGCAGACTACGCACATAGTCTCCCCCTTTACCAAAAAGAGCGGCGAACCGCATGAGGGGCAGGTTTTATCCAGCATTTTCCCGCCTTTCAGCAGGTATTCGGCCATAATGTCCTCAGGATTCGATGGCATATTACTTATCTACTCCTTACCAATTATATATGCAGATACCCAATTAATAATAGGATGGTGATAAACGATGGCAGAACCGCAAAGCACAATAAACTACTGTATTCAGATGCTTCAGGCCATAATGGAAGATTCAACGATTCCAAGAAATATACGCAGAGTCGCAGATGATACAAGAAAGGTTCTCATAGACGAATCAAAAGGTCTCGGTCTTCGTGCAGCCACTGCAATCTCGATGATAGACGAGATCTCGAATGATCCGAACATGCCTGTACATGCAAGAACCCGTATTTGGGAGCTTGTTTCACAACTTGAAACAGTACCGCTTGACTAAAAACTTAAAAAACCAAAAGTAAATAATTCGAGTTTTGTCCGGAAAGCTCCGGAGCTATTCTCCTATTACAGTACAATGAACAGTCCTTGATCTGGACGCTCTTATATCCAGTTCGAGAAGAACAACCTGCTGCCAGGTCCCGAGCTTCATCGCGCCTTTTCTCACCGGCACGGTCAGCGAAGGACCGACAAGCGCAGCCTTTACATGCGAACGACCGTTACCGTCGCCCCAGGCCATGTTATGCTCGTAGGGGATATCGTCGGGCGAGACCGCAGACAAAGAACGTTTGAGATCCGAGAGAACACCCGGCTCGTATTCGATAGTCGTAAGCGCCGCAGTGGAACCTTCGATAAAAAGGTTGATTATTCCTGATAAAACACCGCTTTCAGCGACGATCCTGTTCCCCTGCGGAGTAATATCGATTATATCCCCTTCGCCCGATGTCTTCAGGGATATTTCAGCCGTATACATCAATCCTTCTCACGCCTTCGGCCAAAGGAAGGTCTCATATGCCTCTATAGTCCCACCGGTCGGAAGCGACGTACTCATCTTAATCTGGCCGATACCGAGATCGGAAGACGTCATAGAGATATCCGAATAAGGAATTCTTATTCCGCCATAAGGAGTATCCTCTCCTTCATCCGACGACGAAATCGTGGTATATCTTTTGTAGAAAATTCTTCTCGGACTTATAGTCTGGCCGTTCTTATCGATTGTCGGACTGTATATAGTAATCTGGGTGCTAATCGACGTATCGCTGAATATCACCTTTCGCCCGTACGCGTCATAGAACGTGAAATGAAGAACGATCCCATCATTCCCGAGATTTGCATCCCAGTCCAGCGGCTGGGCATAGATATCGAGGGACTTCATATTCGAACTTGTACCCAGCACCTCCCCGTAATAGACAAAATCCTCTGATGCATCGGTGACATACACCGCCTCTCCCGATCCACCGGATTCCGTGGATGCAGTTCCGTCACCCGATGAAACATAATATTGCGTAGTGCTTGTGCTGCTGCCTTCTAAAAGAGGCGGGTATTTAACAAGAAGAATATAACCCCCGCCTGCGATTATCACGAGAAGAAGGATAACTATTATCGCATTGCCTTTTTCCATGATCTCAATTCGGCAATAAACAATATAATTCTGTTCGTAAAAAGGGAGGAGGAAATTTATTCTGTTATTTCGTCCGGTCCGGCTTCATCGCCTTCGTCGGAATCGAGGATCGTGAAACCCACGACACTGTCGCCCTCATCGAGCTTCATTATCCTCACTCCGCGGGTTCCGCGTTTCTGGATCGAGATCTCAGAGACCTTCGTTCTGATCACGATGCCCGACCTGCTCATGAGGATTATATCCTCATCATCGGAGACAGCCTTAGACGAGACGATTCCGCCGCTGACATCCGTCTGGATGTTCCTTACGCCCATCGTCGCCCTTCCGTGGCCCCTGAATTCATCGAACTCCGTCCGCTTGCCGTAACCTTTCTCGGTGATGGTCAGGAGGTGATCCTTCTCCACAGGAGTTACATCCTGGAGCTCATCCATGTATCTCAGCTTGATTCCCTTGACACCAAGGGCGTTCCTGTGCCTGAGCGAGATCGATTCGATTCCGAAACGCAGACTCTGGCCCATGCGGGTCGTCAGGATTATCTCGCCGCTGTCGACCGCCTTCATGACATGGACAAGTTCGTCCCCGTCCTTCAGCGTGATTGCATATATTCCCGACTGCCTCGGGCGGGAGAACTCCACCTGCGGGATTTTCACGACCATACCGTTCAGGGTTGCGAAGAGGAAGAACTCGTCTTCCTTAAACTCTGATACAGGTATAACCGCCGTCACCTTCTCCTCGTCACCGAGCTCCAGCAGGTTTACAATCGCCTTTCCGCGGCTCTGCCTCGTAGCCTCCGGGATGTCGTAGACCTTCAGCCAGTATACCCTTCCCGAGCTCGTGAAGCACAACAGGTAGTCATGTGTGGATGCGACGAAGACCGACTTGACGAAATCCTCGTCCTTCGTGGACATTCCTATGATGCCCCTTCCGCCCCTGTGCTGGCCCTTGTACGTATCGAGGGGCATCGACTTGATGTAGTTGTGCGATGTCAGGGAGACAAGAACCTGCTTGTTCTCGATAAGATCCTCCTTGTCGAGATCAGATACGTCGTGACTGATCTTCGTCCTCCTCTCGTCGGAGTACTTCTCGGAGATCTCTAAAGTCTCCTTTTTGATCTCGGCGAATATGTGCCCTTCGTCGGAGATGATGAGCTTCAGTCTCTCGACCTCCTTCAGGAGACCGTCACGCTCGTCGATGATCTTCTGCTGTTCGAGAGCCGCGAGACGGCGGAGCTGCATCTTGAGAATCGCATCGGCCTGGATCTCGTCCAGCCCGAAGTTCTCGATCAATTTCTGCGAAGCCTCTTCGGTCGTAGAAGATCCGCGGATCGTCGCGATGACCGCATCGATATTGTCAAGGGCGAGAAGAAGACCTCTCAGGATATGGAGCCTGTCCTCGGCCTTCTTAAGCTCGAAGATCGTCCTCCTGTATATGACACTCTTCCTGTGTTTGAGGAACTCCTGGATAATCTCTTTTAACGTGAGGACCTTCGGCTGGTTGTCGACGATTGCAAGATTGATCACGCCGAAAGTCGATTCGAGAGGCGTATGTTTGTAGAGCTGGTTTAAGACGACCATCGGAACGATAGATTTCTTCAGCTCGATCACGACCCTTATTCCGTCCTTGTCGGACTCGTCCCTGATATCCGATATCCCGTCGATCTTCTTGTCGCGGACCAGGTCGGCGATCTGCTCGATAAGTCTCGCCTTGTTGACCTGGTAGGGGATCTCCGAGATGATGATCCTGCTCTTCTTCGAGCCCTCGTGATCCTCGATCTCCGCAACTCCCCTCATACGGATACGGCCTCTTCCGGTCGTATATGCGCTAGCGATGCCGCTTCTTCCCAGGATTACACCGCCTGTCGGGAAGTCGGGGCCCGGCATATACTCCATAAGACCGGCCGGCGAGATCTCGGGATCGTCGATCATCGCACAGACCGCACTGCATACCTCTCCGATATTGTGAGGCGGCATCTTCGTCGCCATACCCACAGCAATACCGTCGGAACCGTTGACCAGAAGGTTCGGGATCTTTGCAGGAAGTACGAGAGGCTCCTGCAGTGATTCGTCGAAGTTCGGGCCGAAGTCCACCGTCTCCTTGTCGATATCCTCGAGTAGCGATTCCGAGACAGGGTCGAGCCTCGCCTCGGTGTAACGCATCGCAGCCGCGGAGTCCCCGTCGATAGAACCGAAGTTACCCTGGCCTTCGACGAGCATATACCTGTACGAGAACGGCTGGGCCATCTTGACAAGCGTATCGTAGATAGACGAATCACCGTGCGGGTGGTATTTACCCATGACTTCTCCGACGATACGGGCACTCTTCTTGAAAGGCTTGTCGTGATAGTTGCCCATCTCGCCCATCGCATAGAGCGTGCGCCTGTGGACAGGCTTCAGGCCGTCCCTTACGTCGGGGATCGCCCTTCCGACGATGACCGACATCGCGTAGTCGAGATAGGACGACTTCATCTCCTCTTCGATCGAGACGGGGAGCACTCTCTTTACCTGTTCGGCGGACGAGTTCTCTTCAGATGTCAAGGTTCGTCACCTCCTTCGAATGACGGATAATAAACTCTTTTCTCGCTTCCACGTCGTCTCCCATAAGTTTGCTGAATATTTCGTCGGCATAGGAGGCTTCGATGACGCTGACCTGCTTTAAGACCCTCGACTCGGGGGCCATCGTGGTGTGCCACAGCTGGTCGGCGTTCATCTCACCGAGACCCTTGTAGCGCTGGACTGAAACGCCCTTATCGCCGAACTCCTTTACGTATCTCTTCATCTCTTCCTCGGAGAAGGCGTACTTCTCGTTCTTGCCTTTGGCGACCCTGAAGAGCGGGGGCTGGGCAATGTATATGTATCCTTTCTCGATGAGCTCCGGCATGTACCGGTAGAAGAATGTCAGGAGCAGCGTACAGATATGAGCACCGTCGACATCCGCATCGGTCATGAATATGATGTGATGGTAACGGGCCTTCTCCACGTCGAAGCTCTCGCCGAAACCGCAGCCGATCGCAGAGATAAGGGTCTGGATTTCAGCGTTCTTCAGTATCCTGTGAGGGTTCGCCTTCTCGACGTTGAGGATCTTTCCCCTGAGTGGGAGGATCGCCTGGAACTGTCTCGACCTCCCCTGCTTGGCCGAACCACCTGCGGAATCTCCCTCCACGATATATATCTCGCTCTTCGAGGGATCACGTTCGGAACAGTCGGCAAGCTTTCCTGGCAGGCCTCCGCTCTCCAGAGTACTCTTTCTCCTTGCAAGCTCCCTCGCTTTCCTCGCGGCCTCGCGTGCTCTTGCTGCGCCGACGGCCTTTGAGACAATCGCCTGAATTACCTTCGGGTTCTCCTCGAAATATTCAGTCAGCGACTGGTAGACGAGCGAGTCGACGATTCCCTTCACGTTGCTGTTGCCGAGCCTCATCTTGGTCTGGCCCTCGAACTGCGGGTTTGCGACCTTCAGGCTGATTACCGTCACAAGACCTTCGCGGACGTCCTCTCCTTTCAGGGACTCCGACATCCCTTTCATCAGGTTGTTGTCCTTTGCAGACTTGTTGATCGCACGTGTAAGCGCACTCCTGAAGCCCTCGAGATGCGTTCCGCCCTCTCTTGTATTTACGCTGTTGACGAAGGTCATCATCGTCTCCGAGTAGGCGGTGGAATACTGGAGCGCCACCTCGACCTCGGTCATGCTCGCGGCATCCTTCGTATCGAAATATATCACATCGGGATGGACGGTCTCCTTTCCGGTTATGAGATATGTTACGAACTCGCTTATTCCACCCTCGTAATTGAATATATCCGCGTACCCGCTTCTTTCGTCGGATATCTCTATTGTAATTCCGCGGTTCAGGAACGCGAGCTCACGCATCCTGTGGCTGAGGATGTCGTAATCGAAGGTCACCGTCTCAAAGATCAGTGCGTCGGGCTTGAAACTGATCTTCGTGCCGTGCTTCTCGAATGCGTCGGGGGCTGCATTCTTCCTCGACGTAAGGTCGCTCTTCAGCCCGCCCCTGGCAAAGCCCATGTCGTAGATGTAGCCGTCCCTGAAGACCTCGACTTGGAGGAACTCCGAAAGGGCGTTTACAACCGAGACACCGACTCCGTGAAGTCCGCCGGAGACCTGGTAGGTGTTCTTGTCGAACTTTCCGCCGGCGTGAAGGACGGTCATTACGACTTCAAGGGCGCTCTTTCCGTCCTGCTCTTCCATTATATCTACAGGAATACCACGCCCGTTGTCTTCGACGGTGCAGGTTCCGTCCCTGCCGAGCGTTACGATGATATGATCACATACGCCCGCGAGCGCCTCGTCGACTGCATTATCGACCACCTCGTATACGAGATGGTGCAGGCCGCGGACATCGGTGCTTCCGATATACATGGCCGGCCTCTCCCTCACGGGTTCGAGGCCTTCAAGAACAGTTATATTTGATGCATTGTAATTATTCTGAGCCAAAATTATCCCCCATTAGAAGGTGGAAACCGTAATTTCCAAGATATTTTTTCTGCAAACTGCGATGCCGCCTGAGGACAAAAAACAGCATCGGCGTTTTGATAAATTGCACATATATTATTGTCCCTGCAGGCACTTAAATTATCGCAAAACAGGGCCCATATAGATTTCAGGGAAAATATTATAGGATTAAGAGGGCCGGAGCACGCCGACGTTCAGTCGAATTTTCCGACTGCCGGATCTTCGATACCAAGCTCGCGATCGATGGCGAGAACAAGTCTTTTCAGCGATTTATTCAGCGATTCGAGATCCTCGGCATCCATGTTTCCGCTCTGGTGCCAGTTGGCTTTCTGGCGGAGGTCGGTCAGGTGCTCCTCGACCTCGGTTCCCCTGAACCGGTCGGGGACCTGCATCTCGATAAGATGATCCGCAAGGCCGACCCACGCCCTCTCAGGCGGAAGACCGATGTGCTTTGCAACAAGCATGATGTTCGTTATGAAACCTCTTCCAAAACGGCTTTCCATGTTTGAGTTTTGGAGATTTTCCCTGAAAAAAGTATGGATTAAGTAAACGATCAGACCATTTTTTCCGGGTCGGCCTTCATGATCTCGCGGGAGAGTGTAGTCGCGTACGTTCCCGGCGGAAGGCTGAATTCGAGACCGACCGAGTCCCCGGATACTTCGTATTTCATCTCCGTCCTGATGGATGCGGCCCTTAATGCGCCCCTGAAGGCGGTCCCGGTGATCTCCGCCGCCAGCCCGAAGCTTTCGGGGGTTATGCCGGACTCGTCGAGGAGTTCTCCGATATAGCAGTCTGTCTCCCCGGCTGGCCTGAACTCTTCAGATCCGGGCATGAATATCGCGGGGGCACATCTTCCTCTTCTCATGTGGACCTTCGCAGTTCCGATGTTGTCTTCGGTGACGATATCCTCCCGGCCGCCTTTGAAGATGAGCCTGTCCCCGACGAGCGGTTCGTCGAGTCCACCTGCTTCGAGCCGTCTGCTCAGCGCCTTGTTGAAGAGCCAGGACTGTGCTGCGCTGACGAACATGGAGAGAAGCTTGGGGGGCGTGACCTTCAGTGCACCTTCGTAGTCGCCGGGCTCTTCGATGAGGTGATGGAGCATCGCACGCTCGTAACGCAGGTGGTTCGGCATTATGGCGAGCGTCTCCCTCACGTCTTCGGTGTCGAGATAATGCTTCCTTGCGATCTCGGTCTCCTCCGGCTCGTTTCCGCAGGAGAAGCTGACGTAGGTCTTTACCGCCTCCCTGAAATCCCCTTTCAGGATATCGAATCCCGTGAGATGGGTCACGGGTCTTGTCGCACCGAAACGCTGTATCCCGAAGTAGTTCGGGATCTTTCCTGCCACCGATGCGGACGAGACCTCTTCGAGGATGGGAGCGGGGTCGGTGGTCCCGATGTCCCGGATCGTTATCGCGAAGTTGTTGCCCTTCAGGTCCCCGAGAGATATCTGGGAGTTCGCATGCCCGGCGACCTTCAGCGAAATATCTTTGATCCTTATGGCTTCGACATCCTCTTCGCTCACACCGTAGATCGAGATGAGTTGCCTCGTCACCGCTCTCTTGTCCTTCGTTCCGCCCCACCCGATCCGGCGCTGGCTTACCCCGAGCACCTTGGAGATCTCTTTGACAGCCTTCTGGAGATCCCAGTTCGTCTTTTCGAGCTCGCAGATGAGATACGGCCCGCCGGTCATCTTTATTTCGCCGTAGATCTCGCCGACCACGAAGTCCGAAGGAGTCTTCTTCAGTATCCCGCCGGTTCCGGGGGTCTCCGTTACATAATAGTCCATCCCGAGAAGGGTCTCGATCGGGTACTCGCTCTTCATCATAGGAGCTGGAGGTCTCCGGTAATCTTGTCGAGGTCTTCGGACTTCGCCGGCCCGAGGCCGAGTGCGGTAACGGTCCCCGGCGGGATCTCGGTCATTCCCGCATCGGCGATTATAGCCGCGGGTATCCCGGCATCCTCGGCGAGGGTCTTGATCACGTAGAGGTCCTTCTGGCTGTTGACCTTGAGAGCGACCTTCTTCATCCCCTCGTCGAACCATTTCTTCTTTGTTATCTTATCGGCCTTCTCGTACGCCGCGATTGCGGCATGTGCGAGCTGTGCGCATTTCTTGCCGCATGACATCTTCACGTCGTTCCTGATGATCAGGCACTGTTTGTATTTGAACTCGGGTTCGGGCGACATTTTTGTAATATACTTAGGTCAGGGATTCAGATAAGCATGATTACCGCTGCCGGGTGCTGCTTCAGCTCGCTTCCGCAGGACCATCCTCCGGATCGACGAAGCCTCCGGCTGCAAACCATTCCGGCTTTTTGAACCTGTGTACGAGCAGGGGTATGGCGACGATGACGATCATACCTGCAATGAGGAAGACGGGATACCAGATGCCGATCGTATTCGTGACGTCGGGAGACGGGAGGGTGCTCACGAACTCGGTCAGGAGGAGGAAGAACATCCCGACGATTCCGACAATGAGGACGCTCCCGAAGCCGAAGGTGCACATAATGTAAAGGCCCCTCTCTCCGCCGGGAATGTAGAACTCCGATTCCGTATGCTTCGATCTCAGGTACCTGAGCTTGATGGCGGTCAGGAACATGATGAAATACGCAATAAGGTAGACGTGGGTGGTGAGTGCGACCATCATCCAGAACGCACTGTTCACGCCGGGAATCAGGGCGAAGATTATGCAGAACATCGAGACGAGGGTGGCCTGGAATATCACGAAGTTTCTCGGAATCCCGTGCTCGTTCGACTGCTGGAACCACAGCGGGAGCGTCCCGGCCTTCGCGGTCCTGAACAGGCCCCTGATCGGTGCGATGATCCACGTGCTGACCTCGCCTATGGACCCGATGACGACCATTATCGCGAGTATGGGAACGATCCACGAGAGTGAGAACGTATTGAAGAATATCTCGAAGGCCTGCATGAGTCCTGCGATGAGGCTGATATCGCTCTGCGGAACGACGGCGGCTATCGAGAATGAGCCGAGCAGGTTCACGAAGAGGCAGAAGAAGACCACGAAGATGAGTGCGAGCGGGTAGTTTCTCGACGGGTTCTTGAGGTTCTCGATATGTGCGGCTGAACCCTCGATCCCGAAATAGGGCAGGAAGAACGCGGCGAGTATCGCGAGGTTCGCGGGATTCGAGAGGTCGGGGATGTAATTCTGTGCTGTGAGCGTAAGATCCAGCTGTACCGGGTTTCCGGCGAGAAGGTATGCACACCCGGCGACGACGATGGTTATGGCGGGAATCGCGACACCGAGAATTACGCAGACGGTGCTGATCCTTCCCGAGGCTTTCAGCCCTCTCAGGTTGACCAACGTCGCACCCCAGTAGACTACAAGAGAGATGACGAGGATTAATATCTTACTCTCGAGCTCCCCGTAATCGAAGACATAGAGTATGGTTCCGGCTATGAACGAGAGGACCATGACCATCAGGATTGTCATCTGTATCCACTGGAGGAATATCGCCGTAAATCCCCATTTCTCCCCAAACGCCCCCTTGACCCAGACATACAGTCCTCCCTCGTACGGGCAGGCGCTGCCCAGTTCGGAGAGGATCAAAACGCAGGGGAGAAGAAAACCGATGGTCGCGACTGCAAAATAGAAGAACATCTGTGTTCCCGCCTCGGCGAGAGTCGGCTGGCTCCTGACGTTCACGAGAATGGCCGATGTGATCATTATGAAGGTGAACAACCCAATTTTATCTTTTATCTGCAGAATCCCACCGTCTATCTACCTCAAGACCTGTTAAAACAGCCCCCGGATTATGAATCCCGGTAAACAATTATTCTCATTCATGCCAATATGTAATAATATCTGTGATCTACGACGTCATAGTTGCAGGTGGAGGACCTGCAGGGAGCATGGCGGCAAAATGCTGCGCAAAAGCCGGGCTGAATACGCTTCTCGTAGAGGAACATGCTGCCGTAGGAACGCCGGTCCAGTGTGCAGGGCTCCTGAGCACCAACGCCTTTTTCGAATGCGAAGTATCGGACAGGAGCGTTATCCAGACAGTCTCGGGCGCAAGGGTCGTCTCCGGTCTGAGCTGTGAATTTTCGTTCGACGCAGGAGAGATCAAGGCATATGTTGTCGACAGGAGTGCCTTTGACCGCGAGATGCTCGAAGCGGCCGCGAATGCCGGGGCGGAGATCATGCTGAAAACATCCGTAAACGGAGCGATTGCCGACAACAGCGGCTGCACGGTCTCCACCACCGGAGTTTCAGGCAAACAGAATTTCAGATCGAAGATGATAGTCGCAGCGGACGGTCCGAGATCGAACTTCTCAAGATTCTTCGGCATGAAAAGAGCACCGGTATTCCTGTCGGGGATACAGGCGGATGTCCCGTATGAAAGCGACGGAAGGCTCGTAGAACTTCACCCGTATGCATCGCCGGGATTCTTCGGGTGGGTCATTCCCGCTGGAAAAGGACGTGCACGTGTCGGGCTGTGTGCGGAAAAGGATACGAACGAACTCTTTACGCAGTTCATAAAACAATTCGGGCCCACAAACGTTCACCAGGTTACAGGGACAATCCCGATCGGTATCATGCCCCGGACCTACGGGAACAGGACTTTGTTCTGCGGTGATGCGGCAGGCTTCGCCAAACCCACTTCGGGCGGAGGGGTGTACACGGGAGTCAGGTCGGCGAGACATGCGGCCGATACCATCGCCGGGTGTATCGAATCCGGGGACTTCGGCGACCGGGCCCTTTCACGATACGAATCTTTATGGAAGGCGGACTTCGGGCGGGAGCTCGCGTTCGGGGTGAAGCTCTTTAAGATGAGAAAGGGCCTGACACCCGAGATCATCGACGACCTCTGCCGGGTGATGAACGAAAAGGGCATGGCGGAAGATATCATCCGCTACGGCGACATGGACAGGCCCGGAAAAATCGTCAAAAAAATGGCCCTCAACCCCTCGATCTACAGGGTGGCAGGAAAAGTTATCGGGAGCGAACTACGTTCTCTTTTTTTTAGGGATTAGATCTGTTATATCCCAGAATATTTTGGGATTTTTTAGATTATACCGGCGTAGGCAACCCCGGCACCGGCGGCTAAGCCGCCGGACGGCCCCTGCCTAGGGGCCTTGCCTGAAGATAATCTTCCCCCGGGCTGTTGAATTTATTTTTTTTGAATTTTCCCTTAAGTACACGCCATGAATTTACCGCGTCTCCCCGCTCAGGGGATACTCGTCTATCCCCTGAGCCGTTATCACCACAGAGAGGCCCCGTGGTCGGGGCCGGTCCGCGGGCCTGCTGTGCGGCCCGCGGCGAGGGGTTGCCAAAAATAGTGGAACTTGCTTTTAAGATCCAAGAAAGATGCCAGTTTACCCGGCAATCTCCGTTCCATTTTCTGTAGTCATCGCAGTTTCGTTACCTGTGGTCTCGTTGACTTCCATTTCAATTATCGCAACAGGCCTTTCGTAATTTTTTGCAGCCTCCATCGTCTCGAACAGGTTCCCGAACTCATCGATAAGCCCGAGATCATATGCATCCTCGCCCCTGTAGAGCTGGGCTTCCTCCACGTCCTCGCGGCTGATATTTCTCTGGCTTAAGACATCGTCCAGGAAACGCTCGAAACTTTCATCGACCATAGCTTGGACATATTCTTGCTCTTCGTCGGTAAGGCCGCGGTACTGCGAGGTCAGGTCCTTCATATCTCCGGATTTGACAATGGAGACATTGACGCCCTCGATCTGGAGGGAACGGCTGGTATCGATGAACGTCCAGATCGTTCCGATGCTTCCCGTAAGCGTATCGGGGCTTGCATAGATCTTGTCTGCATAAGCGCTGATGTAATATGCCGCAGACGTCGCCATATCTCCCATCGATACGAATACCGGTTTCTTCGTCTTAGCATACTGGACATCCTCGATTATCTCCTGGGCACCTGCCGGAGATCCCCCCGGACTGTCCACCCTGAGCACGATTGCCTCGACAAGCGGATCATCTGCCGCCTGGCGGATCCGGCTCCCGACATATTCGCTTCCGACATAGCCTCCGCTGTAAAAATCTCCGGTCTCGATCGTTCCCTCTATGCGGATTACCGAGACTCCCTTGCTCTCGGAATATGGTATCAGTATCGTTAAAAGAACTATAATTATCAATGCGATTATCACTCCGGCCACAAGCCAGGGAATTCCGGATTTTATCGATCTTTTTTTATTATTGTATTCTATCTTTTTTTCGAGCCAGCTCATTATTCACTTCCTGTACAGGACGTCGTATTCGGTAACGAGATTTGTCCCGCACATGTAGTAGTTTTTGAGTTGGAGGCTGAACATCTCCTCTTCGGATTCTATATGCATCCCTCCGACGAGAGATGGCGTGTCCGAACCTCCGACTATGAAGGGAAGATGTATAAGGCGGATCTCGTCGACAAGACGGTCCTGGAGCATGTAGTAGTTGAGCGTCGGCCCTCCTTCGATCATGAGTTTCGAGACCCCGTAATTTTCGACGAGGGTCTTCATCAGGAGGGGAAGATCTACCTTGTCCTCGCCGACGCACACCACATCCGCTCCTTTATCCTCGAGAATCCGGATATTCTCAGGCGAGGCCTTTTTGCTCACTGCAATGAGTGTCGGGGCGTCGGGTCCGAGCACATTTGATTCGGGAGGAATGGCGGCCCTGCTCGAAGGGATGACCCTGAGGGGGCTCTTTCCCTTGACGGACCTTACTGTAAGAAATGAGTTGTCGATATTGATTGTATTCGAGCCGACCATTATCGCATCATATTCGGCCCTTGTTTTGTGCAGGAGGATGTCAGTTGCATGATCCATGTATTTCATGAGGATCTTGGAGGAAGCGCCTTTCTTCAGTGTAAGCTTGCCATCCACAGTTATCTCCGACATCATCAGCACGTGGGGTTTAACAATATTTCCCGCCATATCAATCTTCTTATTTTAAGTTGTTCTTCAACCTGTAAAGCATTTAGTCTTATTCATATTTTCAAAAGGGTTTTTCCTTTGGGCGTCCACATAATATAAGAAATGAATATTACTGCGCTCAGGCCCAAATTTACCGGATGTCTCGAACCCCTCGCAAATATATTCATCAGGCTCAGGTTCACCCCGAACAGCGTCTCGATGCTGTCACTGCTTGCAGGGATGGGGGCGGCATACCTGTTCTTTTATCAATACTTCGTCTCTGGCGCAATACTTCTTTTCATATCGGCAGTTCTCGATCTCGTCGACGGAACGGTTGCAAGAAAGACCGGGAGAGAGAGCAAATTCGGAGCGGTATTTGACTGGATCGTCGACAAATACGTAGACAGCATAGTCATCCTCGGGATCGGACTTTCGGGGATTGCGATTATCAGCGGCTACTTCCCTATACCCGCACAATATATTCCCGAAGCGGACTTTGCAGTGGTTGCCATTGCGATTATCGGCTCGCTGATGAATACGTTCATAAAACCGGTCGTATATGCGGAGGTCGGCTTCGAGAAGAGGGAGGACGGGAAGATCGACGACCCCCTGGAGAGAGTGGGATTCTTCGGGAGACCGGAGACGATTATCATCCTCATCCTCGGGGGACTGACGGGATTCATCGCGATAGCGGTGATTCTGGTCGCTGTCTGCACGAATCTTTCCGCACTCCAGAGGATTATCTATCTTTACCGGCACCTGTAATCTTCATTATTTTTTCAGTGTAGAGCGTAACTATTCCTTCTGCGAATTCGCCGAGCGCGGGATTCAGTTTGAACAGTGCAAGAGCGAGGAGCACGAGGAATATGAGTGCGCCCAGTTCGGCCATGACATTGTGCGCCCAGAAGAAGCTCTCGTACCCGATTTCCCCGTTCGATGCAATCTCGGGGAATACCTGAAACCACTGCCCGGTGTATGCCATTACGACAAATACATTCCTAAAAAGATTCAGGATGTATATCGTCGGGACGACGAGCAGGAATGCCATGAGCTTCTGCCTCCTGTCCGAGGGAACGCAGTAGGCAAGCCCAAGCATTATCGCGATGCTCTGGATGCCGGTGCAGGCGAGGATTATCTCGACGCGGAAGTTGTTGTATTCTATCATATTCCACGCGACTTTTTCCGCGCCGAAACCGAACAGCCCGAGGAGTGACGAGACCTCCGATGTGACTACGGCGATCAGCCAGTCGCCGAGCGGCTGGTAGAACCCGAAGGGGATATAGATCAGGAACGCGATGGCCGCCCCCCTGCTCAGGTAGATGGTGAGTTTGTTGTTCCTCAGGATTTCGGGGATTGTTATTGCAAGGAAAGGTATCCCAAGTATCCCGAAGAGAGGGTACATGAAATTGTTCTCGACGAAGATATAGTGCGGAAGGTCTACGAGGATCGATAGGATGATCGCTGTCCACCCGGCGGCCGCACAATAGAGATTATACGGGCGCCTGAGCAGGAGAAAGCCGATGAAAAATATCGCTGCGGCGTATATGAGGAGGGGTTCCATTGAATATAAGTCTGCGGCGAAACCATTTATTTACTATGAAAATCACGTTGTGATTTACAAGAAGCAGGCCATGAAACTTTTGTTTTATGAACTTTTTTTCAAATCGGACTTTATTTTAAGGGCATCATTTTGACAGAATGAATAAGAATTAATGAATTGGAAACAGATAATATAGACGATGATGTTTTGTCCTGAATGTAAAGGTCTTATGAAGTCCTCAAACGGGAAACTTAAGTGTACAAAATGTGGTTTTGAAAAGGAGATTGAAGACCGGTCCAAGATGATGAAAGTCAGAACGATGGAAGAAAAGGATATCGTCATCGTCGAGGATACCGAAGAGATCGCGACCCTCCCGACGACGAATGTCAGGTGCCCGGAGTGCGGCCACGATACCGCATACTGGTGGCTCAGGCAACTCAGGTCCGCTGATGAGTCCGAGGTCAGGTTCTTCAAATGCGTCAAGTGCAAGTACACCTGGCGCGAATACGACTGAATTTTCCACTTATTTTTTTTGTTCGATAAAATTTCTTTTTTTTAGGTTTTTTTGCGGGGATCTTTTTGAGCCTGACTGTTTTTGGATCCTAAACAGACAACACGGAATTTGACGAGTGAATCAGGTTTCAGGTTTTCATTCCGGGCTGTTAATTATATAGTCTGCAAATCCAAATCTCAATCCAATGACAATCTGGATTGCATCGACCAACCGCGACAACTGGGAGGTCATAGAAAAGAGAAATCTCTGGGGCGTTCCGAAGAGGAATAAGAACAGCATCGAAAGATCAAGCCCCGGCGATAAGATCGTCATATTCGTCCGCCAGGAAAACGCCGGAGACACGATCCTCCCGTCCGCAATAATGGCCGCCTGCGAGATTACATCGAAACCATTCGAAGATCTCTCGGAAGTCTTCATCAAACCGCCGACTATGCCTGGCGAAGAAGTCTTCCCCTATCGCGTAAAGCTGAAGCCCGTAAAAATATTCGACGACCCTCTCGATTTCAAATCGCTCATCCCGAAGCTGGAGTTCATCACCAACAAGAAGCAGTGGACCGGCCACCTGAGAACGGCAATGAGAACCATCCCCGAAGAAGACTACGAGTATATCATGAAGGCCGCCGAGACGCCGAGAGGGTGATCACCGAATCGCTGGCGATGCAGTTATCTCCCCCTGAGGCCATTTCATAGAATATGGTAACCGAACGAGTGGTCGTTTCCCTGGCCTTTTGTCTGTTCATCGTGGGGATCAGATTAGATTTGATAAGCGGAGCTTTCCCCACCCTGACCCTGGTTACCGGATGTCTGGCGATCCTTATTGTCCTGGTGACCGGTTTACTCGTCCCCGGTGAGATCCGGAACCAGGTTCTTCAGGCGCCTAAATAAGATCGTCCGGCATTTATTCAAATAACTTATTTTACCATACTTAGATTAATTTTTCATAATCTTTACCTAACCCCCTCCTTTTTCAAATACTCTCTCATCAACCTCCCGAAACATCTCTCGCAGACACTTCAGGCTCCCCCAAAGAAAAACCGCCTCCCATCGCCGCAGAGATCACACTTCCCGAGCTCCTTGGTGGTTCTCCCAAAATCATGATGATCGAGAACTCCCGGAAGAGGAAGAACCGAACCCCTTAAATCACCGGTTGACACTTTAACCGGCACATTTGCAACTTTGTACACAGTTACGAAAAATTGCAAAAATTTTTTGCAAACTAAAGATTCCTTATCTGCTGATGTTTTTTTATTTCCCGGCATATCAGGGCATTCTTCATCTATGTTTGCACAATTATACTGCGTACACACACACTCCTGAAAAGGTGCATGCGGATTATTCATCTTCTGTGCCCCGGGATTTTTGTGCAAACAAATGTTTACAGGGAGAAGATCTCCTCCATCCAGACAATATTCTGCAAATGAACCGCCCTCCGTCTTTTTCTTAGTTTGCAAAGTTGCAAACTAAAGATAACTCCGAAGGATCATCATCGCCGGGACCAACGCCATCATGAAACCCATTCTGTAAATGACCTCCGGGGCGGCTGCCGTTTTCCTTTTCTGGTATCAAACAGTAAAAGTTCCCGGTTATTCGTTCGTTTGTTCCTTCCATTTTAATCCCAAGTTGCGATTCCGGCACCAGATAAAGACAGGGGTGGGAGTTATTATAAAATTAAATCGGAATTTACGAGGAAAATAAAAAAATTAATAATGAATGGGATTTCATGAAATTCGTTTTCTTCACAGTATAATTCAGGTGTTTTTTTCAGAAATTTATTTGGGCGTAGGCCCCTGTCGGGAAGAGACCTGTTGGAAAACGTAAAACAAGTTGAAAAAACAGCCAGAGATCAAACCCGATTTTGAAACGATAAAATAGAGAATTCACGGAGCAGGAGGAACCCTACCCCGTCCCTCCCCGCACATTTAACCAAACCCTTTCTCATAGTTTAAAATACTCCACACAACACCGGGAAAACCTTGTAAAATAACAATTAGGAAGAAATATGCAATCAAAATATAAAAATAAATTATTATGAGCATCCGGCAGAAAAATCTCATAAAAAAGCTGATATTATACCTCATTATACTGCAAATACTACTCCCTGCCTGGGGTGTCTGCGCAGAGAGTGGAATATACCTCCCGGACCAGTATGCAAAAACAAATGACCTGTCGGCATCCAATTTCTCCACTGCCCTGCCCATAGACAAGGACCACCTGACCGAAGACGAAAAGAAATTATCCACCTCCCTTCTACTGGATGCACAGGATTCCGGCGATCCAGGCGCCGTAACATTATCTGCCATGCGTTCCGCATCTGTTGAAACCTCTTCGGACGAACCCGTTTGCGTCTATGTATACATGCTGCCCGGCTACTCCACGCATAACATCGACTATATCGCCAATGTGACAGGCAGGGACGAGGCGAACAACTTTGCGGTGGCATGGGTCGACACCGGGGATCTCTATGAACTGACCGCAATCGATGGAGTAAGAGCGGTCAGGGAAGTCATCGCACCGGGTTTAAGTATAGGATCAGTCACGACGGAAGGGGACATCGTCCATAAGACCGCCAATGTTCGTTCCGGTTACGGGTACACAGGCGCCGGGGTGAAGATCGGGATCATATCGAACGGCGTCAAACATATCAACGATTCAAAAGAATCAGGCGATCTCCCTGACGACGTCCACGTCCTCAGCGACGAAGTTGGCGGTGATGAAGGAACGGCAATGCTTGAGATTGTACACGATATGGTTCCCGATGCCGAACTATATTTCCACGACATGGGGGACGATGAAATTGAATTCAATCATGCGATCGACGCTCTTGTTTCAAGCGGCTGCAAAGTAATCTGCGACGACATCTACTGGCCGGGGCAACCATACTTCGAGGACGGTACGATAGCAAATCATCTCGAATCGGTGCTCTCGGATAACGATATCGTATATGTAGCTGCTGCAACAAATCTGGCGGAAGAACATTACCAGGGGGAATTTTATGAGTGGAAAAACGGCTTCCATGACTTCAGTGGCGGCACAAATCCAAATCGCACGTCCATGTATGTCTACCTTCCAGCCGCCTCAGGTGTCCGTATCATCCTGCAGTGGAACGATAAGTTCGGCAGTTCGGGCAACGACTATGATCTTTACCTATCCGATATATCGAACTCCTCTTCAGAAATTGAATATGGCGACCTGGATTATTCCGTGGATACCCAGGATGGATCAGGGGATCCGCTGGAATATATTGAATATTACAATCCGGGCTCCTCGGAGATAATCGGGGAGATCGATGTCCGGAAAAACAGCAGTGCGGAGAGTAGAATCCTTGAGTTGTTCATATTACCAAAGAACGGGGCGATTGTATTCAATAACAATGTCGTCGCTGCCGATTCTGTTTTCGGGCATGCGGCAGTCCCGGATGTAATCACAGCCGCCGCTGTAAACTGGATAACGCCTTCGATTATCGAATCGTACTCTTCACACGGACCTGTTACCATCTCGTATCCCACGCAGGAAATCCGTGCAAAACCGGATATCACCGGGGTGGATGGCGTCAGCATTACAGGTGCAGGAGGATTCTCGAATCCGTTCTACGGGACCAGTGCTGCGGCGCCGCACGTAGCGGCGGTTGCCGCCCAGATCTGGGGTGCACATCCCGAAATGACCGCCGACGAGGTGAAGGCGGCGCTTTACAATTCGGCTGTCGACCTCGGGGAGACAGGAAAGGACACGACTTTCGGGTACGGCCGGGCGGATGCTCTTGCGATGGCGGATTCGCTTCGCACCGTTGTCTCCTCCGGCCTGAATGTCGCCACGAGAACCGGGGGCGGTCCAAACACCGATACGGGAGTAGGGTTCACGACGGATCTTAAAGCCGGAGGGACTGCGTCGTTTACGATGGACAAGGGCGCTGTCGGTGAAGTCTCGGTGACCGCAGGGGCCGACATCAAAAAAGTTATGATCACCGTCGAAAGGGAAGGATCGCTTCCGTCTTCGATCGGAGAGCCGGATACGGATGTCTACGAGTACGAGGACGTTACTGTATACTATGCGGACGAATCTGATCTCTCAGGCGGAACCTTCTCCTTTAAAGTGAAAAAGAGCTGGCTTTCGTCGCATGGCTTCGGTTCCGGCGACATCGTGATGCTCCACTACAATGAGGAGACGGGCGAATGGGAAGAGCTCGCTACGACTCTGACCGGCAAGGACGGCACATATTGCTATTACAGTGCTGATACACCGTCGTTTTCGTGGTTCGCGATCGCCGTATCAGAAGGTTCGACGATTGTTCCTGAAGAAACACGGACTGCGGAAGCAACACAGGCTGCAACAGCTTCCGCCACACCGTCGCCGTCCCCTGCCACAACGGTTCTTTCGACCGCGACACCGGATAATCCGGAAAATTCCGGCGGAACGGGATCATGGTCATCGACGGTAATGGTTTTGGTGTTCGTGGTGTTGGTGATAATTGTAATCGCCGGTCTTGTCGCCCGCAGGAAACAGGAAAAATATCCCGACTGGTGGGATAAGGAATTCAAATAATAAATATTCTTTTTTGCGGAAACCTGATTTTTTAGGAATTAGTGGGATCTCATCTTTTCGAAAAATGGCATAAGCCCCTCGCTTTCAAGATAAAATGAATTTATTAGAGGACGCAAGCCCCGGCCGTGAGATAACAAAGAAGAAAATTCACGGAGCCGGAGAGATGCTTGCCCATCCAGGAGGCGACTATCGCGACGAGGAGGAGGGTTAAAGGGGGAAATCATTCCCCGCCCTTCTCATTCTTAGTTAATATTTTTCCGAAGGCAAACCTTGCACAAGTTCGAAACGGCTTTCATTCAATCATGTAACTCACAGGTTAAATGAAATACTCAATCGCATTTTCTTCATTTATATACCCGGCCGACAATCTATTGATCAGAGTGTTAAGGGAGCATCCAGACTCCCGTCCCATGACACCACCAATAAAGAAAACAACCTATAAAGGAGACGACCGAAAAAGAAAGAAAAAAACGCATAATACTCCAAACCCCCACCAAAAGAGGGCTCTCCACCTGAAGCCCTCAACCTCAAAACTCATACAACTTCATACAACCTCCAACTATTCCTTCGAAAGCCGGCAGACCCGGAAAGGGTAATTGCCCCCTTTTATTAAAACTTCACAAATGGCTACCGAAGGTAGCCCTAAATTTCGAAAGTGTGACAGCCCTTCGATTGCACCGGCCGGGAGAAAAACAAGTTAAAAAGGTAAAATAAAGTAAAAGGTGACCGAAGAACTCTGTTACCTCTTAAGAAGATCATTCACTCAGAATGGAACCGGATCCCATTCCAGGCAGGCTCCCACTCATATGCTCCGGGAGAGACGATCCTGATATTGTCTCCCTCTCCCGCCCAGTCCATCTCTCCTTTGATCTCGTTACCGAAGAGCTCTATACAGAGAATCTCATAGAACATACCTTCGGGATTCCCCGTCGGGCGTACGGCCAGGAGCTTTTCAGGGTCTTTTTCCCATGAATCCGAATATGGATACCTGTACTCCCAGCATTCGTTTTCATCCTTCCTTGCATGGATCTTTGCATCTTCGTATGTGATCGTTATATTTTTGTACTGCATTTTCCAAGACTCCTCGCGCAGGTCCCGTTGCTCAGCATAGCCTGTCATCAGTTTTTTCATTGCTGACGCTCTCAATCAGGAATAATAGAATTATTCCCGCTCCGCAAGATAACGTTATCGTCTTTTTTTGCTTTTTCCCTAAGATATCCCACAGTTTAGTAAAATCTGAGAAGGGCGTAAGCTCCATCACTTCTAAACAAAATGAATTTATTAGAGGGCATAAGCCCCGGACGGGAAATTAATATTTTAGGAACAATTGAAAATTCACGGAGCAGGAGAGACACTCGCCTGTCCCGACTGTGACCTATGGCCATGAGGGAGAGGGTTCGAGGGAGGGGAAATCGTCCCCCTCCCTTCCGAATTATTGCAAATTCCCCGAAACGTGCCGGCTCTCAACAATCCCGCCCATGACCCTGAACGCCGTCTCGGGTTCGTCGAACGAAGGGATACCAGCACTCGTGAGAGTGTCCCTTCCCTGCTTCATCTCCTCACCGCCGACAAAGACAGGGACCAGCCTCTTCTCAGTCTCCTTCGTCTTTTTGATAATCTCCCCGGCAAGCTGTTCGAACGGGATATTGTTGCTCGGAATCGAGATCACGACGCAAATGTCCCAGAAGTCTTCGTTTTTGCAGAGCAGATCCAGAGCCGCAACGAACCTGTCCATCCTTGCATCGCCGACGATGTCCACCGGATTCCTCCGGCTCCAGTATGAAGGCAGAAAACCGTCGAATTTCTCTTTTACATCAGTGGGAAGATCTATGATATTCAGACCGTATTTCTCCGCATAATCAGACGCAAGAACAGCGAAACCGCCCGCATTCGTCAAGACCACGACCCTGCCGCCCTTCGGGTATCTCTTCCTGTGCGCAAGAAATTCCGCCGAATAAAAGGCATCTTCTATACTCGATGCGGATATTGCTCCGCACTCCTTAAACGCCTCAATATAGATCTCGTGGCTCCCGGCAAGAGATCCGGTGTGCGAAGCTGCCGCAAGATGGCCCTTGTCGGATGAGCCCGCCTTTATCACAACCACCGGTTTTTCGGGCGAGATCTCGGATACAAGCTCCATGAACCTCCTGCCGTCACCCACATCCTCGATATACATGATTATGGCACGGGTGTTCTCGTCCGATTGCGCCCAGACGAGGTAATCGGTGAATTTAAGATCGCACTGGTTCCCGACGGAGGCCACCAGGGAGTAACCGAGCCCGTACGAGAGACTCCAGTCGATCACCGCATTCAGAAGAGCACCGCTCTGGGATATAAACGCGATGTTCCCCGGCAGAGGAGTTATCGGGAGAAAAGTCGTGTCATAGCCTTTATATGGGCTGATCAGGCCGAGGCAGTTCGGCCCGACGATCCTCATCCCGTATTTTTTCCCGGTCTCTGCGATAATATCCTCGATTTTCGCTCCCTCTTCACCCGTCTCCCTGAATCCCGCCGATATTATTACGGCGATCTTCACGCCTTTCTCCCCGCACTCTTTCGCGATTCCCGGAACAAGCGGTGCAGGAACAGATATAACCGCCATATCCACGCTGCCGGGAATATCCATGACAGACGGGTAGCATTTGAACCCGAATATTTCGTCGTCCGTGGGATTTACAGGATAAAATTCGCCGGGAAACTTTGCAAGCTTTTCAGCCATCGTCGTCCCAACCTTTCCCGGTTTCTCCGAGGCACCGACGAGGGCGATAGACGAAGGGCTGAATATTCCGGTATCGGCCGGAGCGTTTTCGCCCCGAACGACCTGAGCGGCCGGAACAGTGCTTTCGTCGAAGATGAACGCCGTATCTATCGCACACGCTCCTTCCTCGTAGAGCCGGAGAGGATTTATGTCGAACTCGGAAAGACCCGGAGTTTCACCGAACATCCGGGCGGCACTGACAAGAATTCGCACCATCTCAGCCTCGTCCTTCGGCTTCGAACCCCGATAACCACGGATAAGTGGAAAAGCCCTGATGCCACGGATCATCTTTTTCGCCTTTTCAGGCGTTAAAGGCAGTATCGCGAATGATACATCCTTGTAGATGCTCACGTTCGTCCCGCCTGTCCCGAACGTAAGGGTCTTCCCGAAGGCCGGGTCCGTCTTTCCGCCTACGATGATCTCCAGCCCGGGGCGTGCCGACTTTTCGACGATAACGCCCTCTATCAACGCACCCGGAACAGCCGACAACGAATTCCGGATTATTCGTGAATATGCCTCCCGGGCCTCACCCGCGGAGCCGATATCCAAAACCACGCCGCCTGCGTCGCTCTTATGAATGATATCCGGGGAGATCACCTTCATCACGACAGGGAACCCGAGGTTTTCAGCGATACCGGCGGCCTCGTCTTCGGAATGAGCGAGACCGTATTCGGGATGAGGGATACCAAACCTGTCCAGGAGACGGTATCCTTCAGCACCAAGAAGCACCTTTTTCTTCATATATTCACCCTGCCTGAGTCCGGCGGAAAATGTTTTTGACATATACCCTGCAGGTTGGAAAAACCCGGGCCATTTAGGATTAGTTTAACACCCAACTATTTATATACTTTATAAATAATTTTATAAACATGAAGGTGAATCCGGAAGACTCGTTGAAGATCGAAAATATCGTAGCATCGGCCAAGGTTGCCAAAGAACTCGATCTCCAGATGATAAACGAAAAGATCAAAGATGCAGAGTACAACAAGAAGAGGTTCCCCGGCGTTGTGCTCAGGATGCAGGAGCCCAAAATTGCGGCGCTCGTATTCGGATCGGGAAAAGTAGTCCTGACCGGTGCAAAGAGTATAGACAGCCTGTCAAAGGGCCTCGATATACTCGGAGACAAATTAAGGGAGCTTAAGCTGGATATCCCAAAAAATCTGGAATATAAAGTCCAGAATATCGTAACGTCCGCAGATCTCGGAACTCCCATTAACCTGAACAAGATCGCTGTAGGTTTCAATCTTGAGAGGATCGAATACGAACCCGAGCAGTTCCCCGGGCTGGTCTACAGGCTCGACGAGCCAAAAGTGGTTGTTCTCCTCTTTGGGTCGGGAAAACTTATCATAACCGGCGGAAAGCAGCCCGAGGATGCCAAAAAGGCAGTGCAGAAGATTTTATCCGATCTTTCAAACCTCGGATTAATTTAAACAATAGATTATATATTTTCCTATCATTTTTGATCTAACAATAATTAGATCATTATCATAACCCCCTAAATACCACAATCAAGATAAAAATGTATTTATAAGAAACTGGCAAATTAGAATGTACAGACTGGTGTAGTTATGAAACTCGAAAAAGTTTTGACATTCACTGAAAAGGAAGAGGAACTGGCTGATCTTCTTTCTGAAGTGGGTCTCAAAAAGAATGTCGCCAAGGTTCTGGTTTATCTTGCAAATACTGAAGAAGCGACATCAAGGGAGATCGAGAGGGGGACCGATCTCCGCCAGCCGGAAGTCAGCATAGCCATGAGAACCCTGAGCGAAAAGGAGTGGATCTCCAACAGGGAGAGCAAGGCGGAGAGCAAAGGCAGGCCCGTGAAGATATATAATCTGTCAAAACCGATGCCTGAAATCATCGATACTCTTGAGAAAGATAAAAAGGAAGAGATCGAAAACCAGCTTGAAATTATAAAAAAGATCAGAAAAATAGTCTGATCAAAATATATTTACCCCATTTTCATTTCCGATTACAACTTTTGTCCTGTCGGTAAATTCCGTAAACAGCCCGCAGCTCAGGACACCCGGCATATTGTTTATCGCAGACTGGAGGAGTTCCGGCTCGTCGATGAACCCGAAATCACAGTCTACTTCGAAATTTCCGCTGTCGGTTATTACGGGGCCGTCTTTTTTAACACCCAGGCGGATTGAAGGAATGCCGCCGAGTTCACGGATTCTTCTTTCAAAGAGACCGAGGGCGAAGGGGAGTACTTCGACGGGAACGGGGCCGTGGAGCTTTTCGCACATCTTAGATTCGTCGGCCACAACGACAAAGAGGTCCGCAGCATCGGCGACACACCTTTCGAGCGTCTGTGCGGCTCCTCTTCCTTTTATCATCCGGAGCGAAGAGTCGATCTTGTCCGCACCGTCGATTGCAATATCGAGCGAGGGGTATTCATCGATCACGGAGAGCGGAATGCCGTACTCTCTTGCCCTCATCGAGGCCTGAAAAGAGGTTGGGACGCCGATCATATCAAGACCTTCGGAGGATATCCTTTCGGAAAGGCGCTCCATGGCGTAGAAGACCGTCGAGCCTGTTCCGAGCCCGACCGCCATGCCGTCCTGTATGAGTTCGGCTGCAAAATACCCGGCATTCTTTTTGGATATATCAATATCTGAAGTCATTTCCTGAAACCTGATCAGTAGTCATGCACATACAAAAAAGAACTTTCTATTTATGGTGATCGGGGTCCGGAAAGATCCGGATCTGGTAACCCGGCGATCGAAAAAAGGGTTGAATTATCTTATAAGATAAACGATGGAGACCGAAGCGGTTACGTCTACGTCGCCAGCTTCAACGGATGTCGAAACTCCGGCCGAGGCTGTCGACTTATACATCGCATCCTCGGCATAGGCGTAATTGTAGCTCACCGGGGTGTAGCTTGCACCGACGTTGACGGTCTTTACTCCGACAATCGAGACCCCGAGTGCTGAGGCGACTGCGTCTGCGTCAGATTTGGCCTGTTCAACGGCTGCGTCAAGGGCTTGCGAACGGAGTTCGTTGGACTTCTCGTCGCTGAGCGTGAATGAAACGTAATTTATGCTGTTTGCACCGGATGCAACGGCATTGTCGATTATCTCGCCTGCCATGTCAACCTTCATGGTCTCCACTTTTATGGTGTTGGTGACCCTGTAGACTGTTTTCTTCGAACCGAATATGGAGTCGTCACCTGAGGTGTACGAATAGATATTGTAGCCGGTCGTCTCGATCTCGTCGCTTGTCAGGCCCATTCCCTTCAGGGCACTGAGAACCTTATCCATCTTTACTGCATTTTCCTGCTGGGCTTTGTACGCGTCGGTATCTTCAGTTTCTACTGCGATTGAAACTATGACTGTATCGGGTGCGGAGGAAACCTTCCCTGTGCCCGATACCGAGATGGTCTTATCGTCCGAGGTGTCTGCGGCGGCGGCTGTGCCTGCCATTGCAGCGACAAGGACGAAGATCATCGAAACCAGAATTAGTTTTTTCAGACTCATTTGTATCAGAAGATAGTAGCACTGAAATTTATTAACACTATTCATGACTTCGAAAAAAACTGAAGTTATTTGTTTTGATTTTGGATTTGAGAGGAGTATGAACAAATGGAATCTCTCCAGATCTCTAATACAAATTCAATAATTATCTAATCTTAAGATTTACTTTGAGAATCATAACAATCGAAAAATCAATACCTAAATGAGATGTCGAATCGGGGAATCTGGTGTTTTAATCATCAAGAAAGCTTGCAAGATTTTGAGATTGTTTCAAACTCAAAAAGATATTGTAATAAAATACTGCAATCTAAACAAATTGCGTCTCAAAGACTGATCATTATAACAATGAATATTGATCAGTTCATTTAATAACCATTAATAGCCCGACTTTTTTTTAGATAATTTCAACAAGAATTATATTATAAAAATACTGCAATTGTTATATAGGAGTTCTCTTTTAATAATATTGAGATGACAAATGGAATTACAATAAGATTAGCTCGAAAATTTTTACCAAAATCGGTTCGACAGAGCATCAATTCATTTCGACATCGCCTTTCTATACTTCTGGAGAGAGGAGTTGGTATCAAATTTGTTTGGAGTTCTAATCCATCTGAGTGGCAGGAGTATTTAAAAGATAAAGATATCGAGCAAAAGATAGACTCTCTGAAGGATGGCCTCGATAAAATCTCGAGAGATTATGTAGATAAATATATTTACATTTACTCAAAATTTTCTAAATCAACCTTTAATAATTATGTGATTCTTCCAACAAAAGATGTATATACAAAAGAAGATTTTAGTAATTTTAAAAAATATTCTTCAATTGAAGAAAAAAATAAATTCAATTACATAATGCCAAAAAAGAGTATTTTTCCTGATTATTTTATGTTTTTTTTGAAATATGGTATGAAAGAGACAGGAATAGAATACAAAGAGCGATGTAAAGGAAAATCCATTATTGATCTTGGTGCATATAACGGTGATTCTTCAACTTTATTCATTGAAGAAACGAATTGTAAATCTGTCTATGCTTATGAGCCACAATTAGGGGTTTACAATGAATTGGTTAAGTTCCTCGAGTTAAATGATCTAAAGGATAAAATTATCCCTCTAAAAAAAGGAATCGGGGATAAACAATGTAAATTGTTTATAGGTTCAAGAGGTGGAGATGAACCTTTAACTGATTATAAAACAGATGAAAACGAGGAAGTAGAAGTTTCAACTATAGATCAGGAAATCTCACAATTAAACCTAAATATTGGTTTAATTAAGATGGATATCGAGGGTTTTGAAATGAATGCCCTTAAAGGGGGAATTAATACCATCAAGGAACAAAAACCGATTTTATTGGTTTGTATCTATCATAATCCCAAAGACTTTTTCGAAATAAAACCCTATTTAGAAAGCCTTAAAATCGGATATAAATTTATGATTCGAAAGTCCGGTGGTCTTTATTCACCTACAGCTGAACATATACTGATAGCATATTAGATAATATCAAAAATATTTTGAAAATCTTGAAAACAGCTGAGATTTCCAGAAATCTTTTCTCTAATTTACTTCATACCTTCGTATTTTAAATTGAATAATAACTTTCACGGAGCCGGAGGGATGCTTGTCCATACCGACAGAGACCTATCGCCATGTGGAGGTGGGTTCAAGGGGAGGAATCGTCTCCTCCCTGTATAATTCTGATATTCTTTTTTCAGGAATCTTTCCGGGCATAAGCCCCTGAGGGGCAGCCCTCTGCTTAATTCGCTACGCGAATTTGCGCAAAAGGTGATAGCCCGGCCTGGACGCTACCCGTTCGGGTAGCCTTGGCCGGGAAGAGAAAAGAGTATTAAACGCAAAATACGTTAAAAACTCACTCAAGAACGATCGTCCCGACGACCCTGAGCTTCCCGGCATCAAGGTGATGTACGATCGCTTTGTCACCGGGGAAGTACGCGATCTCCTTTTCGAGGCTTATCTGGACTTCGGGATTCTTCGGGTCAGATCCGTCGGTCACCGAATCGATCTTTCCCGAGACGTAACTCATCCAGTGGCCGATATGGATCACCATCGAATCCTTCATCGGGGTATTCCAGTATTTGACGACCTTGATCCTTCCCTTGAACGAATCGCCGGTCTTTATCGAATCGTCGGTGGTCACGACCTGGCCCCTGTCGATCTCGTCTGCCGTAATATTTTTCAGTGCAAGTCCGACGCGGTCATACGGGACGGCATCCGTGCAGTCATCGTCATGCCTCTGTATCGAGCGGATCTGTGCGGTTCTCTCTCCGGGGAGAACCCTCACGGAATCATGAGTCCTGATCGTTCCCTTCACAACTCCGCCGAGGATCACGGTTCCGATGCCCTTCACGTTGAAGTGATGATCGACCATCACCGTTCCCGGAATATCGGAGACCACCCTCTCCACCTTCGAAGCGGCGGCGAGTAGTGACTCCCTGAGAACGATCGAATCGTCCTCCATGAATGTATAGTTCTCGATAACCGTCCCTTTGATCAACGGATCGATCTGAGACTTGTCGATATAATTCCTGAGGATCACGTAGCCGCTCTTTATCCCGGCACAGTCGAGCATGACCACACATTCACCGAACTCGGGGGTGATTGCGTCCACGACCAAAATTGCGGACTGCGACATCGCCACGGCATAATACAAGGGTGCGACCCGCTCGGGGTATCTGGACGGCTCGATAATCGTAACAGTATCTTCGCCCTTCTTCAGGTTATAGAAAGTAATATCGGATTCGGTCCCGGCCTTGCCTATATTTTTGGCATAGCCGTGCGGGCCGAGAACCGCCACATTGAGATTAGGCATAGTGCCAATAATTTAGCTCTGAATGGTAAAGATGGTTTTCGTCCGTGAGTGAAAATTGTTAGCTCAAATATATTTGCTATAAAAATCTGCGTCCAGATCCTTTAGATCCCTTGTCCCGATTCCAGCAAACATTTTGGTTCTTTAATGTGTCTCATGTTTTTCTCAGCGACCCCGGGCACCGGCGGCCAAGCCGCCGGACGGCCCCTGCCCATGGGCCTTGCCTTAAGATAATCTTCTCACGGCACGCCCATGGGACCGGCGAAGTCCCCTAGCCTGTTTAATTAAGTTTTGTTTGGAAATCCGGATGAGATCCTTTAGATTCATTGTCCTGGTTCCAACAAAATTGTAGATTTTTATCGATTTTTGTGTGGTGAAATCGCCCACCATGAGGGACATGTATAAACAAACCGCATCCCTCCATCCGAGGGGATACTCGTCTATCCTCCGGGCGGCTATCACCATAGAGAGGCCCCGAGGTCGGGGCCGATCCACGGGTCTGCGAAGCGGTCCGCGACGTGGGGTTGCCTACAAAGTTTGTACAAAACGAACCCAAGATGAGAAAGAAGAAAGGAACAAAAAAAATATTTCAGGAGATTACCGGTGCGCAAAATACGCAACGATCCCGGAATCAGAAACAGAATCGATCCTTGCAAAGCCAACCCTTTCGAACTGGACCACCTTGTCTAACTCGTCCCTGACCAGAATTTCACAGAGCCCTTCCTGCTTTCCCTCCGGGGTGAGGAGGATGCATTTCACCTTCTCCGATTCCGGAAGCCACTGGATGATCGGGGACTTCTCCTTACGTGCCTCTTCAAGCGACGTTCCTGCGTATTCGAATACACGCTCTCCGTTCGTATCTCCGATCCTCACGTTGAAGAGATCCTTGAACCGGACCATCGGGACATCCGCGAGCTCTTCCTCCGGGGCATAGAGAGTCCCTTTGAAATCAAGCATCCTGTATCCCCTCGCCTCGTCGTTCGGGTGGAGAAACGCCTTTGCCGTAACAGCAGGGGCCTTTTTTATCTCGCACTTCACCGGATTCGGGACGAAGAAGTACCTGTTCGCAACCGGATCGATTACCTGCTTATTCTCGGCAAAGAGATTCTCCCACGAAAAAGCGATATCCGTCTGGCCGACACCGATATCGATCATCGAGTTCCTCACCGCATCCGCCTGGATACCTCTCCTTGCAATCGCCCTGAGGGTGCCGAGATGGATATCATCCCAGCCCGTATATTTTCCGGCACGAATACCCTCCTTCATCGCCGTCGTCGAGAGGACGAGGCCGCCTACCGACATTCTTCCGTAGTGATAGAACTCCGGCTGGCTCCACCCGAGATAATCGTAGATGAATCCCTGGCGCTTCGTATTCGCGATATGATCCTTCCCCCTTATCACGTGCGTTATACCGAGAAGGTGATCGTCGATCACCACCGAGAAGTTCATCATCGGAAAGACACGTGCATCCGTCCTGAGATGCGGAGTCTCTACGATCCTGAAGAGAGAGAAATCCCTCATCGCGGGATCGGGAAGATCCACTCCGGTCTTGACACGCACCGTCGCCGCACCCTCGGGGAAGGTCCCATCGAGCATCTTCTCCCACAGGGAGATATTCTCCTCGACCGTCTGGTTCCTGCACGGGCACTCTTTCTTGCTGTCCTTAAGGAGCTTGAAAGCCGCAGAGTCACAGGTGCAGACATACGCATTTCCGGACTCAAGGAGTTTCCGGCAGTATGTGTAATAGATATCCAGCCTGTCGCTCTGGTAGACGATCTCCGAGATCTTCAGGCCGAGCCATTCGATATCCTCAAGGATCATCCCATAGTTCTCGGGCTGCACACGCCTTGCGTCCGTATCCTCGATCCTCAGAACATATCGTCCGCCGTACTTCCGCACATAATAGTCGTTCAGGTATGCCGCACGGGCATGACCTATATGAAGCGGACCGCTGGGATTAGGAGCGAAACGCATGACGACCCCGTCCTTGCCCACGTTCTTCAGGTCGCGAAGACCCCTCTCCTTCGTCTTCTTCTCCTTCTTCTGGTCGAGGAGTTCGGGAGCCATCTCTGCAAGCTTCTCCCTTCTCTCCGCCGGAGTCATACCGTCGATCTCCTGAAGAACCTCGTTCAGGATCGCGGACATCTCCTTTGCACGGGAGCGGAACTCGGGGTGTTTGCCCATCAAAAGTCCTAAAACAGCGCCTGCCTTAGGGACGTTTTCGTGCTCTACTGCGTTTTCCAGCGCGTGAATGTAAAAAAACTGTTTTGGGTCCACTGACATGCCGTTCAGAAGCTCCGGTTGATGAAATAATCCGTAATTTCTCCAAGAAGCCTTTTTTCCTCGCAGTCAGGGAATACGACGAGCGTTTCCTTCGCCCTCTTAACATGATCCATGGCCGTCTCCCTCACTGCATCGATAATCCCGGCCTCTTTAAGCTCGGTTATCGCCTGGTCGATCTCCTCGTCGCTCAGGTTCTCCTTCCTGTACTTCGACAGGTCGAGACCCTTGTCCTTTGCAAAGATCGCGACAAGCGTCTGTTTGCCTTCACGAAGATCCGATGCACGGTCCTTCCCGGACTTCTCCGAATCCGCCATAAGATCGATTACATCGTCCTGGATCTGGAACGCGACACCGCTCAGGTATCCCCAGTCGTGAAGTGCCCCGACCTGCCGTGCATCTCCACCTGCAAGAATACCGCCGATCGCAGCAGCAGCCGCATAGAGTTTTCCTGTCTTCTGCCCGACCATCTCGAGATACTCGTACGGATCAACATCATCGCGTTTCTCAAAAGACATATCCTCGTGCTGACCCCTGCATATCTCGAGGCATGTCCTCGCAAGAATCGCGACAGCCTCAACCTTTGCAACCGGGTCCGCATCCGCCATCGTTATCAGCTCGAACGCCTCGGCGTAGAGAACATCCCCTGCAAGAATAGCCGTAGGCTCGTCCCACTTCGTATGAACTGTCGGAACACCCCTGCGTGCGACGTCCCCGTCCATGATATCGTCGTGAACAAGAGTAAAAGTGTGCGTCACTTCAAGTGCAAGTGCAGCGGGAATAACCGAATCGGAGCTCCCCTTCTCAACGATATTCGCCGCAAGCATCGTAACGGACGGACGGAGTCTCTTTCCGCCGGCGCAGAGCAGGTGAGCGCTCGCCTTGTCAAGTTCGCCGGGGAGACTGCCGTACATACTCTCAAGCCTCGTATCGATCAATTCTGCATTTTTCTCAAGATATTCTTCCAGTTTCATATTACCATCATCCTATTTCGTGACATTAATCTTCATCCCGTTCCTGAGCAGGTGGGCATCGTTGCCGAGCGTATAACCGCATTCCTCAAGCAGTTTTATGTAATCGCCGGTCATGTCGACGTCACCGTGGGCGGGAATCACGTGCTGGGGGTTCAGCAGGTGGATAACCTCGTAATGGTCCTCTCTCTGCCCGTGACCGCTCACATGAAGGCCTTCGAAGATCCTCGCACCCCTCATCTTCAGCAATACCTCCTGATGGTAGCGCTGACCGTAGTTCATCGGGTTCGGGATGACATTGGCGCTGTAAAGAACCTTGTCGCCCTTGTCGATCCTGTACGGACTGTTGCCCTGTGCGATCCTTGTTAAAGTCGCGCCCGGCTCGCCCTGGTGACCGGTGACTATTGGTACATATTTGTCCTTGCCTTCCTTAATCATCCTGCGGATGACACGGTCGACCGTCTTCCGGTTGCCGAACATCGAGAGGGTCTCGGGGAAACCGACCTGTTTGAGCTGTTCGGCCGTAGAAGAGTATCTCTCCATCGAACGGCCGAGCAGGACGGGTTTCCTTCCGATCTCGTGGGCGCATTCCGCTATGGTCTTGACCCTTGCGATATGGGAGGAGAACGTACTGACGATGATCGCGTTCTTGTCGTCCTCGTAGCTCGTCATCACATCGCGGACAAGCTTCTGTGCGACACGCTCGCTCGGACAGCGGCCGGGGAGACGGACGTTCGTACTCTCTACAATAAGAGCGATAACACCCTCGCGGCCGAGCTCCTGCATCCTCGCGATATCCGGCGGGTTGCCGAGAACGGGGGTCCGGTCCAGTTTGAAATCGAGGGCGTAAACGATCGCACCCTGGGGAGTATGAAGGACAGCCATCGCAGTATCGATTATACTGTGCTGTATGTTTACGAATTCGATATTCAAGTCCTTCGATATCTCGTACCTGTATTTCTTGCCTGCACGGAGAGCGAAGACCTTGTTGTTGACTCCGAATTTTTTCTCGCCCTCGATCTGCTGTTCGATGAGCTTGGCGGTATAGGGAGTCCCGATAATCGGTGCATTGTACCTGTGAGCAAGCTTGGGGATCGCACCGATATGGTCCAGGTGGCCGTGGGTGCAGACAATCGCCTTGACACTCCCTTCGACAGTATTCATTATCGTATCGTCGGGTATGGCCTTCATCTCAATGAGGTCGAGGGAGTGCATATTCTCCACTTCCGCGTCCTCGTGGATCATAATCTGGTCGAGGCGGAGCCCCATATCGAAGATTACAATCTCCTTTCCAACCCTGACGGCGGTCATATTCCGACCTACTTCGTTATAACCGCCGACGGCTATTATTTCAATATCCATTTTAAATCTCCTGAAATATCAGATTTTTAGATCTTTTGCATGAAAATCACGTTGTGATTTACATGAAACAGTGCATGAAACGGAGGTTTCATGCCCCATTTTATATCATTTCACCAGTTCTTCCGGTAATATAGACTCTTTTTCCGGCCAGTGCTCCGCAGCTCTCAGAGCCCGTCAGGTACATCGCGATCCTAATCTCTTCGTGGATCTGCCTGATCTTCTCGAAAAGCGCCTCGGAACTCTCCATCGCCGGCTTAAGCAGCGGAAGCGCCATTCCTCCCAGGGATGCGCCAAGTGTCACAGCCTTTGCAATATCTATCCCCGACCTCAGGCCTCCTGAAGCGATCACGGGCTTTCCCTTACCGCATACCTCGATAAGGGAAACGACAGTCGGAATTCCCCAGTCTGAAAAATCCCTGCCGAGCTGTCTCAGCGACTCGTCCTCGCCCCGAAGGGCCTCCACGGCCGCCCATGATGTTCCGCCAAGTCCGCCGGTATCGATCGCAGCGGCCCCTACGGACCACAGCTTCTCCGCGGCCTCCGCCGATATGCCCGCACCCGTCTCCTTGACGATTACGGGATATTTCGAAGATGCGCAGAGTTCTGCTATAGCATCGAGACACCCGGACGAATCGTGATCACCCTCGGGCTGAACAGCCTCCTGAAGAGGATTCAGGTGGATGCAGAGCGCCTGTGCGTCTATCATCTCCACTGCACGATCCGCCCATTCGGAACCCTTCTCCCTGAGCTGCACCGCACCAAGGTTACCGCAGAGGAATGCCATGGGTGCAGCCTCGCGAACGGCTGTAAAACTTCCTTCAAGTTCGGGGTTTTCGAGTGCGGCCCTCTGTGAGCCCACGCCCATACCGATATTGAATCGTTCTGCGGCCTCTCCGAGCCGCCGGTTGACTTCAGTCGTATCGGGATGGCCCCCGGTCATGGCCGATATAAACAAAGGGGACGCCAGTTTATGGCCGAGAAAACGGACACCCGGATCGATCCCGTCCATGCTGCACTCGGGCAGAGAATTATGCACAAGCCTGATATCTTCAAAACCGCTTCTGCCGGCTTCGATATCGCCGCCGCAGCAGATCTTCAGGTGCTCGAGTTTTCTTGAGGAGGTATATTCCGATTTGTCCTTTTTCTTATCCATCTTTAATTCCTGGTTGTTCCGGCCTTCCCTGCGGCTATAGTGCGACATCTGGCCGATCAGCCGGACCGCATATGCGCCCGATCGCGGGGCGCCGTCATTGCGGCAAATCTATATTCTGTTCCCGGTTAAGGCGACACCCTTGTGCCGCCGTTGTCGCGCCCGTCAAGGAAATCACTGACACGGGATATATGGAAGAGCTCCGATTCGACACCCTCTTCGGCAAGGAGAAGGAGTTCGTCGATCTTGCCCCTCATGCCTCCGGTAACGTCGGTGCTGCCCGATCCGCGGATCTCAAGACCGCCGGCGTTATTCCTGGTTATATGACGGATTACATTCCCGTCCCGATCGAATACACCGGCGACATCTGTCGCAAGCCCTATTCTGTCGACTGCCATTTTCCCTGCAAGGCAGCTGATAAGCTGATCGCCCGAGACGATACAGGCCCCCTGCCCGATATCCATCACTACGTCCCCGTGAAGAACAGGAATTACACCGTTTTGGATTAGCAGTTCGACAGGACTGCTGTCAAATGATATTAGACGTCCGTTTTTCGCAGTACATGCATCAAGCGGGTGAATGCCTACGGCCTCCACACCACTGGCACGCAGCGCGTTTACCACCTCATCGTTCAGGCTGCACACAGCTCTGTGGGTGATAAATATGCCTGCTTTATTAGTATGATCTAACCCCTTATCAAGATGATGCTCTTTCGCTTCGGGATGGCCGCACGAACCGGCGCCGTGAACGATGACCGGCACGACGTTCTCTCTCGATGCGAGTTCGACAGCTATCTTTTCAAGAACGGATTTGTTTACTTTGCATTCGCCCGAAGATTTGTCGGTGATTACGCTACCGCCCAGCTTTAATATAATCTTCTCTTTCATCGTCGTCTTCCCTGCGTGCCCCTTCCGTATCTATTGTAGTTATAATCGCCTTTCCGTCGGCAGCCTCTATTGCAGCGGCGACCCTGCTCTTGGATCTCTTCGGGCAGAGTGCGATCATGCACCCTCCTCCTCCGGCCCCTGTCATCTTGGCGCCGTATGCACCGCCGCTCCTTGCCGCATTGACAAGCCTTGTCAATGCCGGATGGCCTACCCCGAGAGCCTCGAGGAGTGAATGGTTGACGTCCATATACCGCCCAAGGACTTTTAAGTTGTTGAAGTTGTGCATGGATCTTATCGTAACCGCCTCTATCGCATTGAGGATCGGGTCGACCACGAGCGGGTTAGTCCTCCTGAATTCGCCCACCATCTCCACGAGTTCGGAAGTCTTGTGCGAGACGAGGGTATTGCCGATAACGATGTTGAAATTCTCCGGCGGGAGGATTCTTCTTTTATTGTCCTTGATCAGGATCAGTCCGCCGTAGGTGGAGACGAATGTATCTGTCGGACTCGCCCTTCCTCTCTGGACCTTCTTCTCCACCTGGTACGCGATATCCGCGATATCCTTCTTCTCCAAGGAGAGGTTGAACTCATCGTTTATCGCCGAGAGTGTTGCGACTGTGACCGCTGCTGACGACCCGAGTCCCGAAGAGCTCGGGAGCTGGGAATGGATATAGACACTTCCCGTAACCCCGGTCAGCTCGAAACAGTTCTCTATATACGGGGAATTTATCTTCGAGGGGTTCCGCACCTTTCTGACCGTGACCGAGACCCTCGGTTTGATGGCCATTGCTATTCCCGGTTTCCCGTAGACCACCGCATGCTCGCCAAATAAAAATACCTTGCCCGGTGCACTCCATGTCGCCATAATATCACTTAAAAAACTGCAACCGCCGCGTACCCGACAACCTGGCTGAAGTCACCCGAGACATCGCCGCTGGTCATGTATTTCAGCAGTTCACTCTTTTTTGCACCGAATAATTCCCTGCATGCCTCAACCATCACGGCAATCGGCCCGTAGCCACAGGCACTGACGCCCTCCTCCCTGATCCTCCTGAAAAATTCTTCGGAATCAAGATCGAAGAGAGCTTCGATGGCATAACCGTCGAGCCTTCTCGCCTCTTCATCGGGGATATAATGCGAAAAGTCCGATGATGCGACAATCCTGACATCCGACGACGTCTCCCTGACCGTACGGACGATCGCCTCCGCCATCGCTTCTGCTCCCTGGAGAGTCTGCCTTCCCATAAGTACCGGCACGACCTTCGCATCCGGGAACCTGAACTTTATGAAGGGCATCTGCACTTCGAGTGAGTTTTCCGGCTGGGCCATTGCAAAATCGTCCCTGTTTATATCGAGTGCGGAGACGAGGGCCTCGTCACATTCGATAATCCCGAGAGGCGTCTCCCATGAAAGGCCCGACGTACAGTCGGGATAGCCCGCATGGCTCGGTGCGACAACGATAAAAGTCCCGTTGAAATCACTTGGAATTGCAGAAAAGGAATATGCGGCAGCCTGACCGGAATATATTGTCCCCGCATGAGGGGATACTATTCCGCAGGCATCTACAGGATGCGGCAAAGCAACATGACTAAAAAAATACGCCAGCTGCTCCTTTAAAGAAGCGGGCTCCCCGGGATAGAATCTCCCGGCCAGAGTGACCCTGCGCACATCCATGTAACCATAAACTCCGGGCTCGCTTAAAGCTCGATCTCGAAGTCTTCTACTGTAATGGAGGTCGGGACACCACGTATCTTAAGAACCTCTCTTGCAAGCAGATAGTATATCAGGCTCAGAGCTTTGCGCCCTTTATTGTTTGTAGGGATTACGAGATCAATATATTTAGTAATGTTGTTGGTGTCGCAGAGAGCAACTACCGGGACGCCGCACTGGACTGCCTCGTTGATCGCCTGCGAATCGCCGATCGGGTCGGTTACGATAACCACTTCGGGTTCGACGTAGTTGGGGATCCTCTGATTGGTCAGCATTCCGGGAATGAAGCGGCCGACCTTCGACCTTCCGCCGACTGCATCGGCGAACTTCTTCGCGGGGTACTGTCCATACTGGCGCGAGGTCACAACGAATACCTTTGCAGGGTCGAACTTTGCAATGAACTCTGCAGCGGTCTTTATCCTGTCGTCTGTCTGCTGAATGTCAAGGATGTAAAGTCCGTCACCGCGGACGCGGTAGATAAACTTCATCATGTCCTGGCTCTTCTGCTGCGTTCCGATGTGTACACCGGCAGCGAGGTAGTCTTCAACCGGGACTAAGGACTCTTTCAGCTCTATCTCAATATCACTATTTGCATTCAATTAATCAGCTCTCCTTTTTATCTTCTTTTCACTGTAATGGGAATTACGCCCTTTTGGTACTCCTCTAATGCGATTTCAAGAGGATCAATCTTGTCTGTTTTCACTAATAACGGTGCGCCCATCGAGATTTGCAACGAGCGTGCCCCGACGATGCGGGCTCTTTCATAGCGGGTGTATGATGTTGTCATCTTTAATTCCACAGAACTTCTTAAGAACATTTAAATTTTTGGAAAATGGGGTCGCTGAGATTCGAACTCAGGTCACAGCATCCCGAACGCCATAGGATTCCAGGCTACCCCACGACCCCTCCTAAATTTATTGATAAGGGTTGAGATCGTCAATGATCTCCTTGTGCGAAAGCAGCATTCTCCTGCAGCAGTAACGCTCAAGGCCGAGATCATCCAGAATCTCCCTGATATCCTCACCAGCTTCCAATCTCTTCTTATACTCTTCATACTCGGTGGAAATCACTTTTCCACAGGTAAAACATCTGACTGGTATCATTGAGCCTGATCTCTCCCTTATATTTTAGCCATCCTAACGATAAGACTTTTGGAATTTCTTTCTTGCACCGCGTCCGTGAGGCTTTTTCGCCTCTTTCTGGCGGGAGTCATTGACAAGAAGAGTCCTGTCATATGCAAGATATGCGTCCTTAATCTTGGGGTCGTTATACCAGTTAAGGATACCGCGGCCTATTGCAGTTCTGATAGCGTCTGCCTGTCCCATGTAGCCGCCGCCCTGAACCTCGACACTGATGTCGATCTCGTCGGTTATGCCGGGGAGAAGGAGAAGGGGTTCTGAAATCTTCAGCCTTGAAAGTTCTGTCCCGTAGATTTCAAGGGGAACCGAGTTGATGCGGATCCTTCCTTTTCCTTCCTTTACGGTCGCCCTGGCAACGGCGGTCTTCTTCTTTCCGCTTGTATTGATAATCTTTGACATAAATCTTTACCCCGGTTAGAATTTTGCTCCCAGCGTTTCGCTGATCGTTCCGATCTTCACGTACTTGGGAGTCGACAGGGACTCAACGTGGGCAGAGTCGATGACCTCGAATTCAGAGTTGGCAAACTCGTTCGGGACGCCGACATATACCTTTACTCTCTTGAAAGCCTCAACACCACGCTGCCTCTTGTAAGGAAGCATGCCCCTGATCGTGCGCTTTATGATGTGGTCGGGTCTTCTCGGGAAGAACGGTCCGCCTTCGCGTGAGCCGCGCTTTCTCTTCACGTCGTAGTCTGCCAGAACACGTGCCTTTGCACCTGTAACTACGGCAGCTTCCGCATTGACGATCGCGATCTCCTCTCCCTCAAGGCATCTCTTGGCTACAAGGCTCGCGAGTCTTCCAAGGCGCAGGTCTGTTGCATCGATTACTGTAACCATTCTCCTCACCTCAGTATCCTTACAAGTTTTCCCTCGGGATTCGTCTTCACGAGGTCCTCAATAGTCATACAGGTTCCGTCGGCAGCTTTGATCTTGTCTGCTGCAGCCCCGCTGAAATTGAGCGCGGCAACCTTCACTCCCCTTGTCAGTGCTCCGCTTCCGAGAACCTTGCCGGGTATGATCACGGTCTCGCCTTCGCGGGCGTACCTGTTGATCTTGCTGAGGTTTACCTCGGCGTAGTTGCGGCTCGGGGCCTCAAGTCTTCTCGCGATCTCGCGCCAGACCTTCGCATCGCCTGAACGGGATGCTTCCTTTAATGATGAGATCAGGGCAGTGTAACGCGGATTTGTCTTAATATCTTTCTTCATATCAGATCGCTCCGGATATCTCGTTTAATACATCCACCAGGCTGTCGGATTTGTCCTTCATTATTCCTAATGCGCAGGTCATGATCTCCTTCACGGGGAGCGACCCGTCGCTTTCGACGACAAATAAAAACCTTGTATTGTCTGGTTTAACGCTTATTGCCGGTCTGTCACCGATTCCGCTCGCCATACATGCCTTCTCACAGAGACGGCACATCGAACAGTCCTCGAGTTTTCCGTCGGCTATCTCGACCGATTTTTTGCCGACCCTGAGAACATTGCGCGGGCACTCTTCGACACAGTTGCCGCAGGCGTCACAACGGTCATCGATTGTGATGACAGGATACGCCTTGTAGCCGCATGCGAGAGTGGGTTCCCATTTTGCATGTTCATCCCCAATATTGAGTTCTGCACGGGCCTCGAGAACGACCTTCTGGTCCTTTTCGAGCTTGACGACGGGTATATCCATGTTTACCGGCGTGGCTCTCGGGTCTGCAGGTATGAGATCGCTCGAATGAACCGTACCCGGGCCTTCAACGCTGAGTGTGAATATGGCCTGGCAGGACGAACATCCCTCGCCGCCGCACGAACATTCGGACTTCTTCACATATTCTGACAGATCGGTCTTGATCGGAATCAGGCCGAGCCTGTGTGCCAGCATCTCATCGAAGAGTGCACTGTTATTATCATATATCAGCACGTCTTCGATTGCGAGTGTAGGCACTTCTCCGATCATTGTCCTGCGGAATGTATTTGCAAATGCAGGAGTAGCATCCTTAAGCGTAAAACGCGCAATATCTTCGTCCAGCCTGCTGAATGAAATCTCCATTAATCAGACTCTCCTGCCCCTTCTTCCACCTTTTGCACGGATGCTGTCATGTGGAACGGGCGTTACGTCTTCGATGCGTCCGATTCTCATTCCCGCACGGGCGAGTGCACGGATTGCAGCCTGTGCTCCGGGACCGGGACTGCGTTGTTTGCCCCTGCCTGGTGCACGGACCCTGACGTGAACTCCTACGATGCCTTTGTCCTTTGCCGCCTGTGCGACATTGGTTGCCATCTGCATGGCAGCATAAGGTGAACTTTCATTTCTGGCCTGTTTGACAACCATACCGCCGCTGGACTTTGTCACGGTCTCGGCTCCCGAGAGATCGGTTATTGTTATGACCGTGTTGTTGAATGATGCGAAGATGTGGGCGATTCCCCACTTTTCATCGGATGCCATTATGCTCTGCCTCCAGAAACGATGCGCTCGCGCTCAGGGTGTACGGTGTCTGTAAGTGGAGATGTTCCGTAATATGCGACACCTGCTTCTTCGGACCTGCGTACGCGGTAACCGGGTATTGTAAGCTTCCTGCCGTTCACGGCGATGTGGCCGTGTGTAATGAACTGGCGGGCCTGCTTGGGCGAACGTGCGAGACCTTTTCTGTAAACGATGGTCTGGAGTCTGCGCTCGAGTTCGTTCTCGGTCTTCATGGCAAGAACGTCGCCGATGCCTGCACCGGCGGAGAGAAGACCGTACCTCTCGAGGTGACCGAGAAGCTCGTCTTCTTTTCTTGCGATAAACGCCTCATCCGTTACGGATGATTTAAGGGCAAGAAGGTCACGGGCTGCACGCCTGTATTTACGAAGCGTACTCTGGGCCTTCCAGAACTCCCTCTTGTTTCGAAGACCGTATTCCATCATGAGTCTGTTCTCATCCTCAATACGGGTCTTCTCGAAACGCCTCTTGGGGGTTTCATATTTCTTGTGGTTTTTTCCAGGATATCCCATTTTAAATCACCCGATTATTTCTTCTTGCTTACACCGACGGTTGCGCCGTGGCGGCCTGTCGATTTTGTACGCTGTCCCCTGACCTTCTGGTGGGTTTCGTGGCGGATACCGCGGTAACAGCGAATCTTTCTCATCCTGTTGACGTCGTCGTCGACAGCCATACGAAGGTCTGTACCGAGGAGCTGTTTTGCCTCTCCGGTGTACACATCCTTCTGACGGTTAAGCATCCATGCAGGGACCTTCTCGGTGTAGCCTGAGACTACCTCGCGAATTCTGTCCACAACATCCTCTTCCAAAAGACCGAGGGTTGCACGCGGGTCTACACCGGCCATCTGTGCGATTGAGACCGAAGTGTGCATACCGATGCCTGCAAGACCGGTAAGCGCGACCTGAACAGATTTGGTACCGTCAAGATCTGTGTTTTCTACCCTGACGAAGTATTTTATCTCTTGTTCTTCCATTCATTTGCCTCTCAGTATAACATACTGCATGTAAGATTTACGGTTTGTGAGCGTTGAGGGAGGGATTTGAACCCCCGAGTCCGAGAAGGACACGGGGTTAGCAACCCCGCGCCATACCAGGCTTGGCTACCTCAACTTTTTTTAAACAACGCATCTTACGACACTCGCGGAAATGTTCCGCTCCATGAATATGCTTTAAAAGATGGGTCAATATCGTTATTAAGCATTGCGGAAGATACGATTTTCCTCCGAACTTTTTTCCCTGTATTCTGTACGCAGGAGAAATAGAAAAAAATGGCTCTTTGCTGATCTTGTGTGGGTAAATAATTTCGGAATAGCACCCATCCTCACATACGTTTAGATATTGCTTACACATCTTACTCTGGCAACCCCGGCACCGGCGGCCAGACCGCCGGACGGCCCCTGCCCAGGGGCCTTGCCTGAAGATAATCTTCTCACGGCACGCCCAGGGGACCGGCGAGGGTCCCCCGGGCTGTTGAATTTGCTTTTACATGCAAATCATGTTGTGATATACATGAAACAGTGCATGAAACCTTTGTTTCATGAACGCTTTTGAGTATACTCTTTCTATACAAGCCATGAATTTACCACTCTTTCCGCTCAGGGGATACTTGTCTATCCCCTGGGCGGCTATCACCAAGAAAGGCCCCGAGGCCGGGGCCGATCCGCGGGCCTGCTGTGCGGCTCGCGGCGAGGGGTTGCCAAAAGTAGTGAAAATTGCTTTTATATCTACATGAAACAGCGAATAGCGAAAAGAAAAAAAAGAAATTTAAAGAGCCACGATAAGCGACTCTTTGGATATCTGGCCGACGAGTTTCTGGTCGTTTACGACAGGCACCGAGCTGATGTTCTTGTTTACCAACAGGTCGACGATCCCGGCGATGTCTGTTTTGGCATCGACGGTAATCGCAGGCGACGTCATGATGTCACTGACGAACAGGTTTCTGACCTGATACTCCTGGTGTTTGTCGCCGACTGCAGAGCGGAACTCACGGAGAGATTTCGCGATATCGGTTTCGGTCACTACCCCGATTACCCCGGTTTCGTCGGTGACGACGAATTTCGTAACGTTTTCGTCGAGCATTCGCCGCCTCAGGTGGACTACCCTCTCGCCGGGGTGAATCGTGTGCGGAGCCTGCATGATCTTGTCCGCAGGGATTTCAGGCTTTACAACCTTTAACAGGTCGGTCGCATCCACTTTTCCGATCAGCTTGTGGTCGCTGTCGAGAATGACGACGATCTTGAACTCCTGCAGCAGCGGGACCAGCACGTCTACGGGCTCGTCCGGGTAAGCGGACGTAAACGCCTCATCGATGCCGCTTGCGACATGTATCTTCGTGGGAGATACGGTAGAGGTTTTTTTGCTTCCAAGCGTATCGGCAATCGCCTTTCTTGATATTGTCCCGACAACCGCCCCATTGTTCGTTACTATAAGGGGATCGGCGGCCTCATCAAGCATCTTATCGAGAGCTTCCGTTATTGCAGCGGATTTTGCTATGGCAACAGGCTTTGACATTATATCTTTTATTAACAGATCTTCATTCATCTGAAACACCTCCAGTGGGGAATATTATTATATTTTTCCTCTTTCCGTTCTCATGCTCCCCTGCCGTACGACAGGGGCACTTCATCTCATTTCAATAATCTTTACCAGGTGACGAATTCCCGTTTCCGGACTGCGATAGCAGCCTTACCACATCGAACTCTGTTATCACCCCTACAAGGTTGGAATCTTCGATAACCGGGAGTGCACCGACATTCTTCTCGATCATCTGTATCGCGGCGTCTCTCGTAGAGACGTCCGGAGAAGTCGTGTAGAGATTTCCCGACATGACGTCCCTTACAGATACCGAGATTATGTCCGAGACATCCCCCGTAACCATATTTTTGAACACACCTCCGTTTCCAACATACTTCATAATATCCATCGCCGTGATTATGCCGAAAAGGACATCTTCGCTAACTACGGGAAGTCTCCTGAATTTATGCGAGATCATCTCCTTTGCGACATTTGTTACTGTGTTGTCCGGCGACGTTATATACGGCGATCTTGTCATCACGTCCCTGACCGTGAGTGGGCTGTCCTGGTAGTTCATTACCTTTAAGACGTCCCTCTCGGTGACGATGCCTTTTATGGCGCCGTCCGAATCAAGGATCGGGATTCCGCCGCATTTCTTCTCTACTATCAGGGATGCAACCTCCTGTATCCGGGCGTTCTCCCTTACCGAGAGAACCTTGGGGCTCATAATCTCGCGGACGCTGTCATTCAAAGCCGAGATTACGTTCCCCTTATGTTTCCTGGACACCAGGTTGAATTTCTCCCCTCCACCAATGAAATTTATGATGTCGCCAGCGGTGACGATTCCGAGAACCTTTCCGGTTCCGGAATCGGTTACAGGAAGCCTCCTGAAACCTTTCTCCGCCATCGTCTCGACGGCACCTATGATGCTCATCCTCGGAGAGACTGTTATGACATCAGCGGTAGAAATTTCGCCGACATGTCTGTTATTGTAGTTTATATTGTTCTTGCCGTTTTTTTGCATTAAACCATCCTGTTTTTATTCGCACATGAAACGGATATATCATGCACATTTCACGGGGAGACTGCCCGGCAGTTCCCCGTATTTATTTTCTGCATACAGACTGCGGATCGGGGGCATAATAAAAGCCCATACAAGACCTGCAGTAACTGCAACTGCATTACATTATATTCCGGTTTTATGCCTCGGACTGTTGAGGTCATCGGGGTGGCACATGGAGTTAATCCACATCGTCCCCCCTGCGGCACTTCGAACACAGCATTCTCCCGTCGTCAACGACGAGGTCGTCGCTCATCATACCGCAGGAATCACATATCCCTGTCGAAGAATCGTCGGTGATGGACTTTTCATATCCGTTGTTGACCTTTATCAGTTCCGACATTATCTCGTTCATCGCGTTTGAGACCGAGAGAATGTCCCTGACGGTTACAAGGCCTACGACCTTGTCCCCTTCAACAACAGGAAGTCTTCTCACTTTATTTTTCACCATCATGTGAGTTGCATCGCCAACGGTTTTGTCAACATCAATTGTGATCAACGGGGTACTCATGATTTCACTGACACGTACTTCACTCGGTTTTTTGTCTTTGGCAACAACCTTACAGTTGATATCCTCCTCCGTAACTATACCCTTTGGCAGGTTATTCTGTAGCACTATGCAACTTCCGACTTCATCGCGGCACATCTTTTCTGCGGCCTTTGCAACAGTCGCTTCGACACCGATTGTGGTGGGATTATATCTCATCGCCTCCTTTACCGGAACGCCGACTTCAAATCGGATTATGTCGTATTTTTTTTCACTCACATGACTCACCTCCATCCCCGCAGGAAAACTCCTGCAGAGAGAGGGTCTACAATTTAACCTATCGCCCTGTCTCTATAAAAGGATACTGACAAAGACATTTCATAAAAAAGAAAAAATATTGAAGGATATTATTCAATCATCCTTTCATTCGATGCAAAGAAAATATATTTCCCAAAAGAGACATGATATTTAGTATATAATGTACAATATTACCGTTACATAATATTAGTTGATATGCTGGAGTTAGTACAAAGATGAGTTTTCTTATTCGAACGAAACAAAAATTTTCCAGGTTCTTTAAGGGCCTGATGAAGAAAAAGCAGATGAGGGTAGGTATATACGGGCCCCCAAATGCAGGAAAAACAACTCTTTCAAACCGGATAGTCAGGGACTGGACAGGAGACGCCGTCGGCCCTGTAAGCGAGATCCCGCACGAAACAAGACGTGCGAGAAGAAAAGAAGGGGTTACTATCTCTGACGAAACGGGGAATTCGGTCACTATCGATATCGTCGATACGCCGGGTGTTACGACGAAGATCGACTACAAGGAGTTTCTCGAGTACGGAATCGAGGCCGACGAGGCCATCGTGCGGGCAAGGGAGGCGACGGAAGGTGTTGCAGAGGCCATGCACTGGCTGAGAGAGGATATAGACGGGGTTATCTATATGCTCGATTCAACACAGGATCCTTTCGTCCAGGTAAATATCATGCTTATCGGAATCATCGAGAGCAGGGATCTGCCTGTTATTATCGTTGCAAACAAGACGGATCTTCCGGATGCAGCTCCTTCAAGGATCAAGAGCGCCTTCCCGCAGCACCCGGTTATTTCCATCTCCGGACTGGAGGGGACGAACGTAGAGGAGCTCTACGATAAAATGATCGAGTATTTCGGGTGAATAAAATGATACAGGGAGTTCAGATAGACCTCATATCGGCTGACCGCCTCGAAAGACTCACGGCATTGGAGAAAGTCAGGCTGATTCTTGAAAAGGTCATGGAAGGAAATGTAGTGGTTCTTGAAAAAGGCCTGACTGCGGACGAGCAGAGCCTTCTTATCGAGACCACGATGAGGGAGATTACTCCCGACGGATTTGCCGGAATAGAGATGGAGACATATTCCGGGGGACCGGCTGAAAGCCACAAGGGAGGTGGCGGACTTTTCGGGGGTCTCTTCGGCAAAAAGGAATCTCCAGGCCGCCTTACAGTAATAGGGCCTGCAAACCAGATGAAGACGTTGAAGAAAGACAAGGATCTCATCAGTGCCTGGGTATCCTCAAGGTGAAACCTGATAATGCCACACAAGTGTACAAAATGCGGCAGGGAGTTTAAGGACGGTACAACCGACATCCTGAAGGGATGCCCCAGTTGCGGAGGAAAAAAGTTTCTCTACATCAAGCCTGAAGATCTTCATAAGGACATTCTTGAAGAGAAGAGCATAGAGGATGTGATCGAAGAGAAAAAAGATTCTCTTCTTGAAGTAAGCACCAGCAAGGAGGAAGAGCCGGTTGAGATATACGACAGGATAGAGAGCATCCGTGTCCTGAATCCCGGATCTTACGAACTAAACCTTGAAAAGCTCGCAAAGAGCGACGAGATGGTAATGCAGATGGGAAAGGACGACAAGTACATCGTCGATCTGCTTTCGATGGGAAAGGTAGAGAAGGATAAAAAGAAAAAGAGGAAGAAATAGTTCTTTGAAATTACCAGGATCAATTTCAAACTGTTTTCATCAAGCAAAAACAAAAATTACTTTTCAGTAACCATTTCCTTTTATTCAATAAAGTTGGACCCCCAATAATTATCCGCTGAAAAATTTATTCCTAAAAAGGAGATTTCATCAGTTTCTCACACGTATATACTTATTTTTTGTAATACTGTCACTTCCATCAGCATTGGTGACTGTGAGTGAGACATCATACCATCCCTGCCATGTATATACATGAGTAGGGTTTTGCTCAGTTGAAGTATTCCCATCTCCAAAGTCCCAAGACCAGTATATAGGATCTCCTGTAGACAGATCAGTGAAATATACTGTCATCGGCTTCCTGCCATCAGTGGGTGTACCATAAAATTCTGCAACAGGGAGTATTGAAGGTTCAATTAAATCATAACTTCCTGCACTGCACACCAGGTATGTAGAACCGCTGAGCTGGAATACATTGCCACTGCCCGGGTACATATTATTGATATGAACCTCGGGGGTCTTAGTGGGTGAATAAGGCAGAATCACAGTTCCGTCAACACTCAGGTATGTCTGGACATTATACCCCGGGTAAGGGACAACTATTGAAAGCGTCGAAATCATATTCGAATAACCCGAGATCCATACATCGGACACAGAACCGGAGTTTTCCCTAAGCACCCCGTCAATATACAGGTTCGCATCATCAAAATTCAGAGTGTTTATCGTTCCTGGGGAACGCATATCAATAGATCCATCCTGGTCGCTCATCAGAACAATACGGACATTTGTTCCAACAGGGAGGTAAATCTTGGAACCCCTATAGTGGAGGTAAGAGTTGGGACCTGTAACATCAAATTCAAGTTCACCGCCCGATGTGAAATAAAAGGGTCTGTGAGTGTTGAGGTAAATATCTGAACGCGTCGCAGTCACGGTGACATAATCGGTCTTCTCCTCGATATCTGAACCATATGCATTAGTAGCTCTCAGACTGACCGTGTATGTCCCCCCGGATGTATATTCATGCACAGGGTTTTGCCCGGTTGAGGTCTCGCCGTCACCGAAATCCCAGTACCACGAGGTTGGAGCACCTGTCGACAGATCGGTAAATGTTACCGTCAGGGGAGCGTCACCGGACGTAAAATCGGCTGAAAACTCCGCAACAGGCCCATAAGAAGGAGTACAGGTCTCGTAGATCTCCCTGATCTGGTCATCTGTCAGAGCCGTTGTATACAGCCTGACATCATCCATGAGCCCCTTATAATAGAACTGGTAGTAATAACTGTTCATCTGCTGTTTGCCGAGGGTCAGGTCGTCGTCATTCGTCTGGAAATAAGACGGAAGCGAAGAGGTGACTGTTGCAGCATACTCGCCATTCACGTATAGTTTTGCAGTCCCGGAGTCTGTGTCCGCAACAAATGCGATATGCTGCCACTGGCCATACTCATAATCAAAGTTGTTAGTGCTGTATTCGCGATAGCCGCCGGAGTAGGTCTCAAATGAGAGCTGCGATGTTCCGGAGTACATACGCCTGACAAATAACTCATAATTATCCTTGTCCTGATCGCCCTTACAGATCAGGGAGGTGTAATTATAATACGTGGAACTTGTTCCGGAGAGTATTCCCGGCGTCTCGGGCTTGAGCCATGCGGTATAAGTAATCGAATCGGGTGCATCCAGGGTATCCGAATCAGGGACCAGCACATAGGTACTTGTTCCGTCAAAGTATAATGCGCTGTCACAGGCGCCTTCTTCACGGGAATAAGAACCCTGGATCTGACCGTTATTGCCGTTGCCTGAAGAGTCTATGGCTGTACTTCCGGAGGATTCATCGAATTTCCACCACGCGGCGGGCTGCGGGAATTCGCTCACAGTGATATAGGCAGTCTTTATCTCCGTATCGTTTCCATACGCATTCCATACTGTGAGACTGACATTATAAATCCCTGCAGAGTTGTATACGTGAAGCGGGCTCTGGTTTGTCGATGTCTGGGCGTCGCCGAAGGTCCACAACCATGACGTAGGACTGCCTGTCGAAAGATCGGTGAAATTGACAGTAAGCGGAGCAGAACCGCTGGTTAGATTCGCCGTAAAGTCTGCTACTGGCAGCTGTCCAGGGGTAGACGTTTCGGTGACAGTCGCGGTGGCAGTAGCTGTTGCAGTTGATGTCGCAGTCGCGGTGGAGGTTGCTGTTGGGGTATATGCTCCCTCTCCGCTTGATGCGATCAGGCTTCCCTGCCCTCCTTTCGTGGAGATTATAAGGATCTGGTTGTAATCGCTTTTATCTTCGATTACGAGCGTTTCACCGACATCCCAGGAATCCCATTCTCCTCCGCTCTCCTCGTCATCATCGCCTTGGCCGAGGAGTGTTATTTGATCGGGATAATAATCGACGCCGTCCACACGGACAAAAAATTCACCGGACGCAAGAGAGTCGCCACCGTCATGATACAAAAGCAGATCATTTTCTGTAGTATCCGGGATCATTGACAGGCTGGGAATTTCTGTGGGTGTACTCTGGCCCGTAATAAATACGCCCACCATGGCAATACCCACAACAACAAGAGTGATCATTAATACTACACCGATGAGCTCTGAAACGGCCTCATATCTTTGGATTTCATCAATCTCGATGTCGTTTCTCTTCATGATGCATCAATCCCGGAAAATATGGAACATAACTGAACAGACAAGTGAAACAGATTTAATAATTGACACAGGCAATCCAGCAATACCAGTATAGTGTATTCTAACTATTCATAGATATTTAAATGCGTTGTGTTGCTTGCTTCGGGTTCGTCAGGAAATAACCAAGAGATGATTCCTGAAAATCGGCCGGAAATTTCCGCAACCATGATCCTCTTTTTCGTCATTCCTGCCGAACCATAAACAAACCACCGGTTTTCATGAAATGACCCCATCATAAAAAAATGTTTAATCGCTGACGATCAGATCAGGGATTTCAGCAAAAGAACTGGAAAATTATTCAAAAAAAGACTAATTTCCAAACGGGTAATCTTCCAGATTGCTGATATATTCGGCAATATTCCTGAATTCGACATCTGTTCCGTAATCGGCGTAAAATCCTTCCTTTGCAATAACAATTCCCTCAAATCTCTCACCATCAAAGTTAACCCTGCCATTTGGAGCGAATAATACCCCAGTTACTGTAATACCCCCGTGATATATTGTTATATCACCAGTTGAGGCAACAATAACAACATTTTCCGCTTTGCCACCCGAAATCCAGTCTGTAAAATAAAAACTGTTCGAAAAGAACTTCATGTTGCTCGTAAGATTGCCACTTGGAGTAACATATCCTCTTGAAGTGTACCAGGATTCTGAATTAGCTTGGGGAATCTCAATGCCAGGTACCACAGCCTGCGGGACGGTAGTCTGTTTGATGCACTTATCGAGAATATCCTGACGATAAGAACCAGGATGGCTTATCGAACCCGTGTAATAGATATAGGCATCCGGAGCAATCCAGGGAGTATTCCCAAGTTCGAGATTCCCATTAACATAGACATTGTCATGAATTCTGGCATCTTTCAGACTGAAGTCTCCATTGACATAGAGCTCTCCATAAACATGCCTCCGACCGTCCCAAAATGTCACACTACCGTTGACTACTATTATTCCAGACTCACCTGAAGAGCCCAGACTTGCACTACCACCGTCAAGATACACATTACCATCTATGTAGATATTAGTAACAGAGATCAAGGCTCCTCCGTTCAGGTCAGAAGTGACGAGATCGCCGGTAATTATTACTGTCGAGCCGTTGCCTAAAACATCATCTCCTAAAAAGTTTAACTGATTGCCGTACACGAAGACACTCTCATTCGTAACAAAGTCCGAAAATCCGAAGACAGTTACGTTAATTGTAATGGAACTGCATCCTCCTTCATTACAGGCAGTCAGAGTAACGGGATATGTGCTTGAATTATTGTATGTGTGCGTCGGATTTTTTGACGTTGATGAGGTATTGTCCCCGAAATCCCAGAACCAGGATGTAGGATCACCGGTAGACAGGTCTTCGAAAGAGACCTCCAGCGGTGCATACCCCGAAACAGGAGTGAAAGTGAAGTTTGCAACAGGTGCAGGGATTCCCGGCTGGGTAGTGATACTTTCAATAACCGTAGGATTGCGGGAGTCGGTAGATATTACCTGAATTACGGTACCCTCAGTGGATGGGATTGAGCTTTCCAGAATGTCGCCGACGGAAAACGTGATCCAGGGATCACCCTCGGGCGTCTTAAAATCATCAGTCATGTCAACTCCGTCGACCAGAATTTGGGTGGTTTCCCTCTTGAGGGTGTCTCCTCCCTGGTGAATAAGATCGATATACCCTCCTCCGTCAACGGTACTCACCCTGAGTGCAGGAGTTTCTACAGCAGAAGTGCCCGAAAATACGACTAACGCCAGCATCCCAATAACGACAGCAATAACAGCAGTAAGAAGAAGAGCACCAATCAGCTCCGCTACGGCGCCCTCATCTCCGGAAATGAACTTTTTTGCTGACAAATCTTTTCTGAACTTCATTTTGCGCCCCTTTTCCCAGACCGGAATGACATTACGGACATAGAACTCCTTATGTATCAGGTGAAGGTTGCTGCAACAGACTGCAGAGAAACCGTATAATTGGCGTACTGGTAATTTATCGAATCCAGGCCTGTTATTGTAGTCTGGTTCCCGGTCTGAGTCACAGTACCTCCGCCGAGTTCTTTCAGGATACTGCGCCAGGCCTTTGCAGCAGATGCGTCCCTGAGTGTCATGTTTATAGTATACGGTTCTCCTGAAACCGGTTCGAATGTATATTCTTCGGTGCTGTCCGTAAGTGAGGTATCAATACGGACCTGGCTTTCTCCGCTGATCGATCTCGTTCCCGATCCTTCCGTATCAAGATTTACGATCACCAATGTGGCTACCTGACCATTTGAACTGAAACCGAAAAGAGGAGCGACCCTGTTTACTGTCCCGTCGCTTTGCTCAAGGAACACCCCCCCCATCTCGTAATAATAGGTCTGAGATATCCAATAGTTATTCAGTGCCTTGTACTGGACGCTACCGATCTCCTCATTCAAAAGAACACCGCTGCTGTTGCTTATTTCGAACCATTCGGAACCGTTTTCCAGTGAAATTGTTCCGGATGATCCAAAAGGCCTCATGAATATCAGAAACAGCCCCTGGCTGTATGTTGCTCCACCCTGCGACCCGAGCACAAGCGAATTCGAGACCGTGATATCACTTGGACCGTCACCAGTCACGGGATCGTAATTTATCCACAGCGAATCGGCCGTAATCTTGTATTGTGTGAACCAGTCCTGGATATAACCCATGTGCTCGATCTCCTGCTGTCTCCCGTCCGCAGGAACGGCATAGATAACCCATATTGAAAGAAATACCATTATCAGGGCAAGGATCATGATAATTCCTATTACCTCGGAAAGGCCTTCTTCACTATATATACGATTCATTCTCCAGGTACCCTTAAGATATTAATGCTTTAATTAAATCACTAAAAATTAATTATTCTTCCGCTGACAGAACCTACATATTGTTAATCTCGGACTAATAATATATAAGGCACATGCAAATGAACAGGCAGGAAAAGATACACTGGGCTGATGTAATTGCCGCAGAAGTCCGGCAGGATATTCCTCACAGGATTGCTACCGGGATTACACCGTCGGGCCCTATCCATATCGGCAATATGAGAGAGGTCCTTACAGGCGACATCGTATACAAGGCTATGCAGGAGAAGGGCCTTGAAGTAGAACTCATGTACAATGCGGACGAGTTCGATCCCTTAAGAAAGGTCTACCCGTTCCTTCCCGAAGAATACAGCAAATATATCGGGATGCCAATCTGCGACATCCCGTGCCCCTGCGGGAAGCACAAAAGCTATGCCGAACATTTTCTCGAACCGTTCCTTAACTCGCTCGAAGAACTTGATGTAAAACCGAAAGTCCTCAGGTCAAGCGAATTATACAGGTCCGGGATGTTTACCGAAGAGATCAAAACCGCACTTGAGAACGCACCCAGGATAAAGAAGATCCTCGAGAGCGTTTCGGGAAGACAGCTCCCGGAGAACTGGGTCCCGTTCTATCCCATATGCAGCAGCTGCGGGACCATCTCGAACGCAGAACTTCTCGAACACGATCCTGAAAAGCACCTTGTCAGGTACAGGTGCGGCTGCGGCCACGAAGGAGTATGCGACTACTCGAAAGGCGAGGGCAAACTCGTATGGCGTGTCGACTGGCCGATGAGATGGAAGGCGCTCGGAGTCACGATCGAGCCCTTCGGAAAGGACCACGCTGCAGCCGGCGGCTCATACGACACGGGCAAAAAGATAGTGGAAGAGATCTTCGGCGGCTCCGCACCGTTCCCTGTTCCTTATGAATGGATCAGCCTCAAGGGAAAAGGAGCGATGGCTTCATCGACCGGAGTTGCGATAACAATAGACTCGATGCTCGAGATAGTTCCGCCCGACGTCCTGAGGTACCTTATAGTAAAGACGAAACCCGAGAAGGCAATCACATTCGATCCCGGCATGGGCCTGCTCTCGCTCATCGACGAATACTCAAAAATCGCAGAGAAGGGAGAAGGGCGGGAGTATGAGTTCTCAAAAATATCGAGCGTTGCAACCGACATCCCGTTCAGGCATCTTGTAACCGTCGTACAGACTGCAAGAAATGAGAACGACATCTTCGACATACTCGAGAGAAGCGGGTACAATGTAACAAACCGCGATGCCGTGATCAGGAGAGTTCACAGGGCGGAGAAGTGGGTGGAGAAATATGCTCCCGATATGGTGAAGTTCACCGTTGCAAAGGAGCTGCCTCCCGAATGCGCCGAACTTTCCGACGGACAGAAGAAAGCCATATCGAACCTTGTAGGGAAATACTCCGCTCTTAACACATGGAATGCCGGGGATCTTCATAATGTGGTCTATGAAGCGGCAGATGAAGCGGGAATCGACTCAAAAGAACTCTTCACTGCGATATATATCTCGATACTCGGAAAGCAGAGAGGGCCGCGTGCAGGGTGGTTCCTCGAGGCGCTCGGCAGGGATTTCGTGATCGAAAGGCTCAAAGAAACGGTGGAATAAAGTGCTCAGCAAAGGATGCAGGCAATGCCATAAAGGCGCAAAGATGGTGCTGTTCATTACAGGCATGTGCGAGAAGGATTGCTGGTACTGCCCGATATCCTACGAAAGAAAGAATAAAGACAGGACATTTGCAAACGACAGGCTCGTCGAAAAACCCGAAGATGTCCTGGAAGAAGCAAGGAATATGAACGCCCTCGGAACGGGGATTACCGGCGGAGAAGCGCTTCTCGAGACTGAACGCGTCATATTTTATGCAGGGATGCTGAAAGCAGAGTTCGGGGACGAGCATCATATACACCTGTATACAGGAATGGCTCCGTCGAAGGAGAGGTTAACGAGGCTAAAAGGCCTCGTCGACGAGATCAGGTTCCACCCGCCGCAGGAGCTTTGGGACAATATACTCGGGACCGACTATATCAGGGCAATAAATGATGCAAAGGAACTCGGGATGGAGGCGACGATCGAGGTACCGTCGCTTCCGGGCCTTGAAAAACTCATCCCGGTTCTTCCCCTTATCGATTACCTGAATATCAACGAACTTGAATGGAGCGAGACGAACGCCGCCGCAATGAGGGAGAGAGAGCTGAGTCTCGAAGACGACTATCATAATGCGGTACCGGGAGCAAAGGAGTGGGCCGGAGAACTTCTTGCCGCAGATGACAAGGTCCACTGGTGCTCATCGACCTTCAAGGACTCCGTTCAGCTCCGTGAAAGGCTCAAGAGGATCGCTGAAAATACCGCACGCCCGTTCGAGGAGATCACAGAGGACGGAACTGTCGTCTACGGGGTGCTGATCCCGTCGGGACCTGTCCCTGAGGATCTCGAAGAAGAACTCTGCGAGATATTCGATGACAGGATCGAGCTTGCATGGTGGCTGTTGACCGAATACCCCGACGACTTTCCGGGAGACAAAAAGATAATTGAAAGATACCCCAATAATGGAATGATTGTCGAGGTGACACCAGTTTGAGAAAGCCGGGACAGGTACTGGAATCTTTTTACGAGAGACGTATACTCGGGCAGTGCAGGCATATCCCGGATCATATCGCTATCATCCAGGACGGGAACAGGAGATATGCAAAAGAGAGAGGGATCGATGTAGCGATAGGACACAGGATGGGAGCCGAGAAGACAAATATGGTTCTCGAATGGGCAAGAGACATCGGCGTCAGGCATCTTACGCTATACTGCTTTTCCACCGAAAATTTCAACAGGTCGGAATACGAGCAGAACGAGCTGTTTAAACTCTTTACTGAAAAAGCCATGGAAACCCTTGAAGATGAGAGGGTTCACGAGAACAGGATACGATTCCAGATGGTAGGCGACCGCGATCTTGTTCCGGAAGATCTCCTGAAAAGGATTGAAAAAGTTGAGGAAGTCACAAAAAACTACAACAATTTTACAATAAATCTTGCTCTCGCCTACGGCGGCAGAAACGAGATCCTCCATGCGACAAAGAGCATCCTGAACGATATTGAAAGAGGCGTCCTGACTCCTGAAGATATAACCGAAGACCTGATCAACGCCCACCTCTATCACGGCATGAATATCCCTCCGGTGGATCTGATCATAAGGACCGGGGACGACAAAAGGACATCCAACTTCCTGCCCTGGCTTGCAAACGGAAACGAATCGGCGGTATATTTCTGTGCACCCTACTGGCCGGTATTCCGGAAGATCGACCTCTTAAGGGGTATCAGGGTCTTCAGCAACAGAGTAGACAGCTCTTATTTGCCGTAACGCCTTTTTCTTGTCTGGTAATCGCGGAGGGCTCTAAGGAGATCTATTTTTCTGAATTCACTCCAGTTTACGTCGGTAAAGAACAGTTCCGAGTACACCGACTGCCATATCAGGAAGTCGGTCAGGTGACTGCCGCCGGCTTTTATTACAAGGTCGGGTTCGTACCTGAAACTCAGGTGGGACTCGATCATCTCTTCGTCGACGTCTTTCGGGTGTAATTTTTCCTGTGCCATGTGCCGTATGCAGCGAACAATCTCCTCCCTGCCGCTTACGCCAATTGCTACATGGACGTCCGCACCTTCGCCTGCAACGAATTTCTCACCTGCACAATAGATGTTTACCTGTGCAAATCCGGAGATCTCTTTTAACTTTTCAAGGAAAGATTTCAATCCCCCGGGATTGTCCGTATCGACATGAAACGTGATATGGCTGATCCCAAGATCGCAACACCATTTCGCCACTTCATTGGTTTTCTCCGGGGCATCGGCGACATCCCTGTCAGTCAGCATGAAGCATACGGATTCGGGAGGATTTATAATCCCCTTCTTCAGCCTGCTTTCGTAATACCGCCTTATAAGCATGTCAATTGATGCCCCAAAGACATTCCAGTCGTTCGGTGTATGTCTGTGGTTAAGAGTCAACCACAAACTAACTAATTCTTTTTCTCTTTATTACATAAATATATACTAATTGAATTTCGAAAAATAAGGGATACAATATGCTGTACTTTGTCGGATTAGGACTCTTTGATGAGAAAGATATATCAATAAAAGGTCTTGAGCGCATAAGGGACTCTGACGAAATTTTTCTTGAGTCATACACCTCGCGTCTCACGGGAACGAATATTCAAAAAATGGAGCTCCTTTACGGAAAAAAACTCACCATTCTCGGGCGCCAGGATGTAGAGAACGAACCTGAAAAAATTCTTGAGGCTGCAAAAAAAGGCGATGCAGTGTTCCTCACCGGCGGTGATCCAATGGTTTCTACCACGCATTCGGATCTTCGCATCAGGGCTATGAGGGAGGGCATAGAAACTGCAATAATCCACGCGTCGTCAATACAAAGTGCGGTGTGCGGGCTCTCCGGGCTCCAGAACTACAGGTTCGGGAAATCATGCTCCGTTCCCTACCCTGAGAAGGGATGGTTCCCTACGACTCCTCTCAATACAATCCTGAAGAACCTTGACGACAACCTGCACACCATTGTCTTTCTCGATATCAAACCGGACAGGTTCATGACTGTAAACGAAGGGATAGAGATTATCGAGCAGATGGCAGGGATGGAGAACAAAACTCCCCCTAAGCTCTATATAGGAATTGCAAGGGCTGGATCGGATGCACCGGCGGTTATCGCAGGCGATGCCGAAAAACTGAAATCAGCAGACTTCGGCGATCCGCTTCACATCCTTATCGTTCCCGGAGAGCTTCATATGATGGAGCAGGAATACCTCGAAACTTTTGCAGGATTATGAAGATCAAAGCCGCAGGGGATCTGCTGAAGGAAAAGATCGAATTCTCGTCGATATCTCCCCCGGAGAATACACCGCTGCACAGTGCCGCTGAGGAGATCATCGAAATGGCACTCGCCTACCTGAGCGACGGCGGCACATTCCTCGGGTCGGGCGACGAAGTAAACGCCCTTGCATCATATGCATACGGACTGGGATGGCTGGATGCCGGGATATACGCGGGGCTGATCTCGTGCATGGCCGATATCGGGTTCACAACTCTGAATTGCGACGAAGAGATCCCTGAACCTCTCAATGATCACCTTGAGGAGAAGACCGGAAGATATCACCGCATGCTGGACTCGGCCGTCAGAGGTGTCACACCCGCACCGGATAAAGAGAGTCCTGTCTTTACTGCAGCGATTGATATCATGGATATTGCCGGGAGGCATCTTACGGAAGGGTGGGGCTATGAACAGGAAAAAGAAGGTGACAACAGCCTTTCTTCTGCGCTCTGGCATTTCAGTTACGGCTACGGGTGGCTGGATGCCGGTGTTCGCATTGGAATCCTCTCCATTACTGGAGACAGGAGACTGTTCACTGTTTAAAAATTGGATGGATTAATTCATCTTTTCCAATTGCGTCATGAATCCGTTAGAACCTTAAAGGGTTTATATGTGGCAGGACTAAACTTTTCAGGAGATTTGGATTAAAAATATGGACAGGAATCAGTGGAAATGGCTTGCGGTTTCAATCGTATTCAGTATAATTGTTCTTGCAGTTGTTCTCTATTTTACCATAGACGAACAGACAATAACTTATCTTCAGCAGTTAAAGCCGGTATATCTTATTGCAGCTCTGGTACTGCACATGATATCCATGTGTTTCTGGTCCATGAGGATCAAGATGATGTCCCTGTCACTGGGATATAAAGTCCCGTTCCTCCACTGCCTGAATATGGTGTTTGCAAATCTCCTGATCGCAGCAGTGACTCCCTCTCAGGCAGGAGGGGAGCCTGTCAGAATACATGAACTATACCGGGTCAACGTTCCGCTGGGTGACGCTACAGCAATCGTCATCATGGAGAGGGTTCTTGACGGCATCCTGCTGGGCATAATAGGGGGAGTCGCAATGTTTCTCCTGTGGATCGGTGCGGAAGAGCTTGGTCTTACAATAACGATTCCGCTTCTCTTCATGTGGCTGATGATCGTCGGGTTTGTGGTTCTCTTTGCATATTCAGTTAAGAATCCCGAGTTTCTCAAGAGGCTGATCAAGAAGGTCTCAGGCTGGTTCACGAAACGCTGGCGTGCAGAAAAGATTGAGAAGCTTACAAAAGATATCGACGAGGAGGTCGACAATTTCAACTCCGCCCTGAAGAATTATGTGAGCCACTCGAAAAGAGGTCTTATGTGGGGAGCTCTCTTCACAGTTCTCTACTGGTTCTCCGAGTTCTACATCGCTTCGCTTATACTGATGGGTCTTGGCGAAGGGCCGCATATCGTCGAATCGTTTGTGGCACAGATTATTATTGCCATAATCATGATGATCCCGCTTACACCGGGAAGTTCTGGTATCGCAGAACTCTCGGCTACGTCTCTTTACGCACTCTTCGTTCCGTCTGCAATAGTAGGCATATTCGTGGTCCTGTGGAGGCTTATCCTGTATTACTTCAATATCTTCCTCGGGATCTTTGGGACAGTCATAATTGTCAAGCGTGAGGTAGTCAGGAAGGCGATAAAGGATAAGATCGCAAAGGCGGGTCAGCTAAGGAAAGATTAGATCGGGTCGATCGAACATTTTTTATTTTTTTTCCCAGGATTTTATTGAAAATGGATAAAGAGTACATAAAGATAGATAACAACGAAATTGCGATCCCTGCTGTTCTTTGGGGAAAATCAGGCCACAGGTTATTGATCGAGGTACATGGCAACTGCTCCGGCAAAGAAGACACAGTCATAGAGATGATAGCACAAACGGCCGTCTCCGCCGGTTACCGGGCCCCAAGTTTCGATCTCCCTACGCATGGCGAACGACAAGGTGATAATTACGAATGTAATCCTGAAAACTGCGTAAGCGATCTTAAGGCGGTCTATGATTATGCAGAAACGATTTCGTCGGAAATCAGTTTATTCGCGTGCAGTATCGGGGCCTATTTCAGCCTCCTTGCCTATCATGATCTTGATTTGGAGCAAAGCCTGTTCCTGTCCCCTATAGTGAATATGGAACGACTTATCGAGAACATGATGAAAAATAACGGTATAAGCGAAGAGAGACTTAACAGCGAAGGCAGGATTCAGCTCCCTGACGGCCAGGCCCTGGACATTAATTATTACCGCTACGTGAAAGATAATCCGGTTTCATTCGAATGGAAATCACCTACATCGATTCTTTACGGTTCAAAGGATGATCTGTCGGAATGGAAAGAAATTTCCGGTTTTTCTTCACGGTACAAAGCGCCGGTTACGGTTCTCGAAGGCGGAGAGCATTTCTTCCATACCGATGAACAGCTCCGGGCATTCGATTCGTGGGCGAAAGAGGATCTGGGCGGATCGGCAGGCTATCCTTCCCGTTAAAGAACATACTCAGGAGATACCATGAACAACGATTCTATTAATGAGTGGGACAAGGCTGCAGCCGAATATTCCAGATCACAGGAAAATTCTCCCTATTCCTTATTCAACAAAAAATATGTAAAATCATTATTGGTTCGTGATCTCCATGGCCTCAGTATTCTTGATGCAGGTTGCGGAGACGGATATTATGCGAATTTTTTCATGAGCAGGGAGCAGATGTAACCGGATGCGACGGGTCTTCAGAAATGCTGAAGATGGCAAAAGAGAAGTACCTGGAAATAAAATTTGATTTACTGGATTTGGAAGAAGAATTACCCTATTCCGATGAACAATTCGACATTATATTCTGCAACCAGGTTTTAATGGATCTTAAAAACATCTCAAGTACCATAGCAAATTTTTCAAGAGTATTGACGGGGGATACTTCTATTTCTCTGTTGTTCACCCATGCTTTTACCTGGGCGACTGGGAAACTGATGATAAAGGAAAAAAGACGCATAAAAAAATAACGGATTACCTGTCTCATTCTTCCGAAAAAAATAATTTCTGGGGATCTACCACTCATTATCACCGGCCTGTTTCCTATTACCTGAATCTTTTAAACAAAAGCAGCCTTATGCTCGAGACATTACTGGAGCCGCCGGTATTAATCGATAAACATGACGACTCTACATCAAGAATTTCACTTTTTCTATTCGGAATAATGAAAAAATATCCATCCACGAAAAAAGAATAATTTTTAATTTATCCGATGAATTTCCTGATTCCTGCAGCGGCGAGAATGTCGTTCTGCATCTCGAAGCAGCTGTTGCCTGTTATATCGGCGATGATTTTATTCGTGATATTCGTATGATCCGGGTTCGTTTCGAAATCGAAATGATCGCCGACAAATTCCATTATGCCTTCAGGAATATAGGGCGATTCAGGGTTCAGGTATCTCAGTGAATCGAGAATGTCCTGTTCGAAGTTCGCGTAGACTTCATGGAGATATTCCATATCGTTCTCTTTTAATGCGGACAGGCCGAGAATCTCAGGTGGAACTCCGATAGAATACATCGCCGCCGTGAATGTGATTGCCCTCGGAAGTTCGATGTCGCCGGAAGACCTGGAGTAACCGAAGAGTCCTATATGGAGCTTCCGCTTCCTCCTCTGAGGTACATAGGGTGCAACCCTGTTGACGAGTCCTGCAAGCTCTTTCAGGTGCCTGTTGTACTCCGCAGAGTAGCGTTCTACAATATCTGTGCACCTTTCTTCTGAGATCTCAGGCGCAGGGTTTACAGGCGCTTTTTTAAGTTCTTCCACTGCTTTTCGCACATCTTCCGCCGGGTAGTCGTACTTGAATGCGGACTGGACAGTGAAGGTCCATGCTCCCGGGTATTCGGCAAGTGTCCGCCGGATCGTATCAGGCCTGAGGTTTCCCCTGAACGGAGCGGAGCCTGCACCGATGATCGGGAGAACAGGAACACCAGTCGCTTCGGAAACTGCACCGGCTTTATAGAGGCCAATCTTGTTCAGGAGGACTGCGCCGATCAGCCCGTAATTCATTGCTGGATCGGAGCGGGCGAAGAAGACCCTCTGGTAATCAATTTTTTTGCCGTCGATATAACGCCTGAGTATCTTATCCGAATTGAGGATGCTCTTCATATCCTCGAAAAGCGGAATTACGTTTATCTTTTCCGGCCTGATGTCGCCCACCCAGTCGGCAATCGTGCAATCACGGCCGCCAAGACGCTTGTCCTTCTTGCCTACGACAAAATCACGGTAATACTGGTAGATGTTGTCGATCGATTCGAATGAAGAGGTCATCGGGAGGATTACCTCAAATATCGGGGCGAAGTCGTTTTTATAGAACAGACTTGCCAGGTCGAACGATCTCGGGATGCTTTCGAGAGTCTCAAGCAGGATCTTTCCCTCGGTATGCTCGATCTCAGGGTTCGGAACTCTCAGTGTAAGGAATTTTTCCCTGCCGATCTGTCTCTCGCTGAAATAATCACCGTATCTCGAAAGGAGTTTTTTTACAACGAAACTATCGACTTCCTTCCCCTCGCAGTCCCACATCTGCTCGTCGCACCCGAGATTTGAATAGACGTAATAGGCCTCAACCACCTCGTCTTCACCCTCAAGTACAGGGTTTTGGGCAAAGAAAGGCGGGTGAACGTTGTCCGGATGCTGGGTGCTCATGCATCTCGGAACATGGCTATAATCTGCGGACATGGTATATACTCTTGTCAACCATATTTCAAATCATAGTTGACAATATAGGTTCGTTTTGAATAATGTAATCTTTTCGGTGGAGATGTCTTATAAAACTATGAGCCGGGATTCTAATCTAGAACTGATGAAATATCCGGGTCCGATTTGTTTAAAATGAATATTATATATCCAAAAAATAGTGAGAAAGGTTTAGTCCCTGTGTATCGGGTCCATCACCTTTCCACTGTCTGCACCGATTACAACAGTACAGCCTGTAACGGATCTGATGTACCAGTGGGGTTCAGTCACACCCGGATATAATACATAGTAGAGGGTCATTTCCGTGAATGCATCTCCGCAGTCGAGTTTATGGAATATATTGATCGCTTCCTTGAAATCGATCTTGTAGCTGTCGAACGCTCTCACGCCAAGCGGGCATTTGATGACAACAGGCCGGGTCATCCCGATAAGCGGGGGTTGTGCAGCATAATATGAATAGCAGACTCCACTTGCTGCCTCCTTTACCACATAATTCCACCCGGCAACGTCTTTTGCTTCTTTTGCATATCCATGCTTGAGTTGAGCTTTTTTCGACATCAGTCCCTTGAAGGTCACGCCTTCGCCAAGATTGGCTGCCGCCAATTTCAAATGTTCTTCTTTCATTTTGAGCCCCCCTTAATTTTATCAAAGAAATTAAGGGATTTCTTTCAAAAAGGTTACAGATTGTACTATTCTGCCCCCTAATGAAAGCCAGGAGATTGCGTTTACTACGTCTCCCTTAATGCCCCCATACGATTTGATCGGCAATAAATGTTTGTTCGTATGATTTTCTACAATAAAATTGTTGAAAAGACTGAGGTCTATTTTTGGATTTCTCATTATTTTTGCTTTAATTATTGTAAGGGCTTAAGCCCCTTCGGGACAGCCCCATGCTCAGTTCGCTTCGCGAACTTTCGCAATGATGATAACCCGGCCTGGACGCCTACCCGTCCGGGTAGCCTTGGCCGGGAAGATTTACTATTCTGATTATTCTTAAACAGTGAAATTATTAGATTCATCGGGAAAACACGAGGAGCCGGAGGGATGCTTGCCCGTCCCGACGGCGTCTATCGCGAGCAGGGGAAGGGTTGAAGGGAGGAGGATGTGCCCCCTCCCTTCTCTGCTATTAAATAAAACAAAACTCAAGCTCAAATAAAAAAATCACGAAAGCAATCAAAAACATGAGTGTCTTATTAATCATTTAAAATTACTCAATACCTTACGGTCTTCTATAAAATTTCATTAAAACAATCATACCTTACGGTCTTCTTCAAAATTTCTCGTAGAACAGTTCACAATCCTTACCGGGATTGCAGCGGGGGATGGTTCCCGAGAACTCGCGTATCTCAGTACAGCATCCTGCGTGGGTGGTCTTAACTTCCGGGTTCGAAACGGGTCCGGGTGTGACACCACCGCTATGGCCGCAAACGTCAGACTCCGGTCATGAACCGGAACGTTTGCAAATATCTGACTGTATAGTGTGTGCACAGAAGGATTTCGTCTGGATTTCAGCGGTATAGCCAATTGCTGAATTATCGGGCGTTAGTGCTTGTGGACTGAACACGTCGTTGCCTTCGTGCGTACATCCCAAGTCTATCAAACGAGTCTTTTACTCGTGCCCTATAACGGAGTCTCTTTTCAGGTCAGGCTTCAAGCTTAGATGCTTTCAGCTTTTATCCCGTAGCGCGTAGCCACCCGGCATTGCCCTGTCGGACAACCGGTCTACCAGTGGCGCCGACGGAAAGTTCCTCTCGTACTATTTCCGTCTTACCTTCAGACTCCCAACACTCCATATAGATAGTAACCGACCTGTCTCACGACGGTCTAAACCCAGCTCACGATCCCCTTTAATAGGCGAACAACCTCACCCTTGGCTGCTGCTGCACAGCCAGGATGGAAAGAACCGACATCGAGGTAGCAAGCCGCCGGGTCGATATGTGCTCTTGCCGGCGACGACTCTGTTATCCCCGGGGTAGCTTTTCTGTCGTCAATGGCACTCATCAAAAGCGCTCATTGGTTCGTTAGACCCGAGTTTCCTCTCGCAGACACTTACTGTTCGTGTCAGCGTCAGGCCAACTTTTGCTCTTGACACTCTCCTGTGAGTTTCTGACTCACATGAGTTGACCTTGGGGCACCCTTGATACCTTTTCGAGGGTGTGGCGCCCCACCCAAACTGCCTACCTACCGGTGTCCTCTAAGCGAGTTAGTGTTACAATAAACCTAGGATGGTGTCTCAGATTGCGACTCCCCGTTCCCCACGAGGAACGGATCGACATCTCCCATCTACTCTGCGCAAGGAATACCGTAACACAACGACAGGCTGCAGTAAAGCTCCACGGGGTCTTCACTTCCCATATGGAGTCCCTAGCCTCTGCACTAGGATAAAATGTTCAACGGACTTGTGTTTGGGACAGTAGGACTCTCGTTAATCCATTCATGCAAGTCGCCAATTAAGCGACAAGGTACTACGCTACCTTAAGAGGGTCATAGTTACCCCCGCCGTTTACAGGTCCTTCGTCCGGTTGTACCCGGTGTTCAGATACCTGCACTGGGCAGGAATCACAGACTATACTAGTCGTTTCCGAGTTGCAGTCTGCTATGTTGTTATTAGACAGTCGGAGTCCCCGAGTCACTGCGACCTGCCCGATCTCCGGGCAGGCACTCCTTATTCCAAAGTTACGGAGCTATTTTGCCGAGTTCCCTAAACACAATTAAACCGACACGCCTTAGCCTACTCAGCTAGGGGCACCTGTGTCAGATCTCGGTACGGTCATCTTGTCCCCTTTTCACGGGCTCCAGGAATGCGCCTTAATTACTCATCACGATTTCACCTAATTCTCACCATTACGGTTCTCCAAAGGCTTATACGCTTAAACAGGGCGACTACCCTGCAAGGCATATCCCGAAGCGTCAGGATTATTGACAGATGGTACAGGAATATTAACCTGTTTCCCTTTCGCTATACTCGAGTTACGGTATAACTTAGGACCGACTAACCCTCGACTGACGAACATTGTCGAGGAAACCTAGCCCCTGCGGCGGTTAGGATTCTCACCTAACTAATGCTTCTACTAATGCCAGAATTCTCATTTCTACACGGTCCACAGGAACTTACATCCCTGCTTCCGCCCATGCAGAACGCCTCTCTACGCCATCATACATAGTATGGTCCGTGGTATCTGTGGTAGGTTTCAGCCCCGTCCATTTTCTGCGCCCTAAATCTCGACTGGTAAGCTGTTACGCACTTTTTAAAGGATAGCTGCTTCTAAGCTCACCTTCCAGTTGTCTTTGACCTAGGACCTCATTTAGTGTTTACACTTAACCTACACTGAGGGACATTAACCACGGGCTGGGTTGTCTCCCTTACGCACTACAAGCTTACCCCGCAGTGCGGACTTCCGAGCTTCTACGACGATAGGGAATTTGGAGTTTGACAGCAGGGTGAGGGATTTCTCCCCCAACTCCCACAATCAGTGCTCTACCTCACTATCTATCTCCACTCAGGTCATGCTACGGCATGTTTCGAGAGGAACCAGCGGATGCCCAGTTCGATTGGCCTTTCACCCCTATACGCAGGTCATACGAATGATTTGCATATCAAAACCGTTTCGGCCCTCCACGCAACTTTCGTCACCCTTCAGCCTGCCCACGCATAGATCACTGGGCTTCGGGTCTTACCCTTCCGACTCCACGCACTTTTAATACGTCGTCCCATAGAAAACTTACGGACTTGTCGCTTTCGCTTCGGCTTCCCATAACAGGTTAACCTCGCCGAAAGAGTAAACTCTCTGGCCCGTTCTTCAAAACGTAAGTTATGACGCTGGCAATGCATCCCATACTACAGCCTCGCGACTGATTCTTTCGATGCAAAGATCCTTTCACGCCATAACACACCATCGCCTGCCAGTTTCAGGCACTTATTCACCACCTTTCCAGGGTTACTTTTCAGCTTTCGCTCACGCTACTAATGCGCTATCGGTTTCGAGGAGTATTTAGTTTTGGAGGTTGATGACCCCCAAATTCACGCGAGAATGCCAACCCGCGCTACTCAGGACTCCACATATACACAGGATTCTTACATGTACGGGACTGTCACCCTCTCTGGTTTGACGTTCCAGAACAAATTCCATTTCAAATCATGTGCGAACAGTGGGCCTATAACACCACATCTCCCTTGCGGGATTCAGTTTGAACTCTGTCGCTTTCGATCGCCTTTACTTACGACATCTCGTTTGATTTCTCTTCCTCCCCCTACTGAGATGTTTCAATTCGGGGGGTTACCGATTGTTACCAATCGTAGTCAAAAGACTACAGGATGTCCCATTAGGGTATCTCCGGATCATAGAATCCTTGCGTCTTCCCGGAGCTTATCGCAGCTTGGCACGCCCTTCATCGGCACTCGAACCGAGCCATTCACTGACAGGCAGAACGTAATTCAGCATTATATCGGCTTAACCGCTAAAATCCATTTAACGTCCTTTGTGCACACCTATACACGGCTTCAAAGGGTCACGCGTCGCCATGACTCTCAGCCCTTCCCCGGTGACTCGCATCTCCGGGTGCATCGAAAACCGTTGTTCTTCAACGGATGGACTCAGGGGGATTTGAACCCCCGGCCTCGGCCTTGCAAAGGCCGCGCTCTTCCAGCTGAGCTATAAGCCCGCCTCGATTATTGCTTGCTGACACAAGTGATTTTACAGTCTGTTTAACAACCGCTACTTAAACCCTTATTTCGTTAGGAGGTGATCCAGCCGCAGATTCCCCTACGGCTACCTTGTTACGACTTAACCCCCCTTGCAAAACCTAGATTCGACTGCGGCAAAAACCACAGCCTCATCCAAACCTCACTCGGGTGGTTTGACGGGCGGTGTGTGCAAGGAGCAGGGACGCATTCACCGCGCTATTTTGAAACGCGATTACTACGGATTCCAGCTTCATGTGGGCGAGTTACAGCCCACAATCCGAACTTGGGACGGGTTTAGGAGATTGACTACACTTCTCAGTGTCGTTGCTCATTGTCCCGACCATTGTAGCCCGCGTGTAGCCCGGATAATTCGGGGCATGCTGACCTACCGTTGCCCATTCCTTCCTCCCCTTTAGCAGAGGCGGTCCCAACAGTGTCCCCATCATTCCGGAGAACATGCTGGCAACTGTTGGCGTGGGTCTCGCTCGTTGCCTGACTAAACAGGATGCTTCACAGTACGAACTGACGACGGCCATGCACCTCCTCTCAGCTGGTCAAACAGAGTCTTCAGCCCGGTTATCATTCCGCTGTCCTATCCGGTGAGCTTCCCGGCGTTGAGTCCAATTAAACCGCAGGCTCCACCCGTTGTGGTGCTCCCCCGCCAATTCCTTTAAGTTTCAGCCTTGCGACCGTACTTCCCAGGCGGCACGTTTCACGGTTTCCCTTCGGCACCCAGGTGACTCGTGGTCACCAGTACACCTAACGCGCATCGTTTACGGCTGGGACTACCCGGGTATCTAATCCGGTTCGCTCCCCCAGCTTTCGTTCCTCACTGTCGAAGCCGTCCTGGTAAGATGCCTTCGCCATCGGTGGTCCCTCGAGGATTACAGGATTTCACTCCTACCCCCGAAGTACCTCTTACCTCTTCCGGTTCCTAGACACTCAGTATCTCTTGGACGCCCGCCGGTTGAGCCGGCGGATTTCCCAAGAGACTTAAGAGTCCAGCTACGAACGCTTTAAGCCCAATAATAGTGGTCACCACTCGAGCCGCCGGTATTACCGCGGCGGCTGGCACCGGTCTTGCCCGGCCCTTTCTTCAGATGCTTTTTGCACACCTGGACAGCTCGCGTGTACGAGCACTCGGGGTTCCCTTATCACAGTTTCCTGCATTGTAAAGTTTTCGCGCCTGCTGCGCCCCGTAGGGCCTGGAATCGTGTCTCAGATTCCATCTCCGGGCTCTTGCTCCCACAACCCGTACCGATTACAGGCTTGTTGGGCCGTTACCCCAACAACTACCTAATCGGCCGCAGATCCATCCTAAGGCGCCGGAACTTTTGGCTAGGAAACATTCCAGTATCCCTAGCCTATGGAGTATTATCCCCAGTTTCCCGGGGTTATCCTCCACCTTAGGGCAGGTTATCCACGTGTTACTGAGCAGTCCGCCGAGGGTCTAAACCCTCTCGACTCGCATGGCTTAATCGAACCCCGATAGCAGTGACCTCTGGCAGGATCAACCAGAATTATTTTTTTTCAGTACTAAGCACACTATCGGTTATGTAACTTTTAAAGGAGATTAGCGGTTATTAAACAGATTTCCGCATCACTTGTGCCAACGTCAGAACCGATGCGCCCACTCGCGCACATCTCGGCTCCCCATCAAACAATCGCGGAAACAATATTAGAGTTCATGGCATATAAACCATGTCTTTCTTGTTTCCGTAAGGCAACAGAACGGTTCATACAAAACCGATCCTCTGTTATCCGTTAAAGCTATCTAGTGGTCGCGTTTCTCGAAAAGAGCTCTCAGAGCCCTTTTCTTACACACCACTTCAGCCTTACAATGTTATCAGTTGCAACATATAAAGGTTGTTGAAAATTACCGGATTTGCATGGGATCTGCAACAACCTTCAACGAGAAAAATACAAAATCCCTGATTTTTTTAGAACATTTATCGAAAACGCGCAATTCAACACCAAACATTACAGGAAATTATTGAAAGAAAAATTGGATCCGCGGCACTATAAAACTTCAATCATCAGAAAAATCGATTTGCCACCGTATAAGATAAATTTCCCCAAAAAATTCCTTTTGTTTCAGGATTATCTTCTGCTCAAGCATCAGAAACAGAAGCGGGATGTAAATCGTGCGTACATCTTTCCGGAGTTCGTCGCAGACAGCAGAAAGCGTTACTTCGCCGGATTTCGCCTCCATATCCTCGAAACATGAATAGATCTTATCCGCGATGTCCTCAAAATCCTCCTCGTGAGCGACACTGACGATATCCTCGGCCTCGAAGAAGAATTCCAACTCAGGAGACGGCCTTCTCCTCTGCCTCCGACGCTGCATCTTTTCGGCAGTCTTCAGCTCTTTGATAAGTTCGAAGAGGGTGACCGGCCTCTTCCTCTGCTTCTTCCTCTTGATCCTCCTCTGGATCTCGCGTTCAAGCCTGTCTATCGGCTCTGCAACATCCCCGAACGAATACTCTCCCTCCTCGTCAAACCCATAATCGTCTTCGTAATAATCGCCCTCCTGTTCCGACCCGGAGACTTCGGGCTCATCCAGGTACTCCGACTTCATCCTGAGAAGGGTCGACGCAAAAAAGAGAGTACGGCCGGATATACGCAGATCCAGCTTCTGCATCCGTTCAAGCTCGGATAAAAAACGATCCGTGACTTCGACTATATCTATGTTCCAGGGATCGATCTCACCGGATTCGGCCATCCGGACCAGAATTTCGACAGGCTCCTCATCCATTATTCTTTACACCGGTGACGTATGTTGACTTGTCCGGCCGGATTGTAACCCCTATAATCCTGTCGGCCCGCTCGACAGTCGGTTTCCTGAGCGAAACGCATATCGTCTGGGCGTTTGCAGAGAGCTCGCCGATCATCTTCGACACACGCTCGACATTCGAGCCGTCAAGCATCATATCGACCTCATCAAGCGCATAGAAAGGTGCGGGCATATACTGCTGTATCGAAAAGATAAACGCGAGAGTTGTAAGGGATTTTTCTCCGCCGGATAGTGCCGAAAGCAGGTGGACCTTCTTACCCCTCGGCTGAACCGCGAACGTCATTCCGCCGGAGAACGGATCGTCTTCATTTTCAAGGACGAGATTGCCGGAACCTTCGGTAAGCCGTGCAAATATTTTCCTGAAGTTCGTATCGATTGCACTGTAGGCCTCCATAAACGAATCAAACTTCAGTTTCTCGTAATGCTCGATACGTTCTATGATCTTGGTCCTTTCGTTCGAGAGAACGGCCTTCTTGGAAGACCTCTCCTCAACCCTTCCGGCAACACGATCGTACTCTTCAATGGCAAGCATGTTGACGGCCCCGATCTTCCTAAGGGCAGATTCCGACTCATCCAGACCTTCTTCGATCTCCTTTAAGGAGAGATCCGTTTCAAAATCGCCTGCAGCTTCGGAGAGTTCGTCAATATTCTGCAGAACCTCTTTCTCCTTCTCGCCCAGGGAGTGGATCTGGAGATCCTTTCTCTCCACCTCCGCCTCGAACGTAATGACGATCTTCTCGACCCCGAGGATCTTCTCGTTGAGGTCGTCTCTCTTCTCGTGCAGGGCGTTGAGTTCCTCGGAAAAGTTCATCCTCTTGTCTTCGAGATCCTCGATAATCTCCTTGTTCTCCTCTATAGCCTGCCTGCATGAAGAGATCTCCTCCTCGAACGAACTGATTCCGGTCTCGAGCTTTTCCCTGTCGAGATCCAGCTCCTCCACGCGTTTCTGGAAATGCTGCCTCTCCCTCTGCAGATCGGAGATATCGGAGTCCTTATTCCGCAGACGCCTGTCGGCCTCCTCATATCTCTTTTTCAGCTGCTCGTAGCTTTCAGTGAGTGCAGGGAGATCCGTATCGTCGTGCCTCTTTCTCAGCTGATTGTATTCGTCCTGGATCTGCTGGATCTCGTTCGAGATATTCTCGACCAGGCCCTCTATCTCGGCAAGCTTCTCTCCCGCACCGCTGACCTCGCCCTGGATCTCCTCCTGGCGCCTCAGGACCCCGTTCTTCTCGTCCTCCAGGTTCTCGATCATCCTCCCGTACTCTTCACTGAGCATCCTGAAGCGGGACATTTGTTCGTCGAAAGTTGATCTCTTCGCACGGCTTTCATCCACTTCGGCAGTGAATCTCTCAACCGCGGATGCGAGATCGGCCTCCTGGACACGAAGCCCGGATATAGCGCCGACCAGCTTTTTGATCTCCTCGTCGGCAGCAACCCCGAACCCGGAGATCCTCTTCTGCTGAGAACCGCCCGTCATCGCGCCGGCCTTCTCGACAAGATCTCCGTCGAGGGTGACCATCCGGTATCTTCCGATCATCTTCCTTGCAGTGTCCATCTTATCAACGACAACCGTAGTGCCGAAGACATGGCGGAAGACAACATCATACCGGGAATCATAATCCAGGAGATTCACTGCATAGTTGATGACATTCTTGTCAAGAGAAGGATAGCTCTCCGGCGCCCGGAGCTTGTTTAATGGAAGGAACGTCATTCTGCCGAGACGTCTTTCTTTCAAAAAGCGAATCGCATCCGCGGCAACGGCGTCATTTTCCACAACTACATTCCGCAGTCTCCCGCCTGCAGCTATGTCGAGAGCGGCAGCATATTCGGCGGGCGCCTTTCCAAGCTGGGCGACTGTCCCTATAACCCCATCCATCCCAAGGACAGCATCGAGGGCATTTCCTCCGGGGCCTCCCGACGCCTGCTGCTGGGCCTCAAGCCGCATGAGATCCCTTTCAAGCCCCCGGATCTCGTTGCGTATTTTTTCCAGGGCGCTGCGGTTTTCAAACAGTTCAACCTCTGCTTTGGACAGGCCGGCATCGATGGTTTTCTTCTGGTCCTCCAGTTTCTTCAGCTCAGACCTGTACTCCACGCAAAGCGAGGACTTGTCGGCAAACTCCTGGTCGATCAGGGCAATTCTTGAAGAAAGGCGCTCCTTTTCATCCGTACGCATCCTGCTCTTTTCGATGAGGACATCCTGCTGGTTGAGAAATTCCGATCTCTCGCCTTTCTTCTTCTCAAGGCCGTCCATCAGCTCGAAGAGCTTCTCCTTCGCCCCTTCCAGCGCACTGCTCTCCTTCTGGAGTTTTGCCTGGACATCCTCGAGATCGGCCCTGAGGCCCGAGACCTCCATCGAGAGATTCGACCGGTCTATGGACATGCTCCGCAGGCTGTCGGAACATTCCTGCACCCTTGACTCGGCCCTCTTTTTGTCCATAAAGACACGCTGGACGGTCTCTTTATTGGATTCTATACTCTGCTGAAGGCGGACGATCGTCTGCTCTGACACCGATATCCGCCCTTTTGCGGACTCGATCTCGGAGAGGAGCTCGAGATACTCCTTCCCGCTCTTCTCGTTGATCTCCTTCTCGAGCTCCAGCACATTTTTGCGAAGCTCTTCGATCTTCTCCTCTTCGGTAACTTTTTTGGAGTTGATCTTCTCTATCTCCTCTTTCTGCGAGAGGATCAACTCCCTGATCGCACCAAGCTCGTTCTTCTTCTCTTTAAGTTTTGCAAATGAGTGGCAGGAACGGAAATATTCTAGTTTTTCACTCCATTCGCGATATTTTACAGCCTGTGCTCTCTCTTTTTCAAGATCCTTAAGCCTTCTCTCGAGTTCTGCGAGGAGAAGTTCTTCTCTCTCGATCCTCTCCCTGACAATCTCAAGCTCGGATAAGGCCTGGTCTCTTTTTTTGTCGAATTCGGCAACACCGGCGATCTCGTCTATGATCTTCCGCCTTTCAACGTCGCTCATCTCCGTAATCCGTGTTATGTCGCCCTGCATTACGACATTATAACCCTCGGATTTTATACCGTGCCTCGAGAGAAGATCGACTATATCGCCCTGTTTACAGCCCCGATCGTCGAGATAATTATAGCTGTAATAACCGTGGGGAGTTCTCTTTATCTTTCTGCGGACCTTGGTTCCGTCTGAAAAAGTTATTGAAACCTCCGCAGTATTTTTCCCGGAATTTAAGTTGATTAAATCGGTAAGTTTTTCGGCCCTGAGACCGCGGGCACTTGAGAGTGCAAGACAAAAGAGAATACTGTCTATAATGTTGCTCTTCCCGGAACCATTTGGCCCGGAAATGACAGTGAAACCTTCATAAAAAGGTATTTTAGTCTTTTTTGCAAAAGACTTGAAATTATCAATCTCCAGTTCGGTAATATACAAAGACCGCTACTCCTCAGGGGCTGTTAGGGATATTTACCCAAAATTAACGCCTATTATCTGCTGCTCTTTCTTTTGATCTCTATCGAATCGTCGTCATCTGCATATATAAGAGGCTTCGACTCTTTCGGGTCGCCCCTTCTCCCTGCAGATCTTCCCGAATTCCTGTGATCGGCAACAATCATCTCTTCCCCGGACCGTTCTTCGGGCTGCATAGTCCCGTCCGGCTGTATGATCATCTTTTTTTCTTTAGGAGCCGGCGGGGCCGCCGCTTCTGCAACTGCTGCCTTTCTTTCTGCGTTTGCCGAAGGAGATACGACCGGAGGATATCTCCTGGACTCCCTTGGAGTCCTCTTGGGGACATTAACCGAATCTTCATCTATCGATTTCGAGATCTTCTGGAGGCATGCCTTGACATCAAGCATCTCTTCCATAAGGCCTTTCATAAGTCCGTCGATCTCATTTATCCGCTTTTCAATACTCTTGATCCTCTCTTCGCCAACAGGATTTCTTTCATTATACTCATGTATACTGTCTCTCAGCATCTGAATCTCCCGCTCCTTTTCCTCGAGCACATGCTCAAGATCCCTGACTTTTGCATCCGAATTCATATCTGACATCTGGAATTCCCCGGGTTAAATAAAGGTAATCTTATAACTTTAATAATATTTGGCATAAAAAAAGAATCACATCTTATTTAACAGTTGCCGGAGCGTATCCACCTGAAGACTTATGCCGGATATGCGCATCCTGCAGACTAATCATCAGGGAACCTGAAAAACGCAATCACATCTCCGCAATACAAACATAACCCGCATCCGGTGTAGAAACAATATAATCTCTTCAGGTCAAACACTTTTGCATATGTCCTACCTGTCAGATACAGATCCGGAAATATTCAATCTGATTGAAAAAGAGAGAATGCGTCAGATTAACGGCCTTGAACTGATCGCATCGGAAAATGTTGTAAGCAAAGCCGTTCTGGAAGCCGTAGGCTCGATAATGACAAACAAATATGCCGAAGGATACCCCGGCAAAAGATACTACGGCGGCTGTGAATTCCACGACATGGTCGAGAACCTCGCACGCGACAGGCTGTGCGAACTCTTCGGCGCAGAGCATGCGAACGTCCAGGCTGTTTCGGGAAGCCAGGCGAACCAGGCGGTTTATTTCGCATTCATGCAGCATAAGGATCTCATGATGAGCCAGGACCTCTCGCAGGGCGGACATCTTTCGCACGGCTCACCGGTAAATATTACAGGGAAATGGTACAGCGTATCGCATTACGGCGTGGACTCCGAGACCGAAACGCTCGACTATGCCCAGATTGCTGACCAGGCAAGGAAAGAGAAGCCGAAGATGATCGTCTGCGGTGCAAGTGCCTACCCAAGGATTATCGATTTCAAGGCATTCAAGGAGATCGCGGAAGAAGTTGGTGCATACTGTATGGCCGATATCGCACACATCGCAGGTCTTGTTGCAGGAGGCGCCCACCCTACATCAGTAGGAGTAGTCGATATAACAACAACAACCACGCACAAGACGCTTCGCGGACCGAGAGGAGGTGCGATAATGTGCGGAGAAGAGAACGCACAGGCAATCGACAAGTCCGTATTCCCCGGAATGCAGGGAGGGCCTCTCATGCATGTAATCGCAGGAAAAGCGGTTTGCTTCCACGAGGCTCTTCAGCCTTCATTTAAGGAATATGCAAAGCAGATCGTCAAGAACTCGAAGGCGATGGCCGAAGTCCTCATTGAAGAAGGTCTCGACCTCGTATCCGGCGGAACCGACAACCACCTGATTCTTCTCGACCTGACGAACCTGAGCACAAACGGCGACCACCTCACGGGTCTCGAAGCCGAGACATATCTCGGAGAGGCAGGCATAACGGTAAACAAGAATACAATCCCGAGAGAGAAGCTCAGCCCGTTCGTGACATCCGGCCTTCGTATCGGAACGCCCGCAGTAACGTCACGCGGAATGAAAGAAGACGAGATGAAGCAGATCGGGCACTGGATTGCAAGGGTTCTCAAGGACGTATGCAAGAACAAGAACTCCAAGGCCGAGATCAGCGAGGTTAAGAAGGAAGTGGAAGCCTTCGCCTCAAAATATACGTTATATCCTGAAGTCTCATGATACTGAACGGAAAAGAGCTCTCGGAAAAGAGACTCGCGATCGTAAAATCGGAGATCGAAAAGACGGACCTGAAACCCTGTCTTGCAACCGTGATCGTCGGAGAAGACCCGGCCTCGCAGCTGTACGTCAGGATGAAGCACAACGCCTGCGGAAAAGTCGGCATCAGGTCCGTGGGAGTCGAGCTTCCGGGGGACTCCATGACTGAGGATGTCATAAACGCCGTTGAAAAACTCAACAAAGACCCTGCGGTGCACGGGATACTCGTCCAACTCCCCCTTCCCAGGGGAATCGATACCGAGAAGGTCATCGAATCTGTGATTCCTGAGAAGGACGTGGACGGCTTTCACCCGTTAAACAACGGCAGGCTTTTCAGCGGAAGGCCGGACTTCGTGCCATGCACTCCGGGCGGAATCATGACCATCCTCAGGGAGTACGAGATAGACCCGGCCGGAAAGAAGGCGGTTGTCATAGGAAGATCGGTGGATGTCGGAAGACCTATGGCCGCACTCCTGATCAATGCCGATGCAACGGTCACGGTATGCCATTCGAAGACGCAAAATCTTGCAGAAGAGACTTCAAAGGCCGACATTCTCATATCTGCCATTGGCCGGGCGAGATTCGTCGGGCCTGAGATGGTTAAGAAGGGTGCGGTCGTAATCGACGTAGGCACAAACCATGACGAAAACGGGAAGCTCTGCGGCGACGTGGACTTCGAGAAGGTCGAACCAATCGCTTCGGCAATAACTCCCGTTCCCGGCGGAGTCGGGCCCATGACCATCGCGACGCTCATGGAAAACACTCTGGAATCGGCCAGAAGACATGCGAACCTGTAATATAGATAAAATAACCGTTGGGGGAGACAATCCCGTAAGAATAATGGGTGTTGTCAACTGTAGCCCCGAATCCTTTTTTTCCGGTTCTTATACAAGGCCCGAAGGTGTATATGAACAGGCGGCGCTTCTCGTCGAGAAAGGTGCCGACATAATCGATATCGGTGCGAGAAGCACGGCCCCTCTTTCGGCACCGATCTCCCTGGCAGAAGAGTCGGAGCGGATGAAGACCGCACTCTCGGAATTTTCCGGCAGCGGCATCCCCGTCTCGGTGGATACGATGTATCCTGAAGTGCTTGAGACATGCCTTAAATACGATATAAGCTGCATCAACGACATCCACGGGCTTGCAAACGAGAAGTTCGCAAAGGTTGCCGGGGACTCGGGCCTTCCCGCCGTCCTTATGGCATCATACGATCTGCCCGGCGACCCGAAGGGTTTTGATGCAATATGCGACGCACTTAATGTAGTATTGAACCGGGCCAGGGAAAACGGGATCGACGAGATCATCCTTGACCCGGCAGTGGGACGATGGACACCGGAAAGGACATCCGAGGACGACTGGGAGATCGTCAGGCGTTTTGACGAGCTGAACGCATTCGGCTACCCCCTTCTTGCAGCGGTTTCGAGGAAGACATTTATCGGAGACCTGGTAAATGCCCCTCCCGAAGGAAGACTCCCCGGAACTCTTGCCGTAACCTACAGCCTCCTGGAGACAGGAGCGGCGATCGTCAGGGCTCACGACGTTTCCGATACAAAAGATTTAATCAGAGTATTTGAAAAGTTAAACAGGTTATAATGGGCAGTTCTTTTCAGGTTTTTGGTATAAAAACGAAGATATTGATCCCCGGCGACGATATGGCCGAAATAATAATCGATGAATCCAGCCAGGCCGGAGGCATCTTAGACGGAGATATTATTGCCATTGCCGAGAGCGGGCTTGCAACGACGGAAGATGCAATAGTCAGGCTTTCAGATGTGACCCCCTCAGAAAAGGCGTACGAATATGAACGGATGTATAAGATCGATGCAAGGCTCGCCGAGATCGTAATCTCAGAAAGCGACAGCATCGCGGGCGGTATCCCCGGGTTCCTGTTAAGCCTTAAAAGCGGGACTCTTCTTCCTAATGCAGGCGTCGACGGTTCGAACGCACCGCCGGGCTGCGTGGTAACCCTCCCGAAAGATCCGGATGAAAGTGCAAAGAGAATCCATGATAAGATCCTGGAAAAGACCGGAAAAGAGACCGGAGTTCTGGTAATAGATTCAAGGACGCACGCAATGCGCCTTGGGTGCTCCGGAGTCGCAATAGGCTGCTACGGTGTCTCAGCAATTACAGATGAAAGAGGAAAAAAGGATCTCTTCGGGCACGAACTTGAAGTAACGAGACTTGCAGTCGGCGACAACCTTGCGTCAGCCGCTGAACTGGTAATGGGAGAATCAGACGAGTGCACTCCTGTTGCGATAATAAGGGGCCTTTCCAAATATATCTCAAAAGGAAGCTCCGGTGTCGGTTCGATCGAACCTTCAGAGTGCCTCTTCATGGGAGTCGCGATGAACTCCAACCCTGCCCTTATTGACAGAGATCGTAAAACCGAGTGATTCCAGGTACCGGCGGCTCTCCCCGTTTCCGTGCAGGAGAATCTCGACAAGGTCCTCTTTTTCATCTATATCCGTCGACATGCGGAACGTATCGATCACCTCGACGCTGAGACCTGCCTCCTTTGCAATATTCATGTGATCGAGGAAGCTTGCACCGTAAAAATCGACCCTGAACCTGGACGGCTCCTTTATGAATATCGTATTCGTTCCCCCTCCCCGACCCGGGACTATTGCGCAGTCCGATTCGACAGAAAGTATTGATTCAATGTTTTCAAGAGTGACGAGCGGGATGTCCGACATTATTATCAGTATGGGTTCATCGGTTTCGGAAAGAAATTCGTTCAGGGCTTCGTTTAAGCCGAGCTCTTTGACGACTGTGGACGCTCCGTCAACATGATATTTCTCCGTCGATAGCAGTATTGTGCTGCAGCCTGCAAGTGTGGTCTTTTCGACGACGTCCCTGAGCATCATCAGGGCGAACTTCTCACGCTCCGCCTGATCCAGGACACACGAAAGTCTCGTCTTCGGATTTTCCGGCCTGAACGGAATTACAGCAATAACCATTATGAAAACCGTTGTACGTTATCGATAAAAAATTGTTTCAAAAGGATTTTTTTCAAAAGATTTCCTTTCGATTCCATTCGTTTATTTCCCGAATTATTTATCAAAGAAGAGGTTGCAGTGACAGTTGCCGTCTTTTTCAACCTCGTCCTTATGGAATATGCACGGGCAGATAATCTCTTTGTCCTTCTCGGGATCGCCGGATCTTATCCTGCACGGGCAGTACCTCTCACCGAACTTCAGTTTGTTCCTCGCAAGTCCTTTAAGAACCGCCTTTTTCTGTTGCTCGTCCTTGTTCAGCTTATAGCCGCTTTCATCGGCATAAGACTCCGCCCACTCCTCGATCTCCCCGGACAACGCCTCGATCTCTTCCTGTGATATTTCATCGTTTGCCATTCTTTTGCTCCGAATTATTCTCTAACAGGATTCTATGTAGGATATCATCGAATCGAAGATCTTCTTTCCGTCAGTCGAACCGAGGATCTCCTCCGACGCCCTCTCGGGGTGAGGCATCATTGCAAGAACGTTTCCCTTCTCCCCGAGAATCCCGGTGATATTCCCTGCCGCACCGTTAGGATTTGCTTCAGGAGTAACATTCCCCTTCGAATCGCAGAACCTGAATGCAATCCTGTTCTCCTTCTCGAGCCTTGTGAGCGTGTCATCGTCCGCAACGTACCGCCCTTCCTTGTGGGCGATCGGGATGCTGATGACTTCCCCCTCCTCGTAGAGGCTTGTAAAAGGCGACGTATTGTTCTCCACTTTCAGATAGGCCTTTTCACAGATAAACTTCGGGTACTCGTTTATCGTAAAAACACCCGGGACCAGCCTGCTCTCGGCGGAGATCTGGGCGCCGTTGCATATGCCGATTACCAGTCCGCCCGCATCCGCGTGCCTGATCACGTCCTTCATTATCGGGGTCCTTGTGGCGATCGCCCCTGCACGGAGATAATCCCCATAGCTGAAGCCGCCTGGGATCAGTATCGCATCGTATTTGCGGGCAAGGCCTTCCTTATACCAGACCGGATCGGTATCGATCCCGCATACATCCTGCAGCACATGAACAGCATCCAGGTCGCAGTTGCTTCCGCCGAACCTGATTACGGCAAATCTCATTATTTTAAACCCCTGATACCTCGATCTCGTAGCTGTGGATTACCGGGTTTGCAAGGAGGCGATCGCACATATCCTGCCCCTTCTGCCTTGCAGCATCCTCACTGCTTTCGTCGACTTCGATAAAGAACACCCTTGCCGTGCCGAGCGACTCTACATTAAAGCTGAGATTGTCAAGTGCGTGTTTAATTGCAAGCGCCTCGGGATCGAGCATCCCTTTTTTTAACGAGATTGTAATCTTCAAGCTGAACTTCATGGATCCACCTAAATATTTTGTCTCTTCCATTCCTCAATCTTTTCGACGACACGACCGTATGCGGACATGACATCCCCTTTTCCGAACCTGTAGACATCCTTGTCAAAAGACTCGCCGGTTTCCTTATCCCAGAGACGCATCGAGTCCATGCTGATCTCGTCCCCGAGGACGATCTCGTCCCCGAGCCTGCCGAATTCGATCTTGAAGTCGACGAATACAAGGCCAAGTTTGTCGAAGAATTCGAAGAGTATCTTATTGATCTTCAGTGCCATCTCGCGGACTTCTTTCAGCTCTTCGGGTGTCAGGAGACCGAGGGCATATATGATATCGTCGCAGATGGGAGGGTCTCCGCGTTCATCGTTCTTGTAATCCGTAACGACCAGCGGCGGATTTAGGACCTGCCCGTTTTCGAACGGGAATTTTTTCACGAGTGAGCCAGCTGCCCTGTTCCTTCCGATGACCTCAAGGGGGATCATCTTCAGTTTCGAGACCAGCATCGTTCTCTCATCGATCATTCCTATAAAATGCGTCTTAATTCCCTTCTCCTCGAGCATGCTAAAGAAGAATGCCGAGACGGTTGCATTATAGACGCCTTTGCCTGAAAACTGGTCCTTCTTTTCACCGTTGAACGCGGTGATGTCGTCCCTGAATACGGCAATCAGTTCATCCGGATTGTCGGTCCCGTAGACGGATTTTGCTTTTCCTTCATAAAGCAGTTCTTTTTTCGCCATGTTAGTTATGCCCTTGAATTATTGTTGCTCATTTCTCTTTCCGATATCATCATTAAGTTTTTCAATAAGGCACTTAAGCCTCTCCGGAAACCAGCCTTTATCGATGTACCTCTGGTATATGCACAACCTCTCTTTCAGCACGTGATCCCCGACTGTAGCCTTCAGTTCGTCGATTGCGGGCCATGGGTGCTCGGGGTTGACATAATCGATCGTTACAGGGGAAACGCCGCCGAGATCGTTGACACCGCACCCGATGAAATACTGCGCATCCGCAAGGTTAGGGGGGATCTGAACGGATATATCGGCAGGCAGGATCTCCCGTGCGGATGATATCGCCGAACAGAACTCCTCTCTTCCCACAGTAGGATAGTCCTTCATATCGGTCCCGTCCTTCGGGCAAAAGTTCTGGACGATGACCTCCTGGATATGCCCATAACGCTTGTGGAGATCACGGATGACTTCAAAGGACTCCTCGCGATCCGCGGCGGTCTCGCCGATTCCCACGAGAATTCCCGTCGTAAAGGGTATCCGGAGCTTCCCCGCATCCTCCATCATCGTGATCCTCACCTCCGGCTTCTTGCCGGGAGAGTTCCTGTGGGCGGGGATCTCAGCGGTCGTCTCGAGCATGAGGCCCATGCTAGCGTTGACTTCCTTAAGCACATCAAGCTCATTGTAATCGAGAATCCCCGCATTGGTATGCGGCAGCATCCCGGAGGAAATGGAAAACTCACACATGTCGTAGCAGTAATCGAGAATTGTAGAATATCCGGTTTTTTCGATGTATCCGGAAAAACCGATCTCCTCTTCAGGTTTTTCACCGAAAGTAAAAAGGGCCTCTGTACATCCCGCAGCGGCACCGGCCCCGATTATGCCTTCCGCCTCTTCGCGGGGCATGACACAGTCCGGCCCTACGGGAGTCCTGAAGATGCAGTAGCCGCACCTGTTCCTGCACACATTGGTCAGGGGTAAAAATACATTGCGCGAGTAGGTGATCTCCCTCTGCTGCATAAACAATATTCAACCTGAATCTTATTCAACCAATCGGAGAATGGAATTTGTCGCCGGTTAAAACCAGCTGTCAAGAGTTTTTTGCCCGGATTTCACCCCGATCCTTTCAAGAACGGAGTTGACCCTATCTTCGGAAAAATCATGCCTGCCGCAGAGGTACGAAACGACTCCCTCGCGGTCCACGTGGGACCATGAAAGGGAATAACCCTTCGACACGGGAGGGTTTAAGAAGAATTCTTTCACGGGGGCGGGATCGAATTCCGGCTCGTTCTCTTCGAAGGTCTCATAAAATTTCCCGGATTTTACGATCTTTAAAGCGGTCTTTGCACCGACACCTTTCACACCGCTGTTGAAGTCAGTGCCGACAAGTATCCCGATCTCGATTAATTCCTCACGTGTGATTCCCTTCCCGTCAAGCAGATCGGAGAGCAGGATCTCTTCGGGATTGACTGTGATCACCCTCCCCCTGACCTTTCTCTTCCGGCTTACGGTCAGGTTCCTGACAAGCCTCGGGGCCCCGAAGAGGAGAGAGTCGTAGTCCTGGGATATAGAGTACCTCACATCCCCGTTCATGGCCATGTACGCCGCTTGTGCCTCCCCCTCGCTCATGGCGTCTATACAGGGAATTCCCATATATCCCAAAAGCTCCTTCGTTCCTGCAATTATTGTCTCGTCGACTCTTGTCGCAGCCCTTGCATGACGGAAGGCGGATACCGTATCCCCTACCTCGACAGCCTGCCTGTAGGCCGTTTCGGCCACCGCTTTTCTCTCCCTGCGCTGTTCGAGAGTCTCCGATTTAAACTCTGGAGGTGCACCGTCAAAGATGAAAACCGGTTTTATATTGTTCTCAAGGAAGGTGGTTATTCGAAAAAAAATCCCGGACAGGTGCGAAGTTACCCGACCTTCCCGGTCCATGAGCGGAGTCCCGTCGGGCTGTCTTATTGTTGTCAGAAACTGGTACAATGCATTATTTCCGTCGACTGCCGCGGTTCCCCGGAGGTCGGCCCAGTCTACGGAAGTTTTATAGTCGGAGATCAGATCCCTTATTGCTACGCCCATTAATTATTCACCAAAAAAGAATTCGGGATATTTAACGATATACCCGGCGGGAAAGTGAACTGACAGTCGCTTCTACATCCCCTACCATCCTGTCGCACTTCTCGTCAATACTTTTGGATATCTCCTCAAAGTTCATTCTCATTGTCATTTCTCTTGCAGATACGGCTTTTTCAAAGCTCTCCAGCCTCCTGCAGAGGGACAATATCAGACCTGCAAGAGAGATCATCATAAGACCTGTCGATACTGCAACTATCCAGTCCTGCCATAACCTGATCACCATTACAAGTGTAGATATGACAAGGATGACTGCAAGAATCACATCCTTCGTTCTTTCTCTTTCATCCATGTTCTTAAATGATTACAGAGAATTAATTAATCTAACTGTCGATATTTATGAAAACGATAACTTCTTTGGAGAAACAATATCACCGTTTTTCCCTAAACAAGGGGTTAGGGGGTTTTAAAATATGAACGTTAAAGAAAATCTGCCTCTGTTCGCAATGTTTGTCATGATGATAGCAGTACAGCTGGGTGCACTGCTCATCACACCGACAATAAACGAAGCGGGATATGCTGCCTTTGAGGACCCGGGGGCTGTCGAGAATATACTATACTTTATAATAATACTTCTCGTCTTCACTGCGATTATGCTCCTGCTGATCAGGCACGGATTTAAACGCATTCTCGGGTATATCATCGGAATATCCATATTCCTCGTATTTTTGTATATCTACAGTGCAATTGCCCTGTTGTTCACCGAATCTGAGCTCCTGGCTGCGGTTTTTGTACTGCTTCTCTCTGTAGGATCGATGGCACTTCTCTACAAATACCCGGAGTGGTATGTCATCGATATTCTCGGAATCCTGATCTGTGCAGGTACGGCATCCATCTTCGGCATCTCGCTCGAGGTATTCCCTGCAATCGTGCTGCTTGTAATCCTTGCCGCTTACGATGCGATATCGGTGTACAAGACGAAACATATGATCTCGCTCGCGGAAGGGGTGATAAATACAAAATCACCCATACTCGTAGTAATTCCCAAATCACGAAATTATTCCTACATTAAGGACGAGCTGAATATCGGCGAGGGAAAAGAAGAGAGAGGGGCCTTTATCATGGGCATGGGAGATCTCATCATGCCAACGATAATTGTTGTATCGTCCTACGTGTTCATCAGCACACCCGACAATCCTCTGTCGGTCATTCCGACGATCGCTGCAATGATAGGATCTCTTGCCGGTCTCTGTGTTCTGTTATGGTATGTAGTCAAGGGAAGACCGCAGGCGGGACTTCCGACACTCAACGGCGGTGCGATCATCGGATTCCTTATAGGGTGCACTCTCGCCGGGACTTGGGGCTGGATTCCCTTTCTTTAAGAATTATCTTCATAATATCCGATACCCCTTCTCTTGTATTTGTCGACATATTCGGATACCCGTCCATCCTCCGGACATCGCATTTGTTTATGACGACTACTACGGGAGTCTCTCCCACAATTTTTTTGACATTTTCAAGAAGACCTAACTGATCCCCGACAGAATACCCGCATGTCTCGCTCGCGTCGACAATGAAGAGGATCAGGTCCGAGACATTTTTAATAGCTGTCATCGCCTGGTTCTCGACATCGTTTCTCTTTTCATGGGGCCTGTCCAGGAGGCCGGGAGTATCGACGATCTGTATTCTCTCCCTTCCTACAGGGTGGTGACCTACCATGATGCTCTTCGTCGTAAAGGCATATCCGGCGATCTGCGGTTTTGCCGATGACACAAGGGCAATAAACGAGGACTTGCCTACGTTGGGGTAACCGGCGACCACCACCGTGAACTCTTCCTCGCGAATATCGGGAAGTTTCCTGAGAATGTTTCGTGTTTCGTTCAGGTACTTCAGATCGCTGTCCACCTGGTAAAGAACGGACGCAATTCTTGCCGTAGCCTTCTTCCTGAGTTCGACAGGATTCTCCGCATTGCGCATCTCCCGTGCATACATCCTCCCTATTTCGCGGGACTGGGATGCGGCCCACTGTATTGCCCCCAGGGACTTTTTGATATTGTCTACACTGAGCAGGATATTTATGATATCCATATAAAACGGGGATATCTGGTCGAAACTTGGAAATTTTGAAACTGTATCGGTAAGTTTGTCATAGACCGAACTGTATACCGAACGTATGAACTCCTCGTTCGCGCGGTCTTTATTCCTTTTTTCCTTTTTTACGGCTGAAGCCCGCCCCAGCGACCTGTCAAGTATCTCCTCGGCCGTGGGGATTGTTGGTATCTTTTCGAATTCCACTGATAATAACCCGAATCTATTTATGTAAACCTATATGATTAATTTATTATGGAGTTGTCCCTTATCCAGAAGGATATCCTTATTACTTTAATCACGCTTTACCACAGGAAGTCTGTGGCAATAAAAGGTGAAGAGATCGCCGAACTATTAAAAAGGAACCCGGGAACAGTACGAAACCAGATGCAGGCACTGAAGGCGCTGGGCCTTGTTGAGGGTGTTCCGGGACCGAAAGGGGGCTACACCCCGTCTTCGTCGGCTTATAACGAACTAAACCTTCTGGATTACGAAAAGGGAAGCGATGTGCCCCTGCAGGTCAACGGGGAATATCTCAAAAGTGTAAATGTCGCGGAACTTGACTTCACGACATTGTGCCACCCGGACCTATGCCACGCCGTTGTGAGAATCATAGGCAGTGTCAAGGGCTTCAATATCGGCGACGAGATCACCCTGGGGCCTACACCTGTAAACAAGCTCCTCGTAAAGGGAGAGGTCTATGGCAAAGATGAGGTTAACAGGTCGCTCCTGATATCCATATCGGAGATGATCTCACTCCCAAAGAAGCAGATCAGCCACTATATGAGCAGCCCTGTCCAGAAACTGGACATCAACGACACTATAAAAGATGCAATATCGCTTTTCAGCAGGCACCACATACACGGAGCGCCTATAATGGACAAGGATATGCTTGTAGGGATAGTGACACTTTCGGATATTGCGCATAAACTCGATAAGGGGAAAGGCATGGACACGACGATGGACAAAATCATGACGGAAGATGTTGTGATCGCTCCCCCGAATATCAACCTTTTCGAGGTCATAGGAAGATTCAAAGAGCAGGAAATCGGAAGGATAGTAATCGTAGACGGAAAAAAGCCGATCGGAATACTTACGCAATCAGACATCCTTAAAGTTTTCCCGTCCCCATAGATAGGATGGAAATCTTTAAACCGGTAAAAGTGCTGAAACGGCTGAAAAATAATTCATACTGAATTTCTTTAAGATAATTTAAATAGTATTATTGCACTATTTTTTTTAACATGAAGAATGTATTTTCCCGAAATCTTTCAAAAAAGCAGGTTATGAGTACAGACGGGATGGTTATTGGGACAATCAGGAACATTATGATCGATCTTGACACAGGAAATGTCGACAGCCTTGTAGTCAGGCCCGAGCAGGGTTTCGACACGGGCGGTTACAAAGTTGACGGAGAGCGTCTTTTTATTCCTTTCGAAGCTGTAAGGGATATAAAAGACTACATAGTCGTTGACAGGTACCTGTCAAAAGAATGAACTGAAGATTTCCCTGATTTTTTCCGAAAACCCGTCCCCATATTTTTTCATGCTGACAGAGTCTGCTGCCTCGACTGCGCCGCTCTGGCCGCCTGCAACCGCAATACCAAGCCCTGCGGCCTGAATCATCTCCCTGTCATTATCCGAATCTCCTACTGCGACAAAATCCGATAATGGTATGCCCATCTCTTCCGCCACAAGTGCCAGCGTAGTTCCTTTGTTGATATCCCCGGACTGGATGTGTATTGCAAAACCGGAGTCGAGAATCTTTACAGGCATTCCGGATACAATCTCGCGAACCTCGGCGGGGTCTACTGTTCTCGCAAATGCAACGTCTGCAAAACGATATTCAGGGCTGTAGAGCTGAAGGTCTATTCCTCTTTTATCATAGTATTCGCGGATCTTCTCGTAAGCCTCAAGACATGCCGCCCTGTCCGAACAGATCTTTCTCTCCCCTGCATAAGTGATCTTGTAAAGACCGCCGTTCTCGGCGATAATCGTGCCGTCCGTTCCGATCATCTTACAGAGAAATGTGAGCGAACATTCGGTATTCCCGCTTGCAAGAACGACGGGTATTCCGTTATCCACAAGGGTCCTGATTACTGAAACGGAATCCAGGTTCAGGCGGCGCTCTTTATTTGTTATTGTCCCGTCGATATCCGTTATAACTGCACGGGGATGAAAAGAGGATTTATTGTTCATCTATATGATATTATCAATCATACAGGTTTAAGACCTGCCATCTCGACCGAGAAAGCGGCCTCGCCTTCAGGCTGGTCGGGACTGTCGACAAGTTTTGCAACGCGTTTCCCGCCTTTGCTCTTGCGAAGGTAAACCCTGAACTTTGAGGCGTGACCGACGATGTTTCCCCCGGTCGGTTTTGTCGGGTCTCCGAAGAATACGGCAGGGTTTGACTGGACCTGATTTGTGACAATTACGACTGCATTGAACTCTTTCGCAAGCTTTGCGAGATCATACATGTGCTTGTTGAGCTTCTGCTGCCTTAGGGACAGGGTTCCGCGTCCGGCATACTCTGCACGGAAATGGGCCATGAGAGAGTCGACCACAATGAGTTTTAAGGGTTTATCGGTCTCTTTTAATTCTGCGGCAAGTTCACGGACATTATCCAGGAGGAGCATCTGGTGATCCGATGTGAATGCCTCGGCTACATGGATATGCTCGAGGAACTCCTCGGGCGAGGGAACATCTTCGAGATCAAGCCCTTCGACCATCTGGCGGATCCTCTCGGGGCGGAATGTATTCTCCGTATCTATGTATATGACCGATCCGTTGAGCCCGCCGACATCCTCGGGGAGCTGGGCGTTTACAGCCATCTGGTGCGCGATCTGGCTTTTACCCGAACCAAACTCACCGTAGAATTCAATAATCGACATGGTCTCAAGCCCTCCGCCCATGAGTGCGTCAAATTCGGGAACGAAAGTAGTCAGCTTACGGACCTTCTTTCTCTCTTCAAGGACATCGGTACCCTTCCGGAACCCTCCGATATCGGCCATCTTCCTGGCCTCGCGGATCATCTTCTTTGCCGTCGATTCACCGATCTCGGCAGCCTCGGCAAGGTCGGCATATGAGGCGGTCGCTATACCCTCTATGGTGCTGTAACCAGCCTCACGGAGTTTGTCTGCAGTTGTAGGCCCGACACCGGGCAGATCTTCAATCTCAAGTTCTGTCATTTTTTATACCTCTCGAACTTTCTTAAAATGCGCCTGTAGAAGAAGCTCCAGGCAACTTTTCATACTAATCAATAGCCAGATTGATAATAAAGATAGCACGCCATGCGGTGCGAAAGTAATCGCAGGCTCAGCACCCGCATCGCTTTTTCACTTCATCAAGCCCTGACTTCATCAGATCGATATCTTTTCCGCAGATCTCAAACCAGCTCACCTCAATTCTTCCTGAATCATATAAGATGCCCCATACCAGAACTTCGGAGCAGGGAAGCATCCCGTCTTTCAGTTCTTTTAACAGGTAACAGCAGTCCCTGCCGTCAACGCTGTAGCAGCCACCGCTTCGCGGAGTAATGATTCCCTTTATACGGACCGGCTCCCCGCCGTTCTCATTAAGAGATACAAAAGAGCCGTAACCGGCATGGATCTCCGGCGATGACGGTATTTCATTGAACCCGGGTCTTCTCGATCCCTCCCTTGCCTCCGCGAAGAAGATCTCGATTTTGTCGCCTTTCACAAAAGGCAGACACGCCTGTTCTCCCCAGATGACAAGAACAGCGGTCCCTGTATCATCAGATACATGCAGGTTCCTGACATGAGATGCAGCTCCCTTCCTGGTAACGAAATCACGCACCCTACCCGGATCATCGATACTGACCTGGATCGATCCCCACCAGTCTTCACGGATCCCGGAAATCCGGGATGAGAACTCATGAATGATTTTCTCTTCTTCAACAGGAACAGATGTTATCTGGCATTTTTCATCGGCAGTATAGCTCCTCTTCGGGCCTGAAGAGGGCCTCTCGTATATGCCTGATATCCGGACAAAATCGCCGCCCATAAACGCTTTTGCCGATTCGTTATTCCAGAACATAATCTCAGCCTCCCCAGATAGATCGCCGGTTATGAGGCGTATATAACGCGACTCCTTCCCGCCCGGAGCCTGAAAAAATCCCTCTCCGGCAAAGGCGAGAATAACACAATCGAGAGATACAGGACTGAAGGTCTTCATACCGTTCTTTCGAAGCGTAATCCCAGGAGGTTTTTCAGGTTTTCTGAGATCGGCGACATCGACGGCACCTTTCCTCCTGAACCTGCCCACCACCTCAAGGATCTCACCTTCGGAGATCTCACCCGCCGCAAAGGCCTTTTCATCCCAGAGAGTAAGCACGACTTCACCGGTCTCGTCACCGCACAATACACGGGATACGAAGCCGTAACCGCCTTCCTGACGTTCGAACCTTTCAGCTTTCTTAACTTCAATTACGCGACAAAAAAAAGAGACCAGGGACGGGCCTGCCTTTAGTGCCGACAGGTGCGTATGGAGCCTCCCGGCGTCCGAGACCACATCTCTTGCGGCAGACCTCTCCTCCTGTTCATCAGCGGAGACCCCAACCCTGTCTTCGACAAGCCTTTCGAACTCTTCCCACGAGCAGAGGTCATCCATCAGGGCGTAATGGATTCTCACCTGACTTTAACCCCTGTAACCCCTACTCTTCGTGCCAGGGGAGCTTCTGCATCGTATTGATGATATCGATTATGCTCTCTCTCCTGCGCATAGGTGCCGACTTTTCGCCCTTCACCATGACCTCCATGCACCTGGGACGGCTGTTATACTGCGAAGCCATCGAATAGCCATAAGCACCGGCATCAAGGACTGCCATGATATCACTGTCAGCTACCACGGGAAGCTTCCTGTCCGCTGCAAGAATGTCTCCGGTCTCGCATATCGGACCTGTAACCGTATAGGTCTCGACAGGAGCCTCATCTGCCCTGTTTGCAACAACGACTTCATGATATGCATCGTACATTGCAGGCCTGATTAGGAGATTGAATCCGGCATCGACATTGACAAAGTTCTTGTGCGCCTTTTTGACCGAGTTGACCTTCGTAAGAAGTATTGTGGAATCACCGACAAGGTACCTGCCCGGCTCAACCCATAGCTGCGCCTTAATCCCTAGCTTTTCAATTCCTTTGAGGAATACAGGCATCACTGCCTTTGCATATTCTTCAGGTGTGGGCATCTTGTCGGTCTCCCGGTTATAGGGAATACCGAGCCCGCCGCCTATGTCTATGAATGCAAGACGAACACCGAGATCGGTTATCTTTCCCGCAAGATCGACCATAACCTCGGCGGCCTTTCCGAACGGAGCCACATCAAGGATCTGAGAACCGATATGGCAGTGCATTCCGACAGGCGTCACGTTATCGGCTTCCATGGCCGCCTTGTATGCGTCAAGAATCTGGCCCGCAGGAATCCCGAATTTGCTCGTCGCAAGGCCGGTGGCAATCTTGGGGTGAGTCGGAACCTCAAGTGCGGGATTGATCCTGAACGAAACCTCGACCTCCTTTCCTTTTCTCTTTGCAACCTCTGAGAGCTGTCTCAGTTCATCGAAAGAGTCGAGCGATACCCGGACGCCTTTGTCCACGGCAAGTTCAAGATCCTCTGTTGTCTTCGAACTCCCGTTGAAGAGGAGTTTCTCCGGGGGCATCCCTGCAAGAAGTGCAAGATGGAGTTCTCCGGATGAAAATACATCCGCACCGGCACCCATCTTCGCAAGAACCCTCATGACGGAGAGATTTCCGTTCGCCTTTGCTGCATAGAGGAGCTGGACATCGTTGTAATACTCTCTCAATGCACTGTTGTAGCGGAGAAAATTCTGTCTAATACGCTCTTCATCCGATACATAACAGGGAGTGCCGTACTGTTCGGCAAGATCCACAGTATCGTGTTGTCCAATATACAGGTGTCCGTTTCTTATGCTTAGGTGATCAGGCAGCTTCAAAAGTCAATCCTCCTCATTCTTTCCAGGGCCTCGCTTATTCTGTTTGTGTCACGGGTTATGGCGAATCTCACGTAACCCTCGCCGTTCCTTCCGAATCCTGTGCCCGGAGTAACTACAATTCCCGCCTCATCGAGCATCTTACGGGCGAAGCTCATGGAGTCGGGAACTTTCATCCAGACATAAAAGGTAGCTTTGGGCGCAGCGACATCAAACCCGAGACCCTTTAGTCCTGATATTAAAATATCGCGTCTTTCCTGATATACCTTACAGGCATCGGCCACGCTCTGCTGCGAAGAAGTAAGTGCAGTGATTCCCGCCCTCTGGATTGCATCGAAGGCACCCGAATCGATATTCGTCTTTACTCTTCCGAGGCCGGAGATGAATTCTTCACCGCCTGCAGCCATACCGAGCCTCCAGCCGGTCATATTGTAGGTCTTGGAGAGCGAATGCATCTCCATTCCGACCTCTTTTGCACCGTCGGCCTGGAGGAAGGAAGGGGCCTTATAACCGTCGAATGTTATCTCCGAGTAGGCGTTGTCATGGACTACTACGATACCATTTTCCCTGGCGAACTCGACAACCTCGTTGAAGAACGACAGCGGTGCGATTGCAGCCGTCGGGTTGTTGGGGTAGCCGATAAACATCAAAGACGCGTTCTTCAGGACATCCGCAGGTATTGCATCGAGATCGGGGAGAAACTTGTTCTCCTCGGAAAGCGGCATCTCCCAGACCTTACCCTCTGCAAAGAGGGTGGATGTTTTGTATACCGGATATCCCGGGTCCGGGACAAGAACGTATTCGCCGGGATTGACGAATGCCTCGGGCACATGGGCGATGCCCTCCTTCGATCCTATAAGTGCAAGCACTTCGGTTTTGGGGTCGAGATCGACATCAAAACGGGACTTATACCATGATGCGACTGCCTCGCGGTACTGGATCATCCCGGTATAATCCGGGTAGTGGTGAGTGGACGGGTCCCTTACCGCTTCGCAGAGAGCCTCAACAATATGAGGCGGTGTAGGGAGGTCCGGGTCACCGACACCAAGATCTATGATATCTACGCCTTCTGCTCTCTTTTCAGTCTTCAGCTTATCTATTTGTGCAAACAGATACGGGGGGAGATTATCAAGACGTTTTGCGTACATTGCGAGAAAAGTTGGCTTTTATATCTATTAATATCACTGGCGGTTTTGTTCAATCCAAAAAGCATTTTATTTCTCCGATCGCATGATTTGGTTATCAAATGAACCGATGCGTCAATAAACTCTGTCCGGATATCATCGACCCCGAGATAAAAGCCGAAGATGCCGTAGAATATATTTTCAAAAAATCATCTGAGGTTTACGAAATGCCCGAGCATTACACCATCAAAGGAGTTAATATCCTTGGCGAAGCCCCGCTGTATGTAGGACTCCTGAAAAAGAAGAAGGAAATTCTCTTTTATTTCAAAAAACCCTGCTTCGGAACGATGCTGCTTAAGACAAAAGGATCCGATGAGGAGTTTGAAAAGATCCGGGAGCAGGGGAAGCTTGTACCGGAGGCAGGGAAAAAATGATGAAACTCGGCACAATAGATGCCCTGAAGGTTACAGGAAAGAATATTTCAAAAATATCCGACTGCATCGCTCCTGAAGAAAGAGTGGAGATATTTCTTAACGACTCATACATCACCACTCAGGTTGCAAATACCGACAATATTGCAGAACTTGGAGCGGGATACGTGATATCAGAGAGTCTCTCCGGTTATGTGGATAAGGTAGAGGTCCGGGAGAACAAGGTCTATGTCTATGGCGCAGACCCAGGCAAGATCACGATCGAGTGCTCCACCTCGGGAAGCGCCGATGTTGTAAAGGCCCCGAAGAAAGTCGAATCAAAAACCAGTATCTCCGGGGAGATGATATTCAGGATCAGCCACATGATCGTTTCCGAGGAATGGAGGCAGACTGGCGGCATGCACTGCTCAGTCCTTTTCAAAGACGGCAACGTTCTTGCGAAGATGTCGGATATCGGGCGGCACAATACCATCGACAAGATCATCGGTTTTGCAGTGCTCAATGGGATAGACCTCTCCGAATGCTACGTGGGATGCACCGGTAGACAGCCGTCGGGCATGGTTTCAAAATGTGCGAATGCAGGGATTCCTATAATTATTTCAAAGGCGGCATCGACCACAGGAGGAATCCAAACCGCGAGAAAGACCGGCATAACTCTCATATGCTTCGCAAGGGACGAGAGGTTCACGGTATACTCGAACGAATGGAGAATCTCCGATCTGAAAAAGATCTGATCAGACTCCCCTGTTGAAATGTCCGGCGGTGATCTCCCCGCGATACAAAGATGTGATCTCTTTTTTCAGCAGATTCAAAGACCCTGATAATTTCTTTCCGGCATCATACGACCGAGCGGGAGCCTTCACATATAGTTCCGTGATCTTCCCGGCGAACTCAGGTGAATAAAGCCTCAAATCCAGTGAAATACCGTCAACGCCTGCGGCAAAGATCTCCGGCAGACTGTCGATCAGGCAGGTCACCGCAGAATTGTATACATGTGTCCGACCATAGGCATCAACCTGTAAGGGAAAGATTCGTCCCGTAGTGTCTGCGATCCCGTATTCTTCCGACGGCGAATAATTATCCCCCAATGACACGGCAGGCAGGTTGTTCTCCGATATCAGGATCTCGGACGGACCGAAGACGACATATTCAAGCGAAGGTCGGGAGGGAAGTCTCCCGGCTGCAAGCCCGCATAGCTTCTTCAGCTGGGACCTGTTGAGTTCGCACGAAAGCGTAAGGAGGCGGTAATCCCCGGAGAACATTTCGACTGCAAGATAATTGAATATGTTAAGCCCCTGGCCGCCGTAGAGCGGGATATCTTTCGCAATCCGTTTTGCTGCAATACCGTCGCCGACATTTTCGACCATTATGCCGTCCGGCTTTGAATTTCCCAACAACTCAAGGATCTCTTCGGCAGTCATGAAAAATGACCTGTCGGTTATACGCGGCCATTTCCACACGAACTCCGCTCCGTATTCTGATGCAGCAGAGATGCCTTCCTCTAGTTCGCGGGCATAGACACTGCTGTCGATCCCGGGAGCAGTCTTCATCTCATAATAAATCCTGGTACATCCTGCATCAAGCGCCGCCTTCGCACCGGCAGAGGAGGAGACATAAACGGAGATCGTCCGACCGGCCTGCCGGGGAGGCATGACAGCTTTCTTGTTCGTCAGGGTTGATAAGAAAAGATCTTTTCTTTCTGCCGACCCGGCAATTATGTCATCCGATGGCAGGCAGACATCGATCAAACATTTTTCAATACCTGCAAAAAGATCCCGCCTGAATTCGTTCAGCAGGGAGACCGGAGCAAACAGCCCGCCGGGGTAATCCGATTCATAATCAGCCACTTCAAACTGCAGGTTTCCCGTTTTACAAAATATATTCCTCAGGTCATCAGGGTCAACCGGCCTGCTCTTCGCCTCCTGCATCTCAAATCCAGCCCTTATCTCGTATGAAAGTTCTCCGTGAAGTGACGGGAATACTGCCGATACGACCGGGACTCTTCCGTCAAAACCGATTCTTAAACGAACCTGGATCTTTTTAGCAACACCGGCGGGAGAGGATGATACCTCCTTTGCCATCTTCGAAAGCAGAACACTTTTGGTTATATATACACTGCTGCCGGGAAATGCCGGATTCTTAACATGAAAAGATATCTCGTGGCCTTTTTTTTCTGCATTGCCGGGTATTGTAAGGCCGAAATCATCCTGTGCTCCGTTCTGACGAATTAAAATCCCGTCCCCCGCCTCCGGAATTATTCGCCCATCCCCCCTGACGGTGACTTTCTTTTTCTCACGATCATAACCGACAACCCTGCCGGCGTATACCCCCCTGTTCCCTGGATGGTCGACAGACATTATCGACACCCCCGACTCTCCGGATATGTATCCGCCGGTAAAATTTCTGTTGAAAGCAAGGAGGAGCAATGTTTCATCCTCATCGGATGGAGACCAGGTGCCTTCCGCAATCAGATCGAGAGCCCTCCTGTAGACCGAAACTACGATCGCAACATACTCCGGCGATTTCATCCTCCCTTCGATCTTCAGCGAATCCACTCCGGATGCACCGAGCGAATCGAGATTCAGGTATGTGCAGAGATCTGCGGGAGACATCATGTAGCACGATCCCTTTTTCTTCTTTATGGCGGGATTTCCACATTCGTCGTATTTCAGGGACAAGATCCCGTACTCCTTTCTGCATGGCTGGGCGCACAGGCCCCTGTTCCCGCTCCTCCCCCCGATCATAGACGAAAGGAGGCACTGCCCCGAATACGAACAGCAGAGAGCCCCGTGAACGAATACCTCAAGACCGGTCTTTTCCGTTCCCGGAAAGTTCCTGACTGCGGAGATATCTTCCAGGCTCATCTCACGTGAAAGGACAACTCTTGAAACTCCATTCGCTTCAGCCCACAGGACACCTTCAGGGTTGTGGATGGTCATCTGTGTCGAGGCATGCAGTTCGAGATCTGGAAAAAGCTTCGACGCTTCATGCAATATCCCGAAGTCCTGGAGGAGAACCGCATCCACTCCGATACTGAAGAGGAAGTGCAGTTCGTTTATAGAATCGGCGATCTCATCGTCATGGACAAGTATGTTATGCGTAACATATACCCTTACATTCCGGGAGTGACAGTAATCGACAGCAGCCTTCAGCTCCTCACCTGTAAAATTGGAAGCAAGATTTCTTGCCCCGAATTTTCTTCCTCCAAGATATACGGCATCGGCTCCGGCGGAGACCGCTGCCTTCATCGATTCAAAGGACCCTGCAGGGGCTAAAAGTTCGGGTATTTTCTTCTCTCCCATGAACACACCGTCGAATGAAAAAAACTTTCCTGCTTACCCTGTTATACGAAATAAAATATAATACAAACGCAATCGGATCTAAAGACCACTTTAATATCAAAGGAAATTCAGATCATTATGTACAACATTCCTATAACCTGAGCGGAGTTTCAACAATCCTATGGCACTTTTTGATCGTAAGGACAGGGAAGAAGATGAATCTGCAAAGGAAACGGAGATCGAAAGATCTATCCGGGCCCTTGGATCAAAAGACTGGGAAAAAAGACAGGAGGCGGCAATCCGGCTGAGTGGGGCAGGAAAACCCGCCATCGTCCACCTTCTGAAGGCATTAAATGATGACAATGCCCTAATCCGGACCGGTGCAGCCGAGATTCTCGGTACATACGGGGAGCCCGCAATCCCTACCCTCATGAAACTGCTTGTAACAGGCAAGGAAAGAGTCCGCGACGGAGCTGCACGCGCCATAGGGCAAAACGGGGAAAAAGCGATCAACCCGCTCAAAGAAGCTTTAGAGAGTGATAATTACAAATCAAGGCGCGGTGCCGCCCTTGCACTGGGATACCTGGATTACCTTGGCAATGAGATCACACAACTCCTTGTCCAGGCTCTTTTAGACAAGAACCAGGAAGTAAGCAGGCAGGCTGCACTCTCGCTCTCCAATATGAAATGGGTGCCTGCAAACAACAGGCAGGCCGCATTGTTCTTTTATGGCCTTGAGGACTATGAAAAGCTCTCAAAAACCGGAAAAGACGGGGTTATCGTGCTTTCGGCGGACCTGAAGAATCCCGATCCTAAAACCAGGAAGAAAGTCGCCCAGACTCTTAAAAAGATCAACTCCGATGATGCGGCAAAGCCTCTCACGGTTCTTGCAAATGACAGTGATGCAGGAGTCAGGCATGCGGCGATAGAAGCTATAGGAGAGATCAAAGACCCGAGACTTCTGCCATATCTTGTGAAGGCCCTGGATGATGAAGACCCTTCAGTGAGAGTCGAGGCTTCATGGTCCCTTGAAAAGAGCGGGTGGAAGCCGTCCAACAATAATGAAAAAGCCAGGTTCCTGATGGTAAAAGAGAGATGGGCCGATCTTGTCCAGATGCGTGAAAACGCAGTCCCGACCCTGGTAACCGGACTATGCAACCAGAATCCGGCGATCAGGATAAAGTGCACAGAGGTTCTCAGGGCAATGGGGAGCATAGGATATGCTGCAATAAACGATGCGATGAAGAGCAGCGATCCCGTGCTGAAAAAAGCTGCAATTGAAGCTGCCTCAAGGATTAAGGAAAAAGACTCTTTAAGCGCTGAAAAGAAAAAAACTTCGCAGAAAGAAGAAAAAGAAAGCAAAGACGAGTCCCTCGAAGAGCAGCTTAAAAGGCAGAAAGCTTCCATGGCCCCGAAGGATACCAAAACCGAGGAAGGCTGGATGAGGAGACTTCAGGCTTGCGGCATTGAAGGAGAGAGAAAAATCAAACTTGCAAAAGCCCTCTCCGATAAAAACGAAGTCGTCAGGTCGGCAGCGATTGAAAACCTGAAACAGAGCGGTATCATAACAACTGACTGTCTTCTCTATCTTCTGCTCGATAAAAAAGACAATGTCAGGGTCGCTGCCATCGAGTCTCTCGGGGACCTGAAAAGCACCAAAGCCGCCCCCTACATTGCAAAAACCCTCACCGACAAAAACCTCAATGTCCGCATGGCCTCCGCTCATTCACTGGGGCTGATACAGGAGCCCAAATCGATACCATCTCTTATCAGGTGCTTCTCAGATCCCAACAGGGAACTTCGAAAGGAAGCTGCATCGGCAGTATCGAAGATGGGAAACAGCTCCCTGCCCTACATCAAAAAGTCTCTCGAAAGCAGCGATCTGGACGCAAGAATCACCGCACTCGAATCCCTTGGAAAGATTGCCGATCCTCTTGCGATATCACTCGCCGTAAGGATGCTCAACGACAGCGAGTACGATGTCAGGAGCTCTGCCGTTATTACATTACGCAGCATGAGCGATCAGATGTTTAACGCCCTGATGGATGAAGCCCGGCGATTGCGGGTACAGGGAAATGTAATCGAAAAGAACGGAATTATCGTTGTTCTTGCCGGTATAGAGGATCTGAGAGCCAGGGAAGTCCTTGCAGAATTTACGGCAGACAGCAATGAAAAAGTCAGAAACAAGGCACTGGAACTCCTTGGCGGAGAGGCAGTAACTGCTACGGTAAAGACTCCTGCCGGAACTGCACCCGGAAAAGCCGGTGACGATATCGATAAACTCATCAGTGAACTCAAATCAGGCGATGTAATGGTCCAGATGGGAGCAGTCGAAAAGATATCCGTGCTTGGGGATAAAGCGATAAAGCCGCTTATCAATTCGATAGATGATAAAAACCCGGAATTCCAGAATCTTATCGCCGAAATACTGACAGGCATGGGAGATCCTGCGGTAAAAAGCATGATAAGGGAACTGAAAACAGGCAGACCCCCGGTCAAGATCATACTGGCACAAAATCTTGCAAAAATTCCGGAAAAACGGACCATCAAGGCACTTTGCGAGGTATTATACGAGGAGAAAGATCCTATGGTAAGGATGGTGGCAGCAGAATCCCTGGGCTTTATCGGAGATCAGCAGGGACTGGAAGCTCTCATATATACTGTAAATAACGATGAAGACTCAAGGGTTAAAAATGCTGCAATAATTTCACTTGGCTACTTCAAGGATCCAAAAGCTATTAACACCCTGATCACCGTTCTGGATTCAAAGGATCATTTCATGTGCAAAAAAGCGTCGGATTCGCTTAAAAATTCGGGGAACGAAGCAATACCATATCTGCTTGATGCCATGAGTTCCGGAACGCACAACAGGTCGCATATCGCCCATGCTCTTGAAGCACTCTCATGGGTGCCGGAGACCGAGAGGGACATCATCTTTTACCTTGCAGCAAGAGACAACTGGGACGAGATCGAAAGGATCGGCGAACAGGCCATTGAAGTCCTTGCAGAACTACAAAATGACAAAGATCCCGAATTCAGGGCAAGTGCGCTTGAGATGATAGAAAGGATCGGCGGGGATGCATCTGTACAGCCGCTTATTCTTGCCCTTGGAGACAACAGTGCACCAATACGAATAAGAGCCGAAAATGCCCTTCTTGAAAGAGGAAAAACTGTGGTTCCGTACCTGGAACAAGCTGTTGCAGACACGGAAGCCCCAAATATCAGGACATTTGCAATGAAAATCCTGAAAAAATTAGAAAGTTAGAACACTGGAAAGAAGTTATTCCGCTACCAGAACAAACCTGTCATAAATCGGATCGCGTGTATTTTCAAACGATGTAACTGAGGCGTCCTCTTCTTCGAGCCATTTCTCTACCATTTTCGATTCGCGTTCCGTTGCCACGGAGATCAGGGACTTCTTACCTATTGCAAGTATCTCGCCGATCATGCTTTCCCAGATTTCATAATTCATTTTGTTTATATCCCCGAGCATAAGAGCAAGGCATAGATCGGATTCCGGGCAAAAAACGGAGGCCGCTCTCCCGTCGATGCACATTGCCCTTTTTGGATCAAGTCTTTTCTTCTGAACCCCCAGCGAGATAAGGGAGGCATCGAGATCAAAGGAGAGCGTATCCTTACCCATATCATTCAGGACCGATGTGGCGACTCCGGAACCGCAGCAGAAATCTGTGGCGGTCTTCATACCCATGCAGCCGCTTCCGAAGACCTCCTCCAGGAGCTCCCTGACGAGTATATCCCTTCCGGGCCTGTTGTCTTCGAGAACACCGGGGAATTCCTTTACCATCTCATAGCAGTAGTATTCCCTTATTGAATCCGTATAGTCATCCCGGTTCTCCTGGTAGATATCCCCGCCGCACTCTTCGAACTTCTCGATGACACCAAGTTCGGGTTCCCTGAAGATATATGACGATACAAACCAATTCTTCGAATCATGGAGCGCCAGGGCCACGGGATCCTCTTTCTCGTCGATCAGAAGCCTTGCTTCGTCGGCGGCCATCATTACAGCCATATCGGTGTATCTGTCTTCAAGATGATCCATAAGTGTCGGCTCAATACAGCTGCAATCTTCTATTTCAAAAGTCTCAAGAATTTTCATTTTCACCTCTGAATTTTTACACCGCCTGGTGCGACAATCATGCCGTCGATATGCGATCTCTCATCGATAACAAGACTTTTACATTTAACATCGCCGAGGACATGAGAATCATTCATTATCTCCACATTGCCGGATGAAGAATTCACGGCCCCGTGTACGATATTAGACTCCATTATAACGACATCCTGCTCTGCGCTGAGACTGCCGAAGATCGTGCATTTTTCATGAACGGTTATCGATTTAGCCCTGATATTTCCGTGAAGACGGCAGTCCTTTCCAATCGTCATCTTTCCTGGTGACGAAAACCTCTCCATATCAAGAACGGAATTCGGGGAAATTACAAGAGGAACGGATTTTTCATCTTCATCCTCTTCAACAAGGTTTTTGAAAAAATTAGAGATATCCTCCTCTTTTTCAAGACCGAGAAGCGTTATCAGGTAAAGAAGAATATAGGTGATGACAGGCATGGGGTTACGAATCGATATCCATCCGTGTGCTTCAAATCCCTGCGCTATCTGGACATTATCACCGAGATCCAGATCTCCCTCAACAACCAGTTTTCCGCTGACTTTCACTCCTTCGCCAAGAAAGGCATCTCCGTTAACATATATGTCGCCGGTTATTTCAGACCAGTTGTCAAGACGGAAATCGCCATCCGATTTGATATTGCCATTGATTCGACAGAACTCACCGACAAGGATGTCCTCGCCCTTCAGCCCGTAATCTATGGTGCATCGCTCTCCGACTATGATGCAGCGGCTTGTTTTAAGTGTATGCTCCTGGAGTTCCGTATTGTCGGGTATAGTACACTGCCAAAGCCATTCTGCCTTTTGCGTATCCATGCTACCTTATCCTGATGAAAGATTGATTCTGACATATAAAAATATGAATGTAATGTGAAATAAGATTTGACAAGTTAGGATTTCCGGAGGGGGAAGGGAATAACCTTGTAAGACACCAAAAGGGAGGGGGAAGATTCCCCCTCCCTATGACCCTCCCCGGATTGCGATAAGTCGCAAAGGGGATGGGCAAGCATCCCCTTTTCTCCTGTTGTTTCCAATATCACAATACAATTATCAAGGCTATTATTATGATTCACTATAGAGGCTGCCCGCAAGGGCAGCATTATCGCAGGCGCCCCTGGGGTCAGGGCGTGTTCGCTGAGCCTGCGAAGCGAACTTGCGCAAGGGTTGCCTACCGAAGGGGCTTCGCCCCTTTCGAAACCCCTAAACGAACATAAGTCACTGGTACATTAGAGATGAAAATGTGGAAGGCTCAGCCCCTTTCGAAACCCTCAAACGAACTTAATCACTGATACATTAGCTATGCAATATAGGAAGACTTCGCTCCTTTCGAAACCCCCAAACGACCTTAAGTGACCGTTGTATCAGCGACATATTCAGAAAAGGTGCCGCTTCTTTCGGAAAAGAAAAAATAGATTATTATACAGTTTCCCAACTGCTATTCGTCCGGACTAAAACATCGTAATTAAGGCTGCCAACTTTGCCGTCTCTCAGGAAATAATATGGAATGAGTCGATCCTTATTATCATAATATGAGAACCAGTAACTCTTCTTAAGAGTCGTATACTTCTCATAGCCCGGCACTGAGAGATTTTTGTCATCATGGACGATTATCAGATCGAAATCACCGTTTTTGAGATAATCTATATTTTCATTCATATTGGTGACGTAACTGACCTTTTTGCCTTCTTCGCTGTAGTAGTACCATGCGATCGGCCATCTCTCGTCAAAATCGACTGCGACTTTATCCGAGGCGTCGATCATTGTAAAGAGCTCCTTTAGCTCCTCCGAATTCTGAACCTGAACTATAGGTTCGTTGATATCCGCCGGAGTAAAGGCGACATGGAGCATCATCACGATGAGGAATACAGATGCCAACACCGGAACCCAGATCTTCCATCTCTCGATATAGAAGACCGAAACAAAGATCATCGGGACAAGCTGGTGAAGTATCAGCCATGGAACCTTCTCGCCGATATATGCATATGCCGCCATCGATGCAATCATCCAGAATATGCAGAATCTTGCAAATTCTGTCTTTTTATCAACAATCGGAAGAGGGAAGCCAGTCGGCTTTCCAAGTGATTCTTTCACTTCGTCAATGGTAGTCCCTGCTTCGCTATCAACAACAGGAACCGGATTCTCTGCGCAGAGATTCTCATCACTGGTCGTTGTGACCTCTTCAGGAAGTGCCGTTTCTGCATCTCCCTCAAGCAGATCTTCGGGAAACTCCGCTTCTTCTTCGGACAGGGACTGTTTTTTCTTCCTTTTCAGGCTCCTTCCGCCCATAAAGAACCTGTAAACCGAATAAATGGCGAGCAGGAATATCGGCAGTTCATAGAGAATGAAAAGCAGAATATACACATAAGGCGGTCCGCCAAGCCTCTGCTCCTCGTGCACCGCAAGCCAGTGCTCAATGGCAGTCTGCCAGCAGGTCATGAGCATCTCCGGGACTGCCCCGAACGATGAGTAGAATACTGCCATTATTCCGACGGCTATTATAACTGTACATGCAAGATCACGGATCCAGAGGCGCGGGAGTTTCCATTTACCCGAGTATATAAGATAAAGGAGAAATACCGCAAATATCAGGACCACTATCGGCATATTCTCCTTGCATGACATCCCAAATCCGACGCCTGCTCCGGCTATCAGGGCATAACGCAGTTTCCCTTTCTCGATATAATACAATGCGGCAACCAGAATAACGAGAGTGAAAAATACCACAAAAATATCATTCCTGAGGAACCGCGAGAAATATACAAGATCGGGTGATATTGCAAAGAATACGGCTGCAACAGTCGCCTGGATACGATTAAGATAGCCAAGCCTGTATACAGGATACACGAACAGACATAATGTGCTTCCGAGGATTGCGGGAATCAGCCTGGCTGTAAACTCACTGGCACCTAAAAATGAAAAGACACCGGCAGTGACGTAATACAGGAAAGGCCCGTGATAGACAGGATCGTAGCTGTATTCCCCAAGAGTAAGAAGCCTGTATGAAAACCACGAGTGAATGGCCTCATCATGATGGAGGAGCTTCAGATCCAAAAACGCAAGCCTGAAAAGCAGGCTTACTAAAAATATCAGAACAAGAGTCCTCTCAAAAGTAAAAAATCCTTTAAATTGAGAGGTTAATCCTGCGGCTGTCAAATGCCGCCTCCTGTTTAGTTCTCGAGAACTATCTCAATGCCGATGTCCTTGGGGACCTGAATGCGCATCAGCTGCCTGAGTGCACGCTCGTCTGCATCGAGATCAATTAGTCTCTTGTGAACACGCATCTGCCAGCGATCCCATGTAGCCGTTCCCTCACCGTCTGGGCTCTTGCGAATGGGTACAACCAGCTTCTTTGTGGGAAGAGGTACCGGACCTGCTAAGTTTACGCCTGTTCTTTCAGCTATCTCTTTAATACGGTCGCAAACCATTTCGACTTTTTCGAAGTCGGTTCCGGAAAGACGAATTCTTGCTTTTTGCATTTTAGGTCACCAAAAAAAATATTGAGAACCGGGTTATCTCATATCTTTGAGGTCAATGTCTATACACATACCGGCTGCAATTGTCGAACCCATATCACGGATTGCGAACCTTCCGAGCTGTGGGATGTCCTTGAACTTCTCGATGACGAGAGGCTGGACAGGGCGCAGCTTGACGATTGCCGCATCTCCTGCCTTCAGGAATGTGGGGTTCTCTTCCTTGACCTGACCTGTGCGCGGGTCAAGCTTCTTCTGGAGTTCGACAAATGTGCATGCGACCTGTGCAGTGTGGCAGTGGAATACAGGGGTGTATCCGACTGTAATTGCACTCGGGTGCTGGAGAACAACGATCTGTGCTGTGAATTCCTCTGCAACGGACGGGGGCTTTTCCTCGGGACCGCAAACATCTCCACGGCGGATATCGTTCTTTCCGATACCACGGACGTTGAAACCGACGTTGTCACCGGGCATTGCCTCGGGGATTTCCTCGTGGTGCATCTCGATTGACTTTACCTCACCGGCTTTGTTTGCAGGCATGAATGAAACCTTCATTCCCTTCTTCATGACACCGGTCTCAATACGTCCTACAGGGACTGTTCCGATACCCGAGATCGAGTATACGTCCTGGATCGGAAGACGGAACGGAAGGTCTACGGGGATTTCCGGGGGCTGAAGCATGTTGAGCGCCTCAAGAAGATCGGGACCGCTGTACCATGGTGTGTTTGCAGACTTTGTTGCAATGTTGTCGCCTACGAACGAGGACATGGGGATGAACGGAACGTTTGCGGGGTTGAATCCGACCATCTTAATGAGATCGCTGATCTGCTTCTTGACTTCCTCATAGCGCTTTTCGTCGTATTTTACTGCATCCATCTTATTGATACCAACGATAAGCTGGTTGATACCAAGTGTCTTGGAAAGGAAAACGTGCTCCTTTGTCTGCTCCATTGCACCGTCAGGTGCTGCTACAATAAGGAGAGCTGCATCTGCCTGAGAAGCACCTGTGATCATGTTCTTGATGAAGTCACGGTGACCGGGGCAGTCTACGATTGTAAAATAGTACTTGTCGGTGTCGAACCTCTTGTGAGCGATATCAATTGTAATACCACGCTCACGCTCTTCCTTGAGGTTGTCCATAACCCATGCAAACTCAAAGGACCCCTTTCCTTTTGATTCCGCTTCCTTACGGTAGTTCTCAATGATGTGCGCAGGCACAGCACCGGTCTCAAACAGTAAACGACCCACTGTTGTGGATTTTCCGTGATCGATGTGCCCGACCACGGCCAGATTCATGTGTGGCTTCTCTGATGCCATAATCATAACCTCAAATTTATTGATTACTCAAATTCGTCCAATCGCTTGGGTACGAGTATCTTATATATGGAAACCAGCCATATAAAAGATTTCGTTGTGTACTACCTGAGCGGATAATTGATCAAAACGACGTAAAAAAGAGATATTTATCTTGATTTAAGTAAGAGGTTTGTAAGAGATGAAATCGCTTGAGATAAAAAAAGACGAGAAGGGGAGTCAGGCGTTCGTAAAATGCCAAAATGAGGATGTTTCCGTCTATAGCCACTGCGCCTACTGCAAATTCTGCGAAGGTGTGATTGTGAACAAGAGAAAAGTCAAAGCACCGCAGAAGTCCAAGATGGACGGGATCCAGAAAGGGCTGACTCCAGACGAGGAACTCATGGCAGCGCATATGATGTTCATGACTTTAATCAGGGACGGCACCGCAATCGTATGCGCAGATGAAAACAATGAAGGATTTACATCCCTCTATTCATACTAAAATAAGATATTACTCCTTTTTCAGAAGTTCGGGAAGCACATCGTTTTTGAATGAATCGAACTTAATGTCTTCAAGCTGATCCGAGAGAAGTCTGCCGGACCATGCACGCCTGTATACCCAGTAGACCAGCCTGTCAATGATGTTTACGACATCGTCCTCGTTATCGACCTCTGCAAGGACGCGCCCCATCTGAGGGTGTCTCCCTCTTCGTCCGCCGACCGTGATGATATAATATTTCTTCTGGATATCCACAAGCTGGAACGGGCAGGAGGTGACGCATACGCCGCATTCGAGACATTTTTCCTTGTCGACTCTGGCTTCTCCGCCGATTACACTGATAGCTTCCTCCTTGCAGTATTCGCTGCACTGGCCGCACCCTGTACAAAGGCCTGGTGTCCGGTGCGGCGAGACCCTCGTAGTTATTCCGATCTCGTTTAAGACCGGACTGGTGCATGCATAAGAGCAGGCGGAGATCGAGATCCTGATCTTCACCGGCATCTCTTTTCCGAAGAGCTTCTCATCGAGCCTTTTTGCAAGGCCTATTGAATCGGAATTTGCAAACTTGCACCTCTCGGTCCCGGGACATGCCACGATATTTACAACCTCGTCCTTTTCCGATCCGAGAGGCGTCCCGTTCTCCGCAAGCGCCTCCTTTATCTCCTCCAGTCTTGTGTGGTGGATATGAGGGATCTCCACGGTCTGCCGTGTCGTAAGGTGTACTTCATTCTGACCGAATCTTTCTGCAATCTCTGCGATGCCACGCATTTTTTCAACAGACAATATCCCAGCAGGCATCCGCAGCCGTATTGTACAGAGATCACCATTTCTTTCGGTGATTACACCGCCTAATGTATGAACCCCGTAATACAGTTCACTCATGAGTATAATAGAGGGACTTTGCAGTTTATTAAGAAAATGATTCAGACAGCGAGTGCCAGTGCAGCAATAACCGCCATCCGGGTAATCTCTCCGGAAGCACCGTCGACATCGCCGTTAACACCGCCGAAAAGCCTTGTTGCGGCAAAATAAACGAAAGCAATAGAGATCGCAGTGGCAATTATCGCAGCTGAAAACTCCCTGACTGAAAAGGGCATCAGGATTACCGGAATGCATATCAGAAACGCCGGAATGACATAGTATTTCTTCCCGAACGAGCGGACATACGAATGTATGCCTTCCCGCAGGGGCTCTCCAAATGCAATCATTGCAACCTGTGAGAATTTTGCGCAGACCTCGGCAACAATCAGTGCCGCAGGCATTGCGGGCAACGCGGAAAGACCGCTGTAGGTCATTAATATCACGACCATGGCGAGACCGACACCTCCCGCACCCACGTTCTGATCTGTAAGGGCTTTCATTCGCTTTTCGCGGCTTCCGTGTGCCATGAGACCGTCGCCGAAATCCAGGAGGCCGTCAAGATGATTGAAACCGTAGAGGATCAGCAGAACAGCAATCGAAGCAGCGGCGGCAAAAGATGTGCTGCCGAGAAGGATCGCGACCCCCGCAGCTATACACCCGGTAAGATAGCCTACGAGCGGCATCAGGTAATAACGTCTCGCATAATAGTCGAAGTCCACGTTATTGCCGACAGGCAGGATTGTACAGAAACCGAACGTTGCCGCTATCGATCTGAAAAAACCCTTCATCTGAATATTATTTATTGGAAGGGCGGTGTAAAAAAGGGCTTCTGTCCGGTCGAAAAAAGAGATTGAAAATTCTCCTACTTTTTTGCAGCCCGGCCTGTGATTACAAGCCCGTATGGATGGCCGATTACTTTCCCGGAAAGATCCGACTCTGCAAGGATTTCCTCCAGTTCAACGGGGGTATATGCAGCCATAACCGATGTCTTAAATCCCGGCCTAATCTCCTCAGGACTACAGGCATTATACATGTATTCGTATATCTCTTCCGAGAGATCTCTTCTCAGATCGGTTATGCAGAAAATTCCGCCGGGTTTCAGCACTCTTGCGATTTCGTTGAATACCGAAACAGGATTCTCCCACTCATGCATGGAGCCGTTGGAAAATACTCCGTCAAACATGTTATTGCCAAGAGGGATATTCATGGCATTTCCTTCCACGTACTTGGTCCGGCCGGACATCCCATAATCCGATGCATTCTTTTCTGCCATGCAGATCATCTCCGGGCTGATTTCAACGCCAGTGAGCTTCGTATCTTTTGTAGCTTTAAGCCATTCAAGCCCTGTATAACCGGGCCCGGGACCGATTTCAAGAACCTCTCCCGAGTCAATGCCGGTTTTTATGTAATCTTCCGAAGGGAGATGTCCCGCATCACGGAGATTTCTCTGCATCTGATCATAGATCTCAACCGTAAACTCATCCTGAATACCTTCATCAGTCTCCGGAATTCTTTTTTCAAACATAATTTCATCACTTTTTTTAGTATCTTCATCATCAAACGCATGATAGCGCTCATCAGCCATTTCTTCAAGCCGCAGAAGTCTCCCATCACGCCTTTCGAGCAGCGGTACGCTGAAATCGTCCCTGCTTTTTTTCATCCCCCTGATAGCTTCATCAAATGTCCTGTCATCGGACACTCCTGTAAACCGGGTGGACAATAAGGCAAACTGCTCCTGCTCCTCCTTCGTCATACGGGAAAGGCATTTTTCCAAATAGCCGAACAATCTTTCTTCAACCGACAGAACCCATTCTTCGGCCTTCTCTGTCACAAACACCCTGATCCTTCGTTTGTCGTTTCCGTCGGATTCCCGGCGGACATATCCCTCACGTTCAAGATAATTGATATGATCCGTGGCAGTACTCCTGGTTATCCCGAGCATCTCCGCCACATCTCCCATATAGAGGGGATGAAAGTAGGCCGTGTATATGATTTCAATCGCTGCAGGAGAAAGAGGGCTCTTCTTCCCCCTGTCAACCTCCCACAACAGGTTCAATGCATACTGAATGAAACCAAGCGAAAGCCGAAGCCGGATTACAGGGTGTAACTGCATATACTACGGTTGTCCGTAGCACATAAATATATTTCGGATATCCGTAATATTATAGATACTAAAAAAAAGATTCACCTGACAAGGTCTAAGAACATGTTCCTGAAATTCTCAATCTCCCTGCCTTTCATCTTCTCGGTAAAGTCCATGATGTATGCATTGAAATCATATGCCTCTCCCATCATCTCATCGACATCCTCGCGGTTTAGATTGAAATCGATATAATATTGTTTGTCTATCCTCTCGCTTTTGGCATGGATTATTGCACTGTTGTCAAGTCCGTACAGATCTTCGAGGAGATATATTGCGGCAGAATGATTCTCGCATTTTATGCCGGTTCTGAAAAAAAGAGCGAGCACCATATAGAACATGCTGTAGTAGATCATCGAAACAGCCTCTTCGAGTTTCCCGTTCTCGAACAGTATCCTTGCCGATACGATATAACTCTCGGATTTTTTCTGGTAGGCACGCTTCATATCTATGCTCGGCGGAACCGGCCTCAGGTGCCCCTGCCTGTAGATCCTACTGTAAAACTCGCGTCTTTCCGACATAATCCTCAAAACCCTTGATTATTACGTGATTGCTCTCGATCTCCCTCACAAGATCGCTGTTCCGGTCGAAATCACCGATCTTGACGCTAACCCGCGACTGGAGTTTCTCCACCCCGGTTTTAATCTCCCTGTCCTTTGTTTCAACAAAGATATCGATATCGCTCTTGTAGGTCGGGGCCCACCGGGCATAACTCCCGAAGAGTATTGCCATATGTATCCTGTCATCCCTGATTATTGCACTGAAAAGCGGTCTTAAACGGGGATATAAGTCCAGGGTTTTTGTAAATTTGTAGATCTCCGCGGAGATGATGAAGGATCTTGCCTCAAGACTTTCTTCAAGATAGAATACCTTGTTCTTCCCCTCCTCCCTGAAATCAACAATATTCATGTCATAAAGACCTTTCAGCCGACGGATAACTGTTGTATGCGGGACTTCGAGATCCTTTGCTATCCTCCTCGGGTGGCTGTCGGACTCAAGCAGATGTATGACAATCTCATATCCGATATTTCGTTCCACATGGAACATTATTGTTCCATCCCATAATATCCTTTTGCCAGAGAAAAAATACTCTATGAAATTTTTGAGGGGAGATCTTTGGATGGAGCACCCGAAAAACAATTATTGAGATTCATCACATAGTAAAGGTAAAGTATATATGTTAAAATGTAAAATATATTTTACAAGGGCTGTTATAACAGTCCGGCACGGAAGCGAGGTGATAAAGAGGAAAAACAAACCGAATTTCACACGTTACCAGAAAATAAATGACACACATGCCTTTGGGATCCCTTACCGGTTCAACCATGAAAAATGATCCTGTATCTGATAAAATAATCCAAATCCGCCCAAATTGCCATGGACAGGAAGGGATTTCCCCCCAAAAAGGCATTTTTTAGTTTTCTTCAATTCATTTTATCACGAGCATTTAATAATATTCCCGGAAAATACTGGGGACATATGACGATTATAGCCGGGGCGAATATATGAAGATCTGGCTGCTCGTAGCTGTAGGAGGAGCAATCGGTGCACTCGCCAGGTATATCATCGGCGGGTGGTTCCAGAGCGGAAATTCTACATTCCCCGTCGGAACGATGTCGGTAAATATAATCGGCAGCTTTCTCCTCGGGTTTATTATGTATTTTTCAGAATATACCGGAGTTTTCAGCGATGAGACACGCATATTCATTACCATCGGCGTCCTCGGGGCGTTCACCACGATGTCGACATTCAGCTATGAATCCTTCAGGATGCTCGAACACAACGAATTCATTAAGCTGTCGGTAAATATACTCGGTACAGTTCTGCTTACGCTTTGCGGAATTTACCTGGGAAAGATAATGGCAGGTTTTGCCGAGGTGTTTACATGAAACTTGAAAGAAATTCAAAGGCGGTCCTGCTTAGGATATACATAGGCGAATCCGACCGGTATAAAGGAAAACCCCTGTACCGCTACCTTGTAGAACTCTTTAAAAAGGAGGGATTCTATGGAGCGACAGTTTTAAGGGGCATTACAGGGTTCGGGCAGACAAGCAATGTCCATACAACCTCGATACTCCGCCTGTCAACAGATCTTCCTATCGTGATCGAAGTCGTCGATTCGCGTGAGAAGATCGACGAGATCAAACCGGTACTGGATGAGATAATAAAAGGAGGGCTCATCATAGAACAGGAAGTGGAAGTATGGGCATATAGGGGAAAGGAAGATGAATCCGACTGAACCCGTTTCGTTCACAGAGATCTCCCGAATATAAGGCATGTATAAATAATCGTTTCTTCCATTTTTTTTGAATTAAGAAAAACAAATTGTCATATACATTCACCAGTAAAAATTATTCCATGCCTTTTCTATCATATAAACCGGATATCAAATTTGAAAGGCCGATGGCAGGAATGGTCATCGCAAACACGATGCTTTCCACAATTCCCGGAGTCTCGGCCGCAGGATTCAACCCTGAAGCGACTCTGATAACACCGGCACTTGATGCAGGCCTTATCCTGAACGGGATGCCGAAAGACATCGCAATCCCGCTCAGCCCGACAGGCTGTGCAACACCTGCAACAGTCACAAGAGCAATGTTTGAACTCTGCAGGATCAACCCGGTAATAATCAATGCAGGCCTTACGACACCGCCTGCAGTACCGTGCATTGACGCATACGGAAGTCCGGGAAAGGACCCGAGGGAAGGTCCGGCGGTTCCCGAGGCACGTGCCCTGTATGAAAAGGGAATTACAATAGGCAGACAGCTTTCGGATTACAGCGACCTGCTTGTCCTCGGGGAGAGCGTTCCGGGGGGAACCACGACAGCACTCTGCGTCCTCCGTGCACTCGGTTATGATGTAGGTGTCTCCAGCAGCTACAGCAGCAATCCGTCATCAATCAAAGAGGAGATCTGCACTGAGGCTGCCAGAAGGATGGTCAAGGATGGCATTAAAAATCCCCTTGACATCGTAAGCTACTGCGGAGACCCGATGATGCCGGTGGTTGCCGGAATTGCAAAGGGTTATGACAAAAACCTGGTCCTCTCCGGCGGAACCCAGATGCTTGCTGTGGAAGCTTTAATCAAGGCGCTCGGGAATGAAATGCCTCCCTTTGTAACAACCGAATACGTGAGAGTCGACAGTTCGGCAAATATCGAGAAGGCGTCCGATCTTGTCGGGGCTACCGCATGGTTCGTGGACCCCGATTTCGGAAATATCGGGAACGCAGCCCTTGCAAGGTACTGCAACGGCGAGGTAAAGGAAGGCGCGTTAATCTCGGGCTCCCTCTGGCTTGCATATATGATGGGTTACTCGAAAGAGGAGATCTGGAAAGCGATCAATTCTTTCTTCGAGAAATACGGGTGAAGATACATCCAAAACAGGATATTTTTTTCAGGAGTTTTTATTCAGGACACAGGCGCCAATGTCTCCTGTGAAAGTAATATACATTAATAAACCACAAATATTAACAAATGCTTCCAATCTGCCTTGTAAATAATTTCGGTCAGTTCAATCACCTGATCAAAAGGATGCTCAGGGACATCGAAATCGATGCAGTGATGATAAAAAACGATGTTCCGCCTGAAGAGGTCGAAGGCTCATACAGGGGAATAATCCTCGGCGGAGGCCCGAGCCTTGAGAGGGCGAACCATGCCCCCGATTACCTCGACCTCGGAGTGCCTGTACTCGGGATATGCCTCGGCCTGCATATTATCGCCACCAGATATGGCGGAACTGTAAACCCGGGGAAGATGGGAGGATTCGGCGGCGTTGAAGTTGAGATCGTGGATCATACGGGAATCCTCGAAGGCTACCCGGACAGGATCTCTGTCTGGGCATCACATGCAGATGAAGTGAAGGTGATGCCAGAAGGATTCACGCTCCTTGCGAGATCCAATATCTGCGGAAACGAAGCAATTGGAAACTTTGAAAAGAATATTTACGGCGTCCAGTGGCATCCTGAAGTCAGCCATACGACAGAAGGCTACAGGGTCTTTGAGAACTTTGACAGGATAACACAGGACAATCTCTGATTTTTTTATGATTAAACACGAAGAACTGAAAGCTAAAATAAAAGAAACCGGATTTTCCTGTAGGATGTGCGGACAATGCTGTTCGCTTATATCCGACAACTCGAATCTGGTTCTGGTGAGTGCACCCGAGATTAGGAGGATCATGGACGGTACCGGCCTTACATGGGGCGAGATCGCAGAGCCCTATCCCGAGACTCTCATTGGAGACAAGGGGGAGGAGTATACGTTCGCATGGTGCCTGAATAGAACGGAAAAGAAATGCCGTTTTCTTAATGAGGACTCCCGGTGCAGTATATATGGATACAGGCCGCAAATATGCAGAACATATCCGTTCATGCTTGATGAATCGGGGCTTTTGACATTCGAATGCCCCGGAACAGGAGATAAGGTCTCAGAAGAGGCAGCAGGCAGGATCGCCGAAGAGCTAATAGAAAGAGCGCGATTCGAGCGGGAAGAATTAGAGAAGATCGAGAAGATCTTCAGTTCGGCCGAATTAAAAAGTGATAAGATGAACATAATTGACAGCGAGGGGGTAAAGACAATTGGGTGAGATAAGACTTGTAGGCACCGCCCATGTGTCTCAGGCTAGCGTCGACGAAGTCAGAAGCACGATAGAAGAATACCAGCCGGATGTAGTGGCTATTGAACTTGATAAAGCAAGGTTTGCCGCCATAAGAAACCAGGGTGAAAAGCCCACGGTAAACGAGATCCTGAAAGGAGGAAATTTTTCAGAACTCCTTGTCCAGTGGTCGCTTGCATATATCCAGAGAAAGATCGGGATGGATGTAGGTGTCGAGCCTGGCGCCGAGATGCTTGCCGCAATTGAAGAGGCCGAGAAGAATAATATCCCGATTGCCCTTGCCGACAGGGACATCCGCCTGACCCTCTCGCGTTTCTGGGGAGGGATGGGCATTATAGAAAAGCTCAAACTTCTCTTTGCGGTAGTTGGCGCCGTAGCCGGCGGCGGGGACGAAGAAGAGCTCGATATAGAGGAGCTCACTAAGAACCAGGACCTGATCGAGGCCTCGATCGAAGAGTTCAGGAAGTTCTCGCCGAAGGGTGCGGCGGCGCTTATAGGGGAGAGGGATGCCTATCTAACACATTCGCTTCTGAGGCTCGCATCAAAGAACGAAAAGGTTCTCGGTATCGTCGGTGCAGGACATGTAAAGGGAATAAAAGAGTACATGGCGAAACCCGAAACGCTCCCTCCTTTCAGCTCACTCGTCGAACAGCCGAAAGGCTTCCCGTGGAAACTTGCATTCGGGGTCTTCTTCGTTGCACTTTTCGCATTCCTCATACTCCTGATAGGCTTCTCGGGTGTAGGACTTGATGTCCTTCTCGAAGCGATATTTTACTGGATTATCATCAACGGTGTTCTTGCCGCAGGTTTTACGCTTCTTGCAGGAGGACACCCCTTATCCGCCCTTACCGCATTCGGGGTATCATGGCTGACATCGCTGAATCCCTTCCTTGCGGCTGGCTGGTTTGCCGCCATAACAGAAGCGAAAGTCAGAAAACCGCAGGCATCCGACTTCCAGGAGATCCTTGACGCGGAATCGTTCAATGAAATGAGAAAGGTTCCGATATTCAGGGTCGTCCTTGTAGCGGCACTTGCAAATGTGGGCAGCACGATAGGGACCTTTGCATACTTCATATTCATATTCCCGATACTCGGGATCGATCCCACGGTAATCCTTGCCGACGGTTTCTCGAATCTCATCTCTTTCATCGAAGGTATTCTGCCGTTCTGATACCTAAAAACAAACCTTTTTTGTCTGCAATACCATATTATGCCTCATGAATCTTGGACTTACCATCCTCAAGGGAAGAAGAAGTGTCAGGAAGTACAAGGACGAGGAGATACCCGGGGAGATCATTAAAGCGGCTCTTGAAGCTGCACATCTCGCCCCGACGGCAAGAAACCTTCAGCCATGGCTTTTCGGCGTCATAAAAGAGAAGGAAACGCTCAAAAAGATAGCAGAAACTGCACCGAACGGGGCATTCATAAAGGATGCAAATGCCTGTTTCGCGATCTTCGGCGAGAAGGACCAGACTTATTACCTTGAAGACTGCAGTGCAGCGACAATGCAGATCATTCTTGCACTCTGGTCGTTCGGAGTAGGATCATGCTGGGTTGCAGGAGACAAGAAGGACTATGCCAACGAGATCAGGAAGATGATGGGCGTCCCGGAAAAATATACCCTTGTCTCGCTTATCCCCGCCGGCTACCCAGAGGAGATCAACATTCCATCGAAGAAAGACCTGGAAGATCTCGTATTTTACGAGACCTATACTGAAAATTAACCTCTTTTGAATTTGCATGCAAATCACGTTGTGATTTCATGAAACAGTGCATGAAACCTTTGTTTCATGAACGTATTGTTCGAAAATCCAAATTGAGAACCTTTAGATCTCCTGTCCTGGTTACAATAAATTTTGTAGATTTTTATCGGCTTTGTGTGATGAAATCGCCCGTCATGAAGGTTTGCTATGAAAATCACGTTGTGATTTAAATAAAACCTTTATTTCATGAACTTTTTTTGCAAACTTTTTTCCCGATGGAGCAGGAATTATCTGATATGAGTAAACCCGTCCTTCAGGTTGCCCTCGATCTGACTGAGATCAAGAGAGCGCTTCAGATAGGAAGAGAGGCCGTTGAAGGCGGTGCCGACTGGATTGAGGCCGGAACACCGCTTATAAAAAGCGAAGGAATGAATGCCGTAAGAGCCCTGAAGGCAGAATTCCCGGACCACGAGATAGTCGCGGACATGAAAGTCGCAGATACAGGCGCCCTCGAGGTTGAGATGGCTGCCAAGGCAGGAGCTTCCGTCGTCTGCGTCCTTGCCGATGCCGACGACACCGTGATTACAGAAGCCGTACGTGCCGCCGACAAATACGGGGTCAGGATAATGGCGGACTTCATCAACACGCCCGACCCGGTAAAAAGAGCAGTAGAGCTTGAAGAGCTCGGGGTTCACCTGCTCAACGCACATGTAGGAATCGACCAGCAGATGAAGGGGAAGAAATCCGTAGATATCCTTAGCGAAATCGCAGGAAAGGTATCCCTTCCCATAGGCGCTGCGGGAGGACTTGATGCGGCAGGTGCCGCAGAGGCGGTTATGGCCGGGGCAGATATTCTCCTTGTAGGGAGCAGTATAACGAAGGCTGCGGATGTCAGGGCCGCCGCTGCCGCCGTAAGAAAGGCGATAGACGATCCCGGCCTCGTCAGGATCGAGAGAAAGAACCCCGACGATGAAATAAGAGAGATATTTGAATCGGTATCCACTCCGAACATTAGCGACGCCATGCACAGGAAGGGTGCGATGAGCGAAATCTTTTCGGTCTGTGGGGATGTAAAGATGGCAGGGAAGGCGTTAACTGTAAGGACGATGGCAGGAGACTGGGCAAAGCCGGTTGAGGCGATCGACCTTGCAGGGCCGGGTGACGTGATCGTCATCAACAATGAGCGGGCGAAATATATCTCCCCGTGGGGAGAGCTTGCGACGTTAAGCGCCATGAATAAGAAACTGGCCGGCATCGTGATCGACGGTGCAGCAAGGGACGTGGACGATATCCGCAAATACAAATTCCCGGTCTTTGCAACTGCACTCGTTCCCAATGCAGGAGAACCCAAAGGTTTCGGCGAGATCGGCGCCGAGATCATGTGCTGCGGACAGCGTGTCAGGAACGGCGACTGGATAATCGGCGACGAATCCGGGGTTGTCGTAGTGCCAAAGGAGAGGGCGTATGAGATTGCAAGGCGTGCTCTTGAAGTAAAGAAGCACGAGACCCGCATCAGAGAGGAGATCCGGAGAGGCGACACTCTTTCAAGTGTGGTTGATCTTCTCAGGTGGGAGAAAAGATAAAGCCCGTCCGCCTGAGTTCACAATCATAGCTGACAATTGGGAACAAAGCTTCATTACGGCTTTAAATTTAAAACAAAGATCAAAACTATTTTTTTCATGAGTTGAAAATTTCAAAATAAATAAATTTATATCTCATCATACCATTCAAAAAACATACTGACAGCCCAGCCGAAAAAAGATTCCACAATTTTTAATATTGATGCACAGGATTCCGGGATGCCAGTATCACGAAGGAGTGAACAGAATCAATTAAAGGGGGCTTTATACGACACAGGAGATAAAACAAGGCAAAAGGCATTTCATAAAAGCGCTCTCCACACCCGGCGAAAGATTATGGGTTCTGATTATTCTCCTCATCTCAGGATATTCACTGGCATTTTCATTTTTTTGCCTGGCAAACGGGATTACGACGGTTTTTATGCACCTGTATTATATCCCGATAGTCCTGATTGCATATCATTACAGGAAAAAAGGCATATTCCTTTCCGCTCTCCTCGGTCTGATGTATGTGTCAATGGTCATTTACTTCCTGTGGCCCGACATTGAACAGGTACTCCTGGCTTTTGAACGGGTAGTAATATTCATCTTCGCTGCAGCTGTGATCGCCTGGCTTTCCGATAAACTTGAGAGAAGCAGGATCTTTTTTAAAACACTCTCTGAAATATCCCCTGCAGGGATCATCAGAACGAATACAGAAGGAATCTGTTCATATGCCAACAGGAGATTTACCGAGATAACAGGGATCACAAAAGAACAGGTGTTGGGTGAAGAAGTCTGCGGACTTATTTATACAGGGGATAAAGAGAAATTTTTTGGCGACTGGTCCGCCTGCACGCAGAACGGCACAAGGATAAACCACGAATACAGGTTCATGAAACCCGACGGGACAAACGCATGGGTCCTATTCCAGGCAGGTCCAGAGAAGGATGAAAAAGGCAATATAACAGGATATATCGCAACAATAACCGATCTGAGCAGGATTAAATCTGCAGAAATGTTCCAAAGAACACAATTCGCATTCGAACATTCCCCGGATGACATCTATTTTACCAACAGGAAAGGTGCGGTAGTTTATGCCAACATAAGCGCCAGGGAATCATTCGGGATAAATAAAGAGAATAATACAGATGGAAAAACAGTATTCGGCATCAATCCTGATATAGATCCTGAAAGGTGGGAAGAGATCTGGAAAATAATTGTAAAAGATGACTTTTATAAATTCGAATCTCTTCACAGGTTTGAAGACGGAAGTCTTCACCCTGTTGAAATCAGCCAGTATCACCTCACCTATAATGGCGAGGAATATTCCTGTTCGATTGCACGAGATATAACAGATCGCAAAAAAATCGAGACGGCCCTAAAGGAGAGTGAGGAAAAATACCGGATACTTGCCGAAGCATCCCTTGATCCGATCTTCATCGTTGATCTTGAAGATACTGTTCTATATGCAAACAAAAGAGCTGCAGGGCTTCTGAACACCACCCCTGAGAAAATCATCGGGAGATCAAGAAAGGACCTCTTCACAACCGATATTGCAGAAAGTCAGATAAACAGCCTGCGTATGGTGGCAGAAACAGGGGAGCCGCTTCTCATCGAGACAAAAACAAGATATAATGAAAACTATCTTTGGCAGGACCATTCCCTTATACCGTTAAAGGATAAAACAGGGAAGGTATATGCAATACTCGGATTGTCGCATGATATAACGGATCGTAAAAATGCGGAGGAGGCGCTAAAAGAAAGCGAAAAAAAATACCGCACACTCGTTGAACTTGCAGGAGAAGGGATCTGGACCGTGGACTCAGCCGGTATAGCGACATTCGTCAATCCAAGCATGGCAAAAATGCTTGGTTATACTGTAGAAGAGGTGGTAGGAAGCTCATTTTTTAATTTCATGGATGAAGAAGGCCTCGAAAAAGCAAAGCTGCTATTCAAAAACGACAGGAAGGGAGAGATAAAAAAATATGATTTTGAGTTTGTACGCAGTGACGGCAGGAAGATCTATACGATTATTGCAACATCACCACTTATCGATTCAAAAGGAAAATTTACAGGAGTTCTGGCTCTCATAAACGATATCACGGAGAGGCATCTTGCAGAAAAATCTTTGGAAGAGGTCAATAAAAAACTCAATCTTTTATCAAACATTACACGCCACGATATCCTGAACCAGATCACAGCTGCAGCCGGGTATCTGGAGTTAATGGAACTTGATAAAGCAATCCCTCCGGGTACAACCGCTGATAAATATCTTGAGAAGGTCTCGGGAATAATCGAAACCATAAAGCAGCAGATCCAATTTACCGCATATTACAAAAATCTCGGAGAGCAGAGACCGGACTGGTTCAATATCGGCAGGATTGTTGCAGAAACCTACAGAAATAACGCCTTTGAGCACATAAAACTCAAAAACAATGTAAAAAGGGTTGAGGTGCTCGCAGATCCCCTTTTTGGAAAGGTCATATATACGCTCTTTGACAATGCATCGGTGCATGGTGAAAAAATCTCTCATATTACATTCGATGCGGAAGAGACTAAAAACGGACTTTTAATTACATGCGAAGACGACGGAATCGGAATTCCGGATGATGCAAAGGAGAAGATCTTCAAGAGAGAATATTATAAAAATTCAGGACTCGGGCTGTTTCTGTCAAAAGGAATTCTTGCGATGACAGGACTTAAAATCAGGGAAACCGGACAATTCGAAGAAGGTGCAAGATTTGAGATCTCTGTGCCGGAGGGAAAGTACCGCTTCAATAACGGTAATTAAGTTTCTATTTTATACGATGTATGTTTGAAAAGTACAGGCAATTTACGAGATCAAAACGCCCGGACACGGGACAAAAGAAACCACAGGCGATAGATTATTACAACAGAAATCTGACCAGGACGGAATAAGTATATTTTTACATCCGGATTTAATCGATTGTCTTTGCTAAAGGTCATATGCAAACCGCACATTTTTTACCCGAATTATTCCAACCAGAATTAATGATTCTTTCCAGAGAAAATATTTTGAAACTGATCGAATCTGGCGACCTTGTTCTTGATCCCTATAGTGAAGGCTCGCAGCAGCCCGCATCATACGATCTGAGAGCAGGAGAGGACTATGTCCTGAAGAAAGGCGAATGCACACTCGTTCACTCCATGGAGCGTGTGGAACTTCCTGCAGGTGTTGCGGCCACCCTCATGTGCAGGTCTTCATTCGGGAGAAAAGGAGTCCTCATCGGTGGGGGATATGTAGATCCGGGTTTCCGCGGAAATCTTACATTATGCCTTGTCAATATGGGCCCTGAGGATGTTCCGCTCCCGGCCGGCGAAAGGTGCGTCCAGATTATCATGCATGAGGTGACCGAGGGGTCGTCTACATACAACGGACGCTACCAGGACAGTGTCGGTGCTGTTGGATCGAGGATCTGAGTAGGATCCATAACCTCACACAATTTTTTCCAGATTAATTCTACCGATAACTGTTACTTTAAAGACCGATCGGCAGATTTTTTTTATAAGTTCATGCAGCAATTCAACGAAAAGCAGCTGAACATCCATGAAGGACTTAAAATAATTCCTCAAAAAAATTGATATCCTGTAAAAAGAAGGAACACATATGAATATTAAAAAAATCTTTATGCTCTTAATAATCCAGTTAATATTCATTGCACTAATCTTTTCTTCTGCCTGCACCTCAACTGATGGCAGTGACAAATATTCCCAGGAAAACGGAAGTACGACAAAAGATTCCGGCGGAAAAGAGCCTTTTATCTCAATAAATCCTGTTATATGGTCAAAGGAGGATCAGGTCCTGAATGTCACGGGAACGACCAATCTACCTGCAGGGACCGCGATCACGATATTATCCGGGATACTTGCGCATCCCTGTCCCATAAGCCCGCCGGAGGTGACTGTGGATACCAGAGGAGTCAGATCCCTCTGCAACGGCAACTGCAGCACTGAGATCACAGAATCTGTTGTATACGCAGTACAGGGTTTTGATGGAAATAACACATGGAACTGTCTTGTCAACACTACAGAATGGTGCTGCCGCGAATCATATTTCATCCGTGCGGAGACCAATACAGACAACGAGACGATATATGATACCGAAGAGTTCAGGTTTTCCGGGGGATGTTAAAAATAAAATATCAATGAAAATAATCTAACGGAGAATCTCCGCATTTAAGCAATTACTTCCTCAGGAATACATTGCCGTATTTTACGGCTATCTTTGCACCGATTGTCGGCTTCAGACTCTCCAGCCAGAGATAAAAACCTGTCATCTGGGGAGTCCGCTTGCTCTCAACCTTCAGCTCCCCCGATTTTTTCCTGACGATCTTTACGTACTCCTCCTTCATCCTGGACTTCATATAGATCACCGGCTCATACTCAGGTATATCGATCGCAAGAACAATCTTCGAGTAGTCCCTCTCGATAGAATCTATCGAATGAATCTTCCCCCTCATCGTAAATGTCCGGTTCTGCATCAAAGCCTTGATGCCAGAGGGATAAAGGGCGCCGATAATGATCTTTTTGGATACTGGAGGAATCTCGTCTCTCTTCATCATCTCTTCCTTTCCTTTTCCCGCAAGCATCATCCCGATAAGCTTGTCCCTCTTTTTATTATGCAGGGAAAGGTAATCGAACGGTCTTTTTAACGGAATATCGGCAATATCGATTAGTTTCGGATGATTTACAGGTTTCCTCGGCACCCCTCTTATAGAAGAAGGGGTCAGGAGGGTCTTTATCTCCTCGCATGTCGGCGTGATTATCACAACGCTCTCCGTCTCCTTTACAAGCCGGCGGATGATCGATGATCTCGATATGTCCACAGATGAAAAAAGGACAAAAGGAACAATTACCTGTCCGTAGAGATAACCGAGCAGCCTCTTCTTATAATGAACCTCTACCTCAAGATCTTTCAGATCGGAGGCGGATGTAACAATCTCGGCAAACGAGATCCGATTTTCATTATCAACCCAGAGAATGTCAACTTCAGCAATATCCTGCCCGTTGCCTCTTATGTTTATATCCCCGCGGTTGGAGTAGAAAAGTCCGTTCTGTCCCATTTCGATCTCAGGGGGCGGAAACGGAGCGTCCGCTCCTTTGCGCACGATATATTTGACCATATCGGATCTCCCCGATATTTCAAGGAGCATTTCGTATATAAGGGACTCATACCATCTCCCTTCAGACGCCCTCATCTGGGACATATCTTCAGAGAAAAGCTGCTTCTTCTCAATCTTCTTTAAATGTCTTATAGACTTCCGGGCAAGTTTCCGGTCAGGCTTTTTCCGCGCAAAATTCGCCTTTATCCATTCAAGTGTATTCATCAATTGTCAAATCCGGTATATGAAGCTCCAGAGGGGGCTTTTATTTTATTATTTTACGACATAAGCAGAAAAATACGGCCTGCCGTTTATTTCATCACCATTATCTTTCTCGTCAGACTCTTATGAACTCTCTGCTCATGATACTGAATTATATCGAAATGCCTCCCGGCAATTTCGCGGATGTCCACGTGAGTTACAACTACAGCCCGCCCTCCGGGTTTTAGCACACGCCTTATCTCTGCAAGCGAATCATTATAAAGTTTATTCATGGATTCTGCTCTTATGCAGACCGACTGGCCGTACGGAAGATCGGTGGCAACCGCATCCACCGATCCGTCCGGAAGGGGGAGACAGGTCGCATCGGCACAGAGAACCTCTGCAGAAGGAAGGTTTTCCCTGCATCCTTCAAGCATGAACCTGTCCATATCCGACCCGATTACCCTGCACCCGAGGAGCTGCCCTTCAAGCAGAATACCGCCTGTCCCGCAGAACGGATCCAGGAGCAGATCACCTTCACCTGCAAAAGAGAGGTTCACAAGCGTCCTTGCCATAATAGGCATCATGACACCAGGGTGAAAGAATGCCCTTCTCATGGGATTGCGGTATGCAAATCCTCCGCGATCTATCCTGTATAATACCCGCCCAAAGAAGCACCGTTCACCTGAGAAAACCGCCCTGTATTCCTCATCAGGCGAATTGAGGGAGACCTGCCCGGATATATGAGAACCGATACACCGTTCGAGATCGAGCTGGGAGTCGCCGATAGCTGTTCCCGAGATCTTCTTAACGCGTCCTGCAAAACTCTTCCCGGATTTTATATTCAGGCTCTTTAAAAGATCTTCAAATGAAGATCGATCCGCACTACATTCCCCGAGATACTCCATAATGACGTGGGTCATTGCAAGGCGCTCAGTCTCAGCCGGATTGGGACATTCCGCAACCGCGACCTGCTCAGCGCATTCAAGCAGTTTTCCGACGCATTCAATCTCGCAAAACGGGATCCTGGGATGCTCACCGGACAATTCAAAGATCAGTTTCATAGATCAGCCCTGAACTATTAGATTGCAGGTGAAAAAAATGTTCATACAAAAAAGATGAATTTCGGAAGAATTACTTCTTCGAACCTTTCTTCTTTCCCATCATACCCTGGAAGAATCCGCCCTTTTTAGAGTCCTTTTTCTCGGATTCTATCTCAAGGAGACGTTTATAGAGCTCCTTCTCCTCGTCGCCGAGGTCTTTTGGTATTGAAATATTGACGCGTACCAAAAGGTCTCCCGGCCTTCCGCGCCGTCTTACACCTTCTCCGGGGATCTTTAGCGCAGTTCCGTGCTGAATTCCTGCAGGGACCTTGAGTTCGACTTCGCGATCGTCTATGGTGGTTATATCGACTTTTGTACCCACCGCAGCACCTGCCGCAGATACGCTTACACTGGTCTCAAGGTTGTCGCCCAGGCGTTTGAATTTGGAGTCCGCAAGTACATCGACCTCTATGAAGAGATCACCGTTCGACGCACCCGGGTCTCCCGCTTCGCCGTATCCTTCCATGCGAAGCCGCATACCGGATTCAATTCCGGCTGGTATATTGACGGTGATTGTCCTCTTTACCTTTTTATGCCCTGATCCACCGCACTTTGAACAGGTTTGCTCGGGAATCTTCCCGCGGCCCCTGCACTGCGAACATGTGGTCATGCTCACGAAACTGCCGAACGGAGTCCTGTTCTCGCGCCTCTCCTGACCCGAACCCCCACAGCGGGGGCATACCCGGGTCTTTTTAGTAGAACTTCCAGTGCCTTCGCATTCCTCACAGGCCTCGGTGTGCATCACATCGATGTCCTTGGATGTTCCCAGGACCGCATCTTTCAGGGTGACCTGAACCCGCATAAGGAGATCGGCGCCCGGCTGGGGGCCGCGTGGCCCTCTCCGCTGGCCCGCACCGCCGCCGAAGAATGCATCGAATATATCCCCGAATCCACCGAAATCGGCGTTGAAACCCGCACCGCCAAAGCCTCCGCCTGTGTACTGGCCTTTGGAGGCGTTTGTAAAGGTCTCATGGCCCATATGATCATACTGGGCCCGCTTCTGGGAATCGGAGAGGACACTGTAGGCTTCGTTTATCTCCTTGAATTTCTCCTCGGCGCCCTCTTCTTTGCAGACATCCGGGTGGTATTTCTTCGTAAGGGTGCGGTATGCCTTTTTTATCTCCTGTTCGTTTGCGTCCTTCGGAACATTCAATACGTCATAGTAGTTTTTGGCACCCATCGTTACATCCCGAACCCAAGACTTATTCCTTCTTCTCGTCGTCTTTTACTTCGTAATCGGCATCGACAACAGTTTCATCCTCACCGGCAGAACCTGCTTCTCCGGCCTTGGCCGCCTCGGCCTCAGCCTGTGCCTTCTGGTAGATCTTTGTTGTCGCGGCGAAAACAGCCTCCTGGAGCTCTTCGACATCCTTTTTCAGGGCCTCGATGTCCTCTCCTTCCATGGTATTCTTGACCTTTTCAAGGGCGGATTCGATCTTTCCCTTGTCTTCCGCCTCAATCTTATCTGCACTATCTTTGAGGAGTTTTTCTGCGGCAAAGACAGAATTGTCGGCGCTGTTCTTTATCTCGATCTCTTCGCGCTTCTTCTTGTCGGCATCTTCGAAGTCCTTCGCCTTGTTTACCATCTCGTCGATCTCATCCTTGGAGAGTCTCTTGTCGCCGGAGATGGTGATCGCCTGCTGGTTTCCTGTTCCGAGATCCTTTGCGGAGACATTTATGATTCCGTTTGCATCGATATCGAATGTTACCTCGATCTGGGGAATACCGCGGGGTGCAGGCGGAATTCCGGTCAACTGGAACTTTCCGAGCGTGAAGTTGTCGGATGCCATCGCACGCTCTCCCTGAACTACATGGATCTCGACACTTGTCTGGTTGTCTGCCGCGGTCGTGAAGATCTGGCTTTTCTTCGTCGGAATTGTCGTATTTCTCTCGATAAGCTTTGTCGCGATTCCGCCGAGGGTCTCGATCGAGAGTGTCAGCGGTGTGACATCAAGAAGAACAACATCCTTTGCCTCGCCTGTAAGGACTCCTCCCTGGATCGATGCACCGACTGCCACGCACTCATCGGGGTTTATTCCCTTGTCCGGCTCCTTTGCGAGAAGCGCCTTTACCCTCTCCTGAACAAGCGGGACACGCGTCGAACCGCCTACGAGGAGGACGTGATCGATGTCTTTTGCCGTAAGTTTTGCATCGCTTAACGCCTGCTTGACCGGGCCGATCGTCCTGTCGACAAGGTCGCCGATAAGCTGCTCGAACTTCGCTCTTGTAAGGTCGATATCGAGGAACTTCGGGCCGCTCGAGTCCGTCGTTATGTAAGGCAGGTTGATATTGGTCTTCTGGACTGTCGAAAGCTCTTTCTTTGCATTCTCTGCTGCGTCGCGGAGCCTCTGCATCGCCATCTTGTCCGAGCTGAGATCGATGCCCTCCTGCTTCTTGAACTCATCGACAAGATACTTAACAACCAGGTGATCGAAGTCGTCTCCTCCGAGATGGTTGTCTCCGGCAGTTGCCTGGACCTCGAAGACACCGTCTCCAAGTGTAAGGATAGAGACATCGAAAGTTCCGCCGCCGAGATCAAAGACCAGGACGGTTGCATCCCCTTCTTTCTCGATGCCGTATGCAAGTGCACTGGCCGTCGGCTCGTTTATAATCCTCATGACTTCGAGGCCTGCAATCTTTCCGGCGTCTTTCGTCGCATTCCTCTGTGCATCGTTGAAATATGCAGGAACCGTGATCACTGCCTTCTTTATCTCCTCACCAAGGTATGCTTCAGCATCGACCTTGAGCTTCTGGAGGATCATTGCGGAGATTTCCTGGGGAGTAAAGACCTTATCGTCGATCTTGATCTTCCGGTCGGTTCCCATATCCCTCTTTATCGAGATTATTGTCCTGTCAGGGTTTGTTACAGCCTGGCGTTTTGCAACGCTTCCGATCAGGCGTTCGCCGTCTTTTGAAAAGGCTACTACCGAAGGTGTCGTTCTTGCACCCTCTGCATTTGGAATTACTACAGGCTTTCCGCCTTCCATAATCGACATACATGAGTTGGTCGTTCCAAGATCAATTCCGAGAACTTTATTTGATGCCATTATTATTTCTCCTCATTTTAATTTTTTTCAGTTTTTCCTTTAGATACTGCGACTTTTGCAGTCCTGATTACACGATCCCCCATGCTGTACCCGCATGAGACTTCATCGATTACAGTGCCCTCTTCGGAGTCCGAAGGGACATAAGCGATGGCTTCGTGTTTTTCAGGATCGAATTTTTTGTTTACCGACTCAATGGGACGTATTGAATGTTGTTCAAGAACTTTTCTGAGGATCTTCTGGATCTGTTCCAGGCCTTCGCGAAGGGACGAATCGTCAGAACCGGCGGCTCTTTCAAGATTGTCTGCAACTTCAAGTATTCCTGATGCAAACTGCTCGATTGCCCGGTTCACTCTTTCGTTCGTTTCACGGGAGCTTCTCTTCCTGAAATTTTCGAAATCCGCGGCAAGGCGCAGATACCTGTCGTTCAGCTCATCAATCGTGGCCTGAAGTTCAGCTATCTTTGCCGCCCCGGAATCGTTACACTCCCCATTTTCGTCCCCTTCATAATCCCCAACAACGGCATAGTCTTCCATTGAAAGGGAGTCCTGGTCCGAATCAGTGATTGTTCTGTTTTCTGGATCCTCATCATTCATCGTCCAATACTCCATATAGTCGATTTTTAACCTTTATACCATACTAAATGGTTAGTAGTTCTATATAAAATTAATTATCTATCTGCAAACAGTTCTATATAATGATTCTTATCATATGAAGGATCGATTCAGATAGAAAGGCCGACAAATCAGATATGCCTGATTTTCTTATTTTGATATAATTTCAGATCCGGATGAAACCGGAGGTATACATTATTTCTTTTTCAAATCCATATTAATAGACATGAAGTATGCACTTCTATCGGTATGGGATAAAACCGGAATTGTAGATCTTGCGAGAACTCTGGTTGAAAATGATTTCAAGCTTTTGAGTTCCGGCGGCACTGCAAAAGAGCTCTCAAATGCGGGAATTGAGATCACCGAAGTCTCGGAATATACCGGAGCCCCCGAAATGATGGATGGCAGGGTTAAGACGCTACACCCGAAGATACACGGAGGCCTTCTGGGAAGGAGAGGAATCGATGACGCGGTTATGGCAGAGCGCGGTATCGAAAAGATAGACCTCCTTGTCGTAAATCTCTACCCGTTCGAAGATATGTCAGGCAAAGGACTGCCTTTAAATGAACTCGTTGAATACATCGACATCGGCGGACCTGCAATGATAAGGGCTGCAGCCAAGAATTTCAGGGACGTTGCAGTGGTAACTGATCCGAAGGACTATGACTTCATCAAAGCCGCAGTTAAGGAGAACGGCCTGACAGAGGCTGAAAGGCTCTATCTTGCCAGAAAGGTCTTTTCAAGAATGGCCGCCTATGACGGTGCAATAAGCAATTACCTTTATTCCATCGAATCTGAGTTCCCGGAGGTTTTTTCAGTTCAGTTCAGGAACGGAAGAGAGCTCAGGTACGGTGAAAATCCTCACCAGAAAGCGGCAGTCTATGGAGAAAGCGGAATCGCGGGCCAGAAATCCCTCCAGGGCAAAGCCATGTCATATAATAATTACCTGGACACAGACTCCGCAGTCAGGCTCCTGCGCGAATTTGATGAGACAGCCGCGGTTATAGTTAAGCACAACAATCCCTGCGGCGTCGCCGTAGGAGACACGCTTCATGAGGCATACATAAGGGCAAGAGACGTCGATCCGGTATCTGCATACGGCGGAATAGTGGCATTAAACAGGGAAGTCGGGCCTGACATGGCAGAGGAGATCGCATCAACATTCATCGAGGTCGTAATTGCACCATCCTATACCAGGGAAGCGCTCGAAATAATGAAAAGGAAAGAGAACATGCGTGTTCTTGTTCTTCCGCCCGATGAGGAGACACAGGAACTCCGGACTATAGACGGCGGCGCACTCGTCCAGAAGACCCCGAAAGACATCACTGAAAACTGGGAGGTCGTAACGGAGCGCGAACCGACAGCAGATGAGATGGAAGCAATGAAGCTTGCAATGAAGATCTGCAAACATACGAAGAGCAATGCAATTATCTTTGCAGACAAAAAATCAGCCCTTGGTATCGGCGCGGGCCAGATGAACAGGGTAAATTCTGCAGAAATCGCGGTCTCGAAGGCACAATTCTCATTAAAGGGTTCAGCTGTTGCATCTGATGCATTCCTTCCCTTCCCCGACACCCTGGAAGTCGCAGCAAAAGCCGGTGCTACCGCCCTCCTTCAGCCGGGAGGCTCCATACGTGATAAAGAAGTAATCGAAGCCGCAAACAGGCTTAATGTTGCAATGGTCTTCACAGGAGTCCGTCATTTCAGGCATTAACTGCAATATACAATACTTTTTTATATTAGGATTTACCTTCTTGATTAATAATGTCAAATTGTCCATTCTTCGGTACATGCAAATGGATGGGAAGATATTCGGCAAACGGCGGAGCCAGAGTCAACCACCTGATCAATAATTATTGTAAAGGCAGTTACCTTAGAAAATGCGTACGAAAAAAGGTGGCGGAAAAACTCGGTGGAAGGGAATTTATTCCTGATAATATGCAGCCGGACGGGAAACCAGCGAAAGGGACCAGTGATTCAGAATGGTCAGATGAAGTAAAGGAAATAGTCAGACAAATGGTCGAACCGCAATCTGTAAAAAACTAGAATTCGGGTATCGAACAAATATTTTCCGGAGTCATATCTTTTTCTGAGCACTAAATGAAAATAAACGAAGACCCTTTGTTACCGGATGGTTTGCTCTGATCTATCCCGGGCATCCGGATTTTATTAAAACACACAATATTATAATTTTCATTAAATCAACAATACTAACTAGGAATCAGGGTATTTTTCTGAAATATTCTCCGATATAACATATTGCGATAAAACCCGGCTCCGAAGAAATATCGATCGTGTTATATGTTAGCGTGGCACACATTAGCATAGAGTTTATGTTTGGTCTTCCATTTTCAACAATATTTGCCATAGGATTTGCTACGGCGCTGATAATTCTCGTTCTCCTTTACTGGGGCCTTACATTTAAGGAGGAAGAAGAATGAGCGGGGACTGGTTAACAATTGGCGTAATAGTGCTTTATGCCATAGGCCTGCTTGCGATAGGGAGCTGGGCATCTAAGAAAGTGCATTCCAGCGAGGACTACATACTTGCAGGACGTTCCCTGGGATTCTGGGTATTTACAATCCTGATGGTCGCATCCGTATGCTCGGGAATGACTCTTGTAGGCGTCAGCGGATTCGGTTTTGCTTCAGGGTGGCCCGGATTCTGGGAAGAGCTCGCCGTTCCGCTCGCAGCAGCCTTTGCGATAATTGTCTTCGGTGTGAAACTGCACTATATCGGCAAAAGGTCAGGATATATGACCGTAGAGGATTACTTTGCCCAGAGATTCGAAAGTCCCAAGGCGGTCAGGGGAGTATCGGCAGTTGCAGGGATTATAGTCTCGCTGATATACCTCGTCGGCCAGTATACCGCAATAAGCATAGTGCTGGTCTGGCTATTCGGAATCGATCATGTCGTTGCCCTTCTAATTGCCGCCATCATCATTACGGCATATACGGTCATCGGAGGAATGTACGCAGTATCATGGACAACACTGATACAGGGTGGGATCCTTATCATCGGCGTCCTGATTATGGCACCGCTGGTTATCATTGCAGCAGGAGGCCTCGAACACATCAATACAGTACTTTCTTCCATCGATCCCAACCTGATCCAGCCATACTTCCCGAGCGCTTATGCATCATACGCGTACTGCACACCCGAGTACCTTGTAGGCTTTGTAATCATGCTGACGATCGGACTTGCCTGTGCACCGCATGTCGTAAACAATGTTCTTGCGGCAAAGGAAGAAAAATTCTTCAAATGGTCTCCGCTGGTTGCATTTGTTCTATATCTTGTCGTAATATCACTGGTGAAGATCTCCGGCTTTGCTGTCCGTGTTCTGGTAGAAGAAGGGAAGCTGGTCCTGCCCGCAACTGTAAACGCCCAGGATTTTGCTTTTATGTATGGCGTCGAATTTGCGTCTCCAAACATGCTTATATGGGCGCTTTTTGCAGTGATTGTCCTCTCTGCTGTTATGTCTACAACGGACAGGCTTATGCTGACAATCGGAACCATGTTCTCCTGGGATATCTATAAAAACCTGCTCAAACCTGATGCATCAGACAGGCAGGTGCTGAGATTAAGCCAGGTATGCGTGTTCATCGCAGCCGCAATATCACTGATCCTGGCGATTAATCCGCCCGAGATGCTGGCATTCCTGATCTGGATGGGAATAGGGGTGATGCTCTCAACATTTGCCGTTCCTTTCATCGCCGGCCTGTACTGGAGGCGTGCAACGACACAGGGAGCACTCGCAGCAATGATCGTGGGGCTTATCGGTTCGGGGATTTTTGCATACTGGAACCAGTACGTTGCAAAACTTCCTATGCACTACTCCATCTATTCACTCTCGTGTGCGGCCATTGCAATGATCGCGGTAAGTCTCCTCACACCGAAGAATTCGGAAGAAGTGCTCGATATCACGATGACCGGGCCGTTTATCAAACCAAGAGACTAATATCAAATATTCTTTTTAATCGCAGGGGGTTGTCGACCTTCCTGTTGCACCTTTCAAAATAGGCATCAGTGAGAGCATCCTGAGGACCGAATCGCCGGAGTTGACAATCTCATGCTCCTCGCACGCCGGAACGAATATGGAGTCTCCTGCTTCTGCCGTAGAGGTACTGCCGTCCTTGCTCCTTAATTCGCAGATGCCTTCGAGGACATACAGGTAATGCTCTTCTTTATGAGAGTGCTTCTTAGCAAAACCTGAGGGTTCAAACTCCATCACCCACATTGAGTTTGGCGATCCCGGATCATCGGCCGTGATATAAAAGCGGACCAAAAGGCCTTCAATAAATCGACAAACTTCTTTAGTATCATAGGATGGCATTTTGGGTTTAATGACTGATAAATAAAACATGAATAAAACGCAGACCGGAAAAGGTACTGGCTTACATTTTTTCCGTGTCGCAAGTTTTTATAATGGAATAAATCCGAATATGGTCATAATTCGATGACGGAAAACCGCCCTGCCCAAAGAATAATTATGCACATAGACATGGACAGCTTCTTCGCTTCAGTGGAGGTCAGGGAGAACCCGTCGCTTAAAGGAAAACCTGTGGTCGTCGGAGCCGATCCAAAAGGAGGAAAAGGCAGGGGGGTCGTGAGCACCTGTTCATACGAGGCCAGAGAGTACGGAATAAGATCGGCAATGCCTGTGAGTACGGCATACAGGCTCTGCCCGGAGTGCATATTCCTGCCTGTAAACATGCAGCTCTACAAAAAAACATCCGCGAATGTCATGAACATCATGAGAGAATATTCCGACAAATTCCAGCAGGTCAGCATCGACGAGGCATATCTCGACATATCCTTCATCGGTTCATACGATAATGCCGAATCTGTCGGCAGGGAGATCAAAGAGCGGATTTTCCATGCCGAAGGACTCACCTGCTCTGTCGGGATCGGACCGGGCAAGGTTATTGCAAAGATTGCATCAGGCATGAACAAGCCTGCAGGAATGACCGTTGTAAGACCGGATGCGATCAGGGACTTCCTCGACCCGCTTCCTGTGGATGCAATACCAGGGATCGGTAAAAAGACAAAAGTAAGACTTGAAAAGCACGGAATTGTCACTATAAAAGACCTTTTAGGCTGTGATATCCAGGAACTGAAAGACGCCTTCGGAAAACACGGAATCATGATGCACAGGCTTGCCCGCGGAATCGACGACAGCGAGGTCAGGGAGAAGGAGGGCCAGAAGTCCATCGGAAAGCAGACAACTTACCCGGAGGATGTCTCGGATACATCCATTCTCCTGTCGGATCTCTCAGATCTCTGTGAAAATGTTCAGAACAGACTTGAACTCAGGGGATATTCATGCAGGACGGTTACGGTTAAGATCAGGTACGCGGGGTTTATCGACAGATCAAAGGCGGACAGTTTCCTTCATCCAACCATCGATCTGACCGTCATATACGAAAAAGCAAAGGATATATTTACAGATCTATATGACGAAAGACCTGTAAGATCGCTGGGAGTTTCGCTCTCGGGTTTTGATTCGGCAAAAAGCAGACAGTCAAGACTTGATGATTTTTAAAAACAAAGATAATTCTAAAGAATAAAGCCCCTTTAGGGTACCCCTTTCGCAAGTTCCCTCATTTCCACTATCGTACAATGTGAAAGAAGGTCGCCATAGGTCTCGAAGGGGCGACAGACAGCCCTTCGGTTCACTCCGCGAATACACCCTGAACTCAGGACTTTGTGCTTTTGTGATAGATGATCTCCGGCAAAAAAAAGGAGCAGGAGGGATGCTCGTCCATCCCTCCTGCGACATATCGCGATAGGGGGGAGGGTCACAGGGAGGGGGACCTCCCCCTCCCTGAACTAAATTCTAAAATCAATATCTTGATCTCTGTTTCCGTTCTCTTCTTGCAGGTTCAAAGGAAACCTCGTTCCCGCGAATCGTGCCCCGGTTCATCACTTCAAAGACAGTCTTTGCATACTGCTCCGGAATCTCAACGAAGGAAAAGTCCTTCATAATATTGATCGCACCGATCTCGTTTCCCGGAATTTCGGCTTCGCCTGCGATTGCCCCTACGAAATCGGAAGGACGGACACCCTTGTTTTTACCGATATTCACGAAGAAGCGCACCATTCCCGGTTCTGCACCGGTATCTCCGGGTTCGAATTCCTCACCCGGCTGCACCTTTCCGCTGCTGCCTTCGAGCTGGATCTTTAAAAGTGCCGCCGAGATCTCCGAGAGAGTGTAATCCTCCTCCATAAGCCTTTCGACAGCAGGTATGTAAAGGCCGATATCCTCCTCGTTGATGATCGATTTCACCCTGTCAAGGACCTTTTCGATCCTGGAATTCTCCACATCGGCTGCATTAGGTATCGCAATCCGGACGATATTCACTTTTGCTATCTTCTTTATCATCCGGAGCTTGTAGATCTCTTTAGGACTGACGAATGTATACGACATCCCGCTCTTCCCGGCCCTGCCGGTTCTTCCAATCCTGTGAATATAATATTCAACATCCTGCGGAACATCGTAGTTGTAGACCACATCGATATCGTCGATATCGATACCCCTTGCCGCAACATCGGTGGCAATAAGAATATCGATCGAACCGCTCCTGAAACGGCTCATTACGCGATCCCTCTGCTGCTGCTTCATATCCCCGTGCAGACCCTCGGCGAAATATCCCCTCGACCGGAGCATCTCGGACAGTTCATCGACTGCCTTTTTCGTATTGCAGAAGATCATGGATAAATCAGAAGAGTTGATATCTATCAGCCTGCAGAGCACCTCGAGTTTATCTTTTTCACGAACCTCAAGATATTTCTGTTCGATCAGGGGAACAGTGAGCTGTCCGGGATTTATCGTGACAAATTCCGGCTTTTTCTGGAATGATTTCGAGATCTTCAGGATAGGCTTGGGCATTGTGGCAGAGAACAGAATAGTCTGCCTCTCCCCCGGAGCCTTCGAAAGGATCTCCTCCATATCCTCGCGGAATCCCATCTCAAGCATCTGGTCTGCTTCATCAAGGACTACAGTCTTTATACCGGATAAAGAGAGTGTTCCCCTCTTCATGTGATCCATAACCCTCCCCGGAGTGCCGATAATGATATGAACCCCTTTCTTCAGTTCATGAAGCTGCCTTTCGATAGCCTGTCCGCCATAAACGGGAAGGACGCGTATATCCTTGCGGTATTTAAGAAGCCTGTTGAATTCCTCTGAGATCTGTATTGTTAGCTCTCTGGTCGGCGACAGTACAATCGACTGAACCGAACATTTTTCAGGCTCGATCTTCTCGATTAGTGGGATTGCGAAAGCGGCTGTCTTGCCCGTGCCTGTCTGTGCCTGTCCAGTAACATCGCGGCCTGAAAGAATAAGAGGAATTGAGCGCTGTTGTATTGGAGTGGGTTCTTCAAAACCCATGTCTTCTATTGCCCGAAGGATCTCGGGTGAAATATTTAATTCATTGAATTTCAAAAAAGAAACCATTCCAGTATAATAGGACGGCTGAGTATATCATTCTTGGCAGAGCGGCAATTTTTAATATGGAATACCAGGATAAAAAAACATTTATTATTCCTTCCAGCCCCTCGCTCCCAGGAGAGGAACAAACCTGCATCCCCCGTGATATGTCACGACAGGTTCTCCGCCTGTGATCCGGACTTTTGCCAGATCCTGCATATAATAACCTCCTACAGGAGCCACGATCCTTCCTCCCTCTTTCATAAGGGGGAAAAGATATTCGGGAATATCCGGGGATGCAGCGGTAATGATGGCAGCATCATAACCGTCCCCGTAAGGTTCCGGGTCAGTACCGTCACTGCATATGACTTCAACATTCGACATTCCGGCATTTTCGAGGTTTTTTCTCGCATATTCGGCAAGTTCGGGGACACGTTCATAAGACCTCACGAACTTTGCTATCCCTGCAATTACAGCTGCCTGGTACCCGGACCCCGTGCCCAGTTCGAGAACCAGATCGTCATTCTTCAGTTCGAGGAGTTCGGTCATGACCGCAACAATGTAAGGCTGGGAGATGGTCTGGCCGTACCCGATTGGAAGCGGACAGTCTTCATATGCGGACCCCGCCATATTTTCCGGGACAAACAGGTGGCGGGGGATCTCACCCATGACTCTCAGGACATTCTCATCTGAAATGCCCCTTCCTTCGATCTGGTATCGAACCATTGCAGATCTAAGGCTTTCATAATCCTTCAGAACAGCACCCCTCTCAAACTGTAGAATAGAACCAGTATGATATATAATTTTTGAAAGGGCTGCCTGCAGAAAAGCCCCTAAAAAATGAGTTAGATTCCGGGTTTATTATCTAATGAAAGCCGATCTTCCGGCATATTTTGCCGAATCGCCCATCTCCTCTTCAATTCTTAAGAGCTGGTTGTACTTCTCGACCCTCTCTCCTCTTGCAGGAGCCCCGGTCTTGATCTGGCCCGTGCCGAGAGCGACCGAAAGATCCGCAATGAACGAATCGACTGTCTCGCCGCTCCTGTGGGAGACCATGGCAGCCCAGCCGTTCCGTCTTGCGAGCATTACGGCATCGATAGTTTCCGATACTGACCCAATCTGGTTAAGTTTGATCAATACTGCATTTGCGACACCCTTCTCGATACCCGTTTTGATCCTGTCCACATTCGTAACGAAAAGATCGTCTCCCACGAGCTGAACAGAATCACCTATCTCGTCGGTCAGGATCTTCCAGCCGTCCCAGTCGTCTTCCGCGAGTCCGTCCTCGATTGAAACGATCGGGTACTTAGAGCAGAGATCCTTATAGTAGGCAACCATCTCGGCGGGGGTCAGTCTCCTCTTCTCGGACTTAAGTTCATACATTCCGTCCTTAAAGATCTCGCTCGATGCGGGGTCGAGGACAATTCCAATATCTTCGCCGGGCCTGTAACCGGCTTTTTCAATCGCGGCCATGATAAGGCGGAGAGGCTCTTCGTTCGACGGAACCTTCGGTGCAAATCCTCCTTCATCACCGACTGCGGTGCTGTGACCCTCTTCCTTGAGGATGGATTTCAGTGCCTGGTAGACCTCGGCCCCCCAGCGAAGCGCCTCCCTGAACGATGGTGCCCCGTACGGGGCAATCATGAACTCCTGCAGGTCGGCGCCCTGCCAGTTTGCATGTGCACCACCGTTCATGATATTCATGCACGGCACAGGGAGCAGCGGTTCGCAGTCATCCCTGCCGAGGTATCTCCACAAAGATATTCCTTCTGCGGCAGCAGCAGCCCTTGCATTTGCCATCGAAACGGTGAGTATGGCGTTTGCCCCGAGCTTCCCCTTGTTCGGAGTTCCGTCAAGTCCTATCATGGCGTTGTCCACTGCACACTGGTCCTTCGCATCAAGTCCGGCGATCTTTCCCGCGATAGGGCCGTTTACCGCCGAGACTGCTTTAAGCACTCCTTTGCCGCCGAAACGGTTCCTGTCCCCGTCGCGGAGTTCGACAGCTTCGTGCACTCCTGTCGATGCACCGGACGGGCATGCCGCTCTTCCCATCGCACCGCATTTCAAAAACACCTCTGCTTCGACAGTCGGATTCCCACGCGAATCAAGAATTTCCCTGCCTTTTACCGATTCAATTTTCGTACCCATTTATCAAACCTCAGGAATTATCTGTCAATAATTAGGCTCTGCGACTACAAAAAAAATACATATCCTTTCCTGTAGCAGAATATGCATCTGGCAACATTATTAGTCGTACAGGCCGAAATTATATTTGTGACAATCGCTATTCTGGGCGGAGGACTGACCGGAGTTACCCTTGGCCGCCTGCTAAAAGAAAGAGGAGAGGACATTATAATCCTCGAGAGAGACAGGCAGATCGGCGGCCTGTGCAGGTCGAAGACCGAAAACGGCTTCACTTTCGATATAGGCGGATCTCACATCATCTTCAGCAGGGATAAGGAAGTCCTCGAATTTATGAGGGATGTCCTTGAAGAGAATAAAGACGAGCGGAACCGCAATACCAAGATATTTTTCAAGGGCAGATATGTCAAATACCCGTTCGAAAACGGCCTCTACCAGCTTCCCCCGGAGGACTGCTTCTTCTGTATTCACGAATTCATAAAGAACCTTATCGCAGTCGAAAAAGGCGAGATCGAAGAGCCTGGAAATTTCAGGGACTGGATCTACTATACACTAGGAAAGGGAATCGCCGAGTCCTACATGGTGCCTTACAACGAGAAGATATGGAACTACCCTGCAGAAGAGATGTCGATGCACTGGGTGGACGGGAGAATCCCCAGGCCACCTGTCGAGGACATTATCAAATCTGCGATCGGGATCGAGACGGAGGGCTACACGCACCAGGCCGTATTTTCATATCCTGTGACGGGCGGCATCGAGGCCATGGTCCACGCGATAGCAAAACCTGTAACAGAGGATATAAGAACCTGTTTTGAAGTGAAATCCATAAAAAAGACCGATGAAGGGTTCATAATAAGCAACGGTACGGAAGAGATTGTATGCGAATCCGTCATCTCCACGATACCTGTTCAGGCTCTTGTCAGGTGCCTGGAGAATGTACCTGACGAAGTCATAAAAGCTGTTGAATCTCTTAAATACAACTCCATCGCCTGTGTAGGCATAGGTGTTGAAGGAGAGATGAACGACATCTCGTGGCTGTATATTCCGCAGAAAGAGATCGGGCGGTTCAACAGGATCTCCTTCCCGTCGAACTACTCGACAGAGGTCGCACCTGCGGGCTGCTCGTCCGTTCTTGCCGAAGTTACGTTCAACGAAGGTGACGAGGTCTCGAAGATGACCGACGACGAGATCGCGGAGCACTGTGTAGAAGGACTTATCGACATGGGCATCATCCCTTCAAAAGAGAAAGTGATCTACACAACTGTCGAAAGATTCGAGTACGCATACGTGGTCTACGATCTCGATTACCTGGAAAATATCAGGACCGTCACCGATTACTTCTCCGGATCGGGAATAGACCTTGTCGGCCGTTTCTCCGAATTCGAATATATCAATATGGACGGCTGCATCAGGCACGTCTTCGACTATGTAAAGAATAAGAAAACAGATTAAAATTCGATAATAAAAATAATTTTTTTGCTCATCTCCTTGCAAATACCGCAAAGACCACCAGCATGCAGATCAGGAACGCGAGGAATGCAGCACCACCTGCGACATCAGGCTCCTCTTCCGGTTCTTCTTCAGGCTCATCGATTTCATTATAGATCTCCCAATCCTGAGATTCAAGGAATTTGTTCCTTGTCCCACTCCATTCAGATGAGAATAGATTCTTTTCATCCTCTGTGGCGGTCATCTCGATCTGAACTTTTTTACGTAATTCAAAGTAATCTGACGGAAACATCTCACCGGAAACAGATATTTCCACGCTTTCACCTGTTGACAGGCGGGTGAAGATGAAATGATAATTTTCTGCCGAATTGTCCGCCGATGCGGATTTAAGGTTGGGATTTGACAGATCTTCAATCTCAGTTTCGTTTAAATAAAGTAATCTAAACTGACCTGGGTTTCCGCATTCAAGCTTCGGCCCGGTTCCCGTGATAAGCATCGCCGTATGCACTGCTCCGGGCGAAGGCAGGTAACTTGTAATACCTATATCGGATCGTTCGGGAATTTCATCCCCGTAAAGCTCCCCCAATCCCACTTTTGCGGCACGGAACATACATATACAACAGGTACATGCATCAGGTTCGGAGTTTGTCATCAGCCCGTGATATTCTGCGACATCGTCAAGAGAAATCTCGATCTCCTCATCGCCGTCAAGAATTGTTATCGCTCCGAGATCGACTTCAGGTGCTTCCGACGCAACTGATCCGTCCGGCACATGTGCAAATGCACCGGGGCATAAAAGCAAAAATCCGATAATTAGTAGCACGGATATCCTAAAGGCCGGGAATCTTAAAAATGTAAAAACTCTTCTTTTATCCTGATTGTCAGGCCTAATGCCTGTATAATCCAAATTTTTTTCACCCATATACAATCCTTCAAAGATTGCTATTAAGGGCAGGATAAGGATAATCCGAAATTATAAGGAAAATACCGATATTTTTGAGAAAAATTTGGTCAGGGAAGAGAATTTCATCCTTCGCCTCTCAAAACCATTTATTACAATAGATCCAAATAACTCCTGATGAATACTTCAGAGAGGAAATACCTCCCTCATATTCTTATTCTTGCAGTCGTCGGCCTCGGAGCCTTTATGGACGGCCTCGACGGTGCCATCGTAAACGTGGCCCTCCCGTATATTGCCGGCAATTTCCATGCAGAGATGGGTGTTGCATCCCTTGTCATCACTGTTTATCTTGTCGCACTCAGCGGGCTGATGATAATATTCGGCAAGGTCCTCTCGATCGCCGGAATAAAAAAGATCTACATCGCCGGAATTGCCATATTTACCGTTGCTTCACTTCTCTGTGCCCTTTCATGGGACATCACATCCCTCATCATTTTCCGGCTGATACAGGGGACAGGAGCGGCGATGATCGCTCCTTCGGCAGTTGCGACCGTTGCCGTGCATATGCCCGAATCTGAGAGGGCAAAGTCACTTGGAATTATTGCAGCCGCCTCGGCACTGGCATTTGCAATCGGTCCGGTGCTCGGGGGATTACTCACAGAATTCTTCAGCTGGCACTGGATATTCCTCATCAACCTCCCGATAGGGGTCATCACAATAATCTCTGCGGCGAGGATTCTTCCCGGAGACATACCGCATACAAACGGGAAGAGCGGTTTCGATTATGCAGGAGCCGCGGTTTTCTTTGCAGCAATGGCATTCCTCGTGATACCGCTGAGCTTTGCAGGGGATAAGACTATGAACTGGTCGTCCGTTGGAGCATTTTTGGCCGTCTCGATAATCCTCTTTGCATTGTTTGTTTTCATAGAAAAAAGGGCCAAAGATCCTCTTTTAAAAATGCACATGTTTTCAGACAGGAATTTTTCTTTCGCAACATTGGCTTATACTCTCTTCATGGCAGCATACGGGGGCCTTCTCCTTCTCCTGCCATTCTACTTTGAAGGAGTGCTGAAACTGTCAGCGGCAGGTGCCGGCATGCTTCTTCTTGTGCCCTCGGTTGTAATAACTATAACCAGCCCGGCAGGCGGTTATTTCGCCGATAAACACGGCGCCATGAAGATATGTTCGGCATCTTCCGCAATTTTTCTGCTTTCGATGGTGATGATATCGCTCTTCGGCATTGAGACGACACTTCCGTATATTCTAATCTCGCTCATCATTATGGGCATCGGGGGAGGGCCGTTTATGAGCTCGGGCAGCAGCAGGATCATCGAACATGCCGATGAAGAAAACAGGGAGATCGCATCGGGAGTCATGAGTACGGCAATATATTTCGGTAGTGCCCTTGGCACTGCATTATTCACCGCGATCTCCACCTTCTTCTCCAGAGCAGGCGAAGGTGAAAATATACAGGCTTCAGGATTTCTGGAGGGATTCGAACCGGCCATGTACTTCGGAATCGTCTGCTGCATCATTGTTCTTGTTCTTTCGATTATGGTAAAAGATCGGAAACAATCCCACTAACAAACCTATATTGCCTTATATCACATACATTTTTGAACAAATGACGCCGAAGATCTCCGTTGTCGTCCCGACATTCAACGAGGAGCAGAATATCGTAAATTGCCTTGAATCTCTTCAAAAACAAACAATTCCGAGAGACAGCTATGAGATTATAGTTGTCGACGGAAATTCAAAGGACAAAACACGCGATCTCGCCGAACCTCTTGCCGATATAGTGATGATCCAGACAAGCAAAAAAGTGGGAGGGGCGAGGAACGACGGTGCAGCGGTTTCATCGGCAGATATCATCGCGACAACCGATGCCGACTGTGTTATCCCCGAAGACTGGCTGGAAAAGATCATCAGATCGTTTGAAAAGGATGGAAGGATAGTCCAGCTGTACGGAACGGTGCTGCCTCTCGAACCGGGGATTAAATTCAGGTTTTACCTCGCTCTTGCAAACATCTTTTCAAGAATCGGCTATTACACGCATACCTTATACTATACGCTCGGGTGCAACACGGCATTTACCCGCAACGCCTACATGCAGATCGGCGGGTACAAGTGCATAGATGCAGGCGACGACCTCGAAATTGCTCAGAGGATGAGGAAGATCGGGAAGGTGAAGCTCAATTCAAAACTGTGGGTGAAATTCTCCATGAGAAGGTATGTTCAGTTCGGAACGCTGAAATCCCTCTATGTCTGGCTCTATATCGTTTTTAAGGGCGGGGACTCGGAAAAATATTCCTATGCACAGCGGGAATACAAATAATTTTTTTCTTCACCTCTGATTTAATTTTTTGAATTCATTTTATTTCTAAGATTTTCACAACAATTTTTAAAAAGAACAAAATTTCCAAAGGGGCAACCCTTGCGCAAGTTCGCTTCGCGAACACGCCCTGACCTCAGGGCTTTGCGCCGGCGATAACCCGGCCTTCGGCCGGAAGAACAACTCATTCCGGGAATGGATTTGTGGCAAATTTCTCTCAGGAGCAAAGGGGATGCCTGTCCGTCCCTTCCTGCTTCAAATTATTTCCTCATATCTGAAATCTCTTTTCCCTCCGGCCGAGGCTACCCGAAGGGGTAGCGTCCAGGCCGGATTATCACGATAAAGCAAGTTTCACAGAAACTTGCGCTTGGGCTGCCCCGGTAGGGGCTTATGCCCAAATCAATTACTCAAACGAATTCAATACCAACCGCATCAATGAATTTATAAGATATAAATCCCAATCTCTGCATGATGTCTATCGAAAAAGAGGGTGTGATGATCGTCGCAAAACTGATGGCAGTCTCCGCCCGGACCGCCCCGAAAGCGAAGGGTTCAGACTCCCTGGTGGTCAGGATAGCATCGGATGACGAACTGAACGCGCTTGCCGAATCAATGGTAGAATTCGGAGAGAAGCACGGCTTCGGCTTTTTTATACGTGACGCAGGCAACATAAGGGAATCTGACTGTTGCGTGATTATCGGCGAGAAGGGGGATTCGTCCCTCGGGCTCAACTGCGGAGGATGCGGCTATCCCACGTGCGGTGAAATGCGCAAGGCACAGGAGAAAAACAGAATTGATTCTGCGTTCTCCGGACCGAATTGCGTGGTGAGACAGGCTGACCTCGGTATAGCAGTCGGATCGGCGGTTAAGACCGCGTCCCTGAACAATGTCGACAACAGGGTTATGTTTTCGGCAGGCGTTGGAGCACTGAAACTCGGTTGGCTCGGAGATTGCAATGTCGCATACGGCATTCCGCTGTCGGCCTCAGGTAAGAGCATCTTTTTCGACCGTAAGTAATTATGAGAGATATTGGACTGCTCACCCACACGGAGATTATTCATGGCAAAATTAACGATCCGTGGCGGAGACCTGGATCTTGTAGAGTACGAGTTTTCGCCATTCGATATCGGTGAAAACATAGAGACACTCGGAATAAAACCTGATAAAGAACCGTTTCCTGAAAAAGGCACTTTTATCGTAACCGCTCCTGCAAGGATACACTTGTCCGTCCTTGACATGAACCGGTTTGCTCCCAACAGACCGGGAGGAGGCGGGATCGGGTTTGCAATTCAGCTCTATACTAATGCAGCCGTCACATGCACAGACGGGGAAGTATCCATCGAATACGACAGGGTGCCTGTAATCAGGCATTTTGTAGAAGTTTTCAAAAAAGTCACCGGTTACACCGGGGGATTTACAATAAAGATCACGGACCACGAGAAGAAGCACGTCGGCCTCGGTTCAACCGGAAGCGTCCTCCTGGCGGTTGGACATGCAATGAATTCAGCTGTCGGATCACCACTTGATTCGGACCAGATTCGCCTTCTCATAGGGAACAACTACGTTGAAGAGACATGCGACGGGCACATTATTCATGGCTTTGAGACGGGAGTAGGCCCTGCTGCGGCAACTTACGGCGGCATGGCTGTTCTCGGGGACGAACTGAATCTCGTATGTCACCATTCATTTGCGGCAGACAAGAATGTCTACATCATCATTCCTCCCACCGAAGCGAAGGCACACGGAGAGGACGAATTCAACGTGCTCATGAACAGGGCAAGGGAGCTGGATTACCGCGACAGGGAGCTCAAAGCATACCTGGTGCTGATGGATCTCATCCCTGCACTGATCAGAGACGATCTTAAGACTCTCGGTGAAGTCATAAGCGAGATCGATTTCAGGGGGTCAAAACGTGCCGAAGTGGAGCACAACTCCTTTGAGATATATCACTATATGAGCAAACTGAGAGGTTCCGGACTTGAATTCGTAGGCATGAGCTCTGTCGGTCCTTCGATTGCCGTAATAACGGAAAAACCGGAAACAGAGATGCGGAAGATTGCAGAAAAACTTGGACTTGAGATCTCGATTGCCACAAAGATCGACAATGAAGGTCTCATGATAGCCAAAAATTAACCATTTTTTATTCGACGATTATATCATATTTTTCCAGGAGACCAAGGACACCGGGATATGAAAATTTAGCTCCTGCAATCCTGTTTTTCTCCGGATCGATTACATAATTCAGGGCTGTCCTGAAATCCGAATCTGAAAGATCACATTGGATAAAACCGGTCCGCAGGAGATCGCAGTTCTTAAATGAAGCTTCTCTCAGATCGCACTCCAGAAAATCCGCCTCATTTAACCTGCATCCTGAGAACAGAGTCTTCCTGAGATTGTTCCTGTAAAAATTGCAGAAATCCATTCCGCAGTCCTCAAACGAAACTTCAAAAATAATGTCCCTGCAGCTGCCGAAATCCGTTCCTGTTATTTTACAGTTCTTAAATTCGACCTGCTTCAACCCGGTGTCATTCAGCTTAATATTACCAAGATTGCAGTTTTCAAATATACAATCAGTAAAATCCCTGCCAGAAAGATCGCATTCCGGAAGATTACAGTCCCTGAAAGTGCATGAATCAAACGAGCTTCCTTTTATCATCTCCACGGAGCATTCCTTTTCAAATATCATATCGTTATATTCTGTATCGGCCATTGAAACCACCGCTTTCAGGAAGATTTCCTTCTCCTGTGCAAATAATTGTTCGCCAGGGGCGTCGCATTTCTCCGTTTCGCTATAAAAATCCGGGTCCAGGTCTTTTAGATTCCCTACTCTAACCCTAATAAACTTTTAGCTCTTTGCTGTCTCAGATCTTTCTCCGGCGACCCCAGACACCACCGGCCAAAGGCCGGTGGACGGCCCCTACCCGGGGGCCTTGCTTAAGATAACCATCTCATGGCACGCTCAGGGGACCGGCAAGGGTCCCCTGGGCTGTTTATTTGTTTTTACATGCAAATCACTTTGTGATTTACATGAATCAGTGCATGAAACTTTGTTTCATGAACGTTTTTTTTGGAAATCAAGATTAAGAGCCTTTAGATCCCTTGTCCTGATTCCAATAAACTTTGTAGATTTTTATCGGTTTTCGTGTGATGAAATCGCCCATCATAGGCGTTTTACACGGGATACCGACTGCTGCAAAGTAATGCTTTCGACCGGAAGATCAGATGATTATATACCGGATTTCTATGAGAAAGAAGGATCTAAAAAAGGTATCAGGGAAGGACTTTTCACCGTCAATCCGGATTATTCCGGGAGATTTTCTCAGGCATAACCGCTGTCGCTCTCCCAGACCAGGGTTCCGTCTTCACCATATACCTGTACAAATATATCCACCCATTCATCTCCCATCCTTGATACGGTGATAACAATCGGATTTTCAGGAGAAACGCCCTCAACAACTTCTTCCCGGGAATAATTTCCCCCGTACTGCTTTTCAATATCGTAAGACACGGTATAATCACTGATCGTATCGCTGGTGGGAATAATGCTCAGTACCACACTTTCCTGGTCGACATAAGCGCCTTCATAAAATGCTGCAGGTGTGTCTCCTTCGATAACTTCCGCATCAGTCCCGCTGCCTGTCTTCTCTGCAATAAGCTTCTGTGTACTGAAAACCTGCCCCGAGAAGAGGAATATTGAAAAAATCACCACTAATACTATCGCAATAACAACTCCTGCGGCTACAAGACTGTCAGATGATTTCATATTTGATCATTATATCCTTCATCACGATTAAATGTTAAGATTCTTTTACATCAACGGGGAAAAGTCTTTTCGGGTTTTAAACAGACAAAATTTTACAGAATAACCATAGATAAACGGGGGAACTCTAATTAATCTTTCAGACAACTCAAAACTGATAATAGTGCTAATCCTGATTCTAATCATTACCACAGGGGTAAGCATAGTGTGTACATATTCATGGAATTTCCTTTTATCCGGCAATTCATTTAAAACTGAAAAAAGTTTTTACCTGACAGGATCTGATAACGATCTCGAAGAGTGCTGGCACATGATCCGGAACAAAACAGATACAACCGGCTATCCTGCAGTACTCTTCAACTTCTGGCTGGACAGGGCAGCGGACGGAGAGATCAAGTCATTCAGTCTGGACTACTTCATACAGAAAGAAGACGGGTGGGATACTTATTCGACATCATATCATGAGAACAAAGACAAGCCCGGCGGAAAGTTTTCGGTCAAGTTTTACCGGACGAAACCTGAAGTCCCGGGTTACGCGACCAGATATCCTTTAGATCCCGGGGAATTTCTCCGTGATGTGGACATGATTAATCTCACAGATCTTGGATATAATGACAGCATCCTGTCGGTTTATTCGGACAATATGTACGGAAACCTGGAATATACATACAGAGCAGATGATGAGATCTTCCTCCAGGACGGAGACCAGCTTCTTCCGCTTGAAAGCATCGCTCTCCAGGAAGACTGCCCGGCATTTGCGGTTTATATCTCAGAGATGGAATGCTCGGATTATTACGGCAACGTATCCTGCTCTTCTTCGGAAACGACGGTTGTATTCTCAAATGAGAGGCTTAGAGGTGCGGAGGTCAGGCTAATGAACGAAACCGGCGCTTGCTCCTAAGATGAGGACAGGTTCCTGACTCAGATCCCGAGCCTCTCCTTCTCATAATCGAGATCGAACGAGAAGATCTCCGGATGGAGCTTGTTTGCGATATCCATAAGAGTAATCACCCAGCTGAAGGTGCTGTCCGAGTCCGGGTATATGAACCTGAATACATTCCCTTTCTCAACCGCGGGGATATCAAACCCGGCTTTCTTCCACTCTTCGGTCGAGAAGCCTTCGTCATCTCCCCTTTTACCGCTGACAAACACGAACTCGGGACGGAATGAGTTAATGACAGCTGGATCGATCTCCATCTTCTTCGATTTATCGTCCAGCCCGAGATCGAGGTTTATCGGGTGCCCGCCTGCGATGCGTATCAGATCTATGTCCATCTTATCCACGAAGAGCGGGAGAACCGGTTTTGCCATTATCGAGTATACAGGAGGTTTTTCCGCACCTTCTGCTCTTTCCGATATATTCTCGACAACCGGGTGATATTTTTCGTACATAGCCATGTAACTATCTTCGGCCCCGGCGAGAGAGGCGAAATGGTGAAGGTCGTCGAAAAATCCTTCCACAGTGGATTTTTTCTTGTGAAGACCCCTGAGATAACCGCTCTCTACCGTGTCGATCCAGACGTCGATTACCTTCGAACTGTCGGTGACACCGAGTACGGCGAGGTGAGTTTCTATTGCATCGAGGGCTTTTATCGACCTGTATCCTCCCATGTGCCTCGGTTCAACAAATCCCTCGGTTCTGATTTCGCCCTTAATCCCCGCACTTCTCCCGCATTCGCACATCCCTCCATCCCTGTAGCTGATCACTTTTGCTCCCATCGGGCCGTTGAACTTCCTCTTTATGACGATTTTTCCACAGGAGGGACAGTATGTATTCAGGCGTTCTGTTTCCGGAGTATTGAAAATATACACGTAATCAAGGTATTTTTCGAGCGAGGCGCAAAGCTTTTCTGATTCGGCAACAGACGGCTGGCACTCCTTTTGGGACTCATCGTGGGGCATGAACGGCATGATCTGGAGGGGGATCTCCCTTGAGACATCCTCAATCATCTCTGCCGCTCTCATCACCTCGTCCTCCCTTCCGAGGAGATGCATTATCGAAACCTCGACATGGACACCGTTTTCGTGCAGGAGCCTTATGTTCCTGAATATTGGATCGGGGGAACCAGCCCCGCATTCACGATACCTCTCCGGACTCGATCCCTTAAGGCCGATGTTTACGAAGTCGAGGTGTTTTGCAGCCCCGAGAACAGCTTCTTCCGTCATGTAGCCGTTCGTCGAGCAGCCTGCTGCCAGGCCGTTCTCCTTTGCGGTCCTGATGAGATCGAGAAAAGTGTAATAGGATACCGAGGGTTCGTTCAGGCAGAAGACGATCCCTGAACAGTCCTCTGATTTCGCCGCCTCCACAACTTCCCCAGGAAGGGTTTTTTTCATCATCCTCGCGACCGAATCCGTGTTTTTAATTATCATCTCGGATACGCAGCCCGGACACGAGAAGTTGCACCCGATTGTGGATACGAGCATCAGCTTTCCGTTGGGCATGAAGTGGAGAATGGGGATATTTTCTATCGAAACAGGATATGTAGCGAAGAGCATCCCGGGATATTTCTCCTTCAGGACTCCGTCCGATGCCGTATACATCCTGCATATGCCGGTCGAATCCCCGGCTATCGTGCACCTCTTCTCGCAGACATTACATCTTACCGGATTTGCCTCCGGCGGATTTTCTATCCCCTCTGTCTTTGCTGTTTCTAAAATCTGAGAGTTCTTCATTCTAAACACCATCCTCTTTAAATAACCGCTCGCCGGTGATCTCCCCGGAACGCTGAAAGGCTCCTTTCATGCACATTTAATACAAAAGGAATGAGATCTTAGATATAATGTTTAATTTCCCTGAATTATTAACTGAATGTAAATTGAACCTGATTTACATGAAACAAAACATTCTGCAAATTTTTCCGGCAGACTCCAGGAGGATAACGTAATGCCTCAGGGCGAACACAGGTCACCTGCGGAGAAAGCCGAGTCGATGGCCAGGGTGTCGCGGGGGCTTTTTGCACCTGCATATCCGGCAATTGCCGGGCGAATCAAAGAATTCTGCGGAATATCCGAAGGGATCTGCATAGATGCAGGTGCCGGTTCAGGAATGCTCGGCATATCTCTTGCAAAGATCACCGGCCTGGAAGTCGTACTTATGGACTTACTGCCTGAAAACAGGAAATACGCCGAGGAGAATACGAGGCAGGAAAAACTAGATGACAGGTGCAGGTTCGTCCAGGGTGATATTACTGATATGCCCTTTGAGGATGAATATGCAGATCTGGTAATCAGCCGGGGATCTATCTTCTTCTGGGATGACCTGAAGTCCGCCTTTACTGAAATCCTGAGGGTCTTAAAACCCGGGGGAAAGACATTCATCGGCGGAGGATTCGGAGACGCTGAAACAAGGGATTACATCTGCGGCGAGATGGCTAAGGAAGATCCCGAATGGGGAAAAGACAACGAGGACGGGAAGAAGAAAACTGTCGACAACCGGATACGAATTCTAATGGCGCTTGAGGAGGCGGAAATATTCTATAAATGCATCAGCGACGATTCGGGTTTCTGGATCGTTCTGGAGAAACAGAGATCTCTTCGCTAGCCTGTGTGTATAAAAAGCAAGTATCACTAGTGTTCAACAGACGGCGAAGCTCAAAAAGAAATAAGAGATCCAAAAACTCACCGGACTGATTCCGTAAAACAAACAAAATAAATGCCTTAAAACGGACATCGATATAAATAATCCCGGATCAAATCCCAATTAATCGTCTTCCCGTAAATCCTGCGGGAAGAAAATGAGCGGGATGATAAGAAAATGGCAAAGAAAATCGAAGGAGAACTGGGTCTCTCTTTAACAGGCACCGGAATGCCCGCAACCTCAGAAGACCTCTTCGAAAAAGATCATCTTTGCACTTTTGCACTACTTTGCACTAAGTTGCACTTTGAAAGTGCAAACCAAATATCCGACATAAAGCCTTTTTTCAGGACATCCGGCCCGGATAGGAATTTAAAAATTTTGTTTGCACTAAATTTAAAAAAACACACAAGAAAATATCAAAACAAATACAGAGATCAACTACTGTGTGCCTGAAAATTAGTGCAAACTATAGTACTAAAAATAAAATATTTAATATATGTACAATAATCAGGGAAATATCCTTGAATTTTCATTTTTTAGTTTGCACTTTTGAAGTGCAAACCGGGTGCAAACAAGTGCAAAAGTGCAAACGAAAATCCGGTCATATGCGTTGGGGAATATTAACCGGTTTTACTCCGACCCGTCCCGGCCGTTATCGATATAATGAGTATTGTTGAGGATGTTCAGACTACAGTGACACTCTTCGCGAGATTCACTGGCTTGGCCACACCCCCTTATTTCCGCCCATAAGGACACCAGTGACGCAGATTCAGCATATTTGCAAGGGCCGACGTGGCAGGAGCATAAAAGAGCATCTCTTTTTTGTCCTTATATCGATCGCAGATCTCCAGCCCTTCGTCGGAGAACAACCCGTCCCCCGATACGATGATGATATCGGCAGACTGCGGGTCTGATACGATACGATCTTCAAGTTTCTTCCTGAGGGAGGGCATCGTTCCGTTGAGGTATACCTTCCTGCCCGCAGTCTCATCTATCAGCTCTTCAAGGCACTTCTCGCCACAGCCTTCCGGGCATGCTCCCGAGATCCTCGGAAAACAGATGAAACTGGACAGGCTGTTTAATATTGCACATGCTGCTGTTCTCTGGACCGGTGAATTCAGTTCCTGCCCGTACATAAACGACACCCTGGTCTTCACATCAAGGGGATAGGACGTGGCAATAAAGATCCTTTTCCCGCCATATGAAGCTTCAAGACATACACCCTCAAGAAAAGGGCAGATATCGTTTTCCGAACTTTTTGAAAGCGCCACCACACCATGATCGCAGCCGCTTCCTGCAAGTTTCTTCTCCATCTCATCAACAGCATCAGATATAATACTCATTCTCAGACCTCCTTAGAACATGGTACAAGTACCGCACGTACAGGTGAACCGTCACAGCCCTCAAGCTTCAGGGGCATTGCATACAGATGGTATCTTCCCGGACTTACATGTGACAGATCCGCCATCTCTATAATATAAACATCTCTCCCAAGGAGGATGCGGTGAACCGTTCCGTCGCCGTCAAAAGATTCTATCGAGGGTGCATCGGTTACGACACACGTATACCCGCAATCCGCCAGATATCCTGCACATTCGATGTTTATGGACATATAACGATCCATGCCCGAAGATTCCGGTGAAAAGCCTGTGTTCAGGATCAATATCTTCGCACCATTTGTTTTTTCCGGGATATCCCCTCTCGTGATAAAGCCCGACGAGTGCCCGGTACCTCTCAGATCGACGACTATCGATTCACCGTTGATTCTCCCGAGAGGGATCCGGTCAACACTCAGGCCTCCTTCGATATAATGTAAGGGTGCATCGACATGGGTTCCGCTGTGCGACGAGAGCTCTATTGATGTCAGCCTGAAGCCGTCCCTGACCAGGGGATTAAACCTGACCTCCGGGTCGCCCGGGAAGACCGGAGTCTTTTCCGAGAGCGGGATCGTGATATCGATATAATCCATCTGTATGAATGAAATGTGAGATGATGTAATAAAAAAGATGAGGTTCAGAATCCGGATTCGGCCGCATCAATTGCGGCATCGATCTCTTTCTGAAGTGAATCGGGCAGTCCCTTGATCCTGACATCAAGAAATCCCCTGATAATTGTTGCAGTGGCCTCTTCCTCATCGAGACCCCTCGCCATCAGGTACTCGATCTCATCGCGTGCGATCTTTCCGACCGCCGCCTCATGTGTCAGTTCGGTATTCTTAAGCCGCCCCTCCACTTCAGGAATCGAATGTATTACACCGTCTTCAAGGATGAGACCCTTGCACTCTATATGGCCCTTGGTGTTATCCGAAATTCCTGCAATGTGGGATCTTGCAAACACAACGCCTCCCGAGGTGATTACCCTTGAAATAAGTTCGGCACTCGAACCTTCGCCGGTCAGAAGGGCACGCTGGCCCAGATCGAGATGAGAGCCTTTCGGTGCCAGAACAACTGAGTTGAAACGGGCAACCGAGTTTTTACCGGCAAGATCGGCGACAGGATACATCTGGACCTTCCCTACAGGTTTCAGGCTGATGTAATTCGAAAGGAATGTTCCGTTTTCTTCAACTTTTGTCGCACTCCGGGGGAATACGTTTATGTTTTCTCCCCAGGTGTGGATCATCGTATTGCTGACCTGGGCATCCTTCCCTACATATATCTCGGTTATGCCGTAATGCGTCCCCTTCTCCCTGCCGATACTGCTGGTACAGCCGGTAATCAGGTGAAGCTCGGCACCTTCCTCCGCAATAATTATATTGTGGACCGTCTGGATCTCCGCCGACTTCATGAAGAGGCAGGACTGGAGGGGGAATATATTTTTGCTGCCTTTTCTCGCGAGAACTACGAAACCGCGGGGACCCTCTTTTTCTTCTTTTTCCGCTACAAATTTCGTATACTCGTCTTTATCCCGGTCGACAAGATTCCAGTAATAGTCCTTAAGCCAGTCATATTTTTTAAGGGCGATCTCGATCGGGAGCATCTCGATTCCCTCAACCTTCGATGAAGAGAGATGAATATGCTGATCTCTCTGGATAAAACTACCCGATCTTTTCCGGGCATCGAACTCGAACCCTGAAAGCTCCATGCGTTTTTTGTCTTCTTCAGGTATTTCATCGATTATTTCTGGCATCTGATACACTCCTGGTAGCCTTTCTCCTGTATGACCTTCAGTATCTCTCTCGGGTTTCCGTGGCATTTTATCTCGCCATCGCAGAGCATATGACCGGCATCGGCGTCAAGATAGTCGAGAATATATCCCGTGTGCGTTATGATGAGACCTGATTTGTACCTGTCAATAATGTGGCGATCCTTTTCAACGAGTCTCGCGATCGAGTGCCCGATTAATGCGATATTTTCAAGATCTACCCCGCTTTCGGGTTCGTCGAGCATTACGAAATCCGGCTGCTGGATAAGAAGCTGGAGAACCTCGCTTCTTTTGATCTCTCCTCCTGAAAAACCTGCATTGACGTCCCTGTCAAGGAATGATGCCATATTCATCTGCGACGAATATCTCCCGATACTGCTGACATCGCCCCCGGATGTGGCTGACAGAAGTTTACCCAGTTTCAGACCGGAAATCGTGGGGGGACGCTGGAACATCATCCCCATTCCAAATCTCGCTCTTTCATTCAGCGGCAGATCGGTGACGTCTCTTCCTTTGAAGAAGATCTTTCCCGATGTAATCTCATACCCTGAAAAACCCATGATAGATCTTAAGAGCGTGGTCTTTCCCGAGCCGTTGGGACCCATCAGTACATGGGTTTCACCTTCCCGGATATGCAGATTGATACCGTGCAGAACCTCTTTGCCCTCCACACTGACATGAAGGTCTTCGATCTTTAACATATCTCACACCTGATGTAATGAATTCTTTAAATTATGATCTTCGGCAGATATAGTGATGTCGAATGATCATATACCTGAATATCTCTTAATTCACTTTCACGCCATGCACGGTCTCCGGTTAAATAGTGCTTTGCTTAAGTCCATTTATATGACAGAAACGTTCGCTTACCTTGCCGGAAGAGCCTCGATGCACAAGACTATAATTCGCAGGAACCAGTTCTCAAAAAGAACCTGGCTGCGGGATGACGCATCACAAAAAGAGAGATCACCGAAGGATAATCCTGGAATTATAATCTGCAGGTAATACCCGTCAGGATGAGACACCGCTCCCGTACTTCATGTCCATACGCCTGTTGATTATTCTCCAGGAAAGGATAAGCTCTACCATCTCCGTTGCAGTAACATAACTCCTGTCAGAATATACAGATACAGGCCCGATACCGGTCTGCATCTCAATGCCCTTTTCAAGGAGACTAACTACCTCATGCCTGAATTCTCCGTCCAGGCTTAAAGCTCCCATTTTTTTCTCGTATTTTTCGATAATGCTGAAATCGAATGAAAAACCCCTTTCAGCCAGGGAATTAATTGCAAACAGATCGAAGTTCAGGTTGATATTCCTGATAGTCCGGTCCTGCTTCTTTTGGTAAAGGACGACCCTGTAGACCCCTCTTTCGTTCATTATATCCGCATAGCGGCTCTTTGAAATCCCGATAACGGCGTCGGCAAATCTTATCTGGGGATGGACGTAATTTTCATAGTCAGCCCTCCTGCTCTCAAGTTCAGCAAGGACTTCCTCTTCCCTGTACCCCCTCAGGTTTACATCCCGTTTTATCTTCCAGTAATATTTTACATCGGTGTCCGGACTTACATATATGGAGAAATCGATAAGTTCACGAAGTTTTTCAGTAAAAAGAGGGTGAAGACCTTCTATGATTATTATCCTCGACGGAGAAAGCCGGACAGGACCTTCGATCTTTCCCGAATCATGATTATACACGGGTTTGTCAATTGATTTTCCTTCTTTCAGAAGGGCTACATGCTCTTCAAGAAGCGAAAAATTGTTGGCCTCAGGAGAAAGCGGGGTTATGCCCGTCCTTTTTCTTTCATCCCGGTCAAGAACATGATAATCGTCAAGCGATATCGTGGTTACCATATTATTCCCGAATATCGATCGGATTGCTCTTGTAAAGGTGGTCTTTCCCGAACCTGAATCTCCAGCAACGCCGATTATGAAAGTGCTCTCGGAAGAGTCGACCGCATGCCTGAAATTTTTTAAATTAGTCTCATGGCTATAATCCATTACTTCTGGTTGTAACTGAAGGATAATATACCATTTACATGATGGCAGGGACGGAAAGCATTGTACACGCTAAAACCTCCCAATAGCCCTTAAAACTGGTATTGTTGCATTAGTTTCCCAATTTCAGGATAATTGTAAACTTGGGAATAATTAAGTTAAACAAATTAGAAAACTGTTCGGATATTTCAATAATCAAATTTATACTCACGCAAAGGATAAAATGAATGATCGATGAGGGATATATACCGGACAATAATCCCATAAAAAAAATCGCCCCCTTCCTGATTGTAGCAACTGCTATAACCTGCATTTTTCTGACAATCTACTGTCTCCTTGCAGGTATCAATAATATTTACTCTCATCTTTATTATATCCCAATCATCCTGACCGCCATATTCTATCCAAAAAAAGGAACTGCATTTGCAATTCTGCTGGGCATCCTTTTTCTGTTCATAACCTTTGTTGTAACCAAGGCCGATCCGGTTTTAATTGCCGAAAATTTCATTCGTATTATCGTATTCGTAGCCCTTGCATATATTGTATCGAAGGTCTCGTTCCATTTGAGAGAAGAGAATCTCAAATACAGAAACCTGATAGACAGTTCAGGTGCCGCATCCGCTATTCTTAATGATAAAGGAAAGATCGTCCATGCAAATTCGGCCTTTGAAAATATTACAGGCAGAGCACTGAAAGAATTAAAACGGATGAACTGGGTCTCGGTATTTGAGGATGAGTGCAGGAGCACAGCACTTATACTCTACAGGAGCTCGATAAAGGGAGAGCACCAGGATAAATCCAACCAGGATCTGATTGTAAGATCGAGACAGGGAAAAGAATACAATGTACTGGCGACTATCAGGCACGTCAGGGAGCTCGGGATTACCCTGATATCTCTCGTGGACGTAACCGAAAAGAAAAATATCGAAAATATGATCGGTGCCCAAAAGGAGAGATATAAAAAATTATTTCAGGAATCAACAGAAGGGATTTTTATACATAATTCAGATGGCAGGATCTTTAATGCAAATCCCGAGGCACTGAGAATTGCAGGAATGGATCTCCGGGAACTAAAAAATACCAACCTTAAATCCATAATCCCGCAGGAATTTCATAATGCCTATAAATATGCGGTCAGGACCGATCTTGAAGAAGGAAAGACCTTCAAAATGGAGCCATGGATAAAGTCGAAGACAGGAGAACGCATCGATCTCGACCTGATCTCCGTCATGGTCGATAAAAAGACAAAGGTTATCCAGAGCATAACCCGGGATATAACGATCAGAAAAAAGAATGAGAAGGCCCTGGGAATTGCGATGAAGAAACTTAACCTGCTTTCTTCTATTACACGACACGATATCCTGAATCATATCATGGTCGCCAAAGCCAACCTCGTATTTGCGATAGAAGATACGAAAGATGAGTCCATTAAGAGTTTCCTTGAAAAATCAGTATTAGCGATGGATACGATACAGCACCAGATCGAATTCAGCAGGGACTACCAGGATATGGGCGGAAATCCTCCCAAATGGCACAAACTGGACGATGTCATCGATTCATGCATAAAATCGCAGAACCTTCCTCCGGAGATTTCCGTTCAGAAAAAAATCCAAAACATAGAGATATTCGCTGATCCCATGTTTGAAAAGGTAATCTGCAACCTCATAGGAAATTCCATAATGCACGGAGGAGAGATCAGCAGGATTTCAATCTCCACGGAGGAGGAGTATGATTCTTACAACCTGATATTCGAGGATGACGGGAAAGGAATTCCGGAGAGAGAGAAACACATCATATTCAAGGCAGGATACGGGAGGAACCACGGTTTCGGCCTCTATCTGGTATCTGAAATCCTCTCGATTACGGGAGCCTCTATAAGGGAGACGGGCATCGAGAATAAAGGAGCAAGGTTTGAGATTATGTTCCCGAAAGAAGATCTCCGTTTTGAAGGGCATGAATCACGCGGATAAAGATCGGTTGATTAAAACCCTGTAATGCCGACATATAATTATGGAAGAAATGCCCGAGTACCAGATCTGTATGAAATGCAGAAAGAGAGGTACTCCATATATGAAAAAATGCTGGAACTGCGGCACGCCATATCCCGGTTTTGAAGAGATCGAAGATGTAGATGTAATCATAAACGAGACAGAGAGCGAATATATTGAAGAAGAGATCGAGACAATAAAACCCTGTGAACTCGAAAATGAAGACTTCTGCAAGAAAATATTTGCATATGGCCTCCTTCTGAACGGCGAGATGGAGCTTTCCTTCTGCGATTGCGATACATGCACCAGTTCTCTTGCAGACCTGCTCGCATTTATTATGGAATGCGACCCTGAAAATGAAGCTGTTAAAGCAGAGATAGAAAAGATAGATCGCAGTAAATTCAGATTTGATGTATCCACATTCGGAATAATCTGAAAAAACAAAATATACAGATGATCATACGGATATTAACATCCGGATGATATCATCGAATCCGTTTTAGAGATTGATTATAAAGATAATCCCATTAATCTTTTTTTAATACCACCGGATCAGGTATGCCTATCATTACCATATGATTCGAATCTCTGCCGGCCACCGCAGAAAATATTTTCAATATTTGTATCAATGTGTAATACAAAATCTACATTATGTAAGGTATATCAGCTATTATGATCAAACTGAAGATTATAACGCTGGCATGTTCAAACGGACATTTGAGAGAAAAAAAAGGAGGAAATCAAACTGATTGAATTCAGGGATCTTGTCAAGACATACAATGGTGTAAATGCTGTTGACGGGCTCTCTTTAACAATAAATGACGGTGAAATATACGGACTTCTGGGACCCAACGGAGCAGGAAAAAGCACCACTATACTCATGCTTTGCGGCCTTATACAACCTGATTCCGGCGAATGCCTGATCAACGGGGTTGAGGTGTCGAAAAATCCGATAGAAGTAAAGAGGAATATCGGATATATGCCTGAGGATGTGGGTTTTTACCAGAACATGAGTGCAGCACAGAATCTTGATTTTTTCGCCAGGCTCTTCGGGATTACTGCAGATGAAAGAGGGGCCAGGATCGACTCTCTTCTTGAACTCGTCGGACTTAGCGGCGTTGAAAAGAAAGTCGGAGGATTCTCAAAAGGGATGAGGCAAAGGCTTGGGATTGCAAAGACCCTCATAAACGACCCGGATGTTATTATTCTCGACGAACCGACTGCAAACCTCGACCCGCAGGGAGTCGCCGACTACCGGAGAATAATCAGACAGATCTCGGAATCTGGAAAAACAGTCCTTGTATCCTCGCACATTCTTTCCGAGGTCAGCAAAGTCTGTACAAAGATCGGCATTATGTGCAGGGGAAAGATTGTACACGAGGGAAGCTGGGATAATTTTACCGACTCCATAAACAGCCTGAAACTGCCGGAGTTAAGAATCAATGTAGAGACGACAACACCGATGGGGGAACTGACGGTCCCCGGCATCATTGAAGCCGATTATTCTTCTGACCGCAAAAAAGTCAAAATAATCTCATCATCTGATATCAGAGCGGAAATTGCCGAAGAATTGTTTTCATTAAAAATTATCCCGAGGGAGATTGCACTGGATTCTACAACCGTAGAGGATGCAATTCTGTCTTTCTATAATTCAGGAGAGGCAATGCCATGAAATCGGAGGGGCTTATCGTCATCTCGGAAAAGGAGTTCATGGATCATTTATCCAGCCGTAAATTCCTCCTTGTTCTCTCGATAATCCTGATTGTTTCGATTATCGGGATGATTACGGGCTCTGCCGAATACAACGAAGAGATAGAGGCATATAATGAGATTCAGGCTGTGGCGACAGGAGATATAGTAGTGTTTTCAGGGTATATGGGATTCAAACCGTCGATAATGACAATTTTCGCAGATGTCGGTGAACTTCTTGCAAGCCTGGGCGCGATTCTCGGAATTGCAATGGGTTTTGATCTGATTACACGTGAAAAGGAGAGCAAATCGCTGAAGATACTCCTTTCGCATCCGATATACCGTGATGAAGTGATTAACGGGAAGGCGATCGGAGGAATTATTGCATTATCGCTTGCGATAATTATAACAGGACTTATTTCACTGGCAATATTGCTCATATTCGGGATAATTCCGACGGATGAAGAGATCTTCCCGATTCTTCTTTTTGGGATTGTTGCATTCCTGATGATCTTCTCATACTTCGCCATTGCTCTTTTCATGTCCACGATCTCCGAAGACAGCGGCAATTCACTGATTTATACCCTGATCGTGTTTATATTCCTGTCAATTCTCCTTCCTGTTTTTGTTGCCGATACTACGATAGATGTTATCGTTGGAGATCCCCCGGAATACCCGGAAGAACTCATTTCCGAACTTCATAGTTTTGCAAGAAGCGGCGGATCGGGATCAGATCGCTCAGCACTGGAGAGCAATGAACGATGGGAACAATACAGAACGGAAATGCAGGATTACTGGAACAAACGACAGTCTTTGTCCGATTTTATTACCCTCCTTTCCCCTACCAGCAACTTTGAATATATAATCAACTCTCTTTCCGGTATCGGAGGGAACATGGCAAGCGTCAGTCATGGTTCTTTCAGTTATGCGGATACGAGCGAGGAGACTGAAGATCCCTTAGGCATACTTGGCGACCTCCTGAAGAATATAATTGCCCTTATTGCCATACCGGCGATTTTCTTCGGCGCTTCATATGTTAAATTTATGAGACTTGACGTGAGGTAAACAAATGAAAATTCTATCTTTTACATCCCTGAAATATATCCTGGCACTTTTTGTGATAGTGATAATGATATTGCCGGCTGCTGTCTCGGCAGACAGTTCGGACGACAGTTCGACGAGCAATGTTGAGATTTCATGTACATATCCCGGAAAGATCATAGAAGCCGGGGAAAATATCACATTCAATCTCGGAATTACCAATAACAAGGGTACTGACCCTAAAAAGATCCGATTGGACACTTTTAAAGGCGAAGAAGACTGGAAATTCCATCTATATGCCGACGGTTATGAGATCGACAGGCTTGCAATGAAGAAAGGCCAGGAAGTTTCCGTTACTCTTGAAATCGAAACTACCGGAGATACGGCGGTTGATACTTATCCTGTAAGAGTGGCGATTGACGATGCAAGTATCTGGCTGTATGTAATTATCGATGAAACGCATAAGGATGAGATGGGGGTTTTAGTGGCAGAGGTCGTTGACGACCAGGGAGAGCCGATCGACGAGGCCCGTATAAATGTCTATAAACACAACACGGACAAGTTTATAACTTCAGTCTATACTACATCAGACGGCCAGATAAGGACCGAAATCGACCAGGGCGATTACGATCTTGTAGTGGAAAGAGAGGGCTACCGGAGCAGGGAAGTGAAGGATGTCTCGATCAATTGCGGGTATACCGAGGATATAGGCACTGTAATGCTCGAGAAAAAAACATACGGCCTTCTGATAGATTTTAAGTCCCCTATAGTTACAACGACATCTGACGATAACCCGACTTTTGAGGCAGTGATTACAAATATCGGCAAAAGCGACGATATAATAAAACTTGGTACTGAAGGGGCACCGGACAAATGGTACTTTAAATTCAAGGAAGACGCCGATTCGTCTGAGAGCATCTCCAGCATATACCTGGATTCAGGAGAACAAAAGACAATATATGTCGAGGCGATTCCTCCGAATTCTGTAGAAACGGGCGAATATTCTTTCAATGCAACATTCGAGTCTTCCGATTACCTGTATGAAGAAGGACTTACCGCAGGAATCTCCGGAACCAGCAATATGGTTGTATTTTCTGAAAAGTACAAATACGAAATTACAAAAGGAGATACCGTAGAGATCCCAGTACAGATCACAAACAACGGCAACGGCGAAGCACTGACCAATGTTCAGACCGAAGTCACAACCCCGGACGGATGGAGTGTTCAGGTATCGCCTGAAGAGATCGCTTCCATAGAAGCGGGAGAGAAAGAAACCGTCGTCCTGACTGTAGTTCCGCCTGCCAATATCGCAGCATCGGAGTATAAGATCTCGCTTAATGTCGTATCCGATGAAGAGGAAAAAAGCGATGATATCAGGATTATAATAAAGGAGAATTCCTACGTTGGAATTCTCGGCATTCTTCTCCTCGTGGCAGTGATAGGAGGGGTCATATACTTCTTCAGGAAGCATGCCAGGAGATAAACCACAAATAATCACTTATTTTTTATTTTAACGAAAATTTTCAGGATTTCTGGATCTATCCAAAAGTCTTTTCACCCGGAAAACCAATAACACGCTTACCAGATAAGGAGTCTGTTAAAATGGAATATTCTAAAAAGATGCTGATCGTTATCGCTCCTGAAAATTTCAGGGACGAAGAGCTTTTTGAACCTCTTGGTATTCTGGAAGAGAACAGAATAGAATACGAGATCATATCCACAGATAAGGGAAGGTTCAGGGGAATGCTCGGGGGATACGCAACTGCAACAGAAACGATCTCCGGTATTCTCCAGTTACTTGAAGGAGGAAAGGGTATGAAGCACTACGGCGGACTCATGATCGTCGGCGGTTCGGGATCAAAAGATTACCTTTGGGGGAACGAAGAGCTATACACGATAGTCCGGTATTTCGACAAAGCAAAAATGCCTATAGGTGCAATATGCCTGTCACCCGTAGTTCTTGCAAGGGCGGGAGTTATTGCCGGAAGACATGCTACCGTATGGCCTGACAAAGAGGCCGTACGCGAGATGGAGAAACATAAAGCCATATATGAGAATAAACCCTTTGTCAGCGACGGTCGTTTTATAACAGCAAACGGTCCGACGGCTGCAACAGAATTCGGAAAACGGATTGCAGAGGCTTTTTTGGGGGAAGTCATATACACTGACTGAGGAGGAAATAAAACCTCAGGTTCTTTCCTTCTTCAGTCATCCCAAATCCATTTTCGTTAAAATCCGGTTCTCACCATTTCATTTAAGGCATTCATCCACTTTTTTTTCAATTATTCCCCTCAGCCCGGGAATCGATCTTACATCATACACTTGATCCAGGTTGTCTACAAGAACCTGACCTCTCTTTTTGATCCCCGATATCGCCATGAAAGCATCTGCCACCGGGACGACATGACTGAAATTATCCATTCCCTTCCTTCCGGCAGTCGAAAGAAGTAATCCCGATGCAGAATGTTTCGTCTTGCTCAGAGCATTCAGCGCATGATAGGCCTGAAAACGATCGAATACCGCTTTCAGGGGTGCAGGAACGGTGTTAGTATAGACCGGGGAACAGATCGCTGCAAATGTGGCGCCTTTAACTGCACCGTAAAGCCCTGCCATATCATCGATAAAAACACAGCGGCCGTAATTATAGCACTGGTAACAGCCGGTACAGGGGAGGATGTACATATAGGACGGATAAAAAACAGCAGGCTTCATTCCCATGGAGAGCAGTTTTTCCATGATCCATGATGCCATAACAGCACAGTTCCCGTCGGGACGGGAGCTTCCCTGAATAATTACGGCATCGTTTCCCGGAGAAGGGACACTTTTATAGACGTGTTTCCGGAGTCTCTCCTGCCTTTTGAGATAGTCTACGAACTTTTCATGTCCAGCGGTTATTCTTTCCGTCCAGTATTCAAAATATTCATAAGCAACTGATTCGGCTTTTATGGGAATGACAGGGGTATACTCATAGGTATTTGTCCTGAACTGGGCGACTATTTTACCGTTTTCAAGAAGAGCAAGTTTATACCTGAACATCCGGGGATAAAGGGACTTCAGATCCTCTTTTTTCAGGACCAGTGAATATGTACCGTCTATACGGTGTTCCCTGATTATCTCGGACGGGAAAGGCACAGGGATTGTTTCACCTTTGATCCGGTTAAAGTTTTGGAGAACTAAAGGGATTTTACCGCACCCGTGGTTAAAAAAAGTTAAAAACGTATTATTTTATAATTTTAAAAAATATGAATCAAATACTTAATATTACATAATATCAAAAAAATGTACAGAGCAATAGAGGAATTGTGGAGAATTTAATGCAATATTTCAGTGACATCTATCCGTTTTCAGCGATTGTGGGGCAGGAACAGATGAAGAAAGCGCTTATTTTAAACGCTATCAACCCGAATATCGGCGGAGTACTCATAAAAGGAGAAAAAGGCACTGCAAAATCCACTGCAGCCCGTGCTCTGGCCCAGCTCCTTCCTGAGAGAGATGTCGTAGACGGCTGTATTTACGGCTGCGATCCATATGATAAAAGAGGGCTCTGCCAGGAATGCCAGGCAAAATATCCCGATTTCAATATAAAGAAAGCAAAAATGCGTGTTGTAGAGTTGCCAATCAGCGCTACCGAGGATAAAGTCGTCGGAAGCCTTGACATCGAACAGGCATTAAAAAAGGGTGAAAAGAAATTCGAACCGGGAATCCTTGCCCAGGCTCACAGGAATATTCTCTATGTCGACGAGGTGAATCTGTTAAACGATCATATCGTCGATGTTCTGCTCGATGCAGCAGCTATGGGTATGAACTTTGTCGAACGTGAAGGTGTCTCATATGTTCATCCTGCATCGTTTATCCTGATAGGTACTATGAATCCCGAAGAGGGAGAACTTCGACCGCAGCTTCTTGACAGATTCGGGCTGTGCGTCGATATCGAAGGAATTCATGACGCCGAGACTCGTGTAAAGGTAATTGAAAGACGCAGGGAATACGAACAGGACCCTGAGGCTTTTGTCCATAAATGGCAGGCAGAGGATGATGAATTGAAATACCGCATCGCTGCTGCCAAGGAACTTGTCTCAGATGTTGTAGTGCCAAAGGACATGCTTCTCATGATTGCACAGATCTGTATCGATATGGCGGTCGACGGACACCGTGCCGATATTACAATGATGAAGACGGCATCGACAATTGCGGCATATAACGGAAGAACGGAAGTCAACGAAGATGACGTAAGAGAGGCTGCAGTCCTGGTCCTTTCGCACAGGATGAGAAGGACTCCTTTCTCAGATCAGCAGATGAACAAAGAAAAGATGGAGCAGTCCATTCAGAAATCCCAGGAAAAAAAAAAAACAATAGAAGAGAAACAGGAAGAACAAAACCAGCAGCCTCATGAAAATCAGAAGCCCGATGCCTCGACGACAACACAGTTTGCAGAGGGTGAATCTTTTAAATTAAATCAAAAACCCCTTTCCGACTATCTTCGTACCGATTCCCTGAAACGGGAAGGCAATGGCAGGAGAAGTGCTACTGAATCGCATGACGGAAGGTATGTGGGGAGCAGAATTCCAAGAAATATGGGGCCAGACATTGCCCTGGATGCGACAATACGTGCAGCCGCTCCATTCCAGCTGGAAAGAGGAGCGGAGGGAAGGGATCTTGCAATAAAGATCGACATCTCCGACATCCGTGAAAAAGTCCGTGAACGAAAGATTGGCAACACGATACTTTTTGTTGTAGATGCAAGCGGGAGTATGGGCGCTCAACAAAGGATGACTGCAGTGAAAGGTGCAATACTCTCTCTCCTTGTAGATGCCTACCAGAAACGTGACAGGGTGGGCCTTGTAGTCTTCCGCGGTAAAACAGCCGAATTGCTTCTTCCCCCCACATCCAGTGTGGAGCTTGCAAGAAAATGCATGCAGGAACTTCCTGTGGGCGGTAAGACTCCGCTCGCCCACGGCCTTTCGAAGGCTTTCGAGGTACTGCAGCGTGAGCTGATGATTAATAAAAACACTATGCCAAGGCTTATCCTGATCTCCGACGGAAAGGCTAACGTCGGGATGACTTCGGACTCCCCGCTGAATGATGCAATCGGAATTGCAAATCATATCCGAGAGAAGGAAATCGCGTCATATGTAATCGATTCCGAACAGAGCTTTATCGCCTTCGGCCTTGCAAAGCAGCTGGCCGGGGAAATGGGCGCCAAGTATCTCAAATTAGAAGATCTACAGGCTGATCAGCTTACAAATGTCGTAAAGGGATTAAATTTATGATTTTAATCGCCGGAGATTCTCAAAAAATTCCTATTTTAAAAGGAGGGATTTTTTTTGACTGAGATTTACGGGATTACAGTCATACCCGAAAATGAAACTGTTCATTCGCTATATAAAACAGGAAGTAACAAAAGAATTCTGCTCATCAGCGGACTGGCGATCCTTGTAGTGATATCTGCGATCGTTGCATTGTGTATGGGCACTGTGAATCTCACAATAACGGACACACTTCTTGCGGTAGGCCATTCGTGTGCAGTTAGCACCCAAGATTTTTTACATAATTATCTCCCTTCAATTGCATCAGTATACGACTCCATTCCGATTACGATTCCCCAGCCTGAAAACAGCCAGGCCGAATTAATAATAGTCGGTTTTCGTCTTCCCAGAATACTGCTTGCCATCGTTACCGGGATGTGCCTTGCAATCGCCGGCGCAGTAATGCAGGGCCTTCTGAGGAACCCGCTTGTAAGTCCGTTCACCCTTGGAATGTCTTCAGCTGCATCCTTTGGAGCGGCCATAGCCATAGTTCTCAATTTAGGGGCGTTTATGTCGGCATACCTGTTCATGGCAAGCGATCTGGCAATCGTTTTAATGGCGTTTTTATTCGGCTGGGCCTCGATATTCCTGGTATACTATTTCGGAAGGTCTGTAATATCAAGTCAGACTACACTGATTCTTGCCGGAGTCGTATTAGGTTACCTTTTTTCCGCTGCGATAATGTTCCTGAAATATATCAGCAATGATGAAAAACTTCGCGAGATTACGCTCTGGCTTATGGGAGGGATGTGGGGTGCGAGCTGGCAGGCGATAATTATTCTTATTCCGATAACAATTGTCTGCTTTTTAATCCTTGAACGGATGGCGTGGGACCTGAATACATTATCTGCGGGAGACGAAGTTGCAAAGAATCTCGGAATAAATGTAGAAAAAATTCGCTTGAAGGGACTTCTAGTTTCGACATTCGCAGCCTCAAGCTGTCTTGCATTTACAGGAATTATAGGATTTATCGGCCTTATGGGCCCTCATATCTGCCGGATGATAATCGGAAACGATCACAGGTACCTGATACCCTGTGCGGCACTGACAGGTGCGGTTATTCTCCTGATCTCTGATACGATTGCAAGGACCATCATGAGCCCTGTTGAACTACCGGTAGGGATTATAATGTATGTAATCGGCGGGATCTTCTTTATGTTCCTGTTGAAAGCCCTGAGAAGAGGTATTTATTAGGTGGTTGTCATGAGCCTGAATGTCCGGATTGACAATGTCTCAAAGAAATACGGTACAAGGACAGTTCTTGATTCCATATCGTTTTCCATGGGCGACGGAGAGATCACCGCCCTCCTGGGACCGAACGGCTCAGGTAAGACTACGATGATAAAGATGCTTGCCAACATCCATGAGCAGAGTGAAGGCACGATTTCGATTAATGACGAAAATATCAGGGACATCGATCCTGTTGATCTTGCAAAACTGGTCGGGTATGTACCGCAGCAGTTCCTTTTTACACCATACTCGACTGTCTTTGAGACCGTTCTTCTAGGAAGGCGCCAGTACATAAAATGGGCCGTCACTGAAGAAGAGCTGAATCGCGTTCAAAATTCTCTGGATGCCCTTGAGATCAGTCATATGGCAGGAAATTACATGGATAAGCTGTCAGGCGGCGAGAGGCAGAAAGTTTTTATTGCCCGGGCACTTGCACAGGAGCCCGAACTTTTCCTGCTTGACGAGCCGACAAGTGCACTGGATATAAAATACCAGATCGAGGTTATGGAAACCATGAGGCGCATTACGAAAGAAAAAAACAAATCCATGATTGTTGCGGTTCATGACCTGAATCTTGCTTATAAATATGCAGATAAAGTGGTGGTTCTCAAAGAAGGGAAAGTGGCTGCCTATGGCAATCCACATGATGTCTTAACTCCCGAATGCATAAAAAGCGTCTACGGGGTGGACTCATTTATAGTCGAAAACGAACATGGCAGATTTATCATGCCTTTCAAGGCGAATTAAAACAATTATCTCTTATATTTTTTCGATCATTCAACATATTGCACCGCATTTATATAAAATATACATTCTATTCGACAAGTGCCATTTCACAATTTTATCAAAAAAGACTTTTGAATATAGGGACAGGTCTATCAGGGAAATAATTAGAACAAAAAAGGATTAAATAGTTCTAATTTCATTTCCCGGCCTCAAATTAAACTGTTATTTTCCTGAATACATGTCTGCATATCACAAGAATTACCGCCGACATCGATAGTAATGTGAGAATCTGCATAGCCGGAAAAATCCCTGCAGTTACATCACGTACCGCGTCGATTGCATAGCTCAATGGGTTTAGATGGGCAATCGTACTGAGCCAGTCGGGCATTACCTCATAAGGCATCAATGCACTTGAAGTAAAAAAAAGCGGCATTGATATCATAGTATTAAATGCATTATATGAATCATGGTCATCCAGATACAACGCAACAGTCGTTGCAAATGAAGATATCAGGACTCCAAAGAGAAAAAGAATAAAATATGCAAGTCCATACTGGACAGGATTTAGTAATGTAGCACCGATAATAAGAGAAATAATAAGAATAATTGTACTTTGGATTAATCCTCTTCCGGTAATGAAAAATATTTTTCCCACGAGTATACTTTCCCTCGGAGTAGGAAGAGCCAGAAATTTATTTAAAAATCCAAGTATTTTGTCAAACATTAAAAGCGCCCCACCGGTCAGACCGGCGGACAACATTGTCATAACCAAAATGCCCGGTGTTATAAAATCAAGATAGTTTCCGGTGAAATCTACAGGGAGTGCAAGACCGACAAATATAAGCCATGCTGCAGGCATAACAAGAGAAGATACTACCGCCACCCTTTTACGTGTCCATTTTATAAAATCTCTCTTGAAATAAGTAAAAATCCCCCTCATTAGCCTCTTCTCCTAAGCATTGTCCTAAACTTAGTATACTCAAAACCCTGAGGTTCATCCTGCTTTCCGGCAGCCTGAAGAAAAACATCGTCAAGAGATGGCTCCCTTAAAGACATGGAGTGGATCTTTATCCCATTATGTAACAGTTCGTCTGCAAGTGCAGGCAAAGCTTCACCCCCTTTTTTAGCTGTAAAAAGATATTCGTTCCCGTTACAACCCACCAGATTCGCACTGGAGATATGGGTTTCAATTGCGTCACCTTCAGTGACTACCGTAATGACATCCTTCATCAGTCCGGACTTTAGATCATCCGGTGAGCCGAGAGCTCTAATTCGTCCTTTACTGATAATTCCAACTCTGTCACAGAATTTATCGGCTTCATCCATATAGTGCGTAGTAACAAAGATTGTCATTCCCTTTTTATTTAGAGAACCAATATGTTCCCATATTTTTTTTCTTGCAGCTACATCCAGCCCAATCGTCGGCTCATCCAGAAAAAGAACCCTGGGTTCATGAACAAGGGCCTGGGCAAGTTCCAGCCGGCGACGCATACCCCCGGAATAGGTTTTTGTAAGGTCATCGGCCCTCTCACTCAGCTCCATTATCCCGATAACTTCATCAGTTCTGTCTCTTGCATTAGGAACGCCATACAGATTCGCGAAGAATAAAACATTTTCACGGCCTGTTAAATTTACGTCAACAGCCATATCCTGAGGTACATAACTTATCGCACTCCTCACTTCTTCCGAATTATGTGTTACATCATGACCACAGATGCTTGCACTTCCCCTGGTAGGACGTAGAAGAGTTGTAAGCATCAATACAGTCGTTGTTTTTCCGGAACCGTTTGGTCCCAGAAGACCAAAGATCTCATTATTTATCGATAAAGTGAGATCATCAACTGCACATAGCTCTCCATAATACTTTGTCAGACCCGTGATTTCAATAGCATTCATCTATAAAGCCTCTGTTCAAGGATTTCTCGGATATTTTAAATGCACTTTTTCGAGAAGGTCCTTCGCTGATTCACCCCATGCAGATACATCATTAGAAGTGATTATATTCAGATTTCCTCCCTGGAAATCTCCATCTCCGACCTGATCCTCCATCCAGGACTCAATTTCCAGATAATTATTTCTGAGATCAGCAAGGACCTGTTCGTCCGCTTCCCATAATCCACGTTCCTTGGCCTCAAGCAGCCTTCTGGCAATCTCCTCCAGTGCAGATGGATTATTATTCTCAAAAAAGTGCCGCATCTCTTCGTTATTTACAAATGTTTCAGCGATATCATCGAAAATCCAGTCATCCACCTCCTGTGTAGAGGCTTCCCACCCATAAACCCTTGTTACACGCTTCATGATAGTTGAAGCACCATTATAGCCGTGTTCTTTCATACCGTCAATCCATTTAGGATTGAGAAGTTTTGTTCTGACAACCCTCCTTACCTCGTCTGCAAGATCACGAATTTCAATATGTTCAGGTTCCCGGGTATCGCCGTAATACGGTTTCACATCACTTTCAGAATAATGACGGGCGGCTGCAGTTATGCCACCGTGTGTTCCGAAATAGCAACAGCATCCAAGAAGATCGTATTCGTCGGACTGTACTTTGTTGAATGTCACGGACACAGTTGACAGGCTGCTTGCAAGTTGCTCCTGTGCCTTTTTACCCGCAAAATCTTTCCCGTATGCATAACCGTTCAATGCTACGAAAATATCCGCAAGATCTTCTTCAGTCTTCCATGCACTTGCAAGGACAGCAAGGTTTACACCACTTGAATATGTACCAGGACGGGATGAAAATATCCTGAGAGTTGAATCACGGAAATCAGTTCCGTTTTCACTCATCGCTCTCATTGAATGCTTTTTTATATAATTTTGTTCTTCGCTTTCATCTAAACCGGCAACAAACTGGACCGCCTCATCCAGAAGTTCATAGCAATTACAGAAATTATCACGCAAAATACCGGATGTTCTTACTGTAATATCAATTCTTGGCCTTCCCAATTGGTCTAATGGAACAACAGAGAATGATTTAACTCTGCCATTCTTCTCCCATACGGGTTCAACACCAATGAGCCAGAGCATTTCGGCAAACATTTCCCCATCGGACGACATAATATCTCCGGCCATCCAGTAGAAAGCAACGTTTTCAGGAATAGAACCTTCTTCACTATTATATTTCGAGATCAGGGCGTCAGCCAGTCGCTGCCCGACAATCCAGGATGATTTTGTCGGAACTTTCTGTGGATCAAGAGAATAGAAATTTCTGCCAGTCGGAAGAACCTCCTCATGACCACGGGTGATCAGTCCGGACGGTCCTGAAGGGATATATTTTCCTTTAAATCCTTCCAGCAAAGATTCAATCTCCTTTGATTGCTCAATCCGCCTATTGATATCTAGAATTCGTTCACGGATCACATTGAGATATTCAGCCTGATCCGGGGTAATTGATCTTGAAAAAATTTCATTATAAGTTAAAGAGGGATCGTGCAGTGTTGCGTCTATGAACTTACATGTGACACTATCAAGATTTTCAAGCAATTTCCCATTAGAAACATCATGAATCTCTGAAAATTTATCCTGATTTTCAAGCAGATATGACAGATCAAGCCCAATGATCTGTGCAATGACACGACGTGGGGAATGATTCCCGGAATCAAAATGTATAATTGAATTGATAAAATCAACCCTCTTATCTCCGACAGGAATTTCTCCGAACACGTGCATTCCCTCCTGAATACGAGTGTTCCGTATCCTGGAAAGGGATTCATGTGCTTTTGCAACAATTTCGGAAAGAGGAGTTTCGTGGGTGATATGCATATCCTTATCAAGATTTGCTTTTTTTATTGAATCAAGTAGCAGATGCTGAAGAGAATGTCCTCTTGCAGGATCCAGTTTAGCAATTTCATATTGACTTAAGAGATCTTCTATGGCCTGAAGTTCCTCGTACAATCCTCCACCTGCCATAACAGTCTGCATATGATCGACAAGTGTTGCATACGAGCGACGTTTTGCAGTTGTTCCCTCGGCAGGGTTGTCGGCATTGTAAATATAAAGATTAGGGAGGGAACCTATCGCAACATCAGGGAAACATTCACCTGACAAACCCAACCCTTTCCCGGGAAGAAATTCAAGGTTACCATGAGTTCCTACATGCACTATCGCGTCTGCTCCGAAAATATGTTCAATCCAATAATAAGTTGCCAGATATTGATGGGTTGGAGGGCATTCCGGGTCATGAAGGATTTTACAGACCGCTCCATCACATCTTGAGCCATAACAACCTCTTTTAGGTTGGACCTGAACTGTAACATTCCCAAATTGAAGACCGGTAATAAGGATCTTTCCATCTAATACCATGCCTAAACCCGGTGGCTCACCCCATAATTCATTTACACGTTTCTGAACGGATTCTGGGAGTGAATTGAAGTAAGGGGTGAACGCATCCATATCCATATACATCAATACGCCTCCTTTTGCTGCAATGTCCTCTTTCGTAGTCCAGCGGAATTCAGACATCGCCTTTTTTCCCATGATCTCTTCAACAAGCTCTTTTCCGGATGCCGGAGGATTTAGCTGATAGCCGGCTTTTTCCATTTTCTGCATAATTCTTGCAACACTTTCCAGCGAGTCGAGATTCGCCGCAGCCCCAACATTAGCATCGGCATTTGCACAGGGATTATTATTAAGAATAAACGTTATTTTTCGTTCCTGAACAGGTTTTTGTGCTAAAGCAATCCACTTTTTTACCCTTATCGCAACCTTTCGACATCTTTCCGGCACAGCCTCACGTTTTTTATCGCCATCATCTGTACTTGCGGTCGAACCTATGTAAATCGGTTCAATAACACCTTCAAACTCAGGCATTGACACCGCCCATCCCGTATCAAGTGTAAGTCCTGTTGATTCCCGCCACTGATCAACTGTTTTATATGGTGAAATCACTGGATGAAAAATGGGGATATTCAACTTTTTAAGAAGGTTTATCCCTAGATCCATAGCAGTTTGTCCTTTAGAACCTTCGGAGCGGGAGGCGCCAAAAAGAAAAGGAATTAATTTTATAATCGCATTAACCTTGGGAGTCCCATTTTTTGTCATGAAATCAATAACGACTTGTGCAATCCCTTTCGAACCAATGGCATCGTCCTTCATCGCATATGTAAATACGGGAACGACATTCAGACCTTGATCTTCGAGGCTTGAAATGAGTGAATCCTCGATAGAACAGTTATTTGAAACCCATGATGTCCTGGAAAATATAATTCCAACCCAGGGGGCTCCTTTTTTTTCTTTTTCAGAATACCATGAAAGATAATCATCGATTGATAAAAAACAAGATTCGGCACCTGGATGATATATTCCTTCCCAAGGCACTTCTATTGGAGATTTGACATCGATTTCTTCGTTAAAAATTGATTTTTGAATATAATATAATAAATTTTTTAGATTTTCTTCACCGTTATAAGAGATATATGCCTGACAAGTTGTAACAATTTCAGGTTTTACCGTAGAATTTCCCCAATACGTCGGATCATGACCCAGACTAATTACAGGAATTTTGTGCCCAATAGTTTTAAGTTCACGATCAAGCCTCTCCCAGAATGGTTCGGTTCTATGATACAGAAGAATTGCATCACTGTTTTTCATCTCAGAAAGCGCTTTTTCTAACATTTCAGGATATTCATCAAGCATGCGATTGGTAAAAAGGACAAGATCGTCACCAGTTAATTCCGCAGCTTTTTTGAGCACCGGTGCATACGTTCCCCACATAACGGCAGTTACTTTCATAGACAAATTCTCCATCAGACTTAAATTCTCACATATCAAAGAAGACCTTCTTTTCGGCTCTTCGAATGAATAAAGAAATATATAATAAAGTCTTCAACTATTCATAAAAAATTTGCGAAATATAACAATTAGTTATAATTTATAAAATTATCAAATTATTTGGTAAAATTAAGTTTTAATATATTTCATAACAGCACTTCTTTATGTGAACAAAAACCCTCCGGCAAAATTCAATTAAAAGTAAAGTAATATATATATATATATATATATATATATATATATCTTAAAATATATATCTGCAATGCATATTTAAATGGTTAATTACAGGTCCGATCTATAGAACAATATCCAATTAAACAAACAAAACTGTTTCAAGATTGATACTATCACCAAAATATTATGTCTGAAAAATAAAGATAGATCTTTATAATTCAACTTTTGAATAAATGTTATTCAAAAAAAATGTATTAATTTTTTGGATAAATAGTTTCAGTATTTTCAAAACCTGAAACAAATTTTTCTCCATATTCCCGGAGGGCGTCCTCCGGATTGATATCACTAAACCTGTCAGGATAGATAATTTTTGCAAGATAAAGAAGACCCACAACCACACGGGGACTAAAAAAAGGATCTCCGTGAATTGCATATACTTGGTTATTTTTTACTGCATTTAGATTCTCAAAGCCTGTTCTGTTTATGACTGAATTATAGGTATCTTCAAGAGAAGATCCACTTTGAAGAGTAGAAGATGTTACAAATTTAAGTATAATATCGGGGTTCTGCTCAACAACCCATTCCGGGCTTACTCTGGTATTAGCTTCCATATCAGCAGCGATATTATTTCCATTAAGTTTCTGGATCAATTCATCAATTCCGCTTCCGGAACCCTGGGGATTGTAATCATTATATTTTTCCGCATATATACGTGAAGAATTTATTTGGCCATCTGCAGGAATTCTTGAAGATACCAACTCCAGATACTTTTCAAGATAAGCAATATATTCTTCCGCTTCACTTTCTTTTCCGGTAACTTTACCCAAAAGTCTTGCTTCTGCAGGGAGACTATCGATCTTATAACAGTCAATGTAAATTATTGTCGTATTTAATTGCAGAATCGCATCCATATTATAGGTTTTTGAAGTCAGCATGATTATTGCGTCGGGTTGTAAATTCAAAATTGCTTCAGGGCTGGGAGTTCTCCAGTTACCTACACTTTGTGCGTTTTTTAACTTACCCTGAAATTCCGGATCCTCTAAAACATTATCAGGAACCCCCACTATATAGTCTTCAGCTCCAAGAGCGAGTAACAACTCCACCGCATCAAAATTCTGGACCACAATTCTCTTCAACTTTGACGGTATTTCAATTGTGTTATTCAAAGAATCCTTAACAACAATACTATCGGAAGAAACCGATTTCATGTTTGTATCCTGAACGACTCCAGTACACCCTATAGAAAAAGGGAACATCACGAGCAATAATACAATACAAAATGAACAAAATTTAACAGACCGGTGAGGAAAACGGATTATATCCATATACCAGTTTCATAGAAGGTCATATTAAATATTACTAATTTAACTTTTCTTAACAATAAATTTTAATACTTATAAGTAAACATCTGATTCCAATTAAAATCAACATTTTTTTCTTTTAATCGCCAAATCACTGAAGTTTACCCGGATTGCAATTACTGATAATAAAAAAATATTATAAGATAATAAAAAGTAATATATTAATAATGAATATTAAAATATTATACAATTCATACAAAGGGAATACTGAATTCATAGCAAAATGTATCGGAAACAAATTAGGAATCGCTCCTTCAAATATCTCTCTTAAGGATATCATTCCCGTCAAGGAATTTGTATCGCTTATTAATGAAAATTCATTAGAGAAAAGAAAAGAGAGATTAATCTTAAATAATGAATTACAGATTGAAAATGATACAGAAATGCTATTCATAGGTACACCCGTATGGGCTCATGTACCTTCTCCTGAAGTTCAGGGATTATTACTTAATTACCTTCCTAATAATGTCCCAATTGCAGTTTTTTATTGTCACGGAGGAAAACCTGAAGGAATCATTGAAGAAATCGAAAAAATGGCACCGGACAATCCCATTATTAGCTCTTGCGACTTCAGGAGCCCGTTAATGTACTATAAAAATGACTCAGCAAAACGTGCAGAAAAGTGGGCTGAAGAAACGATTTCCTTACTATAGAACAATTATTACTTTAGATTTTTTTATCCTTAGATCAAACCTTAAATTCTATGAAGTAACAGGAAATTGCTTTCTTAATATATAACATCATAATAAGCTTATGTTAGACAACTTTCAAAATATTCCATACATACGATATTGGGATATTTGTCCATTAAAGCAAATAATTCAAATATGTGACTGATAAATTTATCATCATAATAGGTTACACATAATTCCAAATCTTTAGACTATTGGATGTGAATCATAATCAAATTGTTAGAATTAGTGAATAGGATCAGTTCAGATAATAAGAATCAACAACTGCATTTTGGAATAATAAATTCAAAAATAAAAAATTTTTATGGTTCAATTATAAGATTACTTTTTGCGATAATCTTGCCTGTTAAGGAATCATAAAGTTCAAGAGTGATAGTCTTCCCGATATTACTCACATTGTCAAAGCAATATTTTCGAGTACTCTCTTTATAATCCCAATACTGTGGCTGAAGGACGGAACCGGACATATTTTCTGCAGTTACAAACGCCGAGTCACCAGGCTGAAAACTAAGAACCTTTTCGTGCCAACTGTCTCCATCTACATTAGATATGTTCTGCCTTTCAATAGTGAATATATGATTATTTGCAGAGTTTGCGATCTGTTCTGAAGATCTAAGCCTTACAGATACGTATTCTGTCGTAAGAACATCTCCTCCATCATTATAGAATACAAGGCCTCCTGCCTGAGAATATTCACCTGAAAGGGCAATTTGGGGGGATTTGGATGTTTCTCCAGTAAGCCCACCGGCAAAGGCGCTCACGACCGCTGCAATGACAATTGTCACAACAAGCATCAGCATTACACCTACAACAGGTGAAACTCCGGAATCAATATCAGATCTCATAAAAATCACACCCTCGAAAGAACTGAGATGTCCTTACTAAGAATTGTCTTACCACTTGGAATATGGATTAATTTCACATTTACGGAATCCCCGGTACGGAGTACTTCCCAGCCATCTCCTAATAATACCTGCATACCGTCGATACAGTCATCTCTAAAATATTTATCAGATACATATGTATATACCCAGTCTTCATATCCTCCCGTTCCTGAACCATAAGTTCGTGGACCATATGCACCTATATGCATAGTAGTACCTCCGGTTATTGTGTAATTTCCAAACTGCATTTCATCTGTTGGATTTCCGTATGCACCCCAGTCTTCAACTCCCGCACCATAACCGTACGGGAAAGAACGGTAAATCGGAGAATCGTCATTGCCTGCATAATAATAATTCAGATAAGAAACACCGGCAGTTGTAGTACTGCCTCCCCTGACGAAAGTCCCGGTATTGGTAGCACTTTCCGCTATCCAGGAGGTCATAATTTTTATATCTGACGATGGTATCGGCTCACTTACGCTGTAAACATAAATATCAAATGATGAATCGGGATCACCAGTATTTATAATCCTCATATCTGCAGAAATTTGAGGAGCCACCTTCTCTCCGCTTGTTATTCCACCGGCAAATGCACTGACAACAGCAGCAATAATGATCGTCACAACGAGCATCAGCATGACGCCGACAACCGGCGATACTGCACAGTCTTTTCTCTTTTCATAACGCATAATAAAATTTTCACCTCATCTTGATTTGTGAATAAAAATGCCAAACCATCCGGTACAAAAGTACATAATTAAGCCCCCACCCAAGTAAGACATAATTATAATTTTTTATTAAATTTTGTACGTTTTAATAATTATCATTTGAATTAGTAGTGATAAAATAGGACATAATAGTTAAAAAAATATGACGTATCTTTAAAACTCGTATTATTAAGATATTCACATTAAATCTTCCAAAAGGCAATTTGAATTATCACATCGAGACGCGTAAATTAAAAATTACAAATATTAAATCAGATAATACTCACAAGAATAATTATGAAAGTAATAATATGCGGAAAAGGAGGCTCGGGCAAGAGTACAATTACCGCCCTCCTTGCAAGGCATTACAGCGAAAACGGCCACAAGGTACTTGTGATTGACACAGACGAATCCAACGCCAGCCTTAACAGAATACTCGGCATGGAATCCCCCAAAGACCTGATGGAATACTTCGGCGGAAAAAGAGGCATGATGGAAAAGTTCAGGAAGTCGGGAGAAGAAGATGCAAAACCATCCGAACTTAACTGGACGTTCGACGATATCCCGGATGGTTTCATATCCCGTAAAGGAGAGATCGGACTAGTTGCAATCGGAAAGATCCACGAGGCGGGAGAAGGATGCGCATGCCCAATGGGAATATTGTCAAGGCGCTTCATCTCCGAGCTTAAGCTTTCGGACAAAGATGTCGTCATTGTCGATACCGAAGCGGGAATCGAGCATTTTGGCAGGGGTATCGACCAGATATGCGATGTAATACTTATGATCATAGACCCGTCCTATGAATCCCTGCACCTCTCAAAGGAGGTATCGAAGATGGCTGAAAAGATCGAAGTTCCGGTATATTACATACTAAATAAGATCGATACAAAGACATCGTCATATCTAAGGAATGGCGTAGACAACAAAGAAGCAATTATTGCCGAATTCACCAATGACCCTGAACTCCTGGTATCGGGACTTGAAGGAAAAGAGCTTCCGGGAGATTATCCGGGAATCTTCGAGATAACCGAAAAAATCGGTGTAAAATAAATAAAACCTGAAAAATTCTAAACATTTTTATACTGAAATAAACAATAAAAGAACTCCACATCATGCATTTATTAAACATATTCAGCTGATATCAAAGAGATATCCAGCGAGCAACTCATTTTATGATATAGATTTAAATCTGAACAAATAATAAAAAAATTCTTTTTTTATTTACGAAAAAAATACTAAAATAAACAAGATAATACTAAATAAAATAAATTAATGATTATTAGATCTTAATAACTTAGGGATTGGACATCCATGAAACACAAATTCCTGATTGTCATAATGCTTCTGGCGGCGTTATCCGCTCACGCGGCAGCCGCAGATACTCTGCAGGGGGCTACTTATACTATTACTCCTACCGGGGATCCCGACGAATACAGAATATCTATTTCGGTCTCGAACATAACCGCAGGTGGCCTGAGCATAGAGTTCCCCGGAACATTCGAGATCGTAGATACGAACATCCCTGCCGAAAACTACGGGAACGATGACGAAACATTCATCGCAACTCTCACGGGTGAGACAGAGATCTACATAGATGTAGTCTGCCCCAACCTTGCGACAGGCGAGATCCTTTCATCATGGGATGATATCGCGACAGGCACACACGGGGGCGAAGAACTTTCGGTTAAAGAATCGGAAAAAGAACAAATTCCTTCCTCAACCTCTGCAAAAGAAGCTCCGTTCGGGTATTCGGGTATACTTGCACTGCTCTCCGCGGGCATAGCAGGGCTTGTCATGAAAACTTCCGGCAGATCTTCTTCAAAGGAGGATAACTAAATGAAAAGTACATATAAGAAAGCGGAATTTTTCCTCATTCTGATGCTTTCGGCTGCATTCCTGTTTACAGTACCGGTATACGCAGCCACGCAGGAAAATTCAGAGAGCCTTCCGCTGGATAACAACAGCGATCTGGAGATCAAGGCAGACGAACTTGCACCCGAGATACTCTCCTACCTTACTGAGAAGTACATCAACGGAAACGACAGCGCCGTCTACGACAAGGATCTCGCGGACGCCGCATATATCTATTCCAACTGGAACGGGAAACCGAAGACAGTTACCGATACAAAAGGCCAGGAGATCACCCTATACAGGCCTTTAAGAAATATCGCCGTAATGAACAGCGAGACGCTCGAGACGATGAGATCTCTCGGACTTGACGAAGATATTGTATCGGGGGTTGGAAAATATACACTTGCAGACGAGGTTTTCTTCCCCGAATACTCGGACAAGGAGAACACAGGCTCTGTCTGGTCGCCCGACTACGAGAAGATAATCTCGCTTTCACCCGATGCAGTTTTCCTCTATGCTGATTTCATGGAGGAGACAGCCGACGAAATACAGGAGAAGATCCAGTCCATGGACCCCTCGATCAAGGTGTTCAGGTTCGACATGTATTACCCTTCGACATACATCAATGAGACAAAACTCCTCGGCGAAGTCATCGACAAAGAAGATGAAGCTGAAAAACTTACCGGTTTCTACAATGAACAGATGAATGCCATCGATTCTGCATACGAAAATATCCCAAAGGATGAAAGAACGCAGGTCTACTTTGAAAGCTGGGTTGACTACAAGAGTGCAGCAAACGGCTCAGGATACAACGAGAAGATAAACCTTGCAGGAGGAGTCAGCATATTCGAGGATGCCACACCCGAATATCCGATCGTAAGCCCCGAAGAGATACTTGTCAAAAACCCCGATGTGATCGTCAAGCTCATCGGTTCCGGAGAGCTTACATTCGGAGGATATGAGGACAACAACACTGAAAAAGCACAGGAAGTATATGAGACGATAACAAGCCGTGCAGGCTGGCAGAACCTCGACGCAGTAAAGGACGACCATGTATATATCCTGAGCAACGACATCTTCGGTGGACCGGAATACATCATTGGCACGCTATACCTCGCCAAATGGATGTACCCCGATGAACTGGAGAATGTGGACCCCACTGCCGTCCACCAGAAATATATCTCGGAGTTCCAGCACCTGGACTTTGATGTAGATAATAACGGAGTTTTCGTCTGGAGCGGAAATCAATAGGTCACCTGCGGTAGATTCTGAATGGCAGTCGATTCCAGTGAATTCATGGCACAATGCCAAAAGATCAGGGCTAAGAAACAGGCCTTTTTCATTGGCATTATCATCCTTCTGATACTTTTGACAGGCATAGGGGTAACTCTCGGTACAGCTGAAATATCGATTACACAATCATACCAGGCTCTCTTTTCAGGACTTTCAGAAAGATTAAGCCAGTTTTTCCTGGGAACAGAACAGGCCTCGCAGTCCATGACCGAGATCGTTGTCTGGGACATCAGGCTTCACCGGGTACTGTTCGCCATCGCCGCCGGATTCGGGCTTGCAATCGCAGGAACCATAATGCAGGGAATACTGAGAAATCCGCTCGCAAGCCCTTTCACACTGGGAATATCATCGGCAGCATCATGCGGGGCATCTGTCGCCATAATACTGTTCGGCGGATTCGCCCTTCTCTCAGGAAGCATCACCATCATGGCCCTTGCATTTTTATTTTCGATGGCTGCAGCATTCGGGATCTATCTCATGGCAAGGCACAAAGGACTGTCTTCCTCGTCGATGATACTCGCCGGAATCGCACTGATGTACCTGTTCTCGGCGATAACTTCGCTCCTGCAGTATTTCGGATCTTCGGACCAGGCAGCCGCGGTCGTCTACTGGATGTTCGGATCCCTCGACGATACGACATGGCTCAACCTCGGGATCGTATGCCTCGTTCTCCTTGTAATTGTTCCATACCTGCTCCTGAAGGCCTGGGACCTAAACGCCCTCGCCGAGGGATCTGAGATCGCAAAATCGGTTGGTGTCCCGGTCGAGCGTGAGATGACGATATTCATGTTCATAGCATCCCTCATAACCGCAGTCATCATCTCGTTCACGGGGACCATAGGATTCATCGGCCTTGTCGCTCCGCATATCGCGAGGATGACAACAGGAAGCGACAACAGGATACTGATCCCCGCATCGGGGCTGATGGGCGCAGCGATTCTGCTCGGTGCGGACTGCTTAAGCCGGGCGATAATTTACCCAGCCGTAATTCCCGTAGGAATAATGACTGCATTCCTTGGGGTTCCGTTCTTCCTGTACCTTTTCCTTAGGAGGGATGATACGGGATGGTAGCAGTAAGAGTAGGTGATCTCTCCTTCTCATACGGGCAGAAGGAAGTCTTTTCAGGGATCTCTTTCGAAGCGGAAGAAGGAAAAATCCTTGGTCTCGTCGGTCCGAACGGGTGCGGGAAGACTACCCTCATCAAATGCATCGACGGCATACTGAACCCGGAAGGGACTGTCGAGATCTTCGGAACAGACTCGAAGACACTCGACAGGATGGATATTGCGAAAAAGATCGCATATGTTCCGCAGAGTGTCCCGGAAGGACTCTCGTCCTATGTCTACGAGACGATCCTGATGGGGAGGCGGCCGTACCTCAACTGGAATATCAGGCCGGAGGACGAAGAAAAGGTATATTCAGCGATGAAACTCCTTGGAATCGAGGATTTTGCATTCAGGAAGACGAAAGAGCTTTCGGGAGGAGAGAGGCAGCGTGTAATGATCGCCCGTGCGATTGTACAGGAAACCCCAATCGTTCTCATGGACGAGCCGACGAGCAGCCTGGACATAAAACACCAGATGGAAGTCATGGAGAATATGCGGTTTCTTACGAAAGAAAAGAACACTGCCGTTATCGTCTCACTGCACGACCTGAACCTTGCCGCCGGATACTGCGACCAGATGGTCATGCTGAAAAAAGGAAAGATTCATAGCCGCGGCCGTCCTGAAGAAATCCTGACAGGGGATACCATAAGAAGCGTTTACGAAGTAGAAGCGGCCGTCAACCGGGAAAAAGAGCGACCATATATAATCCCGCTGCGACCGGCGGAAAAATAATGGAGGGAGAAAGATGGTTAAATTTACCGTGGTTTCATGGGGGAGCGAAATATCGGTCATCAGACATGCGGCAAAAAGGATAGGGTTCGAACTGTCCGACTGGAACGTCTATGACTTAAAAGAGAACAGCGAACTGGTTTCGGAATGCATCAGTTCATTTATGGACTCCGATTTCGTTCTTATCCACCCGTCGCACGATTCATACTGGGACGATATAATAGAAGGATTCCCCGAGGAGCTTCCGGTTGTATCATACGGTTTTTCGGATATGTTCTGGTCGGCATCCACCGTTCCCCTGGAGATCGTCTCGGCTGTCAGTGCATATTTCCTCTACGGCGGACTTGAGAATATCTACAACATGCTTGCGTTCTGTGCATCGAAGATCCTCAATCTCAATTATCATTATGCCAAACCCATGCCTACGAGGTGGGAGGGGATCTACCACCCTGACATCCCTTTCGTCCTTGACAGCGCCGGACAATACTTCGACTACAGGGGAGTCATATCCGAATATAACGTAGGCATTCTGTTTCCGAGGATACAGTGGATATGCGGGGATCTAAGGGCAATAGACAGTTTCATCAGGAGAATAGAACAGTTTGCAAACGTAATCTGCGTCTTCTGCTTTTCAAACGGCGACGACGAACTCGGGACACTTTCAAGTGAGGAATGCATCAGGAAGTACATGCCTGAAAGAATTGATGCACTTGTTGATCTGAGATCGTTTGTCCAGAGCAGGGACCGTGAATCATATATAGGACACCTGAAGAAGATGGGAATTCCCGTCTTCCATCCTCTTACAATGTACCATGACTCCGTTGAAGAATGGAGAAGATCGGAATTCGGGATGACCGGATCGGAAACAGGATGGACCGTCGCCCTTCCTGAATTCCAGGGCCTGACAGAGATGATCCCGTTCTCTTTTGCAGAAAAGGAATCCGTTTCGGGTGTCGAGACAAGCCTGCACATCCCCCATGAAGAGAGGATCGATAAGATCGCAAAAAGGATTGAGAGATGGATCAGGCTCTCGAAGAAAAATAATTCAGAAAAAAAGATTGTATTCATACTCCACAACAAACCCTGTGCATCCGTCGAGGGAACAGTCGGTTCGGGCGCAAATCTCGATACCCTTGAGAGTCTCTCCGGCATCCTGAAAGAGATGAAGAGTGCGGGATATGATGTCGACCCTCCCGAATCAGGAGAGGCGCTCATAAACGAGATCATGTCCAGAAAGGCTGTCTCCGAGTTCCGGTGGACTTCAGTTGAAGAGATCGTGGAAAAGGGCGGTGCACTTCATATAGTAAAGGCCGGCGACTACAGGAAGTGGTTTTCGACACTCCCGGAAAAAGTCCAAAAGGAGGTCTCCGAATGCTGGGGAAATCCGCCGGGAGAAGAGATCGACGGTGTTCCCCCGGCAATGCTTTACAAGGGGGATATTGTAGTGACAGGGGTCTCCTTCGGAAATGTAATCGTCTGTGTTCAGCCGAAGAGAGGATGTTCGGGCCCGAGATGCGACGGCAAGGCCTGTAAAATACTACATGACGCTAACACCCCGCCGACCCACCAGTATCTTGCGACATATCACTACCTCGACGAAACGTTCGGAGCAGACGCAATCGTTCATGTCGGAACCCACGGCAACCTCGAGTTCCTGCCCGGAAAAGGCGTCGGTCTTTCGGACTCCTGCTACCCAGACATTGCAATAGGGAACATGCCGCACCTGTACATCTACAACTCGGACAATCCTCCCGAAGGAACGACTGCAAAGAGGCGATCGTATGCGACGATCATCGATCATATGCAGACCGTTATGACGACATCCGAACTCTACGGAAATTTGAAGGAACTCGAGGAGCAGATTGCCGAATATAAGAGGGCAATAGTTTCCGATAAAGCCCGGGCCCATGCACTGACACACACAATCGAGGATCTGCTTGAAGAGACCGGGATTTCGTACTCGATAAACCTTAAAGGCCTGAAGTACATCGAAGCAGGATTCGACGAGATAATCGAGGCAGCACACAAAGTCGTAACCGAGACATATGAGACCAAAATCCCGAAAGGAATGCATATATTCGGGAAAAACCCGGAAGGCGAGGACAGGGTTGAAATGATAGACTCGATCCTCTCGTATGAAGGTATGTTAAATAAACTCTTATCTGAGCTTTCAGGAAGCGGTTCCGCAGATCAGGATATCGAAAAGATGAGAGAAGAGGAGATCTTCTCCAAAGAGATCATCAGCACTGTAATCTCCGGCGGCAATCCTTGGGAAACAATAAAATCCCGGATAAAAAAAGAATTACCACAGGAGCAGGCCGAAAACGCAGATGTAATATTCTCGCAGATCATGGAAATCGACAGGAGAATAGAAGACTCGGACGAGACTGGCGCCCTGCTGCACGGCCTTGACGGCAGATACATCGAACCGGGTCCTTCAGGACTAGTTACACGCGGAAATCCCGAGATCATGCCCACCGGCAGGAACTTCTATTCTCTTGACCCGAACAAGGTTCCGACAAAGGCCGCATGGAGAATAGGGAACCGACTTGCGGATGAAGTCCTGGCCAAGTACCTCCGTGAAAATGATAAATATCCCGAGAACATCGCATTTTACTGGGTATCTACCGACATCATGTGGGGAGACGGCGAAGTATTCTCCCAGATGCTGAAACTGATAGGTGCAGAGCCGGTATGGAAAGCCGGGAAGGTAAAATCCTTCAGTATTATCCCGCTCGAAGAGCTTCAAAGGCCGAGGATTGACATTACAGTTAAAATCGGAGGCATAATGAGAGACAATTTCTTCAACTGCATCGAATTCCTGGATGAGGTGATAAAAGCAGTTGCAGAACTCAACGAGCCCCCGGAAGCAAACTACCTGAGAAAGCATTCTCTTGAAAACAACTCGTCCGACAGGATATTCGGGAACCGTCCCGGAACATACGGAAACGGAGTCAATCTAGCTATCTATGCTTCCGCCTGGAAGGATGAAGGTGATATCGCTGACGTGTTCCTCGAATGGAACAGTTACGCCTACGGGAAAGAGAACTTCGGAACCCCGGCAAAAGAAAACATGACCGCCCAGCTGAAATCCGTGAACCTCACGTTCAACGTCGCAATGACAGACGAATACGATCTCCTTGGATGCTGTTGCTATTTCGGGGCACACGGCGGCCTTACAATTGCGGCGCGAACAGTGAGCCGGAAGAATATTCCTGTATATTACGGGGATACAAGAAGCCGCGACACTGTCGAGGTCAGGACTATTGCAGACGAGATAAGGAGGGTTGTACGGACAAAACTTCTCAACCCTAAATGGATCGACGGGATGAAAAAGCACGGCTACAAGGGTGCGGAGGACATCTCGAAGAGGATAACGCATGTCTACGGGTGGGAGGCGACTACAGGGGAGGTTGACGATTCGATCTTCGATAGCATTGCTGAAACCTTTGTACTTAACGAGGAAAACCGCAAATTCTTCTCCGAGAAAAATCCCTGGGCTCTCGAAGAGATAGAAAGGCGGCTTCTGGAAGCGAATGCCAGGGATCTCTGGGATGCAGATCCCAACCTGATAAACAGGCTCAAAGAGGCATACCTGGACATAGAGGGAGACATGGAAGACAGGAGAGGTGAAGCTCCCGGGAACATCCAGGGCGGATCAATAGACGTTTTCACGCTGAAGGAAATCTCTGAAAGCAGGCATAGAAGCTGATGTAAAATAAGACAAAAAAAGCAGGAATTAAGATCAAGGAACATTAAAATCAAAAGAAAGAGACTTTTTTTTAATATTTTGGATCTATTTATATCAATTTACCCATATTCATGTCAAGCGTTAACATAAATATCATCATCATATATTATTCGCCCGGATGGAACATGGATCAGTTTTACAGAAACAACATCACCTGATTCGAGTTCGTACCAATTATCTCCAAGTATAGCCTGCATGGAGTCCGTATAAGAATTATCCGTGTAACCGTTATTCACATAGTAAACAGACGGATAGGCCACCATACTTGTCCCAGCCAGGAGTGCATATTTCCCGAAGTTCATGTCAGCAGTGATATTTGCATAAGTGCCGTCCCACGGAAGCCCGGTTCCCGTTCCGATCGGAGAAACGCCCCCATTGCCATAGTTAAAATTTTCATCACCAGGGATAGAGAATGTATCATTAGAGATCATGACACCAGAGGAATCATATCTTTGCCATGAAGTTTTAAGCTTGAGGTCCTTCGTACTTACAGGAGAACTGAGAGAGATTATATTGATCTCAAACCTGCTCGTATCATTATAACCGGAATTGATAATCTTCGTTTCTGCAGTGACCTCAATCAAAGAGCCTGAATCAGAATTTCCTGCGATACCTCCTGAAAAGGCACTAATTACTGCGGCAAGAATAATGACAATTACCAGCATTAGCATTACCCCGACTACCGGAGAAACGCCATCAGGATTTTTTTCGAGTGGAGCCATAACAAATTCTCATTTTATTTTTTGATCTTTTAAAAGGATAATACTTAACATTCCGTATGAATAAAACATGTCGATCAGGTTAGAATCCTTCAGGGAAACTACTTTTGACCCTGACTTCAGGATTTTTAGCACTGCTGTTGAAGAAATAGATCCAGCGATCATTTTTCATATTTGTATTTATTTAGTGTTACTTTATTTCAAATAATTATTATATACCTATAAGCAAAACGTACAATAGTTAAATTTATCACTAAATTTAGTCGAAGTTCGGAATGCCAAATAAATTAATTATTATGTAAGTAAAATTTTATTGAGAAACAATTACTCAGGCAATTGGTAATTGAAAGGAGAATTGTTATAATCATGGAAACGTAAATAACATATAGTGTACATATGGGGGCAAATGAATGATAAATAGTTAACTTAGTTAATAAGAAAGGCAATTGGTATGGTATATTATTTGTTCATCAAATGCAGGCGTGGCCCACTTACGGCACCGGATTATAACAGGGGGATGCCCGTGCAAAGAGGTAAGATATGACAGGAAGTCAGGTGCCCGATATAGGACAGCTAACTAAGATTTTGACGATAGCAATTGTAGCAATCCTTATTTTGGTCGTTGCAGTCGGAGTTATTTTTGTCAGTAAGATGTTTATCGGAAATAATGAAGTTCCCGATTCGCCTGCATCCACCTATAATGAGTATGATCCGCTGATAGCATCGACATATAACGAACAGACAGCGACTTCGTCTGCAGAGACAGGTCAGGTAAGTTCCGCACAGACAGGCACTCTTTCCACTGATACGGGTATAAGCGATTCCATAAATGTTGTTGATAGTTATATCCCGGATGATCCTTACTTTAGACCATTAGAATTTGACACGGCCGCTGTGCCCGAAGACCCCGTTTCACGGCAATATTTCCAGACATTATACAAAACCACTAAAACATTCCAGTATGATTCAATGAGCATCGTTGTTTCTGTAGGCAAAGGGCCCCTGGTTGTCTGTTATGCAGTCTCAGATTTTATATCCGAAACTGATGACGGCGATGGAGTTCCATATTATTCGTTCCTTGCTGTAACAGTCATAAATAACAAAACAAATGAAACCGTCGCAACGGGTGGATACGGCAGGACAAATCCTTCAGAAGACGAACAATACCTCACAATACCCATGACAGGGGAATTCAGAATAAATATATATGGTACAGGTCTTGATGGAGCGATTACAGTTCTCTCCGGAACCGTTCCTGAAAACCCGAACTCCTTCAGTGTAATTACTAATGCAAACGATGTCTTTTCCCAGATGACAACAGGGAAAGTCGTTACTGAAGAAGCAACGGAAATACCTGAAGAAGAGGAAGAATGGTGGTTTTAATGGCTAACGAATCTTCTTCATTATTAAAAAAAACCACGAATGATTCCTGTGAAAATTTAGAACCCGCTAAACCCGGAGTAGAGGTTAATGCCGACAAATCAGCCGGGGAAAATAGTTTTAATGATATTGATCAGGATTTAGAAAAATCATATGAAATACCAGAAATCGGAGAATCTAATCTTATTCCAACCGGACCTGATGGTAATTTGAAAAAGAAAGAAGATACAAAAGAATCTTCACAGATAACGGTCGAAACATCAGACAGACCACATGAATCCATCATACAAAAAGCTAAAAAAATATCTATTAAAGAAGATTTTTTCAAAAAGAAGGGATTAAAAACCAAAAATGAATCTCCTGATCAGAAATCGAAATCAAACTCATTCTCATTGAAATTCAGATCTAAATCAAAAGATGACTTAAAAGATGAAGAAAAAGCAGAGGTCAATACTTCGGAAGGTCCTGATAAAACAGGAATTTCCGAGAAATTCAATGATTTAATGGAAATTTTAAAGAATCTTATTAAATCAGATAAACCCGAATCAGCTGAAGCTGTTCTTCACCATTCAAAATATCCCGATAATCCGGAGATAACTCCGGGGCTCATACCAGAATCATATGAAATCCTTGAATCATACTGGCTGTATCCCCCCCATTCATTTGTTATTATAGTAAGCGATGAAGAGAAAAATCTGCAGTATATGGTCTTTGAACCGGAAATAACCGAACAGGAGCACATTATACTTGAAGAAACCGATGCGCAGCTGAGATCTGTTGTACTGTATGATTCAAAGGCGCAGAATGAACGGGTAAACCTTGACTCGGAATTAGTATACAAAATCGTAAAAAACCTCGATCAAAATATCGCCGACGACAGGATAGATATCATCAGCTACTATCTTTACAGAAATTTCAAAGGATACGGAAAGCTGGATCCACTCATGCACGATGAAGGCATAGAGGATATCACATGCAATGGCCCTGATATTCCGGTATTCATATTTCACAGGAAATATTCCAATCTGCCGGTAAACATAGTCTTTGAAAATAAAGAACTCAACAGATTCGTTTTAAAGATTGCACAAAAAGCCGACAAACAACTCTCGTTGACAGCACCACTCGTAGATGCTGCACTCCCGGAAGGAGCACGCGCCCAGATTACATACACGGACGTAGTATCTTCAAAAGGAAGCTCGTTTACAATACGAAAATTCAAGTCAGACCCCATGACTCCTATAGATTTAATCGACTACGGGACTTACGATGCAGAGATCCTGGCTTTTATATGGCTGTGTGTTGAGAACAGGAAAAGTGCGATAGTCGTAGGAGGCACTGCCAGTGGAAAAACCTCGATGATGAACGCTTTTTCGCTCTTCATTCCGCATCTGGCAAAAATTGTATCTATAGAAGACACCAGGGAGATACAGATGCCCCATAAAAACTGGCTTCCGATGATGACAAGGGAGAGTGCATCACAATCAGGAAAAGGAAACGTGGATATGTTCTCCCTTTTAAAGACTGCACTTCGCCAGAGGCCGGAATATATTATCGTGGGAGAAGTAAGAGGCGCCGAGGCGCAGACTCTCTTTCAGGCTATGAATACAGGGCATACCACGTACTCCACACTCCATGCAGGAGGAGTCGAACAGGCGATCAACCGCCTTACTACAAACCCGATCAATGTCCCCGTCGCAATGTTCGGAGCACTTGATCTGATGATTATCCAGCAGTTGCAGTATATCGGCGGCAGAATGGTCAGAAGATGCATTACAATAGACGAGATCGTAGCAGAAAAGAACGACATCACGTATAATATCCTCTATAAATGGAATCCGGTAAAAGATGTTTTCAGGAAAATCTACAAGGAATCCAAAATTATAACCGACATCGCATACAGCCACGGCTGGACTGTAGATGAGACCCTGAATCAGATAGAAATCAGAAAAGAGATCCTGGAAGGGCTTCTGAAAAACGGCATAAGAAATTCGGATGAAATAACGGCAGTATTCGTAGAATTTGCAAAGAGCGGCAGATATGACTTTGAAGGATAATGTTTTAATAAAATCATTAAATACCGAAGAATTCAGGCGTTCTTTGAAAGGCAGCCATATTCCTATAGGCGCAGGAGAGTACCTGTTAATCCTGATTCTTGGTACGGTTCTTGCCGCAATGGTGTATATACTCCTTGTAATCCTGCTTGTAATACTTGAGATCGAAATAAATCCAATATCGTTCCTGCCTTATGAGATCTCGGTCCTGCTTTTATTCCTGATTCTGGTAGGAGGATTTTTTTTATTTGCCTACATGTATCCCCAAACGGTCGCAGCAGGGAGAAAGACAAGAATAGAGCTTGACCTGCCTTATGCCGTCACGTACATGCAGGCATTGTCGACAACAATGACGCTTTTTTCAATATTCAAAAGTGTCAGCGATAACGAAGATCTATACGGAGAAGTTTCAAAAGAATGCGGGATGATAATAAGAGATGTCGAATATTTCGGAGACGATCTCCTGACAGCGATGAGAAACGTCCAGGAATCCACGCCATCACCGACATTTTCAGAATTACTGAATGATCTTGCAATGGTTTTCAAGACAGGCGGCAGTATGACTGACTTTTTTGCCTCGAAATCGGCTCATTACCGGGAGACTGCTATGCAGGAGCTTGAAAACACACTGAAGACAATGGAGATTATGGCGGAGATTTACGTAACCGCCTTTGTCGCAGGACCTATTGCAATAATGATTATGGTAGTTGCACAGAATCTCTCGGGCCAGTCGACCATCGATCTCCTGGAACCCCTGATGTATATCGGTCTTCCCATAGGTGCGTCGGCGATGATATTCCTGCTCTATATAATGATGCCCCCCGACAATCTTGAGGTAAGCAGAAAAGAGATCACGCAATCAGAGTATGCAGATACCAATATAGATTCAGAAAGCATTCAGTTGGTCGACAATAAATTTTTGAAAAGACTTCAGTCAAAAAAACAGGCAATTAAAATCAAGACCGTCCTGAAAAATCCGTTGCGGTATTATGTTTCAGATTACCAGTACAGCATGGTATTCGGTATGGCGGCTGCAGGGGCAGTTACCCTCCTTTATATGAACGGGTACTTATTGGAGTTTTTCCCGAAATATACACTGGAATCATTCATATGCATAGTGATCTGTGCATTCATGTTCCCCATAGCTTTTGCATACGAAGCCCGAAGCTGGTATCTTAAAAAATTCGAATCACAGCTTCCGGGATTTTTGCGGGAAATATCAGATATGAAGGATATGGGGATGACTCTTCAGAGTGCAATTCATATTATTGCACAAAGCAAGATCGGTGTCCTGACATCCGAAGTGAAAATTGCCTCTGAAGAGATAAAAATGGGAACAAGCGTTTCAAGTGCCCTTTATAAGCTTGAGGAAAGAATAGGGCTTGTTTCTGTCAAAAGAGCGATCTCACTTGTTATCAAGGCAAGCGAGATCACAGATCATCTCAGGGAGATTCTCGCGATTGCGATAAGCGATCTTGAACATTATTTAAGGATGAAGAATGAACGGTTTGGGGTTTCGTTCATCTATGTAGCAATAATCTATCTTTCTTATGGTATATTCCTGTACTCGGCATATGAGCTGAATGTATCGTTTGTTCAAAGTTTCATGGATTTTGATATCTCTTTCAATCTTGATGCAAATATCCAGGAGATGTTCCATATTTCAATTATCCTGGGATTATTTTCCGGGATAATGGCAGGACAGCTGAGTTCAAATACTATGCTTGCAGGACTTAAGCACAGTATCATATTCATGATCGCTTCGCTGGTTCTGTTTGTGTTTATAATACAGGTGTAAGAAATTATCCAGGAGATTTCAGGGAGTTTTAAAAATGAAAGGTTATAAAAGAGATGAGACAGGAGTATCGCCAATAATCGGCGAAATGCTTATGTTAAGCCTGGTCCTGATTCTTGTAGCCCTGTTTGCCGTATCAGCATCACAGTATATTCCAGGGGACAGGGAGCCTTCGCTAAACGTTATGATGGAAAAATACGCTCCGAATACAACAACGGGATACTACAACGTAACATTATGGCACAAGGGCGGAGACACTGTCTCAGTCAGGGACGTAAAGATAATATTATCGAATAATACAAACAGAATTCCACTAAATTATGAAAATTTCAGTATAAATAATGACGGATCGATAAATAATTTCATGCCCGGTGACTATATGGAGATAGATCCGGAAGAGAACGTAAGCGGCTATACCATCCAGATGGTTGTATCGAATTCCGTTGTCTTCTTCGGGAGGGTCGAGGGTTGATCGACTACAACGCCGACGAGGGTATAGCCCCTGTCGTTGCAATGCTCCTAATTCTGGCTGTCATTGTAACGGTGATGTCCGTTTATTTCAATACGTATGTTCCCTCGCTAAAGGAAGAAGCCGAGATCGATCATCTCTCGGATGTTCAAAAAGAATTCCTTTCATTCTCATCAGACCTTGAAAACGCAGTATGGCAAAAGTCTGAAGGAAGGCTTAGTAGGAGTTTCGAACTAGGAGGTGGGGATGTATTCTTATCATCAATAAAATCAGGAGGTGTTCTCGAGGTTGAAGAAGATGCGAGGCTTTTCAATATTTCAAGTACATCGGCAAACTGGAACTCATCCCTTGTAAGATTTGCATATGAGCCGGTCAGTAATTTCTGGCAGGACCAGGGATATTCATGGCAGTACGGGTATGTCAACCTTACAACCGGGTATAACATAACAACTCCCCTGCAGTACACTGACATGAATGATACTATCCAGGCCGTAGAAAACGATTCGGGGATTTTCAGGTCTCTCTTTGATCTGAATTACATTTATGAACCCGTTTTCCAAACAGACGGATTGGGAAACTATACAGGTACAAAATATAGAAACTGCACTGAGATAACTATCACCATAACAAGTCTCGAAAAAGGTGTGAAAGATTATGTCAGCGGAAACGGAGTTGCAATGCTGGCTCTTGAGACTGACATTGAGACATCTAGCTTCAATGAAACACGGTTAAATTTCAGTGTAAATACTGATGTTTTAATGGGAGTGAATAATACAATATGGGAATGCATCAACGAAAAGCTCGTTGATTTCAATAGTTCGCAATTCGATAACGTAGAAATAGTCTCATGCTACCCAGACGCAACTGATGATGACATAGGAAAAGATCTGGATATTTTATTCATTGATCCCGTCAAAGTGAACATAAAGCAGGTAAAACTGACCGTTTCAGCAAAAGTATAGATTCAATATTCTTTTTTTAATAATTTGTTCTACAAATTTAAGCCCTGACTTAAAAAAATGATATCTCAATATCCATATGCTAAAATATCTCCATATAATGGCGAAAAATACAAGCATAACCTATTCAGGATATTCAATCAGAAGTTAGTAATTATTAATCAATATCTATTATTACAGATTAAAACATTTTAAATAATAAGTGCTACAAACTTAAAATTGTGTAAACATCAAAGGAGGTGAAAGCTGCCAAAAAATATTGATCATCGGCTCTACAACGATTTAAAGGACTAATAATATTCGGAAATTGTCCAAAACTTACGGATTGCCCGAATTGTTTTTTCGGCACAAGGAAAAGATGATACCAAATCCAGAAAACAAACCAGCACCAAACAATTAAAACCATTAGAATTATAGTCACCAAAGGATGTGTTAAACCCTACTTAAATACTACTCATCCTCCAAATCCCAAATACCCCCGATTTTATCACCGGAAATTGTTAACCCCGAGGGGTTGCGATTCCGGTGATTGATATAATTATTCAAGGCCTGCGCCGGATAACGGTTGGCATAACAGTATGAACACAGGTGCGCACATGTATTATACTGTCCTATATCCGTACTCTTTATACAACCGCAGAGAGGACGCTGGCCGGGATCCTTGTCAGAGTTCTTTCCCAGATAACGAAGCAGCACGGGATCATCCCTGGATATTCTTGCTATAAGACCGGGATCTATGCACCTGTTCTTCGAAATCCCGTATCCGGAGAGATCGGCAGACTCCGAACATGTGGCGGCGGAGATCCCCCAGCGGGTCACCATCCTCTGCAGGCCGGATGCAAATTCCTCCATCTCATCGACTGTAAATTCTCTTATCCCGCAATACCCGGCACGTTCAAGATTTTTCTTTACACTCTTGTAGAGATCGATGAAACTGAAAACGAACTTCTCAGTATACTCGTGGATCTCTTCGCCGATTGCCTCGATGCGGGAAAGAAGCGTATCGATGCATACGGAACCTGAAAGAATAAGGGGATCAAAACGCCAGATCACCCTCTCTTTTCCTGCAGTCTCAGAAAGCCGTTTGAACGCCTCAATCCTCATGTCAAGAGATGGAACGTTCTTTTCAAGCCCCTCCTTAACATAATCGTTCAGGGTGTACTGGAAATAGTACCCGATACCCTTTTCTTCAAGGATTCCGAGCCTGTCAATAATCGGCGAGGGATTCTTCGTCCAGAATACAACAAACCTGACATCCCGGAAATCCACACGGAGAGGACGGTCGGAGTATGGATTGAATTTGATACACCAGCCTCCCGAGAGCCGGTGAAAGAACCACTCCGAATAAAATGCAGGAATATCCGTCGCACGGCTTGCAGATATGATGACCGGCCTGACAGTCTTAATTTCATCAGTTGCGGCATCATTTTCGCCTGAAAACAGTTTTGACTGGATACTATTTCCTGTCATCGAAAAAAGAAATATTTGATAATTTTCAGGGCGGGAGCCTCACTCGATCTCCCACCTGACGGCCGTAAACACCGGACCCCTCAGGTCGAGCTTCCTGTTGTTGTCAGTGACATATCTCATAGCCCAGGGTTCTATTGCGATATTCACATCGGACGGAACCTTGGCCATCTTGAAGTGAACCTCGCCGCATTCGCCTGTCATGAAACCCTCCTCGACCCTTGCAGCGGCAAGATTTGCAACCGCATCGAGATAGGAGATGCCTGCACTGACTCCCTTGTCCCTCACCTTCCTGAAGTTGCTTGTATCGGGAACGCCGAGTATCTTTCCTTCGGATACGAATACATCGTTAAGGGCAGCCGGACCGAGGAGCTTCGAGTTCTCTTCCGCTTCGAATACGTATACTCTGACCTTCCTGCCGCCATACGTATCGGACTCATACGCAAGGAACTCACACGGGCTTTCGGCATCGCCGTTCGCCTTCGCAGTCTCTACAATAGCCGCTGCGATCTCCGCACCTTCGGCCGTTTTCGGCTCCTCACGCAGGGTGATTCCTGTCGCAAGTTCGAGATCCGAGAACTGGGGCGGATACATCTGCGGGTACGTCATGACCCTCATATCCTCGGCCTTGTACTCGATCATTGCAAGCCTCTCTACGCCCATGCCGAGGTTCATCACGGGGATTTCTACACCATAGGCGGCAAGAGCGTATGGACTGTACATTCCGAAGGTCGCGACCTCTACCCATCCGTGGACCGGATGCTTCGCATAGACCTCGGTCTGTGTGCCCGGAACATAATACTTGGAGCGCTTATCGTCCGGCCTGAACTCAAAGTCCGTGAAGCCGAAAGCTGAGAGCAGTCCTGCTGCCACTGCCTTTCCGTCCTCAACGGTCACATCTTCGCCTGCGATGATACAGGAAGCCGAATGATATGCCATGAGCCTCGTCGGTCCTTCTTCCTGCTCGCGCCTGAAACAACGGTCAACAGCAAACTGCTTTATCGGCAGCGACTGCCTGTCCCACATTTCACCGAGGGTGATGAACCAGCCGGATGTCATATGCGAACGAAGTGTTGTCCTTGAGGACTCGGGAGATAGTTCGCGGAACTCCGGGAAAACATCGTCAAGGATCTTTACGATCATCCCGTCGTCCGCACTGAGGACGACAGCCAGTTCATGAGTGAGTTCGTCGCCGTCGATCTCCGATTTCTTATAGGCATGAAGCGTCTTTCTCAGGTTCTCTTCCTCATCGGCGGAAATAATTCTCCCAAGTATTGAATTTATCTCGTCGATCTGCTTCTTCCCGATGCCGACGTTGGGGCGGGGAAGACCGCCGAGATAGAACACACGGTCAAGAACCGCGGAGGCTTCCGGGCCGAACTGCCTGTAAACATCCTGCTCTTCGATAAATACAGGAACACGTGCCTCGTCGAATCCCATTCGCAGGTAGGCATCCCTTAATTTCTGTATAGTCTCGGGTACAGGGTGGGGCTTTGCAGGCTGGAGCATATTCCGCGGGTATCTCCTGGAAAAGGCGGGTTTCTCCTGTATCCCGGCTCCGGCATGCCATGCCTCATCAAAATCCTTCTTTGCAAGTTCAGCGAATTCTTCAGAATCAAATCTCATATCAACGACGCTCCATACATACTACCCTCGAGATCGGGCTCTCATCAGTTATTTTATAATTACAGTATTTTGATATTTGCAGTGCGAAATCCCGGACCTCGGAATGTTCGGGCATATTCTCTCTTTCGAGCCGGAATCTGCTATATCCAAGGTACATATAGCCTTTAACCTCAATAAAGGAGGCACCCGAATTCTCGTACATCGCTGCATAGTTCTCTGGCGAGAAATCATTCAGCCCTTTGACAATCGTCGTCCGTATTGCAGACCGCCTCTCACCGAGCAGTGAGAGGCTCTTTTGGATATTGTCCCAGTAGTCTTCTTCCGGCCTGCACACCTTAAGGTAGGTCTCCCTGTCAGGTGCATCAAGAGAGACATAGGTCTGGTACGGGTGACACCTCCCGATCATCTCCGGTCGTGTTCCGTTCGATACCAGGAATGTCGTGTTGCCGGCACCGTTCAGCATGTCGATCAATTCCGGCAGCCGGGAGTACAGTGTAGGCTCTCCCGAAAGGGAAATCGCAATCATATTCGGTGAAAGCGCCTCCTCCCAGAGCGCCGGATCGGTCGTGCTCGTATCGGCTGACGGGTTGTATCCCGCAAGAGCCTTCTTCTGGAGAGCCGGGATCTTTTCAACAATCAACTCCGGCGGGCACTCCGCAGTCTCGACGACTTCGTGCTCCATCGATCTCCAGCAGAACAGGCAGTTCTGGTTGCATTTTAAGGTCGGCGTCATCTGGACGCACCTGTGGCTCGATATGCCGTAGAACTTGTTCTTGTAGCACATGTCCCCGCCACGGAGTGCACGCTTGTTCCACATGCACGGTTTTAAGGCCGCCGACGATTCCTTTGAAAAAAAGAGATAACCCTGTTTCCTCAGGGCCTTACATGCTTCTGACTGCATCTATACCAAGCGTTTCAAGTGCTTCCTTCAGCGTATTCTGCGCCGCCTTTACCAGTGTAAGCCTTGAATTCCTGAGATCGCCTTCAGCCTTCAGCACAGGGTCGAAGCGGTAGAACGTATTGAAGAGGTCTGCAAGCTCCCTCGCATATATCGCAAGGACATGCGGGCGGAGATCTCCTGCGACGTCTGCTATTACCTTCGGGAAGAGTGCGATGTGCTTTGCCAGTGCGACTTCGTATTCGCTCTCTGCACTGAACGACTCCTCAAACTCTCCGGCTTTCTCAAGGATCGAGCAGGCCCTCGCATGTGCGTACTGGATATACGGGGCGCTCTGTTTTTCGAAGTCCAGTGCCTCCTTCCAGTCGAAAACCGTCGCCTTGTCCGGCGAGACCCTGACTATATCGAACCTTATCGCACCAGTTGCAACAGACCTGGCAATAGAGCTCTTCTCATCAGCCGAAAGCTCGGGCCTCCTTGTCTCGACCTCTTCGAGGGCCTTCTCGAAGACGTGCTCGAGGAGCTCGTCGGTCGATATGAATTTGCCCGCCCGGGTGCTCATCGAACCCTCAGGGAGGGAGACAAACTCAAAGAAGACAATCTCCGGAACCTTGTCGCCGAGAAGCTGCATGGTTGCCTGGAGCTGGCGCCCGATCAGTTTGTGATCCGCCCCGAGGACGTTTATGATCCTCTCGAAGTTGTCGCTCTTCCATTCGTGGTATGCAAGATCACGGGCGGCATAGACAGAAGTCCCGTCGGATCTCCTGAGAACGTACTCCTTTTCAAACCCGAACTCGGTCAGGTCGAGCGAAAGAACCCCTTCATGCTTCGCCTCGGGCAATGCCTCAAGCCTGTGGAGAACATTCATCATCAGGCCGTTCCTGACGAAGTCGCTCTCGAAGATGAACCTGTTGTGCTTAACGTTGAGATCGAGAAGAGTCTCCTTGATTCCCCCGACACACATGAGAACAGCATCCCTGAACTTTCTGACCATCTCCGGATCGCCGTTCTCGATCAGTGCCATCCTCCGGTCGATCTCCTCCTTTATCGACTCGTCTGCCTCGATCGCACGGTTAGCAGCGACATAAACGCGGGCGACATAATGATCGTCCTTCTCGCCCTCATTTTGTGCAAGACCTATATTGTCGAATCCCCAGGAGACAATCGCGATCTGGCGGCCCATGTCGTTGACATAATACTCGACCTCAAGCGTATACCCTGCCTTCCGAAGAACTCTCGAAAGTGTATCCCCTATAACCGAGTTGCGGATATGTCCTACATGCAGAGGACCGTTAGGGTTTGCACTTGTATGCTCCAGGCAGATCCTGCCGGGTTTTTGCGGAAGCGAACCGTAGCCTTCCTTAAGTGCCTCTACAATGACTTCCTCAAGGTACTTCTTCCCGAATATGAAATTGATATAAGGCCCTTTCACCTCGACACCGATTCCCTTCCCGGATAGTTCGTCCTTTACTTGTGATGCGATTTCGGATGCGAGTGCAGCAGGATTCATCCTTCTCGACTTCGCAAGACTGAAGGCAACCGTCGATGCAAGGTCGGCGTGATCACCCCCGTCCGTAATCAGTACATTCTCTTCGCCGGTGGCCTTCCTGAGGGCCTCCTCCACAACGGCATAAGTCTCAAAAAACATTATTCATTCTCCAAAAATTAGTATCCCGTCCTGTACCTCAGGATAGCGGCGATACCGCCGAACGCATTGAAGAGCATCGCACCCTCTTCAAAATCGTCGGATATTATCATGACATTGGTTGAGCTTGAATCGGCAAGCTCTGTCAGTTCGTCGACTATATCGATCTCTTCTTCCATATAGACAGGAGCGGAGCATTTAGGGCATATACCGAAGTCGAGATCAGACATCCTCTTGCCCGGCTTGACCAGTACTGTCTCCTCCCTCTGATAATCACAGCTCTGACATCGCAGCCTGAGCCTTGATTTTCGCAGATTTCCGGAAAGAAGGAGAGTATCCACTGCTCCGATCTCGAGATTCTTCCTGACGCTCTCCTCGCCGTAGGAAGAAAGCCCGTCATCCTTCACGAGCTCCTTGAAGAAACGGTCCATTATGACCTTTTCCTTCATAACCTCGACGCCGCGGAGTGCATCGCTTGCATTGTCGACAAGCTCTGTAAGGCCGCTCTCGTTGGTGTACGCAACATCGAAGAGGCCTATGACTCTCTTCTTCAGTTCATGATGGAGGAAATCGCCCTCATAGAACTCCTCCTTCGTAGGAGTCGGGCCTCCGATAAGAACCCCCTTAAACCGCTCGAAGAAATCCGGTTCTGCAAGGAATATATCGGTTGCACGATCGCCGACCTTCTTGTAATATTCGTTGATTGCAATCAGGCGAAGACGCTGGAAACGCATCGCAGACTGACCGCCCTTCCTCTGCTTCCCTGGGACCGTCGATGTAACTCCCGACATCGGCTCTATCCTGTTGCCGCGTAAAAAGCCGAGATATGACTCCCGCCTGTCGATTACTATAAGGCCATAGACTTCCTTTTCGACAAGCATCTGCTGCAGGGGCTCCAGCTCGAACTTCGAGGAGCACCTGTACATATACAGGGGTACGACATCCGGCGGCTCGATTATCGTGCAGTCAAGATCGGTCTTGTCGCCGCCAAGTTTGATATTTCCGCAGAAGATCGCCATTCCTCTCTCCGGCGGTCTGTTATAGTATTTAAGTCTCGAAAGTATCGATGAGATGGCACTCTGGACATTCGTTCTCGTCTGTTTGCTCTTGATGTTGGCACACTGGCCGAACTCATCCCTGAGCTGGGCTGTTACATCATAAATCTGTTTGTCCGGAGGGATGTATATTGAAATAAGCTCTGTTCCGCTCCCCTCTTTCTCTCCAAGTTTTTCGAGAGTCTTTTTAAATTCGTAGCGTTTCCTCGCACTGTCCATCTCAACTTCTTCAGCCATTGTGCCACCGTTAGTAAAACTTAATATAATTCGCTCTTTCCCGCATTAATGTTTTAGCTTCCTGCCAGCAGAGTCTCTATGTACGCGTCCACTTCGTCGTTAATCCCGTGTGTGCCGTTAAACGCCACAAAATCCTTCGGCTCTGATGCCTTGTTGAAAAAATCAAGTCCGTACTGGTACTCGATTATATCGTCATCGGGTGCATGGAAGATCACCGTTTCTGCGGGGGAGATATCTGCAATATATGTATCGGGGTTGATGCTCCTGATAAAGAGATCGACATCCGCCCCGTTCACGCCCTCTTCATATTCATAGCCCGATGTAGATACACCGAAGTATCCTGCAAATCCGGGATCTATGGCCGCTGCAATTGCTGCGTACCTTCCGCCGTTTGAAGAGCCCATGACATAAACAGGGAAATTCTCACCGTATATCTCTTTAAGATAGTTCTTTGCTGCGATCAGGTCGAAGATGATCGAATAATACTGCGGTGTTTTTCCTGTTGCCGCAGTAGCATACTCATTCTGGAAGTTGAGAGCAACTCCGGGCGTTTTTCCGCCGTTGCCGCGTACATCAACTACCATGAATGCGATGCCGGATTCTGCATACTCAACCGAACGATTAAGGTGTGAATCCGCACTCACTCCTGCGCCGGGTGCAAAGACGATTCCTGCCAGAGGATTCTGGTTTTGCGGTTCTGCAAGAAGTGTATACACCTCTGTCTCACCATCGATCATACGAACTTCCGACACTTTTACCGAATCATTTTCGCCTTCGTTCGTAACATTCCCCAGGGAATACGAATAATCCACGCTCTCGACACTCAGTATTCCGTTATCGGAAAGGGAATACGAAACTGCCGCAGAGGTTCCTCCCGGCGCTTCTGTCGGAGTTCCATCTGATGTACATCCGGAGCACAGGACAAAACCAGCGATGAGTGCAAGAACCAGTATGGAATAAGCAACAGCAGGTTTCATCTCAGTCCGTCCCCAGGCATTTGTACGCCAGGCATATCGTCTTAGCGTCCACGATGCGGCCGTCTGCAATCATGGCATGGACTTCGTCTTTCTTCACCTTTACAACCTCGATCAGTTCATCGGGGTCCGGACTGAACTCGCTAGACGGTGACAGTCCCCTCGCCTCGTAGAGATAGATTACCTCGTTCGTATACCCAGGGGTTGTATAGATAAAGCCTTTATCGATCAGTTCTTCCGCCTTAAAGCCCGTCTCTTCGATAAGCTCCCTATGAGCGGTTTCAGGCGGCTTTTCACCTTCGTCCATCGTTCCGGCGGGAGCCTCGTAAATGTACTTCTCGATCGGGTAGCGGTACTGCCTGATAAGATAGCAGTAATCATCCTCCACGGGGAGCATGGCAACAGCGCCGCCGGGTTTGACTACAATTCTCTCAAGCGTTATTCCGCCGGGAAGATCGATCTCCACCTGTTCGACCTTCATCCTTCCTCCGTCATAGATATTGCTTATTTTTTTCATTCAGGATCGTCTCCGGTATATTTACTCATATTCTATAGGATCGGGAATTCCATTCGCTTTGAACGCTTCCAGCCTGTAATAACAGGAATCGCAGTTCCCACAGGCAGGCCCGTTGCTCCTGTAACAGGACCATGTATGCTCATAAGGGACACCAAGCTCGATACCCCTCCTGACAATCTCGGTCTTGTTGAGGTTTACAAAGGGAGTCATAAGCGTGATATTCGTATCGTCCGACGTCCCCAGGTCAATCACATGCTGAAATGCCTCGACAAACTCAGGCCTGCAGTCAGGATACCCGGCATAATCCGAAGCCTGGACTCCGATGAATATCGCCTCTGCCCCTCTTGCCTCCGCATAGCTCGTGGCAATCGAAAGGAGGTTCGAGTTCCTGAAGGGAACATATGTATTCGGGATACCCTCTCCCAGATCTTCGTGATCGTGCACCTCCATCCCCTTGTCAATAAGCGAACTTCCGCCGAACGCAAGGAGATGGGAAAGCGAGATCTCGGTGAACTCGACTGCACCCAGGAGCGATGCAACCTTTCTTGCACATTCCGCCTCCTTTTTCTCGGTCCTCTGTCCGTACCGCGTATGAAGAGCAAGGATCTCGTAACCAATATCCTTCGCCACATATGCAAGAGTGGTGGAATCCATTCCGCCTGAAAGCAAACATACTGCCTTTTTCATTCAATCATCCTCAATCGTCCTCATTTTAGTTGACACCAAGTATCTTGTGAAGCTGGAGCTGGAACCTTACCGGCCTTTTCAGCTTCATTATATAATCCGCTATGAACCTGCTGTCGCTGCCCCACACCGGAGACACACACACCTCGACATAGGAAGGGATATCATCAAGAAGTCCGGTCATATATTCGAGATCCTCTTTCCCTTCCACGACGAATTTGACACAGTCGGATGGACGGAGCTTTTTCACGAACGGCGCAAAGCTCTTTTCACCCGACGAAGGGCACTTGATATCCATACAGACCGACGAATACTCCATTACAGGTACAGGATCGATCGTCCCGTTCGTTTCAATCTCGACAATATACCCGTCTTCATGCAGGTCTTTCAGCAGTGAAAGCAGCTCGTCCTGTTGGATCAAGGGCTCTCCTCCGGTTATGCAGACATGAGACAGTCCCAGCTTTTTCACCTGCCCGAACACTTCGTCGACGGTCATCTCTTCACTGGAACTTCCGTCCTGCGTCTTGGGCGTGTCGCACCAGCGGCAACGGAGGTTGCAGCCCGATAGCCGGATGAAAGCCGATGGGATCCCCTGGTACGGCCCTTCGCCCTGTATGCTCGGAAAGATCTCAAAAACTTTCATATTCGGGTTCACCAGGTTTCAGGGATAATCAGGGAGTCCATTCCGCAAAGCACGACACGGACTCGTATACCCTGCATTTAACTACCCTTGCGGAGAGGCCGGCATCCCTGCACTTCTCCTCCAGTTCGAAGACCATGATCTCGGCCAGGAGTTCGCTCGTAGGATCTCCCTTTGTAGTTATGACATCCTGGAATTTCGAGATGCATTCCACCATCGGGTCGTCTTCATTCAGGATCACCTGATGATCATATGCCTCAACGACTTTTTTTATAAGATTATAGTCGACAAGAATGCGTGTATCGGCCGGGACATCTCCTTCGACCCAGAATTCCACACGCCACTGGTGTCCGTGAAGGCGCGAACATTTGCCTTCGTAATGCATCAGCCTGTGGCTTGCCTCGAAATAGGTCTCCTTGTATATTTTTACTGACATTGAAGCTGTTCCTGATATAATGTACTATAATAATGTAGTATATATTAGGAATAAAAGTAGATATTGGGTCAGAGAACTCCGCATGGAATGATCCGGACGGCGTGTTACAAAAACCGGCCTCCGGGAGAAAATAACTTTCATCACAGCATCCTGCCGCGCACTGAAAACAGTACCGGGAATAATACTTTTAATAGAGTTCAGGACGAAATATGTAAAGAGATCTGATATCAGATGGCAGCGGCGGAGAGGACAGCGGATTGGTATCTATCCGTTTTTCAGCAGATTGCTTAGGAAAATGCCTCGCTCTTACGGGATCTGGGGAATTACTCCATTGCCATAACATATCAATTTCATGCGCTATCAGGCGCAAAAATCAGAGGCAGCCTTAGTGAAATAGATCACATAGAGGTGAACACATTTGGGTAATGGTAAATTCGCAGCAAGAAAGTGTAAACGCGACTCTAAAAACAACAGGTGGCGTGACGTAAACTATTCGAGAAAGCAGCTCGGTCTCGATATAAAATCGGACCCTCTCGAGGGAGCACCCCAGGGCCGCGGCATTGTCCTTGAAAAGGTCGGTGTTGAGGCAAAACAGCCTAACTCGGCTATCAGGAAATGTGTCCGTGTACAGCTAATCAAAAACGGACGTCAGGTCACCGCTTTCGCGGTAGGCGACGGTGCCATCAACTTCATCGATGAACACGATGAAGTGACAATCGAGGGTATCGGCGGACGTCTCGGCCGTTCTAAGGGAGATATCCCCGGTGTCCGCTATCAGGTGACCGAGGTCAACAACGTTTCTCTCCGTGAAATGGTTATTGGAAAGAAGGAGAAGCCACGCAGGTGATCTCATGAGCGCAGAAGAAATGATTGAAGAAAACGTTGAAGCACAGGCCAAGCCCGAAAATAAAGAGGGACCGAACTATCTTCTCTTCAACAAATGGGATCTTTCAGAAGTCCAGATCAACGATCCCGGCCTTGTCCGCTACGTAAGCATCGACTCGGCGATCGTTCCGCACTGCAGCGGAAGAATGCAGGGGCAGCAGTTCCTCAAGTCCGAGATGTTCATCGTCGAGCGCCTTATCAACAGGCTGATGCAGACGGAGACCAATACAGGCAAAAAAGAGCTTACGACCCGCATTGTAGAGGATGCATTCGACATTATCAACAAGAAAACAAAGAAGAACCCTGTTCAGGTTCTGGTCGACGCCATTGCAAACGCAGGTCCCCGTGAAGAAACAGTCCGTCTGAAGTACGGTGGTATCAACGTACCGAAGTCTGTCGATACCGCTCCACAGCGCAGGATCGACACCGCACTTCTGTTCATAGCACGCGGTGTCCAGCAGGCAAGCCACAAGAAGAAGAAGACTGTTGCAGCATGCCTCGCAGACGAACTCATCGCCGCTGCCGACGGGGATGCACGCAGTTTTGCAGTCTCCAAGAAGGAAGAACGCGAGCGTGTTGCAAAATCTGCACGCTAATCCAATATTCTTTTTTAAGGTGAAATCAGGATGACCAGACGAAAAAAGATGGTAGAACAGGTAACGGAACTGATGGACAAGCCCGAGCACATCAGGAACATCGGTATCGTTGCCCACATTGATCACGGTAAGACAACACTCTCCGACAACCTGCTTGCAGGTGCGGGAATGATCAGCGAAGAGATCGCCGGAAAGGCGTGCTGGATGGACTCCGACGAGGAGGAACAGGCAAGAGGAATTACAATTGACTCCTCGAACGTCTCGATGGTGCACACCTACGACAACGAGGAGTACCTCATCAACATGATTGATACTCCAGGCCACGTCGACTTCGGAGGAGACGTTACAAGGGCGATGCGTGCCGTAGACGGTGCGGTTGTCCTCGTCGACGCAGTCGAGGGAACGATGCCGCAGACCGAGACCGTTCTCAGGCAGGCACTGAAGGAGGGTGTAAAGCCCGTTCTCTTCATCAACAAAGTAGACCGCTTGATCAATGAACTCAAGGTCGACGAGATGGAGATGCAGATCCGCCTCGGCAAGGTAATCGACAAGGTCAACAAGCTCATCAAGGGAATGAGCGAAGAGGCCTATAAAGGCGGCTGGAAACTTGATGCAGCCGAAGGAACGGTCGCATTCGGATCGGCACTTTACAACTGGGCTGTATCGGTTCCTTTCATGAAGAAGAGCGGTGTATCCTTCAAGGACGTATACGAGAAATGTAAGGCAGAGGACATGAAATGGCTCGCAAAGAGCAGTCCTCTCTGCGCCGTTGTCCTCGATATGGTCGTACGTCACCTTCCGGATCCGCTTGACGCCCAGAAGCGCCGTGTACCCATTATCTGGCAGCATGGAGACAAGAACACAGTAGAAGGCAAATCAATGCTCACCTGCGACCCGAACGGACCCGCATGCCTGATGGTAACCGATATCTCGTTCGACCCGCATGCAGGAGAGGTTGCAACAGGCCGTCTCTTCTCAGGAACACTGAAACGCGGAACCGAGTGCTATGTCATGGGAACAGCCAAGAAGGTCAACCGCCTGACACAGGTAGGTATCTTCATGGGTGCGGAGAGAATCGAAGTCGAAGCCCTTCCTGCAGGAAATATCGCCGCTGTCACAGGATTAAAGGATGCAATCGTAGGTTCGACCGTCACAACACTCCAGGAGATGACTCCGTTCGAGTCGCTCAAGCACTACTCGGAACCTGTAATGACCGTTGCAGTCGAAGCGAAGAACATGAAGGACCTTCCGAAGCTGGTCACCGTTCTGCGTCAGGTCGCAAAGGAAGACCCGACTGTAAATGTTACAATCAACGAAGAAACAGGAGAACACCTGATCTCAGGTATGGGAGAGCTCCACCTCGAGATCATCACCCACCGTATCGAGAGAGACAAAGGTGTGGAGATTGTTACCTCACCGCCGATCGTCGTATACCGTGAAACAATTACGGGCACCGCCGGACCGGTCGAAGGAAAATCGCCGAACCGCCACAACAGGTTCTATATCGAACTCGAGCCTCTGTCCGACAACGTCGTTAAGATGCTCAAGGACGGCGACATCTCCATGGATCTGCCTGCACTCGAGCGCCGTGATGTGCTTGTTGAGGCAGGGTTCGACAAGGACGAGGCAAAGAACATCAAAGCCATCGAAGGAACGAACATGTTCATCGACATGACTAAGGGTATCCAGTACCTCAACGAAACCATGGAACTTGTCCTCGATGGATGGCGTGAAGCCCTTGCAGGCGGACCTCTCGCAGACGAGCAGGTTCAGAACGTCAAGATCCGCCTTGTCGATGTAAAACTCCACGAGGATGCAATCCACCGTGGTCCAGCACAGGTCATACCTGCAGTCCGTTCTGCTGTAAAAGCAGGACTTCTTCTGGCAAACGACACACTCCTCGAACCTATGCAGATCCTCCAGATCACCGTTCCGCAGGAACATATGGGTTCGGCAACAGGAATGATCCAGGGACGCCGCGGACAGGTCTACGACATGCAGTCAGAAGGCGACACGATTACCGTTGTCGGAAAGGCACCTGTAGCAGAACTCTTCGGTTTCGCAGGAGACGTCCGCTCGGCAACAGAAGGCCGTGCAATGTGGTCCACCGAGTTTGCAGGATTCGCGCCTGTTCCAGGCGGAATGCTCAAGGAGATCGTAACAGGAATAAGAAAGAGAAAAGGACTGAAGGAGCAGATACCCGAACCTTCAGACTATCTCGCATAATTTCTTTTCAAATCAATACCAAACAAATATTTTTTTGTTGATTTCTTTATCGGGGCCTAAACCTTTCAGGTAGCCCTAACTGGTAAAAACATGTCCACTTTAACGAACTGTTGACCGAAGGTCGCCGGGGGTTTTGAAAGAGGCAGTGCCCCTTCTAACGACAACCCTTGCGCAAGTTCGCTCCGCTTTGCTTCGCGAACACGCCCTGACCTCAGGGCTTTGCGCTATCGCGATAGCCCGGCTTGGACGCTACCCGTCCGGGAACTCTAGATAATTTTCATGAAATGAACCGATGACCGAAGGTCGTCTTAGGTTTCGAGAGGGCGATAGCCCTTCGGTTGCCTCGGCCGGGAGAATAGAATTTTGGAATAAAATCGTAGTAATGTTCAGGAGCAAAAGGGGATGCTTGTCCATCCCCTTTGCGACTTGTCGCCATGAGGGGGAGGATTAAAGGGAGGGGGAATCCTCCCCCCTCCCTTGATTATGGATGAATAAAAAAGGTGTTAGCTTAAGATCGCTTTCCTTATCCGGTCTTTCGGGACGTCGATCTCGAACCTTACGCCCTCACCGGGAACTCCGCATTCATGGATCTTCATGCCGGTAATAGAAAGGATATTTTCGGTCAGGAACAGACCATAACCGGTGTTTTCGCCGAACCCCTTTATCAGAACCTTCTCTTTATTCTCGTAGGATATTCCTTTGCCATTGTCTTCGTATACGAAGATGAAGCGGTCATCCTTCTCCTCGACAGAGAAGCGGACCTCGGAAATCCCTTCCCCGCCATGCCTCAGCGAATTTTCGATAAGGTTGTACACCACCTTATTGAAGAGGGGATCTGCAAAGATCTCGTAATCCCCTGTTTCAATATCGATGCTGATATCATTCATGCTCAGCATTATTGCCGCATTCTTGATCGTCTCGCCGAGATGCTGCCATAAAGGTGTATCGATCCCGATCTCCTGGTAGTCCTTCGTGAACGAGATCTGGCGTTCTATCGTTCCCATCAGGCCCTCCATCTTTGTAAGTATATCGTTGAAACCTTCGTTGCCGTCATAAAGTTCACGGGCAAGTTCGGTATACCCATAAAGAGCCGTAACCTGGTTTAAGACATCATGCCGGGTGACACTTGACAGGAGGTTCAACTTCGCATTGGCCTTCGAGAGCTCCTCCTCGATCTTTTTCCTGAAGGTGATGTCCCTCTTGGCTTCACGCCTCCCGGCCCACTTGCCATCCGAATCATAAACAGGCTGGCAATTATGCGATATCCATTTCATTTCACCGTCTTTGGTGATAATCCTGAAATCGAACTGGATGATATTACGCATGTCCTCGCTCATAGTATTGTAATGATTATAAACACGCGGCCAGTCGTCGGGATGAACAATCTTTTGAAGCGTCTCCATGGGGGAGTTATAGAAATCCTCTGCAGGATATCCCGTGATTCTCTTGCATGACGGGGAGATATAGATATATTCCTTTTCAGGGCTCATCCACGACTCCAGATCATATGTGAAATCCGCAAGAGTTCTGAGCTTTATCTCGCTTTCCCTCAACTGCTTCTCCATCTGTTTGCGGTTGCTGATATCAAGAATGACACCTACCACACCCGCAACGCTTCCGTCAGCCTTAAAAAGAGCAGTCTTGGAGAACAGTACGTCGATTATCTCGCCCTTGGAGTTGTTGATCGCGTATTCATACTGCTGGACATGCGGATTCTGGATGATCTCCTGGTCCTTTAGCGTATACACATCCGCAAGATCCTTGTTGAAGAAATCATGGATGGTTTTGCCGATAATCTCATCCCTGGAAAGCCCTACCAGCTCTTCGAAAGCAAGATTGCAGTCATGATATATACCATTGACGTCGCGGTAGAAGACCGGAGCGGGGATGGTATCCTTCAATGCCTGAACGAAGTTTACTTCCTCTATCAGCTCACGCTCCATCTTCTTCCGTTCGCTGATATCCATGATGACGCCCACTATACCGTCGACAGTACCATCAGCGGCGAACCTTGCGGTCTTCGAGAAGAGGACATCGGATCTCTCACCTTTGGCATTGTTTATTTCATACTCATAAAGCTGGACGTGCGGGTTATCGACGATCTTCTGATCCATCATTGCATAATGATCGGCAAGATCCTTTTCAAAAAAGTCATGAATAGTCTTGCCGATAATCTCAGCCTTGGAGAGACCGACAAGCTCCTCAAAGGCACGATTGCAGTCGTGATAAATGCCTTTGGTGTCACGGTAAAAGACAGGGGCAGGCATAGTGTCCATTAAGGCCTGGACATAGTTGAACTCTTTTTTGAGCTCTCTCTCCATCTTCTTCCGATCACTGATATCTACAATCACACCCACTATACCGTCGACAGTACCATCAGCAGCGAACCTTGCGGTCTTCGAGAACAGAACGTCGATTATCTCTCCTCTGCTGTTATTTGCAGCATACTCATACTGCTGTATATGGGGATTCCGGACGATCTCCTGATCACGCATTGCATAATGATCTGCAAAATCCTTGTCGAAAAATTCATGGATCGTCATTCCTTTGATCTTTTCCTTTGGGAGGCCAACAAACTCCTCAAAGGCACGATTACAGTCGTGATAAATGCCTTTGGTATCACGATAAAAGACCGGAGCAGGCATAGTGTCCATTAAAGCCTGGACATAATTCACCTTCTCCTGAAGATCGATCTGCATTAGCTTCTGCTGGGTGACATCCCTCCCGACTGACTGGAATTCACTGAGTTTTCCGGAATCATCAAAGATCGCCCGGTCACTCCACTGCTGCCAGCGAACCTCGCCATTGGGAAGAATAACCCTGTGCTCAACATCCCCTACCGGATCATCAGGAGTCAGATCTGAAAAATGCCTTTTTAAGGAAGGAATCTCTTCCTCAGGAACATCGTGATTGAGTTTATGCCCTATAAGTGCATCATATGCAATACCATAATAATTGCAGAAGGCATCATTTGCAAAGATTATTGTTCCGTTCGGAAGAAAACGGCAGATCAGTTCCGTCTGGCTTTCGACAACGGCACGATAGCGCTCTTCGCTCTTTTTAAGCTCCTTCTCGGCCATCTTCCTGCTGACAGACTGCCGGATCATGTTTTCAAGTTCTGCAAACTGGGCCTTCGGTTTTCCTCCCTTCTGCAGATAAAAATCAGCACCGTTGTTAATGGCCTCTATCAGGACATCCTCACGTCCCCGGCCGCTGAAGATAATAAAAGGAGTATCAATTCCTTTTCCTCTCAGACGCTTTAAAAATTCGATCCCGTCAAGAGCGGGCATCTCATAATCGGATATAAGGACATCATACGATGTAGTTTCAAGATCTTTGATTGCATCAACCGCAGAGGTAAAGGTAGTAACCTCAAATTCACCGCTTTTCTCCAGGAAACCCTTTGTTATTTCAACAAGTGCGGGCTCGTCGTCGACATGAAGTACCTTGATCACATTTAATCTCCACAACCGGATGCATATCAGTCATCAATGACAATCAGGTTAATTATACCAAATATAGAGTTTTGAATATAAGCATATAGCTATTTTGAATTCGGCATAAAATGATTATTGTTCGCGGATAAGCATATATCCGCCTGCCATCAGGATAATTCCAATCAATAAAGCTAAAAGACCCAGGAATTTATCGATTATCATCTGAACGGCATCTATCGAAAAAGTGAGCCCTATACCAAAGATTACAAGAATAAGTCCGATTAAAAGTGCTGTTGCACCAAGCCAATCCATAATTTTTCACCTAACACTAAAAAGGGCAGAATAATATTAATAATTTTGGAAATTAAATTCAGTCCGCCAAGCGCTCACGAAAGAAAGAACTTTCAACTGCCGGAATCACGGGGAACCGGATCTGCAGGAATGACATGACCTGCAATAATTATCCTGTAGCATGCAATAACCAGCGCCACGATCACAGGCCCTATGATAAAACCTACCACGCCCATAGCCATTATTCCACCGAAGAAGGCAATGAACATGATAACACCACTTATTTTCGTGCGTTTTCCCATCAAGAACGGCCTGATCCACCAGTCGGGAATAGCACAAAGCAGAGGCCATGCAATGGCTATAATAATTATCAGGCCCTGCCAGTCCGAGATAGAGATCGCATACAGGGCGAGGAAGGCGATCATAACCACGGGCCCCAGCACAGGAATAAGAGCGAGTACAGTGGAAAGGACTGCGAAGAAAAGGATATGATCATAGCCGAGGATGTAGAATACAGGAAATGAGGCTATGAATACTATAAAGGCGACCACAATATGAACATTAAACACCGCATAAAGCATATCGACTATCGACTTTTCAAAGATTTTTATAGACGGCATCACTGAACGCGGCATTATAGATATAAAATCCAAGTGGATATTATCCCCTAATACAAGAAAGAGATACATTGAAAGGAAAAGAATAAACGTCTTCATTATAATCTGGGGTGCCATGGACAGCAGTTCCAGCGACCAGTCTTCGGTTTTTTCAAGGATCTCGAGAAAAACATCAGAAGATACGGCAAATGTTCCTGAGATTTCTTCTGCTTTGATGTTAAAAAGAAGGGAGTTCAGCCATGCAGTTATTGATTCGATCATGTTGAGGAAAAAGCCGGAATCATTGATTATTACAACAGCAGTGACATAAAACGCCACAACTATAAATACCGCAACCAGAGTAGTGATAATTGCAGCAGAAATCCCGGCCCTCATCTTCAGTCCGAGGTATCTTTGTGCAGGCATCAGGACAATTGCAAAGGCTGCAGCAACAATCAGTACTCCAATCAGGGTCGAAAAAACCGCAATCGCAGATACTGCCACAATCAGAATAATAAAATAGATCAGCAATAATCCAAAATCAGGCAGTCTCTGCATTTAAAAGATCATCTCTCAGATACTATTTAACAAATTCCCCTCTTTAAACGTCATAAGAAAAACCAATTGAATAGTGTTATTACCTGATCCAAATAGACAATTATTGGGAGTATTTAGGTATGATATTGACTTCTAAAGAGATCATAATCCTCTTCCTCGTGATTTACCTGATCTTTATCATTGCAGCACTTGCGATGGTCAAAAGGCGACAGTCAGGAAGAGTCAGGGACAGGGATGATATCAGGAAGGAGAAAAAATTCAAAACAAGGTTTTTCAGAAGTTTAACAGTAGGATTCCAGCTTGAATCCATAAAAACACTGGATGACATCATAAATATCTATGAAGCTACTGCCTCTTTAAGCGATGAGGATATGAACTACCGCTACGGGCTTTCCAGGTATATGAGGGAGTACCTTATAGCCCTCCTGTCAAAGGACGAAAAGATTATCCCGCAAACTACCAACGAAGGTGAGATACAGGAATGGAAGAAAATCCTGGATAGGATTATCTCTGAAAACGACATCCAGGCACCTTTTGCAGATCTTCCGCCCCTTGAAAGAAACATACTGAATGACATCACGATATTTCTTGCAAAAAACGACCAGTATCATATCAATGAGAAACTTAAGGAGCTCTCAAGGTTGATCAAAGCAAGGGACGGCGAACTAAACAGGATGTACCGGAGAAATGACGGATCATTCCAGATTGCACTGGTAAGCATCATCATTTCTTTAATCTTCGGAGTCGTAGCTGCTTATCAGTACATCTGAACCGGGCCAATTACCCCGGTTCAGCCATTTTGATAAAGAGTTGTAACCGTATCTATCTTCTGTGGCACGATGCTGCTGAAAGAGAGGGTATTGCCGGTCGTTATAAGCTCAAATGAAAAAGATTTCTTTCCGGAAATTTCATTTTCAGGGGACAGGCTGATTGCAAGAGTTGCGTACTCACCGCTCTCAAGATATAAAGGGAATTCAGGATCACCCTGCTTATCGGTTATTCCCCATGTGCCGGATGCCGGATTATCGGAATAAAGCGGATCTGATTTGGGTATGGTTACAACATTATCTTCGTCCGACCATATAACGGTAATTTTGGATATGTCAAGAGGATTACCAGTGCCGTATTTCTTACCTATAGTCATTACAAGAGAACTTATTTTCCCTGAGCTTTCGTTTTTAAGGCCATAAATTGGATTTTCAAGGATTAAAGGCGACGAGGATTCTTCTACTGCAGAGTATATAACCTGCTGCGACTTTTGAACTGAAAAAAAACCTGCACCCAGTATGACATATGAAAACACGGCTGCAACTACGATGAAAGCCACAAGAACCAGAGCAGCTTCCAGGCCGGTAAAACCCTCACTACCATGATGAACACCAATCCCCATAACCTGATAAATAATATAAAATTTACAATGTATAACTCTTGCTTACGTTAAAAATATCGCCTTCCATATAAATTCAGGATAATGGGATAAAAAAATCCTTTTAGTGGTTCCGCCAATCATATTATATGGAGAAAATCGAGTCACTCAGAGGCGTTCCCGGAATGCTCAGGCCATTCAAGGAATTTATAAAATCGCTTGAATTGAATGAAAAAGACCAGATTGTATTTTACGGGTGCCCCGGTACATGTACGCCTTTTGTAGAGCTTCTTGGTTATGCAGTAAGAGATCTCGGATGCAAAATTGTTTTTGTACCCTTTCTTGACGAAAATAAAGCTGTTGTACTTGAAAACAAAGAAAATGTGGGCCTGCAGGCTCTTGGTAAACCTGAAAAGATCGATCCTTCGCTTGTCGTGGTTATGGGCGGCCTCGCCATGCCCAATGTCCCGGTCTCAGCTGATGATGTAAAGAAGACAACCAGCAGGTATACTTCAAGGATCGCCGGAATCTGTTTCATGAGCATGTTCGAAAAAGAGAAATGGACGGATACTCTCAACTTTGATCTGATTATCGATGCAAAGATCGACCCAGTCGACATCTGGAAAAATTAATTTATCCTTTTTTAAGGGCGAATGAGAATCTGGAACCTTCGGTTACCCCTTTAAGAGACGATTCGCCGATTGTGAGACGGGACCCGTATCTATCGAGAAGTTTGTTGACGATGTACAACTGAAGCCCCGTACTTCTCAATTTGTTCTCATTAGCCTCTTTTTCAGCCGAGCAATGAACTATCGAATCCTTCTCTTCGGCAGATAATCCGGGACCATTGTCATCGATGTGTATGAGATATCTGTCACTAGCGTCCTCGACAACTACTGCAATTTTTGTATCCATTCCGCCGGTACGTAAACTGTTCCCGAATAGATTGGCAAATACCTCTACAAGGAGACTGCCGGCTTTAACCTTTGCCCCGGTCATCGTGTAACTTATATCGACATGCGAATAACGTTTTATTCCTTCAAGTACCGCATTATCAAGCGGTACTGAAACGGGCGGAGATGAGGCAGCCTTCAATTTCCGGACCGCACTGACAGACTGGATGATCTGAAAACTCCTCTCGGCGGCAAGGATTATTCCTTTGGTATATTTCTGTAAATTCGGCTCTTTGGAGGATTCAAGCAGGGATGCATAACCAAGTACTACGTTGTTATAATTATTCAGGTCGTGCGACATAACTTCAAGATAAAGATTTGCCTCTCCATTCGCTTCGAAGACCTCTTTTTCAGCTTTTATCTGCTCGTTAAGAGCCATTATGGCACGGTCTTTCATCTTACGATAGGCTTCCACCTCTTTTTTCAGGTCGGAGATGTCCTCGATAATAAGAAGGGCATATTCATCGCTGCCATCATTGCGCCGGTACGGAACAATTGAAGTTCTCTGCTCCATCGGCCTTCCATACGTTTTGTCCTCAGGTATTATAGACAAACCAAGGCTGGAAGAGAAATATTGGGGGATATGCCGGTATATTGAATCATTTAATCTATCCAGGAACAGATCGGCTTCAAGATGAGGAAATAACTCCGTGATCAACCTGCCGGAAACATCATCCATAATTAAACCTGTCCACAACTCCATCCGGCGATTCCAGAACCTGATATTTAAACTGGTATCGACTGCACAAACACCCACGGGGAGGTTGATCAGTACACCAAAATCTTCAGGAGTATTCATCTTGTCAGCTCCGTTCAGCCATGGACATTCCGCACACCGTCAAGCAGGCGTTCCAGGGAGCCCATCTCGAGGATCATAATAATATTCCCGGATATCTCAAGATCCCTGATTATAAAATTCGCACGCCCGATTATGACAAACTCTTCAGCGAATTTTTTGCAGCTCCTGATGAGATCCTCAATCCCGGACTCGCTGTAGACAGGAATCGAATAAGACAAACTGGTCCTCAGGACGTTGCTGATCGATCCCATCACACCACTTACGAGTATATTTCCAACTTCCTTTAAAACTTCAACTTTCATAGCATCGAGCTCAGGAGAGCCCTCGCTCTCCCCGGTAACAGCCATTGCAAGTTTTGCACCGCTGTCCTGGGGGAAAACAACAGCAGTTCTTCCTGAGAAAGACCCCGAATAATCAAGGCTTACAGTAGCAAGTTCCCCTTCCGTATCACAATTATGAATTTCATCCAGCCTGCCAATAGGTATTATTTTTACATCAGGAATGCTGAGCGTGACATGTGATCTGGTAATTTTATTCAGTATTCCGGCAGAACGTCCTAATCCGATATTTATCAGTTCACGGAATGCATCGATATCCCGCTCTGTGATCGCATAACTCATCATATCATCCCACATGAACAAGGTCTGAAATTTTTTCGAGAAGGTCATCCTTCACGACCGGTTTGTTAAGAAATCCTGATGCTCCGAGTTCAAGGCATTTCTCCCGGGTCGTATCCTGTATATCGGAAGTCAGGATAACTACGGGAATGCCCAGTTCCAGTCTGCCTGCTTCCTCCAGAAAATCAAATCCTCCTGAATCAGGCATATAGATATCCAGAAGAATCAGATTTGGCCTGTGATTCAAGGCAGCCTCGATCGCCTCAACTCCGTTTGCGGCCTCTATGTATTCATACCCATAATCCTTCAATATCGATATAATAATATTCCTCTGAAAGGCAGAATCATCGGTTACAAGAATCCTCATCATAATAAAATACCTCAATGGAATTATTTGATAGATTATTCTATAAAGCCGTACCTGTTTTATATCGAAATATTCCTCTCACTGAAATTACTGATTAACATAATCAGCCCGCAATCAGGAATTATTGAAATTAGATCGGCATTATTTGTGAAAATAGAAAAAAAATTTAGATGTATGGGTTGCGCAGACCCTTGTTGACTCCAAGGGTTGCACGCGCTTCAAGGGTCTTCTTGTTCTTGTCGATCTTGCCTGTTGCAAGTTTCGTGACAAGGTCGAGACCGGGCTTGACGCTTGCAATATCCTTTGTCTCGAAGTATCCGGCGTTAACTGCCTTGGACCAGACGTCCTCTCCCTTCTTTGTGCGGACAAAGACTGTGCTCCATCCGTCGGGGCTGCCGACTGAACCTGTTGATACATCAGCAAGATTTGCTACGTAGTCAAGACATACGTGGCATCCGGGCTGCTCGTACTTGTGTGTTGCAGCGAGCGGAATCTGTGAAAGCGCTCCGCGCTCGGTGTATACCGAGAATTTGCCCTTTCCGATGTCCATCTTGACTGCAGACTCCATCTTTGTCTGGCAATGGTCCTCGACGATTGTCTCAAGACCCATGTACGGGAAGTTCTCCATACAGAAGATACCGATTGCAAGAGCAATCTTGTCGGGTACCTTACGCATTGCCATAGGATAGAGCTGTGCCTTTCTGAGTGCCTGCATCTGGCACGGTGTTCCAACGATACCGACTTTGTCGAGACCGTATGAACGGGTTGCTTCCTTGATCAGCATCATGTTCGGGCTGATCGTGTATTTTGTGCCGCGTGCTGCAAGAAGCTCTGCCTTCGTTGTTGCAACGACAGGCTCGGGCTTCCAGGGCTCGTCTCCGGGGGCTGCTACGATAGCTCCGTCGATAATGCCCTCTTCGAGTGCATATGTAAAGAGCTGTGTTACAATTCCTCCGTCCTGTGAGCACTTAAGGATATCAGCATCTGCTGCACGTGCCGAGACTGCTGTCTTGTAATTTCCAAGAACCATTTTACTCACCTCCCTTTCCCATTGCACCGTCAATTGCTTCCATGATGCCTTCAAACTGGTTGATTACATCGAAGCTGAATTCGCTGCGTGGGCACTGTGCGTAACATGCACCGCATTTGATGCACATCTCACGGTCGATGTTGGGCCTTCCGTATTCCATCGTGATGGCACGGACAGGGCATGATGCTGCACATGTACCGCAACCCATGCAGAGACCCTGGTTGATGATATCATACATGAGGTCGCATCCGCAGGCCTCTGTTCCGCGCTTTGCAAGGTTCATGAGCGGCGTAAGGTACGCTGCCGCAAGAGCCTTCTGTTCGTCAGTTCCCTGAAGAAGCAGGTATGCCATGACACAGACGTTTCTGATTGCTTCTGCTCCGGGTGGGCAGGACGGGAGATATACATCCACGTCGATCAGATCGCCGATCGGCACAAACGATTCGTGCTGGGGCTGGTTCCACTGACCGCCGCGGCAGAATCTTGTAATGTTTCCATATGCTGCACATCCACCGAGGGCGACGACAACTTTTGCCTTCTCCCTGGTTTCTTTAATCTCACGGACCGAGCACTCGTCCTGAAGACATACAGATCCCTCTACAAGGGCTACATCCATTTCCGGGATGTGCCTTACATCAGCGAGTGTAAGACAGTATACAAGATCTGCGTAGTCATCGAGAATCTTGAACAGCCCTTCATAGTTATCTGCAAGTGACACAAGACATCCGGTACATCCGGACATGTGAACGTGTCCAACGGTAATTTTGTTTACCACAGGCTTTTCCTCCTTAATTTTTTCTTCCAGCTTTTGTTCTACCTTCACATCCGAGGGCTTTTTCGCAGGCTTGGCTCCGGCTGCGGCCTTTCCGGCTGCAGGTTTTCCGGGTTTTTCAGCTTCCTGCTCTTTCCCTTTGAAGATTTCCTTGAGACGCGATAGTAGTCCCATAATCCACCCCTACTTCGGCAAGCGCAAGGCGCATCGCCTTCGGAATGGCCTTTCTAACGCTTTCAGTGACCCAGAATTCAGCTTCATCAGCCTCATTATCCATCTGGGATATGTCAATGCTCTCCGGCTGGCATCCGAATATTACAATATCCGTCTTTTCCGCAAGAATCTGCAACGGTTCGCGAAGACCCCATGAATGAGGATCAGTATAGGCACCTGGTGACAAAACATCAGGTGTCACTCTCGTGATCTCTCCGGGTTCTCCTCCAAAGTTCATAATATCCAGTATTACCATCTTTTTTACGGGAATATCCGATTGCGCCATAAGCGTAAACAGATAATGCGGACCTGCGAGTCCTGCATCCAAGACTTTCACATTGTCGGGCAGAGAGAGTTTTTTAAGTTCGGCTATTACGGCCGGCCCGAAACCGTCATCAGTCTGGAGCGGGTTTCCGCACCCGACAATCATATTCTCGGCATACCAGTCAGACATCAACAATACACTCACTGAACAAGCTTCTGGGCCACTACCTTCTTCTCTTCATCGACCACCATCATGTGTGTAGCGCATGACACACATGGGTCGTAGGCACGAACAATAACCTCTGCAAGCTGCCAGGGTGCTCCTTCAAGTGCACGGCTGCATACAGGGAAGTTCCAGGTTGTCGGTACGAGAAGCGAATACCACTGGACGCGTCCGTCCTTTACCTTTGCAAGGTGTACGTCGGCTCCACGCGGGGCTTCATTTGCTGCCCATCCGAGCGAGCCGTCTCCCTGCGGGATCTCGTCTGCAATTACGCTTCCTGATGTATCGAGTGCATCTAATGCCTCGATTGCACTGTAGAAACAGTCCATGTATTCCATCTGGCGTGCGATCTGCAGACCCATTGCTCCCTTTCTGTCATAGTTACGGAAGATTGCAAGACGTGCACGGGGACCTACCTCAACAGGTGCTCCGTCGTACATCGGGACTGCTGTGCATGCTTCCATCTGCGGCCAGGCTTTGCCTCCGGCAGGTGTGGTTGCATGGTTCGGGTAGTTAGGATCGTCAAGTGTGATCTCCTGCTCGCCCATATACCAGTCCCACGGGCGGACCTCGGTCCAGCGCTCGGGGTACCACTTGGGTTCTGCATCCAGGTTTGTGCTCGCGTAGAGCGGGTCTACTGCCATGTATCCCTGGTCGTGGAAACCGAACTTTTCGGTCTTCTCGACTTCATATCCTGCTGCAACTGATGCAGTTGGACGTGCATCCCAGTCCTTAAGAACCGTGATCATGAACTCCATGTGCTCTCTTGCAAGATCCTTACCTTCTTTTAAGAGATCGTAGCATTTTGCCTTTGCACGGGGTGATATGTTCTTGTACATACCGCCGATACGCGGGTTGGACGGGTGAATCGGCTCGCCGCCTACAATCTCACCTATCGTCTGACCGATCTCACGGAGCTTCTGGATACGCAGTGCAACACTGCGGACAGGCTCTTCTGCCGTGAACGGGTTGATGTGAACATCTGTACCGGGCAGGTACATGTCAGGCAGAGTGAGGATGTTGTGCAGTGCGTGTGAGTGCAGTCTGTTTGCACACTGTAATATAACTCTCAGGAGGTATGCATCGTCCGGAATTTCACAGCCGATGGAACCCTCCATTGCTTCAATACCTGCAAGAGTATGCGCAATCGGACAGATACCACAGACACGTGAAGAGATCTTCGGTGCCTGGTGCATTGTCTTTCCGATTGCGAGTTTCTCGATACCCCTTACAGGTGTAATACTGAGCCAGTCACCGCGCTCGATTATTCCGTCATCATTGACTTTTAAAACGAGTTTGGTGTGACCCTCATGCCTTGTGGTTGGGGAAACCTCTACAACTTTCGACAAATTTATCGCCTCATTTATAAATTTTGTTCAAATGGCTATACTGGTGTAAAACACATTTTGTTTATTGCAACACACGTACATGAAACTCAGTACGCTAATTGGTAATTTCAGTTTTGTCCTTAAAAATAACTTTCGTTGTTGCATTGGCGCCGTATTACGAATCGGAGCGGAAGTAACAACAAATATCAATAAACACTCACAGGGGGAGCAAAACAAGGGTTAAAATAAAGGAGAAAGGTGGATTTTTGTGAGACCACGCCGTTTAGGTTCAATCAGAACGACTCGTTGATCTCTGCTCTCAGTTCAGCTATGGTCGCCTTTCTCTCGGCATATGCATCGTGCTGATGAATGCTCTCCTCGTTTGTCTGGCGAATCGTTATAAGCGAATCTCCGGGAAGGAAATCAAACTCTGTCAGAACGCTCTTCGCCATCTCCCTGACGCAGTCTTCCACAAACCTTGCATTCTTGTGTGCTGAAAAGACAACATGGCTTTCATCGCCTCTTTTCAGGAGTTCGTATATCTTTGCACTCATCGAGTTCTTCAGGACGCTTATTATCTTTTCAAGATCGACCCACTGGTCATCGTCAATTTCAATGCTGAGGAAGCCCTGACCCCTCTGGTTGTGGGTCGCCATAGGCACTGCATCAAGGAATTCGACGATCTTTTCCTGTTCGATTCCGAGTTCGGCAAGTTTATTCTGGGCGATCTCTTTCATGATGTTCTGTGCACAAGGGCATGCCGTGATTCCGGTAACCTCAGCCCCTATACTCTTCCTGATAATCGGTTTTCCGTTGTTGCGCTTCGCAACCGCACTTGCAACTACCTTGACAACCTCATCGCATTCTGTCTTTGACACCGGAGTCTCGCGTCTTACCATGAAGGTGCTGGTCATCAGGACTTCTGTTCTGTCAGCATATTCATGGTGGTCGAGAAGTTTTCGTGCGACCGAGTTGCAGACATCCTCGATGCCTTTTACCTCTCCTTCGACTGCCTTCTGGAGAACCTCATCGATAACCTCGAAGTTGCGAGACATGTTCGCACCCTTAAGACTGCTCGGGAGATCTACAAAGACATCAAAATTAGAGATGAAAATTACCGGTCGCTTGCCAGGCCTTGCTACTTCAATAAGCTTTTTGACATTTTTCACACCAACCCTTGTCAGGTTGATGCGAACCTCTGGTAAAGTGGATTGTGTATCCGGGAGATCCATCGAATATACCTCTTCGATCATAACATTACAGGTATTTCCGATACGCCCGCAACAGATTCATACAGGTTGCGTGATCGTATCTAATCCCTGTAACTATTTTTTGAAGACGATATAATATTTATGAAGTTAACCTGTTTTAGAAACTTTTTAAATAATCAAATAATATCGAATATATTTTAAATTCAGCCTTGTTTCAAAAGAATTTTCAGCTGGAGCAATCAAAAGGCAAATTATTTTTTTTTCCCTGAAATCACGGATACGCAGAATAAATGATTCTCATATTTCACCTTTTGCATAGCATTATGCAATAACATTTTAATTGGAAGCGCCCGAGAATAACCTATGAAAAGCCTGATCGTATATCATTCGGAGACAGGGAATACAAGAAGAGTCGCCGAATATATCCATGAAAAAACAGATTCTGACATAATCGAACTGAATCCGGAGAAAAAGTACTCCAGGATCGGAATGTACACATCCGGAATAAAGAGAGCACTGATGCAGCAGGGAGACGAGATTGGCATATCAAATATCGATCTCTCAAACTATGATATCGTCATCATAGGAACACCTGTATGGGGAGGTCACCCGACACCTGTGGTCAATGCAGGACTGGGCATAATCAAAGAAGCGAAAGGCAAAAAGGCCGTTGCATTTGCCACATACCGTGGTTCGGAAGGTGAAACCCTCAACATCCTCAGAAAAAGACTCGAAGACGCCGGGATGAATGTTCTTGGTGCATACGGTTTCAGCGAGAAGGAGACCGAAGACTCTGGAAAAATTGATGAGATGATTAAAGAGGCGGGGTTGTAAAGAGATTCCTACGATCCAGAAACTGCTTTCATTTAAAACAGAATTGAGGGCATAAGCCCCTTCGGGGCAGCCCTGTGCTCAGTTCGCTTCGCAAGCTACGCGAACTTTCGCAATGATGATAACCCGGCCTGGACGCTACCCTCCCAGGTAGCCTCGGCCGGGAGAAGAAAAACATTGAAGAATGAAAAATTTAGGAGCTAGAGGGGATGCTTGCCCATCCCCGATTGCGACCTATCACCACGGGAGGAGGGTCACAGGGAGGGGGATCTCCCCCTCCCTAAATGATTCAAAAAATCAGTATCGCATTATCTTCGTAGTCGAATCCAGTGCAGATTCAATCTCATCCTTTTCAAGAACCAGATCTTCATTCTCAAACCTGATCTTCAGCGCATGCCCGCCGGCAGTTCCGAGAATCTCGTATTCGATACCCTCAAGAGTTTTTTCATCCTCAACGGCCACAAGGAAGCGACCGTAACTCTCTGAAAAGAGCGTCTCAACGGGATCGCCGGAAAGTTTCAGGTCGGCAGTTCCGGCAAAGGACACGACCGCGGCCAGAAGACCACCATGGGAGACGTCGGTCGCAGACGAAACCCTGCCATTATTTACAAGAGACCTTACCTGCTCCAAAACGGAAGTGTCCGGAATAGCAGGGGCTTCTCCTCCACATCCTGTAATTTCATCAAGGAGTGAACCGCCCATGCCGCTTTTACATTTCCCTATCAGAGCAAGCTTCTGCCCTGCAGTCGCAGGTTTGTATATTTTCACATCACCTTTCCCGACCATACCGATGCAGGGAGTCGGAGGGATCTGGGTTCCGAATTCATCGCTCTCATTATAGAGGGAAACGTTACCGCCGACAACAGGAACTCCGAGGCTTCGACACATATCGCCCATGCCACGGACCGATTCGCTGATCTGCCAGAACACGTCGTCATGAACCGGACTTGCAAAATTCAGGCAGTTCACGATGCAGAGCGGTTCTGCTCCCATCGCGGCAAGGTTCGCGGCATTTTCATACACCGCATTGGCCGTCCCCTCATACGGCTTCAGGAAGATTTGCCTCGGAGAACATCCGCACGAAAGATACAATCCTGCATCACCGAGTTTCAGGCATGCGGCACCGCCTCCAACAGAAACAGATCTCAGCTGGACATCATGATCATACTGGCGGCTTACCCAGTCCTTCTTTGCGATCTCCGGGTGAGAGAGGACCTTCAGGCAAAGTTCCTTAAGCGGAGTCCTGGGTTTAGTATACTCCTTCGTAACATTATAGGAACTCCCGGACCATGTCTCCTCAGGCGCCCCGCCGACAAGGAGATCGATCGGGAGATCGCACACGATCTCGCCGTTGAATGAGATCACGTACTTCTTCTCTTCGGTGACCTCACCTATATCGCTCCATTTGAGATCGTACTTCTCAATTATCGATGTAATCTCCGCCACATCTTCGGGCCTGACCTCGACAAGCATTCTCTCCTGCGATTCGGCAAGGAAGATCTCGACCTCGTTCATGTTCTCCTCGCGGAGGTGAACCCTGTCGGCATAGAGTCTTGCACCGAATGTCTCCGACATCTCGGAAGATGCCCCTGCAAGCCCGGCTGCACCAAGATCCCTGCACGAGAGAATCTTTCCTGTTTCGGCAATTTCAAGAGTCGCCTCGATCAGCAGCTTTTCGGTATAGGGGTCGCCAACCTGGACTGCCGGCCTGTCTTCGGCCTCCGAGTCCTCGGAGAGATCGCGGGATGCAAACGATGCTCCCCCGAGACCGTCCCTGCCTGTCGAAGACCCGTAGAGAATCAGGCGGCTTCCCGGCTGCTTCACGCGGGCGGTAAGGAATTTATCAGGATGAACGATTCCTACGCAGACAACATTAACAAGAGGATTCCCCGCATATTTTTTATCAAAGACAAGGTCTCCCCTAACCACAGGAACACCGATACAGTTTCCGTAATCACCGATACCTGCAACTACATGTTCGAAGATGTACCTGTTCTTCTCGCCCGAGATCTCACCAAAGAAAAGAGGGTCCATAAGGGCGATCGGCCTTGAACCCATCGAGATGATATCCCTGACGATTCCTCCGACCCCTGTAGCGGCACCGTCGTAAGGATCCACGTAACTCGGATGATTGTGCGACTCCATCCCTATTGAAAGTGCTATATCATCGGAAAATTTCACGATTGCCGCATCGTCCCCGGGGCCGAGGAGGACGTTTTCTCCGTCGGTCGGGAGCGTCCTCAGCAGGGGCTTCGTGGAGCGGTAAGAGCAGTGCTCACTCCATAGGTTTTCAAAACATGCGTATTCAAGAGCTGTGAGTTTCCTCCCGAGCTTCTTTTCAATATATTCCTCATCACAGGGCGATAGCATACTGCAGAAATATCTGGTTTTCAGACGAGATAATATTGATTAAAAACGTTTATGAAACAAAAGTTTCATGGACTGTTTCATGTAAATCACAACGCGATTTTCATGTAAAAATTCGATTTTGGTATATTATTTCATGAGAGCAATTTCAATTCCCATTCTGAGTTCAAAGTCCTCAAAAGGTTTTGCTATATAACCTGAAGGCTTCGTTTCAAGAGCACGCTCGATTATATCGTTCTCCATATGCGAGCTCAGATATACAAAAGGCACTCCGGGCATAAACTTCTTGATCTCTTTTATCGCATCGATGCCGTCGAGATCGCCGTCAAGCGTAACGTCCATTAAAATAAGATCCGGAGACATCATCCTGGCTTCCTCAACAGCTGCTTCTCCTGAAGAAACAAATTTGCAGTTGGCATAGCCGAGATCCTTCAGCCGCCACATTATGAGTTCGGAAATTATCGCATCATCTTCAACAACGAGAATTTTTTTATCGTGCATTTGCCAATCCCTCATTGAAATATTATTAACAGATAGGCTGTCTACCCGAAAGTTAAAATTTGTTTCCTATTTATTCCATTTCGGCATTCAGGTTCTCTCTACCCGATCTGCCTGTAATGATCGGCGGGTATTTTTATCTCGAATACCGCACCGTTTCCGGGTTCACCCACCTCCTTTATCTCCATACCCGTAATTCCGAGAATCTCCCTTACGAGAAACAACCCGAGTCCTGTATTGCTGCCATATCCGTGATCGAAGATCTTTTCCTTAAGCTCGCCGGGTACACCAGTCCCGTTGTCACGAACAACGATGAACAGGAAATTCCTGCTTTTTCTGCATTTCACATCAATCTCGGTTACACTGCCGCCGTGGCGGATGGCATTATCCAGCAGGTTGAAGAAGATCTTTTCAATCATCGGGTCCGCATATATCTCAAGGCCATGACATTCATTGAAGAACGCGACATCCCTGAGTTGGGCTTTTGAGCGTGAAGATTCTATAACCTTTTCAAGATTCTGCCAGGCAGGACTTTCTACGCCGATATTCTGGTAATCCTTTGTAAAAGTAATCTGTTCCTGGATATTGGATGTGGCCCTCTTTATCATATCAAGATAATGCAGGAGTTCTGAGTTTTTCTCAGGAAGCCTTTTGCTCAGGATATCGGTAAATCCCCTGACGCCGGCGATCTGGTTCAGTATATCATGCCGGGTTATGCTGGAGAGAAGATTGAGTTTTTTATTTGCTTCAGACAATGCATTCTGCGACCTTCTTTTATCGGACACATCCTGCATTATACCGGTTATTCGGACAGGATTCCCGTCTGAACTACATTTCACAACTTTGCCGAGAACTGTTATCCATTTATATGTGCCTGCAGATGTCCTGAATTTATATTCGGATTCAAATTGTGCGGTTTTCGGATCTGATCTCTCGGGATCATTGCAGGTTGAATACAGATCCATAATTTTAGTATAGAACTCTTCCTGGAGGATTTCCCTCCATATAGCACCGTGACTATTCTCATTCCCGTCCAAAAGGCCAAACATCTCTTCATACTTGCCTTCGAAGACCATCTCGTCCTTCTCAAGATCCCAGTCCCAGACACACATTCCGGCACCCTCTATTGCCAGGTTGAGTCTGCCTCTGCTGAGGGCGAGCTCAGCTTCTGCACGCTTTCTTTCGGATATATCCCTTAGGATCGCCTGGTAGAGACCTTCTCCGGGATCGATTATCCCGGAACTTATCTCAACATCGATGAACGATCCTTCCTTATTCTGCATCCGGGACTCGAAACATACACCTTCGGATGATGAATTTTCGTACATCTGTGATATTTTACCCCATTCTGGCACGGGAAAACGGGACTCAAGGGTCTGGGAAACCGCCTCATCCCTCCTTATGCCCAACATAAGACAAAGACGTGTATTTATATCGATTATATAGCCGTCCCTGTCGAATATTATAACAGCGTCATTTGAATTCTCAAACAGACTTCTGAATTTTTTTTCGTTTCGGCGCAGGGCCATCTCCATCCTTTTCCTCTGGCTTATATCCATAGCAAGGCCTCTGATCCCCTGCACCGCACTGTTGTCGTCAAAATCATAACTGAAATGAACCATAACAGGAATAACCGCACCGTCGGGTTTAGCCAGTCTGTATTCCACTGCGCCCAGGAACATCCCTTTATAGAACCATTCCAGATTTTTACGGGCACGATCCCTGTCGTCTTCAACCAGAATGTCCCAGAACTTCATCCCATCTGTAAGTTCTTCAGGTGTTTTTCCGGCAAGATTGATTGAATAACGTGTTGAAAATGTGAAATTTCCGTCAATATCCAGCTCGAATATCATCTCTGGCAGTTGATTTGTGAGGTGCCGGTACCGCGCTTCGCTATCATGGATCTTCTCCTCTGCGACAACTCTTGAGGTGACATCCCGGATATAAGCCCTCATAATGCCTTTTGACGGATCTACAACGCTCGAGAGGATTTCGACATAGATTGTATTCCCATCCTGTTGTTTCAGCCGGGTATCCGTAAAACCGCTTTTGGAGGGGCTGATATCATAGAACGCCTTTTTCAGATCATCCTTTTCAATGAAATTCCCCAGGTCCTCAATTTTCAGAAAAGTAAGGTACTTCTTCTCCAGGCCGAATAATCTTGATGCAGCATTGTTTACGCCGAGAATATCCCCTGAAGAATTGTAGACAAGAATTGCGTCCTGGATCTCCTCGAAGAAATTTTCATAATTACTGATGCTGCCGATCAGGATATTTTTATTCTCGTTGTTTGTCTTTGAGATCATTGCTATGCTGATCCCGACAGCAACATATGTCACTGTCATAGAGAATGCAATCAGGATATCTACAACATCGAAATGAACCAGAAACAGGGATATTATAAAATATACTGCACCCAAAGAAGAGTTGACTGTAAGACCCCGTTCATAGCATTTCATGTTTATGAAGATCAGCGGAAAATAGAAGAGATTGGACAAAAGGAGAAAAAAACCGCTGGTTGTAAAGACCAGAGCAGTCTCTGAGAGCACGACCATGAAAATGACAAGCCCGATCATAGCCAGATAAGAAACATCCTTTTTACCGGATTCTTCACCGATTATTTCCAAAAACGGCTGCATCACCTTCAAAAATAATTCCTCCCCAGGTAACTATTGGATGTATTGTTCCTTTTTACCATTAAAAGTACATGTTTTGTTTCCCCTATCTAAACGGAGTTCAGGAGTGATAATCAATCTTTTGCATATTCGGATTTTTATTCTTTGACTGGGCGAGGGTCAGCAAAGTGAGTTATATCTAATTAAAGCATCAATATTATTAGACATGACAGACCCTTATGAAGCCCTTTTAAAAAAGGCATACAGCAACATCACGGAGACTTCCGGTGATGAGGGACGCTTTCAGGTACCCGAAGCCAGGGTGTATATTGAGGGGAAGACAACAGTTCTTGAAAATTTCTCCGATATCGTCTCCACCCTCAGAAGAGAGCCCGACCATGTTATGAAATACCTGCTTGGAGAGCTTGGAACGGCCGGAAAAATAGACGGGAATCGTGCTATATTCAACGGAAAATTTGATCGCGATCTTATTGCAGATCTTGTGAATAAGTATACCGAAGATTACGTGATCTGTTCCGAGTGCGGGAAACCCGATACTAGGCTCGTGAAAGACGGAAGGATCATGATGCTCAGGTGCGATGCATGCGGAGGGCACAGACCTGTAAGAAAGAGGAGAGCCAGGGGAGACGCAACCGCAAATCTTGTCGAGGAAGGAAAAGAGATCGATGCCGAGATCCAGTTCCTCTCCAAAAGAGGAGACGGCGTTGCAAAGGTTGGCAAATATACGCTTTACGTTGCAAATACGAAACCGGGCCAGAAGGTCAGGGTGAAGATAACAAGAGTTGCAGGCACTATCGCCTTTACGGAACCAATCAGAAAATAATATTTTTTATATTCTTTTTTATTCAGGAATTGTTAAGAATCTCTATAAGCCCCGTACAATTGCCGGAAATTGCAGATGCCGCTTCACGAATTGCATCGAGCGGGTTTTTACCATTCTTTGTAGTTACAAGAAGTACAGGATCTGTAAAATGGAATTCACTGCTGTAGTTTGCGACATCGACTTCGGGATTCTTCAGAATCTCATCCACAAGTACATTCATGAAGGTATGCCCTTCCCCGACAAACATTATGCGTGCGAGATCGTCCTTTAGTTCTATTACTTTTATCTCCATAGGTACCCATATTCTTGGATTTTATACGAGTATATAAGTATTGGTCGAATCAGCCACAAAAATCAGAACTCGAATGTCATAAAATCCGTGGCGGCGTGCGGGTATGACATAGGAATCCTGTGGCTCATGTGGACAAAATAGTACTCTTTCGGCGAGAGTTTTTGTGCAAGGTCTTCTGCTTCGGCTATATTCATGTGCTTTCCTATGTGAACGTCAGGGAGCATCAGGGCGTCTAAGAAAAGGAGATCGCAGTTCATCAGCTCCTCCACCGTCCTTTCAGGAATGTTCGGGTTCGTATCTGAAGTGTAACCGATCTTTTTTCCGTTGTACCGGATTACAATCCCATAGGTGTCTATTGGGGGGTGATTGACTGTAACGAACGTGATCTCCATTCCGAAAAGGATTAAAGGCTCATACGGTTCGACGATGTTTTTCTTAAATCTCAAAAAATGAAAGAAGCCTGATATATCATTCATCACTTTTTCAGGCGTATATGCAGGCGGGAAGTCCTGCACCCTGTAGAACTCGTTGAATCCCGCGATATGATCGTAATGTGCATGTGTCCAAAGGACAGCGCCTATTTTCGGTGCACCGGTCCGGATCAGCTGCTCCTTCAAATCCGGGGATGTATCTATGAGTATATTATTTCCCTCATTTTCGATCAAGAAAGACGTCCTTAGACGTGATCGGCCTTCTTCGGTTGCAAGGGTGCAGACCCCGCAGTCGCACCCCACACGCGGGGTTCCGACAGTATCGCCGGTACCGAGAATTGTTATCTTCATATCGAGGCGCTCTGGCGAATCGTGTCCCTTTCACGGACGCTGCCCATACCCTGCTCGACATCGAATTCGGAAAGCTCGAAGCTGTCCCTCATAAGAGCAGAGATTATGGACTCCTTTATCATTATCCTGAGATCGGCACCTGAAAAACCTTCGGTCTCCGCTGCAAGCTCCTCAAAATCACAAGTACAGTCAAGAGTGCTCGTGATCTTTTTCAGGATCTCCACCCTCATCTCGTAATCAGGAAGCGGGAACTCGATGACATCGTCAAAACGTCTCCAGGCGGCCTCGTCGAGGAGGGCCGGGTGATTCGTCGCACCTATCAGGACCACGCCGTTCCTGACGAAGCTGACCGTATCTATGTTTTTAAGGAGCATATTGACCGCACGCTTCATGGCACCGTTGTCCTCGGTCACGCGGCTCTTGGCAACGAAATCGAACTCGTCGATAAACAGTATGCACGGCGAAAGTCTCCTTGCAATATCGAATATACGATCGATATTCTTCGAAGTCTCGCCGAGGTACTGCGATGTCACCATTGCAAGCCGGACCTCGAGCAGCGGCATCTTAAGCGCCTTCGACATTGCAAGAGCCAGCGATGTCTTTCCTGTTCCCGGCGGACCGACGAAGAGAAGTTTTCCGAACTCGAATATTCTTCTTTCCTTAAGGAACTCCCTGTTTTTCAGGGCGATCTCGATCTTTTTTATTCCCTCTTCCTGTTTGGGAGTGCAGACCAGATCGTCGAGCGAATATTCGATCTCTTCGGGAGAACTGATTATGATAAGCCCGCGTGCCGCCTTGAGCTCCTCGTCGTCACCTATGATGTGGTTTACCTTCGCCTCAAGGTACTCCTTCGAATCGATGAACCGTGGAACAATCTCGAGGGATTCTTTGTAGGATATACCGGCATCTCCGGCCTTCTCATAATACCTGGCAAGAACAGGATTTCTCATTATCCGCTCTTTCCCGGCCTGGCGGAGGAACCATGCCGCTGCGGCGTCAAGGGTGGTGATTCCGAACCTCTTCCCGAATTCATCGAACTTGACAAAGGGGTTCTGTTTGACAATTTCTATTGCATTGTCAGCAATGGAAACCTTGCTGATGAGGGACTCTCCGATTGTTATTGGCCTGTCAATATCTGTATTGTAATCGCCGGTGCCGAAAAATTTCCAGTATTTTTTGGGCAGGTCGAGTTTCGTGAGCTCTTCATTTTTATTGATAATATCCGCGGTTATGAGAAACTCAAGAATATCGATCGCCAGTTCCTTGTCGTCGGCATTCATATGTACAACATCATATTTTACCGCTCAAACGGGATAATATTATCTCACGCTATATTATCCAGAAAACTGAAAAAATAATTTAATATTATTCGTTGTAATACAATATTAAACAGTCGTTACAATGCACCCGTCATCCGTAACGATCATCGTATGCTCGGCCTGAGATACAAGCGATCCTGGCACGTCATGAAGTACAGGATAACCCCTGAGGATATTCTGCTTCACCAACTGGGCAATTGCAAGATCGGATTTCTCTTCGTAATACCAGTGCCTGGAGAACGGGAGACTGTTTCGTTCGGCAACTATTTTCATGAGCTTTCTTGCGGAAGGAAGCCTTATCTGACGCGAAGATATCTGGCTGTAGATCTCGGTCCGGGATGCATCCGAGACAATCCCAGAGCCTGTGGATGCAAAGGGTTCGATTGCAAAGACCATACCTTCCTCGAGTTCCGTCCCGCCCTGCATACCGACATTGGGGATCGTCGGAATCCCGTGGAGCAGGTACTGGCCAAGTCCGTGGCCTGTAAGGTTTGCCACCGGGCGGTACCCGCGGCTCTCGATCTCTGCCTGGACTGCTGCACCGATCTGCCCTGTTCTTACTCCCGGACGGACCATATCGATTGCCGCATGAAGCGCGGCCTTCGAGGCCTCCACCAGAAGATCGTTCTTCCCAAGATCGACGGTGACCGCTGTATCGGCGATGTACCCGTCTATGTGGACTCCAAGATCAACCTTGACTACATCACCGGCCTTAAAGACCCGTTCGTCACCGGGAGAGGCGGTATCGTGAGCGGCGGCCTCGTTGAGGGAGATATTCAGGGGGAATGCAATTCCGGCACCCATTGACAGTATCTTCTGCTCGCTCTCGACGACAACATCAAGGATCTTTGCCCCGGCCTTTACTTTACCGGCTGCAAATTCCCTGCATTCTTTCGCTATCTTTCCTGCTTCAAGATATTTATTTAATATTTCATCATCGATCATATTCTGATATCCTCCGGATAATCTGTAAAGCAATCAAATCCGGTCTTTGTAACCATTCCTATGTCTTCCAGCCTTACCCCGCCGATCTTTTTATAGTAGAGGCCGGGCTCCACGGTTACGATATTTCCTTCGACGAGTTTTCCCCCGGAAGGTGAGAGTGACGGCCCTTCATGAACTGCAAGCCCCACCCCGTGGCCGAGACTGTGGATGAAGCCTTCCTTCCCTGAAGTATAGCCGTTCTCGTCGAAAAAGTTCACTACATATTCGTGGATCTCTTTTCCGGTCCGTCCTTCGGCAATCATTCCTTTTGCATGTATTTTTGCGTCCCTGACGCATGAATACATCGCCTCGATCTCGGGATCGGGTTCTCCTCTTACCACCGTCCTCGTCATATCCGAATAATAGCCGCTCTTCGAGTCACAAGGGAATACGTCTATGACAACGGGCTCGTTTTCGAGTATTACACCGCTGCCGATGCAGTGCGGGATTGCGGTCTCCTTCCCGCAGGATACTATGGTATCGCTTGCGGCAAGCCCTCTCCTTAAGAAGAAGCAGTGCATCTCGTTTCTTATGTAATCGGAAGTCAGGGGTTCGCCCCTGAGATACAGTTCGCCGTCTCTGCAGTCCGCACCTCTTATCAGCGAGATGGCAAGGTCCATCGCTTCTTCGGTTGTCTTCTGGACATTCCTGATGTTGTCCGCCTGGGCCAGGGTCTTCACGGATCTCATCCCGGAGACCGTTCCCTCGTCAACGGCAGTCCTGCAGAAGGTTTCGATCTTTTTTGCAAAGGATACGGGGACATCCGGCGATAAGAGAATGCCGTCTCCCGCAAGGCGGGACACCATCGACGCCATCGCCGAAAGTCCGTCCTTGTGCTTTTCGAGGTCGTCGAAAAATCCGGCATCTCCGCGGTTTATCACTTCGCAACGGGATTCCTGTAGAGCGCGGTCGTACTCCATCTGCGGGACGATAAGAATGCCTCCCTCTCCACGTTTTTTAAGATATACAAGCGGGTCGTTTACCTGAAATTCCGTAAGATACATCATATCCGGGTTGGAAGAATCGGCATAAGCGAGATATGCCGCCATGCCGGCCCTTTCAAGTGCTTTGTCGATTGGGTCTTCCATATTGTTCCCTGAATACTTCACCTTTGATACACAAGTAATTTTACGAGATGGTGTCCAACAACATAATGAAATGAATCCATCTGCGGAAAAAATATTCAAGATGAAGTTCGCGAAACTGACGATTATGCTGAATGTTATCGTCATACTTGTTGCAGTCGCCATCCTGGCCTTTTTCGGGCTGATCCCATTTTATAGCATTGCAATAGGAGTATTGTGCCTTATCGTGGCGGCGGTTATGGCCGTATTATTCAGGAGCCACTATAAAAGAGATAAGGCGTGGCTTATGAAACAGGAGTAAATTTTTTATAGGGGGTTATTCGTTTGCTGAACAAACTTAAGACGGAGACCGAGATCGTCCTGAGGCATATACAGGTGATAAAGATAGTCTCGGAGCACCAGCCGATCGGCATCCTTAAACTATCGGAGATAACGAAGATCCCCTCCCATAAGATAAGATACTCCCTAAAGGTTCTGGAACAGCTGGGATACATCCAGGCGTCCCCGGCGGGAGCTGTCGCGACCCCGAAGGCCGCCGAACTTATGGAGAATCTCGACGCACAAACCGACGAAATAATTGCTCTCCTTAAAAAGATTAAGGCTGCAACTGAAAGTTAAATCCATAATATTTAATAACGGAAAAATCAACATCTATAGGCACGTTGAACAGTGCAAGTACTGCCTCCATAACTCAGTTGGTAGAGTGTCTGGCTGTTAACCAGAATGTCACAGGTTCGAGTCCTGTTGGGGGCGTTTCGTTTTTTTGTTTTTACTCCCTTATTGTTTCAAACGATTTTATTGTCTCAATAAAACATATTAGTCGCTTTAGAGCAGTTGTCTTTAGACGCATATAGAGGTCCCTCAATATCAAAGTAATGTACCGAGAAAAACGACTCTCCTGTCTTTCGGATATTAAGGAATGGTTTTAAAAAGGAAAGTTGGATTTTGATATATGTGTCTTGAGATTATTGCTGCAGGGGGTTTTGGAATATTGGGAACTCTTCTAGGGACTTTCATAGCTGATAAACAAGCAAAAAAGAGAGAAACAGAAAAAGAGAGAAAAGAATGCAACATTCTAATGAAAAAAATTGAACGAGAAATAAAAAATATTTGGAATAACATTCATGTTTTATCAGACTCGCTTGCAAAAACTGAAAAAATAACTAAAAAAAATGAATTATTCGAATTTTATACAATAATTGAATTAACTGATTTTTTCATTACTGCATACGAATTTGATAAAGTAACAAGAGAATTAATTTATTTTAGGGATGATACCGACAAATTTGATGAGTGGGTAAGAGCATTTAGAGCAAGCGTGAACATTTTTAAATCTTCAATTGAGATAGAAAGGAGTGGTTCTGTAATTAGTTACGATATTAAACCTTTATTTGAAGAGAATATCAATAAAATGAATTCTTTAATTGAGTTGGTGTATGAAGAATTCAAAAAAATCAAGTGAAATCCCTGGCCTTATTACTCCCTTTTCGATACTATTCAAGTCCGGAAGCATGATGTACGCATAGGCTGTAGCGTCCACCTGTTCGTCGAGATTGCTGTTATAAAATTTGATTGCTCTTCACCAAAAAAATTATTATTCAAGGGAGGGGGAACAAGTCCCCCTCCCTATAGCCCTCCCCCTGATCGCGATACGTCGCAAAGGGGATGGACGAGCATCCCCTTTTGCTCCTTCATCTAATTATTCTCCCCGGCCGAGGCTACCCGAAAGGGTAGCGTCCAGGCCGGATTTTCGCAATTGCGAAAGTTCGCGCAGCGAACTGAGCCCGGGCTGCCCCGGAGGGGCTTATGCCCTTAAAGCCTCATAATCTTCAGAACAATACCCGAATCTCGTTATCGAGCCTTTTAAGAGACTTCAGTTTTACAGTAATATCTTCAATGCATTTGTCATATGAGTCCCAGTCATTTGAATTTCCCCATTCAATTGCATAAAGGGCATTAATTTTGATATAATAAAAGTCGTCGATAATCGTTTCAAGCTTATTTTCGACCATATTGAATGTAAAAAGATTCGACGATGTGACGCCGCACCCTTCCCTTGCACGATCGTAATAATCTTCGGCATCAAGGAAGCCCTGCTCCGCCTGGTCGAGATAGGAGTTTACCAGTTTCTCCTGGTTTTCCGTCGGAGAATCATGAAAACCAAGAAGCTGAATTATTCCGGCATTAAGGGCATCATATCCTGTATAATATGAGGACTGTGCTGATTCAACATATTCGTCAACAAAAGAGGAGCATCCTTCAGAACCTAATCCCGCTTCGAATCCTTCTGTATTGTCTTCCCAGTCCTGTCTGAATGTATCGTCGGGTGAGAGTTCGCCAATCTCCCCAGTCAGGACCCTGAACGAAAGGTCGAGTATATAGTGAAACAGATCATCCGCACTTTCAACAAGTTTTGACTCGTTTTGAACGTCGCCGGACGCTCCTGCAACAGGCATAACTAATAACAGCACAATCACCAGACAAAGGAACTTTCCGAAGGTCTTACATCTCATATTTCAAACAAAACAATGAATGATATTATAATAATTATCAGTTCTGATCGATCTGCAAAATCATTCCCCGGCTATCAAAAAGATATCATAGAGATATTTCACCGGAAAAACAGTTTGTATTTAATTTAGGCTTTATAGAAACCCTCTACGAAAATAGCGACTGAAAGATCGATCATACAGGAACTTAATTTTATGTTACCACAAATCTGACAATTGTAAAATGGTGCGAAGATACAACTGTCCGGATGGTCCTGACCAGGATTCCCGCCTCGCAATTTCTGAAGTAGTTTGCAACTTTGCACACGTTTGCACAAACTTTGCACAAAGGTTTTGCAAACAAAATAACTGCAATAAAGAGTTTTTTCGAAGAACTACTCACATATCTGCTTTATATCATTTCGTTTGCAAAAAAAAGAGACAGCACAGAAGCCGACAGCAGGACCGATGCAAAGAACGTCCTGTGTGTGTACCGGTATTTTTGTGCAAACTAGAGTAATAATAATTATAAAAATTATTATATGTACAATAATTAGAAAAATATCTTAAAATTTCGGTTTTTTTAATTTGCAAAACTTTTTGCAAATTGTGTGCAGCCTTGTGCAAACTTTAAACACAGAAAAAAAAAGAAAAAATCACTTCACGACAAGCACTTTGCAGGTCGCAGAGCGGATCACTTCTTCCGCAACGCTTCCCAAAAGCAGCCGCTCAAGCCCCTTCTTTCCCTTTGTGCCGATAACAATCAGGTCTATTCCTTCTTTTTCGGCAAACTTCACGATCTCCATTCCCGGTCGTCCGTCAAGGATCTTCGTCTCAAACTTAACATCTCCCGACATGGACTTCAGGAGATCGAACGCCTTCTTCGCCTCTTCCATCGAAACCTCGCAGGCGTCGCCGACCGGGATCTCGGCCGAGGACGTGGATAACGTGCGGGAGTCGATGACATAAACCGCGTAACCGGCACCCCCGCATTCACGGACGACTTTTATGCCCTCCTCAAGAGCACTCCTGTTGTTCTCCGAACCGTCCGTTGCAATCAGAACTTTGCCAAACAACTTAACTGCCATTTCTATATCTCCTTCATTCACCCGATCTTAATCCTGATTTATCTCCTCATCAGATACGCCTTGCGGATTGAAGACAATCAGTTTTTCCCCGGAGCGTTGTCGAGCTCCTCGATGTATTTGTTCCCTCTCATAGCACACAGGATCGCAGCGACAAATGAAAGGCCGGCGCCGATGTAGAACGAAAGCCCCAGCGACGGCATGAAAGCCTCCGCGAGAGTCGTCGGGAACCAGACCGTATTTGTCAGGGTGGCAATCGTTGCAGGCGCTATGTTTGCAATCAGTGCAGGCGATAACCCGTCTATGATCATCTCCACCGGATTATATCCCAGGAACGCAGCGAAAAGGGCTCCTGTAGGGGGTATCACACTCATATCCGCAATAAGGGATGTCGCATTGGCGGCTGTAAGAGCGGAAACCAGCACAGGGGGAAACGCATCGGTAAGCTCTACCACTATGATCGTAAAGAACATCCCCATCGAAAGAACGAAACCCGAATTCATCAGTGTCGCCATCATTCCGGAAGCGACACCTCGTTCGCCGGGACCGACTGAATTCATGATGGCTGCCGAATTGGGGGATGCGAACAGTCCGTTCCCAAGACCCATGATAAGGAGAGCCAGCGCAAAGGGCAGGTAATCGAAGTCATACGGCAGTACCGCAAGAACCAGGAACGAAATCCCGACCAGAACCATTCCCGCAGTACTCAGCCAGCGTGCACCGTACCTGTCGGAGAGAATGCCGGAGATAGGTCCCATCACAACAAATCCGATCGTAAGCGGAAGCATATATATTCCCGCCCAGAAGGGAGTCGATTCGAAACTATAGCCGTGCAGGGGCAGCCATATACCCTGTAGAAGCAGGATCAGGATTATCATGACCCCTCCGCGGGCAAGAGCTGAAAGGAATCCGGCCGCATTGCCGAATGCAAAATTCCTGACCCTGAACAGATCCATCCTGAACATCGGATCTTCCACCTTCATCTCGATAAACGGAAATGCGACAAGCAGCAGGAAGCCCGCGACAAGCGAGGCGATCACGAACGGACTTCCCCAGCCCATCGGCGAAGTTCCATACGGTATCAGGGCGTAGGTTATGCCGATCAGGAATATGGTAAGGCCGCCGATAAATACCAGATTTCCCCATATATCGATCTTCTGGGGCCTCTTCTCCCGGCAGTCGGTCTCTTTTAGTTTTAAAAACGCCCAGATCGTCCCGATCACCCCGAACGGCACGCTTATCAGGAAGACATACCTCCAGTTGAACACCGCCAGCAGCCCGCCGATTATGAGACCGATAAACTGGCCGGCGATAGCGGCTACCTGGTTGAGGCCAAGCGCTTTCCCGCGCTCGTCGGGGGGAAACGCATCGGTGAGAATAGCGGCGCTGTTTGAGAATATGAAAGCTGCACCAACCGCCTGGATCAGCCTGAATACAATCAGTTCAATCGCCCCGGCGTCCCCGGTATCGGGTGTAAAGAACAAAAGAATCGACCCTGCCGTAAAAATTGCAAAGCCTATATTGTAAAGCCTGACACGCCCGTACATATCGGAAAGACGCCCGAAACTAAGGAGCAGCGTCGCCGTCACCACACCGTATCCCATCAGGATCCAGAGAAGGTACTGGAACGAAGTAAGCGGATTTATATTGATGCCGTTAAAGATCGCCGGCAGGGAGATCAGGAGGATGCTCCCGTTTACCGCTGCCATGAACATTGCGATGGTCGTATTCGAGAGTGCGACCCATTTATATTGTATACCCCTGCCGCCACCGCCTTCAGCATAGGAGGAGTTTTGCTGCTTATTTGTGGGTTTTGTATTCATCCTGTATTCCTTCCGCCCGGCAGACATTTCGGATTGTCAAGCCGGATGCGTTATACAGATCGACTTCTCCGGATTAATACACCATACGCACCATTTTATCACATACTAACCAAAATGAAAGTCAGAAATGGCAAAGAACAAGGAGTACTGGTCGTGGGTCGAAGCGGCAGTCAATGTAATCGGGGGAAAATGGAAACTATTGATCGTTCTTGTATTAAGGGACGGAAAACTGCGTTATAGTGAGATATTGCACAAACTCCCCTCGATCAGCGAGAAGATGCTGGTCAAACAGCTTCGCGAACTAGAACGTGACGGCATCATTACAAGAACGGTTTATGCCGTAGTCCCGCCGAAGGTTGAATATTCGCTTACGGAAGCGGGTGATAAACTGGTTATCGTTTTAAAGATACTTGGATTCTGGGGTATAAGGTATCTCGACGACGAAGTTGTAGGTGAAGGATTGTCAAGGGAAAAGGTGAATGACCCTGTAAAACTCCGCCTGCTCTTAGAAGATATCCAAAAAATTCGCAACGATATTGAGAAGCAGCTGGGAGAGCAGGATTAGCCGTCACAGCTTTCAGAAAAAAATATTAATTATAATTCCCGGATGTTTTCTACCTATTCTTCCCTGACCATTTTTATGGCCTTCTTGGGGCAGACATCGGCACAGATTCCGCAGCCTTTGCAGAACTCAAGATCGATCTCGAATTCCTTCGAAATAGTTCCGTCGGGGCAGAACCTCTCGCAGTTCCCGCACTTGTTGCAGAGCTCCCTGTCGACTACGGGCTTAAACGTCCTCCAGGTGCCGGTCTTTCCTGCGGCTCCCTCTTTTGGTCTCGATATTGCAAGCTTTGCACTCATATTACCAGCTCCTCGTACGCCTTAAGGGCGGCTGTCCCGTTCCTCTCGTCCGAGAACGCCTCGGATATCGCCTTCCTGACCGACTCACGTGAGACAAGACCGATCTTTGCAAGAGCCCCGAGAAGAGGGGTGTTGAGGATCGGATTTCCTGCCACGACGAGATCAAGAGAGAGAGCGATCCCGGTAAGATCGATGTTGTAAACCTTGTGATCTCCCATCTCCGGTTTTTGGGGACTGTTGATCAGGACTTTGCCGTCCTTATGGATGCCCTGCATAACATCGACCATGTTCATGATGCCCGGATCGAGAACTATTACAAGATCGGGGTTTCTTACCTGCGAATAGACCTTTATGGGCTTGTCATCGATCCTGATGAACGAAACCACGGGTGCACCGCGCCTCTCGGCACCATAGAGCGGGGTTGCGGTTGCATATTTACCGTCGAGGAATGCGGCGTGCGCAAGGATCTTCGCGGCGGTCACACCGCCCTGGCCGCCCCTCGAATGAAGCCTTATCTCGTACATTATTCGCTCACCCCGAACCAGAACTCTTCGCCGGGTTTCCTGTCCCTGACGAATCCGGCGATATCGTCATACGTGACATCCTGGCCGCCGAGACCGGCGATGACGCTGTAAGGGTTGCAGCATGTCTTCGCACGGAGTTCATTGGCAAGAATTCCGCCGAAGCCGAACGAGTAATCGCGGTCGATTACGACGACTTCCTTTCCTTCAAGTTTTTCTCTCAGGTCGGGGAACGGCCTGAACCAGCGAGCCCTGAGCGAACCAGCCTTAACTCCTTCTTCACGAAGTTTGTCGATCGCGACCTCCATCTCCTTGCCTATTGTTCCCATCGCAATTACAAGGACTTCGGCATCTTCAGTCATGTACTCCTCGTACATCTCGTATTTTCTGCCGAAGTGCTTCCCGAACTCCTTCTGGGCGTCTTCAATAACTGCGACGGAATTCTTCATTCCGACCATGATGTCATGGCGGAATTTGTAGTGATCGGTATTTGCGGTGAGCGTCCCGTAGCCGCCCGGATTATTGATATCGATCGCGTGCGGGGTGTTCGTGGGGGGCAGGAACACGGAGGGATCGACCGTCTCGAATCCCTGGGTTATGTGGGTCAGGAGGAAACCGTCGAGGTTGATCATCACAGGGAGCAGGACGTTTTCATTCTCTGCAATCCTGAATGCGATAATCGTCGCATCGTATGCCTCCTGAACCGTCGACGCGTATACCTGAAGCCACCCTGAGTCCCTCATGGACATTGAATCGGAATGTTCGGCGCCGATATTCCAGCCGGGACCGAGAGCACGGTTCGCATTCGCCATAACGATCGGGAGACGTGCACCGGCCGCCCAGTGGAGCATCTCGCACATGTAGACAAGACCGTGCGAACTTGTTGCGGTAAATGTCCTCGTGCCGGTCGCAGCGACACCGATGCAGGCGGCCATTGCAGAGTGCTCGGACTCAACGGGGATGTACCTCGCACCCAGTTTTCCGGAACTCACCTGGTTTGCGATCTCCTCGACTATCTCGGTCTGAGGGGTGATCGGGTATGCGGCGACGACACCCGGTTTTGCATCCCTTACAGCAAGTGCAACAGCCTTATTGCCTGTCCCTACGTTCAGCATGTCCCGTCAACCTCCTTTTCGATTCTTTTGAAATTATTTTCGACCGCCTGCTGAAGTTCGGAGACCTCCTCTTTGGAGGCGGTCTTGAATCTTCCCTGTGCCTTAAGGTAGTCTTCCACAGGGATTCTCTTCTTTGCAGCAGCCTTCGATGCCCCGGTCAGGCTTATCTTTCCGTTCTCACGCTCATAGAGAACCCACATGCCCGACTGCACTGCAAGTTTTCCGACAGAGATCGTCTTATCGGACTGGTATCTCCATCCCGGCGGACATGGTGCAAGAATGTGTATGAACTTCGGACCGGTGATCGAGAGTGCCTTTTCCACCTTGTTGTAAAGGTCGAGCGGATATGCACTGCACGCGGTCGCCATATATACCGGATTGTGTGCGTTTACAATCGCATCAAGATCCTTCTTGAACTCTTTCTTTCCTGCCGGTGTCGTTGTCGTTGCCGCACCGAGCGGAGTCGCACCCGACCTCTGCATACCGGTATTCGAGTATGCCTCGTTGTCGTAGCACACGTATAAGAAATCCGTTCCGCGCTCAAGGGCGCCGGAGAGGGCCTGGATACCGATATCCACAGTTCCGCCGTCTCCTGCAAAACATATGACGTTTGTTTTCTTTCCTGCTGCACGGAAAGCCTCGCTCATACCTGATGCAACTGCGGCCGCCGAGGCGAAAGCAACATTGTATACGGGAATGTTAACCGCGGTGTTAGGATACAAACCCTGTATTACGCTTGTACAGCATGCAGGAATCACCAGTACCGTATCGGGACCGGCCGCCTTCGTGATATACCGGAGACAGAGAGGGATACTGCACCCGGCACAGGCGGAAGTGGTCTTTAAAATATACTCATCATCCGGTATCTCTGCCAATTAAAAAACCTCTGTAATAATCTGTCACTATTTATAATGATATTTTGGCTTTTGATATCAGCACCCTGTTAAATAATTCATAGCAGACATACCTGTAATCAGATGGCGCAGAATTACTACGAAGTGCTGGGTCTTGATGCGAACGCAGAATCTGATGAGATAATAAAAGCGTACCGCAGTCTCGCCAAAGCATATCACCCTGACACGGCGACGCACCCGAATGCAAAACAGCTTTTCGAAAAAATATCTGCCGCCTATTCAGTGTTATCAGATCCCGAAAAGAGAAGCGCCTATGACAGAGAGCTGAATGAATCATCCAAAGAGGAGGAAATCCCGGAAAGTGACGAATATTCCCTGATGGCCGATTATGAATATACCTGCGAAAAAGAGGAGCATTTTTTGATCGACGGTGCTGAAGTTGCTATGACCGGCGCCCGCCACCTCATAATGGGGGAGAGGGAGTATATCGTCTACGATGACGGCCTGATCGATATCGGCGGGAAATTATCATTCAAAGTCGAAGGCCCCGAGAGATATCTTGTAGACGGTGCAGAAAAAGTGCTTCTGAATTCAGATCATTTCATTCAAAAAGGGGACGAATATGTCGTCATAGATGGAAAACCATTCCTCGTCAGAAAAAGTGATGAGAAATAACTACTTTTTTCGCAATTTAAATATAGCTAATTCGACATATAGAGCAATATCATCGAGGTGATACACATGGTTAAACTACCTGACAAAAAATCACTTGAAGGTTTTACAAAGAAGGTGGGAGAGGCGGTCAAGCTCCCGGACAAACCGGAGGACAAAGAACCGAAACCCGGACTCTCCCAGGCTGATGAAGAAAAAATAAGGAAAGACGAACGCGAAAGGATCGAAAGAGAGAAGCGCGAGAAGGAAAACGCCGAAAAGGCCAGGGAATACGAGAAGATAGAAGCGGAGAAGCAGGCCGAAAAAGAACGTCTTGCCGAGGAAGCCAGGAAGAAGAAGGAAAAAGACGAATGGGCACGCGAGGAAGAGAGAAAGCGTCTCGAAGACGAGAGGAATAGGGCCCAGATCGAAAAAGAGGTTCGCGCCCAGCAGAAGGCTGAAGCTCCGAAAAAGGGCCACGGAGGAAAGATCGCGCTCGGGATTATTATTATTCTGATTCTAATCGCGGCGGGAGGATATGTCAGCCTGATTACCGGAAACAGTGTTCTCGATGCATACGGTTACCCGCTCTCATATACCGGTACATATGATGTACTCATTCCCGACAGCCAGAAGATCGACTTCGGACCTATTCCCGTCCAGGCGATCAGCAGCGGAAATGCAGTAACCCTTTCCATCAACAACGACAGGCGAACTATCTCTCTGGGTGAATCGACCACTTTCCCGGCAAAGCATGTAATAATCACGATGTTCGGAATGCCTATCTATAATGCCGATTACGAAGTCACTGCAACATATATTGGCGTCGTAACAAACAGGGATGATTTCAAGGTAGTCCTGAAGACATCACAGTCGATCCCAGGATGGCTTATAACCGTTATGAAGCCTTCCGGAGTGGATATCATCACGACTTAACCTTTTATTTTTTTTAATTGATTTAATCAAAAGGACTAACTATACTTCAAGGGGCAACCCTTGCGCAAGTTCGCTTCGCGAACACGCCCTGACCTCAGGGCTTTGCGCTTGCGATAACCCGGCCTTCGGCCGGGAGAGAACCCGGTTTTAGGATATCACCTATTTCTCCAGAGCAAAAGGGGATGCTTGTCCATCCTTCAAAAACTAGTTTTCACAAATGGTGACCGAAGGCCGCCTTGGGCTTCGAAAGGGCGACAGCCCTTCGGTTTGCGACAATATCGCCACGAGGGGGAGGGTTATAGGGAGGGGGAAATCATCCCCCTCCCTTCACCTTACTAAAAAAATATTCACTCTATCAAAAACTCAGCGGCCTTCAAAAGCTGGTGGTGCCTGCACTTGAAGTCATCAAGGAATTTTTCGCTCTTTTCGAGACCATTCACCGGAGCGAATTCCAGATCCGTAACTAGATCCCACAGAACAAGCCCTTCAGGAGGTGCAGCGGGAAAACGGGGCCCATCAGTATTTGATAGCGCAGCCGATATTACTTCAGGGGATTCTGAACCGCTCCCAACCAGCCAAAGGGCATGGGATATGCACCGGACCATATTCCATAGAAAACTCTCCCCGCGAATCTCGAAGATTATTCCCTCCTTATCAGGGATTATCTCTGCCAAGAATATTTTTCTCTCGGGATTTTTCCCCTCGACACGGGCGAAACGGGAAAAATCATGTACTCCGGGGAGATATTCGGCAGCAAGCGACATCTTACCCCAATCCAGATTCCCATCTGGGAAAAAATACCTATAGATTCTTTCCGAAACCTCAAAACGCGGATTGAATCCTTCCGGAACCCCGGCCCATCCCCTGCACCTGATGTCCCCGGGAAGTTTCCTGTTTATTGCCGAGACCGCACGCTCCGGATAATCCGTATCAAATGCGCATATCTGGGATCTTGCGTGCACGCCTGCATCGGTTCTTCCTGAAAACTGAAAGCGTGCATCTCTCCAGTCGGAAAAAAGCCCCAGATCGATACATGCGCCGATAAATTCCCCCTCAACGGTTCTTATCCCCGGCTGCTGCTGGGAGCCGTAAAAATCCGTTCCAATATACGATACAAGAAAAGCAATCCTCATTTATGCCTGACTTTTCTGACAATCTTTCGCTTGGTGTTCTTTAAAGACTGCCCCGTATAGCTTTTAAGCGGAGTCATCTTCCCGATAATGCAGACCCTGCCGGCGGATATTGCATCGAATATCGACTGCATATCCTTCTCCGAATCGACAACAGTTACACCGTAACCGACGAATCTTGCATTATGAGCGTCACTTCCTGCAACACAAGGCTTTTTGAACTTTTTTGCTTTCTTCTCCGCCTTCTTGTTTGCAGATCCTATAATATAGCGGCTGTTGAACGATTCGACTGCATCAACGGCCCCGATGGCATCCTTCAGCCTGGTGCCCACACCATGCCTGAACTGGTGGAAAGGATGAGGGAGGATCAAAAACGCTCCCATTTCCCTTGCACGATCCACGGTTTCATAAAAATCAAGACCCGCAGGAATAGTTTCGGTTATGCCAAGCGCAATGAGATGACCTGATTTTGTCGAGATCTCAACCCCGGGAATTACCATAATATCTGTTTTTATTGTCTGTGCGTACTTCGCTCCCCCGACAGTGTCGTGATCCGTAATGGCAATTACATCAAGACCGCGTTTCTCTGCCATCCGGATAATATCCTCAACACTGCTCTCGCCGTCGCGGGAATATTTCGTATGCACATGAAGGTCGCATTTCAGCATCGGATAGTAGTATTTTTCTCCCTTGCCATATTAATTCAAGTGGTATGCGCATACTCCTCCCGACAGGCGAGATTGCATATCCGGTGGTAAAAAAAGCCGCGGAAAGATTCGGGGCCGATGTAGCCGTTGCAGGAAAGATCGCCGCATTCCTCGCACCTAAAAAACTTTCAGCAATCCTGTCAGGAAGTAAAGTAAAATACGATATGGTAATTGTTTCCGGCATGTGCACGGCGGATTTCTCGGGAGTAGAGGAGGAATTCGGCATTCCGGTATACCTAGGACCACGGCACGCCGCAGATCTCGAACTGATCCTCGGCCATATCGACGAACTGCAACTCTCACGAACAATACCTGCCGACGAGCTGATCGCTTCAAAGAAGAAAGAGGAGGCATACTCGAAGATCAGCGAGGCAGAAGAAAGATCAGAACCCGATTTTTATATTGGCAATCTCCGGATCGGCGGAGGGTCGAGAATGAAGGTTCTCGCCGAGATCATGGATGCGCATAAGACGGATAATCTCCGCGAAATAGTCTTCGAATTCATAGAATCCGGTGCCGACATCATCGACCTCGGCTTCGGGTTCGATGCAACACCGGACGATGTCCGGAGGGTATTTGAGGAAGTATCCGGCATCCAAACTGTCTTCGCCGCAGACACGCAGGACCCCGGACTGATAAGAGCTGCACTGGGCCATGCGGATTTAATACTCTCGCTTCACGAGGGGAATATTCCGGTAATCGGGAAAGAGGTCGCAGAAGCTGGTGCTGCCGCGGTGATCGTCCCGAATGAAAAAACACTCGAAGAGAATCTAAAGATGGCCGGGGCAACAGGGATCAAAAGGATCATTGCCGATCCTCTCCTGCAGCCTGCAGGGTCCGGACTTCTTCAATCACTATCAGGTTTTGTCCCATGCGGACACCCCGTATTTTTCGGTGCGGGAAATGTCGTGGAGCTGATAGATGCCGACTCCCCTGGTGCAAACGCCCTCCTTGCCGCACTTGCGATGGAGGCAGGAGCATCGATCGTTTTCACAAGCGAACACTCGGACAAAACAAAAGGTTCGGTCAGGGAGATGAGGCGTGCATCCGAGATGATGGTCCTCGCATCGAACAGGCCGTACCCGAAGGACCTCGGCATCGATCTGTTCTGCATAAAAGAGAAGAGAAGACGGCATGAGCTGCCCCTTTCATATACAACCTGTAACGAGGCAGGCGGGATCATAGATGAACTGGTCTTCGATCCCGCCGGGAACATAAGAATAGGAATAGAGGACGGGTACATCGTTGCGGTCCACAAAGGAAGAGCGATAAAAGGGAAAAAGTGGGAGGATCTATTTCACATGCTCCTGAAAGAGGAGAGGGTCTCTCTCATGGATCATGCCGCGTATCTTGGAAAGGAGCTCTACAAAGCGGAGCTTGCACTGAAATTCAACCGGAGTTTTGAGCAGGACGGACCTTTTTAGGTCTCGTTCAGTTACTCTTTTGTTTCTTTTCCCCCAAATCCCGGACAACAAGGGTTGATACCGGGCTGTGAAAGACCACTGAAGAACTGACACTGCCGAGAACAAGCCGCTTCGCCATTCCCTTGCCGGTCGAACCGAGGACGATCAGATCGACACCCAGGTCCTTCGCGGTGTCCAGTATGACATTCCTTGCATCGCCGAGCTTTTCGTGGTATTTTACATAGTAACCCTGATCCCCTGTGAAGCTTTTTGCATCTTCAATAATTTTTTTGCTCTCTTCCTGGAGCATATTGAATATTCTTTCAGAACCGGGATCGGACACTCCTATAGCCGGGTCCACAACAGTTGTTCCGTATATTCCGGGATTTACTGCATATACGGCATGAATCTCGGATTTCCAGCACTTCCCTATTTCAATTGCCCTCTCAAGAGCTTTCAAAGAAGGCTTAGACCCGTCGATTGCAACCAGAATTTTTGAGTACATGAACTATCCTCACCAGTTCAGGGTATAAACATTTTGATTCCGCCGGCCTTCGATCTGAAAGAATTATCTTTTCTGATAGTCTATATCAATAGACAGATGCCCGACATAAAAATAAAGCGAGAACTGCTCATGATACTACTCGAACTCGGCAAAAGCAGTCACCCTTCCGAATTTTTAGCCCTGCTGATAAAAAACGGGGATACTATAGACGAATTTGAACTCGCACCGGGCACGATCACAGGCAGCAGCAGTGCAAGATATCAGCCCGACATGATGCCCCTTGGCACAGGAATCTCCGGAAGCGCACATTCCCACCCGAGCGGTGCGATAAGACCCTCGGATGCCGACCTCAGGTTCTTCCCTGCGGTAGGGAAATATCATATCATAATCGGGGCCCCATATACTGAAGATGACTGGAGGTGCTTCTTTGCAGACGGGAGCCCCTGCAGCGTGGAAGTGATAGATTGAAGAGAATCGTTGCCACCGGGACATTCGATATCCTGCACCCGGGGCATATCTACTATCTCGAAGAATCGCGTAAACTTGGCGACGAACTTCATGTGATTATTGCAAGGGATGAAAACGTAAGGCACAAGCCGAAGCCGGTAATCCCCGAACAGCAGCGCCTCCGTATGGTGCAGTCTTTAAAGCCGGTCGACTACGCAAGGCTCGGATCGACTACGGACATCTTCGAGCCTATACGGGAGATCCAGCCGGACATCATAACCCTCGGTTTCAACCAGTTCTTCAATGAGGAGAAGCTTAAATGCGATCTCGAAGAGAACGGCATCTCCGCAGAAGTTGTCAGAATAGAAGGATATTCGGGAGAAGGCTTCTGCAGTTCAAGAAATATTATGAAACAGATACTTATCAGGAGATGCAAAGAGCTCCAGGATGATTCGACGGATTAAAGAATCATTCCCTCATCATGCCCGAACTCTTTCAGGTATAATACCGCGTCCCCTATCTCATCCTTGTCCAGAACAGAAACCCCGTAATGCTTCTTTATCATTCCGCGTACCTTCTCGGACTCGAGCCAGCCGATATCAAGTCTTCGAACAATTGTATTTATCTCGCTGATGAAGGGATGAATTGCAGCGGCAAGCATTGGATTTTCTAATTCTATTGTTCCAAGAAGCGCCTGAAGCGGATTTCTTATCTCATCGTTAAGTATGGCAAACTGCTCCATATTGTGATTCAGCTGATAGAATACGTCCCTCCTGATCTCATCAAGGACTGTGCTCTGGGTAATGTCACTCAGGATCAGAACAGAGAGTCCGTGCCTGAATTCATGGGATATCGGCATCTTCCGGACCTTCAGCACCGCCATTTTATCGTTCATGAGGATCTTGCCGGTTTTTTCCTCAAAATCACGCGAACTCATGAATGAATCCAGTTCGTCATCCTTAAAAAGCCCGATATTCCTGAAAAAATCCTTCGCATTTATCTTTGGTGAAAAGACCCTGCCTGCAAAACGCAGGTACTGATCCCTGAAGGCCCTGTTGCATATTATCGATCGCCCTGATGAATTGACGACAAGTATTCCGTCGGTGATCGCCTCTATTGTCGTCCGGTACTGGGATTCCGATTCGAAGATCATCTTCTCCATCTGGATACGCTCGGAAATATCCCTGCATATCACCGCACAATAGATCTCATCTCCGTAATTCGTAAAACTCAAGTCTGCCTCGACAGGAATCCTTTCGCCCTGTTTACACTCGATCTCCGCCCTGATAAGTACTCTTTCGGCCTTGTCTTTCATTTCATGCAGCGAAACGGGTTTTCCTGAATCATAATGAAGAAATCGCGAAATCTCACTCCCTGTGATCTCCTCGGGCCGGAACCCAAGCTTTTCAGCCGCCCTGAGGCTAAAATCGACGACCTTGCATTCGGGATATGATATAAGAAATACCATGTCATTTACATGATCGAGAATTATACGGAAACGTTCAAGCTCCATCTGCTTGTGCCTCAGGACAGGATAATATGTTTTCCTGAAAGATGAATCTCCAAGACCGAGGATCTTCTTCCTTAAATCGTCATACTGATCGTATTCAGGATCACTCATGGTATCTCATCCCGGCATGCAGGACTGCGTATATGACTATATGTGTAATGTTGATAAAAAAGATCTCAATTGATTAAAAGATATGATCTTCTCAAATTCAGGCTTTTTTTACAAAAGATTGAGATATAATTCTTCTACATCGTTTTTACGTGGTAACCGGGGATTGGTCGCAATACAGGGATCGTTCATTGTCCTTTGAACAAGTTCTGGGATGTCTTCCCTTAAGACGCCGAGACCGGAAAGCGGCGGTCTTTCATCATAACCGAACATCTCCATCATCCCGTCTCCGATAATATCCGGAACAGATGAATCGTCGGGCAGTTTTTCCGTATCTGTTCCAATAAAACCGGCGATTTTACGGTATCTGCCAGGCGCTGCTTCCATATTGTACTGAATTACATCACGTAATACAATGAACGAAGCTAATCCGTGATTCATCCCGGTCCATCCTCCAAGTGCATGAGCCATGGAATGTACCAGGCCTAAACCGGCATTGGAAAAGCACAAACCTGCATAGAGACTCGCGATCATAATTTTAAATCGCCTGTCCGGATCATTCCAGTAATCAGGAGCTATGTTTTCTGCGATCATTTCGATCGAATTCATAGCAAACATATCGGTAACAGGTGAGGACCCGTTCGAACAGTAACCTTCCATTGCATGAATCAGCGCATCCATCGCACTGCTTCTTGCAATATCCCCGGGAAGAGTCGATAGCGGTTCAGGATCGATAAGAGAGAGATCAGGGACAAGAGATTTGGAGATTATAAGGTTCTTTGTTCGCTGCTCCCGGTCCGATATAACCGCATACTGTGAGACATCAGCCGAACTTCCGGCTGTAGAAGGGATACAGATTAGCGGGGGCATCGGGTTTCTGATCATATCTATGCCGATATATTCGGATATATGCCCGCTGTTCTCGGCAATGATGCCTATTCCCTTGGCACAGTCCAGAACGCTCCCTCCGCCGACAGCGACAATACCCTCGCAGCCGGAATCTCTAAAGGCACGGGAGCCGTCCATGACTTCATCAACGCTGGGGTTTTCGGTTATCGATGAAAAAACCTCATAATCAATACCATTGTCGCATAGAGAATCCGTAATCGGGGAGATCCATCTGCATCTCCTGACACAGGAGTCCGTTACCAGGAGTACTTTTTTCAGGTTAAAATTAGAGGAATATCTTCCTGCAAACTTCCTTGCTCCGATCCCGGTAATAAACTCCGGTGAAACGAATTTCCTTACGTCCCTGTTGTACCCCGTCATTAAAATCCCCTCTCAATATGATTGAATACTGCAAGATTAATAGATTAAGTTAATGGAGTTGTCAAGTTTCAGATATCCTTAGAACCAAGAAGCGAACCCCAGATTCTGCTCCTGGCAATTATAATCCAATAGGCTTTTAATTCTTTTTCAGCCTGCCGGAATCCCGGATAATACTCCGAGACCTTCTTCCAGAAAGCAGGGGAATGGTTCATCTCAATCCTGTGTGAAAGTTCATGGACGACAAGATAATCCCTTATATTCTCCGGTAGCGCCATAGAGCGGATGTTAAAATTCAGGTTCCCCTTCCCTGAACAACTACCCCATCTGGTTCTCTGGTTCCTTATCGAAACCCTTGAATATTCGACATCCATCTTTTTTGAATAGTGATCGAGGCGATGGATAATGTCCTCTTTCAGTTCCTGCGAAACAGCCTTCCGAAGTTTTTCTACAGAAGGATAATGGATATCGGGCCAGCTGAAAGTGACAGGACGTGATTCGGAGAAGACCGGGTGCCACATCCTGCCGTTGTAGATGAAACTACCGTCACCTGTTTGATATTCGGAAGCCAGCCGATCCAGTTCGCCGATCTTTTTCATAATCCATTCGATTTTTGAATCGATCAATGCCTCAATATCGGCACCCCGGGGAGCAGTTACATATACCCTGCAGTCGGGACTTATACGAATCCTGCTGCTACTAACCTCCCTGTGATTTATTATGATTTCAAAAGGGTACTGCTTCATTTAATCGTTATCAGACTTTTCATTCCTTTCTTTTCCGATTACGGTCAGCATCCCGATAGGGCTGCTGACATTCGGCCTTCTCTTAATCTTCAGACCATAATGGCGAAGAAGCATTTCCCGGATTTTATCCGATTCAATCCACCCGGAATCCAGCTCTTTTACAATAGCATCGATTTGAAAGGCATTCTCAATTATCTTTTCGGAGTTGCTTCCGCCATCCAGGTCCGCAAGGCCTACTATGGCCTGAAGCGGATTTCTGATATGATCATTTAATATGGCAAACTGCTCCATATTCTTTTCAATCTGGAATATGGATTCTTTTTTCATCTCTTCAAGTTCCTGCTGCTTTGTAATATCCCTGATAACTGAAATTACATGGGTGACCTCACCGTCGACTGTGAACGGCGACTTCACCACTTCATACCACAGCATCTGGGAAGAGAATTTTTTCTTTACAGACGTATCAAGTCTTTTCCCGGACTTGAATACGTATTTATATTCAAGGGACAGCTTTCCGGTCAGGAAATCTGCCGTATCATGAAGCGAGGCTCCTATAAGCTCACTCCTGTAGCCACATTTCTCGGCCAGGAACCTGAAAGGAGCATTGTAGAGCCTGATCTTCATATTCCGGTCAACAACAACAATAGCTTCCTTGATTGAGTCAAGAACCTTCATAAAACTGGCAGGTGAAAAATCCGTGTTCCCTGGTGTTTCCAAACCAACAGGGGTCTCCCTTCCGATAATAACCCCATATTCCTTAATGCCTGTCTCGACATGGTTTAAGGAGAAGGAAACCGGGATCTTCCCTGAGTTACTGGATATAAATTCCGAAAAATAGCTTCTGCCTGAAAACAACTCCTCCTCCCGGCCTATGACATCAGGAGTGCCGAAGCATGCTATTATATCTGACAGCTTCAGGCAGGAAAGTTCCTGCAAATCGTATCCAAGCAAATTTTGAGCTTTGTCGTTCGCTCCTTCAATCTTCATGGAAGAAAGATCGACAACAATTACAATCTCTTCCCTGAGGCCGGAAAAAATCGACACCAACCGATCTTCAGAATCCATAAAGTCCCCGGGAGAAGATAATGTCATAGTAACACTTGACAATTAAAAATAAGATTGTATTGATTGTTATTTTGCATTTCCGACAACAAAATCCCCCTTTTCCGAAAATTATAGGATAGTTGTTTGGACTGATTATATTTAATGATTATTATTCCAGTATTCCAGGACTTCATCGCCGCTTACAAAGACCAGATTGTGTTTTTTGCCATACTCCATAGCATCCTTTTTCGAGAGAGCCTTACCGGTATTATCATCAAGCATCTCGCAGATTGTTACGCATGGTGTGACGCCTGCGAATTCAGCAATGGCAATTGACAATTCGGTCTGTCCGCGTCTCTGGTCAAGCAGCTTCTCATTTGCCCGGAGAAGGGCCATGTGGCCGGGAGTCCTGAACTCCGAGGAGAAATTAAGTTTGCCTCCGTTCATTGCACTCTTTACATGATCCGAGAGACGGTTTGCAGTAAGAGTCCTGTCATTGTCGGTTATTCCGGTGAAGGTATCTTTATGATTGACCCATATCGAAAATGACGAATGGTTTTTCGGATCGTAAGGGATATCACCGTCCCTCTCGGCAAAGCCTGTTTCCCTCAGGGCATCGCTTGCAAAAGGAAGCCCGATCTTCTCCGCAGCTTTCGGGTGAATTGCCGTACAGATCAGACCGCCGGCATCTTTTCTCATCCTGCAGATGTCCTCTCTTGTCAGGGCGTCCGATCTTATTGCAAAGTCGGTTTCGCCTTCGCGGCTGTCAAAATCGTATATGAGGATTATCTCCCCGTTTTTCATCGCTTCTATTGCCTTTTCAATCATTTGTTATCTCAACCTTTATTCTGTCACCATCTTTCAGTCCGAGTTTTGATCTCAGGCCGTGTTCGCAGAGCAGTTCTATGATATCGTCGGGGTAATGGGTTCTCCCGGGGACAATTATCGCCGATGCCGACCCCTCTATGCGGCACGGGAGGCATTTTGCGCTCCCGAATGTCCGGTCGTTGTCGACAAATCCCTCAATTTCCACCCATTCCAGTTTCTCAAGTTCCTTTCTCGTCTCAAGACTGACAGGATCCAGCCGGAGATTAAGCGTGCCGGGGAAAGGCTCAAAGCCGAGTTTGTCCCTGAACTGCTTCATATAATGAGGAATGCTGACATAATAACGCCCCTCGCCAAGCCCGCTAATGACTTCGCCCCGGAGCAGATAGCTTACGTCTGTCTTCTCGAAGACCCTGCAATAGTCAAAATACTCACCACTGAGGATCTTTTCGCCGGATTCATTGATCCTTATATACTGGCCGTCGGGACGGATTGTTCTTGAGATTAGTTTCTCTTTTTCCAGACTTATCAGGCGCCTTGAAGCCGTCTGCGGGCTGATCTCAAGCCGTTCCCCCATCGCCTGGGAAGAGAGGCAGACCTGGGATTTCAGACCGCCCATGAGAGCGATCTTTTTCAATGTCATCAGGTCGTCGTTACTTATCATTGCAATATCAAAATTGATATGCATACCATATATGAGTTTTCATAAATCCATAAGATTTCGTGAATCGACGAACTTCTATTCGCTAATTATATTAATGAAAAGATCACCATAATACCTATGAAATCCGTGCTGCGGAACCGTCTTGCAGAAAAGATGGCGGGTGAGATCACCCTTTCGGATTCTCCCGGCGAGGCCCTCAAAAAATGGAGGATGAATTTCAATATCCCACCCGGGCTTCTTGCCGAGAGGCTGGAAGTATCGCCCTCCGTAATCTCCGATTACGAAGGAGGAAGGAGAAAAAGCCCCGGTACTGCAGTCGTCGGAAAGATTGTCGAGACAATTCTCTCGATCGATGAGGATTCGGGCGGAAAATTCATGAAAAAGTACGCCAACATCCTCTACTCCGACTTTGACGACGATGTAATCTACGACATGCACGATTACGACACACCGATACAACTCGACAAATTCTGCGAATCCATCGGGTGCACACTTATCAACGGGGATCTGGATCACCAGATCTACGGTTACACGATTGTTAACAGTCTTAATGCAATTATACAGCTATCTTCGAGTGAATTCAACAAAATTTACGGGTGGAGTACAGAACGAGCCCTGATATTCACCAACGTATCTACCGGAAAGTCGCCCATGATCGCAATCAGGGTTACGCCTTTTAAGCCGAGATGCGTCATACTTCAGGGAATTACTCCGGAAAAGATCAATCCTCTTGTCCCTGAACTTGCAAAAAAGGACAGGATCACGCTTTTGTGTACTGAAAACGGAATTGACGAGATTATTAAAATACTCAGAGATGAACCATGGTAGGAATTATTACATACGGTGCCTATATCCCGCGATTCAGGATTAAAACCGAAGAGATCGCGAGGGTATGGGGAGCAAACGGCGCCGAGATCGCAGCAGGTCTTGGTGTTAAGGAAAAGGCTGTCCCGGATCTTGACGAGGACACTCTTACGATTTCTGTCAATGCGGCAAGATTCGCCCTTGAAAGAAGGAGCGTAAACCCTGACGAGATCGGAGCGATATATGTCGGCAGCGAATCGCATCCATATGCGGTAAAGCCGACCGCAGCAACAGTCGGTGAGGCGATCGGTGCAACGCCGGTCATGACAGCGGCGGACTACGAATTCGCGTGCAAAGCAGGAACGGCAGGTATCCAGACATGCATGGGCCTTGTAAAGAGCGGCATGATAAAATACGGTATTGCAATAGGAGCCGATGTAGCCCAGGGAGCCCCCGGAGATGCACTGGAGTATACGGCTGCGGCAGGAGGAGCCGCATTTGTAATCGGTGACAAGGACCCGATTGCAGAGATTAACCACACATGCTCCTTTACAACCGATACTCCGGACTTCTGGAGACGTGAAGGACAGGGTTACCCCCGCCACGGAGGAAGGTTCTCCGGAGAGCCGGCATACTTCAAGCACATCCAGGGTGCTGCAAAGATGATGCTGGAATACATGGGAACAAAACCGTCGGATTATGATTATGCGGTGTTCCACCAGCCCAACGCAAAGTTCCCGAGAAATGTATCGGCAATGCTTGGCTTTACATCCGAACAGATCAAACCCGGCCTCGCCGTCCCGAGACTCGGAAACACCTATTCGGGAGCAGTGCCTGTAGGACTCTCAGCAACGCTCGATATCGCAAAACCGGGTGACAGGATATTCGTCACATCATACGGATCCGGTTCAGGCAGCGATGCATTTGATATAACAGTGACAGATAAGATCGAGACACTCATCAACAGGAAGGCGGCTCCTTCAGTAGAGGATCTGCTCAACCACAAAAAGTATGTCGACTATGCAGTTTATGCAAAACACAAAGGCAAAATTGTGAGGGCAGCATGAGAGAAGTAGCAGTAATCGGAGTAGGCCTCACTACTTTCGGTGAGAAATGGGATTCGTCGTTCAGACAGATGTGCGTTGAGGCTGGTATAAAATCGCTTGAAGATGCAAACGTCGACGGAAACCAGATCGACGAGATGTTCGTCGGGAACATGAGCGGAGGCAGGTTTATTCTCCAGGAGCATATCTCGGCCCTTATCGCCGATGCAGTCGGCCTTGCATCCACAAGGCATATTCCTGCAACAAGGACGGAAGCGGCCTGTGCATCCGGCGGACTTGCATTCAGGCAGGCATACACCTCGGTTGCATCCGGCATGTCCGATATAGTAATAGCAGCGGGAGTCGAGAAGATGACCGATGTCGACGGAGGAGTTACGACAGATGCTCTTGCAGGTGCGGCCGACCGCGAGTGGGAGGGCATCTACGGGGTTACGTTCCCGTCGCTCTACGCAATGATCGCGAGGGACTACATGCACCGCTACGGCCTGACACGCGAACAGCTCGCACAGGTCGCCGTAAAGAACCACTACAACGGTGCAAGGAATCCCATCGCACAGTTCAGAAAAGAGATCACTATCGATACGGTTCTGAACTCGACGCTTGTAGCAGATCCTATCCGCCTTATGGACTGCTCGCCGGTCACCGACGGTGCGGCAGCGGTTATCCTCTGTCCGCTTGAAAGAGCAAAGGAGTTCACCGATTCGCCCGTCAAGGTGCTTGCATCGACACAGGCTACGGACACGATCGCACTCCACGACCGCCGCGACATAAGCACACTCGACGCAACGGTCGCAGCAGGAAACCGTGCCTTTGAGATGGCAAAACTCGAAAGAAAGGATATCGATCTCGTAGAGGTTCATGACTGCTTTACGATAGCGGAACTCTGCGCAATCGAAGACCTCGGCTTCTGCGAGAAAGGAAAGGCGGGAATCATGACCGAAGAAGGCGAAACGGCACTCGGCGGAAGACTTCCGATAAACCCGAGCGGCGGCCTGAAGGCATGCGGACACCCGGTGGGTGCAACAGGAATCAAGCAGGTCTGCGAAGTCGTCGAACAACTTCGCGGGGAAGCCACAGGAAGGCAGGTTGAAGGAGCCGAGATCGGAATGACACACAACGTAGGCGGAACTGGTGCTACGGTCGTTACAAACATATTCAGGAGGGTAAACTAATGTCGGTCCCACGTTTCTGGAGAAAACAGCCGCAGAGATATAATCTCATCGGATCGAAATGCGAGACATGCGGCACTTACTACTACCCGCCCCGGACTGTCTGTCCTCAGTGCAGGAGAGACGGAAAGATGGTGGAGCACAAGTTCAAGGGCACGGGGAAGGTTGTAACCTTTTCGATCATCAGGACTGCAAGTGCGCCCTACGATTACGAAACACCATACCCAATCGCAATAATCGAGCTTGAGGAAGGTACCAGGATGACAGCCCCGGTCGTGTGCGACATCGAGGATATGGAGATCGGGATGCCGGTCCGGGCAACGTTCAGGAAGATTGTTGCAGACGGCGACTCGGGCATGATAGTCTACGGGACGAAATTCGTCCCGGTAAAATAAAATATCCGAACATAGCATATCCCCTCCTAGGAGAGAGGGCGATATGGAAGATCATTCAGCAATACCAAATCCGAACGATGAAAGAATAAAAAAGGGCAGCCTGCTTGCAGGGTCCGTCCTTGTCTGCCTGATAGCAGGCGGGCTCGGATCTATTTTTACCAAAACCGGACCTGGAACCTGGTACGCGGAAGAACTGATTAAACCGGACCTGACACCGCCGGGATTTGTTTTCGGAATCGTATGGACATGCCTGTATATCCTAATGGGCATATCGCTGTATCTCCTTCTCAACAAAGACCTGAAATTAAAGGAAGTAAGAATCGCGGTCTTTTTCTTCTTTATTCAGCTTGTATTGAACTTCAGCTGGTCGTATCTCTTCTTCGGACTTGAAAATCCTCTTGCAGGATTTTCATGCATAATAGCACTCTGGATTTTCATTCTCCTGACGATCGTCACCTCTTACAGGATCGATAAAAACGCATCATACCTTTTGGTGCCATACCTCATCTGGGTGACTTTTGCCGCCTTCCTGAACTGGCAGATTCTTGTTTTAAACTCCTGAGAATTTCAACAAGACTAGATTCAGGGAGGGGGAACATCCCCCTCCCTATAACCCTCCCCCTGATTGTGATAGATCGCAATAGGGGATGGGCGAGCATCCCCTATTGCTCCAAGAAACAGATGATACTCCTAAAACCGAGTTTTCTCCCGGCCGAGGCTACCCGGAAGGGTAGCGTCCAGGCCGGGTTATCATCGTTGCGAAAGTTCGCGAAGCGGACTGAGCACAGAGCTGCTCCGAAGGGGCTTATGCCCCATTCACAAAAGCCAGACAAAAAGAACATCAATACTGAGAAATTACCAAGGCTTGATTTCCTAAAATATTTCTAAATAATAAACGATCAAAAAAAAGATTAATCGTCCTTCATATGGACATCAACCTGCGGGAACGGAATTCCGATGCCTGCCTTGTTAAGTCCATTGTATATGCCGGTCAAAACGTCGGATTTGGCCTGGTAGTAGTCATCGGTATCAACCCACACCCTGAGCTGAAGGACAACAGCTGAATCCGCCATCTCCCTGAAGCGGACGATGGGTTTCGGTTCTTTGTGGAGCTTCGGGTGCTCGTCCGCAACCTTAAGGGCGACATCGATAGCATCCTGTATCACAGTATTATAAGCAACACCGTACTCCACGGCGATCATTCTTCTGTCCATCCGGGTCACGTTGATTATGGGACTGTTCCACACAGTGCCGTTGGGGATTATAATTCTTGTATTGTCGAGCTGTTTGATCTCCGTAGCCATTACGTTCATGTCCATAACGGTGCCGTGCTTTCCCGACAACTCAACTTCATCGTCGATATCATACGCCCTTGATGCAGCGATCCAGACACCAGATGCAAGGTTGTTTATCGTGTCCTTCATTCCGAAACTCATTATTATGGAGATGAAAGCGAAAATACTGATAATAAATACACTTACTTCAATTCCCAAGGCCTGGAGTGCGCAAAGGATGACAATGATATATAAGAAAAGCTTAATGGCCTTAACAATATTGATGGCCATCAATTTGGGCATCTTTGTACTTTTTGAGAAATAGTGCTCGATCCTGTTTATTATTATCTTTACTACAACATATCCTACAACCAGGACGATCAAAGCAAAGATGATCTCCTCTATAGTTATTGTAGACAATGTTTCAAAATTGCTCTCAAGCGTTGAAGCATCCAGACCCGTTGCTGAAAGATCAAAATCTGCCATTTGGGATCACCATTAGGGGTACTTTCTCGGTTATGGTATAATGTATTTACGAATTCAGAATACGCTTAGATTACCCTAATGTCATAAACCGCGTGATGTTGGGACGGGGAGTACGAGCGGACAACCTTCTCCGAAATCTTTTCGCATTCATATTTTTCCAGCTCCTCTTCCATCTCCCCCGGCTGCGACTGAAGTGTATAGAAATGGATCATCCCTCCTGATTTACAGAGCCTGAAAGCGGTATCAAGGAATTCGGAAGATTTCATAGGGAGATTCATAATTATCCGGTCAAAATTTTCCGGTGGGAAAATGCTCCCCAAACGACGTGCATCGGCAAGCACAGGAAGAATGTTCTTCTTTTTGTTGAGCCTGATGTTATCTGCAAGAAGACTCACCGCGGCAGGGTTGATGTCGTTTGCATATACCACCGAACATTTGCCTGAAAGTGTTATCGCAAACGGCCCGACACCCGCAAACATGTCCAAAAGCCTTTCACCATCTTTCATCATCGCGGCAATCCTCTGCCTTTCGTTTGCAAGGCGGGCGGAAAAATATGCGGCCGAGAGATCTATCAGGAACCTCTGCCCATATTCTGTATAATCTGCTTTTGTGGTCTCTTTCCCGGCAAGAAAAATGTAATCCTTCGTCCGGTACTCCCCGGTAACAGGCCCTTCAGAATGCAGCACCGTATGTATTACCGGGCGTGAATCAAGGAGACGCCGTGCCTCACCCCTGTCGCAGTCCTGCATGATTGCGATTCCGCCGATAAGCTCGTGCCGTGGGAGAGGCTCGGAGGCATCCCTTTCTTCGAATATTTCTGACACTGCCCCCGGGATCTCCCCGGTGACAGGAATATAGAGGAAGCCCTCGTCCGAGAACGGTTTCAGGGAATTGTCGAGAAACCCATCTTCAGCGAGCTTTCTCCTCGTCCTCTCTCCTTCCTTTTTTAAAACTTTTATACAGCGGCTTTCCCTTGCCATAAGACCATTATAATATGTATACTCCTCACCAATAAGTAATCAATATGAATGATTATCTCTCTGGACTGAAAGAAGGAAGGCTGAAGCTCCATTCGCTCGAGAAAGAGATGCCCCCGAAAGACGCAGTAGCGGTGAGGAGGGCCTTTATAGAGATGGAGACCGGGAAGAAACTCGATAAAATCGGTGATTTCACGATAAATATTGACAGGGCCGCCGAAAAGAACTGCGAGAATATGATAGGCGCAGTGCAGGTTCCGGTCGGCATTGCAGGAAAACTGAAGGTCAACGGGGAGTACGCGGACGATGAATTTTATATTCCGCTTGCAACGACCGAAGGAGCGCTTGTCGCATCGATAAACAGGGGTTGCAAGGCGATAACGCTTGCCGGAGGAGCGGATGTCAGGATACAGCGTGACGGTATGACAAGAGCACCGGTTTTCGCCGCAAAGAACGTTGTTCAGGCCACAGAAGCAGCACGGTGGATCGAAGAGAATATCACTCTCTTAAAAGAGATTGCCGAAACAACCACCTCGCATGGAAAACTCCTGGATATCCGCTGCTTTGTGACAGGGACAAACTTACACGCCAGGATCGAGTTCTTTACAGGAGATGCGATGGGCATGAACATGGTCACAATCGCAAGCGAGAAGGTGGCGGCGAAGATACAGGAGGAGACAGGGGTTGTGCTCGTTGCTCTTTCAGGAAATATGTGTACTGACAAGAAGCCTTCGGCAATAAATGTCATACTAGGAAGGGGAAAAACCGTTGTTGCAGGAGTCTTCCTTCCCGATGACCTGATCAAGTCCACGTTCAAGACCGACTCGAAGACAATGGCAGAGGTCAACATGAAGAAGAACCTTGTCGGATCTGCAAGGGCCGTCTCGCTCGGCTTCAACTCCCATGCGGCAAATGTCATCGCGGCAGTCTTTCTTGCATGCGGGCAGGATCCCGCCCATGTCGTCGAGGGTTCGAACACAATAACGACCGTAGAACAGGCGGAAGGCGGAGTGTATGTTTCAGTGACACTTCCTTCACTCCAGGTTGGAACTGTCGGCGGCGGGACCGGATTAGATACCCAGAGAGAAGCTCTCAATCTTCTCGGGTGTGCAGGCGGGGGGGAGACTTCAGGCGCAAATTCGAGGAAGTTTGCGGAGATAATCGCTGCTGCTGTTCTCGCAGGGGAACTTTCACTCATAGGTGCTCTCGGTGCAGGACACCTTGCAAGGGCTCACAAGCAGCTGGGAAGGTAATTAAAATAAAAGAATATCTTATCTCCTTTTACAACAGGTCTTAGGACTGCCCGAATTTAATTGTAAATAAATTCTGGATCCAGCAATACACTTTTTTCCGACATCTAAGATTTCAGAAAGGATTGATATGGATTCCTTCCACCAGCAAGTCAGTACATGAAATAAAAATAATAATGTCTGATTAAAGATAAAACGAAACAATCAAAAATCGAACATTAGATCTCAATATGAGTAGGTTTTTAAAATGAGTGATCAGTTAAACGGATTTATTCAAAAAATGCGATCTGGAGGTTGGGCTGTAATCCTGTTGCCTGTTTTCCTGGTATTTGTTGCATTTATTGATGTTTTGACTACTAATGGAGCGTTTTGCGGAGATTATCACGACACCCTGCATAGTACTCTGGAATGGATGATATACACAAAATCCGGGTTTACTCTCTGGGATAATCTTTGGATTACAGGATTTCCTGAATTTGCAAGCCCGGGTTCGGACTTTTATTATCCTCTGATAATACCTCTCTTAAACATAACTCAGGATATATATGCCCAGATTAATTATTCAACCATCCTGCACCTGATTGTTGCATTTATAACTACATACCTCCTTTTAGGTCTGATAACTGAGAAGAAGAACCTAAAAATGGCCTTTTCATTATTATACATCTTTTCAGCTCTTATGCTTTCAAGAGTGTATGTAGGCCATGAAATAATCGTTTTTTCTCTTGCATGGATACCGCTTCTCTACTACTCATTTGCAAAAATAATCTATAAATCTGAATATACAGTGACAAATGTTCTTATTTTTTCCCTGACATCAGCACTTTTCTTTTTTACAGGGGTAGTCTATTTATTTGCTCTATCTTTCATTTTAATGGGAATATTCGCATTGTATTTTATCATTACCAAAAAAACCGATATAAAAGCCATAATAATCCTTGCGATATCGACCGTTATTTTTCTCCTGCTGACGGCAATAAAAAGCATCCCGATGATATCGATATCTGATAAACTTCTACGGGTTGATGGAACGGTAGATCCTTTAGGAGGAGGCGGGTCCCTTGAAAGCAATCTTGCATCATTTATCTTTGGTACTCCGATTAACAAAGGATATGCATACACCGGCCTTCAATACGGCATTCAGGAAAGTACGGTATTAATCGGGGCTGTTTCTGTATTCCTGATAATAATCGCCCTTGTATATGGGAAAAGAATTATTACAATTCCATCTTTCTGTGCAATATTATTTGCATTAATCTACGCAGACGGCGGGAAGGTGATCCTGTCATTTATACATCTGCTTCCAATATTATCTTCCTTCAGGTGTCCGGGAAGAGTTTTCTGCTCACTGATGCCGTTATTGATATTCCTGAGTTTATACGGTCTGATCATCGTCTGTCAAAAACTAAAAGAAAATAATTCATTTAAACTGGACACAGAACAGAAGAAATCACTGTTATATGGCACCCTGATACTGATTGTCCTGAAGGTCATCGAGCTTCCATATGAGGAGATTCCCACATTAGAGGCAGTTGTCGCAATAGTTATGGTTTTCGGTTTCATTGCTCTCCTGTATTCTGAAAAGATCACAAAAGACACATTGATTTATATTTTTTCAGCTGCACTTTTGATCAATATAATTTTCATAATAATAGATTTCACGATTACTCCCCTTGTAATTGCCAAAACTGCGGTTGTTGCTATAGTAGTGCTTGCTCTCATAATCTATGGGATTAAAGATAAATTGACTGACAAAAAGAGCAGAATCGTCCCTGTTCTCGTAGGAGTCAACATAATTATCTGTTGCATGGCAGGCCTTACATTTATAGTGCCGTCCAACCCTGAATTAGATACAAGTGCTGCAATAGACGTGATTGATGAGTTCCAAAATCTGCCAACAGATAATATCCAGAAATGGGCATATACAAGCGGATGGGCCTATCAGAATATGGACTACACATATCACTTCATGAATAACGGCATTCATTCAATGAGCGCCTATTGGGCTTATTATCTTGATACGATGCTACCAGTATTCTATACAATCGGCGATAAGCAATATTCCACTGCAGACTATATCGTCGACACGCAGTACGCCAGTTCAGGAGAACTATCAATAACAAATTATACCACAATGGTCAAAGGGGTACCGATAACCGTTCCGGAAAATATTCTCCCAAACGTGTTTATTTTGAGATCTGAGGAATTAATCCCTGTTGAGATCGAAGAATTCACTCCAGATGAAGTCATTGCCACAGGCGACTTTGAAACAGGAGATATCGCTGTTTTGAAAACTGCATATTACGACGGATGGAAGGTCAACGGAGAGGCGGCGGCATCTGTCGGAAATATGGTAGGAGCGGAGATAAAATCCGACACAGGAAAAGTTACTTTCAAATTCCAGCCGGCATCATTCACAACAGGCTTAATCTTGTCGATTATTGGAGTAATATCGATAATACTTCTGATAGTATTCAGGAAAAAGTTTGAAAACTTCGTAGCAGTTCCTGAGAAAAAGAAGAATAAAAAATAATTTTTTTAAACTTAAGCACCTGATTCCTATTTCCCCGTTGTTGATAACATGAAAACAAACTGGTCAGGAGAAAAAATCGCTGTTTCCTATGTCCGCCCTGAAGATCTCGAGGACATATGCAAAATGCTTGCAAAGGAAACAGTCTGCAGATGGCTCTTCTTCGGACCTAACACCCCTGAAGCAACGACTGCATATTTTACTCCGCTAATCGAATCGGTTTCAGCCGCCCTTTATGAAGGAAGAATACCCGAATCCCCGGTTTTTACAATAAGTTCAAAGAAAAACAGGGAATTCGCCGGCCAGTGCGCTATCCTTCCGGTTGAATTTTCCCCGGGTTCATATCTCATCGGTTACCAGATCGACGATAAATATCATGGGAAGGGATTTGGAACAGAGGCTTGTGAGTTCCTTGTATACTATGCATTCACATTCACTGACGCCTACCGCCTGAACGGGGATACGGCTGAAGGAAACACAGCCTCACGGAAGATCATGGAGAGATGCGGTTTCGAATTCGAAGGCAGGAGGAAGAAGTACTGGCATGCACACGGGGATTATTATGACCAGCTACTTTACGGTCTTTTGAAGGAGGCCCTGGACGAGTCCTTTCAGGAGTATCTTAGATTAAAATGGGGATAACCAAAAAACTGGCATCACCCCATAATCCATAACTTAAAACCACTTCATCATAAGAACGGCGTCCTCGCCGTTGTTATAATATCCCCCGATAACCATCACCTGAGAGTACCCAAGCTTTTTGTAGAAGCTGATTGCGTCCCCGTTAGAGACTCGAACCTCAAGCTGCGAGCCCTCTGCACCGCTCACGATAAACTCATACTCCATCCTCTGCATGAGACGGCCCCCCAGACCCATCTTCCTGTATTCCGGGACGACGGCGAGGTTCATGATGTGGCCGTATAGCACCTCAGATGTATCCTCGATCCCGGCGGTAATGAACCCGACAATATCTCCATCGCTCTTCAGTGTAAAAAAAGTGTTGGAGTAGTAAAACAGCACATCTCTGAACGCCTGTTCGTTCCAGGGATCGGGAAACAGGTTATTCTCGATCTCGACTATCCGAGAGATATCCGGAAGTCCGGCACGGGTTATTTCAACATTATTCATATTGCATCGTTTACAGCAAATGCCAAATCCGGCATACCATATTAATACATATTATTGGTCGGATAGTCATATTAGATTTAACAATATAATAATTAGGAATACTCCTAAAAGAGGATTAAAAAATATGGTCAAAATATTCAGTTTCCCCGCAATCAGGCCAGCTGCAAAGGATGCCGGAGAAATTGCCTGTGTCCCCTACGACGTCATCAGCAGGGAAGAGGCAATGGAATGGATAGACAAACATCCCGACTCCTTCATGAAGGTAATCCGTTCGGATGCCGTTCTCCCCGATCTTCCCGCCGAATCGGAGGAAGTTTATGCAGAGGCTAAGAAAAACCTCGAACATATGATTAAGAACCGCCTTTTGGTAAGGGACGACAAACCCGGAATATACCTGTACAGGGTTAAACAGGGCGGGAACATATACACGGGATTCGTTGCTAATGTATCGGTCGATGATTATATAGAAAACAAGATAAAAAAGCACGAACTGACACGCTACGACAAGGAGATCGACAGGACCACGCATATAGATGTGACAAATACAAACACGGGACTTGTCGTTCTCCTGTACAGGGACCCTGGCGATGTTTTTCATTACATTGAATCGCTTATTCCTGAAGAACAGCCCGACTCCATAGTAAAAATGGATTCGGGAATAGTCCACGAGGTATTCAGGATCTCTGACGACGCAAAGATCAAAAAGATCATCCGGATGTTCGAAGGTATTGACTCATTATATATCGCCGACGGGCACCACAGGGCAAAATCGTCTGTAAATGTCGCATTAAAGCGCCGGGAGAACAGGACATCCACTGATGAGTCTGAAAGATTCATGGCAGTAATCTTTTCCGAAAACAGGGTAAAGATCCACGGCTACTCAAGGCTGGTTACGGATCTCGGGAAATATACTCCCGAGTCCTTTATGAAGGCGCTCGGGGAAAAATTCGAGATTAAAAAATACGGTGAGATCGACGATACAGTATTCAGGATACCTCCGTTAAAAGAATCCGGCATACCGCGCCATGTCTTTCACATGTACCTCAAAGGCGAATGGTATGAGATAACCTGTCCTTTAGAAAATCCTGGAGACACCATAGGATCACTCGATGTTTCCGTTCTCCAGAAGAAGGTCATGGAGGATATGCTTGGGATAAACGATCCCAGGGGAGATCCGAGGCTGCAGTATCTCGGCGGCGCAAGGCCACTTTCCGATCTTGAAATGCGTGTAAACAGCGGGGAATTCGCAGTCGCTCTCTCGATGCAGCCGGTAAAGGTGGAAACTGTCCTTAAAATCGCCGACGAAGGAAACATCATGCCACCCAAATCCACATGGTTCGAACCAAAGCTTCTCTCAGGCCTTACGTTGCACACTCTTGATTAAATCATCATTTTTTTCAAAATAATTTCCTTTTCAGCATAAATACTACAATATCTTCCACATATAAAATCAGTTAGTAACGGTTTTATTAACCCTTCCAGATACTCTTTTTATAGATCTTTTTGGGGTGGTTGATGGTGGTTAAAAAAAACAGGCTGATTCTAATAATTGCAATTATTCTTATTCTGGCAGCCATCTGCGGATATGTATTCATTAATGGCATAGATCCCGGGAATTACCTGAAGGAGTCCGGTTTTTTTTCGCAGTCGCCCGAACAGGAACAAACTGATTCATCAACAGATATAACGACTGCCGGGCAGAACACAGAAAGCGTGCCCGGCTTAAACCAGAGATCATTTGAAACTGCCGTCAATAAGCTCTATCTTCTCGATTCGGAAGGCATTCTTGATTTAAATAACGTTACATACCATCAGATCCTCGGGAGATTTGTCGACGTAAACGGTCTTGCAGATTCCTGGATGATCGGTGCAGGAAAAGACGGAAAAAGCATCCTTTTAGTATACAATTCAGGCGAATGGAATCAGCAGGAATGGCCAGGGACCCTTTCCGAAGAAACAATCGATCTTGAAAACATTACCTTACCTGAAGACCTTTATAAGCAAAACAGCGAAATCATCAGGAAAACTCTGGAACCTGCAAACGCTTCGTACTCCGATCTCTCCCTTAAAGACGGGATTTATACCATCTCCATTCAAAACACGAATAATATTGCGGAATTGAAATTCAAAGCGGACAGCGGGGAGATGATCTGACCTGAAAATGAGAACATTTAGGGAGAATGGAATTTTATCAGTTGATTTCCTGATAGGTTTTTCAATATTCCTGCTCGCCCTGATAATGATTCTTACAATGATCCCCGGAATCTTTGCAGGACTAGACAGCGCCCAGATAGATTACGATGCAGTTGCATACAGGACTTCCGTCATTCTCTGTGAAGATCCTGGCTGGCCTGCAGATGATGACTCATGGGAGTTCATGGATACATACCATAAAGACGATATCGACCGCCTCGGCCTTGCCGTATCATCCACTTCGCCCAATATACTCTCGAAAGAAAAAACGAAAGCTTTCTTCAATGAAAATGAGAATCTGGTCCTCGACAACGACGATTATCACTCAAAGGTTCTCTTCGGTGAAATCCCCTATTATTACAATATCTCATTAAAGATCGAAAACGATCCGGTCAATACCACGGGAAATATTGCACCGGATTCAGGCTATGGCTATATGAGACGCCTCGTCAAACTGAAAGAGCCCGGATATGCTAAGATAGATTCCGGCGAATTCAATAAAACGAATACAACCATCACAACCCTTAACCCATATGTGTATACCGGATTTTCTGTCATCTTCGACTATGCCGAAATCCAGAACAAATCCATAGATGAAGCATACAGGCTCATGCTGCAGAGCGAACCCGCATCTATCACAATATACAATTTCAGCAGCTCGCTCAACCGTTCCGATATATCCAATGTTACCCTCACTAAGATTAGGTTCATAAATGACGACAAGGAAGTTCCTATAGTTTACAGTACTTATCACAATGACACGTACCGGTTTTTCATCGACGGCATCCAGCACACGATGCAGGGTCCGTTCGAAATCAGTGATGCGGACGAGCTGAAATTCGAGATTTATCCCCCTCTCATGTTTTCCGACGAGATTGGAACATCCCTGTCAGTTGTATTCAACATGACATACGAATTTGTCCCAGACGAGTCAATGAAGCACTATTACATCTCTGGTGACATCCCCTACATCTACAACAAGGACTATATGACCGAACCATACCTGAAAGACGGAGTAATGGAGGTTATGATATGGTAATCACAGATGATTGCGGTCAGCTCTTTACAATCGAAGGACTTGTTGCAGGACTGATAATGCTGTCAGCGGCTTTCATCGTCGCAGATTCTATCACGATATACACACCGGGTGATGCACATATCCCGGATATGCAACTGGAACAGCTTGGCAGCGACGCACTCCTGATGCTTGACACCGCTAACAACTATAGCGAAAAAAGCACCCTGAGAACCGTTGCAGAGATGGTTGATAACGGAGGAACAGATGCCTACGATGCCGGTATATTGTTTAAAGATGCATTTGAAAATGAGCTCGCGAGAGGATCAGGAACGTCGGAGATCGTGGATTCAATAAGATACAATGCAACTGTCTATTACAGGGATATCGGATCGAACAGTGTCATGAGTTATGCATTAGGAGACAGCGGAACCGGCGAAAGCCAGCCAATAGGAAGCGAAGTCTCACGCCAGCCCGAGATCAGTACAGGGCGGCTTATAATGGTTGAAGATAGTTCCGGCCTGGACAGGATATATCGGGTAGAGGTGAGACTATGGAGAGAATGAACGAAGACGGACAGTGGATAGTCCTGATGGGATTCATCGTCAGCGTCTCACTCTTTGTCCTTGCAATTATCATCAACCAGTCGGTGACGGTAGGACAGACCACATCGGAGGCTGTTCTGGAATTTCCAAAGAATGAGATCACAGAGGTCCGTGAAGCAGTTATCGATATCGCAAAAAAAGATCCGTCGTCCTACACTCTAAGGCAGGACCTCTATGCACTTTCGATGGACAGGATGAATGCCGTCGTATACTACGATATAACGAATGAAAAATATCAGGACATCTACTACAAATACGACGAAATCCTGATCCGTTTCAACAACGGGGTGACCAAATACAATGAGACCTACTGGCTGCCGGAAAAAAAATGAACAGGGGATTTATTGCGTGAGGGAAAAAGATGAGGCTGTAAGTACGGTCCTGGAATACATGAATATAACAGCGGTTCTCATCGTAATGATGATCCTGCTCACCCTGCTCATCAACTCGGTAATTATCGAAGACTCCTCGGAGAAACTGAAATATCATGCATTCGTCGATATAGGAAACGGGGTCAGTACAAGGATAGTCGATCTATATGTAATCGCTCCGTCAAACGGGCGGGTCGTGACATCCCTCGACCTTCCCGACGATGTTGCGAACGGGGATTATACGGTGAAGATGGACCCGTCGGCGACTGGTGCGGCCCAGCAGATAATCGTAACCGACGGAAACGTAAAGAGCATGATATCGATTGCAGGTATTGGTGCAACCAAGGCAGTCATAGGAAATACTACAGGAAAAGGCCTAAACAGGATAATATACGATTCAGGAGGAGTCTGAAGATGATAAAAGAATACGGCAGCGAAGGAGTATCCGAAGCCATCGGATTCCTGATAATGTTTACAATAGTTCTTACCGGAATTGCAATGGTCTCCCTTGTAGGGTATCCGATGCTTATCCAGACGCAGATCAGTTCTGACGAGAGAAACATGGAGCAGGCAATGATCTCGGTCCAGAACGATATGAAAATAATGACCTTCAGCAATGTCCCGTTCCGCGATTCAACAATTAAGGTATCCGGTGGAGGGCTTACCGCGATAGACAACACATCTTTCGGGCAGAGTTTCACGATCTCGGATGATACGGGCACTGGATTCAGCGTTGAATACAAGCCGGGGGCTATCCAATATGAATCGGATGACGGGACCGCAGTCCTTACTCTCATGAACGGCGCAGTGGTCAGGAGGGAGAAGTTCCAGAGCGGATCGGTGATGATAGCCGAACCCCGGTGGTTCTACGATAGCGACGAAAAAACTCTCGTAATTTACATGACTGTCCTGAACGCGGACAGAGAATACTATGAACGTGGAATTGGAACCATCAAAATGAGCATGAAGACACAACCTGTAATAATTGACACTCCATACGGGACACCTGCAACCGTCACAGTCACCTATGCATACGATCCTGATGACGATTACTCGGTCGCATGGAGAAATTACCTGACTGGAGACTCGATAGTGGAAGGAGGTTTTGCAGAAACCGGTTCCGGAAAGTATTCACTCAGCGGAGTGGAAAGGCTTGTAGTAAAGGAATACGATATAAAAATTGAGAATATGTAATTTTACCCTAATTCAGAGGTAATTATTTCTTCTCAGCCACTCGACCTGCGGCTTGGTATATCTGTATATTATATCACACTTCTCGTCCTGAAAATCCCACGGGACAACAATGAGGACATCCCCTTCGCGAATCCAGACGCGCTTCTTGATCTTTCCCTTAATTCGCCCTGTTCTTGTTACGCCGTCATAACATCTTACGCGGATATGATTTGCCCCGAGCATAAGGTCTGCCGTTGCAAACATCTCCCTTTTCTTGGAATTCGGAAGTTTTACCCTGATTATGGCTTCTTCATTGTTTTGATTATTATTGTAACTTGCCAGAAATTTCAACTCCAGATAATATACTTTTGTTTTTATCTATTATATTAATTAGGATAATAGCCGAAACAATTCCTTCATTTTTTTGTTAACGGGTAAATTATCCATATAGAGAAAATTAATTGCCTTTGAGTAGCTTTTTTAATATATGGATGTCCTGCCGTTTAGTACATGGTATTATATCATGGGCATAATAGGCATAGCTGTATTTTCCATCACCGGAGTTCTGGCAGGGGCAAAGAGAGGGATGGATCTCTTCGGCATTGTTATCATCGGCGTTATTACCGCACTTGGCGGCGGTACACTAAGGGATCTTATCCTTGACGTTCCCGTCTTCTGGATCAACAACAACCTGTACATTGCAATCGCCCTCTCTGCGGCAATAGTCGCATTCTTCCTTGCAAAACCGTTATGGTGCTCGTACAGGGCATTGCTGATACTCGACGGACTCGGTGTCGCCCTCTTCAACGTGCAGGCGATAGATAAGACGCTGGCATACGGCTTCAGCCCGGTTGTCGCAGTAATTATGGGCATAATCACAGGAATCACCGGGGGTATAATACGTGATCTCCTCGCGGGAAATCCAAACCTTATACTTAAACAGGAGCTCTATGCAACCCCGATACTTATCGGCGGGGTGTTCTATATCATCTGGCTGACATATCTCCCCGACGTTCCCTTTGGAAGTCTTTTGGCAATACTGATCGTATTCTTGATCAGGTTTGCTGCGATAAAATGGGATCTCAGGTATCCCCACTGGCTCCTTTTTCCGGGAAAAGACGATTCATAGTAAAAGAGACAAACTGAAAATATTAGTAATTATTTTTCAAAAATATCTCAAATTTTTCAAGGCATTGCTCCATATCTTCTCTTCCGAATCCTACCCTGAAATGCGAATCTCCGAATCCATAGACAGTCGAAGGCATAAGAAGAACTCCGGTTTCATCGACGACCTTTTTGCAGAAATCAGTAGCCGACACTCCATTCTTCAGTTTCACAAAACCGATCGATGCCGCCACGGGCCGGACCCATTCAAAGAGATCTGAGTGCCGTTCCATGAATGGATCCAGTATCTCAAGATTCTTTTTTATAATTCCAAGACTCCTGTCAACAAGACGGTCCGAATGCCTCAATGCCACAGCCGCAAGGTACTCGGAAGGCGCACTGCTGCAGATAGTCGTATAATCCTTAAGCGAAGAGATCTTTTCAAGAGTCTCCCTGTTCCTTGCCGCTATCCAGCCCGACCTGAGTCCTGCAAGACCGAACGCCTTAGACATCACACCAAGCGAAAATCCTTTCTCGTATAGATCTGCCGCCGCAGGAAGACGTGTTCCAGGATCGAATTCAAGCTGCCTGTAGACCTCGTCTGAGAATAAATACAGGTCGTTTTCTCTCGCTGCATTGACAATCGTTCCAAAATCTTCTTTCGGGAAATTGAAGCCGGTCGGATTATGCGGGCTGTTGATAATTATTGCTTTTGTGTTTTTACGGATATTTTTCACGAGAAAATCCGGATCAGGCTTCCACCCGTCTTCCTCTTTCATCTCCCAGAGAGTGACCTCACAGCCGATTGCCTCCGCGATCTCATACAGCGACTGGTAGGCAGGGAACTGGACGATCACATGATCACCCTTCGAAAGAACCGCATTCATGAAGATGAATATCCCTTCCTCCGCACCTGCAAAGGTGATTACATCATCCGGGGATATATTACCATAAAGCTTTGAGATCTCTTCCCTGAGTTCCTTTCCTCCACGGGCTTCAGTATACCCCAGGCGAAGATCCATCAGGCCCGCTTCCGCTCCTTCTTCAAATGAAAGCAGTTCGCTTACGGTTATTGTTTCGCAGTCTGATGTACAAAGCAGATACGGGGCTGAAAATTCATAGATGCCCATGTATTTTTCAAGCAGGAAATTTTCAGGTCTCATGAAAGAATTATTTGTATTCCTTTTCTGAAATAACTGACCCGGTTGCTGAAAAAGTTAAGGAGACTTGGATCAAATATCTATCAATGGAATATCGTTTTGCTGCGAGGATGAGAAATGCACCGGAATCGTTCCTGAAGAAATTATTCGCAGTATCATCAGATCCCTCGATAATATCTTTTGCAGGCGGACTCCCCGATTCAAACCTTATAGATGTCGCAGGGATCAGGGATTCGGCGGCCTGCGTACTGGAAGAGGAGGGAAGAGAAGCGCTCCAGTATACGACGACAGAAGGCTATCTCCCCTTAAGAGAATTCATCGCAGAAAGGTACAGGAACCGCCTGGGGATCGCTGCATCGGCTGAAAATATCAGGATCGTCAACGGATCTCAGCAGTGCTTAGACATCATCGGCAAGATATTCATAGAAAAAAATGACAGGATCGGAATCGAGAGGCCGGGTTATCTCGGTGCAATAGAGGCTTTTTCACTATATGAACCGGTTATAAAAAGCGTCGACATGAACGAGTCCGGGCCGGATATGGAGGGATTCGAAAAGCTCGTAACGGATGATAAGATCAAATTCTTCTACGGGATTCCCAATTTCCAGAACCCGACAGGCAGGTCATACTCCTACGATGCAAGAAAACAAATCGGCGGGATCGTCGGCGGGTCGGGATCACTTTTCTACGAAGACGATGCATTCGGAGAACTTGCCTTCGATCTAAAACCCAGGATGCCGGTGAACAAATTTGCACCCGAAAACGTGATCACCAGCGGATCATTCTCCAAAACCGTTGCACCGGGAATGAGGATCGGCTGGATCATGGCCCCGCCTGAGATAATCTCCGTATTCGATACGGCCAAACAGGCCGCCGACTTGCACTCGAACTTCCTCTGCCAGAAGATCCTGGACCAATATCTCAGGAACAACGACTATGACGCCCACCTGAAGCGGGTAGTGTCGGTATACCATGATAACTGCATGCTGATGCAGGATCTTCTTGACGATATGACTGTTGCAGGAATCACACATACCAGCCCTGAAGGCGGGATGTTCATGACAGCCGGACTTCCGAAGGGCTTATCCTCCATGAAACTTTTTGAGGACGGAATAAAAAACGGTGTAGCAGTTCTTCCCGGCATTCCGTTTTATGCAGGCGACGGCGGAGATGATATGATCAGGCTCAACTTCTCGAATACCAGCGAGGAAAACATAAAAGAAGGAATGAACAGACTCTCGGAAATTCTATAGACAGGTCTAAGGTAAATTCAAGCTGAAGTCTTAGTTGTCTTCAGACTAATCCGGTCAAAAATGTTTATGAAACAGAGGTTTCACGGACTGTTTCATGTAAAACCCCCATGATGGGCGATTCCATTACACAAAAACCAATAAAATCTACAAAACCTGTTTGAATCAGGACAAGGGATCTAAAGGTTCTCAATCCGGATTTCTAAACAAAAGCAAATAAACAGCTCAGGGGACCCCTGTCGGTCCCCTGAGCGTGCCGTTGGAAGATTATCTTAAGGCAAGGCCCCTGGGCAGGGGCCGTCCGGCGGTCTGGCCGCTGGTGCCGGGGTTGCCGGAGAAAGACATGAAACAACAAAGGGCCAAAAAGTTTGTTGGAATCAGGACAAGGGAATTAAATTCTGATCCAGATTTTCATGTAAGAAAGAAAATGATTCTGACTAAAAGTAGCCGGAATTTTTATCTCCGACTCTTCAATTATTTTTATCAGTCAGAATATCAGACAGTATCTTTGAGATATCTATCCAGATAATCAGCGCCTTGTTTCCCGAATTATCCCGGCCTGATTTAATTATCCCTTTTACATATGCTTCCTTTGAAACGGACCCGTCCATCATGTCGATGTCTTCTTCGGAGACCTGAAGAACGCTCCGGACGTCGTCGACGATGAGTCCTAAATTCGAACCGTTTGCGGCCTCGGGAACGAGAACTATGATCTTTCCGTTTTCAGCCGTGCCTGATGCGGAAAGACCCATGAGCTGGTTGAGGTTGAGAATGTTTGTAATCTCTCCCCTCAGGTTTATGATTCCTGCAATATGATCAGGAGCCCTCGGGACGGGAGTTATCGGAATCATCTCAACTATTTCACGTGCAATCTGGATATCAAGGGCATACTGGACGCCGGATATCTCAAACTGGACTACATCCTTAAATGCAGACATGATTATCTCCCCCTAGTATTTGAACCTTGAATTAGCCGATTCAAGCTTCTGCACATAGGAGTTCACCTCATGCATGGCACTCCCGATCTCCTCGATTGATGCACTCGCTTCTTCTGCAAGTGCTGCAAGCTCTTCCGCATCTCTCTGGACATCCTTTGTCTGCTCCGTGCCTGAATCCATCTCCCTTACGATGTTGTTGGAGATGTTTGCCTGATCTTCAATAGCCTTCGTAATCTCACCGATATCGTTCGAGACCTGCTCGGCATTTTTGATAATCGTATTTAGGGCCTCAATTGCCTTGTTGACGCTTTCAACACCCTCGACTATCTCATCGTTCGCCGCAGTAATTGCATTTGCAGTCTTTTCACTGCTGGACTGGACCATCGAAACGACATTTTCTATGGAATCTGTTGCAGCCCTTGCCTCACCTGCAAGGTTTTTAACTTCACCTGCCACTACTGCAAAACCCCGGCCGTGTTCGCCTGCACGTGCCGCCTCTATTGCGGCATTGAGTGCAAGAAGATTGATCTGCCCTGCAATATCGTTTATGAGTTTTACAACCTTGCTGACTTCTTTGACTTTTTCCGTCAGATCCTGAATCTCACCGACACTTGCCTCGGCAATTGCCTTTACGTTGTTCATCTTGTTGTTTGCATCTATTCCAAGACTATTCGCCTCTTTGCCAATAACCACAACATCGTTTGTAGCATTGAAAACTTCCTGGGACGTACTTGCAATCTCTTCATTTGATGCCGACAGATCGGCAATCTGGCGATTTACATTCTCAATGTTCCTGAGGAGTTCTTTCGTCTGTTCTGCGGTTTTCTGGCTGGTTCCCGCAACACCTTCCGCAGCCTTTGCAACTTCATCGGCACCCTTGCTGACCTCATTTGAATTCGAGACGATCATCTTCGTTACTTCTACGCTTGCGGAGACCAGTTCGGAAACCGAAACGCCGATATTATCTACTGCTGTCCTGAATTCAAGGAAATCTCCCGATACATATACGTTGTCTGAAAATCTTGCAGTGAAATCCGCATTCGAATATAGGCTGCATACTCTCATTCCCTCTTTCAACGGCAATGCAACCGCTTCAAGCAGGTTGTTCATGTTTTCGACGATTTCACGATATGCACCTTCATATTTCGACACATCGGCCCTGAATTCAAGCTTCCCCTCTTCTCCGGCACCAACAAGATTCATTATGTCATCTGTAAGTCTCCGAACGGTATCATTGACAGAACTTACGGAAGCTGTAACTTCAAGGAATTTTTCCCTGATCTCCATTGTCTTCTCATCGGCTTCACCGACTTTCAATTTTAGATCCTCCGGTCTTCCTGAAGCAATACATTCAAGATCGGCAGCAACATTTGCAAGTTCCTGCTCAAGGTACCTTTGAGGCCTGATTATGTCTGTAAGATCCTGGACCGTCTCGACATAACCCATGGTATTTCCATCTGCGTCAAGAACCGGTGCAGTTGTCTGCTTGCATTCCGTCCCGTGCCAGTCGAAAAAAGTCTCATTCTGTCCCGTGGTTCTCAGTTGACGGATACCGCAGTTTTCAGTATTGCAGATATTTGCATTCGCAGTACTGCAGGGCATTCCATATGAAGACTCCCTGTCCTTTATCTCATTGTTCTCGATCAGGAGTGCTTCGAAGGCCTTGTTCAGGAAAGTCCATTTCATGTCATTGTCAGTAACATGAATCGGATACGGAACCGCATCAAGTATGGATTCATACCATGCCCTCTGGTTTTCGATATCCGTAACATCGTTCAACGTAACAATGACCTCAAGCGGTTTGCCGTTTTTGTCAAACTCCGGATCAATTGCGATCTGTATGATTCTCCTGTCGCCCTTAAAGGTCATATGGAATAAGCCGCTAGCTCTTCTTTTCTTTTCCAGGGCATACTTCGATCCTTCTCCGCTGATCTTTTGAAGACTGAATTCCCTGTAAAAATCATCCAGACAGAATGATGTCAGCTTTTCCCTGCTGTACCCCGTTAGTTCGACGAAGTCATCATTTACGATGACAATATTGAGACTGCCATCCATGATAAAAGAAGAAGTTGGTGTGCGAAGGATGGATTCGTAATAATATTCGGCTCTATCCTCGGCATCTTTCATCCCCTTCATCAGCCTGTTCACGAGCGAACATATTTCTGAATATTCTTCTCCGGCAGAACTTTCATCAATTGAAACCCCCCTGTTTCCATTGATATATTCAGTTATTTTCTTCTCTAAATAATCCATTGCCATATTAAATCCCTCAATTGAGTGATCCGTTATATTCGGATCAACTCTCAAGAGGCGTGTGAAGTTATTATCAATATATAACTTGGGAATGTTGCAGTTTTTTTAGAACCGATTTCAAAAAAAGTAGAAATAGTTATCCAAATATTTACCCTTTTTTTTATTATGTCCGACTGAAAATTAACTTCAGGCAGAGGTTCCCGTGACTAACTTTTCATCCATTTCTTCGGTTTATAAATACACCGATGACCGGGGCACATGCACTCAACTCATAATAATTAGTCCCGGCATCTTCACAACAAAATCATTTCTTTGCCTGATCCCGTTATATCATCTTTCTCACTACGGCCGACGGGTCCAAAAAACTAATTATAAAAGATATTTTACTGTTCTGTCCGGGTAATAGGAAGTATGAAATATGCCATAATTAAAGTACAAAATAATAATTAAAGATCCGGTACGTGAGAATACAAAATTATGAAGAGAAAGATACTCATGATTGCGGTATTTGCAATCTTAATACTGGCATCAGGATGTACAACGGAAGACGATTCCCTGGAAGTGATCTGTATAATGCCGGAGGAAACAACCACGACACAGACTTTTTCCCCCACCGAAACCACATCGCTTACACCTGAAGTTACGGAATCCCCGGAAGATAATGTTACACGCTGGAAGGCCGACGGCATAATCGAAGAGGGTGAATACGAAAATAATGTTACCGGATTCAGGGATCTCTTCTATATATACTGGACATCGGATAACGAAACTCTCTACATGGGCATTAAAGGAAAGACATCCGGTTATGTTTCGGTCGGATTTAACCCTGTTGCCATGATGAAGAATGCCGATATAATTTTAGGAGGGAACATTGGAACAGGGGGATCTTTATACATATACGATATGTACTCCCCCACTGCATCCGGGCCAATGAGGTCCGACACCGTACTCGGAGGAGAATTCAATATCGAAGAATCTGCAGGAACCGAGAAAGCTGCATTCCAGACTCTCGAATTCTCAAGAAAACTGGATACGGGAGACAAATACGATTCCGTGCTTGAAAAAGGCAAATCAGCAAAAGTCATATGGTTCCTATCCAAATATGACGACCCGCTGTCAAATCAGATTTCTGCGGAAGGTTCTGTCGATATAATTATCTGAGTTTTTCAAGAAGATAACATGAAACTGGAATTCATGACCGTTTCACGGAGAAATTTCCCGCCCTCACTTTTTACGGAACTATAACTATTTAAGAAAACACCGGTTATAATTCAACATACCGGGCAATCTCCGGACCCCACGGTGTAAAAGGATCGGGATAATGAAACTGCGTCAGCCTAAAGAACATTACAAAGATGAGGAAAACCCACCTGTCATTCCGGGGCCGCTTTCCATAACTGTCAGCATAGGCCTTATCGTGACAGAGGATGAGTTCGAAGCTCAAAATGTCAACAGGGGGATTAAAGAGACCATATTATCCCTTGAAAAGATCCTTTCCAGCACTCCGCATATATATAAATTCGTTCTTCCTTATCATCCCGGGGGAGAACACGTCCTCCTCGAATCACTGCTTGCGGACCCTGTATGGAACAGGCTGAGAAATCCTGAGGTCGAACTCCTGAACCTTCCAGGAGAACTCTCGCTCCCATACAGGCTCTTCGAGGGACCTGTGAAATATAAACTAAGTGTAGTAAACAGGGATGAATCCACTCCCGGATATGATCCGGTCTATGATTCTGTCATAGATAATTCGTCCCTTGTTCTGCTCGTAGGGGAATGGGAACCGGGAGCGGAAAAATACAGAAAGGGCAGCATTTTCAGCCTTGCAAAAAGGTACGGCAGAACTATTGTGGCAATAAACCAGTACTCGGGACACAGCTACAGGCTTTATCACGACGACAGGATATTCGAATCCTATACAAACCTGAATACATATAATATGGAAAAAATCAATGACAGAACATTTCTGGCAAAACAAAGGCAGTATATCAACCTGCTTGAAAACGAGTCGGATCAGGCCGGGCTCCCCAGTGACATCCTGAAGGATATCTATGCATCACTTATCCCTAATTATACAAGGGCAAAGATTCTTGCACGGAAATACAGGCGGAACTACACCTCCACAGGAACCCTTGTATCTGTTCTTGCCGCTCTTGCCGTTCTCACGATAACAATGCAGACACTTTTCTTCACTGACTTTCCTGAACTCGTCTGGCTCGAGGTTGCCGAGATCGCTCTCATCATCGGGCTTATGACCGCCTCAAGATACGGCGATTATCACAGGAAATGGATCGACTACAACTTCCTTGCCGAAAGAATCAGAGCTGCATTTTTCATTTCAATAGTATGTGTCACCTGTAAAAGCCCCGACACTCCTCCGCATATGAGCCTTGCAAACAGGCCCAACGACTGGATGGTCATGGCGTTTATGTCGATAGTATCTCTCAGGCCAACTGCCTACTGCCGCCTGAACATCCCTTTTGAACCGATGAAGAAATTTCTCAAAGCGGCATGGATCAATAACAGTCTCGCTTATTATGAAAGGGAGAGCAAAAGGTCGAAACAAAGATACAGCCTCCTGGCAGTGACCGGAGAACTGATCTTTGTCATTGTTCTGATTCTTGCAATAATTCATGCTACAGGAATCGGGCACTGGGAGATCCATACGGACATCACGGTTTCACATCTTCTAGCTTACCTGACGATAACGCTTCCGGCTGTAGGTTCCGCGATAGCAGCAGTCAGGGTCCAGAGAGAATATCTCAGGAACTCGGAACGCTACGTACATATCGTCCGCCACCTTACTGCCATAAGAAATGAAATGAAGCATGTATCGACCATGAATGAATTGTGTTCGCTTCTCGACGAGATGAACGAGATCACGCTTCGCGAACAGCAGGACTGGAGGATTATATTCAGGTTCAGGAAGATCGAAGCGATTTGAAAATTGAAAACCAATTTAAAAAAATTATCAAACCGGAACTTCAAGAATGTATCTCCTTGCGACCTATCGCCACGGCAGGGGGAGGGTTGAAGGGAGGGGGAAACCCCTCCCCCTCCCTTTCTATATCATAGTGGAGGATTTTTCCAATGGCAACCCTTGCGCAAGTTCGCTTCGCGAACACGCCCTGACCTCAGGGCTTTGCGCTCTCGCGATAACCCGGCCTGGACGCTACCCTTTCGGGTGGCCTCGGCCGGGAGAGAGTAAATTAAGATAGTTTTAATCAATGAACAAAACTTTTTCAATAATTTAGGTGGGAAAAGGTTTCAGGAGCGAAAAGGGATGCTTGTCCATCCCCTTTGCGACCTATCGCCATGAGGGGAGGGTTAAAGAGAGGTGGAAATCATCCCCCTACCTTAATGATCACAAAATCTTCGCCATCATTATGACATCAGAATATTTTTCGCCGTCATAGAATGCACCCTTCTTTACTCCCTCAATAAGAAACCCTTTTTCCAGGTACAGTGCAATCGCACGGCTGTTCCCTTCCGCGGCGAGACATTCGATCCTCTTCAGCCCCGACACATCGGCCATAAAAAGTGCATGATCGATCGCAATGCCACCGTAACCAAGTCCCCGGTGATCTTTCAGGAGATATACGAACATGACGCCGACGTGCGACATCTTTCCGTCCGGGTCCTCCGGGACAACGCCGACACTCCCGATAACATCATTTCCAATTAAAATCGCCCACCACATTGCCCCTCTGCTCACGGCGAACTCCCAGAAATCGATTGTCTTCGACATTGGCACCGGAGGGATCAGGTCGAGAAATCTCGCGATATCTTCATCGTTCACGAGGGAGTTCATAACCTCGAGGTCGTCTTCGGTGACCTCCCGGAAGTTTATGTCACGGGTCAAAATCTCACCCTCCCGGAGATCTCCTTAAATCGTGATGAGACGAGCTTCCCTTTCTTCCCGAGGATGTACCTGCCGTCAACCGGTCCCGCCTCGGAGACGAGGACATAACTCTCGTCAAAGAGATCAAGGCCGCCTTTCTCAAAATCATCGAGGCCAAGGGGGAGGAAGTCACCGCTGTCGGGCTGCCGGCTGGTGACAGGACAAAGAAGGAATGAATTTCTTTCGCACTCCCCCAAAACCACAGCAGGACGAATCTTTCTCCCTCCCGGACCACTCAGGTTCATCGATGCAAGGACGACGTCGCCGGGGAAATACCTGGTCATATCTTCAGGAATTATCAGGTGTTAATATCCGATAAATATTGTACAGGGTTGGCGGAATATCCCTGTCGTAATGTCACACTAGTCCTGATCTCAGTTCCATCTGTCCATTCCCAAAGGTATCAGCGCCGAATTTGCGAGGACCAGGAGAACAGCCGCCTGGTGGCCCAGCGCTCCCGCGGCAGGGTGCACTATACCCAAAAATGCCATCGCCATCAGTATGAAAGTAAACGAAAGGGCGAATGCGACGTTTATCTTTATAGTCCGGACCGTCTTTCTGCCAAGACGGATGAAGCTTAAGATCTGTCCCAGACCCTCCCCGAGTAAAACCACATGAGAAGTCTCAATCGCAACGGTGTTCTTTCGCGAACCGATCGCGACGCCTGCATTTGCCTGTGCAAGGGCAGGAGCGTCGTTTACCCCGTCTCCGACAAAGCAGACCTTCTTTCCATCCTTCTGGAATCGATCCACGATCGATCTCTTTTCACCGGGGGCAATCCCGGAATATACATTCTCTCTTTCGATGCCACACTTATCAGCCACGCTCTCGGCAATCTCCTTCCGGTCTCCCGAAACGATCGAAACATTCGTTATGCCGTTTTCTTTCAGGTCGCGGACAACCGAAGGAGACTCGTCCCTGACAGAGTCTTCAACCCCGAGCAGCCCTATGATCTCATTATCAAGCGAGAGCAGGACAGGACTAATTCCTGAAGCGGAAAGCTCCTCTATTTCGGCAGAAACGGGTGCAGGAACCGAAACTCCCGACTCATCCATGAACCTGATATTTCCCACAAGGATGTTACCGGAATCCGACTCACCCTTTACCCCGAGGCCGGGGAGGCTCTTGACCTGCAGGCATCCGTTGCCGTTCAGCCCCTTTTCCGCGGCAAAATCCAATATAGCTGCGGCAACAGGGTGCCCGGACCCGCACTCGGCCGCCGCGGCAAGATTTATCATCAGCTCTTCGTCAAAACCCCCGAATGCCCTGGTGGTCTTCACCCTCATCCTTCCGGAGGTCAGCGTCCCGGTCTTGTCGAAGATCACCGAATCGATCTTTCCGGCCTCTTCAAGATACAAACCGCTCTTTACCAGAATTCCCCTCCTGGCCCCGGCACCGATCGCAGATATGACCGCCGACGGGGTGGAAAGAAGCAGGGCGCACGGACATGCCACGATCAGTATCGTGATCGCCCTCTCAATGCTCCCCGTAAAGATCCATGTAAGGGCGGTCACGACCAATGTCAGAGGAGTATAGATCGAGGCGAACTTCTCTATGAAAGGATATGTAGGTGGCCTTCTCTTCTCCGCCTCGCGGACGAAATCCACTATCTTCGAGTAAGTCGAATCCCTGCTCCTCTTCGTAACCTCAATCCTCACCGCACCGTCGATATTAATCGATCCCGAGTAGACGGGATCGCCCGTCGCTTTTTCCACCGGAACACTCTCCCCGGTAAGGCAGGATTCATCGACCGAGGTCGCACCGCTTGTAACGATACCGTCAGAGGGAACGACATCTCCCGGCCTGATCAAAACGGTGTCACCCACCTCTATCTCATCGACGGGCACTTCGACAAAATCCCCACCCCTCTCCACAAGACCGTGTTCGGGATGCAGTGCCGCAATCTTCTCGATATCCCTCCTGGATTTGCCGTATGCATATTCTTCGGCAATCTCGCCTAAGGAGAGGATGAACCCGACCTCTGCCGCAGTGACATATTCACCGATCAGGATTGCCGCAATTATCGCAATTCCGGCAAGTTCACAGACATTCTGCCTCCCGCCCAGCAGCCCTCTTACAGAACTTAGGATAATAGGGATACCGGTGCAAAGCGCCGAAAGGACGGCAAAAGAACTGACAGCAATATTTGATAATCCTAAATATTCTCCCGCTATAGCTGCAGCCAGTAAAATTCCCCCTACGGCGAGTATAGCATATTCCTTTGTATTGCCACCATCGTGACCATGGTCATGACCGCATGCACATGCACTCCCGCATTCATGCTCTTCATGCCTGTGATCATGTTCGTGATTGTGCCCGTGGTCGTGACCGCAGTGGCAAATTTCCCCACAGCTCACGCTATCGCTGTGATTCTCCTCTTTTACGCCCATAAATTTCCCTTTCAAATCGTTTTGTTTATCTTCTCAAGTATCCCGACGAAGTTCTTCACCTCGTCTTCGGAGAGGATGGATGCGATCTCGTCGGACAGGCTCATGTGATGACTGTGATGATCCGAAAAAGCCTCCTTCCCTTTTTCTGTAAGGCGGATGATGTACGATCTCCTGTCGTTTTCAGAACGATCGCGTACTGCATAGCCTCCTTTTTCAAGCCGGTCAACCGTCACGGTAATCGTTCCGGTCGTAACGCCCAGCGATTTGGACAGGTCCTTCATGCTCATGCTCCCGTTGTGGCCCAGCTTCTCTATCGCATGGGCTCCGGCAACAGTGAGGGAACTCTGCTGGATTACGGAATTCTCCCAGGAAGCAAACCTGTCAAAAAACTCGACAAGGTTATCATTCAGCTCTTCAGTCAAACCCATTTTGATCGTCCAATAATTTGAATTTCAAACTTTCCTGATCTGATGTTGTTTGAAGTTCTTAATATATCTTTGTCTAACTATCTCCCGATAAGAAAATACAATGAAACAACTTACGAATCAGGAACATTAACTAAGAGAGAAAAATAATCCGCCATTTTATAATCACGACGGCAAAAAAAAGGAAATTATTTCCCGTTGTCCCCGAAGATACGATCTTCGGCTGCCTTCAGGATCATCCCGAGCATTTCTGCATACGTTATCTCGGCAATACCCGCCATCTTGGCAAGATGCCCGTCCCAGCACCAGCCGGGATTCGGATTTACTTCAAGGAGCCGGGGTGTCCCGTTCGAGTCTATGCGCCAGTCGAAACGTGCATAATCCCTGCACCCGAGCCTCCCAAAGAGCTTAAGACAGCTCGCGACGAGGAAGCGCCGGGCCTCTTCAGACAGATCCGCAGGAATAGATGTGATCCCGGCATAAGGAGACTCGGGGTCCCATTTCGCTTCATAACCGCAGATCTTCGGATAACCCCTGGGAAGGGACGAGTAGTCCTCCTCGATCACCGGGAGCACTTCGTATTTGTCGGGGAGGTTGCCGATAATCCCCACGCTGATATCCCCCCCGGTAAGGAACTCCTCCACGAGGACAGTTCCGCAGTCTCCGGAAAAGCTCTTCAGGCGAAGTATCGCATCCTGGAGTTCGGAGATATCCCTGCATACGCTGTTCTGTGTAATCCCGAAGCTCGAATCCCCGAAGTTCGGCTTCACGATCACCGGGAAGTGTATCGGGAATTCTATGAACGAACTGTCCTCCGGGTTTATCACGAATGCACGTGGAACGGGAATATCAAGCTCCTTCGCAATTCCCCTGACAAGCGACTTGTCATAGCAATATGCAAGACACTGGGGGTTTCCGCCCGTATACGGTATCGAAAGGATCTCAAGTGCCGCAGGAACATGGAGCTCCTTTCTCGGGTCGTTTAAGAATCCCTCGTCGCATAGGTTGAATATGAAATCCGCTTTGCTTCCGGACTGACGAAGCCACGAGAGCATAGAGGAATGATTGTCGAAATAGGTGAATTCGTAGTCGCCGAGTTCGGACAGTGCCTCCTTCAGCCTCCCGATTGTCCTGTAATCGTCCTCGTCAAAGACACATGATGGCTTAATCACATCCTTAAGCCTGGGGTCACCCAGTACGACTGCGACCTTCTTTTTCTTTCTGCTTACCTTTTTCTTCGGTGTCCATTCCTTCTCGACCGATGCGGTTATAATCAGGCGGCGGGCCATCATCCCGAGGTCCTGGTTCCTCCTTGAGTCGGTGATTATCGGGTCGTGAAACTCTATGGACGTGTATCCGCATTCGTTAAGCATTGCCCTGATGTCGCCCGAGTTATACAGGCGCTCGGCGTAGAACTGGTCGGCCATAACCCCGTTCTTCACGTGGGTTATGACTTCGCGGGTAATCAGCCGCTCGTCGTCCGAAGACAGGCTCCTCTCCCTGCAGACGAAGTGGTTCTGGTCGATCCATTCCCAGCTTCTCGGGACGAAATTCTCCCGGAGATAATCCCCGTCCGTGATATCGAGAAGTATGCGGCCGCCGGGCCTCAGGACACGGAATGCCTCCTTAAGAACCCTTTTATCGTCCTCGTTCGTCTCGAAATAACCGAAGCTGTTCCCCGGCAGGAGAATAAAGTCAAACGAATCCGCAGAGTAAGAGAGTTTTCTTGCATCCCCCTCCCTGAATCCTACTGACAGGCCGTCGTTTCTCGCCTGCTTCCTTGCGCGGGTTATCAGGTAATGCGACCTGTCGAGACCGCAGATCTTCGAGTATCCCCTGCCTGCAAGTTCGAGCGAGTGACGCCCCTGCCCGCAGCAGAGATCAAGAATACTGTCATGAAATCCGGGATTCAAAAGAGAAAGAAAAAAATCGACTTCGGCTTTCGTAATGCTCTCGTCATCGACGACATCCCCGTCTGTACGGAGATAGTTCGCGTTGAAGATCTCCCTCCACCAGTCGGCCTTTACATAGCTCTCCAGGCTCTCCACAGGACCGAGTACGGTGGTTATATGTTGCTTGCCATTCCCTTTGTTCATTTAATAATTATCAAAACCTTTAATTTCAATCTTCAGGATATAAATCTTACCCGACGATATACATATACGCCGGTTACGGTCAGGAAAAAAGAACTTTTCCCGGAAATCTTCTGCAACGCGCAACAATGACGGATAATCCCCGATATATCAGGAGAATTCCACAAAAATATACAAGGCTGCGCACCTCCGCCATTTTCTTAAATCCTGTGATAGAATATTGATCGATTCATGAAGGAATGCTATTTCAGACCTGAAAATATCGATAAAGAATCCATGCTCATGATGGAGAAGATCGCCGGCATGAACAGGAAAAGGGAACAGGTTTTTCATCCGGAAGCCTCCGCTCTCCTGATTATCGACATGCAGAATTATTTTACAGATCCTGATTCGCATGCATACGTACCATCCTCCGCAGCAGTCATCCCACGGATTAAAAAACTTGCAGAGGCATTTGCTGCAAAAAAACGCCCTGTAATCAGCACACGTCATATTAACACACTCATAGATGCCGGAATGATGGAAGAGTGGTGGGGTGAACTTCTGACTGAAACAAGCACAAGATCGGAGCTCAACAATGATCTCGATCTCCCTTTCTCTGTTCGCATCAGGAAGAGCCAGTATGACGCTTTTTACGCAACAGAACTCGATTTAATCCTGCGGCAGAACAATGTCACCGATCTCGTGATAACCGGCGTAATGACCCATCTTTGCTGCGAAACTACGGCTAGAACAGCTTTTGTCCACGGATACAGGGTTTTCTTTCCGGCAGACGGAACAGCGACATACAACACGGATCTGCATATGGCGTCACTGATGAACCTCTCGCACGGTTTCGCATCAATAACAGGAACAGGGAACATCTCGGAAATTATGGAGAATTATGGGCCCTGAAAAGATTGCGGTTATCGGTGCGGGTCCGGCAGGAATGGCGGCAGCAATTCAGCTCAGCCGGTACGGCATCAGACCCGTGGTATTTGAGAAGGACAAAACCGGAGGTCTCCTGCCCAACGCCCGCCTTGTGGAGAACTATCCGGGTTTTCCGGACGGAATCAGAGGAACAGAACTCTCAGCCCTTTTCAGGAAACAATTTGAAAAGGGTAGTCCTGAACTGAAAACGGAGACGGTGCTGCAACTTGATCTTGATGGAAAAGAGTTCCTGATCAGGACAGAGACGGAAACCTACCGTTTCGATAGAGTTATCATCGCCTCGGGAACAGTTCCGAAAAGGCCGGGGTGCAATATCGATACCGATGCCCTGGCTTGTACTTACCACGATATATCACGAATACGGGATCTCTCAGGAAAAACAGTAGCCATAGCCGGCTCTGGTGATGCCGCATTTGATTATGCACTGAGCCTCTGCACGAAGAACAGAATCCTAATCCTCAACAGGGGAGAGAAGACAAAATGCCTGGATATTTTGTTCAAAGAGGTTGCAGGCAGCCCGAATATCACATATATTGAGAATACAAATATCTCAGGAATTGTAAAGACGCAGAATGGCATAAAGCTGCAATGCGTATCCGGCGGATCGAATATCGAAATCGATGCGGATATTATGATCTTTGCAACAGGAAGAGATCCTTGTACAGAGTTCATTTCAAGCGAAATTTCCGGCCGAACCAGTGAGCTCACCGGATCAGGTCTTCTTTTCTTCACAGGGGATGTCAGGAACGGAATACTCAGGCAGACTGCAATATCAGTGGGTGACGGGGTTGCAGCTGCAATGAGGATCTGCAAAGGACCGGGAGGGGATGCAGATTGAAAATAATTGCCGAAACGGGAAATGAGGATATCGCCCGCGTATACATTGCAGAAATTGATGACGGAAGGAGGATCGAATTTGTTGAATCAGTCCAGCCCCCTTTCACCCGCAGCCAGAAATGGGTGCTGATCGTATCCAGCCTCTTCGGGTGCCCGGTCGGGTGCCGGATGTGTGATGCCGGAGGAGGATACAGGGGGAAACTTTCAGCCGAAGACATCTATGCACAGATCGACTATCTTGTCAGAAAGCGGTTCCCGGGGGGATACGTTGATGCTGATAAATTCAAGATCCAGTTTGCACGTATGGGAGAACCGGCTTTCAACCCGGCAGTTCTCGATGTCCTAGAGTCACTTAAAACAAGGTACAAGGCTCCCGGCCTCATTCCGTCACTCTCGACAATCGCTCCCGAGGGCTGCGATGAATTCTTCAAACGGCTTCTTGAGATCAAAAACGAACATTACAGGGAGAGATTCCAGCTCCAGTTCTCGATCCATACGACGGACATGGTGACGAGGGAATGGCTGATTCCTGTAAAGACATGGTCATTTGAGGAAATGAAAGAATACGGCGAGTTATTTTTTGACAAAGGAGGGAGGAAGATTACACTCAATTTTGCTCTCGGGGACAATATGAAGATAGATACTGGAGTTCTTCGGAAGTACTTTCCGCCGGATGTATTCCTCGTAAAAATCACTCCTGTCAACCCTACTTTCAGGGCGCTGGAAAACGGAATAAATTCATTCATCCGCCCCGGAGAGAATGAAACAAACTGTCCGGATCAGGAGCGGTGTCCTGTAAAAAACCTCAGAGATGCCGGTTATGACGTCATCATGAGCATAGGCGAACCTGAAGAGAACCTGATCGGGAGCAACTGCGGGCAGTATCTTGAGGCATATGAAAGGAGCGGGACAGAATTAAAAGGCGGATACGAATACGAGATACATCGAAAATAATACAAAAAAATTATTTCCCCGAACCCGGGATCATATCCGTTCACCGGGGGAAAGGTATAATATGAAATATACGATTAACACCTGATCAACATGTATAGTCCGAAGTATATCACGGACATTACAAAAGTCCCCGGGCTTTCGGAAGAGGAGAAAAAAAAGCTCGCGGAGGTGCAGGAGATGTTCGCTTTCCGGTCGAACGAGTATTACCTTTCTCTCATTGACTGGAACGATCCTGCGGACCCGATCAGGAAGCTCGTGATCCCGGATCCGGCCGAACTCGAGGAATGGGGCAGGCTTGACGCATCAGGTGAGGCAAGGTACATTGTAGCGCCCGGAATGGAGCATAAATACGACCAGACGGCACTCGTTCTTGTAAGCGACATGTGTGCGGGATTCTGCAGGTACTGCTTCAGGAAACGGATTTTTATGAACGGGGGCGCACGTGAGGTTGCAAGAGACATCGATGTGGATCTCGAATACATCTCTTCCCACCCTGAGATAACGAATGTACTTTTGAGCGGAGGCGACCCCCTGTTTCTGTCGACAAACAGGCTTGAAAAGATTATTGCATGGATCAGGGAGATAGACCATGTACAGATTGTCAGGATTGGAACGAAGGTCCCGGCATATAACCCCTACAGGATATTAAACGATACAAAACTCCCGGAGATTATCAGGAGATATTCTACGGAAGAAAAGAAGATCTACATAGTTACGCAGTTCAACCACCCGAGAGAGCTTACGGAACAGGCAATAAAAGCCGTGAACATCCTGCAGGAGTCGGGTGCGGTTTTTGCCAACCAGACTCCACTCCTGCACGGAATAAACGACAACCCGGAGACGATGGCTGAACTCTCCAGAAAACTCTCATTCATCGGGATCACGCCGTACTATGTCTTCCAGTGCCGCCCGACACTCGGCAACAGGGATTTTGTCGTTCCCGTGGAAGATGGCTATTTTATTCTCGAACAGGCGAAGATGAATTGCTCGGGGCTTGCCAAGAGGTTCACGTTCGCGATGTCGCATGTTTGCGGAAAGATCGCGGTTGTGGGTATCGATGAAGAAAGAACATATCTCAAATACCACCAGTCGGCCGAATGGGAGGACATAGGGAAGTTCATGAGCTTCAGGAGAGATCCCGATGCTTTGTGGTTCGACGACTACAAATCTCCGCTCTCTGAGAAGAAAGTCGTATGAACGGATGCTCCCTTTTGCATTATCCTCACATACGTTCGGATATTACATTCATGGCACTGCCGTATTGCTTACAGATCTTACTCGGGCAACCCCGGCACCGGCTTCCGGGCCGCCGTACGGCCCCTGCCCAGAGGCCTTGCCCTAAGATAGTTCTCCCACGGCACGCTCAGGAGACTGGCAAGGGTCCCCTGAGCTGTTGAATTTGGTTTTTTTCACGCAAATCACATTGTGACTTACATAAAAAATTTGTTTTATGAACGTTTTTGGTATATTCCATCCAGTACACATCATGAGCCAACCGCATCTCTCCGCTCAGGGGGTACTCGCCTATCCTCTGAGTGTTTTATCCCAACGGAGAGGCCCCGGGTTCGGGGCCGATCCGCGGGCCTGATGAGCGGCCCGCGGCGAGGGGTTGTCAAAAGTAGTGAAACCTAATTATTATACCCGCATGAAACAACTTAGAGCCACCTTTTTTCTGAACGGCGTTACAATATTTCTGCAGATACTTAAGAGGATGCAACTTGGCCTCGGTAAACTCGATAAACGGAATTGAAAAGAAGACAGGAGAACTCGAAGAAGAGCTAAGGCTCCTTGAAGAATACGACATCGAAAAGCTTTGCTCGGTCATAAAGGAGGTCGGGTTCTCCTGCACCCTTTGCGGCAAGTGCTGTACGAAAGAGTTCAACGGACACGTTTTTTTACTTGATGAAGACACGGAGAGGGTCAGAAGAATCCGGCAGGATGCGATAGTCCCGGCACCCTTCTTCGAGCTCTGCGATCAAAACGGGAACTTCTACGTCTCCGGCTACGCCCTTAAGACGAAAGAGAACGGGGACTGCATCTTCCTAAAAGAGAACAGGTGTACCATTTACAACGACCGGTTCTCCATATGCAGGATCTACCCCTACATGCTCCACCGCGAATACGGCGAAGACGGGAAACTTGCATGGAGACAGATCTCAGGACTGAACGAGCACGGCGAATACAATGCCGACATCCCGGATGAAGACTGCCTGAAGGCCGCGAAGGAGACAATCACATACGAAAAGGCCTTCCTGGAAAAGGAGATCGAGTTCTACAGCTGTGCACTCAGGCATTTCACAGAATCAGGGCTTAAGCCTGTAAGAAAGGTATACGATCAAAAGATCAGGGCGTTTCAGTCCGGAGAGCCTGTAACGGTCTTCGTTCATTTCAGGGGAAAATTCGAGATGCACTCGATCATTAAGGATGATTACACCATCCGACTGTAAAATATTTCTTCCCGCTTAAATATTGGATCTTTCTTTTTTGGACATTTTGATCTGTTTATTTTTCAATTTCACAATCAAACAGCTAAGACATTTGAAGTCGGGTTCTCAAAGAAAAGATGCATAATCGGCAGGAAAGAGTTCCTTGAAGGGGATGTTATCTCTCTTGAGAAGAACACGAAACACGTATACACCGGAAAGATTGAGATTACAAACGAAAGGTCTCTCAATATTTTAAAACTAGTAGATGAATGGAATAAAATCGGACGATCTTGAATCGGATCTGTTCCTGTCTTTACCCATAACCATCAGCAGTAAGAGATTCTGTAACAACTACCAGTCGCAACACAAGCTCTGAACCAATGTTTTATGATTAAAAAGAATTGTGCAAGAAATTATTCATACACACAACAATTAAAATAAAAATTTTTTAGAGGATTTAAAATAATAAATAATATAAGATCATATTTTTTCATAATTAATGGCTACATAGCAAATACCTGAAATATTTCAACAAGTGAAAGTACATGACCGAAACAACCAGGCTGAAGAGATTACTCGAACATTTTGATTATATCGACGTTCCTGAATTTTCAGATTACAGAAAAATAATAATGCTTCTTGTAATTGCAGGAATCCTTTTTATAACCGCCATAACGGCTGTGGTTCTGGGAGCATACGACATCACAATTCCGCAGGTCTACAGGACCATACTAACTCATATTACATTCGGAGACGTCTCGAATCTCGAAAAACTGCATAATACGATAGTATGGGACATCAGAGTGCCCAGAATCCTGCTGACAATATTTGTCGGCGGGGCACTTGCGATTGCAGGTGCGGTCTTTCAGGGAGTCTTCAGGAATCCTCTCGTTGAGCCGTACATCCTCGGCGTATCGTCCGGTGCCGCTTTCGGTGCTGCGCTCGGGATAGTCTTTCCCGCAATTTTCTTCTCGACCCAGCTCTCCGCATTCGCTTTTGGATCACTTGCGGTCGTACTTGCCTACATGCTTGCCCGTGTCAGGGGAGAGACACCAATTGTGACACTGATACTTGCCGGAGTCATCATAGGCTCGATATTCTCCGCACTCGTTTCACTTTTAAAATATATCTCAGACGATACCGCCTTAAGAGAAATTGTATTCTGGCTTATGGGAGGGTTCTATTATGCGACATGGAGCGACATCTGGATGATAGCTCCTGTTGTTATAATTGGATTTCTGATATTATGGGCACTGGGGTGGAAACTCAATATTCTCTCCATGGGGGATGATGAAGCAAGAACACTCGGAGTGAATCCTGAAAAATACAAGTTCATAGTAGTGGCAATCGCGACCGCAATCACCGCCTTTGCAGTATCGCTCGTAGGAATTATTGCATGGGTAGGTCTTATGATGCCGCATGCATCGAGGATGATCCTCGGCCCGGACAACCGCTTCATAATCCCCGCCTCATTCATGATGGGCGGAATATACCTCATAATATGTGATACGCTTGCAAGAACAGTGACCAGTGCGGAGATCCCGGTCGGAATTATTGCATCGATTCTCGGCGCCCCATACCTCTGCTATCTGCTGAGAAACAAAGGGAGAGTAATATTCGGGTGATTTACGATGCTTCGTGTAGAAGACCTCCATTTCAGCTACGATGATCTCCCTGTCCTTTCAGGCATCTCTTTTTCCGTGAACGAGGGTGAACTCTGCGGACTTTTCGGGCCTAACGGGTGCGGAAAGACCACTTTGTTCAAATGCTGTCTAAAGTTCCTGAAATATCACAAAGGTTCCGTCCATATGGCAGGGAGAGACACAGCCCAACAATCCATAGAAGAACTTGCAAAGATCGTATCATATGTACCCCAGGAGCACAAGCCTCCCTTCCCTTATCTTGTCAGGGAGGTTGTCCTGATGGGGAGAACACCACACCTCGGCGGTTTTTTCGGGGTCAGGCGTAAGGACAAGGAGATTGCACTGGACGCCCTGAAAAAACTCGAAATTAGTGATCTCGCCGAGAGACCGTACAACCAGTTGTCCGGGGGACAGCGCCAGATGGTGCTTATGGCCAGGGCAATTGCACAGGATACGCCCATGATGTTTCTTGATGAACCCACATCTGCTCTTGATTTCCAGAACCAGATGAAGATCTGGGAGACCATGAAGGACATAGCAGCAGAAGGAAAGACAATCCTTGCCTGCAGCCACGATCCAAACCATGTGTCATGGTTCTGTGACAGGGTAATAGTAGTGTCCTCCCGGGGCATTGTCGCTGACGGTTCACCGGAGGCTACGATCAGTGAAGAGGTACTGGATCTCATCTATTCAGACACCTGCGCTGTCAGAAAGAACGGAGACGTCCAAATCGTGATGCCCCGGAGCATTGTGAAAAAGTCAGACGCATCCGTTCAGCTTTCAAATGACGATGAAGAGTACAGCCAATGTGAGATTATTGAAACAAAAGCATGAAAAGGAGAGGATTAATCAATGGATTGCAATTATATCGACTGGAACGAGGTCTGGAAGCAGAAATACGAAAAAAACATCAAATCAAGAGGGATAGGTGATTGTGCATCGATCTGGGACTCTAAAGAGAAAGCAAAAGGATTTCTTGCCCGTTCAAAAAATAATCCCGATCGTATCAGGGAATTTGTCGATCTTCTGGGGCCGGATAAGGAATGCAGTATCCTTGATGTCGGCGCCGGACCGGGAACACTTGCAGTCCCGTTAGCCGAACTGTCCGGACATGTGACTGCAGTCGAACCTTCAAAAGGTATGGCGGATGTAATGGCCGATTATGCAGCTGAGAGAGGAGTCTCCAACCTTGACATTGTCAGGAAAAAATGGGAAGACGTAGATCCCGGCATGGATCTAAAAGAATCCTACGATATAGTATTCGCCTCGCATTCACTTGGGATGCCTGATATAAGGGAATCAATCGAGAAGATGATCTCGGTAGCGTCAGGGAAGATCTGTCTCTTCTGGTTCGCAGGAATCACAGCATGGGAACAGAGAATGACAGACCTCTGGCCTGACCTCTACAAAAAAGAGTACTCATGCGGGCCCAAGGCAGATGTTTTGTTCAATTTATTATATTCAATGAATATCTACCCTAATGTCGAGCCGGGACTTTTTACCAGTGACTCGGTATATCCGGACTACGACACCGCATTTCATGATTTTAAGGAACAATTCAAATTATCTACGCCTGAACAGGAATCGATATTAAACAATTACCTGAAAAAATCGCTTGTAAAGGAGAACTGTCACTTTTTATTCCCGGGTGTTACTACCGGGATCAGGCTCTGGTGGGAGGTAGAAAGATGAAGACGCAGACTTTTCGGAACCTGGCACTTATTCTCGTTATTTCATTTATCATTATCTTCTCCGCAGGCTGCGTCTCTGAAGATCAGTCAGCGGATGGAAATGAATCAGATGTATCCGATTCCGGTTACAGAACGGTTGTCGATTCAAGGGGCGTTGAGGTTGAAATACCTGAAGATATCGAAAGAGTCGTTACAGTATCAGACGGACTTGTTGAAGGGGTAATGTATTCCCTGGGGGTTGAGGATACTCTTGTAGGGTTGGGATCGGCATGTATCGGTAAAGACTGGACATACTCCTACCCGACAGACGACGGAACCTATGTCAACGGCTCCGGGGGATGCAATGTTATGCAGGTGCTGTACCCGGAGATAAAAGAACTTCCGCTCGCAATGCAGTCGGGCGCGGCAATGAATTATGAAACATTGTCGTCACTGGACCCCGATGTAGTAATCATCAGGCTCGGGAGCTGTTCTATTCAGGAAAAAGACAGTGAAACGGCACAGAAAACAATAGAGACAATCGAATCGCTTGGAATACCCCTCGTAGTGCTTTACAGCCCGGACTGCTACAGCGATCCCTCCCTCTCGCAGATCTCTGACGAGATAGAGATAATAGGCGATATATTCGGCAAGAAAGAACAAGCTGCAGAGATCGCAGAATATCTCGAATCGCAGGTGAAACTTATTGAAGAGCGCACCTCGGATATTGCCGAAGATGATAAACCATCTGTCCTTATGTTCGGCCTTTCCGCAACACACCGTGCGCAGGGAGGTGCAGGAGTCGTGCAGGGCCTCGGGACTACGGAATCCTACATGATAGAGGATGTGGTCAATGCCAAAAACGCATATCAGGTTGACGCCGGCTCGTTTCAGCTCGTCAACACCGAACAGGTACTTGCCCTCGATCCCGATGTAATTGTACTCTGTACTGCATGGGGGTACCATCCGCCTGGTGAACTGTACAACGCAACATATTATTCAGCACTAAGGGAACTTACGGCTGTTAAAAACGGACGGGTAATGTCTCTACCATGGACACCATGCAACTGTGCAAAAAGGCTGGAATACCCGATCGATGTGATGGTTATTGCAAAAGCGGCATATCCCGAACTATTCGAGGACATCGAGCTTGAAGAATGGCTCATTGATTTCTACATGAACGTCTACGGCGTCGATCAGGCTACGGCAGAAGAACTTCTCTATGCACAATGGATGGAATGGTGTATCGAAGAATGAAAACAGATCATAGTCTTGAGTGGAACGAGATCTGGAAGCAGAAATACGAAAAAAACCGAATCCGGAAAGAGATAGGAAGATGAAGAAAATGACTTTTCGGAACCTGGCACTTATTCTCGTTATTTCATTTATCATTATCTTCTCCGCAGGCTGCGTCTCTGAAGATCAGTCAGCGGATGGAAATGAATCAGATGTATCCGATTCCGGTTACAGAACGGTTGTCGATTCAAGAGGCGTTAAGGTTGAAATACCTGAAGATATCGAAAGAGTCGTTACAGTATCAGACGGACTTGTTGAAGGGGTAATGTATTCCCTGGGCGTTGAGGATACTATTGTCGGATTAGGATCGACCTGTATCGCGATAGAGAAAACATATTCATATCCTGTAGACGACGGGACCTGTGTAAACGGCTCCGGGGGAAGTAGTATTCAGCTAGTGCTGGACCCGGATATAAATGAAGTCCCACTCGTAATGGAGTATGGTGTGGCAATGAATTACGAAACATTGTCGTCACTGGACCCCGATGTAGTAATCATCAGGCTCGGGAGCTGTTCTATTCAGGAAAAAGACAGTGAAACGGCACAGAAGACAATAGAAACCATCGAATCGCTCGGAATACCGCTCGTAGTGCTTTACAGCCCTAACTGCTACAGCGATCAGTCCCTCTCACATATCTCTGACGAGATAGAGATAATAGGCGATGTATTCGGCAAGAAAGAACAAGCCGCAGAGATCGCAGAATACCTCGAATCGCAGGTAGGACTTGTTGAAGAGCGCACCTCGGATATTGCCGAAAATGAAAAACCATCTGTCCTTATGTTCGGCCTTTCCGCAACACACCGTGCGCAGGGAGGTGCAGGAGTCGTGCAGGGCCTCGGGACTACGGAATCCTACATGATAGAGGATGTGGTCAATGCCAAAAACGCATACCGGAGTGAAGGCACATGGCAGATCGTCAACACCGAACAGGTACTGGCCCTCGATCCCGACGTTATTGTACTCTGTACTGCATGGGGATACCATCCCATGGATGAACTGTACAACGCAACATATTATTCAGCACTAAGTGAGCTTACGGCTGTTAAAAACGAACGGGTAATGTCTCTTCCATTTATGCCCTGCAACTGTGATAAGAGGCTGGAATACCCGATTGAAGTAATGGTTATTGCAAAAGCGGCATATCCCGAACTATTCGAGGACATCGAGCTTGAAGAATGGCTCATTGAATTCTACATGAACGTCTACGGCGTCGATCAGGCTACGGCAGAAGAACTTCTCTATGCACAATGGATGGAATGGTGTATCGAAGAATGAAAACCTACTACGGTATCGACTGGAATGAGATCTGGAATGAAGTAAACGGCGCGAATATAAGGTGCGAAGCATTCGGGGAATGCGCCACAATCTGGCAAAGCAGGGAAGAAGCAAGAGGCTTTCTGAATAATGCAATAAAAAATCCAGAGCGTGTTCAATTCATCCTTGAAAAACTTCCTCTTTCACCCGGCTTAAGGGTTCTTGACATCGGGTCGGGCCCCGGAACGATCGCAGTGCCGGTTGCCGGCCAGGTTGACCATGTAACTGGTGTAGAGCCCTCGCCGGGAATGGCAGACGTCATGGAGGAATATGCAGCAGAAAAAGGCGTAGATAACCTTGATATAATTAGAAAACGCTGGGAAGAGATCGACCTTTCCACTGATCTCAAAGGGCCTTACGATCTCGTCTTTGCATCATATTCTCTCGGGATGCAGGACTTAAACAAATCCATCCGGATGATGTGTGATATATCCTCAAAATGGGTTTACATATTCTGGATCTCAGGCACTCCTTCATGGGAAAAGGGTCTAATAAAACTCTGGCCAGTGCTTCACGGAAAGGAATTCTGCTGCACCCCACAGGCCGACATAATCTATAACGTACTCTATTCGATGGGGATATACCCGAATATCAGGGTAAAAGAGATTGAAAGCTGCAACCGGTTCCCGGATCTCATTTCTGCAGTATCACAGATGAGTCAGGTCTACAACATTGAAAACAACGAACAGGAGGGAATTCTCAAGGATTATCTCAGTGAAAAACTTGTCAAAGACAAGGATGGTTTCGCACTCAGGGAAACAAACACGAGCACGGTCATCTGGTGGGAGACCGGAAAAACAGTATAAAAATAAGGAGTTTTGATAAGATGAAGATTGTAATCTGCGGAAAAGGGGGCAGCGGAAAGAGCACAATCGTCGCACTAATGGCCCACGAATACGCAAGGCAGAACAAGAACGTACTCGTCGTTGATACGGACGAATCCAATATGGGACTCCATTCCATACTCGGAAACGACTCCCCGGCGGATCTGATGAAATATTTTGGCGGGAAACCGGCAATTACTGAAAAAATAATGGCAGCGATGCCAGATCCCTCAAAAGTAAAAATTTTTGAGAATACATGGACGTTTGAGGATCTTCCCAAAGAATATGTCAGTTATAAAAACGGGATCCGGCTCATTGCAATTGGCAAGATTCATGATTTCGGAGAGGGGTGTGCATGCCCAATGGGTATTCTGGCAAACCAGTTTCTTGAAAACCTTTCCCTTGGAGAAGATGACATCGTCATCACCGACACTGAAGCAGGAATTGAACATTTCGGAAGAGGAATCGACCGGCACGCCGACTTCATCCTGCTTGTTCTTGATCCGTCCAACGAGTCGATCAGATTAGCCGAAAAGATATCAGGGATGACAAAGGATCTGGAGATTCCGCTGTACTTCATACTCAATAAAACAGATCCGGAGATCTCCTCTATAATAAAAGAACAGATCGTAGATCCTTCACTCTTAATCGGAGAAATCCCCGGAGATGACGAGATCCTGAAAAGAGGTCTAAGGGGTGTGGAAATGGACATCAGAAATCCGTATATTGAAAAAATAACGGAATCCCTGAGTTCCGGCATATAAGAAAACTCAAAGGCAGGAGAGTAAGAAAACCTGATAAACGATGAAGGCTGATACGATGAAGAATTTACTTATTATAGCCATGATTCTGGCTGCCGCGGCTATAATGTGTACAGGGTGCACAGGCCAGTCAGATCAGACAAATGTTTCCGGTGAAGACGAAAAATTCAGGACAGTCACAGATTCGAGGGGAGAAGAAGTCAGGGTTCCGGCGGACATTGAACGGGTTGTCACCATATCGGACGGCCTTGTAGAAGGAGTCATGACAGTACTTGGAGAAGAGGACAAGATTGTCGGTGTCGGGTCATCCTGCATACAGAGAAACTTCAATTATACTTACCCCACGACAACCGACGAGAGTTATGAATATAAAGACGGCATGAACCCCGTGACCTATCTCAACAAAGACTGGATCATGAATATTACAAGAGTAGGGGAATCAGGCTCGGCAATAAACTATGAAACCCTGGCCGGGCTGAATCCTGATGTTGTAATTATTCGTGTCGGTTCATGTACCATGCGATCAATGGATGACGAAGGAGTTCAGAAATCGATCCGGACGATAGAGTCCCTTAGAATTCCCGTAGTGGTGCTCAAAGCACATCCATGCTTTGACGAACCTGACCTTACAACAATATCGGACGAGATAGAGATCATAGGATCGGTATTTGGAAAGGAAGAGGAAGCCTCCGAGCTGGCCGATTACCTCGAATCCCTGGTGGACATGGTCTATGAGAGGACAAAGGATATTCCAGAATCCGAAAAACCGACAGTCCTCATATTCGGGGCGTCACCAAAATCAAGGCAGAGCGGGGGCGCCGGAAATGTCAAAGGAACAGACACGATTGAATCCTATTTCATTGAAGAGATCGTTCATGCGAAGAACGCCTACCAGGAAGAGGGTAATTCCGTAATCGTCTCGGCCGAACAGGTGCTCGCCATCAACCCTGATGTCATCGTCCTCGGAACATCGTCCGGCTACCACCCTCCCGAAGAACTTTACTCAGCACCATATTACCAGGACCTGCAGGAAATTTCGGCCGTTAAGAACAGGAAAGTATCCTCTTTCCCGTGGGAGCCCTGTAACTGCGCAAAGAGACTTGAATACCCCATCGATATCATGGTTATTGCAAAAGCGGCATATCCCGGACTATTCGAGGATATAGATCTTGAAGACTGGTTAATTGATTTCTACATGAATGTCTACGTCGTGGATCAGGCTACGGCGAAAGAACTGCTCTCCGCACAATGGATGGAATGGTGTGTTGATAAATGCATTGCCTGCGGGTGATTAAAATGTCAAAGAGAAAGCACTCACTAATTCTACTATTAATCCTGTTGGCAGTCATTATAGCTGCATCAGGCTGTACCGAAGATGCAAGCAACTCATACGAATCTGATTTGGATAACACTTCAGGATACAAAACCGTCACCGACATGAGGGGAGTCGAAGTTACAGTACCCGAAGATCCGCAAAGAGTGGTGGCAATGAGCCGTTCTCTAATCGACACCGCCATGTACATATTCGGAAAGGAAGACAGAATCGTAGGATGCAGCGTAGAAAAGACGGCAACAGATCAGGGAACCTATGTATATAACGGAACCGATTACACGGTCAACACCTGGATCGGCCAGATCCTTAATCCCGAGCTGCTTAACACTACAAATGTGGGCGGATTCGCGGGTCCTTACGGAGAGCCTAATGCCGAAACAATTGCCAAACTGGACCCGGACCTCTTTATCCTGAGAGACATGGGAGAGCAGGATGAGAATACAGAAAAATTCATCGAACAACTGGACTCCATGGGAATACCGGTCGTCGTCCTTAAGTATCCGTCGTGCTATGAAAATCCCGATGCAGAAACCATTTATGATGAAGTAATGCTTCTCGGCGAGGTCTTCGGAGAAGAAGAAGAGGCCGAAAGGATCGTAGAAACGATGCGTTCAAGAATCGACTTCATCACCGAAAGAACAGGCAATATCTCAGAAAAAGAGAAGGTAAACGTCCTTTACTTCGGTGCTCCGACAAATGCCTTTGATAAGGGAGGAGTAGGATATGCATTCGGAAACGGTACAATAGAGCTTGCTTTAATGGAAAAGATAGTGAATGCAAACAATGTTTACAAAGACAACGGCAGAAACCTGATCTCATCCGAACAGCTGATCTCGCTTGACCCCGACAAGATCATCCTGTCTACATGGAGCGGATACCATCCTCCAAGACAGTTGTATGATGAAGAACTATACGGGAACATACAGGAGATGAGAGCTATAAAATCAGGTGAGGTCTACTCGCTTGCAGCAACACCCTGCAAATCGGAAAGACTCGAATTTCCTGTCAACGTTATGATAGCCGCAAAGGCCATATATCCTGAAAGATTCGAGGATATTGATCTTGAGACCTGGATACGCGAATATATAGTAGAACTATACGGCACCGATGAAGAAACAACCAATGATATAATGAACGCATTTATGCTTGAGTATCTTGAGATCACCTGATATTCAGGAACCAGCCCTCTTTTTTCAGAAACTTTACTTTTTACATTTCTCACAAATTCTATCTATATTCACGTCATTAAATCATTAGAGATATGTCGCTTGAAGATACAGCAGAAAAGATCCGGACGATGGAGATCAGGGGGGCGGCGCTCATCGCAAGAGCCGCGGTGGAGGCACTCTGCAAATATGGCGAAGGGCTCGGGGAACTGGCATTACCGGAGTTTAAAGAAGAACTGGAGAGGGCTGCCGGTGTCCTCCTTGCAACAAGACCGACTGCAGTCTCGCTCCCAAACGCCGTCAACATCGTAATGAAGGATGTCAGGAACGCGGACACGATCGCCGAGGCGAGAGAAGCCCTGAGGCTGAGTAGTATCGAATTCATCCGCGACTCGAAGGAAGCGCTCTCGAAGATCGCAGAGATCGGTGCAAGACACATACCTGAAAACGCCGTGCTTATGACGCATTGCAACTCCCAGGCCGCAATCGGGTGCATAATCGAGGCTCACAGGCAGGGGAAGATCAGGGAGGTCTATGCGACCGAAGTCAGACCGAGAAACCAGGGCCTTCTTACTATCAGGGCGTTAAACGATGCAGGAATAAAAACGAATTTCATCGTGGACTCGGCCGCACGCTTCTACATGAAGAAGGTCGATCTCTTCATAACAGGAACCGACGCCGTGACCGTAAACGGAGCCGTGGTAAACAAGATCGGGACATCCCAGATAGCACTCGCAGCACGCGAGGCGAGAGTGCCGATGATGGTCGCCGCAGAGACCTTCAAATTCGCCCCTAAGACCATCGCCGGCGACCTGATAAAGATCGAGGAGCGTGACTCATCCGAGGTGCTCGCAAAAAAGATCGCCGGTGATCTGGATAACGTCACGATAAAAAATCCCGCATTCGACGTTACTCCGGCAGATTTCGTCGACCTGATAATAACTGAAAAAGGTGCGATACCCCCCGAGATGGCATACATCATCATCAGGGACTATCTGGGATGGGAAATAGGGGATTTCAGGTAAAACACATTACTCCCATTCACTCTGTCTCCGGTCTCCAGTAACCCGAAGGGACACGGTCTATAAGCATCCCTTCGACGATAATAGGCATCAGCTGCCTGGCGGTCTCTACCGCTTTGTCCAGCCGCCACCCGCGGTCGGCATATATGGTGAAGATCGGCTCGCCTTTCTCCACACGCTGGCCCTTCTTTTTATGGAGATAGATACCCGCGCCCCTGTCATTAGGGGCTCCGGCAGATCTTGCGATCGTTATAAGCGCCTTGTTATTCATCTCAACGACATAGCCGTTCTCCGGTGCCATCACGTTGAACGAGTTCTCGCCAGGTGATATATCCGCAGCCTTAACATTAGGATCGCCGCCCTGGATCTCGATTATCTGCCTCATCTTGTCCAGAGCCTTCCCATTCTTCAGGAGTTCGCGTGCGACCATCGGCCCCTCGCCGTTCTGGGCCTTACCGGACATCTCCAGGGCGATTCCCGCGATGGAGACACTCTTCTGGAGAAGCGAGCCCGGGATCTCGGAGCCTTCAAGTATCGAGAGCGCCTCGCGGACCTCGAGATTGACGCCGATAGCATGGCCGATCGGCGACTCGCCATAAGTTATCGCGCACTCTACCTTCATCCCGAGACGGTCACCGAGATCGATGAATTCGCGTGCAAGCTTTCTCCCCTCCTCGACGGTCGCCACCTTCGCGTTCCGCCCTACCGGTATATCGATCACCACAAGATCAGCGCCTGCGGCGTATTTTTTCGCCATCACACTTGCAAGCATCTGGCCGCGTGCGTCTATTTTGAACGGATACTCGTAGATTATGATCTTATCGTCAGCCGGCGCGATATTCGTCGCCCCACCCCATACGATTACGCCGCCGGCTTTTTCTGTCATCTTCTGAACCTCCTCTGCGGAGAAAGTCACAGGTGCGAGAACTTCCATGAGATCAGCGGTCCCTCCCGCCCCGGTGATCGCCCGGGAGCTGGTCTTGGGGATCTTCAGCCCGGCGGCAGCTATTATGGGGACGACAAGGAGCGAGATCTTATTTCCCGGGACTCCGCCGATAGAGTGCTTGTCGACGATCGGGTGCGAGGTGAAGTTCAGCCTCTCGCCGGTCGCAACCATTGCTCTTGTGAGGTGCTCCACCTCGTCCATATCGAGGCCCTGTATATATGAACCGGTGATATATGCGCTGATCTCACCCGGCGACAGGATATCGTCCACGATATCCATAACGATTGCCTTCGTCTCGTCCGCAGTGAGCTTTCCGCCATCCATCTTCTTCCGTATATATTCGATGGATGCCGGTCTGTCCGCAAACCGGACCTCGAACGGATCTCCGTCACTGGCGTTCAGCTTCTTGTTGGTTAGATAAAGTATTCCGACCGAGCCTTCCTCTATGAGCTTTTCCGTGGTCGAGACGAAGGCCTGAACGAAGATACCCGTATTCTCGTTTATCACCTGTACCCGGTCGCCGTCGAGAACACCGATCTTTCTCGCGTCAATCCTGTTGATCAGCACGCCGCGGTAGTCAATATCCAGTATTTTTGCAGTTAATTTTACCATAAAAATCACATATTCAGGAGCTATTCGATTGTACGGGATGAGAGGATATAGTCATTTGCATTGTAGAGCTCATGAAACATCCTGCCGGCTTTTCCGTGCCGCTTATTGGGAAGGCTGCTCCTTTTTTTCCTCTTCTTCAACGGGCCGGAACATCTCGTAGATCCCGTTGACCTCGTCGAGTCTTGATACGATCAGAACTTCGTCGCCCTCTTTTATTTCAGGGTCCTCCGTATAAGCCATGAAAAGATCGTCCCTGTATACGCCGATGAATGCACTCCTCTTCGGCAGGGCGATCCCGGACAATTTCATCCCCGCGAATTTTAGGGGTGCGAAGACGCTGATGAACCTGACGTCGCCCCTCATCATTGTAGAGAGTTCTATGGTGTCGATTCCCCGGAGTGTATGATAGACGATCGCGGCTGTAGCCTGCGGAGGGTTTACGACATGATGGAATCCCAGTTTTTTCGCGACGGTCATGAACTGGACGTCCTCTGTCATTATGATGATCTCCGGGACCTTGTAGCCCTTTGCAATGACACCGACAAGTATATTGTCCTGGTCGTGAGAGGTGCAGGCGACGATCGCATCGGCCTTGTCGATCTCGGCCTTTTCCAGGATATCGGGCCTTGTTCCTTCGGCATTTATCACGGTGCAATCAAGGCTCTCTGACAGGTCTTTGGCAAGCTTCTCCTCCCTGACAATGAAAATCACCTCGCAGTTATTCTTTATCAGCACCTCCGCAAGGTCCATACCGAGGGCGGTTGCGCCTACAATGATTACTCTCAACCCGTTTACCTCCTGATCCATGTTCGCGGGAAGAGCAATATACATACTGGTATAATTTCGATCCTCCCGAGAACCATGTCGACGATCAGTGTCCATTTCATTAAATCGGGCATCCCCGACCCTGTAATTCCGGTCGAAAGTCCGACCGTTCCGAGGGCACTCGAAACCTCGAAGAACGCGTCGCCGGTGCCGATTCCGTGAAGCATGAAAATGAACCCGGAAACAAGAATGACGAGAACGTAGAGGATTACATATGTGAGGATATGATAGATCTGATCGGGTTCTACGACATCCCCGCCCACCTTCAGTGGCGTCAGGGCCTCCTTCGGCAGGAAGAATCTGATGAAGACGAGATACACTATGGCAAAGAGGATTACGAGCCTCATTATTTTGATTCCGCCTGCCGTCGAGCCTGTACACCCGCCGATCCACATGAGCACGGTAAGAACGGCTTTCGAGCTGTCCGAAAGAGCTCCTATGTCGACTGTCGAAAATCCGGCTGTAGATAGTGCAGATGCTGCCTGAAATGCGGAAGCAGATAGCGCTTCAGTAAAAGACATGCCCTCCGACATTGTGAAGAGGAGAAAGAGAAATCCTGCGACGAGTACTACGACGAAATACCTGAACTGGATATCGGAGATTATTTCCTTCAGCCCGCTTAATCCCCCTGAAATTCTGGTATAGAGTCCAAAGTCGATCGCACCCATCAGGAAGCCGGCGGCTATCACAAGCGGGATGAAGAAACCGGGAAAGGATGCGATTGAATCGGAACCGGTTGAAAATCCTCCAGTGGATACGGCCGACAACGCATGGCATATCGAATCGAATACGGGCATCCCGGAAAGAAGGAGAAGGATAAAGGCGATCGCCGTAATAATCAGGTAGATCTTTACAAGTATGCGGGCCGTGGCCATCACATTGGGCCCGATCCTGTTCTCACCGACATTCGCGGAGAAAAGGCGGAATGCACTCGTCCCCGGCTGGACGAGGACACTGAGAACAAGGATGACAATCCCGATTCCGCCGACCCACTGCAGCCACGATCTTGCAAACAGAAAGACAGGGCCGACATCGGCAGGAGCGACGGAGAGTCCGGTCGTCGTTATTCCCGATACCGCCTCGAAGAATGAATCGGAGAGGCTCATGCCGGTCGAAAGGGCGAACGGGAAGGCGTTCAGGAGAGCGATGAAAGGGAATATTATCGCCGCAATCACGAGCGACTCCTTCCACCGGAGCTCCCCGTCAGGAAGGACTTTTACGAGAATAAAGCCGCCGCAGGCCACAAGAACGGCAGTGAGACCGTAGACAGCGGCGGTGTAAGACTCCATGAAAACTATGGCCATCGCCATCGGGACCGCAAGAACGACAGCTATGGCCATCATGAGCCTGCCGGTATATTTCAGGACAACGGAGAGATCGACCGGGGAGACCAGTTCGTACATATATTGGCCGAATATACGACCCTTAAAAAGATAATTCTTGAGATCGTTTTTTTGAGAGAAACATCTTCGGGGTTTTTTCAGGATGGTGGACAAAAATATAGAATTAGGTTAATGAAAAGCAAGTTTCACTACTTTTGGCAGCCCCTCGCCGCGAGCCGCACAGCAGGCTCGCGGATCGGCCCCGGCCTCGGGGCCTCTCTATTGTGATAGGCCACTCAGGGGATAGATGAATATCCCCTGAGCGGCGAAACGCGGTAAATCCATGGCGTGTACGGAATGGAACATGCCATAGCAAACTAAATTCAACAGCTTAGGGGACCCTTGCCGGTCCCCTAAGCGTGCCGTAAGAGGGCTATCTTAAGGCAAGGCCCCTGGGCAGGGGCCGTCCGGCGGACCTGGCCGCCGGTGCCGGGGTTGCCAAAATAAGATCTGTAAGCAATACGCCAGGCCCTCTCTGAACATTTCGGGAAATACGACATCAAAAATAAAAATATAATAATTCAACGGCCCAAACTGGAATTAATGAAATATATCGGGCATATTATTCTGGTCTTATGCATCTTATCCCTAATACTCTCATATTTTGTAATAACATCCCCGCAGGAAGATTCCGATACATGCTCGTCATGCTCAGATCCTTACGGAATGTATATAGACGGGGTCAGCCTCACCACTATGCTCTCCGGAGATCCGGATGTATTCAGGTCTGTCGACCCGCTGGATATCGAAAAGGCTGTGGACATCAGCATATACGAGATGGCCGACAGTATCCGGCTGGCCGACCTGAATGATGATGTAGTAACTACGGATCAGTCATCTGATAAAACCGATGAAGTTTCGACGGATTTCCAGACGAAGATCGTACTTGCACTGCAGGAGGCAAACAGGAACACGCCGCGATATTCTGCACGGGAGTACTCCGGCAGCACTCCCGACAGTTATTCTCTCCTCGAGAAATTTGCATACGTCCCTGAGGAATGGGACCAGACCGGAGGATCGCCCGAACACTGTGGGAACTGCTGGGTATGGGCAGATACCGGCGCCCTCCAGATGGAGCTGTACAGGCAGAAAGGTATCAGCGATCCCCTCTCAGTCCAGTATTTCACATCGGCATACCACAACGGAACAGGGATCTGGGCCTGCTACGGCGGGAGTCCGGTCTGGTTTGCAGATTTCTATAACATAACAGGCAGGGCTGTCCCCCTGGGCAACATGAACGCAACTTTTGCGGATTCCGCAGTCAGGTCCGAGAACGGCGAATCCACTTCGGTTCCGGCGTCTGACATTCAGGTTGACCCGTATTATCCAATCGAAGAGATGCATGCCGAAATGATAGCAACAAATGCGCTCTACGAAGAACGGGATATCTCAAATGAAACCGCGATCGACTCGATTAAATCTGCACTCATCTCCGGCAGTGCGGTCGTTATAATCTATACCCCTGACGACTGGGATCCTTTTATGGACTTCTGGGAGAATGAAACGGAATCCGCTGTTTTCACGCCTGAATCCACTCAGGGTGCAACAGGAAACGACGGCGGGCATGCCATGCTTATCCTCGGATACAACGACACGGATCCCGATGAGAGATACTGGACGGTATTGAACAGCTGGGGAGCTCCTGACAACAGGCCGGACGGGACGTTCAGGCTGGATATGGACCTCGATTATTCCATGCAGAACCCGGACGGGGTAAATTCCTTTGAATTCTATGTTCAGAACGTAACCTGGGGAGATTTTACAAGCCTTTGACGATCTGAAACCTCAAACCCCTTCCATCTGTTTTGCAGGGCAGAAGTTGCAGATCGAAAACGGGACTTCCTCCTCCTTGTCGCGGATCGGGCAGTAATACCCGTCGGCTCTTTTTTCAACTATGAATCCTCCGGGGAAGGGTGTACCCACAGGATGGCCGGGCTCGTCCATTACGAACATCGTAAAGCAGCAGAGGAGGTAATAAAAGAGCGATTTGATCGGGTCGCCGAAGTTAAAATCCGTACCGCTGTGTTCGGGGTCCTTAAGGCACCCGGCAGGGACCGCATCGAGAAATTCCGCGAAAAGGGCAGGGTCATCGATCTTCCCTTTCATCCTGGAAAAACCACCTGACCTCTGCATCGACATAAGCCGGTTGTATACATCGAATAACTGCTGCTGGAAGAACGGGCGGACCTTCTCGCGGTAGGGAGAGGGAAGTTTGTCGATCTCCTGCCGGACTTTTCCCCCGATAACCTGGAGTTCATAAAGTGAATATTTTATTATCTCCGAGGCTATGGCTTCCGCAAGTTCGCCTTTCGTGCCTGCGGCCCGCAGTTTTGCGACTGCATCCTCAATTCTCTCCTCTGGCGGATTTCTCTTTGTGTCCGGCGGCTGTACCTGCATTGTCTTCAACGAGTATATTCAGGAGACACTTTCTCCTGATAATAAATCTAAGGACATCAATGAAAAATCAATCGGGCGATGAAGGATCTTCAATCACGTCTTCCGGGGTTTCGTCTTCAAAAAAGAATATCTTCTCGACCGGGACCCTGAATATCTTTGCAATTTTAAAGGCAACCTCAATTGAGGGGTTATACTTCCCCCTTTCGATTGAATTGATGGTTTTCCTTGTAACACGGATCTTTTCGGCAAGTTCTTCCTGGGTCATATCGTGCATCGCACGGTAGACCTTAATCCTGTTCTTCATCTTCGTTACACCCATACTTTCGGCTGTAATATAATGAAAATGCCGCAAAGACCGCAGCCAGCACCACAGCGGCAAAGCCGAGGGCCGCCCCTGCGACATAGGGGAAATCCCTGACCTTATGACCTTCAACGAATAATCTCTCAAGACCCAGGAGATCGTTGCCGGTGAGCCCCGGAGGGTCCTCAAGGGAATAATTGTCGATGTAGATCACATTTCCGGGCGGGTAAAACTGCATGAACGATACCACCGTAGAACCATCATCCCCAACGTGCGTACCGGAACCGTGACCTCCGTACGAGAAATATGTCGTCGTCCCGAGAAAGATAATTACCAGGGCGATAATCACGACTTCAAGCGTTTTAACTGCCGCTTTCCCGTTTATCATCTCGGAGAGATCGTCCGTGACGACATCGGTCACCCTCCTGCGGCAAAAGTACACGGCGGCGATACCCGCAAGTATTACTATGGCAGGAACAAGCGGATTGGCCGATCTAAACCCCAATATAACCAGGACCGCAACCGCTATTGCAATACATATCAGGCAGAGGAAGTATGTCTGGATCTTCATTTAGTGCACCACGTAACAATTATTTCTCTTTTTGAATAAACATATTCTCACAATACTACATCAGTTACACAAACATGACGACTAGGAACTGCGGTCAAAAGAGAGAGATGGTTTTTCATCTACCTCCTCTCGTGTTTCCTGAAGAAGTAATACACACCCCCGCAGGCGCCCAGAAGCAGCAGCAGCCCGAGAATTCCGACAAGCGAGCTTTCATTGATCACAATCCTGATCTCGTCCGTCTCTTCCTGCTGGTCCGAGACGACCTTGACCGAGATCTTGTAATCCGATGCTGCGATGTTCGCCGGCGGACTGACCGTCAGGATCACGGTCGCTTTCTCCCCCGGCTGAATGGAAGGAACGGAAGACGGCGTTACCCTTACGTTCCACCCTTCGGGAGCCGACACCTCAGTTCTTACATTGGTCAGGGCATCGCCCTTGCCCTTGTTCGATATCGTCACCGGAATCTCAACGGAGTCTCCCTTCGTCATATCGTAACGGTATTTTTCCGAGAATATCACCATGTTGCTGCTGCCTGTGATCCTCGCCTCAAGCGGTTCGGAGTAATCTTTTTCAGACGACTCCACCGACATGTTGAAGAAATAATCCCCTTTTTCAACAGAATACGGCGGTATTATCTCCAGGAAGACCGTCTTCTCCGAACCTGAATCGATATATAATTTGGATATGCTCTCGGTGGAATCCGCCGTGAGTTTGTATCTCCCGTACCAGCCGCCCGGAAGGCCGTTTACATCCAGCCCGAACACATCGTCGCTCTTTCCGACATTGGTTAAGGCTGCCTCGTAGACTGGTTTGTTCCCTATCGACGCGGTCACAAGCGGGGATTTGACATCGATCGTCAGGCCGTAGTTCTCCTTTTCAAGCATTATCGTCCCTGCATCCGTAGTATAGCCGCACTTTATCGAAACGTCGTCCTTATGCGCATCATTATAGCCTTCACTCCCGACATACAGGATATAATCGCCCTGGTCCACCTCGGTCCTGAGGCCGTCTCTGGATGTCAGCACCTCCTTAATCACGGTGTGCCTCCTTTCATCCACGATCTTCACTAAAGCCCCGTCTATGTTTTCGCCCTGCTCGTCGACTACAGCCAGTTTAAGGACACCCGATTCACCTGCATGAGACTTGTCTATGGTAATGTATATCCACAGGCGGGCGTCATCGATCCTGACTCTCACTGGATAGATCCCGACAGCCGTATCGCCGGCGGTATCGATCTCGAAGGTTATAGGAATCACCTCTCCCTCGGTCATCAGGATCCTGTCGATCTCCTTTTCTCCGGAGTAAAAATGATATTTCCAGTCATCTTCACCCTTGAAGGTATCGAATTCAAGCATCCGGGGATTGGTGCCGAGATTGCATTTTACCTTCAGGTCGAATGTCACGGTCTCGCCGGCCTCGACGATCCGGCCGGGGAAAGTACACGAGATCTCCGTATTTGCGGTTGAATCAGTACCGGCGGAGACGGCCTGCGGTATGAAAAACATGAGCAGGCATGCCGTTATCAGCAGGAAGGCAGGTCCAAGGCCGTATTCTCCTCCCATCTCCTACCTCACGTCGAGCCTCATGAAACGGACATACGCCCCGCCGAAGAATACGACAGGAATTGCAATAAGGGCAATAAAATTCCAGAGAAGCTTCCCGAGAACATCCGTAATGCCGGGACTTTCTCCGTCCTCCGATCCGAAAGAGGATGAAGCCCCTACCGAATATGTCAGCGTATCCGTGATATCCTTAAAGTTGCTGGTCGGCGAGAAGAGGTTGACGAAACCGGAGATTACATCCTTTTTGCTCCAGTATTCATCCATCTCCTCAAAATATTGATCCATCGCCTCATCCTGTGCAGCCATTTCCTCTTCAGAATCTTCAGATGAGGCTGATGTCACGACAGTACCTGTCACTCCGCCGGTGACGGGGTCATACTGCATATCCATGTAAAGACCTTCGGGGTATTCCGGGGCCGGACCGACGATCATGTCGATCGTCGAACCCCAGACGAATACCGGCACGAGACTGGAGAGGAAGACGAAGATAATCAGCGTATACACCAGCGAGGTCCCGCTGTCCTCTGCAACCGTCGACATGAACATCGAGATGGCGAAGTATGAAAATATCATCAGGAATGCAGCAACCCCGAACAGTAGTATAAAGCCGATATCATCCGCCGAAGGAACGATCCCGAACAAGAGCATAACTCCGAGAGAGATTACCAGTGTTATGAAAAGAGCGACTACCAGCGCCAGAATCCCGCCGGCCGCTTTACCGTTGATCACTTCATCGCGGTATATCGGGTTGGAGAGCAGGATCTTCAGCGACTTGCTCTCTTTTTCCTTCGTTACGAGATTGAATCCCATCGCTATCCCGAGGATTGCACCGAGGCTTACCAGGAGTCCGCCGACCCCGTCGAAGATTGTCATGACCGACGGCTTGAAGATATATGAACCGGAGACCGGATCGTCGCCCGCCACCACCAGTTTTTCATTATAGCTGTCTATCTGGTTGTTGTAGTCGACCGAGCCCGCGGCCATTCCGATGATCGTTACGACGATGATTATCGAAAGGAAGAGGAGAAACGTCCTGCCGTACAGATGATCGCTGAACTCCTTGCCTGCTATTGTAATGAAGCCTTTTGATCTCATCATCATCACCCGTTGTAATATGACAGCACCGCATCTTCGGTCGTTACGGCATCAAGGCAGATCTCCTTCGGGAATGTGCCAGATTTATAAAGAGTTCGCCCGATATCCGCACGGATGTCCTTTGAAGCGCTGATTCGTGCCTTTGTCCTTTCAGCGAAATAATCGACACGGATGATATCTTCATGGATCAATTCGGGCATTCCGGATTCGGTCTCGACGTTGATGATTATCTCGGGGAGACCGAGGAGATCGAGGTTGCGGGTGATCTCGTCCCAGCTGCCGTCCCGGACGAGCTTGCCCTTCTGCATGATCCCGACTCTCGAACAGACCTTGCTCACTTCGGAGAGAATATGCGAGGAGACGAGGATCGTCTTGCCCGACCCGGCGATATTCCTTATGATCCTCCTGTAATCGGAGACACCCTGCGGATCGAGGTTCGCCGTAGGCTCGTCGAGAATCACGACGTCGGGATCGTTTACCAGTGCCTTTGCAATCCCGAGCCGCTGGCGCATTCCCTTCGAATAACCGCCGACCTTCTTTTCGACTCCCGACAGTCCGACAAGACGCAGGAGAACCTCTATCCTCTCCTTTCTTTCAGTATCGGGAATGTCATTGAGCTTTGCAAAAAAATCGAGATTCCGACCGGCCGAAAGATTCGGGTAAAATCCTACATCCTCGGGCATATAGCCGAGTCTTCTCTTTACCTCTATCGGGTTCTTCGAGACTTCTATTCCGTCTATGAGGCATTCGCCCGAGGTCGGCTGGATGAGCCCGCAGAGCATCAGGATGGTCGTACTCTTTCCCGCACCGTTCGGGCCCAGGAGTCCGAACACCTCTCCTTTTTCGATCCTGAGCGAGAGGTTGTCTACGGCGTTTGTATCGCCATAGGTTTTGACAAGATTCTTCAGTTCAATCATTTTCTTCACTCAAACCTATAAGTAACAAGTACTTCTCTTTTTGATTAAATAATTTCTCATAAAATTACTACTGTTTCCCTAAATATTACATCAAGTTCCCACACAGTAGAAAGAATAAATGGAAGGCGTGTACTGAACGGAATATTTCAAAAAAACAAATTCAACAGCACAGGGGACGCTTGCCCGTCCCCTGAGCGTGCCGTGAGAGAAGTCTCTTAGGGCAAGGCCCCTGGGCAGGGGCCGTCCGGCGGCTGGCCGCCGGTGCCGGGGTCGCCTAAGTGAGGTGCATAAGCAATATCCGAACGTATGTGAAGACGAGAAAATGCTAAGCATTTTCAGGCTCTGAAAACATGCGAGGATGAGAAACAGCCAAGAGCAAAAAAAATTCCGGTTTACCAGTCCTTCTTCATCGCTTCAGCCTTCATCTCCTTCGGCATCCGTTCGATTGCGTACCTGAGAGCCGTCCGGGGCATCCTCCGCTTGTTCTTCATTACGTAAGCGAAGACCTCGTCCATGTGCGTAATGCTCGCATCCTTGAGCATCCACCCGTATCCCTTCTGCACCATATCTTCCCCGTCTTCGAGCAGTATATCGGAGATCTCAAAGATGTCGTCAAGGAAAAATCCCTTCTTCGCCGGGATTATAAGCGTGACCGCCGAAGCTCTTCTCAGCCAGCGGTTTTCCGACTTTGCCCACTCCTTGAGATCCGCGATCCTGTGCGGGAACATCATGATATAATCCCCGACCGCATGGTTGCATAAGACGTCGCATTTCGCCCAGTTATCGATGTACGAATCTATCCACCGGTGGAAAGTCTCTATGTCGCCTTCTTCGAACCTGCCTGAGCACTTCTCGGCCCAGACCGATGCGATGGACGCCTCCTCGGTGTATCCCGAAGAAAAAAGCTCTTCGCAGAGTGAAAAGATCTCCTCCTTTTCAAGCCCTTTTACCTCTTTCCAGTAGCTGCCGATGACTTTTTTTACAGGGGCGCTCTTTAGCCCGTAGCATTTTATATTCTCCTTGAAGAATCTCTGAACGCCGGGGTTCCTGTCCTCTTCGGGAAATGATCTCAGCTCCTCTCGTATCCTGCCGATTATTTCTTCCATAAGCATTTTCTGACTTAGTTTATACTCCCTGCCCGGATAAAGAGTGCTTCCGATAAAATATATAGAAAACGGGTCGGCACATGTAAAAAAATACGATCCATATATCATATTAATCATTTTTATATTCCCGCCGGTTTTTGTATAAAATAGCTGATAATATGACTTTCTTTGACTGGCTGGTCCCAAAGGACGACAAATTCTATGACTCCATATCCCTTATGATGGAAGATGTAAACAGCGGCATAAACCTTCTTTCCTCCGGCGTGCACGAGATGAGTGACCTCGAAACGATGCACAAAGAGATGCGCGAAGTCGAGCACAGGACCGAGAAGAGGCTGCAGGAGATAAAAGAGCTGCTCGAGACTGCCTTTATCACCCCAATCGATCCTGTGGAGATCAACGAGATGGTAAACGACATCAAATCGATGATTCACCTGCTCGTAGACGCCTCGACCCACATCTACATATTCGGAAAGGACTGCGAAACCACCCCGGACATGGAAGAAGCGGTTTCACTCCTCAAAAGATCAATGGCGGAGATGGAATCGGCATTCGCTCATCTTAAGGAAAAGGGCAAACCGAAGGACATACTGCCCCATTACATGACCGTAAAAGAGATCGAAAAAGAGGTCTACCTGCTGAACGCCCGGGCAACACACAGGATCTATACCAATGAACCCCTGAATATCATAAAATACGGGAAGATCTACGGCAGGGTCTGCGACCTTGCAAGCCTCTGCGAGGACAGGACGGGAGCGATATACGATATAGCGGTCAGGCAGGTATAACACCGGGTCACATGGAAGCCATATTATTTTTCGTGACGATAGTTTTCGCTCTTTTTTTCAACTTCGTCAACGGAATGAATGATGCCGCAAATTCGATCGCAACCGTAATCGGAACCCGCACCATATCTCCGCTTCACGCCGTTCTGCTCGCCGGCTCTATGAACTTCATCGGCCCTTTCATCTTCGGAACGGCAATCGCGGAGACAATAGGTGTCGGAATTCTCGAAGGCAGCGTTCTCAACTGTTACGTCCTCTTCTCCGCCGCCTTTACGGCGGTCCTGTGGGTCCTGCTGTCGACAAGATACGGAATCCCGATATCGAGCAGCCACGCCCTGATCGGGGGAATGATGGGTGCGGCGGTTGCATATGCAGGTCTGGGAAGCGTCCTCTGGCCTTCCCCTGCGACAATCGTCTCGCTGGCAATATATATGGCGGCCGGCGGGATCTGCGGGGCCGTAATACTGCTCATATTTGCAAAAATTAAGAAGAAAGAGCCCGGAATAATGCCGCTCGTATTCTTTGCCGCAGGTGCATGCCTGGTGGTGCCCGTTCTTATGGTAACGGGGACCCTGCCGATCTCGGGGATACTTGCAGTGCTGATATTCATAGTCGTCTCACCTGCAATCGGATTCATAACCGCCTATACCCTGATTGTCGTAATGGCCCTGATCCTGAACAGAAAAGTGAACAGGGGCCGGATAAATTCCACGATGAAACCGCTCCATGTGCTCTCCGCCGCTGCCCTCGCAATCAGCCACGGGGCAAACGACGCCCAGAACGCAATGGGTATCATAACGTCGGTCCTTCTTGCAGCAGGTGTTTTGAGCACCTTCGAAGTGCCGCTCTGGGTTATCGTATCGTCATGTCTTGCAATCGCAATGGGGACCATGATCGGCGGATGCAATGTGATCGACAAAATGGCAAACAAGATAACGCATATCAGCCAGTACCAGGGCTTCGCGGCATCAACCGGGGGAGCGATGATTCTCTCGCTGATGACTGCATTCGGTGTTCCCGTCTCGACGACCCACGCGATAAGCGGCTCGATAATGGGCGCAGGCGCCACAAGGGGCCGGGCTGCCGTAAACTGGTCCGCATCCCGCGAGATCGTCACCGCCTGGTTCGTGACCATTCCTGCTTCAATGGCATTGTCTTATGTTGTCATGCTGCTCATAATGGCGGTGTTCGGATGAACGCAGGCATATTGCTGCCGCTTTCAGGAGAATATGAAAAGGAAGGAAATAATATCCTCTCCGGTATCATGGCCGAAACGAATGAGAGCGGAAGCGGGATCGAATATCTCGTCAGGGATACGGGAGGAGATCCGCAAGGCGCACCGGAGATCGCAGTCTGGACCGGTTCACCCGTAAACGGTTCGGAGGCTGTAAAAACCATAAGGGAATACAGCCGGGATACAAAGATAATTCTCTCAGAATCTTCCGCAAACGATCTCTTTACGGAGAACGCAGGCTCATATGCCGAAGGCGTCTACGGGATTGAATATCCCGGCGGTCTCAGCGAAGATACCATGTATGAATATTACGGGCGCGATACCGCTATGGTCCTGGAGGAGGCACTGGCGGAAGGTGCGGATACAATACCCGAGATCAGGGAGGAGCTCGACAGTAACATCGTCACAGGTTACACCGGGATCAAATACTTCAGGGACGGCAGCAGCGCTCCGCCTTATTACATAATTATAAAAGTTGAGAACGGCACCTGGGTGAAAGACAATGAATATTCGGCCAGACTGATGGCAGGAATTTCGGCTGTCTACGGCGGAGCCCTGGAATTCGATCCCCTGTTAAACGACGACCATGCAAGGCTTCCCCTCCCGCATGGAATATACGACTGAACACATTTTCAAACTCCATACTATAATGTTTTAACCTCGCGGCGGGAGTAAGATTACAGAAAAATTGCGATTATGCATTTTACAGGAAACGGAAGGATTTCATGAAAAGATCAGTTGAAGACTACTTATCAGACGAACGGTTCGCATTCACGGGCGACGCCCTTAAAGACGGATTCATAGGGCAGTATGCCGTTTATCACGAAGGAAAAAAACTCGATTACGAACTGATGAAGCAGCACCCCGGGGCAATAATATTCGAAGGTGCGACCATCTCCCCAGACTGCATACTCGGTGAAAACGTCGTCGTCCACCCCGGAATAGGGATCACGTCATCGGAGATCGGAGACTATACATACACCTGGTCGGGGATGCACAATACGAAGGTCGGAAAATTCTGCTCGATCGCACTCCACAACAGAATCTGCTACGGGTTCCACCCGTCGCACACATTTGTCGCGATGCATCCAGCATTCTACTCGAAATGGAATCCCGGAGCTCTCGCTTCGTTTACCGATGAGACAATATTCCAGGAGAGTCTGCCCGTTACAATAGGAAACGATGTATGGATCGGTGCAGGATGCTCGATCCTCGACGGGATTTCGATCGGCGACGGTGCGATAATAGGGGCGGGAGCCGTCGTCACAAAGGATGTCCCGGATTATGCGATCGTGGCCGGCGTTCCGGCACGGGTGATCAAATACAGGTTCGAAGAGGAACAGATCGAACTCCTGAAAGATTTCAGGTGGTGGGACAGGGATATCGAATGGATCAGCGAGCATGCCGGACTCTTTACCGATATAGAAAAATTCTGTAAATATATCGGGGAGAATTACTAATTTTCTCCCGGAATCCAATACAACATTTTTTTACCAGAAATCGGGTATATTCATATTATTATGAAAAATGCCTGTTCAATTTTGTTCGTTGCATTTATCGCAATGGCGGTTCTCCTCTCTTCCGGGTGCACATCAACCTCGGAAATATGTCCGGCATGTGAAGCCGCACAAACAGCGGATGATTCCGATTCTGATTCACTCATGCAGTCATCGCTTTCGGAGCTGCAGGGAGAAACATACAGCGGATTGGACGATCTCTTTTCCCGGGCACGGATTTGTGCAGGATCTGTCGGAACTGCCGATCTGCAGGAAAAGATCTCTGAAGCCGCCTCTGGTAAAGACTACATTCTCACAATTGCATACATCGGAAGCGACGGCGTCCTGAACGCTATCTCTCCCGAATCCGGTGGAATTAATGTCGGTGATTCGCTGGAATACCAGGATTCCGTAGTCCGGATGAATGAAAACAAAACCCCGCTCCTGACTGATCTCTTCGAACTGAAGCAGGGCGGATATGCGGCGGCAGTCTATTACCCGGTTTTTTCCGGCGACAGCTACCAGGGGTTCATAAGCATCACCTTCGTCCCCGAGACCTTTTTCAGCAAATATGCGGCAGAACTGAAAGAGGAATCGGGCTTCGAGGTCATGGTTCTCCAGACCGACGGACTGATACTCTACGATCCCGATGAATCCGAAGCAGGACAGCAGACCTTCAACAATCCCGCCTACGAGGATTTCCCCGGAATCATCGAAGCGGCCGAAAAGGTTGTCAAAGACTGGTCCGGAAGCTGCGAATACAGCTATTACGCCACAGGGACGAAGGATGAAATCGTCAAGAAGGCTTTCTGGAGCACTGTGGATACAGGCGGAAACGAATGGAGAATCATGGTTATCAAAAATACCGGTGAAGAATAATCAATAGTTGTTCAGGGGGGCTTTCACTTCTTTTCTTTTTCCGGGAGATTTCACATCCGAAATGCGCCGGTAGATTTCAACGAAAAATTCCTGGCTTCTTTTTTCATGATCTTCGGTTTGTCACGGCCCGGTGCAGGCAAGGGTTATATAACCACATGTGCAATGGTACTAATTAGAACTGTGCTAAAAAGAACGGTCCTTAACAGAACCATAATTCTGATCAGTACAAGGATTGGAAATCATGAAAGAAGACGACTTTGAAATGCCCGGATTTCACAGGCATATGAAATTCGAAAACGGCAGAAGCCACAGGACCGGCGGGATCATGAAACTCTACGTCCTGCATTCCCTGACAGTCGAACCGAAGACCGGCTACGATCTCATAAAGGAGACCTCGGAGAAGACCGACGGCATATGGGTTCCGAGCAAGGGGATGCTTTATCCGTTGCTGAAGAAGATGGAGGAGGGTGGTCTCATCGTGGTCTCGGATACCGGGTCACGTTCGAAGAATATCTACGAGATCACGGAAGACGGCAGGGATCTCCTGGAAAGAATGATAAAACACAGAAAAGAAGCCGGAAAAAGGATGCACGTTTTCAGGCGGATTATGGCCGACATCTTTGGCGGTAACTTCGGGAAAGCCGGAGAGTTTCTGTATGAAATCCACCAGGTACTCGATGAGATCCCCCCTGAAAAGGAGGAAGAAGCCGCATCGATAACCGGAAAATGTCTTGAGGAGCTAAAGAGGCTGAAAGGAAATGAAAGCGGTAACAGTTGAAAACCTTACGAAGAAGTTCGGAGATTTTACTGCGGTCGACAATATATCGTTCGATATAGATGAAAACGAGATCTTCGGCCTCCTGGGTCCGAACGGGGCAGGGAAATCCACGACCATATCCATCCTCGCGACGATGGCCGATGCCACTTCGGGAAAGGCGATAGTAAACGGGCATGATACCGCCGACGACGAAGACGGTGTCAGGAAATCCATAGGCATAGTATTCCAGGACCAGAGCCTCGACGAAGAACTGACCGCCTGGGAGAACATGGATTTCCACGGGAGGCTGTACAGGATTCCCGGTGAAACACGCGACAAGAGGATAAAAGAGCTTCTTGAGCTTGTAGGTCTCTACGAGAGAAAAGACGATCTTGTAAAGACATTCTCCGGGGGCATGAGAAGGAGGCTCGAGATTGCAAGAGGTCTTCTGCACAGGCCGAAGGTTCTCTTCCTCGACGAACCGACACTCGGCCTCGACCCGCAGACGAGGAATTATCTCTGGGAGTATATCGAGAACCTGAACCGGGAATTCGGGATCTCCGTAATCATCACTACCCACTACATGGAGGAGGCGGACAGGCTGTGCGACAGGATCGGGATCATAGATCAGGGACGAATCATCGCACTCGACACACCCGAAAACCTCAAGAACAGTATAGGAGGCGATATCATCACAGTAAAATCACCGGATTTCAATGAAAAAATCTCGGGCCTGAACCAGCCCTGGATTGAAAACATCTCATGCTATGACGGTTTTTTTACAATCAGTCTTTCAAACGCGGAGGAGCACCTGACCGCAGTAATCAGTGCTCTCCTGGACAACGGCATCGAAATCTCATCGGTCTCGGTCCACAAACCGACACTCGAAGACGTCTTCCTCCACTATACGGGAAAAACAATCCGCGACGCAGAGTTGGATTCGAAGGACCATATGAGAATGATGCATAATATGAGGAGGCACTGATATGGACGTAATATATACTATCTGGCTCCGGAGTGTCAAGAGATACATACGATCTAAGAGCCGCATCGTAGGAAGTCTCGGAATGCCTCTCTTCCTTCTCGTTTTCATGGGATTCGGCCTGAACTCGGTCGTCGTCATACCCAATACAGGCGAAAACTACATCGTCTTCCTCGCCCCGGGAATCGTGGCGATGGGTGTCCTGTTCACGTCGATATTCGCAGGGATACAGATCATCTGGGACAAGCAGTTCGGTTTCCTGAAGGAGACGCTCGTAGCACCGGTGACGAGAACCGAGATCATGCTCGGCCAGACATTCGGGGGAGCGACCACCGCAATCATCCAGGGAACGATAATCCTCCTGATCTCGTTTCTCGTCGGCCTCAGCTTTCCCGGAATCACCGGGCTTCTCATTGCCGCGGGATTCATGATCCTGATCGGAATAGCGTTCACCTCGCTCGGCATAGCGATCGCATCGAGAATGGAGGACATGAACGGATTCCAGCTGATAATGAGTTTCCTGATATTTCCCATCTTCGGGCTTTCGGGAGCTATGTTTCCGATCGACAGTCTTCCTTCGGCATTCAAATCGCTGACTCTGTTCGATCCCCTGACGTACGGAGTGGAAGGAATCAGATACGGCCTGACAGGGGCATCGCAGATCAATCCCCTGGTCTGCCTTATCGTGCTCGCCGCGTTCTCCGTTGCAATGATACTGGTCGGGGCATATCTGTTCAGGAAGACTTCGGTCTAAAAAAAATAAAGAAAACAAAAACAATTTTTTAGCAAAATCCACAGGCAAAAAAATTCAACGGACGATCTGTTTCCCCTCCCGCCCACGCCCATGTCTTTTTTGCCATGTCCCCAAATTAAAACCCTGACAGGCCATTGCTGCGTATATAATCCGTTTTCAGTCAAAATACCCAGAAATACATAATATACTGGTTATCTATATTTTTTCAGGTTTCACGGAGCAATTAGTTTACATAGAGTAAAGTATATTTAACATTGAGTCAAACAATGTATACAATGACAGCACAGATCCTCCAGAGAGGAGGTCACTGCGGATACGATATGAATACAAGGGGTTCGATATTGATGAACCGGAATGATATGGATACATATAGAAAAACAGACGATGAGGCCAATATTTTAAACGGGAAGATCTCATCCGCAATAGAAGGATACGAGCAGATCACGCTTGAAGAGCTGAAGAACTCGGATGCCTCGCTCATGTCGAGGAAGGAATCGAAATACCTCATGACATTCGACCAGTGCCTTGAGCTTATATCGGGCCTCGACGGGGACTACATGATACTCGATGTAGACGAGTGCAAGATGAGCGGCTACGAAACAGAATACTATGACGATGATTCGTTCACGAGCTACCACCAGCACCACAACGGCAAGGCCAACCGCTATAAGCTCAGGGCCAGGCACTACCTCTCCTCCGATGAGTACTATATCGAGGTCAAGGAGAAGAAGAACACCGGGGTCACGGTCAAAAACCGCATCGAGATCTCCGAATCCTCGGAGATGAGCGAAGAGGAGTACGACAGGTTCCTCAGGATGTCATTCCCGTTTGACTACCACGAGTTCCATCCTGTCATATCCGTGGAGTATAAGCGGGTCACCCTTGTCTCGAAGAAGATGAACGAGAGGATAACACTGGATTTCGATCTCACATTCAAAAACAGTGAAAAGGTCTACTCGTTCCCCGCCGTCGTGATAGGGGAAGTCAAGATGGACAAGAGCATCACCAGTTCAAAGGCCCTGACCTATATCAGGACGCTTGGAATACGGGAGAGAAGTTTTTCGAAGTACTGCATAGGGGTATCACTGATCTACAGCCACCTCAAGCACAACAGGTTCAAGCCGAATCTTCTCTTCCTTTCCAGGATATCCGGGAGTGAAGCGATTTGCTGAGTCTGAGTAATACCGAAGTTTTGTTTGTACTGGGATTCCTGATCAACTTTATAGTGGCGTTCATAATCGTCAGGTTGATCTATTACCCTAAGAAAGGCGAGAAGAACTTTATATTCACGTTCCTTGCGTTCAACGCGGTCGTGTACTTCATAATCGGGCTTTTCACGAGTATAGAGCTCTCGATAGGGGCGGGATTCGGGCTGTTCGCCCTCTTCTCGATCCTGAGGTACAGGACCGAGACCGTCCCCATCAGGGAGATGACATATCTCTTCATCATGGTGGCGCTTCCGATCTTAAACTCCATCCTGTTCGACTCGGGGGAGTATGCAAAACTCCTGGTCATAGATGTACTGATGATCGTAGTCGTCTGGATCCTCGAGAACGGATGGGGATTTAAGAGAGAGGTCATGCAGAAGGAGGTGGTCTATGAAAAGATAGACCTTGTAAAAGCAGGACATGAGAACGAACTGATTGATGATTTAAGGATTCGTACCGGACTTAACGTCAGGGATGTCGACATCCGGAGTATCGACTTCCTTCGTGACGTTGCCCAGCTTAAAATCTACTATACGGCAGATCCGGTAGAAGTTATGGACAGCATTTCCGAAAATATAGAAGGGAACCCGGAGAATACCGGGGATAAACCGAAAGAGGAATAAAATGAAGAACAAATCATTATTTTTTCTGATTGCAATTTCAATCTTACTGGCATGCATTTTTATAAGCGGATGCACATCTGAATCATCCGGCACAGATACGAATACAGACACAGCACAGGAAACCGGTTCCGGGGACATGGGAGATATGCCTGCAGGTGACGGCAATATGACCATGCCCGAAGGAGGTAATATGACTCCCCCCGACGGCAACATGACGATGCCCGCAGGTGACGGAAACATGACTCCGCCCGATGGCGGCATGGGCGGCGGAGAGATGCCCGAAGGCGAGATGCCTGACGGAACCCCGCCCGAAGAATCATCCTGAAATCAACTATTTTTTGATCTAATCTCTATTCGCCAGGATTGCATTCACTATTTCGGCAGGCATCATCGTTGATTCTGCGATCATCTCAGGTGTTTCCCCCGAGGCCGCAAGTCTCCCTATGCAGACGTCCATTCTCTCGCCGACCTCTATCATGTGCCCGTCGGGATCGAGGAACCTTACGGTGAGCTGCCGCCAGGGTTGTTCGACTACTTCGTGAACGAATTCGACCCCGGCGGATTTCAGGATCTCATAGGTCTCTGCCATGTCTTCGGTCTCGTAGTAGATCTCCAGCATCTTCTTCGATGAATAATCTCCACCGGAAGGATCCCCGAATATTACATTACGGCCGTATTCCCCTTCCCAGATGGCAAGGCCGTTTTTGAATCCTACATTTTTCCCGAGATCGAGTTCGATCTCCTCGCCCATTACTTCAGTATAGAACTTCTTCGATCTCTCCACATCTTCCACGAACAGAACGGTCGAATGATATGAGAATGGTTTATTTTCATTCATGATCCTGAATTGTCTCCGCTCAATATAATAAAGATCCGCAGGAGAAGAAAGTGAATCTGCCAGATTGTTTAAATACATAAGCGTGTATAAGGACTGATTATCATGAACGATGAGAACGAAGTGACCCGTGCGATTATGGGAAGGAGAAGCATCAGGAATTATTCGGACAGGGTTGTTCCGGATGAACTGATCGAGATGCTGATCGACATGGGGATACATGCACCTTCGGCCCTCGCCCTTTTTCCGTGGAGTTTTATCGTCGTAAAGGATAGGGGGATGATGAAGAGGGTCTCCGAATATGTAAAACCGCAAATTCTCGCTGAGCTTAAGAATGCAAAAAGGGTCGGGATGACACAGAGATATCTTGATATGGTGGGCGAGGAGAGATTTTCGATCTTCTACAACGCCCCGTCTCTTCTCCTGATACTTGGTAAAAATGATGCTCCCATATCGGATGTAGACTGTTCGCTTTGTGCACAGAATATCATGCTCGCCGCACATTCGCTTGGTCTCGGCACATGCTGGATCGGCTCGGCGAGACATCTTGAAAAGAATCCGGGGCTTGTTGAAGAGCTTGGAATCCCGGACGAATACCACCTCGTCGCCTCCCTCGTCCTCGGGTACCCTGCGGAAAACCCGGAGATGCCTGCTAGACCGGAACCGTCTGTAAACTGGATAAAATAGAGATCTCTTGTTGAGATCCGGTATTTTGACAGAGACAAATGCCTGCATATTGTTAATTGCACAGAAAATTGACAGGCAAATATATTATTTAAGAAAAGGAACATCTACTAATTAAGGTTGCAGCAATGAGTGACATCAGATCACCTGGAGATAAAAATTCAGACGAACGGGCAAAAAAGAGATGGATCTGTGTACATGCAGGAGTCTCCGAAAGAGAGGAGATCTATGCCAGGATGTCACCTGAAAGCAAAAAGATCTCGACCGGAACAAAGTGGAGTGAAAAAGGATTTATTCCCTCTTTCGAAGACACGGATGAAATTTTGATGAAGGCTGCCCGAAGGACATATAAAAATCGCAGTTCAAAACACCGATGAAAGATTTTTTCCTTTTTGCCGGACCGAACGGTTCAGGAAAATCCACGATTATCGGGCCTTTTCTCTCGGATAATACTATTGAATACCTGAATGCCGATTACTGTGTTCAATGCATCCGGATTTAAAATAAATATTATTCAGGGGTTGACCCCGGCTTTTTCTTCAGCGATGTAACCGACGGTGATACTCATGACGGGGATGACGAGGTACCTGACCCCGACACCGGCGAACCACGAGAGCGGGTCTTCGCCGAGCATTCCGCAGAGGACGACGAGGTCGAGCACCCAGTTGACTGCGAGGGCTGTTGCACCGAAGATTATTCCGGCCCGGAGGAAGTTTTCCGTTTCGGGCCTGAAGTACCAGACGATCATCAGGGCTCCGACGATCGCCCCGACGACGATCATTATCGACTTGAAGAGGAAGACATCGATCGTAAGGCCGTTTTGATTGTAGAATAACAGCGATACGAGGAACGGGACGAGCCATGTGACGATCCCCCCGAGGACTGCTCTTGAATATCGTGATTTCGGAAGGGACATATTACCAGTAAATCGATTTTTTTGATATTACGGTTTGTGGATGAAGAACGGCGTTAGACTCTGAAGACCTTTAGCTGCACCATAAGGCCGAGCATGTCGGCACAGTCCCAGTGTTCGGCGAGTTTTCCGTTTTTGAACCTGTAGAAGTCCATCCCGTTGACGGATACTTTCTTTCCCGTCGGGGCGAGGCCCATGAACGGCCCGTTGTGGGTGGCCTCCCAGTGGTAACGGACGGCCACGAGATCGCCTTCGGCTACAGTCTCCGCCGGGAAGAAACGGATGTCGGGAAATGCCGCACGAAGATCTTTCAGCTTGATCTTTACTCCTTCCGCACCGGGCTCCTGTCCGGGAACGGGATTGTGCTCGATATAATCCGCCGCTATCAGTTCGTCCAGGTAGTCGTCGTTGCCCCCGTTGAGGACCCGCTCGAAGAGTATTTTTATTTTCTCCCTGTTTGCATCGGCATCGCTCATTTTTTTCATCTCTTTTGCTTTTTCTTTTGGGGAGATTGGTTTGGGAGGAGAAGAAGTTTTGGGGAGAGAGATGGTTGAAAAAGTTTTGAATAAATAGTTAGAGAATAGATTATTGAATTAAAGGATTGATTTTATGGAAGATCAGATTAAAACTTGTTTCACTGCCTTTGTGGACATTTTAGGATATTCTGAGATGATAAAGAATTGTAATAATGACTATGATCAATTATCAGAAGAATTAGCTAAAATTAGAACAAATTTAATTGAACCCCAGAATTACTTAAACGAATCAAGTTCGCACCTGGATGGAAGAAATATAAATTTTTTCTCAGATAGTGTTTTTATAAATGTTCCTCTTAGTTCAACTTCAGGTAGACATTTCCATGATGGACGTGGAGAAATAGGACATTCTTTAGATGATTTAGCTTCATATCAATTTAATTTAGCGCAAAATGGATATTTTATTCGTGGATGTGCCACAATAAACTTTGCATATTTTGATGAAACAATTGCTTTTGGACCAGGGATTTTGGAAGTTGTTAAATGCGAGAAAACTGCGAAATATCCAAGGATCTGCCTTACAGACTCGTTAATACAAATTGTTAGATATTATCATGATCATAATTGGCCGGGACATGAAAATATATCATCATATATATGCCAAGATCGTGAAGGTAAGTATTTTTTAAATTATTTGCAGGTTATAAACGATTACATAGATAATTGTATTGACCAAATTCCTGAAGATGTTTTAGAATTTCCAATATACAGAAATGTGCCCGACTCTATAGAATTAATGAGTAAACACAAAGAAAATATCGAAAATAATATCCAAATTGCATCGGATGCAAGTGTGAAAGAAAAATATATCTGGCTTGCAAAATATCACAATTTTTTCTGTCAAAAATTCCTTGAAGAAGAGGATCATCTCATTATTGAATGTGATAATGGAGAATTTAGTCTCCTTTATGAAGAAGATGATTGATCATATTAAAATTGATAAAATCTTTTTTTGGCAGCCAGAAAAGATTCCAAGAAACTATTCTTTCTCCAAATCTTCCTTCTTTATTCCCGCCTGCCTGAGGATCTCCATCAGGGTTCCTTTCGGAAGATCTTTTTTATGAACCGGAATAACAACCCTCTGCCTGGTTTCAGGGTGTATGTATATGTGGTGGCTCCCTTTTACCCTGTCAAGAACAAAACCCCGGCTTTCAAGAATTTTTATAACTCTGTCCGGGTTCAGGTTCGGAAGCTTCATGCCTGTGCTTTGATCTGGAGATTGTATTCAAGAACCTCGTCGTCCGAAGGAACAGGTTCGTTATGCTCGATAAGGCTCTCGATATAGAGTTCAACCGCCTCCCGGACCAGATCTACGGCTTCGTCTATCGTATCGCCATATGTAACGCATCCGGGAAGTGAAGGAACATAAGCCGTATACCCTCCTTCCGGCTCTTTCCTGAGCATAATCCTGAAATTATAATTTTTCTCCATTACAGGCACCCTGTTTAAATTATCGGCACGGGGGTATAAATTATTATCACTAAAACCGGAATGATCCCTGGCCACCCCCCACAACTTATTTTACGTTTTCCAAAATTTTTCTCCCCGTCCGGGGCTTACGCCCAAATAAATTCCTGAAAAAATTCAAATCATACAGGGAAGGGAGGGGGACGATTCCCCCTCCCTATGACCCTCCCTCTCACGGCGATAGGTCGCAGTCGGGACAGGCGAGTGTCCCTCCTGCTCCGTGAATATTTTTAGCCACTGTTTATAACTTACTTTCCGTTTTCCAATAGATCTCTCCCCCGGCCGAGACTACCCGGAGGGTAGTGTCCAGGCCGGGTTATCATCTTTGCGAAAGTTCGCGTAGCGAACTGAGCATTGGGTTGCCCCGTCAGGGGCTTATGCCCAAATAAATTCCTGAAAATTCAAAAAAATCCCCCACTATTAAATCTAATTTTCAATTATCTCCCCAAATTCCGATTTAATTTTATAACAACTCCCCTCCCTACCCTTACCAGGTGCATGAAATCGCACCCGATGATTAAGATGAAAGAAACAAACAAACGAAAAACCTTCGTGTGCTGCTACAAAAAGTCCGAAAAGGAAAACGGCAGCCCCCGGAACAAACCGTGTACCACCACATGCTGCCTGAGAACTGCCAACAGGAATTCTACCTTCAGGAAGATAAGCAAAACGGCCGACCCCGTCCCCCTCTACCTAATCCCGCAGGCACTCTCGAAAGAAATCCGTGAGCTCGGCGAAAGCATCATAGGAATAGACGTGAGAAGAACCCGCGGCCACAACTACTCCATCAGCATGATCACATCCGCAAAAGGAGGAAGAAACCCATGAATCCTGAGAAGGACGCCGCAGCGACGAAAAAAGAGATCGAAAAAGCCCTCTCCCTCCTCTTCCCCGGCGGAGGAGTCGTCGAACTCCGGGCCATCTCCGATTACAACATTCACAGCGGGTACTTCGACAATTCCGAAACCCTCGCTGAAAAAGCCGAAAAGATCTCCCGCCTCTCCGACGTATCCGGCGTATACGTAACCCTCAACCAGGTCAATCCCGCACTCCTCTCCCGGAGGGCCAACAGGATCAAGATGAAACTCGGGCGAAAAGACGCAACAACCGCCGACGCCGACATCAACCGCCGGAAGTGGCTCCCCGTCGACCTCGACCCCGTCCGTCCAAGCGGTGTTTCATCCACCGAAGAAGAGCACCAGGCCGCCATAACGAAAGCAAAAAAGATCGCCCGCTTCCTTCAGACACTCGGCTTCCCCCGCCCGATCCTCGCCGACTCCGGCAACGGTGCACATATACTATATGCAGTCGACCTCCCCAACGACGACGACACAACCGCCCTTGTCAAAGACTGCCTCACCACACTCGACGCCCTCTTCTCCGACGATTCGGTAACGGTCGATACGGCCAACTACAACGCCGCCCGGATCTGGAAACTCTACGGAACGGTTTCCCGAAAAGGCGACGACACACCCGATCGGCCACACAGGATATCCCGGATCATCGATACACCTGAGGAGACCCAGATCGCCGGGGCGGACACGCTCCGGAAACTCGCAGACCTCCTTCCCAAAGACGATGAAAAACCGCAGGCCAAGAGCGGCGACAAAAAGATCGACCTCTCCGAATGGCTCTCCGACCACGGGATCGCAGTCGCAAACGAAAGGCCCTGGCAGGGAGGAACACTCTACGTCCTCGAAGAATGCCCGTTCTCTTCCGCCCATAAGGACGGGGCCTTCGCCATCCAGTTTTCAAACGGTGCGATCTATGCCGGATGCCACCACAATTCCTGCGGCGGAGGGAAACAAAGATGGAGCGAACTCCGGGCGATGTACGAGATCAAATCCGGCCGAAAGGAGAGAAATGCCGGAAGACAAAACGAGAACACGGACAAAACCGAAAAGACAATCCGCCGCGGGGGAAATTCATTCCCTGAAAAGACCCGGGAGAAGGCCGCCGGGATCCTCAAAAACGGAGACCCGGTTAAATTCATGCTCGACACCTTCTCGAAATTCCACGTCGGCGACGAAACACTGGCCGAATGCCTGTTAATGTCGATCGCCTCCCAGTCGGTCATGAACACAAACGGCCTCCATGTATTCGTATCCGGGAAGTCCGGGAAAGGAAAATCCGTTGCGTGCAGGGCCATGATGAAACTCGTCCCCGAAGACTACAGGCTCAGGGGGAAGGTGAGCGACAAGGCGCTCTACTATAACAGGGATCTTAAACCGGAGACCGTCTTCCTCTTCGACGACTCACACCTCTCGGAAGATGTCTGCGAGATCCTGAAATCCGCGACCACGAACTTTCGTGAAAAGATCGAGTACCAGACGCTTACAACCGACAGGCAGCTCAGGATCTATAATATCCCGGAGCGGTGCATCTGGTGGGTGGCGAAGGTCGAGTCCATAGGCGACGACCAGGTGCTGAACCGGATGCTCACGGTCTGGATCGACGACACATCGGAACAGGATCACAGGGTTCTCGACAACCTGAAGAGATGCGAGGCACGGGAAATAATAGTCGTCGGGGAGCCGGCCGAAGTCGGCATATGCCGCTGCATCTGGACGATGCTGAAGGAGGAGACGACTTATGTCTCGATTCCGTTCGCGGAGAGGGTGCAGTTTTCATCTTCTGCAAACCGGAGGAACCCGGCGATCTTCTTCGATCTCGTCAAGTGCCACGCCCTTCTTTTCAAAGAACAGAGGGAGAGGTTCACGCCGGTGGACGAGGATGGTAATTCCGTGGAAAATATTGCAGCAATCCGGGCGACGGTTGACGATTTTAATGCGGCCGTAAGGATCTATGCGGCGATCAACGGAGATTCGGGAAGCCAGGAGACGAAACTGACGAAGAACGAGGCGGACGCCCTGGATGTCATCTGCAAGATGGGTTGGGAGACTGTTACGATTAAGATGCTCCAGGACGTTATGGGGATCTCGTATCACCAGGCGAGGAGGATCTTCCAGGGTTATTCGAGAGGTGATTATTCTTATTCGGGTCTCCTGGAAAAATGTCCTGCAATCGGCTTTATCGACGCAACGGTTTCGCAGGAGGTCGACGGCTATATGGTCCGGCGGCGTGAGAACCAGTTCTCATTCGATTACGAGATTTACCAGGAATGGAATCGCAGAACCCCGGTCTGGCTCGATGAGGAGGAGAACGACAACGGTCCCGGTGATGATGACGGCGGTCCGGGGGAAGATGCTCCTCCGGAGTCATCTTCTGTTTGCAACTTTGCACAATCTTTGCACACGGTTTGCAAAACAAATTTGCAAACTAAGACAGGGACGGAGGACGGTTCTTTTACTGAAAATTGCACGGATGATGGAGATCACCTCCCTGTAAACAGTTGTTTGCACAAAAATCCCGGGGCACAGGAGATGAATAATCGGCCTATACCTATTCAGAAGTGTGTGTGTACGCGTGGTAATTTTGCAAACATAGAAAAAGAATACCCGGATATGCCGGGAAATGAAGAAACAGCAGCAGATAATAATTCTTTAGTTTGCAAAAACATTTCGCAACCGGTTGTAAATGTGTGCAAAGTTACAAATGTACCGGGTGATGTGTCGCCAGTTGATGCAAGAGGCTCGACTCTTCCTCTCCAGGGCGTTCTCGATCATCGCGATTTTGTGAGAACGGAAAAGGAGCTCGGGAAGTGTGATCTCTGCGGGATGGGGAAGGCGGTTTTTTCTTCGGATGAGCTGAAGATGAGTATTTGCGAGAGATGTTTCGGGAGACTCCTGCGGGAGAGAGGCAATCAATCTTCATAAGGATTTAAGATCCGGGAATGTTTTGGTCACTCACCCTTCATCCCGATCACGTACCCGAAACTCGTCCATCTCCCCCCGTCGACCTCCAGCGTCTTCGGGTCGCCAGCCGGGTCCTCTTTGCAGAAGGGATCGTGCCGGGCGAACGCCGTCCACCAGTCCCACGCATCCGGGACATAGGCAGACTCTGTGATCCTAAATCCCGCCTCTTCAATCAGTTCCGTCGTCTCGTCGAGGCTCCGGAAACACACCTTCCACGAGTACTCGTCCTGCGAGACATAAGGTTCGAGATCTTCGGGAACCGGAACGCCGAGATGCATCGGTTCGCCGACGCCGAATACCCCTCCCGGTTTCAGCACCCGGTAAATCTCCTTTAATGCCTCCATGTAACCTTCGATTCCCTGCGAAACCCGGACCATCTCAAGAGCCGTCGTCGAATATACATAATCGAACGATTTCGAGGCAAAACCTGTATCCGGCACTCCCGCCTTTATCCCGAGAACGGAATCCTCCACTCCCCAGAGGACCGAATTCCTGCGGAGATGCTCCACCATCGGGTCTCCCTCCTCCCGGTCGTCCCATGGATCAATCCCTACCGCGAAGATCCCGTACTCCTTCGCAAGAAAACAGGTCTGCCACCCGCGGTTGCAGCCGACATCGAGCAGCTTCTTACCAGGCGCAACACCCATTTTTTCCGCCATGAACTCGGCAAGCTGAAGTCCGCCCGGACCGCTGCACTGTGCATATATCGTATCGTAATCCGTATATTTTGATGATTTTTTATATTCGAATCCTGCCATATGCTAATATCTCCAATATCAAGTCACTTTTTTATCATATAATCCGGCAGGGTTTAATAAATTTAATAGTGCCCCGTGTGAATGGTAATAATATGGGCGAAGAACAGGTTCTATCCGATGAACTTCTCGAAGAACTCGAAAATCTTAACAATAAACTGGCTGGCGTAAAAAGTTCATACGAATCGGGAAAAGAGGAGAAAGCCGAATCGAAATATGAATCCTCCATAGGAATTTACGATGAATCCGTAGAACACCTGGGACCTGCAATAGATGAGATCTTCGAACTCTATGATGACGACCCCGACTATATCGAAGAATTTTTAGATGAGGTAGAATCCTACTACGAAGCTTTCTTCTCCTGGGACGACACGTTCGACTACGATTTTTCAGACCAGGAAGCAGGGGTTACTGCAATACTCGATCTGTCCCGTGGAAGATTACTGGCACTCTCCGAAAAATACCGACTCGCCCTGAAAAGACTCACGGACGGATTAAATTCGTCTCCGGAAGAATACCAGGCGGCATTCCGCGAAGAGATCGGCAATGTCCACTATAAGCTTGAAGATTATTCCCGGGCTCTCGAATTCTACGAAGAAGCAATCGAGAGGGACTGGGAAAGACCCGGCGCATGGCAGGGAAAAATTCTTGTCCTGATGGAAATGGAAAGAGCGGAGGAAGCGATTGAAGCTGCTCATACATTACTTGAACTCTGCGACGACGAATCAGCCGAATATTTTGCTGCAAAAACCTCACTTGTTCTCTGTAATTTCAATCTTGGAAGATACCATGACATTGTAGACAATGCACCTCTGATTTTACCGGAGGATGAAGAAACGGACGACCTGAACGCACTCCTGTGGTACTACCGGTATCTCGCTCTAAAAGAGATCGATGCACCCGAAGATGAATGCAGAGAGGCATATAAAGAAGCACTCCGTTATAATCCCGATATTGAATCGACCGACGAATTCAGGGAACTGTTTGAGGACAAATCCCCGCCAGAACCCGTAAAACCAAAAAAAGACAACAGTAAAAACAGTCTTAACGACATGCTGAAGGATCTCAACGGCGAAAAAGGTGGAAGATCACTGGAAGACCTCCTTGAAGAACTCAACGAACTGACAGGTCTTTCTTCAGTAAAAAAAGACGTGAACTCGCAAATAAACATAGTAAAGATCAGAAACCTGCGGGAGAAGAAGGGCCTGAAACAGCCCGAGCTCTCCCTTCACATGGTCTTTTCGGGAAATCCCGGGACAGGCAAAACCACTGTCGCACGGCTGGTCTCTGAAATCTATCACAAACTCGGAGTCCTTTCCAAAGGTCATCTTGTTGAAGTGGACCGGGCCGACCTGGTTGCAGGATACGTAGGCCAGACGGCACTGAAAGTCCAGGAGGTCGTACAGAGTGCCCTGGGCGGTGTGTTGTTTATAGATGAAGCCTACACGCTGACATCCAAAGAAGGAAACGATTTCGGGGACGAAGCAATTGCCACCCTGTTGAAGGCGATGGAAGACAACCGTAACGATCTCCTGGTGATAGTCGCAGGGTATCCCGATCTGATGAATGAATTTTTACAGTCGAACCCGGGTCTTCGCTCCCGTTTTAATAAATTTATTAATTTCGAGGATTATTCCCCGGAAGAACTGATGGAGATGCTCGATATGCGATGCCGCAAAAACGGAATGGCCCTGTCCGATGAGAGCCGGGTTTATGCCAGGGCCTTCTTTGAAAAGAGATGCAAAACAAAAGGAGCGGATTTCGCAAACGGCCGTGATGTACGTAATTTCTTCGAACGGGCATACCTGAATATGTCCGACAGGCTTGCTATGGAAGAAAATCCGTCTGAAGAAGATTTGTCAACGATAATTTTAGACGACCTGAAGGAAGTCACACTTTAATAATTTTATACTCTGAAGCTTCAGCCAACCGGGACTTCGTGCAGACGAGAAGACATCCGGGAAAATACGATCTCTACGGTGGTAAGGGCAGGGCAGTCTTCGTATCAAAAGAGCCCGGACCGACCATCTGCGAGAGATGTTTCGCGAGACTTTTGAGAGAGGATTTGAAGGGGGGTGAAGTAAAAAATATAATATAACAATTAGATAAATGGGAATAACAACGTCCTTTATGGAATAATTAAACAAAATATCCCTATGAAAAATAAAATGTGATTGATATGCCGAAAATTCATGACCTCAATGGTGTTAAAGAACTAATACAAGCGGGTTTCGATGATAATGAGGAAACATTATCCAAGTATAAAAAATATACGAAACCGCAATTGAAAGCATATCTCATTGAGAGTAATGAAAAGGATCTGAATAATTTCAGGCCACCGTTTGGAACCTGGAGAAAACTTTCATCGGACGGTTGGTACATTCTGGATTCAAAAGATTATAATAACTCGGTATTCATCAATACAGCCGGAGAAAGAGTCTGGACATTGTATAATATAGAAAATGCAAAAGAATCAGATCTTTTCATCGAAAAATTGGTAGAGAACAATATCGGACTTGACAGATGTTGGCTTTCAAGAGGATATCTCCATTATAAGAAAAACAAATCCAACTGGATTCAAAAGGGAATTGGATTGAAGTACCTCGACGGGCTTGCAGAAGAGGATGAAGGCGGACAGTTCAGCTTAAAAGCATGGTATGGGAATAAACAAATTGAAGGTCTGGATAAAATAATCGAAGAAGCATCTGATAAATTAGCTATCCATAGCACAAGATGGAAAAAGATCTCAAATGGAGATACAAAGATCTCAATGGAGATGTACAGCGAAGGAAAAATTACCATAAACCGGGCGGAAGATGTTGACGAAACCCTTATCGAAATATCTGAAATTGCCAATAAATATGAAGATGAACTAATAGATGCGTCTAAACTTCGTGATGATAAAATCGGTGCTTTTGAGTTAAATTTCGAACAAAAAGTCGATTTGAGTTCCTTTTCAAAAACTGTAAAAAAGGGCAAAGGTCAAATGAGGCTCTGGTTGACCGAAACCGAGTCAAAAGATGACTTCAAACGATTCAAAGGCGTTGATCTTCACAATTGGGACAGATTATTAATCGACATTGGTGAAGATTATGCATATATAACTGTACCGGGAAAGGGATGTATTAATGCTGTACCCAGAATAGCAACATTACAAGGAGAAGATAACGCAGGATATACATCCATATTTTACGATGGAGTTGAAATATTTGCCTGAAATCGATAGAAGACTGGTTCTTTGGAGAAATACTTTACAACTCTTTAGGAAATTAAACCGGCCCAAATTTGAAGGTCCCTTTCATAAATGTAATTATAACTACCAAATTGAACCTTTTTTAAGAAATAATTATGAAGAAACCGACTATAATCCGGATATTGTCGCAAGTAATGATAATTCATGGTTGATAATCGAATTAACAAATAATTCAGACAAGTCAAAATGCGATCAAATTTTAAAATACAAAGATCTTGAAGGGAGAAATCTCAGTATTTACGGACTTAAACCTCACAAAACAACTCCTGAAATCCTTACAAGCAGGATTGAGTATATAGACGATAAAGAATGCTGTCAAATAATTGTCAAAGAGAAATTAGAAGTCTGCAAATTAAATTTATTAGATTATTCTGCATTAATCGATGCTTTAACTACATCAAAGGGTGATGATTTATCGAAATTACCGGCCATACCGATAACGTTGGTTCCGGAGTCAAAAAAACTGGAAATCAGAAGAGGAATTTCAGATATTGTAATGATGCTTTTTAAACCGGGATCTGAGGGATTAACTTCAAGGCAGATGGTAGAGCTAAGCCTTGAACGAATATCTGAAAAAACCGGAGAAAAACAAAAAAAAGATCTGGCAAAGAAAATTGAGATTGAAATGGAGTTACTTATCGGAAGGTTTCTAAAAGGCTATATTAAACTTGATTCCGGGAAATACATTTCAACGACAGATTCTGTAAAATCTGTTCAAAGAAGGGAATATATTGAAAGCAGGATCGAAGAATGGGCATCAAGCGAACAATCGAATCTTTCCAATTTTTAATTTTGAACTGAAAATTTCACAAAACCTTCAAAATCTCCCCGGCCCCATTCCCAGGGTGATGCGGCCCTCGTCATCCGACGAGATCCGATATACCAGTCTCCACGATCTATGCAAATTTTATCACCCGTTCCTGATCTCGGAATACACATACAGACACGGGAGATGCTTAATGAAACTTCTTCCGGAAAATTTTTTTGGAAAAATAAAATTTCGCGAGCATGCAAAATTCTATCCCCGGGGCACGATCAAACCCTGCATAACCGGCGAAGACAACATAAATGGTATTACAGAATAAGGCATTATTCACACCAGATCCACCTGAAAGTTTCTTAAAACCGGTTCATATTGATAATGATAAATAATGTGAAACCAGAATATAGATTAGAGGCGCACACGTGGAATCACTAATATTTCTGATACTTTTCCCGCTGATTGCCGGAGTAATCATGCTATTTCTCCCCAACAGCAGAGGGAGGGATCTATTCGTCAATTTCGCGGCAATTGTGACCTGTCTGGGATCATTATATCTCCTCTTTGAATATTTCGGAAAGGGCGAGGTCTTGTTCGCTGTAGACGGCACATTTGTCGACCCGCTGATACTGGTGGCCGAAGTTGCAATCGGCCTGTTCATCATCGGAATAAGCCTGAAGTTCAAAAAATACCTGGTAACCGTCCTCGCAGCATTGCAGCTCGCGATGGCCGCTTATACCGAGATCGTCTTCGAACCGGCGCATTACGCAGGATTCGACCTTTTCATCGACCCGTTCTCCCTGATAATGGCCTTGATCATCGGCATAATCGGGAGCCTGATCTGCGTCTATGCGACCGGCTACATGAAGACGTATCACGAGCACCACACGGACGTAGTGGACAGGAGACCGCTCTTCTTCTTCCTGATGTTCCTCTTCCTCTCGGCAATGTTCGGGATCGTATTCTCCAACAACATCATGTGGCTCTTCATGTTCTGGGAGATAACGACACTCTGTTCCTTCCTCCTCATCGGGTACGCGAGGGACGAAGTCTCGTGGAAGAACGCCTTCTGGGCCCTGCTCCTAAACGTCATAGGGGGTGTGGCGTTCAGCGGCGCAATACTCTTCATAAACGCATTCTCTTCGGGAAGCGACATATATCTAAACGAGCTCCTTAAGAGTTCGCCGGAGATAGCACTCGTCGCAGCGGCTTTCATCGGGTTCGCCGGTCTCACCAAGTCCGCACAGTTCCCGTTCTCCTCCTGGCTGGTCGGGGCGATGGTCGCACCGACACCTGTCTCGGCTCTGCTCCATTCGAGTACGATGGTCAAGGCCGGAGTCTACGTGATTGTCAGGTTCGCACCGGTCTTCGAATCTAACCTCATCGGGATCGCGTTCGCGTTCATCGGGGCACTGACCTTCCTCACCGCATCGGCGATCGCCATCAGCCAGAGCAACGCGAAGAAAGTTCTCGCGTATTCGACGATTGCAAACCTCGGCCTGGTCGTCGCCTGTGCGGGAATCGGAACCGAAGAAGCGGTCTGGGCTGCAATACTGCTGATAATATTCCACGCGGTCGCAAAGTCGCTCCTCTTCCTCTCCGTAGGATCCGTAGAGCACCAGAAGCATTCGAGGGATATCGAGGACATGGGCGGACTTATCGCCACGATGCCGAAGATCGCCCTCATGATGCTCATCGGAATGGCCGGAATGTTCCTCGCACCGTTCGGGATGCTTATCTCGAAGTGGGCGTCGATCCATGCGTTCGTCAACGCGATACCGCCGTTCGGGATGCTGCTCATCGCGATAATCGCATATGGCAGCGGAATCACGGTATTCTTCTGGACGAAATGGATGGGCCGCATTTTGGAGGTCAGGACCGAACGGAAGCCTGTCGAAAAGGAGGCGTCCCGCCCTGAGATGAGTGCGATATTCACACTCGGGGGACTTACCGTCCTGGCATGCCTGATATTCCCGCTGATATCGTCGACGATGATCGAGCCGTACATCCATGAAGTGTACCATACGGCATCGCCACTCCTCAGCCTGAGCAACGAGATCATCATGCTCTTCATGGTCGTCGTCGTCATCCTGCTCCCGCTGAGCCTGTTCCACTTCGCAAAGGGACGGACACTCAGGAGACAGTATATGAGCGCAAGGGTCTCGGAGGTCGATGGAGAGCACCTCAAATTCCTCGGCAGCATGGGTGTCATGAAGGAAGAGGAGCTTTCCAACTACTACTTCCCGAATATGTTCGGTGAAAAGGAGCTCAGCAGGGCGGGCGTCTGGTCGTCGATCCTCATAATCGTGGTGATGTTCGCCCTGTTATCATGGCTCGTCCCGCTGGGGGTGATGATGTGAGTGCTATAGAGCTGTTGACAGGAGAACCTGTCATCGGGATTCTGCTCTTCATAGTCCTCGCCCCGTTCATCGGGACGATCGTCCTCGGACTCGACCGGATTATTACTGCGAGGATGCAGGGACGGGTAGGGCCGCCCTTGTTCCAGCCGATGTACGATATACTCAAGCTCTTCGAGAAGGAGAAGATGGTTATACACGAGTCCCAGAACTTCTGGATATTCGGGTATCTCGTCTTCATCATAATCACGGGAGCGCTCTTCTTCGGCGGCTCAGATATCCTGCTGGTGATATTCGCCCTGACTCTCGCGGAGGTCTCCCTGATACTCGGAGCGTTTTCGTCCGGGTCGCCTTACGCACATGTCGGTGCGGAACGCGAACTGATTCAGCTCATGGCGATTGAGCCGATGATAATAATCGCGGCCGTCGGGTTCTACGAGGTGACGAACTCGTTCAACACGTTCGAGATCGCATCGTACGGAAGCCCGCTGATACTGGTCCTGCCGGGAATCTTCATCGGGTTCGTCTATATACTGACTGTCAAGCTGAGGAAGTCGCCGTTCGATATCTCCACGTCGCACCACGCCCACCAGGAGCTTGTGCGGGGTCTCAATACGGAGTTCGCGGGATCGACGCTCGGGATGATCGAGCTTGCGCACCTCTACGAGGTCGTCTTCCTCCTCGGGTTTTTGTTCCTGTTCTTCGGGTTCGCTGCCCCTATAATCGGAATTATCGTGATTGCCCTTGTATATCTCCTGGAGATCTTCGTGGACAACGCGACTTCGAGGGTGAAATGGGGCTTTATGCTCGATAGCTGCTGGATTGTGACCGCCGTTGCAGGGGTCCTGAACCTGATGGCCCTGTACCTGATTTTGAGGTGAGAAGAAATGGCATACATAACAAAATCCCCCTGGATTATACACTACGACGCGTCGAGCTGCAACGGCTGCGACATCGAGGTCCTTGCCTGCCTTACACCTCTCTATGACGTGGAACGGTTCGGGATCATCAATACGGGAAACCCGAAGCATGCCGATGTCTTCCTCGTGACGGGCAGCGTTAACGAGCAGAACAAACCGGTGATAAAAAATATCTACAAACAGATGCCGAAGCCGAACGTTGTCGTTGCGATCGGGGCCTGTGCCTTATCGGGCGGTGTCTTCCGCGAGTGCTACAATGTAGCCGGAGGAGTGGACAAGCTGATCCCGGTGGACGTGTATGTTCCCGGCTGTGCGGCGAAACCGGAGGCGATTATCGACGGTGTCGTGAAGGCGCTTGGCATACTGGAACAGAAGAGAGAAGATATGAAGAAAGAGGCGGGGCACTGAGATGACTATCGAAGAACAACTGATAAGGGAGATTTCGGTCGGCGAACTTTTGGACGAGGTCAAAGCGAAGTCGGACGACGGCTACCGCCTGGTCCAGATCGGGTGCACGAGAATCGAGGACGCCTTCGAGATCAACTACTCGTTCGACAAGGAGAATCGTTTCGAGAACCTGAGAGTCACGATCGGCGAAGATGTGACGATGCCGAGCATATCGGATATCTACTGGGGGGCGTTCATCTACGAAAACGAGATGCACGACCTCTACGGGATTCCGGTGGAAGGGATGAATATCGATTTCAACGGCTATCTCTTTAAGACGAGCATCCCGCACCCGTTCAGGGGCGAGGTGACGGTAAAGAAAGTCCCGGCGAAGAAAGCGGTGGAAGAGACCAAAGAAGAAGCAAAGGCCGATGCCGGGGGTGAAGAATGACAGGGAGGCGTACCGTCGTACCGTTCGGGCCGCAGCACCCGGTTCTCCCGGAGCCGATCCACCTGGACCTCGTGATCGAGGACGAGAGGGTGGTCGAGGCGGTCCCGTCGATCGGGTATGTCCACCGCGGGCTTGAGAAGCTGGTGGAGAAGAAGGATTACAAGAACTACGTGTATATCGCGGAGAGGATCTGCGGGATATGCAGTTTCATCCACAGCGTCGGGTTCTGCCAGGGGATCGAGAATATCATGGGTGTGGAGGTCCCGGAGAGGGCACAGTACCTGAGGACGATCTGGTCTGAGTACTCGAGGATGCACAGCCACCTCCTCTGGATGGGGCTGTTTGCGGACGCGATGGGATTCGAGAACCTGTTCATGAACGCCTGGAGAATCCGCGAGCAGGTCCTTGATGTGATGGAGGAGACGACGGGCGGAAGGGTGATTCAGGGTTCGTGCAAGGTGGGAGGTGTCCGGAGGGATATCTCCGATTCGAAGCTGAAGGAGATGTCGGCGGGCCTCGACAGGACCTATGCCGAGGTCGAGGAGCTGAACCATGTCTTCTTCGACGATTCGACGGTGATCCACAGGACGAGCGGAATCGGGTATCTCTCGAAGGACGATGCGTACCACCTCGGGGCGGTCGGGCCGACTGCGAGAGGGTGCGGTGTTGCGATCGATGCCCGCGAGACGGGATATCTTAAATATCCCGAGCTTGATTTCAAACCCATTGTCGAGACGGAAGGGGACTGCTACTCGCGGTGTGTCGTCCGTGCGAAGGAGGTTCTCCAGTCGGCGGACCTGATCAAACAGGCGATTGAGAAGATTCCCGACGGGGATATCGAGGTGAAGGTGAAGGGCAACCCGGACGGAGAGTACTTCTCGCGGGTCGAGCAGCCGAGAGGCGAGTGCATCCATTACGTGAAGGGCAACGGTAAGAGGTTCCTGGTGAGGGAGCGTGTGAGGACGCCGACTTTGACGAATATCCCGCCGCTTGTAAAGATGCTCGCGGGCTGCGAGATGGCGGATGTCCCGGTGATAGTTCTGACGATCGATCCGTGTATCGGGTGTGCGGAGAGGTGATTTGAGATGGGAAAGATTACATTCACGATGGCGAAGAGGATTTTAAAGAACCTCGTCGGCGGGCCGGCGACTCTCAGGTACCCCTTTGAGCCGGCGAAGAGATACGATGCTTCGAGGGGCCATATCGAGATTAATATCGACGATTGTATCTTCTGCGGCTTGTGCAGCAAGAACTGTCCGGCGGATGCGATCGAGGTATCGAAGCCGGACCGCACGTGGGAGATCGACAGGTTCAGGTGCATCATTTGCAACTCGTGCGTCGAGGCCTGCCCGAAGGACTGCCTCTCGACTTCAAACGTGTACAAGGAGCCCGTTCTTTCCGGCCCGGTGAAGGATAAGGTGATTGGGCCTGAGGTTGAGGCTGAAAAAGAGGCTCCTGCGGGAGCTGAGTGATTTTTTAATTCTCTTTTTTGGAGCCGGAGGGATGCTTGCCCGTCCCGACGGCGACTTATCGCAATGGGGGGAGGGTTGAAGGGAGGGGAACTCCCCTCCCTTCTCATAATGAAAATCAAATGTATCATATCATGGAGTCAAAGGTGTAGTATTTGGAAAGAATTTGACATTGGTATCATATACCAGGATGGAGAGATCAAGCGGTCCGGAGTAGGTCTCCATCAAGTACATCGTTGGCAACCCCCCGCCGCCCGGCCGCTTCGCAGGCCCGGCGGATCGGCCCCGGCCTCGGGGCCTCTTCATGGTGATAGCCGCTCAGGGGATAGACCGGTATCCCCTGAGCGAGAGACGCGGCAGACTCATAACGTGAAATAAGTTGCCTCCAAAAAAATTCTGTGTTATACGATTTATAGTTCTTTTAGCTGTGAGAAGAGATCATCCCTTCCTGGCGGGACTGGCGGAAGGACGGCGGGAAAAATAAATTAAGATCTCCTCTGCACAGGCGGGGATTTTTTTGGACCCGGAGGGAGGCTCGTCCATCCTTCAAAAACCAATTTTCAAAAATGGTGACCGGAGGTCGTCCAGGGTTTCGAAATGGCGAGGACCTTCGGTCGGCGACATATCTCGATCGAGTGAGGGTTGAAGGGGCGATTGCGATAACCATAATATCCTTTGAAATAGCGTGTATTGTCCTGCAAATAATCGAAATGATAATCATATCTCGGAATTAATGAAAAGATGATCAAAGTTCAGTGACCGGGGGCGAAGATATGAAGGTTAGGGAAGTCATAAAGATTATAGAAGTAGAGGGATGGTACCTTGTATCTGTAAGGGGAAGTCATAGGCAGTACAAAAATCCCAATATCCCCGGAAGAATAACGATTCCGGGCAACATGAACGATACCCTCGCACCCGGTACACTAAACAGCATATTAAAACAGGCAGGAATAAAGGAGAGAAAATAATGTTCAGGTTTCTGATTATTATCGAAAAGGCGGACGGCAATTATTCCGCATATTCCCCGGACCTTCCGGGATGTGTTGCGACCGGCAAAACCCGCGAGGAGGCGGAGAAGAATATGCACGAGGCGATTGCGTTTCACATTGAGGGGCTGAAAGACGACGGGCTCCCGATCCCCGAGGGGAAGTCTTCGGCGTCGTGGGTTTTGGTTTGAGAATAGGCAGGAATCTCTCTATAGACTTCATTCAAACTATACTTTTAACTCATTGAATATGAATTAAAAACGAGTTCCTTTTACCAATTATTTTATTTATCAGATTCTTGAATATGAAGAATATGCAGAGATATGATTTTAAAAAATTTAAAATCCACTTGGATACGAATTTTAAAGATTCTTTGCGTCTTCTTGAAAATTCAAATACAGACTGGGAGGAAGCTGTAGAAGTTTTCTCTAATTTTTTTGAGGAACTTGAAAAAATGCCGATATCTACAGAACGTAATGTGAAAATGTTGTTAGCTACAAGATTTTTCAATCATATTCTCTCATCACTGATTTTAACATTATACAGTTTGTATGTAGATTCGGTTATTTGTTCACGTACTGCAATTGAATCACTGGCTGCTTTTAAATTAATATGCGCAAATCCGAAAAAAGCGGAATCTTATCATGCGGATAATTTTCCATCTCCCATTAAAGTTCGCATAGAATTAGAAAATTTAGGCTATACAACTGAAGCTAATAATATCAGAACAATTTACAAATCAGATAGCGAACTCACTCATATCACCCGGGATCATGAGCGGTTTTCAATGGATTATAATTATTTCACAAAAGATGGCCAATTGTTTGTAGGAGGACATTTCTCAAAAGATGATACTGAATATATGATAAAGTATCTTCCAACTCTAATTCATTGGTTTTTAATGCCGCTTGATAATACTATTAGCGATTAAAATGAGAGAGAGAAGCTTTACATCATCGATCGTTCAACTGAACTGGTCGGATATCGAGATGGCATGTGTAATAAACTAAAATTCAGATTTTTTCTTGAATAATTATCTGAGAAATATAAGGGAAAGAATTCAAACCCCTGAACCGCTACGGACCGGCCCCTCCAGCGCCTTCGACCAGCAACCCTGGCATCAGCGGCGGAGGGTTTGTGAAAAATACTGAAGCCAGATTTTTCCTCACATGAAACAGCCAAGATCCCGTCATAAGAATTATTTGGAGAAGTAATCTTTCAGATCATTTTCAAAAGTGGGATTCAGGGAATATTTCTTATATTTTCCTTCAGGGGAAGATTGAACAATGCCGGATTTTTGAAATTTTTTAAGGGGCCAGTGTATTGTACTCTTATTCATATCATGCTTCTCTGCGAGATCCATATTCGTAATACCAGGATTTTCCATAATACTTAACAGAAGTTTTCTCCCGGTCTCATTTCTCAGGTGTGATGCAAGTACTTTTTGCTGTTCATCAAAAATTCCGGAATTCTCGAAAATCCGTATAAATTTCCCGGATTTCACTAATGTAACTTTACTATCGGAGATCAGTTTCCCAATATGATATTTCGTCGAACCCCTGTTTATACCGAGATTATTTGAGATGTCTGCAATTGAGCAACCCGGATTTTCAGATATAAAGTCAAATATGTCATTCCTGTTCTGGTTGTCAAAAAGATCTTCAAGCCTGCCCTGAATTATTGGGATAATTTTTATTGTTCCGATAATTGCCGCCAGAATTCCGGCGATAAATGAGATCTTAATCAACAATGGAAGCTCCCAGAATGTAATTGTAGAATCGGCACCGCCTGAGTCAATAAGTCCCTTATCGATGAGGCCCTGATTGTCTTCGTGTGGTTTTATAATATAATCCCCTTCCGCAGCCTGCACTCCGGTGACCATGAAAATTAAAAGAATGTAAAAGAATAGAATGAGTTTTGATACATTCTGCATAGATGACAATTCTATATGAGATTATATATAATAATCTTCGATCCCTTCAATACTGTATCCGTAGACTTCATAGTACCAGGTCCCTTGTGCAATGCCGCCGGAATTGCAGATATCAATGTTGATCCTCCCGTCATCAGGTCTTCCGTCGTCATCGTCAAAAAATACCCCGAGACACTGGTTGTCGGGAGTGTAGATCTTCAGCCTCAGTGAGTCCGTGGGATCGGCCCAGTTGAGGTCGACGTTGAGTACGGTTATCTGGGAACCGACATATTTTGTGTGCCAGTTAGTCTCGCCCTGTTTAATCGTGTCGAAGACGTATTTCGGACCGGGGTTTACGCAGGAATCTCTTGCAGGCGATATAATGTAGTCCCCGAATTCGCCTATGAGATCCTGATCTGATTTCTCTTCAATAGCCGCGCCGGATGCAAAAGATACACAGCAAAGTATGATTAATGCAGCAATTGCAATCTGTTTAAACGTAAAATCACTCTCCTGATTTCTATGATTAATCTGTTGGAAAAAGACGTTATTTAGGTTTTATGTCCAAATCGTCAAACTGAAAGGGGTTAGTTGCATGATTTGGACATAATCAATATATGGCGTAAAACGAAAAGTCATCCATGTAGCATCCAAAAGATGTTGCAGGGGGTTTTGCCCGGACCGATCAAGAACGGCCAAATCCCTGCGTGCCCGGGGGCATAATGTAGTTGGGCTCAAAAACTACTTGAAACCTTTGACGATCCTGTCTCCGGGGGCATGAAAAAGAAATGGAGACGAAAAACATGAAAATGGAAAAAACAATGCGGCCTTTGAGCCTGCTTTTTACAGCGCTGATAGTAAGTGTAATCTTGGTACAGGCTGTAAGTGCAGAAAAAACCAGTCCCAGAATAGTAAGTGAATGGGAAAAAGAACATGCAATTCTTGTAGAACATACAACTGAATATTATGTCAGTGATGAGACACTATATGTTAAAGACGTCTATTCCGGCTCAGAATTGAAAAAAAGGTTTAATGTGGAGCAACTAGAGAAGACGAATTCTTATAAGGTTGATCCAGATTATGTAAAAAAGTTCAATCTTGTTGAAGGTAAGCATTATACTTCCACGGAATCTTCATATGAAGTTTTCACATTGAAAAATGATCCGCCTGTTTCATCGAAAAGCTATGATTATCCTCAATGGATTTATGAAAAATTAGGAGATACTTATCATCAGTTGGATGAACCTATTAACATCGCTTGGGAAAGTAACGACCTCAATACAGTGAAAGCAGAAATTCTCAATGAAGGATGGTGGGATGTCATCGCTGAAGACACATACTATATCTATGATAGTGGGTGGAAAGCAGATGATGGACTCGCAGACGATCCTTTAAGGGTTTTCGGGGGTTGGCACATTAGATTATGGCAAATGAATGATGGGGATGTTGTAGGAGCAGCTCATCATGACACATGGGCCCCTCATGAAGCTGATGGATTTGAAAATGCAGAAGAGGAGGTTGCAGGATTTTATGATCAGCCAGGTGATGTTATGTGGCATGTCTATGAGGATGATTATTCTCTCAACAATTATGTAGCAAGTCCTTATAATAATGGAATGTGTACAAGAATATTTTATGGGTGAATAACTGATGAGATGCCAGAAGTTTTTTGACAAAAAAAACACCCTTTTTTTATCATATCTTTCTTTTTTTGCTGTTTTTTCTTTTGCATATTATTTTCTAAGTTCGAAAAATTCATTTTATTCCGGGATAATTGGAATTATTTTAATTATCTTATATCCAGTTGGTGCTTTCTTCTATGGATATAAAACAGGTGATAGATTTCGTTCTCCTCTTGCAGGAATCGTATCTTATACATTTTTGATTCTTTTTATTTCTTTATTAGTTAATTTTCAGAATCCTTTGAGTTCAGGCTATTTACTTTTATTTGCAGGATACCATCTGGCATTGTTGATCTGTCTTGGGATTATTGGTTTTCTGGCTTCAGGGAGGGAAAAACTGCACCTGATTGCAGCGGGTATATTGTCTGTAATATGGTTTTTAATTTTTATATCGGGCATTTCATGAAGGTGAATGGGTGAGAAAAACCTTTTTTTTATTTGTCTTTTGTTTAGTCTTTCTATGTTTAAGTGTCCCGTTCTATCATGTAGTCTTTGAATCTTCTCCTCAAATTGCCATGACCGGGATAGTCGATAATAATTCCGGAGCATTAAATCCTGAATCTGTTGCATATCAACCGGGGGCAGTGGGAGAAAGTTTTGGAATCGGTCTTTACGATGCCCCTGTCCATACGCCTGATCATTCTTTGCATTATTCAAAGGAACTTTCGGAAAATGAACCTTTTAACGGTTATCTTTTCATAAGCAACCAGCTTGCTGAAAACAATTCTTTTCTGATATTTTGCCTTGTCGATTATAATCAGACGTCTTTTTCATGCGATGGAAGTGAAAAAGGAGTTCTCCATAAAGTCAGTTTGAATCCGTTTGAAGAACGTTTTGTTAAGTTTTCCATCGATCCACTGGAAAAAGGGGTCCACGATTTTGAAATATTTATACTGTTGAAAACCGATCAGCACTCGTTAAACAAATCTTTCAGGTTGTCGACTGATTTTTCTTATCTAGGTAGTAAGAGAATGAACCTGTTTGTTTTTGATGATAAACTCCCCGAAGTTCAATATACGGACTTTTCGTTACTATCGGCATCAAATTGCGGTTCTGATTATCCGATAAATGATGGTATAATTCTTACAAAGGAGCCCTGTTCTTCTAAAGGATGGTTTACTGAAGATGTTAGGTCAGGAGAAGTCCTGCACTACTGGATCAACCTCGCAGCTGATAAAGAATATCCCGTATCTTTTGCAGTCATAACTCTTCTTGATTATATACAGGTTCCTCTGAGAACTGATATGAAAGAAAAGTGCTGGTTTGGTTCTCTTTCCGCCGGTGAAAAAATTTCAGTGCCGGCAAGTATTGTTGTACCTTCCGAAGAAGGTGTTCATGAACTGATGTCGGTTTATATCCCTCTGCCTTATCAACGCTTTGAAACATCGCCGGGGGTGCCGACGCAATTCAATCAATGGACCTGGTCCGAGCCCAGTATCAGGATCGGCCTCAATGTAAGTGCGGTTTAATTTCCTCTTAATTAAAATTTTAATCTTAAAAAACACAGAAAATGAAATTTATAATGTCAAAGGAGTGGTCAATCTTTGAAGAAAACTCAATTAATTGGTATTTTGGGTGGACTGGGAGTTTTACTTATAGTAATGGCAATCTGTCTCTACTTCGCAGGACCGGTTCCTGATAATCCCGATAATTTTCAGGCAAACGAAAGAGGTTCGGTTACTTTTTATTACAATAACGGCGGTTCGCAGATTTCTCTTGATTTGTCCGCGCTAAAGGTGGATGATCCCGAAACAATTTCCACTAATCTAAGCACTATTCTCGGGGTTGCACTGAATGATCTGCGTTCAGGGATACTTCTTGAAAACGGATGGATCATTGCTTCTGTTTCGGAATATGACAATGAGGATAGCAATGACGGGAAATCTGTGGAACTGGAATTTAGGAAAGATGCTCTCTCATTTTACATAGTTGTCAATGAACAGAGTAGGACTGCCACTAAGGGTTACTGCGATGCAATTACATGGATCTCAGAACCAATTTCCGGTCCTCTTCCCGAGGGTTATCATAAGGCAAAAGACAAACTGACTGGATGGTGGTATGTTTTTGATATACAAAATAATAGTTCAAATTCAACAGTAGTTATGATTTACAACGATACAGCTATCCTTTACCTGTACCCTTCCTATTCAGTCATAAATACAGAGGGATTGTATGACTAAATCTCAGATATTTTATTTTCAAACAGTTTGATGATTTGGACATAATCAATTTATTTCCCAAAACAAAAAGTAATCCATGTAGCATCTAAAAGATGTTGCAGGGGGTTTTGCCCGGACCGAACAAGAACGGCTTAACCCCTGCATGCCTGGGGATACTGAGTTCTATAACATGGTATTTAAAAATGGAGGCAGTACAGTAACAATGTCATTTAGTGAATATTATGGATCAATGGCGCAACAACTACTGAGCGGGCTGGATGTAAACATCATATCCGGAACTGATGTAGAATTAAAAACAGCCAATTGAAAGTGAAAATAATGAAAATCTCTTTTTTTATTTTACTTCTGATGTTGCTTTTAATAGGACATGCCGCATGTTGTATTGATCAGGAAATTAAAGGGCCAGACCAGCCTGTCATAAACAACACAACCAAATGTAATCTTTCCGAAGAATGGATCTCCGGGGTTAATGTTTCGACTGTCCCCTACCTTGGCTCTGAATCGATTCGTACAAATGCATCTTTTGTAGCACGGACTGCCCTGTGCGATAAAAATGTGGCAGAAATGCTCAGTCATGGGAGCGGTATCAAAGGAGTAATTGATTTTATGCCATCCAGACCAAAAGGATGGAACCTGAGTTGCGGACCAACGCTTTGGGTTGTTTACCGGGGCATTAACGTCTATTTCTATGTCAATGAAACGCAGGAAATTGTTGAGAGATTTGAGGTTGTTATACCAGGAGATCTTTATGGAAAGGAACGACTGGAAAACTATACCCGCCTTATCGATGGGAATGGTACTGCTGTTTTTGCATTCAATAGTAGTGATATATGGTTTCCATAAATAAAACACAGATCACCATTATGCTTAATTAAATTCTCAAAATAAATTTTTGAAACGTTAGAATTAGTCTCTTGGCCAGTAAATTAAGACAATATCATAATGGAATTCCCCAAGTTAGTTTCGTCAGTTAATGCTGAAGTAAGAGTGAATGATAATTTTACAGAATTCTGATTTGGGATCAAAGATTTCCGACTGGAAATGAACAGTTCGACGATTTGGACATAATCAATTTATTTCCCAAAACAAAAAGTCATCCATGTAGCACCTAAAAGATGTTGCAGGGGGTTTTGCCCGGACCGAACAAGAACGGCTTAACCCCTGCGTGCCCGGGGCATAATGTAGCCAGGCTCAAAAACTAATTGAAACCTTTGATAGTCCTGTCTCCGGGGGCATGAAAAAATGGAGACAAAAAATGAAAGTTAAGAAAGGTATGCAGGCTTTGAGCCTGCTGATAGTTTTGGCACTTGCCGGGGCTGTTTTTGTACCGGCCGCCAGTGCATATGATAATAGTGGAAGTGAAAATTTGGTAACTTATGAATACGGTGAAAAAGTTGCAGAAGCACATTTAACCCAAATGTCTACAGACATTAGTGAATATTCTGTCTGGAATGGTGTAGACTTAACTCAAAATATAACTACAGCAAGTAATATTGCGTTTGGAAATAATGCAATAGCTGTTTATACACAGCCCTAAATCCATTTTTTGGAGGTATTATGGATATTATAACAGGAGTTTTTGGGGGAATTCTGGATTATCTCGTGAATTCTCTTATTCTTACCAGCATTATCTTTGCAGCGTTTTCAGTTTTAGTATACCTGATTTTGACAAGGATTAAAAATGAAAAATTTCAGCTGATTACAGGCATAACCCTGGGATTTTTCCTTATCGCATTATCCGCATTTGCTGCCGGAGGATTTGCAGGCTCCGCACTCCTTGTTATGGGAACGGCTCTTGTAATGGTATCACCTGCTGTTGCATTCAGGGAATACCTGGATAAAAAATATCTGTTTCCTGTGATTTTTTTGGTAACTCTGACTTATCCTATGTATTTCCTCACCACACAATACATGTGTGATTATTATTATCCATATCTTTGGATTTTTGGAAATTTTTCCGGCACTTTAATTCTTTCAGTCTCAGCAATAGCTCTGCTGATATTTATTCAAAGATACTATGAAAATTTTAAATTTGATAAGCGTCTTTTGGTGCTTCTGCTGCTCTTAATTCCAGGGATCATTTGGTTTGGTGTTTCTGTTGCAGCTGCATCTCTTTCAGCATTGATACTTATTTTGTTAAATGAACTACAGAAGGAAAGTTATAAGATTTCTGATCTGAGAATTTTGGAAGCTGTGATATTTGCAGCATTTCTTGTTTTACTTCCCTGGCCTTTTCTTACAACTCTCCCCTGTGTCCGGACCATTTTTCCTTTACGGATAATTCCGGTTATTGCAACGTCTTTAGTATCGGCCACTATTATATACTGCCTGAGATCGAAGATATCCGGGAAATGGATTGAGAGCAGTGCGTTTGTGCTGGGGTTTGTCATTTCTACAATAGTTGTATATTTTACAGAATTCTTTCTATAAAAGGAATCAGAGCATGGAAAGGATTGTATTTTTTTAAAGGGCCACTTTCAGAAGACAAAATAATATTTATTCCTTAATTGGCCGGTTGTTTGAAGGTAGACCTTTGAACATCATAAACATTCCACTCCCTTCTTTAATCACAGATCCAGATCTATTCCTGGCGGGAGCACTGCCTACAGTGGGGTTGCTCATCCATATTTCGTAGATTCGATCGCAGAACTGTCGCGTGATCTTTCTAATCATACGGGAAGTGTCTTTTTCTGTGGCAGCCTGTCTTGTCCGGAACTATATGGAGATCTGGTTTTCCTAACTATTATCCATCCCGGGAGAACCGTACGGAAGATGGTTCGTATTCAGGAACGACCTGTCAGGTTCATCAATCCTGCGATCGGTTTCTTCAATCTCTTTCGTTTTCGTCCCCTCGTTTTTTTTCCCGCCAGAAAAACCGTGACTGCGACTTTTGTAACAGTAATTTCGAAAGAAATCCGATAATCAAAGAAAGTTAGGTTCATCTTAATGCTACCCTTGCAGGTTAACGCATGAAGGTTAGTCTAGCCGGGTCCGAAAATCCGGAAAAACCCGAAGATGGGGGTAAAACGTGAACGGATCGGGTGAGAGGGTGATATTATAAACACATTGTCAAGATTTCAAAGATACATGGTCGGCAGAAAGTACATGCTTCCTGCCTCACTACTGATATCGGCGCTGAGTTCCCTGCTGGGCATACTGCCCCTGATATTCATATGGCTGATCATCAGGGAATTTCTCAGTCCGGCCACGGTTACATCGCAGGCCCTCATAGGTACCTATGCATGGTGGGCTGCCGGCACTGCAATAGCGGGCATCGGCATATATTTCCTGGCACTGACCATCTCCCATCTTGCCGCATTCCGTGTCGAAGTCGAGATGCGCAGGCAGGCGATGAAAAAGATCGTCTCTTTTCCCCTTGGGTTCTTCGACAACAACACCTGCGGACGCATTCGAAAGATAATTGATGATAATGCTTCAACAACCCACTCGTTTCTTGCCCACCAGATGCCGGACCTGGCAGCAAGTATAGTCGTGCCCGTGGTGTCGCTCGTCCTGATCTTTATCTTCGACTGGCGGCTGGGCCTGGCCTGTCTTGTACCCCTGGTCATATCCTTTGGAATAATGAGCTTTGCAATGGGGACCAAAGGGAAGTATTTCCTTAAAACCTACATGGACTCGCTCGAGGAAATGAACACCGAAGCGGTCGAATACGTGCGTGGAATACCCGTAGTCAAAGTGTTTCAGCAGACTGTCTACTCCTTCAAGAGTTTTCAGAAGAGCATAATCAGGTACAAGGAGATGGTCTTCAACTATACGATATCATGGGAGACGCCTATGACCGCTTATACGGTGGGCATCCACAGCTTCGCATATATACTGGTACCCGTGGCCATCCTTATGATCGGCAATTCGGCGAACTATGCCGGTATCGTCGTGGACCTGCTCTTTTACATCCTCATCACGCCCGTCTTTGCCAACAGCATCATGAAGAGCATGTATATCAGGCAGGCGATGGGCCAGGCCGAAGAGGCCATCAACCGGATAGACGAACTCACCGATGTAAAGCCCCTGCCCGTATCATCCGACCCGAAACCAATCCATGGAAACGAGATCCGTTTTGAAGACGTATCCTTCACTTATCCCGGCACCAGCCGGAAGGCTGTCGATGATATCAGTTTCACCGTCCCGAAAGGAAAGACATTCGCACTGGTCGGTCCGTCGGGCAGCGGCAAGACCACAATCGCACGTCTCGTCCCCCGTTTCTGGGACACGGACGAAGGAAAAGTCTTCATCGGGGGAAGTAATGTGAGGGAGATCGACCCGGAGGAACTCATGCAAAACGTCTCGTTCGTCTTCCAGAACACCAGTCTGTTCAGGGCCAGCCTTTATGACAATATCTGCTACGGCAATCCCGGCGCAACCCCCGAAGAAGTTGAATCTGCACTGGAGAAGGCGCAATGCAGGGAGATAATAGACAGACTGCCCAAGGGGCTGGATACAAAGATCGGAGCGGAGGGCACATACCTTTCCGGCGGGGAGCAGCAGAGAATCGCATTGGCCCGTGCCATACTAAAAGACGCTCCCATAGTGGTGATGGACGAGGCTACCGCATTCACCGACCCGGAGAACGAGCACCTCATACTGGAGGCACTTGGGAAACTTACGGAGGGCAAAACCGTGCTCATGATCGCCCACAGGCTTACGAGCGTAGTCGACGTAGACACCATCCTGGTGATCGAAAACGGAAAGATTGCCGAACAGGGAAGTCACCAGGAGTTGCTTGACAAAGACGGCCTTTACGCCAAAATGTGGAACGAATACCAGAGATCGGTTCAATGGACCATAGGAAAGGAGGCTCTCCATGCTTAAATTTCTGATGGACAGGCTGGCCCTCTCGAGGAAAGGGGCCGGGGACTTCGTGAAGGGCACTTTCTTCACCCTCCTTCTCGACTTTGCGCTGATGCTCCCAGCAGTGTATGTTTTCCTCTTCCTTGACGAATATCTCCGACCGCTGACGGGAGAGGCAGGAGTTCCCGGCAACGATATCCGGTACTACATCGCGATAGCAGTTCTGTTTATTATTGTGACATGGGTAATTGCCCGGCTCCAGTACCGCAGCACATATACGACTATCTACGAAGAAAGCGCCAATCGCCGTCTGGCACTGGCAGAGAAGCTTCGCAAGTTGCCATTGTCCTTCTTCGCGGAAAAGAACCTCTCGGATCTCAGTTCCACGATCATGCAGGACAATACCGAACTGGAGCACACATTCTCCCATGCAGTGCCCCAGCTCTTCGCATCCGTCATCTTCCTGACAATCATGGGCATCATGGTTTTTGTCTACAACTGGATGCTGGCACTTGCCCTGCTCTGGCCGGCTCCGCTTGCCCTGGTGGTAATCCTTCTCTCCAAAAAGATGCAGCGCAAAAACCAGAAGAATGTTTACGATCAAAGCAGGAACGTCAGCGAACATATCCAGGAAGGCCTGGACACGATACAGGAGATAAAGGCATACAGCAACGAGGAAAAATACCTCCGTGACCTGGACAGGAAGCTTGATAATTACGAGAGAAGCCTCATCAGCGGGGAACTGGTGATAGGTCTCCTGGTCAACAGCTCCAAAGGCTTATTGAAACTGGGCCTTGTAAGTGTTATCCTTGTCGGTGCCGGTCTGCTGGTGGCAGGCAGTGTGGATCTCTTCACGTACCTCGTGTTCCTGATCCTCGCAACACTCATATTCGAGCCCATCAACGAAGTGTTCAATAACCTGGCTGTGTTGTTCTACCTTGACGTCCGGATAAACCGCATGAGAGAGATGGAGGCATTGCCGGTCTATACGGGCAGGACTGAATTTTCCCCGGAGAACTTCGATATCGGTTTCGACCATGTCGATTTCTCTTACGAGACGGGAAAGCAGGTCCTGCGGGACGTGTCATTCATCGCAAAGCAGGGTGAAATAACCGCCCTGGTGGGACCGTCGGGCGGCGGGAAGAGCACCTCGGCTAAACTGGCCGCCCGGTTCTGGGATGTTAATTCGGGCAGGATACTGCTCGGCAACCAGGATATCAAAGAGATAGATCCCGAAACGCTGCTGAAATATTATTCGGTGGTGTTCCAGGATGTTGTTCTTTTCAACACTTCGGTAATGGAGAACATACGTATCGGAAGGCATGGGGCCAGTGACGAAGAGGTCCTGCGGGTGGCCGGACTGGCGCAGTGCGACGAGTTCGTGAACAAATTACCCGACGGATATCAGACCGTCATAGGCGAGAACGGCGAAAAACTATCGGGCGGAGAAAGACAGCGTATTTCCATTGCCCGGGCACTGCTCAAGGACGCTCCCATCGTGCTGCTCGACGAGGCGACCGCCTCTTTGGACGTGGAGAACGAGACAAGGATACAGGCGGGCATTTCGGAGCTTGTCAGGAATAAAACGGTGCTTGTTATTGCCCACCGGATGCGTACCGTTGCCACTGCGGATAAGATTGTAGTGCTCGAAAACGGCATGGTGAAGGAGAGCGGCAGACCGGAGGAGTTGAAGAGTATGAACGGAATCTTTGCCGGTATGGTCAGAAGACAGATGGAGATGACCGGCGGGAAAGCAGCCGGATGACCCTGAATGAAACCGGCGCCGCTGTTGATCGACCTGGCTCCTTTCAAAGATAAGACCCTTTTTTTCCCCGGAAAGGTCCGCAGTCTCCCGACATGGACCGGTATTTTTCAAATTAACCGAATGGAATGATATAAATTAAATTTAATGAAATATTCAGGCATTATGATCGACAGCATTATCGCAAAGATAAAAGGAATTCTTTTGGATCCCGTCGAAACATTCCTTCAGTCGAAGGATGAGGAGCCAAAAGCGGTATTAACCTACTATGCCGTTCTTGTCATAATCAATTCGTTATTCTATACGATTATGTCAATAGTGGGACTGAATCCCCCCTCCGACACAATACCGGGTTCGGGGAACATATTCTTTATATTCGGATTCGCCGTTTTCAGTTCCCTTATCCTGGCTGTTCTTTTTGTAGCATGGCTTCACGTCTGGGTGTATATTCTCGGCGGACGAAAGGGGATCTTCCAGACTGCAAAGACTTTTGTATATGCCGGCACCCCGTATTTTCTTTTGGGATGGTTACCGTACATCGGCTTTATCTTCCTTATCTGGTCGTTTATCCTCAGTGTCCTGGGAATCCGGGACCTGCATGAGATTAGTATTGCGAGAGCGGGAGTCGCTCTTGCAATCGCGATTGTGGTACCGATCGTCCTTCTCGTCATCCTTGCGATAGTTCTATTCGCCTCGTATATGGCCTTAGTAAATATTGCATAAATTCCCGAATCTTTTTTTTCGGGGTTGGCGGGTAACCGGATGATATTACATACAAATCACGTTGTGATTTCATGAAACCGTGTATGAAGACTTTGTTTCATGACCGTTTTTTTGAAGAATTATTGGCCTTTGTCGGCAATTTCAAATAAATTCGCGAATATGTGACCGACTGTTACAGGCTGGAATGAATAAAATGATTTAAATTGGACTTACGAGAATATTCACAAATTATGACAGATGTAGAGGACATCGTTGCAAAAATAAAAGGAATTTTTTTGAATCCTGTAGAGACGTTTCAGGAGTCGCGGGATGATCCGCAGGGAATGATAATCACCTATTTCGCCGTTATTCTCCTGGTCAATTCGTTATTGCATACAATTGTCATATACCTGCAAGCAGGCTCGTACATGGGGGGACTGTCCCCGACAGGACCCGGGGGCGTTTTCTTTATATTCGTCTTCGCGGTTTTAAGCTCCCTTGTCATGTCGGCCCTTTTTGTCTTGTGGCTTCATCTCTGGGTGTATATTCTCGGCGGACGGAAGGGGCTCATCCAGACTGCAAAGGCTTTCGTCTACGGCGTCACACCGGAGTTTCTCCTCGGGTGGATTCCGTATATCGGCATTATATTTTTGATCTGGTCGTTTCTTCTCGGCGTTTTGGGAGTCCGCGAGCTGCACGAGATCAGTACCGCGAGAGCGGCGGTTGCTCTTGTAATCGCAATCGTAATACCGCTTCTCCTTCTTCTCTTCGTTTCGCTGTACCTGATCTCGCACCTGAATACGATTCCTGCCGCGGCATATACTCCTTAATTTTTTTGCCAAATTTAAAGACTGACTATTAGACTTTTTTTCAAATCAGAACAAAATAAAATAATTTAAGTTAAATTTGAGAGAATATTCAAAAATTATGATCGACAAAATAATCGTTAGAATAACGGAAGTCCTTTTGGACCCTGTCGAATCTTTTCATCAGTCGGAAAATGACGAGCCAAAAGAGGTATTAACTTATTTTGCTGTTCTTTTTATAATCAACTCGGTTTTATTTACAATTGTCAAATATGCGGGGATAGACGCAGAAACGATCGCACTGATACCGGGTTCGGAAAATATTTTCTTTATATTCGCCTTCGCCGTTATCAGCTCCCTTGTCCAGACAGTCATTTTTGTTATGCTGCTTCATTTCTGGGTTTACATTCTCTGTGGAAAGGGAGGGGGCATGCAGACGATAAAAGCCTTTGTCTATGCCAGCACCCCGATGCTCCTTTTTGACTGGATTCCGGTTATCGGTTTCATTTTCATAATCTGGTCGGCTGTTCTCAATGTTCTTGGAATCCGCGAACTTCATAAGATGAGTACGGGAGAAGCGGCAGGAGCTTTTGTGGCCGCGATTATAATAACAGTCGGTCTCTTCATTTTTCTTATCGGAGCCCTGGTAATCCCGCTTATCGGTAAGGCAACCGTAACATAAACTCCCGATTCGGGTTATTCAGACATCTTCAGGACTTCGTCCCTGAGGTCTTCAAGCTTGTTCTGAACGATGTCCCAAAGTATCTCATCATCAATTCTGAAATAGGCATGGACTAAAACATCACGAAGTCCGGCGATATTCTTCCAGTCTATGGACGAATGTTGCGATTTTATCTCTTCGGGGATCTTCTTTACAGCCTCGCCAATCACAAGAAAATTCTTGATAACCGCATCGATGCACATCTGGTTCGATATGAAATCATCATAATCGATCCCTTTAGTATAATCCAGAATATTGTTCGCCGCATCTACGATATCACTGAAATACAGATCCATATCACGAGGCATAGATCACCCCGTTCACTACACTCTCCCGGATATGAGGGTTCAGTCCCTCGTAAGTCGCGAGATCGATCTTTCTTTCAAACAAAGATTCGAGAAAATTTTTCAGGCCCATGTAATTATCAAACGTTTTTTTGCCGGCCTGGAATTCGACGAAGATATCGACGTCGCTCTCCGGACTCTCCTCTCCCCTTGCAAACGATCCGAATATGCCGATCCTCCTGACGCCGAAGCTCCGGGTGATTTCATCCTCATGTTCTTTCAGCAACTCAAGCGGAGACGAGTTCATATTACTGAGATTTATGTCATAAAATATTAAATAATGTGCCGAAGGACGAGGTCGTCGTTCAAAGCAGCTTTAAGCAGTCGGAATCGACTCTATATAATGGCAACATGGAACGAACTTTTTTTAGACGACAAATATATAGAGACTCTTCCCCAGCCCGAAGTCTACAAATTTATAAAAATGCTTGAAGGTGCATTTCCGGACGAAACTCTTTCGATCTGGGATTTCACGGCACTTTTTCATGGAACGCCCTGCATCACAACACCATTGAAAATATAGAAAAATCCGTAGACAACATCTACGACAGCCTTTGCGACGGCGGGATGTTCATGTCCTCCCTGATTTCTACAAAAGGAGGAGGGTACGGCAGGGGAATAAAAATAGAAGAGGACACGTTCGTATCCGAAGGAGGCCCCGAAGCAGGCGTGCCCCACCATTACTTCGATTACGCCGGGATCAAAGAGCTGTTCGGCCGGTGGGAGATTTTCGGGCTCGTGGAGCATGTCTCAACATACATGCAAGCCAGGGAAAACTTTCATGACTTCAACCCGTTTCCCTACACGAAATGGAATATTGTTGTCAAAAAATGATATTCGCAGGCTGCGGAAGATTCTACACATAATAAGACCTGAGATTAATCATTGCATCTGATTCGCTTCGTCATCGGAAACACGATATGCTCCTTTCGGAACAGTCATCTCGAAACTGGCACCCTTCCCGGCTCCACCGTTTTCAGTGATCGTAATTCCTGTGATTGCAAGGATCTCCCTCGAAAGGAAAAGACCGAGACCGGTATGATTCCCAAAACCTCTCTCGAACAGGTGCTTCCTGACTTCTTTCGTGATTCCTACGCCATCATCGGCGAATATAACAGACAGTCCGTCCCCCTTCTCCTTACATGAGACCGTGATCGTCGTAAACGGAGGTGCATACCTGAATGAATTATCAAAGAAGTTGTAGAATACCTTCCGGAGGAGCGGATCTGCGAATATCTCAACATCACTGCATTCTATGGTAAGGATCACATCTCCAATCTTAAATTCAGATGCGGCATTCCTGACATTTTCTTCGACATTCTGCCAGGTGGCTGCATTCACTCCGATCTCCTGGTATTCACGAGTGAACTCGATCTGGTGCTGTATCGTCTTTGCACTCGCATCGAGGTGATCCAGGTAACCTTTCAGCTTCGGCCCTGCGGGTTCTTCCCGGGCAAGGCCGAGATAACCGGCAATGACGGTGATCGAATTCAGGATATCGTGCCGGGTGATGCTGGAGAGCAGGTTTAACTTCCGGTTGGCCTGCCGGAGTGCCTCCTCCGCCCGCTTACGATCCGTAATATCCCTTGTCACGCTGATGATACAGGGAACACCCTGCAGGGTTATGGACTTGGCAGAGACAATACTTGTAATCTCGCTGCAATCTTTTCGCCTTAAGATGGTTTCATAATTCTCGCAGAATCCTTTCTTCCGGACTTCGCCAAAAATTTCCTTCAGGTCGCCGGGATCTTTCCACATATTGATCTCAAGGGTCGAGGACCCGATCGTATCATCACGGTCAAACCCTGTAAGATTAGTAAAACCTTCATTGATGTCTATTATTACCCCGCCGTCGAGACGCGAGATTACAATCCCGTCGGGGCTGGTGCGGAAGAAAAGTTCGAACTCCTCCTTTGCCTCGACCACATCCGCATTCAGCCGCTGGTTGACCATAATGATAAGCCCGACTGTTAAAAGGAAACCTCCGCCAAAGAAAAACAGGAATGACACATATTGGATAATCGCTGAAGTGAAGAGGGTTTCGATAGGAGTCACGAAGAGGACATACCAGCCACGGAATACAAGAAAACATGCGAGAGTTGTCTCAACTCCCGCGACAAAACGGGCAGAGCAGGTTATGGCATACGGCACCTTTCCCAAAAGCGCCGATGATGTCAGAAACATGTAGAAGGCCAGAAATAACGACAAGATTGCCGTTCGCACTGTGATATCGTCACTTACATAGGTAAAATAAAAATAAAGTCCGATAAAAACCACAAAGACAGGGAGAACGATCCTGAAGTTCTCATGTTTGTCGAGAAAACGCATGATCCCGGTATATGTAAAAACCGAACCGGCTACAATCAGGGCATTTGCCAGAATTATTGTAACCAGCACAATATCGCTGGCATCCCGCAGAAGCAGAAGTATAAACCCTAATGCCGTAGAGGCGCTTCCAAGAACCCACCAGCTGATTCCACGGTATTTTTTATTAATCACGTAGAGAAAGGCGATTGCAAACGCCTGAAAGACATTAGCGATCACAACCACGAGAGAGAGCGTGCGAATATCAATATCCATTCATTTCACCGCGGAAATTCTATTTTATTGCCTGAAAGAACCACAACCAGATTTGAGGAGTCTCCCCCTTACGGTTCTCCGATTGTAAGTCTATACAACATCATCAGCAAAAAAAAGGTTGCTTTGAATATGAGCAATCCATATATCCGATTTATATCATCAGGGTTTTATTTCACGGCACTGGAACATCCCGAAAAAATATATGAATACAAAACCCGATTCTTCCTTACGGCAGGAGTGGGAAGCGATATATGAAGATGATCGGGGTTATCGGCGGGATGAGCCGGGTGTCATCGGCCGAATACTATAAACTGATGAACGAGATGGTCGAAGAGAGACCTGGCGGCCTGCACTCGGCAAAGATCCTGATGTACTCGATAGAATTCGCAGAGTTTACTGATATCCCCCGGAGGTTCCGAAAGGTGCAGAGCTCCTTCGATTGGAAACCTCTCAGGAACACGATGATCGATTCAGCCGAGAGACTCAAGCGGGGAGGGGCCTACTTCATCATCAGATGTTCGAATACTCTGCATTCGAGTGCGGATGATATAGAGAAGAAAGTAAAAATCCCGGTACTGCACATCGCCGGTGCGACCGGCGAAAAGATCAGGGAGCGGGCCCTTAAGATTGTCGGGCTTCCCGGAACTGAGTACACGATGGAAGAAGACTTCTATAGAAAAAGGCTTGAAGAGAAATTCGGAATTAAGGTAATAATCCTCGTGTGCACCGAGATCCCGCTGCTCGTAAAGCAAAAGGATGTCGAGATCCCTCTCTTCGACATGATGACGATACATGCCGAAGCGGCTGTTAAATATGCACTGGGTGATGAATGATGTCGGTTACTGAAATTTTTTTCTGGATTATCGTTATTATCCTCATATGGCAGATCGTAATCCGCATCGGCCGCAAGGTCTGGCATTTCCCCGCACCTTCATTCATCGGGGGATTCCTGGACTCGGACTTCCGCCGGTGGATTCAGCCCCCGGATCTTCTTTTGTCAAGAAGCGGGATTGAACGGGGGATGACCGTTCTCGAAGTTGGATGCGGGAGCTGCTGCTTCACGCCCTTTGCTGTGAAGATGGCAGGGCCGGAAGGGAAGGTCATCGGGTTCGACATCCAGAAGGAGATGCTCGACCAGTGTTCAGAAAAGGAAACTGAACTGCCCGAACTTGTGCAGGCGGATGCGTACAACCTTCCTTTTTGTGAAAATACGTTCGATGCGGTCTACATGGTGACGGTACTGCAGGAGATCCCCGATCCCCATACCGCCCTTATGGAATGCCGACGGGTTTTGAAAAAAGGCGGTGTTCTCGGGGTCTCTGAGTTTCTGGTGGACCCGGACTATCCGCTGAAGAGGACGACAATCGCCATGGGGGAAAATGCAGGGTTCGTTGTAGACGGAGTGGAAGGAGGATTCTGGAATTATACGGTCCGGTTCAGGAAGCCCTGAAGGAGAACGAATAATGGGAGAAGTCATAACAGATAAAAAGGAGATTGAAGAGATTTTGCTGAACTCGCCGTACCTGAGGCTCGGCGTGTGTAGGGACAAAGATCCCTACATAGTTCCTATGGCATTCGGGTACAAAGACGGGGCGATATACCTCCACAGTTCGAAAAAAGGCAAGAAGATCGAGATCCTGAAGGTAAACCCAAATGTCTGTTTTGAAGCGGACGCATATTACGGACTGGTTCCATCGGATCGCCCGTGTTCATACGATATGAAATACGAAAGCGTCACAGGTTCCGGAACGGCGACGATTCTTGAAGATGAAGAAGAGATCAGGGAAGGGCTCGCTGTTATCGCCGGGCGTTACCACGGCGGGAATTACGATCCAAGAAGCCTGAATACCGGGGGGCTTGCCGTTATCAGGATAGCCGTAAAGGAGATGACCGGCAGGAAGAACCTGATCGACTAGTCTTCCGGAGAAAGCGTCCGTGGCAGCCTGCCGTACGCTCCTTTCCATTTGCCGGCCGCCTCAATGAACTCATCATAACCATTCTTTCGGATGAATTCAAGCGACTCATGATATTTTATGTATTTGTAGCCTTTCTTATTGTGAAAAACGGATATTACATCGCAGGCATCGTAATCAGGGCAGTCGGCGCATGTTTCAAACTTCTTCTCACCAAAGCAGCAGACCTTGATCCTGCACCTCGCCTTCCTGATATCCCGTTCACCTTTATCGTAACCGGGTTTACAGCCCCTGCATGTGCCTTCTGCAAGAGCCCTGCATGTTTTGCAGTACGCACCGCAGCACCCGATATACCTCGCGGGGTCTTCACAGCCGGCGTTCATCACAGTTAATATAACAATCAGCCTGTTAACTCTTCCTCCTGACCGCATATAGAAGGGTGCTCATCAGGAGAACAAATAAAAAATTCCTTCTATGATCTTCTCGTAAAGATCCTGTTTATGAAAAATACGCACATCATGGCTGGTGTAATCTTTATCCTCCTGTTTCTTCTGTGCCTTCTTGCGGGAATTATTGTCATAGGTGACGGGGATTCAGGCAATGAAATGCCTTCATCGAATGAATCGGTAAAGAACACTCTTGATTTATCCGACCCGACAATTACTGAATGGAACAATATACAAAGAGTAAGCAACAACACCGATTTTCAGGATTTCCAGGGATATATAGATTCATACAATACTACATATGAACTCAGGAATTACGAAAACGGCATCATAAGCTTAGATGATTTCCTCGGCCCGATCGTATCTTTTATCGACGACAATCCGACAGGTGCCGGTGAAATATCAGTCTACAAGGAATATTACAAATTATACTTCGACTTTGTGAACGATAGCGGTGAGATTACGGGAGAGACCGAATACAAATGCTACTCCCCAGGGGAATGCTATAATGTCACATTGTTCATGGCCGGAAACCCGGAACTGGAGCAGATTTTCGGTGGAGACTGCATCCCCGTCTATGATGAATTTGAATATTTCTGCTACCTGAATTGCAGTTACGACTCAGGGGAAGAAGCATATTTTGTATTCCATAATCACCAGGTTGTCTTCTATTACCAGGATGAAGAGATTATGGAATCTTTCGATCAATGGTTTGACGGGATTCCGGAATATCATTGATTTTATTAATCGCAGGGAAAAGTTGCCATATGTTAATCTATTAACATATCAGCCGGCGGGAAGAATATTTTCTCTCCCGCGGTCTACTCTCCTTTTTTACTCTCTCCGCCGGCTTCACCAAGAGCGCTGGCAAGCCTCGATCTTTCGAGAGCGATGCCGAGCTGGAGCCCGATGGATAAGAGATTATCAAGACTTGTCTGTGTATAGTGCTTCTCCGCCCGGCTGCCCATATTAACCAGCCCGACGATCTGATCGCCAACTTTTATCGGCAGGATCAACAGCGTCCGGACTCCGTTCTCCCGGATGGCACGGGGGACCAGATCCTCATACTCCGGCATCCCCGGTACTACATAGACAAGGGTCTGGTCACGGAACACGCGATCGAACAGGCCGTCGTAGATTCCGGCTATACACATCTTCCTGAGATGTTCGGGCATGTTCCGCTGGACCCGCGGCACCATTCCCTCAGCATCGTCTTTAAGGTAGATACAGCCCATATCAAAACCCAGGGTATTAATGACTGCCTCGATCGATTTCTCCAGGATCGCTTCCTCGTCGGTGGCCGTATTCAGGATAGTAGAGATGGAGTTCATCGCAAGGAGCGTATTGACGAACTCCGCCCTTTCCCGGTCGAGCCGCTGCATCCGGAGGGCGCTTGCGATCTCGTCCGCGACGATCTCTATGTTCTCCACCTCGGTTGCACTGATCGAAGACTCCGTCAGAAGCAGCATCGCACCGGTGGCCTGTTCTTCGTCGATGATCGGGACTGCGACTGCATAGCGGAATGTCCCGTCACCCCTTTCTTCGGATACCGTCTCAAGCGAAGTCATACAGTGTTCGAGAAGTGGAGATAAGTCCTGCAGCAGTTCGCCTGAGAGTGATGCAGTAGTGAAGGCTACGTGCATGTCGGCCATGACGATACTCCCGTGGACGAAGGGGACCAGATTCTCCCTTACTCCCCGGAGAGTTTCACGGAGAAGGTCTTCTTCATTCTGTGCAGTTGCAGCCGTTCTTATGATATAGAGGAGAGATTCGAGATGCCGCCGTGTCCTTCTCCCGCCTGATAGGTCTTCCCCGATAAGAACACGTGCGCCTGCCGAATCTGCGGGACCGGCGGGAACAAGGGTAAAACGATATGAACGGTATATCCCGGCCCTCTCAAGCAGGTCGAGTTCAATAGAGGCAGGGGTGCCTGCATTCGCCGACCGGCAGAGATTTTCTAGTTTTGCAGCCTGGGACTGGTGTACAAGGTCGGAAAACTTTTCTGCCGCAGGGAAAAGCGATTCAAAGAGCCTGTTTCTTGCGATTATAAAAAGATCTTCTCCTATTGTAAGGACTGCGGTCTCCGGGAGGTCCAGCGAGTCACGGAGTTCTGCTTCCCTAAGAAGAAGATTGTGGAGTTCGAATGCGGCCTGCGCAGTCGTCCGGACACCCGGAGGTCTGCTCTCAGGCTCCTCGCGGATGATTGTTTCAGTACCCGCTTCCTGCGGCTGTTTCATCATCCATAGCTTGTTACGCCCAATCTCACGGTAATCGATGATTCCCTTCGCATGAAGTGTCCAGAGATATTTAAGGACGGTCGCCCGGCTTTTCCCGATTCCCATGGATATCTTGTCGAGCATACACTCCTCGGGCAGATGCGATCGCAGGTACGTGACAATCAGGTGCTCGGTCCCGGCAAGATTCTCAATTCTCGTAGAAGCCATTTATACTACATAGTATAATTCGCCAGAAGATGATAAACATATCACGGCATGAAATGCCATTCTACATATAGAAAGTATGGTAAACAAGGCAACAATCGCAACATTGATATATTTTATACTATACAATATAGTTATACTAAGTCGACAAAACAGGTGCAGCAATCCTGGTATCGACCGGAGGAAAAAAACATGTCATACGAAACAACCGGAAAAGAATTGATAGAACTGTTGGGGCTGAAGGGAAGTCCTGTCGCCGTAAAGATCGCAGAGACACAGGCGGACGTGCCCGCCGGATACCAGAAGATCCGGGAGAAGAGCAGGCACTGCCAGTTCGTACAGGATGCAAGGCTTCAGGGAATGAAAGGATATGCAACACGCGACGAACACCTCTGCAAGGGCGGGGCAGGCGTAATGGGAATCGAGCCTCTTCCCGAGGCGGTCTCGACAGGCAAAATGTATCATACGCTCGGCAACTTCAAGACAGCCGAAGGAGCGCTCGACACAGTTTCCGCCATCCCGAAATGCACTACAGAGTCCTACGCGTCGGTCTACTCACCTTTCGAATCGGCGGAGTTCGAGCCTGACGTTGTAGTCATAGTTGCAACACCGAGACAGGCACTCAGGCTCAGCCAGGCGTACCTCTATGCGACCGGCGGCAGGATTTCGAGCGATTACTCGGGCATCCAGTCGATCTGTGCAGACGCAGTTGTCGCCGTGAAGCAGCGCGGAGTTCCGAACATGACGCTCGGGTGCAACGGTTCGAGGAAGAACTCCGGGATCGCGGAAGACGAGGTCATCCTCGGAATCCCGCCGAAAGATCTCCCGGATATAATCGAGGCACTCAAATTGTTTGCAGAGAAGTGGGGGTGAAACATGGTGAAGACAATCCCGGCACGCGGGATTAAATCTCCCAACGCCTCGATCCTTGCCGCAAATGTAATCAGGCATTCCGCAGAACCGGATGAAGAGATCCGGTTCCTCCTCAGTCCGGGTGCGGAAAAAGGCATGGATGCAGTCGCGGAAAAGTTCGGATACAACCTTGAGACCGGAAAGAACGGCGGCGATGTCGAGGTGCGGATGACTCCCCACGGCACGAAGATGCAGGAGGTCGACGTTACAGGCGATACCTGCCCCGGCCCTGCCATCACAGTCGGAAACATTCTCGAATCGCTCGGGATCGGGGAGAGACTGAAGGTGAAGTGTGCGAACGGATCCACTCTCGAAGATATCGCCCGTGCAGTAACATCGGGCGGTTCCCGCGTGATCGAAGAGGGGGGCGAAGGCGATCGCCACTACCTTATCGCGGAAAAGGCAGAACGTCCTGCCGCAGGAGAAGCGTCAGCCTTGGCAGCAAACCTTGATTCCGTGGTGATCATCCAGAGCAACGGGATCAGCAACGCCGAAAGAGCCTATGCAACCTTCCTTTTCTCGAAGGTGGCACTTTCGATGGGAAAGACGGTGACCATCTTCCTGCTCATGGACGGCGCAAGCATGGCGAAGAAGGGAGCGGCGACAGGCGTGAAACATCCTTCCTTCGACCGGCTCGACAGTCTCATGAACGAGGTCATCGAAGGAGGTACGAAAGTATACGTCTGCGAGCTTTCGGCACAGTTCCGCGGCATAAACGAAGGCAATCTCGTCGAGGGCATGAAAATCGCAGGAGCTGCGACATATATCGACCTGATCAGCAATCCTGCCAACGCGGTGGTCAACTTCTGAGGCGAAATAGATGGAATACACATACCTTGTTATTACCCTGGCGATCCTGCTGAGCAGCATAACTACGGGATTCATCACCTTCCGGATGATCGGGATGCGTCTTGCAGTGCACTTCGGGTTTCTGATGCTCGCCTTCATTGCAACCATTGCAGCGATTGCGACAGGTCTCACGACAACAGTCCTTGCAGCCGCCGTCCTCCAGATCCTGGCGACGATTACGGCATACACGCAGATCTGGCCGACACTGAAATACTCGATCCAGACATCCCCGGGCTACGCACCGCACCTTGCCCTCATGACGATGCTGCCGGTGCTCGCCCTTGCAGCAGTGCTGATGTAAAAATTCCCTTTTTGATTTTTTGGATAACAAAAACAAATCCAAATCTCTCCCCACAGGATTAAAACACATTTAACAACACACTTTTAGACTTATTCTCTCTACCCTACATTCTCCGTGGCATCGTCATCTTGTGCAATGCCATCGCCATTATCGTAAAAAAAAAGGTGAACACAGTCAGCACTGCCAAATCGGTTAGAACCGGGAAGAAATGTGCATCCGTGAACGAGTAGCGGACAAGATCAGTAAAGTAGGTGAGGGGAGAGCACGCCGCCAGTGCCACACCCCAGTAAGGCAGTTGCTCCAGGGGAACAAAAATCCCAGATACAAATATGAGTGGGAACTTGATGAGCGAAGTCAGCATCATTATATTCGATGGCACATTCGTGGGAGGTACAGCGAGTAGCATTCCTATCGCCGAGAAACAAAACGCCGAGATTACGATTCCGGCAACAAGGACAATGCCGTGGAGCAGAGGAAGCCCAAGAGCGATACCGATGATGACAGTGACAGCCGTTATTCCGATCCCGAAGATGAGTGAAGCGAGCATGTCGCCAAAGACAATTGTCCCGGTGGAGACCGGGCATGAAGCCAGCCGTTCAAGGGTCTTTGCCTGCCCCTCCCACGGAAATATCGCAGGCGAAACTGCGGTGGCCGTAAAAAAGAGGGTCATGCCGATGAGTCCTGAGACGAGGAATTCCAGCGGAAGCTGACGACCCCCCATGAGGAACGCGAGGAAAAGAAATACCGGCATGAAAACCCCGAAGATCAGGACAGGCCCCTTAAAATAATAAATAAGGATGTCTTTTTTAGCTATGGCCCATGCCCGCCGGAGTTGTTCCGGCACTCCCGCCGGGTTCACGATTCCATCTCCCCTGTCAGCCTGAGGAACGCCTCATCCAGAGTGGGTGCATGAGTTACGAGCGTCACGATCGCCGCCCCATGCTGACGGCTGAATGCCACCAGAGAGCGGATAGCGGCATCCGGGTTTTCTGTCACGATCTGCCACTTGTCTCCGGTCCGCTCCGCACCGGTCACTCCCAACAGTCCACAGATCTCATCATCAGGCACTTCCCGGTCAAAGCTCACCTCTACCCTGTGCACACGATCAATCTCTGTCTTGAGCTTTTCCGGGGCATCGACCGCCACAAGTTTACCGGCCCGGATAATTGCAATCCGATCACAGAGCAGATTTGCCTCTTCCATGTTATGCGTTGTGAGGAAGATAGTTGTCCCGTCCCTGTTCAATTTTCGCAGCAGAGTGAGGATCAGCCGTGTGCTCTGCACGTCGAGCCCGCTCGTTGGTTCGTCAAGGAAGAGAAGTCGGGGCTCATGGGGAAGAGCCATCGCAAGAACGAGTCGCTGCTTCATGCCTTTCGAGTATGCCTGAACCTTCTGATCCTTTCGGTCCAGGAGTCCGAGTGTACCGAGAAGCTCCGTCGCACGCCGGTCAGCAAGGTCACGCGAAAGACCATAGAGGTCACCCATCAACTGAAGGTTCCGCCAGGCTGTAAGATCAGTATAGGCGTTAGAAATCTCGGGAACCACCCCGAATCCCTGTTTGGCCAGCACCGGTTCACGCCATATATCGTGCCCGAGGATTGTCACAGTACCGGACACAGGAGGGATCACGCCGGTCAGCATACGAGTTGTGGTTGTCTTGCCCGCACCGTTAGGGCCGAGAAAACCCAGGATCTCCCCCTCCTTTACAGAGAATGAGATATGATCTACGGCGACGGTGGAACCGAAGGTCTTTGTCAGATCCCTGACTTCGATCACCCCGCTCACACTACATCACCCCTCCCGTAACCGTTCCGCATCACGGGAACTATCCTGTTTCTGTTGAAATGAATCTCCATGTTATCTGTCCCCACTCAAATGAAGACCCGGACAGGTCCGGGGCATCAGCCTTTTTTCGTGTAAATTATATTTTCCTGAGTTCCCCGATCTTCTTCTCGATCATATCGAGTCTGGCCTGCGTCCGCTGCTTTGCATTCTCCAGTGATTTGATCTCGTCTTCAACTGAGAGCATCTGCATGCAATCGCAGGAACGGTGTCCGTGACCGCGATCAGGACCCATGCAATGCCCGTGACCATGACATTGCGAATTCTGAATTGGCATACACATCGCTTATTTCACCTCCCTGTCATTTGTATATAATTACAATATTTTGGAAAGTATTAATTCTATTAAGTTTATAGTAATGAAGTGACTATGCACCACGATAGTAACAGGATCTGCCTCTGCCCGCTCGAAGGGATCATTACCACAATATCCAAAAAATGGGCCATTCTGCTCATCACAATCCTCGGGCATCACGAAAAACTACGATTCAACGACCTTATGAATATACTGGACGGAATAAGCCCGAAAACGCTGACAGACCTCTTAAAAGAGCTACAGAGAACAGGTCTGGTAGAGAGGGAGTCATTTCCCGAAATCCCTCCCCGCGTCGAATATTCACTGACCGACGACGGAAAAGAACTCTGCGAAGTTATCATCCCCCTGGTCAAATGGGCCGAGAAGAGGGACAACCTTCATGAAAAGAAATGCACGCTGAAGTGCCGGAGTTCCTGTTGTCCCTCAAGACACTCTTCTGGCGAGGGAGAGAAATCAGGGAACGAGTGATTTTTGGAGAAGTCCAATCTCATTGTTACGGTGATCGTGAAGAAATCTCAAAAATAAAAATGCGAGGGGAGGGAGTCGAACCCGCGAACCACTAAGGACTCGATCTTGAGTCGAGCGCCGTTGACCACTTGGCTACCCTCGCAGAAAATGCAGTTTCATTATTTATCCTTTCACTAATTTAAGGCTCGCTTCTCTTCCCGAAGACTATTGCCGAATCTTTCGGACAGACCTCAATACATCTTCCGCAGAGATAGCACTCCGCTTTCCTGCCATCCCTCCCTGCTTCAACCGTCGGGCAAACTCTCTCGCATTTCCCGCAGTCGATGCAGTCTTCGGTCCTCTTAAGCCCGAATCTCCCGAAACGGGAGGCCATCGAGAACACAAGGCCATACGGGCACAGGAAAGTGCAGAACGGCCTGTAAACAAACAGCGAAAGAACCAGTATGACTGCAAACACCACTGCGGCAGCTGAAAATATCATCGCAAAGAAGTGCGAAACACCGATGTATTCGAATGTATTTATCGAAAACAGCGCACCAGCTATAAGAACGATAAATACAATCAGCCGTACGGCATTCGGAATACGCCTGTCACGGATCTCCAGTTTCGGCAGCGGTAGTCTTGATAGGAGCTCCTGGACCGCCCCCGCCGGGCACATATGCGCACAGAAGACCCGCCCGAATATCAGCGAAATACATACCAGCAGGACAAGCCCGACAAAACCGATCCCCGCGAACTGGAGAGTAGTCAGGCCCGAAACCACCGAATAGAAACCGTCCGGTGCTATCGGGAGCACCAGGAGGAAGCCTGCCGCAATGGTAAGTATCAAAACCGAGATTGTCATCTCCCTCGAAACACCGTTTTTGAGCCAAAGGCCGGCCATGACAAGAGCTCCACCGAACATATACACTATCCCCGAATAGCGCTCCGCCATATCGGCAAATGTGCCGCTGATACCAAAAGACTCAGGATCGTTAAGGACTATGAGAATTGCAAGAAGAAGCGGAACCATCCCGGCATACAGGAATAACCTGCTGTAAAGCAAAGGGTTTTCTCTCTTTAGATATCTCAGGATGAAATATGCTGAAAGGATCAGGACACCGGCAACAAACAGCCCTGCGGCAGTAAGCAAAAGCGGATTCAGGCCCGATTCAGGTGAGGATTCAGGCCCCCCTGACGGCGATACAGTCGACTGCACGGTATCCGCCGCAGATCCTCCCCTGTGCCTGTTACCTGAATCGGTTGCTGAACTGTTTGTTACCGTAACAGGATCGGCATCGGTTGCCACCTGGGATGTATCACCGGGCGTATAATCGCAGATGGAATCCCCGTTGGAGTCTACATAAAGGAAGCAGCGCCCCGGATAAGGACAGTCTCCGATACCCTTGGGGCATACCGCCGCACATGCCGGCACTGCAAGACCCGCAGCCCCTGCAGCCGCAGGGATTATCCTTCTGATTCTTTTTCCTGCCATACTCGGATTTACACTGAAAAATTTCTTTCATTTAAATAGGAATCAATGTAGTATAAACATTACAATTGGTGCAATATTTTTTACATCATCCCTATTTGTAGCCTACAACAACCCCATAATATCCCGACCTGTAGGGAACAATCACCCTGCTAAAACCCGCTTTCTTAAGCTCTGAGGAAAAGGATTCAATAGTATTCTTCCCGCAAAAATCATCGAGAGGCGCGATCATATTCTCCGCTTCGGAAAGGGAGAGTCCGTTTGAGAGCATCAGGTCAATCCAGTTCTTTTTGTATAACTCCTTTTCAAATTCTGTACCCGGGACGAACATATCGCCGGAGATGAACCTGCCGCCCTCTTTAAGCATGTCGCGGATCTTTGCAACAAGAATCTTCCTGTCGGAATCATCGATGAAAAAAATCGCCTGTGTAATAACGACCGCATCATAACCGCTCCCGGAACAATCTCTCATATCACCTTCAATGAACCTGACACCGGAAAGTGCAGGTTTTTCACCGGCTTTTTCGATCATAGATCCGTCCGAATCGACACAGGAAATATCTGCACCCGGGCATTTTCCGGCGATCATCTCCGTAAGGATTCCGGTGCCGCACGCAAGCTCAAGGATCTTCTTATCCTCCGGGAAGATGAAATCCAGAACAGTTCCGAAAAAAGCATCGTGGTATGGAACACACTTTAACGCGATCTCGTCGTAATCTTTTGCTCCTGCCATAAACACTCATTTTCGTCCCCGGACCATATCAATGCAGCAGTATAGCCCTGCAATATAAATCTATATAGCAGAAAAGAGATTATAGCATTTATTTGCGTCAGATTTAATAAACAGACCGTATATTCTACATTTGCCGGTCTCCTTCCGGCAGGAAGATGTGACGAGAAACCTAACCTGAAATGTGCCACAGGGCAATGCGACAGTAATGGAGATACCAATCACACCAACCCATCATCCAGCCAGTTATCCCGGTATACGAAAGAGGGTTATAAAAATCACATAAAATCCGCCAGACCCATCTGCTTCTCGGGCGGTTCGCCGAAGGTCGAAAGGACTGCCATCGAGAGTACCTCCACCCTCTGCCTCGTATATTCGGATACATTATATTCATCGCACATCTTCTGTGACATCTCAAGGTATTTCTTGACCGACCCCTCGTGGACGGTCGGGATCACCTTATTCCCGCACCTGCACTTCCCCGAAAGCGGCATCCTCCTGTACTTCGCATTGCACTTAGTGCAGCGCATCGACTGTTTTGAAAAAGAATTAAGGTTGCCCATAATATCGCGTATGAAATGCGTATTGAGCACCCTCTCCGCGACATCGTCGGCATCGACCGCTCGTATGATCTTTCCAAGTTCAAGTTCGGCCTCGAGTTTGTCGGTCATCGTTTTTAATGTATTATAAGAGGATATGAGCGGGCCCGCCGATATGTCGGTTGTATCGTGGGTGAACATGATCCCTTCATACTGCCCCGGTGTCCCCAACCGGAGGGCGACATGGTCGATCTTCTTTTCAAGATCCTTGGGATGCGTATATTTCAGGGCTTCGAGATAGAGTTCGAGCGGGTAAGACGGACATGCATCCACATTGTGGCACTCTCCGTCAACCTCGGAAGGATCTATCCTGCTCGTCAGGACGAGCGGGGCGTCCATCGATCCGCCCCTCGTCTCGGGGAGGAAGCACTTGGAGAAGTTGATCAGGCCGTCGAGAAGGAGCATCACGCAGTCCTCGTCGCCGTCGCATTGCCCCGTGAAAATACCGTTTGCAGGAAGATTGTGATCCTGGTCCACGGTCATGCAGAACACATAGTCCTCGGCGGACTCGAGGATGTCGCGCCCGACAATCCTGTCGTTTATCATGCAGGTGCCCTCGAATATCGGGACGAAATCTCCTTCCTTTAACTCAAGGGCCTTAACCCTCCGCTGGTATGCAAGATCGCAGACAAGCATCGTGTGTTCGGGGGTAACGGTTACCGATCTTCCACGCGAGGTCTCGAACCTGATTAGAGTCTTCGGAGACCTGTGGACTGATACCGAAGTGACCCGCCTCATCCTGACCGCACCGGAGATATCGAGCGAATGGACCCAGAAGGTCTTTGATGGATCGGAATAGTATGTCCCGACGAGATCGAAGTTGGTCTTCGAGATATCGAAGTTCTCGAGTACGAACTTCCGTATCGGAAGCGTCTGCCACTTCTCATTGTCATAGACCGTGATCTCGGTCTCGCCCTGGAAGCAGTTTCTCCTCTTTGCCGCGTGGAAATACGGGTGGCCGTATCCGACAAATGCCTTCGAAAAACCGAGAAGCCTCACCAGAACCCCGGCACTCGTATGCGGAGCAAGCCCCATGAGCAGGCGGCCGACGATGTCCTCTTTCTTCTCCGCATTATAGTAGGGAGGAAGATCGTAGAGCTTTCCGAGCATCTCGTCGATAAACATCGCAACCTTCAGGAGCCATTCCCCGCAGTCTTCGGAGACAAGAATGTCCTGGCATTTGAGCTCAAGTACCTGATCTTCGGATTCGAGAGGTTTCCCGTAGACATCCTTAGGATAACCAAGTTCTATCAGCCTTTCAACCGAAGTCCCGATCTCCTTCGGTTTGAAATGCGTGAGCGGCAGGTCGATCATATCGTAGCGGAGGGTTCCGTCCTTGAACACGTATAGTTCGTTTGCAGCACGTAATACCGCCTTTTCCAGCGGTTCGGCACACCTCTCCTTCGACATCATACCCTTTACGCCTTTTACCAGCTTGGGCTCCATATCCCTTATCATACCGACATTTTTCAGGGCGGAATCATACTCAGCCTTTACGTCGATCTGGACCTGCTGGCTGCAAACTCCCTCCATCCCGCAGACAGGACATTTCCCGCCTACAACGTTCCTTCCGCACTTAGGGCATACATACTCGGGTTCGGTATGGGTCCCGCACTCGCAGATATTCTTGTATGTTATCTTTTTGCACGAAGGGCACCGGCGAAGACCCATCTCGGCGGTTATAAGTCCCCCCTGCCTGTTCTCCTTCGACTTGGAGGCCTCCTGGAAAGAGCGCCTCGATCCGCCCTCGTCGCCGACAGGGAAGAGTCCGTTTGGTGGAGGATTCATCTTACGGGGTTTGGACTTTCCCGGGCGGCCCATCCTTCCGCCGATTCTCGTACCCGCCTTGGAGCGCATCTTAAATCCGGAGAGACATGATGCCGCCTCAAGACCGTTTTTGCATTCGGGAAGGTGTTCGCGGGTTTCTCTCTTCTCGAGATTCATCGTAAGGCCCAGGCATGCGAGAAAGACGATCGGGGATTCGATAACGATCTTTCCCTCACGAACTTTATGGGGAAGGAGGAGAATTTCAAGAGTGCTCTTCAGCGAAAAATCGCCGGGGAGATACAGGACGCCTTCCTTGATCTCTCCTTCGGCAGACACTGCATCTGCAAGGGCGATTACATCTTCAACGGAGATATCGTCCCAGATATATGTATAATCCGGATGAAGATATGCACCGGACACGGCCATCTCGACCGCTTCCATCATGTTCTCCGGCCGCCTTTCACCGCCTTCGAGCATCCACCACTCGTGGCAGTATGCGGACGGAACGAGGTTGTGGTTGTTCTCGAGGAATTCACCGTATGAAACGAGCATCTCGCCGACATCGATGATTCTTTCGACCTGCGGACCGTACTTCAGCGCATCCTCTATCGTGTCGATCCTCATCACGTCCCCGTTGGTGAGACGAACGGTCGGCCCTTCGACAGTATCGACCGGGACTACTCCCGCCGCCTTCCCGGGACGCTCGACCTTCATCTGGGTGCCGACCGCAAGGAAGTCGCCGAGTATATGGAGAGTTGAAGGATTGAATCCTGCAGCCGCAAATCCGGTATTTCTCGAACGGCCGTATCTCAGCCTGAAACCGCCGGCTTTCATCGGGTAGGAGAAGACCGGTCTTCCACCGATAAGATCCTTGATATATTTGTCCTTGGGCTTGAGGTGGAATCCCTCGTCCTTCTCCTCTTTTGCCCCCTCTTTGCCGGCAGAAGAAGTACCGCCCGATACGAGTTTGTCGAGCCATTCCCAGCCCTCCATCCTGACCTTGCGGACGACCTTCTGGATCTTCGGGGCCTTAAGCCCCATTCCCTCCGCAACCACGAGAGCCATACCGCCCCTGACGACATTGGTCTCAATGCGTTCGAGGTTCCTGAAACCCGAGACCTCGACCTTCTCCGTCGGCTCGCCGTCGACGCAGACAGGACAGTTCCTGACGATATACCTGAGATCGTCGTCCGGCGGGAGGTACTGGAGGCTCATGATATTGTTGTATTTCTTAATCTCCTCGACATACCTCTCGACCTCCTCGTCCCTCGGGATAAACGCGGACATCCCAAGACCTTTCCGGACATAATCCCCGACGAGAACAGAGAGAGCCTGGGCCGTTCCGCCCGCACTTCTGATAGGCCCGGCATAATAGATCTTTAAATATTCTGTTCCGTCGTCGTTCCTGCCGACGCCGATCTTTCCTATACCCTCGGTCGGGGCCGCAACGACACCCTCGGTCAGGAGAGCCATCGATGTTCTTATCGCGTGATCGAGGATATCTTCCCTTGTCTGCTCGCCGAATTTCTTTGCAATAAAATCGTCGCCTATCTTCAGGGCGACCTCCTCGCGGGACATCGTTTCGCCGAGTTCACGGAGTCTCGCCGCTACTCCTTTGATGTCAAGCAGTGCCTCGACCCTGTCGGCAAGATCGTTTGCAATAGGGATCTCCACACTGGTCCTCGGATCGATCCCCTTCAGACGCGCCTGCTTTGCAACCTTTATTGCGGTTTCAAGCCCGGTCTGAAGCGATTTAAAATAGGCATTCATCTCCGGCGAGGTCTGCATAATCTATTATTCTGTCGGCATCGCTATAATCCATTTGGCATTGCCAATCATTATGGCGATCCTGAAGAGAACAGTATACACGAGTGATGAAAAGAATGACTGATGAGAAGACCGGTTGCCTCATCTGCGGCGGGGAACTGGTCTACAGCGATACCGAAAAGGAGATGGAGTGCTCGTTTTGCGGTAAGAAATTCAGGACAAACGTTGCCTGCGAAAACGGCCATTTCATATGCGACGAATGCCACGGCAGGGAGGCGGAAGCAATGATAACCGCGTTCTGCCTGAATACGGATCTCAAAGACCCGATAAAAATTGCAATAACGCTCATGCGCCACCCAAGCATGCACATGCACGGCCCCGAACACCACTACCTCGTCCCGGCAGTACTCATCACCGCGTATTATAATGAAATAAACGAGCAGGAAAAGAAGGAAAAAGCGCTGAAGAAGGCACTCAGTCGTTCTGAGCATATCAAAGGCGGTTTCTGCGGAACGCACGGAACATGCGGTGCAGCGATCGGAACAGGGATCTTCATAAGCGTGATCACGGGCTCGACCCCTCTTTCAGGAGAGTCCTGGTCGCTATCGAACAGGATGACGGCAACGGCTTTAATGGCAATTGCCAACGCAGGGGGGCCCAGGTGCTGTAAACGGGATACATACCTCGCGATAATCGGGGCGGTTAAGTTCCTGGAAGAGAACTTCAAAGTCGCCCTGCCGGTTACGGAAGAGTTCTGCTGTGAATTTTCCGGACTGAACAGGGAATGCCGGAAGAAAGAATGCCCGTTCTGGTGCGGGCAATCAGACAATCTGAAATAGGTTGGCGAAAATACTCTTATCAAAGGGAGATGGTTTTAAGGTGTTCAACGTACGTGCATTTTCACTGGGCAAGGCACATGAAGAGGTTATCAAGACCATCCTGAAGCACGGGAAATATCTGGTCACAGAAGACGGAGAAAAGACTATAGAACTTCCCGAGCCGCTGAATATTCACGTTAAAAATCCGTTCGAGGACTACATGATTAGCCCTTTCAATATGTTCGGCGAAGGGGCGATGAGGCAGTACGTAAACGATCTCCTGAACGGGACCGAGAACGAGTTCGTATATACGTATCACGACCGGCTCTTCGATTATCCGGTGGGGGATTCGGAGTTCAGGGGAGACGGCGACGGGAAAGGGATCGACCAGGTGGAATACCTGATAGAGAAACTCAAAGCCGAGCCCAATTCACGCCGTGCCGAAGCAATCACCTGGTTTCCCCCGAAAGACGATCAATCGGACAATCCGCCGTGCCTCCAGAGAATCCAGTGCTTCGTCCGCGACGGGAGACTCAATATGCACGTGGATTTCAGGTCGAACGACATGCTCTCCGCACTCGGGGCGAACATGTACGCCCTCGTCCATCTCCAGAAGATGATCGCGGACCGTCTCAAAGCAGATGTCGGATGGTACTCGCATACCTCGGTCTCGGCTCATATGTATCACGAACGGGATCACGATGAGCTTATGAAATATGTAAAAGGGCTCGGGCTGGAAGCAGACCTGAAGCATTACGAATCCTCAAAACTCATCAAAGATTAAACAGGAACTAAAACAATATTTCAAACAAAAAACCAAAAAAATTTCAGAAATCTTTTCTAAGGACATTTTCAACCGCTTCCGGCTCGACAGTTCCCATCCTGTGAAGGGTCAGGACCGCACATCTTTCGACAACTCCGTCGGAATTGTCTATGAGATCCTTTAACGGCTGAACCGCAGGTTCGCCTACGCGGATAAGAGCCTGCGATGCATAGCCCCTGACTACCTTGTCGTCGCCGGAGAGCATCTCCAGAAGAATGTCTATCGAAGGTTCGCCGATCGCACCGAGAGCTGCAGCGGCATACTTTTTTGCATCTCTTGAAGGGGTTCTCTTAAGCAGATCCGAGAGCGGTCCGATGGCGGCAACCCCGATCTTTGCAAGTGCCGATGCGGCGTACCACATCGAATCGTTGTCACCGGATTCTTCGATGAACTCGCATAACAGGACTGCGGCAGGTTCACCGCATCCGGCAAGGGAGTCGACCGCACCTCTTTTTTCCTGGAGATTTCCGTTTTTTATCTGATCTATATATCCACGGATCTCCTCTTCACCACACATACAAATCAGGTGGAACCCGATAACTCATATAATTATCAGATTATTGCAAGTGCCTGAAGGGTGCACCAGATCGGCCTTTTTCCGTCCCCTGCAAGAATTTATTTGTATTTTACAATCCAATCATGATCGGTTACAATGCGGAGCGACGAAGCGAAATCGGGTTATGAAAGGGCTGCCAACAGGTCCCTGATCCGGGCCCTCGGGATATCTGATCGGGAGATGGAAAAACCCTTCATAGGCATAGCGAACTCGTGGAACTCGATAGTTCCCGGGCACACGCATCTTCGAATGATCGGCGAGCGTGTCCGCGAGGGAGTTGCCGCAGGAGGCGGAACCCCATTCGAGTTCAATACAATAGGCATCTGCGACGGAATCGCGATGGGCCACGAAGGAATGACCTACTCGCTTCCTTCAAGAGAGAACGTTGCCGACGCGGTGGAACTGATGATCCAGGCCCACAGGTTCGACGGGCTCGTGTGCATATGCACCTGCGACAAGATAGTTCCGGGAATGCTCATGGCTGCAGTGAGATGCAATATTCCTGCAATTGTCATTACAGGAGGCAATATGCTCCCCGGCTACCATCATGGATGCGAACTCTCGCTTACCGATATATTCGAGGGTGTGGGAAAGGTTGCAGCAGGAAAGATGAGCGACGAAGAGCTCACAGAGCTTGAAAAGGCCGCGATGCCCGGATGCGGGAGCTGCCAGGGACTATACACGGCAAATACGATGGCCTGCATGACCGAGGCGATGGGGATGTCGCTTCCGGGATGTGCAGCTGTTCCGGCGGTCGACGCGGAAAAGATGAGGCTGGCCTACGAAACGGGCGAGAGAGTTGTCGATCTTGTCAGGGAGAACATCCTTCCCCGCAATATTGTCACCGCAGAGAGCATGAGAAATGCAATAAGAGTCGATATGGCTCTCGGCGGATCGACGAACACCGTCCTTCACCTGATGGCCGTCGCCGAAGAGGCCGACATCCCGTTCGGACTCGACGAGTTCACCGCAATCGGCGAGCAGGTTCCGCATATCTGCTCCATGCAGCCCGGCGGGCCGCATTCGATGCAGACACTCCACCGTGCAGGAGGAATTCCTGCAGTTTTCAATCGGCTTCTCCCTCTTCTTTCGAATGTAAGAACGGTCTCGGGAAAGACGGTCGGGGAGATCGCCGGTTCGGTCAGGTATATCGACGAGAATGTTATCAAAACGATCGAAACTCCGGTGCATGAAGCAGGAGGGCTCAGGATACTGAAAGGCACCCTCGCCCCGGACGGCGCCGTCATCAAATGTTCGGCTGTAAACGACGACATGTGGGTGCACAGCGGACCCGCAAGAGTCTTCGGGAATGAAAAAGAGTCTATGGACGCGATCCTGGGACGAAAGATCAACGAGGGCGACGTTCTCGTCATCCGCAACGAGGGCCCAATCGGGGGACCGGGAATGCCGGAGATGCTTTCGCCGACATCTGCACTAATGGGCATGGGATATACGAAGGTCGCACTGGTCACCGACGGCAGGTTCTCCGGCGGTACAAGAGGACCGTGCATCGGCCACGTCGCACCCGAAGCGATGGCCGGTGGTCCGATCGGTCTCGTTAAGGAAGGAGACATAATTGAGATCAACCTCCACGAAAGACGACTCGATCTTGCGGTAAGCCCTGAAGAGATCGAAAAGAGACGACAGGCTTACGTTCCACCAAAGAGGGAGCTCAGGGGAGTTCTCGAACGTTATGCGAAGATGGTCGGACAGGCGAACAGGGGAGCCGTTTTAAAATAATTTTTTTTGGATCTTTTTAAATTTTAGAGTCTTTTTGCATACTAAAACAAAACATAAACTATTTTATCAGAATACAGGGAGGGGGAGGTTTCCCCCTCCCTTGAACCCTCCCCCTCTATCGTGATAAGTCGCAAAGGGGATGGACAAGCATCCCCTTTTGCTCCAAAAAGTTTTTTCGGGTACCTTTCAAAATGTTTTCCCGGCCGAGGCTACCCGGATGGGTAGCGTCCAGGCCGGGTTATCACCATTCGCGTAAGTTGCACAGCAACTTACGCACAGGGTTGCCCCGTCAGGGGCTTACGCCCTTTTTAAAAGGACCAGTCATTCATATTCGTCACTTCAGCATATCATCCAGAATGCCCGCCGCCAAGCGAACGTATTCTATGCAAACAGATTTCGGCAGCTTTTCGGCAGGGATGCTCTTCATTATTTCGTGATTGTTTATGTCGTATCCCAAAAGATTGCGGCACATGAGGGAGCCTGTCTCTTTTGAAAAACGTTTTTTGAACTCCCTTACCAGTTCATATGTTCTCTTTTTCGCCAGAGCTGCGTCGCCCTCGTCGCTGACAGAAAGGCTGATAGCCATTACACCGCCGGACACTGCACCGCAGGTATCGCCCGTACCCATTCCGCTTCCGAATCCTCTTGCAATCCTTCTTGCGGTTCCGGGTTCGGCACCGAAATCACCGGCAAAAGCCATAAGAACCGACTGTGCACAGTTCAGCCCGCTCTTGAAATTTTCCTCTGCAATATCGGCTCGATTCATGGGATATTATTCAACGTAATGATATAGAATACCTTTTTTCGGGAAACATAAGGGCGGGCAAAAGAATTTTATCTTATTACCTGAAAAGGACGGTCCATGAAAGAATATTTAGGCAGGGATACGGTAAGGAAAAAGACTGAAAATCTTTTCGAAAAATGTTCCACGGAAGATTTTCAGGAACTGCAGAAAAGGCTGATAAATCTCGGCTATGTCCAGAGAGGATCCGATCCTGTCTCCGCAGAATTTCATCATACAGGAGCAGGACTTCTCCTTGACGTGGAGTTTGACAAAGACAACGGAATACACTCATACGAACTGCTCACGACAGAAGAGATGGAAGAAAAACACAGAAAATTCCGCTGGTGAATTCAGATTTCATTCACTCTCCAGCGCTTGAGTGTCGGAAGCAGTCTTGACATCATGTCAAGGGCGTCTTCGTATGTCACGAACCCGCTCTCCGCCATCCTCTCCGCACACCTGACCTTCATCTCCTCGAATGTAAGGGTCGGCATAACGAACTCCCCTTTCCAGTAGCATGAGCGGCAGTAATCGGCCGAGGGAGAACCGTCTTCTTCCGTCCCGAAATCCCCCTCGCACTTCATCGGCAGACCGCAACTCTGGCAGAATGGGCCTTCGAAATGCTTCTTTATGACCGAGCAGGTGTACCCTATATAATCCTCAGGGATCTCCATATGAGATAGAAAACCCTCTGTCTATAAAAAAGATTGTAAGGTGATACTATCACTGCCATCTCGGAAGGCTCGAAAGATAGCTGTTCACCATCATCTTTGCCTTTTCCAGGGGCATACCGAGATGTTCCGCCATCATCGGGGCGTACTTTTCAACAGCCTCCTCCTTTGTGAGATCAGGTTCGATAAATTTTCCATCCTTATAACAATAAATACAATATTTACTGCTCTTAGATCCGTTTTCTTCGGTTCCGTAATCTTCGTCCCTGGCGAGTGGCATTCCACAGCTCTCGCAGGTCTTAATCTCCCGTCCCGCCCATCTTTTCAGGCATGAAAGCTGCTCTTTTGCAAAGCCGACAGCCTTCTCGGCAGGGATCTCGAACATCTGCGACATAATCGCCCCGCCCTTTTCAGCCATCTCTTCCATTGTAATATCCGGTTCTGTAAAAGATCCGTTCTGATAACAGTACATGCAGTACTCGACAGAGGGCGACCCGTCGGCTTCTGTACCGAAGTCTTCCGGTTTGGTCATAGGCATCCCGCAGCTCTGGCATGTTTTAGCATTATTTTTCATATTCAGGTCTCCAAGGTTATCATACCCGTTACATAATGATTCTTTATGAACATGATAAATGGGTATTATAGAACCCGAAAGTGAAACATGGAAAAAAAGATAAACGCCTGTCCGCTTACGGCGATTGATGGAGAAAATTTCCTGTGGCTCTGGATTGAAAATTACCTGTCTCTTCTGCGGTACTGGAACATCTGGGATATTCTTCTGTACTCATCTTCCGAGAGTTTTTCTGCATTTATTCCGGAAATCACATAGTCACCTCCTGTCATGTTCTGATCTTCTTTCTGATATTCGGCCGGTATAAGGAAAGCCCTGAAAATATTATGAAATACCTGGAAACTAAAATTCATGCCTTCAACAGTTGATTATCCAAAAAAGGCACCCGAAAAAAAGATTCAGGATAATAAATTTCTTCCGTTTTTCAGGGTTGTACGCATCACAAAATTAATAAGAAATTTATTTTAAGCCTGCCCTGATAACTCAATTATGAAAGATTCCCCGGAAAGATCATCAGGCAAAAGTTACAGCCTCCTGATAATTGCAATATCGCTTGCAATATTCATGTCCTCAATAGACGGGACAATCGTCAATATCGCCCTTCCGACGATCTCCGAATCCTTCGACATCTCCTCGAGCACAGTCAGCTGGGTTGCGACAGCATACCTTCTCGTAATGGCCGGCTGCGTCCTCATATTCGGGAAGATCTCGGACATAATAGGATTTAAGAAAATATTCCTGACAGGATTCATTGTCTTTACAGTTGGTTCCTTTGCGTGCGGTTTTCTCCCGGATCTCCTTGATTCGTTCGGATCCCTTGTCGGATCAAGAATCTTCCAGGCGGTAGGCGGCGCGATGATAACAGCCATCGCTCCCGCAATGGTTACCGCCTTCATCCCGATGAGCATGAAGGGAAAGGCAATGGGAATAATAATGACCGTTGCGGCGCTCGGAATGGCGATCGGCCCGACTGTCGGAGGTATTCTGACACAGTATCTCTCGTGGCACTGGATATTCTTCATCAACGTCCCTATAGGAATCATAGCGGTTCTGCTTGGTGCGAAGGTAATCCCGTCAACAGTAACAGGCAAAGATCGCGATCTCTCCGGATTCGACAAAAAAGGCGGCCTGCTCATCTTCTTCGGCCTTGCATCGCTTCTATTTGCAATATCGGAGGGACAGGAGCTGGGGTGGACATCTCCTGCGATAATCGCTACTATGATAATTGCAGTTGTTTCTCTCGCAGGTTTCGTCTGGAACGAACTGAAGGTCACCGAGCCGCTTCTTGAACTCAGGCTCTTCAGGAAGAAAAACTTCTTCCTCTCGAACCTTCTGTTCGTCCTCTTATTCCTGAGCTTCTCGGGAATCAACTATCTGCTGCCGTTCTATCTCGAATACGTTCAGGGATTCGATTCATCCACCGCCGGCCTGATACTTACATCGCTGTCGTTTGCAATGATGATCTCCGGACTGCTTGCAGGTGCATTATTCAACAGAACAGGAGGAAGACCGCTCTGCATCGCAGCGGGATTCGTGATCCTCCTCGGTTACTACTTTATCACTCACCTTCACGCAGATACGACCACTGCATTTGTGGTTGGCTGCCTCATGCTGATCGGTTTCGGCCTGGGGCTGATGGTCACACCGATCTCGAATATGATCATGAATTCGGTAGGAAAGCAGTATCAGGGAATGGTTTCGAGTCTGACGAGCCTTGAGAGATTCGCCCCGCTGACGATAGGCATTGCAATATTCAACCTCATCTTCCTGCAGGGTGTCTCGCTTATTGCCGAACACAGGGGTGTCACCACCGAAGCACCAGTAAATATGAAACTCGAAGTTCTTTCATCAGGATTCGATCTTGCATTCCTCGGAGCATTTATACTATCAATTGCGGTACTGATCCTCTCGCTCATTGTAAAACAGGAGATACACCCGGATTATCTTGAGGAAGGGCCGGAGACGGAGATCATAGGCGGGATGATTTAATCCCTTTTTTAATCTAAACCAGAAAATCCAACCAAAAAAGAGACATTATAATTTTAAACAGAAATTCCTCTGCCATATCCGGAAAAAAGATAATTGGTCTTAATCCATCATTCCTACAACTTCATACGGATTGTTCAGCGGATTCTCAAGTTCGGCCAGCAGATCAGCATCTACCGTAAACTCTTCCATCACTTCGACATAATCACCAGGATTATTAAGATTCTGCACCATATCCACGGTCTGGTATATTTTACTCCCCCAGGAAGGACCGGTCCACTCTGAATCGTCAAACCGGAATCCCAGAGCGATACCTTTCCCGCTGTTCTCCTGACTGTTCCAGAGAACAAATATTCCTGCAGGACGGATACCATATTTTTCCGTCAGGTATGTCTGGTCTTCATTCGTAAATACAGCCGAAGTATCCACTCCTCCCTTTCCGGGAGTCATATCCCAGAGAACATTATATATATCCTCTTTGCACCATGTCGGGCACGATACAACAACGTATGACGTCTCATCAGTCAGCGGCATGTTCTCCTCTACATACTTTGCAAGAATGTACCCGCTTGATACCCCGGGGCAGAAATGATTATGGAGCGAGGCCGCATTCATCAGATCGTACGGGGCTCCGTATGCCCATGCATTCGCCAGAGAGAGGAGAGAGAATGCATCAGCACCAAGTACTTCCTGTGTTTTGTTCCCGGCATTTGTATCTTCAAGCATCTGGTAGATATCTCCGGAAACCACTTCTATAGTTGAGAAGGCATTTTCAGGAGGCAATGACTCCACTGCTGCATCGGTGAGCCTGAAATAACCCTCTTTAGGCACAAGGTACAGTCCTTTTCCTGTATCCCTATTATAGAAATAGAACCAGAGATCCTTCCAGTCAGCACGGTTTATCTGGAATAATGTGCTGTCACCGTTCTGAAGGCCTGAGACTTTGGTAATCCCTGAAATCACCTTCTCTGTAGTCTGACCGTCTACAACTACACGACCCGCATCTGTAAGTACTACGACATCGGAATCGCCATAATCAAAATCAATCTCGTCCATTGCAATAGTTGCAGCAAATTCCCCAAGCGCTTCCATATGATATGCATTTGTCGATGCTGAAACCGCAGGTGCACACAGGACGAGTGCCAGACAAATACAGAATAACCATCTTAAACGATTATAATTCATTTTTATCATCTCCATTCCAGGACAGATTCAGGCATATTAAATCGAATTCATATGACTGAATCGTATGCGGCAGACAATAATTCGCATCCACCTATCGAGAGATAATACATAAATTGTTAAAAGTGTTACTATATGGGTTTCCGATAATTGCTTTTTTGTACTCACAAGAAAACAATATTTTTAGCAGTTGCAACCTTGAAAAAATACAAAGTGATAAGATTCAGTCTATTTTATGCATAATCCAATCATTCTTAAGCCAAAGCAACTCTCCCGGCAATCTTTTCGGCCATATCACGGGAGAGATCTCCGTCGGTCGAAAATGTACTGAAAACTATGTTCGAACACCGGACATAATAGATATCGCTCCCACCCCACGGAGAATTCGGTGAAAATGCTTCAGCCCAGGGGCCTTCTACGCTTTCCATGTATGATCCCTCTTCAGATTTCCCGGAGACTATTTTATCGAGGTACCATTCCGCACCCTCCGTTTCATTGAAGGCATAAATATCAGCACTTGTGAGATCCGAGACCTCTCCCGAATTGTCGTAGAGAACGTATGAAACCTTTGCCAAATCGATAACTCCATGATCGAGGAGCTCCGAGGTATCGCTGATCCATTTCCGGTTTGATTCTTCAATCATCTGTCGATCTTCAGGATTATATCCTATCATCGTGCCCTGCAGGAGAGGACTGTTCATTGAATTGATAACGCTTTCCCAATCTTCGATATGGCCGTAAGACAATTCGACACCTTCACCGAAATCGCCGCTTTCAGGGAGGACGTCTACTGCATGGAGAACGGAGCCGGAATCTGCAGGGGACTGCTGCTCTTCAATCGATACTGACACAGCTGCGGCTACAATTATTAACGATACTACAATTACTACAACCAACAGGTATTTCCGGTTCAATGTCTCCTTCATTCTCCTCCATCCCCGGCCCATCCTATTCTGAGTTTCTGACAGACAAAAATGTGCTTATTTCTGAGTACGCACTTAAAAAGATTATATTTTTCCAAAAAAGGATTTCAGAAACCGCCAGGTAAAAATAAATAAAAAAAGATTATTTCCCGGGGGAGATCGTCGCGGCTCCTCTCTGGAGTGCGACTTTGCCCGTGCGGACAAGTTCGAGAATTCCGTATGGAACAAGAAGCTCTTCGAGTGCACGGATCTTTTCCGAATCACCCGTAATCTCGAGCACCACCGTCTCCTGCCCGACGTCGATTATCTTCGCCCTGAAAATATCCGCGATCTGCATGACCTCTGACCTTGTCTTTCCCGGCTCTGCATTAACCTTAATCAGGACAAGCTCGCGCTCGACATGACTCCTTTCGGTTATATCGATGACCTTTATGACCTCGATCAGTTTATTGAGCTGCTTTTTCACCTGCTCGATATGGGCGTCGTCGCCGCATGCAACGATAGTGATCCTGCTCATTCCCGGGGCTTCGCATGTCCCGACCGCGAGGCTCTCGATGTTGAAACCCCGCCTCGAGAAGAGGCCGGAGACCCTTGTCAGTACACCGGACCTGTCCTCGACGAGTACGCTGATGATGTGCTGCTTCATTCAGTCGTCCTCCTGCTCAACGTGTTCGCCGATCATATCCTTTATCGCCGCTCCTGCAGGGACCATAGGGAATACATTCTCCTCACGCTCGATCCTGAAGTCGATGAGGAAGGGACCATCGCTCTCAAACGATTCCTTCAGGGCGGGAACGATATCCGTTTCGGATTCCACAATTCTCCCGGGAACCCCGTATGCCTTCGCAATACCTACGAAGTCGACAGAAGGAAGCTCGGTATACGAGTATCTCTTATCGTAGAAGAGCTCCTGCCACTGTCGCACCATCCCGAGATACATGTTGTTTAAGATCATCATCTTGACCGGAACCTTGTACTGGGCGACCGTTCCGAGCTCCTGGATATTCATCTGGAAGCTTCCGTCGCCTGCGATCAGGACTATTTTCTCCTCCGGGCGTGCGAACCATGCGCCGATAGCCGCAGGGAACCCATATCCCATCGTCCCGAGACCTCCCGAGCTGATCCAATGCCTGGGTTTTTTGAAGCCGTAATGCTGGGCCGCCCACATCTGGTTCTGCCCGACCTCGCTGACGATGATCCCGCCGCCGTCGAGGAGCGTGGAGATCTCGCGGATTATCTGCTGCGGATGGAGCCCTCCGCCGTTCCCGCAGGTGAGAGGATGATCCTTCTTCCATTTGCCTGTCTCTTCCAGCCACGCGGTCCGGATGACACGATCCTCAGGGGTGAGCCTCTCTATAATATCGTCAAGGACGACCTTTGCGTCCCCTACGATGGGGACATCGACCGCCTTGTTCTTCCCGATCTCGGCAGGGTCGATGTCGATGTGGATGATCTTTGCTCCAGGGGCGAACTCATCGATCTTCCCGGTTACCCTGTCATCAAAGCGGGCGCCGATCGTGAAGAGGAGATCGCATCCTGTAACGGCATAGTTCGCATACTTTGTCCCGTGCATACCGAGCATACCCAGGTTTAAGGGATGATCGGAGGGGATTGCGCCAAGCCCCATCATAGTTGTCGTAACCGGGATCTCCATCTCCTCCGCAAACCTGCAGAGCGCTTCGGAGGCTCCCGATGCAACGATACCCCCGCCGGCATATATAACCGGCTTCTTCGATTCTCTCAGCAGGTCAAGCGCTTTTTTTATCTGACGCGGGTGACCGTGATATGTAGGTTTGTACCCCTTCAGGTCCGGAATTCCAGGAAGGATCTCTTCAGGGGACACACTCTTCATCAGGACATCCTTCGGAAGATCGACGAGTACCGGCCCCTGTCTCCCCGTACCTGCGATGTAGAACGCCTCGGCTATCACCTGCGGGATCCTGACCGTATCATTGACGAGGAAGTTGTGCTTTGTCACGGGCATCGTGATCCCGGTGATGTCGGACTCCTGGAACGCATCGTTTCCGAGCATGGCTGTAGGAACCTGACCGGTGAGGGCGACGATGGGAACGGAGTCCATGTTTGCTGTGGCAATCCCGGATACAAGATTGCAGGCGCCCGGACCGGAGGTGGAGAGGCACACACCCACACGGCCGCTCGCACGTGCATAACCGTCGGCCGCATGCACAGCTGCCTGTTCGTGCCTTACCAGTATGTGCCTGATATCGGCATCATAAAGCTCGTCGTATATCGGGAGGACCGAACCTCCCGGGTATCCGAATATTATATCGACACCCTGCTCCTTCAGGCTGTCAATCAGAATCCGTGCTCCTGTTTTCATTCTCACTCCTCAATAGTCTGTTCATTCCCGAAACAACTGCCTCAACACTTGCCTCGATGATATCTGATCTTGCTCCTCTCGATGTTATTACCCTGCCGTCCCTGTTCAGTTTTACAGTGACGTCCACGACGGCATCCGTTCCGCCGGTAATCGCATCCACATGATACTCCTCAAGGCGGATGTCGCCGACGACGGATACCGACTCCTGAAGAATCCTCAGTGCGGCATCGACCGGCCCTGCACCTGTTGCAGCTCCCGTTATCTCCTGACCGTTTACCTTCATGGTCACCGAGGCCGTGGGAATTATTTTGTTTCCCGAGACGATGGTAAACTGTTTCATCTCGATAACCGGCCTGCACTCGAGCAGCATCACGGCGTCCGCAACTGCCATCACGTCGGCGTCGGTAACCCGTACGCCGCGATCGCCGATCTCCTTGATCCTCCGGACGATCTCGTTCAACTGTTTGTCGTTAGGCTTGTAGCCGAGTTCGTTCAGCGCCGATTTGACCGAAGCAGAACCCGAATGCTTTCCGAGTACTATACGCCTCTTTCGTCCCACGAGTTCGGGGGAGAGGGGCTCGTAAGTGCTGGAATCCTTCATCAGGCCGTGCGCATGGATGCCGCTTTCATGGGTGAAGGCCATCGCGCCCACGATCGGCTTGTTCGTTGCAAGCGGGACCCTTGTATACCTGGATACGAGCGTGGAGAGCGGATAGATCTTCTCCTTCTTAATACCGGTATCATAGTTGTAGAGCCTTTCGAGAGCCATCACCACCTCTTCGAACGGGGTGTTCCCGGCCCTCTCGCCTAACCCGTTTACCGTCACGTGGGCGCATGTCGCCCCGCTGTTGAGTGCTGTAAGCGTGTTCGCAAGCGCAAGGCCGAGATCGTTATGGCAATGTATGCTCAGGGGTGCGTGGCAGACCCTCGGGATTATCTCCGCTGTCCTTTCCGGGGTCAGCAGGCCGACCGTATCACAGAAGCACAGCCTGTCGGCCCCGGCCGAAACGCCGTCCCGAAACAGGTTTGAAAGATAATCGATGTCCGCACGAGAGGCATCCTCGCCGGAAAGTTCCACGATTAAGCCTCTCTCTTTCGCATAGGAAACGGCATCCATCGCCATATCGTATACGGCTTCCCGGTCTTTCCCGAGCTTCTTTGTGATATGAAGGTCGGAGACCGGAACGACAAGATGAACCGAATCGACACCGCAGTCCGCTGCCGAGTCGATATCGTCACGCCTTGCACGCACATAGGTACAGCATTCCGCCGCAAGCCCTGCATCAGAGATCAGCCTTATGGCTTCCTTTTCACCCTCCGATGCAACGGCAGTGCCGGCTTCTATAACATCAATTCCAATGTCAGAAAGGGCAGTCGCAATTTCAAGCTTCTGCTCGGGGGTCAGTGAAACTCCGGGCGTCTGTTCGCCGTCCCTGAGTGTGGTATCCAGAAAACGAAACATTTTATCGCCAAATAAAGCAATCACTCATTTCATTCACTTCCATTATGAATAATGAACAAAACGATATTTAATTGTTATGCCAAAAACCAAGAAATCGCACCATGCACTCGCCAAAAAACCTCGCTGGCGCACCACAAGATGGTGAAATCCTCCAACATCTGAACCGCAGGACAAGAATGCTTATCTCTCACGACACCCAATAATTTATACCGGAAACACACCATATTCCGGCTTTAAACCGGCCTGCAATCTGCCGACACCCATGGCAGAAAAAGGCCTGAGCAAACAAGATAACATATCATCACATATATTAAACCGTCACACAGGAGAGAAATCAATGATCAACAAATATTACGAATCGGACGCTGATCTGGGGAATTTGTCCGGAAAGACAATAGCCGTTATGGGATACGGCTCCCAGGGACGAGGACAGGCCTTAAATCTAAGAGACAGCGGTCTTGATGTCATCATCGGCATAAGGCCCGGCAAAAGCAGGGATCAGGCAGTAGCCGACGGGCTCGAAGCTCTCGACGTTTCAAAGGCCGCAGAGAGAGCCGACATTATCATGATCCTGCTCCCCGACGAGATCCAGGGGATCGTATACAAAAACGAGATCGCGCCATATCTCACCGAGAACAAATGCCTGATGTTCTCACACGGATTCAATATTCACTTCGGGCAGATCGTCCCGCCGGCCAACGTCGATGTCATTATGGTCGCGCCCAAAGGCCCCGGGCATATGGTCAGGAGGACATACGAGGAAGGAAAGGGTGTCCCCGCACTGATCGCTATCCACCAGGAATATACCGGAAAGGCAAAAGAGATCGCCCTTGCCTACGCGAAAGGTATCGGTGCAACAAGAGCTGTCGTGCTCGAGACGTCGTTCCGCGAGGAGACAGAGACTGATCTCTTCGGAGAGCAGGCGGTTCTCTGTGGCGGAACAACCTCGCTTATCAAGGCGGGATTCGAGACGCTCGTCAAGGCAGGATATGCTCCGGAGATGGCATACCTCGAGGTCCTTCACGAAATGAAGTTGATCGTGGACCTGATCTACGAAGGCGGATTTACGAAGATGAGAGACTCGATCTCCAATACCGCACAGTACGGAGACATTACAAGGGGCCCAAGAGTAATCGGTGCAGAGAGCAAGGCGGCGATGGAGCAGATCCTAAAAGAGATCCAGTCAGGCGCCTTCACAAAGGAGTGGATGCTTGAAAATGCCGTCAACAGACCGATGTTCAACGCACTCACAAGGGCGGACGAAGAGCACCTTATCGAGAAGGTGGGTGCAGAGATAAGAGGCATGATGCCCCAGTTCCGTAAATAAGTGACTTAAACTAAAACATTTTTTTGCTTCCCGGTACGTTTAATAATGCTCCAGGGGACAGAATAATCATGAACAGGTATGCAACACTTTCAAAGGAGCAGATGAGAGATCTCAGGCAGTGCGAGGAATACCTGGGCCTGATACTCGTTGCATATAGTGAATTCGAATCTTCAGGCAGGTATTCATCACTTTCAAAATGCGAACTAGAAAAGATTCATAAACTGGAAACAGAGTTTTGCGCCACACTTGTGGCATTCGAATAAGCACAAATACATTTTTTCAGGCACTCCATCAGGAGACCGGACTGACACATTTATTCTAAATGACAGTTTTAATATGAACCGGGATTAAAAACCATATGGCTATGGCTCAGGATACAGATGCTTCCGGGATAACTGAAGAGCAGACCCCAAGATTAAAAACAATAGAGGCATATGTTACCGGCAAAGTTCAGGGCGTAGGATTCCGGGCATGCGTCAGGAGGATAGCTTCGCAGCTTTCGATAACCGGTGAAGTCATGAATCTTGAAGACGGCAGGGTCTGTATCAGGGCGAGCGGAGACGATATAATTATTGACAAATTCCTCTCGTCCCTTCAGGAATGCCCGAGAGCACATATAAGAGACATTGACATCTATGAAAAAGAGCCAATGGATTACGAAGATTTCGAGATCGTCAGGGTTTACTGAAAATTTTTTCTCTTTTTCAAAGACTTTTTTGTTAAAATTTTGCAGGAAAGATCGCTCACAGATGAAAATGGTTGAGCCTAAGGGCTGTCGCCCTTTCGAAACCTAAGGGGACTTTCGATCGCCAGCCTTTATCCAACACACGGGCTTCTTAAAATCTTTTAGCGGAACGATTTTCCCTCATTTATTTCAGAAATTTGACTCAGTAAGAAAACCTCAGCGGTCTTCTGTTTATAAGCGAATCGCGGTAGGACATTACGTTCTCCTCGATCTTCCTCTGATCAATTGAACTTTTAAGAGCATTGGATAACAAACGCAGAGTTCCCTGATCAAGATGGCACCTCTTCGTATTTGTTTCGTACATATCATCCGTAAGGTATTCGCGTGCAATTGAAAATACAACAGAATCCACCATGAAAGGCTTCAAAGGATCTATAAGATCAAGAATAAGAGAATTTGTCCCCTCGCGAAGAATTCCCTTGTCGACATCAAGGTACGCACCTACAAGCGGCACACAACAGTTCCCGAAAAGGATCGAATAGCCAAGCGAAAGCAGAGAGTTTACAGGGTCCACGTGCGGGCGGGATGTTCTTCTTTTAAACCCGTGAGACGGAGTAAGACATCTCCCCATAATCTCATAATACATGTCAGAAGTAAATTTCTGGATTCTTCTAAGCTCTTCCATCTTTATGAGATAGTCGATCTCCTCCAGGCTCGTGAAAAGGATCTCGTCCTCTCCCTTGTAATAGAGTTCCCGGTCTATTTCACCACCAGCTTTTTCGATCATCATAATCCTCGCCTTTATTGACGACCGTACAATTTCAGCGGCGCTGTTATAGGAAGAAACTTCTGACTGGAGTTCTGCCATCTCCTCATCGGGTTTTCTCCCGAAGGGCCTTAGAACTCCTACGGGTGTACCGTCGGCATCGAAGAACGAAACCGATGAATTCTGCCTTAAAAGATGAATTATTGCGGAAGTATGGATATTATGGCCTCCCACAACAAGCAGGTGATCGACGGATTTTATAGGAATCTCTTCGACATCAGATTTATTCAGGATAATGAGTGTTGTTGCCGTGGACTTGATATGGCCCCCGAAACCCCACACTACATGCCATGGAATATCTGGACTGAACATCGCAAAAAACTCCTGAAAACTTAATAAATAAATCGGTAAAAAAATACATTAAGCCATCGTTTGAACATCGCAAACTTCTCTTTCCATTTGTAACACTATGCATGCGTCGATCATCTCCGACAGAATATCAGGAATAATAAGGTTAAATGGAATATTTTAACCTACATCGACTGATTTAACGGATTTTTTTGCAAAAAATCAAGTCAAAATGATTATATTTCTTTTTGGCGATAGTTTCCTTCATGACCGTGAAGGTTTATGGTGCAATTCTGGTGCTGATTCTTGCACTGGCTATGGTTTTTTCAGGATGTACCGATACATCCGGTGAGAACCAGACATCCACGGACGGGGTGAACGTGGAGGAGACGACGACATATATCGTCGGGATAGACGGTGAATACAAGCCTTACAGCTATGTCGACACGGATGGGAATCCTGTAGGCTTTGATGTAGATTCAATAAAATGGATCGCTGAAAAGGAAGGATTCGAAGTCGAGATTATACCCGTCGCATGGGATGGAATTATTCCTGCCCTTATGGCAGGAAAGATCGATATGGTCTACTCGGGAATGACTATTACAGACAAGAGGCTTGAACAGGTCAACTTCTCGATCCCCTACTGGAAGGTCAACCAGTCCGTTGCAATCAATGATGTAAACAACTACACTATGGACGACTTTATGAGCGGAAAGTACATCATCGGTGCACAGAGCGGAACTTCCGGAGCACAGTGGGTCGAAGAGAACCTTATTGATACAGGTATCATGCCCGCTGAAAATTTCAAGAACACCTATTCTACCTTCCCACTGGTATCAGAGGATCTAAAGAACCAGAGGATAGACTTTGCAATATACGACAAGCCGCCGATGCTTGAGGCAATCGAAGGAAAGCCCCTCTCAATCATAGGGGAGATTGATACAAACGAGGAATACGGTGTTGCAATCAGGAAGTCCGATGTAGAACTTCTTGAGACTATCAACGACGGCCTCACCCAGCTCATGGCAGATCCATACTGGGAAGAACTCAAGACAGAGTATGGCATGGTAGAATAATTTACCAAAAATTCAACCTATTTTCAACATCTGATAATTATTCGGCTATCTTTTAAAAATCGGCAGAATAAATATAGATTAAGTCTAAAAATGCAGGCAGAGTAATACTGCCAGACTGCATAGCCGGTTTGCTGTCAAGGGAATACTGCATGGATCTAATATCAATTCTTATCGACTGGGCCCCTTACCTACTTACCGGCATTTTTGTGACCTTAGGGCTTACTGCAGCAGGTTTGGGTTTAGGCGTGATCATCGGCCTTCCTATGGCAATTGGTCAGGTCTACAGCACAGGGATCAGATGGGTTGATAAAATTATGAAGGCTTTTATCGCCGTCTTTGTCTGGTTCTTCAGGGGACTTCCGATCCTTGTTCTGTTATTCCTGTTCTACTTTGGAATCTTTCCTCTTATGGGAATGGGGGATCTCGCCCCGTTCTTCGTTGGCGCTATCGTTTTAGGCCTGAGAGGTGCAGCCTACCAGTCACAGATATTCAGGGGCGCCATCCAGTCAATAAGCGAAGGGCAGATGACAGCCGCAAGATCACTGGGGATGACAAAACTCTCCGCAATAAAAAATGTGATCCTGCCGCAGTCTTTCAGGATCGCTCTTCCAGGGTGGTCGAACGAATACCCCAACATACTTACCGATTCCGCGGTATGTTATGCGATAGGAGTTGCAGAACTGCTGACAAGAAGTTCGCAGATCGCATCACAGACATATGAATACACAATTTATCTGGTATGTGCAGTTCTCTTCATCATCCTTAATTATGCAGGGACAAAGGGACTTCTTATTCTTGAGAACAGGATTGCAATACCAGGATTTTCCGGAAGCGGAGATGAAAAGCAGGTGTTCCTATGAGTGAAGAATATATTCTGAGAGTAGAAGATATCCACAAGAAATACGGGAACTCTGAGGTCCTGAAGGGTGTTTCATTCAATGTCAAAAAAGGAGAAACACTTGTATTTATCGGACCTTCAGGTACGGGAAAAAGTACGCTTTTACGCTGTATTAACCAGCTTACAGTTCCTGAAAAAGGGCAGGTTTTTCTGAGAGACGAGGAAGTCACAAACTCAGGATCTAAGATCAACTACTTCAGGCAGAAGATCGGAATGGTCTTCCAAAACTTCTGTCTCTTCGACCACCTGACAGCAGTCAGGAATGTTGAGATCGCACTGATAAAAGTTAAGGGAATGAAACCTGAAGTGGCCAGAGAGAAGGCTCTTTATGAACTCCGGCAGGTAGGGATGGAGGACTGGGCGGATCATTACCCGGCCGAACTTTCTGGCGGACAGGCACAGAGAGTCTCGATCGCACGTGCGCTTGCAATGGATCCTGACGTCATTCTGTTTGATGAGCCGACCTCCGCCCTTGACCCCGAACTCACACGTGAAGTTCTTGAAGTCATGAAGAAACTTGCGCAGGAAGGAATGACAATGCTTGTTGTCACCCATGAGATGGGCTTTGCCTGCAACGTCGCAAACAGAATAATATTCATGGAGAATGGTAATATCGTCGAAGAAGGAAGTCCGGGAGAACTCCTTGAAGGTGAAGATACCTCAAGGACAAAACAGTTCATCGGCGGTTTAGGAATGAAAGCGGACTGAAATAATCATGGAGAACCTGACATTTATCACAGAGATACTGCTTCCGGCACTTCTGACAGGGCTTGTTGTCACTGTCCAGCTAATAGTAGTCTCTGCTCCTTTCGGCCTCCTTGCAGGGATTGGTGTCGCAATCGGCAGGACATACGGCGGGAGATGCACATCATTTCTGTGCAAAGCATTTGCGATGTTTGTCAAGGGTTGTCCGCTTCTTCTTCTCCTATTCATCCTCTATTTCACCCTTCCCTCTATAGGAATTACTTTCACCGCATTCGAAGCCTCGGTTATAGGCTTCATCATGTGCAATGCTGCCTATAATTCTGAATATATCAGGGGGGCAATCAAATCAGTCAAGGAAGGACAGATAATCGCGGCACGCTCACTCGGGATGACGAAGTACCAGTCGATATTCTATATTGTGCTTCCCCAGGCACTTAGAAGAGCTATCCCGGGGCTTTCAAACGAGTTTATCTACCTGATCAAGTACTCCTCTCTTGCGTTCATGCTGACACTGGTTGAACTGACAGGAGCAGGAAAACTGATCGCAACCAAATATTTTACATATACCGAGACTTTCATCTTCGTCGGCGCAATATACCTCATACTTGTAACCATAACTACAGTAGGGGCGGGAATGCTGGAGAAGAAGTTCGCTGTTCCGGGAACCCAGGGACACTGATTTTTTTTGGAAGGGATCAAAAAGAGTGCAAGCCCTTCCTTTATTCCATTTTTTTCACAGGTGACCGGCGGATCACCCTGTGCTTTGAAAGGACGACAATTCCTCTACAATATAATTATTTTTCAAAGGTGAACGAAGGTCGCCCCAGGTTTCCAAAGGGCAGCATCTCTTCGGTCGGCAACCCTTGCGCAGGTCCGCTTCGCGGACACGCCCTGACCTCAGGGTTCTACGCTATTGCGATAACCCGGCCTGGACGCTACCCGTCCGGGTAGCCTCGGCCGGAAAAATAAAATAGAAATCGATCCATGATCCGCGTTTTTAAAGTTGATTCAAAAAAACTTTTGGAGCAAAAGGGGATGCTTGTCCATCCCCTTTGCGACTTATCGCGATCAGGGGGAGGGTGAGAGGGAGAGGGACTTGTTCCCCCTCCCTTTACAGGAACCGGTTTTATCTAACGGCACAATTCCAAACCTTCATGCCATGCCATAGCGTACCATACTTGGAAGAAAATGTTCTGGAACAAGGAGATGGAGACGCTTCGCGGGAAGGCCCTTGAAGATCTTCAGGTCAAAAGGCTCCGCTGGACCATCAGGCAGGCCGAAAAGGTCCCCTTCTTTAAAACCATACTGAAGGAAAAGAATGTCTCCGCGGATGATATCAATAAAATAACCGACGTATCAAAACTCCCCTTCACAACAAAAAAAGATCTGCAGGGAGGATACCCGTTCGGGTTCATGGCCGTCCCGAAAAAAGAGATCGTAAGAATTCATACGACATCCGGAACAACCGGCAAACCCACTGTCGTCGGATATACAAGAAAGGATCTCGACAACTGGTCAGGGCTTATTGCAAGAAACATGACGATGGTAGGCCTGACCGACGAAGACACATTCCAGAATGCCGTTAACTACGGACTTTTTACAGGCGGACTCGGCTTTCACTACGGCGCCGAGAAGATAGGAATGACAGTCATCCCAAGCGGGACCGGAAATACAAAAAGACAGATCGAAATGATCGACGATTTCGGTGTCACGGCAGTTCACTGTACACCGAGTTATGCGATGCACCTTGCCGAAGTTGCGGAAGCCATGGGAAATACGCTTGAGACATTTAAGACCGGGCTCTTCGGCGCAGAACCGTGGTCGGAAAATACGAGAAAAACCCTGGAGCAGAAGTTAGGAGTCACGGCCTACGACTCCTACGGGATGAGCGAGATGTACGGGCCCGGTGCAGCATTCGAATGCCCGGAGAGAAACGGCCTTCACTTCTGGCACGACTGCTATCTTATCGAGATCATAGATCCTGAAACTGAGGAGGTGCTCGGACCAGGCGAACGCGGCGAACTGGTCGTGACCCCGCTTGTTAAGGAGGCAATGCCTCTTCTCAGGTACAGGACAGGAGATATCACCTGCATTCTCGACGACGAATGCCCATGCGGCCGTGGAGCAAGAATCGCCCGCCTTACCGGAAGAAGCGATGATATGCTCGTAATAAGGGGTATCAACGTATTCCCCTCACAGATAGAGCACGTCCTAAGATCCCTCCCGGAGGTCGGCGATCAGTTCATGGTCTATGTCGACAGGATAAACCACCTTGACGAGATGACAATAGATGTCGAGATCAAGAAGGAATACTTCTCCGGGGAATTAAAAGATCTTGAAACAATTCAGAAAAAAATTATACATGCATTAAAAGAGACACTTAATCTCAGAACAAAGGTAAACCTTGTTGAACATGATTCACTCCCGAGATTTGAGGGAAAAGCAAAACGCGTAATTGACAGGAGAGGTGATTCAATTTGAAATGGGACCCGCGAATTGAGGAGATGCCGGTAGAACAGCTTGCAGAACTTCAGTACAAACGGATGAAGACGCTTGTATACAGGCTCTATAGCTTCTCGGATTTCTACCACAAAAGGATGAAGGAGCACAACGTTCATCCCGATGATATCAGGTCACTGGATGATGTCAAAAAACTGCCCTTCATGTACAAGAGCGACCTGAGAGACAACTACCCCGACAAGATCTTCACTGCATCGCAGGACGAACTGGTCAGGTACCATGTCTCCTCCGGAACAACAGGTAAACCGACTGTCGTCGGATATACCCAGAATGATCTCGAGATCTGGACCACATCGCTTGCAAGAGCGCTTACCGGATGCGGAATAGGACGCGGGGATGTCATGCAGGTCTCCTACGGCTACGGCCTGTTCACAGGAGGACTGGGACTTCATTACGGTGCGGAGAGAGTCGGTGCCACCGTCGTCCCGACGAGCGTAGGCAACACCGAGCGCCAGATCGAGCTTATGCAGGACCTGAGGGTCACGGCAATCGCAAGCACGCCATCCTACCTGGTACACATAGGCGAGGTTGCCGACAAGATGGGTGTCTCGATCGACAAGGACACCGATCTCAGGACGGCCGTACTCGGTGCAGAACCCTGGTCGGTGCAGATGAAGAAGTATATTCAGGACAAAATGGGCATCACAGCCCACAACATCTTCGGAACATCCGAGATGTCAGGCCCGATGTTCTGCGACTGCGCCGAGCAGAACGGAATCCATATCTGGGGAGATATTGCCTACACCGAAGTTATAGACCCCGAAACCGGCGAAAACCTCCCTGAAGGCGAGAAGGGGGAACTTGTCATGACCATCCTCCAGAAAGAGGCACTCCCGATGATCCGTTACAGGGTAGGAGACATTACCTCGATGAACACCGAGGTCTGTGCCTGTGGAAGAACCCACCCGAGAATCGACAGGCTTCAGGGCCGTGTTGACGACATGCTGATCATCAGGGGAATAAACGTATTCCCGTCGCAGGTTGAACATGCACTTCTCGGAATTCCGGAAGTTTCCGGCCATTTCATGATCATAGTTGACAGGAAGGGAGCACTCGATGAGATGCTCGTCCAGGTTGAGATGAATCCCGAGGCGTTCTCTGACAAGGTAGAGGATATAAACGAGATCCGCCGAAATGTATCACATGTCCTGAGGAACTCGCTCAACGTAAGCGTCGGGGTGGAACTTGCCGCACCGGGATCACTTCCGAGATTCGAGGGAAAGGCAAAACGTGTAATCGACAGGAGGATGAACTGATGAAAAAGAATGATCATATCATAAAGCAGATCTCGGTATTCTCCGAGAACAAGCCGGGAAGACTTGCCGCAATAGCAAGAGCGTTGCAGGATGAAAAAATTAACATCTTCGCATTTTCCATTGCAGAGGCGAAAGGCTTCGGGGTCGTACGCCTGCTTGTAGATAAACCGGAAGCGGCTCTTAAAAAACTGGCCGAAATAGGTTTTATGGTCTCGTTCACCGATGTAATCGCAGTCAGGATGAAGGACGAACCCGGCGGTCTCTTCGATATCGCAAGGATACTCGGGGAATCGGAGATCAATATAGAATATTCATATGCCTACTCCGGAAAGGAAGCCGCGGTTCTTATACTCAGGGTGGATCGCATAGATGAGGCCATCGAAAAGCTGATAAAATGCGGAGCGGACCTGCTCAAAGCTGAAATGTTCCGTTAAATCAGATTCAACAAACCTTTTTCCCAAAAAAGAACCAACCAGTAGTGTTAATGGATCCATAGGGTAGAGGATATCCTTTTGGGCTTCGAACCCAAAGACGCGGGTTCAATTCCCGCTGGATCCGCTTTAATAATTAAAAAAAGCCTTTTTTGGAAACTTTTTATTAACCAGTCAACCTGTACCCTCCTTCAGGCACAAGAATCTCAAATCTCGCTCCCTCACCCGCTACGCCTTTCTCTGTGATTTCAATACCGGTTATCCCGAGGATCTCCCGTGCGAGGAAAAGACCGAAACCGGTGTTATTCCCATAACCACGATCAAAAATCCGCTCCTTCAGGTCTTCAGGGACACCGTAGCCGTCGTCTTCCCAGAGGATCAGAAGGCCGGATCCGGCCATTGAACACCCGATCCGCACGCAGGTAGCCCCGTCGGCATGGCGGATGGTATTGTCCATCAGGTTCAAAAAGACGCGCTCCACCATCGGATCGGCATGAATCGAGATATCAGAACAGTCGTAAATAATGGGAATTGGCGAATCATCCATCTTTCCAATGATATCATCCAGTGAGAGCCAGACCGGTTTTTCCACATCCAGACGTTCGTATTCCCTTGCGAAATCGGTATGGCGACGGATGGCTGCCGCCGCATCCTTTACCTTCCTGAGATAATCCGTCTGAACGGTATCGACACTCAACTCCTCTGCGAATTCGGTGTATCCCTGAACCACCATGATCTGGTTAAGAATATCATGGCGTGTAATCTCAGAGAGAAGTTTAAGTTTTCTGTTTGCTTTATCTAGAGCGATCTCGGATAATTTTTGTTCGGAGATATCATCCAGGATAATCCTGGCTCCTGTGACAATTTCCTGGTTGATAATAGGAGATATATGTACACGATAGTAGGCTTTTTTCCCCCATCTGCTGCAATATTCTCCTTCAAACGGAGGAATGGAAAAACCTGAATCTATGGATTTCTGAAGCATCTCTGAAAATCCGATATTGATCAAAGATGGATATTCCAGGAGGTTAACAGTTCGTGTTTCCTCTTCCCCCGGAGATCCGATAAGATCCAGACCGCGCTGGTTTATGTAAGTAAGGTTTCCTTCGGTATCGCAGGTTAGTATACCGATCGGTGCATTCGTCGCAAGGTCACGGTACTGCTCTTCGCTCTCCCGCAATGCCTCTTCCATCGTTTTCAGGCTGGTTATATCTGTAAGAATGCCCTGAATCCCGATCACGCGGCCTTCAATGAATATAGGACGGGCAGCCGTCTTCACCCAGGCAGCACTGCCGTCTGCTTTAAGGAAGCGATATTCTGTTGCTTCGTTGCTTCCGGAAAGATTTGAAAGGAACTGGGAAAGCCTTCCGTCTATATCTTCGGGGTGAACAAGTTCAACATAGGATCGCCCGATCACATCGGAAGCAGAATAACCGGATATCGGTTTGATATTACGTGACACATAGATAACAGTAGCGTCTACATTCAAGACGTAGAATACTTCATTGAGGTTCTCCAAGATCTCGGGAGGCGCATTTTCTGATAACCATCTGTACAATTCCACGTTTTTTTCTTGTGCATCTTTAGTACCTTTACCGACGGCGCACAGGATCACCTTGCAGAGATCAGCGAACTGCTGTTCGGGGCTCCCCACTTTACGGACATTAAAGACGTTTTCGCCGGTCAATGCATTGATTGTGGTATTTTCGCGCCCGTCACCTGTGAAAAGAATGAAAGGTGTTGTAATCCCGTGCTGCCGAAGGGTATGGAATATACTGATTCCATCCAAAGATCCCGAGATAATGACATCGGCATGTTCCCCGGAGAGCATATCACCTGCCGCCTCAGAAGCGCAAGTGAATGTTTTAACGGAAAACTCCCAACTTTGCTCAAGGAAGGATTTACCAATTTCAAGAAGATGCGGATCATCGTCAATATATATTATGGAGAGCGGCGCCATGTTTTTATCATCTGCTACTGCCTAAAGAAGGCAGAGATCTATCGGGAAAGTCCCCATTACCCCCATTGTTATTAAAAGTGTTGATCATTTTCTATTATAAAGACAGTAGATTAAAACAATGAAGGACTTTATCCGGCGAGACCGGGAACATCACGGATTAAATCATTGTATAATGAAATGAAAGATGAAACGAATAATCTGCAGATCGTGTTGGTCCGGTAAAAAGCGATTCTGGTTAATTATATTGATCTCTTTTCCGCTATTCCAGCTTTATATAAGCATCCACGGAGGATCCAACTATAGTACTCAGCTCTTCAACATCATCTGCCGTATCGGGTGAGGAAGCGGTGAGCCTGATATTATAATTCCCCGGCGGCAGATCGCGAATTGCAAATGATGATTCCTGGGAAAGAGATGAGACCGGCCCGGAGACATCATCCATAGTATTGAAATGAATCCAGCCGCTTTCGTCACCCTGCCTGTGATAACTGAGTTCCTGGGAAACAGAGTATGTACCGGTATAATCAAGGATCCACCTGAGATAGATAAGATCGGTATCGGAACTTAGAATCTCAAAATTCGATACATCCATGGATGTGAAGTTAACTCCTGTCGAATTTAAATCCGCAACGGCTGTGAAATACGTATCCGGAAGCTTCAGGGTATCAGTACCATTATTGAACGTTATATATGAGGAATCATTAAACAGGTTGATGTTTCCTGCTTTTTCTACCTTCAGGACATAAGTAGCCTGCCAGGTCTGGTTCAGGTAGACAGTACCCACATCGAAATGAAGTGATTTGTTCTCCGTCCACCATGCACTCTGGTCCACGACCTCAGAGATGTATGTTCCGTTGCCATATCGGTTCTCTATGAGAGTTGAGATCTCAGGATCATAGACATACTCAAGAATTGTATCGCTTCCCGTATTGGGGACGGTTTGATTGTTGATTTCTACATCCTGGAACATCAACTCCATGGCAGTATCCACACCCGCAGCCTCTTTCAGTTCCCCTGCAATGTCTTCATAGATCTCCTCAAGATCCTCTCCTGAAGGTGCATAATAATACTTTCCTCCGGTACCCTCGGCAAGAGCCTGGAGAACTGCTTTCCCTTCTGACGAGATACCATCGGCATATGCTATGGAGAATATCTTTATGTCATTGTCCTTTGCAAATATCCTCATATCCTGCTCGGAAGAGTTGAGATCGCTGAAGGTGTAGTATTTTTCCTGCATATCGCTCCAGTCCCATTTTGTACCCCCGGATCCTCTTGCAAGGGGGTCACCGTAGTAGTTATAGTCGCCGTCAGACAGGACTACGACAGCCTTTACGGCATCATCCCTTCCGTTGTCGCGAAGATGCTTTATAGAATAATACAAACCTTTTCTCATGGGAGTACCTCCGTCAGGGACAAGAGCTTTCACTTCAGTATTATAATCAGAAAAATCTTCGGTCAGGTTGAGATCAATTGTTGCATAATCATTGTAGTTTTTGTCATTTCCTGCATAATGCTCAGAGATATACTCCCAATCGTCATAATATGAATTATCGTACCCGGCCCAGTACCTGTTGCCATAATCTATGATATCCGCATTACCATAAGTACCGAAGGATGCAAGTCCCAGGCGATCCCATCCTTCCTTCATCTCAATACCGAAATCTTCCAGTGCGTCCATAAGAGAGACCATCCTGTCAGGGTAATCTCTCAACATACTACCCGATCGATCGGCAGTAAGCATCACATCAATAGGATCAGGCTGAAGCGCCCACCCGTCGCCAATCAGCTGAATAGTCACGGTAACTGTATCGTTAACAGCTACTGTTTCAGGAGTGACATTGGTCTTTACACTCAGGTACGGATAATTCTTCCATTCGAGATCGATCTGCCGGACAGTCGTATTCCACTGTGCACGCACCTGGCAGGATGCATTGGCCAGTTTTGAATAGTCAGTCGCATCCCAGTCCGTCTCAAAAGTTCCTGGAACAAAATTAACTACTGCCAATCCGTCCTGATCAGACAATGCAGAGGTGCTTTCAAGATAGGGTTCGGCCAGTTGTGAATCCGGGTATTCCCCATCAATTATCGAGAACGTCACAGTCTCTCCCATTACCGGATTTCCCTTCTCATCGATTACCTTGGCACGAAGTTCCGACATGAAGGCAGTATCCACATCATGACTCGGCATTACCTGCGGATTGGCGGTAAGGAGCATATCCGTAGGATCTGTACTTACAAATTCTATATCGGTCTCCCTGAAAATACTCGAGTTATCTACAGAAGTTGCGATAAGAGAATAAATTCCCTTGATCTCCTGCGGACCATAAGAGATCTCAATCTTTCCTGAGGAGTTTGAAGCCCTGAAGAATCCAGATTCATCAGGATCTGTCGGCTCTATGTACAGCTGCCTGTTGCCCGAAGGATTGCCCCACTGGTCAATCAACTGGTAGGTAATATAGAATTTACTTACCCCGTCTGCAGGCAGATATGGGGGATCTCCGGAGGCCGGACTGACTGTAACTACTATATCTACAGGTTCGGCGTCTGCCAGACTGGTGATAGTCAGAATTTTGGAGTCAATGCCCGATGAAGGGACTATATTTACGAGATTCGTCCCTGCGATCTCTGAAATGCGGAAGAGTGCTTCTGCATATCCTGTCGAATTGACATAAACATCAACGATATTCCCGGTGAAATAGGAACCATCCCAGAATTCCGAAGTGTCGGGACTGGATATCAGTTCGAATGATTCGGGTGTTCCCCCCGTATCCTCCTCTTTTTTGCTGTCAATACGGTTCCCGTATTTGTCTAAAGCACTTATTGTGATCGGAATGACACTGTTTACAGTAGCCTCGTAATCATAATCAACGGATGCAAAAGAGTACATTGAAGCGTGATCTACCTTCTGTGGGAATTCCTTTGTAAGCGAGTCGGCGTAACCGTCGGCAATATAATTCACAGTCACCTGAATGTCGGCAATTCCGCTTTTTTCGCAATAAAACTCGGTTTTCCATGGTGAAGTCGTATCAACTGAAGGTGTCAGACTACCCACAGAGACAGGATATGAAACAGTTGTAGACGGAAGACTAATGTTTCCACCCGATTCTTCCTCATCAACGACCATATAAGCCTCAAACTCAACGCTCTGAACTGAAACGGACGTATTGCTCACACTAACTTCGATTACAGCAGGATCGCCCCCCGCAGTCATCCAGCCTTTATCGGATACTATCGTTATTTCATCAGAATCCAGAGCATAGACCGTGGAAACAAAAAAAAACAATATTATAATTACGGCTGACAGCCATCTTCCCCACCTGAACCCCATCTCAAATATCCCCGGTTATATATATCATTGTTAGTCTTCTGCAGAGGTATATATACCTGAATATTGCTTTCAACAGAAGAAAATAAACCGAAAAAGTGGTAGCCCAAACGAAATATATTTTCAGGTTATTCTAAAAAAATAAATAAATTCAATTATCAGAGACTTCCTCCGTCTCTGCCGCCAGGATATCTCCCTCTTCCTCTTCTATCCCTCTTTCCTACAAATTTCAGGGCATATACCACAATTACGACAATGACTATTAGCACAACGACTCCGCCTAAAAGTGCGGTATTGAATGAGCTCTCCATTGTCAGTGTTATTGTCATCTCAGTGCTGCCTAAAGGCACATCTTCAGTCTGTGTTAAGTCTTTATAACCGTCCTTAGTAACCGAAAATGTATAATCCGAATCTGTCAGGAGCTCTGTAGTAATAGTACCCTGTGAGTTTGTCGATCCAATGCTTTTTCCGTCAAGAATAACGGATGCACCGGAAATGGCATTATGATTACTGTCTTCTACGACTACGGTGACATCAGCCCGGATGCTCTCCATAGTGGCAACGATATTATCACCCACTCCATCGATTAGAACTGTCTCCTCCCAGTCAGAATAGCCGGTCTTCCTTATTTCGAAGGTATGTTCGCCGGCATTCAGATTTGTGACATCGCTCTGGCCGTAATCGTCGGATTTGCCGAAATAACTGTCATCGATATAGATCTCTGCCTCTTCAATAGGAACTTTGCTGGAGTCATATACGGCTATTGAAACCGGGTACAGCGTCTTTGATATCGAAACAGAATATATGATATCATCTATGCCGAAATAGTGAGTATCCGTGTAAGACTGATATTCATCAACCTTAATCTCGATATAATAAGATTCCTCATGATCCAGATATACGTTCAGGCGACCTTCACTGTCTGTTACACCTTCAAGATCACCGTCTATATATACTGAGACTCCATCAAGCGGAAGTCCGCTCTCGGATTCGGTGACCTGGAATATTACACGATCGTTTCTCTGGAGTAGATAGTCCACATCCATAGAACTCTCATCCATCTCGACTTCCCTTTCAATGGAATTGTAATTGTCTTTTTTGACGACTACGATATACGTTGAACCCGTGTAAACCGAAAATTCAGCAGAACCATCGTCATCCGTTGATTCACTGTCATCGATGTCATCTCCGGATACTTTAACAATTGCATCCTCTATCGGTTTGAGAGTATCCGAATCAAGAATATTTATTGTTAAAGATCCGCTCGCTCTTTCAAGTTCAACGTCCAGTGAAGTTCTGGTGTATGACACCATATCCGTCCAGTAGTCATATCCATCTTTTTTAATAGTCACCCTGAATTTTTCACTCTTGGAATGGGTATATTCATATTCACCATCAGAATCCGTTTCTCCAACATAAGTCCCTGCAATATAGATAGAAGCATCTTCTATTACTGAGCCGTCATAATCATCAGTTACAGTTATTGTAAGAGTTGTTGTGCTGGCTGAAACCGGGGGTATCAGAAAAAGCAGGATAAAGAAGATAAAGCAGGCTGCAAATATTCGTTTATTATCCATATTTCTAATTTAGACTTAATATAAAAAAAATGTTTCTTCAAATTATAAAATTCATATCTCAGAATTTTATGTTATTAATAAATCCTGAATATAATTTAAAGAAAAAAAATTTGATGAGTTTATTCTTTCCTGAGAACAAGTGCAGCTACTGCGCCAAGTCCAATCAGTGCGACAAGAGCTCCGAATCCGGGTGCTGCTGTCTCTGTTGGTGTTGCCTGGGTTGTAGTTGCAGTTGTTGTAACAGGTCCGGACGTCGCAGTTGAAGTAACTGTAGGTGTTGACGGACCGGGTGTCAGGATGTTGAATGTTGTTGTTGCCGTTGCTGAAGTCTCGATAGACTCAACGTTGACAATGTACTCATCTGCCTTGAATGTCGAAGCGTCGACATCCATCGACCATTCGTTGTAGGTTGTACCTGCAACTACCTTTACGGTCTCAGACTGTCCGGAGAATTCTCCGCTCTGTGACTTCTGGGTTGCTGTGAATGACGAGGATGTTACTTCAACAATAAGGTCGTCGTCGACTGCGAGGTTGGTTGTACCTGAAATTGTGAACTGGTCACCAACGTAGTGGTCTCCGACTGTGTTGATCCTGATCCAGGGCTCTTCTACAAGGAATGTGAGCTTTGTGTATGTATCGTCAATGTCGGCTGAGTCGATCATTTCGATAAGTGCCTCTGCTGCATCTGATCCCTGAAGCTTGTTGTCTCCGCCCCAGATAACAAATCTTGCGTTGTATTCATTGTTGTTTGTTGCGTAAGCACTCCTGTCAGGTGACTCTATGACAAATGTCGGGCTGACGCCACCTGTGAATACATTGAACTCGTCGTTGTACATCGGGTGCTGAACGACTACGAAGTACTGTCCGCTTGCGAGGTTCTTCGTGTCTCCGCTTCCGAATTCATACTCGAATGATCCGTCGTCATTGACGGTCTCGGTTACCATTGCATCGCTGTTGGTAGCCTCTCCATTCCAGTAGTTCTTTCCAAGAATCCAGATTGCTACACCCTGTGTGGGGTTGCCTTCTGCTGTTCCGCGGATGTAAAGCTTGTCACCCTTTGCGACTGTTGATGCTGAAACTGTTGCTGTAACGAACGGCTTCTTGACAACAATCGATACTGTGTCGTATTTTGTTCCTGAGAGGTGCGCCTTGTCTGCAGGTTCATTGACTGCATATACGGTGTATGTACCTGCGTCAAGACCGATTGTGGAGGTCTCAAGCTTGTACTCCCATGTATTGTCAACGTTTACTGCCTTAGTTACAAATGTACTCGCGTTACCGTTTTCGAGTGCAATTGAAGGTGTCTCAAGGTTTGCACCATTCTCTGCAAGGTTAGGTCCTGTAATAAACAGATAGACGTAATCCGAGTCGGTGTCTGTTCCGGAGAATGTAATCTGTTCACCAAGGTAGTATGAACCGTCGCCGGATGCTGTGATAGTTACCGATCCCTTCTCGACTGTAACCTTAACGGTATCATAAAGCTGGGTATCGGACTCACTCTCTACACGGACAGTGTATGTTGCTGCCTTTGTGTTGGAGCCTGTTGTAATACCGACTGTAATCATACCGTCTTTGCCTGTCTTTACTTCTACAGCATACGGGTTAAGGTTTGATGTAGCTGCAGTATATGACGCATTGTTTGCTACATCCTGGTAGATCCTTGTGCCACTCTTGTAGGTGTAGTTAAGACCTGTGTTATCCCCTGAGGAGATGTTGTTGCTCAGGAAGTCTACATCGTCCTGGTTTATCTGGAACTGCGGTGGAATATCTGCAGTATCAGCGTCACCTGAACCGTTGCCGTAGGTATATGAATTAGTACCTGACATCCAGACATAGTAATATGTGCTGGGCTTTCCGTCAATTGTTACTGAGAAGTCATTGTTGCGGACAACAGTCTCTTTGTCAGCTGTGATTGAAACGGTATCCTTGTCCAGCTCGAGGGTTGCAGTCTCGGAGACTGTCACACCGGTGATTGAACCAAGGTTGTCTTTCATTCCGTTGATATTACACTTCGCAGTTACTTCATATGTTCCTGCCGAGTACTGGCTGATGTTAAGCTGCCAGGGTGTCGCTGTACCGTTTAACGGTTTTGCTGACGAAGTAAGCAGATAATACTGCGAACTGGTCGGGCGAATACCTGTAATGTTGGTAGTGAAGTTGGTAGCGGAAGAGTTCGTCAGTTTAACGAGTGTCGCTCCGCTGGGCGTAACAACGTTGATGTCAATACCGTTCAAGGCTTGGGAACTAACGTTGCTGGGACGCTCAAACAGCGAGAACAGGTTGCTGTCAACACGGAGTGTTACGTTGTCTCCTGTTGTTACCTTCTTACCGGTAACATCAGTCGCGCTGCCGTCAGTACCTATGTCCCAGATTGAAACAGCAAGGCTTGGCTTGTATACATAGAATGCAAGGGTAGCGCTACCGATTGAGCCATTGTAGCCGTACCATGAACCTTCATACGCGCTAAACATTGCATTCTGAACATAGAATGAAGAGTTGTCACCTACTGAATATACAATCGCAGGCTGCTCTGACGCTACAGCTGTACCTGATGAGAACCATGCAATCTTTGAGATGGGAGTAGTGCCATCTGCATCTGCTCCCAGAGCAAGTGCAATATTAAGACCGGATTCTCCAATAAATATCGTTTGACCGGGAGTGATGTTCGTAGCATATGCAGGAGCTGCAGATGCGGAACCCACCACGATAAATGCGAGCACCATTAGAGAGACCAGTGCTAATGCAAATTTTTTCGTCATTTAAACCTCCTTAAATAATTCCTTTTCAAGGATCAGGCAATCAATCGTATTTCGACAGATGCCGAATACTGATTCACCTTGCCCCATACTCCGAACGACGGAATATACAGCAGTATTTGTGGAACACATAATATATCCTTTGTGGTTGAAAACTCGAAAGGTGTAATATAAAGACACTAAAATTGAGAGTCAGAGCGCCCTTATTTTCACATTTTTTAGAGGTGATCGAAAACCAGGCCGAAACGACCATCATACGGCAACTGCATTTCGACAAGCTGTAATCACAGCAATCCGAAATTTACAGCCTTATTTTCATTATATATCCATATATTCCCAATAGATATTAAATGCGCTGAGATCTAGAGTATAAAATTAAAAAATAAGCTATTAAAATAGAAATTTCTTATAAAAAAAATAATTCTGCAATTATTTGTAATACACTTGGGACACCTGCCCCCGGATGGAAAAACTACGAAGAACACAGACCAATGCTGATGAACCGGAATCACCCCCGGACCCGATTCGTCAGGTTAATTAATACTTACAACAAAAAAGTAATGACACAATTAATTAGTCCGGTAGTGTAGCGGTCAATCATGTGAGACTCTGGATCTTGCGACAGCAGTTCGAATCTGCTCCGGACTATTCATTCTTTTGTTTTAGATCTCAAATTAAAAAATAAGATCAGGATTTATCAGCTGATTTTCAGTTTAGGCAAGAAGAGCTGCTATTATTCCGGTTAAGAAAATACCATCAAACGTTCCGGCACCGCCTATCGACACCATATCCGCACCGACGGAACACATTTTCCGCAGATTAAGGAGATCCGCACCGATAAGCGTCCCGAGAGTTCCGCTAACATAGGCAATCACCGGGGCAGCCCCGGAAATCCCGAATGAAAGCACCAGACCGCAGATAAGAGCAGACAACGGCGGGATTAAAATCGGAATTCCCACCCCAACTCCCTGAACCGGTTTTGCCACAAGATATGAAACAGCGGCCACAATCAGAATTCCGGCCAGCGATGAAAGCAGGATACCGGACCCTTCCTGGAAGATGAAAACCCTTGTAAGAAGATATGCAGAAACCAGAACAGGCACAACGGCCCCACCTATATTTACGGCAACTATCGTGATTCCACCGGAAAATTGCGGGCGGTACCTGTAGTCCATCAGCCGGCCGTGGGGAACCCGGACCACTTCAGGGGCTGATTTGATTCTCATGACTGGAATATTGAAGAAACTTCCAGCGATCGTTGCAACGAGTATCAGTATTATTCCTGCCAGCCCGAAGCCCAGTTTTGAAAATGCACTCCCTATGAGTCCGAGAAAGAGAAGGGGAATCATCAGAATAAGAATTACAACAAGTGCAGCTATCAAAAGGAGTGAAAACGGGCTCAGGTAGATCAGGCGCTTCATAAACTTCTCCGCAGTTTATACCCGCCTGCAGACAATACACACATGGTCTTTGTGATAGGGCTTCAGCCAGCACGAGAATTCGATTTCAAGGCCGGATGACTCGAGAATAGTTTTGGAATTCTCAAAGACGCTCTCCGGAGATTCGCATACATCCACACTTCTCGTCTTGAGCATGAGGACAAGAGTTCCGCCTTTCTTCAGGAACGGGAGATTTGAAATTGCAATCTCCGCCTGGTTCGGCTGGGCGACATCCTGGTAGATCATATCGACCGAACTCACAAAAGCGGCATATTCAACAGGCCGGGTCGCATCTGCCATTATGGGGACGATATTCTTTCTCCTGTCGGAAACTTCGATCAGATCCTGCATCGGTCTCGGTGCAAACTCCACTGCGTACACCGTCCTCACATAATCTGCAAAATGAGATACGGTCGTGCCGTTGGCAGCACCGAGATAAAGGACATCCCGTTCGCTTTCGAGATCGATGCCATCATATATCTTCGCAAGTGCGGCAAACTTACTCCTGTAAGGGTCCCATACACGGTATCCTTTCAGCATCTTCTCGCCATAGACTCCGCCTTTTCCTTCGGAGACCAGAACACTGCCGATCCTTATCATTCGGAATCGCCTCCGACTCCGCCAAAGACGGCATCGATCCTCTCCTGTGCCTTTTTGAGAAACTCCACGTCCGCTTCGCCCCTGAAATAATCTATCCTGGCGGCAATACCGAGTTTGCCGGCAACCACCCTCGCAACCTTTCCCCTTACCGCCCTATCGGCATTGTGGACACGCCTGTGCTGGAAGATTATACCGTGCTTAGGAGAGGGGGTTCCGCCCTTAAGGTGCGTAAAAAGTGCACTCTCAGCCCCCGTAACCTGTATCGCGGAGGCAGGAAGAAACGCAAGCTCCTTAAGCCCTCCGACAGAGGAGATCAGGCGTGCAGCAACAAGGCCGCCGACGATCTCACTGCAGTTGGGGGCCACCTCTACAGCTTTTCCGGAGATCTCCTTCATCAGGCGGGTTCTTTTATCAGAGAGGGCGTCGATCTCTGCAGCAATCGATGAAAGGCCGGATCTCTTCTGCCGCCTCATCATGCCGATTACCTTCTTCTGGTTCATATTCTTGTATTTTCTCGAAAAGTCCGGGTTCTTTACTATATACCACTCCATCCCTCTCTCGACAAGGAGGTTTATCACGTGGTCAAGCTCGTTGAGCATCCGGACCATCTGGATGAGTTCGATATCCCCGGAGCTGTAATATTCACTTATCTTTTCGCGGGCAAGAGCAGCGGTGATCTTACGAAGCTCAGCGATGTAATCCTGACGTGATGAAAAAACACCGCACTCAACCGCTGTCTCCGGTTCAACCGGAACGAAATTATCCATCTCCGGCTCAAGCGATCTGCACCTTTCTATAAGCTCATTGGTTTCCCGTGAGAATGGTATGCATTCCCCGCCATCTGTTATATCCCCGAACCAGTATCTCTGCATGACAATACATTAATCGATAAGTATCCTATTTAATTATAGCATCTGAAATCAGAAAGAATATCGCGTAAAAACGTAAAAATTAAGCATTAAATAGAAATTTAAGTGTTCAGCCATGATTATCGACATATTGCTCTTCATTGCAGGGCTTGCATTCCTGATTAAGGGTGCAGACTATTTCGTTTCGGGAGGTGCCGGGCTTGCGGCAAGATTCGGGGTATCGCCGGGAACGATCGGGCTTACGGTAATTGCATTCGGAACTTCTCTCCCCGAGTTTGTCGTAAGTCTCAATGCCCTTGCAGAAGGGAGTTCCGGCATCGCACTTGGGAACATAATAGGGAGCAATATCGCCAATATAGCACTTGTTCTTGCGGTATGTGCTATAATCGCCCCGGCAGTTCTTTCCTGCAAAGGATGCCTGAGAAAAGATCCGATAGTAAGCGATTACCTGATGATGATTGCTGCAACAGTGATATTCCTCGTATTTGCGTTCTTCAGCCCGCTCGGCATCCCTGCAGGAGTCGTTTTCCTTGCTGCATTCGCTGTGATAATATACCACCAGTGGAAGAAGGGCAAAACCGACAGCGAGAAGATCGAGGCTCACGGAAACCTTGACTACATATATATCGCCGGTGGAATTGCGGGCGTTGTAATAGGATCAAGGATACTTCTTATAAGTGCGACCTCGATAGCCCAGACATTCGGCATCTCGGACTATGTGATCGGAATTTCGATGGTTGCCGTCGGAACGTCTCTCCCCGAACTGGCGACATCGCTTGTTGCAGTGGTCAGGGGGCAGCACGGGATATCGATCGGAAACATCCTCGGGAGCAATATCTTCAATCTCCTCTTCGTTCTGGGTGTCGGATCGCTTGTCACACAGGTACCGGTTCCGGACTATTCCGGGGTCCTGATAATGGCCGGATTCTCCGCAGCCGCAATCCTTCTCTTTACGAAATCCAAAACCGCAACGAGGGCCTTCGGGTTTGTTCTGCTTGCATTATATGCAGTATATATCTACCTTGCATTTACCGCGATCTGAGGAACCTCCCTTTTTTTAGTTACAGCAGGCCGAACGACCAGCAGATCACCGGAAGCATCACGGCACCGATACACGGAATCCGTCTTATGTTCACGTAATATGGAACAAGTCCGGTCATTGTAGCAAGGACGAGGATAACCAGGCCGAAAGGCCCTGTAAATACAAGACATAGGATCGTTACGAATCCGATTACTGCAAAGCCAAGCTTTCTTGCATCGATGCCGGAGAAGAGCGAGGCGCTTCCGGATAAAACTATCGTGAGGATATATGCTGCGAAAGCGGCCAGTGCTCCGGCAAAAAGGAGAGTTGTTACAGGCGGGATATCTCCCTGGGAAAGTGCTACCATTACCCCGTTTCTGGTTCTCGAAATGGCATAAAATGCGGCAAGGGCGAGGAAGGCGTTCGCGGTGTTCGCCGCCCCTGTAGCCGTTATGAATCCTTCACCCTCCTTTTCTATCCTGAATATGGATGCCAGAACGGCATTTGCCGATGCATTCGACAACCCGGGCAGCCAGCCGACGACAGCGCCTGCAACAGTCCCGGCAGTCCCGCTCTTCGCGATATCACGCAGGGAAAGGCTTACTCCTTTATTCTCCTGCGGGGGCATCTTTCCGTGTTTTGTATGAAGAAGCACCGATATCCCGAAAAGACCAGTGAGCAGGGGCATCAGGAAGGATGAATCGCCGAGAGTATTCCACGAGAGCCAGCTGTACCTGAATGTGAGCAGGCCGAGTATGCCGGATACCATAAAGACGGCAAAGGACCACTCGGGAGATTCGGACTGCAGGATCAGGATGCCTGCGAAAGTGATGAGTATGATTCCTATCCACCAGTCGATATAGCCCTGGAGAGACGGGAGAAGAAAATAAAATGCTGCGAAGAGCGGCAGGGATATTGCAGTGCCGAACGCTCCGCCGATTGCAGAGAGGCGGACCGCTTCTCCTGCCCTCCCTTCTAGGCACATCCTGTGCGAAGGAAGGACTGATATGGCCGTATCTGCGTCCGGCACCCCGAGGAATGCCGCAGGGACAGCATCCAGAAACGTATGTGTAACAAGTGCAGAGAACATCGATACCGCAAGTGCGGCCGGACCCGCGACGACGAGCAGCGCTCCCTGCACGGATAAAAGAATTCCGGCCATTGTATTGGCGTGTATGCCGGGAATCAGGCCGCTTATGGTCCCCAGAACCACCCCGATCGCAACTCCGGCGATTATATCGTACATCAGTCCCCCAATGATTATTCAAACCCGGATATTGAAAAACGCAGCGGTTTTGCCCGGCCGGATTGACAGATTATTTAATCTTATATCTCTTAATCTCTGGATAATGAGGATTGCAGTCACGAGGCTTCGGGAAAAAGCCGGGAAAGATGCCGAAACCTGCAAAAGATACGGGCACGAGTGTTATATCGTATCGCCGCTTAACGCGAGGATCTACGAGGATGCAGTCATGGAGTTCGTATCGGCGGCAAACAGGGACGAGTTCGACTGCATCTTTTTTACAAGCGCTCTTCCGGCACAGGTCATAGGCCCGCTCCTCCAGGTCCGCCCGAGGATGGTGGCGATCGGCCCCCAGACTGCAAAGACACTGACCGAAATGGGATTCGACTGCGAGACTCTTCCGGACTTTTACTCGAGGGATTTTGCACCGTATCTTGGCGACTGGATCAGGGGAAAGAGGATCGGAATCCCGAGGGCCGACGTCCCCAATCCACAGCTTATCGATTCAATAGAAGATAAAGGCGGGATCGCGGCGGAGACGCGGATCTACGGACTCGAGCCGACGGGAGAGAAACTTGATCTCGACGGTGCAGATGCTGTGCTCTTCACGAGTGCCGGTTCGTTCAGGAATGCAGTATGGGACAAGGATCAAAAGATCCTGCGGGTCGCGATCGGGGATGTGACAGGGAAGGCGATGGAGCTTTCGGGGTGTCCGCCGGATGTGACAGGCGACGGGTCGCTCACCGGGACTCTTGAAGCCCTGAACAAATATCTTGAAAGCGGGGATATGCAAAGTGACTGATTTCAGCGATCCCGGACTGAATTCCGCATTGAACTGCGGTGTTGTTGTTCTCGACAAGCCCCAGGGGCCGTCGAGCCACCAGGCGGCTGCATGGGCGGCTGAGATTCTCGGTGTCAATACGGGGCAGGGGGGGACTCTTGACCCAATGGTATCCGGAGTTCTGGTACTGATGCTCGGGCGGGCGGTCCGGCTCGCTCCCGTTCTCCTGAACCACAGGAAGGAGTATGTGGCCCTTATGAGGCTTCATAAGGATGTCCCTGAGGAGAGGATCAGGACTGTTGCGAAGGAGTTTATCGGCCGCCAGTACCAGAGACCCCCGAAGATGAGTGCAGTCAAGAGACAGCTTCGTATACGTGAAATATACGACCTGGAGATCCTGGATATCGAAGGAAGGCTTGTCCTGATGCGGGTGGAATGCGAGGCGGGAACATACATCCGCCTGCTCTGCCGCCACATCGCACTTGCGATGGGAGCCGGGGGACAGATGGTCGAGCTCCGGAGGACGAAGTCCGGGCCTTTTACCGAGAATGAATGTGTAACCCTGCACGATCTAAAGGATGCAGTTGAATACGCAAAAGAGGGGAACTCCGGGCCGTTGGAGAAGATGATCCTTCCGGTCGAGAGGCTCGCCGGCAGTCTCCCGAAGGTCGTCATCAGGGACAAGGCGGTCGATGCAGTCTGCCACGGTGCGGTTCTTGCTGCGGTGGGAATCCTCGAAAAGGACAACTACAAAAAGAACGCCCGTGTCGCGGTCATGACACAGAAGGACGAGCTTGTCTGCGTCGGAAAAGCGATCGTCTCCTCCGAGGACTACGCAAAGAGCGATACGGGGCTTGTCATCAGGCCGGAGATCGTCATAATGGAGCCGGGCACATACGAGAAGGGCTGGAAGACGAAGAAAAGAGACTGAATAATCCCGGATATTACCGAAAAACATTCTTTTTGCAAAAGTATAACTATCCTGACCGTTTATCTCTCAATGAAAGGAGTGACGAATATGGTAAAACTTACAGACAATATACTCGAAGCAATGGGAAATCTCAAAACATTCTACCTTGCGACAGCTTCAAAGGACGGTGTCCCGAACGTAGCGCCGATGGGTGCGGTCTTCGTCAAGGACCCGGAGACGATCTGGATCCAGGACAACTTCATGATGAAGACGCTCGCAAACGTCGAGGAGAACCCGAAAGCGGCACTTTCCGTCTACGGTGCTGGTGCGAAGGGCTGCTTCCAGATAAAAGCGGATGTGACCGTCATGAAGTCAGGACCCGAACTCGCCGAGATGAAGGCACTTATCGAGAAGATGAAGCCCGGCCTTCCGGGAAAGAGCCTCTTAGTCCTGAAGGTGACCGGCGTCTACCAGTGCATGCCTGGACCCGAAGCAGGAAAGAAACTTCTCTAAAATCCTTTTTTTACACGACGATTCAGGGGACAAAACTCCGCTGAAAAACAACACAAAAAACAATAGAGTTATTAGAATACCACTCCAATAATGTGAAGCACTATTCTTACCTTGCTGAGGTAGTCTAGTCCGGTAGGGCGCAGGCCTGGAAAGCCTGTGGGGAATCTTCCCCTCGGGAGTTCAAATCTCCCCCTCAGCGTTTTTGTTTTTTTTATAAAATAGATTGATTCAGAATCTTCAAATCCTTGTATAATTTACATAAATGATCGCTGGATAAATCAATGATAGGTTCATACATAAATGAATTTAAATGAATATTTTCTGGTGTCATTAAATTGACTTTCTCAAGTAATTTAATAGTATAATTATCAGAATTTGGTAATTTTTTATATTTTTCAAATAATTTCCCAGTTTGAGGGCCTTTTATTCCTTTCACAAAATCAGGATCATTTATCAGTTGAATCATTAAATGCTCTGCTGATAACCTAATTCCCATTGACAACACAATTTTTTGGTCTAAACTTAGTTGATTCAAACAAGAAAATTCATCAGAAAATTCCAATATACTATCAAGAATTTTTTCATCTCCATTTTCCAATTTTAAATTTGGTTCATTAAACTCTTTTATTAAAATGAGTTCAAGATCACTTATTTTGAGATTCCTTGTATTATCTTTATGATGGAGCATAGATGTTAAATTCAAATAATTAGGATCGTTTGTATCTCGAGTATATTCAATTATATTTCTTAAAAAAGGAATTATTGCGACACTGTAATGTTCTACTTCAGACAGATTTTTTATCCAATCTTTAAATGGTCTCTGGATTTCAGATTTACTTTTCACTGTTTTTAATTGAACTGCAGATTCCGTCCTTTCAGCTATATGACAATTATAATGAGGTATTAATCTTGAGTTAATAGTTCTAAAAAAGTCAAAATTATGGGTTAAAATAATTTCATAAAAGAAATCTTCTTTTGAAATATCCATTAAATACTCAAGAATAGCATATTTATTCTTATAATCAAAGGAATCAGCAATATCATCAATAATAAATACTGTTTCTTGGTTAGTTTTCTTCCGAGCCTCTATTTCATAAATAATATCCAGAATGTAGAGTGCCTTTTTTTCTCCGGTGCTAAGTATAGATTTTATTTCAGATTTGGTTGTATTTTTACTTCCCTTAGAATCTTCAAATATAAATTCTAAAGTTTCAACGTCGCCTTTTAAAATTACATCATCCTTATTAACGATTTCAATTTTAAATGGAACAAAAAATCTGTCATTAAATTTGTCTATTACATGATCCCAATCACTTATTTCCTTTTTAGCTTCAGAAACAATTACTTCAATTTCTCTTTTACCAGATTTATATTTATTAATTAACTCAAGATAGATCCCTTCTTCTTTCTTAAGATAACTTAACCACATTTTTTTATTTAGCTTCCCTAAATCCATTAATTCGGGAATTAATTCCTTATTATTCTCAAGAAGTTTACGAAATTTTCTAAGATCTTCATTTTTTGTTATAGCTTTATCTAGACTGTTAAATTTAGTCATTAACTCTTTATTTGAAAAGATTTTCTCTTTTTCAGTGTCAATAATCTTATTAAAATCCTTATCAGAATTAATTTGGTTTTCACCTGTTCGAGATTTCAACACCACAGAATGTTCAGCTAAAAAGAAACCATTACTTTTTAAACTATTTGACACATTTGAAGCATTATTATGTGTAAATAATCCTTTCCTCAAAAAATCAGATTTTTCAATCAACTCATTATATTTATCAATATATTCTGCGAGTAATCGTCTATTCTCTTCAATTTTTAAAAAGTCTATAATTTTGTTATTAAATATATCACTATAACTGTATTTTGATAAATCGTCACTATTAAAAGAAGAAATACATTCCTCCAAATTATAGAGGCTCAATAAGAAATCAGTTCCCCCAAATGTTGATGAAATTATTTGCTCAATATCTTCAGGGTTTCTAATTTTAGAGAATATTTTTAGAGCTTCCAATAATTTTTCTCTTTTCTCATAAATCTCCTGATGGATAATATCATATCTATCCTTTAATTCTCTCTTTGCAACCAATAATGAAACTTTATCGGATTCAAATAAATCATCATAAGGAGCAATTACATAAATTTGTTCTTCTTTTAATGAAGTTCCATTTTGATCCTTAACTCTGCATATAGTTTTTCTCTCAGGAAATATTCTGTCGCTTGGTTTTTCCCCTCTGCTCAAATCTCGAAATGTTTCTGCAAAGGATGATTTCATTACACCATTTGATGCATAAATTGCATGAACATTAGATCTCCTTGTTCCTTTTTGGCTAAAATCAAATTCAAATTCTAAATTATTAATGCCATAACAATTTTTAAAATTAATATCAAGTTTCTCTAGCCCCATAATTCTAAATTATAGTAATATAACATAATTTTAACTCATAACTCAGACTTGCGCAAGTTCGCTTCGCGAACACGCCCTGACCTCAGGGCTTTGCGCTCTCGCGATAGCCCGGTCTGGACGCTACCCGTCCGGGCAGCTCTAAAAGCTAATTTCATGAAATGAACCGGTGACCGAAGGTCACCCTCGGTATCGAAAGGGCGATAGCCCTTCGGTTGCCTCGACCGGGGGAAAACAGATAAGAAACTGAAGCAACCAGAAAAATTTTCTTCCCGGAGCAAAAGGGGATGTTCGCCCATCATTTGAGGAGGTATCCTCTTTCAATCTCGCTATAACTTGTCATTGAGTTCCTCCTCAGCGTTTCTATAAATTGATGCTTATATTGACAAGTGTGATATAGAGAATTACACATACCTGACTTTAGGAAGTTCTGCTATGCGTAAAAAGATAGAAAAAATATATCTGGCAGCCATAATTTTTGCTTTAGTTCTTGTAATATTTTCTGCCGGATGTACAGGTGAAACTGGTTTTGACAACTCCCTGTCTGAAAATTCAGATAATTTAACCCTGTCCGAAAAGAGCTATTCTGTCTTTGATGATGCAGAACTGCATTATGCAAACGTAAACGGAATTAACATCGGCTACAAACAGGCAGGAGAAGGCTATCCTCTTGTAATGGTAATGGGGTATGCGACAACAATGGATGCGTGGGACCCTTCTCTTCTGAATTCTCTTGCAGAAAATTACAACGTCACGATTTTTGACAACAGGGGAACAGGCTATACAGATTTAGGTGAAATCACGGCTGAAAATGTGACATATGAGACTTATGCCAATGATACAGTTGCACTTATGGATGCTCTTGGCATCAAGAGATCATATCTTATGGGATGGTCGATGGGGACAGCTGTTTCCGAGGAGATTATTCTGAAGTACCCGGAAAAGGTTGAAAAAGCTGTATTGTATGCACCTTATTATAACGTATCATCTTCAGATGAGGAGTACCTGAGGGAATATCTGCGACAGGTAGCTTACGGAGAGGCCAATAAATCGATTGTTATTGAAAATATGTTTCCCGGGGACTGGCTTATCTGCCATAACCCCGATGAATATCTGCCTGCTTCTTCTGAAACACTGAATGAAAGCGGAATTATGGCCGCTTATTATGCAAGTCTTAACTGGAACGGCTCACTGGAAAGGCTTAATCAAATCGAGATCCCTGTGCTTTTAACCGGCGGAACAGAGGATGTTCTAACGCCTCCTGAGTTTTTAAGAACAATGGCAGGGGAGATTGATGGTGCATGGACAGCAGAGTTTAAAGGTGCAGGACACGGTTTGATGTACCAGAATCCTGATGGACTAGCAAAAACTGTAAATCTCTTCCTGGACCTGGATGAGGATATAAGATGCTGTTAAATATAGTATAATACTAATTCGGCTCTGAAGAAATCCTCTAAACAAGTTTTCATAAAGCAGTTGAATTGTAAAAATAAGCCAATCAAAACTCCACAATAAGAAATCCGATTTTCATACAGTAAACCTTAAATAAACCCCAAATTACGCAAAAACCACCGAAAATATCGTCCACATAGATTGCCTGTATCAGACGATCTCATCCTCGATCGATGTAAATATCGTCTGAAAAAACAGGGCAATGACGTGCCGCTATTTCGATGGAATCCCGGGGCATTTTGCGATAAAAAACGAGATATGAGACTATTTTTCAGAGGTGGCCGATCTATCCAAAAATATGATGAAATCAGCCTAAAATGAGCGTTTTTTAGTCATATTATGATCTGATACAAGACAGAAAAACACTGGGATTATAACAGATTGAATTTCGATGATTCGGTCACAAGAGGTTTTTATAATCAAGTCAAAAGTCATGCATGTAGCATCAAAAGATGTTGCAGGGATTTTGCCCGACGATCAGGAACGGCCAAATCCCATGCGTGCCCGGGGGCATAAATGTAAATGGGCTTAAAAACTACTTGAAACCTTTGACGATTCTGTCTCCGGGGGCAGAAAAGAATGGAGACCAAAAGATGAAATTAAAACTAAAAATGCCGGCTTTGAGCCTGCTCTTGATAGTGGCACTCGCCGGGGCGATTTTCGTTCCGGTTGTTAGTGCGGAAAACGTAGTGCCAGTTGACGCAACTATCAACATGAAATATTTTACTGATATATCTGATCAATTGAAGTCTCGATCGACTGAATCAGTTCCAATATCAGAATACTCACTTGTCACAGTAGATCCCATTGCATTTATGAGAGATGCTGACAATGGGAAATTACTGGAATACTCATTGAACGGAGAAAATTACTCCATTGAACTCTCTGAAGTCCCCAGTATTATCGCCCCAGATGCTAAATTGTATATTAAAACAAATGATGGGACGACAGTATCCGACATTCCTACGATAAAACAATACCAGGGTAGAATCGTTGGTACTAAGTCAGGTGATGCTTTTTTCACTGTTGATGACAATGTGATTCTAGGAAGGATAACAATGGACGATGAGTCATATTTCATAAGCCAGTCAGAAAGACAAGCTGATGGGAAAATTGTCCATATTGTTTATAATTCAAAGAATGAAATAGAACGGGAAATATTGCCAAATGAGGACGATATAATTCCTATTACGATTTCCCAAGAGCAGTTAGAATTATCTGACAATAACGAAATTGAAAATACCATTTCGTCCAAGTCAGTGACTACTGTGAGTTTACTTGCAGTATACGATTCGCAATTCCATAACGCATATCCTTCATCTACTTCTGAAATTACATCAATGATGTCAACAGTTGCTGAGGCATTTTCTCCCAGCTATATTGGAGTAAATTTCCAGATCAATGCATTTTCATGGGATGCTACGCTAACAAGCACAGATAAAGATGATCTTGCAGAGGAGTTGGTTGATAGCCAAAGTTCATACCGAGACTCCACGAATAGTGATCTGGTTTCTTTATTCACTGGAAGAGATCTTGATGGAAACGATATCGGAAATGGAGGACAATTTACCAACGGGGTTTACGAAGAATCTGCTTACTCACTTACGCAGATGACTGATTCAGGCACCTCTTATACTGCTTCAAGCTATCAGAGGCCGATACTGATAACTCATGAATTAGGACATAACTTTGGCGCGATGCATCAGACTGCTCCTTCCAGTTATAGTGGAGCTCCTTTTTATATTCCAAGCTATGCAAGGGCATCGACATGGACATCATGGTGGACAGATTATTATTCAGCTATGTGGGCACCATTCCAGACAGGTACTTCGATGAAGAATGAATTTTCTTCTCTCGATTCGGGTCATGGCGACTCAAACCATAACAATGCTCTTAGAATAAGTCAGGTAAAAGCAACAGTTGCAGGATATCAGTAACTGAAGTCAGAAGAGGGGATATAATGCAAAAAAAAGCGTTATTGGCAGGCTTGTTTCTTATGATTCTGATACTTTCAGTTTTATTTTTTTTATCGATTTCCAATGTAGAGGATTCTCCGGATTCCTGCCTCCCACCCCCCACTTCTATTTTCAGACTTGTCAACAAAGATATTAATCAATCTCATTCGGTTTCTGTGATTATCAATGACCCTTCAAACAATACACTAGCCAAAGAGTCTTATAACCTCGCACCATATGGCAGTACAAAATCCACATTCGTGATAACTTCTGAAACTTCAACAACTACAAATCCATATTATCTAATCTTTAATGTTGACGACAACATCAGTTCGGAGATAGCTGTTAATGTATCGTATCATAGCATCCCAGAATTTCATATTGATCCAGTCAATGGCGAAGTGAGTCTTTATATATATCTGCTTAATGGGGACTATGGATGCAAAGTAGAATAGTGAATACAATCTAATTGCAGACCTTCGTTAATTCCTGAATCTTCAGGTAAGACAAACAAGTACCATAATCAAAAAATCCAATTTACATATAGTAAACCTTAAATAAACCCTAAAACACGCCAAAATAACTAAAAATATCGTCCACAGATATTGCCTGTACTGGACGATCTCATCCTCGGTCAAAACATCACTGAAAAAGACAGACCATTCTCGTTCCGTCAGATATATGTAATCTGGAGGGATTTGGCAATAAAAAGCTAGATATGAGGCTATTTTTCAGGAGTTTTCCAGGAGTGATCGAAACATCCCAAAAAAGGCTAAAATACGGCCAAATTGGGCGTTTTTTAACCACATTATGATCTAGCTCAGGACAGAAAGACACTGGGATTATAACAGATCCAACAATCAGGTCATCACTGGCAATAGCCCCTGCTAAAAAACATAATCCTACAAAAAGGCAGCATCCATTTCAAAATTATTTTCAGCATAATAATGATTGAAATTGCTCTCTTTCTGGATGTTCACAAGATTGCCCGAACTGAGTCTCTCAATGTGCCACGAAATCGTAGAGCATGATAAATTCATATACTCTGCCAGATCTTTTTGGGTACATCCAGGATTCGTGTAGATATACCTGAAAATATTTTTTGCTGCCGGACTATCGAGGATTGTTTTTGCAACCTGAGCTTCAGGAATGTAACCGTTATGATTTTCAAAATAATGTATTTTTTTAGATGCTTTTATTGAGACGATCTTTTCTTCACGCATTAGCATCTTAAGATGATATCTTAGAGAACTGCGGTTAATTTCTGCCATGTGCTCTACTTCGATCTGGGTGATACCAGGGTTTTCTGTTATTAGCCGGAATATATCCTCCCTCCATTCGTTTTCAAGAATATTCTTCTTTTCGATCTGCCGGATTCCGAAAGAAAGGCCGGCAAGAACTGTGACAATCGCGGCTAGAGGTATTAGAAAAGGGGAGTATAATGAAATCAATAAGACAAAATAGTGCCTCGGTGAGACTTCCCACCAGTTAAGGACATGAACATTATCCTCTCTGAGTAGATCAGGTGGTTCTTCACTTGGCGTTACAATGATATTTGAATATATAGTGGCCTGATGAGCATAGGCCAGGATTAAAATTAAAACCACTGCAATAGCAGCCCCCTGGTATTTCATATTTATATCTCATTAAAAGAAATGATTAAATTTTTTCCATCAGAGGAGTGAATAGCTGATTGATGATCCCGAAACCTGTCTCCCGTATACATTGAGCTTCCAGTTCCCCACAGGAAGATAACCCGTTGAAGAGCGAATATCAATGTCGATCATGCCGTCTCTTACAGAACTATCATACAGATCGGTATAATGTCCTACAAAACTATCATCCGGCGTATAAACATACAATTCAAGGTCACCATAATGCTCATCCCAGGTTAATGTAACATCGATCTTTGAGGTGAGCGGCCAAACAGATCTGCTATGGCAAACCATTTCCCCCTGCGAGATCTGGTGCTGAGCCTTTGTACCTGAAAGTTCCTGAATGAATCCGTCGACAGACGGCACTACGATGACATTATTTTCCATTTTCTTTTCAATTACTTCACCGGCCATCACTGGTGCGGTGAGGAGTGCCGTGATCAGAAGGGCAGTAAGAAAAATTAAGATTTTTCCTCTCATGAGCAAAAATATTGAAATCGACGATATATTGCTGTTGTGACCGAATCATCGAAATAGCTCTTTTAATTTAGATGATTCGGTCACAAGAAGTTTTTATAATCAAGTCAAAAATCATGCATGTAGCATCAAAAGATGTTGCAGGGATTTTGCCCGACGATCAGGAACGGCCAAATCCCATACGTGCCCGGGGGCATAAATGTAAATGGGCTTAAAAACTACTTGAAACCTTTGACGATTCTGTCTCCGGGGGCAGAAAAGAATGGAGACAAAAACATGAAAATTAAAAAAGGAATGCGGGCGTTGAGCCTGCTTTTGATAGTTGCACTTGTCGGAGTGATGTTCGTTCCGGCAGTTAGTGCAGAGCAGTCTGATGATCAACAATTCTCTCAGGGACAGGTTATAGATCCTGAAGGAATGGAATTAACACGCACATCCCAGTCTAAGATCTCTGATACTTCAGCATCTGGAGTTCTTAAGAGCTCATATGATTGGATTGCTGGTACGAACATTTACAGAGAATTTCCAGATCCTGTTAAATCGAAATTTTATTCTGAATCAAGATTAAGTGGAACTACTACACCATATAATGTTTATAAGGTTGGAGTGAGAGGACGTGCATGGAGAGAAGGTATTTTTAAGTTTGATAAAACGGATGAAAATTACTATTCGGCGGATGCCGCAGTCAACTATGAATGTTCGGACACCTATGTAGGTGGACATTGGCTGGCACAAAGTGATCATACATTTGAATATCCGGCAAATAACGACTATTATTATCCAACAACAACCGATGATATGGATCTCTAGAAGTACTTCAGGTGTTAAACTTGATTAAAAAAACCTTTTTTTTATTTATCTTTTGTTTAGTCATTCTATGCTCAGGCGTCCTATTCTATCATGTAGTCTTTGAATCACCTCCTCAGATTGGCATGACCGGGATAATTGATGATAATTCTGGGGCATTAAATCCTGAATCAGTTGCATATCAACCCAGTGCCGTGGGAGAAGGTTTTGGAATAGGACTTTACGATGCCCCTTTCCATATTCCTGATCATTCTTTGCATTATTCAAAAGAACTTTTAGAAAATGAATCATTTAAAGGCTATCTTTACATAAACAACCAACTTGCTGAGAACAATTCCTTCCTGATATTTTGCCTTGTCGATTATAATCAGACGTCTTTCTCATGCGATGGGAGTGAAAAAGGAATTCTCCATAAAATCAGTTTGAATCCGTTTGAAGAACGTTTTGTTCAATTTTCAATTGATCCACTGGAAAAAGGAGTTCATGATTTTGAAATATTTACGCTGTTGAAAACCGATCAGCACTCATTAAACAAATCTTTCAGGTTGTCGACCGATTTTTCCTATCTAGGTAGTAAGAGAATGAATCTGTTTGTTGTTGATGATAAACTCCCCGAAGTTCAATACACGAATTTTTCGTTACTTTCTGCATCAAACTGCGGTTATGATTATCCAATCAATGATGGTATAATTCTTACAAAGGAGCCCTGTTCTTCAAAAGGATGGTTTACTGAAGATGTTAGGTCAGGAGAAGTCCTGCACTACTGGATCAACCTCGCAGCTGATAAAGAATATCCCGTATCTTTTGCAGTCATAACTCTTCTTGATTATAAACAGGTCCCCCTGAGAACTAATATGCAGGATAAGTGCTGGTTTGGTTCTCTCTCCGCCGGTGAAAAAATTTCAGTGCCGGCAAGTATTATTTCACCTTCTGAAGACGGTGTTCATGAACTGATGTCGATTTATCTCCCTCTACCCTATCAACGTCTTGAAACATCGCCGGGGGTGCCAACACAGTTCAATCAATGGACCTGGTCCGAGCCCAGTATCAGGATTGGCCTTAATGTAAGTACTGTTTGAGGATTTGGTCAGAAGAGGTATTTATAATCGAGTCAAAAGTCATGCATGTAGCATCAAAAGATGTTACAGGGATTTATGCACGGCTCCATCATGAGCACCAATTGCTGATATACTCATGGATGACAGAACGTGCTACCCGGATGTGCTCCTGTAGTCTGGAAATTGATAAGTTGAACACATGGAAAACAAAAAGATAATTATCGGGACCTTATTTGCGGTTGCAATAATTGCATGTCTTGTAATCTCATTTGAGGTAATTGGCAACATCTCTGAACAGGCTTACAGCACTGGATATGATTCCGGAATAGTCATGAAATCTGCAGGCGGCTCAGTACCTGAATTTGTATTGAACACTCAATTCACAAATGAGAAAGATACGGTTCAATTATACAATGTTAATAATAAGAAGTTAAATTCCGAGCAGATACAAAGCATTGCCGAATTTTTCGACCTGAAAGGAGATTTAGAAACATATAGCAAAAATACCGGGGAGTTAAAAATTGTTGACGACTCCTATGATCCACAAAGACAAATTTCATATTACCCTAAATCAGGAGCGATAGTATACTCAATCCCGGATGAAGAATATCCAAACACCGTTGAATCTCAACCTTCACTTCCCTCAAAGGATGAAGCGATAAAAATTGCCGAATCGTTTGTTCAAAAAACGAATACATATGAAGAAGAAGGTTTTGTTAAAAATGTCGAAGTTAATCAAAAGCAACAAGTCTGGAAAAGCGGAGCAACCGAACCCGAAAAATCATATGATATAACAACTGCCGTCCGTTATTCCCGAGATCTTGATGGAATTCCGGTTTACGGAGATGAATTCTCGGTTATTATCGGTGATGGTGGAAAGGTTGTCGGACTTGTAAAAAGCTGGAGAGAGGTTGAGCAGGGAGGAACCGGCCGATTGAAAACAGCAGAAGATGCATATGATGACCTGTGTAACCGGGATACTGTAAATCCGTTAAATCTTGCCGATTACGATAAAATCACCATCGACGAGATCTCTCTCGGTTACTGGATGGAACCAAGGATTTATGAACAGGATCAAGTAAAGCCGGTATACGTATTCAGCGGAACCGCAACAAGAGGAGACAAAACGGATCCGTACGTTGAGTATGTATATGCTTTGGAGTGAACCCTGATTATTAGATCAGGAAACATTTCAACTGATGATAATAAGATCAAAGTGAAATTAAAGTGGTGGCGCTGGTTGGGAGTTTTATCGTGGCCTGTTCAGCTATTTTTTACTTGATTGGATCAGAGCGCTTGGACGATCTGGTCACCCCTCCTTCACTTTTTAGTGTATATAATGACGACGAAGTCCCACATGAAGTGAACATAACAATATTCAGTGTAAACGGCACTCACAACAATACTCAGGTCTGCTCAGAAACTTTTAGGGTTAAGTCAGGTGGTAAAAAGAAATCTTCTATCATGAACGACGACGGAGGAGAATACCTGTTTAAAATATCAATTGATAAAGGTGCTCTGCAGGAGTTCACGTTGCTCATTGAGCGTTCCGACTCTCTTGTAATATCTGTAATTACAGAACAAGACATTGAGATTTCAACCATAGTTCGAAATCGGACGATGGAAAAAGATTAAATTTTGCTTTTTACGTATGCTATGCTCCTGCGCATACAACATGAAATTTAGTTCTATAGAGGCTGGCGTGACATCGCCCTTTGAATTTAGACGATTAGGTCACAAGAGGTTTTTATAATCAAGTCAAAAGTCATGCATGTAGCATCGAAAAGATGTTGCAGGGATTTTGCCCGACGATCAGGAACGGCCAAATCCCATGCGTGCCCGGGGGCATAAATGTAAATTAGGTTTTACAATACTTAAACCTTTCATACTTCCGTCTCCGGGGGCACTAAAAAATGGAGACAAAATAATGAAAATGAAAAAAGCGATGCGAGCTTTGAGCTTGCTGATGGTTCTGGCACTTGTCGGAGCGATGTTCGTTCCGGCAGTTAGTGCAGGAAATACTTCACAGTCCAGTCCTAAAGACCAAGACGTACAATATAACGTAGAAAAATATACTGTTCGTCTTGTAGATTCTGAAATTACGCTGGATGAAATAGACACTCAGACACAAAAGATTTTAGATGATTTTCAGGGAGAATTCAAGAATGTTTCGTCTCGCTATATTGGCGCAGCCGAACCTGATGTCTCTAAAGACGAAAAGATTGTCGGTTATGTCTTTAGGATTCTGCCAAGTGGTGAGAGTTTTTCCTATACAGAGACTGTTTCAGCCGATGATTCGATCTCTACAAAGGAAATCTCCTCCAAGATAGATGCCTGGATTGACGGACCGCTAAAAATTAAAACAACCGAATCTCTTAACAAAGCGAGTAGATCCAAATCTCGCTCAGAACCGGACCCTATTCACACTGCTTATACATCAGTCAAAAACTATCCTGATATTGGAAAGGCACAGCTTATAACTACGTGGTACTGGGATAACCAGGAAACAAATTCAAATCAGGATTATTTCTTTACAAAAACAACACTGGCAACGGATCCAGGAATTGACATCTCGGGTTATGATATTTACCAAAATTATCATTTCAACATAGAAATCAATTCTGATTATTCTTTGGGTTCTTATCAACATTTACCTAATGTAGCTGTAAGTCAGAATAATCCCCAGACAACGACTGGTTTTACAACATTAGGTCTATCTCTTGGAACTAGTAGTTGTTCTCTGGGATGGTCAACGACTATTCCAGATTCAAGTGTAATACTACATCACTCAAGTGGAAACATATATAATTGGGATGAAGAATTCACCCACTATACAAATTGTGCACGAAGTCACTTTGAATTTACACCCGGCCAAGAGTCTGTTTGCTCACAATCGTCTGCACGTGGTGGCAGTACATATATTATCTCCCGTGTGAAGGCTGATGTTTCTAATGGGTGGGCTAAAATTAATGATGGAATACTCTGTTTTGCTCCTTCAGGAACAAATGCATGGGGCCATTACTGTAAAGTAAGATGGAACGGAGATTATAATCATGTGTAACAGGAGATAAATGGCTTTGACAAAACCAATTTTTATTTTTTTCATGAGTGAAGAGAGAAAAAGAACGGCTAAAAAGGGTTTTTTATTAATATTACTGCTAAGCGCCTTCACTATGATGACAATCCCGGCAAGTGCATCCTCTTTCGGCTTGTCATCTAATAATATCAACAGTTCAGATACAGATTCTCACTACTTTTCTTATCTAAATTTGTCTATAAATGAAGTAATGAATTACAGAGACAAAATGCCTGCAATTTCTTATAATATTTCAGATCAGGATAACCGTTTTAACTATAATGCATTATTTTTCCCGGATGTCCCCGAGGACGCAGAACTTGCGGGTTATTATATGCAGGTTCTTCCGAACGGAGTATCGTCATCTTATATGGAACTTTTTGATGCAAATGCAACACTACCTTCACAGGATATTTTCCTGGCCCGGGCGAATGAGTGGATTGGCGGTGAGGAAACTTCAGTTATAGGAACAATGAATGATTGCTTCCAAAATGGAATTTATTTCTACAGCGGCTATCATGAAATAGCCCGACACACAACTGTCCGTAAATATCAGGGTATAGGAAAGATTACTGCCACTACTGTTGTCTCCCAATACTTAAATGACGGCGATTCCGAAAGAGATTATTTCTGCATCGGATCATATGTTGAAATGACACCAGAAGATGAAACAGGAAACGGGACAGGATGGAAAAATTCAAAATTCCTTGTGAATTATGATTTTAATACAGGATATTGTTCAACAAAACCCTTGGAAGTAGAGTCACCGATATCCAACCCTCAAACTTCACCACATTACCTGAAACCTCAGGGAGATCTTTTAGGAGGATTTCTAAATAACTTTGATAAAATAGGTTTATTGTCTGGATTATTCGGCCATTCAGTATCTCTTCATTCCAATGTTGAAGATTCTACCAAAATGTCATGGGTTACAGAGTGCGGTTATTTCACCGAAAATGCTGCGGAATCACTTAGCCTTACCCCTGTTTCAGAGGTTATGCCACTACAGTCCGCTGTAGATGGTGATAACTGGCACGTTCTGGCAAGGATCGGCATCGATGCAGACTCCGGCTGGTCCCGTGTAGGAGGACTAATAAAAGAACCTTCACCTTCCTCCGAATGGATCAGTTACATCTTGATGCACAGTGTACCTGCTGCAGAAAATTAATCTAAGCTGGAGATCATGAAAAAAACACAATAATATCAGGTCAGAAACATACAACGAATCTCTGAAAAATTGGCTCTGTAGAAAACCTCTCTCTTTTTTTAGAGAGTCATATTGTGGATTAGCATTCTGATTTTGATCTCTTTTATCTGGTTGAAATATTTCCTCGATCTGACATTCTCTTTGTATTTCCTTTTAATTACTGAAAATACAGTCTCCACCATATTTCTCTGCCCGTATTTTTCCTGATTGAAATTCTCAATCATTTCCTTCCTGTACTTTCCAGAGTAGATATTTCCATTCCATTTCCTAACAGGAATTATTGATTCAGCTCCAATAACATCTCTGATATATTGATGAATCTTTTCAGAATCATATCCTTTATCCATCGTGAAGCAATCAGTTTTTGTTATTCTGCTGACTTGGTTAATGAGAGATTTTGCATGTTGAGAGTCATGTACCGGTACCTTCGAAAATTTCCATCCCATAATAATTAATTTATCAGAATCAACAGCAATTGAAGCCTTAATAAAACTTTTACGAGTTTTATTGATTCTTTTTGAATAGTAATAACTTGCATATGAACTGGTAAATCCAGTAGAATCTATCGATGTAATCCTGATTTGATTACCCTTCTGGTGTAATCTTCTAATCACATTTTTTAGGATTATACGAAATGTGAGTGAAGGAATTCTTGAAAGAAATTTTTGAAGAGTTGTATAATGAGGTATTTGTTCTAATTGAAGAATATCGGTAATCGTTGTTAAATTAGGGAGTAATTCTATAAAATCTCGATAATCTTTACCTATCTTTTCTTTTAATATGATTAATGTTAGAAGTTGGTGCTGAGTATATTTCTTTTTTGAAAACTTAGAGGATCGAAGGGGTACATGTGAATTATCTATTACTTCAAGGGATGTTTTCACAAAGTTGATGTACCAGTTTTCAGACATTATTTAAGGAACTCCTTTTCTATTTGTGGTTAAATAAAATTGGAGTTCCTGTACGATCGATCTTTCGGTCGCTATTTTCTTAGAGGATTTCTACAAGGCCGAAAAATTATCTTTTTTCCTTACTTGGTCTCGGTATCGCAGGACTGGGAGGCATATTGAAAAAAACCTCCATAGCGCTCTCTGTATTGTGCTTGGCGACCAGTCTGTTCATTAGTCTTTTGAATACATTCAATTCTCTATAATCCCCTGCATTCTCGGATGATTGAAGGTATTATGTTAGATGAAATATTAGGTATTACTATTTCATGATTCGACGATTCGGTCACAAGAGGTTTTTATAATCAAGTTAAAAATCATTCAGGGAGCACCAAAATGATGTACCGTGGATTTTACCCGACAGATCAGCGAAATGAAGGATTAAATTGCTGCATATCAGTGAGAGGTTGAACTGAAATGAAAGTGACGGCGTTGTTTGGGAGTTTGATCCTGGCAATTATAGCGATTATTTACTTGATTGGATCTGAGCATTTGGACGATGGGGTCAACCCCCCTTCACTTTTTAGCATATATAACGACGATAAAGCACCACATGAAGTGAACATAACAATATTCGGTGTAAACGGCACTCACAACAATACTCAAGTCTGCTCAGAAACTTTTTGGGTTAAGGCAGGTGGTAAAAAGAAATCTTCCTTCAAGAACGACGACGGAGGAGAATACCTGTTTAAAATATCTATTGATGAAGGTGCTCTGCAGGAGTTTACGTTACTTATTGAGCGTTCCAACTCTCTTGCCATTTCTGTACTTACAGAAAAAGACATTGAGATTTCAACCATGGCTCAAAATCGCACGATGGAAAAAGATTAAATTTTGCTTTTTACGTATGCTATGCTCCTGCGCATACAACATGAAATTTAGTTCTATAGAGGCTGGCGTGACATCGCCCTTTGAATTTAGACGATTCGGTCACAAGAGGTTTTTATGATCAACTCAAAAAGTCATGTATGTAGTATCAAACAGATGTACACGGGTTTTGCCCACCGGCCAGAAACGGCCACTGATGCAGCTTTAAGCTGTTCCCGGCAATTCAACTGTGGTGTCCTCCCCGATTAAAATGATATTCTTTTGTTCTGGGATGTTAAAAACCGGGCATTAATTCTAAGTGTGATATCATGACTACAGAGAATTTTAAAAAAATAAAAGAATGGGGATTTTTTATCTACGTATGTTTGATATTCGCGTATTTCTTCCTAAATATTCTCTGTCACAATACCATGACTAAAGATGCCGTATCAGGCTGGGTCTTTATCGGGCCGTGGATAATCTTTCCTTTTATCGGTTTTTTCATCAGCATGTACCTGATATCCGGAAAAGAGCCGGTAGATGAGAGTGATAAGACAGAGATCCGTGAGAGATGTACCGGGCTTAAAGCTTCTGTTGTCGCGTTTGTCACATGGCTTATTGTACTAGTTCTTTTAGAACAAATCCAATTGGAGGCAAATAATATTATCTCTGTGGTATGTGGATGTTTCTTCTTTTTAGGGATATTTGGGCTATTGAAAAGGATTGACAAAAAGTCCGAATAATAAATATAGAAATCCGGGGAATGGCAAAAGGATCTCGATAATTTATTCTATAACACCTGCTGCAATTCCATTTTGAATTAGAGAGTCCAGCTTATCCACACCTCCACAAACACAATAATAACCCCCAGCGAGAAAAAAGAAAACATGGTTCTCAATAAAAAATCAGGTGGTCCGGCATGATGCGCTGGCTTCTCCTTGCCACAGGAATCCTGATGGAACTTGCCGGTTCGACCTGCATGAAACTCTCGGACGGCTTTTCCAATATCTACGCCTCGATACTGACCTTCGTCTTCTGGGGGATCTCGTTTACGGTCTTCATCTTCGCCTTAAAGCACTTCGATCTCAGCTTCGCCTACGCGATCTGGGCGGGAATGGGAATCCTGCTGGTATCGATGATCGGGATTCTTTATTTCAAGGAGCCCGCCAGTTCGATGAAAGTCCTGTCGATCATTGTAATCGTCGCAGGAGTCATAATGCTGAACCTGAGCGAAAATCCGGCGGCAGTTTAAACACAGGATCACGAAGTCGAAACCACAACCTCAAGCGAATCGATCCCGACCAGGACAGGTGACGGTGATTCGCTCATATCAAGGACGATGGTATCATAACCGCCCGAAACGCGGGTTACCTCAGGCGAAGGAACATTGCCATAACTATCGTGAAGAGCCTCCATCTCGGTCTCAATTTTATCGAAGAGGAAAACGGAAAACTCAGGGATCACATCGCTTCCGGTACTGTTTTCGAACCTGAATGAAAGATAGCTCGTATTAAACGAAGTTGCATTCTCCCTTGCAAGAATCTTCAGCACAGCAGCACTGTTTCCGCTCACGAAATTCTTATCCCCCTGAACGAAGGTGACAAGATCGATCTCAAGCGAAGACAATTCGGTCTCCCCGGACGTAGAATTATAGAATCCCGCATCTTCAAAATCAATCAAAGACTCAGCAAAAGCAGAAAATTCCTCACTACCGGTAACATCCGCCATCGTATAGTCCTCAAGCGGAACCTCGATATCATCCTTTGTCACATTTATGTAGCCATACTGCCAGCTGTAGCCCTGCCCCTCCCAGAATGTATACGACGGCTTAAACTCCGCCTTTACCATTCCGGCAGATGCAACCGGATCGCCGGATGAGTCGTTGTATACATCAAAGATTGTCCCGGCGTCACTGACCGACAATGTCCCGCTCGACTTCTCCGGGCTCATGATAACATCACCCGCACCAAGCGGGATCGTATGACCATAGGACGCACCCTTCTTCTCACTCACGATATGCCCGATATCGTTTGAAAAATCCATGAATGCCTCTTTTACCTCCGAAACCTGAGCAATCTCTGACTGCTCCTTCAAACCCGGGAGATACTCCGTCGAATAAAGGCTGATGAATGTTGCAACAACCGCAAGAATCAGCATCAGTGCGATCACGGGAGCAACCGCTTCCTCCAAATTCCTTTTGCAGGAAACTTCCCCTGAAATCTTCAACTCTCTTACTCCTTTCATCCTAAAACCTCCATTTCATAGAATATACACGAAGAGCACAATCGATGCGATCAGGAAGATAATCGTGTGCTTAAGCCCTGCAAGGATGTTGTTCGAGCTCAGCTGTCCGGCCATTATACCCGAAAAACCTCCGATGATAATCCCCACCCTGAACATGTCGCGGAGATTCCCCGTAATATCAAAGGTAACGTCGAGATCCTCGAAACTCGCCACGAAGGAATCGTTCAGCTGGTAGGAGCAGTAGAGATAGATGCCGAACGAGAGATAGATCACAGCAAGATAGACAAAAGAGACATTGAACCTCTTCGACTGCATCTTCAGGTAGTGATCCAGATCGCTTATTGCAATCGTGAGTATGTCTCTCAACTGATCGGTAATCTCGCTCGCCTTCACAATAAGGGATATCGCACGCTTCACGGAAACGAGACCTATCCTCTCCTCCATGCGAACAAGTGCACTCGAAACGCTGTAGCCCCACTTAACCTCCCTCGACGCGATCTTCAGCTCGGACGAAAGCAGTCCCAGCTTCGAACTCGACACCATCTCGATCGCGGTCTGGAGCGTCATTCCGAGATCCTTCATATCTGCAATATCCCTGAGGAACTCCGGCATCTGGGCCTCGACCCTCCTCGTGTACATCTTCCTCGACTCATACGCAATCGATACCGGAAGAACGAGGGCGATGACGAAGAGGCAGATGAAAACCTCAAACGTGAACTCCGGAAAGATTGCCGCAACCCCGCCGGAAACATACTGCCACGCAACAATCATGGAAAATGCCAGCCCGAAGAAGAGCCCGACCTGGTAGTCGGATATGTAAAACCTGAACGGATCTCTCAGGATCTTTTCGACCATCAGGAACTTCTTCCGCTTCTCCAGATTCTTGAAGAAACCGGGATCATACTCTTTCTCGGTTTTCTCTTCGATGATTTCGTCTGTAAACTCGGTCTCCCTGATCTCCTGGTGGGAGATCGTGAGGTTGTCGCTCGGAAGAAGGTAGTAGAGGATCATGATCAGCGCTATCGCACCCAGGGGAAGACCGACATACATGAGCGGCATGATCCCGCCGAGCTGCCCTCTCCCGGAAAGGTTCTGCGCAACCAGCATGATTATAAGCGCAATCGGCCCTGCAACAAAGGCGGTCACGTACACCTCGGCAATCATCTCCATAATCTGGAGAGTCGCCTCCAGCTCCTGCCGGGCAAGCTCCCTGTAACTGTCGGAACGCGAATTGAAGAACTCCTTAAGATTTCCGCCGGTCCTGAAAACCAAAGCCAGATCATTTAAGAGGTCTGCAAAATTCTCCGAAGGCGTTATCTTCTGCAGGTTTCTCATAGCAGTAAGAAGATCCTCCCCGAAGATCTCGACATCCCTGACAATCATCCCGCATTCATGCGAAACCTCCCCGTAGAGGTCCTCGGCTTCAAAGACGCTCTTAAACAGGGAATACAGGGTGACGTTCGTCGAAAGCGCCTCCATGTATGTAAGTGCATACGGAAGATCGATATCTATCCTGGTCTTCCTCCCTGCTGCAACAAGAGACGGGTAGTAGAACAAAGCAGCAAAGATCGCGAACACGGCGATAACGAATACCAGCAGCTGCGATATCGAATACGGAAGAATGGGAATCAGATTAAACTCCACTCCGAATACGAGAAGAAACAGCTGAACGATAAGCAGTGCAAAAGCGCTGAGAAGCGTAAGTATAATACAGAAATGGAGATAGAGGTTGGGATTGATCGGAAGCCGGGCTCCCTTAAGCGATCTTCCCAGTTTTTTTACATCCAGAAGCGACTCGACGAACGTATTAATCTGCATTGTATGTCTTCTTCCTCAGCTCGTGGATGAAATGCGATATCTCGTTGATATCGTAGATCTTCTTCTCGCAAAGCCGTTCAAGAAGCCTCTTTCTTATATCGATCTGCCTGCTGAGCTCATCGTCCGTCCACCCATGGGTATATGCGATGCTTTCAAGAACCCTTGATTCGTTATATTTCCTCTCGAACTTATCGCTCCTTAGATCCCACTCGTATAGCGGGTTCCACCGGATCGTACCCTCGTCGGCATACATCTCGTTCAGCGAAAGGCAACGCCTGTACCCTATGCCCGCATTGAACTGCAATCCCTGTATAAGCATCAGATCAAGTGCGCCGAACATAACGGGCGGAACGTTGATCGGGTCATGGGTCAGCCTGTTTATCGCCTCCCTCACGCCGCCTGCATGCAGGGTTGAAAATGTCGTATGGCCCGTATTCATCGCCTGGAAAAGCGTCTGGGCCTCTTTACCTCTCACCTCGCCGACAATGATGAACTCCGGCCTCTGCCTGAGGGAGGCCTTGAGAAGGGTAAACATGTCCACGTCGCCCATATCGAAATTTTTCCCGCCCTCACGGGTTACAAGGGGAAGCCAGTTCTTATGTGGGAGCTGTATCTCACGTGTATCCTCAATAGAGACTGTCTTCGATACGGGAGGGATGAAAAAGGACGCTGCGTTCATCGTCGATGTCTTGCCGCTCGCCGTACCCCCGACGATGATCATGCTCTTGTTGTTCTCGACACACAGCCAGATTACTGCCATGAGCTCGGAGCTGTAGGTGCCGAGTGTAATGAGGTCTACCGGAGTCATCGGGTCTGCCTTGAACTTGCGTATTGTGAACGAACTGCCCTTGGATGAGATTATGTCACTGTATGTAAGTTGCGCCCTCGAACCCCCGGGCAGGGCGGCATCGACGAGAGGAGTCGTAAGCGACATCTGCTTGTCGGCTTTCTGTGCGATCTTAAGAGCGTATTTGTTAAGCTCTTCGTCACCGAAGGTGATGTTCGTTGCAAGGTTGGCATATTTCCGGTGATAAATGAAGATCGGCATGTCCTTGCCGTTGCAGGTGATATCTTCTATATTTGCGTCCTTCATGAGAGGATCGATCTTCCCGTATCCGGCAAAATTGCGTTTCAGGAAATATATCAGGATCTCAAGCCTGTCGTCCGGAATTTCGGGATCGAAGGATCGAATGATTCTTTTAACCTTCCTTTCCTCGAATGCCACTTCGTCTTTCTGGTGGGGGGAGGTGTAGATGAGAACGTTCCTGAGCTCTTCGTAGGTCTCTTCAAGAAGTACGAACTCCTTCTCACTTACCTTCGGTTCGACGATGACATACTCGAGATCCATCTCCCAGTTCTTCATGATCTTAACGTAGGTAAAAGGGGGAACCAGCCAGTACCTGTCGATTACCCACCCCTCTTCATCAGGAGCGAGAGGAGGAAGCGGCGGGGTCTCTGCATAAGGGTCATGTGGAAGCAGTTCTTCGACGGGATCGGTCTCCCCTGCCTTCACCTGCTTCAGCATGCCGACAAGCATGGACAAAGTATCATTTGAATCCGATTTGCCGGATTTTTCCTTCTTTCTGTTAAGAGAATTAAGAAAATTATCCAGTTTCCCTGTCAGGCCGTCTTTGAGCGGGGGAGAAGATGATTCAACGGGATTTGTTTCAGTCCCGGGGGATGGAATTTCCTCGAAAGAATATGCATTCTCCCCGGTAATTTCTGTCTCATTCATTATCAGGCCGCTCCCCTGCCGTGCACCTGGATGGAGATTTCAGCTTCGCAGTTTCTTACAAAGACGGCAATGTAGAAGTTTCCGGTTTCATAGAAAGGAAGATACTTCACGTTCTCCTGCCCGGTCTTATAACCGTAAGACATCTCCCCTGCAAGTTCTGCGGTTCCGTTATCCTCGTCCACCCTGAAGACTGCAATTCTTATATCGGAAAATGAGGATATTTCATCAAGATCCCTGTCGGGAGGATCTACCGGCCGGGCAACACATTCTATTCTCCATGCCGACGGTGGCGATACATAGATCTCGTTCGATTTCGTGTAAAGCAGCACGGGCTCGGCGATCTCGTAATTAATGACATTGAGGTACCAGGTCTGGTCATAATAGTTCACATTCGTATCGTACCATACGTTCTCCCAGTACTCGTCCTCCAGGGCGTTGTTTGCCTCGTTGATCTCATCCACCAGGCCGACAGGACCGGGCGGAAGTCCGAGAAACTCGGAAATACCGGCCTTAAACTCCGTATCAGATATCTCTTCCAGTGGAGACGGTCTCCTAAGCAGGGGTGTCATGGTAGAGTCTATCTCATCGTCGCGGACGATCTCTATGCCATTTTCCGGGTCGATCAAAGAATCGAATATTACGGGTTCGGCCTTTGAAAGCTCCCCGGGGATCTCGCCGGGAAGTACTGACGAGTTGAGTACGTCGATATACACGTATGAATCACCGGCAACCCAGGATGCATTTTCAATTCTGCATACAACCGGCACCATTCCGGGCCGGGTAGTGAAATTTTCGGGTGTTTCCAGTGTAGCGGCAGGAATATCCCATGAAACTTCTCCGGCGGCAGCGGTCTGTCCGCCGGAATATTCGACAGCCCCGTTTCCTTCAAAATAACCGTTTTCGGGTTTGAAACTTTGCATGGACGGTATATTGAAGGTACCCGCCTGGATGTAGCAGTTCACGTCTCCGACAGGCAGGCTCCCGAGAACCGTATATGTCTTACCGTCCGTTCCCTCTTCGCACCTGATACCGATTGCAGGATATTCCCATATTACCTGACCGCGGTCATACTGGTCCGGATAGACCATGATCGCAACAGGATATCCCATTTGATCAAGAATTGACGCAGCAAGGATACTCATATCCTCCCGGTCGCCCTCGCCTTCCCACACCGTTTCGAGCGGGTACCTGTAGCTGCCGTCGTTCGCGGTATTTTCAAAGTCTCCCGGTCCGAACTGCTCTATACAGGCAATCGTGTTCATGATTGTGTCGTAATCGCCCCAGCCGTTCTCCACCGACTGCTCCAGTATATAATTTGCAAGCCCCCTGACAAGCCCGCCGTCTCCGTCTGTTACAATATATTCGGTGATGACATCGCCGGTTTCTTCATCGGAAGAATATAACGGATGATTCGTTTTGAAGGAGTTGTAAGTCGAATTTTCAATTGTGAAGTCTATTGAAAAGGGTTTATCCTTATAAGTCCAGTTAAAATCTACGACTTTTTCATCGGAATCTTCATTTGTACTTTGTGATGAGGTTTGGGTTCTGATCGTCGACGAACTTTCCGTAGCTGTAGATAATGAATTCGGACCTGAGGTTATACTTCCGGATTCATCCCCTCCAAGAAATCCTGCGACCTTAAGGCCGATAATCGCACCCACAATGACTATACCAATAACGATTGCAATTGTAATTTTGGAGAGAAGGTCCTGGTTAATCGCGAGATCCATATATTCACCTCCTCTTCCGGTACAATACCGCCCACGCAACGGATGAAAGTGATATTATGTAGAATAACGGCCCTGGTCCCGATGACTTTGCCGTGGGTTCTGTTGTTGCCCGGGTCGTCGCAGAACGCGTATATTGTGATGTGGCAGTAGCGGTCTTTTTAGTAGACTGCGGCTGATCCGAAAGTCCTTCACCAACATTCTGGCTTGCGGATGCCTGCTCTTTGCCGTATCCTTCTTCGTGCAGGGTAAACAGGAAGGGCTTTTCGAACTTGATCTCTTCGCATTTCATTACACCTACATAATCCCCGGGTTTCATCTGTGCGGAGATGTCTGCAGGAATTTCAAAAGAAAAACTCCTTGAGTCCAGGTCGACAGTATCTCTTCCCGGGTGCGTACTGTCGCTGTAGACCCTGTATGTGCTCTGGGTCTTTCCGGAGTAATACATATCAGCCTCATAGACCGCCAGCGTCAGGCTGTCCCCGGAAAGATCGATCTGGTTGTACGGGTAATCTATTGCGCATTCAAGATTTGTAGTACCCGTGATAGGTACTGCCTCCCCGACCTCGTAGTCAATGACCGGGTCTACATTTACTCTCGCTCTTTCTATGACGAATTTCTGTTTAACCATCGTGTCGTCGATATAAGGCGAATCAAATGCTTCTTCAATTGCGGCAAGTGCCGAATCCGACTGGAGCGACGAGAAATCGATAGTCTTTCCGCTGGTAGTGACAATTGTTGTTATTGTTCCTGAATAGCTGTTCCCTTCTTCGGGGAGAACATCGAAAACCTGGTTGTTCATGGGGTGCTGGTATATAACATAAAAGCTGCCCTCGCTCATGTTATTCGAGAAACTCCGGGGAAGGTTCAGGCCCGAGTACCCGGGGAAATCGTTATCCTCGGCAAGTATGCTTAACTGCTCTGCATCAGTGCTGTCCGAATCTACCTTCAGGAGAGGAAACTGTGTATAACCTGTATATTTGAAATTCTTCCCGATGATCCAGTAGCGGATAGTGCCGGTGTAAGAGGAGGAGTTAGGGCTGCCTCTTGCAGACCAGAGAGAGACAACATGGTCACCCTGGGCAAAAAAGCCGGGAGCTTCTTCAGGGAATTTAACGTTTATCGAGGCGTCGTTTAAATCTACGGCAAGATAATCCTTGACCTCTTCTTCGGAAAGCCCGCGGCTTTCATAACCGACAGGCTCCGTAGTTGCAAAAATTGTATATGTCCCTGATGAAAGCCCCGTCCCCGATGTATCCCAGTCAAAGTAGAATTCAGCACTTCCTTTCGAAATTTTCACATAATCGAATGTAGAGTTGTCATAATCTACGACCCCGGTAGAAGGACTTGAGGGTTTGTCTCCGTTAGAATCAAGATTGTAGCCGGTTATGTAGAAGTAGATATACATATCATCGCTCGCAGCGGCGGCGAGTGTTCCTTCTACCGGAATGGTATCGCCGAGACAGTAATACTGTTCGTCGCTCAGCGGAAGATCGTAGAGCTCTATATCCTTACTTGTTCCCGGCTCCACGGTAATTTGAGCAGTTGTATAGGTATCCGGGTTATTGGTTTCATAGATCTTCGGGTAGAAATTTCGTGTCGTGCGGCTGTAATCGCCTTCTACTTCAGGGATATTGAGCTGGACTGTGACAGTTCCGCTCCAGTCGGGATGAACTACCGCTTCATACTCGTTCACGTAGATATCATAATTGCCGGTGGGAGAGAGCTCGGGCTTCCCTTCCATCGTATCTTCTATCGAGATCGTGTAGTAGGTATAAGGCCTCCCGGTAATCGTCAGTGTTGTAGAATCGCCCATCTGAACTGTTGATGGCGATACCGACGCTGCGAGGGTGTAGCGGACGACATCGAAATCATACTCTGCAGTATAAAATGAGTTCTGACCGTTATATGCAGTAAACTCCATCACATAGGACCCCTCCTCCGGATTCAGGTTCTGGTCGCCGATGCTGAATGCAAGGGTATTATTGTTTTTAGTAGGGTCTTCCATCAGATCCGTGAGTGAGACGGAATCGCCGTTCATATTTGTAACTGTGCTCAGTTTGAGACCGCTGGCTGTTTTAAGGCTGTATTCATACCACGGATTGACAAAATTCCCATTGTTCAGGTTCGTCGAGTCGATTTTGAACTGGACGTTCATATTGAGAGGAATTACAGCAGGTGTTTTGGTATCGGTTGTCGCCGGGTTCACATCGGTCCCGAGCGCTGTTCCTGTTCGTATTTCTATCCCGCCATCCGGTTCGGAGACGATACAGATGGAATTTCCCCACGAACCGTTATAGAGTTTAAACGGCCTGTCGAGATAGGAAGAACCGACATTAAGCCTCCCGGAGAGAACGGCAGAATCTTTCAGTGTCTGCATGGCAAGCGCAGATCCGCTGTCATCACAGGCAAGCCAGAGAGGCGCCTCAAGAGGCGGCATAGTCTGGAAAGTAGAGAAATTGAGACCCCTTTCCCCGTTGAACACGGTATCGCCGGGATTTACTCCGGCATTTGATCCTTCAGGAGAGGGATACCTGGCAGATGCCGGTACGGCTATTAAAACGCCGATTACGACCAGTATGATTAAAAATACAACTCCCCGGGGATTTTTTATTTTCAGGACGCTCATGAATGTACCCGAACTTAACTTCCATGTAAGGTTTGTAGCGCTAATAAAAAAAATTTGTTTTTTATAAATTATACTTGGCAATAAGTGAGGATGCTCAATTACCCCACAGTCGCACTGACGCCAGTAAAAATAAAAATTTAACAGTAATTTCTCATTTTGACCAAAACCAATGCAAAAAACATGAATTTTAGCAATAGGGTTAATTTCACTATATTTATCAGCCCTCAAAATCTAATAAAAAATATCCATTGTCAAAAAAAATTGTTAAAAAACAATTTGATTTGGTTTGGAAATTACTACCTTTGGTGGTATCTGGCATGGAAAAAAAGCATAGAGATTTGAGTTTGGAGGCTGTTTCTCCCGTGATAGGGGTTATGCTGATGCTTGTCGTGACGATAATCATCGCCGCGGCAGTCTCGGCATACGCAGGAGGTATGGTCTCAGACCAGGAAGAGACACCAACTGCGCAATTGGATGTGCAGCTGAAGACTGAAGGGACTTACCCGAAACTTGTTTTCACACATCTCGGAGGAGATTCGCTGGATACGAGTGAACTGAAGATCATAACCTATTTCCACGACATCACCCGCACAATTGACGGAACCGAGGTGAAAGGAATCTACAAACACACGACAGACGGCTCGCTCAATCCGATGGACCCTGCAAATTACTTTGATGCGACGGATTATGAGGCAGGCAATGGTTCACTCGTTTCAAACAACGGTTATCCGTGTACTGTTTCAAATGGAGTGCCGGTCAAGTATTGGGGCAACTCAACCATGATGCCGGGCGACATCTATACGACGATCGATCAGGCGTCGATCAAAAGTATCATAACTTCCGGAACAGTAGGCGACGAGCCGATCGAGGTTGAGATCATTCACATTCCAAGCGGGAAAACGATCTTCAGCGGAGAGGTGATCTATTGATGAACATTTTACCGGAAGATAAAGAGAGCGGAGTATCACCAGTCATAGGCGTGATGCTGATGCTTGTTGTGACTATCATTATAGCAGCAGTCGTCTCGGGATTTGCCGGAGGACTTACGGACTCATCGACAGACACCCCGGTAGCCACTTTCGAGTTTAAGGTTTATTCTGCATATGTTATTGCCAGCACCCATGGCGATGTAGAACCTTATGTAGAGGCGACCATGAAAGGAGGTGAGGCGATCGACACGGCAGACCTAAAGATCGTGTCCTACCACGAGGATGAAAACGGCACACTCAGTTCTTATGAATTTACGAAATCAGCTGTTACACGCCCCGCCCACTACACCCCGAATGCTTTCCTGAGTTTTACAGGGACAAGTACCGACAATTTCTTCGGGGAAACCGGCTGCTACTGGCACACCGGTGAGAAATTCACCGGAGGTCCGGAATATCTCCTTAATGTAGCGTCCCCCCAGGCAGGCGATAAGATCGAGATTAACATGATATATGAACCGGCCAACACGATCATCTGGTCGGACGAGGTGACTGTGATATGATATTAAAAACCGAAGATGCAGTTTCACCAGTCATAGGTGTGATGCTGATGATAGTAGTGACAATAATTATTGCAGCAGTCGTCTCAGGTTTTGCCGGGGGCTATTCCGACGAAGACAGGAAGGCACCAACAGCAATTATATCATGCAAGGCAACGGACAACGGACTCCTTTTCACCCACGAATCAGGAGACTTTGTGGATCTTGTGGACTGCAATATAATACTGACAAACGGGGAGGATACAAGAAGTTTTGCAGGCATATCCGAACTTGAAAAGGTTGATCCTATTTATTCCTATTCAAAAGATACGCAGATTACCACGGGCAACCAGTTCTACCTGACTGCGGACAGTGACGGCAACGGAAGCGGAGTTGACGGTGCATACCTCGGCTGGGAGGATCCCGATTTTTACCTGACAACCGACGAGATCGGAACCTACAAGATAATTGACAGGGAGAGCGGGCAGATCATCTCGGAAGGCGTGATCGCTATATAAATTAGAAATTCAAGGTGAAAAAATGAAGAAAATGGAAATAAGAGAAGATGCGGTTTCACCAGTTATCGGCGTGATGCTGATGATTGTGGTGACCGTGATTATCGCAGCTATTGTTTCGGGATTTGCAGGAGGAATGAGCGACAACCAGAATACAGCACCCACAGCGGCGATACAGTGCAGTATCGTGAAAGAGGACGCAGACAACGTAGTGATGACGTTAAAGCATGTCTCAGGAGATTCCCTCAAAACAGCCGATCTCAGGTTCTATGTCAGCTATGTAAACTCAACAGGCACTCCGGTCCAGGAGAGAACGCAGGGCGTTTCGGTAGAGGGATTTACTGATACCGAAGGAAATACCGTAAATGCAACAGTCCCGTACCTGACCGATGTCAAAGTAGGTGACGTAGGAGACGATGACACTAATTATGGGAACTTCATCTGGAACCCGGGCCAGATCATTACGACCGGCAACGGAGAAGGATTTGAAGCAATAACCGGCCTTGATCCGGAAGATGTCGAAATAGGAGATATTATTAGTATAAGGCTTGTGGACACCAGTTCCCAGAAGGCAATATTTGACAAGGACGTGAGGGTACAATGAGGTTGTTTAGTAAAAAGACAGAAGCGGTTTCACCCGTCATCGGAGTAATGCTGATGATCGTTGTCACTATAATCATCGCGGCAGTTGTATCGGGATTTGCAGGAGGAATGAGCTCTACAGAGAGCAAAGTACCGAATGTTGCATTCACGGTCGATCCCGATCTTGACGGCAACGGGACGATCATGTTCAAACACACCGGCGGAGACGAACTCCTGATAGATGAGGTCCTTGTACAGTTAGAGTACGATGACAGGAGTATCACTTTGTCGAACCTCGACAATATGACAGGCCACAGCGATTATGACTATCTCAGCGAGATGGGAGGAGATACGGATGGTTTCATAACCGGCGGCGACAGGATGGTTCTCACCTGCGACGATAACAATGCCGAGGAGAAGGCGTTCATATTCAAACCTGACAATGCGGCGATTAACTTCACGATCCCATATTATGGGCATGTCAATTACATGATTCTCGACAAGGAGAGTGCGAAGGCGATCCAGACAGGAGAGTTTGTCCTGAGGTAAAAACCGCCAGTCCTGCAGATTTCGGCAGGGTTTACGGCATTTTCAGGAGGATTTCAAATGAAAAAGATAAAAAACGATCGCGAAACAGAGGCGGCTTCGCCAGTGATAGGCGTGATGCTGATGCTCGTGGTGACAATAATCATTGCAGCGGTCGTCTCCGGTTTAGCCGGAGACATGGGGCTTGACAAGAAGACTGGACCGAATGTCGTGCTATCAGAGCCTGTGCTTGATTTCGATTCGGACGTGACAACAGGAGATCTGATATCAGTCACCACTTATGCCGAAGACATTGAGACGGGAGACGAAGATTGGGTGCAGGCCGGCTACTATAATGTGCACTTACCATCAACAGTGAATGACCAGCACGGCCTTACTTTCACGCACCTTGGAGGAGACCCGATCGATCTCAAGGATCTGCAAATGTCATTCAATTCAAACGATCTAGGTATAGTTGTCGATTACGATTCGGTACGGGCGCAGGTATCTTCCGGGGCTTTCGAACCAGTATATGAAGTAGGAGATTCATGCTGGGACGGATGGGGCATCGTCACCAGAATAGAGCTTAGTTATTATGGTGACCCCGGCAGAGAAGTAGACTTCACGCTTGATGAATTAGCTGATATGATTAACAACAAGCATTACGGCTACTTTGTCAAGATCAGTCCCGAAACAGAAGATGACACCATAATACGCACAGGAGACCAGTTCAAGGTATACACCGACGACGGAGGCCAGCCATGGTCTATTGTTGCCATAAACGATGCCGGGATAACCCAGTCGTTTTCCTTTGAGTTCGGTTCGGGCAACAACTGGATATTGTCACACAAGCCTTCGGGAGAGATTCTTGGACAGGGAGATCTCGTCTTCCCGGATAAAACCAATGAGTGAAGACATGATGAGTATGATAAACAGAGGTGATAATAAGGATCAAGGCACTAATTCTTACAAAAAACCCTTTCTTTATAAATTCAGGATCCCTTTCACAGGTAACAGTTCTTTGACAATATGTTTTAGTCAGAGACCATGATCTTTTTTCGGCAGGCTATTCCAGAAGGCCGGAAATACAAGTGATCCCATACTGAACCCATCACTTCTGCGACCAGACGTTAATTAATTGCCACGATTTCTCCAATGTTGATTAAAAGAAGCATATGGACAGAACTACGATTTTATCATTATAATCCCCGGAGAGCCCACGCCCCTTAGATCCTGTAATCATATAAAGATGAAAACAACAATTCTGCCCTTCGGATGTATTCTTTCGTATCATCCTTTCCAAAATAGTAATGAGGATTTAATTACCGAACCTACCACAAAGGTATCTGATTTTGATATGCATAGTATCTGATTATTGGTTCTTTTTTCAGGAAAACAAAAGACTAATCAAATCTCCTCAGTTTTCCTCGTCAGATCTAAAACCAGTATGTTAAAATCTTCTGGAAGTACATGCACACGATATTTTCTTGAGGAATTTTTCAGCACCCTGCGATGTCTGAAAACAGAATAATTCACAACCAAGTATATCAGAACTGCTCTCCGAGTTTATAATATCTTATAGCCCAGACTGAAACATTTCATCACTAATCCATGATATTGGAATGCTTTGTTAATACTTTGTGCGTGAATAAATCAGATTTGCGGGTTTAAGACAAAATTTTCTGCTTTACAGTTTTTTTATGGAACTGTATCTGAATAGTTTAATTTAAAAAAAAAGAAGATGACGGGAATCATCCTTTTGCCTCAACTGAACGATCAATCTGTTCAGCTGAATATGTAAAGGAATCCGTCATTTCCGGCAGTGTAAACCTTGTCATTTGCAATTGCCGCTGTGGCTCCTCCTGCAGGATAGAACCACTCGGTTGCACCTGTGCTGGCATTTAGTGCATAGGTTGTGTTGTAGCAGAACGAATTCATGTCACCAGATTCCTTACCAACGAATACATATCCGTCACCAATGGCTACCGAGCATGTCCATCCGCCCATCTCCTCATTCTCACGATCCCATACGGGGGTCAGGTATTCATCCATCTGGAAGCACCTTACACCAGGATCTGCACTGCCCCATGATCCACCGTTCCATCCTCCAGATACATATACAAGGTCATTTTCAGTATCAAGCGAGGGCGTGGCATCTGTACGCTCAATTGGCGTCTTGTTGATGTAGGTTCCGTCAATTTCGTAAGCATACAAATTGCCGTCGCTCGAGAAGCTGTATGACGCTACATATACATTGGTACCATCTGTTGACGGCGAACCACAGAATGATTCGGAATATCCGGTTCCAACGCCTTTACTCCAAACTTCTCTGCCCGTGGCAACATTTACCTTGTACAGGAAGCCGCTGTAAGTAGTATTGCTGTCATACCCCCATCCACAGACATACATCATTCCTGCGGTGCCTTCATCGGGATCATATGCAGGTGTCGACTGTGAATATGTCATATCATAGTTCCGAGTGTCTGAGTTGTTGAAAACCCATTTTTGGCTGCCGTTGTCCTTGAAAAGACAATAGTAGTCACCATACCAGTCGCTTCCAAAGACATAGTCATCGGTGACTGTAAGACCGCCATTGCACATAGCATTCTCTATTGTAGTAAAATTCCACATCTCATAGCAATCGGAAATACGGATCTTATAGATCTTGTTGTCCGAGGCTGCATAGACATATGTCCCGTCAGTTGCAGGTGCACCCCATGAACCCAGATGCTGTGTTCGCGGGAGAGGGAAATCCCAGTCAACAGTCATAGTACTTTCGTCTATACAGGTAAGGTTAATCTCAGTGAGTCCGGAGGGCTCGTCAAAACCTGCATAACCAGTATAAAGGAAAATTTTACCATCTGCTACAATAGGGTTAACGGTCCCTATGACTTCGCGGTCATCAAAAATAACAACAGAAGTGTTGTCATCCGGCAGACTACTACATGGAGAATCCCCCATATTTGCCTCATCATACATAAACTGCGGCCAGTCATATTGATCAAGAGACCTTGTAGTCGCACTTACAAGCGAGGCAGCCGCCTTAGTCGCCTCACCGGCATAATAAGTTGTTCCTCCATTCTCCGATGACGTGTCTTTCGCAAGTTTATCCTCATCGTATTGCGCAATGAACTGCCCGTTCTGCGGATAGCTCGCTGCCATTGCTGCCGGCACGAAAAGTGCCAGGACCATCATTCCTGCTATAAATAGCATCAATGTAGTTTTTTTCATTTTTACACCTAAATTCGTTTAAAAGCGAGATGAAAGGAGGATAAAAGTGATTATGATGAATAATCTACCCCACCGGATGTAAGGTATTTAGTGTCCCCCGTGCAGCCCGCCACGCCCAAAACGGTGATTGACCTGCAAAAAAAGGACAGATTGCGGTGCACTCTCTATGCAGGTTTAGACCATTTCACATTGTGGGCAAATAAAGTTGATCTAACTAAATATATTTTAATATTGCGATTGACAATGCACAATAATATTTTAAAGAACAGAAAACCGCATCCCGGATAAATAACAGGAATGCAGCTGTTTTGTTGATCGAGAGAGATAATGAAAAAAGTTCCATTATCGATTTTCCCTTTTTTCGACAGGACAACAGACATAATAAGTGCAAGCCCCCCGCCCGATCGAAATTATGGGATTAAAACGTCCATAATGGCATAAATCTCTAAAAAAGCCGGATCTGTCATTCAGCCCCCAAGAGAAAGATGCGATGTCTAAGGATGGACAATTTTAATTGTTGTTTAACAAACTATTTTAAAATTATTATGCTGTTTGCAAATCAGCGAAATAAAACAGAGAATTAGATCGAATTATCTCATTCCGAAAGATAAAGGATCAATAAATATCCCCACCAGTAACAGGAGGAGGATTTGCACGCGCTTCGCCCACAGAGATCAAACAAACCGAAATATTTAATTTAAAAAATTAAATTGAAAATGCAAAGAGAAATACTTAAAAAAAGTCAGATCTCCACAGGTATCGAACCTGCACTGATCGCCCTTCCCGACCTTAAATCGATTATCCTGTAATCCAGGTATTCATCGGCCTGCACGGAAAAACCGGTACCGGCCTCTGCATTTTTCCAGTAAATTTCATCGCCCACCACGTCATCGACACGGAGGATAAAACGATCGCCGACAGTCACTGTTTTGTCATCAATATTCCCGTAATTTTCAATATATGCATGACTATTCCCATCAAAACCAGTAGGACCATCCTTGTTGCTGACAACAGTCTTGTCTTTGGCAGAAGAGCGGTTAGCAAGGTTGATCTCGATACTGTTGAGATCGACAGGATCACCGGAGAGGTGATCGAAGATAATATAAGGTGAAATATCGTCCCTACCCCAATCTGAAGCTACAATATTTGCAGAGATTGAATCATCCACGGCGTCAAATGAATGACCGCAGGCAAACGCCGCGACCACACAGGCAATTATCAATGTGACAGTAAGCATAAGCATCACACCGAATACCTCCGAGAGCCCGGATAAATGATCCCTATAAAATTTCATAGCAAAATTACTCCAATAAGAACTCCGTCTTCAGGATCGTATTTCCGCTCGGAAGGTATACGATCGTAACCTCCACGGGAGTGCCCCCATAATTACCAAGAGAGTCACCTTCGGGAATTCCCAGAAACTCCCGGGTCGCATCAGTGCTGTCGGTTCCTGCAACAGCCCCCGGTTTCCACAATGCCTCACCGAACTCGGAATCGTTAGATAGAGACATCTGACTGTCATAGACGCATGGAAGCCTCAAATATGGATCATAGGACGAACGCGGCGATTTGGCAGTGTGATTAGACTTGATCACACCCCCACCCCCATCCTCGATCCAGGTAACTATCTTCAGGTCGTCGGTAGAAATCTTATCACCACCGAGATGCTCGAATATTATATTGAAATTACCATCGTCAACAGAACCGTCACAATACACCGCAAGGCTTGCCGACGGAGTATCCTCAAAGGTAGTTGAAGCACCCCCTGCAAAGGCGGCCACAGTCGAGGCAATAATTATTGTAACAGCAAGCATCAGCATCACACCGATAACCGCTGAGACAGCATCTTCAACAAAGAATCTCATCCATCAACCCCGACAAAGAAAACAGTATAAACTGTACCAGCACCTATTAAAATAATATTGTTATATAACAATTTATTTTTTTCGCAGGGAACAATATTTTTCTATATACCCGGGCAATAGAAGATTCAAATGGAGGGTTATAGATCAATAGAGATCAATGAAGACTCCCCTTTTAGCCTTGATAGCACCCTTGCAAGCGGACAGGCTCCGCGATGGGAAAAGGTCAACGGCTGGTGGTACGGAGTCGTCAAAGACAATGTAATCAAAACCAGACAGCTCGATGACAAAATATACTTTTCGGGATGCTCAGAAAGATACTATAGAGAATATTTTTCCCTGGATTACAACCTTAAAGAATTCTATGATTCTTTCAGTGACGACATGTACCTGAAAAGTGCCATAGAAGCCAACCCGGGACTGAGACTGGTCGGCCAGGACCCCTGGGAATGCCTCTGTTTCCAGCTGACGATAAATAAAAAGCGCACCAGCCCAGGAGAGGACTGCTTTACCAGAATTTCACAGAAATTCGGTGATGAGATCGAGCTTGACGGGAAAATTTACCACACATTCCCCACAGCCGAAACACTGGTTAAAGAAGGGCTGTCAAAGCTGAAAACCTGCAACCTCGGATACAAGGCCAACAACATCCATTCTGCAGCAAAAAAAGTTGCAGAAGACCCCCTGTGGTCAAAAAAGATCGAGTCCATGAAATCAGAGGATGCAATAAAGATCATCTCGGGATTCAGAGGGGTGAAACCAACTGTTGCAGAATGGATACTGATCTTTGCCTTCCGCCGCTATGAACTCTTCCCTGTAGATTCGCATATTCGCAGCAGGATGGTTAAAAAATACCTTTCAGACGTTCATTTCCCCAATAACAGTAAAACGATCGATAATTACATCCTTAATTTTGCACAGGACCATTTCCAGGAATACTCGGCATATGCACTCGAATACCTCTTTGCATCCCCTAATTCATTATAGAAGAAATGTCCCAACACCCCCACACCATACATCACAGAAACCATGGAGATCCCAATCCCCGGCATGAACAGACATTCGCGCGCGATTCAAAAGTGACAGTGTCGACACAGTCAGAATAATTTTAAAAAATAATTGATATAAAACAACAAAACTTAAACCGAAATGAAATGTAAATTAACATATGCACCATAATCCGCCGGATGACAGCGCCCTATCACCAGTCATAGGTGAGATGATGATGATCGCACTTGCAGTGCTTCTGGTTTCCATTTTTTCAGTAACACTGTTCGGCCTCCTGCCGGCAGAAAGAAGCGATTCAATAGACATCCTACAGGAACCCTACAACAATACAAACCATGAACTGAAATTTTGGCACAAGGGAGGAGACTGGGTCAAAAAATCGGATCTGAAAGTAGTAACAATCAGAGACGATCATACAACCGAGACAATCAGTTTATCGGACGACAACTTAGAGGGCGATTCATTCGACTTGGGTGACAAAATAACTATCAAAAGCACAGACTTTAATAATGGACTTAAAAACGGAGACATTATCCGTTTGATAAGCGATAAAAACATGATATACTCGGGAATTATCTAAACTCCCGGTCATTGCGCTACAAAACCCATTTTCCCCCTTCCTCCGTCAAACTGTAAATAATCCAGTTGCCCTGCTGTTCCCCCTCTATCAGGCCTGCCCTCTTCATCACCGAGAGATGATAAGAAAGTCTGGAGTCCGCGATTCCAAGACCGGCCTTCAAAACACAGACACAGAGCGGCTGGATGCCGAGCATAGACATTATCTTCAGGCGAATCGGGTCAGAAAGCGCTTTGTGGATCTCGCCGGATGAAGCAAGCGTTTCATCATCAGGCAGACGTTTGAGAAGTCCGGCAATCCCGCCATATTTCCGGAGCGACATGACAATCTCATCCGGAAGCGACATGGTTTCTTCAGAGCAGCTGCATTTCTTCTCCATTAACCGATCTCCAGTTAAAAGGAATATGAAATTACACCCGATATATAAACACCGGTATTCTCCCGATGAAAAAAAGAGCTAAACCATTTCAAAAAACGTTGAAATGGCAAAGTATATGTGCAACATAATCAAAGACTAATTCAAATAAATTTGAAACTCCTCCAACCTGTGAAGAGAGAGGAGAAAACCGGAGAAGAAAAAGATGATTGAGGCAATTATCGGATCATTTATAGTCGGCTGGAATACCCTCGCAGGATACCTCGCAGATCATGTTCTCACCTGCCTGATTCCCGCTTTCTTTATCGCCGGGGCAATCGCCGCATTTGTAAAGAAAGAAGTGATATTGAAATATTTCAGTCCCGATGCCAGGAAAAGCATAGCATACGGCCTTGCATCGATCTCCGGAACGGTGCTCGCAGTCTGTTCGTGCACGATCCTCCCGATGTTTGCAGGCCTTTTCAAACGCGGAAGCGGGATCGGGCCTGCAACAACCTTTCTCTACGCAGGACCTGCGATCAACATCCTCGCGATCGTCTACACGGCAAATGTGCTCGGCTTTGATCTCGGAGTAGCAAGAGCCGCATTTGCAATCACAATGGCGATAATCATCGGCCTTATAATGGCGGCCATTTTCAGGTCGCATGATGAGGAGACAAAAAAGAATATGATCGCAATGCCGTCAGTTCCGGCCGGTGGAGAAACAGATCGCCCAAGGTGGGTAGTCCCGCTCTTCTTCGTATTCCTGGTAGGAATCCTGATCGCCGGTACAGCACAGGCAGACTGGATGATTAAATTCCCTGTAATCTATGCACTCACCATCGGCATTGCCGTGCTGGCAATCTACTTCTTCGAGAGAGACGAGGTTTCGGAATGGGGGCTGGAGACATGGGACCTGACAAAAAAGATCTTTCCCATACTGATTGCGGGAACATTCATCCTCGGGATGATCTCGTACTTCATCCCGCCCGAGACTTTCAGCCCGTTCTTCGGGACGAATTCGTTCGCATCAAGCCTTCTTGCAGCAATAGTCGGAACGATCCTCTACATGCCGACGCTGCTTGAAGTTCCCGTCATAGGGACGACCTTCGGCTATACGAGCGGAATTATGGCAGGAGGGCCGGCACTCGCCCTCCTCCTCTCAGGGCCCAGCGTAAGTCTCCCGTCGCTCCTTGTGATATCAAGGATTATGGGAGCAAAGAAGACAGCAGCCTATGCTGTTCTTGTGATACTATCGTCTGCAATTGCAGGAATTATATACGGAATGATAATCGGGTGATCCAAAGATGACCAATAAAGACATACCATGCTGCGCCGCAGATGCAATGAGGCGCGTTAAACAGATCGATGTTGAGGGTACGGTAGTCGGCATAACGATGCTTGAAGAGATTATCGCCGAAGTCCGCCAGACAGACCTGCGGAGCAAAACAGAGATTACCGAGACTCTTCTCAAAAAGGTCAGGATTTACAACTACATCCCCGACGCAGCAGAAACAAAATACAAGATTGCATTGTTTAAAGAATATGAAAACAGGAAGTGAAAAAATGAAGATAGAAGTCCTCGGAACAGGTTGCATGAAATGCAAACGACAAATGAAGAACGTTGAAAAGGCAGTCGCAGAGAGCGGCATTCCCGCCGATATCCAAAAAATAAAGGATATCGAAGAGATAATCAACCGGGGCGTAATGCTCACCCCCGCAGTAGCTGTCAACGGGGAGATCAAGGTCTCCGGAAGGGTTGCCGATGTTGCCGAACTGAAAAAGATACTTGATGAGGCGCAGTAAGTTGCCGGACGAACAAAAATGCTCCTGCTCGTGTGGCGGAAAAGAACCCGAAAGGATCATTTTTCCCTGTGCCAGGCAGGCGAATACAGGCCAGATCACAAACCTTGCGGCAATCCAGCTAACTGAAGAAGGATTCGGAAAGATCGCATGCACTGCACTCCTCGCGACAGGAGAAAAAGGCCTCATAAAAAGAGCAAAAGATACCGGCGGAGTTGTCGTGCTCGACGGGTGCCCGATGAACTGTGCAAAAAAGATTGCAGATACAAACGATGTCCCGGTGTCTCAACATCTTATCATGACAGAACTCGGCATCACAAAAGGCCCTTCAAAATCCTACTTGGATGATGATGTCGAGACAGCAGTCTCCGCCTGCTGGGAAGGCAAGGGAAAAAAGAATTCCGAATAAAAAGGTTTCAGGAATCATGGGCATTACCATCATCACATGCTCCGGCGTCTCAAACACAGGCAAACTGACGACACAGGCCGGGCTAACCCCCATGAACCGCTGCCCGGGAAAGATCGACAAATGTATTGAAGCAGGAAGGCCCGGGGCTCTTAAAAAAATCCACAAGATAAATTCGACACGATCCTTGCACTCGACGGATACGGAGACTGTTGCGGGAAGAAGAAGATCAAATCCCTCGGCATAAACCCGGACCTCCAGATAATTGCAACCGATCACGGGATCAAAAAAACGCGGGATGGAAGAACCATTATATAGCGAAATAGAGACAATCATATCGGCGACAAAAAAAGGCGCTCGAATAAAAAAGACCTGAAAATCCATTAAAAAGGAATAAAAATCCATTTTTCAGGCCTGTGTTGAATATAATATTAAATAGAATATGAAATCTGAATATATCACTCCAGTATGATCAAATGAAATATGTAAAATATATAGAAGTGCATAGATTATCTGATGACAGAACACAATAAAAAAACCACTCTACAGGCAGCAGGAGTTACGGCGATGTTTCTGCTCTTCTTCACGGCACTTTTCCTCGCAGCAGGATTCATGGGATAACCGCATTGAAGAATTCAAAAAAGATAAAAGCTGCATATGAAAGACAGAACGCAGGTCAACCCTTTAACGCAGCTGGATACAGGTTATCTTCGCAGGACATCCGTATAGATGAACTGCACAAATAGAAAGGTATTTTTTAGTTTTACATCGATACGTTCTCTTATCTGATACAAAACAAATAATAATGTAAAATTAAACCTACATATTGTAGAGAATCTTGCCGTGATCGATATGAAGCTCTCACTGAAAAGGAATACCTCTTACATAATAGTGGCTTTTATTGCCCTGATTGAGATAGGAATTATTTGGTGGGCTGCGGATTACAACCGCCCTCCCGCAACGGAATTAACTACTATCGCTCTTGCTGCAGGAATAATTATTGCCTACTTTATCCTTGAGCAGGTGAATACAGTCGAACCCGGAATGACGGACGAGAGACTTGCACTTGTAAACTATAAATCAGCATTGAGAACTCTCCAAATCTTCTGGATACTGACCTTCTCCATACTTCTTACAATGATCATAAGGTTCATAGATTTTGAGAGAGATGTCCGCCGACTCATATTCGGACCCGTATTCAGCCAACTCATAATGCTTGTAGGAATCATCTTCCTCTTCGTCGCATTCAGGATCTACTACAACACCAAATACGGAGGATATGATTCCGATGAAGAATCGGATTAAGGTTTTTCGTGCTATGCATGACCTGACCCAGGAGGGGCTTGCAAAAGAGCTTGGAGTGACAAGGCAGACAATTCTCGCAATCGAGAAAGGGAAATACGACCCTTCACTGGACCTGGCATTTAAGATTGCAAAATATTTCAATGTAAAGATCGAGGAAGTGTTCGTCTACGAAGGATGAACTCCAGGATCTGTTTATCCACCAACAAGTCACCCTGATTCTTCTGTTCCTTTAATTTTCCAGCTTTTTATTATTGAATACCCCAAATATGTCGTTGTAGAATGCCTCAACCCGATTATAGGAAGGGTCTCGTACCATTTACATCAGTTCCCCACCCGGTTATTTAGCTGAGCAAGGAAATAAGACCTGGAGAGAGAACAAAATAACAGACGTAAAATACTCTATTCAATGATGAAAAATTAAAAAAGAATTTAAAAAAGGGATTATGTAATCCCCGGGGTTTACTCCGACCTCAATGCCTCTATAGGGTCAAGGCAAGACGCCCTGTATGCCGGATATACACCCGAGAGAACGCATATCACAATTCCGAGAACCATTCCGAGCGGGACATACATAAGGCTGCTAAACGTGAAGAAATAATCGGTTGTTCCAATCATTCCATACGTAAGGATGTACCCGCCGATGAAACTCGCAACGGCACCAATGCCTGCACCTACCACTCCGAGAATTAAGGATTCATAGAGGAACATCTTTCTGATCTCGCTCCTCCTGGTACCTATACTCCTCAGAATACCTATCTCCTTGATCCTCTCGGTGACCGACATCATCATTACGTTGAATATCGACACCGCCGCTACAAGAAGCGAGATTGCACCTATTGCCGACATAAACGATGTCATAGTACCGACTGTCTCCGAGATCGTATCGATCATCGAACCAGAGTCCTGTATACGTACCTCATCTTCCCTGTAATTCAGAGCATAGTCAAGGTCGTCCTCAAGTTCTTCGATATCGTCTATATCACCGGCAATAATATTCACCTGGTCATACTCATATTCGCTGCCAAGATGTGCGGTATACAGGTCTTCATCCATGATTATAGCATTATCAGTACTCAGATCAGAGGACATTCCTTTCTCTTCCAGTATACCTGTCACACGAACAGTGAACTGAGGAACATCATCATCGTCTTCGACATCCTCGTCTCCGATCTTAATCCTGCTGCCGACTACCAGATCATATCTCTCCGCAAGGCTCGAACCGACAAGAACTCCGCTTGTACTAAGAGGCATAGATCCCTCTTCTATATCAACAAGATCAGGGACAAGAGTCATATCAATACCATATATTGTGGCCCTTCCTTCCTCTCCTCCCACTTCGATGTTTTCACTCGTGGTATATAATGGAACAACAAGATTATCTCCTGTTGCCGCAACCTGCTCAATCTTCCGAAGCTGGGTCTTATCGATATATTCGTCCTCATCATCTGAGCCACCGCCGCCCATCATGCCACCACCGCCGCCACCGGAATCGGGAGATATCATGATGACATTTCCGCTTTCGGACAGTTCTGCGGTGATGGAGAGGGTCATGTTCGCACCCATTATTCCGATTGAGGTGATGGCTACTACTCCAATGACTATACCTATCGCCGCAAGAAGCGATCTCAGGAAGTTCAGTCTGACATTCCTTACAGAGAGGTCAAAGAAGATATCACCAAAGATCATGAGAATCCCCTTCCCTCTGAGATTATCTTCCCGTCTCCCATAACGATCGTCTTCTCGGCATAATTTGCGATATCGGGTTCGTGTGTCACCATCACGATAGTCCTGCCCTCTTTATGAAGATCAGTTATCATATCCATAATCTGGACACTGGTCCTTGAATCCAGATTTCCGGTCGGTTCGTCGCAGAGAAGGATTGCCGGATCGTTCACAAGAGCTCTTGCAATTGCGACCCTCTGCCTCTGACCACCCGATATCTCATTGGGTTTATGCCATACTCTCGTCTCGTCAAGACCAACCATCTCAAGCAGTTTCTTTGGGCGGCCTGTATCGTCCCTCTTTTTGTACTTGAGAATCAGCGGATACTCCACGTTCTCACAAAGATCAAGAAGGGGGATCAGGTTGAAGTTCTGGAAGATGTATCCTATCTTATCACGGCGAAGGTCGGTCAGTTCATTGTCATTCAAATCCCTGACACTTCTTCCGTCGATATATAGATTGCCCGATGTAGGAACGTCAAGGCAGCCTATCTGGTTAAGAAGGGTCGATTTCCCCGAACCGGATGTACCCATAATGGCCAGGAATTCACCTTTCTTTACCTCAAGGTTGATATTATCCAGGGCAATTACATCATCCGTAGGGAGGGAATAGACCTTTGTGACATTCTCCAGTTTGATAACCGGCCTGTCGGTCATTGATTTCACCTCCTACTTCCTGTCTCCTTTATTCAGCTTCTCCTTCACGACTTTGACTGCCTTTGCAAGGTATCCCTTCTTCCATGCGACTACAAGGCCAATTACAATAATCAGGCCAATGATTATCTCGGCAATGGGCATATTGGCAAAACCTGCACCGCTCATACCCATCATACCCATTCCGCCGCCACTGGGACCGCCGCTGCCCATTCCAGATGGTGCTCCGCCGGATGAAGCAGAATCATCACCCTCAACAGCCATGCCCGATGAGGAAGCTGAAACAGTATATTCGGATGAGTACGTGTTTCCGTTCTCGTCCTTCCATGTGATTACAAGCGGGAACGAAGAACTGCTTCCCTGAATGGAATATGTGACTTCAAAGCTTGAGAAGTCGTCTGACTCAAGCGAACCGAGAACATACTGCTTATACGGCTCTATAGCTTCTGCAGGAGATCCCACGGTCACAATAACCGAATAGGCATCTTCAAGTCCTGCATTTGAGACATCACCTGTCACCGTTCCTCCGGAGACCTCGACATTGTTGATGACCAGATCGGCACCGGTCGTATCCTCTCCGAATTCTACAGGAACGGATATCTCGGACGTATGCGAATTCATACCGTTATTCCATTCGGCATTCAGTTTCAGTGTCGTCTCCTTTGACGGAGTAATCTCGAATGTAACATCCACATATTCGTTCGGTTCGAGTGCACCTACGAAAAAGCTCGTCTGATCTGATTCTATCCCGTCGCCGGATGCGTATATTATTACACCGTCTGCAGTCACCTGACTTGGATTTCCTACCCGGATCTGGATGGACTTCGACACATCTTCCTGCCATGCATCAGGCGAGTTGATAACCGAGATGGTTAATCCCGTGTCATCCACTTTTACCGGCACATTGTATGAGAGACCGCTTGAACCGTAGAAATCAAGATAAAATCTCGGATAATAAATGCCCTCTTTCAGAGGCGCCTTCACATTGAAGGTAAATTCCATTGAGTTTCCTGCACCCAATGCTCCAACAGTATCATATGCCTCATCATTGAGGTTTGTTACATCCTGGGAATAAATCTCAGCCCTGCTGATGGTTACACTTTCATCCCCTGTATTCTTTACAGTTATAGTGATTGTTCCCTCATCTCCGGGCATAAAGACTTCAGGATCGTATTCGACTGAGGTTACGGTTACATCCGTATAGGATGAATCTTCGCTGTCATCTGCTGCTGCAATAAACGGGATTGCAGCAAACAAAACCAATAATATTAGAAATATGTTTATTCTTTTCATATCTGAAAACCTACTTTCCATTTCAGCTAAAAGATCAGGAGTTACACATTGGGCAAATCCTGATCCTAACAACAGGATGCACACAGTGAACCCTGAGATTTGGTATAATATACTTTACATTTAGTAAAAAGATATCTACTAAAAGTATTTATAAACTTTCATCAAACCAGCCAGGCCGATGAAAAGGCAAAAAAACTAAAATTTTATATTCAGAGAATTTAAGAGCAGAAAAGTCTGTAACAGTAATAAAGATGAGTTATTTCTGATCCTCACCATCGATGAAACGCATCAGACGCGCCCCGGCAATACTGATCAGCTCGTTCTCCCGGAGCAGTGACGAGATGAGATCGACAGGTTCAAAATCATGTATATCCATCTCATCCTTCAAAAATTCCCTGAATCTGCCGACAAGGTGATTGTTAAACCGCCGGGGGTTGTTCATGACGGGATCGGCGATCTTAAGGCTTCCTTCAGATGCAACTTCATCCCACTCGATCCTGCCCTTATCAAAGAGCCTGCCAAGATTGTCAAGCGTGATCCATTCGCTTCCGAGTTTATTCCTGACATCTTCACCGCTGTTTCGGATCTCTGCTATAAGTCCGCGGAACTCCCCTACAAAATCCCTGTAGCTTCTCAGAAATTCATTGAACACCTGGTCTGCCTGCCAGAGGGGATCAGGTGGATCGATGACCATTCCAAGAACAGATGACCCGAACGCGATGTAGATGCTCTCCATGAGCTTCTCCATGCTCTCGATCGTTTTCCTGAACCGGGCATGGAGGGGACTTTCCATTTCGGGCTGAGTATCCTCAGCCGCATACAGCCTGTCGTAAGTGGTCTTCAGGAGTGCCGATAAAGACACCATCGCGGAAAGAAAGGATATTATTCTCATATATACCAAATCCCAGATAATCTAACCATGACTGGTATTTCATTTACCACTAAAAAAAGCACTCCATCCGTATTTCGTTCGTTTAGAAAAAGATCGATAAAAAATGATTTTTGATTATATATGAGCGTATTTGGCGGTGTAAACTCCTTCAATCTTCAGGATCTTGTCCATCGCCTCCTGGGGGACCTCGGAATCCACATTGAGGACCATTACCGCCTCTTCGCCGGGCTGGTTCCTTCCTACCTGCATGCCCGCAATATTTACGCCGTACTTTCCGATGATCGTTGCAAAATGCCCGATAACACCGGGGACATCATGATGCCTTGAGATGACTACATCTCCTCCGGGAGTCATATCGGTCATGTACTCGCCGATCTTTACAATTCTGAGTTTCTCCGGGGAAGATACGTTTCCGCTTACTGTCTCGGACATCTTGTCCGTCTTTATCGATATTGTGACAAGGTTAGTAAATCCAAGTGACTTGTCAGTGATAACTTCGGAAACCCTGATGCCTCTCTCCTTTGCCGCCAGTTCTGCATTGACGATATTGACCGGCGTCTGGAGGATCGGATCGAGGATTCCCTTAAGGGCCATTCTTGTGATATATTTAGAACCGCTTCCGAATTCAGCCGCTTTTCCGCCGTACTCGATCTCTACGGATTCGATCCTTCCCTCTACAAGCTGTATGAGAAGGCTTCCCATATTCCTGACAAGTTTCACATAAGGATCGATCCTGTCCTGCTGATCGGGAGAGATCATCGGGGCGTTTACAACGAACTTGGCCGATCCGCCCTTAAGAACCTCGATGCACTGCTTCGCAACCGAGACTGCGACATTCAGCTGGGCTTCAACAGTCGACGCACCGAGATGCGGTGTCGTTATGACCTCGTCGAGAGTTATGATCTTCGAGTCCTTCGGCGGTTCGTTCTCGTATACGTCGAGCGCCGCACCCGCAACCTTTCCTGCAACTATCGCATCATAAAGATCGGATTCGTTGATTATGCCTCCGCGTGCACAGTTGATGATCCTGACGCCATCCTTCATGACTGCGATGGACTTCTTGTTGATGAGGTGCTTCGTCTCCTTGATAAGAGGCGTGTGGACTGTAATGAAGTCGGCAACAGGGAAGAGCTGATCGAGGGTCATTACCTCGACGCCGAGCTCTTTGGCCCTCTCCTCGTTGATATACGGGTCGTATGCCACGACCTTCATATCGAGAGCGATTGCACGCCTTGCAAGCTCCTGCCCGATCCTGCCGAATCCTACTATACCGAGCGTCTTTTCATTCAGCTCGACACCCATGAAGGCCGATCTCTTCCATTCACCCCTCTTTACCGAGGCGGTCGCCTGAGGGATCTTTCTCGCAAGAGAGGCCATCATGGCAAGGGTGTGCTCGCATGCTGCAAGGGTGTTTCCTGCAGGAGCATTGGCAACGATGATGCCGCGCTGGGTTGCCGCATTGGTATCGATATTGTCTACACCGGCACCTGCCCTTCCGATAAACTTCAGTTTTGCTGCAGCTTCGATCACATTCGCGGTAACTTCCGTGCCGCTTCTTACAAGAAGGCCGTCATAATCGCCGATTATCTTTATAAGTTCGTCTTCGGAGAGGCCTGTATTGATATCCACTTCGCAGAAGCCGCGAAGGATCTCTATTCCTTCATCTGCCAGCGGGTCGCTGACCAGCACTTTATATGTCACTTGATAATCCCCGTAATTATTTCTACATATTATATCTTGATATTTTTCTCCCGCCACGCCCGGCACCAGTTAGCAAACATAAATTATCCTTGTAGTTCAAGATATTTACACAACCTGTTACCGGGTGGTTTTTCAGCATGAGCAAAATGCCAGATATTCTGTGGTTAGCAGATATTAAAAAGGAAGATATTCCGTCTGTAGGGGGAAAAGGAGCCTCTTTAGGCGAAATGACAGCGGTGGGCCTTCCTGTTCCGCCTGCATTTGTCGTGACTGCACAGGCATTCAGAAAATTCCTTGTAACATCGGGAATAGACGAAAAGATCTTTTCCACTCTCAAAGATATCGACGTTGAAGATTCGGATCTTTTAGAAAACGTAGCGGAAAAAGTGAAAGAGATCGTGATGTCCGCAAAGATGCCTGAAGATATCAGAAACGAGACCATTTCTGCATACGATAAGATGGGCGACGATGCGGTTGTCGCGGTAAGGTCGAGCGCAACCGCAGAGGACCTGCCTGATGCAAGTTTTGCCGGGCAGCAGGAGACTTATCTCAATATTTCAGGCGAGAAGAACCTCATCGAGTCTCTTCAGAAATGCTGGGCCTCGCTATATGGCGCGAGAGCGATATACTACAGGGTAAAGCAGGGTTTCGACCACAGTGCAGTAGATATCGCAGTGGTCGTCCAGAAACTTGTATATTCCGAAAAATCGGGCGTCATGTTCTCCTCCCATCCGGTGACCGGAGAGCCGACAACGATAATTGAAGGATCATGGGGTCTCGGGGAGGCTGTCGTATCAGGGATGGTCTCTCCCGATAATTATGTCTATGACAGCAGGTCCGGGCGCGTAATCGACCGTTATATCGCAACGAAAGAGATCGAGATCCTTCCTGACGGAACGCACGGCACAAAGGAGATCAGGGTACCTGACGAGAGGCAGAAGACAGCGGTTCTCTCCGACGCCGAGATAGCAAGGCTGGCAAAGTTTGCAAAGATATCGGAAGAGCATTACGGCGTCCCGCAGGATGTCGAGTGGGGTATAGTAGGAGATGAGATCTTCATTCTCCAGTCCCGCCCTATAACAACCATAAAAGGCACAGCTACTACTAAAAAGGGTGAAAAGGTGGAAGGAAGCGGAAATATCATACTCGAGGGGCAGGGGGCGTCCCCGGGAATCGCAACAGGAAAAGTTGTAATCGTCGGATCGACAAAGGACCTGAGCAAGGTCAACACCGGGGACATTATGGTCGCAAAGATGACCAACCCGGACATGGTCCCTGCAATGAGGAAGGCAGCGGCAATTATTACCGACGAAGGCGGAATGACATGCCATGCAGCGATTGTAAGCCGTGAACTCGGGACACCTGCGGCCGTAGGAACGAAGAAGGCAACAAGCATTCTCATCGACGGCCAGGTGGTCTCGGTCGACGGAGAGAAGGGTCTCGTCTATGAAGGCAGGATCTCGATACCGGAGAGTGCCGTGCCTGCGGCAGCTGCTCCTGCAGGAGTTGCCGTTTCTTCAGCCCCGATTATTACAGCAACGAGCATAAAGGTCAACGTATCCCTTCCCGAAGCAGCCAAGAGGGCGGCTGCCACCGGCGCAGACGGTGTAGGCCTGCTCAGGATCGAACACCTCATCCTGGGTCTCGGAAAGACTCCCGGCTGGTTCATCAGGAACAAGAAGGAAGAGGACTTCATAAACGAACTCTATGTCGGTATAAAGACTGTCATGGACGAGTTCCCCGGAAAACCGGTCTGGGTCAGGACGATCGATGCACCGACGGATGAATTCCGCAACATGAAGGGCGGAGAGGACGAGCCCGAGGAGCACAACCCTATGCTCGGGTGGCGCGGAATCCGCCGCGATCTCCAGAGCAAAGACCAGTTCAGGCTCCAGATAGAGGCATTCAAGAGACTCTGGGAACAGGGGTACGACAATCTCGGCATTATGTTCCCGCTCGTCGGCCACCCCGACGAATTCGTAGCTGCAAAGGAGCTCATGCGTGAATTCGGAGTGGATGTGGATAACAAAACTCTCGGAATAATGATCGAGATACCCTCAAGTGCAATACTAATCGATGATTTCATCAAAGAGGGAATCGCCTTCGCTTCGTTCGGAACAAACGACCTGATCCAGTACACGCTCGCAATCGACAGGAACAACCAGAACGTCGCGGATATGTACAAGCCCAAGCACCCGGCTGTCCTGAAGTTAATAAAATACGCAATAGAGAAATGCAGGGCTGGAGGAGTCGAGTGCTCGATCTGCGGACAGGCAGGATCGGATCCCGAGATGGTGAAGTGGCTCGTCGAGACGGGAATCACAAGTGTCTCGGCAAACATCGATGCGGTGCAGAAGATCCGCGAGACAGCTGCACGCACCGAAAAGAAGATCCTGCTCGATGCTGCAAGGAAGTAACTTCAGATGCTGGAAGACGGACTCCGGGAAGACGAACTGTTCCGGCATCTCTCCTCGATAAAGGAGAAAGACAGGAGCTACCGGAAGGTGCTCTCGTCGATGTGCTCGATTCCGCACCCGGTGGCGGTCAGGGCGCACAACATTTTTATCGAATCCAATCTTGGAGACCCGGGACTTTTTATGGGAACCGCCTCGCTTGAGGCAGAACTTATCGAAAGACTGGGAAGCCTGATGAGTCTCCCCGAAGCGTGCGGTTATGCAACATCCGGAGGAACCGAATCGAATATACAGGCTCTCAGGATCGCAAGGGAGAATGCAGGTAAAAAGAGCCCGAATGTGATAATTCCCGAATCAGCACATTTCTCTTTTGAGAAGGCATGCGACATTCTTTCAATAGAGATGCGGCAGGCCCCGTCGACAGAAAAGTACATCGTCGATACTGAAAGAATGGAAGACCTGATCGACGGAAATACCATAGGAATGGTGGGTGTCGCCGGAACGACGGAGTATGGAACCGTCGACCCGATAGAGCACCTCTCGGATATCGCATTGGACAGGGATCTCTTCCTGCATGTCGATGCGGCGTTCGGCGGGCTTGTCCTCCCGTTCATCAAGGGATCGCCTCCTTTCGACTTCAGGCTCGACGGAGTATCCAGCATCTCCGTCGATCCGCACAAGATGGGGATGTCCACGATACCGTGCGGGTGTATCATGGTCAGGAACCCGGACTTTTTCAGGTCGACAGAGGTGGACACCCCATACCTTACAGTAAAGAAGGAATGCACGCTCTGCGGGACAAGACCCGGAGGCCCGGTGGCGGGAGCGCTCGCGGTCCTCGATCATCTCGGGCGAAAAGGTATGATTGAAGTCGTCGAAAGGTGCATGGAGAACACACGCTTCCTCATCAGGGGAATGGAAGAGCTCGGGCATCCCGTTGCAGTACAGCCTTCGGTAAATGTCGCATCTTTCTCCTGCGATGAAACTCCGGACGGATGGATCGTATCGAGGACACGGCACGGGCACATGAGAACGGTATGCATGCCGCATATAACAAGGGAGACACTTGAAGAATTTTTAAAAGACGTTGGTGAGATGTAATGTTCAACAAACTCGTGGAATCACTGGAAAAATGCCCCATCGTAAAAAGAGGAGAATACAACTATTTTATCCACCCCATCAGCGACGGAGTCCCGATCGTCGAACCTGAACTCCTCAGGGAGGTTGCTGCACTCATGCTCAGGAACCTCGATCTGGATCATGCGGACAAACTGGTTGTCGCAGAGGCGATGGGCATACATATCGGCGTGGCGCTCTCGCTGATAACCGACCTCCCCCTGACAATAGTCAGGAAGAGAAAATACGAACTCCCCGGGGAACTTCCGCTTCACCAGACGACCGGCTATTCGAAGGGTGAACTCTACTTAAACGGAATTGAAGAAGGTGACCGTGTCGTAATAGTTGACGATGTCTTCTCGACCGGAGGAACTATGAAGGCTCTCCTCAAAGGACTCGAACAGAAGAATGCCGAGGTTGTCGACGTTCTTGTTGTGATCAAACGCGGCGAATGCGACATCGGCAGGCCGTACAAATACCTCGTCGAGATCGATGTCGACGAAACCGGTGTGAATGTCATCAAAAAGAACTACTGAGAGTGTTCAGGCACAACCAGAAGATCTGACTGTAAGAATTCTCTCACTGTTAAAGGAAAAAGAGAAAGAGAGGCCTGTGCGGAAGGTCGCTCTCCAGTTCCCGGAGGGACTGAAAAGAAAGGCCCATGGGATTTCGGAAGCCCTCAGGAGAGCGGGCTACGAGATCGTAATCTCGGGCGAACCGTGCTGGGGTGCCTGCGATCTCGACCTTGACCTGTTGAAAAACTCCGATATTCTCATCCATATCGGGCACGCTCCCGTGGACGAAAGAGAGAACGTCATCTTCGAGTACTTCAGCCAGGATTTCGACATCTCCCAGCTGGAGGATGCCATAACCTCGATCGAATCCAGAAGAGTCGGACTGATTACCACAATCCAGCATGTCCACCTGCTGGACGATATCATACAATTTTTCAGTGATCGCGGCATCGAATGTGTAATCGCTGCAGGAAGCGAGAGAACACCGTTTAAGGGCCAGGTTCTCGGGTGCACATTTGAAGCTGCAAAAAATACAGGATGCAGCGAGATCGTCTATATCGGAACGGGGCTTTTTCATCCGCTCGGAGTGCACCTTGCGACCGGTGCGAGAGTCGTAGCATTCGATCCCTACACAGGCAGAACCGAGATCCCGGACGAACGCCGCATGCTCATAAAGAGGCATGCACTTATCGAAAAGGCGAAGGAGGCACGGAGCTTCGGGATACTCCTGAGCAAAAAATCAGGGCAGAGGAGAGAGGAGCTCGCAAGAAAGCTTGAAGTTCTCTCGGACAAGGCCGACATAATCGAGATCGGCGAGATCACACCGGACGCCCTCCTGAACTTCGGGTATGATGTCTACGTCAATACGGCATGCCCGAGGCTTGCATATGACGACCAGGCAAGATTCCCGGTTCCGGTTCTCTCCCCGCAGGAGTTTGAGATCGTCTGCGGTGCCAGGGAATGGGAAGAGTTCGAAATCGACGAGATCACGTGAGGAGGGCGGCATATGAAACTCAGAAAACTCGAGATGCTCCTTGAAGGATTCGAGGCGTTCGAAAATCCCGACCCTGCTCTCGAACAGTACATGACACCTCCTGTTGTCGCCGCGAGACTTCTCTACCATGCATATATGAAAGGAGATATCGAAGGGCGGTCTGTCCTCGATCTCGGATGCGGAACAGGCATCTTTGCATGCGGTGCGGCTCTTCTCGGCGCTGAGCAGGTCACTGGAGCGGACATCGATCCCGCCGCCGTTGCGGCAGCTTACAGGAACGCAGAAAGAGCTGGAGTAACGGCCGATTTTGTTGTAAGCGACATCCCGGATTTCAATTGCAGAAGCTTCGACACCGCCGTCATGAATCCCCCGTTCGGCGCCCAGAAAAAATATGCCGACAGGCCGTTTATCGACAAGGCTCTCAAATGCGCCGGTGTAACCTACGGGATATTCAACGAGGGCAGCACCCCGTTCATAAGATCCTATATCAGCGGAAGGGGCGTGATCGATGAGACTGTAAGATGCGACTTTCCGATTAAAAGGACCTTCGCGCACCACAGGAAGGACAGTCTTGAGATCAGGGTTGAAATAATCCGGATTACTAAAATATAACACAGAAATGGAGAAAACTACACGCTCTATACTAGGGCTCTCGGCAGCCCACATGGTGAACGACATCTATTCACCGGTTCTGCCCGCAATTCTCCCGCTCCTTATTCTCCAGAACGGGTATTCGTATTTTCTTGCAGGTTTGATCGTCACTGCATACAACCTTTCATCATCCTTCACACAGCCGGTTGTCGGGTGGCTTTATGACAAAAAGAACATCCGCATGCCGGTTGCGGTAAGCGTGATGATCTCCGCTTTCTTCATGTCCTTCATCGGGTTTGTGGAGGACTATTACTTCCTGATCGCCTTTGCAATCATAGGCGCACTCGGGCATGCGTTCTTTCACCCGAGTGCACTAGGTCTTGTGAGCAGGATGGCTGCCGGGGCGAACCGCGGGAGGCTGACATCGCTGTTCGTTGTCGGAGGGAACCTCGGCTTCGCCATAGGGCCGATCCTTGCGGGAGTCGCGGTCGCGAGCTACGGTCTTCACGGCCTTGCTCTTATAATAATTCCGGGAATTTTAATCGTCCCCCTGCTGAGAAAGGTGCTTCCCCCCGTATCCGAACTTGAGAACAGTTACTCCAAAGATAACGGGAAGAAAGATCCGGAAGCAAAGTTCCCATACCTCCCGATCACCCTTCTTGTGACGGCATCGGCCTTCAGGGCATGGGTAATCTTCGGGTCTGTTGCATACCTCCCGACCTATCTTGCAAAGACCGGGATGAGCCTTGTAACTGCAAACCTCCTGACATCCGGGATGCTCATGGCAGGTGTCGTAGGGCAGGTAATAGGAGCGGGAATGTCTGATAAATACGGGCGGAAGGAATACGTCCTTGCAAGCCTTATACTCTCGATCCTGCCGTTCACACTCTTCATAATGTCCGATGGAATCATCTCCCTGATATCGCTGATGGCGTTCGGCTACCTCCTCTGGTCTTCGTTCTCGGTTACGGTCGCGATGTCGCACGAGATGGCCCCCCAGGGAACAGGGACCGTCTCAGGTCTTATGCTCGGCCTCGCGGTTGGCGCAGGCGGACTGGGTGTTGCGATTACCGGGTATATTGCCGATATTACGAACGTCTCAACAGCCTTCGGACTCCTCGTCATCCCTGTGGTAATATCGATATTGATCTTCTCTGCGACCCCCTACCCGTGGAAATCGATACGCAGGAAGATCTGAAATAAAAAATCAAATCTTATAATTTTGTCTAAGTATATCTTCGGCCTCTGAAGAGACCTCGGGATCATTATCATCAAGCGCCACTCTCATCGCTTCGTACGCGACGGCAGTCCCAATCAGTTCCAGGGAATGAACGGCCCTTATACGGACTTCGGCATCCTCTTCCTCTTCCAGAACCCTGACAAGCGGTTCGACAGCCTCATCCTTACCGCTGCGGCCGAGGCCGCCGACGGCTGCCAGCCTCACCCCGCGTGACTCGTCGCCGAGCATACCGACAAGATAATCGAGATTCTCCTCCCGTCCGACACGTGCAAGCGATTTGACGACCTCTTTTCGGACATAATGACTCCTGTCATCCAGCATGCCTGTGAGGAGGGGCACTGCATCATGGCTGCCTATTATTCTCAGGGCGACTACGGAACCTGCCCGGATCTTCCATTTTTCACTAGTAAGACCTCTCTTCAGGGCTGGTACCGAAGGTTCTCCGATCCTTGCAAGGGCCTGGGTAGCGGCGTTGTGCACCCTGCGTGAAGGATCTGCCATAGCCGCAACGAGCAGGTCGATAGAGTCGGTATCATCCATTTCACCCAGGAGCCTAGCGCAGTTTTCCCTCACGGGAATAGAATCGCTCTTCAGTCCCCTGACTATATAAGGAATTGCAGGAACTCCTATCGCCTTGAGGGCCGCCGAGGTGTTCCTTGTCACCAGCTCCTCGCCATGCCGGAACGATTCTATAAGAGGGTTTATCTGCGAAGGGCCTATTGACGGTGTGCGTCTAATCAGGCCGGCGTTCCCGCCGCTTGCGGCAGGTGCCGGTGATGATTCGGCACTTAAAGGCGCCTGTAAAGCAGGAGGAGCGATGCTTTCCCCGGATGCCGTGTCTTCCCCGGTTTTTCCCAACTGGACCTGCGGAATTGCAAGTATGGCGATAAAGACCCACAGATAGATGAAAGATGTAAAGACCATAAACAGGGCATCGAGGCTCCACCCGTTCATCAGGAATCCGGAGATAAGACAGAAGAAAATCAAAGAAAAAATGATGAAGTGCGCCAGCCTCTTCTTGGGATACCAAAGAGCGGTCAGCACAAGGGGAATATAAAACAGGTGAGGAATAAGACGGGCGAGGATGTAGCCCATCTCCCCTCCAATGGGCGAGAACGCATATATCGCCAGAATTCCGACAACCAGAAAATACACCACGAGCACGAATAACCTGACAAAATCGCCATTATTCCGGTTGACAGTCTCCAGGTGCCCTGCGATTCTCATATATAATCGAAATTGGGCTCTAAAGCTGTTAAAGTTTTTTAATCCAATCGAAAAACAGTGATAAACAATTTAATTAATCTGTCCAGAATATGAATATATCGAGGGCAAAGAGACCGGGCCCTCCTCCCGCCTTATGGAAAAGAGGTTTTCTGTATTGAAAAGAAGCCCAAGAGCCCTTCAACCATCCTGATGATATATTGCATTCAAGAATAATTATATCCGCACAGTTCCAAAATTATTAGAGCCTTTACTGATAAAGGACTAAACAGACCCCCGTAGTGTAGTGGTCAATCATTCCGGCCTTTGGAGCCGGAAACGGCGGTTCGAATCCGCCCGGGGGTATTATTTTCTTTATGCACCTGTGCCGAACGATCAGGCCCGAATAAAAAATAAGATTCCGGGATTCATCACCGGGCTACAAACACTCTGGAAACTTCACCATCCTGTCCTTGAGATCGACGGACTCCCCGTCGACGACGAATGTTCCGTCGCCGTTCGCATGGAAAGTCCGCCTTTCTTTGTGCTCCGGGTCGGTCCATGCCTTTACCGCTTCGAGGACGAAGAGCCCGTATTTGTCAACCATGCTCCTGTCGACGACCCGGCATTCTATGTTGGCGAAGCACTCCGCCAGAAGCGGGGCCTTCACTTTCCCGGCCGGAAGCGGAGTCAGGCCGAATTCTTCGAACTTGTCGACGTCCTTCCCGGAGCAGTTCCCTATATCCACGGTTTTCTTCATCATCTCAACCGTAGGTATGCCGATGACACACTCCCCTGTGGCATAAAGCGCCTCGAAGCTGTAATCTTCCGGGCTGATAATGCAGCCTATCAAAGGCGGAACGAATTCCATCGCCATGTGCCAGCTCATCGTCATGATATTAGGTCGTCCATTGCTGGAAGTCGTCACAAGGACGACCGGACCTGGTTCAATCAGCTTGAATACCTTTCCAAGATCGTAATCTTCCATCTGAAACACCTAGGGAATTTAGATCACTCTCTGATCCTCTTCATCAGGTCATCAATATTCTTCCTGATCGCCTCATCATCCGGATCAAGCGAGCGTGCCCTTTCATAAGCGACGAGAGCCTCCCTGTACCTGCCGAGATCCACCAGAACACAGCCTTTGTTGTCAAGAGCGAGTATATTCGACGGATCGAGGATCAATGCCTGGTCGAAGTATGCAAGGGCACGTTCGGATTCACCTGAAGCCGCATATGCAATTCCACAGTTTACAATTGTCGGGACATGGGCGGGATTCAGATCGAGAGCCTGGTTGTAGATCTTTATCGCTTCCTTCGTCCTTCCAAGTTCACTCAACAGGTTTGCTTTATTATTCATAGCCATAATATTGCCGGGATTTAGTCTCAGGGCCCCGTCAAGAGCGATAAGCGCTTCATCGTTCCTCCTGAGACCGATAAGTGAATACGCCTTGTTCACCAGTACCGGACTGTTTCCGGGCTCAATCTCCAGTGCCCGTTCGTACATCAGAAGTGCTTCTTCATCCCGGCCCATATCGGAAAGGACGTTGCCCCTGTTGTTTAAGGCCATTACATTATCAGGCTCTGCTTCAAGGGCTTTATCGTACAGTTCAAGAGCCTCTTCAAACCTCTCAAGCCTTCGCAGTACATTTGCCATGTTGTTAAGAGCTGCATCATATAGAATGGGGTTCTCAGGGACAATCCGCAGGACGTCCCTGAAGACTTCCAGTGCTTCATCATTCCTCCCCAGGATGGAGAGGATGTTTCCCTTCCTGTTTTGTGCAGCAAGGTAGCCGTCATCGGTGGCACGAATCAGATCATAGGCAGAAAGGGCCTCCTCGTATTTGCTCTCCTCAAACAGCGGGTCGCCTTCTTCAAGCAATCTTTCAGCATCCGGCGTTCCGGCTGAATCTCCGGAACCGGTCTTTCTCTCGGTCATATAACTCAAACTCCACAACTTCCCTAGGGGGTTAATCCGGTATAATTGTTAGGGAGAATTCAACAGATCGATTTCTCCTCAGGAGATAGAGATAAGCCCGGAAGATCAGGGATTCTATGAAAAACCATTACAAAGTCAATACAAGGGAAATGCCCGGAACAGACACCGGCATGTAGTCTTTGTTTTATCTACCTGTCGGCCGGACTGTCATTGCAGTTCTCTTTTTTTGAAAAAGGACAGCTCCTGAAGACCGCAGACAGGCATATGCACAGAAGCCCTCCCATGACAAATGAAATCGATATCGCAAGATTATAGCTCTGCAGGCCGGCAGTAATAAGCGCCGTCAGGAAAGTGAACGCAAGGACGATAATTGCAATCAGCAATCCCATCCCGAGGCTCAGGTAACCGGATTCCATCGATCTATCATTGGGCAACACAAATATATAACTATCCGAAAATTCACATTGTGCTTCAAAAGTTATTTTTATGCAACAGATCCAACAGTTTCTGTTAAACTATGAAAAAACCCGAATCAGGTAATAAACCGAAAGAATCTCTAATTAAAAGGTTTTTAAAGAGTGAGGAGCCGGCTTTTTCACTGGCACGCGACGCAGCATGGATCGTGCTGGTCGTAGGCCTTGTCGCACTCCTGCTCTTTTTATTTTCAGGCACCTGGCCGGCAGTGGTTGCAGTCGAGTCTGAGAGCATGGTTCCAAATATGAATAAAGGAGACCTCGTCTTTGTCGTCGCCGCAGACAGGTACGGCGAACTGCAGACATGGAACGAAAGCCTGTCGACAGGCTACGGTAAATTCAACGAGTATCCTAATCTTTACGGCAATGCTGTCTACGGAGACGTAATTATCTACAAGCCGAACGGGGTGGACAGTGTTCATCCGATCATCCATCGTGCAGTTGAATGGTACGACAATGCAAGCGACGGGGGATACATTACCTGGGGTGACAACAACCCATACCCCGACCAAATGGGAGGAATTTCAGGAATCGGACAGCTAATGCCTGTTGAAAAGGAATGGATCGTAGGAAAGGCCTGGTTCGCAATTCCCCTCGTAGGATATATCCCGCTGCACATAATCGAATTCGCAATACTGATAATAATCCTTATGTTTGCTCATGAACTGTATCTGAATTCCAGGGAGAAAAAGAAGAAATGAAGGACGCAGAGCTTAAGAACCTTTTGAACGATGTTCTCGAAGGACACAGGATGACCGAGGAAGAGGCGGTCTCGCTGATGATGATCCGTGACCGGAATATCTTCAGGATTGCCGAAGCGGCAGATCGGTTAAGGGAAAGAAAGGTAGGAGACATTGTGACTTATGTCAGGAACCACAACCTCCACGTTACGAACATCTGCAAAAATCTCTGCGGCTTCTGTGGTTTCGGCAGGCCGAAGAAGGCCGAGGACGCCTACCTTCATGACGAAGAAGAGATCAGGGCACGGGCTCTCTTGGCAAAGGAGAGAAACGTAACAGAGATCTGCCTTCTTTCAGGAGTCCACCCGGATTTCGACGCGGAAAGATACGCTGAGATCATATCCTGGGTGCATGATGTTATTCCCGAAGCGGATATCCATACTATGAGCCCTGACGAGATCTCCTATTCTGCAAAAAAAAGCGGGATTTCGACAAAAGAGGTCATCGGGATGATGAGAAGTGCTGGCCTCGGAACTCTCCAGGGAACTGCGGCCGAGATCCTCGTGGACAGCGTCAGAAAGACAATCTGCCCGGCCAAGGTACCGACGGCAGAATGGGTCAGGATAATAAAGGAAGCTCATTCTATGGGGATAAAGTCAACTGCAACGATATTACCCGGTTCGGTGGAGACCGAGGCGGACAGGGTAGAACACCTGAGAGTCCTGAGAGGAATACAGGATGAAACCGGAGGATTCACCGAACTCGTTCCGCTCCCCTATCTCCACCACAACACTCCCCTGTTCAACAAGGGACTTGCCCCGCCAGGCGCCACAGGAAGAACGGACATACTTCTCTTCGCAGTATCAAGGCTCTATCTCGACAACTTCGACAACATCCAGATCTCGTGGGGAAAACTGGGACGGAAATTCACCCAGGTAGGCCTTTTATCAGGAGGAAACGACTTCGGAGGAACGATGTTCTCCGATGAGGTATCCGTGGATGCAGGCGGCGACGAATCGGACTACCTCGATCCCGGTGAGATGAAGCGCATAACCGAAGATATCGGCAGGGTTTTGAAACAGAGATCGACAACCTACGAAATCCTGGATTAATCAATAAAGAAATATTCTTTTTCTTACCTGATTTCCGGATCATTCCGGTTTTATTTTTAAAACAGAGAATCAAAATTCCATTTGCAGATGAATCATACGGGACAGAGCCCTTAAAACGCGGATTTTCGAAGAAAAAAGAGTTATTATATTTTAAATGCCTTCATATCGCCCTGGAGCTTCTGGGACATCTTGTTCACTTCATGGATTGCGCTTCCAATCTCCTCGGTCGATGCGCTTGCCTCCTCTGCAAGTGCTGCGAGCTCCTCGACCTCCCTGAGGTTATCCTTGGAAAGAAGGCTTCCTTCATCTGTTGCAGATACAACAATATTGGCAATATTCGCCTGGTCCTCGATCGCCTTTGCGATCTCGCTCATATCCATTGTGACCTTCTCAGAACCCTCTACAATTGTGTTTAAAGCTTTAATTGCGGCATCGACACTCTCGACACCGGAGACTACCTCGGTGCTGGCGGTCTGGATTGCGTCGGCGGTCCTTATACTGTTGTTCTGGATCTCACCGATGACTTTGTCGATATGCTCGGTGGCTTTCCTCGCATCTGCGGCAAGGTTCTTGACCTCTCCGGCTACAACTGCAAATCCACGCCCGTGCTCCCCGGCACGTGCGGCTTCGATTGCGGCATTTAGTGCAAGGAGATTGATCTGGCTCGTGATATCGGTAATCATCTTGACGATCTTGTTGATCTCCTTTATCTGGTCGTTGAGCTCCTTGATCTCCTCGGCGCTGCGGTTTGTAATCTCGACTACGGAAGCCATCTTGCGGTTTGCATCATTTCCGAGAACCTGTGCGTCGTTGCCCATCTTAGTTACCTCCTCGGAGTTCTTCAGGACGTCCTGCGAGGTTGCGGCGACCTCCTCGTTGGAAGCTGAAAGATCAGCAATCTGCTGCTGAATGGCTGTCATCTTGTCGAGCATCTCCCTGCTGATATCAGCACATTTCTGGCTTGTCATGGCAACATGTTCTGCCGCCTTCGCCACCTCATCAGAGCCCTTGCTGGCCTCGTTGGTTCCGACAAAGACATGATCTACTGCATTTATTACGTCGCTGATTACATTGGACGTATTCTGGCCGAGCAGGTTGATCGATTCCTTGAACTCTGCAAATTCTCCTTTGACAACAACTTTATCGTCGAAAAATTCGGTATAGTTGTTCTCGGCATATTCGCCTATAACCCTAATCGCCTCATGTATAGGTGCTGCTATTGAATCAATTGTCTTATTAAGCTCTTCGACAATATGCTTGAACTTCCCTTCATGTTTAGAGGCGTCCGAACGGACATTAAGCCTGCCGTTTATGGCTGCCTGTGCAAGCATCTTTGAATCTTCAACAAGGGATTCAACAGCTTCTTTTGCCTCTCCAAGCGATTTGTCGACACGGTTGAACATCCGCCGGGTTTCCGATGTGTACTCATTCGCTGCACCGGCATCGAGATTCATATCAAGGTTGCCTTTTGAAAGTTTTTCAAGGTTTTCAGATATCCTGTCAACTTCGCCGTTCATGTAATTGCTGATAGTGACCTCGGGCGTCATATCCTGGTAGATATAATAGTTGACATCGATCTCGCCTTTTTCATCGAGAATCGGGGTCTGGAACAGACGAAGATAAGATTTCTCTCCGTTTTCCCACGAGATCTCCATCTCGGTGACGGCCCGCCGTCTGCTCTCGAAAGAGCCGTAGAAATCGTCGCCGCCGGTGATGTTGATATTGAAGTCGTAGAGTTTCTTCGCCATCAGTTCGTCATATCCGCCGCGCCATACACGCTGGTACTCTTTATTGAGGTCAAGACGGTGCTTATCAGGTGCAAGAACTGTAATAGCCTGTGGATTTTCCTGCAGGAAGGCTTCGGCACGTCTCTGGAGTTTTGCAGTCTCGGCCATCTCCTGCTTTAATATTGTAATATCATTGTAAACCGTCATTACGGCGTCGACTCTTCCGCTTTCATCAAGAAGCGGTATATTGTATCTCTCAAGAACTTTAATCCCGGAGGGGAATTCCATCTCGGCTTCGCCATGGTTTGCCTTCTTCTCCTCAATTGTATCCCTTATGGATTTACCGCTCTGTTTGAGATATTTGAAGTCCGAAAGTTTCAGGTTTTCAGCTGCTGCATCTGAAAACCCGGATAATTTAAGAAACGCCTTATTGTATTTTCTGATAGTCAGATCGGTATTCCACAGGAGTATAGGCATCGGATTTTCGCTGACGATGGCGTTGGACTGCTCCTCTAAAGTCTTAATTTCGTTCAGCTTTTCGACCTGATCGGTGAGATCCTGATAGATATAATAATTGACATCGATCTCCCCTTTCTCGTCAATAATCGGAGTCTGGAAAAGACGGAGATAGGTCTTTTCTCCATTCTCCCACGAGATCTCCATATCGGATATCGCGGGTTTCTTAGTCTCGAAAGAGGCGTAGAAATCGTCGCCGCCGGTGATATTGATGTTGAAATCATACAGCTTCTTAGCCATAAGCTCGTCATAACCGCCACGCCAGATCCTTTCATACTCTTTGTTGAGGTCAAGACGGTGCTTGTCAGCAGCAAGAACCGTAATTCCCTGGGGATTTAACTGCAGGAAGGCTTCGGCACGCTTCTGGAGCTTTTGAATCTCAGCCATCTCCTCCCTCTGCGGTGTGAGATCCTGGTAGATGTAATAATTGACATCGATCTCACCCTTTTCGTCAAGAATAGGTGTCTGGAAAAGACGGAGATAGGTCTTTTCTCCATTCTCCCACGAGATCTCCATATCGGATATCGCGGGTTTCTTAGTCTCGAAAGAGGCGTAGAAATCGTCGCCGCCGGTGATCTCGATGTTGAAATCATACAGCTTCTTAGCCATAAGCTCGTCATAGCCGCCACGCCAGATCCTTTCATACTCTTTATTGAGATCAAGACGGTGCTTGTCACCTGCGAGGACTGCAATTCCCTGGGGGTTTAACTGCAGGAAGGCTTCGGCACGTTTCTGGAGCTTTTTGGCTTCCGCCGCATCCCCGAGCTTTTCCACAACACGATTGACCGTAGCCGCCAGATTTTTAAATTCATCAGAGACTTCGGATTCATTTACTCTTGCCAAGACGTCTCCATCAAGCGCCTTTTTAAGAATATTATTAATGGTATCTAAACTCATTTCCATCACACCAAATTTGACTATAATTTCAATATCGAATTCAAGCTTATTAAGTTTATATAATTGACATGCAAATCGAAAGTGGATTTTTTCCGTACGGTTTCATTTTTGAAATATTTTTTATCAAATGTAAAGTCAACGAGACAACAATATATAAAATAAGAGAATAAAATTTTTAATAACAGCCGGCTTTGAACAAACAGATGGGATTGTGGGGAAAAGATTAAGAGCTGTTATATACGTTTCGTACATAAAATTGGAAAGAACAGGAATATGGAATTATAAAATTCCCGGTGCTAAACATAAATGAAGGTCGGAGTTAGATACTGGTATAATAAGGGAATTGCTCTTCTGGAGGCGGAGCTGCCGGAGAAAGCTGTCGAATGTCTTGACAGGGCATTGCAAGAAGACCCGGAAAACGACACAATCATATTTAAAAAGGGAATTGCACTTTTTTATTCGGAGAGACTTGAAGAAGCCGCCGGGATCTTCGATGAAGCCCTCAGGAAGAACCCCGAAAACTATTCGGCTTTAAATAACAAAGGGATGATCCTGCTGCGATTAAACAGGATAGATGAAGCCGAAAACTGTTTCAGGAGTGCAAAAGAGATATCACGGAAAAGCGGGTGTGTTGATCTAAACTTCAGCCTGATAAAGAAAATTCATATTGGTGAGCGGTGAGGATTATGAGAATTGTTTTAACAGTTGATGAAGAACTTTGCCAAAAGATTGAAAAAACTGCAGCGAAAGAGGATTTGAGCAGAAACGAGTGGATAATCGAATCCATCTCAGGCCTGGTATCAGGGAACAATCGGGCGGATGCCGAACTTAAGGAACTGAAGTCCGCCCTCAACGGTAAAAATACAGAGAACAGCAGACTCAGGGAAGAGATTAAACTTCAGGTCGAACTGAGGGAAGCATATGCAAAACTCCTGGACGAGAAAAACAACAGGATCGACGATTTAAAGGAAGAAGTCGCAAGAATTGAAGTCCTGAGTGTTACTGCAACCGACCAGATCAACCAGGATAAAGACGACAGGATAAAAGACCTTACCAAAATGATCGAACACCTCCAGGGACAGGCTGCTGCCCACAGCCTTGCGCTCCAGTCTGCAATAAAAAGTATAGAAAAAGATGAAAAAGAGTCTGATGAACAGACCAAAGAAAATACAGGGCAGAAAGAATTGATAGAAAAACCAAAATGGATGTTTTGGAAGTAATTCAGCCGAGGAACCTGAACAGCGATATAAATATTATATTTTTCTCTTAATCTCCGCCATCCGTTTTGCCTTCTGCGCCTTTTCATGTGAAGGATTCATTTTAAGAACCCGATCAAAGCAATCAAGCGCTTCATTGAAATAACCGTTTTTGGCATAGATTATTCCTTTTGAAAAGACTGCATCGGAACAATCTTCAGTCAGTGTTTCTATCCTGCTGAAACATTTCAAAGATGCCCTGTAGTATCCCCTGCGGGCGAGTGCCACACCTTTCTTATAGAGATAATCCGGATCATCAAGCTGCTCCTTTGTCGGCGTCCTTGTATCAGGAATATTTACAGAATCGTATTCCGACGATTCCATAACCGGAGATGAGACAGAGCCAGTGCCGGCCTGCGTGAAATCCTCCTTTTCCATCTTGGATGCCCTCAGCTTAGGCTTCGCGTCCCCAGACCCGTAAATAATCGAAGACTCCGAAATCCTGTGAATTCTGTCAATCTCCCACTCGATAAATGAAGAAGCACTGATGCCCCTCATCAGCCATTCTTCTTCAAGAGACGGATCAAAATCGATGGATCTCTTATAGCACACCATCGCCGCCCTCCTGTCGCCAAGACGGAACAGAGCAGTGCCCATATTAATCAGGGCATCGGTATCATCAGGCTTTTTCCGGAGAACTTTTTCAAAGTCCGCCACCGAGTCTTCATACCTGCCGAGGGTATACAACGCAAGCGCCCTCGACATCACAAAACCTGACTCCCCCGGAACGAGACTGATCAGCCTGTCATAGTACGACAGGGACTCCCCGTATCTTCCGAGGTCGGAAAGAATTGATACAAGTTCGAGGAGGTATCCGACATTTTCAGGCTCCAGCTGCAGGGCGGAAACATACAAAACAACCGCATCATCCTTTCTGCCGGTTTTTGCAAGTGAGAATGCCTTGCCTGCGATAAGATCCGATCTCCCGGGACTCGTTACGATGAGGCCGTCATACAGGGGGATAGCTTCGGAATATCGCTCGAGTGAAACAAGACACTTAATCCGGCCGGATATAGCATAGGAATTCTCTGGATCTGCTATGAGAATCCTGTCGTACGCCGTCAGGGCCTGCCCGGGATGACCTGCATCTTCATATAAAGCGGCAAGTTTCCGGAGTACATCCGTATCCATGGGGTTTATCTCAAGAACACTGTTATAGGCCTCAACTGCTTCAGCCGGATTACCGGATGCTGCAAGAATTTCCGCTCTTCCCTTTAATGCCCCAAGGATATTTCCGCCTGCATCTATTGCACGCTCATATGAAGACAATGCTTCTCCGCTCATTCCCAGGGCCAGATAAGCATCTCCCTGCCCTGAAAACACTTCGCTTCCTTCAAATCCCGAATCGATGAGCCTGTTGTAATAACCGAGTGCATCTTTAAAGCGTCCCGTTTCAAGCAGGAGAATTGCAACTTCAAGGAGTGTATCCGAATCGGATGGATCGAGCCGGATCGCTTCTTTAAACGAGTCTATCGCCTCATCATACTCCCCCATGACTTTCAGGACCAGGCCGCGTGAATGATGCACCGCAGCATTCCCGGGCTTTATTTCGATGAGAAGATCATAACATTCAAGCGCTTCTTCAGGCCTTTTTTCTCTCATCAGGAGCAGCGCTTTGGATGCAACCGCCCTGGTGCATCCTGCATCAAGAGAGATCGCCTGATCGTAATCCATAAGTGCCTCCCCGAAGTCCCCGCTCTTCTCGCTGAGCCATCCCTTTTCGAACCAGAGATGAGAATCTTCAGGATTCTTTTTGATATATGAATCCAGAAGCTCCGCAGCATCATAATAATTCTCACTTTCCTTGTAAAGACGGTAAAGAGAGAGAACCGCAGTCATATTGTCAGGATCCAGTTCAAGCGCCCTTTCATATGACTCGATTGCATCAGTTAAGTGTTCGGCCATGGCGCAGATATCGCCCCTCATGATCCAAAGGTCGGCAGATCCCGATTTTTCCAGAACGGATCCGCCGAGAAGATTCATTGCATCTTCATATTTGCCTTCAGAGACCAGCTCCTTTGCTTCAACAAGCAATGTATCGACGGCCGATTCTTCGACAAGGTCTTCAAGATCGGAAAATTCGTCATTGACCTCGAATCCTGACGACAGTTCTCCAGGGAATTCCTCATCTTCAATATCGGTCAACGAGCCCGAATCTGGAATTTCAGCGGCGGCTATATCAGGGAAATCGTCCTCTTCCAGAACAATACTTCCCTCAAATCCTTCAATTTCCGGGAAACTCCCGGCAGATAAAGAAACATCGGGCTCCCCGTCGCCCGGCGAAAGATCCGGCTCTACACCTGTCAGTTCCTCAAATTCAGGAATGTCCTCACCGGAATCCGGAAGAAGATCCAAATCCATCTCATCCAGATCGTCGAAGGAGATTGAATCTTCAACGGGCGAAACCCCGGAAGAGATCGTTTCACCCGATTCCGGAACAGCTTCTTCAGGTTTGGAGAGAATGTCAAGATCCATGTCGTCCAGATTATCGAAGGAGACCGGCTCGTCAAATACAGGAGCTTCAGAAGAGATGTTTTCACCGGCTTCGGGAACAGCTTCCTCCGAATCCGGAAGAAGATCCAGATCCATATCGTCAAGATCGTCGAAGGAGACAGATTCGTCAGGAGATGGAACTTCTCCTGAGACGGTTTCATCGAACCCGACGATCTCTTCATGGGATTCCGGAATAAGATCGAGATCCATATCGTCGAGATCGTCAAAGGATACTTCTTCCTCCTGCACGGGGGGGGCGTCAATCTTAAGTTCTCCAGAATCCTGGACGAGATCCTCCGTTAATGTCCCGGGAACCGGTTCCTCCTCTATAAGATCCGCGATTTTTTCGTTGAAATCCGCATCTTCATCCATTCCTTCGAATGAAAGAGACCCAAACTCCGAAGGGACATCAGGAGATTCCACAGAAAAAAAACCATCTGACGGATGATGAAATTTGGAATACGATCTCATTGAAGGTGCAGAGAACCTGTTTATCCCTTCAATAAATTCCTCCGGACTGATCTCCGAGGGTTCGCATATCTCCATGTCTCCCTCTTCAAGAAGATGTGCATAATCCATCAGTTTTTCTATCTCGGCCGCAGCCGCAGGAATAAACTTCTGTTCATCAGGCAGCCTGACCGAAAGCCTGTTGGTATCGTAATCGACATAAAGGACCCGGTATTTGCTGAACACCCCTTCAAACCGGTTTTTTTCCACATTGTTAAAAGATATTGTAAATTCGGCAGGGATGATGCAATCATCCTCAGAAGTAATATATCTCCCTATTGTAAGCCTCGGCACAACTTCAACCCCATAGGACGGAGACTCCTTTTCCGTCCTGTATCATATAAAAGTATCAGAATCCGAATTCTTATGTCTATTGCTTCCTCTTACCGTCACGATGAGTTCTGCTCACCATTTTCAGTATGTTTTCAGCCACTTCGATCGATTTCGCCATAGCGCTTTCATCCTTGCGGACATCTCCTGCGGCAGCCCCCTTGCCGGCTACATATCCGATATAACCGAACTCATGCGTATTGACAAAGCCTTCAAGTGTCGAAAGTGTCCTTTCGCCGCCCCTGTCTGCGCAGACCGAGATCACAACCGCATATTTTCCTGCAAGTTTTCTGTCATGGAAGAGCGAATAGGTCCTGTCGATGAAGTTTTTCGTCTGCCCGTTGACATCGTAATAATAAGTCGGAGAACCGAGAATCAGGATATCACATTCCATCAGTTTTTCTGCGATATCGTCCCAGTCATCATCAAGAACACACCATTTGGTCTCCCTGCACTTGTCGCATCCTATACACGGCGATATTTTTTTTCCGGCAAGGGAGATATATTCGGTATTGAACTCATCACAACCTTCGGCTTCGATATAATCCACTACCCTCTTAACAAGTATCGAAGTGTTGCCCTCTGGCCTCATACTCCCGGAAATCCCAAGCACTTTCATAATGAGATTAGTCTATTCGAAGTTATTTGATTTTTTTCATATGGACAGGGAGATTCAGGGCTTCAAAGGCGGACCGGACTTCATCCTCCGGATTGTCGTCCCTGTGAAAAAAGTGCGACCCGCACCTGCAGTCCGAGCAACCGAATCCCGGAACATTTTCCCCCCCTAAAAGCCCCGCAAGGATACATTCAAGCCGCTCTGCGGTTTTACCACAGAAAACGGATTCCAGTTCAAAATAAGCGGAAGTGAGCAGGTAATCTACATGCCAGCGTGGTTTTTTGTTCTTTTCCACAGAAAGGGATACATGCCGTCTTACTCTTGAAAATCCGGCCTGCCCGAGGGCTGAACCTACATAAATATGCCATCCCGGAGAAAATTCCACATCCCCGAGACTTCCAATTCCAAGAGTTGTCCCGGGGTTCCGGAACACAAGACAGTAGATCCCTTTTTCATTCATGATTCAGAAATAACCCGTATTCAGTGCCCGGAGTGCAGCAAGAATGTGCCGTCTTCCGTTTGAAAAAGCAGGAGTTCCATGACCGGGACACAACCCCTCGACATCGAGCTCCGAGAGCTTTTTAACAGAATTACTGAGCTGCTCCAGGCTCCCGCCGGGAAAATCAAACCTCCCGAAGGCTCCGTCGGCAAATACTGTGTCGCCCGAGAAGAGGACCATCTCTTCGGCGTCATAAAGGCATATCCCCCCGGGGGTATGACCGGGAGTATGAATTACCTTAAGACCCCCGATCTCATCACCCTCGGAAAGGATAACATCAGGTCCGATATCAGGCCCTCTCTCACCAAACATGGTAGAGAGGCTTCTTGAAGGCTCGGTGATTCCGGGCGCGTCAAGTTCGTGTATGCAGATCTCCGGGTTTCCGCACATATCCCTGATCTCCCGGAGATGCGCAATATGATCATAATGGCAGTGCGTTAAGACAATCGTCCCGATATCATCACGGTAGGGCTCAACAGCCGTCGGGGTCGCCCCAGTATCGATAAGGACCGAACCGTACACATAGGAATTCGAGAAATATCCGGTTCCGGGGATCCATTCTACAGGCATGTAATGATTGTTTAAGTTATCAGGGACAAAAGTATATCCATGCAAACCCTCGCACGGGAATGTAAATCCGGTATCCCGGAGATCGTCCGAAAGACTGCAGAATCGCAGAATATCGAACCCGAAAGGCTTGCCCGCTCCATAGCTGCAGGAAAAGCGGTTATCCCGGCAAACCGCATAAGAGAGCACAAGCTATGTGCAATCGGGGAAGGGTGCACGGTAAAGGTAAATGTCAATATCGGAACGTCAGGCATAAGGTGCGACCCCGGGCTTGAGATTGAAAAGGCGAAGTGCGCAATCTCCGAGGGCGCAGATGCAATAATGGATCTCTCGACAGGCGGCGACCTTGAGGAGATGAGGAAGAAGATCCTCGATCTTGACATTACCGTTGGCACTGTACCGGTTTACGAGGCGGTCCGCCGTGCGGGAAGCGCCCCGGACCTGGACTCCGATACATTGTTCAACGTGATAAGGGATCACTGCAAACAGGGAGTAGACTTCCTGACGCTACACTGCGGTGTAAACAGGCAGGCGCTTGATGCCTTAAAGAAGGACCCGCGTGTGATGGGCGTGGTCTCAAGGGGGGGTGCTTTTCATATAGCGATGATGACCGCATCCGGCGAGGAGAACCCGCTCTTTGCAGAGTATGACTATCTGGTCGAGATGCTGGCCGAATACGATGTAGTGATCTCCCTCGGCGACGGGATGAGGCCGGGTGCGATGGTCGATGCCGTAAAAAGAGCAAAAGCAGTAGAATATCTCACTCTTGGAGACCTTGCACAGAGAGCACATGAAGCAGGAGTCCAGAGAATGATCGAGGGGCCCGGCCATATCCCGATCGACCAGATCGAATACAATGTAAGGATGATCAAGGAGCTGACCGCAGGAGCTCCGCTATACCTGCTCGGACCGCTGGTAACGGACATCGTTCCGGGCTACGACCATGTCTCAGGTGCAATCGGGGGTGCGATCGCTGCAATGAACGGTGCCGACTTCCTTTGCATGGTCTCGCCGTCAGAGCACCTGGCGCTCCCGTCCGTAGAGGATATCAGGGAGGGAACCCGTGTCGCAAAACTTGCCGCCCATGTAGGAGACACGATCCGCCCCGGTATCAACTGGTTCGGAACAGGCGAAGAAGAGATGGCGTATGCGAGGAGAGATCTCGACTGGAAGAAGCAGTTCTCGCTTGCAATGTTCGGGGAGCATGCAAAACAGATCCATGAAAGAGACGGGGAAACAGATACATGCTCGATGTGCGGCGATCTCTGCGCAGTAAAAATAGTAAGGGAAAGTCTTTACAAAGACTCCTGATCTTATCTATTTCTTCAATTTTAGAATTCTCAGGGCAAGATGCGCTGCATTTGCCCCGTTGTCTATCCCTACACATGCAACAGGGACACCTTTGGGCATCTGGGCGATTGAAAGAAGTGCATCGAGACCACCGAGGGTTCCGGATACCGGGACGCCGATAACCGGCTTGTCGGTCCTCGACGCAACAACTCCCGGAAGTGCCGCCGAAAGGCCGGCTATGCAGATGAATACCTCTGCATCCGACCCGGCAATGTATTTTTCAAGTTCGACCGGATTTCTGTGAGCCGAAAGCACCTGAATATCGTATTTCGTATTGTTCTCATCGAGTACAGCCTTTACCTTCTCCACTATATGCGAATCGGAGGCCGAACCGGATATTATAGCCACACCTGACATATGCTGAATTATTGGTACCGCATTGAATAATTCTTTTTGGAGAGCATAATATTGCAGGAAAAAGGCAAATTATTGTATTGTGGAGAGACTTTTTCGGACCTTTGATGAAATATTATTCGAATGGCAGATATTTTATGAAATTATATTCTTAATGGTGGTTATAAAAATAATAAATTTTCACCCGTCGAGATAATTAAAAATCCTTTTTAAGTGAAACTCAGACATATTAAATGCCCCTTTTTCAGGGGCAGTGAGGAGAACAAATGTTTGACTGGATATTATTCATAAAAGTACTCGCACAAATTCTTCAGATTATCGCCGATAACTTCTCAGGAGTAATTGGTTAATCATTTTCTATTTTTTTAAGTCCGGTTTTATTTATCGTTTCAAATCTGGATGATCCGGTTGTAACCCGCAACCTAAATTGCCTTTGGCGTTTAAATATTCTTACTGATTTCTATGCAGGATGAAATATTACTGATGATGCCGGGGCCCGTCCCTATGCCGCAGCGTGTACGGATGGCGATGGCTCGCCAGGCAATTAACCACAGGGGCCCTGAATTCGGGGAATGCCTTAATGACATCAACAGGATGCTAAAACCGATGTTCGGGACGAAAAACGACTGCCTGATACTTTCCGGCTCGGGAACAGCCGGAATGGAGGCAGCTGTTGCAAACTTCTGTGCAAAAAAGAAGATTGCATGCCTCGTCAACGGAAAGTTCGGAGAAAGGCTTTACGATATAGGAAAGATTTACGCCAGCGAAGCCGTTGAGCTCTCGTCCGAATGGGGAACCCCTCTTCCGCTTGAGAGACTTGAGGAAGAGCTTGAGAACGGCGTTGAAGCAGTAACTCTCGTCCACAACGAGACCTCCGCCGCAATAAAGAATCCTGCCGAAGCAGTGGGAAAGCTCTGCAAAAAGCATGACGCTCTCTTCATAATGGACGGAATAACCTCGATCGGAGGTGACGAGGTTCTTGCAGACAAGTGGGGTGCGGATGTAGCAATAGTAGGGTCCCAGAAGTGCCTTGCAGCACCTGCGGGCCTGTCCGCAGTATCGGTTTCCGATAAGGCATGGGAGAACATTGCCGAATGGAGACCCTACTATCTCGATCTCAAGAAATACAAAAAGAGCGCCGAAAAGAATGAAACGCCATATACGCCTGCTGTACCGCTGTTTTTCGCACTGCGCGAGGCATGCAGGATCGTAGAAGAGGAAGGGCTTGAAAAAAGGATTGCACGACACAGGAACCTCGCCGATGCGGTGAGGGCCGCTGCGGCTGCATGGGAACTCGATCTCTACCCGACTGTAGACGAACTGCATACATACTCAAACACTGCAACCGCAATCTGCTATCCCGAAGGCATAAAGGACAGTGAATTCAGGGGGCTTGTCAAGAAAGAGGGAATAGAATTTTCCGGTGGACAGGATCGCCTGAAGGGCAAAATATTCCGCATAGGCACGATGGGCGCCACAGGGGTGCCTGAGGTTCTCGCAGTCATCGGTGCCGCGGAGAAGGCACTAAGGCAGCTCGGGTACGAACGCGGTACATGCGGTGTAAAGGCAGCAGCAAAAGTGCTTAATGCCTGAGGAGTGAACTTCTGGTATGAAAGTAGGGGTTGCGGACACCACCTTTGCAAGGGTGGATATGGGTGCAGAGGCCATCGACGAACTCCGCAGGCATGCAAGCGTGGCGATCGAGCGCTATACGGTCCCCGGAGTTAAAGACCTCCCGGTTGCATCCAAGATCCTTCTCGAAGAGAGAAAATGCGACATTGTCATCGCACTCGGGATGCCCGGGGGAAAGGAGAAGGACAGGATGTGTGCCCACGAGGCCTCGCAGGGCCTGATAAGAGCGCAACTTATGACAAATAAGCATATCATCGAGGTCTTTGTTCACGAGGACGAAGCTGAAAACGACAGCGAACTCGCCTGGCTCGCAAAGAGGCGTGCACGCGAGCATGCCGAAAATGCCGTCCTTCTCATCCAGCATCCCGAAAGGCTCGTAAAACAGGCAGGAACCGGGCAGAGACAGGGCTTCGAGGATGCCGGCCCGGCCCGCCAGTAAAACACGAAAACGATAATAGAGTACCCGGATAAAACGGATAATTAAGATTTCAAAACAGGAGATAAAAATGACAGTAAAACTTGGATTTGTTGTTGCGGAGTTCAACCGTGACCTGACCTATATGATGGAGATCGAGGGAGAGGAGCACGCAAAGTTCCTCGGTGCGGAAGTTACCGAGAGAATCTACGTCCCCGGAGCATACGACATGCCCCTTGCAATCAAAAAGATGCTCAAAGAGAACAAGGTGGATGCAGTAGTTACGATCGGATGCGTTATCGAGGGTGCAACCCAGCACGACGAGATCGTAGTCCAGCATGCCGCAAGGAAGATCATCGACCTCTCGCTCGAGTTCGACAAGCCCGTGACACTCGGAATCTCAGGTCCGGGAATGACAAGGCTCGAAGCGACCGAGCGTATCGATTACGCAAAGAGAGCAGTCGAATCAGCAATAAAACTTGTAAAAAGGCTGAAATAATCATTCCCGAGAGGGTTTTTCACCAATGAGGCCGCTTTCAGAAAAAATCAGCAGCATACCCCCTTCCGCCACGATAGAAATTACCGATCGCGCCAGGAGGATGAAGTCAGAGGGTATCGACGTCATCTCCCTTTCCATAGGAGAACCGGATTTTGAGACGCCAAAGCATATCACCGACGCCTGTATAAATGCCCTAAGGGAGGGCAAGACCCACTACGAGGCAAGCCAGGGAACTCTGGAGCTTCGTGAGGCGATATCGGAGAAACTCAGGAAAGACAACGGGGTTGATGTCGATGCCTCGGGGATCGTCGTCGCCTGCGGTGCCAAGAACAATATCTACGAGGCGATGGAGGCCTGCCTCAATCCCGGAGACGAGGTAATCATCATAGACCCGTCATGGGTCTCATATGAACCTGCCGTAAGAATTGCAGGCGGAACTCCCGTTCATCACAGCCTCAACGGGAAGGACTTCCAGATCGATGACTCCCTGCTTGAAAAGGTCACGGGGAAGACGAAGATGATCGTCCTCAATACCCCTTCTAATCCGACAGGTTCGGTTCTCTCGAAGGAATCGCTCTCGATTGTTGCTGATATCTGCAGGGACAACGATATAATCGCCTTATCCGACGAGATCTACGAGAAGCTCATTTACGATAAGGAACACCTCTCGATCGGCGCCATGAACGATATGGCAGAGAGGACAATCACGATAAACGGCTTTTCGAAGGCATATGCAATGACCGGCTGGAGGATCGGTTATGCAGCCGCCTCACCGGAGATCGCGAAGGCGATGACAAAGGTCCAGCAGCATACGATCAGCCACCCGGCGACGTTCGCCATGTGGGGCGCCCTTGCGGCATTGAAAGGCGATCAGTCGTGTATCAAGGATATGAGAGTCGAGTTCGACAGAAGACGCAGGTATGTATGCGGAGAACTTGAATCGATGGGCTTTAAGACCGCTCCTGCCGACGGGGCATTCTATGCCTTCGTAAATATAAACGGCGACGATATGGAGAGAGGCGAGAGGTGGCTTGAAGAGGCGCACCTGGCCGCCACTCCCGGAACGGCCTTCAATGCACCGGGCTGGATCAGGATATCTTATGCAGCAAAAATGGATACATTAAAAGAGGCAATGCGCCGTATAAGGGAATTCGAAGACAGGCGGGACTGACAGGATGACCGACCTGATCTCCCCCGAAGTCCCGGAAATAAAAGATCCTTTTATCAAACGATTACTTTTTCTGACGCTTCCGTTCATTGTAATCGGAATCTACATATTTCTCCTGTACATAATCCTGACACCGGAAAAATTCGAGATTATTCTCGGCCTGATGGCGATCAACCTCATCCCCCCTGCCGGAAAGGAGAGCGTAATCCCTCTTGGAATTGCAGCGGGGATACCCTGGTATATCATAGGAACTACAACTGCCATGATGGACGTTGCAGCAGCACTCTTCATGATCCTCAACTTCGATCTTGCACTTAAGATCCCGATACTCGGGAAGTGGATCTATGGATTCATGCACAAAGGGAGCGCTTTTTTCTTGAAATACAAGTGGCTGGAAGGCCTATCCATATTCGGACTGATGATCTTCGTTATGGTTCCCTTCCAGGGATCAGGTGGTATAGGCGGAACCTTACTGGGAAGAATTATGGGCCTTCCGCCGCTGCAGCTCTTCATCGGAATTGCAGCAGGCTCTTTCCTGGGCTCTTATATCCTTGCAATTGGATTCGAGTTTGCAACATCCGTCCTTGCAATAAACCCGCTCTACCTTGCTCTTGTAATAGTCGCGCTGGTGATCATAGCAACCGCTACAAATTACTTTTATAAAAAGATGAAAAACAGCAGGGAAAGCTGAATTACGGGATAATGTTTTATTTGCAATCGAACCATTATTTCTAACCGGATGGAAGCTGAATACACAAATTCAGAGATAAGGATTCTGAATGCAGGGAAAATAGTCCTTAACCTTGCCCTTCCTTTTGCAATCCTCGGATTTTATATCCTCATACTCTGGATGCTGCTTCCATATTCCCTGTTCTTGTCCATGCTGACTCTTATGTTCATCTATTTCGTTCCCCCGGCAGGAAAGGAGAGCGTGATTCCCATCGGAATCGCACTGGGCATACCATGGTGGACAGTTGCGTTCTCGATCGCCATGATGGATATCCTCTCGACTCTGTTCATGGTCCTGAACTTCGATCTCGTACTAAAGATTCCGATTGCCGGAACAAAATGGATGAAAACTTTCATGGAGCATGGCGAATCTTTCTTCAGGAAACACAGATGGCTTGAAAAACTCTCGACCCTCGGACTGGCGATATTTGTAATGATTCCTATGCAGGGCACCGGAGGAATTGCAACGCCCATAGTCGGCAGGATGATCGGAATTCCGCCACTGCAGATTATTCTCGCGGTAATTGCGGGTGCTCTTTCCGGTTGTTTCCTGATCGCCCTCGGATCGGAATTCCTGAAAGACCTGCTGGTATATAACCTGAGCCTCGGCATAATCGTAATAATCGCGATTGCTGTGTGCGCTGCAGCAGCATGGTTCCTCTGGAAGAGAAAACAGAACCGGCTGAAGGAGAGAAAACCGGTCCATAGGATATGAGGATAGTGAACGAAAACAGATCGGTCCTTTTCATATGCACCCACAACTCTGTGAGATCCTTTATGGCCGAATACATAGGAAGATCGAAATACCCGGATATCGTCTTCAGGAGTGCAGGGATCTATCCTCTCGAACCTGATCCTGCAGCTGGTGCCGTTCTTAAAGAGGAAGGCATAGATACCGGGGACCACAGGCCGTCGACAATAGGATCCTACTCTGGAGATTGCTTCGATCTTATAGTGTTCATGTGCCCCCATGCAATGAGGAACGCATACTCGCTGCCAAAATCGAAGGAGATCCTGTTGCACGAAATAAGTGTTCCTGCCGGAGGGACAGGCAATCTCTCGGGGTTCAGGGAGCTGAGAGACAGCCTCAAAGTCTTTATTGATGAGATTGCCGAAACTATAAGGATCTGAAGTGATTTTATGAAGGAGATCTTAGTTCTGTGGTCGCATGCCGATGACCCGGCAATTCCCCCTCTTGTATGCCCCGACACCTGCAGGACCGTAAAGGAAGTTGTTATCGATTTCCAAAACGCCCGGGGAACCGATAAATGCAGGATTACATTTTCTGAAGAGATCTTAAAGGGCAAAAAAGGTAACGACAGTTCACTTACAATCGACGGATTGCCTCTCGAAGAACTTGTTCCCCTGCCGGACCCCTCAAAGTACTGCGGCATGGCATGTGAGGGATGCGGAACCGGAAAGAAAGGTGAGGAACGATCATGCAGCAGGATTTACGAGCAAATCCCTGAATCCGTCCTAAGGCTGGCACTTTCAAAAGCCCTTGAAAAAAGGATAACAGGATAACACCTGCGAAACAGATTCCGTACCTGATGATCCCTGTATAGTTTCCTTTTCATAATTTTCACCCGGCAAGGTAATGTTATATACTTCTAACATTTTATATAATAACACATGATTTCGGTAAAAGAAATATTGATTACCCCGGGGCATTTCTTTGAGAAGAAATGCAGGGAGGAGGCGTCCCTGAAGGTGCCCGTACTGATAGTGCTGATTACGGCAGTTATCAGCGGAATATCTGCATATATAGTCTCGGGAAAGACCATTGAGGCCATGGGGTCAGGCCTGGAAGGATATGCATTCATCGCTTCGCTATTCGGTTTCGCCGTCGCTTTCATCGGGATGTTTATCTCATGGGCAATATGGGCTTTAGCATTCCTGGTAATGATCTATATCCTGAAAGGAACGGCCACATTTAAACAGCTTGCAGAAGTTGCCGGGTACGGCTTTATTCCACAAATATTCGGGGGAATTATCACCACGGCCATAATGATGACATCAATCCAGAACCTTGTAATCCCGGCAACTTCCAACATGCAGGAGATTGAGGTTGCCATGAAGGCATTTACAACCTCAGCACCAATGATGGCTGCATCCTTTGTAAGCATAATATTTACAATATGGTCTGCGAATATCTGGTTATTCGGGATCAAAGAATCCTCAGGTCTGGAATTCAAAAAGGCCGCAATATGTGTTGGCGTGCCGCTTGTGATATTCATAATTCTCAGCCTGAGTTCATTCGTCATGTGAGGTAGAAAAACATGAAATCAGGAATTATAATTTTGTTAATACTGACGGCATTTCTTGCGACGGCAGCATCGGCGGCTTCAACATCTACGAATGATGCCGCCTCATATATCGAGATTACGTCATATGAGGTCAGTCCTTCGGTCTTCATGAAGGGAGACACCGGAACAATTCAGGTTACTATAAAGAATACAGGAACTTCAAGCGTCGAGATCCAAAGTGCAGACCTTTTCTCAAAAGATCTTACTCTCGTAAATGAAGAATCTTATTCAACCGTAGGAACGGTCGGGCCAGGTACAAGCAGGGACTTTACCTTCACCATTAAGGCCGATGCGTCCGACGGCATATATTACCCGAGATTCTACATCAACTTTGCAGGGGGAGGCAGTATGAGCGGCCTGATTCCTGTCAAGGTCGAGAGCACACCACTGGAGATATCAATAATAGATATTCCCGATGAATTCGGAAAAGACGTCAAGGACCCGGTGACCGTGCTTGTCGGAAACCCGAGGGAGAATGCAGTAAACGGTGTCGTGGTGAAGCCTGAAAGCGACACTGCATCGTTTATACAGAACAGCTACTTCATCGGAGAACTCCAGTCTGACGGAAGCCAGCAGGTTGAATTCGAGGTCATCCCCTTGGAATCGGGGAAGATCGTATTCAACGTTGAATACAGGAACGGGATCAACCTTCATACAACAGAGCAGGTGCTTACCTACACGATCGGCGAAGGCAAGATGGATGCCGAGATAGTAGTAAACAATGTCGAGGTGTCCTCCGGAAGCAGTTACTACACCGTGACAGGTGATGTTACAAATGCAGGCCTTAAAAATGCAAAATCGGTGATCGTTACATCTTCTGATCCCGCTGTTCCGACAGACCCCAACCGCCTTTATGTAGTCGGTGAACTCGAGCCTGACGATTTCTCAAGCTTCGAAGTCACGTTTACGGCTGAAAACACAAAAGAAATTCCTCTGAGCATAATATACAAGGATGAAGACGGAAACAGCTACGAAGAGAAGGTGACGGTCTCTCTCGGGGCGTCATACTCCCAGTCATCAGGGCAGTCGTCACAGGATTCCTCAGGTGACGGGTTCCCCGTCGGCCTTGTTATACTGGTCATCATAATTGCTGCAGGAGTAGGCGGAGCGATCCTGTATTCGTGGAAGAAAGAAGGCAGGTTATAATCACCCCAATTTATTTTTGGAACAGCCATGCATGTAATACAACTTGAAGGGGTCTCCAGGATCTACCGCATGACTTTCGGGGATGTGGTGGCGCTCAATAATGTCTCTCTTTCTATCGAAGAGGGAGACTTTATTGCAATAATGGGACCGTCAGGTTCTGGCAAATCCACGCTCCTCAATATGATAGGCTCCCTGGATGTCCCTACGAAAGGCAGGTTATACATCAACGGGACTGATGTCAGCAGGCTCTCCGACGATCAGCTTACAGATCTCAGGCGGGACACGATTGGGTTCATCTTCCAGCAGTTCAACCTGATTCCCCTCCTTACCGTAAGGGAGAACGTCGAGTACCCGTATATTCTCAAATACCGAAAAAAGGACACAGAAGGCAGGTGCGACGAGCTTATCCGGCAGATGGGACTTACCGAGAGCCTGAGCCACCACAAGCCCAACGAACTTTCGGGCGGGCAGCAACAGAGGGTTGCAATTGCACGTGCACTTGTTAACGACCCGAAGATCCTGCTATGCGACGAACCCACCGGCAATCTTGATTCAAAGACCGGACTGCAGGTAATGGAGCTGTTAAAGAGTCTCAACGAGCAGGGCAAGACCATTATCATGGTAACGCATGACAACCACATAGCCGAATATTCAAAGAGAATTATTACAATCGCGGACGGTGAAATACAGTGAGCACACCGATATTTTTCGAGTTTGCGAAGAGAAGCGTGAGGCTTCACTGGCTGAGATCGCTCCTCGCCGTCATCGGTATTGTCATTGGTGTTGCCGCAATCGCGTCCATGGGAATGCTTGGAAACAGCCTTACGCTGTCGATATCCGATTCACTCTCGGATGTCGGAGATTCCGTAGTCGTCTACTCTCACGGGGGCTCAGTTGTTGACGACAAGATCACGAAGAGGATGCTTAAGGATATCGTCAGGGCGGCCGGTTCGAACGATGTGATTCCTGTCTATAATACGGCCGACGAGATCGAGGCAGGGGGAGAAGAAGGTTTCGTCACCGTCTACGCTTTTGAAACGCAGGACATTCCGGTGATTCTCGATCTCGAGGAAGGCCAGTACCTGAAGAGTTCTGCCGGAGCGCTTGCGGGCAGCAGAATTGCCGAAGAATACGACCTGAAGGTAGGCAGCCGTGTCAAACTCGGTGACGATAACCTGAGGATTGTAGGAATACTAAAAGAGAGAGGAATGGGATTCGATATCAATCCCGATTCCGCCCTCGTCGTAACCGACAAATTCTTTTCATCGACATACGACCAGGAGGATTATGACTTCGTCGTAGTCAAAATGAGAAACCTGGACGATATCGAAGATGTAAAGGATTCAATAGACGCAAAGATGAACAAAAAGGATGACGTGGTAGATATCTTCGATACAAAAGCGATCCTTGAGGCGATCTCCAGCGCATTCAGCCAGATCTCGATGTTCACGACGGCGATAGGCGGAATATCCCTTGTAGTTGCCGGAGTCTCGATATTCAATATCCAGATGATGTCCGTAACCGAGAGGATAAAGGAGATCGGAATCATCAGGAGCATAGGGACCAAGAAGAGCGAGGTCCTGAAGATGTTCCTCTACGAAGCATTCCTCCTCGGTCTTTTCGGTGCGATTGTCGGGGCATTCTTCAGTTTTGTAGCCGGCTTTGTGGTGTTGATGGTAATGCTGAACAGTACTACGTACCTCTTCGAACCTTCGACCCTGGTATACATCCCGTATGGAATGCTGTTCGGGATCGGTACAAGTCTAATCTCGGGATTCTATCCTGCATGGAAAGCGGCAAACCTGAACCCGATCGAGGCGCTGAGATTCGAATAAAAGAAATTAACGGATCTGAAGAGGGAGCTCTTCCCTCTTCAGGTCAAAACTGTATGTCCCGGATTCAGTCTCCACTATTATCGATATCGGGCATACAGATAAAACGAATCCACCGGGATATGCAAAGGCTGATATATCGGCCGCCGATGAAATTTTTACACCTCCTGCTGTTACCTTTCCGGAGGTGATTTTCTCTTTTACGATCTTCATGCGGCAGGAACACCCCCGGCGATATCCACTTTATTTCTCTCTTTCTTCTCACCCGATATTCTGAAGATCCTGATCGCCGGGGCTATTATCCTGTAAAATCTGCCGATCCTGAAACCGGCTTCGATATCGCACTCCAGCGCCTCGGTCTCAAAAACCGGAAGAACATTCAGTTTGAAGCGATCAGAACAGCTTAATACACCTTTCAGGGCGGATACAAGACCAAACAGCATCCCTGTCCCGGCAGGATCGCCAAGGCCGACCCTTGCATTCACCCTGAGATAATCGAAACTTATCTCTCTTAAGATTACAGCAGCCTCGTCGAGCAAAGGCTTTATTTTTCCGGGATCAAACGGCTGTTTATCCTTCTCCGTCTCTTCGGGGGAGGTTCCCTCTTTTCCCATGGAAAACTCCTTAAGCCTGAATGAAAAGAGATAGAACGTCGCAATGCCGCTGGCAGATACCTTCACCGATACACGGAGAAATCCCCATCTTATCCATGTCAGAAAAAGATCGCTACGGTTCGATCTCAATCTTCCGGAGATCTTTACGGGCAGAACCAGGATATGCACAGCTAAAACGACTAAAATTATTCCTATAATCAATGCTGCGGCTAAAAGAAAAGAGAACATTCAGTCTACCGAAAAAAGTTATTTTCCTTTTTTCGTTTCTTCCTTTTTGACCTCTTCTTTTCCCTCTTCTTCTTTCTTGTTCATCATTTCGACGACTTTCGGGATGATCTCCTCCCCGATGGCATTTATCGCCTCGGTAACAGGGCCGGGCTTTTTCACCGGAACGACCCTCACACCCTCGATTCCTTCGGTGTTCTTATCGATTACGACAAGTGCTATCGGGGATATTCCGCCCCCTGCACCGGCTCCTCCGCTTTGTCCGGTCTTGTCGCTTCCTCCGAATCCGGCTCCGAAACCGAACCCGTACGCGAATACCGGGATTATCGTGCAGCCGTTAATCTCAACAGGGTCGCCGAGGGTGCTTCCCTCGTGGATGAGCCTGTCCACTTCTTTTAACGTTTTTTCAAACAGTTCTTCTGAAGACATATTTCCTGCTCCTTTTGTAACACAACAGCTTTCGGGAAAATAAAGGTAACTGATATTGAATATATATTCGTATGTAGAGAGGAGCTTATATCTCCTTTATCACCACTACACGCCATTCTTTGTCAAGACAGCAGAATACCTGCTTTTGAACCTCATCGGCAGAACCTGTCGCTTTGAAAGTTTAATTATATGTACCCGAGAGGTTCGACGAGTAAGTCTCCGTAAATGAAATCAGCGAGAGATATGCCTCGTAAGCCGGATTTCCGAACGTTTCATTTCCGATCTATTTGGGGCCCTCGTCATAAAGAATAAACCCGTCAGGCTGTGCCGCCATAACGGAGTAGCCGTACTTCGATTTTATATCCTCTGCATAGGGCTCGATCAGCTCTGCGGGAGTGAAAGCGGATGAGAAGATTCCTGCATATTCACCATCCTCCGAATATACGGGATATTCGAGAAGTGTCCCCATAACACCTTCATCCAGAAGCATATAATCCAACATTACCGGCGAACGGGTTGCAAGAGCCTCCTGTACAATATCCTGGTACGAGAGATCTGCACCGATAAGATCGCTGTATGATTCAGACATTATTGCAACGACCTGCCCTCCGGGACTGATGAAGGCAGCCGAGTCGATCCACAAAGGTCTCTCTTGTGCATCCCCGAGGACCCCGTCCACCTGCGATCGATATCTGCGAGAGCCCGGGATGTTTCACCTGCAAGTGCAAGCGTGTCCGACAGGGACGAATTAACTCCCGATTTCAGGTAATGCAATGCTTCGCGGCATCGTCCCCTTCTGCAGGCCCTGCAGTTGAGACATTATCAGTACCAGTACAGACAGGAAAATGAAAAACAGAATACCAGCAATACTGCAATGAACCCGATATTCGGGAAAACGCCCATGAAATTCATATGGAATAAAAGTACTCACCTGAAAAAAATAGTTTTGGATTTTACTTATTCAGGCTTCCGGAATACCGCGATCCTGTTCGTATTCGTACCTTTCTTCCGGTTCTCTATGCCCCAGATATTGGATGTCTTCGTAAAGTGCTGTTCGTTTATCACGACACCTGCGCATTCGAATCCTGCATTAACTCCCAGCGGAACAACATGCTCGTCAAGGCAGACTTTTCCGTTCCGGACAAAAAATAGTAAAATAAATCTATAACTTCCAAATATCCAATGCCAAATTCGCAAAATTTGCGCTCCTTTCATTAATAATCGTTTCATTCCAACAAGCTTTTTCTTTTAACTCTTCATTAATTTTCATATGAGAATTAAAATAATATTCATCACGCTTTTTTGGAAAAATATAATTACTTGCTCCTTTATTCATTTTTAAATCCAAAAGAGTCATATTACCAATTTTATAAACATATTTTTCAGAATTTTCAATTAAATGTGAATTTTGATTTTTTAGATATTCAATCCATTCATTATCAGGATTTTTTGGGAAAATATGCTCTAAAGTTAAACTTTTAAAATCCAAATTTTCAGGATAATCCTTGATTTTCAATTCAATCTGTTCTAATAAATACTTTGCAAGTTTAGGAATTCTAAATTCTTTTTCAATAAAATTACCCTTAAATTCTTCATTATTAGGAAATATATCTTTTAATTGTTGAGATATTTGATTTGCATATTTAATATCACCAGTCCTCAATTTCTTAGTAATTATTTTGAATACTCTATCCTGTGCGTTATTAGCCAAATTACAAATAGTCCTATATCTAAATGTGAAATTTATTAAAACCTTGATTACCTTTTTAAATTCTTTGTTATTTCCAGAAAAATGATATCGACTACTCATTAATATTGGCATACATTGAGTGATACCTAATATGTTCAAATCTTCAAGTAACTCCACAGTATCATCATCGTTCCAATATGAAATACTTGGATTTAATAAATTAGAATATACAATTGCCTCTTTTTTTAAGTCAGTGACAAAATTAAGTACCTTTACATTTTTTTTCTCAATTAATTCATGTAGTTTTGAAAATAGCTTTTTTTCCGTTGTGTCTTCATATTTATATAACCAATAATGAAGTAAAAATGGTCGAATTTTTTCATCCAAACTTAATGCAATTTCATTCCAGATACCTACAATTTCATCTCTAGTATCCTGTGAAGATTTCCTGATTAAATAATTTTTAAAAAGATCGGATACCGAAAGATCAAGGCCACGATCATTTATTGTTTCAAAAATAAGGTAAGCTTCTTCTTCAGAAACGACTAATGTCTCAATTAATATTAAATTCCCGCGAATTGTTTTGGTAATATTGTTGAGATATTTCTGAGTTCTTTCTAAATCCAAATTCTCAATATTATCTAATATTCTTTTTTCAAAATAAAAATATGCATCCTTAATTTTTTTATTGGTTTTTTCTAATTTACCAAAATTTTGTTCATAATCTTTAAACTTAGATTCGCTACTTTCATCTGAAAATTTCTGGATGCAATTATAAAAAAAATCTTTGTTTCTAAGATTTAGTTCTAATTTTTTTGTCTCTTCTTCACCTTCAAATTCTTTTAAGATATAATTTTGATTTATCCTTATTGCACCACTATTATCCATTCCCTTTTTTGACAACAAATCCCTAATTACAGCTAACAAAATAGTAATTGTTGCTAATCTCTGCTGACCATCAATTACGATATATTCTTTTTTATTACCAGATATCTGAAATATCATTGAACCTAGGAAATGGCTATTTGTTTCAACGGATTCGTTCAAATCTTCCCACATTTTATCTAATTGTTCGACTTCCCAAGAGTAATCACGTTGATATGGAGGAACAACATATTTGATATCATTTAATAAAATATCAGAAATCCCGGTTTTTCTGCTTGTAAAATTTTCATCAACCATATTATTCAAAATAAAGACGATAGCATTAATAATCCTTTTCCCGATCCATAAATAATTAAAAAGGAAAGTTCTACTAAATGAGATACCAATTAATACTAAAGGATGAAGAAAAATAACATCAATGAAAACTCTGAATATGCCGAATTAAACGTTATTTATAATGTTGATTGTTTGAAAGGCATGAAAAAAATTCCAGATAATTTCATCGATATCATTGTAACATCTCCACCCTATAATATTGGAATAAAATACAATACGCACAACGATAACCAACCTCTTGATAGTTATTTAAATTGGATGAACTTAATTTCAAAAGAATTTAAGCGTATTTTAAAAGATGATGGATCCATTTTTTTAAACATAGGTGGGAAACCAAGTGATCTTTGGATTCCTTTCGATGTTTTGAATGAATTCAGGAGCGATTTCAAATTACAAAACATTATTCATTGGATAAAATCTATTGCAATCGAAAAAAAAGACGTTGGAAATTATGACTGCTTAAGAAAAGATATGGCTGTTGGTCATTATAAACCTGTAAATAGTAAAAGATTTTTAAGCCAATGTCATGAACACATTTTCCATTTAACAAAAAACTGTGACATAAACCTTGATAAATTAAGTATTGGAGTAAAATATCAAGATAAATCAAATATCGGCAGATGGAAATCCGCAAATTCAGATAAAAGAGAAAGAGGAAATGTTTGGTTTATTCCTTATGAAACTATTCTTTCTTCAAGGCCTCATCCAACATCCTTTCCTGTGCGTCTTCCAGAGATGTGCATTAAATTACATGGTTTTGATGAAAAGACTGTTGTAATGGACCCTTTTATGGGAATTGGAAGTACTGCACTTGCATGTAAAAAATTAGAAACTAATTATGTTGGATTTGAAATTGATAAAGAATATTATAAATTTGCATTGGAAAGATTAGCCAAATATTGATAATTGAAATATTCATACCAGACCATCCAATTTCCACCCGGATCACTCCCGGTTACCGCATATAACCGGGACGATCTGCATCATATATATGCCCGGCCGGGAATCTTTGATCAATGAAAGGCGAAATAATCAGGCTCGGGAAAAAAGAGATCGAAGGATTCGTAATACCTATAGGGAAGGTGAACCTTGTCTTTGCCAGGACGGATAAGGGTCTTGTCGGGTGCGGTGCGTTCGACGTCATGGCCCTTGAGAAGTTCGGCTATGCGGCTGCAAAAGTGAGACCGAAAGGAGAATCCGTAGGAGACCTCGACGACCTGATGAACGGAGAGATCGCGGCAGCGAACCCGTCTGCAGAAAAACTCGGCATAAAGGAGGGAATGACTGGAAAAGACGCAATTGCCCTCCTTTAAATATCATACAACCCCTTTTTTCTTTTTAAGTTTTCAACATCGCGGTATTCTTTTCTCCTCCGGAATTCCGTTTCAGTGCCTGCAACACCACCCCGGCAAAACATAGTAATGCTGCAACAATCATCGCAACTGTTGTCGCGTCCGCAATAAGAGAGGGGGCTGCATCGGTAACGACACCGGTGTACCCCTCCTGCTGCAGCTGAAACGCAAAGATTATCGAGGCCACCGATGAGCCCAGACCCATTGCATACTGCCTTCCCGCACTGTTCAGGCCCGAAGCGAGCGCCGATTTCTCTATTGGCAGACCATGCATAATCTCTGCGTTTATCGGGCTCTGGAAGAGGGTAAAACCAATCGCAAAGATGATCAGGGCACCGATCAACAGCGTAAGATCCATAATCTGTGCGAAATAGGCAACAGCCAGGAATCCAAATGCTCCGATAAAGAGCCCGATTCCGGTAAAATATTTCCAGGGGTGCAGGTCATAGAATCTGCCTACAAAGGGAGCCCCAACCGTCAGAATCGCGGCGACCAGCACGAACACCACTCCGACCTCAAGGGATGAGAAATCCATTACACCTTCCAGGTAGAAAGGCAGCGAGACACTTAATATCATATACGCGGTGAAGACAAGGGCCATGCAGAGCAGGGGCACGACAAACATACGCTCTGAAAATACCGAGAGATCGAGCAGTGGGTCGGACCTCCGCCGCTCCGTTATGATGAAAAGAGCAAGGGAGACGATACATACGAACAACGCTGCAATAACATATACACCGATCGTGGTGTCCTCTGCAATAAGGCCGAGGAAGAGCATTGATGATGCAATGGCAACCGCGAGAGTTCCCGCCCCGATCCAGTCCATCTTCTCCTTCACAGATTTTTCCGGTTTATCCAGGTCCATCGAATATATGCCGAATGCTACGAGTAATATTCCGATCGGTACATTGATCATGAAGATCGCGTGCCAGCCGAATACACCAAGCAAAAATCCGCCAAGGACAGGACCGCTCAGGCTTGCAAGTGCGATGGTTGAGCCGAGAAGACCCATTGCCTTTCCGTGTTCGGAGAAAGGATAGAGCTCAAAGATGATCGCCATCACAATAGATACGGACATGGCAGCACCGAGGCCCTGAATGATCCGAAATCCGATGAGTACAGGAAGAGATGGTGCAAGGCCACAGCCAAGTGAACTTATGGTAAAGATCGCCATTCCGGCGAGAAACATCCTGTTCTTCCCCGAAGACTCGGACAATCTGGCAAAGAGCAACATCGCCGCAGTCATAGCGACATAATAACCCGTAATCGTCCATTGCGATAAGGCGATGTCCGCATCGAAGTAAGAAGTAATCGTTGGAAGAGCGATCGAGATAATAACGCCGTCCAAAACAGACATGTACATCCCAAGAAGAGCCACAGCCATCACGGTCTTCCGTTTATTCCGATCGTATCTTCCTGTATTTTCTTTATTCTGGTTCTTCATTGTTTTTCCTCCGGAGTCCCCAGGCCCAATCGCCGTGGAGAAACAGTGGAGAAGAGATTGAAGGCGCAATATATTCAAATTCTTACAACCAATACGGGTTGTAATGCCTGAAGAACTGGTTGAAAACCTAAGAAATTACGGGTTTACGGAGTACGAAGCGAAAGCCTACACAGCAATTGTAGGTCTTGGGAGGGGTACTGCAAGGGAAATCTGCGAGATTTCGGGCGTCCCCCAGGGACGTATCTATACCGTCCTGAACACACTTGCCGACCGGGCTTTTTTAGAGATACAGGAAGGAACTCCTACATTTTATCTGGCTGAAAACCCGGCCGAGGTCTTCGCCGCCATAAAAGATGAATACTGTAATTCAATTGATGAAATGATAGAAGACCTCAGGAAACTCAATTATGAAGCAAAACCCCCCTCCCCTTTCTGGTCTATTCACAGCGAACAGGGAATAATAAACAGGGAAAAAATGCTGATTCGATATGCAGAACATGACATTATCATTATAATAAAAGATCCCGCGCCACTCCGTCCGCTTCTCAGGGATCTTAAAGCAGCAAAAAAACAGGTTAAACTCACTATCCTCTCGGATAACATAGAAAGATCCACGTATGAAGCCCTGAGGATAGAGGAGATGAGCAGTGACCTGTCGGGCCTTTTCATGGAGATGGGGAGGCTCGGACCGGTTATGAAAGATCCCGGCTGGAAGACTGAATTGTTTATGATCATCGACGGGGTGACTGCATTTACCGCAGGTTACAGAGCAGGTAGAAAGAGTGCGACTGTGATCAAAATGCCGCCGATCTGTTTTATGATGAAGAGGCTTATTGAGATATTAGAACCTGCAGCAAGAGAATGAATTATGTTTCATCCGGTCCCATACGACCTTACATGCTCCCATACCCGTTTCATTTCGGGTCTCAGGTATCTTCGATTTTTACAGGGAAAGTGATCATCCATTTTGTCCCGGATTCAACTGTCAGATCAGCACTTCCTTTAAGCTGTAGGGATACGAGATTGCGTATAAGACTAAGACCCAGCGACTCCTGGCTTTCATCGATCAGGTTCCCGGGAATACCTACACCGTCATCTCGGACGCACAATTCAAATTTATCGTTTTCACAATTGTAATCAACAGAAATATCCCCGGAAACCCGGCCTGCAAAAGCATATTTCAATGAATTGCTTATGATCTCGTTCATGACCATGCTAAGGGGTATGGCCTGATCGATATCAAGCAGGCATTCTTCCCCTTTCACTTTAAAATCGATATCTTTGCCCAGAAAATAAGTCTGAACCATCTGCTCGCCCAGGCTTAAGAAGACATCATGAATATTAACCTTCGAAACGACTTTCGACTGCAGCAGGCATTTATGCACCAGTGAAATAGACAATATCCGGTTATTAATCTCGGTCAGTTTTTGTTTTGTCTCCTCTTCATTCGAATTTAAAATCTGCATCGAGATCAGGCTGCAGATAACGGCGAAAGTATTGTTGAACCGCTCGTTAACACCGGAAAGAAGAGTTTCTCTCTCCTCTATCATCTTTATATAGCCGTTCCGGGTCATTTTCAGCCTGCTGCTGTAAAAATACCCGATGAACAGAACCGCCGAAAACGATAAAATAATAGTTGTTCCAACGGCAATGTAGTCGTTAAGGACAGGAATTTCAAATAAAGACTGCCTTAATTCTTTTTCAACGGGTAAATCCCCTGAATTGTATGAAGGGCTGCCCTGTATACCGGTCTGCCCGGGTCCATTATCAACTGCGCAAATGAGACCTGAGCCGGGATTGGACGCCTGATCGAAACCAAGTCCCGTGGTACATGATCCGGGTAAGACCATGCCTGCCAATACGACGATGAATATTAATACGGTAAAAAAATATCCTCCTTTAACCATCTTATCCCCCTTATTGTTTACCCGGTTTATATTCAGCAAAATGATATTAGCCACTAAATTTGCGGACAATCATCAAAGCGAAGTTACTTTTTTAAAAATTCCTGTAAGACTGCCTTCCGTATTTTGATCGCAGTTTTTATCCCGCATTGCAGAGAGAATTTCTCCAAAATTATAGATTTCCTTAAATCCAGGCTTGAGAATGCCTGATATATTGACAGTCCGGTGAAATTCCTGTCCGGACTTCACATTGTCTAAGCTCCCGGTTCTGCCTTTGGTATTTAACAAAGACGGGAACGCTTCAAATTTCTTCTTTTCCGGCATAAGGTGTCCTCCCATTATAGTGTAATATTTCGCCTGTTTTCAGCAGGAATTCATTAAAAAGATAAAATATCGGTCGGTCAATAAAATACCCAGTGCTCATAATCCCCGCGTTAAACACCACAACAGGGAGATTATTTTTAATATTATATTAATATGATCAAATAAAATAATATAATGATTGAATTATTTATTAAAATATGATCTAAATAATTATATAAATATAATCTTTCAAATTTAGATCCTTTGTTTTAAAGGAAAATTCCCATTTTAATTTGAACAACCATTTTTAAAATGCTATATATGAAATATCTTTTCAATTGTTGCTTTTTTATCAGGTGTTCCATTTTCCGATAGGAATCCGGATTTATGCTGATGGCTTATTTGATATGTTGATGAATCTCTTCAAGACAATATAATGTTTATCATATAGACACTTTACCGTCTATGAATCGAAATAGTTTTATCAACCTCATTGAAGTGTAATCTGAGATTTACGAGATACTTCACGCATTTTTCCACTGCAGCAGGATTCTTCAATCCTCTGTTTAACATCAGAATTTTTCAAAAAACTTTGCCACTTTTCATTTCTTAAGGTGTACTCCTCTGACGCCTGAACACACAGTGAAAATTTGAACATTTCTACAGGACAATTGAAATTTAGGAGAAAAAGCTCTTTCCCACTAAAAAAAGAATTTATTGGTTTTCTTTGTCGTACCTTACCGCCAGGTATACAAGCACCAGGATGAAAGGCAGAAGTAGGATTGCCGGGGAATAAGGAGGTGCGAACCCGCCGATGAAACCACCAAGTGAGTTGAAAAACTCTGGTGAATCTTCCCCGGCAGGAATGCTCTCGCAGAACCTTGCAAACAAATCCGTTGCCGCGATCATGAGCACCATGAGCGCTCCAAGGGTTACTTTTGCAAACTGCCTGATATCATATGATTTCACTGCACCCGAGAGCATTATAACTCCTCCCATGAGCACTACGAGGCCGCCCCATGCCCAGCGGAAGAAGTCGTCACCGGCGATCTCCATTATCCCGAACTCGATTCCGGGACTGAAACCGGCCCAGACAAGAATGTCAGCGCATCCGAATGCAAACGCCACTATACCTATAACCAGAACATATATGCTCAGGCCGCTGAATTTTTCATTGCTGCTGTTTTTCATATCCAATTAAGCCACCCCCAGTAGTATGCCGATTGCATGAATCAGGCCGCCGTAGATCATAACTACGCAGAAAAGCACTCCGACTGCTGCCAGAAGCTGTTTCCATCCTTCCTTAAGCATAACAACAAAGGTTGCCACACACGGGAAGTATATCGAGATCAGGACCACAGACGTAATCATCTGGTATGTCGTCATCGGAATCGCCGAAAGCTGTGCAATTGCAAGATCCTTCCTCAGGAATGCGGCAACAAGCGGACCGGCCGTCTCCTTCGGCACGCCGAACCAGTAGACGAACAGAGGTTCGAAGAAGTTCGACAACGCCTGTATAACCCCTCCGAGATAGAGGAGGTTTACGACCAGCACACCGAACAGGACGAACGGGACAGCTTCTTTTAAAAATCCCCTCGTCCTCATCCAGAGCTTCTTGCCGACATTATTCCATACCGGCATATGGTATGCCGGAACATCGATCAGTATTTCGGGATTCTTGCCGGGTATAATCTTGTCGAGGATTATTCCGAAGATTGCAAAGCCCGCTATAAGATAGAGCATTACCCATCCCACCGAATCCGGTATTACTTCGAGCATCACACCAAGCTGCGCCCCACACGGGATGAATATCGCAAGGAGCGTCATCATCATGAAGCGCTGCTTCTTTGTTTCGAGGATGCGTGTCGCTGTTACGGCAGGAACATTGCACCCGAGACCGAGGATCGCGGGGACGATTGCATACCCGTGAAGACCGATCTTGTGGAGCAGGGTATCCACCAGAACCGCAAGCCTGGGTAAATAGCCCGAATCTTCAAGAAGCGTCATCATCAGGTAGAATATCAAAACCGCCCACAAGACGACACCCAGGGAGACGAACAAACCTGACGTCAGCATACCGAATGCCTCAAAGCAGTTATCGGCAGCCGGATCCCCGACAAACAGGAAATAGATCCACCCGTTCGGATCGGGCCATACGGACTGGAGCCACGGGAGCCAGTAGTTGTCGAATAGCTTTACCATGAACCCGTCGGTCATAAGCGATCCTGCAAAAGAGCAGAATATGCTCCAGAAGGCATACAATACTGCTATTGCAACCGGAATCCCGGTCAGTGGGACTACGGTGAGTTCACCGATAACATCGCGAAGGCTCTGTTTGTATTCCCCGTATGTAACAATGCGGCCTGAAATCTTGTCTACAAGATCCCAGCGCTCGTCTTCGGAGATATAATTACCAGCCATATCAGCAGCCTCCACATCCCCCGCAGCCCATGCATCCGCCGGACGGAGCGGGCTCTTTCCTCTTGCCTTCAAGTGCAGCCTTTATCTGTGAAACATCAGAAACGCGTGCCTTTCCTGCCATCTTTGCAAGGTCTTTCACACCTTCACCGCTGATGGCGGATGTCGCAACTACAGGCACACCAAGCAGGCGCTGAAGTTCGGAAGGGTTCACAAGGACCTCCTTGTCGTGCGCTTCATCTATCATATTAAGTGAGATGATTGCCGGATAGCCTCGTTCGATAACCTCAAGTGCAAGATAAAGGCCTCTCTCGATCCTTGTCGCATCGAGGACGATCATCACGACCTCCCCCTTCGCTTTTTCAAGAAGGCTGACCGCAACCTCTTCGGCGCCGTCACGTGGTTCGAGAGAATACGTTCCCGGTACATCGGTGACCTCGTAAAAGACCCCGCCTTCGGCAAATTCGCCTTTAGTATAATCGACGGTGGTGCCAGGATAATTTGAGACGATCGCTTCTCCGCCGGTCAGACGATTGAAAAGAGCGCTCTTCCCGACATTAGGATTGCCGACCATCATTATCTTCTTTATTTTTCTTGTCTTTTCTGCCATAGTCCAGTCTCCAGGTATCAGCTACATTCGACGAAGACGGAATCGGCCATCTCAAGGCCCATTGCAACCTCGACTTCACCGAGCATTACAACAACCGGCCCTTTTACAGGCTGCTTAGTAACCATGGTCAGGGTCTTTCCCTCCCTGACTCCAAGTGCACGAAGGCCGGATTTGTTGGAACTGATCTCACAGACAGTCCCGTAATCACCAAAATCCATCTCGGACAACTTTTTCTTCATAGGATTCCTCAATAATCAGCTATCTATTCTCAAAACCCTGATTCTGCCGGCCATTCGTCTACCTATCGCAAGAGTAATGCCTTTGACCTCAACGACTACGGGTCCGCAGCCTGCAGATATCATTTTAACAGTACATCCCTCAGAAAGCCCGCGGAGGGCAAGATCCTGCCTTGCACGACCCCACCCGGGAATCATTGTGATCCTTCCTCTTTCCGATTGGGACAATTCGGTCAGAAACATGAGTTTACCATATGATGTTGCAAATTCGGTTGTAATGAATAGGGTTCGAAAAAGACCAGGTTTCCTGAATAAAACCGGAATATATTAGGATTATTTTGAAATTCCAAAATCTTTACTACAGAAAAATCCGTTTTTCGTGAGATTTAGAAACTAAATTTAGGAGAAATAGGGATATTAAAGATCGCTTTTGTCTTCCTCAGATCTCCTTATACGGCAGTATGCTTCGAAGTCCGCGAATGTGTGGGACCGATCCGCCCTTTCATCGACAAAGTTCAGCAGGAATTGAATCTGTTCGATGGACCGGGGATTCAGTTCATGCTCCATCATACAGGCATCTTCATCTGCAATATCCTCGGGAACTCCGATTCTCATGAAGAATGCCTTGAGTGTGTCATGCCTGCTCTTGATCATCTTACCTATACGGAGACCTTCGGGATTCGGGACGACACCCTCATACTTCCTGTACCTGACTAATCCCTGTTTATCGAGCTTCCGAAACATTTCCACCACGCTTGAAGGGCTGACTTTAAGTTCGGCAGCAACATCCTTTGTCCTGGCGTAGCCTTTCTCGCGGCTTACGACATAGATCGCCTCGAGATAATCCTCTGCCTTCCTGCTGAGATGTATTTTTCCGGACATTTCATACCTCATTTCTTTAGAGTATCATCTTTATTTTTATACAAATATTAAAGGGTTTCAAAAAAGATTCGGTTTTTTACAAATAATATAATGGATTTGGGTTTTTGGAGAAAACCCCAACTATGGATTGTGTGGATCTTTTAATCCAGAGGTTTTAGAGTCGATAACGGTGTGTTGGTTTTGATGCGTTCATGAGTGTATAGCCATTTTCCCTGACGCTATTTTATTGTAGAGATTTTATAACACAGGCAACAATCCTGCTACATCCTTACACCCCCGTAAACCTGTTTATTCCCTGTTTCCAGGGAAGATTCCGTCTTCGATTTTAAACCCGCAAGTTCGAGCAGAACCGGTGATATGCGGGAGAGGTCTCTGACCCCGCCTATCGAGGAGCGCCCGCCGGAGTGAGACATCTAATGTCCCTCCCCGGAGACTCTTGCAGGCTTACATGATCTCCGGCCCCTTTCATCAGTTACGAATTTTATCTCAGGCTTCATCATCTAAACTAAAATTGCAGTTTAGGTATGGAATAATATGATCCAAAATTTTTGAAACAAATGTAAACCTCCCAAAGAAGATAATAAAAAATCTCCGAATACCGAAATTTACAAAAAATCCGCAATATCCAGACATCCAGGATTAATGTTCAAAAAACAGTGTGGTAATCGACATTCATGAATCTATCATGGATCGTAGGGATTTTACTCCCTGTACCTTTTCAGATCATTGAGTATTCCTTTATTGTCATCCCGCCCGAGAAAGTCCACGAGACTATCGATCGCAGAGATTGTCTCGCGATCGAGTTCATGCTCCATTTTACAGGCATCTCTGTCCGCAATATCATTATTAACCCCGATAAGGCGCAGAAAATTGAAAAGAGTGTCGTGACGGAATTTGATTGTCCTTGCGATCTCAAGGCCGTCCGACTTAAGCCTCACACCCTCGTACTTCCTGTACTCGATAAGACCCATCTTATCCAGTTTTATAAACATCTCGACCGTCGATGAAGGAGTCACAGCAAGCAGAGCAGCGACATCTCTTGTCTTTGCATATCCTTTCTCAAGGCTTACGACCAGTATCGCCTCAAGATAGTCCTCGGTTTTTCTTGTCAGTTTTTTGCCCCTGTAAGATGTCATCATCATAATTTGGTTGTCCAAATAAATTTAGGTTGCCAAAATAAATAGGGCATCAGACAGCCGGAACCGTAAAGGTGCTGTTTATAGCTGCCAGTCCCTCGATGAAGAGCGTAACTGCGATTGCCGCAAGAATAAGGCCCATTATCCTGACAAGTATCTCAAGTCCCTGGTCACCGAGACCTGACCTTATAGGGGTTGCAAGGAAGTTCACTATGCACACGATCAGGCATATCACAACGATAACGATCAGCGAATAGATGACAGCTCCCCAACCCGCGGAAAAAGCCTTGTTCCCGTACATTATAACGACACTCAGCGCACCCGGGCCCGCGTAGATAGGGATCCCGAGGGGAACGAGAACTTTGGGAAGAAAGGCCTCAGCCTCCTCAAAATCCTCTTCCAGAGATTTATTCTCACCTGAAACCCCATCGACATGCATGATCTTCTTCTGCCTGTCCATATGCTCTCCGCTCACCATTGACAATGCGATGATCAGGACGATAATTCCACCCGCGATCTGGAACGCAGGTATGCTTATCCCAAAAAAGTGCAGGATTGCATTTCCTGCAAAGAAGAACAGACCGAAAAAAACCACCAGGAAAACAGAAAGAAGGATTGCCATAGCCTTCTGAACCCTCGGCGTCAAAGCTTCGGTATACGTTATGAAGAATGGGAGATTTCCGAACGGATTCGTAAGTGCAAACAGTGCTCCGAAAAATGCAATGAATAAGGACAACTCTTCCAAAATATCACCAGGGTTAACAAACAGTTGTTTTGCAGGACACTATTAAATTAATTTCGCAGACCGTCAGACAGAAAAACAGGAATACCACAATGAAAAAATTTTGGCAATCCCTTTTTTTCCTTAAATTCGAAGGGAGAAGTTCAAGGCAACCGTATTTTTAATTTAATTATCGCGTTGAAAAATCGGCGCAAACGGAAGTGAAACAAATGAACAGTGAACTATTGACTCATATAAATGGCGAACTTAAACACGTGCATGACGACATAGAGCATGTTGAAAGAGACATCCAGGAGCTTGTGGCACACCTCAAAAATCTCGACGAACACATGCATCACATGATGGAAGAGGCAGAGACAGGCAAAATCCAGTAATTTAGACAGAGATGGGGGCAATGAATTATAAAATACCAATTTACAAGTACGACCACAGGATGAAATAAAAAATCCCTTTCTGAAAACAAATTTTTTTTGGCCATCATATATCGCAACCTAATCCTTAAAACTCAATAACATGATTGATATCCTCATAGTGGACGATGATCCCGAGGTCCTGGATATTACAAAAATATTCCTTGAAAGAACGGGTTATTTCAGAGTTTCCACAGGAAATTCAGCAGCGGAGGGGCTGTTGAAACTTGAAGAACAAAATTTCGAAGCCGTAATATCCGATTATGAGATGCCGGATATGAACGGACTGGATTTCCTGAAAGAGATCAGAGAGGAAGGAAATATCATACCGTTCATAATCTTCACGGGCCGGAGTCGTGAAGAGGTTGTGATAGAGGCAATGAACAGCGGTGCCGATTATTATATCCAGAAAGGCACAGATCTCAAAGCCCTTTTCGCCGAACTCACGCACAAAGTCCTACTTGCAGTAGAGAAAAAAAGATCTGAAAAAGCACTTTCCGAAGCAAATGAATACAAGAACAGGCTCATTGAATCCCATATCGATCCGCTTCTCACAATCGACGACAGTTACAAAATTATGGATATCAACTCGGCGATGGAAAAGCTTTCAGGATACAGGAAGGACGAGATCGAAGGAAAGGATCTTGCAGTGCTATTCCGGGATCATGAAAACGCAAAATCCGCTCTCGCCATCGCATTAAAAGAAAACAACCTGCGGGATTATCCGCTCGACATCGTAACAAGCTACGGTGAAGTTATCCCAATCCTCTTTCACGCAGCACCGTACATCAATGAAAAGATGGAATTTCTCGGATTTTTTACTGAATTTCATGAGTATAAAGAAGATAAAAACGAACATGCCGGGGAAAAGATCAGTAAAAATGAATTCTATCTCGATATTCTGACGCACGATATCAGAAATATGATCATGGTAGAAACCGGATGCCTTGAGATCGATGGAAATCCGGAAGAAGAGCAGTCTCTGTGGGAGAGGAGAATGAGAAATCTTATCGGAAACGTCAAACACCTGATTGAAAATACCGAGGCTATGAGACGATCCGATGAGAACTGCCACGATTTAAAGCCGGTCGAATTAAGGCCTCTGATATGCAGAGAGGCCGAAAACTATCCCGACCTCGATATAACCATCGGGGATTTCGGCTGCATGGTCGTAGCAGACGATCTGCTTGGCTCCGTATTCTACAACCTCTTCAACAATGTAAAAAAACACTGCGGTGCCGGAACAGAGGTAAGGATCTCGGTACCTGAATACGAAGAGGGATCCGAAATATCTGTTTTCTTCGAGGACTCCGGACCAGGCATCCCAAATGATATCATCGAGGATTTTAACGTGGGAGACCTGGCTGAAAATGGCAGTTCAGGTAAAAAAAGCCACGGAATGGGTCTTATATGGAGTCTCATTGATAACTGCGGCGGGCAGATAATGATCCTGACTAATGAAGGGAGAACAGGTACAAAATATATAATAAGTCTTAAGAAGCACTTTCCATACGAGGAATCATTATTATTAAGTGAGAAGAGCGTATGTCTGAAAAACCGGTAAAAAAGACCTCTCTTAAGGTCACTGGGATGCACTGTGCAGCATGTGCTGCGAACGTCGAATCAGCACTGAAGAAGCTTGAAGGAGTTGATTCGGCTTCCGTAAGTATCGCATCAGAGGACGCACAGGTAAGTTTCGACCCGGAAAAAATAAGCCTGGGGGATATAGAGTCGACAATCAAAAAGAGCGGATACGGAGTATCTCTTGCCGAACAGAAGATCAAGATCGGCGGGATGCACTGTGCCGTATGCGCCGGAAGCGTAAAAACTGCACTTGAAAAAGTCAACGGCGTTATGTCCGCGGATGTAAACCTTGTCGACAACTCGGCTGTAATATCTTATATCCCAGGGGATACGGATAAAAGAGAATTCAAAACTGCAGTCGAATCGGCAGGTTTCCAGTACATGGGCACTGAAGAGGACTTTTCTTCAGAGAAAGAGGAAGAGGAGTTCGAAAAGGAGCAGAAAAACAAGCTCGTGAGAATTGTGCTAGGGCTGGGAACCGCCGCAGTTCTTATTGCAATAATGTACTCGGGGCTTTCGGCGTTCATACCCGTAAACCTCCTGATGTTCATAATCTCCACACCAGTCCTGATCTATCTTGCATACCCCATTTTCAGTGCAACATTCATCTCCCTGAGAAACAGGACGCTCAGCATGGATGTGATGTACGCCCTCGGTATAGGAACGGCATATATTGCGTCCGTATTCGGCACCTTCGGGATCGTTCTCACGAGCGATTTCATGTTCTACGAGACCGCTGTTATGCTCACTGCATTCCTGACACTGGGACGATATCTTGAGGCAAATGCAAAAGGAAGAACGAACGATGCTGTAAAGAAGCTCCTGAACCTGAAACCTGCAAAAGCCCTCGTGAAGAAAGACGGCGAATATGTCGAGATTCCTGCAGAAGACCTGATGGAAGGAGCCGAGATCCTCGTCAAACCGGGAGGCAGGGTCCCGGTCGACGGAACAGTTCTCTCAGGAGAGGCGTATGTCGACGAGTCTATGATAACCGGAGAGCCGGTGCCTGTTTTGAAGAAACAGGGCGACACGGTAACAGGTGGAACACTGCTTACCGGGGGATCGGTCGCATTCACAGCTACAAAGGTAGGAAAGGACACGGTCTTATCGCAGATCATAAGCCTCGTCGAGGAGACCCAGAGAACGAAACCACCGGTCCAGAGGATCGCGGATGTCGCCGTGGCGTGGTTCATACCCGTTATACTTCTCATAGCAATAGTTGCGTCCTCGATCTGGTATTTCTTACTCGGTTCGACCACTCTCTTTGCACTGACAGTCTTCATATCGATTATAGTCGTGGCATGCCCGTGTGCACTCGGTCTCGCTACTCCGACCGCCGTCACCGTAGGAATCGGAAGGGGGGCTGAACTCGGAATCCTTATCAGGAACGGCGAGGCGCTCGAGATATCGGAGAAGCTGAAGACAATAGTATTCGACAAGACCGGGACTCTGACACGGGGAAAACCCGAGGTCACGGACATCACCTCTTTCGGCATGGAAGAAAAAGAGATGATCGGCCTTGCAGCCGCAGCCGAAAACTTCTCCGAACATCCTATTGCAAAGGCGATCCTCGATTATGCAAAGGACAAAGAGATCGCAGTTCCTGAGGGGGAAAACTTCAGGTCCGAAGCGGGCGGCGGTGTGGAGGTAACAGCAGGCGGGAAGGCTGTCACTGCAGGAACCCGCGACTTTGTATCGAACAGCGGCGCTGTCATAGATGAAAAGACGGAAGAAACGCTTGCGGCCTACGAGAGTGCAGGAAAGACAACGGTCACGGTTGCAGCTGACGGAAAGATCGTCGGAGTCCTGGCGATATCCGATGTACTAAAGGATTCGGCAGGAAAGGCCGTATCGGAGATAAAAGCAATGGATCTTTCGGTCTCGATGATTACAGGGGACAACGCGATCACTGCACTTTCTGTTGCAAAGGAGGCAGGGATCGACGACGTACATGCAAACGTCCTGCCCGGTGAAAAGGCCGCACAGGTAAAAAAGATCAGGGAGGAATCCGGCATGACCGCCTTTGTCGGAGACGGCATAAACGACGCCCCGGCCCTTGCCGAGGCCGATGTCGGTATAGCTGTAGGAAGCGGAACGGATATCGCCCTGGAGAGCGCCGATATAGTCCTGATGAAGAGCGACCTGAGAGATGTCGCAGCCGCAATTCAGCTTTCAAGAAAGGTCATGGGAAGGATAAAGCTGAATCTCTTCTGGGCTTTTGCATACAATACGGCATTGATCCCGGTGGCCGCAGGTGTCCTCTACCCGTTTTACGGAATTATATTCAGACCGGAGTATGCAGGCGCCGCCATGGTGCTCAGTTCGGTCACGGTTATTTCGCTCTCGCTGATGCTCAAAGGGTACAGGCCGCCCGCAGTTGCGGAAAGATAAGATAAAGATAAAAAATAAAAATTATTTTTCAAGCCGCCGGTCGAGTGTCTTCAAAGCCTCGATTATCGTCTCGGCCTGCGGTTTCATAATTACGACCGGGATCTCGACTATACGTTCGATCATCGACGCAAGTACAGGGGCACAGACGATCCCGAGAGCACCGTCCTTTTCCGCCCTGACCGCTGAGATGATGCACTCTTCCATCGTATACGCAGGATAGCCGCGAACCTTCACCTTCTTTGCTCCCACATCAGGCCTGCTTGATTCTATATCGTCGAGCAGGAACTTGGCCGCTATAACGGCAACAAAATCGGAATCCTGGGGCTGCAATGCATTTACGATTGCCTGCACAGTTGAAAACCGCGGATCGCGCTCTCCCGAAGTTATCTTGTAGAGTGTTGCAACAGGAATTCCAGCTCTCTCTGCAAGTTCACGGATGCTTACGCCTTTCCTGTCGATCTCCTCCTGCAGTGCGGTTTTAAAACCTACCTGGAATATCCTTTGCGAGAACATGACATACAATTGAGAAAAATAGATATTAAGTGTTTTCCTGTAAAGGCAAAATATCTGCCATCAGTCTATGCAAAAATCCAGGTAGTCACCGACGGCCCTTAGTCTTCCGCCCCTGTTGCCGGGAAGGCTCCTGCAAGTATCTGACAGAAGAGTGCATGCCTCGATGTACTCCTCCATGTCACCGTCTTCCACAAGATTCCTGCAGTAGTTGAGCAGATACAGCGCAGGAAGAATATCTCCTCCACAGCTGTCAAGGGCGTCGTTAATCGACAATTCAATCTCATGAAGTTCGTCGAACGGTGATATTCCGAACTCTATGTATTCATCCTCTGCGATGCCTGTTGCCACGTCAGCACCGGAAAGCTCCATTTTCATCTCTCCCCTTATTAAACAGGTTTCTGTCATATCTTATTCCTTAATTCATCTTTCCAGCCTGTAAGAACTCCCGAAATACAATTCTAAATAGTAAGGACCGGGTTATAAAAGGTATAAACGGAATCGATTGGATGGTTTAACCCGGAGGTTAAACGACTTCACACAACCAGCTCAAAAACCGTAGCGATTTATTTGCATAAAAGGTAAAATAAAATTAAAAATTTTCCCTATAGTATCTTAATTTTTGCCTTAAATGATCTATATTAAGAAATAGCCTGCTAATACTGATACATGGACCCCCTGACAATAGAAGATATCACGATACTTCCCGGCAGGAACAGGAAAGGGATGACGGAAAATTTCAGCTCCCTCACCATATGCCCGGGCGACACGATATCTATAGTAGGACCGACAGGATCGGGAAAGAGTGCCCTGATAAACGACATAGAGATCTTTGCGCACAGGGACACGGTTACAGGCCGTACAGTTCTCGTGAACGGCGAACCTGCCCCTGAAGAGTTCGTCCGCGACCCGGCGAAGAAACCCGTTGCTTTGATCACCCAGAATACAAAATGTCTTGCAGATATGACGGCCGGGGATTTTCTCAAAATGCATGTCAGGTCGAGAAAGATAGAGGACGAAAAAATAGTCGAAAGGACGATCGCCCTTGCGAATGAGTTTACAGGCGAGAAGATCCTTCCCGAAGTCCGGATGACCTCGCTTTCCGGAGGACAGACAAGGTCCCTGATGGTCGCAGATGCCATAATGATCTCAAATGCACCGATTATTCTTCTCGACGAGATCGAAAATGCAGGCATATTCAAGGAAAAAGTGATCGAATGCCTGAAAACGCACCATAAGGCGCTCATCTTCGTTACCCACGACCCGGTCGTCTCACTGCTCTCTGCAAAAAGGATTGTTATGAAGAACGGGGCCGTGGAACGTATCCTCGAACCCGGAGAAGAGGAGAGGGATGCGCTTGCAGAGATCATAAGGATGGACCGGACCCTGTGCAGGCTGAGAGAACTGATCCGTGCCGGCGAGATTATCAGGAGCGTAAATCCGGCATGAAACTGATCGTAATCGCGGGGCCGCCGTCAGCGGGAAAGACGGCTGTGGTCAAACAGGTGATAAGGAAATATTCGGGGGAAAAACGGTGTGCATACCTGAAGATCGACGTTGTCAGGGCCTTTGAGGACGAGGAGCTTGCAGGAGAGTTCGGAATTCTGACAAAGAAGGTATACTCGGGGGACGTCTGCCCGGACCATGTCGGGATACTGGTCATAAGCGATGCGATATCGTGGGCCGAGTCCGAAGGCGCCGATCTCCTGATAGTGGAGAGTGCGGGACTGTGCCTCCGCTGCTCGCCGTATACTACCCAGTCGCTCGGAATAGTTGTCCTGAGTTCGATATCCGGGGTAAACACCCCGCTCAAGATGAGCGCAATGCTGGCCCTCGCTGATATCGCCGTTGTTACAAGGACAGATCTCGTTTCTCAGGCTGAAAAGGAGGTCTTCAGGGAAAAGATCCGCGAGGTGAACGAAGGGCTCGATATCGTCGAGACCAACGCAGTGCAGGGAACCGGGCTCAGGTACCTCTTCAGGGCGATAGACGAACAGGAGGAGATCTCCGACCCGCAGAAGATCACGCTCAAAGGGGCACCGCCTCTCGGGGTCTGCACGATCTGCGTCGGGAAGAAGGATATAGGATGGCAGAACCACTTCGGGGTAATCAGGAAGCTTGAAGGTGCGGACTTCCTCTTCAGGGGAGACTGACTGTCATGAAAAATACGGATCCGGGTGAATGGATTCCGCCGGGAAAGAACTGCGGGGCATGCGGGGCTTCGACATGCGAGGAGTTTGTTCTTATGCTCGCGGGAGGAAAGAAAGAAAAACCGGACTGCCCGTTCTATAGAGAGAGCCCGGATTTGAATAATCCGCCGGAATCAATACTGACAGCAAACTACGGGGATCGTGATATTCACGGGGATCCGTTCGACTTCATCCTCCACCCGCTGCCAAGGGAACCTTCCGCCAGGAAGATCGTCCTTCCTTTCAGGCCCGATATGACTGAAAAACTTGAGATAAAGAAAGGCGATCTCGTCCTCGGCAGGCCGACGGGCGCCGGGTGCCCTGTCCAGCACGTACTCTCGGTCATCGAAGCTGACTATCTCACAGGCCTCCTGACCTGCCATGTCGTCTCGCCGCTACTTGCAAGGGAGAAGGAGGATGAGGTTAAATCGATCTCCGCCTATCATATCATCGGGTTCGAAGGAGTCGCACAGACAATAAACAAAGAACCGGAATTCGGAAGGAGACAAAAATTCCTGCCGGGCTTCTGCATGATGAATCTTGCACATACTGGCGTTGTCAATATGGTGCTTGAGAACAGGTATGGTATACATACAAGGGTGGAGGATATCAGGATATGGTGAAGACTGTCGCAGAGATCAATAAAAAGATCAGGGATGGAACTGCAGTCGTGCTCACAGCAGGGGAGTTCAAGAAGAAAGTCCGCGACGGCGAGAGGCTTTCGCCCGATGATATCGATGTTGTCACCTGCGGAACGTGCGGGGTCATGTCGGGAACGATGGCAATACTGAGCGTTCCTGTCGCAGAGCCGGGGACGTTCCGCAGGGCCGACTCCATAACACTGAACGGTGTCCCTGCCTTCCCTGGCCCGTGCCCGAACGAGGGGCTGGGGCAGGTAGATCTTGTAGTATACGGCACATCCCACGCATCAAACTCGTACGGGGGAGGAAATCTCTTCAGGGACATCGCATCAGCAGAAAAAGAGATTGAGGTACAAACAGAAGCCGGAGGAAAAAACTTTGAATGCACGGTTTACGGCGACGAACTTCATTATGCCAGGATGATCACGTCGAGAAGCGCATTCAAAAATTACTCGGCATTCGTAAACTCGGGTAAAGATCCCGTGAACACCATATTCTCCGTCCTGCCTCTATCAGGCGGACTCACACAGGCGACGGTCAGCGGATGCGGAGAGATCAACCCCCTCCAGAACGATCCCGATACCAGGTTCCTCAGATCCGGTGCAGGAGTTCTGCTGAACGGTGCAGAAGGACTGATACTTGGTACCGGAACGAGAAGCAGTTCTGAAAAACCGAACCTTTCGGTTTCTGCCGGTATGGCAGGAATGAACCCTGAATTTATGGGAGAATTCAAAACGTCCGCAGGACCTGAATGCATTACATCGATAGCCGCCGCGATTCCGGTTATCGACAACGAATGCATCGCACGCTTATCAGTGCTCGACGAGGAGATCCTGCTCCCTATTGTGGATGTCTTTGACAGGCGGACACTCGGGTTTTCGGACTACGGGAGGATCTGGCAGTCGGCCGGCCGGCATATCACGGTAGATCCAACAAAATGCCTCCTCTGTGGGGAATGTCCCGCACAGGAGCACTGTCCTGCCGATGCGATCATGCCCGGAGGCGGAATTCTAACTTCAAGATGCCTCAGTTGCGGGGCATGCCTCTCCACCTGCATAGGGGAGGTCTATTCGATGGATACCGGGTCGATCGCACTCAACGGAAAGGAGATCCCTGTCGTTCTCAGGCAGTCGGACCGACGGAAAGGTGAGCAGATATGCTCGAATCTTAAGGAAAAGATTGAATCGGGCAAATTCACGCTGGGAGGTATGTAATATGGGCGAATACATACTCCGGTGCCCTGTCTGCGGAGAGGCGATCGACGACTGTTATACCAATACATGCATTAAAGGCTGCAATGGTCTGGTATATGCCGATTACTCGGCAAAGCAGATCACTGTCCGCGATCTCCCCGGAATGTTCAGATATCACGACTGGCTCCCCGTCTCCGGGTGGACACAGACGGACACATGCCCCGCAACTTACCGTAGCGAAGGTCTTGCGGATCACCTCGGGCTTAAAAACCTCTACATTACCTTCAACGGCTACTGGCCTGAGAAGAGGGCTTTTATCAGGACATGCTCGTTCAAGGAGCTGGAGGCCGTTCCGACGATGCTCAGGATAAAGGAGAGGCTGAAGAACGGAATCCTCCAGATCTCGTCGGCAGGAAACACAGGACGGGCATTTGCAGAAGTTTCAGCAGGAACCGGGACTCCTGTGATAATATCAGTCCCAAAAAAAGCGGCGGGCAGCATCTGGACGACCAGGGAGTGCGATTCGGTCTTTCTCGTGACAATCGAAGGTGATTATTCAGATGCAATCGCACTGGGCAACGAGATCTGCACCGTTCCGGGAGTGATATCCGAAGGCGGTGCAAAGAATCCGGCCCGGAGGGATGGCATGGGAACGGTGATGCTCGACGGAACCATGGCCATAGGAAAGATGCCGGACTGGTACTTCCAGGCCGTAGGCAGCGGGACGGGCGGGATTGCCGCATGGGAGATGGGAAAGAGGCTTCTTGCCGACGGAAGGTTCGGCGACCGCCTGCCCCGGCTTTATCTTTCACAGAATGAACCGTTCGTGCCGATGGTAAATGCATGGGCTGAGAGGAGAAGGGAGATTATTCCTGAGAAGGATATGCCCGGGGGAAAGGAGGCAGCAATGGAGACATACGCAACTGTGCTCACGAACAGAAACCCCCCGTATTCAATTACCGGCGGCCTCTTCGACGCTCTCAGCGGGACAAACGGTATAATGAGAGGAGTGAAAAGCGGGGATGCGAAAAAAGCAGGAAGGCTCTTTATGGACCTCGAAGGACCCGACCTCGATCCTGCTGCTGAAGTATGTGTCGCATCGCTCATAAGTGCGGTGGAATCCGGAGATGTTAACAGGGATGATAATATCCTGCTCAATATCACAGGCGGAGGATACAGGAGGGCGGCAGAGGACCTCGACATGATACCCGTCAGGCCTTCCGCCTCTCTCCGGAGTTTGGATGAAGCAGACGAACTAAAAGACAAGATTACGGAGTGGAGGAGGAAATATGCCTGAAAGAAAGATTGAATCGATACTGCGTGAAGAGGGGATCGAATTCGTCGTATCCCTTCCGTGCGACAGAACCAAGGATCTCTGTGCACTGCTGGAGAAAGACTTTCACTATGTAAACATCAACCGCGAAGAGGACGGTGTCGGGGTCTGCGCAGGTCTTGCTCTTGCGGGGCGCAGGTACGTTCTCCAGATGCAGAGCTCGGGTCTCGGAAATTCCCTCAATGCGATGATGTCGCTGACATCTCTTTACGGTCTTCCGCTGCCTATAATCGCAAGCTGGCGGGGGGTATACAATGAAAAGATCGCCGCACAGGTCCCGTTCAACAGCAGAATTCCGGCAATTCTCGATGCAATGGGGATCTCACATACAATAATCAAAGGATCGGGTGACCTGGAAAAGATCAGGGAGGCCATTCGGCTTTCTTTTGAAAACGGCGGGATCCATGTTATCCTTATCCTCCCGAAACTCTGGGAGGAAGGAAACGGCGGCTGTGCCGAAAAACCGTTCCCTCCCCGCGAACGTGAAATCAGATTTGAGTATAACCGCAGCATTAAAGAGCCTGTCATGAACCGTGCCGGAGCGATCTCGGTCATCGCCGGAGAACTGGAAGATGAAGCAGTGGTCGTGAACATCGGTGTCCCCTGCAAAGAGATGCATGCCGCAGGAGACAGGCCTAAAAACTTCTACATGCTCGGCAGCTACACACAGGCAACACCCATAGGGCTCGGGCTCGCATTAGGGCAGGACAAGGATGTTGTTGTAATCGACGGCGACGGGAGCCTTCTCGGAACCGCGATTCTTCCGACTGTCGCGGCGGAAAAACCGGACAACCTGACGATTGTGGCCCTTGACAACGGTGCGTTCGGAAGCACCGGCATGCAGATTACTCACTCGTGGACGACCTGCGACCTCGAACTCATCGCAAAAGGGGCAGGGATTAAGAATACTATAAAAGTTAGAACCGCCGAAGAGCTGAAAGAGGCATTCTTAAACCGCGGTAAAGGCCCCTCGTTCATTCACGTCATCATAAAACCGGGAAACACGGACGCTCCGAATCTCGCGCTTACACCTGAAGAGATCAGGGACAGGTTTATGGATTCGATCGGGAAGAGTGCTGGAAAATAAAAATATTGATTTTGAAAGATCCTTCTTCCAAAGACACCTAGGGTTTCGAAAGGGGCAAAGCCCCTTCGGGGAGCAAAAGGGGACGGACTAGCGTCCCCTCTTTGCGACTTATCGTGATTTGGGGGGCATAGGGAGGGGGAATTTTCCCCTCCCTCAATAGTAAAATAAAAATGAAGAAAAAAGAAAACTACCAGAATTTTTCTTTTGAATATTCGAGAGCCTCGACTGCAGGGAGTTTCTTCCCTGTCAGGAACTCTATGCAGGCACCGCCACCGGTCGATATATGGCTGAACCTGTCGGCGACGCCCATCTTCTCGATGACAGCCGCAGTATGGCCTCCTCCAACGACCGAAAACTCCGCCTTCTCCGACGCCCGTATCAGTTCGTATGTTCCCGCAGAGAACTGCTCGTCCTCAAAAACACCAGCCGGCCCGTTCAGGACAATAGTCCCTGAGTTTGATATGATCCCCGTAAGTTCAGCCAGCGATTCTATCCCCAGATCCATTATTCCCTTGTCCTGCGGCATATTTTCGAGCGGGTACTCGGCACGCACTCCGTCCTCCTTCACCGCGACATGGTCGGGGGTTACAATTCTGTCTGAATATTTTTTGAGGAGCTCTGCAGCAACTTCGATCTCCTTATCATAACCGAGAGAGTGTACCAAATCCGTCGACGGCTTTCCGATCTTCTTTCCTTCGGCAAGATACACGACATTTGCAACGACTCCGGTAAAGACTACATTATCGGTGATCCCTGCTTCAAGAGCGTTTTTGGCAACTGCAAGAGAGTCGTCGACCTTCGTTCCTCCGAGCACAAAGGTGACCGGGCCGGGTGCATCTGTGAGAACCTTTGAGAGAGTTGATACCTCTTTATCCATCAGAAGGCCGGCGACCGATCTCATCACCCTCGGGAGACCGACGATTGTGGGCTGTGAGCGGTGGGCGGTTCCGAATGCATCGAATACATAGTAATCAGCCATTGCCGAGAGCCCCTTTACAAGATGCGTCTTCATGGCATCCTCGCCGTCCATCGTCAGGACTTCCTCCGAATTGAACCTGACATTTTCGAGCATCAGGACTTCGCCGTAGTCCATTGTCTTCACGGCATCTCTTGCACATGCACCGAATATATCGTCGATATAGTCGACCGGCCGGCCAATCAGGCGCTCAAGCCTTTCGGCATGTGCCCTGAGATTCGTAAAGTCCTTCTTCATCGGCCTGCTCTGGTGCGTCACAATAACGCATTTTGAGTCCTCAAGCGCCTTTACCGTCGGCGCATGCTCGCGGAAGCGCTTGTCGTCAAGAATCATATTCGACGAAGGATCAATCGGGGAATTGAAATCCACGCGCAAAAGAGCAGTTCCCCGGAGGGAACCAAGATCCTCAAGCCTTCCAATCTTCATATTTTTGCCACCAGCCCGGAGTCCATTGACATATTATTGGATCGGGTGGGAAATATTGATTTCTTTGTATGACCGACCGGCCGTCGATTCCTCCGGCGTCAGTTATATTAAGAACCGTGACGTTATCAAAATCAGGGAAGATAGATTATGAAAGTCGTAGCATTTAACGGAAGTCCGAAAAAAGACGGGAACACGGCGATACTCCTGCAAAAAGTCCTCACAGAGCTTGAAAGGGAAGGTATAGATACCGAGATCATCCATATCGGAGGACAGAAAGTCCACGGGTGCACCGCCTGCATGAAATGCATGGAAAACCAGGACAGAAAATGTGTCTTCGACGATGATTTCGTCAACAACTGCATCAGGAAGATGGAAGAAGCCGACGGTATCATCATCGGGTCGCCGACATACTTTGCCGATGTATCCACAGAAGTAAAGGCGCTGATCGACCGGGCAGGATTCGTCGGGATGGTCAACGGGGGAATGTTTGCCAGAAAGATCGGTGCCGCAGTAATCGCCGTGAGGAGATCGGGAGGCATTCATGCATACGATACGATCAATCACTTCTTCGGAATCAGCAGTATGATAACCGTTGGATCATCCAACTGGAATCTCGGCCTCGGGCTCGAACCCGGGGATGTGGAGAACGATGTCGAAGGTATGCAGACCATGCAGACCCTCGGGATAAATATGGCATGGATTCTGAAGAAGATCCACAGGTGATCAATAACCACAAAATCCTTTCGCCATCTTTTGCTCTCAGCGGACAACTTCGATATTACACGCTATCGCGGTCTGAACAGGGACTTTCACCGGACAAACAGAGCCATTCCGGTTTCTTTCAAATAAGATATACTCCCAGTCGATATAATCCGGATAATCCGTGGTTTTCACGGGAGTGACAAAAGACCCGAAAACCGGCAACCAGATCCGAATTTCATCATATTCCCCGGTCCCGATCGATTTGTTATATTCACTGACAGACAATACATCAAGGGCACGGTGATAACTCTCCCAGTCATAGCCCGTGTCATTATAGTAAAGATAGGCTGATGAAGAATCGGAGATCTGGTAACATGATCCCTTATGTGAGTAATCGTTCCAGTTGACTACTAAAATATCGAGATAAAGGGTATCGTTGACGATGGAGAAATCAGGTGTGTAATCGCCCTCCACAAAGGTGCCGGTTTCCGGGTCGCTGACATTGAAATGAATGGCATCGTTAATGTTATCCGGCATTATCCACGACCCGTTGTCGATATAATAAACCAGATCAAAGTACCCGGACCCTTCCAAAAATTCCTGAGGGCTGTAATACCCGTATCCGGAAGAGTATCGTTGTCCGGAAAAGTCACCCGGGTCAGAAATTTTTTGGAGATTACTTTGGAGATTAAAGTAATACCAGGCGCCTGCCACAAAGCCCGGAATTAATATTAAAATAATCAATCCGGCGACAAAAACACGATTCTTTAATAACCGGGGGTGTTTTTTGCCGGAATTCATCGTATTATTTTTTTTAATATTGATGCCCCCCTGGTGAAATCAAATATTATTTCGTCCCTTCGATCGATCCTGTGATATCCTCTTTCCTGTGGTGCCTGAAATAGAAGACCCCGAATATCGAGACTATGATCGATCCGGTCAGGACGAATATCATATCGAGCATAGTATCCGTATTGCCGTGCTGCATAAGCCCGGCCATAGATCCACCGAAGAAGGTATCGATCAGGAATTCATAGATCTCCCAGAAACCCGCAAGGGCCATGCCGAATATTATGGTAAATCCGATGATGAAGGGGGTATTCAGGTTCATATTCCAGTACTTGTCGAGGAAGATGACGCCGAGGAACCCAAGAAGAGCGACTGTCGTACCGGATACGAGGTGGGCGATCTTGTCATAGTACGGGTAGAAGGTGGTATAATAGCCCTGTATGTACCCGGCCGTATGAAACCACAGTGCCATTGCGATCAGGAGATATACGAACCATGGGAAGTTCACGTTCATCTTCCGGGCGATGATATATGGAACCAGTGTCAGTATAAACATCAGAAGGCCGGTAAACATCAGTTCATACTGCCCGATCAGAAAAGCATGTATCACGTTCAGGGCGATTAAAGCCTGAAAAATATATGCAAGGTACATCCCGTACTCTTTCTTCATGAATCCATTATTCACGGCGATGTATAAAGATATTTGGAAAAAATAAATGGAATTTCACGAACTGATTCCCGTTTCAGCCATACCATTCTCTTTGAAATTCTTCCACCCCCACCACCCGGCAAGCAGCCCGGTGATCAGGGTCTGGAAGAAGATATAGAGGATGATTACAGAGAGAACGCCGTGGCCATCCTCAAAACTCCCCACACCTATAAGAAATGCCACACCGGCATTGCGGATAGAGGTGCTGACCGCCATCGATTTCTTAGTCCCCTCCGCCGATCCCCCGAGATAGTAACCCGCTGCAAGGGATATGAACACGAGCAGGACGATCGCAAGGATCCCGCGTATGCCGATAATTCCCGCGAGGGAGGATTCTGATTCCGAGAAGAACTTCAGTCCGAATGCAAGAATCACGACTACAAGCGCAGAGATATTGGAGATCCAGAAGACGGGGCCAGATGCCCTCTCCGCAAGGTGCGGCCTCTTCGCCTTCAAAAACATACCGAAGAAGAGAGGGATCACCTGTATTATTGCAAGCGTCTGAATTACCGGCCAGATATCGATACTGCCGGTTCCTGGTACCAGCAGAAAGACCGTAAGCGGGGCGGAAATTATCGCGATCATACACAGGAGGAACATGACGCCTATCGAATGCCCTACGTCCCCTCCGGCGAACTCGATTATCTTTGGCCCGTATGAAGCCCCGGGCGAACAGGCCATTATCAAAAATCCGAAGAGGGCGACTCCGTCAAGACCGAGGAGAATCGCAAGCCCCACACCTGCGAGAGGTATCGCGATAAGGTTCAGCAAAAGAGAATTAACGAGCACACCGGGTTTTCTGAACGGATCGAGTATCTCTTTTACCCCGAGATTCAGGCCGATCTGGAACATCGACGAGACGATAAAAAAATAGATCAGCCAAAGGATCAGGTCGAAAGGAGTCACAATAAATAATAGATGCCTATTACTTAAATCCTGCTCTTTTTAAGAGAATATTACAGGCTTTCTGAAGTATCACAACTGGATCAGCCAAGACCGTTCTTTCTTTTCTCAACTGCAATTATTTTCTTCATCTCTTCTGCTGCCGACCTGATATCGTCTGCACCGGCAACGGCGGAGATTACCGCGATACCATCCGCACCTGCCGATAGAACATCCTTCACGTTATGCAATCCTATACCCCCTATCCCGATCACGGGGATATCAACATTCGACCGGATTCGAGAAAGCATCTCCAGCCCGTGACCCGGCCCTGCATCATCCTTGGAGACTGTTGAAAAGACAGGGCTCAATGCAACATAATCGGCTCCGGCTGACTCCGCTTCAATCGCCTCAGCGACGTTTCCGACTGAGATTCCAATGATAAAACCCGGGGGGGATATTCTCCTTGCCCAATCGGCAGTCATATCGTTCTGCCCGAGGTGAACGCCGTCGGCCCCCACCGCAAGGGCGGCATCGATCCTGTCATTTACTATGAACATGGCCCCCGAAGCGGATGTAATATCCCTTATTTCCTTTGCTGTTTCTATAAATTCCCGGATAAGCAGGGTTTTGTCCCGGAACTGGATGACATCCGCCCCTCCGGCAGCAGCCTCCAGGGCGATCTCCTGGTGGGTTCTCCCCCGACCGATCTCCCTGTCTGTTACGACATAAAGATCATACGGCATCCTTCGCCCTCACCTTTGCATGTTCCGCGAGATCGGCTTCATTCAGGCTGAAAAGCTCGTCAAAAAGGGCAGTCCGAAACGAATATGGACCTTTAGACTTCACGGCTGCGAGTTCGCCGGCTCTTCCGAAAGTTGCAAAGGCTGCCGTTGAAGAGATGGCATAGTCTTTTTCCACTGCAGCGAAAGCTCCTGTGAGGGAGGCCCCCATGCACCCGGTTCCCGAGAGATTTCCCATCATGGAAACGCCGTTTTCTACAAGCATCACTTTCTTCCCGTCGGAGATTATATCGACCGGGCCGCTCATTACGACTGTTGTATTCAGGCTCTCGGCACATGCACGTACGGTCTCTTCGGGATCGCTCAGGACACCGCACGAGTCTACACCGCGAACACCGCCCTCTATTCCTGCGATCGTGCCAATCTCACCGGCATTGCCCTTTATTACCGCGATATCGATCCTGTCGAGGAGCTCCATAACGGTCTGAGTCCTTAGTTTTGTGGCCCCTGCACCAACCGGGTCCAGGATTACGGGAATCCCGAGTTCGTTTGCTCTTTTCCCTGCCTCAAGCATTGATTCAACCTGAAAAGAGGTCAGTGTACCGATATTCAGGACGAGAGCATTCGCAGCGGAGACCATCTCGGCGGCTTCGGCCTTGTCCGAGGTCATCACCGGTGCAGCACCGGCAGATATGGTAATATTTGCGCAGTCGTTTATTGTCACGATATTCGTAATATGATGCACAAGAGGCCGGTTCGCTCTCACTCTTGCAAAGATCCCAGCTATATCCTTTCCGTTCATATGCCCTGCTCCTGTCCCCTGATCTTTCACCCGGACAGGCAATTCATATCATATATGTAAGGACTGCCTCATATACGGTTTCACTATATATCAAAACCGACAGCAGAAATTCCAAGTTTATAATACACAAAATGTGAAACAATAACCAGATTTCAATAATTATGGAGACCGATGAAATTGCGGAAAATCCGGTCTTGAAAATATTCGGATGAAACCGGTTATACACATAATATTATTAGAAAAAACTGATTCGACATATTCAAACTCAAAACTTTTGACAGCCTCTCAACGCTCTCAATGTATTATATCCCTCAAGGTGAAAGATATTAGAAGTAAAGGAGCCGCATAAATAATGAGCGACAACAGCCCCGGTCTCGGAAAGAAATTAGAAAATTCATTTGAAAGGGTTCTCTGGAGCCTGAGGTTCATAGTGCTCCTCGGGGTAATATTCGGTGCAATAAGTGCGATTATCCTCTTTGTCGTAGGATCGTTTGAGATCTTCAGTGTCCTCAACGAGGCCTTTTTTGAAGTTGAATCCCACTTATCACATGAAACGATACTCATCGGACTTATAGGTGCAATCGACTTCTACCTGATCGGCCTTGTACTCCTTATATTCAGTTTCGGAATATATGAGCTATTCATCTCCCAAATTGACATTGCAAGGAGCTGCGGAAGTTTCACAAATATTCTAGAAGTAAGGAACCTTGATGATCTTAAGAATAAGATCCTTAAGGTCATCATAATGGTGCTTATTGTAACTTTCTTCCAGAGAGTCCTCGACCTTGATATGGCGTCGTCAATCGACGCCCTTGCGATGGCAATCTCGATCTGCCTGATCTGCATAGGCGTTTATTATATGGGAAGGCACAACATCTGAATTTTAAAAATTGGGCTCTGTAGAAAACCTCTCTCTTTTTTTAGAGAGTCATATTGTGGATTAGCATTCTGATTTTGATCTCTTTTATCTGGTTGAAATATTTCCTCGATCTGACATTCTCTTTGTATTTCCTTTTAATTACTGAAAATACAGTCTCCACCATATTTCTCTGCCCGTATTTTTCCTGATTGAAATTCTCAATCATTTCCTTCCTGTACTTTCCAGAGTAGATATTTCCATTCCATTTCCTAACAGGAATTATTGATTCAGCTCCAATAACATCTCTGATATATTGATGAATCTTTTCAGAATCATATCCTTTATCCATCGTGAAGCAATCAGTTTTTGTTATTCTGCTGACTTGGTTAATGAGAGATTTTGCATGTTGAGAGTCATGTACCGGTACCTTCGAAAATTTCCATCCCATAATAATTAATTTATCAGAATCAACAGCAATTGAAGCCTTAATAAAACTTTTACGAGTTTTATTGATTCTTTTTGAATAGTAATAACTTGCATATGAACTGGTAAATCCAGTAGAATCTATCGATGTAATCCTGATTTGATTACCCTTCTGGTGTAATCTTCTAATCACATTTTTTAGGATTATACGAAATGTGAGTGAAGGAATTCTTGAAAGAAATTTTTGAAGAGTTGTATAATGAGGTATTTGTTCTAATTGAAGAATATCGGTAATCGTTGTTAAATTAGGGAGTAATTCTATAAAATCTCGATAATCTTTACCTATCTTTTCTTTTAATATGATTAATGTTAGAAGTTGGTGCTGAGTATATTTCTTTTTTGAAAACTTAGAGGATCGAAGGGGTACATGTGAATTATCTATTACTTCAAGGGATGTTTTCACAAAGTTGATGTACCAGTTTTCAGACATTATTTAAGGAACTCCTTTTCTATTTGTGGTTAAATAAAATTGGAGTTCCTGTACGATCGATCTTTCGGTCGCTATTTTCTTAGAGGATTTCTACAAGGCCAAAAATTGAATTTTTCTTTATTTACGGGTTGAATGACCCTCTTCAAGAAGTATCCGTTCCATTTCGGAGTCCCATCTCTCCTGGTCGGATGGATCAAGCTGTTCAATCCTTTCGGCCCAGATCTTTTTGAGCGTATCGTCATTTGTCCTGAGAATCCGGGGTCCTGTTATCCTCCCCACGGGCTTTTCACCTGAGTTAAAAATAAGGATGCGCCAGCATCCGTAACTCCTGCACATATCCGTCCTTGTCTCGTGGATGATGCAGCAGACTCGGTTGTTGGCGGGATCGGGCCTGAGAAAGGGGCAGGCTTCGGGAAGTTCTTCGAATATGCTCCTGTCAGGGTATAGGTTGAGTTTATCGGAGTCTATTTTGACTCTTTTTCTCTCACCCGTATACTGGTTGCATATGACGAATTCGGTCTCGCCGATCTCCTCCTCAATGGTTAGAACCGTTCCGAGGTAGCTGCAGCATTCGCCGCACTGAAGGCATTCAAAACCCAGAAAAATCTCTCCTCATCTTTCCGTCAGCCATATCGTTCAGAGATTTATTGAACTGCAATTATCAAAAAGCAACCTGAAACAAAACTCAACGGCTCCGGATCAGTCTTTTCCCCGACATAAATTTATGCTGATGTTGAACCGGGATGATCAATTAATATTTATACTGTCCGAAGAAGAGAAGGAATCATCATGAAATGGCTGGTTGCTGCCGGACTGATCATGATCATCTCCTGCGGCTGTGTTGCATTTACGGATGAGGCCGTCGGCACATGGGAGAACAAAAGTCTGCCCCTTCAGGAGATTATGACGATCAAATCCGACGGAACATATTACATGTCCGATATGGACGGAAACGGGCTGTCTGGCGGAACATGGGTAAATATCGAAGATCACTACATATTCACCCCGGAGAGCGGCGGTGAGAAGATGTACGCAGGAATCACACGGGGAGGAAGAGGGCAGGTTTTCATGATCTTCGACAATATCACGTATCTTAAGATTTGATTCCGAAAAAACGTTTATGAAACAAAGGTTTCATGGACTGTTTCATGTAAATCACAACGTGATTTTCATGTAAAATCAGATCTTTTTTTTGTACTTTATATATTCCTCCCCATAGGAACTAACTACCTTTACTGATAACTGATCCTGTTCCCCGGGAGATCCATAAAGGAAGAATTCCGTTTCAGGAAGATACTCCTCATCTTCAGCCGCTTCTACGGATTTTTTTTCAACAGAACCGTCCGCTTTTACCAGTTTGGCTTCTATCGCACGAATGAAATAGCTCTCCGGACCCCCGTTGTATGATACCGTAATCCTGCCCGAATCATAGTTTTTCATAACCTGAACGTCAACCTGAATATCGTGCAGTCTCCAGTAGACCTTCTCACCTCCAAGTTCAAGCTCAAGATATGTATCCGGGGAAACCGAATAATTTTCAGGCACATCATAGATTATCCATCCTGTAAGTGCACCGGACCCTTCTACAGCGTTAAGGGACGAAAATACCTCCTTCCCCACATATATCTCACCCACACCCCGGATTACGAAGCGGCCGTTGATCATAGTATCATGAGACACATCATTTTCTATTACCGCACCGAGACCCTCAGCAAAATTCAGACTCGGAGTGATATTTCCCGACGGGTCCACTACGATGAAATTTCCGGTTACAGGAGTAGTATGTCTTTCAAGATGGGTAGTGACCGGGGCGGCAGTTACACTCACAAGCAGAAATTTGAATCCGTCAGGAGGCGATATCTCATATTCATGGCCCGAATAAAGGTCTTTGAGATACATCCTTTCCATAATCTTCGTCCTTTCGAAAGACAATGATATATCACTTCTTTCGTCTCCTTCAGAGAGGATCTGCATTCCATCTTCATCGTAGAGTACATATTCACCGTAGCCGTGAGCCACGGATGCAATCTCGCTGAAAAGTTCGTCCAGACCTTCCGACGAATATGAACCGGTAGAATTATCGGGACTCTCAGCCTGACCGGCAGATTCAGTTGAGATATTCTGGCCTGAGGGTGCTGATTCTGCTCCCGGAACTAATTCGGATTTGTTTTGAGCAGAAATGTAGTCCGAATCTGCCTGGATGTAAAATAAAACTACAAGGAAGAATGCTATAAGGATAATCAATGCCGCAATCATCCGTTTTTTCATTATTCCGGTATATCGGGCAGAAAAATATATATCGCTTTTCAATTATAACCCGATCAGGCCTTTTACACCCCGTTAGGGAGAATCAGATACATGAAAATAGATGAGAATTATTTTCATCTTAATAGCAGATATAATAATTACAGATAAAACCGGCTCCTGTAGAGGAAATATTGCATTCCAGCTATTTTTTCCAGAAATATCCTGAACCGGCACCAGATTAACGGAGTTAATCATATGGCAGATACGATAAAAGGCAATGCAAAAAAAATCTTAATTGTCGAAGATGACGATCTCGTTGCCTCGCTTATAGAGGACGTACTCGGCAAAAGAAATTATACAATCATCGATAAAGTCACCACAGGCGAGGAGGCGCTCGATAAGGCGATTAAACACCTGCCTGACATCATCCTTATGGATATCCGCCTGGAGGGGAGGATAGACGGGATTACTGCCACCAGGTACATAACATCACTCTTCGGGATCCCGGTGATATTTATTTCCGGAGAAAAAAACGAAGAACTGTTCAGGATAGCGGCCACGGCAGGGCCGAGCAGTTTTATTACAAAACCTTTTACTGCAAACGACATCTACTCGAATATTGAGATCGCTCTTGCAAAGGGTGAGATGAAGAAAAAAGAGAAGAAGAACCAGTTCGATCTCCCTGCGGTCATTCTATACAAATCTCTCTCAGAGATGGACGCCTACTTCATTCTCGATGAAAAAGGGGGAATTATATTTTTGAACCCTTATGCAGAACATATGATAAACACCAATATTTCCGGGGCTGCAAGGGAATCTATCAACAAGTATCTGCTCTTTTATAATGCGGCAACAAGGGAACCCTACAGGGATACGTTCAACAGCATTGTCAGGGAATGCAACTTCTTCGGGGAAAAATCAAAGATAGCTATAAAAATGTCGAACGGATCGTTCAGGCCTGCTGTGACCAAATCATTTGTCATCTATGACCTTTTTCAGAACCAGATCGGCACGGTCTTCAGACTCCACCTCAAGGCCAAAGGAGAGATGTGATTTTATTTCTTTTCTTTACCAGGGACATTATTTTCAAGTTCTGCAAGCCTGGACGAGAGATCGTCCTGAAAACCCCTGCATTCCTTTAAGAGCGAATGAATCTCCCCAATCTTTGCGGTAATCTCCGGGTCGGGCAGGGTATCCTCTTTCCGGGATACAAGTTTGGTCGACAGAAAACCTGCCAGTGTTCCGAAAACGCTGACTCCCGAGATCATAAGCACTATACCCACAATTCTTCCTTTGACCGTAACCGGATAAAAATCTCCGTATCCGACAGTTGTAACTGTTACGCACGCCCACCAGATGGCATCTCCCCCGGTAAGAATATTTGCTTTCGGGGACACACTTTCAAACTGGACCACAAGGACCGACGATAGTTCGATAATTATTATGATGAATATCAGGATGAAGAATAAGGCAACCTCGGCCCTGTTCTTCGACATCTCTTTCCGGATCTTATCGACGCCGTTCTTTCTCATCACATAGACAATCCGTATTATCCTGAAAAGACGGAAGATCTTGGCTATTGGGAAAGGAACTGCAGATAGGAGATCGGCCCATCCCCAGTTTTTAAAGAAATAATGGTATTTGGAATCATATGTAAAAAAACGGAAGAGAAAATCAGCCATGAAAACTAAACTGATGAAGAGATCGATTATACCAACGATCTCCGTCGCCGCAGGGACCAAATCGGGGAGGAGATAGAATATTATATTGAATACGGAAAGAGCAGACAACAGCAGGATGAAGACTTCATATCCGGTGCCTTTATATTCGTCAGAAGAATGATCCGCTTCCTTCATAGCCAATCATATTTACCGGAGGGATTTTATGGATTTTGGTTTCTGGAAAATTCAGGGCTTCATGTTTCTTCCCGGATCTGACGGAACCAAATTCATTCCGGTTGCTCCAAATATTATTATCAGGAAAAGTGCGAGTTCAAGCAGAAGCAGGGCAGATACAATCATAATATATTTTTTAATGCCCCCTTTATCTCCAAAACACGAATAAGTTCCTTCAATGAAATAACCGACCAGGCCTCCGATAACTGCAGCAGGAAGGGGTGTCATATAGAGCTGCAAATCCAGTAAAGAACTGAACAGAAAGTTATGCATGATGAGATCGAGTGCAGCGTAGACCAGTACCGGGAATAAAGAAACGATAAGAGCTGCAAGAACTCCATAGATTACCTTCGTCTTCTTAGACAAAACTTCTCCGTCCGGGTCACGGGACGCCCTGTATGCGGCAAGCACAGAAGCTGTTATCGACATGAGAAAAAACATTGAAGAGATATACAAACTTAAAGAATTCCCGGAATTGCCATATTTCAGCAGATTTTCTGTGACTGCAAAAAGAACCAGTCCGAATACAAGATATATGAGTGAAGCGATAAAACCGTATAAAAGGATTGGTTTTTCTTTAAAATAATGAAGAGGAGGCATATTTTTTTCTTCCATTACTATTCTATAGCATGATAAAATATTTGATTTTTAGCATAACGCGGGCACCTGCGGCGGGTGCCGGAACGGAGAAAATTCATAAAACCGGCATCCATCGTTATGCATGACCCGATCTTCCATCAGGCCCTTTTCAGGGCAGATCTAGTTCCGCAAAATACGATCGTTTTGAGGGATAGTTTCGTTATATGATTTGTAATTATTTGTCATCAGTAAAGTACTTAAATTCAATAAATTCAGTTTACTAAAAACAAAACTATAAATGTGGCTTGTTGGAATATATATTCCATAAGCTATAAATATTCAATATGTTAACTTACTATTTGTCAAAAGAAACAATGGGTGTAAACACATGCGACAGATAGCAATTTACGGAAAGGGTGGTATCGGAAAGTCGACTACCACACAGAACACAGTAGCGGCACTTGCAGCTTCAGGAAAGAAGGTCATGGTAGTCGGGTGCGACCCGAAGGCCGATTCAACGAGGCTTTTGCTCCACGGACTATGCCAGAAGACGGTGCTTGACACACTAAGGGATGAAGGAGACGACATAGACCTTGAGGATGTCCTCAAGCCCGGTTTCGGAGAGACTATGTGCGTTGAATCCGGAGGTCCTGAACCTGGTGTAGGCTGTGCAGGAAGGGGTATCATCACATCGATCAACCTCCTTGAATCACTCGGTGCATATACCGACGATCTCGACTACGTCTTCTACGATGTCCTTGGTGATGTCGTATGCGGAGGATTCGCAATGCCTATCCGTGAAGGAAAGGCTCAGGAGATCTATATCGTTGCCTCAGGAGAACTGATGGCACTCTACGCTGCAAACAACATCTCCAAGGGTATCCAGAAGTATGCCGAAACAGGCGGTGTAAGGCTCGGGGGAATCATATGCAACAGCCGTAAGGTCGACCACGAACTCGAACTCCTCCAGGCATTTGCAACAGAACTCGGCTCGCAGCTCATCTACTTCGTTCCCCGTGACAACCTCGTCCAGAGGGCGGAGATCAACAAGAAGACAGTCGTCGATTTCGATCCCGAATCCAACCAGGCAAACGAGTACCGCAGCCTTGCAGCTGCAATCGACGGCAACAAGATGTTCGTCATCCCGAAGCCCATGAGCCAGGATCGCCTCGAAGAACTAATGATGGAGCACGGTTTCCTCGGACTCTGAACAGGAACCAAAGATCAGGAGAGTGACAAAGATGCTGTTCGTAAGAGCGATAGTCAGGCCCGAAAAGAAGGATGAGGTCCTAGAAAACCTCTCGGCAGGCGGATTTCATGCCGCAACAGTCGTCGACGTAGTCGGCCGCGGAAAACAGAAGGGTATCAGGATGGGAGACGTCTTCTACGACGAGATCCCAAAGACCCTGATCCTCGTTGCCATCGAAGACAAGGACAAGGACAAAATTACGGATATAATAATAAAGACCGCAAAAACCGGCACCAGCGGAAACTTCGGTGACGGAAAGATATTCATAAGCCCGGTAGAGGAGGCATACACGATCTCCAAAGGAACAAAGGGTCTCTGAGCAGGAGGTGCTGAAATGAAGGAAATTTTGGCAATCGTGCGAATGAAGAAGACCGGCGCCACAAAGCGTGCCTTAATCGAAGCAGGTGTCGCCGGTTTTACCGCGATGAGGGTCATGGGCCGGGGAAAACTAGTCCATGACGAGAATATCATCACGCCATGCAAGGACATTCTGAAGGGCATGGCACCGGACGACGTCATCGAAGAGCATGAATCCGAAGAGCAGATCGTTACATTCCTCGACGACACGAGGATGTTTCCCAGACGTCTCTTCACGATCCTCGCGTATGACGAGGATGTCCCAAGAATAGTTGAAGCAATAATGAAGGCCAATCGCACAGAACGCGGTGCAGGCGACGGAAAGATCTTCGTAACCCCTGTAACAGATGCAATCCGTGTCCGCACGAGTGAATCGGGCGACGCTGCGATCTGGTAGGCCGACAGGAGCGAGAGAAATGACACTTACTGAATTGAACACAGACGAGATAATGACTCCTTACCCTGACAAGGTGAAAAAGAACAGGAAGAAGCATATCGTCGCAAAGACCGGTGAGGCCGCCTCCTGCCCGCAGATCGAGGCGAATACGAGAACGGTCCCAGGCATAATATCCCAGAGGGGATGCTGTTATGCGGGCTGCAAGGGTGTGGTCGTAGGTCCGATAAAGGATATGATCACGATCACTCACGGCCCCATAGGCTGCGGCTACTACAGCTGGGGAACAAGGAGAAACAAGGCAAGAGCCGATGAGAAGACACCCCCCGAACACCTCTTCGGAACTATGTGCTTTTCGACCGACATGCAGGAGAGCGACATCGTCTTCGGCGGCGAGAAGAAGCTCACCAAGATGATCGACGAGGTCGTCGAGATATTCCACCCGAGAGCGATTAACATCTGCTCCACCTGTCCGATAGGACTTATCGGAGACGACCTGAGTGCAGTATCGAAGGCCGCAGAAGCAAAGCACGGGATTCCGGTTCTCCATTACAACTGCGAAGGCTACAAGGGAGTCAGCCAGTCGGCGGGCCACCACATCGCCAACAACCAGATAATGGAGCGGATCATCGGAACAGGAACAGACGAGCTGGAAGGCGATTACATCATCAATATCCTCGGCGAGTACAACATCGGCGGGGACGGATGGGAGATCGAGCGCATCCTCAAAGATATCGGGTATAATGTCAACTCGATCCTTACCGGCGATTCGGCCTATGTGAACATCAAAAACCTGCACAAGGCCCACCTCAACCTTGTCCAGTGCCACCGTTCGATCAACTACATCGCCGAGATGATGGAGACGAAGTACGGAACTCCCTGGCTGAAGGTGAACTTCATAGGAGTGGAGGCTACGATCGAGAGCCTTCGTGACATGGCGCAGTGCTTCGGGGACGAAGACCTGATTGCAAGAACTGAAATGGTTATCGAGCGCGAACTTGCCGCAATCTCACCGGAACTTGAAAGGTACCGCAAGATATGTGAAGGCAAGACGGCATTTGCATTCGTCGGCGGTTCACGAAGCCACCACTACCAGTACCTCCTCAGGGACCTGGGGATGGAGGTTGTGGTTGCAGGTTACGAGTTTGCCCACCGTGACGACTACGAAGGCCGTGAGGTAATCCCGACGATCAAGAGCGACGCCGACTCGAAGAACATCCCCGAGCTCCACCTCGAGCCGGACCCCGAGATGTACGAGGAGCCCCACCTCCACCTGAAGATGTCGAAGGGGAAGTATGACAAGATGGTGGAAATGGGAAAACTCGGCAATTACGACGGAATGTATCCCGATATGATCGACGGCAGCGTAATGATCGACGACCCGAACCACTACGAGACCGAGGAGCTCATAGAGATCTTCCATCCCGACCTGATATTCTCGGGAGTCAGGGACAAGTATATTTCGCACAAGATGGGAGTCCCGTCAAAGCAGATGCATTCGTACGACTACAGCGGCCCGTACGCCGGATTCAGGGGTGCGATAATCTTCGCACAGGATGTTGCAAACGCACTGTCGACCCCTGCATGGAAGATGATCACCCCGCCCTGGGAAAAGGACGAAACCGGAGGAGATGAGTAAAGATGCTCGACTGCGTACCAAAGGAACCTGTCACAACACATACTACAGGAAAGATCAACCCGGCAAAGACATGCCAGCCGCTCGGTGCAATGTATGCCGCCCTCGGAATTCACGGCTGTCTGCCGCACAGCCACGGGTCACAGGGATGCTGTGCATATCACAGGATGGCGCTCACCCGCCACTTCCGTGACCCTGCAATGGCATCATCAAGCTCCTTTACGGAAGGAGCTTCAGTATTCGGAGGCGCCGCAAACCTGAAGACATCAATAAAGAACGTATTCGAAATCTACAACCCGGACATCATTGCAGTCCACACGACATGCCTCAGCGAGACGATCGGGGACGATATCCCGACGATCATCAAGCAGACCGAAATCCCGGAGGGCAAGTATGTCATCCACTGCAATACCCCGAGCTACTACGGCTCGCACATAACAGGGTTTTCGAACATGTGCAAGGGAATCGTAAACTACCTTGCAGAATCGGACGGAAACCCGAAGAAGGAGCAGGCGAACATCTTCCCCGGCTTCGTAAACCCTGCCGACATGAGGGAAGTAAAGCGGATCGTGACCGAGATGGGAGTTCCGTCGATAATGTATCCGGACACCACCAATGTTATGGACTCGCCCCTACTGAAGAAGTATGAAATGTACCCGATGGGTGGGGCGAAGATCGAGGACATCAAGGACTCGGGCAACTCTAAGCTGACGCTCGCACTCGGTACATGGTCGTCTGCAGAGGCAGCTGCGATCCTCCAGGAGAAGTGCAAGGTTCCCGGTGTCCCGCTGAAGATACCGATCGGGATCAAGGCGACAGACGCCCTCATAATGGCGGTTAAGGACGGTTTCGGAGTAGAAGTCCCGCAGTCCCTCGAGATCGAGAGGGGCCAGGTCATTGACACGCTCATCGACACACACTTCCATTACCAGGGGAAGAAGGTCGCTATATTCGGTGACCCGGACACTGTAATCGCGATGACCGAGTTCCTGATCACGATGGGAATGATCCCGAAGTATGTTCTTACGGGAACAAACGGCAGGAAGTTCGAGGAGACTATCAGCGCAATGCTCGAAGAGGCCGGAATCGAAGGAAGCAAGGTCAAGGCCGAAGGAGATCTCTTCGACCTTCACGAGTGGATCAAGGAAGAGCCTGTCGACCTGCTGATAGGAAACACACACGGGAAATATATCGCAAGAGCCGAGGACGTCCCGTTCGTAAGGTTCGGTTTCCCGATCTTCGATCGTGCGGTGCACCCGCTGATGCCGGTTACCGGTTACAGGGGATGCCTTCGCCTGATCGAGATGATAAGCAATGCACTTCTCGACCGCCGTGACCGCGACTGTGCCGACGAAGACTACGAACTCGTATTGTAACGGAAAAAGGAGGAATGACAATGGATAACACATGTTCGCTGACAGCAGAGACAGACAACCTGATCACAGAGCGCCGGAATTCGATCGTTACCACAGGTAAAAACAAGAGCAGCATATGCTGCACGTCAGACAGCCTGGCAGGCGCGGTAAGCCAGCGGGCATGTGTTTTCTGCGGTGCAAGGGTCGTTTTGAATCCGGTAACCGATGCAATCCACCTGGTTCACGGACCGATAGGCTGCGCCTCGTATACGTACGATATACGGGGCAGTCTTTCGAGCGGTTCTGAAAACTACAGGAAGAGCTTCTCCACGGATATGAAGGAGAAGGACGTAATCTTCGGAGGGGAGAAGAAGCTGGCCGCCTGCATAGACGAACTGGTGGAGAAGTACAACCCTCCCGCGATATTCGTCTACTCTACCTGCGTTGTCGGGATGATCGGGGACGACATCATTGCCGTCTGTAAGAATGCCTCGCAGACATACGGGATAGACGTAATCCCGGTCGAGTCGAGCGGTTTCGTATCGGGCAACAAGGTTGTTGGTTACCGGGCTGCAGGAGAGGCACTCTACAAGCTCATAACTCCAAAGGAAGGAGATGTCATCGAGAAGACAAGAAAGCTGAACTTCCTCGGCGAATACAACCTCGGAGGAGAGAAGTGGGTCGTCGAGAGATATCTCCGCGAGATGGGGATCGAGATCAATGTCGCAATGACAGGCGATTCGACGGTCGAAGCCCTGAAGAAGTCTCCCGGTTCGTGCCTGAACCTCGTGCAGTGTACAGGTTCGATGCACTGGCTGGCGAACAAGATGCAGGAAGACTTCGGCATACCGTACATCGATGTGAACTTCTTCGGTGCGGACAACACGGCCGAGAGCCTTAGAAAGATCGCTGAGTTCTATGACGACCCGGAGATTACCGCACGCTGCGAAGCCCTTATCGAAAGGGAGATCGGAGCAGTAAGAGAAGTCAACGAGAAGTACAGGAAGAAGCTCGAAGGAAAGCGTGCCGCGATCTACGTTGGCGGTGCTTTCAAGGCGTTTGCAATCATCCGCCAGCTCCAGGATCTCGGGATGGAGATCGTCCTTACCGGAACCCAGACAGGAAAGCAGGAAGAGTACGAGAGAATGGGCAGACTGCTCAGCGAAGGAACGGTCATTATCGATGATGCAAATCCGGCGGAGATAGAGAAGTTCCTGGTCGAGAAGAAGGTCGACGTCATGGCAGGCGGTGTGAAGGAGCGTTTCCTTGCATACAAGCTGGGCGTCGGCTTTATCGACCACAATCACGACAGGAAAGACGGCCTCATCGGATTTGAAGGGGCTATAAAGTTCATCCGCGAGGTATATGCCACCACATGCTCACCGGTGTGGAAGTACATGAGAGAAGAGAAGGGAGGATCTGAATAATGTCAGACTCCATTCACACCAGCACTGGTCGCACGGATACCGCCAAACTTGTCAACGAGAACCAGTGCCACATGTGCATGCCGCTCGGAGGAGTTGTCGCCTTCAAGGGCGTCGAAGGATCTATGGCCCTGGTTCACGGTTCGCAGGGATGCAGCACATACATGAGACTGACCAACGTGGAGCATTACCACGAACCGATCGACGTGGCATCATCATCCCTGAACGAGAAGCAGACCATCTACGGTGGTGAACAGAATCTCATGAAGGCGCTCGACAATGTGAGGAGAGTCTATAAGCCGAAGGTTATAGGAGTCCTTACGACCTGCCTGACCGAGACGATGGGAGAGGACCTGAACAGGATAATCTCCACGTACAAGGCCGAGAAGGGAGAGATCGATACCGACATAATCCCTGTCTCGACTCCGAGCTACGATAAGAGCCACACCGAAGGATTCTGGACCGCGACCAGGGACATAATCGCACACTACGCAAGAAAGGACATCGCCTACCACAAGAGGATCAACGTGATAATCCCGCATATCAGCACTGCCGATATAAAGGCAATCAAAATGATCCTCGATACATGGGGCGTTGAATACACGCTCCTGCCCGACTATTCCATGACTCTTGACCGCCCGTTCGCCGGAAAGTACATGAAGATCCCGGACGGCGGAACACCTACGTCGGCTATTGCGGAGATGAGCGGTGCCCCGGTTACGATCCAGTTCGGGCTCACCTGCGAGAAGAACATCTCGCCCGGACATTACCTCGAGGAGAACTTCGGCGTGCCCCTGATCAACCTGCCCCTGCCGATAGGCATCGGGAATACAGACATGTTCATGGACACCCTGAAGAGAATCACCGGAAAGCCCATGCCGAAGAACCTGGGTTACGAACGTGGTTGGCTTATCGATGCAATGGCCGATTCGCACAAGTACAATGCATCGGCAAGGCCGGTGATCTACGGCGAGCCCGAACTGGTCTATGCCTATACCTCATTATGCCTTGAGAATGGCTCGATCCCTTCGGTAATCGCGACGGGATCGGCCCACTCGCGGCTGATTCCTGCACTCGAAAGGCTCCTTGAAGAATCGGACTGCGACGAGTACCCGGTTATCCTCGAAGGTGCGGACTTCTCCATGATCGAAGCGGTTGCACTTGAGGCTGGTTCGAATATCGCAATTGGCCATTCGGGAGGAAGACTGCTCGAGGAGAAGCACGACATCAGGATCGTCCGGGCCGGTTTTCCGATCCATGACCGCGTCGGAGGCCAGAGGATACTTTCTGCAGGATACGCAGGAACTTTATCATTCCTCGACCGGTTTACAAACACCATACTCGAAAAGAAGCACTCGTCATACCGCGAACTAAGGAAGCAGGAGCTGCTCTCGAAGATAGCCGCGGTAACGGAGACAGGATTTACAGCAGAATAAACAGAGGTGAAAGATTTGCAGAAACCAAAATACCACATATTCGTATGTTCAAGTTCAAAGCCAAACGGCCAGCAGAAGGGATACTGCCATTCCCAGGCAGGAGTGGATATCCTGATGAGATTCGTTGAAGAGATAGATGAACGAGACCTCGGCGGAGAAGTGTTCGTCAACAATACCGGGTGCTTCGGGATATGCGACAAGGGACCGATCGTTGTCGTATACCCGGACAATGTCTGGTACGGGTCCGTCACGCCCGATGACGTGGAGGAGATCCTCGACGAGCACATCGAAGGCGGGAATGTCGTAACCCGCCTGGAGATTTGAGTAAAAGTCATGTGTCCATGTGAAGCCTGCGAAGGGAATAAAACCGAAGTTGCAGTAATCCTGGGTTCCGAAGGGACTACGGGAATACTCTCCGAGCCCGGAACGGTCAGAGTATACGAAAGAGGCGATGACTGCTCGTGGCAGCCCATCCGCGAGACCGGGTTCGAGATGAAAGGAGAATCCCTTCAGGAGATCAGGCTTAAGATCTCCGGCCTGATGGATTTCTTAGGGGACTGCCGTATCTTTGTGGCGAGAGCCGCAAGCGGGGCTGTTTTCTTCGAACTCCAGAAGGCCGGTTTCTCAATCTGGGAGATCGAAGGACGGCCGGCTGAATTTCTCGATGACGTCGTCGAAGAGGAGGAAGCCGAAGAGAAAGCCGGAAAGTCAACCGTATTCGAGATCCCTGCACCCCTTGAAATATCTCCAAATAACTATACCATCTCTATCAAAGATGTCCAGGGAAAGATTCCCGGCATCAGCAGTAAAAAGATACTCCAGCATTTCGTCAGGACAGGAGATTTCGAGCGGCTCGAGGTAATTTGCGACCACGTCCCCCCGTGGATCGAACTCGATGCCGTTATGAGCGGACTTGACTGCGAGTCCGAAAAGACGGGGCCGGGAGAGTACCTTGTCGTCCTGACCCCTAAGAGAGCCGAATCATAACCTTCTTCATTTTTGAAAGTCTCCAGTTTGAAGTCATATATTTTCTTAAGCAGGTCCTCAAAAACGGGTAATTCGGACTAATATCTCTTCTCTCACGGAAGATCCATAGAAAAACCTGATCATCCTGTACATATCATATCTTGTGTTGATGTAATCTTTATAACAGGTCCATTAACTGATCAGGATGAATTGAATAAAGCATATTTAAACGAGGTACATAATCAGTACTCGGATAAAAGCGCACCGGGATAAATATCAGGTACGGTTCATCCAGACTTTCTGCTTTGGCACTTTCACTGAAAACATGATATATCTCATCCATCATTGTCTCATTTACCGGTGTATCGGGGTCCAGCCAGACAGAGATACCTCCTATGCAATAATCCGGTCCCCAGCCGTTGATAATTCCCCCGTTATATGCCCAGTACCTGGAATTGTTTGTAAAATAAGGAGCTACTGCACTCCCTATTGCATTCCATGTCTCTTCATCATAATAGATTTTATTAGACTCGTTTCCATACTCCTTAATGATCGGAATGTCCGGGAATTCTTCGGGATGGCATGTGTACATCTTCGGTGTATGGTCTATGCTTTCATTTCTATTGATCAAAACAACTATCCTGCTTGTGTTTATCTCCTGACTATTGTTGTTATACACCGTAATTATGTACTCGTCCGGCCAAAACCCTGTTGTATCTATTGTAGCAGACCATCTGTTTAATCCCGATTGGCCTGGTACGATTTGTGCTACCACATCTCTTGAGATATTATCTGGTCTAGCTTTTATTCCATGAATGAAATAAGATAAATAGAAATAAACCCGTATTTCATCATCTTTTGAAAGTGTTGTATTTCCTGATACTGTAAATGTATCATTAATAAAGTACTCTGAATCCGGTTGATCGATCCCGATTACCTGGGATTTGACTGAATCTTGTGCAAAAATTTCCGGAAGGACGGAAATGTGAAGAAAAGAAATGACAATGGCTAAAATGATTAATATTAATGCTATAAAAAAAAGGAGTATTTTCTTATCATTCATCATGGCTTCACCTTAATTCGCAGTGTTTAATGTTATACTCGATGGCCACGAGTTACCTACCCATAACCCTGATGGATGGCTCCAATAAGCGTTATTAACATACGATGTTACAGTTGCCGGAGAGATGTCAGATCTACCTGTATCAGGTACATAGAAATCGCTGAATGTAGTATCGCCGTAGATATATCTATTATCGGGAATTGTATAGCCTTCAAGCATTGGTTTAGCCGACAATTTTACAACCTCATTACCTCATTAAGGTGCGATCTCAGGTTTTGGATTACACCATTCATACAAATTTCTTGATTTATAGATCTAAAAGAATAATAAAACAGAATTACATTATATATTGGGTACAAATACCAGTGTTTGTGATTAAATATAATCGCTCCCATAATCACCTTCGGGCACTAATCGATCCTTCTAAGTTCAAGACCAAAATATATAAAGGACAATGTAAGGACCGAAGCGTAAATTGCCCCAACCAGGAGTCTGGGATCAGGTTCTACAAAAATCTTTAGCGAAGATACAACAATCCACACAGGTAAAAATGCCAATGCAATAATCGGGACTGAAAGTATTTTTAAGATCTTACCAATTTTATCTTCTTTCATGATTTCTCCTTTTTAAAATATGAACCGGATTAGTATCCGGCTCCTGTAACATCAAGAGTAATGTCGTAGTGGTATCCGCCTCCCTGTGGAACCCTGAATTCTGCACCCCCGATGAGTCCTTGTGATCCCTGATAATTTCCACTCCAATGTGGTCTGAAGTAACCACCACTAGATGTTGAAAGTTCATCAGGCCCGACATGACCGGACTGAAGATCGAACTCTTGAGAAACTCCTGCTGTTATACCTCCGTGATCTACCCCAAGACTCACCGTGATTTTAACCAGCGAACTTGTGTAGGTATCGCTGATGGGTTCCCAGTCGGTGATTCTTTCATTAGAATTCGTCAACGAAATACCCGGCTTAACTTCCCTGAGATAGGAAGGTATCAATCCGTCATCATTATTCATTCCGGTTGCCTTCATCCAGAGTATATAGTAGTCATAACTTGAATCCTGTTCATTTACTTTATACAGTTTATATGAACCATCTGCTGATGAGTACCCGTCGTCAGGCACATCCAGAGTGTCTGTTCTGACGCGCTGGACATTGTATGTCGATAGACCATAACTCTTTATGAGCATGGTATTCATCAATATATTATCAATTTGATCTTCAATTTTTGCTGCCTCTTTTGCGTCCCAAGGGGTGGATTCATTTATTGTCTTACTGACAATCTGTCTACTTTCTTTAATATCAATTTGTTCATTATCCGCACTAACAACCGAAACGAACATCGCACCGGCAAAGCGTTACGATCAATAGCAGGCTCAACACCCGCATTCCTGTTTTCATTTTCTTTTCACCTAAACTTTTTTTGTTTAAAACCGAAAAAAAGAGGAAATTTTAGAGACTTGTGTGATCTTCAAAGTTACATTTACCCCCAATATTTCAGTTGGATAACAGGGGCATGTTGTACCCCTAATTATCCGGTAAGATCTTTTGTGATATACCTTTTCTACGACAAAAGTGGAACCAATTCGTACTTTGTCGTAGAAAATTTATAATCAATTTTTTTCATATGATAAACTGGTGAAAAAATTGAAGCGAAAATTTTGCATAATTATGATTTTTTTGATTCTAGCTATGATTTCTGTATCTATAGTTTCTGCAAATGCTGAGACAGGTTATATTGTGCGCCCGTCTGAGAACGAAGATCCGATCATCATCACAAAATTATCAGATACAATTACTCAATCCGAAACCAACAGACATCAGATGTCTGTCGGTAACCAAGTAGATTATCTTGAAATATACCATAACTGGCAGTCGACCTCCGATTCGCTGTCGTTAACGATATACACACCTTCATGGCAAAAAATTGGAACATTCCATGATTTAGATGACGACACTCTTGATGGTAAAATTCATATCGATATTGTCCCTAATGGAAATTATGTTGAGCAGGGTACGTGGACATTTGATGTTTACGGCGAAAGTGTCTCATCACGGAGATCATATACATTCAACCTTATATCCCATTAAAATGAGACAAATCTATAAAATTTCATTTTTTGCTATTTTTATCCTAACATTCTTAATTACTACTGCCAGTGCTGCTACTGATTATACAGTAAGACCATCCCTGAATATTGGAAAAGAACCAGGTACATCCGTAGCAGGAGAGACTGTCACAGAATGCCAGCCGATTCCTGCATGGCTGGCAGTCGCAATTATTATATTTCCATCTATGGCCTCTTTTCCAATTGAGATTGTCGGATCCCTGAAAGGATTGTTGTATCTGGGATTACGGAGAATCAATCAGGGAAATGTCCTGGAAAATTCAAACAGGGAAAATATATATTATTTCATCCGGGAAAATCCTGGAATATATCTAAGAGAGCTTGAAAAGAAATGTACTGTCAAAAGGGGATCACTGGAGTACCATCTGAAGATTCTCGAACTGCTACATCTTGTGGCAGTTTACAAGGATAATAACAAGAAAAGGTACTTTGCCAACGGTTCAACGAATCCTGAAGATATGGCATTAATTTCATTGATCCAGAATAAAAACGAGAAAGTGATATTATCAACTTTATACAATAATAAAAACCTTGATAACAAGGAATTAGCTGAAAAAACCGGTTTTGCACCATCAACCCTCAGCAGACATCTTAATCACCTGAAGAAATCAGGACTGATTGTAGGAGAAATCGACGGCAACAGGATAAATTACAATATTTCGGAGTCATATTATGGTAAACTATCTTATTATATCACAACAGAATCCGTTTAATTAATTGATGATCTCTAACCAGTGTAACCGATTCTGGTCTTTGCAAACATCCATCACTCAGAAATAATTCAGCAACAATTTTCTGATATCAAATGATAGATATTATCAGGCAGGTTAATTTTCCCCTTTTTTTCCGGTTTTTTTCTGCACTCAACTCCTCGTCGAACTTACCAGTGCAGGAATTACGAACAGGGCAAAGATCCCCGGAACCCTGGATTAGTGCAATTACTCATCAGTGTTCAAAAGTGGCGGGATCGATTACAGGGAACTCCCCGGATATTTGGATCACCTGCCCGGCTTTGCTTATAAACACCAGATAAGGGATCGGCTGTTTTCCTCCCTTATCGACGGATATCTTTCGGCCGGGCCGTAATCGATGATTGCGTATTCATAGCCATCTAAAATATCAGCAACACCGGGATCAGCCAATGCTATGTCGGTCAGTTCATCGCCGGTATATTCCTTTTCCGACAGGCATCCGGAGGCCAGGATAATGACAATCAATAATGAAATGAGTATGCCTTTGTTCATAACAACCCCAGCCTGATAAAATGTAATTGAGGATGAACTAATATTTCTTTTTCGATCATCAGTAAGTATTGACCCCGCCTTTCCGGACGGGAGGAACCGGATTACTGTATAATTATGGATTTCATTTTATTCCCGAAAAAAGATCATTACTAATGAGTACCCATAAATTGTAAATTAACAGGACAGCCTGAAGAATATCCCGATATATTAAACGTGAAATAATGGATTTAAAGAGATTTGAACGAATTACTCAAAAGCCCCCTATCTACGAGAAGGGCAACTGCGAGATGTGGAACGACGATCACATCTCGAAGATTCTCCTTGAAACGCACCTGAGCCAGGAGTCGGATCTTGCAAGCCGGAGAAAACCGGCGATTGAAAAGACAGTCGGATGGATTCTTGACCGGCTTGGAAAGGAAAACGCCAAAATCCTCGATCTCGGGTGCGGTCCGGGACTATACTGCGAGATGCTTACAGAGGCAGGGCATGATGTCACCGGCGTTGACCTCTCGAAAAGGTCCATAGATTATGCAAAGAAATCAGCAGAGGAGAGTGGCCTGAATATAGAATACATCAACAAAAATTATCTCGATCTTGATCTTTCCGAAAAGTTCGATCTCGTTATGATGATCTTCTGCGATTTCGATGTCCTTAATCCTGACGAGAGAGACAATCTGCTTGAGAAGATATATTCGGTATTGAAGCCCGGCGGAATGTTCGTCTTCGATACGATGAACGACAACACACCTGCCATAATGAACCCCGGTGAAAAAAGCTGGGAAGCTACCGCTTCAGGCGGATTCTGGAGGGCCGAACCGTACCTTGCCCTTACGGAATCGTTCCATTACGAGGACGAAAAGGTCATCCTCAGCCAGACGATCATATATTCAGAACCGGATGACTATCGTATCTACCGGTTCTGGACGAATTATTATAATTCCAGCGATCTTAAACAGATTCTGGAGGGCAGGGGATTTTCGGATGTCACCTGTTATGAGAATGTTCTCTCCACTGAGGATTTTTACTGTGCGGAGACCGTTGATTTCTATACTGCAATAAAGTGAGGATGAAACTCCTCAGTTTATTCTTTTCCTTCGAATAATTCCATCGCAGTGCAGCCGATCTTCCTTTGGACGATTTATTCCCTGCTCAGGATTGCGGCTTTAAAAATTATAAAAATAAATTTTCATTCTTCTTTATAGGAGACCGCAATAAAATCAGTCCCCTCCGATCCGAACTCATCGACATCCGGAATCGATCCGGCAAGAGACGGATCATATTTCACTGCATTATCGAAGCATACCGAAGCCCCGTCCTTATCGCCCGAATTCAAGAGGATGATGCCTTTAACGTACCATGCAAGAGCATATTCCGGTTCCAGTTCAAGCGAACGGTTCACGCTTTCCAGGGCTTTATCGTACTGGTTGAAATTGCCGTTGTAATACATCGCCCTGACGCACCATGCAGTCGAGTTTTCAGGATCTGATTCCACCATCTGGTCGTAATACTCTGCACTTGCATTCACTTTTGCGGCAAATTCTGCCAGTCTCTCCTGGTAGTCCTCATCCGGATGCCCCATGCACCCGGAGGAGAGGAGGGCTGGGATCACCATAAGAATAACGGTCAGTAATATGTTCATCTTTTTCATAATTTTAAACCTCATAAATCAGGTAAGGGTATTCTGTAATCGTGATCCACGTCCTTTGTAGAATACACGATATACAAAGGCTTCGTAGAATTCATAGCGGATTCGGTAGCCTGAACAGGGCTTATACGGATCACAAAATTATCTCCGGACTGCGACTGGAAGATGTACTCGAGATGGTAGAATCTTAAACCGCTCCCGTCGTTATATTCCGCATCGATGAGTATAGCCCCAGCCAGTTCAGATTCGTTGATATCATAGATTATGCTGCTATAGTCGTCTACGCTAATGTTGTTTTTCTGCACCCTGGTTTCCAGGAATATATAATCCAGGTCGTATTCGGCATCATAGATCCTTGTTTTCAGGGTGGTTGAATTGTCACGTTTTAATCCCAGATCATGAATTTCCACAAGATCGCAGGTCATGACATCAGGCGGAATGTAGATCGTCCCGTATTTCTCAGTGATATATTCCGGAACAGACTCGCTCGTATTGAACCTTGCCTCGACTGCATTGGTGTATCCGACTATATCACATATAAGCTCGGCATTTTTCGGATTCTCCTCCACAAAGGACTGACCGCTACCACCTGAAAAAATAACCGCCGATAAAGAGATAACGACAATAAATACGGCTACAAGACCTAAAGCCAATATAACCTTTTTTTGTTCCATTAAACCCCCACAACATTTAACAGTTGGAAACGAGTATTAAAAAAATGTTCGGACTGAAAAGCGAAATCAGGATATAAGAAAAAATTATCAATCACCGGATATAACTTGATATATCAGCCGGGCCTGCTTCGGCAGGTTTGCAGATGGGGTATAGAAATTGCTGGAGACAGATTTTTTCGACAAGCTTCTTGATGATTGGGCGGACGGGCTTTTATATCCGGAAAGCCAGATCGCGGTTTTCAACCGGATCCGTGATCTGCCATATGCCATAATGCCGGACCAGACCGATCCGCTCAGGGGCCCTCTCAACCTCTTAAAGGAAGGGAGAGGAGATTGCACTTCTAAACATTTCCTCTTGGGGATTCTCTTCGAAAGGCTCGGGATCTCGGTAAAATACATGAGTGTCCCGTTCCTATGGGACCAGCAGGAGTTCCGGTATCCCGACAATCTCAGGGAGCTCGCGGAATCCCTTCCGGTGAGTTACCATCTCGCCTGCAGGGCCCTGATCGGCGAGAGGTGGGTGCTGGTCGATGCAACATGGGACATTCCGCTTGCAGCGGCCGGGTTCCCGGTGAACAAAGAATGGGACGGTCTTTCAGACACGCTCCTCGGGGTGGTGCCCACACTTGTCATTCCCCCGGAAGAAGAGGAGAGCGTCTCCGAGATCGTTCACGAATCTGCGGATGAGAGACCGGAACTGCACAGGAAGGTCAGGAGACAGTATACTCCTGAAGATTTCGCCAGAAGGAAGGAGTTCGATGAGGAGTTTGGTTTGTGGCTGGATGAGATCAGGAGAGGGAACCGGAGAGAGGAGTGATTTTACACAAAATAATCAATCTCCCGATAATTTCTAAATTATTATGGAGGTAAAGCATGATCATAATTTTTATTTTTATAATAATCCCAATCCTGCTTTCTCTTTCATTATACGCATTATTGAAGAATTTAAATGGTAAATTTAAAAAAATAGTGCTGGTTTCTGCCCTTTATACAATATTGTTCATAATAATTGCATCCTATATGAATCAGATACAACCCGGTGATCCTCTTGTAATTATTTTAGGTCTGATATTACTCACGTTCTCAATTGCATGCCCTTCTGCGATTGCCGTTTTTTATTTTAAAAATACGTTCGAAAGAAAATATGAGATGGCTGAGGCATTCTTCTTCCCGCTCGTATCATTGCCCTACCTTGCATTCTTTATCAGTCCGGAATTAATCGAAGGCCAGCCTCTCCCTCCGGATTATTTTCAGAGCATAATCCCACTCTTCGGGTGGTTCATCGATCCGGTCTTCAAAGATGCAGGCCTGGCAGTAAGCCCTGAAACATCGATTATTACGGGTTTGATATCAGACATCGGCATCTTTTTCGAAGTTCTCATCACCCTGTTTGTTCTGTGTATTATCATGCGAAAAATCAAGGAGACTGTTGACAATGTCGGTTCATAGTTTTATTGAATTCCCGCTAATTAGATCTAACCGTAGAAGAGTTCCCGGGGAAATCTGTCTTAAAAAAACTGAAAATTTTCCAGCAGGAAGGAGTTTGTCGCTAGCCGGATAAAGTAAGTATGAAGATACAAGGAAAGATTTGAAACAATGAATAAATTTCAGAAATTACTGGCCTCAGCAGTAATAATTATCCTTATTATTGTTATCTTGGCTTTCCCGCATCTGATGCCATCAACAGTTCCCCCGGATATTCTGCAGGTAATTCAGGTTTCAGAACAGAAGGCCGGGGAAGGCAAAATTATTCATCTTGATAATGAAAGTGTTTCGAATTATCCGGTTTTGGAAGAAGTTCTCCTGAACAGGGATTACTATGAAACGGATGAACCATATCAGGATGGAGACCTGCTAATCATCGGCAGTGTTGATTTTCCTGAAAAGATAAAACAGGATACTATTGATAAATACATCTTTGATAATGAATCGGGCAAGAGAAAATACTTTGAATATGCCGAAAATTACTACAGGATAGGAACCATATATGCAGATTAAGAGGGCACACCTGTGTCTTACGTAAATAACTAACCGGTTTCAATCAATTATGAAAGACATAAAGAAAACCCGGAAAAATATCATCCTGCTCATTGCATCAGTCTGCATAATTACTGTTGTATTAATCGGTTCATATGCCGTCTATCATCACATATTCACCCCGGATACTGTTTATTTCGCCGGAGCTTATCCTTTTGAGGAGACGGATTTAAATTCCGATGCCGTCGTTCTAGATTTAAGTGAGTTCGATTTCGAACAATATCCTGTTCTGAACCAGCTTGTGAATGATCCCGAAGGAGGCCATATCACATTCAATCACTTTGAATGGGACTATGACAAAATCCAGGATTTCAGGGACTTATACTGCGTAAAAAGAGAAGTTAACAGGTATGTCTTCTGGAACGGCACCTATTATCAAATCGTTGTCGGCCAGTCGTGATACAGGAAATCTAGAAAATTCGGTTTGATTTTGGAGAAGATGGCTTTCACTTAAAATCAAGAAAAAGATAATGAGAGAACAAAAATAATTTCTTTAATAGCCTCTGAAACCGGATAAAAAATACATGATCACAGGAGACACTGATGGCAGAAATTCCACGGACCGATACAAAAACTGAAAATATTGCTGTAAACCGTATTCTGAAAACTGTCAAAGCAATAAAGGAGATGACTGGATATGCAAAAGCCTGATAAGAGTGAATTCTATCCTAATTTTTTTCCGAACTTTCTGAAACCAAACATGAATCTAAAAACTATTTTTTGTATTTTGGCCTTATTCGGATTGATTGCCATTACCGGATGTACTGAACCCTATATTACGGATGCGGAAGCAGTCGTAATCAAAATCTCTCCTGATGGAGAAAAGATCTCGGAGACTGTTATAACCTGTCCTAACATATATCATGCATCCTCTTATATCCAGACTTCTGCCGTGGAAATATCCGGGGACGGATCTCTTGTAATAGTCCAATATCCAAACAGAACTACGGAATTAATAACCCGTGCGATAATTATTGACAACGACGGCAAACTGATAAAAGATACCGTCTTCCCGGCGATCGATAATGATATTTTCGACCTGATCGCCCTGGAAAACGATACCGTCGTTGCCCTTTCAGAAGACGGGATGCTGTATTCCTTCAGCTTAAACGGAGACCTGATATCAGAGACAAGCGTCTATGAACTTGACGGAGATATCACGAATTCAGGATACCCCTTCGCTTCCGCCGCCCCTGCCTCCGAGAACAGTATCATCCTTGCGGGTGAAGATAAAAAACCCGGATACGTGCAAGTCCTCAATATTTCCCCGGAGGAAAAGACAGTCCGCGAGACCAGAATCAAAATCGGCGGAATGCCGTGGGTCCACAAAGTAGTTCAGACAGATGACGGAGATTTCCTGATCGGCGGCTCATATTCGGACTCCGAATCGTTTCCTCTTTCCCGTCCATGGATTGCAAAGACGGATGATGAAGGCAGTCTGCTCTGGGAACATAAACTTGGCAACGTGGGTGATGGGTTCCTCGGTTTTTATGAGAGCGAAGTAGGAGAATATCATATCATCTACGCTTCATCAATAACCGATGAAAAAGGGTCCACCCGTGACCAATATATAGAGGCAATTGTGGATAACAGCGGGAATCTGGTAAGTACGACCAACGACACTATTTTAAAATATCCCAGTCTGATCTCGAAAGACGGCCTGGTATTCACGGAAACCATATCCGGCACAGATGGCGGGAAGAAACTGCATATCATTAAAACAAATGCCGAAGGTGAAACGGAATGGGATAGTCTCTATGAACTGACAGAGTCTTCTGCAACCAGCTCAAGTATCGGTTCCGGGATAGTTCAGACGGCTGACGGAGGATACCTGATAACCGGAGCGAGATATTATTACTGAATCGTTTTTTTAGAACTGAAATAAGGAACGGCCGGAGTTGTACAAGTTTATTTACAGGCGAAGGAGAGATCCACCACCTCTCTCATTCTAAAAAAATACCAGTGAAATTTAAGTCAAAGAAAAAAAATTAATTTTATACAGCCTTATGGAAATGAATAAAAATTACATCATAGCAGGGGCTTCATTGATCCTGATATTGCTGCTTATCATAATGACGGCTACAGGAGTATTATTTATGCTCCCCCGGCAGCTTTATCTCATAATAAATGGGACACTGCCGTTAACGATTTTAGCCCTTCTGATTATTGCACTGTTCGCATTGATGACAGGCAATCCTGAGAGTACTTTAGGGAAGATCATCAGCAGTACTGCTATTATCGGACTACTGGTGATAATTGCAGGGATTTTTGTTCCGATCCTTTACTTTGAGGCTTTCGTTCATAATCAGGGACAGACTTATGAAAGCCCTGAAATCCCGGATTACCAGAATACAAATTATTCAAGAGAGAATACCACATTTATCGACATTTCCCATAAAGACGGCATTGGAACAATTTTAGATCCGGAAGACACCGATTACCCTGCCATACATGCAGAATGTCTTGAACAGATACGCTTTATCAATGCCCAGATAAAAACCGGATTTTCCAGGACAGAACTGATTGCGATGAGGCAAAACAACTCATACGTTGCATTACGTTTCCCTGCTCCGGCTACGTTCAATACGAGCAATATCGTCGACGGGTCACCTAAGACTATAACAATAGATGAAGCGATATTCTTCCTGGATTCGGAATACGACGATATAATAATCACCCCCACCCGGGATGGCACCGGTGTCTGGGGAACGTCAGGTGACCGCGGAAGACTCAGGGAACTTGCTGATCCGGTTTTACAGATGTTATCAGATGAGCTTCAAGACAACGAAATTCTGATTTCTCAGATGAATACATAATGGGAGCAATTCAGATCGCCCTGGAAAATGCAAAAATTCAGATGATGCCTCCATAGAATATGAGATTATTGATGGATTCCAGACTTAAGCCTATAATTGAGCAGGATATTAGCGCCAAAAAAGAGGATTATTAATTTTGATAAGGAATATCCCTTAACACAAGAATCTAATCAGCGCAGGAGAAAAAATAAATGGTTATCATCCACAGTTTCCTGAAAGATTCTCAAAACATTGGTTATACCAAATCTCAAAAAAATATCACCTGTTAATAATATAATTCTTTCAACAGGATCACCTTCAGTTCGATGACTCGGTCACAGCAGGTATATATTATTAGATCAACTTTTACTTTGGGGGCGGATGAAGGAGTGATCCTTCACTAAACTCCTTTTAAAAAAATCAAAGAAAAGGTTAATAAAGGACCGTATTACGGAGCCTAAGTTACACACAAACCCCGCAGTCTGATCCTTCATTTGCCGACCTATACAACCGGCATCTCCTATGTTAGCATTATTGCGGATTAAGGTTTGCATGCCGGTAAAAAACTTAAGAAAGGTGAAAAATGAAAGTAAAATTTGGCATGCGGGCCTTATGCCTGCTATTTGTAATGGCATTCGCCGGTACGGTCTTCGTTCCGGTTGTTAGTGCAAGTGAAAACTCTGAAGATTATATCCCCGCAGATCAATTGATAAATGAAATCCCAAAACTTGCATTTAATAAAAATATGGATGAGACTGCCATAAATGGAGAGTTATCAATTTCGAATGAAAAAAATGAGAATTCAATCCCTGAAGGCTCGATAATTTATCATTTGAAAAGTGGAACGACGACAATTTTTAACTCAAAAGGAGATCAGATATTGATTGCGAACGATTCCGACGCAGAAAAGGTATCTACGCCTTCAGGCTTAAAGCCCGCAACTCTTGTACAAGAAATTCCATCAGGTTCACATATCAGCACAGAAGGGAGCACAATTTTTGTACAGAATGAAGGGAAATTAATTTTAACAATATTAACTGAAGCTCCGGAAGAAAAACTGGTTAACAGGGTTGCATGGCCGGATCAGTATATTGAAGGTTCCGAAAGCGGATCCTTAAATTCACTAGGTCAATATCATGCCAAATGGAATGTGCCACAAAGTCCTCAAAGGGTTTATGATGATGTAACTGAAAGATCGCAGATTGCAATATGGAATGGAGTTCAGACCACAGATGGAACAAAGTTAATCCAACCTGTTCTCGAGTGGTATTGGAAAGATCATGCTTATGATCCCGATCCCGGGAATGTCTGGACGGGCTCTTCATGGTTTGCGTATACAGGTTCATCTTCAGTATTACATTCAACACGACTATCTGGTATTCAGCCAGGCGATGTTATTGAAGGGGATATCCTCTATAACCATTACAGAGACTATTGGACTATAACTTTCAGAGATGTCACGAGAAACATCCAGACAACATATGTGGCTGAATCAATGCCAAATGATAATGTTGATGTTGAAACAATGCTTGAAGGTGTTACAATTCCTGATAACAGATATCTCTGCGGTGATACGACATTCAACGATTTCTATGTAATTGATACAGGAGGGTATGATATCTCGCCGGCAACTGTAACTTCATATGTTAATAACGCTTATTGGAGCCATCTATCCGGATTATGGGTAGGTAACTCGTGGCCATCAAGTATAACATTAAACACTGCAAACTAAGGTAAAGACATGATGAATAATAAAAAAATCCCTTTTTTTCTTATAGTCTCAATATTACTCATTCTGGTCATTGCCATAGCCTTGCTACAGTTAAACGGTTCTCCAGAGACTGCTGCACCGGATTCAGTCAGATCCAATATAATCGGAATTGATCCGTTAGACTCACAATATTACGCTGATGATGAAATTGTCATCTCCGGAAATACGACACTTCCGGCAGGAGATGAAATAAGGGTTCATTTTTATCAAAGTAGCTTCATTCATGGAAAAATCAGACCAAATAAAACATCAATAGAGATCGTGACAGATGTATTGCCTGGTGAATCAGGGAACAACAGATGGACGACTGTAATAAACACCACCGGATTTTGGCCGGGTGAAAATGTAGTTATGGCATATAGTAATACCAACAAGGAGATAAACGCAAGCAGGATAGTTATTTTAAACAACAGAGATAAAATCGGGGAGTATTAGGATCCGTCTAGTTTAGAAAGATCACACAACCCGAGATAAAATTATTTAATTTAAGTTTATTAAATCAAAGAAGCTCTTCCAGATTCATGTTAGCTTGTTTTAATAAATGGGAAAGGGTCGATCTTTTTATCGGTTTATGCATCCAGAGAAGGAGCTTATTTCATACAGCGATCTCTATCTGTTCAGCCTTTTCACCGAGAATCATTTCATCATCAATCGGTTCAAGATAAAGCTCGATTGCCTCTCTGATATTCTCTATCGCCTCTTCCCTTGTATCGCCTTCGCTGATACAGCCGGGAAGCGAGGGAACATAGACAGTATACCCTCTGTCTTCGCCGGGCTCAAGGACAATACGAATATTCATAGAGACTAATTATCGGTTTGAGAATTAAAATATGTAGTTCGAACGAAAATTGCCTGGATCGTCCACGATTCTGCAGGAGAAAGGCCGGAGTTATGCAAAAGGGCGAGGAGGAGCCATACCCCTGAGGAAGGAGGGTGGTTTGATTTGTGGGTTGAGGGGAGGGAAGAAATAAGTTGAAAATTCTTTATCCAAAGCTATAAAACTCATTACCCGAAATATTGGAAATAAATAATGGTTCGAGCAGATTTATTATTAAGTCTAGTAAAGAATAGCCTTTGCTGTGATAAAATAAAAACTAAAAATATTGTTGAATCAATAATCGCAGAGGAGAGAGCCAAAAATCACAGTATTCTAGCAAATAGATTAGAAATACTTCTAAACTCTTCATTCAACAATGAAAATTTTCAAAATAAAAATAATGGAATCAGCGATCAAAGGATATCAAACTTAGTTTATGAAGTGACTCCTCATTATAGATTAGATGACCTAATATTACCAACAGAAGTAATTCAAATATGTAATGAATTAATTCATGAACATAACCGTGTTGATTTATTGCGCTCTTATAATCTAGAACCAAGAAATAGAATTTTATTAATTGGACCACCAGGGAATGGTAAAACATCTCTTGCAGAAGCCATTGCTGAATCACTTATGCTTCCTTTGTTTGTAGTAAGATATGACGGGATTGTTGGATCATATCTTGGAGAAACTGCAAATCGCCTCCGAAGGTTAATAGAATATGCAAGTACTAGGAAATGCGTTTTATTTTTTGATGAATTTGAAACTTTAGGAAAAGAACGTGGAGACACACACGAAACTGGAGAGATAAAAAGGGTTGTTAGTTCTCTTTTAATGCAAATTGATTCCTTGCCATCACATGTCATTGTAATTGGAGCTACTAATCATGCAGAACTTCTCGACCGAGCGGTTTGGAGACGCTTTCAAATAAGGCTAGTTTTGCCTAAACCTGATGAAAAACATTTAGCAGATTGGTTTAAATTGTTTGAAAAGAGGATTGGTTTTTCTTTAGGATATAAACCAGAATTTTTAGCAAAAAAATTAAGTGGGATAAATTATTCTGAAGCAGAAGAATTTGGTCAAACTGTTTTCAGGCAGTACGTCCTAATGCAACCCATTTCAAATATTAAACCAATCGTAGATCAAAATTTGAAATTGTGGAGTGCTAGAACAGCAATAGTAAACCAAATAGAAGGTGAACAAGATGGAATCAGAGAAACCCCTAATAATATTTCCAAAACCAGAAAGAGTTGAAACTGTTAAAAGGCGAGGATTTGGAAAAAATCCAGAAGTTCCCTCTCACTCAGACCAAATATTAAGATTATCACCTAAACTTACCGCTTTACAAACTGCATTTAGAGAACAAAATGTTTCTATTCAAGATAGTAATATTGGAATTGAACCTGAAAAAGTATTAGTTATTGAGATTATTGGGAGCATTAATGACTTTTCAAACGCTGTAAAAAGAATTGAGGGTTTTGAATGGTTAGGACAATTTGATATCAATGATATTGAACCTGATCACTATTTTTATTACAAAGAAAACAACCAAAAAAGACTCTCAGGCAAACTTTTCTTAATAATGACAAATCAGTCAGCAATTAACGAAATGATTTCGTTATGGAGACGATATCAAAACGATAAAAATAGTGATTTGGGTTATGGCTATAATAAATTTAAGACTTTATTTAATTTGATCAAAGATATTAGATATTGGAATTCTAAAGATAGGCTAGAAGAGACTGGAATTCTAGAAAATTGGAAGGAATCTATAGAAAATCAAGACAAAGAAATGGTTTATTTTGAAATTGAGTTATGGTACAGACTCAATGAGAAAAAACGGGATTCTAATGTAAGTGAAATATCAAGAATTGTATCAAATTCTGGCGGTAGTATTCGAAGTAAATGTATAATTCCAGAAATAGGTTATCATGCTCTGCTTGCAAATTTACCAATACAGGTTATTTCTAAATTTCTTGATAATTACGATGCAGAATTATTAAGTTGTGAAAGTATCATGCTTTTTAGACCTGTAGGACAAATGGCCTCAGGTAAACAAAAAACTGACATCGATCTAACAGATTATAATATTGATAAAATCACGACGCCAAAAGGAGAACCCATAATAGCATTATTAGATGGTTTACCTTTATCAAATCATTCAATTTTAAAACAACACCTCATTATTGATGATCCAGATAATTGGGAAGTTGATTATCCAGCAAAAACTCGTAATCACGGGACTGGTATGGCCTCTTTAATTATTCATGGTGATCTATCAAATAGAACAAATCCTCTACCTAGGCCAATTTATTCCCGACCAATTATGAAACCAGACCTCTCAGAAAATGAATATGAAGAATATATCCCTGAAGAAAATGAATTGATGGTTGATTTAATTCATAGAGCTGTAAAAAATATATTTGAAAGTGAAGACGGATTTGGAGGTACAGCACCTACTATTAAAATTATCAATCTGTCAATAGGTGATCCCAATCGTCCATATATTAGAACAATCAGTCCATTAGCTCGCCTATTAGATTGGTTAAGCATAAAATATGATGTTCTTTTCATTGTTAGTGCAGGAAATCAAAATTCATCAATAATTACTGGAATATCTGATGAAGAATTTAATTCACTATCAGCAGAAGAAATCGAAAAATTGTGTATTAAAAAAATCACAGAGAACCTTTTTGATAGACGAATATTATCACCTGCTGAAAGTATTAACTGTGTTACTGTAGGTTCTTTATATCATGATTATTCAGAAACTCAATTAAAAGAACCACATGTTCAGATATTTAATGAATTAATTCCAAGTCCAATATCATCTTTTGGAAATGGATTTAATCGATCAATTAAACCCGATTTTATATTCAGCGGAGGTAAAACCCTTTATGAAAAAGAAGAAGTTAGATCTTCAAATGTTGAATTAAGAGATATAAGAGATAGATTACCAGGAAATCAACCTCCAGGTAATTTATATGCCACACCAGGACTACCTGGTGACTTAAAGAAAGTTAAGTATGGACATGGAACAAGTAATTCAGCTGCATTAACAAGCCATACAGCTGGCCAATATTATGAGAATTTAATTGAAATATTTAATTCAAATGATATTGAAAATGATGAATATCAAAAATTCTTAACTCCAATAATTAAGGCAATGTTAACTCACGGTTGTTCGTGGGGAAAATCGGGTCAATATCTCCAAGATATTTTTAAAGAAGATGGTTTGACATCAAACCATAGAAAGAGTTTAATAAATAGATGGATGGGTTATGGCATTCCAGATGTAGATAAATTGATAAATTGTAATGATCAAAGGGCTACACTAATAGGTTATGGTGAACTTGAAAATGATGAAGGGCATCTTTTTACTCTACCACAATTACAAGCTCTAAGTAATAAATTCATTCAAAATAAATTAACAATCACTTTGGCTTGGTTATCTCCAACAACGCCTACTTCACAGAAATATAAGAATTATAGGCTTTGGTTTGATGTGATGATTGGTAAAAAAATTACAAGAATTGATGTTGCTGATTCAAACCAAGTGAAAAGAGGCACAATACAGCATGAAATTTTTGAATGGGAAGGTGCAAATCCTATATCTGAAGATGATCTAATTCAAATTCGAGTTAATTGTTTAAGAGATATTGGAAAATCAAAAATCCCAATAAAATATGGACTCATAGTATCTTATGAAATTGCTGAACCTCTTGATGTTTCAGTCTATAATGAAGTGAAGAATCTAATCAGGCAACCTATAGAGTTACATTTGAATATATAAATAAAAAATCTTCTCTTTTTATACAAATTCAAAAAATTGTCGTAACAAAAAAAACACAAAAAAAATTATTTTGCCTGGGCCTTGGCCCTGATCTTCTTGAGACGGACAAGTTCGTCCCTCTCCATCTCATCAAGTCTCATCTTGATGAAGTCACGAGCCTCTGAAAGCTCAGGGATAACCTTGAACTCAAGAGCGTTGACACGGCGTTTCGTGGACTCGATCTCATCTAAAAGCCTCTTCATCGTCGTCTCGATCTCGGCAGCCCGGATGATCGAATCGACGAGCTCCTCGAAGGCTTCGGCAGTCTCGTCTATAACGGCAGACGAACCGAGGACACCATATCCTCTCTGGATGATGTCCTTTCTGACAGCCGAAGACTCAATCTCGGGCACAACGACACCCATGATGTTCTTCTGCTTGAGTGCAATCTGGGGATTTTCCTGCACGGCCATCGCCGCCGCCTTCACCCTGATCGCACCCTCGACAGTGTTCGCCACCGCGATCGTCTTCAACGCCTTTTCGTAGTTGTCGTTGAGTTCGCTCTTGCTCTTCTTCGCTTCCTCAAGCACCTTGAAGAATTCAAGGATTAGTCCGTCGCGCTTCATCTTGAGAATGTTATAGCCTCGTTCGGAGAGTTTGATCCTCTTTTTAAGGTTGATAAGTTCAGACCTTGTTGGCTTTACATCTTTAAGCGCCATATGCCAGGCTCACTCCTTCTTTCTGTAATTCGGGTGGTACTTGCGGATCATCTCACGGTCGATACGTGTAAGCTGATCCTCCGGCAGAGTTGCAAGAAGCTCCCATCCGAGATCGAGCGAATCTGCAATCGACCTGTCCTCGTCGTGGCCCTGGCGGACAAACCTGTCCTCGAAGAGGTCCGCGAACTCGAGGAAGCGCTGGTCACGCTCCGAGAGAGCGTCCTTTCCGACGATAGCCACGAGACCGCGGAGATCGACACCCTCCGCGTATCCTGCATACAGCTGGTCGGAGACCTTCTTGTGGTCCTCACGGGTCATACCCTCGCCGATACCGAGGTTCATCAGACGTGAAAGCGACGGCATAACGTTGATCGGCGGGTAGATACCCTTCCTGTGAAGTTCACGGGAAACAACGATCTGGCCTTCAGTAATATACCCGGAAAGATCCGGAATCGGGTGGGTGATATCGTCGCCGGGCATCGTAAGGATCGAAAACTGGGTAACCGAACCCTTCTTGCCCTTGATGATACCTGCACGCTCGTAGAGCGATGCGAGATCGGTATACATGTAACCGGGGTAACCACGACGTCCGGGAACCTCTTCACGTGCAGCACCGATCTGGCGGAGAGCCTCACAGTAGTTTGTCATATCCGTAAGAATGACAAGCACGTGGTAATCGAGCTCGAATGCGAGGTATTCTGCGGTCGTAAGTGCGAGACGCGGCGTGATGATACGCTCAACAGCCGGGTCGTCCGCAAGGTTGAGGAACACTACGGCGTGTTCGAGGGCGCCTGTCCTCTCGAAGTCGGCCATGAACTGGTTCTCTTCTTCCTTTGTGATACCCATTGCAGCGAATACGACAGCGAACTGCTCGTCCGAGCCCGGCACCTTTGCCTGACGGGCGATCTGGAGAGCGATCTCGTTGTGCGGAAGACCTGAACCCGAGAAGATCGGGAGCTTCTGACCACGAACGAGTGTGTTCGTTGCGTCGATTGTCGAGATACCCGTCTGGATAAACTCATCAGGCGATGCACGTGCATACGGGTTGATTGCGGCACCGGTGATCTCGAGCCTCTTTTCAGGCACGATCTCGGGTCCGCCGTCCTTCGGCTTACCGCCGCCGGAGAGGATACGACCGAGCATGTCCTTTCCGACAGGCATCTTGATAGTCTCGCCGAGGAACCTGATGCCAGAGTCCTTTCCGATACCGGCAGTCGACTCGAAGATCTGGACGACGACAATCTCGTCGGAGGTATCAAGAACCTGACCGCGTTTGATCTGGCCGTCGGCCTGGACGACGTTCACAAGTTCGGAATAACCGACCGGCTCCGTCTTCTCGACGAATACAAGCGGTCCCTGGACCTTTGTAACTGTGCGATACTCCTTCATCTTAATCAGGCCTCCTTAACCTTGGCAAACTCTTCGTCCATCTGCTTCAGGATCTTCCCGAGTTCGGGCTTGTACTCGGCGATGAACTTGATCTGTGCAAGCTCGTTCTTCGCCTTGACGCCGACTACAGCCGCGATCGGTGCGCCGGACTTCTGTGCGTCGTAGCCGAGGTCCGCGTACTTCTTGATCGCCTTCATGATGTCGAACTGCTTCTCCATCGAACAGTATGTATCGACGGGGTCGAACGCGTTCTGCTGGAGGAAGACCTCACGGAGAAGACGTGCAACCTCGATAGTCACCTGCTCCTCGTCGGGCAGTGCGTCCGATCCTACAAGCTGTACGATCTCCTGCAGTTCCGACTCCTTCTGGAGAACAGCCATCGCCCATGTCCTGAGCGGGTTCCACTCAGGCGAAATCTTCTCGTCATAGTATGACGAAAGCGAATCGAGGTAAAGCGAGTACGAGTTCAGCCAGTTGATAGCCGGGAAGTGACGGCGCTGCGACAGCTTTGCATCAAGCGCCCAGAAGCACTTTACGATACGCAGAGTGTTCTGCGTAACAGGCTCGGAGAAGTCGCCACCGGGCGGGGAGACCGCACCGATAACCGTAATCGAACCGAAATCGTGGTTAAGTGTCTCCACACGTCCCGCACGCTCGTAGAACTCGGAGAGACGGGCCGACAGGTATGCCGGGTAACCTTCTTCTCCGGGCATCTCTTCAAGACGTGACGAAATTTCACGCATTGCCTCTGCCCAGCGGGAAGTCGAGTCTGCCATCAGCGATACGTCGTATCCCATGTCACGGAAGTACTCGGCGATCGTGATACCGGTGTAAACCGATGCCTCACGTGCCGCAACAGGCATGTTCGAGGTGTTCGCGATAAGAATCGTCCTCTCCATGAGAGGCTTTCCGGTCTTCGGGTCCTCGAGTTCAGGGAACTCTGTAAGAACCTCGGTCATCTCGTTTCCACGCTCACCGCATCCGATGTAGACCACAATCTCGGCATCGGACCACTTTGCGAGAGCCTGCTGGGTAACAGTCTTTCCCGACCCGAATGGTCCGGGGATAGCTGCCGTTCCGCCCTTTGCAATAGGGAACAGACCGTCGAGAATACGCTGTCCTGTAATCAGCGGGATGTCCGGGTTCTTCTTCTCCGTAACAGGTCTCGGGACACGGACAGGCCACTTCTGCATCATAGCGACCTCTTCGCCGGAGTCGAGAACGCAGACGATCTCGTCTACAGTGAACTCGCCCTTCTTGATCTCCTTGATCTTTCCGCCCTTGAAGGTCGGCGGGATCATGATCTTGGTGACGATGTTCGTCTCCTGGACCTCTCCGATGATTTCACCGGGGACTACTTCGTCGCCCTTCTTCTTTAAGGGCTTAAATTCCCACTTCTTTGCATGATCAAGACCCGGAGCTGACACTCCACGCTCGATGAAGCTGCCCATCTTCTCCATGAGCACTTCGAGAGGCCTCTGAATACCGTCGTAGATACTTGTCAGAAGACCGGGTCCGAGCTCTACCGCGAGGGACATTCCCGTGTTCTCCACAGGCTCCCCCGGCCGGATACCGTCGGTCGCTTCGTAAACCTGGATGATGACGTTGTCACCGTCAATCTTGATGACCTCACCCATGAGCTGCTCGTCTCCGACCTTCACCACATCGTACATGTGGGCGTCAAGGTCGACGGCAGTTACGACCGGCCCGGAAATCCTCTTTAGAATTCCTTTTGATTTTCCTTTTACTTCCACAGATCAACACCCACTGATCTCTTAATTCTCTCTCTGATGGAAAGTCCGCCCTCTTCGCCGCCGATGGCGATAACCGTCGGCTTTACCGAATCCGAGAGGGTGGTGCGCATCCTGAGCGGCAGTTTTGCCATATCTTCGCCGTTCATTACGAGTATGCCGACCTCGGCGTCATCCAGGACCATTGTCACGAGGTCGGCGATTGCATCGCTTTCCTCTGCCGCATAGGTCTTCTGGATGCCTGCAAGGCGGAACCCGAGAATGAATTCACTGTTTCCGATAACTGCGATCTCCATCTCTTACACCACCATGCATGCCTCGATACTTTCGGCATCGAGCTTCGACGCCTTGCCGCGTGCTACGGCACGGATATTCGAAACCTCATACTGCTTGAGTTCGAGGTAGAGCAGAATCGGACACACCGAAAACTGGTAGCGTTTCGCCAGTTTGTCGAGCTGAGCGAGCTTCGCCTTCGTAAGTGCGGTCTCGATCTTGTGCACCGATTTCTCTTCCCTGAATTTTTCAAGAACTTCCGTGAACGATTCGATATTCAGGCGGTTCCTGATCGTCTCGATAATCTCGTCGCTGCTCTCCGAACCGGCCAGGCGAACAAGCTCGTCGACCGAGAAAGTTCCGCCGGGGATCATAAGTTCGCGCAGGTCGTCGCTCTCAAGAGAACCCTTTACACGGAATACCGTCATCAGGTTCTTCGTATCGATGGCCAGACGGATATACTGCAGAAACACGTATCCGCCTTTAACTCCGCTCTTGGCCGCGTGAATGATATCCGCGTAGTATGCCTTGTAGAGCTCGTTCTCCATACGGGCGAAAGAGCCCGATTCAACGGCTCCGGCCATCTCCCGCTCGAAAACGGGATAGAGTTCATGACCCCTGAGGTTCTCCACGATCCTGTCGACCGAGTCATCCGCGATGAGTTTGTCGAGAGCTGCCTTGTCGAGGCTTCCTGCAGGGATCGTTATCTCTTTGATCTTTCCCTGCGGAACACCCTGCGACTTCCCACGCATGATCGTCAGGACATTCTGTATGTCCCAGCGAAGGAGATAGCACTTGGTGAATCCCTTAAGGTGACCGGGCACCATCGCAATTACCCTCTGGTAATCCTTTGCAAGATTCCACGACAGTGCAATCTCGAACAGGTCGATCCCCGAGAAAGATGAATTGAGCTCATCTATCTCAGCCTTGTAGTGCGTCTCTTCGATGATCCTTGCGATCTCGGGCAGCTCCATGTTGAGCATGCGCATATACTCCTCACGCGGGATGAGGGACGCCTTTCTCACCTTCATACGGGTGCAGGCGTATATGTAGGGAGCAGGGCCTGTAGTATTTACTGCAGCCATTTTCTGCCTCCCTCTCTACCCGAAGAGCTTCTCTGATGCGTCCCTAAGTCCGGTCTCCCAGACCTCGGTAAGATAGGAGCCGTAACTGTAATCCAGCTGCAGCTGCCCGTCTTTGCTCTCGGCAATGACGCCACCTGAGATATTTTTTGTTCCTGCCAGCGAGAACCCGGCGAGGGTTTTCAAGTCGGAGATTGCATGCTCCACTGCCGCCTTGTCGCGTTCGTTGCAGTAGAATACACCCTCTCCCAGCTCTTTTGCTGCCGCCTTGCAAAGCTCGCGAACCGCTTTCTTATGGAAATCCTCCGGCAGATCGCTGATTGCTTTGACAGTTGCGGCATGGACCTCGTCCAGCAGGGCCTTCTCTGCGTTCAGAATCTGGCGCTTTACTGCCAGGTTTCCTGCGGCAATCTCCCTGTTGACAATCTGGGCGGACTGCCTTGCGGCATCCTCCTCAGCCGAGGTCTTTATGGCTGCAACCTGCTCTCCGGCTTCCGCAAGAATCCTGTCGGCTTCCGCTTTGCCTTCCGCTTTGATTGCAGCGGCCTCTTTTTCGCCCTTTGCCTTTATCTCGCCGACTACAGCATCCAATGCCATTGTCTTATCTTCTCCTGGAATCCGTTTTATGTGAAGAGCAGAAGAAGTGCAACTACAAGACCAAAGATAACGACTGTTTCCGGAATGACCGTGAAGAGAAGTGCAAGACCGAACATCTCTTTGTTCTCTGCGGTTGCTCCTACTGCTGCTCCACCGATACCGAGCTGTGCAAGACCGGTACCCATTCCTGCAAGACCTACTGCGAGACCTGCACCGATTGCTTTGAATCCTACTGCCGAGGCCTGAGCCACTTCAAGTGTCATTGTATCAACCATTTTTTAATCCTCCGTAAATTTCCTAATAATTCCAAACGGTTCGTATTTTTTGCCGCCGCCCTGGTAGAACTTCGTGAAAAATTCCACGTAGTGCAGACGAATAGAGTGTAGACCACCGCCAAGAAGACCAAGTGCGGTGTTTAATGTGTGTCCTATGAGGAATACGAAGATTCCCACGATAATCATTACAATACTTACAATTCCGAAATCGGCAATCGCCGGCTCGATCATCATTCCGATAGCAATATAGTTGACTACGGCCGCGATTGCGACTGACGAGAGACCGACTGCAGCCAGACGTGTATAGGACAGCACGTGGCTGATGATTGTCGGAAGTTCCATAAGTTCAAGTGCACTATCCCTTCCGATTCCGATAATACCAACAAGAATCATCAGTGCTCCGACGAGCAGGAAGATATTGTAGCCTGCAATCGCCATTGCGCCTGTAAGATCGGGCATCATTGGGATCGGTGCGATAGTCCATATCATCAGGAGAATACCCCACATGACGATGATCCACCCGATCTGGGCAAAGATCACCTTGCTGCGGTGCTCTCCGGGGTGAAGCTGAACCTTTGCATTTCTGGCGTGAATAGCTCTTCCGAGTGTAATATGCAGAATACCGACCCATGCCGTAACAATCAGCAGAAGGATCGCATCAGGCCCGTGACCTGCGTGCTCCGCCCCGATATTGAAGTGGCGGCTCATGATAATAGGGTTCCACGGACATGCAAAACCAAGGAATTCGCTGTACAAAACACCAAATATTATACTTGCTACGCTTGCATTTCTTAAAACATCGAGCAGCTGGTTTCCTGCAATACTGTCTTTGACGAATTTGCGGAGCCAGAAGCTCATAATCAAAAGAATTGCACCATATGCGATATCTCCGAGAATAAATCCGAAGAATATCGGGAATACGATCGCGACAAGAAGCGTCGGATCGAACTCGGTATACTGCGGCCTCGAGTATATGTCCATCAAAGCCTCTGTCGGCTTTGCCCAGTTTGGACTGTCGTACTCGATAGGTACAATATCCTCATCATAGTTGATCTCCTCTTCGGTGACGAACACCTTTCCGCCAGTGGCAGCCTGGAGATCGCTTGTAAGGCCTTCCACTACATCCGATGGCACCCACCCTTCGGCAACAAATGCCTCTTCGGTAGTTGCGAATCTCAACGGTGCTTCTGCACGCTCTACATCTGCCGTGAGCAGTTCTTCGCATGCCACCAGGAATTCGGCGTATTTTTCTTTCTGAGCAGTTATCTGCTCCGACATCTTACCAATCTCGCTCTCGAGACGGGTGATCTCCTGAGTGTACTTTTCAATATTGGACTCTGCAGTGCCATCCTCGTTGGGAATGGCAACAGCCGTAAACCCTGAATCGACAAGGAACCTCTCGGCTTCCTGCGACGATTCTTTGGGCACGACTGCGATCAGGAGATTTCCGGGAACCTGGTCGGTGAAATATTTTTCACAATCGACCGGCAGCTCGATGTCCTGCGGAATAGTTCCTGCAAAAACGTCGAAGCCGTCATATCCCCGGAGAAGGGAAAGATCCATCGGGACTTTTGCAAAGGTTTCAAGGTCCGCCTGTTTCTGGACACATTCCCTGAGACTGCTTTCGAGAGAGTTCCGCCGTTCCACGAGGGAACCGATCTCCTCTTCAATCTTCGGGAGTTCACTCTCGATCTTTGTCGAAAGTGCACCTTTACCCTGCACTGCTACTGACTCTACATTATCGGGAGAAACGCCGATCATGTTGGCCAGCGAGCGAATCCTTAGAAGCTTTCCGGAGGTAGACGAGGCTCCTTCCATCGGTCTCCCGATCTTAAAGCCTTCATACTCCTCCTCCCCCTGGTCGACAAAGTCCTCTATATGAAAGACATTGTGACGGTACAACTCACGAATAACCGGTTCAAGCTGATCTTTAGACGCTGCGATGAGCAGCTTGCTCATCCTCTGGACTTTAAACATTGACCTTCACCTTGAACTGTGAAACAAGTTGTTCCACTGCTTTGTCAAGGTTGGAGGCTGCGTTCTTTTTCAGAGCTTCAGCTCGCTTCTCGCCTTCTTTGACGATCTCTGCGTATTGTTTGGCTGCCTCAGCCCTTGCGTCTGCGATGCGCTTGTTCTTGTACTCTTCGGCATCTGACTTTGCTTTCGCAATAAGATTTCCAGCTTCCTGCTCCGAATTAGCGATTGCGCGCTTCTTTTCTTCGTGGGCAGTGCTGATCATTGATTTGTACTCTTCTTCTGTCTCTTTGATGCTCTTGAGGACCTCAGTCTTCATCCAACCCTCCTCTCACGGCAATACATTAACTATCATCAAGGAAGGCTATTAATGATTTTTATTTCAAGTTGCGATGCCCTTTAAGGTCTCGAGATAAAAGTGAATTTCATTTTCAGCAGACGCCGATCTACGGTGGGAAAGGCCCGGAGTTTAACGGGCCACTATGGTTTGAATCTTCGATATCGAAAAAAATGTCTCCTCCAACTCCGGAAGCGAGATCTCCACTCCCCCGTTCACTGAAGACAGCCGCAGGTTTCCGAACTCTTCCGATGCACAGATCACGTCCTGTTCGGGGTGTGTCCCGCGTACGATATCGCATTTGGGGATTACGGCGGGCCCTGCGGAGACAACCATCGAAAGCCTCGCAGAGCCGGGATGATCCTTCGGCATAACAAAGACAGGCTGGTGATAAGTCCTCACGAGTTCGACCAGGATCTCCGCCTGCCTCACGTCTCCTCCCTCCGGCGCGGAGGCAACGATCAGGTCCCCTGCCTCGACGGTCTGGCATAATTCCTTATCATATGTCTCTATGCACAGCACGAAAAGCTCCTGTGCCTTTGCAACGAGCAAAAAAGGGTCCCCTCTCCTGATTAAAAGAAGCTCGTCATCAAGAGGGATATCATACTTCATCTACTGATTCCGACTGGCAGGTGGGGCAGACCGGGTGCTTTGACACGCTCTCGAATGTCGCCCCGCAGCTCCTGCACTTGTATTTTTTTGGTTTGAGACGCTGTGTCAGTTCAACGTCGAAACCACCGGCTCCTGAACACATTACAGTTTCACCTGAGAGATAATCGGCAGGGATTGATTTAATCCTTTTTGTTTTTGGCAGGTTCTACATGAATCGTAACGAAAATCCGCCCGAGTTTCGACTTTAAGGCAGCCTCGATCCTGTCGGTCAGTTCATGCGAATCGTTTACACTTGAATCGCCCGGGACCGTAAGATGAAACTCGACGAAACGATCGGGCCCTGCTCTCCTCGACCTTATCGCGTGGAAACTTACGTTGTTCCCGCAGAACCTCATGAGTACCTCCCGGATCTCCTCCATCTCATCGTCAGGAAGCGACCTGTCGGTAAGGTGAGCGAAGGATCTTTTTATGAGATCGTGGGCGGCATGCAGGATGACAAACGAGATTCCTATAGCAATTATCGCATCAAACTGGACAAAACCGGTAATCCGTATAAGAATAAGGCCGACCATCACACCCGCAGAAGTAAAGACATCGGTCCGCAGGTGCCAGGCATCGCTCTCGAGAGCAATCGAGCCGGTATCCTTTGCAACGGAGAAGAGTTTCGTTGAGACATAGAGGTTCATTATGGTCGAGATCAGCATCACGGCTATTCCGACGGAGAGCAGTTGTTCTGAGGCGATATCATGGCCGCTTACAAGGTTCATGACAGCCTCGTAAAGGATAATAAGTGATGCGACCACTATCAGGAGCGCCTCGATAATTCCCGACATGTCCTCGAATTTCCCGTGCCCGTACTCGTGGCACATATCCGGGGGAACTGCTGATTTCTTTACGGAGATATAAGCAATCGCCGATGCAATGAGATCCACGGCCGAATGAACAGCCTCCGAGATTATACTTATCGAGCCCACTGCAAGGCCGGCACCCAGCTTCATGAAGACAAGAAATGTATTTGACAATATCGAAAGGCGGGCCACTCTTTTCTTTTTAAGGTTTTCAGCCTCGAAATCTCTCATAACAGCAATGAAGAAGAATATGTTCAATAGAGGGTATTTATATTGTCGATCTGCCAGGGTGCACTTCTGCTGATTATCAGGGACATTGCCGATGTAGATGTAAGTTCAAGCGAAAATTCATCTCCGGGACCGAGCTCCTCCCCGGAGGTCAGGTTGACATAGATCGTATATGTTTCACCAGGTTCAAGAACCGTATCACCGGTCGCATCCGTGGGTTTGATCCCCATAATCCCCCATTTTCCTTCATCGATCGTGGTATTGTAAAGAGGCTCGTTCGCATCATAGGTTCTGATCTCGTCTCTGGTGGTCCAGGTGAGAACCATCTTGCTGAAATCTATATATTTGCCTCCCGGGGCGAGACCAACGTTGAATTGTATGGCACCTATCTCGTCGTCCGCTCTTTTTATTCCGTGCACATATCCCAGGATCTCAAGAGTCGAACCTGTCTGCTGAAGTGCAGTGTATGCAGTGCTCTGGGTCTGCTGGGTTGCAAAATACCCCGCACCGATCACCGAGAATGCGAAAACGGATGCAACTACAATAAAAGCTATCAAAACAATAGCTGCCTCCAGGCCGGTGAAGCCTTCGCATCGCTCCTGCAATCTCAACATATATTAACCCTGGCAAACCCTGACTTGTCGTTTATAAGATAATTATAACCTGACAATTTATTTAGTTATTATTGTATTTGCACCCGTTTACAGAATAAAGAATCAATATTATTTATTTTCAGGGATTGTTTTAAGGCATCTGTTTCTTAGGAGTCACATACTCTATATGAATATATATCAATCATCCTGTTAAAGAGGAATTCACACGACCTATATGAACAGGTTGAATATCACCAGTGCTATAATGAGCATAATCCCGGCGTGTTTTATGCCCGATTTTACCATTCCCTCACCCATCTGACCTGCAATGATGCCTGAAAATATCGCCTGTATAAGGCAGGTATGATATAACAGACGCCTGAATACATCGACATCCATATTAGCAGCCATCGAAAACTCCGATGCCCCGGCGATCGACGACCCGGAACTAGTTGTCATATTGCTGAGCTGTTCAAGAATTTCGAGGAAGTTCGTATTCAGTACCGCGACCACGAAGATGAATACGAAGAACGCAAGGTAGATGATTACGGTATAGATGAACATCTCACCCTGCCTCTCCTTCTTGAGAGTCTCGCTCATCCTTGCATCGGCCGATGCAATACCGAGCACCTCGCCAATATCCCCGGTCATCTCGCTGGCCTTGGTAATCAGCGTTACAGTTCTCGCAATTGCCGCAGTATTCACACGCTCTTCAAAGCGTATAAGTGCATCATTTACACTCGCACCCCATTCCAGATCCCTCTTTATTCTCCGTATCTCGTAAGAAATAAGCCCAAGATTGGCCTTGACAAGAACATTGATTGCACCCGCTATAGTGAGGCCGACTCTGTTTATACCCGAAAGTCTCTCCAGGAAATCCGGAATCGAGGATTCGATTGACTTGAGTTTCCTGCGCCAAAACTCAAAAAAAACGGCATACGGAAGGATTACTATAAGCATGGCGATTATCACGTGATCGTCGACCACAGCAATATAGAGCTCAGTATCCGAGTACTGAGGTGTAACCAGATAGACGGCAATAATGTATATAAGAGCAAGCGGTACCGTGAAATAAAGGGTCCTGTTCGCGTTTACTATGAACCAGTCGAATGGACTGGTGAGAAAACCCCGTATCGCCTTCAGGCGGTCGTACCAGTCCAGGGCCTTGTAATTGCGAACATCATCCTCTTTATCTTCGATCGGAACATCGATGAACTGTTTCATCTCGGTAATGCGTGTATATCTCTCCGCAACCTCATCGGAAAGCGACATCATATCGATAAAGAGAATGAATATCACTGCACCTATGGGAAGAAGGACATATGTAACCAGGGCGAATTCAAGAACGGCAGATGACCCGACCATTCCCATAACGACCATAATTATAACCAGGAACAGAGGTCCTGCGACAAAGACGGTAACATATGCTTCGGCAACTATCTGAAGGGTCGAGAGAAACTGAAGCTGTTCGAACCTCGCCTCCTCCTGGTACATTCTCACCCTCCCTTCAAGATATTCGGAGATGTTTCCGCCGCTTCCGGTGACGGATACCAGATCTTCCAGGAAATCCTTGAGTTTCTCCGAAGGTGTGGTCATGCTGAGGTTTTCCAGTGCGGAGATCAGGTCGTGGCCGAAGTATTCGGCATCTCTTAAAACCTGCCTGAACTCGATAGCGACTTCACCGTAAACGACGGCATTCTCAGACATCGACCTGAATATATCGAGCATCTCGGCACCACCCCTTCTCATTGCAAACATATACGAAACCGCGTTGTGCAGGGAGAGATTGATCTTTGTCGTCCTGGATGCTTTCTTGATCGAAGGATACCTGATCATTACATGGTACGAGATAAACGACAGCAGGATAAATATCACAAAAAATGCCAGAATGGCAAAGTTCGTCTGGTTCAGCTGTGGGATATAATATGACGGAAGCTGGAGATTGAATACATTGTAGATCTGTATCGAAACTCTCGGAATATAAATAAGTGAAGCAAAAAGAGCGGCCGCAATTCCTGCGGAAAACCCGGCCAACAGGGCACTGATCAGGCATATCTGCAGGAAACGGTTGAGAGTGATGCCCATCCTTGCGGATATCAAATCCGCATGGAGCTGCATAAATGCATCGGGGTTCCTCTTAAGTTTCCAGCTGACATACCTGTCGACTATCATAAAAATGCCTTCTTAAGATCGCCTATATTTTCGAGAACGTTGGAGGAATTGATGAAATAGGCCTGGAATATCTTGGTGACATTTATATAATCAATAATTCCCTGGTCGTGCATGGCCTGGATTATTCTGCGCCTCTTCTCGATCTCCTCGTTCATCTCCTCCCGGCTCCAGCCACGCATCTCAAGGATCTTCGAATATACCTGCGATCTGCCTGAATATGTATGAATATCCTTTACAGGGTCGTATTCAAAAACAGTATTTACACGGAGATTTCCTGTTCCGGGATCGATTCCCGCTATCTCTACGATCTCCATAGCTCTCCTGACCCTGTCCTGCCCCCTGTATACAAGCGCCTGTATCGAAACTATGTCAAGCGCCTGAACCATGTTCCTCGGAACGTTCAGGGGGGGATTTTCAAGCCTGTGGATAGCGGCGTCCACGCTGTTTGCGTGAAGAGTCGAGAAGGTTGTATGCCCGGTATTCATTGCCTGGAAAAGAGTCTGGGCCTCGACACCCCTCACCTCACCGACAAGGATGTATTCCGGCCTCTGCCTCATTGCTGCCTTCAGCAGGTCGAACATATCGACCTTGGCCCCGGATGTCTCGACTACAGCCTCCCTCGTAACCGTCGCAAGCCAGTTGTCATGGAAGAGAGTGATCTCCCTTGTATCCTCAATACTCACCACTTTTGACAGGGGCGGGATAAAGAGCGAGACGGCGTTGAGCGATGTCGTCTTTCCGCTCGCTGTTCCCCCTACGAATAGCAGGCTCTTATTGTTCTCGATTGCAAGCCAAAAGTAGACGAGCTGGTCGACATTGAACGTGCCGTAGTCGATGAGTTCGATAGGTGTAAACGGCTCTTCACGGAATTTACGAATTGTAAACGAGGTTCCCCTGCTTGTAACCACCTTTCCGAGGGTCAGCTGTAGACGCGAACCGTCAGGAAGGGTTGCATCCAGCATTGGCTGGGAGACGGATATATGCTTCCCCGACCTCTGTGCAAGGAGTATGGCAAGAGAATATAGAGTGTCTTCATCGAAGGAGATATTCGTCTTTATATTCCTGAATTTCCTGTGGTAAAGGAATAAAGGTATGTCCGAGCCGTCGCATGATATGTCCTCGATGTTCGGGTCGAACATGAGGGAGTCGAGCTTCGACCACCCGAGAAAGTTCCTGAGAAGATAATACTGGAGTTTAAAGAGGGCATCATCCTCTATTTTAACCTTATACTCATGAAGGAGGTAGTTCATCTTATCCATAAGGACACTCTCGCGATCCTCGAGAATCTCCTCGTCCGTAAGAATCAGGACATCCCTCATGTCTTCATAGAGCCTCTCTGCGAGCTCTCTTTCGAAACTGGATAATTTCGGTTCATAGAGAAGATACTCTTCGAGATGATTTTCGGGACTCTTCGCTATAAGCACCTTTGATCTTCCTTCGTGTATCCAGTATTCATCCCTGAGAACGTATCCTTCAGGAAGGATAGGGTCCACAAGAGGCCCGTCTGTCCCGAAATCATACAGGCGGATCTTTTCGATCTTCTTCTTCAGGAGCAGGCCCTTTTTTTCATCCTGAATTCGTGCCTTTGTTGTTTTTTTCTTCTTTTTTATATACGAGAGGTCCTCCCCTCCGCCCTCGTCCTTCCCGGTGGTCTCTGCTTTCTCAACGGACTCAGGCCATTCCTCTTCCCGCTCCTTTACCGGTTCCCTGACGGGCTGATCAGACGGTTCTTCTATGTTTCCGATTTCCTCCTTTTCGGTAATTTCATCTTTTTCCGGCTCTTCAGGGTGTTCCTGAATCAATTCGGGATCGGTGGAATCTTCTATCAGAACCACGCTTACCCCAGGAATCTCAGGGGCAGTTCCCTCAACTGATCCTACGGGTTCGACAGAATCTTCTGCACTGATTACTCTTTCTTCAGGCTCTTCATGGGCAGTTACCTCTACCGATTCCCGGGGTTCCTCACTGGCTGGCACCGGCGCCTCTTCTGCAATGGACGATGAAAGAGAATCGGGTTCAGGCGTGCCTGCAGGTTCGCTTCCCTCTTCTTTTCCCGCATCATCAGCTCTTTTGATATTTTTTATAATATCCTCGATATTCGGTTTGTCGGGCAGATCTGCCGGTTCTTTATTCTCTTCTTTTCCGGCATCATTCACTCCGTTGATCTTCTTTAAAATATCCTCGAGTTTCGGCTCTTCGGGTTCTTTGCCGACAGAAGGATCAGTCTTCTTTTTCTTATGAAAACCGGGAAAAGGCATATTACATAACTCCAGTGTATCAAATTAGTCTTCGGGCAATATATACGGTCCTGATTTAATAAAAGACAGCTGTTCATATATAAATTATCATAATCAGAATCCGTCTGATTTTATGGCTTCGTCCGCAGGTGGAAGTTTTAGCGTTTGGTTTCAGCAAAATGTTTACATAAAAGGCAGATGAATTTATCAGTAGGATGAATGACAATCTGAACGAGCGTATGCCGACCGGGATATCTTCCCTCGATCCAGTACTGGACGGAGGAGTTCCGCCGGGATCGGTTGTCCTGCTCATCGGTGAACAGGGAGCCGGGAACAGGGAATTTGTCCAGAGTTCAATGATATATCTTTCAAAAATGAAAGCGGCCGGCCAAAACGGAGATAACAGAATCCTTCCCGAACAGATGGTCTATGTATCCTTCACAAGACTTACGTCGTCGATTATCGATGAGATCAAAATTTCATATAAGAAGGACCTTGTAGCAGGAATAGAAGAGAATATCTCTTTTATTGATCTCTCCAACTTCTATTTCGAAAAGAGTGTTGTCCCGAGGGGATGGTACTCGCATACCTCGCTTCTTACTGAAAAGGAAAAAGGCAAAGTTTCCGACAGCCTTGTCGCCGAACTGACGAATAGTCTCAGAAAGATCAAGAACAAAAGCCTGATCATCATCGATTCGCTGACGGACCTGAATACAACGATTAACAACCCTGATGAATGGAATCAGCTCATAGAGTTCCTGAGAGGATTGCAGAGAGTCGCGAAAACATGGAGAACCACGATATACATACTTGTCTCTGAAGGCATCTTCGAACGCAGCAAACTCATGGAGGTTGCAGACTGCTGCGATGCAATCGTTGACTTCAGGTGGGAGGAGACCACGGGGAGAAAGAGGCAGAGGATCATGTACTTCGTCAAGTTCGATGGGGCCATGCCGCACCTCGAAGAAAATGATCTTGTAAAGTTCGCATCGAAGATCACGACGGAAGCCGGATTCGAGGTCAGCAACATCAGGGTAGTTATATGAAGAAGAACAGGGTCAGGATGGGTATCGACGGTCTCGACGAGATGATGGACGGAGGGCTTATCGAAGGCAGCATCTGTTCGATCATCGGGACATACGGTACCGGAAAGACCACTTTTGCCCTCCAGTTTGCATATGACGGCCTTAAAAATAATGAAACAGTGGTATACATCAGTCTTGAGGAGAAGAAGGAAAGCATCTATGAAAAGATCGAGGATCGTGGTTTCGAACTGGAAAAGTACCGTGACCTGACTCTTTTCGTGATCAAGCTCGATCCTACGGATTTCAACCTCTCTATAAACAGCATCAGGAATGAACTTCCAGAACTTATCTACGAGATTGGCGCAAAAAGGGTTATAGTCGACCCGATCTCCCTCTTCGAGGGCCTCTTCGACGACGAATCACAGAGGAGGCTCGAGATGTTCAGGCTTGTCGAGATCCTCCGCGACCTGAAATGCACTGTTCTCATGACGAGCGAACACAACAGGAACGACGCATATGCAAGCCGGTACGGCCTTATAGAGTATCTTGCGGACACTGTCGTCGTCCTGAAGTACATCCGCCCGGACGATCTCGCCGAGGTTCACACGGCTGTTGAGGTCGTCAAGATGAGGAGTTCGAATCATTCCAGAGAGATCAAGCCCTACGAGATCGAGGAAGACGAGATTAACGTCTATTCCGAGGCCAGTGTCTTCTGAGTTTTTTTGTAAATATTGTAATAAGCCGGACAAGAGGGTGGAGGATTCCCCAATCTCCTGATGACTAATAACAAGATTTTTCCTAAGGCAACCCTTGCGCAAGTTCGCTTCGCATCCGCTCCGCGAACACGCCCTGACCCCAGGGCTTTACGCTATGGCGATAACCCGGCCTTTCGGCCGGGGAGAACAAACTTTTAGAGACATTGAAAGGGCGACAGCCCTTTATGGAGCAGGAGGGGATGCCCGTTCATCCCCAACTGTGACCTATCGCCATGTGGGGGAGGGTAATAGGGAGGGGGAACCTTTCCCCTCCCTTGATACTATTCAATAATGCCAGGGTTGCCCCGCAGGGGCTTATGCCCCTAGTAATCAGAAATAGTCAGAAGAACTAACTTCGATATTGAAATCATAAGATTGAACTATAACCGTTATAACCAAAAACCCCCAACTCTATTCAATGACCGGACGAATTTCACGCGGGTGGAGGCTTTTCAAGGCTACATTCGCAATATTAAAGGCCGAGAAAAGTCTTGCACTCTTCCCGGTGATCTCGGCGATTCTGAGTCTGCTTGTTCTGGTAGTGTTCATATTTCCTGCACTGATGATCTTCAGCTCGACCGGCGCCGACACGGAATCCTGGGGAGCGACCCAGTACGCGATGTGGATAGTATTCCTGTTCGCATTCTACTTCGTAATATACCTGATTACCATTTTCTTCAAAGGTGCCGTCATTTCGAACGCAACCGAGGTAATGAAGGGGAACAACCCGACGATGGGGCAGGGAATAGGAGCGTCGGCCTCTCATATCGGAAAGCTTGCTGTATGGGCATTGATCCAGGCGACAATCGGGCTTATCCTGAGCATGATCCGCAACAGGGACAATATCGTTGCAACGATTATATCGTCGCTCATAGCAGCTGCATGGGAGCTTGTCACGTTCTTCGTAATACCGATTCTCATATTCGAAGAACAGGGCATCCCTGGCTCGATCAAGGAGTCATGGAACCTTTTCAAGAAGACCTGGGGCGAAACGGTGGTATCCGGGTTTTCTTTCGTCCTCATCTATATTCCCGCGTTCATCCTGTTCTTCCTTGCAATAGGATCAATCGCTCTCGGGATACAAACTGTAACGATCGCGGCGTTCGGGCTCTTCCTGATCGTTCTGCTTTCAACCGCTGTTCTGGCGTCGACTCTCCACGGAATCCTCGTGGCACTGCTCTATAACTTTGCAAAGACCGGTGAGATCCCGGACATGATCGATCGCGATCTCATCGAGAATGCGTTTGTCGAATCGAAGAAAAAGAAGACCCCCGCATATTCAGGCGGCGGAAACATCTGAGTCCGAATTACCTAAGATTACTTTTTATTTTTTCAATAAATCTATTGCATATGCATTCTTAAGCAATAATTTAACATATCAGGCACATATTAGGATCAACTGATAACAAAAACACAGCTGAAAATTATGAATGAATCCAACCTGAAAGTCCCGAAAAAAAAGATCGCGGAGTTCTGCAAAAGGAATCATATAAGAAGATTCGCTCTCTTCGGGTCCGTACTCCGGGATGACTTCGGACCTGACAGCGATGTCGACATCCTCGTGGAATTTGAAGACAATCATACCCCTGGACTTTTCAAAATTTTTGATCTGGAGGAAGAACTTTCAGTTATTTTTGGAAACAGGAAGATCGATCTCAGGACCCCCGGCGACCTGAGCAGGTACTTCAGGGCGGAAGTAATCAGTAACAGTGAAGTCTGCTATGGAACGTAATGACAGGATCTATGTTCTTCATGCTGTTGACGCGGCAGAGAAGGCGCTTGAAATTTCAGGCAGAATTCAAAGAAAGGATCTTGATTCAGATGAAATCTACGGACTTGCTCTCATAAGACTTCTTGAAATCATTGGTGAGGCTGCCAATCTTGTTTCGGCAGACTTTCAGGAGAAATATCCGGCAATCCCATGGAAACATATGATCAGTATGAGAAACAGATTAATTCATGGATATTTCGATATTAACTACGACATCGTCTGGGACACAGTAAAAAATGACCTTCCTCCACTTATCAAATCATTAAAACAGGCTTTAAAATAATTTTTTCATTCAAAAAAAGGGAAGTCAAATAACTTATAAAACCTCATCTATTTCTTTCTGGAGCGTTTTGAACTGTGACTTCCAGTCCCTGATCTGAGCAAGATTCTGCGAGCAGAATTCATTCATTTTCTCCGAATCCGAATTTGCCTGCTTTTCTACAAGCTTTTCTTCAAGAACGTCCAGATCGGATAAAAACGATTCAATCAGGTCATGCATATCATGCATTGCAGATCGTGCACGCTGAACATTATGGGCCTCCGCTGCATCTTCCATATTATTCGCTATCCGGAGCATTTCGGGCAGGCGAACAGAAACGGAATCGATAAAATCAGACATATATTCCATGGCGAATAACCCGGCATCCAGATCCTCCCTCTCGCTTTCAGTAAGAGCCGAACGGTCGATACCGGCCATTATCGTATTTATCTCGTTCATATCGGATTTCAGAACTGCTAATCGGGATTGCACTTCGACAGGATCAGAGTTCCCGGGGTCACTCAGATAGACATTCATGTCGGCAATTTCAGATTCAACGTTCTCCATAAGCGGTTCCGCCTGTTCCAGCTGACGTGTGATCTCAGCTCTTTTGCTGATAGAATCGAGACATCCCGAAGAGACAGAAATAACGATGACTAAAAGGATTAAAACTACTACAAGTCCCTGGTTATTTACAGAATTTTTTTTCTTTTCATTAAAGGGCATAATTTCCCCCCCGCAATATAACAAAATCGGTAACAATTCATTTTAATATTGCGAATTATTTTCACAACATCGGACCATTTATTCCCGGAATATGTGACGATAATATCAAAAAAGCAAAAAAAAAGATTTCAGGGAGAACTATAAAAAAATTATATCGAAATCCCTGCAAAATTCAAAACGATCAGCAGGATCGCACCGGGGAGGCCGCCGAGTGCACAGACGAGGACCGCTCCCCAGGTGAGTTTGAACGATTCCATCCCGAGAATATTGAGCTGGCTGATAATTACAATCGTGACTATTCCGACGATCGAATTGACAATCAGCGTCGTTACGTTCTTCAGGAAATACCAAAGCACTATGACAATACCTGCCGCGATAAGGACAGTGATCAGCGTATCAATCATTACTATTTACCAACGACCCGAAGATTATTAAATCTCACCGAGGGCATAATCACGTTTCCAAGCTCCCTCGGCTCTTTCGACACACCCGCTATCGATTTAAGCATTTCAAATACATTCCCGGAGAGCATCGCCGCCCGGACAGCATCGGTATCCTCTCCTCCTTCCCTCCAAGTCGAGTTAGAGGTCTCGACCGAGAAGTCGCCGGTAATACCGTTCGCGGTATGTGCACCGATTACGTCGTGGACATAGAGAACCTTCTCGTCGAAGATATCCTGCCTTTCGCCTTCAAAGTAGAGGTTGTGGAAACCTATCGAGGGCGAATCGCCCGATCTGACCGCACTGCCGGTCGATTTCTCGCCGTACCTGTATGCGGTTTTTAAGTCATACGAAAATTCGTTTACGACCCCGTCTTTAATGAGATCCAGGACCCTCGTCGGGACACCTTCGGCATCCCTCACCCACGAACCCTGCCCGTGGAATGGATCGTCCCTGAGAGTAAACGACTCGTCAAGACACTGCTCCCCGAGCTTATCGGCGAAATAAGATCGCCCGGCCTTCACATTCTTCCCGGACAGTGCCGGAACGACAATTCCTCCGATAAGCTGGCTGGCCGCAATCGGTGAGAGGACGACATCATACGTCCCGGTGTCGATCTCCCCGGCACCCACAGAATGTGCCGCAAGGTATGCCGCCTGCTTCCCGACATCATACGGGTTGATCCTGTCGGCAAAGCAGACAATGTCGCTCTCGTATCCGGTCGAAGTCCCGGATATGGTCTCAAGGGAGACACCAATTCGGGTTCTGGCTCCTTCATATACGAGACCTGCCGAATTTGCCAGTTTATAAGATGAAGCAGACGCCGAAGCACCGCCCCCTGCGACATCTACAGAATATTCCGAGGCGCCGTTCAGCAGATCCTCGATATATCCAGAAATAAGAGATGAATCGAGTGCAAGCTTCTCGTCGAATACACTCTCCGGAGTTCCGTTCGTTGCAGACGGACCCGGAAGACCTTCCCAGTCCTGTCCCGCGGCAAACTTAGAGCCGGCCTTCGCCGCTTCAAGGCATTTCTCCCATCTTGCGGGATCGTTCGTAGTCGAGCACCCTATCTTTCCGCCGTCGATAATGCGGATACAGAATACCCACGAATCCGAGACACCGGCCTCGCCAATCTCCCGTCCCTTAAGGGTTGCATGGATGCTTTTCCCGGATTCGTAGGCTACCTCGACCTCGTCCGCTATCTTCTGCCCCTTCCGGATGATATCGTCGATTATGGAATCGCTGTCGAATTCAGACACCCTGACCACCTACCACTGCGTCCTTCAGCAGAACATGCGGCGATCCGTCCGTAACCGGGACGGACTGCCCGCCTTTTCCACAATAACCCTGGTTGAGCCGCAGGTCGTTGCCGCAGAGGACGATGTTGTGCATCGTTTTCAGGATATCGCCTGAGAGGGAGACGTCCCTTATCATACCCGCGAGTTCGCCGTTCTCGATCACATAGCCGTATTCGGCGTTGAACTGGAATACTCCCCTGCCAGGATCGACCTGTCCTCCTCTTGAGCCCTTCAGCAGAACACCGTTCCTGCACTCTGCCACAATCTCGTCGTATGTGGAGTCCCCGTTCTCTATGAATGTGTTGCTCATCCTGACCTGGGGAACCGCTCCGCCCTCGGCACGGGCATGACCTGCATCTCCGTCGCCGATGAGTGCAAGGGTCTGCCTGTTGTGGATATATGAGTTAAGGACACCTTTTTTGATAATCGCGGTCTTCTTCGGCCTGACGCCTTCCGCATCCAGCGGCATGAACCCGAACTCGTGAAGGGTCGGATCGTCCGTGACCGAAAGGGCAGAATCGCCGATCTTCTCTCCGATACGGCCTTTAAGCACCGAAACTCCTTCCTTGACGAGATCTCCCTCGCTTGCATGGCCGACCGCCTCGTGTGCGAAGACTCCGGCGAGCTCCTGGTCCAAGACTGCGTTCATGATCCCGCCCTTCGCAGGAGCCGCTTCGAGAAGCTTCAGCGCCCTTTCAGCCGCTTCCATTCCTTTGTGCTCCTTGTGGTACATGTTCAGCCCTGCGATTGTTCTCTCGCTCTCCCTTGCCGCCTGCATGTTCCCGTTACGGCCTGCGATCGCGTTAATCCCATAACCTGACCGGCATACGGGATACGAATACTCGTTCCCGCAGGAATCGGTGAAATAAACCGTGGAAGATCCTTCCACGTATCCCGCACGGGTGCTTACGATCCCGTCTATACGGGCCGAAGACTCAATCGCCCGGAGCAGGTCGCACTTCTCCTCGAGTGAGACATCAGCGGGATTATTTTCAATCTTCGGGACATCAAGAAGGCCGGAGGGTGCATCTCCAAGAATGACTTCTTCCTCCGTAACCGATGCATAACGCATAGCTTCACGGATGAAACCCTCGATATCCTTCTTTGTTTTGCCGGAAAAGTTCTCGATGCTGACAAGGCCCCAGCCCTTCTTCCCGAGAACGCGGAGAAGTGCGACATCGTAAAAACTGCTTCCGGCAGAGTCGATCCTCCCGTTCTCGATATCTATATGGGTAGAGACCCCGCTCACATGCCGAATATCATAATATCTTGGTTCTTCCATTCTAAAACCCCTGAAAAATGCAATTGTAAATTATTGTTTATTATTATAATTGCGGGTGATATTCACCCATGGAGAGGTTTTGGGGGAGCTTTTATGTTTATCTCCGAGGGAGTGATCTTTGCAAGCTCCTTTACCCTCTCCATGAAATCCTTCTTCTTCTCCGGCACAAGTGCGATATCAAGCACATCCTCGAACTTTTTGACCGGTATTATAGTGACCATCTCCTTGTAGCGATCCTCGATGAGAACGTCGGCAAGGTTCGACTCGGGAATGATGATCGTCGTAATGCCCGCCTTTGCGGCTGCCTCGATCTTGTAGGTGACTCCTCCTATCGGGAGTACATTGCCCCTTACCGAGAGCGAACCGGTCATCGCTACGTCCTGCCTGACCGGGATTCCCTCTATTGCACTGATTACCGCTGTTGCAACGCTGACCGAGGCCGAGTCTCCCTCGACCCCGTTGTATGTCCCGATGAACTGGATGTGGATATCCATGTCCTTGATATCCTTCTGGGTCAGCTTCTTGATGATCGCACTGATGTTCTTTATCGACTCCTGTGCGATCTCCTTCAGGAGACCCGTTGCAATGACCTCTCCGCCGACCTTGCTCTGCGTCGGTGTCGCTTCCGCCATAATCGGGAGGACCTGGCCAGAGTCGTGGCCGACGACCGCAAGACCATTTACCCTTCCGATCTCGGAGCCGCTTACGACCGTCAACTCGTACTCGCGGCTCCTCTGCGTGATCTCGCCGGAGATCTGGTCCTCGACAGACCTTGCGATCTCTTTTGCCTTTAAGACATGTTCTGCGGTCGTAATTTCCGAATCGTCCTGCCGGGCCATATCTCCCGCAACACGGATCAGCCCACCCATGTCACGAAGCTTCAGTGTAATATGTCCCTTCCTGTTGCTCCGGCGGCGTGCCTCTCTCATGATCTCCTCGATCGCACCCTTGTCGAACGGCGGAATCTTCCCGTCGTTCTTTACTTCCTGTGCAATGAAACGGATGAACTTCTTTTGGTTCTCCTCGGTGTCGGGCATCGAGTCCTGCATGAAGAGTTCGTAACCGTATCCACGGATACGCGACCTGAGAGCCGGGTGCATCCCTTCGATGGCATCCACGTTTCCTGCCGCGATCATGACGAACCTGCACGGCACGGGTTCGGTTTTGACCATCGCACCACTCGATCTCTCGCTCTGGCCTGTTATAGGGAACTCTCCCTCCTGTAAGGCTGTTAAGAGATTCTGCTGGGAATGGGGCGTCAGGGTATTGATCTCATCTATAAAGAGAACACCCTTGTTCGCCTTGTGGATCGCACCCGCCTCTACACGGTCGTGTGCAGGGGTCTCGAGACCTCCGGACTGGAACGGATCGTGGCGGACGTCGCCGAGCAGTGCACCTGCATGTGCACCGGTTCCGTCGACGTAAGGTGCGTTGCCCTCCTTCTGGCTGGATACGAGCAGCTTCGGGACCATTGCCTCCTCTTTCGGCCTGGTGTACTGGAGCGCCATGAAGATGAACGCCGCACCGATGATTCCCATAAGCAGCTGTCCGGTGATTATGGCGTACCCCATTATTCCGAATACGAGGAGCATTATCATCGTATTTCTTGTCTGGGCACGCTTCTTCGCCTCGGCCTTGTGGGCGTTGACGATCTCCTTGCCCCTTCCCGCCTTGACAGTCCTTACGATCGGCGTGTTGGAGTCGTCGGAGTTGGGATAGACCAGAATGTCCTGGAGGTCCTCTTTGGGCAGAAGTTCGGCCATCGCCTTTGCAAGCATCGATTTGCCTGTACCCGGCGTTCCTATCATCATCACGTGCCTGCGCTGGATTGCGGCTTTCTTGATGACCTCTACCGCATGGTCCTGGCCGATGACCTGGTCGATGAGCCTCTTGGGGACCTCGATCTCGGATGAAGAGTTCAGGGTATCGAGATCGATCTCCTCGGTCTTAATCCCCGGCTGGCCGGCATCTTCGGTAGAGTGATCCCCTGTGTCGGCGGCGATAAGTTTCGGGCCTTCTCCGGGCTTCCCGGGGTCAGCGGTAAAACCGGCATCCTCAGGAGCAGAAGGGGTTTCATTAACCGGCGATTCGACAATATCTTCCGGTTTATCGATATTTTCATTTATTGTATCTTCATTATTCATTGGTATGTGTACCTCTGACAAACGATAGTGCTTATATGGTTCATTTCGATACTTTAAGTACTTTCCAGAATAGGTAATCCTGATGAAGATCATTGGTGCAGAGCATTCCCAGGTTCTTGCGGCGAAAACCGCTCATATATTAGGCGCCGAACTGCTTTCGGCAGAATTCAGATCGTTTCCCGACGGCGAACTCTACGTAAGGGCTGATGCCCCGGCAGAAGATTTGGTGATTATAGGCAGCATTACAAACAGCGACTCGCTGATCCAGCTCCTCCTGCTGATCGACGCCTGCGAAGAGGCTGACAGCCTTTCGCTTGTAATTCCTTACATGGGCTATGCAAGGCAGGACAAGAAGTTCAGGCCGGGCGAACCGATCAGTGCAAGGGCCGTTGCACTAGCTCTTTCGCAGGGAATAGACAGGGTTTATACGATCAATATTCACGAGAACACGGTCCTCGATCATTTCGAGGTCCCTGCAGAGAACATAAGCATCGCAGAGAGGATCAGCGACTACATCCGCTCGATGAAGCCGGGAAATCCCCTCATCCTTGCTCCGGACGAGGGAGCCGCAGACTTTGCATCTGATGTCGCGTCATTCGGAGGCTTCGAGCACGACCACCTGCAAAAGATCCGCCTCTCGGGAACCGAAGTTAACATCGCTCCGAAGAACATGGATGCGAACGGAAGGACGGTCTTCATAGTCGACGACATCATATCCACCGGCGGAACCCTTGCAACTGCCGCAGGGATGCTGAAAGAGCAGGGGGCGGCCGAGGTGCATGCCGCATGCGTCCACGGTGTGTTTACAAACGGCGGCTACGCCAGACTCGCGGCTGCAGGCATCAAATCCGTCGCAGCAAGCGATACGATAGAGTCGGGTGCAAGCAGCTTCTCAGCGGCGGAATCGATCTCAGCCGCACTGCGTGGAAGATGAAGAGAAAGATAGTAACAGATTCGACATTCTTTTTTACCGATCTCCCCCTCGACGGAGATCTCATAGTCCCATCCGCCGTCTTTGAGGAATTAAAGGACCTCAACTCGAAGATGAGATTTGAAAAATACCGCGAATCCGGCCTCATCGTTACCGGCCCGGATAGAAAATCTGTCGAAGAGGTCAAAAAAGCCGCAACGAAGAGCGGCGACATCTCCGTTCTCTCCGCGACCGATATCGATGTGGCGGCACTTGCATACGAGACAGGAGCCGCAGTCGCTACCGACGACTTCGCACTCTCGAATACCGCACAGCACATGGGAATCGAGGTGATCCCGCTCCAGCAGAGGGCGGCAAAGAAAAAAAAGTGGCGTTACAGGTGCACCGGTTGCGGCAGGTACTACAGCGAACCGGGCATCTGCGAGGTCTGCGGGCTGGAGATAAAAAGAAAGGTTAAGTGATCGCAGGCTGATTCTATTTTTATGTCATCCCTTGACGAACTCATCAGCAAAGCCAGGCTTCTCCACTCGGAAGGCCGGAGCACCAGCCAGATCTCGGATGAGCTCAGCCTCTCCGCAGAGACTGTGACATGGCTCCTGACCAGGGAAAAGAGCGGAGGAGACGTGCCCAGAGACGTACTCATAGACTGGTCGAGTATAAGCTGCGATTCGAACAACCTCTGCCTTGCCGCATCGATGATGGCGCAGAGATTTTATTTTGCACGCGAACAGGCGGGACTTTCCGAAGAGGAAGGCAGCGGCTTTCCGGATGTGGTCATAGGCATCGCACATTCAGGAATCCCCCTTGCGACTCTTATAGCCGGAAATGAAGGTGCAATGTTCGCGATGTACCACCCGAAGAAGCATGCACAGGGCGACAGCCCCTCGGGATCGCTCAACAGCAGTTTTGCGGGTGTTTCTAACAGATCGTGCCTGATCGTGGACGATGTTGTTACCACCGGAAATACAATTACAGAGGCAATAGAATATATCCGTAAGCACGGAGGGGAGCCTGTGGGGATTTTAGTACTCTTCGACAAGAGAGGACTGAAAGAGATCGGCGGTGTTCCGCTCTATTCGCTGGTTAAGGTCGAAAGGATCGACTAATCAGGAGGATACGAAAATGGCATTAATAGATGTTGTTGTTTTTGAGATAGGAGGAACGCTTTACGCACTGGATATTCATCTCGCAAGAGAGATCGTGGAGATGATGCCTATTACTCCAGTTCCAAGGGCTCCACCACATATAGCGGGCATTATCAACCTCAGGGGCGAGATTACAAACATTCTCAACCTGAACAGGATACTAAATCTTCCTGAGCACGAGAACGAAGAGACCCAGAAGATAATCGTCCTCATGCCCGATGCATCAGGCGGATCGAATGTTGGCATCATCGTCGACAATGTCCGCAGCGTCATCCAGGTCGAGGAAGAAAATATCGATAGTATGGACAACTCTTTTTCAAAGGAAGCTTTTGTCAAGGGCATAATCAAAGAGAAGACAGAGGAATCAGGCGCAGCAGGCAAGACGGATCTCATAATCTGGCTTGATATGAACCTGATTCTTGCCGGTTTAAATATCGAAAACCTGTAAGATGCGGCGATGATCAGAAAGAACCCGGATCGTTATAATCCGGGGAGAAAACTTTTTTAATAACTGCAACATGAATAGATATAGATCGGATATTATATATAGAACTTCAAAACCACATTTATGGCAGATCACATAGGAGCACGTAATATGTTAGCTGGACAGCCCATTATAATTTTACGCGATAATGTCGACGTTACAAGCGGAAGGGAGGCGCAGCACTCGAATATCATGGCCTGCAAAGCCATTGCAAGTGCTGTCCGCACGACCCTCGGTCCCCGCGGAATGGACAAGATGCTCGTATCCCCGTCGGGAGATGTGGTAATCACAAACGACGGTGCAACTATTCTTCATGAGATTTCGGTAGAGCACCCCGCAGCTAAGATGATGATATCGGTTGCAGAGGCCCAGGACGACGAGGTCGGCGACGGCACTACGACATCCTGCATTCTCATCGGCGAACTCATGGAAGAGGCGGAAAGACTCTTTGCAAAGAAGATCCACCCGACGGTCATCGCCAACGGATATACTCTCGCAATGGAGAAGGCACTTGAGATCCTCAACGAAAACGCGATTGAGTCCAAAGGAGAGGACAGGGAACTCCTCGTAAAAGTTGCAAACACGGCCGTTACAGGCAAGTCGATCGAGATGATGAAGGATAAGATCTCCTCGATCGTTGTTGATGCCGTGCTCGCTGTTGCCGAGAAGGACGAGAATGGGAAATATGCAATCGACGAGGACGATGTTAAGATCAAGACGGTTGTAGGCGACAGTCTCGAAGAGGCTGAACTTCTCTCCGGGTTTATGATCGACAAGACACGCTGCGACGAGGGAATGCCGAAGAAGGTCACGAACGCAAAGGTCGCACTTCTCGCCCAGCCTCTCGAGATAAAGAAGACCGAGACGAAGTCGAAGATCAAGATCACAACCTCCGAGCAGATGGAAGCATTTTCGGACAGTGAGAAGGCGAAGCTGAAGGAATATGCAGATCTGATCGTTGCATCCGGTGCAAATGTGGTTCTCTGCCAGAAGGGAATCGCCGACGCAGTCCAGTACCACCTTTCCCATGCAGGAATCCTTGCAATCCAGGACGTACCCGAGAAGGACATGAAGTCTTTCTCCCGTGCACTCCACGGAACGATCGTCAACTCGGTAAAGGATCTCGACGAATCGGTCTTCGGAAACGCCGAGAGCGTCGAGGAGATGAAAGATATCAAAGCGACGAAGTTTACCGGGTGCAAGAACGGAAAGATCGTCACGATCCTCCTGAAGGGCTCCAACCAGATCTTCGTCGACGAACTCGAGCGTGCGGCATATGATGCGGCTCGTGTCGTGATGGATGCACTTGAGGACGGGAAGTATGTTGTCGGCGCCGGTGCAATAGACGCTGAACTCTGCCTCGGTCTCCGCTCGTATGCGGCTACTGTAGGCGGAAGGACACAGCTTGCAATCGATGCGTTCGCTAACATCTTCGAAGCGATCCCGAACACCCTTGCGGAGAACTCGGGACTCGACCCGATCGACATCCTCGTAGACCTGAAGTCAGCACATGCAAACGGGGAGAAATACGCAGGAATCAACGTGTTCACCGGAAAGATCGTGAACATGTATGACGACGGCGTAATAGAGCCGATGCGTGTCAAGAGACAGGCAATCCAGAGTGCGGCAGAGACTGCGGCACTTCTCATCAGGGTAGACGACATGATGGTTTCAAAGTCTGCCGCCCAGATGAACAGATAATTTCAATCTTTTTTTAGTCTATTTCAAATTAAAAACAGATATTTTTCAGGCAGATTCATCTCCGCCCGTGGTCCCACCAGTCCGGATATTCATCCTTCTTTTTGCGGCTTACAAGCCCGATAACTGCTATTATTACCAGTATAACGGCAAGTGCCGGGATGGCAAGAGAAGTCAGGGATTTTTCCCCTTCGGCAATAGAAGAATTGCCGGGTGAAGTTGTAGACACAGCTGTTGCGACGGAAGACGACGGGGTATTTACAGATGTTGCGGCCTGCGTAGCGACCTCAGTCTCTGTTCCCTCCGGGATTATTGTCGCATCTTCGGATACGGCGATTGCAAACCACGAGAATGACGGAGTTTCGGCACTGTAATAATAGTATGTCCCGTCTTCACCTGTGAACGTTGTAGTAAGTTCCTCCCATTCGTCAGTTTCTTCGTTGAAACGCAGCATCAAGACATCTCCGTAACCATATCCGTTCGATGCCGGCCAGCTCTTCTTTACCTTGAAGTAAAACATCAGATCGGAGAGATCAGATTCATCCGCATAGTAGAGAGTCACTTCCTCGTACTCGTAGACATCCCAATCCGGTTCTCCGACAGAAGACGGGACAGAACTGTCTTTTCGGACCGTTATCATCAGTTTTTCAATATCCGTTTTTGCGGTCAGATCCACCCTGTAAACCGCACCTTTGTTCATCTCCAGCGAGACGTTTTCACCAGCCTTCAGGTCTTCAGCGAAACCTATGCCTGTATCGGTGTTAGACCCTCCGCTCCCGCCGGACGATGATCCCCCTCCGGAATTTACCTGTACCGTGCAGTTAGCTATCTGATTGTCCACGGTGGCGGCAATCGTTGCAGTCCCGGGGGAAGATGAAGAATAAGTGGTTGCCGAAACTCCCGAAACTGTAGCACCTGAAAGAGACGAAAGGCTTCCCGGACCGCCTGCAAGGGTGAACGTAACCGGGATTCCATCCGGAACATATCCCCCCGGAGATGTGTCTTCGTCCGCCGAATTACGAGTCAGGTCAGCACTGACGATGGATGAGTCGCCGGCTGTTATCGAAGAAGGCGAGGGGGCGGTGCCGAGAACAAGCCACGGAGAGACGTCGACCGGTCCTCCGCTTAACGCCTTCGTGTAACCGGACGGGTCCGAATTCGTTCCCCACCAGTTGTTCTCCGCATCCATTGTCCCGTCCTCCATCACAACCGCAGTCCCGCCATTGCAGTCGTAGATCCTGCAATAATGAATAGCGGAAATACTGTAATTGGCGTATATTACACCCCCATACATATTTTCTGCCGAACAGTTAGTGAAGTCGGAGGACGTGATTGTGGCATAGGTTGTATAATCAGTATCAGAAAGGATTGCTCCGGCATAATTCAACGCCGAACAGCCGGTAAAGGTGCAGGAGCTGATAGTAAGATAATTGTTGTCCATTGATAAGATCGCACCGCCGGAATCGATTCCCCTGCAATTGATAAAAGTGCATGAAATAACGGTGACAGTGGACAATTCCGAATACAATCCACCGCCGGCACTTGCCCGGCAACCTGTAAAGGAAGAAGAGGAGATCAGGAAAGTTCCGCCGGCGTCATAATTGGAGCAGATGCCGCCACCATAACTATAGCCACCCGTGCCATAACAGCTGGTGAAGGAACAGGAGGTTACTGTCGCATCGAGGGAAGAGATCCCGCCGCCGTCATAGACCGCCTTGCAGTCAGTGAAATCACAGAATACAACAGAAGTAGTGTTGGAATAAATGCCGCCGCCATCACCCTTCGAACTACAGTTTATGAAACTACATGACTCTGCGACGACATCATCAGACGATATCCCTCCGCCGATACCTGTGGAAGTATACGCAGCACAGTCCGTGAAATTACACGACCGGACCGTTACCGCATCGGAAAAGATCCCCCCACCGGACCATGCAAAACAGCCGGTGAAACTGCACGATATCGCCGTCACGTCATCCGATGAGATTGCACCGCCCAGGCAGACCGATGATCCGCATCTCGTGAAACTGCATGACGTCGTATTAACGACCGCGGCACAGATTGCACCCCCGGTATTCGAGAAACAGTCGTTAAACGTGCAGGACGTTGCGATAACGTTGCCGCTTGACGAGTAGATCGCACCGCCGTTTCCCAAAGTCAGCGCCGAACAGTCGGTTATGACCGAAGACGAGATCTCGACACTGCCGTTGGTTGTGCAGATTGCTCCGCCTTCTTCGTCAGAAAGGCTTCCATTCGTCAGTGTCAGACCCTCGATTGTGAGCGTATAGCCTGCCGTACTGTTATCATAAAAGATCCTGCCGGAATTCATCGCGTCGATTATCGTATTCCCCGCACTCCCGCCTGCGGAAATATTGGACATTATTGTCACGTTCTTTGAAACCGTGATATTGTACTGCTGATATGTTCCCGGATTCAGGATAAGAGTATCTCCTGGAGAGGCGAGCGAGATATTGGCCTCGATCGAGTCTGTCGTATTCAGCGTCCATACCTCAGCCGATACCGGGGCTGCGATCACTAACAGTCCTAAAAATAGAATTAAAGTTAAAATAAACCTGTATAGACCAGACCTGCCATTAAAGCCGGGCAGGCGGCAATCTGCTGATACAGCCAAGGTGTCCTCCGATAATTCGTTCCCCATATAAAATCCCATGAAAACGAAGGCAGTTCCCAGGCGGTACAAGCTCCGTCAACCATTTCAGTGTTAAGAAGTATTTACAGTGAAACTATAATACTTGCTCTTTTATCAGAAGTATGATCCGCCTTTCTCAAAGGCCTCCCTTCTCTGCCGGGCCATCTTGTAGAGCTCGTCTTCGACAACACTTTCCCCGAGGACATAGCCTTTCCACATGTCGGTGTACGGCTCTTCCGGGACGACGATTATACCTTTGTTCTCCGAAACCCTGTCAAGGATCAGCGATGCCGCCTCGTCGGCGGGATATGCATCGTCCGGTATCCTCAGCTCACCGTGTGCCGTACCGTCAATACTCTTGTTGAAGATCGGGGTTGCAATGTTTGCAGGGCATATGGTCGAGAATCTTAGACCTTTCTCCGCGTACTCGTACTTCAGGCACTCGGTCATACCCGTAACACCATATTTTGTGAGTGAATACAGCGCCTGAAAAGGAGGCGGAACGATCCCGGCAATGGAGGAGGTGTTGACTATATGACCTTCACCCTGTTTCAACATAATTGGAACGGCTGCCGAAACCCCGTAAATGACACTCCAGATGTTCGTATCGATGATCTTTTTCCAGTCTTCGATTGTCGCCTTCTCAAACGGGATCGTCCCGCCAACTCCGGCGTTGTTGAAGAGAAGATCGATCCTTCCCGCCTCTGCCGCAACATGAGCTATCCCTTTCCGGACATCCTCCTGTTTCGTGACGTCCATAACGAGTTTTCGCACATTCCCTCCATACGAAGAAAAATCCTCCGCAGCCTTTGATATTTTATCCGGGCTTCTTCCCGTCATGTAAACGACCGCTCCCCTCTTCAAAAGTTCAGCCGAGATTGCATATCCTATACCCGAATTTGCACCTGTAACGATGCAGATCCTGTTCCTGTAATGATCCGAATCTACCATAATTCTCCTCTTTTTCAATAGATCTTATTATTTTATTCAATTACCCGGGCACCCATCGCATGAAGGAAGGTCTCCCCCTCGAACAAAACCGACTGTTTAATCTTTTCAACCGGCAGAGCCGCAAGACTGTTTACAATGTAGTACTGTGCGGGATTCTGCATAGGGGTAAGGGTCGTCCATTTCAGGCTTCCCTTCCCGGCCACTGCATGTTCGACCTTCATGCCCTGAGGGTAAAGAACGAACTGACTCAGTTCGGCACCGGGAGCCCCGACCTTCGGGATATATCTCCACCCTATAGCATTTACCGACGAAAATCCCGATCTCATTGCATCCATTTCGACGCCGGTTATCTCCTCTTCCGCCTCAAATTCAAGGTTCAGGAACGTGCTCCCTTCATAGCTGGCGTTTGTCATGTAATGCGGCCTGAGGATGTGCAGGTCCTCGATATCGGCATAGATCTTGGGAATTCCGGTCTGTTCGCGTCCACCGAGAATAGGTGCGGTCCTGTTCTCCCATACGACAAGAGTGTACGAGCCTTCAAGATCGTCCTTTTGGCCGCTGAAGCGGACAGGCGATGCAACATTGACGAGATTGTACTGCCCGCCCTGCATCCAGTCGATCTCAGTGAATTTACTGAATATAACCTGCACCTCGGGCGAGATCAGTTCGAACCCTTCGGGAATATACTGCTCAAGAAGACCCCTGTCGGTTTCATAGGTCATTGCAAGTGTCGTCGTCCTCTGGCGGACAACCCTGTCGGGAGTAAACCTGCCTCCCCCAAAATGAACGGGCATCAGGTATGTAAAATCGTCCTGAAGTCGAAACATAATAATTCTTTTATTAAAAAAGCCTGTATATCAAGGTATTCTTTCAACGACACCAGGATATTCATAAATACCGGAATTAAAAACAGCAGCATCCCGATATCCCTGAATTTTGGATAAAGCACCAAAATAAATCATAAATTATAAATCAATTATGAAATTATTGATTATAATTGAATCATAATGCACCGGAATGAATTCCGGACGGATGTAGAGGAGGAAACGGGATTGGGACAGGACGATAACGGCGGGAACAATATTGAAATGAAGAAGGAATTTTTTGGGGACCTCTCTTTTGAGGTTGTAATACTCTTTATCTTCGGAATTTTTATGCTGATATTCGGAACTCTTTTGTTCAGGATCCATACAGGAGAACTTCCATACACTCCGGACAGCACATATGGTCTCTTTCTTGTAATTGTCTCACTTCAGATAATCGCTCTTGGAAGAACACCTTTCGGTGACATCCGGCGATCGTGGATAGTTATCATAATTGGGGTCTGCACCACCGCAGCCGGGATGATCGCATGCTTCATCCCCGGTTATCTTTCGGATTTCGTCAGGATTCTTGCAGGGCTCATGCTGTTTTTCGGGGGGATTTCACTTCTCCTTCAGCTCTTTCTTGCAGATGGGAAGGCAAAGCGGTGGCTGGCTGTGCCCGGGGTCCTGCGGCACCTGACTCTTGCATGTGCTCTCGTATATATTATATCGGCAATACTCGGGATCATAACACTCCTTCCTGGGATTGCCGAAGATACGCTGACAGCAGCAATTCTCCTTGTCTACGGCGTATGCATCTTTTATCTTTCGTTCTGCCTTCACAGGACGAACACCATTTATCCACAGGAAGAGGAGAAGATACTATCCGAATCTGCGGAGAAGAGAACATTGCTTTTTTCTGTGGCGGCAATTCCACTCCAGGTAGCAATAATAATTCCTGTGGGGTTCCTGCTCGTCCTCCTCGGATTCCTGCTCGTCCCGGTAAACCTGGGGATGATCCCGTTCTCCCCCGACGGCCAGCTGGGCCTCCTGATGGTTGTAATGGCCATACAGATGATGGCGCTCGGCGAAACTCCTGCAGGGGAATGCAGGCGCTCATGGCTCCTGATGGTAATAGGAGTCGTGTTCGCCGGAGCAGGAATATTCTCATGTGTAGTTCCGGGAATAACTACAGGAATTCTGACAGAGCTTATCGGGTTTCTGAACATCGCAGGCGGTGTGATCCTTCTCCTGAAGCGCTTCGGGCCCGTGTTGCTAAACCGCGGGAAGCAGGGAGCAGAAAATGATCCGATTCCGCCGGTTTTAAAAAATCTTCTGATTATTCAGACAATCCTTAATTTCGTCTCAATAAGTTTCGGTGCATCGATGTTCCTTCCGGGAATTATTCCGGGCATGGCAATTGCAGGAATTCTTGTTCTAAACGGAATTCTCATCTTCGCCCTGGCATCGGCAGTTCTCAAAATAGACAGGATGCAGAGTGCGGAAATCACAGGATAAACTGAAATTCCTGCTATCCTTTCTTTTCACCAGACACATATCCTGATCAGGATCTCCAAACGACCAATACCTTGATAAAACAGAATCCCCCCATTGGGTATTATGTCAGAGGAGACAGTAGTGTTTGCCGGAGGATGCTTCTGGCACGTCGAAGAGGCCTTCGGGAAGGTTAGGGGAGTAATCAGGACCCGTGTAGGGTATACTGGCGGGAAACTCGACAACCCGTGTTACGAGGACGTCTGCACAGGAAATACCGGACATGCGGAAGCAGTTGAGGTCACATTCGCACCCGAAGCCGTTTCGTACAGGGACCTCCTTAAAGAATTTTTCAATATGCACGACCCGACGACGCTCAACAAACAGGGGCCCGATGTCGGGACGCAGTACAGGTCCGCGATCTTCTGCAGGGACGAACTCCAGAAGAACGAGGCGGAGAATTTCGTCAGGGAGCTCGAAGATGAAAGTAGGTTCGGTGGAAAAGAGATCGTCACCGAGGTAGTCCCTCTCGGGAAGTTTTGGGAGGCGGAGGAGTACCACCAGAAGTATCTCTTCAAGATAAGAAACCAGGGTGTCAACCCGGAGTGTAGGGTGGATCTCGGGAAGAGGGAGTAAAACAGCCGAAAAAAACATTCCCGGGTTGCCCAACGGCCCGGACATTTATAATAAAGAATATTAATCCCAGCTCTCCCCCCATAACCAAAAATATTACCATATGCCATCTTAATCTTTGATTAAAGAACTTATTTCGGCATAATCCTAAAAACAGGATTGAATCGCAATTTATATTCGCATTTTTAGATGTATTTATTTTATCAAATTGTAAAAATATTAAATTATAGAATCCTTTTTTACAAATATTCCAATTATATCGGGAATTGCAAACAGTTACCAAAGATGAAAAAGATATTGAAATGTAACAAAACCACCGGGGGGCTTTGGTGACACGATATGGACATACCGGAAGAAGATAACATAGGAGATAACAAGAAAGTCAAGGTCGAAGCCCGAAGCCTTGTAAAAATATTCGGCCCGAGGCCCGAAGCGGCGCTCGAAATGCTGGAGAGAGGAAGATCGAAGAAAGAGATCATGGAGGCGACACAGCAGAACGTTGCGCTCAACAATGTCTCGTTTGAGGTATACGAAGGCGAGATCTTCGTCCTCATGGGGCTTTCGGGATGCGGCAAATCGACACTTTTAAGGTGCTTAAACCGCCTTGTCGAGCCGACATCAGGTGAAATCCTCGTGGACGGGGAGAACATCCGGGAGATGAACGAAGAAGAGCTCCGGGAGTTCCGGAGAAACAAGATCGGGATGATCTTCCAGGGTTTTGCACTTCTTCCCCACAGGACGGTCCTCGACAACGTCGCGTTTCCGCTCGAGATCCAGGGCATTACGGTTGAAGAGAGACACCGGAAGGCAGAGAAGGCGATAAGTCTCGTCGGGCTTGAAGGCTACGAAAACAGCATGCCCTCGGAACTTTCCGGCGGAATGCAGCAGCGTGTCGGACTTGCAAGGGCTCTTGCGGGCGACTGCGACATTCTCCTGATGGACGAAGCGTTCAGTGCCCTCGATCCCATGATAAGAAGGGAGATGCAGGACGAACTCCTCGACCTGCAGGACAGGGTGAACAAGACGATAATCTTCGTGAGCCACGACCTCGACGAGGCGCTGAAGCTCGGCGACAGAATAGCGCTGATGAAGGACGGGGGCACAGTCCAGGTGGGAACCGCCGAGGATATCCTTACTAACCCCGAGACGAAATACGTCGAAAAGTTCGTCGAGGATGTCGACATGACAAAAGTACTCTCGGCAAAGGATGTGATGAAGAGGCCCGAGCCGCTTGTTTCAGTTTCGTCCGGTCCGAACAACGCCCTTCACCTGATGGAGGAATACGGGATATCGAGCGTATTCGCGGTCTCGAAGCACAGGAAATATGAAGGGCTCGTGCTTGTCGACGATGCGACTGAGGCGAAAAAGAACGGCCTCGGTCTCGAAGGCATAATCAAACGGGATATCCCGTCCGTCAGCCCTGACACACCGGTAACGGAGATCATCCCCCTGGTGGCGGAGTCCGGAATACCTATCCCGGTCCTCGATGACGAACAAAAAATAAAGGGCATAATCATCAAGGGATCGGTTCTCGCCGCCCTTTCGAGGATGGAGGTCTGAAGATGGCAGGCGATTCATATGCGATCTTTCCGAAGATTCCACTGGGCGAGGCGGTCGAGTACATCGTCGACTGGATCGACACCTACTTCGGGTGGCTTCTCGACACGATTCGTTTTGTTCTTGACGTTTTCATATCCGCAATCAAGGATCTTCTGCTCTTTATCCCCTCTTTCATCATCATACTCATCCTTGCGGCGGCGGGCTGGTATGTATCGAACAAAGACTGGAAGATGCCGGTTTTTATCGCGGCAGGGCTTCTTTTAATACAGAACCTCCGCCTCTGGCCGGAGTCGATGGAGACGCTCGCACTTGTCATCACATCGACCTTCATCGCTCTTTTGATCGCGATTCCGACGGGGATCACGGCATCGAGAAACGATATATTTGACAGGGTACTGCGACCGTTCCTTGACTTTATGCAGACGATGCCTTCGTTCGTATACCTTATTCCTGCGGTAATCTTCTTCGCTCTGGGAGACGTTCCGGGTGTTATTGCGACGGTCATATTCGCGATGCCGCCCGCAATAAGGCTTACGAACCTCGGCATCAGGCAGATCCCCAAAGAGTTGAACGAGGTGGCGGATTCATTCGGTGCGACGCCGAACCAAAAACTTATCAAAGTCCAGCTTCCGGTCGCAATGCCAACCATAATGGCGGGTGTGAACCAGTGTATAATGCTCTCGCTCTCAATGACGGTCATCGCCTCGATGATTGGTGCAGGGGGTCTTGGGTACAATGTGCTTGTCGGAATCCAGAGGGTTGATATCGGGATGGGTTTCGAGGCCGGACTCGCCATCGTGATTATCGCGATAATACTCGACAGGCTCTCCCAGAACCTGATCAAAACAACGGCCTGAAGATAAACAGGAAAACCCATACACATTTATAAGGTCAAAAAGATAATTTTTAAAAAGGACAATTTTTCCTTTTTGTGACATTTTCAGGCATATTTTAAGGACGTCCATCCTTTCTATGCCGAAAACAAACGAGGACTGGTTATGACTGGCAAATTTAAAGCAATAGGACTCATAATTTTGGTATTGTTCGCTTTTACGCTCTTTGCAGGGTGTACGGGAAGCGATACGGGACAGACCGGAGAACAGACAACTACTGCTACGGCCACGCCAACGACGGGAACGGAGAGCAAGGACGAGGTTAGCATCGGTTACGTGCTCTGGGATTCCGAGATTGCGAGCACCAACGTGCTGAAGCAGGCGTTTGAGAAGGCAGGATACGATGTCGAGCTCTATGCAGTGGATGCCGGACCGCTCTACCAGGCGCTGGCCGACGGAGATGTAGATTGTTCGGTCTCCGCATGGCTTCCTTCGACCCAGGCGAACTACTGGGACACGTACGGTGACGACATCGATCTCGTCGGAAGGAACATGGAGGGAACGAAGATCGGCCTTGTCGTCCCGACGTATGTCACGATCGATTCGATAGACGAGATGAACGGCGTTGCGGACAAGTTCGACAGCACGATCACGGGTATCGAGCCGGGTGCGGGAATTATGCAGAACACCGAGGAGGCGATTGACGAATACGGCCTCGATTACACGCTTCTTTCGAGCAGCAGTGCGGGAATGACCGCAGAGCTTGCGAAGGCCTACAAGGACGAGGACTGGATCGTGGTTACCGGGTGGACCCCGCACTGGATGTTTTCAAGATACGATCTCAAGTACCTCGAAGACCCGAAGGGAGTCTACGGCGGCGACGAGTATATCGCAACCCTTGCAAGGCAGGGACTGAAGGAGGACAAGCCGGGAGTCTACACGATTCTTCAGAACTTCAACTGGACCGCAGACGACATGTCGGCCGTCATGCTGGACATAGAGGGCGGAGCTTCGGAGGACGAGGCTGCGGCTGCATGGATCGAGGCGAATGAGGAGACCGTGAACGGCTGGATCTCCTGAAACTTTTATTAATTTTTAGAATTTTTTTCCTTTTTTTAGCCTCTCGAAGCGGTTTCCATGATGACGTATCCGGTTTCGGCTATGTATTCGTCCTCGGGAACGGGGCGGCCGTCTACAAGGATTATCACGGTGTCGGGGATGAGGCCGAAGGAGAGAAGCATCTCAGAGAGTTTTTCGCCTTCGTAAAATTCGTATTCGATATCTTTCGATTCCCTTTTGAAATGGACTCTGCACTTCATCTTCCTCACCAGCTCCCGCCCGGTCTTCTCCCGGTTTCTACCTTAATTCTATAACCGGGTTTTGATATAACAGTGCGTCAATAATTTCGGCAGGGCAGAGATAACAGCGGTATGCTTATTTCTTGTAATGTCCAATATATAGAACCGGCATTGCGCAGGGAGCAGAATGCGAAACGCTTAGTGCACTGTAATTTGAGCAAATTATTATTTGCCGAGATAGTCTAGTCCGGGAAGGCGGTAGCCTCGAAAGCTACTGGTGTCCGCACCTCGGGAGTTCAAATCTCCCTCTCGGCGCTTTTGTGTTTTTTATTTTACCAGATTCATTCATTATATCCATTATGCAGATCTGAGATTTTTCTAGCTTTCTCCAGTACAAATCAACGAATAAATATAATCAGTCCCAATTAGCAACTAAGAATGTTTTCACAGGCAATTCAGAAAGCGATGAAATTCACCTGGCCGGTTGTATGCTCCTTCAGCACAATCGGGGGCAAAACGGAAAGCCCGATAGGAGCCTGCGTCCTGTTAAACGATGAAGGATGGATAATAACCGTAGCACACCTGTTCATTCCGAGATTCAAATTCCAGCAGGATCAAAAGAACGTAGAAGCATGCAATTTGGAAGTCGATAAAATAAATTCGGACAGTAAACTGAACGAAAACCAGAAGCGGAAAAAAATCTCGAAGATAAATAAAGATGGAAAGTGGGTCACCAATTTTTCGGACGTCGCATTTATCGATAAAAACCAGTATACTGTCGAAAGGGTGATCTCGAACACACAACTCGACATCGCCATAGCAAAATTAAAAGATTTCAAACCGCAGGAATCCGTTGAATACCCGGTCTTCAAACAGCCGACAGAAATAACGCCCGGAAGATCGGTATGCAAATTAGGATTCCCGTTTAACAGCATAAACTCAGAACTCGTCAAAACTGACGGCAGGGAATTCTTCCGGTTTTTAAACAACCCGTTCCCGATGGCCTTATTCCCCATAGACGGAATAGCAACGAGAACACTAAAAGGTGAAAAAACAAAAGATGGCTTTGACAACCTCTTCATCGAGACATCATCCCCCGGACTCAGGGGACAGAGCGGAGGGCCGATATTCGACACCAACGGAGTAATCTGGGGGATTCAGAGCCACACCGCACATCTCCCTCTCGGTTTTTCGCCGAAGATAAACAGAAACGGCAAAGAGGTCGAGGAGAACCAGTTCATAAATCTCGGCGTAGGCGTACACCCCGTAACAATCAGCCAGTTTCTCGAAAGAAACGGGATAAAATATCAAACGGCGGATTACTGATACTCCGGGATTAAAAATAATTCGCCAACGACAAGCTGACGATAAGCCGGATATGTCTCATAGGCACTGAAAACCTGCCCGGATTCATTTATCTTAACGACTATCATCGAAGGAAAAAAACGATCTTCAGGGTCCGGGTCCTCCGGGTGAAAAACTATCTGGGTGTAATCCTCTTCCATAGGGGAATTTTCGAACTTCGAAAAAACGATTGAAGTAAAATTCCTGTTACCCAGTAATTCGACGACCTCGGGATCGCTTAGAGCCTTATTCAGCTCGTCGAGTGACGGGTTATCCTGCGGATTTTTCACTCCTGTCGCAGGCAACATATTCATACAGGACAATAAGGCCGTAATCGCCGCTACTACAATAATTACAGCCACTATTACGACAATAACAAACTTTGTCCCGCTCTCTATCTTCATTTTCTTCCCGCTTAAGTAAAAACCCCTTATTTCAAGACAATTATAACATCCCGATACCAGTAGACAGGCGCAGGAGGATTATTTCAGGAAAATTTGTTGGAATATCGATATCCCGGATTTCAAAATTGAGGGAAAACTGATGAATCCCTATACGCACCTGCTTCCCGAAATGTCCTCGACAATTCTTTTCGCAGGGCCGGACAGGTGGTAGCTGACAATCCTTCCGTCCTTCGTCGAACAGACAAGCCCGGAATCTGTCAGCCTTTTCATGTGCCACGATACCGTCGAACATGTGGTTTTTATGAGGGAGACTATCTCGTTCCTCGATGCGCCCGGCGAATCAAGGAGATATTCACAGATTGTAAACTCGGTATCGTTCCGGAGGATCGCGAGCATCTCCATCTCCTCGCGTGTATACCTGCCGGAATTTTCGAAATAGAAACTCCGCCCGTTCTTTGTCAAAACTGCGATCCTGTGCTCCCGCCTCAGGACCTTTAAGTGGTAATCCAGGGTTCCCCTGTTGACATCGAGACCCTTCTCGATATCCGTAAAGCACACGCCCGGATTATCAAGGACATGCCTGTATATGCCGTTCCTCAGCTCGTGATCGAGCACGGTCTTAACCTCGACGCGGCGGAAATTCAGGGCAACAAGACCTATCCCGCCCAGGATAATCTCAGCTGGTAGGACCATAACCGGGGATATCATGGCAAGAGTCACGGCGGCAAGTACGAGGGGGGAAACCTGCCACAGGTCCAGGGGGACCGGCGCTTTCGACTCTTCGTTTACAGGAGGGGCTTCATCCCAGTTCTGGACGGAATACTGCATGGATGTCGCTCCTGCGGATGAAATCAGGGATGAAACCAGTATGAGCAGGGCCGCTGCATAGATGACACCTGATATCCGGTTCTGCTTTTTTACTCTCATAGCCCTTACCATCTGAGTTTTTAATCTGCATTTATTATTAATCTTCTGTGAGAGGAGTCAATATATACCGGAATCAAAGGAATAATGCAAAACGGAAACCGTCCGCCCGAAAACAGTCCGAAACCCGGGCAGGTAATAATACGATAAATCTCACAGAAATCATTTACATATAGCTATAAAGATTCATCTAACAACTGGTGACTATACAATGGGGTCCGAATATCATAAAAAAATAACAGGAATCACAATAATTTCATTATTTATCCTCTGCTGCCTCGCACTTCCGGCAGCGGCCGGAGACAATTTCACCATAGACCCGATCCCCGACCAGATAATCTGGGACGACTTACTGGAGATTACGGGAACCACTTCGCCTGGAGAAGAAGCGATAATCGGGCACTATATCCTCGAAGGGTACTGCGCCGACGTGAAAGACGTGCAGGGCGATCCCGACCCGAATCAGCAGACGAGAGGCATGAGTTATTCGAGTTTCCAGGGAGACAAGCCGACATGGGGATATAGTACCACCGTCAGTTGGCGGGCTCCCGGCGATTATACTCTTGTCGTCTGGAAGAGAGGAGACGATCAGAACAAGATCGCCAAAAACCTGCGTATATCATACTCCACCGGAAACGTGAAGATGGTCGAGGTCTACGAACCCGGTGCAAAAGGGCCGGACCTGGAACAGTCGGAAATGAAGGAGAACAGCTTCTACTACCAGACCACATACACAACGCCAAATTCGGGAATGAACCTTGTTTTCAGGCCCGACCTCGTCCAGACGGACGGAAAACTGGCAAAAGGGGAATCCCTGAGTATCGAAGGAAACGGAGTTGCAGGCAAAAATATTATGGTTTGGATAAACAGGAAGTCGTCCTCGAGTTCAGCCAACATATATGAAAAGGTCAAGATGCTCCGGACCGACGAGAGAGGAAAAATAAGTTCGAATAACCAGCTCCTCTCGGCAAACGAGACGATGGAACTTCTTTCAGGCAAGTACAACATATACGCCGTCACAGGAACGGAAGATGAGCTTTCGGAGATCGAAGAGAAAATCTCTTACTTCGGGGAGGGATATCTTAAGATAAGCGAAGGTAATAATCCCTACCAGCAGTTCATGCTGATCCTCGAAGAACCGTGGATCAATATTTCAGGAGTTGCGGACGGTTACCTGCCTGATGCGGTCAGCGGTTCGACGGTAAACTTTACAGGGACTACCAACCTCAACCCCGGATCGCAGCTGGCTCTCACGATCGAGCCTTCCTCGGTCCCGGATTCAGGCGAATTCGCCACACAGATCACCGGAATAGAGGTAAACGAAGGCGACCCGAACAACTGGAATGCAGAGTATAACACATCCTCTTCTGGAACCGGCGAGTTCGTCGCGACCATATCGAACCCCGGCGGCCTGGCAGAGGCAACCACCGTGATCAACATATACGACAAGACGTATTCGGCCGGGGAAGTCGACAAAGATTCGCTCCTCGTCGAATCATTCACTATCGACCCGGAGACAAAGGATATAACAACTGAGAGTCCACCTTCAAACAACGCGGGTACAGTGCCGACGGCGGTCATCATGTTCGAGGCAGGGCTGATTTTCGTTATCGCTGTCTGTGCAGTTGTAATCTATAAGAAACGATAATACATGTTAAAGAGGGGGTTTTTGGTATGTGCGATATGTCTGGTTATACTGATTGTCGCGGCATACCCGTGTGCAGCTATAAAGACACCGGAGCCTGTCGTAATAGCGAAGAGTGATTCTGCGAAATTCAACTCGATCGCATTCGACAACGATACGGTGGCATGGATAGAGTACGGTCCGAATGCAGACAATACGACCGGAAGCTCTCTTCATAAGTTCGATATCTCGACCGGACGGCAGGAGACGGTGATCGTCGATCCTTCGGGCAAGTTCAGCCTCGATCTCTCGGGCTCTCGCTATGTATGGTCAGACCAGAGGGCGATCTTCCTCTACGACGAAGACGAGCATGTTCTCAAATTCCTCTACTCCAACAACAAACAGGACAACCCGGTGATCGACGGCGACAGGGTGGTCTGGGAGGAGAAGACGGCGGACCAGTCTTTTTTGAGGATGTACGACATCTCTACCGGAGATTACGGTGACGCAGTAAAGGGAGTAGGTAAGGATACCGACTGCCTGCTTCCTGCAATTTCAGGAGACCGCCTGGTCTATATCAGCATGGAGCAGGGTTCTTCCGCGATCTATCTTATGCTGTACAATATGACGACCGGGGAGAAGACAAATGTCGCCAGGCTTCCTTCGACTTACCAGCCGCCGGCTATCGACGGGAACCTGATCGTCTGGGCTGAGAGCTACGACGAATATTATTCTGTTTACATGTACGATATCGAAAAGCAGATGACGTCGGTAATCTCCCCGATGACAGGATACCAGATGTACCCGGATATCTCCGGCGACTGTGTCGTCTGGGTATATTACGGACAGAAGGGCGAAGACCTGGAGAATGGAGGTAGTATATACCTGTATGATTCCAAAGCGGGGAATGCATCGGTGATCTCACAAGAAGGAGAAAGGCTGGACTTCCCGCGGGTCTCGGGCGACTACGTGGTATGGACGGACAGGGGAGAAAACTCAAACGATATCTACCTCTTCGGAATTCCGGAAGAGGGACAGGCGATCTCGGGCGGAACGCAGAACAGCTCTTTTTTATCAAATCCAACCCCTTTTCCCACACCTGATACGAAGATCAGGTTTTATTCCAGCATAAAGGAAGGGGAGGTCCAGTGGTACTCTTTAACGCCTTCGGAGAACGAATCGCAGATCTCGTTCGAGCTCAGGTGGAACGACCCGGACGACGAACTTTCGCTCTCGGTCGCGGGGCCGGACGGCTCGATCTGGTGCTTCTCGGACGAGGACGATCATAATGACGACTCCTGCGTGAGGATGACGATATCGGGCCTGAGCACTGCCTACAGCATCAAGAAGAAATGGACGATCGCGGTCTCGGGTGAATCCGTTTCGGAGGATAAGGCATATTATGATGTCTGTTGGTATTGAGTTTTTTGTCAGGGATTGTTGACAAAAAAAGGGGTGGAAAATTTTGTCAGGCGTGACTGACAATATATCGGTTTATGAAAATCCGGAAAAGAGGCTTTGATGAAAAATCTCAATAATTCATAACAAGAATCTCGCTGATCTCTCCTCTCTTGTCCCCGTCGGAATTGATCATTCTCTTCGCAGGAACCCTCTCGATCCTGAAACCACTGTAGAGAGCGTCGAAGAAATCGTCGGCCGGGTCGATGTTCTTCGGGTCCGAGTTGCTGAGAATCAGCCTTGCACCCTTCCCGTCGCATTTCTTAAAAAACGATGCAAGCCTCCTCTGTTCGCAGTCGTCGAACCCGTTCCTCGAATAGGTAGTAAAAGACGCCGTCGGGCTCAGGGGCCTGTAGGGAGGATCGAAGTACACGAACGAATCATCCCTGATGCATTTCAGGGAATCGGCAAAATCGCCGCAATGTATCTTCGTGTTAGAAAGAACCTCGGAGTCCGCCCTCAAAAGATCGGGGTTTACAATCTTGGGGTTCTTGTACCGCCCGAACGGGACGTTGAAACTGCCCTTCGAGTTCACCCTAAAAAGGCCGTTGTAGCAGGTCCTGTTCAAAAATATTATCTGTGCAGCCCTCGGAACCCATTTCTTCCCGTACCTCTTGAAATTGATGCCGCTTCTTTCTTTGTTGAACCTTTCACGAACCGAGTAGAAATATTCGCTTCTGCCGGGAGAATCAAGCTTTAGATATTCTCTTGACATCCCTTCCAGGCACCCGATAAGATCTTCAGCGTCCTTCCTTACGACATTGTAGGCCAGAACAAGTTCCTCGTTACTGTCGAAGATATGACATTCTTCGAAAGAAAAGATACTGTTCAGGTTAAAAAAGACCGCACCGCCGCCGATAAAAGGTTCGATAAAAGAGGTGATTCCACCGTTTTTCAGTTCAGGGGGAATTCGTTTTAAAAACTCATCCAGAAGCTGAGTCTTCCCGCCCGCCCACTTAAGAAAAGGTTTCGCCACTGTATCTGCCATAACAAATCCCAAATCCACGATTATGGAGGATGCTCATAGTATAAATCCTTTCATGATAAAAATTTCGTATCAATTAAAAATAATTGAATTAAAGAACCGACAGGGTTTATTTATTCCCTGTTATTTTTATGATATGGTATCCAAACTGAGTCTTCACCGGACCCGTAACATCCCCATCCTTTGCCGAGAATGATGCGTCCTCGAACTCCTTAACCATCATTCCCTTCCCGAACCAGCCGAGATCCCCACCTTTTCTCCCCGAAGGGCATGTCGAATACTTCTTTGCAAGCTCCTCAAAATTTTCGCCTGAGTTAAGTTTTGCAAGTATGTCCTTTGCTTCCTTCTCGGAATTTACAAGGATATGAGATGCCCTGACTTTTTTTGCCATCCATAGGTATTTGACCGTTTTCACAATTAGAGTTTTGTTTTATCAGCCCTTGATCATCACAAGCATCATCTTGAATTTCGTTACCGCCGACACCGCATGCGGCTCATTTGCCGGGAAGATGATCGTCTCTCCCGCCTTCATCAGGAAAAACTCCCCGGAGAGGCGGACCGAACATTCCCCCTCAAGAATAGTCACCATCGCATCGAACGGTGCGGTATGCTCAGAGATCTCCTCCCCGTCGTCGAAGGAGAAGACTGTAACGCTGCCTGCACTATTGTTGATCACCATCCGGCTCGAAACAGTCCCTGGCTGGTACTCCACGAGGTCTCCGATGGTCATTACCTTTCCTTTGAGCTCATTGCGGTTTTTATCGGTCATAACTCATACACTGCTAAATGAGATGACTCTTCTCCGATAAAAACCCTGCGGCGCACCGGAAACGCTAAATATTGAAGAAGAGACTTTTTGCTATTATATAATCCCGGCAACAACGCCATTTTTTGTGCAGCGGGGTGATCGAAATGACTGAAAAAAACATGACAAAAGAAATCGTCCGGCACAAGAGCTTTACAAAACTGCTGGACTTTTCGGGCGAAGAGATAATAAACCTCGTAGAGCTCGCAAAACAGCTTAAATCGGCGAGAGCAGACGGGAGAGAGACAAAGCATCTCAGTGGGAAACAGATCGCCCTGATATTCGAGAAAGCCTCCACAAGGACGAGATGCTCGTTCGAAGTGGCGGCAAGGGAGCAGGGGGCCGACGTGACGTATCTCGGGCCGGAAGGCTCCATGATAGGATACAAGGAATCCATGAAGGATACGGCAAGGGTTCTCGGAAGGCTCTACGATGCGATAGAATACCGGGGTTTTTCACAGGAGAGTGTCGAAATACTTGCAGAATATTCGGGAGTTCCGGTATATAACGGTCTTACGGACGAGTTCCACCCGACCCAGTTCCTTGCTGATATTATGACTATGGTCGAGCATTCGGGAAAAGATCCAAAGGAAATCTCGTTCTGCTTCACCGGCGACTGCAGGAATAATGTTGCGCATTCGCTCATGACAGGCGGGGCAAAACTCGGGATGGACGTAAGAATATGTGGGCCGATGAGCCTGATGCCCGACCCGGACCTGACAGAGACATGCAGGAGGATTTCGGAGGAGACCGGTGCCAGGCTCATGCTTACAAGCGACAGGAGAGAGGCGGTCAGGGGCGTGGATTTCATCTATACCGATGTCTGGGTCTCGATGGGCGAGCCGTTCGGGAAGTGGCAGGAGAGAATCGATCTCCTCCTCCCGTACAGGGTCGATATGGAGCTGATAGAGGCGACCGGAAATCCGAAGGTCAGGTTCATGCACTGCCTGCCGTCGTTTCACAACAGGGAGACGGAACTGGGTGAGAAGATCTACGAAAAATACGGGCTTGAAAGCCTCGAAGTCACCGATGAGGTCTTCGAATCGGAATATTCCGTCGTCTTCGACCAGGCCGAGAACAGGATGCATACTATTAAGGCGATAATGGTCGCGACACTGTCCGGCCCGGAGAAATAGCATGAAAGAGAGGACGGTTCTCGTCGCACTCGGGGGAAACGCCCTCCTGAAACGCGGAGAAAGTCCGGACCCCGCAGTCCAGAGAGAGAACGTCCGCAGGGCTGCAGAGGCCCTGGCACCGCTTGCCAAAGAATACAAACTGGTTCTCACGCACGGAAACGGGCCGCAGGTCGGCCTCCTTGCACTACAGGCAGCGGCATATACGAAGAGTAAACCATATCCGCTCGACATCCTCGGGGCGGAGACCGAAGGGATGATCGGTTACCTGATCGAGCAGGAACTCAGGAATATTCTCCCACCGGACGTCCCGGTCGCGACAATGCTCACGATGACGGCTGTCGATCCGTCAGATACCGCATTTGAAAATCCCGAAAAGTTCGTCGGCCCGGTGTATACCAAGGAGCAGGCGGGAGAGGTCGGGAATGCGACGGGGTGGACGTTCAGGCAGGACGGTTTCGACTGGAGACGGGTCGTTCCCTCTCCCGAGCCGGTGAAGATACTGGAAATGAAGCCGATCAGGTGGCTGATAGAGAAGGGTGCGATCGTGATCTGTACGGGCGGTGGAGGGATACCGGTCGTACCTTCACCGGGAGGCGGATATTCGGGGATCGAGGCCGTGATCGACAAGGACCTTGCAAGTGCCATACTGGCAGAAGAACTCAGGGCCGACCTGTTCATAATGGCGACGGATGTCGAAGGGGTTTATCTCAACTGGAAAGAGGAAGACAGGGAGCTTATCGGGGAGACCACCCCGCGATTTCTGGGAGAAAACCGGCATCATTTTCCGCCGGGATCGATGGGCCCGAAGGTCGATGCGGCGTGCAGGTTCGTAGAGGCGACCGGGAACCCTGCAGCGATAGGATCGCTCGAAGAGATCGCGGAGATTGCAGCGGGAAGTGCGGGGACGATTGTCCGGCGGGAGAGTGAGACGAGATGAAGCCCGGAGTATACTCGGAGGTCGGAAGGCTGAGGACGGTCATAGTCCACCGGCCGGACATGGCTCTCAGGAGACTAACACCCTCGAACCACGACGAGTATCTCTTCGACGAACTCCTGTGGGTCGACCGGGGGATCGAAGAGCACGACGCGTTTACAAAGATACTGGAAGAGAACGGAGTTGAAGTCCTCCGGCTCGACAGGCTCCTCGAAGAGACACTCCGGTCGGGCGATGCGAGAGAGTACATCCTCGGGGGCGTATTCCCCGGAGATGCACCGGGGGTCTCGATAGCCGGGCGGCTGAAGGACGCCCTTATGGAGGAGGAGCCGGAGATCCTTGCGGGATACCTCACGGGAGGACTCGCCGTAGACGAGATGGAGATACCGGGTATGAGCGGAATTAAGAGCAGGTCGCTCGTCGCTGCCGCAGCAGGGCCCGATTCATACATCCTCCCCCCGCTCCCGAACACCCTGTTCTCCCGCGACCCGTCGAGCTGGATCTTCGGCGGAGTCACAATCAACCCGATGTACTGGCATGTCAGGAGAAGGGAGGCTCTCAACGTCTCCGCGATATACAGGTACCACCCGGAATTTTCGAAGAGCAGCTTCGAGTGCTGGCACCCGAAGGGGGACTTAGCCGGTGTCCCCCCGCCGGGCTACGGGAGAAACACGCTGGAAGGCGGGGACATAATGCCGCTTAAGAAAGGATGCGTCCTTGCGGGGATCAGCGAGAGGACGGGTTCAGGCATGATCGAAAATCTCGCTTCCACCCTCTTCGCAGGAGACGAAGCGGAGAGGATCGTCGCGTGCGATATCGGCAGGGACCGGAGCCATATGCATCTCGACACCGTCTTTACTATGATAAACGAGGATACGGCCACGGCGTACCCGGGAGTCCTGGAGAAGAGCAGGACATGGTCGCTCTTCCCCGGCGACGTTGAGGGAACCTTCAGGATCAGGGAAGAGGCCGGTCTTGTTCCGGCGATCGAAGACGCACTCGGGATCGACGCCCTCAATATCATCCCGACAGGCGGCGACAGGTACGAGGCGGAACGGGAGCAGTGGGACGACGGGAACAACGTCCTTGCAGTAAGGCCCGGTGTCGTCGTCGCGTACAGGAGGAATGCCAGGACGAACAAAAGCATGGAAAAAGAGGGAATCGACGTAATTGAGATCGAGGGCTGCGAACTCAGCAGGGGCAGGGGAGGTACCCACTGCATGACATGTCCGGTGACAAGAGACGGGATTTAGACAGATTAGAGGTCCCAGATCTTTTTCAGGTCCCGCATCTCTTTTATCTTAAGCCATTCCTCGTCCGTACGTGCGAATTCAAGCACCAGGTCGTCGGATGTATCGGCGATCTCGTTCAGGCGGGGGTCTTCATGACCTTTGAGGATTCCCTTTAACTCGTGGGAGAGGTTTATTATGCCTTCGGCGGTCTTATGATAGAGTTCGCCCGAGTCTTCGAGCATCTTTTCATAGGTGATGTCTTCGATAACCGCCATCACGTATGCAACCATATGGCCTTCTTTTACAGGGATTTTTGTAATCTTCAGGGTGTGCCCGATCTCCCCCGTCATGACCTCCAGGGTTGAGAAGTTCTCCCTGCCTTCGGTAAATGTGGTCATGAAGTCGTTTGTAGACCCGAAGAGCGGAAAAATTCCTGCCTTTTCGGCAGAAGCCCTGAAGGTGGACTCGGATATATTGAAGAAGACGCAAAGCTCGGCGAACTTCCTGTTGTATAATACGATCTTCATATTGCCGTTCAATACGAACAGCGGGTTTTGAATAGATTCGAAAACATGATTTTTCAGGCGTTCGGTATCGGTCCCCACCTCGACCGTTTCCTTTTCATGAAGACGGGAAATCGCCGGTCCCGCTTCGACGGCGGTCCCGTATGGTGACGGCGATTCCTTTTCAGTCCCTCCATCCCGGTTCCTGGTCTTTAGCACCCTGTGCTTGTGTATCGCCATCTCGATATTGGAATAAAGCTCCCTCTCGCGGAAGGGCTTTATCAGGAACCCGTAAGGCTGGGTCTTGAGAGCCCGCATAAGGGTCTGTTCGTCGGAATGAGCTGTAAGGAAGACGACCGGGATGTCCATCGACCCGGATATCCTGTCGGCGGTCTCTATGCCGTCGATATCTCCTCTTATCCTGATATCCATCAGTATAAGATCGGGCTTCTTCTCGGCAGCCAGCCTGATTGCGTCCCTGCCGTTGTCTACGGTTCCTGCAACCTCGTACCCGAGAGCTTCAAGAGTGTCCTCGAGCGTCATTGCCACCATAACTTCATCTTCAACAACAAGAATCCTTTTACCGCTCATCAATAACCCCTCGCAATACATACCTTATACTGCTGGTTATAAATAAACCTGATCAAAAGGAACCGCAAATTCGCCATTTTTTTAAATATAATCATAACAACCACACCCCCATGCCTCAAAACAGCCGTCTCCGGCATACGTGATATTCGTGTCAGAGCGGATTATTTTTTGGAAAGCCTGTGCCTGGCTATTGCAGCCTCGATATTAGCGTAGAGCTCTTTTTCCCTGAACGGTTTTACCAGGAATCCGTACGGTCGGGTCTTCAGCATTCGCGACAAGGTCTCCTCATCCGAATGTGCGGTAAGAAAGATCACGGGTACGTCCATCTTTTCGTTTATTCTTTCGACAGTCTCTATACCGTCGATATCTCCCCTGAGCCTGATATCCATCAATATGAGATCGGGCTTCTCCTTTTCGGCAAGCTCGATTGCCGAACGGCTGTCGTCTGCTGTTCCGGCGACCTCATACCCGAGATTGAAGAGCGAGTCCTCGAGTGTCATCGCCACGATCCCTTCATCTTCAACAACAAGAATTCTCTTTTTATCCTCTGCCAACAGGATCACTTCCCTTGCTCGGGATGTTTGGGGAATATAAAGATAAACCTTGTCCCTTCCCCGGTGATTATCTCGGCCGTACCCCTGAGCTGTTCGACGGCAAGCCTCCGGACAAGCCGCATGCCGAGGGATTTGGATCTGTCGAGGTCGAAGTCGTCCGGTACGCCTACACCGTTGTCAGAGACCTCGAGATAATAATTTTCGTCTTCACTCCTGAACACGAGCGAGATCTCACCGGAATCCCTGCCTGTAAATGCATACTTTATCGCGTTGGATATAATCTCGTTGATAATCAGACTGCACGGTATGGCGATATTTATCGGCAGGCTGATTATCTCTATATCGGTTTTAAGTTTGATATCCTTGTATTCCGTAAAAGAGAGCGAATCGATCAGGCTCTGGGCAAGATTTATGAAATGCTCCCTCGCGTGGATATCGGAGAGGCTCTCCGACCTGTAAAGGGCCTCGTGGACCATCGCGATTGCCATTATCCTGTTCTCGCACCTGAGAAGAGAATCGCGGGCCGACGGGTCTTCGACGTTGCGTGACTGCATCTTGATTAAGCCCGAGATTATCTGGAGATTGTTCTTCACCCTGTGATGAACTTCCTGCAGGAGAACGGTCTTCTCTTCAAGGGAGCTGAGTATCTGCTCCTCGTAGCTCTTCCTCTCGTTCTGGAGCAGGATATCGTGAATTGCAAAGGAGATATCGCTTGCAAGTTCGTTGAATAGTCCCAGTTCCTCCTGGTCTTCAGAGAGCCCTGAGGGGATCGAGATGATAATGACACCGAATACCACGCCGAATACGTTCTCCCCGTAATCGAGACGGCGGCATAACAGTTCGCCCTCGTCGGCCGGATCGCCTTCAGGGTACATGAGTCTTGAGAGCGACACGATCTCAGTGGTCCTGAGGGTCTCGACAAGGATCTTGGGAGGATTCCCTGATTTCGTCTTCCGGATAATCTCGGCCACATCCTCCCGGTCGCCGGAGCCTGCGGAGTCCAGGTACGACCCGTACCGGTCGGTAAGGATGACCCAGGCATCCAGGTATCCCCTCGTTTCCACGAGAAGTTTCGATGCGCCGTTTATCAGATTATTGATGTCGGTCTCCCTCACGATCAGTTCGTTTACGTTTCTTACGGCTTTGAGTACCCTGTTTAAGTGGCTGATCTTCTCTTCCGCGTTCTTTCTTTCCGTAATATCGAGGTGCGTTCCGGTGATTCGCACGGCTTTGCCTGAAGAATCACGTTCGAAGACCTCGCCGCGTGCTGCGATCCACCGCCATTCCCCGTCCTTCGTCCTCAGGCGGTACTCCGTCTCATAGTATGGAGTCTTTCCTTCGAGATGGGCCCTGAGTTTACGCTTCTTTTCATCCTTGTCGTCGGGGTGTATGATCGCGTCGAAAGACATCCTGCCTTCTTCATAGTCCTCAGGCGAATACCCGAGCATGGTGAATAAGGCATCACTGTAGAATAATTTGTCGTCCCTGAGATTCCAGTCGTAGATCCCGAGTTTGGTGCTTTTGAGTGCCAGGTCGAGCATCTCGGAGCTTTCATACAGTTTCCTTTCGGCTTCTTTTCTCTGGGTGATGTCCATGACCATCCCGATAAAAGAGAACTTTCCACTGTGGAGCATCATGCTCCCGTAGATCTCTACGTCATTGAGAGTGCCATCTTTCTTAATACCGCGGGCATCGATATGAAAATCGGGGATATTCCCACCGGTTCCTCCGTTTCCATCTATTGCCGAAGATTTGAAACTTTGAACGGTATCGATAAGCAGCTGCCTGTAATCCGGGTGTACCAGTTCGACGAGATTTAGGTCCCCGAGCATCTCTTCACGGGTATATCCGAAGATCTCGGCAAGCTTCGGGTTGACGTACTTGAAGGTGAAATTCTGGATATGGTAAACACCGACAAGGGATCTTTCGATCGGAATCCTGAAGATCTCGTCTGTCTCCGCCCGCCCGATTGCAGACGAGATGATATCGCCTGCAATCATTATGGCCTCCGTTTCGATGTCGGACCAGATCCTTTTCACGCTCTCAACAAGGCACATTACCCCCCTGAACGAGCCGTCAACTGTCAGGATGACAGCAATCAGGGTCTTTATGTTCAGTGTTTCGAAGATCTTTCTGTCCTCACCGGAGACGGATTCGATATCGAGATACACGACCTTATCCATTTCAGGAGGACATGTTGTCATGCCGCGCCATTCCTGGAATACGCTGAGCCGGATTAGAGATTCAACGTTGGGAACAAACGCATTGTCGTCATTGACCCACTTATACACGTTCTCCGGTGAATACGAATCCTTGAGGGTCCATTTTACCTCGAACAGGCATACCGAAGCCACATCGGCGGCCTTTCCGAGTCTTTCAAGACTCTCGCTGATGTTGTCAGCCCCTGCATCGGCCCTGAGGAAGTTTTCGGCAATAATACTGACCGCATCAAGAATTGCATCCCTTGACCTTATCTCGTCTTCATGCTTCTTTCTCAGGGTCACGTCGCGGTCTATTACAAAAAATACCTCGGAATCACCCCACTTGCCGACCACTGCCTTCATCTCGACGGGGATCTTCTCGCCGTTGCTCTTCACCAGGTTGAAGGGCATTGTAATAGATTTATCCGAGATACGTGACCTGATCTCCCTGTCGAACACTTCGAATGACGGACTGCTATGTATCGCCGCTACGTTCATTTCTTCAAGCTGGCGTGTGGTATAGCCGAGTTTCCCGGAGACTGTGGAATTCGTATGGATTATTCCGCCCTCATTGTCATAGATGAATATGAAGTCGTCAAGGGATTCGAACAGTGATTCTAGGTTGCTCTTGGCGATTATTATCTCCTTTTCCGCGTTTATCCTCTTAAGGGCGCTTCCGAAGATATGTGCGATCGAGTTGAGGGAATTTTTCGACGACTCTGAGAACTTCTTTCCCTTATCGGTTACGGCAAAAATGCATCCTATCGGTTTGTTCGTCATATATACGGGGACTATCAGGACACTTCTTTGGAGATGTGGTTCTTCTTCTGCCGGAACGATCCCGAGGGCGGCGGAATCGATCTCAACGGTATCTCCGCCTGCGATAAGCTCCCCTATTCTATCCCCCAAATCTATCGTCGAAAAAGATTTTTCAAACGGTTCGGGGAGATTATGTGATGATACCAGCCTGTAAGCATTTTTTTCATCATTCAGGAGGTATATTCCAACCCAGCATGTATCCGAGATGTTTCTTGCCGCATATGAGGTGAAAGAAGACGATGCACCGATATTGGAGCCTCTTAATAAGGCATTGCTGAGCGAACTTACAATCTGGCTGTTCTCCACATTCCTCTTGCTTTCAGTGATATCAGTTACAATAAAAAGAATATATCTCTCAAAGAGCCTCTCGGCGAATACCAGCAGTTCGAGCTTCTCCCCGTCCGCCGATTCGTATTCTATCTCAAATGTCGAGGATTTACCTGCGTTTTCAATGCGGGCCCCGAAGAAATCCGGGTTGACGCTCCTGGCCCGTTCAAAGAAGATACTTGGATCGTATACGAAGGCGTGGTTCTTCTCGACAAGGCTCCTCTCTTCGGAATCGTAGATGCATATGCCACGGGTCGTATTCTCCAGGAGCCCATAGTACTTCTTCTCGTTATAACGCACCTCAAGAATTATCCGCGAGATGATTATGCTCATGCTTATGAATACATAGAACTGGACCATCGAGGGAACGAGCTCGTAAAAATCCGGGCCTGCCGATAATGCCGAAAAGATCAGGTATATGAATCCGATGAACACGTTAATGATCAGACTTTTTTCAGGAACCAGGAGAGAGATCAATACGATCAAAAAGAAAATTACCTGGGATATTACGATAAAGGACTCGCCTGAGAGCATGAATATGACTACTTCCGACATGAAGAAGCTGATTAAAGCGATTATTGAAAGCCAGAAAAGCTGTTTCTGTCTCAGGAGGATAGCAAAGTCCACGATAGACAGTTACAAATTATGAAGTTTATAGTTTTCTGAAAAGGTCCATGAAACGAAGTTTTCATGTACTGTTTCATGCAAATCACAACGTGATTTTCATGTTAAATTGCAGGGATATTGAAAAATAATGCCTGTTGAAGCCATCTCCGCTTTACCGGACGGGGGGATTTAGGATTCGAACGGGACTTCAATTATCCATTCCGTCCCTTTGCCGGGGTCAAGCGAGATGCTGCCTTCAAGCTGCGAAGTGATTATGTTTCTTACAAGGCTGAGGCCGAGTGATTTGGCATCCTCTAAAACGAAGTCACCGGGAATTCCGACTCCCTCGTCCTTAAGTCTCAGCTCTATTGAATCGCCCCTGTTTACAAGACTGATCGAGATGATGCCTTCTTCACCGCCGGGATAGGCATATTTTATTGCATTTATCAGAAGTTCGTTGATTACAAGACTGATCGGGGTTGCGAGCGCCAGGCTGAGCTCCACATCGTCACCGTCGATCTCGAGTGCCAGGCGGTGTCCGGGGTCGTAATTTTCCAGGATCTCCTCCCCGATCTTTTTGAAATGCTCCTTTGCAGGTATGCTCGATATCGAATCGGACCTGTAAAGCCCCTCGTGAACGGCTGCTATCGAGAAGATCCTCGTCCTCGCCATCAGGAGACCTTCCCTGACCCTCGCATGATCGATATTTCTTATCTGCATCATGAGGAGCGAGTTGATCAGTGCAAGGTTGTTCTTTACCCTGTGATGGACCTCTTCAAGGAGAAGGATCTTTTCGTGCAGGGATTTCTCAAGCTCCTCTTTCGTGCGGTTCTCATCCTCGATGTCGATTAAAATGTTGAGTGTCGCAGGTTTCCCGTTCCACGTTATGAGGGATACGGTGAGGTCGTGCAGCCTCAGTTCCCCATCCCTGGAATAGCACGAGATCCTGTAGTTCGAGGGAAGATCTTTCTCTCCTGAAATCCTCCCCTTATGATAATTTTTCACTCTTTCGAGATCCTCCGGGCATACAAGGTCGCCAAAAGAAGTTTTATCCAGGTGTTCCGGGGTGATCCCGAGGAAATCGAAGAAACACCTGTTTGCATAGACGATTCTTTCGTCCTGTGCAATTACGATCTTTACCTTGATGCTCTCGACAAGCCGCCTGTATCTCTCCTCGCTTTCCAACAGCGCCTTCTCGGCAATCTTATTGTCGGTTATGTCGTAGGCAAGGCCGGCCGTTCCGGTGATCCTGCCGTTTTTATCCCTGAACGGCTGGACATAGATGTATAATTCCCTGCCCCTGAAGCTCGATTCAAGGACAAACGACTCGCCATGAAGGGCGGCGGAGTACGAATCGACAGTTTCGTCGACCGGTGCGTTCAGGTTGTCGGCAACTTCACGGAGTATCTCGGCAAATGAGAATCCGCGTATGGACTCCGGTGTAAAGCCGATATTTTTCAGCGAGTTGCCGACGGCGTAACTGATCTTCAGGTCGGAGTCGGTTGTCCATACAATTACAGGCATCTGGCTGACAAGAATGGAGGAGAGTTCTTCGCTTCGCAGGAGAGATTCCTCGGCGAGAATCCTGTCGGTAATATCGAATACGATCCCGCCGACCTGTTTTCCCTCGTTCTCCGATTCGATGGGAAATTTAAGAATATTGTAGATCCGCTCCTCTCCTCCATCGAGCGCGATTCTTTCGACCCTGTTGTGGAAACCGCTCTCCAGGGCCTTCCTGTCGGATTCAATGATATCGGAAGGATCGAGGTTGTAGAGGATATCTTTCTCGTTCTTTCCGATCCAGTCCTCCGCATACAACCCGTCCCCGAGCGAGTTGTTGGAGTTTACGTAAGTTATGACACCGCACGGGGATTTGATGAACGCATGCCCGGGAAGAGCGTTCATGAATGTCTCGAACCGTTCGTTTAACTCCCTGAGATTGTCCTCGATATTCTTTCGTTTCGTCTCGTCCCTTGCACAGCCGACGACGCCGACGAGGTTTCCTTCATCGTCGTAGAAGGGCGCCCTGTAGACATCGAGATGCTTCTGCTCCCCGTAGATGTAATACCGGGATTCCGTGTTGAGGCTTATTCCGGATTCCAGGACTTTTGAATCGGCTTCGAAGGCTCCTTCGTCGATATTGAGCCAGCATTCGTCACCGGAATGCAAAGCACGCTCTCTTTCTGCAAAATATTCGATACCTTTTCCCAGGGGTTCGTCGGTATCTTCCGTTTTAATGAAGTCTTCGGCGAACGTCCTGTTGACAAAAGTATACCTGCGGTCCTTGCCCTTCACCCAGATCGCATCGGGGACATTGTCACAGACGAGTCTCATCATCTTATAGAGACTCCTGTATTCCTCCTCCCGTTTCATCAGGGCGTCGTTCATTCTCTTCTGGTTTAAGGCTGAACCGAGAATGCTCGCCGCCGTAACGAGCGCCTCCATCTCCACGTCCATCCCGGACCCTTCGCTGTCGCCCATCCCGATGGAGAGAAAGCCCCACCAGAAGGTCCCGCAGAAGATTGGTATATTTATCACCGGGACGGGGACGTTAAACGGAAAAATTACCTCTTCCGGGCCTTCGTCGCAGCCGGGGTACATTATTATGTCTCCCCTGAAGAGGGATTCTTTGAAGCCGGAGTAGGATTCGTCATAGACGATGTCGCTGCAGGGGGAGTTCTCCGGTTCGCTCCTGCTTCCCGCGAACCATTTATAGTTGCATGTCGCTCCTTTTACCTCGTCGGCATTTCCCAGGTTCTGGTACAGGCAGATGTAACGCGACTCGACGGCCCTGCCGATAAGCTCGATCGTCTTTCTAAGGCTTTCCTCGAACGGTTCTTTCGAAAGGAACAGAGTCGCCGCACTGTTTACGGCCTTCAGTATGCTGTCCTTCTTCAGGAGCTCTCTTTCGTACTTGAATGTGCGGTATTTATTGACGGCGAGCTCGATGCTGCTCTGGATCTCGATGAGATCGAAGGGCTTCTTGATAAAACCGTAAGACCACGGCTCGACAATCCTTTCGGTATCCGCAGTATTTCCAAATGCGCTTACAAAAATTACCGGAACTTCAAGGAACGAGTTGATCTCCCTTGCGGCGTCTATTCCATCCGACTTGCTCCCGCCGAGAGAGACATCCATGATGATTACGTCCGGTACAGTCTCGCATGCGGCCTTTACGGCCTCCTCGTTATTTCGGGCGGTTCCGCAGATCTCGTAGTTCAGGGTCTTAAGGATTCTCCTGTAACTCCTGAGCATCCCTTCCTCGTCGTCGACTACAAGAACCCTGATTGTCATACCGAAAACCCTTGATGTGAATTATTTACCTATGTAAAATGGTCGCACCGACAGCATAATATTTACAGATCGGGCATGGACCGGGAATGCCCCCGCCGGTCCTGCTGCCTATTTGACTATAAGCGCTGAGACGGGGCTGTGAACCGAGACATACGCGGAGACACTTCCGAGCAGAATCCTGCTCCCCAGTCCTTTTCCCGTAGAGCCCATGACGATCAGGTCGGCGCTGGTCTCTGCTGCGAGATCGATTATCTCGTGCCTGGGATCTCCGCCTTTTACATGGAGGGTGTAGATCATGTCTCTCCCCCTGCATACCCGGTCGATCATATTCACGGTCTCATCCCTGTTCTTTTCAAGGAACTTCCTGCTGATGTCGTGCGGGGATTCGACTCCGTCATAGGAGGACTCGGAATCGATTGCACTGAATTTTTTGATATTCATTATATGGACTATATGCAGTTCGGAGTCCTCGGCCATACAGTCTTCGATTGCCGCAATAAGGGCCTTTTCCGACTGGAGCGAACCGTCGCACGCAACAAGTATTTTCCTAAGCATAATCACTCCTGATCTCTTTTCCTTCTTGTTCTTTACTCTTTTTAAAATAACGAAGAAGATCTTCAGAAACGGAAATAAAAAAAATTGAAAAATTCAGGCAGGATAAGGATCGGAAAGGAAAACCCGTTCGAAGATTGCTGGTTCGCAAAAGATTATATTATCTTAAAATCCCTGTAAGAATATCGACAGATTTCACCAGGGAGTTTTTGTATATGTGGGTACTCGTACGCAAACCTGACGGAACTGAAAAGGAGTTGGATCTACCCGAAGACAGCTATATCGAGATCGGGGATATTCTTGAAGACGGATCGGTCGTCCTGGAGATCAGGTACACCGATGAAGACGATGATCTGACGGAAATGGGTTATTTTTCCGATGAAAGAGACGAAGATTTCCTCTGATAAGATGTGAAAGGCTTCTCTTTTGCAGGAGGAAGTCTCCGGCTTTAATAAACGGCAGCTGTAGAGCAGTATAAATCAGGCCGTGACAAACATTATCGGCAGGAGTAAATGCCGATGGAAGGTTCAGTTATCATTGACGTGGAAGGACTATCACACAGCTACGGCGATCTCAGGGCAGTGGATAATATAAGCTTCAGTGTGAAGTCGGGCGAAATTTTCTCCTTTCTCGGACCCAACGGGGCGGGAAAGAGTACTGCAATAAACGTCCTCATAACTCTTCTTCCCCTGCAGAAAGGAAAGGTCGCAATTGCAGGCCACGACCTCGGCAGCGAACCCAAGGCGGTAAGGAACTCGATAGGCATCGTATTCCAGGAGATCACCCTCGACCGGGATATGACCGTAAACGAGACTCTTGAATTCCATGGAAATCTCTATTCGATGGAAAAGAAGGAGATAGATTCTAGAATCGAAGAGCTCCTCACCCTCGTCGAACTCCATGACAAAAAGGATGTTCTGACAAAGAATCTCTCCGGCGGAATGAAAAGGCGTCTTGAGATCGCAAGAGGGCTCATGACACGCCCGGCGGTTTTATTTCTGGACGAGCCGACGATCGGCCTCGATCCCCAGACCCGGAGAAAGACATGGGAGTATCTCAGGGCGGTCAACGAGGAAGGAACCACGATCTTCCTTACTACTCATTACATGGACGAAGCGGACCTGCTCTCGGACAGGATATCGATAATCGACCACGGCAGGATCATCGCATCGGGAACCCCGGAAGAACTGAAAAACAGCCTCGGCGAGGACATAATCTGCCTTGAAACTCCGGAACGCAAACGTGCGGAGGAAGCGATCCGGGTCAATGGCGATATTAAGTCGATATCCGAGAATGAAGACGGGCTCGTGATAATGACGGAGAAAGACGGTGCACATATTCTGCCTGAACTGATCGCCGGGCTCAACACTGACGGGATCAAAATAACGGCGGTGAACCTGAAAAAACCGTCGATGGACGACGTATTCATGCACTATACCGGGAGTGCACTGAGGGAGTGAGGTGAAAGGGATGAAATTCGGATTTCTGAATATCTACAAAAGGGACATGACAAGGTTCTTCAGGTTCAAGCACCAGCTCTTCTCGTCCCTTCTCCAGCCTGCGTTATGGCTCGGGTTCTTCGGGATGGCGATGGCGGGCAACTTCGACCGGATTCTCGGGGGTACCGGGGAAGCCGTTTCCGGCACTATGAGCGTCGATTACCTGACGTTCATGTGTGCGGGAGTTATTGCCGCGACGATCCTGTTTACGAATATATTCGGCGGGTTCATTCTTTTATTCGATAAAAACTGGGGAATTTTCAGGGAGATCCTGGCGAGCCCGATGTCGAGGAAGGATATAATCATAGGGATCGCGATGTCCGGGATTACGAAATCATGGATACAGGCGATTATAGTCATAGTATTCGGCCTGATCCTCGGGGTGGCCTTCTTCACCGGCAAAGGCCCCTTCGGGATAATATTCTCGCTTGCAGGAATACTGCTGTTCATAGCATTGTTCTCGATTGCGTTCATATCCCTGTCGGCGATTATTGCACTGAAGATGGACTCGCCCGAAGGTTTCCAGGGGATCTCGACTCTCCTTACGATGCCGCTCTTCTTCGTCTCTAATGCTCTGTATCCGGCGACCGGACTTCCCGTGGTGCTCCAGCAGATAGCGGAGGTCAACCCGCTGACGCATCTTACGGCCGGGATCAGGTACTTCGCAATAGGCGGCGATTTCACTGCAATCGGGATGCATTTTGTCTATACTACAACGGACATGCTGGTTTCACTGGGATACCTGGCGCTTTTTGCAGGAGTCATATTCGCAATCGCCTGGAGAGTTGTCGATAAGGTAGTAATCACGTAGGCTCAGGCAGGCTCACGCAGGCACTCCCGGAACAGGGGGGATATGAAAAAGAAGTAAAAAGATCCAATTATAATAGTGACAGCCATGAAGAAAGTGATAATACTCAATGCAAGCCCGCGTGCAAACGGAAATACGGATATTCTCTGCCGGACATGTGCCGAAGCGATAGAGAAGAACGGGTGCGAGGCGGAGATAATATCTTTTCGGGGAAAGTCATTTAAGTCGTGTATCGCCTGCAATACGTGCAAGGAGAAGAAGGGCGAGTGTGCCATAAAGGACGACGGCCTCAACGAGATAATCGATAAGATAAAGGATGCGAAAGGCCTGATCGTGGCATCCCCGGTCTACTTTGGAACCGCAAGGGGAGATATGATGTCGGCCATACAGAGGATTTCAATGGTTTCATACGGCGGCGACAGGTTCCTCTCGGGAATGGTCGGAGGGCCTATAGCAGTGGCGAGACGCGGAGGCCATACTGCAACAATACAGGAGCTCCTCATGTTCTACTTCATCAACGATATGATAGTCGCAGGCTCGGACTACTGGAATATGGCGTTCGGGAAGGCTCCGGGTGAGGTTGAAGAGGATTCCGAGGGTCTTGCGGTCATCAGCAAGTTCGGTGCGAACGTGGCAAATATCATCAATAAGATGAACTGAAAACAGCCGAATACCAATATAAACCCGCGGGCAGTTTATGGAAGAGATACTTATAAGAAAGGCACTCCCCAAGGAAATCCCCCTTTTCATCGAATGGGCAGGAAAAGAAGGATGGAATCCTGGAATTCACGACAGCGAATGCCACTATGCCGTCGACCCGGACGGATGGTTCGTTGCAGTATCGGAAGATGCGATTATCGGGACCATCGCCCTGACAAATTACGACGACTACTTTTCGTTCGGCGGATTTTTTATCATAAAGGAGGAATTCCGGCATATAGGAGCAGGATGGGAGCTCTGGAGCACTGCATCATCTCACGTGGGCGACAGGAACCTCGGGATCGACGGGGTCTACGAGATGCAGGACAATTACTCCAGGCACTCGGGATTCAGGTTCGCATACAGGAACATCCGTTGGGAAGGAACCGCCTGTGGAAGCCCGCAGGACGACCTGATCGACATTAATAACATTCCATTCAAAGAAACGGCAGATTACGATTCGCTCCACTTCCCTGCACGAAGAGAAAGCTTCCTTAAAAAATGGCTGAATATGCCGGAATCGACCGCACTTGCATATACAGGCCCGGACGGTGGGATCGCAGGCTATGGTGTTGTCAGAAAATGCCTGGAAGGGCACAAGATAGGGCCCCTGTTTGCAGATTCGCCGGAGATAGCAGACAGGATTCTTGAAGGCCTGACGTTTTCCGTCAGGGGAGAGACCTTCTATTTTGATACACCGGAAATAAACCAGGAAGCCGTTAAAATAGCGAAACAAAGAGATATGAGCGAAGTATTCGGGACTGCAAGAATGTATACCGGAGATATCCCGGAGCTTCCGGTCGAAAGAATATTCGGCGTCACTACATTTGAACTTGGCTGAGCTATAAACCATATACGAGTTTATACAACGAAGTATACGAAATTCTCAAAAAAGAGGGTGTCCTGAGAGGGATTCATCTCTCAAGCGGTGTGCGTTTCTCCTGAATTTTGTTTTTTTATTCAGTCGGCTTCGTCTCTTTCCGAAACCAGCGTGATCATGTCCCCGGACCTGATGCACGATCTGTAATTAAGCGAGGATGTACTGTAACCGCTCCCGTCCCAGCACTCGTCATGCTCGTACAGGTCGCTGTAATTCATCGGTTTCAGGTAGCCGGAAATCTCGTTAAACCCTAAATGAAACATTTCTCCAAATCAAAGATTTATTGGAACCGTATAAATATCTGTTGGTCAAAACAACGGCGGGAAAATCCGTTTCAAAGGTAAAAAGAAACATACACGGAACATTTTTCAAATTCCGTCCCGTAGACCGGAAATTTGGAAAAATGGGATATCTTTAAATAAAAATTTCGGAGTTGTAAAACACAAAGAATGAGATTGAGTTAATGTGCTAAAATAAACCTGCTAATCGGTTTATTTCAAATTTGGATTACTTTGCGAATAACTGTGGCGCGCACGGACCATCACTGCCGCACAGGAATCCGGGCGGAATTTAACCGAATTTTTATATAGTAAAAACCGCCCGCCCGCAAGATCATGCGGACAACAGATACGATATAAAAAACCAGTATTCAGTGGGCTCCTTCTCCCCCGCCCTCTCCTTCTTCGGCAATGCTTTTCACGGCAGGTACCAGATCAAATCCTCCTGCGGACTCGACCATCTTCTTCACCTTCTCGTACTCAAGCCATTTCATGTCGATGCTGTATATGAGTTCGGAGAGTTCGGCAAGAGCCGCACCAATCTGCATGGACTCGAACGGAGGGCTTACCTTAGCTGCATGCTTCCTGATATTGTTCAGGGGCTCCTTCAGTCCGGCGCAGAGATCGCCTATATCCTCTACGTTCCGGGTATAGGCACGAAGACTGACCGACAACTTCCCGTTCCTCTCCTCAAACTCGACGACTTCCGAGATATCGGACATAATTATTGCGGCATATATAGGGCGATCGTTTTCGAATATAGGGATTGTCTCAATCCTGTATGTTCTTACTTCGCCGTCCGTCTTCCATAATCTCTCGCGGACATAGCCGGTTCCGGCCTCAAAAGCATCCATGAAATCATATTCGTCACCGAACACAGAATGGGGGAGGACAGCATATGCCGGTTCATCTCCAACGCCGTTCAGTGAGATCCCGGCCTTCCCGCAGGTCTCCTGGAAAGCCCTGTTGAAGAGGACTATCCGGATATCCCCGTCGACCATGAAGATCGGGTTCTCCACAGCATCGAGTATGATCCTGTAATGGTTCGCCGTGTCATCCGCGGTCTTCGTTGCGGTACCTTCGTCAGGGATCAGGACAAAGAAATATTCGGCATTATTCTGGCGGCCAGCCCTCACATACCCTATATTCATCGAGACCTGTTTTGTTTCGCCCTTCTTCGTTACAAGAGAAAGGCCGTCGACCCACGAGAGCAGCGTCCTCTTCTCAAAGACATCATTCTTTAGCGAATCCATTGCAGGCTGAACTTTTTCGCGATCCAATGAGAAGATCCTGAAGAAATCACTGCCTACAGCCTCCCATTTCGTCTGACCTGTGAAGTTCTCCGCCGCCGGATTGATCCTTGTAATAATTCCGGATTCGTCGACTGCAACAACAGGGTCAGCTAACACATTTAAGGTGGAGTCCACAGCCTCCCTGGGGCCCAGGTCCACCTTCTTCATGATCCTGTGCTTGTGAAGCGTTATCTCGATATTTGAATAAAGCTCCCTGTCATTGAAGGGCTTTATCAGGTACCCGAACGCATTGGTCTTAAGCGCCCTTTCCAGCGTCGCCTCATCGGAATGCGCAGTCAGGTATATTACCGGAATATCATAATTCGAATAGATCCTGTCGGCGGCCTCTATCCCGTCCATATCTCCTTTCAGGATAATATCCATGAGAACGAGATCCGGCCTGAGATCCCGGACCATCTCTATAGCTTCAAGTCCGCTGGCCGCCTCGCCGACAACATTGTAGCCAAGATTCTTCAGGGTCTCCGATATTTCAAGAGCCACAAGTGCTGAATCTTCGACAATCAGGATCTTTTTCATGATTTTCAACGCTAATTTTCGAATTGTATTTCATTACTGATGTACGAATGCAATTATTATTCTTTTATCGGGAAAGTTATGATAATTTTGGTTCCTGTGCCCGGAACAAACTCAATACTCCCGTCGAGCTGGCGGACAAAGGCGCGGACAATCCTTAAACCGAGAGTTTTCGTTTTATCAATCCTTAACCCCGGGGGAAACCCGACACCGTCATCCGAGTATGTATACCTGTAACTATTATCGGGAGTTTTCTCAACTGCTATCCTGATCATACCCTTCCTGCCGCCCGGAAATGCGTACTTCATCGAATTGGAGATCAGTTCGTTGGTGATCAGGGCCACGGGGATAATGCCGTCGATATCGAATTCTATATCATCGCTGCACTCGATCTCAAACGATATGTTCTGGCCGGGGGACATGTACTCGATCAGGAGATCCCTTGCAAGCTTTTCCAGGTACGCTTTTATTCCGATCGACGAAAGGCTGTCGGCGCGGTATATGTTTTCATGGACCATCGCCATCGTGTAGACCCGATTCTGGCACTCTTTAAGCGACCACTGGACATCCTCGTCGGTCGTCCTGTTCCTCTGGAGTTTCAGGATGCTAACGACCTCCTGGAGGTTGTTCTTCACCCTGTGGTGGATCTCTTTCAGCAGGGTCTCTTTCTCTTCAAGCGATCTCTTGATCTCCTCCTCGGCCTTTACATTTTCAGTGATATCTACCAGCACCATCATGCATGATTCCGGAATACCGGTTTCGTCATAGAGAAAACTCGAGAAGACGTTACAGATGTGCATGTCTCCCGAAGCATCCATGACCTTTATGATAAACGGCTCCTGGTTGTCCCCGTCGGGTTCCGGGTTCATCAGCCGCTCCCCGATCTCGATCAGGCTCTCCTCCGCTATTATCGGGAGCTGCTGGATCTTCTTTCCCTCTACAAAGATGCTACCGTAGCCGAAAACCGAGAAGAACCTGGAATTCACGTCGACTATCGAACCGTCGGGCTTCAGGACGATGATGGGTGCGGGAGACGTTTCGAAGAGGAGCCTGTAGCTGTTTTCGCTCCTGTGAAGGGCGGTCGAGAGCAGGGTGACTATAAGCGCCACCCCGAAGACGACGGTGACATTTTCAAGAACACGAAGTTCCGCGAATTTATCCGGCGAATAAAGCCAAATTACGACGGAGAATAGTGCAAGGATCAGGAGGGAGGCTAAAAGCCCCTGCCTTCTGAAGAAGAAGGTCGCGATTACGACCGGGATCATGAAGAGGCTTAATGCAGGATAGGGCGGATCGAACGTGAGAGTGAACAGATTCACTCCTGCGGCAAGTACGGTGAACAACGCAACTATCGCAATCCAGTGGCTATACTGGAGATAATCCTCGGAGCCCACATCTTTCACCACAATCCCCTCTGATTTCAGTTTGGCGGGAATAACAGATAATAGTGCCTGACCGGCAGCACTACAAGATTTGGGGACCGAGTTCCCTCAGGATGTCTTCTTTTTTCCTGACGACAAAGGAAGACTCCTCAAGCATCAGGTTGACGAGCTCGTGGCACCCGACGCACCGGAAGTCGGTTCTCAGCGAGATCACGGTCTTTCCCTTTGCATATCCGTAGCCCATCTCCCATGATGTTCCGGAATCTGCATCCGCACCGTCTACGACCGAGACGATATAGTCGCAGTCCTCAAGAGCCGCCAGGTGCATCCCGAATATCCTTGCGTGCTCCTCCTTATGGCGTGTGACAGAAGTATCGCCCACCTCCTGCGGAAGATAGACATCAAGAAGGTGTTCTTCAAGAAAATCGTGGAGTTTCAGGTTGAAGTCTGTCTCGGCCTCGGTGAACAGCGGTCCTGCGAGGTATATCTTGTAGCGGCAGAAATCCGTCACGTCGACTGCTTTTATATCCGGGAATCTCGAAAGAAATGCACCCCTGCCGGGAGTCTTCTCTTCCGTGGCATAGGTCATGTTGACCCCGCACGAAGGCGAGGAATCGACCCCTATTATGCAGAGAGGCTCTCCCTTTTCTTCGATAACCTTCCTTGCATCGGCCTCGAGTTCGTCGAGGAGTTTCGAGAATTCATCGTTTGCGAGACTTTCAGCAAAATTAGTCGGTTCCCGGTCCTTTCCGAGAAAGATCGTCTCCGGACACGGCATCCGTACGATCTCTATACCAAACCTTTCACAGCGTTCTATGCACCTGTTGAAACAAAAGATATCGTCGTCCCGTGTAATTCCTTTCGCCCTGAGTGCAGGGTCGGTTATGCACGGGCACATAAGTACATACATTGATAGCATTTAGGGGACCAAAACATTATGATGATGCCGCTTTTTGCATGGAGGGACAACTCCTGCGACCCCAGGATCTGCTCGGTAAAAAAACTTGAGAGAGCAGGAATGATCCGGGTGGCGGCGAAGATCGACAAGATCCCGAAGAGCACCCTTCTCCTGGACCCGAGGTCACCCCAGGCACTCTCGCCTGCCGACAGGATCGCACCGTCCCTGACCGTTCTGGACTGCACGTGGGAGACTCTTGAAAAGGTTGATGTCGGGGAGATTACACGAAAAAGGGCGCTTCCTTTCCTTGTCGCCGCGAATCCGGGCCATTTTGGAAGGCCGTTCATGCTGAACTCGGTCGAAGCTTTAGCCGCTGCACTTTATATTATGGGCGAAAAACAGCAGGCACATGACATCCTGGCCAAATTCGGATGGGGGATCAGGTTCCTGGAAGTGAATGCAGAACCGCTCGAAGATTACAGCAGGGCAGCAAATTCAGCTGAAATCGTCGAAATCCAGTCTCATTATTACTGAACGGATCATCCGAACCATAAGAGTACGTACATTATATTGATCTAATGGCGGACAATGACCTACCCCTCGGCAGCTTTTATTATGGGACGATCTAACAGGATAATTGTCCCCGGAACAGCCGTTAATTCCCCCATTAAGTGTTCCTGTGCCCGGGGGTGGAAGAAAAGTACCTAAACGAATTGCCATCATAAGCACTTTGACAACAATAACAATATGATATCTTTCTCAGGAGATCCCGGGAATCCCCGGGAACCAATCTTCAACCAGACATAAGCCACTTAAACCATCACCATTCAGAATCTTTTTTTCTTCACCACATACAGAGCCGCGAAGAGGAAGATTACCCCGGCCGCGATATAGTTCCTGAGCTCATCCGTTTGGGACGAGCCGGAGACGTCACCAATATGCCCCGTAGACGGGTCAACCGGAGCGGATGAATCCCAGTCGGAATCGAAGACCTCTGTAAAGTAGCCGGCTGCACCTGCATGATCGATTATCAGGCCGGCCTCCCGGTTGTACGACGGGGAGTTTTCGTTCCAGTTTATTGAACTTACGAGAACCTGCCTGCCATCGACGATCACGCCTTTATTGTGAACCTTGTCGAGGTAACCGGACTCAAGGCTGATAAGCCTCGCTTCGAGAGGAAGCGACCCGGAGGACGCGACTGCGTTTATGTATTGAGCCATTTCGTCGTTGTCGTCGTCTCCCTCGATATTGTAATAGTACGAATCGAGAATTATTCGAACATTTGCACCACGCCGGGCGGCATCGATCGCATCCTCGAGCCACGGGTTTTCGCCGGAAGACCAGTTTTTGATATAGGCCTGCTCGATGCAGACGGACTCTTTCGCCGAAGAGATCAGGTCGCCTACGAGATAGCTTGTATCTGGAGATATCACCGGAGTAACGCTCGCACCTTCAAATGATTCGGGCAGGAAGTTTCCGGTCTTCGCTTCGGCGACTGAATATGATCCCACTCCGTTTGTCCCCGTCATCTCCGTGATCCAGCCCCCGCTGGTATCGTAGTCGAATATATCTTCGAAATAGGAAGCAAGGGCCGGGCTTTCTGCAATTGCACCCCATCCGCGATTTCCCCCCATACCGGATGAGGGATACCCGGTCTCGCCGAAGTTTTCACTCGCTACAAGGACAAGTGAATCGTCGGATATAACGTATTTCGCATGATCGTACCTGTAAGGGGCATGAAACACCCCGTTCTCAGTCGCCATCGATAGAACGGGGATTCTCACGGAACCGAGAATCGAACAGACATTCTTCTCTTCATCCGACACTCCGCCGACAGGCGAGCCTTCCACAAGTACATCGACATCAACGCCCCTCCCGGATGCTTCGGCGAGAAGACCTGCGATCGAGGTACCGGTGAACTCGTACACGTTTATATCAAGGGACGACTTCGAGTTCTCTATGAAATCCTTCAGCTTCGCGTAGGAACAGTCGGGGGCGGCGAATACGGTTACGGAAACATCATAGAACGTCTCAGGTTCGAACAGGGACTGCCCGATATAATACGGCCTTTCGTCCCATACCCCGTCCGAATATACGTGAACCCTGCCTTCACCGGATACTACATCTCCGGGCCACCTGACCTCCTGTATTACCGCAAACCCTCTTTTGAGGATAAGTTCGTCGCCGCTGTTCGCCATCTTCAGTGTTCCGGTCCTTACCATGTCGGGAACCTGCGGGTCGGAGTTATATATCTCAAAATCCGGTTTCTCCCCGTGGACAGCCTCGTAATCCGTTGACTTCTGCGCCACTACCACACTACCGCCGGCTACCGTGTTGTCAGGAAACCGGGCGCTCCCCTCGTTGTCGGTGACATAATAACCGGTGAGATCCCCTGAGCCGCCTATAACGAAGTATTCGTCTCCCTCGCCGGAGAGCCATGTGTCGGGACAGAACTCGGAGATTACGAATTCGGCGGAAACTGATGTGATACAAAAAAATACAAACAGGATAATTGCAAAAACAGCCCCCCTTATACCCATAAATGAGATCTTTTCGCCTCTCCTTATTTACAGGTAGCGAAAAGGCCCGGTAGACTTCCTGCAAAACGATAAGATGCAGCACAATGAAACCTTTATCCGGATGGTCAGGATACCGGACAGCGATCATTTTGTCGTAAAACTCGGCGGAAGCCTGATGGAGCACGCCCCGCGACTCATCGATATCCTCGTAAGATCAGGGAGGAACATAACGATAGTTCCCGGGGGCGGCTGTTTCGCGGATTCCGTCAGGGAGATGGAACTCGACGACGACTCCTCGCACTGGATGGCGATACTCGCGATGGAGCAGTACGGCTGTTATCTCCATTCCCTCGGCCTGGCCGTGCAGGATGAACTAGTCCGAGGGACCGGGGTCTGCGTCCTGCTCCCGTATTCCTGCCTGAGAGAGGATGACCCGCTTCCGCACTCGTGGGATGTTACATCCGATACGATTGCGGCATGGGCCGCAGGGAGAATGGGATCCCCGCTGATACTGCTCAAATCGACCGAAGGCCTGTCCGCCGGCGGGAGAACGCTGGATATCGTCTCTTCCCCCGGAAGCTACCCTGAATGCGACCCGTGCCTTGTACCGTATGTCCTGGAGAACGGGATTCATACGACTGTTATAAACGCGAACGACGGGATAACCGCAGAACGATTTTTCCGCGGCGAAGAGGTCGCAGGAACCGTCATCATCAGAAGTGTTTAAGACTCCCCGGGTTGAAATAATAAGATAATTTTCAGGTGATATTTTATGCCAACAGAAAAATGCACATCATGCAAGGCCCCTCTTTCAGAGCCGGGCTGGACAAAATTCGAGTGCCCAAAGTGCCGCGAGGTTATCTACCGCTGCCACAAATGCAGGCACCAGAGCGTACCATACGAATGCAAATGCGGATTCCAGGGGCCATAAGCAATGGGTGACGTAGCGGTAATCCTCAAAGTGATGCCCGAATCTCCCGATGTCGATCTTGAGGGACTCAAGAAGGCAATAAAAGAGAAGTATCCGGGAACACAGGATATCGTCGAAGATCCTATCGGATTCGGTCTTGTAGCAATCAAAGTCGCAATCGTCATTCCAGACGGAACTGCAGGAGCTGCCGACGAAGCTGAGGCAGCACTCGCTTCAATTGAGGGTGTACAGAGCGCCGAGATTGTCTCACTTACACTTAACTAAAATACTTTTTTTGATTTATTGCCGGGGCACAACCGGCCGGTAAACCTGATTTAATTACCTCAGGGAAAAATACGGCCTTAATTTAACCAAACATGCTGTCAGTTGCAATATCTATATCTGTTTTAAGAACAAGCCCTTGTTCAGGGTTAAAAACCTTGGTGCAATAATGGAGGTAATCTAAAATGACAGATCTGGAGAGAGAAAGAGTACTCAATTCAGTAAGCCAGGCGGTTTCATTCAAGCCGGCCTATATGACGAATGACAAACTCGAAGCTGCTGTAAAAGGGCACGGTTCGCTTGTAATTTCCGCCTATGCAATCTCGAACTCGATAGCGGAGGATATATTCTGCCCCTACGGTGCTCCGGATATGGAGCTTCTCAACAGGATGACTCTCGTCGACGCTTCTGTGGCTACCCTTCCGCTGGATATGGTGATGGAGAAGGCGATAAACAGTGCAAAACTCGCAGGAGCCACACCTGAGAATGCCGCACTGCTTGCTGCTGCATTCGCCTATTTTACGGGATCCTGCGCGAGATCGGGCGTCCCGCTCGGGAACAGGAAACTCGGCGCCATCGCGAGGATTCACGCAGGAGTACCTAGAACAAGTGCGATATCGCTGATTACAGGCAAATTCACTCATAAAATTCCTGCATTCCCCGCATACATGGCAATCTACGAGGAGCTCGTGGATAAGAAACTGACACGAGTGGACGGATCGGTGCTTCCGCCCTTCGTATCCGGCGGTGCGATGTACGGCCACAGCGCCCTTGGCGAGGACTACAACTTCCCCGAACTTGCCTACAACGCGGCGAAGGTCGGAACCGAGGCGATGATTAAGAGCATGCACGGGGCGGGAATATACGCATACCCACTCTGGCCCGCGTTTATCGGTTCCGCAATAACCCTCGAGATGATCCATTCGGACGCCGCACTTGGCGAGGAATACGGAACATTCACCGGAACCGACTCCGCGTACATGGCAGGAAAAGGAGCGATGGATGCGGCCGGCATCCCAGCCAAGATCCACGTCAGGGGAACGAACGAGGAATACGACACCGCACGCGTGATAGGCGATTTCGGCCTTATCCTAAAGGATATCGGAGGACCTTCGGTCGTAGGCTCGATGGCGCTCGACGAGGTGTTCGCAGGGTTCCAGGAAGCCGCGACTATGGGTGCGGGCTTCTCCGGAGGGCCGGTAAACGCACCCCTGGGCCATGTACTCGGCGACTGCATGCCCGCAATACGCATGCTGATAAAATACAATGGTGACGTCTACAGGACAGCCGACGACATCAGGGATTACAAGATGAACTCGTTCATCGATCCCGAATACGCACTCTGTTCGCTGAATACGATCGCGAGAAAGGCAGAGGATGTAACAAGGGGAAGCGTATCGACTGCATGCCTGCTTGCAAGCGAGGACGTGAAGCAGAGGGCGGTTTACAGGCGGGCCGTAAAATCCTACGAGATGCTGAAGGCTGGAAAGACGGTCGAAGAGGTTGCACGGCAGCTCGACGACGAAAGGAAGGCATATGTCGAAGAGAGAGGATCGCAGGTTCTCTCGGGATTCACAGGCAAGGACATAAAGGTCCGATTCACATCCATAACGCCCCAGGGAAGGAGAACCGACAACTTCACGAAGAAGTTCTGGGCGTTCGACGCGAACATCTGCTTTGAGGCGACGGTCAACGGGAAGGACTACAAGATCGACAACTTCGCCGCGAAGGTGATCCCCGAATATGTCGTTGACGGCAAGGGAAGAGACGATCCCGATATGGGAACAGTGATCTTCGCGGGCTCCGTCCTTTCGCAGGAGCTCCAGTATGTCGGCCACACGATACTGAACATCACCATTCCCGCCGCAACGGGAGCTCTACTCGGCGGAGACCCGAAGACGGTTGCAAAGGACTCCCAGAAAGGTGCGTACCTCACGAGCGCGATTCCGGGTGGAAAGGAGAAGGCGATGGAGGTCGTTGCGGTTGCAAAACAGATCTACGACAGAATAAACGAACCGTTCCCGTAAGAGACAGAGATAACATGAAATGCCTTGTAATAGACTCCCGGCTGGCAGGCATAGCAGGAGATATGCTCATCTCGGCGCTTGTCGATCTCAAGGGAGACGAGGAGCCGCTCCGCAGGACCGCCGAAGCCATATCAGGCCTTGAGAGCTGCAGGAGTTTCACTTTTTCTGTAGAGGAATCAGATGACAGCTTCTTTCCCGCAAAAAAACTCAGCATTGAGATCGAAGAGGGAGGAGTCGACGGAAAGGACGGGCTGCTCGAAGCGGCGTCTCTTGTAATGGACGCGATCGGGATCAGCCCGGCGGCACGAAAGAAGGCGGAGGCCGCATTCGACGACCTGCTATATGCCGAGAAGAGGCTGCATCGCTCCGGCTTCAACAGGCACGAGATCGCCTCTGCCGATACTCTTTTCGACGTAATCGGGAGCATCGCCCTGCTTGATTCTGCCGGTTTCTTCGACGGGATCATTCATGCAATCACTCCTGTCGTGGGTGCGGGGAGCATCAGTGTCAGGGGAGAACAGGTCCCCGGCCCGGCCCCCGCCGTCCTGGAGATCTTCGCCCGGAAGAAGATCCCTTTTTCCGGAAGGGATGTGGATATGGAGTTCACGACACCCACGGGCGCGGCGATCCTTGCAAACATCGCAACTACGGTATCCCCGATATATCCTCCCATGACCCCTGAAGCCACCGGCTACGGGACAGGAACGAGAAGAAACAACGGCAACCCGTCGAATGTCCTGAGGGTGGTTGCAGGAGAGACATCGGCAGCATCCAACGATTCGATAGTTATGCTCGAGACCAATGTCGACGACATCCCCGGCGAGATTATCGGCTACACGATCGAGAGGCTCTTTGCCGAAGGTGCGGCCGACGTATTCGTTACCGGAGCAATCGGGAAGAAGAACAGGCCGGTAAACATCATATCTGTCATTACAAACAGGCAGAACCATCTCAGACTCACAGAGACGCTCATGAAGGAGACGGGAACTCTTGGCGTCAGGATATACGAAGTGCCGAGGCTTGTTGCGGACAGGACAAGAGAATCGATAAACGTCGGGGTAGGCAACAAACAATATCAGGTGAGCCTGAAGAGATCCACGGTCGGCGAAAGGCTCGTAAGCCTCAAACCCGAGTACGACGACCTGAAGAAGATTGCCCTGGATGCGGGACTCTCACTGAGAGAGATCATGGATATAGCGGGAAAAGAGATCTCCGATTACGAGAGCAGGTCTGAAACAGAAAAAAACTGAACTTTATATGCTGGCGGACAGCGGACTAAATTATCCTAAAACCCTTCATTTTCCAGGTAATCGAAGACTTCATCCGTGACTCTCCTGATCTTCTCGACGGATGCCTGAAAATCTTCCACCTCTTCGGGGCTTATCCTGATCGGTATCGGGAATACGCCCTTCCTGTTAAGCATTGCAGGAACCCCTATGCAGACATCGCCTATGTCGTGCACTTCACAGCGGATGTATGCGGTTACTGAGAGAATCCTGTTCTCGTTTCCGAGCACTGTTCTTGCAAGGGTTGCGATTGCCTCGCCGGGACCGTAGATGGTCGCTCCGCTTCTCTCGATTATGTAATGACCGGCGGCCTTCACCCAGTCGATCATCTCTTCGCCGGTGAACGTCTTGAACTCCGGCAGGTTCTTGAGCTGGATGCCTCCGATCGTCGTTGCCGACCAGAGCGGGACCATGGTATCCCCGTGCTCGCCGATGATACGGGTATGAACTTCGCTTACGTGGACCTTGAAATGCTGTGCAATAAATGATTTAAGACGCATCGAATCGAGGTGCGTTCCAAGCCCGAATACTCTCGATGGCGGGAAGCCAGAATATTTCAGGGCTACGGCAGTCATGATGTCTACCGGATTCGTAACGACAAACAGTATCGTATCCGGGGCATTTTCGGCCACCATTTTTGCGTAATTTGCAATGATCTTTGCATTGCCCTTGGCGAGGTCGATCCTGTCCTGACCAGTGTGCCTGGGCGCTCCTGACGTGATAATCACCATATCGGAATCCCTTATCAGCGACGGATCAGCGCCTGAGACGACTTTGATACGCCTCCCGACAGCGGCAAATGCATCGGTGAAGTCCCATTTAAGGCCATCAAGCGACTCTTCGTTCCCTTCCCTGCCGAAGAGAACAATCTCCGTTATAGAAGGAATTCTCGAGATCGCGTAGGCAGCGGACTGACCTACCTTGCCTGACGCACCGATAACGGTTACTTTAAGCATGATTAACACCGGAAAAACGGGAACGCGAGCCGGGTTGGAATTACGTGTCCTGCCGGCACCTGGAACTCCTCCTCCACCCTGCAACCCTGTGGGCACCAGACGTCCATGGTAAGTCTGCTCCCTTCCGGGCCTGAACCGGTCCCCACGGCAAAAAGTCTCCATTCCCTCCGGAATATCGATCCTCCTCCGCTAGTCTCACAGGACAAGGCTTCTCAGTTGGAATTATCAGGCTATGACAGGATCGCCAAAGCCGTCCCGGTCATTCGCCCCCCGCATAATGGCGGTTTCGGGTTACAGGTGACGCCTAACCACCCGGGCTAGTTCCCAATATATTTTAATCTTAAGGAATAAAAGCATCACCGCCAAAGGCGGCCTTCCACCGGGAAACGATCCACTTCGTATTTTCCCGGTTATCCTTACCGAATACGTCGATTGCGGCGAGCCTTCGTCCTTCGGGGATGAAATCTCCGGCATCCATATAATCTCCCCAGAGAACGACTGTTCTCCTCTCCCCGCCCTGTGACCCGGCGATTTCCACCGTTCCCGTTGAGATTCGTCGATCGTCCGGACGGCATGACCCGGCGAATGCGATTTCGCCGGTCCCGGTAAGGCAACGGTTCACATGAATATTTACAGCCGACCAGAATGCCGCAGGGTACCAGGCATCATTGAATACGACCGAAGGCACACCGGCAAGAAGTGCTGCAATTCCGAGAGTCCCTGCCCCGCAACAGGCGTCGATGAATACCTCCGGGAAGTTCTCATCGATCATCTTTTCAACCGTCCTTATCTTCAGACCGGTTCCTCTCGGGAATTCGATATGAAGGAGAGACTGCTGTTTATAGACCGCAAAAGCTCCCCCTGAACTCCTGAATATATCGGCACGAACATCGCACCCGGCAAGAAGTTCGTTTTCGGACGAAGACGAAAGATCATCCCCGGTTATCCCCGGCACGATCCCTCGGTCACGGATAACCCCCTTTATCTCTGGGACTTCTGCGACAAGTCTTTCAGCCGTTTTTTTGTCGGCATGGCGGGTCAGGAGAACGAGCGATCTCCGGGGTAAAAACGGCGGCGACGACAGATCGATACCCGGCGATATAAGAGGGGTCCCGATTCCTCCCAAAGGGGTATCGGCCTTTATTACGCCCTCCTCCCCCATTATCGCGTGGCAGTGGGAGAAGACGTCGTCTATGAATCTTTTCCCGCATGACAGGCAGGCTTCGGAAGGATGGAGACCCGGGGGAGGAAGTCTTTTGTCAAGCGGGATGGCGATGCAGTCGCTGCACGGTAAAAAAAGGAATTCAGCCTCCCGGATGAGCGTTTCGGCATCTTTTACGCAGTCGCCGCCGCAGACAGGACAACTGATGTTCGACATGACTACTGGATATTCGAGAGCCTTTTCATTACTTCTTCGATGCCGCACTTTCTTATATCCATCAGGTCGGCGATTAATGCATCGGAGAATATCATCGCCGCCGTCTCGAAGAAAGTTCCTATTGCAGCCAGCGGCTGAAAAAGTGATTTGTAACCCCCTGTAAGCTGCCTCACTTCAAATGTGTTGGGCCATTCACGGTCTTCAGGAGGTTCCGAAGGGATCTCGACGATATAATCGGCAAGTTTTCCGATGCTTGAACCGCGGTGCGATGTAATAAGGCAGAGAGTTCCGCCGAGAGCCTTCGTGGATTCGGCTATATCGACCATAGAGTTCGTCTCGCCCGTGCCTGAAAATACTACCACCGCATCCCCGGGCTCCATAGCCGGAGTGACAGTCTCCCCCACTACGTAACTCTCCAGGCCGATGTGCATGAGCCGCATGGCAAACGCCCTGGCGATGAGGCCGGATCTTCCCGCACCCGCAACATAGATCCTGCGGGCCGTGAGTATTGAGGATGTAAAAGAACTGATCTCATCGTCGGATATCTCTTCGATGCGGCGGCTTATCTCATCGGTCATGGTTCTCATATTCATTTTTACATCGCCGCAGCCGCTCATGATGATAGTTAAGACAGGGTACTATATAATATAATTCAGTTTGTTTGCGCTGTAAATACGGATTTGGCCATTCATTTCAGGTAATTAATCTTTAGAAGAAAAGGCACTTTCACTCTCCGCACGGACTCCCGTTATATAGGCAACGAAGGTATCTTCAAACATAAAAAGGAGAGAAGCCATGATGCAGAAATCAGGATATATGCAGGTCTCGAACGCACCGGCATATGATCCTTCGGGAAGAAAGTGCAGGATAATCGAAATATCGATCGACATCGGCAGATATGCAGTAGAAGCCGGCGAGCTCTCGAAGCTCCTCCTCTACGGCAGGAGATGCCAGGTCAGGCACATATCCCAGCATTTCGGAAAACATCTCGGTGAGACGGCAGGAGTCGTATCCCTCTCCTTCTCAAAGAAAGGTCTTATCCTTGAGATCTTTCCCGGACACAGGTACATGATCGCAAAAGGCGGGGTGGAGAACATGCTCGAAGGGTACATTCGTTACACGAAGATATCCGCGATGCATGCCCCGGAGAGCGAAATTCATTCCTGTAACAGCCCGACGATCCAGTCGACCATCACACCCTGGGTCGCGGTCTGAACAATCTCTTGATTTTTCTCTTCCCCGGATACAAGATATAAGATCAGGCCCCACCTTTTTTACGTGACAGGATCTTTTAGCGGGTGGGAGAAACATTACAGGAAGCACCGGCAGCCCTGGGCGGGAACGGTCCCCGATCGACCCGTTATTCCGGAAGGATCTGTAGTACTGGAAGCCGGATGCGGAAACGGAAAATTTCTGAAAGAGCTTCTTAAAGACAACATCAAAATTTGTGCGTTCGATTTTTCAGAAAAAGCGGTCGATACGTGCAAAAATGATATCTCATGCTTCAATACCAGGGCAAAGGCCGACCTTCTGACTGCCGACTGCATAGACCTTCCCTTCAGGGACTCTGCCTTCGATACTGCCTTTTACAGGCACATTACCGGACATCTTGATGAAGCAGGCAGAAAGAAATCAGCAGGCGAATGCACACGGGTACTGAAGGAGGGAGGGCTCCTTTATTTCACCGGGTTCTCGGTCGAAGACATGAGGGCAGGAAATGGGATTGAAACCGAACAAAACTCGTTCCTCAGGGGCAACGGTATACTGACACACTATTTTACGGAAGAGGAGGTCAGGCGGCTCTTCCCGGGGCTTGACGAAATATCCGTGAAAACAATACGGTGGAATATGAGGGTCAGGGGTACGGATCATACAAGAGCCGAAATAAACGCAGTTCTCAGGAAGAGTCGCCGCTGACGCTTCCGGACTCCAGATAATGCTCCACGGCAGCATTGCCGGCATCACGAAAGGCACGCGATACACCTGCCGGCCCGAGTTTTATGCCCCCGAATACTCTCGATACGGCCAGGCAATGGCTGCCGAGATTCTTTTGAATGAGAATATCAAGAAGGACTCTCCCCGGACGGCCAACCTCCCCGTCGTTTCCGAAAGCCGTGCTCCCGGAATTTCCAGAAGGGTAACGGGCGGCATAGCAGTGATGAGCGGCTTTTTTATACATTTCCCTTTGAATTCCGTTAATCGCCGCTACATCATCCTCCGATTCAATCAGGTAAAGATGAGCGAAGAACCTTGACTTTCTGACCTCGTATTTTATCGCAGAAAGCTCCTTCATAACTTAGATTACGCCTGCGGCGGAAAAATAATTTCCCGGCATCAGCCCGGAAACAGGCAGAAACAATTACATAGTAATTTCAGTTAAATAAAGGTATAAATGCATTATATGCCGGAGAGATGAAAGGATGAAGATTAAGCCCGGGAAGATAATCACCCTCATACTTCAGGTATTAATAGTCCTGATAATCGTCGCCAGTTTTTACACAGGAGATTATTTCTTTGCAATCGGGGGAGTTTTTGCCTTCTTCCTGACAATAGTGCCTTATATAGTCGAAAAGGAATTCTGCCTGGTAATACCATGGTGGCTTACATTCCTGATTGTCCTTTCACTCTACATCCACCTCGCAGGCGAATATTACTCATGGTATATCCTCTTCTACCCGTACTATGACAAGTTCGCCCACACGATATCAGGAATTACGGTAGGCCTCCTCGGATTCACTGCAGTTCTGCTCATCGACAGGTACACCGAGAACAACTTCAACAGGCCCCTTATCATTTTTATGATATTCATGCTAACCATGGCCTTCGGTGCGCTCTGGGAAATAATCGAATTTACGATGGATACTTTCTTCCTGTACGGCGATCCGATGCAGCACGGCAATACCGACACGATGCTTGACATGATCTTCGTCATGTTCGGCGCGATTATCGTAGCGGCCCTCGGAAATTTCTACCTGAGGAAGATGAGTAAGCTCGATTTAAGCCAGCTTCTCGCAGGAAATCCGGATCTGGAAAGGTATGCGCACCCGGCAGAGGAAAAAGCCAAAAATGACGCAGAAGAGCATAGAGATCAGTAGCCAAAGGTTGACAACAACACAAAATTATATATCGCTATCAGGGGAACTAATTAGTGCAGGGTTGTCTTTATCAAACCGTTTTTGCAGACTGCATAAGTGCCCCCCATTGCAGCTGAAACAATGATAAGGGCAATCCTACGTTACATTATAGAGAAAATTTAGCTCCTTTCCACTTTAAGGGGCCTGTAGCTTAGTGGTGGAGCGCCCGGCTCATAACCGGGCGGTCATGCGTTCGAATCGCATCAGGCCCATTGTCAAGTTCTCACTGTTCTGGTTAATATTCCCGTATTAAGATCTTTGCACTATCTTCAGCTCCAGGGTAACATGTTCATGCCGACCTCCCGGAAAAGCATAAAGAACCGATGGCAAAAGATTCCTGCTTCGGATTTAAAACAGATTATTAATATATAAAATTGAGAGTCTGTGAGGGATAAAAAGCAGGGGTTTTTCAGACCCTTACTTTCTGGCCTGCTTTGGTGCCTTGTTATTAGGATTCATTTGATTCGACTTGTTGTCGGCTGCCGCTTTGTTTGAGGGATTGTTGGGATTTTTTACATCCGCACGTTGGTTCTTTGTCATAGATCAGAGCTTCTGTTTTTAGGTGTAAATACTTTCTTGTTAATTAATAGTCATTAACACAGAAGATCCAGGAACACATGTAAAGAGGGAGGACACCCTTTGGGGCCCTGTTTATAAAACAGGAACAGAATTTCAAAGATAAATAAATATTTACAAATCCTTGGAATTCGTTGCACTGACCGATCAGGCATGAGCGATATATCGCTTTTCAGGAGAATAATTTTGGAAAACCGGGCAAAACGACGCTTTTTCATTTCAGACAAATTTAATCCGGTGCGCTCTTTTCCAAAAAATAAATGCATGGAGGAGGCCCGGATGTGGCCGCGTCCGTATGACCACCCCTCCGAACAACTGAATCAGGGATTTGAAGGATTGCAGACTTTTCAGCAGTGCACCGAAAGTTAATTATAACGATTAATCATTATGATTAGTCAAACCCGGATGGTGGTAATGATAGACGAAAAAGACAGGAACAACATCTTTATAATGGACGGTACGGCCAACCCCGGCCCCCTGGGGCTTTTGGGGTTCGGAATGACTACTGTGCTCCTGAACCTACACAATGCGGGGTACTTCGCTCTCGGAAGCATGATCCTCGCGATGGGAATATTCTACGGCGGGCTCGCCCAGATCATCGCAGGAATAATGGAATGGAAGAAGAAGAACACATTCGGCACAACGGCCTTCACATCTTACGGCCTGTTCTGGATGAGTTTCGCCGCAATGCTTATAATTCCGGCTCTCGACCTCGCTTCTGTCCCCGAAGGGGCTGCAATGGGATGGTATCTCTTCATGTGGGGTCTTTTCACGGCCGTAATGTTCATAGCGACACTCAGGATCAACAGGACCCTCCAGTTCGTCTTCGGATCTCTTGCGCTGCTGTTTTTCCTTCTCTCAGCAGCAGAGTTCACAGGGAGCGCTCTAATAGGCACTATCGCCGGATATGAAGGAATCATCTGCGGACTGTCCGCAGTCTACGGCGGGCTTGCACAGGTCATCAACGAGGTCTACGGGAAGGCCGTCTGCCCTCTCTGACCTTTCTTTAATTTTTCAAACTTTCTCAAGCCTTTCAAGAACATTTAACACCTTTCTGGCAGATTCACGGACACGAGAATCCTCGTCCGAGAGCATGGGAACGATAAATTCTATTGCTTCGGTGCATCCCATCAGGGAGAAAGATTCAGCGGCTGATGCCCTGACATCCCATTTTTTATCGTTTAATAGACGGAGCAGGGGCAGAGTGGCACTGTCGTCCCTTAGCATTCCAAGAGCCTTCACAGCCCCGAGACGCACCCACTTGTCATCACTTTCGAGGTATGGTATAAGAACAGGTACCGCCTCGGCACTGCCGAGTTTTCCAAGGGAAAGCATCGCTACATACAGGTATTCAGGCTCTCCGTCAGGATTTATAGACCCGATAAGATGCGGGACCGCACGTCTGTCTCCGGTATTCCCGAGAGATTCGGCTGCCTTAACCCTGTAGGTGATATGCCGGTGATCCAGCTGGGCGACAAGTATCTCAAAATTCTCCTTCTGCCTTCTCTCTCTTTCCTTCTCAAGACGCTCCATCGGAGTGCGGCTTTCGGAGTTCATGGTCATAAGAAATCAGAATCTTTTTTGCAATATATAGTTCTTGGCATCACAGGAAAAGCCATGCAACTGAAGCAAGAACGAGTACTGCAGATATAACAATAATATAGGATGTCCTTTGCAATAGCTTCTCCGAGTCGAGGAAAAGAGCAACAAGACCAGGTATGATAAAACCAAGAGCGAAACCTGCAAAATGGGCAAAAGGGTTACTCTCCGTGCCCACATCCGCCAGGATTAAAAAGAACAGCGACATCACTCCGACAGAAACGGAAAAAAGGACTACCGCTATCTTCATCCTGAGCTCCTGCAGACCGCCAGGGCCTGACAAATCGTTGGCAGCGAAAAGCTCGATCATCAGTATGAAAAACAGCAGGAAAAGCAGGAGACCGGTAAATGCCCAAACAATTCCTGAAAAACCGACACCGAACATGACATAAGCCGGGAGGCTGCCGAGCCTGTAGAAAAATATTGCAACTCCCGATATGGCGAAAGGGAACACAAAAAAGATCAGGGCAAGGTTAATAGTAAGAAAATTTTCCGGCAGAAAGGACTCTGGCACAGGGATGATATGATAATAGAGGAACCAGACAAGAAAACCGAATACAAGAAAAGACACGATATTTACAAAGATATGATCGGGAACCGTTGGGTTGTGAGTATAATTTGCAAAGAACATCGACAGGACGGTCGGATCAGAGTACTGCAGAACGAAATTCCGCAAAATGAAATCAGCGGTAAAATTCCCCCCGAAAACCTCAGACTGAAAGAGATAAAGAGCCACAGGCACAAGAACAAGCAGGAGCAGGAAGAGAGTTTTTTTCAGTCCGAAAGTCCTCAACTCCCTTAAGATATCATATAGCCCCATCAGGTATCGTCCTTCCGCAGCAGGGAGCCGATCTCCCCCCGCGGCAAATAGATACAGTGCATTCATTTATATTTATATTCAACCCGCATATCCCCAAACCCCAAACTTATCCTCTACAAAAACATAGATATTATACTGAAACCTAAGTGAGGCTTGTTTTAGGGCAATGAAAAATAATGACCTGTGCAAAACGCCTGTCATCCAGGCAAGGGTAAAGGCGGGCATGACCGCCGGGGAACTTGTTGAACAGTTTGGCAAATCGCGGGCTTATAACGCCGGATCTCTCTGGCATGCGGTAAATATCTATGAAAAGATGCTCTCCGACCCGGAGGTCGTGAAATTCTTCGGCCTTGCAGGTGCCATGGTGCCGGGAGGAATGGGAGGCATAGTCGAGGACCTGATACTTCAGGGGCACATCGATGTTCTCGTTTCGACGGGGGCGAACCTTACGCACGACGTTATTGAGGCAATCGGGTGCAGGCACTACCACGGGACTGAGATCTGCAACGACGTGGAGCTTCGTGACGAGGAGATCAACAGGATATATGACATATTCCTCCCGAACGACGCGTTCATTAAATTCGAGGAGTTCCTGCAGGGAGTATTCTCCGGCCTTGAAACAGACAAAAAATACGGCATAGCCGATCTTACCAGGACAATAGGCAGGAACCTCGACTCGGGGATTCTTGCTGCGGCCGCAAAGAAAGAGATCCCGGTTTACTGTCCCGCAATACAGGATTCGATGATAGGACTGCAGTACTGGCTCTTTTCACAGATGAATAAGGTCACGATAGACGCTTTCGCCGATATGCCGTCGCTTATGGATATATGCTTCGGTGCAAAAAAGAGCGGGGCGATGCTGGTTGGCGGGGGAGTTCCGAAGAATTATATCTTCCAGTCGATGCTTATGACTCCTAACGGTTTCGACTATGCAGTACAGCTTACAGGTGACCGGCCGGACCTCGGGGGACTTTCAGGTGCAACCCTCGACGAGGCCAAATCCTGGGGAAAACTCACCGGTGAGGCTACCGCACAGACGGTTTACGGCGATGCGACGATCAACCTGCCGCTGATCGTGGCGGCGACACTCGAAAGACTGGAGATGCGAAGATGACGGAGCTTATACTTGCACTTGACGTGCTGACAAGAGAAGAGGCGGTATATATTGCAGATAAGACGGCACCTTATCTTGATGCCATCAAGATCGGCTACCCCCTTGTACTCGGTGCGGGAATGAAAATTGTTCATGAGATCGCAGGACTCGGCCTGCCGCTTATCGCGGACTTCAAGGTCGCCGATATCCCGAACACGAACAAACTCATCACAGAGCATGCATTCCAGGCAGGGTTCTCGGCCATTATTGCACAGGGATTCACAGGAAGCGATTCCGTAGAGGCCTGCGTGGAGACGGCGCACGACTATGGCGGCAGCTGCTACGTGGTGTCGGAGATGAGCCATCCCGGTGCTCTTGAATTCCTCTCGGGGGAGAATGCAGCCAGGATCGCAAAGATGGCGGTGGAGTGCGGTGCAGACGGGATCATAGCCCCTGCAACACGGCCCGAGAGGGTAAAGGCTCTCAGGGAGATTATCGGCAGCAAAAAGATCCTCTCACCCGGCGTAGGGGCACAGGGAGGAGATGCAAAAGAGATTGCGCCTCTTATCGACGGAATGATCGTCGGCCGCTCGATATACAACGCCGAAGATCCGGCAAAGGCCGCAGAAGAGTATTCCTTCATACGCCGATGATGAGATGACCCGTTCCGATGCGAATAGCAGATGACGAGCCCTATGAGTCGCCTGAGGCGAAAACGGGAACAATTCTATTTTAACCGAAATTTATGCCCCCGGCCCGCTCCATGTTTTCCCTGTAGATTGTAATCAGGCGGGCTGCCGCATCGTCAAGCAGGTCTGCCGGAACACTGCCGGTCTTTTCAAGCTCTTCTTTCACTCTTTCCAGCAGGAGTTCATCGCTTGACACCCCGCCCCTGTAGATCGAATAAAATAAGCTGTCCAGGCCTTCGATCGCGATCTTCTTCCCGTCAATCTCCAGCACAACGGAATTTTTCCCTGAAAAAACGTCTCCTTCCATATTCCTGACAAAATTCCTTGCCCCGCAGGATATTTATTCGTTTGCAGGACAGTCCCGAAATTTTGTGAATGGCATGCAAGGGGCCGGCGCGAATGTATACACAGGAATCATTGACATTAATAAACATTTCCGATAATCCGGACTCTATACCAGGCTTAATTTTCGAACCGCATCCAAAAAAGTTATTAACTATCCATCAAATTCTTAATACATGATATGGACTGAAGAACAGCTTGAACTTGCAAAGAAATACAAGACCCTTGAAGATATCCCCGAAGAAGAACGCAGGTACAAATGCCACACATGCCATATGGTTGTCGAGGAGAGTCCATGCCCCAACTGCGGGGAGACGCACCTCGAGATCATGTGCCCTCTCGATCACTGCGGCTGTTCGCACGATATCATTGAAAAGATCGAGTACTGCCCTCTCTGCGGCCAGCCTATCTGCCCTGAATGCGGTTCCCACGACGTCTCGCAGGTCTCCCGCGTAACAGGCTATCTCGCCGACGTTGCAGGGTGGAACCAGGGCAAACAGCAGGAACTCAAGGACAGATCACGCTATACGGTTGCATGAGATTCTTTTATACAAAAAATACTCTTTTTATCCGTGGTAATTTCAGGGCGGCAAGCACCGGAATTGCAGGCGGCATTTCGGATATCAATACGATAATAAACAGCAGCGTTCCCAAAGACTTCGAATGCGAAGATCCGGCAGGATATATACACGATATTATAACAGGGAAAGGCTACGAAAATGACGGATTTTTCGGGCTCCTGACTGCTGTAAATATGAAGGATCTCTGCATATTTTCATGCGGATATATTACGGCGTTCATCACCGCCGGAGTAACCAACCCCAACCCCCAGGGCCCGGGGACGATAAATATCATAATACACTCCGCAAAGAGCATGCCCGACAGTGCTATGCTCGAGATGGTAAAGACAGTCACCGAGGCAAAGACAGCCGCTCTTTTCGACATGGGGTACGAATTCACCGGGACAACGACCGATGCCGTAATCGTCGCATACGACAGGGACGCAGCCGAATCGGCAGGGGTGTACTGCGGCACATTTACAGAACCCGGAATGAAAGCGTACGAGTGCGTCAGGATGGGTGTGAAGGAGGCAATTCTCAGGAACGAGTCGAAGGTCGTCAGGAAGAGACCTTCCTTTTTCATACACAGCACGATCGGCGGTGCCCACTGGATGGAATGGTCTCCGGACTCATGTGAGTACTACCCGTGCCATTTTAAGGGGCAGGCCTGCGATTTCTGCTACTGCCCGTTTTACCCATGCCACGACGAACAATTAGGGGACTGGATCGATTCTGCCTCGGGGAAAAAGGTGTGGGCGTGCACCAGATGCCTGCTGCTCCATCATCCAAAGGTTGCAAAATACCTGAAGAAAAACCCGGAGGCAGGCCTGGAAGACTTAAAAGGTACTGCAAAAGATTACGGGCTGAAAATCAGGGAATAAGAAGGAACCTGATTCATCCGTAAATAATTGTTGATTTTTATCCGACTACTCTTCGATTCCAAGTGCCTCGAGAAGTTCGGGCAGTGGAATACCGTGTCCTTCTGCTGCCTGGCGGATAGTTTCGCCGCTGGCAAGTGCGCATCCGACGCACCCCATTCCAAAACGCATCAGAATTTCTGCAGCTTTCGGATTTTCCTGCAAAAGTTCGGTTAAAGGACTATCTGCTGTTAGTGCCATCACCTATTTTATGCCGCTCATTGTTTTTAATAAATGCTAATATTGCACAACCGGCATATGCACGTCTCACACTTTCGCAGTGCAGAGTCGGAGATTAAATATCACCAAAGTACCGATTATTAACTGGAGATGTTTTATTATGGACATAGATCCGCAGATTACAGAAAGAATCTCCCTTATATTCAAGGAAAAAGGCGTTCTCCTTGAGAACGACAAGATCGAATCGAAGCTGAAACTCCTGACCGCCGACTTCGGCATAGCACCTGAAGAGGCCGAAAAGATGGTGACGAGCGAACTTCTGCGTGAATACGGACTTAACGGCCCCTCGCAGCAGTCGCCTTCCGCCCAGCAGCAGGCTGTACCGATCGCCGGTGTTTCGCCCGGCGACTGGGTGACCGTCGAAGGGAAGATAGTCTCACTCTCCTCTCCGCAATCCGAGGTAATCGCACAGAGCGGAATCCTCTCCGATGAATCCGGAGCTATCAGGTTTATCGTCTGGGCAAAGTCCAATGCACCGCTGCTTGAGGAGCGCAAGTGGTACAGGTTCGAATCGGCAACGGTGGACGAGTACAGGGGTGCACCCAGCATGAAGATCCACTCCGGAACGACGATTACACCCATCGAAATGGAGAAGACATTCATGCCTTCGCCTGTTCCGATCTCAGCGCTGAAACCCGGTGTATCGACTATAAGAGCAAAGGTGATGCAGGACTGGGAGCCGCGTCACGAGAGGATGTTCCAGTCAGGACTGCTCGGCGACGAATCGGGCACTGTAAGATTCGTAACCTGGAAAGACGATACCAATGTCCGCCTCGAAGCAGGAAAGGTCTATAATATCTATTATGCCGGTGTCGACGAATTCCAGGGAAGGCTCTCCATGAACCTGACGGGGGCTATGATCCTGGAAGACGAAGGAGCCGATATCGAGGTTGCCTCCGGAGATACGAAGATCTCGGGTGCTTTCGTGCATATGGGGGGAGGAACGGGCCTTATCAAGCGCTGCAAGGTTGAAGGGTGCAACAGGGCCTTATCCAGGCAGAATTACTGCCCGGTGCACGAGATCCAGAACGACTTCCGCTATGATCTCAGGATAACCGGTGTCGTCGACAACGGACAGAAGGCAACCAATGTCCTTGTCCAGAGGCAGGAAGCCGAGAAACTCACCGGGATCTCCCTTGAAGCGGCTATCGAGACGGCCGAGAACAACCCGCTCGGATTCGACGATGTAATAATGAAGATGCAGGAGGCTCTTTTAGGCAGGTATGTCGAGTGCAAAGGGAGTGATATAGACGGCACTCTGCTCGTCAAGAGCTGTTCTCTTGTGAAGTATGACTCAACCCGCCATGCGGATCTGATCAACAGGGCTTCCGTATTGCCTGAAGGAGGTGAGCAGTAATGAGCAAAGGAGGATTTTCAAGACCTGCAGGAAGTTTTGTCCGCGAACCTGCGATCAGGGTATTCTCAACCGAACTGAGGGAATCAAGACTCCAGTTCAGGGACGGAGAGGACGAAAAAAGCCCGAGCTTCATTCTTCTCCCTACAGGAGAGAGATGCAACAGGATATTCATCTGCGGGGAAGTTACCCAGAAAGAGAAGCGGGGCGACCAGAATACGTTTTATACCGCAAGACTCCGCGACCCGGCAGGGCTTTTCTTCCTGAACGCCGGCAGCTACCAGCAGGAAGCCATGCAGCAGATGGCAAAGATCAACCAGGGCGACTTCGCTGCCGTTGTCGGAAAACCGGGAATCAGGGAGACTCCTGACGGATCGATCTTTGTCACAGTCAGGGTAGAAACAATTACCCGGATCGATAAGGACACCTATCTCACGTGGATCGACGATGCGGCCGAACAGACGCTTGACCGGCTTGAGAAGTTTGGCAGCACGGACGACTCCATGAAAGCTTCGGAGTTCTACAATACGTCAACTGAGCACTACCGGCGTATAGTTTACGAATCGCTTGTTGCAGCCGATATCTAAGTCGCAAACATGCCCGGGAAATCCCGGCAAATCAAATCAATTTTTATAATGCCCTGCATCTTATATTTAACCAGTATACTGTTGTTCACGGCACGGAATCAGGTACAGAACTTGATCCCCCAGCAACGGCAATAATTACAGGGAGTACTGAACGGATATATGGCTTCAAACCGGGAGATGGAGAAGAAGATCGGGGCCCTTGCAGACTACCTCAGGGTGAACCCGGACAAGATCACACCATCAAAAGGGACATTATATTCTTTCAGGGCGTTCTACTACGGCCCTAACAGGGCATACCTGGTGCTTACGGAGATCGAAGCCAATGTTGCCGCCAGGAGGGCGATAATGAACAGACTCTGGGTAATAGCGCTTGAATCCGTCTTCAACTACTTCGATATAGGGTGCTACCCCGCAGACGCCCTCGAAAAGCTCTCGCATGACGATATCAAGAAGATTAACGCCGGTCTCGAAACACTGTTCGAAAAGACATGCGGCATCGAGATCCTCGCCGAGAAGATGTTATCACTCGGGAACAGGGCAAACATACTCGCAGATTACGATCAGAAAGAAAGTACTCATGGCGATTATTTAATCTACAGGCTTTTTTAATCAAAATATTGCTTTAATTTTGTTATTAGAGCCTCGTGGGTTATTTGAAATGCATTAACAACAGGCAAAAAAAAGATCATTCAGCATTTATAAATATATAGAAAAAATAGATCCAATAGTATCTAGTCAAAATTAATTTTCATCAATTTTCCCTGAGGTGGCTTATGGAGCTAAAAGATATCATTAAAGTATTGAAACTTGCAATCGAAGGCGACCACTCGGTCCGGATCGATTCGGATGCCTGCAAAGACCCCGAATTAAAAGAGCTTTCCGATACGATCAACACGGCCATAGAATTTCTTGTGGACTGCAAAAATACGACCGACAGCGTTCAGATGATGATCGCGCAAAATCCCATCCCGATCGTCATCGTAGACAGCAGTTTCAATATCGTGGATGTGAACAAATCGTATGCAGACCTTCTCGGAGTTACTCTTCCTGAGGCTCTTTCAGGCGACAGAAGTCTGTATAAAGCGAAAACATTGAGGGGGGAGGGGGCAGGCGAACTGTTCTCCATGAGGAAGAAGACAGAATGCGAACTTGAGATGACCCTGAGATCGGGTACTGTCAAATACGTCGTGCAGAAGGGGGTTCCGCTCGTCGATGAGAACAATAACGTAAACATAGGAATGTTCGTGTTCCTCGACATCACAAAGGAACGCGAAGAAGAGAGAGAGATCGCAAAGGACCTGAAAAAGATTGAGGCTCTCCAGGAGCGTTCCGAGACGATCGTCCAGCAGAACCCGATGCCCATCATTCTCTGCGACAAAGAGATGAATATCAGAGTTGTAAACCCGGCATACTCCGATCTCTCAGGCATACCGATAAACAGACTGACAAAAATGTCGCTCAGGGACTTTAAGGTCCTGGAGCAGAAGGGCGAAGGGATCAAGAATGTCTTCGAGACAAAAAGAAGATGTTTCGGTGAGGTTAAAGTAGAATTTCCCACAGGAGTAAAGACCCTGGAGCAGTACGGAATTCCGATATTCAACGCTGATGGAGATATCGCAAATCTCCTGATAGTATACAACGACATAACCGCGATCAGGGAGAAGGAAGCCGAAGTTCTCAGGTTGATGGAAGAGCAGAAAGAAAAGGCCGAATCCCTCGAACTGAGCACAAACGATATCGAAAAAGGCCTGAAGGCGATGAGCGACGGTGATTTCACCGTTACCGTGAAACACAGGGAGAACGACCTGCTGAAACAGCTCAAAGACAATTACAACAAAGCGATAAACGAGAGCAGAACCATATTCGGCGATGCGATCAAGGCGATGATAGAGGTCGAGTCGTATATGAGCGACGCGAACCACAGCACCGGAGAGGTCGCAAAGGCGTCCGAACAGGTTGCAATAAACGGACAGAAAGCCGCCGAGCTCACACGCAACCTGCTGCGTGCAATGGAGGAGATCAACAAGGAGATCTCGGACATGTCCGCATCCAACGAAGAGATTGCAAGCACATCGCAGGAGGTTTTGGACCAGTCGGGCAGGGTCTCCGAGATGGGCAGGGAAGCAGAGGAGCTCGGGCGCAACGCGACATCCAAGATGGAAGTCGTAATGGGCATCACGAATAAAAGCGTCGACGAGATCGAAGGCCTCAACAACCAGCTAAAGGAGATCAATAATGTCGTCAGGCTCATCACCGAGATCACGAACCAGATCAATATGCTTGCACTCAATGCCGCAATAGAGGCCGCAAGAGCAGGCGAACACGGGAGAGGCTTTGCGGTCGTCGCCGGAGAGGTCAAAAATCTTGCAACCGATGCAAGAGAGGCGACTGCCCAGATCGACAGCGTTATAGAGAAGATCCAGAAGGCAAGCCTCGGAACTGTCGAATCGATAAAGTCGGCCAATACCGAGGTCACGTCAGGTGCCGAGAGTGTAAATGCAACAATCCGGGCATTGAACAATATCGTAGAAGGCGCCGAGCGTGTTACAACGGATATGGGGGAGATTGCACGGGCAATCGAGGACCAGGCCAATATCGCCAACAAGATCGTCGGCCAGACCGACAAGAGCACGGTGCTTGCCGGAGATGTCCAGAACGAGATCGACGAGCTTGCAGCACTCTCCGAAGAGACAAGCGCCTCCGTGCAGGAGATTGCCAGCGCCGTGGACGAGGTTACAGGTCTTGCAAAACAAATAAAGGAAACAATAAGTCAGTTAAAGGTCTGATAATAATCCACAGGAGACAGATCAATGACAGTCATTGATATCGTTGAGTTCGAGATCAACAACGAGCGTTATGCACTCGATATCGGCCTTACAAGAGAGATCGTTGAGATGATACCGATAACCCCAGTCCCGAGGGCGCCGCCTTACATCGCCGGGATAATCAATCTCCGCGGTGAGATTACAAACATCATCAATCTCAACAATATCCTGGGCCTGCCTGAAAAAAGTGCTGAGGATATAGAGGAGCATAAGATAATCGTTCTTGTTCCTGAAGCCGCCGAAGGATCGATCGTGGGGATCATCGTCGATGCGGTTCATTCGGTCCTCCAGATACCGGAGAAGAATATTGAAAAGGTCAGCGGCGGCCTCTCGAGCGAGGCCTACGTAAAAGGAATAATCAAAATCGAGGACAAGGATACCGAAAACCTGGATACGGAGAAGGGAAGACAGAAAAGACTGATAATCTGGCTGGATATCAGCCAGCTCCTCCAGGATCTTCTGGCTTCAGCCAGGTAGACGGCCTTTACCGCTCTTTTTTTTCACATATCTTTTTATTTTGTCTGAATATTTACCCGTCAGGCCTCCTATGGTCGATGTGATAAGAACCATAACAGCTATTGTTCCCAGAACCAGGGGTGATCCGTATGTCGCAATGGCAAGAGAAAATTCTCCCCTTGCCGTAGTCTCCGACCAGATCTCTATTCCGGAGATGTAGTTTCCGTGTGTCGCCTTTCCAATGACAAGCGATGAGATCAGCTTTGTCGCGACCGCCGCAAGCGAAAGGAGGATCACGGGGATCACCGGAAATCCGGAGGACAGGTCAACGGAGATTCCAAAGAAGACGAAGAATATTACAAGGAATATATCCCTGAAAGGCCTTGCATGCTTTTCGAGTATCTCGGGCTTTGTAACCGACATCGCTGAGCCGATGGCTATTGCAACCAGGGTTGAAGGGATATCGAGGGCAATGGCTACTCCGCCTGCAGCAAGCACAATGGAGAATGTAAACAGAAGCCCGAGATCCTCGTACCTCTCAAGAAATCCTCTGACGGTCTTCCTGAATAAGTAACAGAGGGCAAAAAACCCGGCTATCAGCACCGTAGCGGTTGCTATCACGGCTGCCGGGGATTTGCTTTCCGAAGACAGTGCGACGATGATCAGGAGAAGCATAATATCTTCAAAGACCATTATCCAGAGGATCGTTTCCGATTCGGGAGCCGCAAGTTTCCTGTTCTCGATGAGTGAGGCGACGGCCATCGCCGAACTGCTTATGTAAAAGGCGCAGGCTATGACGACCGCATCCATTACGTCAAATCCCACGACGACTGCGACCGCATACCCAGTGAGGATGTTTATCGCGAGATCGACCGTTCCCGAAACAAGAAATGAACGACCCTGGCCGTATATCTCACCGGGCTTCAGCTCGAGGCCCATCGTAAAGAGGAGGAACAGCAGCCCGGCCTCTGCCAGGAAGTCGGAGACATCGCTCTCCCCGACTATTCCGAGACCACCCGCCCCGAGCAGCAGACCTGCGAACATATACGCGGGAATAGGAGGGAATCTCACCTTCTTCGAGACCCATGCGAGAATAAGGCAGACGAGGAGGGCTAATGCAATTCCTTCAAACATTAACGAACGAATTCCTCCTCAAAGCGCTTCATCTGTTCGGCATTTCCGATTACGAGAACCGAATCGTTCGTTTCAAAACGGAACGAGGGTGACGGGTTGAAGATGCTCTGGCCCTTCCGGCTTACGGCAACTACTGTTACCCCGGTGCTGCTGCGGATATTCAGGTCCCCTATAGTCTTCCCCGAAGTCCTGTCGCCGAGCTTAAATGTATGCATTTTTACTTTCAAATCGGCGAAAGAGGAGAATACCATACATATTTCCTCTTCATCGGTCTCGAGAATTGCACCCGTGAGCACGTTGCCGATCCGTCTCGCTTCGGGAGGTGTCAGATCGGCCGAACAATAGTCTCCGCTTCCGGACCTCACGTAAAGCTGGACACCCTCACCCTCCATGTAGATAATTGATACCCGGTCACCCTTTTCAGTATCAAGTTCGTATTTGGTTCCGATGCCGGGCATATCGCGGGATGTAAATGACATTGAAAGTTTTTTGGGTCCTGATCGAATATCTACATTCCGAATGCGGGAAGGCATTTTCAGGCGCAACTGAAATTGAAAAATTTTAACAGCTTTTGAAAGGAAGGTTATCCTGTGAACGGGATGCGGAGGAGAGATGACGGACAAACCACTTAAAGCCCCTGATATTGCAGAGATGGCCGGAGTTTCCGCCGGCGAGATGAAGAGGATAGCCGAAGAGTACAAAGCGGTTGTCCCGTCAAGGGTTTTCGGGCGGGTAAAACTCTATGAACAGAAAGCCGCGGGAATAGTCGAAAAGATCTCCTCGATGGAGGCCGCAGGAAAGACGACTGCGGATATCATCAGGGAACTTGGAGGCAAAGTCGCTGCAAAAAGTACAAAGGAAAAGACAGGAGAGAAGATCAGGAAAAAACAGAGCGCTCCTGCCGGAAACAATACCCCTCCGGGCAAAAAACCGGCCCCAAGACCGTACCGGGGAAGAGAGGATGAAACCGCCTTCATAGAACTGAAACTTAACAGGCTGACAAACAGGGTGGAGCAGCTTGAAAAACAGCTCCTTGCGGAACGGGCCGAACGTAACGAGGAGAGGAAGGAATATCTCAGGATTATTGCAGAAATAACCGAAAAAGTCGATACCACAGGGAAATGGGTAGATTATTTTGACAAAAAAATCGACGACCTTTCTGCAGGGCAGGACGAATTCAACAAAAAGACACTTGAATGGATCGACTATACCGAAGAAGAAATCGATCTCCTCAAAAAACCGTTCTGGAAAAGGCGCAGATAATAAAACTAACCGATCAGGCATTGGCTTCCGGTAAATTCGAAGTCATAAAAGAATATATATCAAAAAAGGACCTACATAGGAGCTGTACAGGAGGAATTGAGAATGAAAATGGCATATTCGTTCGCAGCAGTGCTTCTTCTGGCGGCATGCCTTCTCTTTGCAGGATGCACCGGAACATGTACAACAATGCTGTATGATGACGACAACGGGAAGACCGTTGATGTTTCAAAGGACTGCGAGATCATGATCGAACTTACGGAAAACCCGACAACCGGGTACACATGGGAGCTCACCGCACCGGGGCTGACATATGTCTCTGACGAGTATGTGCCCGATGCAAACAGCGAGGGTCTCGTCGGTGCCGGCGGAGTCCATGTATTCATATACAAGGCAGAAAACACCGGCATATTCAACATAGAAGGCATCTACAAGCGTTCATGGGAAGAGACATCGACCGATGACACAACCTGGTCGGCAACGGTCGTAGTAAAATAAACCCAACTTTTTTTATCCCGGAACACACGGTTCAGGATTAAATCTTTTCAGAGCCTATAGTAGAGGATATTGAAGCACGGCATATTTCACGCTGAAAGAACATCGGGTCCCCGGGACAAATTCAGCCACGGCACCACAATCATTCTCCTTTCGGCCTGCATTCTCCTGCCGATGATATCGGAGTCGATGCTTGTTGCCGCACTTCCGGGAATAGAACTTGAGTTCTCGACCCAGGGAATAATCGGGGCATGGATCCTTCCGGTAGTTCTTCTCCTTGGAGCGAGTTTATGCCCGTTCCTCGGAACGCTCGGCGACAACCTCGGGAGAAAGAAGGTTCTCTCCATAGGCCTTGCCTTCTATGTCGCCGGGGTTTTGCTCTCGGGCTTCTCGTGGAATATCTGGTCGCTTCTCCTCTTCAGGGCGATGCAGGGCATAGGCATAGCCGCATCCCCAATCGCATTTGCAATAGTATCCGAGCATTTCCCTCCCGAAAGAGTCTCTACAGGGATCGGAATTCTCGCCGGATGCTACGGGGCGGGGACACTCCTCGGTATTTTCTTCGGGTCGATCGTGACCGGTATCCTCGGGTGGAGATGGACATACTATATCCTGATCCCGGTTGTCATCCTGCATCTTGTACTGGTAAATCTCAAAATCCCCTCGTCGCCCGGAACTCCCGGGAGAAAATCGGACTGGGCAGGCGCTTTCCTCCTGCTGGCCGCGATTTTCTTCCTTATGACGGCCGTAACTCTCTGCTACGGAGGAGAGTTCGAGCCCGTGCCGGTCGCTGTTTCGGTGGCACTTTCAGTTATAGCGGGCGTATTGTTCGTATACTGCGAAAAGAAATCGGCATTCCCTTCAATAGACCTCAGGATGCTTAAAAAAAGGAAGGTTGCCATAATCGCGGCGATGGCGCTGCTTTTGAACATGACTACCTTCCTCTACGTTCAGGTATTCCCGTTCATAATCCAGTCCCCCGCAGGCCTTATGCTCGGCGAACTTTTCGTCGGCTGTATAATGGTTCCCGGCTCCATCGCAGATATGATAATGAGTACGTCGGCGGGCGTCTGGGTGCGAAGGAAAGGCCATAAACCGGTGTTTTACCTGGGCGGGATACTGATAATAATCGCACCGCTCGTATATTTCCTGCTGCCTCTGTCCGTAATCACGCTCGCGGCGGTCTACACCATATTCTGTGCGGGCATGGGAATGATCTCAACGGCCTATCTCATCCTGATGATCGGCACCGTTCCGCCGGACAGGACCGCGGGTGCAACCGGGCTCCTGAATTCATACACGAACATCGGCGGCATGATCGGGCCGATAATAACCGGCATCTTCCTTGCGACATTCTCGATAAAAACCGTAACAAACGGCGTATCATGGCAGACCCCGACAGCAGAAGCTTTTTTTTACACATTTGCAACCGGCACGGCTGCAGCACTTGTGATAATGATGCTGATAATCGCGATAAACAACGGGCGGAAGGTTCAATTATGAAATTTTCCCGTATCTGCTGAAAATTATTTATTTGTTTAAAATTAATCATCTCTCTATGCTACAAAGGAAGAGTGCATTGTTATGCATGACCCTGGCGGCACTGGGACTGTTATTCCTGGCGGTATGCACACCCTGTGCAGCCATGAATATCGAGGTATCCGACGGAACCCTCCCCGACTCACAGGACGAGGCCGCTACAATAACATATACCATAGTTATTACAGGACTGCCGAAACAAGCGGAATATCTTGAGATCAGCACCGATCTTATTCCAGTTTCAGACTCCACGCTCTGGACCGTACCCGATACGACCTATGTCGAGATCGAAGGCGGAGAAGATTCACTGAACGACCAGAAGATCACGCTCAAGATCCTCGAGTACCCCGACCAGGGCATAACGGTCACATGCTCCGGCAGGGCGCCTTCGCTGACCTCGGTCGAGACTGTCGACGGCGTCGTCATTACGAAGAGGGTAGAGCAGAGCACCGGCTACATCTATTACCACGTACGTGCGCTGGATGAAAACGGCGATCTTCTCGGAACGGCTGCAACCGAGACCTTTTCGATAACAATACCCGGAGAGGACGTCTTCAAGGAAAGACTGAACGCGGTCTCGGACACCGACATGAGAGCGATCATCGACGATCTCTACTCGAAGGGCCTGACTGACGAGGCAGGAGACCTGCTCGATTACTGGGAAGCGCCGAAGGAGTCGACGGTCTCTCTTACGATGACCGCCATCGTCGCGATAGTCCTCATGATCATAGGACTGGTCGTTGGTGTCATCTTCGGCCAGGTCAGGGCAAGGAACATGCAGGACTTCGAGGATGACTACAGGGGGAGATGAGAGTGCCAAATGACGGCATAATCGAGGGAAGGCCCTTCCAGATGCCCGACGAACTTACCGTCGTAGCGGTAGGCGGATGCGGAAAGAAGCTGATCTCGCAGATCTACGAGCACGACTGGTTCCTGAAGCACTACCTCTCCGACGCCAAGAGACTTACCCTCTATACTTTCGACACCGATACCAACCAGAGGAAAGAAGACCTCCGGAGGGTCACGGGCGTCGAGAAGAAGCTCTCCGAGATCCAGAAGACCGAAAACCTCACAGGCGGTAGCGTCAAGGCATTCCACTATCACATCCCCGATCTCGCGAATGTCGACCGGGTATCGTCCCTGACTTCAAAGGATATAATCGAGCAGGTAAAGAACCGGAGGGAGCCGCCGCTCGTGGACGTCTGGTGGATGAACGACCCGGATTACGGCTTCGACTACCAGGAGCTGAAGAAGGTCGACCCGAATATCGTCGACGACTTCGGCGGGGGAGTCCACAGGCGCCGTGCGATCTCCAAGGCCGTATTCTACAAGGCCATAACGCAGGGCGGCGAGCAGTTCCCCTCCTTCCAGGGGCACGGGCCGGTGGCGATCATCGTCGGACTCGGCGGAGGAACCGGCTCGGGAATGTTCATCGATCTCGCCCGCTACATCAAGGAGAAACGCGGACAGGAGGCAAAGATCTGGCTCTTCTGCGTCCTTCCTGCGGCAGGAGAAGGGGAGAAGGAGCAGCTCAACGCAGCAATCGCACTCTCGGAGATCGAATACCTGAACATGAAGGACGACAAGCTCTTCAACTATATCGTACTCTCGTCCTTAAGCCCGACCGGCTACGTAGACGGCGGCGACCGGAAGAGGGAGGTTGTCGAGTTCGATTCGGCCTTCCCTTACATGTTCATCAACGCATTCTACCTCCCGACGGCCGACATATCGGCGATAGTCGATGCAAAGAGAGACTATTCGGGATTCATATTCGCGGACTCGCATGTGATCGAGTACCCTGTCGAGAACCTCCGGACCCTGAAAAAAGGATTCGAGGATGTGATCGCATCCTACTCGGAGATCTCGAACGAAAGAACACGCCTCTTAAAGGAGATCTCGACCTTCTTCGCCACGAACGAAAACCTCTACCCGGCCGAGTTCTCTAAGACGGACACGGAGATTACGCATTCCGACGTTACCAAATTCAAGAAGGAGATCGAGAAGATCAGGAATGTCTGGGAGAACGAGATCACGTCGCTTCTCAACTTCCAGACACAGAATATCATCGAATCCGCAATAAGCAACAACATGCCGGTGGAGCTGAAGGAGCTTGACAGGATTAACGAATTCGACAAGCTCGCCGAGTATGTCACAAGACTGAAGAAATCTCTCGAAAACGAGAGCAAACCTCACGAGAACGCGAAGGACCAGGAGCTCTACGAACTTGTCAAAAAGAATCTCAACCTACTCGGGCAGATGGCCGAACTCCAGAACAAGGCGCTCGCGGTCAGGGACAACTCAGCCCGGCTCGCCCTTGCAAACCTGATCAGGGGCGAGGAGAACTTCGGAAAGATTTCAGGGGATATATCCTCGGAGACCGGAAAGCTCAGGGCGGACGTAAGCGAGGCAGATACCAAAGTCTCGAAGAAAAGAGCGGAGCTCGACGAGATCGTAAAGCTCAGGGACAGGGATGTCGGCCTTGTCAAATCGGAGATCAACGCCCTCGCAAAACCTGTCGACGATTATATCGCACTGGGCCACGGAGGGGATGAAAGCGGCAGGTCGCTTGAGGATCTCGAAAGAGAGTATATTGATAAATTCGCATGGTTGATGTCGCTCCTTATTGAAAGGATCAATGAAACCTCTGGCAAGAAGAAGCTGAAGCCGATCAGGCGCGATGCCTGGATGGGCTCACTTCCGCTCGGCGAGATGCAGACCGACATCGACAGGCTGGAAAAGATTACCGGAACCGATCTTGCATACCTGAACGACCTCGCCGAATCCGTCTCGCTCTACTACTTCAACGACTACATGATGAGGGTAGCCAAAAAACAGGGATTCGGGGACAGTCTCCTCGGGAAGAAGCTCAACTTCGAGATGTTCAGGAGTGAGAAGGCAACAAAGGAGGAACGCATCAACAAGATCGCGAGGATGCACCCCGGAAGGATCTTCATCCGCGAACCCTTCGAGATATATGTCCAGGACAGGTTCATCACGGGAGAGTTCGACTCGAAGATGGTCTCCCTCCGCGAGGCCGTGATCGAGCCGCTCGTCTCCCAGTTCAATCTCGAATCCGAGGAGAAGAAGGCGCTTATATCCTCGTTTTCAGGCGGAGACAGCGGACGGATACTCTCTGGCCTCAGGGAACGGCTTACAGGGATCATCAACAGCCGCGAAGGATACGAATCGAGAATCGACAGTATCAACGGCGAGATCGACGGCCTTATCCAGTCCAAAAAGGAGATGCAGCAGGAGATCGAGTTCTTCACCAGGCTCGACGAGCTCATCTCCTCCTCGTTTGAGGCAAGGAAGAAGCTCAAAGCCGCACTCGACAGCTACGACTCGGGCCTCAGGGATATCGAGGAGAGAAGACGCGGAGGCTCGAAGACCATCGAAGGCATGTACAGGACATGGTTCGGGGAGATCAATCCCGCCATACTGTCCCTGCTAAACGACGACTCGGACCTCTCTTCGCTCGACTACGACAACGACGGGAAGAAGGAGATCGAGAAGCTCTACAATATCGTCAGGTGGAAGTACAAGGATCTCATAGATGCTCACAAGCTCGGCGTGAACAACCTCTCCGTCGGCCACGGGCCGGGAGGAACGGAGAGATGGAGCTTCGAGAAATCCGCACTCGTCGCATCGTCGCCCTCCAGGTGGCTTTCACAGATGACCGACAACAACGCGGGAGACTTCAGGCGATACCTCGTTAAGGCCCTCGACCTCAAGGGTGTGGACTCCGCCAAGGTTAACTCGCACAACTACACGAAGCCCTGGGAGGTCTCGCTCACTTTCTTTGCCGCGGCAAGCTTCCTCGACAATATCTCCCCCCTTACGACAGGCGGCGGGTACTGGGAGAAATACGAGAGATCGAAGAACAACATCCTGCATCACGCCCTCTACCTCCAGCAGGGGAAGTATGTCACCCGCAAACGCACCCTCCTGCTCGCCGATGCGGCAGAGATCGCAGGCCTTGAAGACGGCAACAAGAAGTCGAGGGACGAGGCAAAGGAGAGAGTTCTTGATCTTTACGAGGTGAAGGATATCAAAGAGGCTGCCGGGGAATGATAATCAACAACAAAAGGCGGAAGATCTATCTTCTCGCCGGCCTTCCTCTCGCCGTAATAGTTGCATACATATTCGTACGAATCGCGCCGTACTTCAAGAACCACCCGACCCCTGCGGGATTGACCGTATTCATGGAGTTCCTCTGCGGCCTGTTCTTTGCAATCGCGATAGGTATGATCTTCAACGAGGACTCGAGGATCAACGGGATCATATACTGCGGAATATTCGCGGCAATCCCTGTATTCTATGTCAATGTCAGCCCTTGGGCGAATATAACGCTTCTCCTGCTCGCGTTCGGATCGGGAGCGGGAGTGGGCGCGGTTGCCGTGATCAGGTCCGTTCTATCGAACAGGTACGACAGCCTTGCGAAGATCGCAAAACTCCTGTTCACGATATTCTTCGCGATAATTATCGGGTTCCTGGCATACGAACTCTATGCCTCATCCTTCTCTGCCGATGCATCGGTATCTGAGGACCTGATCCTGCAGAACGTATTCGTATTCGGGACAGGCATCGTCATATCGCTGGTCTTATACTGGCTCGCCATCAGGATCACTATAGGGGTTCGTGCCTCGGAGATATTCATATTCGGGCCGAGGTCATCTGGAAAGACCTACTTCGTGCTCGGCCTCTGGGGCTACATCTCAGAACACTTCGAAAAAGGGCACTCGAACGAGGGTGTCGTCCTCACGGGCGATCCCAATGACGACGGCGAGGACCTCAGGATATCGAACCTCTATGCAAATGTGCTCGACGGCCAGATACTGTCGAGGACATACAGGTACCAGATGGTGATGTACCAGCTCACCGGAAAGAAGTTCGGCATAATTCCTGTAAAATGGACGGTCGTCGACTATGCGGGAGAATATTACGACGAGCTGAACGAGGTGAACTACACCAGGGCCATAAACCAGATCGCACCTGCACTCGGGATGCACCCCAACGATATCAGGAGGCGTGCCGGGACGATAGACTTCGTGAAGTACATAAAATTGAACTTCAGGGACATGCTCGTCGACCCGGAGTTCACGAAGAGCGTCATACTGATCACGATGTACGGGAACTTCCTGAGAGCAGGCAAAGTGATCTTCCTCATCGACGGCGAAAAGATAACCGGAAGCAGGAAAGGCCAGGCCCAGCTTGCAAGGGAGTTCGGCGGTTACATGAAGACACTTATCGATCTTGAAAACCGGCAGAATATGAGATTCTTCAACCCCAACAAGAAGTACGCCCTCGCCGTTACCAAGACCGACCTTCTCTTCTGGAAAAACAAGGAGATAAGGAACCAGATACTCTCGATGGGTGCGGAGAAGCTCTCGGGCATAGACGACCACTCGAGGAACGCCAGCGAGATCGAGAAGAAGATATTCTCGATACTCTCCGCAAATACGGTATTCAGAAATCTCGTCAATATGATGAACGATATCTCGATGTACTTCGTCGCGGTCTCGGTGGACGCGACAGCCGAGCCTTTCCCGACCGAAGAGGGCTTCGAGGACGAGATCGCTCCGAAGGGCCTTGCGCCGTGGAGGTTTACCGAGATAATAAAATTCGGCCTTTAGACCGGACTAAAAGGACGAAGAATAATGGAAGAAAATTACGGAATATTTACAACAGACGGCCAGAGGCTCGCAGGAAACCTCCAGGACGAGTCGATTACGGGACTCGCGGAGAGGCTGGACGAGAGCACGGCGTCGCTTTTTATAAAAACATCAGGAACATTTGTCTGGCTCGGAACCGCTGTCAACGTCCAGAAGAAGGGAAGACGGCCGGACACCTTCATTTATATCGAAAAGACATCCTGGTACGGGTCGCTTCCGCCGAGGATCGACCTCTCATACATACACGAATTCTTCGAAAGGGTTGCCGACAGGCTCTCTTCGATCGACTACGGGATACGCGATCTCGCGTCAGATACCGCATTCATAGGAGAGCGCCGGGGCAGATTCGTCTCCGGCCTCTCCGGGACCGGCGTGGTCGAGTACGCACTAGGGAAGACTCTTCTCTGCAAAGAGGTCGTGTGCGTATCCGACGACCTCTCGAAATCGGTCGACTTTGTCGTGGCGACAGCGGAGAAGCTCTCCCCGTTCCTCTACGCAGGATTCACAATCGTCGTCTCGAAGAGAAGTTTCAGGGGAGCGGATATCCTTGTCACCGAAAAGACGGCGGCAAAGGCGGATATCCGGCTGGATACCGAAACGATAGAGGATACGAAGTGGACGGATATCTACCGGACCGCAGGTGTTCTCCCCCAGAAGCCGGGAATGGCGCACTGGGCGGCCGAAAGAAGGAGCAGGAGACAGATCGCAGAAAGGCTCCTCTCGGACCTGAAGAAGAATGCCAGGGCAGCAGGAAGGAGTTCATACCTGGAATCTTTTATCGATTCCGAGGAGATCGAGAAGTTCCCCTGCGAAAAAGACGGAGTCACAGGAGCCTTATCGGTGCAGGGGGAGCCTTCCACCGGAAAGAGGAACGGGTGGACCCCGTCCGAGGACGACTATGGTAAATGGGAGGTCTCGGAATACGACCGCATGAAACTGATGGACGATTACGAGCAGCTGATGGAGACGAGGAGGAAGAAGAGAATAAAGATAATCACTGCAGTGTTCGTAATCTTCATTCTTGCCGCAGCAGCGGTTTTCGTAATCGTAAAGCCCGCAGGACTCACCGGGTTCCTGCCCGGATTCCCGGTCCAGACTTCTCCAACCTCCACGTCAACGCCATACATCACGCCGTCTGAAACGATCGCCCAGCCAGAGGGTAACATCACCATCGAAAGGCTGATCGCAAGCCCCGGCAATATCCCTGAAGGGCTGATGGGTGTAAGCGGTACCTACAATATAACGACAGACTCCCCGCAGACAGTATTGATCGAACTTACCGGGAGTTACGACCCGCTCTTATCCTACTACCTCATGGAGTTCAATACGTCCGGCTATTCGTGGGATTACGTGACCGGGACATCGGAATACTCGGAGGCCGGTGCGATGGTCGTCATACATGAATCAGGCATCTACAGGATATTTACTGCAAGAACCGGGCCGGAAGAGAATATTACAGATACGAATACGACCGGCGGGGCATGATTATCCGCCCTACGGGTGACTGGTGATTTTACCGGGATGTTTGTTCATGAGTGCCGGGCGGATTAGGACCTTGTTCATCTTTTTCGCTGCAATAATACTCGCAGCCGTGCTCATGGTATCCTGCGTCTCGGCCGAAGATACGACGAAAGGATCGCTTGACGTCAGTTCGAATCCTTCGGGGGCGGATGTCTACCTCAACGACGAATTCATAGGGAATACACCGCTTACGGTGAATGCTCTTTATCCCGGCATATATTATGTTAGGCTCGAGATGACGGGCTATGAATCATGGGAAAAGATATTCGATATAAAAGAAGGGGAGACCACCTACATATCCTATAACCTTGACGCATCAGTCGGTGAGGCATATTCCATAAATACCGAACCCGACGGTGCTGAGATCTATTTTGACGGTGAATTCAAGGGTTATTCCGACAAAGTCCTGAACAATCTTCCCACGGGACAGCATGAAATCACCCTCGTCCTCGACGGGTACCAGGACTACAGGAGAATTGTCTATATCCAGGAGGGAATGTCGCAGTCGCTCACCCATGTATTCGAACCGATGCCCACGACAGGTACGGTGGTAGTGGAGTCTGTACCGTCAAACGCCGATGTCTACATGAACGGCGAATACATGGGAAGGTCCATGCTTACCCTCGAGGAGGTCGAACCCGGGACATACAACATTACCGTGAAAAAGACCGGCTATGAGGACTGGGAAGGTGTGGTTGTAGTCGAAGCCGGAAAGATCTCGGATGTCTCTGCCGAACTTACGGCGGCGAAAGCGCCGGTTACCATCAATACGGTTCCCGAAGGCGCCTCGGTTCTATTCGACGGAGAAGACTTGGGCACCACGCCGCTCGAATTTCAGGCCGAGCAGGGGAAGCACGAGCTTGTGATCACGAAATTCGGTTATGCCGACCTGACTACATCGATCAATGTAAGTTACGAGGGGGATGACTACGTCTTCGAACTTGTGCCGATGATCGCCGAGGCGATAGCGGAGGCCGAAGCGGTCATAGCGGAGAACAGCGAGTACGGCCCAGACGCGGCACAGGCCGCCATAGAGAAGGCGAAGGAAGCCTACAACGACGGCGATGATGAAGGAGCTCTTTCCTGGGCACAGATCGCATTCCGGCTTGCCGGCGACGTGGACGAAGACGGGATCGACAACCAGAACGACATGGCCCCCGGAGTGAACAATATTATTATCTACATCTCCCCGGTTTTCATTCTGATTGCCCTGATTGCCCTGATCGGCTACGATTTCAGGCGCCACATCATAAACCCGGTCCTTGAGATTGAGGTTCCCCCCTCGATCGACCCGGACGACGAAGACACGAAGGCGAAGATCTCGATCGATACGGGCGGGCCCGCAAAAGGGCATGTGTGCACGATTATGATAGACGGGGAGAGGGTGGAATACATCTCTGAGACGGGAAAATTCGATATCAGTCTCGCAGGAAGGATGCCCGGTCTGCACAAGATAGAGGCAAAGCTCGAGGTTGCAAGGGAGAGATACGGGACTAAGGTCGTTACGGCATCGAAGGTCTTCGAGGTTGGGAGTGATATAATCATCGCCGAAGAGATGATGGAGTGATCCGAAGGACGACCTGAAAGATTAATTTTAGATCAGGCGGTTACTTCTACTATGAACGGGGGAAAGATGAAGACTGAAGAAAAGATTCTCCTGGGAGCTGCGGTGGTCCTTTTTGCTTTTCTGATTTTATGCCCGCTTACGGCTGTTTTTATCGTTTTTACTGCCACCAGCAGTGACAGCCCGGAGGAGATCCATTTCTCCGACATATACGGGGAAAACAACCTGCAGTGGCCTTTCTGGCCGCTGGAAAGGAATAACTTCGCCGATCTTTCCGAAGAGCAGGCCGAATATGTCACCGACTACATGTTCGAGAATATCAGGAACACCACGGGGACTGCCGGCAGGATGAACTTCGGCGCATGCAAAGCATTCTTCTTGGACTGCGGAGATTACGTCCACGAGATCGTATTTTATTACGAGAATACGACCGAATACGATCTCACTCCCGAGCTTATGGCTGAAAATTCGACAGTTCTCCCGGGAGGCGGTGACCTCACCGCAGGCTACAGGATGTACAGGGTTTACCCCGAATTTCCGGCATATCGGAATGCCGAAATACCGTATATCGACTTCACGGACGCATGGACCGACAGCTCGGTCTCGTGCATCGCCGGTGAGATCGCCAGTGTAAGAACCGAAGGAAGATTCTACCGGAATTATGACGGAAAGGTTGCAGCCGTTATCGACATGACAGATATCGGTAAGAAATCCGGGTGGGTCGTGTCAGGCAAGGAAATGATGGAGTCGAAGCAGGACAGCGACTATTCGGGAACCGTCTCGTTTGAAGGCGAATATGTCATACCTTCGGTCCCGGTGATGCCCGTGATATACATCGATTCCCACGTGACCTGCGGACCATACGGAGAAGTCGGGATGTTCTCCTTCAGCAATGTCAGTCTCCCGTTCTCCTTCGGGATTATCGGGCTTTTAGTATACCTGCTTCTGCTGATCCTGAGCGGCGGTTACGTGATTAAATACCTTACAGGGAATAAAAAGAAAGAGGATGAAGAAGAAGGAAAATCGTGATTATCAGGATTTCGCCTTCATCTCCCTTGCAATTTTTCTCTTCACCTTATCCCATGCGGGAGTTGTCAGGAAACTCTCTTCCATATATGATATCATCTTTTCGAACATATTCATAGGAACAGCAAACGTGAGTTCGTCAGCCGGAACGCAGGGCCTTGCGGGAGGGATCAAACATGCCCAGGACGGCCCTCGGGTTTTCGCTCTGCTGCTCGAACCACGGGTAGTAGATTACCGTGCAGCATCCCGACCCGAACGGGCAGACCACGCCGCCGAACGGATCGCCCCGGTCGAAGTTTGCAAGCGTGAACAGGCCGCTTAAGATCTCCCCCTTCGCAAAGAATATGACGACCTCCGGGTTGTCCGCCGGACCGAGCATATCCCATCTTTTGAAGAGATACTCCTTTCCCTCGATCGGAATATGCCGGTCGGACTTTATCGCCTCGTCGACCGTCTCGGGATCGATCTTATACCGCTCGCCTTCCATGAAACCCGGTTTTCCGCAGGACAGGAAATAGCGGAAATCCGGGAAACGCTCTTTTTCATACCCTGTAAAGAATCTTCCCCCGCCGCAGGAGACCGAATCATTGCCGAGGATAAGCGTTTTTCCTTTCCTAACCTTCGCCAGGTCGCAGATTATGCATCTCCAGTTCTTTGACGGAGGGAGTCTTTCGGCATCCTCCCTTTCGGTCCCGGAGTCGATTAATTCAAAAGTAACAGGCAGCCCCGCCCCCGGGAAATACTTCTCCCAGAGCATGACGAACCTGTCAAGTGTCCCGGTATTCATAAAGGATAATCGGTGCCGCTGTTGATAATTCTGGTGGAACCGGAGCAGTATTATAAGGAGATATTCCATAAATTCAGAAAGGGAAAGAGAAGATGAGGACGAAGATCTACTATTTTACCGGGACCGGAAACTCTCTTGCAGTGGTTAGGCGGATCGGGGAGTCGCTTGGCGATTGTGAGTTTATACCTATAGCATCTATTAAGGAAACAGAAGGAAATATAGAACCCGGAGTAGAACATGTGGGAATCGTCTGCCCGGTATATGACATGGGAGTTCCACTGATAGTCAAAGAGTTTGCAGGAAGAATCGATTTAAACGGTGCAGAGTACTGCTTCGCCGTCGTTACGATGGGGGGAATGGGGGCGTCCGCTCTTCATGTCCTAGATAAAACCCTCAGGGAGAACTGCGGCAAAGGGCTTGATTCCGGATTTGCTATAAGAATGCCGGCAAATTTCCCACCGCTTTTCAAACCGCCGCAGGGAGAGAAGAAGGATAAAATCCTAAGGGAGGCGGATGCGAAGCTGGATGAAATCGTCGGAAAGATCAGGGAGGGTAAGAGAGAATATCCTGCACTGACTCCGTTGTCTTCTCTCTTTAAGATTCTGACCTACGGAAAATTCATTAAAGGAGTCCGGAGCTGCGACAGCGAATTTTTCGTTAAAGACAACTGCATCTCATGCCATGCATGTAGCGATGTCTGTCCGACGGGAAACATAGAATTTGCAGGAGGATGGCCGAAATGGAGCCATAACTGTGAGATGTGTTTTGCATGCCTTCATTTCTGCCCTGTCGAGGCGATACAGTGGGGGAAAAGAACCGAGGGACGGGGGAGATACCGGCACCCTGACATAAGGATTCTTGATATGAAGGCCCAAAAAGGGGAGAACGGACGATTAAATAACGAATTAATTCATGATACCAAATAATTTCAAAAAAAACTGAAATATCTATATAGCCACACTGTCAATTAACATGTTAAATTAACAAAAACGGAGTGGCAGATATGAAAAAGGTACTGGTCATTTTATTAATTATTGCGTTATTATTTGCGTTTCCTGTCTCTGCTGCAAAGAATAACGACGACACGGGCAGCGGGGGAGACACCGGGGTTCAGGCTTCGGCCGCATACAATAAAACAACGGCAACCTGGAATGGTAATTCATCAGGAACTACCCCGTCGTCAGGCAACCAGAGGGGTTTGGCAACTGCACAGGAGAATATGAATCAATCGGCAGGACAAGGAACCGGGATTTCCGAAAACCTGACCACTCTCCGGAACCAGAAAGAGATCAAGGCACAGATAAGGCTGATAGAAAAAGAATCTGCAAACTTTTCCGGTTCAGAGACTAACAACATGCTGAAGAACCGGAACACAGTCCATGCTGCTGTTCAGGCGCTCATTGCGGCAGGAAACCTATCCGGCGTAACAGGTGAGCAGATCTCTGCTATCGCACAGGAGTTCAACAACTCTCTCGCTCTCCAGTACAGTGCAGAAGAGAGAATACAGGACAGAAATGCAGTTTCAAGATTCTTCTTCGGCGGCGACAGCGATGCGGCCGGGGAGATCCGGGACCAGATCGAGGCTAACCAGGAGAGGATTGAAAACCTGAACACCCTTATGAACGATTGCGATTGCGACGATGAACTAAGAACCATGATCCAGGCGCAGATACAGGTACTGGAAGAGGAGCAGAACAGGTTGCAGGAGCTTTCACAGGCGGAGCTTGACGACAAAGGCCTTCTTGGCGGACTTTTCGGATAAGTCCGGCTTTATTCTTTTTTAAAAAAGGATTGAAAGTTCCGGCCCGCGACACGGTCAGGCGCTTTCCGCAACTGCATAAATCCAGCCGGTAAGAGGTGATTTCCTGAATTCCGCATTCCAGTTTTTGCCCTGTGATTCGTATTCGACCGATCCCTCGCCGGTAAAGAGCATATATTCCACTGCACGGCCGAATGAAGTGTTCCCGTCGTTAACCATTACTTCCTGTGAAATCAGCCCGGTGTCCGAATTCAGCGCGAATTTTCCTTCTTTGTCTACTGCATAGAACACCGTGCCCGGGAGCTCGTCCTTCAGGGCTTCGGTAATCCCTTCGAGATAAACAGAGGCACCCAGCACGCCCGTGACATCGTCTCCGTCCTTCACGGGCACAGCCACGATTGCCGTGCTTTTGCCGGTTGAATAGCTTACAACTACCGTTCCGACAGATTCCTGTCCCGAAAGGACGAGCGGGAAGTATGAACGGTTCATCAGGTTCGCACTTGCGAGGCCGTCGACGACAGTATAATAGGTCCCGTTGGTGTAGGAATACCACATTCTTGCATCCGGCTCATTGTCCTCGATCTCGGTAAGGACCGGTTTTATCTCCTGCCAGTCCCCCGATGCTGCCTCAAATGTGACGGCTGCAGTTTCAAGCCCCCTCTGTACAGAGGCAATCCTGCCGTCGCAGTAGGACATCAGTGCAAAAAGAGCGGTCTCAGGGCCGTATTCGACCGCAGATCCGGGTTCGGTCAGATCGTATTCGGCGAGTATGGTGTCATATGTTCCGTCGGCCTTCATGGAGTCGAGAGCATCCTGCCATTTCAGCACGGTCTCATCAGGCACCACAGGATTGAATGCGATGTACAGCCCGACTGTTCTTACCGGATATACGGCTGACAATGCGGCTGGATCATAACCGGCTTTAAATGCGATCTCCTCTGCATTTGCACTGCTGCCAAACCAGAGAACCGCTTCGCCGTCCATAAGTTTCCTGATGCATTCTGTATCATCTTCGCAGAGAATGAGGTTTTCAAACCCGTTCTCCGTCAGGAACTGCTGGCGTGAATCGTCCCTGACGACAGCAATGCTTTCCGCCTTTTTGGCAGCCTCAAGGCTATCGATTTCGATTCCGGAGTCGGCTTTTGCATAGAGCACGGTCTCGTAGGAGGCGATGGGCCCGACCCATTTGAAAAGCGGTTCCCTTTCAGTGGTCCTGCCGGTTGAATAGAGCGCCGTGCCGGGTTCATTGAGCACGATATTATAGCCGTCCCCCCAAGGCATAAGTTCGATATCGGCCTTCATGTTCAGCCTTTCAAGGATTCCGTTTACAACATCCGTAGACTGCCCTGAGATATTCCCATCTTCGTTGATATAATTGTAGGGCGGGAAATCTTCAGTGATTATCCTGAGCCCGGAATCTTCTGCAGGGGCCGCAGCCCCGGGGGGAGATTCTCCCAGGCAACCGCAGGCGGCCACGGATAGCATAAATAACACGAAAACTGCGCAATATAATAATTTTTCAATCATAAGCACCACCGGAATGTCAAAGCCGTTTGTACACGGATAATTCCTCCCTGAAGATTTAACATCTTCGCAGGGGGATCGGTTTTAATGAAGATAATGTGCAGAGACCAAAGATCTGGAGAAAACAATTATGACCTGTTAAGAATATATTAGAAATCCGTATGAAAATATTTCAGACGTTAAAAGATATTTTTGCCCCAAAGACTGAAGAGAAGGAGAAAACTTCCGCAGCCGGAGAAACACCCGGGAAAGCGGCGGAAGGAGCCCGGGCCGAAAAACTCCCTGCGCAGGAGGGACAGAAATCAGCAAAAGCCATGAATTATGCCGAACTGATTAACGGGCTCATATCCAATGCAGGCTACAGGAACTACAAACCTGTTGGAACTGAAGAAGCCGCCTGCCCCTCGTGCGGAAAGGAGATCGACAGCTTCCCGGTAAGAAAAATGCAGTGCCCATCCTGCGGTGCGGACATCTTCGTTAGGACCAGGGCATCAGACAAGCGGAAGGTTCTCCTCACCGGAGATCAGCTCGAAGAGTTCGAGAGGCAGAGAACCCTTGACTCCGGGATGTACGATACGAAGATGAAAAACCTGGCAGAAAGGATGGAGAAGTATTCGGATCACGGCGGTTGGGTTTTTCTCTCGGTTCTTGATGAAAAAGACACCCCGGAATATGCAGAATACCACGGCATGGTGATTAAATCCAGAAGCGGGGAAGAGAAAAAGGCGCTCGGGCTTCTTATCAGGCCGGACTCAAGGGCAAGAACGAAGACATGGTTCAACAACCCGGAGCAGGACACAAGTCCTGATGAATACGAGGCCCAGAGGAAGGAATGGTTTGACAGCCGGAAGAAGTAATCCAAAATAAATAAACTCATTTTTTAGAAATTTTTCAAAATAAAAAAACTCCGCGGGATTTAAAACTTCGACTTTGTAATGGTGAAAAGTCACAGTCATTTTCTGAAAAAAATCGATGAAATTTGAGAGGGAAATTATCTCCAATGCGGATAATTAAACCCCTGTTTTTTCCTTATCCCTGATCAGGAAAAATGCGGCCACGAATACTACAATCATCAGTACTGCCATACAGACAGAAGTGGCATTGAATCCGGCCATATTAGCGGCTATTGAATCAGGATCGGGATAAGCTGATATTTCAATTGACATGACAGTTACGAGTATTGCCGTTCCGATAGCACCTGCCGTCTGGCGAAGAGTGTTTAACACGGCACTCCCGTGATGTATCTCCTTATCATCAAGCGAGTTGAGCGCCCATGTAGACACCGGAGTATTCAGCAACCCGATTCCTGTACTGAGTACGATGTAAATTACAAAAATAAGCCATATCGGGCTGCCGGTGTCGATGATAACAAGACCCAGAAACGAAATCATCAATGCAGTCGCCCCCAGAAGTACGGGTCTTCGCGGACCATGCCTGTCGAATAATCTTCCGGAAAACATGCTTGTAATTGCCATAAAAGCTGCTCCCGGGAGGAAGACCAGACCAGTGATTGTCGCAGAATAGCCACGAATTGTCTGGATATAGATCGGGAGTATTACGCTTAATACAAGGATTGCTGCCTGGAATAACATAATAATGAAGACCGCAGACAGGAAATTGCGGTTCTTCAGGACCCTGAGTTCGAGCATCGGCTCTTTGAGATTAAGCTGGCGTATTCCGAACCACGTGAGTATAAGAAGGCCTGCTGCAATTGTAGCGATCGATTCGGGTGACAGCCCTCCTGCCGAACCGATTATACTGCACCCGTAGAGAAGAGAGATCAAACCAAATGTTGAGAGGATTAAAGATAGTTTGTCGAGTACGACATTCCTTCGCTCTACAAAGTCTTCAATCGTAAAGAACGCTACGAATGCTGCAATGACAGCAAGCGGGGCAATGGAGAGGAAAACAAAATGCCATGAAAACAGATCGACAATGACTCCGGAATATGTCGGTCCGATGGCGGGTGCAAACGCTATCACAAGGGAATAAAGGCCCATCGCACGACCGCGGAATCCGAGAGGAAAGATCCACATGAGAATCGACATTATCATAGGAGATAGCATTCCCGAACTTATTGCCTGCAGGACTCTTCCCAAAATAAGAACTGAGAAAGTCGGACCCCAGGCCAGAAGGAGACTGCCTGCCGCAAAAAGTGCCATCGCCGATATGAAAAGCGAACGTAACGAGAATCTGTCAAGAAGAAATGCCGTAACCGGGATCATGATTGCCATAACAAGTGTGAATATGGTGATGAGCCACTGGGCCATTGACACGTCTACACCGAGCTCGGACATGATGCCCGGTAGTGCCGGGGAGACGATTGTCTGGTTTAAAACCGAGATGAAGGCACCCGCCACAAGAACTACCGTCATTACGATCTGTTTGTTGGTCAGTTGAGCGTCATTGAATAGTGAAATATCCTAAACCTCCGGATTTTTGGAATTATTCATTTAAATTTATTTTTGCTGAAATTTGACAGATAAATAAAATCACAACATCAAATCTTATATTAATATGATAAATAGTAACTAAAGAGTTGTTATAAAAAAGACAACAACAGGTTGGTGCATAAGAAAAAATACAACCCGTAATTTAATCTGCCCGTGAAGGAACATACTAAATATAACAGACTGGCGATGTATTCCTTCGGATAAGGATTGATACGACAGAGCGGGGAGTGATACTATTACAGAAACAACAACAGACTATGAAGAGTTCAGGGAACGCTATGGCGAGATAATAGGCAGCGGACAGTCTGCAGTAATTTATGCACGGGATGGTATCGCAACCAAGGTATATCGTGAGGGGCAGCCGAAAAAGCAGGTATACCAGGAAGCCTTTACACTGGCGGTAGTAAAAGACTGCGGTATTCCGGCACCCGAGATCTACTGTGTCGAGACTTTTCATGGAAGAACAGCGGTTCTTATGGACCAGGTACGTGGGGATTCGCTTGCCGATCTGATGCTGAAGTACCCTGAACAGACAGAAGAATATATGGATAAAATCGTCAGTCTCCAGAAGGATATGCACGATATAAGAACGACCGAGTTCAGGCCGCTAAAGCTTGTGCTCTTCGGAACGATCCTTGCAAGCACGGGAATTACCGAAGATGAGAAAAAACGGCTCAGTTCCATGCTGGAGACGCTTCCGGACGATCTTTCGATCTGCCACGGGGACTTCCACGGCGGGAATGTCATATTTGACGGGAAGTCCTACATAATTATCGACTGGGCAGAGGTTGCCTGCGGTGCCCCGGCAGCCGACGCATGCAGAAGCTATATGGACTTTTTCATCATGGATGAGGATATTGCAGAGATGTATCTTGATAAGTACTGTACCGCAACCGGCCGTTCCCGCGAAGAGATCCTGGCCTGGCTTCCCGTTACTGCGGGCTCGCTTTACGGTTATATTGGTGAGGACGTGCAGAAGAAGATCGGGCAGTTTTTCAAAGCCTGATTATTAAAAGAAGAGATTAAAATGGACTCGTCGAGATTCGAACTCGAGACCTCCGCCGTGTGAAGGCGACGTCATAACCAGCTAGACCACGAGTCCACTTGTGATTATTCTTTTTCTGGTTCCGGGATATTAAGAGTTTTGAAGTTTGCGGGATTTTCGGATTAAAAAAGATTTACTCAGGGATGGACTCGTCGTCCCCGGTAATCTCGCTCAGGTAGACGCCGGAGCCGAGCCACCACTCGTCATCGACGGGAAGGACATAGCCGATCTTTATCTCGGGTTTGTCCCCGTTGTCCGGGTTCGGCCAAGAGAAGACAACGTACCCGCCGCCTTCCTGTGCAGCCCCAACGAGCATCTGGATGTCCTTCTCCCCGAATGCACCCTCGTGATCGATGAGGTCCTGTCCGATCTTATCGGTAAGGTAGGGGTGTGCAAGGAGAGTTCCGTTGTAGTCGTATGCATAGAGATAATGACCGGATTCATCGACGAACAAACCTTTCTTATCTGAGATTGCCTCGAAGGCCGCTTCATTACCGTTTTCAAGTGCATATTCCACACCGGATTCGACAAGGGAGATCATCTCCGCGGTTGCCGCCGGGGCGGCTCCGGTATCGGAGTCGACCGGATCCGAGAGATAAAGTCCCGAACCTATCCACCACTCGTCATCGACCGGCATGACACAGCCGATCTTGGGGGCATAGTCTCCTTTTGCAGATTCGTTGATTATCCCGTCATCAGGTTTAGGGTAGAGATATGCAACGAATCCGCCGCCGTTTTCAGCCGTATAGGCGGATGCCTTATAGAACGGGAATCCCCGTGCATCGGTCCAGTCCGACCTGTCGGTCCCGACAAGATCCGGCTGATATGGGTGGGCAAGGAGAGTTCCGTTGAAACCGTAGGCATAGATGTACACATCACCGGATGAGAACTCCCCGTCCGGATCTCCGAACTCATTCAATGCATTAACCATCCCTGCGGACTTTGCATAACCGGCCGCACCTGATACAAAAGACATCAGTTCGCCGACTGTAATATTGCCGGAGAGCCCGGCCGGTTCACCGGGCATAACTCCTTTATCTCCGGTTGTTTCAGGCGGTGCAGTATTACCATGGGCAGTGCCGTTCGCTTCCCCGTCCGAAGTGCACCCGGCGGAAAAAGCCGCAACAAGCATTACTATCAGAAATCCAAAAAAAATTGCCCGTTTTTCCATAATAGATCATCAAGGTCAAAACGAAAAAAAGATGCCGGTTTTTTCGTGACGTTCAGTGATTTAATACCCGCAGGGGTAAATAATACGGTTATGGAAGAGATGACAGACAAGAGGCAGCTTTGGATAATCCTCTTCATAACATCGCTCGGCTCCTTTCTGACACCGTTCATGGGCTCTTCCATAAACGTGGCGATTCCCGAGATAGGGATGGAATTCTTCAGCGACGCAATACTCCTCTCCTGGGTCGCCATATCCTATCTGCTCGCAGCCTCCATCCTCATTGTCCCGATGGGGCGTCTTGCCGATATGAAAGGAAAGACCCGGATCTTTCTCACCGGCATCGCGATCTACACCGCAGGATCGCTCCTTTCGACGATGACATCCTCGATTGATATGCTCATCCTGTTCAGGGTCATACAGGGCTGCGGGGGAGCTATGATCTTCGGGACATCGATTGCCATTATCTCCGGCACCTTTCCCCCGGCGGAAAGGGGAGGCGCTCTCGGGATCAACGTGGCATTCACGTATACCGGGCTTTCGGTCGGACCTGTCGTAGGCGGAGCCCTTACAGAGGCGTTCGGCTGGAGGAGCATTTTCTACCTGAATGCTGCGGTCGGTATACTGATAATAATTCTGGGAATTAAATATCTCAGGATCAAAGAGACGAAAGACGATCAGACCGCATTCGATCTTCCGGGATCTGTTCTCTACGGGGCAGTGATACTCTTCGTAATGCTCGGTTTCCAGGAGCTCCCCGATACTACAGGCTACGTCCTCTTCGCTCTCGGTACTATCTTTGCAGCCGCTTTCTTCTTTCGTGAGAAGAGCACGCCTCATCCCGTCATCAGGATCAGCCTGTTTACCGAAAACAGGGTGTTTGCACTTGCAAACTTTGCGGCCTTCATCAACTACAGCTCCACATTCGCCATCAGCTATCTTTTAAGCTACTATCTCCAGCTGATAAGAGGATTCGGCCCGGAAGAAGCCGGTCTCTTTCTGATCGCCCAGCCTGTGATGCAGGCGATATTTTCTCCTGCGACAGGAAAGCTCTCAGACAGGATCAATCCGTCCGTACTTGCAACAGGCGGCATGGCGCTCATTACGGCCGGGCTGATGCTCTTCACCGTTCTTTCCCCGGAGACGAGCATCACGATTATAATCGTGGACCTCGCTTTACTTGGATTCGGTTATGCCCTGTTTGCATCGCCCAACACCCATGCGGTAATGAACAGTGTCCCCCTGAAACTCTACGGTGTCGCTTCGGGAGTGCTCGGAACTACAAGGATGTGCGGAATGATGACATCAATGGGGATCTCGATGCTCGCATTTTCGCTCACTATAGGAAACACCCCGATATCGGTTGTAGACACAGAATCGCTCCTGTTATCAATAAATTCGGCATTCACGATATTCGTTATACTATGTGCTGTCGGCACATTTGCTTCATATATGGTGATCAGGAATAAAGGGAAAGAATGAACCGCTTTTCACCAAAAGGAAATTATTCGCATAAGTCATAAACTAATTTCGGATGTTCCAGTACCACCCGTACCTGATTCCTGTAATTTTTGCTGCGGCGTTATCGGGTTTTATCGCATTATACTCATTCAGGAGGAGGCGTATGAGGGGAGCCAGAGCTTTTTCCCTTCTTATGCTCCTAGTCTTCATATGGGAATTCTTCTACATGTTCGAGATGTCCTCAACGAACTTCGAATCCATGAAGTTATTCCTGAGGCTGCAATACTTTGCAATTCCCTTCATTCCGGTGGTGCTGCTTTACTTTATCCTTGAATACGGCGGATACTACAGGTTCCTGAATTTTAAATACATCGGGCTGCTGCTCGTTGTACCGCTGGTCTCCCTGATACTCCTGCTGACAGACGATTTTCATCACCTGTTTTTTAATATCGAATACATGGTCGCTGCAGACTATATTATCGTCAGGGGTTTTGAGGCAGGACCGGTGTACAACTTGTTGTGGATCTATTCAGGGATACTCTTCTTCCTGTCCGCCGTAATCAGTTTCCATATCCATCTGTCTTCACAGGGTATTCAAAGAGTCCAGTCAGGGGTTCTCGTAGGTGCATTATCCGCATCACTTTTTGTAGAACTTCTCTACCAGGTAGGAGTCTCGCCCTACCCGTATCTTGACCTGACCGCAATAGTATTTCCTATAAGCGGGCTCTGCATAATGATCGGACTCTTCAAATACAATTTCTTCGACATCGTTCCCCTCCCGAAACAGACGATTTTTTCGAGCCTTTCGGAGGGGATAATCGTTCTCGATTCGAAGAAACGAATAATCGATATAAATTCGATTGCGCAGGACATGCTGGGCGGCGGGGTGGAAGTCGACGGGAGTCTCCTGTTCGAAAAGGATACCTTCCTGAATAAATACGAGGACCGGATGAACTCCCCGGCCTGCATAGCGTTTCTGGCGAGGGTTGAAAGAGATGGCGGTGAAAAGTTCTATGCTGTCTCGGTTACGCCGATATCGCTCAATGACGGGGACAATGTATACAGGATCCTGGTGTTGAGGGATATCACTCACGAAAAGAAGTACGAGAGGGAGCTTGAGAAGTCGAGGAGCTCGCTCAAGATTGCCAACGAGAAGATCAGCCTGCTGAATTCGGTTACGAGGCACGACATACTGAACAATATCACCGTTCTCAGCGCCTATGCGGACCTGATCGGGGACCAGATCCCGGAGGAGGGAAAGAGCAGGGACTATCTCGACAAGATGATCAAGGCAATCGAACAGATTACCCAACAGATCAGGTTTACCGCCGATTACCAGAACATGGGAGTCGACGACCCGATCTGGCAGAACATGAGACGGGTCGTCAGGGAGGCCTGGGAGTCTCTCGGATCGGTCACATCAAGGATCGAGTTCGAGGTGGATCTCCCTGAAAATCTCGAAATATATGCCGATTTCCTCCTCTCGAAGGTCTTTTACAACCTCTTCGAGAACTCGATCCGCCACGGGGAGAGGGTGACGAAGATCTCGGTCTCCTTCGATACGAAACCGGACGGCTCGGGTGTCGTCATCGTCGAGGACAACGGAGTGGGAATACCCGAAGACACCAAACCCCGGATATTTTCAAAAGGCTTCGGGAAGAACACGGGTCTCGGCCTCTTCCTCGCCTCCGAGATCCTCTCGATCACGAAGATAGGGATTTTCGAGACCGGAACGGAAGGAAAGGGTGCAAGGTTCGAGATGGTCGTTCACCCGAACGGGTGGAGGGTTAAGGAAAAGAAAGAAGGGTGAATCAATGGGGCAAAGTAACCCCTTTACTCCTTAAAATCCCGGTACCATCCCGGAACCTCGTCCCTAAAACAATCGTGATCGGACCAGACCCTTTCGGTCCTCTCCTGCATCCTCTCGATCTCACCGGATGATCCGGTCTGCTCCGAGTACCAGTGACTCCATACCATATCCTGAATCATCATCATGGCGGCGTAGAGCGAGTATTTCTTCCAGAATTCGTCAGGGATTTTTCCGTCGTTGTATCCGTCGATCTGGCCGGCGGAGAACGGGACGCTGATCTTGCTTGAAAAATACGCGACCTTTACGAAGTCATGGACAGGGTCTCCCCAGTCGTACCTGTTGAAATCGATGATCCCGGCCAGATTCCCGCCGTCAGTTATGAGATTTGCGGGATGGAAATCGTCATGGAGGAACGTCTCCCTCGGGCATCTCATATACTGTTCGTTTTCCGATATGAAGCGGGAGAGCTGTTCAATGTCGATTACTCCGGCATCGATCCCCGATTCACTGAACCTTTCCCATTTTCGTCCATATTTCCGGGAATATCTCTCGTGCCATTCGGCAGGGAGAAGGGGTGCATCCAGCCGGTGAAGGTTAAGAAGCTCCCTTCCGGCCTGAAGACCGAGTTCGTACTGCTCCTCCCCGCTGAAATGCGGCATCGCTTCTTCGAGATCCGAGCCCTGCACGTATTCGAGGACCATATAGCAGGATTCCCCGTCGCCGGACACCCCAAAGAGGTATGCCTCGGGGACAAGAGAAGAATACCCGTGAAGCCGCCGGATCAGATCGAACTCCTCTCTCTTCCTCGCGAGAACCTCTTCGCTGTTTACCTCGCAGATCCTGACGATGCAGCTCCTCTCACCCGGACCGGAGAGGAGATACTTCTTTTCGAACGAAAATCCCTTCTCGATCCTCTCCGCCCGGCTGTAATCGACAGCCGCACGGATCTCGTCTTCGATCATCCCGAGATCTTTCATTGCATGCCCTGCTCCCCGGCAATGCACGCCTTAACCTCCTTCTTGAAGAGCCAGTTCCTGAACGCAATCGGAGTGATCACCGTCGTCAGGATACTCATCACCACAATTGAGGCATAGATATCCTGACCGATAAGGGAGAGGTTCAGCCCCATAAGTGCGACGATCATCGCCACTTCTCCCCTAGGCGACATCCCGAAACCTATAGCAAGCGAATCACGGTTTGAATACCCGAGAAGCCTTGCAGGAATTCCACACCCGACGACCTTCGAGATTATCGCGATCACCGTAATCACCGCAATAAAGATCAGGACAGGGCCGGTCAGGGCGCTGAGATCCACGAGAATTCCGAGGGATACGAAGAATACCGACGCGAATATGATATAGAGGTAATCCGCACCCTCTGAAATATCATGGCTGTGCTTCAGGTTTATTCCGTTGAACGAAACCCCGGCAATAAACGCCCCGATGATCGCCGAGATCCCGATGAACTCCGCAAGAGCCGCAAACAGGAACGCGATCATCACCGCGAATATGAACACGAACTCGGGATACTTCTTCGAAATAGGGCTCTCGTCCATCCTCACAATCATCTTCGATATGAAGAACACCCCGATAAGAGCAATCAGGACAAGGAAACCGATCTGCTTGGCGATAATAAAAGCAAGTCCTCCGAACGAGAACGTCCCGGATGCGACATCAGCCGTTATCGACAATGCAAGAAGACTCAGGATATCGTCGATAACCGCAGTCCCGATGATCGCCTTTGAAAACTCCGCGTCAAGAAGGCACATCTCCTTCAAAACGTTTGCAGTAATCGCAATCGAAGTCGCCGTTAGTGCCGTTCCTATGAACAGGGCGCTTTCAGGGCTGAAGCCGAACGCAAGAGAGACGAAATATCCCCCGATCCAGGGAACAATAATTCCAATAAGACCGATTATACCATATTTTACGTTAGTCAGATCTTCTATTTTAAACTCGAATCCTATGACGAACATCAGGATTACTGCCCCGAGAGCCGCAATCGCCTGCACGAATTCCGTATATGTAATCAGCCCGAGAACCGACGGCCCGACCACAAGGCCGAGGAGAATCTCTCCCACCACGGCAGACTGGTTGATCTTCGATGCAAGAAGGTATCCTGCAAGTGCGAAGAAAAGCAGGAGGGTCATCTGGAGCTCAATACCAGGGACTACACCTGTACTCATTTGGAAATATCGGACTGCCGGACTTATCAGTATATTGGGAAAGACTGATATAAGGAATCAAAAACGAGTGCACCGACCGGGAATTGAACCCGGGCTATTGGCTTGGAAGGCCAAAGTCATACCACTAGACCATCGGTGCAATACGGAGACCTGTGCCGGACGGCATCATAGTCGCGCCTTTATATTTCTCTGCTGATTGGTATTAAAAATAGTGTTTTGATTCCCGGAATTTCAGTCCTGTTTCTTCCCCGGCCATGAGAACATCTCAGAGTACTGTGCCGTCCTCCCGGCACGGACAGGCTTCGTATAGTGGATCACCGAACCCCCGCAGAGCATGCAGAGCGGTTCGGCATTCTCGTAGTCAAGATCTCCATCTTCTGTTACGAAATCCTCGTTCAGTTCAAGACCCGTCACCTTGCCGATGACGAGGGAGTACTTATCGCGTACTATCTCCTCTTTCAGTTTGCACTCGATCCAGGCGACGCATCCGGCAATTCCGGGAGCGGAGACGGTCGAAGACGTTTTTTTGGACAATCCTGCCTCGGCGAACTCGTCCACATCCGGCGGGTACAGCCTTGAGCAGATCATAACCTCGTCTATCATCGATGCCGGAGGGACATTGATCACGAACTCCCCCGTCTCCCTGATATTGTCGAGCGTATCTCTTTTAAGGGCCGAGGCGATCACTATCTCATCGAGAGGCCTCAGGATTGGAGTCACATTCCCCCACGGGGCCACATTGGCAACACCGCTGCCCGATACCGTGGAGATCAGCACCACCGGCATCGCAAGCACATTCTCCCTCTCGAAGGGTTTGAGCATCATAAATAACAATCGTGTTAACAAACCATAAAATTTTCACACGACTTTACTGAGTCGTGACAAAAAAAGTGAAGAAAAGAACAGGATTTAGTATCCCTTCAGCTCACGCTCGATCTTCTCGAGAGCTGCAAGACGCTTCTCAAGCGGGGGGTGTGTCGAGAGAAGTTCTGTCAGGCTCTTTCCGGAGATTGCCGGGATGATGAAGAATGCATTCGATCCCTCGATCTCCTGCTTCTTCTTCGCGGGGATGGCGTCCATACGTCCGCTGATCTTCATCAGTGCCGACCTGAGCGCCGCCGGGTTTCCGGTGATCATCGCACTTCCCCGGTCCGCCGCGAACTCGCGGTAGCGGGAGAGAAGAAGCATCAGGAGGGTTGCAACAATCCAGACGATAATAGACACGATCCAGATTACAATCCATGCACCGTTGTTGTTCCTCCCGTCGAAGAGGTTCATGATGAGTGCATTCTGCATGATAATCGATGCAAGACTCGCGAGGAATCCTGCAACCGTCATCGTCAGTATGTCGCGGTTCTTTACGTGAGACAGCTCGTGAGCGATAACAGCCTCAAGCTCCTCCCTGTTGAGCGTCCTCATGATCGAATCCGTGACTGCAACAACCGCGTTCTTCGGGTTTCTTCCCGTTGCAAATGCGTTGGGGACGGGCGACGGCATCACTGCAATCTTAGGCTTCGGCAGGTCCGCCTCCTGGCAGAGTTTTTCGATCATCCTGTGAAGTTCCGGCTCCTCATCCTCGGACACTATCCTCGCATGGGTCGTCATAAGGACAAGTTTGGCCGAGAAGAAATACTGGACAAATGCCATTAAAAAGACAAAGGCAATTATCATGTAGAGGTATCCCGGGAACAGGAAGTAGAGTATATTTATAAATACGACATAGAGCGCGAGAATAAATATCCAGGTCATGAAGACCCTTCCCGAAAGGCCCCAGTCGCGTTTCCATTTTCCTATCATATATATCCTCTTATATTAGCCAGAGCCTGAATAAATATATCGCTGTCACGGCAAAAAACGGACTCGAAAAAAATCATAAACAAGCCCAAATCGCGTATCCGGATTATTATATCGGGTTCAGGGAGAAAACATCCCCTGACCGGGCGTGACGGCGAAAAGGGATAGAGTAGTATATTTTGCTTGCACATTTTATTGGCAGGTGAACCCGGATATGAAGCTTGACGAAGTTACGATAAGCAGGGCCATTCTATCTGAACAGCACAAGATAATGACGGAATACCTCGACATCGACTGTGCAGTCGTGGGCGGCGGTCCCTCAGGAATCACCTGTGCCGCAATTCTGGCCCAGAACGGTGTAAAAGTCGCACTAATCGAGAAGAAACTCTCGATCGGCGGAGGGATGTGGGGCGGCGGAATGATGTTTCCGCGGATCGTCGTACAGGAGGAGGCAAGGAGACTCCTCGATCATTTCGGCATAAAATATACCGAATACGAGAAGGGCTACTACGTTGCCTCATCGGTTGAGGCGGTATCCAAGTCTCTCGCAGCCGCATGCGACGCAGGTGCCGAGGTCTTCAACCTGACGACAGTCGAGGATGTCGTCGTAAAGGAGGACGGGGGAGTCAGCGGCCTCGTGATCAACTGGACGGCCGTCGAGATGGCAGGCCTTCACATAGACCCGCTTACGATGAGAACGAAAGTGACCGTCGACGCGACAGGCCATGACTCTATGATCGCACACATGGTCCGGAAGAAGGGCGGAGCGCTTGAGATCAAAGGCGAAGGCTTCATGTGGGCGGAAAGAGCGGAGACAAACATACTCAGTCACACAAAAGAGGTCTTCCCCGGCCTGATAGTCGCCGGAATGGCGGCAAACGCAGTTGGGGGGGAGACCAGAATGGGGCCAATATTCGGCGGAATGCTCCTTTCCGGCGAAAAGGCTGCAAATATGATTATTGAAAGGCTCAAAAAATAAAAGATTGAATTAAACTTTTTTTGATTGCTTAATCCCGTGTTTCATCCCCAAATGAAAATTTTCCGTCAGGTATGAATATCTCGAACCGGGCGCCGATACCCTCCGTTCCGGTCTCGTTAATCGCGAACCCGGCCATCTCTATGATCTTCTCCACGAGGAAGAGGCCGTAGCCTGTATTCGTGCCGTAGTTCTTCTCGAATATCAGCTCCTTCTTATCCACCGGAATCCCGACGCCGTCGTCATCTATTATCAGTTTCATGCCGCCTTCAGACTTCATACAGTCGACAACTATCCTGGTAGCCTTTTCGCCGTACCTGTACGAGTTGTCGAAGAGATTGTACAGCACCTTCTCAAATAGAGGATCGGCATGTATCTTCAGGTTCCTGCACATGACCTCAACCGGAAGTTCGTTGTAGTAGCCCTCAGGAGCGACATTCTCCACCATCTCGTCGACCGAAATCCATGAAGGCTTGCTGTCGCCGAGTGCGGGGTAATATTTGGTAAACTCGACAAGGTCGCGGATCTTGTCTGAGGCACTATCCAGCTCTTCGATTATCTCGTCGATCTCGGGATCGGTATTTGTCATCTTCAGCAGGTCGAGATTCAGGTTCAGCACGGTAACCTGGTTCAGGACATCGTGCCGGGTTATGGATGAGAGAGTGGAGAGCTTTTCGCGGGCTATCTCGAGGGCGCCGAGGTACTCCACCTCGTCGGTTATATCTATGGCCGTAGCGATAAGCCGGACCGGCTTTTCATCCTCGTGCCCCACGACGTCGGCCTTTACCCGCACCCAGCCCCCCTCGCCGCTCACCCTGTTGATCCTTACGGCTATATCCTTTTTAAACCCGTTTTCAAGCACATTGCGGAAATAATTCACCAGCTTCAGCCTGTCATCGGGATGAATGTAGTCAAGGACTACCGAAGTCTTGTAATGGGTCTCGGGCATCTCATCGCCAGTGCCGACGATTCTCCAGAAACCCTTGCTGATATATGCCACGTCGGTCCGGGTATTCCAGTCGATCAGCCCCTCCTGGGCGATCTCCATTGCAAGATTCAGTCTTCTTTCGCTTTTTTCAGTCTCAAGCTGGTACCTCCTGAACTGAGACACCATGTAAAGGAGGAATATCAGCAGGAAGATGCCGATTATCACCGTAACAATCAGTATATAGTATATAGTGGTCTCGGAATCCTTGAGACGCCCCAGAATTACATCCTTCGATATGTCGACACCTGCGACACCCACCACTTTTCCGTCCGAGTCATATATCGGAGCATAACCGGACATATACTCCCCCCACTGGTCCGAATAAAACTCCTTCTTCACCGAAGGCCCGGTGTAGCCTTCAAATGCCTCAGCCGGCGCTTCTTCATAGACGTGGCCGATAAGGGGGAATGTAAAATCGTTTCTCCCGTATTCGCTGTTGACAACGAATTCAAGGTATTCGCCGTCAGCCGTCTTTCTCAGGACATATACATATCTTATTGATGCGGAATCTTTCTGCAGGGCCCAGAGCCTGTCTCTTATCTCTATAAAATCAAGACTGGATTCATCTCCGGGTTTCAGATTTTCAAGAACATCGCCGTCGATCTGGGTTGATATAATTACCGCGTAGTCTTTAAGCTCATCCCAGGTTCTCTCTATCACCAGGTTTTCATTATGGCTGGCAAGAGTCAGGACGCCTACGGCCTGGACAACAAGCAGGATAAAAATTGATATTGCAATCAATACTACAATGCCGGTACTTTTTTGATCCATTTTCGATCTAATGTTTGGTCTTATTTCTTTTACTCAGAATAAATAATTAATTAAAATTTTTCGTCGCACCCCGGAAGCATAAAAATAATTTTTCACCGGGATAATATCATATCATGGAAGTCGAGGGAGATGAAAATCCGCTTTCCGGGGCGGCATACGGAATATTCGAGATAATACTCAACCGCGAACTTACAAAAAAAGGCAAATATCTGTTTGAGCGCGTTGAAGCGGGAGAGGATTTCAGAGATGAGTTTGATGTAATATTCTCGGATTTCGAAGACGAATACCCACAGCTTTCACAGGCGCTTGCAGATGAGCCGGGAGGAAAAGACCGGATCTACGATATGCTTCTTGAAGGCGAGGGCGTGATTCCCTCGAAGACAACAAGAATGTACTGGATAGTGCAGGACTACCCTGATTTCTCGCCTGAGGATTTTGATGATGAAAAGGGTGGGAAGTGGCTTATTTTCATGGAAAAGGCAGATATCGACGAGATCTGGAGAAAGATTCGCGATGCAACGGCAGCAGGACGGCTCGGGATCTCCGCAAGGGTCAGCACCGCAAAGGAGAACCCGGATTCAAGAGACGAAAGGGCGGTCGTCTATGTAAACACGGCCGACTGGGAGGACGAAGAGGACGTCATGAGAATAAGAGAGGTCCTCAGGGAGCTCGGAGTGGAGCAGAGAATAGGATACAAGAGAAATATCGAGACCTACCACGGCGAGTACAGCGAAGGCGGAAAAAAGGTCACCTACTATAGTGCATAGATGATCTGCGGCCGCGAATTACCACCGCATCCAGATATAATAAAATAATTCTGCAAAAAAAGTATAGATTCCGGAAAAAATACTATCCTTTTCTTTCCTTGGACTTCGGGCGAAGCTCCGAACCGCCGCACTTGCGGCATTTTGTTGCGCGAATTGGGTTCCTTGCGTTGCATTTCATGCATATCTTGACATTTAAGAGCCTTGCTTCGGCCTCTGCGAATCTTGCCATTTCTGGTATATCCCCTTAATATCGGTTCTATATATAACGATGCGGGAGATATTAACAGTTTGGATTCGAAAGGGATCTGCAGCGACCCGGAAACATAACCAAGAAGTATCTTCTGAGATAATGCCGGCAGAAACGGCATTGGAGCGAATCGCAGGCAGATCCTAAGAACAGATCCCGGACGACGACGAAAAAAGGTTATCGGGCGGCAGGACAAAGATAATCTAAGATGGAAAGCGGATTTTCAAAGGATATCTCAGGGATTCTCGACCATTTTCAGAAGAACGAGATAACCGAACACCTGATATATGAAAAACTGGCAGAGAAGGAAAAGGATCCCCACAACAAAGAGGTGCTCGGGAGGATCGCCGGCGACGAGCTGAAGCATTATAATATCATAAAAAAAATTACAGGGAAGGAGTTTTCGCCGGACAAAAGAAGAATACTCTGGTTTACTACAATGGCAAGGGTCTTCGGACTTACCTTTACGATCAAACTGATGGAGAAAGGAGAAAACCGGGCCCAGTCGGGTTATTCTGAGATAAAAGAGAAATTCCCCGAGATCAGCAGGATTCTCGCAGACGAAGAGAGGCACGAGCTCGAACTCGCCGACATGATCAACGAGGAGAAGCTCGGCTATATGGGGTCTGTCGTTCTCGGGTTAAACGACGCACTCGTCGAGCTTACAGGGGCACTTGCGGGTTTTTCGTTCGCTCTCCAGAATACAGCCCTGATCGGCGCCATCGGGCTTATCACTGGTATTGCCGCAGCTCTTTCGATGGCGGCATCTGAGTACCTGTCCGAAAAGGCGGACGGCGGAGGAGAAAAAGACCCGTTCAGGGCCGCATCATACACCGGCGCAGCATATATACTGACCGTATTCCTGCTCATACTGCCGTATTTTATATTCGGAAATTACGCAGTCGCACTGGCGGTCACGATAATAACAGGCATAATAATAATATTCGTCTTCAACTTCTACATCTCAGTGGCGAAGGACCTGGACTTCAAAAGAAGGTTCATGGAGATGGCGGCGATCAGTCTCGGGGTTGCCGGGCTTTCATTCGTCCTCGGAGCTGTGGTAAAGATTGTATTTGGTGTGGATATATGAAAGGGTTATTACAGCCTGTTTTCAACAAACCATTTTTTAAACTCTTCAAGCGCCCTGCCGCGATGGGATATTGCAGACTTCTCCGTGAGCGGGATCTCCGCAAGGGTCTTCCCTCCGACGCTGAACACGGGATCGTAGCCGAAACCCTCTTTGCCCCGTGGTGAGGTCATGATCTCGCCTTCGACTCTTCCCTTGAAGATGAAGATCCCTTTTTCATCGGCATACGCTATCGCCGTCTCGAAGTAAGCGCTCCGTTCGGGCTTACTCTCCATGAGCTTAAGGACACCTTCCATTCCGATAGTATCGAGAACAAAAGCCGCATATGCACCGGGAAATCCGTTCAGAGCCCGTATATAAAATCCGGTATCATCCACGATAAGCGGCTCTCCCACCGCTTCATATGCGACCTTCGCCTTTCCGCGGGCGATCTCTCCCACATCGTCGCCCCTGTACTCGGGAAGATCGAGTTTTACATGCTCGACAACCACAAACTCCCCGAAATAGGCCGCGACCTCCTTCACCTTGTTCGGATTTCCGGTGACAACCTTAAGATTCATCGATGAGATTTGAACCTGATTTCTATTAACAGCATTCAAAAAAGAAGACGGATGAAACCCGGTTTCAGCCCAGTGAAGTTACAGCCATCTCCGGACTTTTTTCATGTATGCCGTGAATTCCTCTCCGAACTGCCCGGACATCACGCTTTCCTCGTATGGTATGAACCTGAAGTTTAGCACAAGGAAAAGAAAGACCGGTCCGGCGAGTGCAAGAAGATTCATCATCATACATATCCACAGGCCGAGAACAATCAGAATCATGCCTATATACATAGGATTTCTGCTGTATGCATAAAGTCCGTCCGAGACTAGGCAGGTTGCATCTTTGCGGTAAGATTCGGACGTCCCGTGATCTATGAAGACCTTCCATGAGACATACGTAACCAGCACCCCAATGGCTACGACAATGAACCCGGGGAGATTGAAAGGATATGTGATAATATTGAACTGCGGAAAGAGACATCCCGGGAGAGCTGTCAGGATTAGAGCAAGATAAAAATAATTTGGGGGGATATAGTGCTTTTTCATTATTTATGAGGTCGTTCAGACGAATATTTAATTATTCCATTCCAACAGGATCATGGTACATCAAAAGCCCCTCCTTCATAGATCAGGCCGAGTTCATCCGCAAGTCTTTCGCAAATTAGGATAGAATTCTCCCTCATACTCCCTTCTCCGGGAAGGGAAGCGACTTCCGATGATATTCTTGCATAGGCTGACGAAATTTCAACGGGTGACGGCCACCCCTCCGGACCCGGTTTCATCGAATGCCACCCGGACGGCCCCACAACCCTGAGTTCTGTCAAACCAAGCTCAGAAGCTTCCTTTATGTCATGCATTGAAAACGCTGTATCGGAGATGTGGTTATGTGTCAGGATGCTTCCCCGTACAGTCGGGCATTCGGTCTCATCTACCATCAGGGCCGAAAATCCGGCAAAGAAACACATGAGCCGCCCGTCGGGACTGAAGGCCGCCGCCACTTCTCCTTCTTTTTCGTTATTCATACTGATAGTCCGCTCGAACTCTTCAATTCCGGGCAATAAACCGGAATCTGCATCTTCTGCTATTGTATCATCCTGCCAGTAACCCGGCAATCCGATCATGTCGGGGAAAAGATAAAGATTTATCCGAAGATAAGAGTGGTAAAGGAGACATAACATGACCGGCGAAGCCGCAGAGAGAATACTCATGCTGAGATATTACAGGGACGATGAGAAGAGCTTCGACGAGCTCTGCCGCAGGGTGGCAGGCGCAATAGCCGACTCCCCGGAAGAAGAGGCAGAATATTTCGATATGATGAATACTCTCAGGTTCCTCCCGAATTCGCCCACACTGATGAACGCCGGAACGGACATGAATCAGCTTGCGGCATGCTTTACTCTCTATGTCGGAGACTCGATAACCGAGATCTTCGACGCCATGAAATGGGGGGCGATGATCCATAAAAGCGGCGGCGGTACCGGCTATAACTTCTCGAACATACGCCCGGAAGGCGCATTCGTAGAATCATCGGAGGGTGTAGCATCGGGCCCGGTTTCCTTCATGAAGGCCTTTGACGCCGTTACCGGGGTCATCCGCCAGGGCGGCAGGCGGAGAGGGGCTAATATGGGCATACTCAACGTCGACCACCCCGATATATTGAAGTTCATAAATTCGAAGACAAGGGAAGGGGACATCGCGAACTTCAACATATCCGTCATGGTCACCGACAGGTTCATGGGGCTTGTGGAGGCCGGAAGGTTCGACAGGGTCTGGATAACACGGGAGGAGACGGCCGAAGAGATTACTGTCGGCGACATCTGGAACGGCATAACCGAAGGGATCTGGAGAAACGGCGAACCGGGCCTGCTATTCTACGACGAGATCAACCGCAAAAACATGACCCCGGCGCTCGGAAATATCAATGCCACCAACCCATGCGGAGAGCAGCCGTTGCTTCCATTCGAAAGCTGCGTCCTGGGATCGATCAACCTGTCGAAGTTTATCGATGAAAAAGGAGAGACTGATCTTGCTTCGCTGGAAAAGACAATCAGAACTGCAGTGAAATTCCTCGACAGGATCATCGACAAAAACAGGTACCCGATACCGGAGATCGAGGAGGCGACGAAGAGGACGAGAAAGGTCGGCCTTGGTCTCATGGGAGTCCACGACGCCCTAATCATGCGCAGGATACCCTACGATTCGCCCGAAGGAAGGAAGTACTGCGGGAGTATAATGCAGTTCGTTGCCGAAACCGCAGTCTCGGAATCCGGCAGGCTTGCAGAGGAGAAAGGCCCCTTCCCCGCCTGGAAAGGGAGCGTATGGGAGAAAAACGGAAAGATGGTCAGGAACGCCGCACTCACGACCATTGCGCCCACCGGCTCCATATCGATAATTGCAGAGTGCTCGAGCGGAATAGAACCGGTATTTTCCTATTCGTATACGAGAATGAATACAGCGGGCGAGTCTTTCAGGATGGTTCACCCCCTGTTCAAAAAAGAGCTCGAAACCGTCGCCGGAAAGCTGTTTCCCAACCCGGAGGAGAGGGAGAGAAGAGTCGGGGAGGTGCTCTCCCACGTCCACGAGACAGGAACAGTCCAGGACATCGGGTGGCTCCCCGACTCGTTCACCAAAATATTTACAACTGCCCTGGATATCAGGTGGCGGGACCACATCCTGATGCAGGCGGCATTCCAGGAGCATGTGCACGCCTCTATTTCGAAGACGATAAACATGCCGGGAACCTCGACAAAGAACGAGATCTCGGAGGCCCTTCTCTTTGCGTGGAGATGCAGGCTCAAGGGTATAACAATATACCGGACCTCAAGTAGGAAGGACGCCGTTTTGTGCCTCGGGAAGTTCGGTGACGGCCATTGTTAGCGAATATTCAGGATCTAAACGTCTAAACAGATTCCTTCTTCTCAGGGAACAGATATGAACCTGCAGCCGCAACAACGGTCAGGACTACACCTACACCGAGTATCACAGGATCCATCACCGAGAGGAAGAAGAGGCACGTAAATATCCCCAAAACAGCCGGAACAGGAACCTTTCCGATCGTAAACGGCACCCTGTAAGGCCTGCTCTTTTCCGGCATTTTGAACCTCAGCGCTATCACGGCTGCGTTTATCACCACAAACGTGAAGAAGAGGGTGAAGTTTGCTATAAGTGCGACGTCACGGATCTCTCCCGGAAGAAGGAAGACCAGGGAGACCAGAAGGACGGCTGCAACTGACCAGACAGGTGTTTTTGTTCGCGGAGAGATCCATGCAAACTTTCCGGGCATGCGTTTCCTCTTTGCCATCCCGTAAAGAATCCTCGAAGATGCGAGCATCATAAGGAGTGCGGTATTTGCTGTAGCGAAGAGTGCGATTATCGTAAATACCGTCCCGCCCCCGGAAAACGTGTTCTCCGCAACCATGGCAAAGGGATTTTTGGAGCCTGCAACCGCTTCATAGCCGCCGATACTGACTATCGATATCGAGACGGCAATATACAGGATGACGGTCACGACAACTGCAATCATCAGCCCTTTCGGTATCGTTCTCTCGGGTTCTACAGTCTCCTCCGAGAGTTTGACAATCTCCTCGAATCCCTGGTAAGCGAAGAATATCAAAGCCGATGCCTGGAAGACGCCTGCAATTCCGAGCGGAATCGCAAGATAATCGACCGAACCGATGTACGGAAGCCCAATTATGATCATCCCTACTATTCCACCTGCCTCGATCAGGGTGAAGACGATTGCAACGGCCGCCGACTGTTTGATCCCCGAGAAGATAACAGCAGACAATATGACGAGCACGGCGAAGGCGACCGGAAGAAGCGGAATTCCTGTAAATGTGCTGAAATAGCCTGCAAAACCGAGTGCGACAGTTGCGGCGCCGACAATCCCGGAGAGAATGACCATTATTCCGATGATGAATGCAAGCGTTCCCCCGAAGGAACGGCGGGTGTATTCGTACTCGGCGCTCGCCTCGGTGAACATCGACGAGAGCTCCATATATGAAAGTCCGGTGAAGGCGGCAATCAGGGCCGAAAAGAGAAACGACAGCCAGAGGGCGTTTCCCGCCAGCGATGCAGCCTCGCCTATGAGTGCATAGACGCCGGCCCCGAGAATTATCCCGATCCCGGATATCGCGACAGTGGGCAGCGAGAGTGTCCGTTCAAGGGCGGGGCCTTTGTCTTTCATCTATTGTAGTAATTATCCGGGGTACTTTTTAAACTGACCTAGTATCCCGGAATTCGTTTCCGGCATTCGGGATACTCAGCCATTCCTGCATTTTTCAGGATATTTCCCGGAATAATCAGACAGAACACCACTGATAATATTATTCGCTTCCTGGCCTTTGGAAAGAAAGAAGAAGATTATCTCGTTGTCCGAGATCCAGAGCGGTTTCAATTTCGATCCACTTCTTTGCCCGAGTTCTTCTTTCCTCCGGTCAATATACTCTTCATGTTTCTGCCGGGGGAAGTGCTGGTAGATCATCAAAACAGAATCATCGCTCATCCGTTCATAGAGAGATCGAATCTCCTGATAGAGAATGTGTTTTTTCGATGAATTCTTCACCTCAATTCCGTTGTCGGGATCGACGAAGACAAGTGCAGATTCAAGATATATGTCAGGAATAGCCTGGAAGTACAAACTCCGGTTCTTATTGACAAAATATTTCCCCTGCATGGGTTCGTCGGGTTCGAAGATTTCGATATTTATATAGGCACCGAAATAATCCCTGATATGCCTGAGGTCCCTGTTCTTCCGATCCCTGACTTTGTCGTTATAGTCTCGCAGATAACCAACAAGATCCGTGTTCCCGGAGCCCGGGCGCTTTTCTATCTTCTCGGAATTATAATAACGTTTGTTTCCGTCGTTGCACTCTTTGAAATCCGTCAGCATCGGGATAAATGAAAAACGCTTAAAGCCTTTATTTTTCTTCATTGCCTCCTGAATCAGATCGTACTTGAACATATCGCGGTAATCGCCGAAGTACTGGTTCTTCATGACTGCATCCTCCATCGATCAGTTAGAGAAGTAATAGGCAACTATACAGTATATGCCTGCCTGAAAATAAATCAGGATTTCAGGAAATAAACAAATAAATTCCTAGATTAAGGGGAATCTGAAAATATATCTTGGAGGATTATTGGTGTGTGATCTTACAGTGAGTTGAGAGTGTTCAGCTATTCCTCACAGCCTCTGCGATCTCCTTTCCGGCCCTGCGGCACAGTTCGATCTCATCCTTGTCAGGCCTGTAGTAAACCTCGATAGGCTCCCTGAATATCTCTATTCCGGCCTTTTTCATGTCGTCTTCGACTATCCGCACCGCACCGCCGGAGCCGCCGTGGGAGCCGAATGTAAATCCCTTCTTCTTTTGCGTAAGCCGCCCTGGGCGGAGGCCGCGGAGATAGCTCATGAACCCGGCAACAGTAGGAAGCGGCTCGTCCTGGAGAGTCGGCGTTCCTACGATTACCGCCTTTGAATCAAGGATCTCCTTTACAACATCGGATCTGTGGGTGCCTTTGTATCTTCCGTCCTTGAGCATGCAGACTTTCGCCTCGCAGCCGCCCTCGATAACTCCCTCTGCGATAGCCGTCGCCATTCTTGTGGTCGATCCATGCATTGTATCGTAGACAATCGTTACTTTGTCCTTTGACACTCCGTTGGACCAGTTGGCATATGCGGTAATGATTCCCATTGCATTCTCCCTCCAGATCACGCCGTGGCTCGGTGCAACCATCCTGATACCAACTTTCAGGTCGGTGACTTCGCCGAGCTTCTTTAAGACCTTCGGGGCGAGCGGGATAATGAGGTTTGCGAAGAACTTCTGTGCATGCTCCATCGCTTCGTCTGTGCCGAGTTCGTCGTCGAAACGCTCGGAAGATGCGATATGCTGGCCGAACGCGTCATTGGGGAAGAGGATCTCGTCTTCTGCAAGATACGTAAACATCGAGTCGGGCCAGTGAAGCATCGGGGCTTCGAGGAAGACAAGCGTCTTTCCGCCGAGATCGAGAGTCTCACCGTTCTTTATCACATGGAAATTCCAGCCTTCGGTGTCGTAATGGCGGTTGAATCCTTCGACTCCCGCCTGTGTACAGTAGATGGGAACTCCGGGGAGCATCTTTGCGATCTTAGGGAGACCTCCGGAATGGTCCATCTCGACGTGATTTGCGATCACATAATCGATCTTCATCGGGTCGATTATCGACGCCACATGATCGAGCATCTGGCCTTCGAAGCCGGGGTATGTCGTATCGATCAATGCAACCTTTTCTCCGATTACGAGGTATGCGTTGTATGTGGTTCCGGGAAGGGTGTAGCCATGGTAATCGCGAAGATTCCAGTCTATTGCTCCAACCCAGTACACTCCTTTTGCAAGTTCAGTCACTTTCATTTTTCTTTCACCTTTTTGTTCGCATATTCACTAACATTCTAGTGTATACGAACAGAATCTATAAAAAGTTTGCCCGGGATATATCATGAAGGATGAAAGCGACGGAGCAGACTGAAGAAAAAGCGGATGCCCTCATATTCCTGAAAAACGGCAGGACGATCGTTGTAAACAGCCCCGTACGCATTGAGATACTCCGCATGGTGATGACAGGAGAGCAGAGATTCGACGATATAGTCCGTAGGATCGGACGCGCCAAATCGACGGTCTCGGTTCATCTCCGCGATATGACAGATGACGGAATCCTGGCCGAAAGGACGGATGAAAACGATGCAAGACGGAAATTCCTGTACCTCGATGCACGATATCTCGGGACTATTGCGGCCCCCGTATGTCAGATGCCCGCAGGCTGGGAAGAACAGCCGGTTCTCGGGGATTCGGTCAGGCCGGCTTCGGTGTTCAGGCTGATATTCAATACTATACGGACGAGCCTTCTCCAAAGCGGTGTCAACATCGAGCCGGTTCTCTTCAGTGCAGGGATCAGGGCGGGAAACGAGGTCGCAAAGATAGTCTCCGACAACTCGAACGAGGAGTTCCTGAAGAAACTATCAGATTTCTTCCGGTCGAACGAGCTCGGAAAGATCACGATAGAAGAGGGCGACCAGCTTGTCATCACGGTCACGGACTGCTACGAATGCCAGGACCTCCCGAAGATCGGAAGACCGGCATGCTCTTTCGACTGCGGGCTCTTAACGGCGGTCTTCACCCGGCAGACCGGAGACGAAGTCGACGTAACGGAGACTCACTGCTATGCCGCAGGAGACCCCTTCTGCCGGTTTGTAATAACGAAAAAAGAGGAAGTCCCCCGAGAGAATTAAAAGCCCGGAAAAACACCAGACGGGGAAAAACCGATCAAAACACAGACATTATGGGCGACAACCAAAAGAAAGATCGAGCATGCAATAACAAGGATCGCAGCACCCGCATTTTTCTTTAAGCGCTCGGTATAACATGCAACTGCAATCACAAAGAGGGCTGCAATAAATTTTACAATGGAATGAAGCCACGGGTGGCTCACGATATCGATCATCAGTGGATTGAGTTCGCTTCCGCCCATCTCCAGGATGAGAGCCGTTGTTACAACATCCGCCAGGAAAAGACCGGCCAGAATAACAGAGAGAAAACCGAGAAAGGTAAAGCCGTGGAAGTTCACTTAGAAGATATTTTGCCGGAGAAAAGAAATATTTTCGCGAAAACAGCTTCACACTAACCCAAAAAAGTGAAAAGCACGACGCGGATGTTGTGAACTGCTACCACGAGAAACATAGAGCATGCGGCGATCAGGATCACTGCACCGGAATGCTGCTTTATGTGCTCGGCCTGGCAGGCGAGAAGAACAATAAATACTGCGAACACCGTTTTTATCAGGAGATGAAGCCATGGCTGGCTCGCGATCCCGGCCATCAGGGGATTTAATTCGGTTCCTCCCATGTTCAGGACGAGTGTCGTCGTAAATACATCGATTACAAGAAGCCCGGCGAAGACGGCAGTAAGAATCGTAAGAATTGAGCAGTAGACGTTCATTTCTGTTTTGTTTTGCGGGAAGATGGATATGTTTTTTGGGGGATTCAAAGCTATTATCAATTCAATGTTCGAAAAATAGTCCGTCAATAATATCCCAGAACATTACTGCTGAAGAGATTATACAACTCGGATGTCAGTTTCGTTTTCCCCTGATCAGCGACTGAAGAGAATACGTAAATCTTCGGAAGTTTTGTTGCTATTATGTCTTCCATGGATTTTATTTAGTCTTCAGACTCCAATTTCTTGAGAAAATTTTATTTATTAATTTAAAAATACAATAGGCGATGGAATAGAGGCTGATGAATGAACACACAGAATAAATATGTACCACCGATTCTCCAAGTCGAACCCTCTACGGATTGCAACCTTGATTGCCCTTTCTGCTTTAGAAAAAAATACTCGCAGAAAGGAGAAAATATAAACTTTGAAGTGTTTAAAAAGGCAGTTGATCAGCAGGGCTTCAGGTATCTTTCTCTTCATGGGTGGGGAGAACCCCTTATGAATCCGTATCTTGTCGATATGATAAAATATGGTGCGGAAAAGGGCTTTTCGGTGAACTTTACTACTAACGCGACGCTTGTAGGAGAGAAAGCTGAAGGACTGCTGTCATCAGGAGTCGGAATTATTGCTTTCAGCATTCCGGATCTGTCTTTGTTCTCTCCTGATATTTCCGGTAATATAAAATATTTTCATGAATTAAAAAAACAAAAAGGGTTCACTTTTCCAAAAACATATATTAATATTGCAATGATGGAATGCAATTTCGATACAGTTGAAGAAACACTCTCCATTTCAAATGATCTTGGTGTTGATGCAGTTAATTTTGAAAGATCATATCCCTGGAAGCCCGAGTATACAAAAGAGGAAGAAAAAATTTTTAGAAAAGTCAATGATTTTACAGAGAAAACGGGTTTAAAAATTACCTTGCCCGTTCCTCACACTCTTCCATGCCGTCTTTTCAACACAACTCTGTTTATGAGATATAACGGTGATATGACGCCCTGTTGCTATAGGCCCGATATAGTTTTTGGAAATATCAACTCAGAAACATTTGATGAGATCATGCACAAAAGAAATATTTTTAGGGAGGAGATGGCAGAAGATCCCATATGTTCAGTTTGTGGCATATGAAACCACTGCCAGGACCTTTCAGAAAGAAGGATTTAATATTCAAAAGATTACATTCAAAATGCCCGAGATGAACAAATAAACAGGTTCGAATATCAGGTACTGGATCACAATTGTTATTAATACTCCTATCAGGATCAGGTGGTGTTTCGTCTTTAATAAGTCTTTAAGTCCGATATATTCCAGAAACGCAAGGGGCAGGAGGTATAAATAAAATAGACCATAGCTAAGTAGTGAATATTCTGACGGGATATATATAAAATACCTCAACAGAGTGAAGGGATATGCAATTGCACAGCTGTAGAAGATTACACTTAATGATTGTATTACTGGAATTTTAGATTGAATAATCCATAGCAAAAATAATAAAAATACCGCGCCTATTCCAAATAATAATAAATATTTAATTACTATAACCAAACCATTTCGAATTCCATCAAAAATTACTGTGATTATTGAAATCGGTGACAAATCATAATAAAAAATACCTGAAAAATAATAAATATAAAGACTATAAAAAAATGTGAGAATAAACACAAAAACAACAAAAAAAACAATTCCATGAACTGTTTTTTCACTATTGACTATCCTGAAGGCCTGTGAAGGATGCCTGTATAAAAGATAGATCAGGTGAAGATAATCAATTGAAACTTCATTTTCTGATTCTTCAGAACTTAGTGGTTTATCAACCGTAATTTCCTTCATAAATGCACATTATAATTTGTCCAAAAATGAACAACTTTCCTTAAAGTATCTATTTGATCCTTTTAGTTTTCTAAAATTTAAACACATACATATTTTTAATAAATTCGAATATTGTAACAGATGATAGATTTTAAGCTATTTTTATTTCAGCCCCCTTTCAATAGAGAATTTCCTTTAGAGAGAATAAATATGTTTTGTTAAATAAATCATATTTATTTCCCATCTCACATTCCGGCTTATTAAAGAACAACCGGGTCATTTCCGGCAGTTAGCTGAATCTCTTTATTGGTTTCAAAATATTCTCCTTCAGCATTTGTTTCAATTAATTTCATCAGGAAATTAAATTTAACGCTACTCTCCTTTTGTACCCAGGCAATCCATCTAAACTGGTTTTCTACATAGGGGGACCTGCCGCCAGTGGGAGACACCCCGTCTAATTCCATAGTTGCCTCATAAGGAAAAGAATAATTTATCGATTCGAATTCAGGTGATTTATCGCTAGGAGCCAAGAGTAACAACCCACTTATTATATCACCAATATGAAAAGTCTCGATTATATCGGGTATTAAACCCGCCAGACCGAGTATAAATTCAAGATCTCCCTGCATTTTATAATAATTTTCAAAATTTCCCCATTTTAAAGGATATATACCGATACAAAACTTATCCATTGACGAGAATAATACAAAATTTTCATTCGCATAGGTTTCAGCAAGAGATAATTCTATAGTATTAAAACCTCCCAGATAGACATTTTCTCCACTATTCGATGGATTAATTACTATTGGGGGAAATTCCAAATCGTCATCTACCACTAGACCTATGTTTGAACATGTAAAGAGGTATATCCAGCTTCCATCAGGAAGTTGAGATTTTTGACATCGAAGATCCATATTGCTATTAAAATTCAAGTTTCTTTCAACGTCAGCCAAATCGCCATGCAATAAACGCAAACCTGAATAATGACGGCTCTCACAATAAATTACGTCAGAACTTGAATATTCATTCACACTCCAGCTCCACGATCTTTCAACCTGAACGTCATCTTTCTTAGCGATGATTTTGACGTCATGTGATCCAAGAGGAACCAGATCAAACTCATGGGAGATCACTGTAATCTCGGATGAGGTCTTCTCTATCAAGCGATCGTTAAAATAAAGTTCCAGTATAGACGGAATATTAACGCCTGCACTAAAGAGCCTCTTCCCGTTTGTGTTATAGTTACTTACATTCCCTGATGAAGGGGTTATAAAGGTTATCACCGGCTGCTCAATAATCTCCCACGACCATGAAAATGTATCGTCACCATTCGAATTGATAGCAGTTACTTCCACATTGTAAGTCCCCGCTGAATAGGCAGAAAAATCGCATTCCCATGTAGCATCAGCAACAGCGTAATATTTGCTTTTCTCCTGATTGTCGATCGAGAATGTTATGGTTGCAGGCTGATCTATCGTTACCCCAAAAGTTCTTACACTCGATCCACCATGGACGTCAGAGACAGCCTGCTGATCGGGAATCTTTGCAGTGATCTGAGGTGCGGATGTTACTGGCGTATTGGTGATTACGGCATGAATGATCTTTTCCGTAGAACCAGCCGAATTTTCGGCAACTAGCCTTATAGTATTGATTCCTTCCACTACAGTTGTCTTAGCGGCGTCAAATAACCAGGAGAAAAATGTCGCAGCTTTTTCGATTACAAAAGCAATGGCATCGTTTACAATTACTGTAAGAGTTGATGCAGCATCGACTGCAAATTCAAAAAGCCGATCAAAGAAACTTTCATCCGTATCAATTGTACAATCCTGAGAAGGTTCTATTGAAGTTATTACCGGGGGATAAACAATTGGCCCGCACATTTATTCCACCTCCAGAAAACCCTTACTGATTAGGTACTGAGGATGGATCCAGCCGTTGCAGAAGACGATGTTCCCCTCTCTCCAAACCGATTCCCTCTCAGGAACAGGTTTAAATGTCCTATAACTATTGTTATACCGTGAAAGCACATTATCTTCATCAGATATTTCATTGCCTTGAAGAATATTATTTAAATTTTTTATAAAGGTTTTAAAATCCGTATTAACTTTCATATCCGGTTCCTTTCTCTCAATATTAGCATATACGCCCGGTTGGTAACAGATCACCAGGTGATTCTTGGGTTTGCTCTGAAATTTTAGCTTTTCCTGGGCAGAATCACCAATAACTGCAATGTCATAACTTTCATTCCTGAATCTCTCCATAAATTTGGCATACTTTGAACTGTACCAACGCATATGCGGATATATGTCCCAGTACTCACCCGGAAATGCTCCGACAGTTATGAGTCTCTTATTGCTGACCGGAAAAGTATATTTTGGGTCGATCTCGTCATAGACAAGGGAACTGACATTGTGAATATAACCTCCACTGTCCATAAACGGGCAAATTGGCTCTCCCATTGTACCGATAATTACCTTCTGTACATTTCTGTCATGAATATAATCCCAAAAGTCCGAGGATTTGCACTCACCATTGCTGCTTTCATGAATCCAGTTGTCCTCGAAATATTTGATAACATAATCCTCCCATGAATCAAGATATTCTGAAGAAATAACTTCGTTAATATTGTCAAAGAGCGAAATATATGCAATATCCACAGGAGAATTACCAAGAGTTACCTCCATCAGATATATGTCGAATCCAGCAGGGATCCATTTTTCAAGCTCTGCCCTGCTTTTTGCAGCCTCTAACGGAACGGAATAATGGTAAATATCTTTCTTGATATAGACCTTGAAATCTTTTTGGCCTTTGTTCGCCTGAAGACAGGCAACTCTGTACCCCTTACTGCTGAAATGATTATAGAGTTCAAGAACCAGTTTTGTCTTCCCCTGATCGGGGACTGAAGAAAATACATAAATCTTCGGAAGTGTTGCTGTCATTATGCCCCCCATTCATTATCTACCAGGATATTCCCATAACATGGCGTTTGACTATCCGAATATTTTCCAAATTCCTGCAATGCCTGATTAGAAATACACATCGGGCGAACAATTTTCGTAGCTTCAAGTAAGACAGAAGCCTTCGCCATACTTTGACTTCGCACGGACGCCAAATTTAATCGATCTTTCATAATTTTTCTCCAAAGTTCACTAATTTTATAGAGATTAATAATATATCGATAATATTTTAAATTTGCTTAATAATTAGAACATAATATATTATACTATACTATATAATAATGTGAAAAGCCTGTTTTATAATATACAACTCTTAATTTTTTAAAAAAATAGATTCCAGATGATTTCGGAAATTGAAATTTTTGTATTTAATAATTAGTCTTTTTAATTTTTAGTGAAGATATCTTCCCCTCAGCCGGATCTCCTCGACCCTTTCAAAGACATCCTTTGACTCTTCGAAGGTTTCAGCGTATCCTTCGCAGAAGGCCTTCCTCAGATCGGCATGGTCCGGTGCCGTGCTTTCGAGAGTCTGGAAGAAGACATGGAGATCGACTCCTCTTGATTCGATCTCCGACGAGATATATGAAAGCCCGAAGTCGATCAGGACGCATCTTCCATCCCGGACGATGAAGTTCGATGTAGTTAGATCGCCGTGGATGATTCCTGCAGTATGAAGCCTTCCGACGATCCTTCCGGCATCGTGAACGTGATCCCGGGTCAGGTCAAGCTTGAGCATCGGCCCGTCGATCCTTTCCATGACTATCGAATCTGCAGTGACATCCCTTATCAGGGGCGTCGGGACACCATACCTTCTTGCCTGCGATATCAGCCTCGCCTCGGCCCTCGTCCTCTCCGCGATCAGACGGGAGTCAAGCGAGGAATTCCTGTATTTCTTGGAGAGCCGGCGCTTGATCACGTCTCTCCCGGACTCTGTAACCACAGCCTCTGCCCCCCTCGCCTGCCCATTTTCGAGGAGGTTCGCCTTCGCATAAGGGAGATCGCCCGTGTCCTTCCGCCATTTAACGACAACATCGTCCGAACGATAGCCGGGATTCACAGCCGATTCTGGGATCGTTACAGTCTGACCGGCTTCGAGCATGATCTTTCCCGTAAGAGCGATCATCGCACCGTTGTCTCCGATGAACTTCCTTTCAGGAACGAAGAACTCCGCTCCCCGCTCCTCGCACATGCACCTGAGCATCTCCTGCAGGCGGGAGTTCGCACCCACTCCGCCGACAAGGAGAACCTCGTCCTTCCCTGCATGGGCGAGAGCCCTCTCAGTGACCTCGACGCACATCGCGAAAGCGGTCTCCTGGAACCCGGCGCAGATGTCCTCAAGAGGTGCATTGCAATCTTTTGCAGCCGACATCAGCCCCGAGAATGCAAGGTCCATCCCCTTGACCGTATAAGGCAGCTCCACCGGCTCGCCTTCAAGAGCAAGTTTTTCAACGAGCGGTCCACCGGGATGGGGAAGATCCCTGCTCCTCGCGAACTTGTCTATAGCATTCCCGATCCCGATATCCAGCGTCTCGCCGAAAATCCTGTACCTGGACTTCAGGAACCCGAGGACCTGGGTATTCGCACCGCTCGCGTATAGGACGATTGGGTCATCGCACCCGCACTGCCACCTTCCTATCTCGACATGGGCGACGCAATGATTGACCCCGATGAGAGGGACATCAAGCGCAAGTGCAAGCGAACGGGCGGCCGTTCCGACTGTACGGAGGCACGGCCCGAGACCCGGCCCCTGCGAGAATGCAATACCCGAGATCTTCGATAAGTCCTGACCTTCGATTGCGGCCGATATGACCTCTTTCATCACAGAAGCATGATGCTGGGCAGCTTCACGCGGGTGGATTCCTCCATGCGGCGGGCTATAAGGTTTTGAAAAGAGAGATACTAGATCATCTCCGAAAATAGCGGCACTGAGGTTCCACGCTGTTCCCTCAATCCCCAGGATCTGCCCGTTTTCAGGCATTTATCTCATTTATTTGTTAAATTCAGTATATCCGCACTTGCCGCAGGAGACACGATCCTTGTGCTCCGCCATAAAGACACCCGGTCCGCAGCGCGGGCAGTGCTTCTTTTCTGTAACGGCCTTGTCGTCTTCGACTTTGTAATAGGTATAACGCTTTACTCCCATCGTCTGCTCCTCCGTTACTTACTCTTCAGCTCCTTCTTCGGCAGCCTCAGCGGCTTCCGCAGTGAAGGTGCTGTTCTCAATTACGTGATTAAGCTCTGTCGATTTCAGTACTTCGGCATCCTGGTATACGCGTGCCTGCCCTGCAATCTCCTGCTTTCCAAACTCTGTTTTCATCGAACCGAGGACACAGAGCTCTGGGCTTACATTGCGAAGTGCGCAGAGCTTCCCGAGAATCTCTTTCCTTGAAGGTGTCGCGCCGTCGTATGTAAGGACAAAGTCGAGCTCAGTGCGGTTGAGAAGTTTGTTTTCTTCTTCTTTTATAAACTCAAAGTCCATCGATATCCCTCAAATATTGTCCGCGTATTTATTTAAAACATAGCCAAATGGATTGACCACGGTGAAGAGATCTTCAGAAGAGAAAATCCATCATCAGGGATAAAACAGAGCCTTGGAGACCAATGACCAATTGCAGGAAATATTTATCTAAACCAATATAATTTAAGAGATATTATAAATATCCTGAAGCCGACAAGGGGATGAGGCGATGCGAAGATGTACGCAAAACTAAACGATGAAAAGATTAAAAAGATCAAAGACCTCGAATCGGATCTAGGCGTCTATCTTCTTGCAGAGCAGAGATTCAAGGATCTCTCCGCTGCGGACCTGAAAACACTTCAGGACATGGAGAAGAAGATGGGTGCAGTACTCGTAGCCTACGAGGCCTGAACTTCTCTTTTTTTAGATGAAAATTTCGCACAGACTAAGGCCCTGCTGATTTTATAATTTTCAATTTTAAGTGAGTATCAGATTAAATTCAATCTATTAAGGGAGGGGGGAGAATCCCCCTCCCTATGACCCTCCCCCTCATCGCGATAAGTCGCAATCGGGGATGGACAAGCATCCCCTCTTGCTCCAAACCTTCATCCAGGCAGGGCTATCGCAATTTCGCAGGTATCTGATTGAAAGCGAAGAAACTTTGCGCCCGGGCTGCCTCTTCAGGAGCTCATGCCTATTCAAAAAAAGACTTAAAAGATTACTCACAGGAGTTATCCGCTTCAAAGAGCGAAAAAAGTTCGTCGGCAAGACGCCTTGCCTCTTCATCTACAATCTTCACGACGACACCCTCTCCGGGCTGGCCGTAAAAAACCGCAGACCCGTCGGGCACTATTTTCACAAGAGGAATAACAGCAAGGTCCTCCTCGCCGTTTACATGAACGAGCGCCGGCCTCGACTCAAGTGCAAGCAGAAGAGTGTCGATAAGTTCTCCGGTGATCATTCCCGGCGGATTTTCAACCTCGAATCTCGACGAACGAAGACGGGGCGTCCTGCTGCACGGCTCCCTCATCGTAATTCCGTCGATAACTGCAATCTCGGGGACTACATCATTTCTCACGAGATTGTAGGTGACTACATCACCAACTGCAAAAACGGGTGCGCCGCCTGAATACTCAAGCGCGGCCCTGATATCAGGGAAGAGTCTCCCGAAAGGCTCTTTAAATCTGTCCCTGTGCCGTTCGGGAAGATACCAGTTCATTTCAACGGACTCAGCGTACTTTAAGGGCGTACCTGCCGGGCATATCGATATTCATCTTCTTTGCGATCTCCGAGTTCTTCGGGTCGACTATATACAGGTAACCTGCCCAGTCCTCGCTGAGATTCGTGCTGCCGCATGTCATGCACGACTCGCCTTCGACTACATGGTGACATACGCGGCATACCCTAAGATTTTTCTTATTACGAGGAGCCATCTGCCTTTTCCGCCTCCATCTCCTCTGTAAGCCACTGACCCGTTCCGAGACCTGCCTGCCTCATTGTAAGGCCGATCTTACTCTCCCTCGGGTCTCTCTCCGAAAGACTCAGCGAGACCACACGCCCGCGAACTATATCGCCGACAGAGATCTGTCTCCGTGTCTCCTGGCAGACCAGGCGTCCGTTTTTCTCGTCATAGTTGATGAAATCATCCGATATCTGGCTTACGTGGAGCATCGCGTCGATCGGGCCGAGCGAAACGAAGGCACCGAAACTCGTCGTTTCGACGACCTCACCCTCGATGACCTCCTGCATTGCAAGGCGCAGAACGACCGCATCGAACTCGACATGGTAATATACCGCCCCGTCTCCGGGAATAATGTCGCCTTCGCCTATGTCGTGTATCTCTGTCACGGCAATGAAGATCCCGATATCCTTGTCGATACTTCCCTCAAGCTGCTGCTGGAGTTCGTCCAGAACAACGGAACTCAAATCCTCACCAAGACGGTTGGGAGGCACGCGCACCTTGTCAATGAGCTTCATTTTATAATACATCTGTTTTTCACCCGTTTTTTCAGGCTTTCTTCAGCCTCTTATTATCTCAAGTGTTTTCTGATTTCTAAGGGATATTACATCAATATTTTTATCAAGCAGTCTTTCCCTCAGTCGCCGATCGTTGGTCATCACCATACAGCCGGTCCTGTCGGCGAAATCTACTATCATATCGTCCACCGGAACGCCGCTTAAAGGGCTTTTTTCCACCAGACACCTCTTTGCAAGGGAAAGTCCGACCTTCGCCGCCGCCGCATCCCTGCCGCGGCCCTTCGAAAGCCCTTCGAGCTCCCTTACAACACCTTCGAGAGTCACAGGCTCAAAAGAGCCGACGAGCCCCCCGATCGCTGTAAATATGTCCACGCTGAACTGGACAGGCACCATCAGGCCGTTTGCATCAAGGAGGACCCTCACTCGACCAGAGTCCCCATTCCTATCAGGCGCCATCGGCCTCCGACCTGACGGCTGATTGCAATCCTCGAGCCGACTGCGACACAGACCGGCCTCTTGAGAACGACATCGACGATATCCTTCTTGACATTTACAACGACACCTACCGTAACTGCGGTTCCGACGGAGAGCATCAGAGGCTCCTTGTGCTTCAGGGGCTCGATTGTAAATTCATCGTCTGATCCGACGACCCTCTCCATAAGAGAGACCTTAAAGGCCATACGGCTCCATACCGGGGGCATCTTTCCGACAAGCCCGGCAACCTGGCCTGCAAGAGCGTCGCTCTTGGTAAGTGCGGGATCGAGTTTTGTGCCGACACCGAGGAGACCGCCCGGAGTTGCCTCTGTAACCCTGTTTTTGCCCGCATTGATCGATGTAACCTTTGTCATGATCGGGTCCCAACGGACCTGGTTTTCGGCCTCGACCTTCATACCCGGGCGGATCTCTATATCGTCGCCCTCTTTGAGGACACCTTGTGTGAGTGAACCACCGATAACGCCGCCTTTGACGTCACGCCAGCTGCATCCCGGTTTGTTGATGTCGAACGATCTTGCGATAAGCATTATGGGATCGTCGTCAGGGTCTCTCTCGGGGACCGGTATGTACTCGTCGAGTGCCTGGATCAGTGCACCGATATTGATACCTTTCTGTGCAGAAACAGGAACCACCGGGGCGTTCTCGGCGATAGTTCCCTTTACAAATTTCTTAATCTCCTTGTAGTGAGCAAGCGCCTGTTCCTGGGAAACCACATCAATCTTGTTCTGCACTATAACGATATTCTCGATTCCGACAAGCTCAAGCGCCATCAGGTGCTCCTTTGTCTGGGGCTGCGGGCATTTCTCGTTTGCGGCGATTACAAGCATCGCCCCGTCCATAAGTGCCGAACCCGAGAGCATGGTCGCCATAAGCGTCTCATGGCCCGGTGCATCTACGAAAGAAACCGTCCTGAAAGGTTCGCACTCGCTGCCGCATTCGGGGCATATGCTCTCCGTGGTAAATGCATCAGCACCCTTGCACTTCGGACACCTGTAAAAGGTTGCGTCCGCGTATCCGAGCCTGATCGAGATTCCGCGTTTAATTTCCTCACTGTGCCTGTCTGTCCACTGGCCGGTAAGACCTGAGACCAAAGTGGTCTTCCCGTGGTCTACGTGGCCTACAAGACCGATATTTACTCCTGGTATTAATGGATCGCTCACTACTATCCTAACCTCCCTTATATATGTAAGACCCGGATACTTATACGTACTCTGTCACGGACACCAGATCATTATAAATGTTTTCGGTATTTGGTATCCTAAAACGGCCTGATCCTCAATATACTCCCCTTTTTTAAAGATTCGATCGAGAATGTAACTTAAATTAACCAGGGAAAGCAATACGAAGATAGCGAAGGCCCATATCGATGGCAACGTGCTCCCATGCAAGATCTGGCGATTTAAACCTCCTCGACAGGGGAAGCGTCCTGCATCTCACCGTATAGCACCGGACAATATCGGCATAGTCGCTTCGCATGAAATTGTCCTTTTCCTCCGGGGGAAAGAGACAATAGATGTATTTGCTCGTGACCGCAACCATACCCGCCATCCCCAGCATGCATGCCGTATGGACATCGCTGAGCGAAAATGAGGTTCCCGACGGGTGGTTATGCATGAATATCTTTCCGGACAGCCTGAAGAGATCCGCCTGCCAGATAAATATCCTGTTCCTCTCCCCCGAAGTATTCCTTTCAATAATATTTCCCGAAGCATCGAAGACGACCGAATGTTCGACAGGCAGACATGATATCGATCTTGCAGTCTCCAGGAAGTCGTCCCTGACACCGATATTGTCAGGTATATTGATCTTCCTTATTTCAACACTCCCGGTCGTAAGTTTAGCACCCCATATTAAAATTATTTTTACTTACATAAACTTTAATTTAATTATCCGGATCAAAAAAGCATGATAAAAATATCATGAGACAGGATTGAAACTGCATATCAAGTAAGAAACACTTTTAATAAAAGACACAAACAGTAATACATCCTAACATTGCAGAAAGGAAAAGGTGAAATGAAAATGACGCATGAATCCGATCTATCAAGGATAGGCATATCGCTTCCGAAGAACCTTCTCGACAAATTTGATACAATCCTGGAATACAGGGGATATTCATCAAGATCAGAAGGTATCAGGGACGCAATCAGGAGTTATATCACATACTACCAGTGGATGTCCGATGTTGAGGGTGAGAGACAGGGTGTCATAACGATGGTCTACGACCATGAACAGAGAGGACTCCTGCAGGTGCTGACCGAGATCCAGCACGAACATCTTGATATTATCCAGTCATCGCTTCATGCGCATGTTACACATGACAAGTGCCTTGAAATAATACTTGTCAGGGGAGATGCCGGGAAGATCAAAAAGATTGCAGAGAGCCTCATGGCCCAGAAGGGAGTGGATTCGGTAAAACTGACCACAATCCCTATAGAAGAATAATTTTTTTATCCCGCTCCTACACCGGTGACATCGTCGAAAGCATCCCGGATGTCTTCGTTGGTCAGCTTTTTTTCAGCTTTAAAGCGTTCTATTCCTTTTTCTTCGCCTCTCTCCCGCTTCTCTGTCACCGAATCTACGATAATGAGCTGATCCGCCCGGTAATACATACCTGTCGAATCGATAAGGACGAACTCTCTTCCGTCGATGATCTTCGAACCTGTTGCCTTGCCTGAAGTTCCGGTCCGCGGATATCTCACCAATGAACCGGGAGCTATAGTTGCATTTTCCATTAACAGTCTGTTAAGTGCATCTAAAATATAAAGTTGGTTTTCCAAACATCACATAGAGATGTTCACCCATATCGACCCCATCAGGATAAACAGGATAAAGAAGGAGTACTTCGACGGAACGCACAGAGTGACGGCCCCGGAAAAAACACTTGAAAAGATTAAACCGCTTATGCCCGAGATCGGTGTTGTCGAGGTTGAAGATATAACTGGACTCGACAGGCTCGGCATCCCCGTATACTCTGCATCGAGGCCGGGAGCCAAACCGGGTGCTACAAGGATGCATGCAGGCAAAGGGACCCGTCCCGTCCATGCCGAAGTTTCGGCCATGATGGAGGCGATCGAGAGGTACAGCGCAGAGTACAGGGGAGAGAGCATGATCCATGAAAGCTTCGATGGCATGGGGCCTGCAACTGCTGTCGACCCGGCCGACCTCATACTCCCCCGTCCGCTTGAAAGCGGTGAAAAGCTGCACTGGACTCCGTCATGGGATATGATGAACGAAGAGGAGATTTACGTCCCCAGCAATGCGGTATTCCACCCGTATGATCCGGTAGGCATGGCACAGCAGCTGTTCAGGAGCGATACGAACGGCCTTGCGAGCGGAAACGTTATCGAGGAGGCAATCCTCCATGCGATCTTCGAGGTCATTGAAAGAGATGCCCTGAGCGATGCGGAGAATGCAAGATCGATGGGCAAAAAGATTATTGTAGACAAGGAAGGCCCGGCAAAGGAGCTCCTCGATATATTCGAAGACAACGGAGTTAAGATCCACCTGTGGCTGATCGATGCAAAGACCGGCGTTCCCACGGTTGCGGCAGGAGGGGACGACACCCTTACGAAAGACCCTTCTCTCCTTGTAATGGGATCGGGCACTCATCTCAACCCGGAGATCGCCGTCCTGAGGGCGCTAACTGAGGTTGCACAGAGCAGGGGAAGCTCGCTTAAAGGAGGACGTGAAGACCCGAAACGCCGGATGCTCATAGAAAAGGCAGGCTATGAGAGGCTCAAGAGAATTAACAGGATGTGGTTTACCGATGAGGCCGAGAGTATAAAACTCTCGGAGATTCCGGACAAGAGCACGGAATATATCGACGAAGACCTTAAAGTCACCCTTGAAGAGCTGGAAGGGCATGCAGAAAGAGTCTGTGTGTGCGATCTCTCGAAGACCCCCGTTCCTGTCGTAAGGGTAGTCATTCCAGGCCTTGAAGTCTCATATATGGACAAGACGAGAGTCAGAAGAAGACATTGATATAAACGATTTTTTTCTTTTTCAATTATATTGCCGGGATTATGAGAAAGAAAGTGGAATATTCCACTTACCTTTAACCCTGCCACGCCGGTCATCGATTCTTAACTTTCTTCCCGGCCGGGGCAACCGAAGAACTACCCCCACCGATTCCTATGACGACCTTCGGTCACCTCATTCGATAATGAAAAGAGAGAACTTGCACAAGAGTTGCCAGCTTAAGAACTGAAATTTAAAAATTCGAAAAAAAAAAGATTTTAGTTGATCGTGAGACCGTTCATCACGGCATCTTCGGATACGCTGAAGGTCTCGCCCGTCTCGACTATCGTGTAGTCGCCAAGAGGCATTACGTCCCCGTTTGCACCGGTGGTCGAATACGGAACTATAAACCGGCCGTCGACACTCTCCTGCATATACGAAAACTGCCTGCCTGTGCCTGTCTCAAGATCGATTTTAATCGTCCCTTCCCCGTTGATTACAGCTCCCGGGACATACTCGAAGACCTTGACATACTTAAGATCCTGATTGTTTGCCTCAAGAATGTTTGTCGGGGATTCATGGATAAGACGATAATGCTGAAGTGCAGGCACCTTCCCATCAGGTACAAGGACATTCCAGCTCAGTATTTCAGCCGCTTTGCCGGTTCCGGCGTTCGCCGCATTGAACTCTTCAGCTTTGGCTTCGGCCTCGTTGAAACCAAGCATTGTAGCTGCCGAGAGAATGGGATACGGAGAACCATACGCCGCTCCGTCAACGTACTCGATATATACCACCTGGGAAGGATCAACCATCGAACCGTCAAAGTTGTGCAGACGTGAAATCATCGTATTGTAATATTCAGGCGTATAGAACGTAACGACGCTATAAGAATTATCGCTATTGATATTGAGGAAATGCTCGAGATATGGTGCCGACTGAACCTCGGGATCATACCATGTCGACATCGCCCAGAATTTTCCGTCACCTGAATCCATCTCTGCATCCGTAATAACGTACCGGGTGTTGAGATTGTCGAGTATCGCATTCGATTCTTCCTCTGACTGCTGGATGAAATATGCAGCAGCACCGTTGGAACCTGCTACACCCTCCTGGAACGGGTTGGCATTCGGCGGCCTTTCCGAGATGAAGGTTATCCAGTGGCCGTAATCCCACCACGACATCACACCATAGGATTCCGGCGGATTGGTATAATCAGCCCTGTCGTAGATTGCGTAATAATCTATCCCTGTCTCCGGAGAGTTTTCCCCGAACCATTCCAGCGCCTCTTTCCAGTCATAGGTCATTCCTCCGTAGTTCTTCATCACTTCAGAGGTATTGATGTCTACAGGAACCATCACGTAGGCAAATGCTGCGATGAAAACAACCACGGCAGCAAACGGGATGATCTTTCCTGAATTGACAGGCTTCTTTTTAGGGAGTGCTTTTGGCTGGTTCTTACCTTTGCCCTTCTTTTTGCTCTCCTCCTGGGGTGGAGCCTGCTGTTCGGATTTTAATCCGGAGAGGATCTTTTCAATCTCCGACCAGCCATAACTCAGGGTGCATGCAGTAAGGATTCCCGTGAGAATTGCAATATTAACACCAAGATAATATTCATAGCGTACCTGGATTGTTGTCGAGTAAATTATCAAAAGCGACCATACGAGTATGAAGATGAAGGTCTCCTTCTTCTCTTTTAGATACAGGAACACCGAAGCAAAGAGCCCAAGGATCATAAGAATAATACCGACATTGAACGAACTCCACGCTTTATCAAGGCTCCAGTTCTGCGCTTCCTCTATCGTGGTCAGTTGGGCGGAATAACCGAAGAACCCTGCCAGGCCAGATAAGAATGTTCCGTAAAAATCCGGCATTGCAACGATCATAAATGCAATTGCAACTACCCCGAATGCAATAACAGAACCGAGATAATAATGCCAGGGCTTCTCATTCAGTGCTCTCCTTAATCCGTAAAGAACCAGAGTGCCGACAATAAGAGCAAGATAGGCATAAACATGGCCCATGGAATATCTTATCATTGAAGTGCCGGAATGGTGCAATCCGAGAACCAGGAGACCGGCAATTGCAACGAGGAATGTTACGGTATTGGCAAGAACAAGGTACTCCGAGGATACGTTCCTGTAACTGTTTATTATGAACATCAGTCCTGTGAATATTGCAACAAGCAGGGCGAAGAGCGCCATGGTCGGCATGACATAAAGACCAAGAGTATAGGCGATTCCGGAACCGACTGCTATGAGAGCTGGAATCTTAAGTGATTCCTTATCCCTAAAGTCTACCGGATGTTTATTCACATAAACCAGATATGCAATATAAGCCAGGCAGAACAGGGTGCTGAAGAATACCTCCGCAATGTGGTGATCTACAAATGCAAAAAGCGACCTGTAAAAATATTGTCCACCTACAAAAGAGACTATAAAGGCCGCAGCAAGCCCGGCCTTCCAGTTATACACCCTCTCTGCAACAAAGTAAGTTACCGGAACCATCGCAGCCGCCATGAGAGGAGGAAGGAAGGACGACACATACATTATCTCGGGCCTTGTAGATGCACCTGCAAGAATGCACATAACCGAGGCAATCATCGGAAACAGTGGTCCCCAGAAATTATCCGTACCGTACGGGTAATAGGTCATAGGGTCAAACCACGGATACTGGAGGGAATTGCTCACCATCACTTCGATCTCGCGGAGATTGTACCACGGGTCGTTTCCGAGGAGATCCACCCCCGCAGACGATACCAGCCCTTCCGCAGGAATCATTCTCATCCAGAACGCGAAATAGGCAAAAACGATAATTAAAATTAATACTATCAGATTTCGTTTATTCAAAGAAGACTGGAAGTCCATATTATCTCCTGCCTAAGAATTATCTCAAGCAAAGGCTATTATATTATTGTCTTAAGGAAGATACCATTAATAAAATAAAGTTCAGAAGATATAATCCCCAATACAATAATTATCAGAAGAACAAAAATATACATAACGATGTGCGGAATTGCAGGACTATTCAATATTTCAGGAAAACCGGCCGATGAAAAATGCCTGAGATCGATGTCGGAAGTTCTTACGCACAGGGGCCCTGACGATTCCGGCTTTTTTATTGAAGATGAGATAGGCCTTGCCCACCGCCGTCTTTCCATTATCGATCTGTCAAAAGAAGGCAGACAGCCAATGACAAACGAGGATGATTCCCTCTGGCTGATATTCAATGGAGAAATCTATAATTATCCGGATATAAAGACAGAATTGACCAGCCTTGGACACATTTTCAAATCAGAAACTGATAGCGAGGTCATCATTCATAGTTATGAGGAATGGGGGCCCGACTGCCTTTCAAAGTTTAACGGCATGTGGGCGTTTGCCATTTGGGACGGAAATAAAAAGGAACTCTTCTGCGCACGCGACAGGTTAGGGATTAAGCCATTTTATTATGCGATAAAGGATGACAACTTCATTTTTGCATCTGAAATAAAGGCTTTGCGCTGCTACCAGGGTGTAGGCAAAGAACCGAACGAAAAACAGCTTATAAATTTCCTGAAATGGGGCCTTTCGGATCACACCAACGAAACGATGTTTGATGGGATTTTTCAGCTCCCTGCAGGCCATTATATGCAGATCCGGGCAGGTTGCCAGCCCGAAGCATTCTGTTACTGGCACACGGAAAAGAGCAATGAAATAATATCCGATCACAAGACCGACACGGAAGATTCAAAACAGCTTTTGGAACTCCTGAAAGATTCTGTGAAGATACATCTTCGAAGCGATGTCCCTACCGGCACATGTCTCAGCGGCGGTCTGGATTCGTCCACGATCACTGCCCTGATTAACAGGCTGCTTAAGGAGAACTGCCCCGGTGCTCCAAAACAGAAAACTTTTTCTGCTGTTTTTGAGGAAAAAAAATTTGACGAGAGCGAGTACGTCAAAATAGTCACTGATTTTCTAAAAGTTGACGCATATTACACCAGGCCCAATCCCGAGGATTTATGGGAGGATCTCGGCCATCTCATCTATTCGAACGACGAACCGTTCATGCAGCTTACGCTTTACTCCCAGTACTGCGTTATGAGGGATCTCTCAAAGCAGGTTAAGGTTGTCCTTGACGGGCAAGGTGCAGATGAGATATTCGCCGGCTATCTCGCATATATATACTGCCATATCTCAAGCCTGTTACATGGAAAACATTTCTTAACAGCCGCTTCGGAATCCCTTGGTGTTCTGAGGCGTCACTCGGGTTTTCTCTTTTATGCCGTCAGGCAGTATTTTGTCCGCAAACAGAGGCGGGATCTCATAAAGGGATTTGAGGAGCCGCTGGTTCGTTACCAGGGAAACCTGAACGAATCGCTGATGACCGATTTAACAAGTACGAACCTTCCTTATCTGCTACACTGGGAGGACAGGGTGTCGATGGCCTTCTCCGTCGAAGCGAGAGTCCCGTTTCTTGACTACAGGGTCGTGAATTTTGCAAACAGCCTTCCTGCGGATAAAAAAATCAGAAAAGGGGTTACAAAATTCATCTTCAGAAAATCCATCAAAGACCTGGTTCCCGAATCGATCCGGTGCAGAATGGACAAGAAAGGCTTTTCCACGCCCGAAGAAGTCTGGATGCAGGGAAGCCTTAAGGATCATATCCTCGAAGTCCTTGGGTCCGAGTCATTTTCATCGAGAAAGTACTGGGACTCCAAAATGGTAACCGCCGATTACAACGACTTTATTGCAGGTAAAAAGCAGTATTCATCCGAGATCTGGAGGATTGTATGCACCGAACTCTGGCTAAGGATCTTCTTCCCCTAAAAAACGGTTTAAACAGATGTACTCTCCCAGGTTCTCATGTCCTTTCTGATATTAAGCAGACCCAGTAACAGGTATATCTGGTTTATAATAAACGAAGAGATAAAAGAAGACTTTTTTGCATAAACAAACAGCAGCAACAGAACCAGAAGAAGTGTAGCGGCTATTGCGTTAAAAATAAACAACGATATGAAGAACAGCACGGTGCCAAGAAGGAACAGAAACGGCGACGTAACATACATCATTATCCTCACCGGGTAAAATCTCCGGGAAAAGATCCTCTTTTCTCCCAAGAGGTCGAGATTCGACAATGTAGCCTCTATGAGCCTCTTCGCTCTCCGAACCTTCTGTTTATACTGTTTGTGGATATTGGGGGGGATTTTTTCGTATATTACCGCATCCATGACATATGCCGCACGGTAACCCTTCCTTATCGCTTCAAATGCCGTATTCGCGTCATCGGCCCCTTTGTTCTCCTTTATAGAACCGATAATATCCTTTTTAAATGCAACGAGAGATCCGTTGAAATTATACGTGGAATCGTTCGCACTCTCCCAGTCGCACATCCGGCCGTAGAAACCCCTGTAGACACTCTCCATTCCTCCGGTTCTCTCTTTTGCAGACTTGGCAAATGGTTTCGTTTCGGCACATACCGCTGCAATCCGGTCATCTGATAAAAGCCGTGAGATCAGGACCCTGAGTGCATCCTTCTCAAAAAATTTGTTCGCATCGGTTGTAACCACGATATTGTTTTCGGCTATTCCAAGAGCAAAGTTATATGATCTGTTCGTTCCTTTCCTGGAATCGTTTGAAAATATCCTGTAATTAACTCCTAAATCCGCCAGTTTGGATTCGGCAAGCTTTTTCGTATTGTCGGAAGAATTGTCGTCAATGAATATAAGCTCGAATTTTTCCAGGGAGTAGCCCCCTTCGATCAGGTTTTCAAGCCTTTCCGCGATGATCTTTTCTTCGTTGTAGGCAGATATGATCACACTGACGGGCGGATATTGATCTTCATTTAAAACTGTTACCGGGAGTGTTTTTTTCCCGAATTTTATTCCGAGAAGATAGTATAGATAAGGGAATCCTGAAATTAACAATAATACGATAGATATTATAAAAATAAACATAATCCTTACCTAATTTTTCTTATTATAATATTTCAATTTTTAGCCCTGCTCCTCACAAGCGGTTTTGAAAGGTGCCTGCGTGCAACCGGCGGAACCTCGTACCAGCCAAGTGGAAGCTCCCTTTCAATATGTACTATCTCGGCTTCACCGGACTTCTCACCGCATCTCCTGCACTTGTAGCCCTTCCCTGTACCGGCGCTCGTCATTCTCTTTCCGCAGGAGCAGACGGGAGGTTTCGCAAATGTCTTCTCCGCAAGGGATATTACCTCAATCTTTTCGAGGTTGATGCTTCCGCCCTTAAAACTCCCGCAGACAGTGACTTCATCCCCAGGAATGAGTTTACGGACGACATCCCTGAATTCCTTCGTCGGTTCGTAGGCCATACAGCGGACAGATATTCCCGGTTCATCGGATAATAAGAACGATACATGCCCTCCTTCACCGGTCGAAGGGGAGGAGGAAACATTTCCCCTGATCCGGTATGATCGATCTTCCTTTATGTCCGCGATCCGTGCGTCCAGCAGGTGTGCATCCGTCCCCTGGTTTGTCCTGTAAAGCGCGGTGATGAACGGCTCTTCGGATTTGATATATGACACCGCTTTCTTTACCCATTCCGGGGACTCGCCCCTGATCCCGTAGAGAACGGGATCGGGCGTGTGAGGGACGCAGACGACGACATTATTTCCGAAGTCGACCGAGTCCCAGGTATGCGGATACGTCTTCTCTTCGGCAAGGAAGATACTCCCGCGATCGACGATCCTCTCTCCTTTCTCTTCGTGGTGCCTGTATGCAAGCAGTTCGTATGTAGAGTCATCGAAAGAGGCTGAGAGTGCCGCAGCTGCACCTATGAGACCCCTCCCGTTCTTCCATCCCTTGTATACGGCACCGTTTTCATCGAGGAATTCGGCAGCCTCTTCTATCGTGAGAAAATCCGTTACCGCTTTTGTGTAAAACCATGACGGGAGAGGTGATTCGGCCATAGCGACACCGGGATTCGTTCTTTCGCAGGAGAGATCCGCAAGCTCGTCCACTAGGCTGCAGGCAAGATCGAAGCCCTTCTCGCCTGCATTGGTTTCGATGCATACCGCCGCATTGCCCCTCGTCTTGTAGCGTGCATTGGGGTTGAGTCTTGCAAGGGTCATGGAATCAACCGAATAGCCTTCTTCACGAAGTTTTCCTGCAAAGACCGCACCAAGATATGTTGTGCACATTCCTGCCGGAGAGTCGGTATCGTCTATTCCAATAAGCATCTAAAACCTGCCGGATTCACCCGGCCATGTCACCATCCAAAGTTCTTTTTCTATAAATGGAAAAGGTACAAATTTAATATAGATCACTTAAACATAAGAAGATTAATTGTAAACTGAAGGTATCATGTCCCAGGAAAGACTCGTGCAGACTGTAATCAGCGTGCTGATAATGGCGGGCTACAACGTATCGGAGAGGTGCGGAATAAGGCCCAGGAGCTTCGACATTATCGCGCGAAAGGATGCAAAGCTGCTTGTCATAAAGGTCGTTCCCCACATCGACAGCGTGGGCGAGGAGAGTGCACACGATCTTGCGCTCATCGCTCATCACCTTGATGCGACGCCGATTATAGTGGGGGAGCGGGCCAGGGACTCTGAGCTCGAGAGGGGTGCGGTGTATATCCGGCACGGGATCGTCGCTACGAACTCGAAGACTCTCTATGATTTTCTCGTGGATGAAGTCCCTCCGCTCGTGTTCGCACAGCCCGGCGGGCTTTACGTCAATATCAACGGCGGAAAACTAAGGGATCTGCGCGAAAGCCGGAATCTTTCGCTCGGGGACCTTGCCTCCTCGCTCGGCGTATCGAGAAGAACCATATCCAAGTACGAGAGCGGGATGAGCACGACACTCGATATCGCGATCCGCCTCGAAGAGCTTTTCGACGCAGCTATCGTCGAAGCCATAGACATACTGAAAAAATCCTCCGATCTGGCGAAAAAATCGGAGCAAAAGGAGCACGAAGACAATTTCCCCCCGGATTTCAGGAGAATCGGGATCGAGACGCATACCATGTGCAGGGCCCCCTTCGACGCGCTCGCGGTCTACGAGAAGAAGACCATACTCACCGGGTACGGAACCGCCCAGAAGACGATCAGGCACGCCGGTCTAATCGGCAATATATCCGAGATAACCGAATCGCGGGCGGTATGTGTCCTGACGGACTACAAGAAGAAAAAACGCATCGGGAAAACACTTATTATCGGCGAGGACATGCTCTCAGATCTTACTCAGGGGTCCGAGTTCATCGAGCTGATCGAAGATCAATAATCTTTATATAGAACTACTAACCACATTTTTAAGACATAATATAGGAGTTACTAATATGGCAGCAAATCTTGGAGGACAGCCTATCTTTATCCTTAAGGAAGGCAGCCAGCGTACACGCGGCCGCGACGCCCAGAGCGGGAACATCGCAGCTGCTAAAGCTGTTGCAAGTGCAGTAAGAACAACACTCGGACCAAAGGGCATGGACAAGATGCTCGTCGACACCATCGGTGACGTGGTAATCACGAACGACGGTGTGACCATCCTCAAAGAGATGGACATCGAGCACCCGGCCGCAAAGATGATGGTCGAGGTCGCAAAGACCCAGGACGACGAGGTAGGAGACGGAACCACAACCGCAGTCGTTGTTGCAGGCGAACTGCTCAAGAGAGCAGAGGAGCTTCTCGACCAGGACGTTCACCCCACGGTCATCGCACACGGGTACAGGCTCGCAGCAGACAAGGCACAGGAACTCATCAAGGAACTCGCAATCGATGTCAAGCCAACCGACAAGAAGATGCTTACAAAGATTGCAGACACCGCAATGACAGGCAAGGGAGCAGAGGCCGCAAAGGACAAGCTCACCGAGCTCGTCGTCAAGGCAATCACGATGATCGCCGATGAGGACGGAACCGTCGACACCGATTTCGTAAAAGTCGAGAAGAAGGTCGGCGGCACAATCGAGGACTCGGAGATTATCGAGGGAGTCGTAATCGACAAGGAGCGTGTCCACCCCGGCATGCCGAAGAAGATCGAAAACGCAAAGATCCTTCTCCTCAATGCACCGGTCGAGTTCAAGAAGACTGAAGTCGACGCAGAGATCTCGATTACATCGCCCGACCAGCTTCAGATGTTCCTCGACGAGGAAGAGAAGATGATCAAGACGATCGTAGAGAAGATCGTCAAATCAGGCGCAAACGTTCTCGTCTGCCAGAAGGGAATCGACGACATCGCACAGCACTACCTCGCAAAGGCAGGAGTCCTTGCAGTACGCCGTGTCAAGAAGTCGGACCTGACAAAGCTCTCACGCGCAACAGGCGCAACCGTCATCTCATCGATCGATGCAATCGATGCAGCAGAACTCGGTAAGGCAGGACTTGTCGAGGAGAAGAAGGTCGGCGGCGAAGAGATGATCTTCGTTACAGAGTGCGACAACCCGAAGGCATGCACACTTATCGTCCGCGGCGGAACGGAACACGTTGTAGATGAGCTGGACCGTGCACTCGAGGACGCACTCCGTGTAGTCGGCGTTGCAGTAGAGGACAAGAAGTTCGTTGCAGGCGGCGGATCACCCGAGGTAGAACTCTCGCTCAGGCTCCGTGAATTTGCGGCATCACAGGAAGGCCGTTCACAGCTTGCAATCGAGGCATTCGCGAACGCACTTGAGATCATCCCGAGGACACTTGCAGAGAACGCAGGTCTCGACCCGATCGACATGCTCGTCGAACTCCGCTCGGAGCACGAGAACGGAAAGAAAACAGCCGGTCTCAATGTATTCGAGGCAAAGGCAGTCGATATGCTCAAGGCAGGCGTAGTCGAACCCATGCGTGTAAAGACCCAGGCAATTGCATCGGCCGCAGAGGCCGCAGTCATGATCCTCAGGATCGACGATGTCATCGCTGCATCCAAGATGGGCGGCGGCGCACCAGGCCCCGAGGATATGGAAGGCATGGGCGGTATGGGTGGAATGGGCGGCATGCCCCCCATGATGTAAAAAGCGCGATAAAATTCAACTAAATATTCATCTTTTTTCTCCAAACATTTACTGCATCCAAAAAATTAACCTCCAAATAGCCCCGATCGATTATTTTTGCCTTCCTGAGAATCAAATAAAAAACGCAATTATTATGCCAACCCGGGAAGAAGAATTGTAATACATATTGGTCGGGCACTAATGAGTATCAAAAACAAATTTTCTGAAAAGTTGTCTTTTTTGCAGCTTTTATTGATAATATGCATATTGATAGTCATTCCTATATCACTGGGCCTGGCATATGACAGCTACAAATCCGTATCCGAAGAATATAACTCCAATTTTGATCTCCTCAAAAACAACACTGAACAGAGTATAATCGAGACATTAATAGTAGTCGACAAGGGCCTGACGGTCTATGACGAAGGACTCGACGATCTGATGAAGAAAGGGTTCGAACCCTTCCTCAGTGCCTATGACGAATCGGAAGGGGATCTTTCGCAGGTAGATCTCGAAGCGATAAGGGAAGGGCTCGGTGAAGACTACAACCTGTACGTCATAGATGAAACCCATACAATAACTTATACCACAATGGCTACGGATCTCGGCCTCAACTTCTCTTACCTTGAAGACTTTTCAGGATTTCTCGATAACGTCCGCGAGGGTTATTCCTATGTTGGAGATCGGGTGGTTAAGGGAATACGCGAGGAGAAAACCATAAGAAAATACGCCTACTATCCCACCCCGGACCATAGATATGTGCTTGAGCTTTCCTATGATATCGATGAGGACGGCCCCAGAAAATTCCTGCAATACAGCAGGACCATCGAAGAGCTTAAAGGGATGAACCCCTATCTCACGTCCGTAAAACTGTACGATATATTCGGATACACAATCGGTGAGCCCGACGAACCGGATAAAGAGCTAAGAAAATTCATAATAAACAATGTTATCGGAGAAAAAAAGAGCGTCACTCTCGAAGACTCGGCAAAAGGGACATTTACCGATTACAGGCTGGTTAATCTCTACGAAGACGGGATCGGATCCGATACCAGCCTTGCAATCGCATTCACATATGATGAAAACCTGCTTGAAGACAACATAGCGTCGGCCTGGTATTCTGACCTCCTGAACATAGCAGGACTGAGTATTCTGCTTATCCTGATATTGAGCATATTCTGCATTGCCATATCGAGGCCGTTAAAATATCTTGTCGATGACGTTGACAAAATCGCATCGGGCGACCTCGATCACCAGATTCGCACAGGCAGGGGCGGAAAGGAGTTTGCGCACCTTGAGGCAAGCATCTCCAATATGGTAGAGCGTCTTAAGAAGACCATAAGCAAAGTCAGGGAGTCCGAAGAGCTCATAAAGAGACAGAATGACGAGCTCGAGACCATTGTCGCCTCAAGGACGAAAGAGGCGCTTGAAAAGAGCAATGAAGCAAACTTCTACCTTGATATAATCACGCACGACATAAACAACTCCAATATGGCAGCACTCGGTTATGCCGAGATAATGCTGGATCTCTCAAAGGAAGAGGACAGGAGTATAGTGAAGATGCTGATCAGCGCAATTCACCAGAATACCGATATAATCAGGAATATCTCGCTGATGAGGGCAATGAAGAACGGTGAAAAGGATGCCAGCCTTTCGCCGGTGAATCTCGATAATATAATCAGGCACGCCATCTCCCTCTTCCCGCTAAAAGTGGCCTACGAAGGCACCGGCCTGAAGGTTATGGCCGACAAACTGCTCGAGGAGGTGTTTACAAACATCCTCGGAAACAGCATAAGGCATGCAGGATCCGATTGCGAAGTTCGGATCTCTGTCACGGAGTCAGGCGATGACGTAAGGATCTGCATTGCAGACAACGGGCCTGGAATTCCTGACGACAGGAAGGAGGAATGCTTCAACAGGTATACGAAGAACCTTTCGGGAAGGACGGCAAACGGCAACGGAGTCGGGCTTTTCATTGTAAAGACACTTGTAACCGAAAGATACGGGGGAAGTGTCGAGGCACTCGATACAGTCGAAGGGCATCCCGAAAAAGGGCTTATGATCTGCGTAACCCTCAGGAAGGCATAACGCAATATTTGAAACGAACAATAAGAATATATATTAAAATTGCCCTTTCTGATTATATTCGACGGGGAATGAATGGCAAGGAGAGATTTTTCATTTTATTACCGCCTGCTGACCTTTATTATCATTCTTACGGTCCCTCTGATATCCGGGCTGTTTTACCTGAGCGTGATCGATGTCTCCAACGACTATAAGGAAAAATACGCTTTTTTACAGGAAAATACTGAAGAAAACATAATTAATGCCGTTAAAACCGTCGACCAGGGCTTAGCGATATACGACATGGGCCTCGATGAAGAGATGAAGAGATCATTTGCAATATTTCTCGGGGCTTACAACGAATCCGGCGGCAGCCCGGGAGATATGGATCTCGAATCCCTTAAAGAAGAACTCGGCGAAAGGTACGATCTCTACATAATTGACGGGAAAAACGTTATTGCATATACGACAAACGAGATCGACCTGGGGCTGGATTTTTCTAATTCCGGCAGTTTCACCGAATTCCTTGATCAAACCAGAAACGGGGATTCTTTTGTCGGCGACAGGATCTCAAAGGGAGTCAGGGATATTGAAAACATCCGGAAATATGCATATTACCCGACGCCCGACCACAAATACATCCTCGAACTGTCTTACGCAATAAAAAAGGAGGATGCAAGGTTCCTGCTCAGGTACGGGAATACGGTAGATCAACTGAGGCCTTTAAACCCTTATCTTGAATCGATCGACCTCTACGAGGTCCTCGGAAACCTGATCGGGGACAGCAGTGAGACCGAACCGGAGATGAAGGCCCTGGTAAAGGAGGAGGTGATCGGGAAGAAATCCGATTACGTCATCAGGGATGACGAGGCAGGTACAGCCACCGTAATCAGGTATGTCGATCTTTCCAGGCCGGAGAGCGGTGCGGATATGAGCCTTGCTATAGCGTTCATCTACGATGAAAAGATGCTCAATGACGAGATCAACTCCGTCGTATTGTTTCAGCTCGGGATCTATGCGATCTTTGTTGCGCTCTTCTTCACACTTCTGATCGTCCTTACGAAGACGTTTACAAAACCGATACGTGATATTGTCGAAGACGTCGATGCCATCGCAGGAGGTGATTACGATCACGAGATTCGTTCTTCCGGTGTCAGGGAGTTCTCGCAGCTTGAAGAGAGCATCTCCAACATGGTCGAAAAGATTGTCGGGGCACTAGATGAAAAGACCGTCCTGCTCCATGAACTGCACCACAGGGTCAAGAACAATCTCCAGATCATATCAGGCATCATCCAGCTTCAGTCAGGGAGTGTCGGGGACACGGCTGCAAAAGAAGCCCTTTTAATGTGCGAAAACAGGATCAGGGCAATTGCCTCAGTGCACGAATCGCTCTACAGGGCGGATGACATCTCGTCGGTCAACTCAAAAGAGCACTTTACATCCCTTGCCTTCAATATCATCCAGTCCCTCTGCGATTACGAAGATTGCAGGGTAAACCTTGAGCTCGACATCGAAAACCACAGGCTCCCGATAGATCTCGTAATACCGTTAAGCCTTGTCATCAATGAAATCCTCTCCAACTCAGTCAAATACGCCTTTGCCGGGAGGGAGAGCGGAACAATTGGTATCAGGTTCAGGCTGAGAGATGGACGTATTCTTCTTGACGTATGGGACGACGGGATCGGCCTTCCGGAGGACTATGAAAAACACAGGCAGGGGTCGCTCGGGCTGACTATTGTCAAGAGGCTTATCAGGGACCAGCTGAAAGGAACGATGACCGTGAACACGGAAAGGGGAACGTGGTATTCCTTTGATATTCCCGGGGATATCTAAAACCGGTACTCCTCGAGAATATTCCTGAGATTTTTCGCCATATCCGAGAGTTCGGCGGTTCCCATCCCGATCTCTTCAATTGATGCGGAAACGTCCTCACTGAGGGAGGCGACCTGGATGATCCTCTCCATGTTCTCCCTGTTCATTCCGGTAGTCTGCTCCATAGAGCCCATGACCGATGCGGTGGCGTTCGACTGCATCTCCGATGCCTTCGCGATCTCGATCACACCTACAGAGGCCTCGTTTGCAAGGTTTACTATGCCGTTCAAGGACTCAATCGTCTTTTCGACACTCGCAATCGCCTCCGAAATCTCATTGTAGGAGGTCTCCATCGATCTTGTCGTAACGTCGCTTTCGCTCTTTATCTCATCGATAAGACCGGAAATCCTTGCTGCTGCAGTCTTGGATTCGCCCGCCAGATTCTTGACCTCCTGTGCGACCACCGCAAATCCCCTGCCGTGCTCGCCGGCACGTGCAGCCTCTATCGCCGCATTCAGCGCGAGCATATTCGTCTGGCTCGAAATATCGGATATCAGCTTGACTATGTCGTTAATCTCAAGCATCCTGGTGTTCAGCCTGCCGATGTTCTCAACACATTCCTGAGAAAGCCTCTCGACCGCATTCATCCTCGCATCGGCCTCGCTGCCGAGATTTTTCGCCTCATCCCCGGTGGCGATGACCCTTTGAGCCACATCTCTGACCTCCGCCGCATTGGAAGCGATCTCCTCCACCGAGGCAGAAAGGTCCTCGATCTCGCGGCCCACCCTTTCGACGGCTTCAAGCTGCTTTTCGGAATTTTCGGCGGACTCGCGATTTTTGATCGCGACCTTTTCGGTTGCTCCGGCAACATCGTTCACGTTCTCCGAAGTTCCGCGGACATACTCCTCGAGAACCCGGACCGATTCCCGGATTTCAGACAGCGATTCGCCGATCTCGGCTCCGGTCCCGTTCAGTGCGGCCTTGAGGCCGGCAAAATCACCGCCGACGATGATCTGCTCGCTGAAACGCCTGGAAAAGTCCTTTTTTGCGAAGGCGTTTGCGATCCTTACCGTCTCGCGAACAGGGAATACAACGGCATCAAGAGTTTCGTTGAAGCCCCCTATCACTGTGGCAAACCCGCCCCTGAACTTTGACGCATCGGCCCTGTAGGAGAGGTTTCCGTTTATACCCGCCTCAGACAGCCGGGCGGATTCGTCGATCATGGAATCTATCGCCTCTTTGGCAAGTTTCAGCTGATCGTTTATCTTCAGGAAGTTTGCCCGTAGTTCTTCAGTCTGATCGCCGGCAGGCGGGACCTCCAGGTCGAAGCCGGTATTGCCTTCCGCAAGCAGGGAGAGATTGGATACTGTCTTCGAGATGAACTTCGACATGTACTTGTTGCGGGAGATTATCTTAGATTTGTCAATATATACGCCAAAGATATACTCTATATCCCCTTTACCGTCCTTCACCGGGGTGAACCTGACGTCGGCGTATTTAAGCCCTGAAGGAAGTTCCATATCCTCAAACAAGCGGACCCCGCTTCTCTTTTCAAGGCAGGCTGAAAATCCTTCTCCTCCATGATTTACAGTCCTGAATTCGGATACATGCATTCCCCCGAGGCGATCATCGCCATACCCGGAGAAATCTATGAAGGCCCGGTTAAAATCGACTATTCTACCGCCCGTATCAAAAATAACCATCGGAAGAGGATTTTCATACAGCAGCTGGAGCGTATATTCCTGATTATTGAAAGATTCCCTGACCATTATACCCATATCCCGTAACTACGCCGGGGGCCGCCGGTAAACTGCAATTCGCCCCCGGAAAGATCGTACAAAAAAGAAATTTCCAGAATCCGGTAAATAGGTGATGTAAATAGAATATAGACTCTATTTAAATTATATATTAAAAAAGGTCAGAGATCCAGTTCCAGTCCGAGGACTCCTTCTTTCCTCTCGAATACCTCTTTTGCAATCTTCCAGAGGCCGATCGATGCGCACCACTCGTCATAGACAAAGATCTTCTCCTGCAGGAGTGCCTCGACCTCAGCAGCAATTGCCGGGGCCATCGAGCCTGCGAGTGCGACTTTTGCATCCCTGTTTAAAAGTTTCATCGAGGCACATTCCATCGCCGTAAACATCGCAAGGGCGCTTTTTCTCACGTCAGCAGGAAGAGACTCCCCGACACCGGCATGGAGGAACGCCTCGTTTGCCGACCATTCGCCGTTGTCGATCTTTCTTATCGCATCGACGTCGAGCGCACCATGTTTCGTTCCCGGAGAGAAGATGCAGGCATCGAATGCACCGACGATCTTTCCGCCCGAAACAAGCATCGTCACGGTATTCGAACTCACGTCCGCGACAACGAAATCGCCGCCGTGATCGAGGAAGACCTGGTATGCGATGCCGATCTTTTCAGGGCTGGTCTGGTGCGAATACGCCTTGAACCTGGGGTCGGTGGGCGATCCCCGGTGTATTCCCGGAATTACAACCGCAGGAACGCCTGATCCGGCAACCTCGTCGTATACCCTCGTTCCGCCGCCGATATGCTCGCCTGCACCCTCCCTGGAGACAACGCCCCTGTTCTCTACCTTTCCGATGGAGGTTATGGCCGATATTCCGTCGCCCATCGAATAGCAGACGGATATTCCGTCAATCTCATCGACAGGGCAAAGCCTTTCCAGGTCGCTGAATTTGAATTCCCTCGCATCCTCACGGGATATTTTGAAATGGCCTGTTTCACAGGCAAACCGTATCGCCGTCGTCCCGTGATCTATTCCTATATACATAACCAAAGATGCCTCTTGTCATGAGATATTTGGCATTAATCGCTGATAACATTTCATTAACGGCACGGAAAATCTAAACTGAAAAACGGCACAAACCATGGCCGAATCAATTTATCGCTGAAGAGAACAGATATTATAGGACGTGAATATTCTATCCACTCCACCGGAATCCGTAAGATTTACAGGAATCCTGGTACTGGTACTCGTATTCGCACTGGCCCCTGTGTTTGGCTTTTTTGCGGGAGACGGCTCTCCGGCCGGTGAATTCCTCGGGGCATCTGCAACCCTTGCTCCGTTCGTGATACTCGCGATTGCCGCCTATCTTTCGATGAACAAACGCATGGATATGCTGAAATATCCGGCATATGCGATCCTTCTCGGAATAATACTGGCTACAGCCTTCATATCGTTCTTCTTCGGCCTGATCTCGATACTGCCGGCAGACATTGTCTTCTCCGAAGAATTCGATCCCGGAGCCTTTGACGCCATAGCAGATACGGGTATCCTCGGGAAGATCGCTCTCCTCTTCCTTGGCTGTGCAGGAGCGGCGATCTTCTCCCTTATCCCGCTTCTAAAAACGGTCCGCGTAAAGCTTGCCTCAAGACTCGACTTCGATCCCTTCTGCCGGGTGCATATCATCGCACTGGTGGCGATCTTTGCCGTAACAATAATCCCCCTTGTCCCGGTTTCGGTTGCGGGAGTCCCGCCATACCTGTCCCCGGCTTTTATGGAGATAATAAAAAATGATGCTGCATTCCTCGAAGGGACTGTTGCGGTCGATATTTATACGCTTTTCTGGACGATTCTTGCCTCATTTGCAATCGTCGGCCTTTTCACGAAGAGGAATTTTAAGGAGGCATTGCAGAGGCTCGGCCTTTCAGAACCCGGCGCAAAGGAGGTCCTAATTGCAATCGGTGCAGCACTTTCCCTGATCGTGGTTTTTTATGCGGTCGATGCCATAATCGCATTAATCTGGAATGCAGCCGGCTGGCCTCTCACTGATTCCGACGCCTTCGAAGCGTTTCTCGTCCCTTACATGACTCTCCCGGGTATAGTAATCGCTTCGGTCTGTGCGGGATTCGGCGAGGAGATCTCGGTAAGAGGCGTTCTTCAGCCGAGATTCGGAATAATACTACCGGCTATGCTCTTCGCCTCCCTTCATGCATTCCAGTACAACTGGGACGGAATCATATCGGTTTTCATCGCCGGACTGATCTTCGGCATAATCAGGCAGCGCTACAGCACGACCGTCAGTGCAATAACGCATACGACATACGATTTCGTGCTCTTCCTGGGGCTTCTCCTGGGATTTAATGTAATTTAAAAAAATGGTTATTTCATATAATACTGCAGGAACAGGTAGAGATAATATGAATTCATGCCCATATCCTTCTTTTCTGCATCCACTTCCGCTTCGTCGGCATCAATGAAACCCGAAAACTCATCAAGGAATATTTTTTCATATGAACGCACGACCTCAGAAGACTCGTCCTTATACAGGAGATAGATCGTATCGGGTTTTTCCAGGAACTCACCGGGATACAGCTTCTTCAGGGAATTCTGCCCGATATCCCGCCATTCTTCTTCATATGTCGTCTCATCTTCCGAGAGCCTCGTCTCCGGACTGAGAGTAATTCCAAGATATGCCTTTGCATAAGGCTTCAGCACGACGGTATCATACGTAAATTTATTTGTTCCGCCCGAGATTATTTCCTGGATGTTCTTATCCACGATCTCCATTTTGGCCTCGCTGTGAGGGCCGTTGATCAGGTATTTCTTTTCGATTAACGGTTTTAGTGACATAAGATCTTATGATTTATTCATACTATATAAAAATTTTTTACACCTTTATCACATACATGTGTCCAAAAAGTCTTAAGGTTGCGTTAATTCATCCAATATCCCGAATATTTCGCTATATTCCTTAAGGGAGGGAAGGATTTGTTCAAAAAAATTAATTTTCCGCTTTTTGCTCGCGATCTGAAAAAAATCTCTTGGCGAGCTCCATTATGATAATTACGACTGCGCCTGCCGCAACGAAGAGAAACGCAGATCCGATCGTCCCGCCTGCGGCAGTAATCTTGTCGAAGAGCAGTCTTGCCGACCCGAGCATAAGTCCGGTCAGAAAAGCTATCATTGCGGTATGGTGTGTCTTGAGCAGGTATTTCAGCAGACGCGAGAAGAGGAGCAGCCCGATTACGCCGCCGGCGACATATGTTGCTATCTCAACGAATGAGAGCGATTTTATCACGCTGAGCATGTATTCGTACTGGCCGAGGACGAGCATGATGTACGAACCGGAGATCCCGGGGAGGATCATCGCACAAAGCGCCGCCATCCCGGAGAGAAAGAGAACCGGAAGCGAATGGCCGAGCGATGCCGGGTTTAAGCCTGCAAGAATGAATCCTGCAGCGGCTCCTATGAGAAGGAATGCGGCGGCCCGTTTGTCCCTCGAGTCCTCCTCGATTATAAGGAACAATACTACAGCCGATGCGACGATGAGCCCGAAGAAGAACGAGAACGTCTGCACCGCATAATCATTGAGAAGCACGAGGATGATGTTCGACATCGCGAGAAAGGAGGTCCCGATACCGGCAACAAGCACGACCAGAAATATGGGATCGAACTTTCCAAACTCCTCCATTGCCGACTTGACATCGCCCTTAAGCAGGTACTTTGCAGGAGAAGGGCCGATGTTTCCGATGGCCCTTACCAGGCGTTCGTATATCCCGGTGATTAGCGCCATCGTTCCGCCGGATACACCGGGAATGATGTCGCAGATTCCCATTAAAAGCCCCTTGATATAGATTATTGCATATTCAAAAAAGGTCTCTTTCCGCGTCACATAATAAAGTGCCCGCCACGGAATATTAAACCAGCCGGTACTGTGAAAAAAGGGGGGGAATTATTTCGTCCCGAAGAGACGGTCGCCCGCATCGCCGAGGCCGGGTATGATATACCCCTTCTCGTTCAGGTGCGAATCGATTGCGGCCGGGAGGATGCTGACATCGGGATGGTCTTCATCCATCTTCGCCAGGCCCTCGGGCGCCGCAAGAATACAGAGCACCTTGATGTCCGTGCACCCGTGCTTCTTGAGATATGAACATACGGCAGACGTGGTTCCGCCTGTCGCAAGCATCGGGTCGAGGATGTAGACCTTCCTCTCTGTTATCCTCGATGCAAGCTTTGCGTAGTACATCTGCGGCAAAAGTGTCTCTTCATCACGGTAAAATCCGATATAACTTATCGTTGCCGTCGGAATTACCTGCAGAAAACCCTCCTGCATACCGATGCCTGCACGGAATATGGGGACGATCGTCGGATCGATGCCTTTCGCCCTGAACGCCTCGACATCTCTTCCCTCCCACGTCCGGACACTGGTCTTCTCGAGCTCCCAGTCTCTCGTCGCCTCGTAGGTGAGATACATCGTCAGCTCCCTTATCAGGTCCCTGAAATCCTTTGAATTTGTGCTGATATCCCTCAAAAGGCTCAGTTTATGGGCCACAAGGGGATGGTTGACCGTGCAGGAAGGCATATCAGAAATCAACTCCCTTATCGCCTACTACATGCTCCTCTTCCTTCTCGCCGGGGATTATCAGGTTCAGGACGACACCGATGACCGCAGCAAGACCGATGCCCGCGAGCTGGAAGTCGCCAATCGGGATGAACAGTCCGCCGAGACCTGCCACAAGGATGAGAGAGACGATTACTATGTTCTTGGCTGACGAAAGGTTGACCTTGTTCAGGATGAGCTGGTTGATACCGAGGCTCGCGATAAGGCCGAAAAGCAGTATCATGACGCCCCCCATCACGGGGTTGGGAATGGTCTGAAGGAATCCGCCGATCTTTCCGACAAATGCAAATATTATCGCAAATATCGCTGCGAATGTCATGATTACCGGGTTGAACGCCTTTGTAAGAGCCACCGCTCCGGTGACCTCGGAATATGTCGTGTTGGGCGGACCGCCGACGAATGACGCGAAGAACGTTGCTATACCGTCGCCGAGCATCGTCCTGTGAATACCGGGATCGGCGAGATAGTCCTTCCCTGTGACCGAACCGATCGTGAGTATGTCACCAAAATGCTCGATTGCGGGTGCGATTGCCACCGGAACGATAAAGAGGATCGCTGCAAGGTTCCACTCGGGGAGCACGAAATGAGGCACCGCAATTATCGAGGACTCGAAGAACGAGCTCATATCCACTACGCCCAGCACCAAAGAGACGATATATCCGACAACGATACCGACAAGAACCGGTATAAGCTTCAGGATGCCTTTTGCAAAGAGAAAAACAGCCAGTGTTGCCGCAAGGGAGATCCCGGCGATTATCAGTGCTGTTTCAACCGGTATAACCTGGACGTCGCCGGACTGCCCGAGAGCCATGCTGACCGCGGTAGGCGCAAGGGAGAGACCGATGATCGCAATCACGGGACCGACTACAATAGGAGGGAAGACCCTGTGGATGATCCCTACACCGAAATACCTGATTGCAATGCTTAAAACAACGTAGAAAAGACCGGCTGCGGCAAGACCGCAGAGGGTGGACGGAAGGCCCCACGCCGCAATCCCGTATGTAATCGCCGGAATAAATGCGAACGAGGACGCAAGAAAGATGGGGACCTTCCATTTTGTTACTACCTGAAAGATCAGGGTGCCGACACCTGCCGTAAACAGTGCGACACTTGGATCGAGACCGGTCAGAAGCGGGACGAGAACAAGGGATCCAAATGCGACGAAGATCATCTGGAGACCCATAAGGACGTTCTTCCCGGTCTCTTTTTTGTTAGCTGTCAAATCCATTAAAAACCTCCAATAAACTCAGAACAAAACTGAAAGAAGATGAAACGATCCCGGTGAAAAAAACGTAAGGAAGCGGACCGGAATGCATCTGATAATTTTTTTTCAGATAGGGCAATATAATTACTCATTCGTTCTTCAACCCAAAACTAAAACCATTCAACCTGCGTAATTAATTATCGGATGTTTTCAGTAGTCACAGGAGGGGCCGGTTTTATAGGGTCCCACATCGTCGACGCCCTCGTGAAAAAAGGCGACAGGGTGCTTGTAATCGATAACCTGAGCGCCGGGGCGACTACAAATATTATGCCCCTTATAGAGAGCGGAAAGGCCGAATTTCTACAGGCCGACCTGCTCGACGACGGGTGGCAGGAGAGGATCTCTGGCGCCGGAAGGGTCTTCCATCTCGCCGCGGACCCTGATGTCAGGGCAAGTGCGATCTCGCCTGCCCGGGTCTTCGACAACAACGTTCTCGCAACCGAGAGAGTTCTCGATGCAATGCGGGTGCACGGGGCAAAGGAGTTCGTCTTCACCTCGACCTCGACCGTGTACGGCGAAGCCGGAGTCATTCCCACGCCGGAAAATTACAGCCCGATGATACCAATCTCGATATACGGGGCATCAAAGCTTGCATGCGAGGCGATGATCGCCGGCTACGCCCATACATACGGAATGAAGTCATGGGTGTTCAGGTTCGCAAACATCATCGGCGAAAGAAGTGGACATGGTGTTATATGGGACTTCGTCCACAAGCTGATCGACAACCCGGAAGAGCTCGAGATCCTCGGCGACGGAAAGCAGATCAAATCATATCTATCTGTGGGTGCATGCATCGAAGCGGTCCTCTTCGCCATCGAAAATTCGGATGAGGCGTTCAACTTCTTCAATATCGGATCGGAAGACTGGATCGACGTAACAGCACTGGCGGAGATCGTGGTCGAAGAGATGGATCTTTCCGGCGTGAGGTTCACCTACACAGGCGGCGACCGGGGCTGGGTAGGCGACGTCCCGAAGATGCAGCTCGGGGTGGACAAGCTGAAGACCCTGGGATGGAAGCCTGAAACAGGCTCGGTCGAATCCGTACGACTCGCCGTAAAGGCACTGCTGAAGGAAATAAAATACATATGAAGGCAATTGTAATTCTCGGCGACGGAATGGCCGACGAGCCGCTGGAGGAACTCGGCGGAAAGACACCGATAGAATACGCGAATACACCGTACATGGACTGGGCGGCTTCAAACGGTGCCTGCGGGATGCTGAAAACGGTTCCCGACGGAATGGTTCCGGGAAGCGATGTCGCAAACCTCTCCGTCCTCGGGTACGACCCGCGTGAATGCTACACAGGACGGGGACCGCTCGAAGCGGTGAGCATGGGCATAGATTTCGGCGAGGACGCGATTGCCTACCGCTGCAACCTGGTGACTATCGAAGACGGGGTAATGGCTGATTTCTCCGCAGGGCACATAACTGGAGACGACGGCCCCAGGCTTATCGAATCCTTAAACAAAGCCCTCCCTGAGGGCATAAGAGTGTACCCCGGTGTCAGTTACAGGAATCTTCTCATCCTTCAGGGCGGAAAAGGGTCGGAATCGGCACCACCCCATGACATCGTCGGGCAGGAGATCGATCCGCATGTACCAAAAGGACCCGACAGGGAGATTTTGCTCGAAGCGATGAATATTGCCGCCGAAGTCTTCAAAGACCACCCTGTAAACCGCGAGCGGATAGCCCGCGGTGAAAAGCCGGCAACGGGAATATGGCCGTGGAGTGGCGGCAAAAAACCGTCGATGGAGCCATTTAAGGAGAAGTACGGGGTTTCGGGCGGAATGATCTCGGCTGTGGACCTCCTGAACGGCATAGCGACGCTTGCAGGAATGGAGATTATAACCGTACCCGGTGCGACCGGATTTCTCGATACAGACTATATGGCGAAGGCGAAATATGCACTCGAAGGTCTGAAGAGGCTCGACTTCATCTACATGCATGTCGAGGCGCCTGACGAGGCCGGGCATATGGGCAGCATCGAAGAGAAGGTTAAGGCGATCGAGCGTCTTGACGAAGCGGTAGGGATGATCCTCGAGAGTACGGATGCGGCCATCGGAATTCTGCCGGATCACCCTACTCCAATCAGGCTCAAGACGCATACATCCAATCCGGTTCCGTTCATCATCGTCGGCAGGGGACGGGACAGAACGACCTGCTATTCCGAAAAAGAAGCGGCTGAAAACGGCGGTTTCGGTCTTATCGAAGGGGATATGTTCATGAAGCTCCTTTTAGGGCAGGCGGAGAAAAAAGAGTAAATCGCTGAACTTACAAAGCGGCATCAGATCCCTGCTTCATCATTCCGGGCGGTCAGTGGGGGTAACTTTCATCATCTGCCGCAGAAATAGCCGCCCGGCAGAACCTGAATACTCTTTTGTTCCGGGACGCAATAATACAGATCATCGATAACCTGAAAACGAATAATTCAGTGCAGGAATATACATGAGCGAAAAAAGGAAGCTATCAATCGGAATTACGGTAAATCTTGAGAACTACGAGAACCTGAAGGTCGAGGTCGAAGGGGAGGCAAAAGACGGCTGCGATGCCGACGAGCTTATAGAATACCTCGACAGCGTTCTCTCCAGGTTCGGGAGAAACGACCCGGAGACGAAGAAGAGGATCGACAACTACAGGAGGAGGGTGCTGGAGAATCCCGGGGAGCCGGTAATTACCAATATAGTGGAAGAGGAGACGTATCCGGCACCTGAGATCCTTCAAACTCCGGCCGAACCCGCAATTCCTGTCTCGGAACCGGCTCAGGAAAAGCCCTTGCCGGAGGAAAAACCTGTTGAAAATACAGGGTTTACATGCTCTTCGTGCGGAAGGCCGATCTCGAAGGCCGAGGAGCAGCTCTCGCAGATCTTCATGGGACGCTCGCTCTGCAAGAAATGCCTCGAGGAGATGCAGAAATAGAGGCGGACTGCGAACGCATACTTTCTTTCACACCGCCTAAGGCATGAATTAATAGGTTTCAGGTGAAAATGTCTAATATGAAGAAGAATCTGCTCATGTGGGAGGAGACGCTGTTTCGTGACCCCGAGGTATTCGAGATCGACTTTGTCCCCGAGCAGTTCAATTTCCGCGACACCCAGATGAGGGAGCTCGCATTTCAGGTCAGGCCCGGCATGAAGGGTGCAAGACCGCTCAATACCATATGCAGGGGGCCCCCGGGCACGGGGAAGACGACGAGCATAAAGAAGCTTTTCCTGGATATCGAAGAAGCCACTCACAGGATAATCCCGGTACACGTCAACTGCCAGATTGAAAACACCAAGTTCGCAATATTTTCAAGGATCTACAGGAAGCTTTCGGGGCAGCAGCCGCCTGCTTCCGGGACTTCTTTCAAGTCTCTCTTCGACTCGGTCTGCAAACTGATACTCGACAAGGACGCTGTCCTCCTCGTCTGCCTCGACGATGCAAACTATCTTCTTTACGAAAACGAGATCAACAAGGTCCTGTACACCCTCCTCCGGGCTCACGAATCCTATGAAGGAGTCAGGATCGGGGTAATCGCCATAATATCCGACATGGGCGTCGATCTGATGAGGGAGGTCGACAGCAGGGTTTCGTCCGTATTCCGGCCGACCGATATCTACTTCCCGCCTTACGGGGAGGACGAGATCCACGAGATCCTAAACCAGAGGATACAGCAGGGCCTCTACCCGAACGTTGTAAACGAGGCCATGCTCGATCTCGTCGTCGAACAGACCGCTAATCTCGGCGACCTCAGGGTAGGAATCGACCTGCTCAAGAGAGCGACCCTTTACGCGGAGAACGACGCAAGAAGAAGCCTTGAGAGGGAGGATATCTGCCGCGCATATGAGATCTCGAAATACCTGCACCTCTCCCATACTGCAAAGACACTCAAAGACGAGGAGAGAGACGTGCTGAAAATCATTGCAGAGAACAGTATGGACAAAAAAGAGCTCTCTGCAGGGGCGATATTCGAACTGATCAAAGAGAGCCGGAAGATGGGCTATACGAGGTACTACGAAATCGTCAAAAAGCTTGACGCGATGAGGCTTTTGAACCTGAACTATCGCGAAGGCAGAGGCCGGACGAGATTAATCACGCTCAGGTACGATCCGGCCCGTGTACTCGAGATTCTCGACTGACTCGCCTCCAGAGTCATTTAAAAAATATTATAACTTTTGCTGGTTCAATGTTAGATTCAGGAGGATTATTCATGATAAGTGTCAATGAAATTGCTCTCGATCTTTTTGAGGACCTCGCGGAGTTTCCGGAGGATTACAATGTTGAGTTCCACCAGCTCGACAACGGTGCACGTTTAGTCGACTGTGGTGTAAGTGCAATAGGAGGATACCAGGCAGGAAAGCGTTTTACTGAGATCTGCATGGGCGGCCTCTCGGAGATTACGTTCAGGAACGGCAAAATAAACGAAATTCCCATGCCGTTCATCGATGTAAACACCGACTTCCCGGCAATCTCCTGCCTCGGCGCACAGAAGGCCGGATGGACTGTAAAGGTCGGCAACTTCTTCGCGATGGGAAGCGGCCCGGCACGTGCACTCTCGCTGATGCCCAAGCACACATACGAAGTCATCGAATACGAGGATGAGAGCGACTATGCGGTCATCTGTCTCGAGTCCGACAAGCTCCCCAACGGAGAGGTCATGGAGAACATAGCCGAGAAGTGCGGTGTCGATGTCGCGAACGTATGTGCGGTCGTCGCACCTACGGCATCGATCGTCGGTTCTATTCAGGTCTCGGGCCGCTGTGTAGAGACAGCAATCTACAAGCTCAACGAGCTCGGCTTCGATACGAAGAAGGTCGAGTCCGCGATGGGAACCGCCCCGATTCCCCCTGTGAAGAAGGATTCGACAAGGGCAATGGGATGCACGAACGATGCAACCATCTACCACGGCCAGATCTACCTCACGATGAGAGCACCGGAGATCAAGGACTATCTCGACAAGATCCCGTCCAACAAGTCCTCGTCATACGGAGAGCCGTTCTACGACACGTTCAAGAAGGCGAACTTTGACTTCTACCAGATAGACACGAACCTCTTCTCGCCGGCAGAGGTCGTCATAAACGAATTATCAGAAGGCGTCGTCTACCGCGTAGGCGCTATCAACCCCGAAGTAACACTCAAATCCTTCGGGCTTCTCTAAATTTTTTTCAGATTCCCCTTTTTTGTACCAATTTAAACCCGGGATCATGGCGTATTTTCGAATTAAACCCGCAAAAAGACCGGTTTCCCCGGTACAATCTGCCAGTAGAAATATAATAAATATGAAACTCCAAAAACACCAGTATGATCTTTCAGGACGATATCCCCTCATGCCTGGCAAAATGGGGAACCTGCATCCTGCTTCTTACTGCCCTGCTCCTTGTCTCCGGGTGCACCGATGAAGACCAGTATACGGACAATGAAAGCGTTTCCGTAGGTGAACTCCTCGCAAATCCGGAATACGACACACCTGTTTATGTTAACGGGGTGGTAAGCGATCTCGGTATACTCAACTGCCTGTGCTTCCACCTTACATCGGGAGGGGAGAAGATCGACGTCTGGTACGACATGATGGTCGAGGACAATAAGACCTCACGTCCGGCAGTCGATGTCTCAGGACTTTCAAACGGTGAAGAAGTCGTTCTTTTAGGTGAACTCAAATCCGAAGGGGAATACAGGCAAAAAAATGCTTTCTGGCTTATAAAGGTTGAATAACCTGCATTATATCAATAATTTTTCAAAAAAAGATCGCCATCACGATTGCGATGCAGATCACCTTCGCCGCCATGCTTGCCGAGTAGGCGATGACTGCGACCCTGATTCCGTCCTTCCCGAACATTCCGATATACAGCGGAACCGAGTACTTCAGGTATATCATCGTTATAAGGATCATGCTCCCGAGAATGAGGGTCACGAGTGCCTGGCCGAAGTCGAGCATTCCGGTGTCCACCATCGATCCGACGACTGTATACCCCGCAGAAAAGTGCATGAACTGGGCGAGGAGTGCGGCCGATGCCTCACCGGGAAGGCCGATAAGGTTCAAAATGGGATCGAATATAACCGAAAGCCAGTTGAGGACGCCCGCCACGCCCAGCAGCCAGAAGACGATCATCGTAATTATCGTGATCGGTATGATCTTCTTCAGCGGCTTTTTGGATTTTTCAACCGCCTTCTTCAGCGATTTCATATCAGGTCTCTTCAGCTTTTCAGCCGCCTCGACCTTCTCGTACTCCTTCTCCGGAACCGATCTTTTCCTCCTTAGCACAAGATTGGTGTATATCAGCGCCCCGATTACCTGAATAAAGGTGGAGAACAGGTTGAAGAAGGTGTAGATCCCTCCCAGGACAGGGCCGAGGATTACAACCGCCGTCGGGAACTGGGCCCTGAATATCGATTCCCCGAATACTGCCGGGAAAGTCCCGATGATGAGCGACGGAACGATCTCCTCCTTCCCGACCTTTCCGGCCCTGTGGTATTCTGCGAGCATCGACTTTCCCGCAGTCGGGTTTATCACCATTGAGAGGATAGATAAAACAGCCTCCTCCGACAGACCGGAGATCCGGCAGAGCGGGACCGAGATAATCTTAAATTTCGACATTACACCCGTTTCGGATATCAGGTTTACGAGAATAATACCGGCAGTGATTAAAAGAACCGCCCTTATCGTATAATTAAGGAAGGAAATAAACTGGATATCCGAAAACATGCTGTATTCTAAAATGGAGTGTTATAAAATCATAAAAGATTCTATTAAGTTCGAAACTCATTGAAACACCTGTGACAATATAATTTATGCCTCTAATACTGATTTTTGACGACAAGATATATATTTGATCGGGTTAAAGTATCATACATGGGTCCAAAAACCCAGACTAAACCCGAATACTCTTTTTCAGACAGCATCGTCCCGCGAAAAATTTCAAGCCACATGAATTTCGAAGGAGGAATTACATCATGACACAGGTACAGGCAGAATTGTCCGACCGGTGGATTGGAATCGACCTGAACACAACCGGGTACATTGCAGTTGTCGCAGACCCGAATACCGGCTTTACTGCAAAACTCGGGAGAGAGGCCCGCCTTATCCACGATGAATTCAACAGGGAACGAAAGAAACTGAAGAACAGGAAAAAGACCAGAAACCTGAAGCGGCTGGATAAAAGAGAGACCGGACAGCTCAGGGATCTCAACAAATACCTTAGCAGGGAGATCGTTAGGATCGCATCTGATCTCGACTGCGGCATCAAGTTCGAAAGGCTCTCCGGCGGCCGTTTCAGGAGGAAGAACAGAAGAGGGATCATCACGGATTTCTCCATTAACAACTGGTACTTCTATCACCTGTGCCAGATGGTCGAAAACCGTGCAGTCCGCAGGGGTATACCCGTCCTGTATGTCGACCCGTCGTTCACCTCTCAGATCTGCAGCAGATGCGGTGCACACGGCCGCAGGCACAGAAAAGTCTTCCAGTGCCCCGAGTGCGGGTACATCTGTCATGCAGATGTAAATGCAGCATTTAACATCGCAAGATCGCCTGTCAACAGGTGGGAGGACATGGAAAAGATCAGGCTGGAAGCCGAGAGAGCAAAGATAAAAAGAGAGATCAGGAGAATCAATGCCGTCAGTAAATCTCCGGCCTGCGAAATCGCGGACTGGTCTTCATTTCCGGCGGATTCGTTCTCGCTACTCTTCAGCAGACAAAGCTGCGAGATCTGAACCGACAAAGAATATTAACCGGTCTTATCCTTTTTTTCCTTTTCAGAGACCAGCCTGTTGATAAGCCTCACGAGATCCTCAATATTATAGGGCTTCGGGAGAACCGCATCGAAGCCGTATTCCCTGAAATCCGCCATGACCGGATCGTTCGAGTACCCGCTCGACACTATTGCGAGTATATCGGGATCGAACTCCCTCAGCAGGGCGATCGTTTCAACTCCCCCGAGGCCTCCCGGAACCGTAAGATCCATAACAAAGACATCTATGGATTTTTTAAGAATCTTCGACTGCTGGTAGATTCTTATCGCCTCCGCACCGTCCAATGCCGCCTCGACGTCAAAACCGTAGCCCCGCAGAAGCTGGGGTATCGTATCATAGATGCTCCTGTCATCGTCCATCACGAGAACTCTCGATGAACCGGAGAGCATTCCGCCGGAGAGCCCGTCTTCGGCCTCAACACTTCTTTCGGTCGCGGGGAGGTAGATCCTGAATTCGGTTCCGACACCGACCTCCGAAATCAGCTTTACCGCACCGCCGTGCTTCCTTATTATCGACATGCAGGATGCAAGCCCAAGCCCGTTTCCGCTCTTTTTTGTGGTAAAATAGGGATCAAAGATCTTTTCCCTGTATTCCTCCGGAATTCCGCTGCCGTCGTCCCTTACGGATATGACGATATATTTTCCGTCTTCAAGGCCGTCCTTTCCGGAGATTACGCCTGCATTCCTGGCCTGCACGTAGATATTTCCTCCGTCTGCCATCGCCTGTATGGAGTTTATCACAAGGTTCTCTATCACCTGGCTGATCTGCCCCTTGTCGACCTCGACATTGGAGAGATCGTCTGCGATATCAAAGTACAATTTTACATTGCTCCCGTGAGAGACAAATTCCGCCGACTCCCTGATCATCGACTTTATATCCTGGACCTGCCTGACAGGCTCTCCGCCTTTTGAAAACGTAATAAGCTGCCGGGTGATATCCTTGGCCCTCGATATCGCCTTTTCAGCCTCCTCCAGGCGGGAGGAGACGTCGACATCTCCTTCGGCCATATTTCTCGCAAGACCGATATTCCCGGAGATCGCCGTAAGTATGTTATTGAAGTCGTGGGCTATCCCTCCCGCAAGGACTCCGAGCGATTCGAGCTTCTGCCTTCTCAAGACTTCCTCCTCCCATCTCAGCCGTTCCGATATCTCGCGAAATACGATTACGGCACCGATCGATGTCCCGGACCTGTCTGTAAGCGGTGAGACAGACAGGACAACAGGATACGCATTCCCTTCCGAGTCGAAGAGATCGACCTCGGTGTTAATCTCGAAGACCTTCCTGTCAGATATAACATCGAGAACTATCGAACCGATGTCCTCCGGCCTGCCTGCTTTTTCGAGCATGAAGATGCTGTCAATCCTTTTTCCTTCGGAATTCCCGGCACTTATCCCGGTCTTTGCAGATGCCTCCCTGTTGATAAGCGTCACATACCCGAGGTGATCCGTAGCGATAACGCCCTCGGCAATGGATGACAAGGTGACCGAAAGCCTTTCCTTCTCTTCCGCAAGGCTCTCTTCGAACCTTATCCTCTCTTCGACCTCCTTTACAAGTTCGCTGTTGGCATGCTCGAGCTGGGCCGTTCTCTCCGTTACAAGCTCCCGGAGGCGGTTCCTGTGGTTTTTCAGCTCCTCCTCGGCCTTCCTCTTCGCAGTGACATCCCTCGCTATAACGAAAAACCCGGTCATCTCATCGGAACCGGTTAAGGGCTGGGCGCTGAACTCTACCAGGTATTCTTCTCCGCTGGCCGAGAGCAGTGTTATCTCCGTCTTGCCGCTGTTCTCCATGCCGTTCCCGGCGAGAAGAGGCCGGATCTTTTCCATTCCGCCGTTCCTGACAAATTCCTCTATCTTTCTGCCGGCAAGCCCCCCGTCTTCAAGTTCAGTTTTTTTCTCCATCGCCCCGTTGGCCGAGACGAACGCCCCGTCTGCATCGATCGTAAAGATCAGGTCATTTGCGTTGTCGAAAAGCCTGCTGTACTGCTCTTTCCCTTTTTCTATCGACTCCAGCATCATGTTGATCGCCGAACCAACGGACGATATCTCGTCGTCGCCTTCGATGTTGATCCTGCCTTCAGGACTCTCTGTCATGGCAACAGTTTTGATCTCCCTGTTCAGGTTCTCAAGCCTCGATACGACCGATCTCTGGATCAGGACGAGGATGACCGCACCGAAGATTACGGATGCGAGTACGAGCATCATTATCAGCAGGCTGAGGACGCCTTTTCCGTAAATCGTCACGTCTCTCGGTTCAGTGACCTGAAGAACCGCTACCGGTTCGCCGTAAATATCATAGATCTCCGAAAATCCGGCAACGTATTTGTCATCGACGGGGCTGATGATTATGGAGCTGCCGTTTGCGGCATTACCAGCCCCTTTATCCGCGAAAATTTCAAAATATTCCTCGAAACCCGATTTGTTTTCAATTACCGAGATATCGAGCTGGGTTGTCGCTGATAATGACGAAACCTCACTCCTGTCAAGATACCTTCCTACAAGCAGGTTTCCAAACGGATCGCCCGATTCCGGATCCGTTATAGGGCGGGATGCTATGAGCATCGGCCCTGAATTAAGCATTAAGGTTCCTTTTGTCGTCCCGTTGCTAAGCACATCCTCATGCCCGGCGATCTGCGAGAGCAGACTCTTGGGAGTCGGCATCTGGTGGCCGTAGTCGAGGTTCATGTATTTGTGCCACAGGATGTTTCCCTCCGAGTCGGTGATAAGCAGAATATTTACCCCGACATCGACAAGCCTCCCGTCGGTGAATATCGTACGTGCGACCGAAGTGTCACCGCTGTCGATGAATTCGGGAAGCTCTTCTGATGTGGCCCATGCATTTGCAATTGAATCGAGCCGGTCGACCTCGGCATTCACCGCATTTGCCGCCCTCATCACATTGTCGCCGGTCAGCCTCTCTTCAAGGCTTGAAAAACCTGAATCGAGACTTACAGAGGAGAGAATATAGAGGAGAAATATCAGCCCGAGAAGGGTAACGGCAATTATCGCGGCAGTCGTTGTGCGAATCGATTTCCGTTTTTCTCCTTTGCCTCTTCCTTTTCTCCCGAACGGTGAGGTGATCCGGGAAAAAAGCTCGTACCCGGAGTCTCCTTCGACAAGAGCCATCAATATTAAAAAGTTATCAAATAAAGATATACTTCATCGAATTATCCTATCGTTATCACATGTTGATACGTACTAATACTTATTCAATGTAGCATCAGATATTTTACTAAGGCAAAGTATATTTTATCAGCCACAGACTCCTCTGGCAGGTGATTTGGGTATGCTGCTCTCTGCTCCGGAAAAAAAATCCGGATTTGCAAATATACAGAAAAAAAACGCCATCTCCACCTTTATCATTGTAATTTTTTTTCTTGCAGCAGCATCTCCCGGATGCCTTTCGGATGATGCCGGCATTGCCGGTGCAGCCGGGGAAGGACAAAAAAATCTCACGATATCAGGGTCCACGACAATCCAGCCGGTATCGGAGATACTCGCTGCCGCATATATGAAAGAGAATCCGGGTGTTGACATTGTCGTTAACGGTGGGGGGTCGGGTATGGGTATAAAAGAGGCAGGAACCGGGCTAACCGATATCGGGGCCGCCTCACGGGATGTCGAAGACTCCGAACTGCTTTCATATCCTGATCTGGAGGTGTACCGCATAGGCGCAAGCGCCATAGTGATAATCACCTCGCAAATGAACGGCATTGACACGATTACGTTCGAAGAAGCCTCTGCTCTCTACAATGGCGAATCAGAGGACATATCGTCCATGGCCGATATTGCCGGCATAAATTCCGTGATCCAGAGATCCGAGAAATCGGGAACCGAAGAGACATTTGCAAACTGGCTGTTCCCGGGAAAAAAGAACGTCGACTCCTCGCTTGAAGCCGAAGACTACGGCATAAACGGGAAAGTGAAACAGCTCGCAGCCGAAGGAAACTCCGAGGTATTGAATCTTGTAAAGGACAACCCGTTCTCCATCGGTTTCGTCGATTTCGGCTACGCCGAATCGGACCCGGGAGTAAAGATCCTTAAAATCGTTGATAAAGGATCAGGAGAGGCTGTTCCTTCCGACATTACAAAGATCAGGGAGGCCATACTTCTCGAACTCAGAAATGAAGAGCATTCCGACGGGGGCGGATCCTTCTACATCTCCGGCCTTACAAGGCCGCTGAATTACGTGACGAAAAGTGACGCTTCCGCTCTGGCGAAGGACTTCATTGAATTTGCAACCTCCCCTTCGTCAGATGATTACTTCAATGAGGTCGGCTACTTCTCGGTTGCCGAACTTAACCAGGAGGTCTGAAGATGACAGAAAAGAAAATTTTAATTGTTGAAGACAACTTCGAAATCGCCGAGATCGTGTCGATAATTCTGGAGAGAGAGGGCCACGAGATAACAGGCATCGTGGAGAGCGGAGAGAACGCACTCTTGTCTGCCGCAGCAATTACTCCCGATGTCGTAATCTCCGACATAGGTCTCGCCGGTGAGATTGACGGGATTGAGACGGCGACTTACATCTCGCACCTTTTCAGGATACCTGTCATCTTTATGACAGGGGCCGTCGACCAGGAGACGATCGAGAGGGCCAACTCTGCCGAACCCTATGGTTACCTTGCAAAACCGTTCAACAAGAGCGAACTTCTGTCCACCGTCTCTCTGGCCATAAGAGCGTTTGAACTGAATATGAAGGCAAAGGAGAGCGGAACGAGAAAGATACCCTCGTGCGTAAAGCAGATGTGCTTATACGAGGAGGGAATCGTAATCACAAATACTTTAGGCAGAATACTGTATATCAATCCCTATACTGAAAACCTCACGGGACTCTCGAATGCCGAGATGCTGTTAAAGCCGTTGTCGGAGATCCTTCATTTCTCAGGGAATACAGGCTTTGACCCCGGGGCACTCTCGCAGGCGGCCTATTTCGGCGAGGACGAGGAGACCGTCTTCCTGAAGGACCGGAGCGGGGGAAATATCATGGTAAGAGTGAGGATCGTCCCGAGGAGATACAGGGATGAAGATACGGTCGGTGTAATTATCACGATAAAAGAGATCTCCGAAGAAAAATCCGCCGGGGTCAGGGATGCAGGTACGCTGTACAGACCCGATACAGGCAGTGCTGCAGCATAGATTGAGAAAAGAATTTATTTTTATTGCGCTTTTATTCTAATCAGGTAGATATTATGAAATACAGTATTACAGGTGACAATCTCCAGTTTGTCACAATGGAGATCGAAAATGCTGAGACCGTCTGGGCAGAGGCCGGTGCGATGGTCTACATGAGTGCAAACATGGAGATGAAAGCAGAACTTGAGGGCGGACTTTTCAAGGGAATCAAAAGAAAACTCGCCGGCGAATCATTCATGGTTACGAACTTCACGAGCCACGGAGGGCCCGGAGTTGTTGCATTCGGCGGAAACGCACCCGGAAAGATCTATGAGATGGATATCGCGGGAAAGGAGTTTATCGCCCAGAAGGATGCATTCCTGTGTGCGGAGAAGAGCGTCAACTGGGAGATCGCATTCCAGAAGAAGCTTGGATCGACATTTTTCGGCGGTGAAGGGCTCATTCTCGAGAAGATCTCGGGGAGCGGGATGGTCTTCTTCCATGCATGCGGAGACCTTGTCGAGATCGATCTTAAGCCGGGACAGACCTACAAGATCGCAACTGCCCACGTAGTAGGATGGGAATCGTCGGTAAATTACGACATTCAGGCGGCGGGCGGCATAAAGACCTCCATGTTCGGCGGCGAGGGATTCTTCCTGACCACCCTCACCGGGCCGGGAAAGATTGTCATACAGTCGATGACGCTTGAACAGCTTGCAGAGTCCCTTATTCCGTTCCTTCCGCGGCCCTCAAGCTCCGGTTCCGACTGAGAAAGCCGGGCCGGAATTCAATATATGAGGAGGACAGGTATGGAAAGCAATACTGCGGCATCAAGAGCGGGATGGGCTACACTGCTGGCGATTATAGTCATAGCCCTGATAATCCTCGCCCTCTTTTTCCTCGAATATCTTGTAATCGGCTTCCTGCTGCTTGTAGGAGCGATCGTCATCCTTGCCCTTGCGGCGATCATCGTCACCGCGGTGATGATTATCCCCTTCTATGCCATGAAGGGAACGGTCGTCGAGGAGGGATCATATATGATGGACGACGTAAAGGCCGTGGAGAATGAGAGGAAGGATTGAATTCTCTTTTTTTGATTGAATCAGCCAAATAAATTATTGTTTGAATATACCGCTAAACCCGGTTACCGGATTGGTTATAAAATATAAGGGGTATAATCCTGAATCATTCATAAAAGAAAATCAGGAAAAATCATGACAAAGAAGATCTTCGGCGTTCCAGCCAAAAAAATGGTGAACCTGCTGGCATCCCTGGTGTGTGGAGCTGTCGGTACGGTTTTCCTCGGCTTCGGCCTGAACGAAAGAATATCAGAATACGGAATTTTCTTCAGGATCGTTTCCCCCCTGCAGTTATCATTGATCGGAATCGGTTTTGTCTTCCTTGTCGTCGTGGTATTTCTTGTTCGCGAGGCGTTCAGGGACGGTTTCTTCGATCCTGAATCCGCCTGGGAGGACGGTATTCGGTTCTGTGAGGCGAATATCCTGATCTGGCTGGTTTTGTTCTGCCTCGGTGTTATACTCCCCCTTATCGCGGCACTCCTGCTGGTGTTTTTATGGTAAAATGAATCCTTTCCCGGCATAATCACAGGATTCAATATTGAAAAATCCCGGATAAAGAGACTAAAACCTCCTTTTTGCCTCCACTGCACCTGCAGGTCAGACAGTTTTTCGAAGGTTCCTAAAGAATGATCAACGGTAGGTCTAAAAAAGATTTATCATGTGTAAAAAATAATAAACACATTAGCATGTTGAACCCGGCGACAGTGACTGAACTTGCGAAACTACTCAGCTTTCTTGGAAACGAACAGAGGCTCAACATACTCAGGGCGATTGCACACGAAGAGAAGTTTGCACGGGAGATCTCTGAAGAGGTCGGGATCTCCCGGCCGCTTGTGAATATTTACCTAAAACAGTTCGAAAAGGCAGGGCTCGTCACCGGAACCAACCACGTCGGTGAAGAGCCGCCTTACCTCAAAAGATATTACAAGGCCGTGCCCTTCGAATTTGCTTTGAGCCTTGATCTTATTTCAAAACTGGAGATGAAAGAAGATGAATTTTAAAACCGTAAGGGAGTTCCACTGGGTGACAAAGATTGTAATTCTACTTACAGTATTTGTTGTATTGGTGATCCCGATCATAGCATTTGTTGCATCTATGCTAGGATTTTCAGTTAGCAATTTGGGATTATTTATGTTATCCTGTACCTCGATACTAATGTATTTATTTCCGATTATTCTGGTTGTTATCGTTATTTACATGATTATAACCAGGGTCAAGGGATGGATTGAGAAGTACATGGATGCAGTGCTTGCAAAGATGGATATGCTGGCAAGCAGGAACAATGTCGAAGAATCCAATGCAAAACTGGCAGTAATGGGCAGCAGGATCGAAGAGATAGAAAAGAAAGTCGACAATATCTCGGACATTCTTGAAAAGGTGGCCGAATAAAGATGAACCTGTAAAATAATTTTTAAGAGGAAAATAGCATGAGTCCAAAGCTTACCGGAATATTCTCCGAGGGAGATACCCGTGAATTTAAGGAATGGATTGAGAAGCAGTTTGGATCGGAATCGGAGAGAAAGGCCGAAATATCCAACATCAAAACAGAGATCGCGATGCTCAGGCATACGGTTGAGAGAATGGAGAAGAAGATCGACAACATCGAAAGAATACTTGAGAAAGTTTCGGAGTAAGTTAGATCGAGCTGTCACCAGATAAAATATCATACACCATTTTCCGGGAAAACAAAATTTAATCCCGGACCTCAACTGAACCGTAAAATTATTTTCATTTCGACTTTACGGTCGGAAAATTTAAAGGGTGCAGCATTAACAATATTAATCATGGAGCTGACGGGGGTTGCACGCGGTCTTGATCGGGTATTATACATTATCCTGTTTGTAGTCCTGGTTTTTTTCTCGCTGATGAATCTTTTCGTCTTTATCATCAACTGGGAGACATGGTTTTTCGGGATCAGGCTGGCCGGTCTTAATGCAGGTATCGTATTGTTCATTTATTTTCTGGTTCCGGCCATTCTTGCGTACCTGCTTTACATGTACCCGGGGAAGACTGCTATAACCTCCATTTTATCGGTCTTCTTCTTCGTTTTTACGTTTATCTCCTCTTCAATAACTACAATCCAGCTGAGCAACGGCGTGAAATCATTCAACGGATTTATGGCAATATTTGTAGTAATTTCTCTGGCTGTCCTGGCCGGTCACCTGATCGCCGGCCGGTTCTACGACCGGGAGGAATACCATAAAGAGAATAATAATGAAGGAGAGGTTTCAAAAACGGATTTGGAAGGGATAATGGGAAAAAATCCGATATATGATCTCCTGATCCCGGCGATTGCGGCGTTTTTTATAGTTCTTCTTTTCGGGATAGCGATGTTGATCCCGGCTTTATTTTTACTGATCGTTATTTCAGTCATAATGATCTCCAAAAGAGCAACCGGTACAGGAGAAAGGAGCAAAAGGGAGAGACTTAATATGCATTACGCCCGCCTCCTTTTTGCAATGGGTATAATGATGATAATTTTTGTAATTTTATTATATTTCGTACCCGTATTTTTCATGACGAATCGCGGGTGAACGGCAGAGTAGATTATCCGGCCCGGGAAAATTCATACAACACACACAAATCTATAATACGTCAACATTAATACGTTGACCTGAAAGGATCAGGGATTTTGAAAATATTATTCCTCCTGTCATAATGTTGGTATAACGGGGTACAAAGGATTCGATCACACCAGCTCATAGGATGAAGATAAACAAAAACTCTCACCTTCTTAACCGATCCTTCAGGAGTTCAACAAAAAGTATATATTGTCAACACACCCATGTTGACATATGTTCCTGCCAACGGATGAGAAGCAGTTCGCGTTCTGGGCGATGCGCCGGAGCGGTATGGCCAATATCGCGATTGCAAAGCAGCTCGGGATATCCCGGCAGGCGGTCTCGCGAGCATTGATCCAGATGGACGAAAAGATAGAGGCAGTTCTCCGGGATATGGCGAGAGCGAACAGCATAGCGGTTGAAAAAGTCAATGCTGAACGGGGGGTTCTTATCGGCCGTTCGATCCCGTTCAGGACCGCCGCAATCATATTTGTCTCCGAAAAGCACGGGATTCAGGTATGGTTCGAGCACGAAGGCGACTGCGGAAGCTGCGAGAGATATACGGAATGCATAGAACTCCTCTGGGACTACGCCGGGGAGCTCGGTGTAAAGATCGAAAAGACCGACGATCCGACGAAGATGGCTGACGAACTCTTCGGGAAAGTGAGGGCGATGATATGACAATCCGGATATCCGAGACAATCCACAAATGGATGGGCTGGTGCCCGGCGAAGACGGCAATGAAATCCTCGATGGGAATATCGGGATACGGGATAAGAAAAGGAGAAACTCCCGGAAGTCCGGACAGGATTTCCAGCGACAGGATAGTCGATTACGTTCCGACATGGACCTCCCTGTTGCAATTCCTTGTATTCGGCACGGAAATCGCCGCGATCGTCGCGTTCCTCAAATTCGTCAATAAATATTACCCCGGAACAGATATCCTTCTGCTCCTCTGTATCATGCTTGTTACGGGTTATCTAATAATATACAGCGATATAAAGCGCACGACTATTGAATCCGGACCTGACGTGATTACAGTAAAAAGACCAGGTTTCAGGACAGTTCATATCCAAAAGAGCGATATTAACAATGCCGAGATCATCGACAACCACAGGCCGGTACCGCAATTTGTTCTGGCAATATTAGGGCTTATCATAATTCCTGTCTTTTCTGTTGTCAGTATCTACGGCAGATATGTCGAATGGATCTCAGGAGAAATACTTACCCCGTTATTTATCGCATACCTGGGATTTTTTATTGTCATCTCCATCTTCTTCCTGGTAATCTACAATTACGCCCGTATACGGAAAAGGTATCCCAAATCGTTTGTCATCACCACGAAGAAAAATAAACAGCTCGTGATCTACGGAAAAAGTTTCGAAGAACTGGTAGAAATCAGGGAGAATCTGTTATGACTGAATATTCAGGATCCAACCGGAAAAAAACTGCATGGTGCCCCCTTACGGAAACTCTCCAGACTACCCTGACCGAACCTTCGTCCGGTTACGCACCGGTACGTTCGGTACAGCCCGGCGGAGGAGGAGACGGCGTCGGAAGAAGAATCGGCCGCGGGGCAGGGATTGCAACCCGGAGTATAAAAACTCTCATAAACGACAGGAAATTGTTATGGTACCCGCTTCTTGCAGGTTTTGCCCTTTTCCTTATGTACCTTACAGAGATGGCTTTCAAGGCGTATGCCATCATGACATGTTCGGGCAGCTACGGGTACTGGTCGCTTGGCTACCACTATGGATTTGTCCTTACGTTTGTTGTTGAGCTTATCTTTTTCTTCTGCCTGAATTATATATTCGCCGCGATAGTCATCGACATCTCAAAGAATCCTGAAAATCCCGGAGCAGTAAGGAAATCCCTGTACAGTGCAAAAAATTACCTGAAGACTATTGCAGGATGGTCTGTAATCCTGGCGGTTGTTGCAACGGCGATCTATGCCTTTGTCCTCCAACAGCCCTGGCACGCACATCTGTACCCTGCTTTAGGAACAACGATGTTCCAAATCCCGTTTGTCTATTATGTCCCGATCCTCCCGCTTGCAACGGTAACTGCTGTTATTGAAAAGATTCTGGTCGCCGTTCCGCTATTCGTACTTACACTGTACGTAATTCCGCTTCTTGTTCTTGAAAAAAGGAGCCTTTCCGGTGCGATTGCAGGACTGGCAGGCTTTTTCAGGAGGACATGGATCGAAATTATCGTCTGTTTTTTGATATTCGCGACGGTAGTCGTTGGAATTACTCTCCTTTCCCCGCTCATATGCATGACCCCACTGTTCGTCGATTACGACTACCATTTCTTCGCGGAATATGCCATACCGATGGCGGCGATCTGCTTTCTCTTTCTGGCATTATTGTGGACTGCCGCTGCATCCGTCTTTACTACAACCGGAATAGCCGCAGTCGATCTCTATAAACTCGGGAAGAAGGGACGAGGATAGACAAAATCTTTTTCCCACAAAAAAATCTTTTGTCAACAGAGATCTATCGACGTATAATAATACTAGAAGGTAGACCAATATAATTTTTAATAATTGCAGGTTCTTTCACCACAATCCTGCCAAGAAACACTGTATACCGGTTTTAGTCCTATTCCGCCTTATCCATAAAATCGAAGATCTTAGGCTCTAGAGTCTGGAGATCGACGACCATCGCACGTGCAGGTGTCGGCTGGATATTCATCTGCTTCTGGAACAGGGTTTGCGACTGCCACGTTCCGGTATTCATGCAGAGAACGCCGCGGTAGTTCACGACCCCGCAGATGTGGACGTGGCCGGTGTGTAGGATCTCGGGAACAGGATCGATAATTAGGTTGTCCTCCTTTGCAGCAAGAATAGGGGTCCTCATACCGTAGGTGCAGGCCAGATGCCTCCTCTTTAACATCTCGACCATCATATCCTCGGGTTTCGTATACGACGCACCCGGGATCATGGAGATCAGGTCGTCGTAGCTCCTCCCATGGTACATCAGGATGCCTACGCCCTGCAGCCTGACAAAGGCGGGGTTCTCCACAAGAACGACATTTTCGGGGAAGTACTTCGAAAATCTTTCCGGAAGGGCCGGCTGCGGCTCCGAACCCCTGATTGCATCGTGGTTCCCCGGGGAGATGATGATCTGCATATCCCTTGGAAGGGCTGAGACCATTCGGCCGAACTCTTTGTACTGGCGGTCTATATCGGCGATTATAAGCTCCTTGTCCTGGTCCGGGTATATGCCGATCCCGTCCACAAGGTCCCCTGCGATGAGGAGATACTGTGCGTCGAAATCGTGCAGCCATTCCGAAAACCTGTCCCACTCGTCATAGAGGAACGTATCGCTGCCAACATGGACATCGGAGATAAAGACCGCCTTTCCGGGCGTCCTGCTCTTGAACGGGGCATTGTTCAGGGGGATGTCGGGTCTCATCATCGTATCGGCAAAGAAGAGGTTTCCGTCCGACGAAAGCTTCCCCCTGACCATGACGACCTCGTCGGGGATCAGCTTCTCGGCCTCTTCAAAGACATCCCTTTTATTGTTGAAGAGCACGTTTATCGAATCGGTAGGATCCTCAAGAACCGCCATCCTGTGCCCGTTCGCAGTGTTCCTGAGATCTGAGACCATCCCTATTACCGAGACATCGTCCTGCCTGTAGCGGTCGGTCTGGGTAAGAGCCGATATCGGGATCGCTTCCCCCCTTTTCCTGAGATACCTGGCAAGCTTTTCGTACCTGTCCCTGAAATAAAAGACAAAATCGTTGAAGTCCACACCGCCGTTTCCCGGGGCGGGAAGGCCGTAGACCACGTCCACGTCCCCTTCCGGCATAAACCGTTCCCCGTCGGTCTCTGACTTTTTGGACACTGCAGGCTTCGCAGTCTCAGGCAGCGGCTCTTCACTCTTAATCCTGGGCCTCGGCGGCTCGAAGCCTTCCACTTTGAAACCGGGAATATGTGCAGGGAGGGCGACGAACGCCTCTGGAGGAACGTTTGCGATAATACCGTCGATGAGGTCCGGATCGTCCGATTCAAGGAGGTAGAGTACCACTTCGGGGTGAACCTGAAGGTCGGCCGCAAGAAACTTCGAGATTATCTCATCCCTCATCCCTGTCATGTATGTATTCTGGTTGAACCTTAAACAAAAAAAAGTTGACAGAAACCGTTCCGCGAAGTTGCCACGGCGGAACTCCGAAAGAATGATTAACAAAGATGCGGTACAGGTTGATATGCTGATATCAACAGGTAAAAGGCTCGCCGTCTTCCTTGCCGTCGCACTTCTTGCCGCAGTTCTGGTCGCTGCAGGCTGTCTGTCGGCAGAAAGCAGCAGGGTTATAATCGTTCCCGAAAACAGCTACTGGTCGCCGGCAATGTCGTCGGTGATCGGCATCGGACTTTCGGCGGATTATTCCGGAAGTGGGAATGTGACATATAAATGGACCGCGGATTACGGGGATTTTCTTCTCTGGACACCCGAGATAGTCCCGTGCGGCTCCCCGTGCACAGGCACCGATACTGTATGGTGGACATATATAACGGAAGACAGCATTCCTTCGGTATCTGATCTTCCCGGCGAGGTCCGTATTACAGTAGACGCAATAGACCAGGGCACAGGCGATACTCTGGCCGAATCGTCCCTCATACTCGAAAGAGATGAAAACGGGGGCTACTCCATAAGCCTGGACGGGTAAAACCGCCGGGCATGAATTTATTTAACATGTAATCTTTTCTATTTATAAGATAGAATGACCTTCGAAGAGACAATAATATTCTATAATCCCGAACATGCGGATGAATTCACTTTAAAACTAAAAAAATCCGGATTCAGGGCTAAGACAAAACGCGTCAGCACCCTGGTCAAGGAGACGATATGCACCGGAAAAATTGATGATTTCATCTCGCTGTTCAATGAAGAAAAGAAAAAACATGATAATGGCAGCGATAAGACGGATGTTCAGGCCCTGATGACCGATATGTATTCCGAGATTATCGATGAGCTTGAACTAAGAAAGAACAGGCTCTCCGGATTTTTCGGTTCTGCCCACCCCGGAGACTGCATATCCGATATTCCTGGATTCAACGGATGCGGCAGCTGGACCGAAGCCGGAGATGACGAAGCCAATCCCGAAAACGACGAAGAAAGGGGCAACAAAACGCTGTTCCACCTGCTGAACGAAAACGGTCTGCTGGAGAGCGGGAGCGGAAAATGGATACTGAAAAATACGGCAGAACCGGGAGAGATAATAACCGCGGTCCCGTCCGATATGATGCTTGAAGCATCCTCCCAGGAGAAGAGAAGCAGATACAGTATAAACACGATAATAAACGTAATGTCCGGTGTCGAGACGCATGTCACCCTTCCGCCAGAATTCTCCATATCGGCAGAGCCTGAGATGATCGATCAGATAATGGATAAATACGACGTCGACGAGGAGTCTATCCTGAAGCTGAAGGAGAACGGATACATCAAATCGCTACTTGCCGAGAGGATCATAGAATACCTGAAGGAAAAGGAAAGGACGCCCTTCGACGAACTTTTCAGGGAGATGAAGAACCTTAAGTTTACGATCGATAACACAAACGACGAGTTCAGGTTCGACCTCGATGAAAAGTTCCTGAAGGATATGCTCGGCGAGATGAAGAAGATGGATCTCATTAAATCGAAGGGCAATCACTTCAGGTCCGCCTGACTTCAAAAAACCCATGCCAGATAACAGTGCAGTAACTGCCGCCGCCGGAATTCTCTGTGCAGGACTTCTTATCCAGGCAGCATTTTTCTTTTTTATCTCGTTGCCGGCTGCTCCCGTCCTTCCGGCTTTCGCCTGTATTGCTGTGGTGGTAATGCAGTCGAAAAGATCGAAAGATGGCCTTTTAGGGGCGGATTATATAAAAACAGGCCTCGCCGGGCTTGCCGCAGGAATTCTGTCCATGCCGTTTGCATCTTCCGCCGCAGTCGCCGCGGCCGGGGTCATCGCCTGCCCGGTGGGAACTCTTGCAGCCCTTGCGGTATTTATGGAAATGACGAAAAAGGAAGAGAACTTCGCCGCGATGTTCTCCGTATTCAGCGGAAGCCTGGTTGCAGGAATGTTCATAATTGCCGCAGGGTTTGCAGGGGAAAAACTTCACGGTCCGGCAACGGTGCTCGGGGAGTTCATCCCGCTTCTCATTGTTTCCCTGCTCGCCGGCTTATTATGCCAGGGGATTATTATTGCTTTAAAAAAGGATAATTCGGGAATTAAAGGACCGTCGCCCTGATTATTTTTGTCTCGTTCCTCGGCCTGTCCATCCTGTCGACAGGCTGCATCGCGATCTTGTCGACGACGTCCATCCCTTCGACGACCTCACCGAAAACGGGGTGCTTCGAGGGAGTCTGGGAATTGTCCCAGTCGAGATAGGTATTATCCACGAGATTGATGAAGAACTGGCTTCCGCCTGTGTCGGGCATCCCTGTGTTCGCCATCGATATCGTGCCCCGTAAATTAGAATGGCCCTTTACAAATTCGTCTTTGATATTATAGCCCGGACCGCCGGTGCCGGTTCCATTGGGACAGCCCGCCTGCACCATGAAACTCCTTATCACCCTGTGAAAGATGATCCCGTCATAAAATCCTTCAGACACGAGTTTTTCAAAATTCCCTGCCGTAACCGGCATATCTTCATAGAGTTTAATTACGATATCACCGAGATTCGTCTCGAGTTTTACTTTTTTTTCAGCCATTTACTTATTCTCCTGTCCTATTGTTATGTATCTTGGGGTACAAAAATTAAATCATCCGGAGGTCCGGCATTGATAATCAGGGACATAAAAAAAGCGGAATACTTCACTTCAGGAGACGGCTGCACCCTCTGCGAGCTTCTCCACCCGGAGAGGGAGGCTGAAAAGAACCCGGGAGAAGGTCTCTCCATTAATGCAAGCATTGCGCATGCGTTCGTCAGGGCAGGTGACAGAACGGTTCCCCACAGACTGAAGGAATCGGCTGAAATCTATTACATTATCGCAGGCAGCGGGATTATGCACATCGACGAAGATGCGGAAGCTGTCGGCCCGGGGCAGGCCGTGTACATTCCGCCCGGCTCTGTGCAGTGGATCGAGTCCTGCGGACCCTGCGACCTCGAACTGCTTGCGATCGCCGATCCGTTCTGGAGGGAGGATGACGAAGAGATCCTGCCTGAAAAATGCGGGTCCCGGCAGGGCATCTCGATCACACGGGACTGAAATATATTAACAAAATAAAAATCATATAATATTGAATGCCTGAAAAGAAAGGTTTCGGAAAGGCTGTCAGAATATCACAATATATTCTGGCATTATCCATTATATTGCTGATATTGTATTTTTCAGGCATACAGAACGTTCTGGAAATATTCAGCCAGATAAATCCGGTCTTCATCATTCCCGCAATAGCGGCATACCTGGTGAACAATATCCTGATGTCGTTTCGGATTAAGAAGATACTCACAGATATAGACAAAAAGATCCGCCTGAAGTTTGTCTTTTTCTCTCATATGGCGGGCATGCTGGCGTCGGACTTTACTCCGGCAAGAAGCGGATACCTTTTCGTGGCATATGCACTGAAAAAGCATGGAATATCTACGAAAAGCGGTCTTGCAACGATAACAAGCGCTTATATCTACGATCTCTTCTTCAAGATCATTGTTGCAAGTATAGGAATAGTATATATTTACTCAAATATTTTCGACGGGGGAGTGTTCCAAACTTTACTAATCGCTGCAGCCCTGATGGCGGGAATTCTCATTCTCTATATTACAATCATGTACCCCTCCGCAGGAATCATCAGGTTCTCAAAAAACATAAAAATCCTACAGAAATTAATCGACCTTGGGGGTGAAAGCAAAAAGGTCCAGAAACACTACAGGTATATTATCCTGATAACTATCATGGGATGGATAATGAAGGGCTTCGAGTGGTTCTTCATCGCCCTTGCACTGAATATCGTCCAGATATCGTTCATGGATGCACTCATCCTGAACCCGTTCCTTACATTGTTCTCATTTGTACCGCTCACTCCCGCAGGGTGGGGTATCCAGGAGGCCGGAATCGTGGGCCTTTTCGCACTTATGGGTATAAGCAGCGTATATGCGGTGAGCTTCTCGCTGATGACGAGATTCGTGGAGGTCTTTGTGGATCTCCTCGGAATAAAGTCGTTCTTCACAAAAGATCTCCGGAAAGAGTCGCTTGAAGAATTTTACAACACGATAGACGGGGATATTGACGAAAAATCGTACAATTCCGACCTCCTTGTCCAGAAATACTGGCAGCAGAGAAAAACCGAAGAGATCAAAAACTGCCTTGACATCGATAAAAACGATGTAATAATCGATATAGGGTGCGGAAGCGGAGTGCAGATCAGGGAGACCGGGGCATCAGACGCGAAGATGGTTCTCGGAATTGATCTGAACAGGAACGCACTGAAATTTGCACGGGAAAAAGGCATTCCCAATTCGGATTACATTTTAGCCGATGCAGAACACCTGCCGGTGAGGTCCGGAAAAGTTGACAAAATAATCTGTGCCGAGATCATCGAGCATTTAATCAGTCCCGATAAGATGGTATCCGAGATTAAGCGGGTTTTGAATAAAGGGGGTGAGATCGTTATCACAACCCCCAATGAATTCTCTTTCTGGGGGGTCTACGAGATGATGTGGGATCTCTTCGGCCGCGGAAGGAATTACGGGGAGACGCATCTTATGTTCTTTTCGCCAAAAGAGCTGAGACTTCTGTTCAGCGACTTTTCCCGTGCAGAGACGAAGACAATATTCTTCGTATCCCCTTTTGTCGCACTGCTTAAGAGTGAAAAACTTCTTGACCTGTCTCAAAGATTTGACGGCCTCTTCGAAAGGGCAAATATTGGCCTCTCGCTTATTCTTTATGCAAAAAAGTAAGTGATTCTTAGAGTTCTTTTTTTTATTCCTGAGGGACGATCGCGAACAGGTATATACCCATATTCTGACCCATATATCCTGTATTGTCATTCAGCCACTCAACTGCGTCTCCTTCAGGATTCTTTGCATTAATGTCGCCTGTGACTACAAAGAAGAGAGTTCTGTCAGGATATTCCGAATAGATCGCTTCCAGTTCTTCTCCCGATGAGGCAAGAAGCTCGATCGTACCGTCTGTCTCATTGGAATAATAATAATCGAGAGGCTGAGTCATATAGCCCGGGAGAACGACGATGACATCTCCTGCCTCCGTAACATTCCCAAGCTGTCCTGAAAAGCCTCTCCAGTCGTTCTTCGTGTAGCTCGTGTAATATGTAGCCATAAACGGAATATTTACCAGGACAAGGACGGCCATGAACGCATAGATGAACTTGTCGTTCTTTATCAGCTCCTTCACGGGCATATATGCCGAGGCTATTCCAAGATAGAAGACGGGCAGAAGGAAGATCAGGTACCTCGGGTTCATCGTTATCTTTGCCGAGAGTATTACGCTGAATATGAGCGGAATCAGCAGGAGACCCACGACAAGGGCCATATAACTGACACTCTTTTTATACAGGTACAAGACTCCGATAATAAACAGCACTGCGAATAATACACCGGACCACCACTCGAATCCTGAAAACGATATTATCGACGAAGTTATCAATTGCGGTCCGAGTACTCCATATGTCGGTGCACTTGCCGACAATTCAAGATACCTTTCATAGATGAGGAGGAGCAGGGGAATCGAGAGTATCACGAACAGGATTATAGATACTAAAAATCCTTTTCTAAAGGGCGTATTCTTTAAAAGCTCCCTGTAGTTGGTAACGATAGCATGCAGAACTATTACACCCGTTCCGATAATGGTATAATAATGGGCCCAGAATGCAATGGCGGAGGCTATACCGAATATTATCCACCACTTCATCTCCCTGGTCTTCAACGCATATATATAAGCCAGAAGGGAGATCGAGAAGAAGAGAAGGATCATAGTGTACGCCCTGGCGTCCTGTGAATAATATATCTGGAACGGCGAGAACGTCACAAGAAGGGCGGTGATTATTCCGACATCACGGTTTACGACTTCACTTCCTATCAGGTAAAAGACAGGTATTGCAAGAACTCCGAACAATGCGGGTATGAACCTGAGAACAAATTCGCTGTCGCCGAATACATTCATCATGTGCTCAAGCCAGTAGAACAGCGGCGGGTGGAATTCTGCTATAACTGCATTCCAGATCTCAACGAAACCCATCTTTGCGTAACCGAACGTCGTTCCTTCATCGAGCCATATGGAATTGAATCCAAGGTTATAGAACCTTAATGCAAAGCCTATGGCCACAAGCAGGATCAGTAGCTGGGCATATCTGTTATTAAGAATAACAAGCCTGAGATTTTCAGAGTTTAAATCCTTAAAAGAGCTTACCTTGTACTTATCATCTCCCAAAGTATCGGTGCTGATTTCAGCCTTTTTGGGATCTGATTTTTTACTCTTATTCCCCATATTGAATCATAAGATTATCTGATTGCAGTCAATATAAAACAGATCCGCTTTTTTCTTTTTTATTATGGAATATCCGGTTTTTTCGAATATATTGAACCGCAGGAGGCGGCGGGGAAACTCCGTGAGGGAAATGTAAGGCATCGGTATTGAAGACGGGTGCATTAGATCCGTGAACAAAATTCTGAAAAGACAGGATTTCAGTTTTTTCGGCCGAAAAGAAATCTCTTCCAGGATTTAATTATATTTCCGGATTTATGCAGTATAAAATTGTAATATGCTATATGCATGCATTGAAGGAGAAAATCCGAGAAAACAGACGGTTTTATTTTACTGACCCCGGCAACCCTGTCCCTGAAAACGATCGGGATTTCTGTGACGTTCTCCCATCTGGCTTTACCGAGAATTTCAAAACCCATCCTGAACCCGCGGGGCTTCAAATTAACGTCTTCGAGTATTCTCCTATTGATGGCGAAAAAACCGCTTCCCGAGTCCTTAACTATGGGAATAAACGACCTTCCGATTAATGCAGCCCCCGAAGATATTATCTTCCTGTATAACGGCCAGTCAAACGTTTCACCGCCCGGAATATACCTGCTGCCAATAACCATGTCGTAATTCTCGTTTTTCAACAGATTATAAAATACGGGTATCTTTTCGGGAGGATGCGAAAGATCGGCGTCAATACACTGGACAAGGCAGGATTCGGCTTTGTATATACCTGCATGCAGTGATTGGGAAAGCCCGTGATCCTCGTACCTGACCAGAATATGAAGATTGTTCATCGATTCCTGCATTTCGCTTACTATAATCTGTGTTCTGTCAGGGGAATCGTCATCAACGACAAGGATCTCTTCATTGATATTGCTGCTCCTGCAAACAGAATCGACCTGGCTTACAATCTCTCTTATATTGCCTTCCTCATTATATGTGGGTATTATAACAGTCAGATCATACTCTGAACTGCAGGAATCGTCCGGCATCATATTTATCAATATAATATTTGTCTGTTATCCCTGTAATTTCTTTAAACTGGCCGTCCGGTTCCCGGTCCGTATCTTTTACCTGCCGCAGCAGCAAAACCACCTTTATTGATGATGATGCGGCACATTGCACGGACATAATATCCTGCTAATTCCCACCTTTTCGTTTTAAGAAATGCCTGATATTCTTTTACCCGGACTGTCCCGGATAAATCCATATCTACAATATACTCCTGAAAGAAATGAATCCACAGGGTATAAACCATATTTGTAGGTCTATCCGGGTATTAAAGAGACCGTAATCTCCTTTTATTATATAATTTAGTTGTATTTATAAAATATGTTGTTTTGGATTTCAGGAGAGATTTCGTGCCTTTTCGTCAGGTAAGAATACCCCTTCCATTCGGAAAATCCGGCCCATTAATATTTACATTTCAACAATCACCGGCTGCCGGTATACCGGGAAAGGGATATTCATATTTCAAATCGTTTAAATACAATAATTTTCTATTTTGAGATATTATGGTGAAACGATTCTCTCTGGTTTTATGGATTATTTTTCTGGTTCTGATAATATCTGCTGTACCCGCACTGGCGGATAATGCTACAGCGACACCCACACCTACTACTGCAACCCCAACTCCCACGACAGCGACGCCCACACCAACCACTGCAACTCCAACTCCCACGACAGCGACACCGACACCAACCACTGCAACTCCAACTCCCACGACAGCGACACCGACACCAACCACTGCAACTCCAACTCCCACGACAGCGACACCGACGCCAACCACTGCAACTCCAACACCCACGACAGCGACACCGACGCCAACCACTGCAACTCCAACACCCACGACAGCGACACCGACACCTACTACTGCAACTCCAACTCCAACAACGGCAACACCCACACCTACTACAGCCACTCCAACTCCAACTCCAACTCCAACAACAGCAACACCCACCTCGACGACCGCTGCACCGACTCTGACTGCAACCCCGAAGCCGACCCCGGGAATCGGGTGGTATGTCGTAAGATGCAATGTGGACGGTGCCAGTGTCTATTTTGACGGAAATTACATGGGCCTGATATCGGGTGGAAGCCTCACTGTCGAGTACAAAACAGACCAGACCCCTTACAGCACGGTCAGGGTATCCAAGTCCGGCTACACTACAGTAACACAGAGCCTGCCGTCGCCTCCCGGCCCCTCAGGAACTGTCGACGTATACATAACGCTCCAGGCGGTGTCCTCGTCTTCAGGCACCCTTAACATATATTCCTCTCCATCGGGCGGATCGGTCTATATCGACAAGGTTTACAAGGGAACGACGCCCTTCTCGATCTCCCTCTCCCCCGGCACATACGGCGTCCAGGTAGACAAGAGCGGATATATGACGACATCAGAGACTGTGATCATATCCGCCGGACAGACTATCACGAGAAGCTACACTCTCCAGCAGAAAACAAGCTACGGATCACTTCTGATAACCTCCGAACCCGATAATGCATACGCCTATGTCGACGGGACTTATGCAGGAATGACTGCAATAACTGTGAACAATCTTCTTGCAGGGAACCACAATGTAAGGCTCACGGCCCCCGGCTATAACGAATGGACGGCGACTCAGTATGTGAAGGCAGGCGAAGTTATGACGGTTCACGGCACCCTGACGCCCTCGTCGTCAAACAACGGGTATGTCCGGGTCATATCGTACCCCGGAGAGGCTGAGGTCTATCTCGACGGCGCATATATGGGAAAGACGAATGACGAGGGGGTCCCGGGTGCATATACACTGACGGTCAGCCCCGGAACACACAAGATCTCTGTCGAACTTACAGGCTACCGTGATTATGATCAGACCGTAACGGTAAGTGCAGGACAGACGGTGACGGTCGATGCAAACCTCATTCAGATATCGCAGCCTGTAACCGGAGAGATCTCTGTCTCAACAACTCCTTCCGGAGCAAACGTATACGTTGACAACCAGTACGAGGGAATCACCCCGCTGACGATTCCGGGAGTCAACCCCGGGAGCCGCGACGTCCTGCTGAGGCTCTCCGGATACGAGGATGCGAAGGACACCGTGAACGTCCAGCCCGGCGGAACGTCGACTATCGACGTGGCACTTACACCGGCGGGAAGTGCAAAGGCTACACCCGGATTCGGGTTCCTTGCCGCGATCTCCGCACTGGGAGCCGCAGGACTTGTTGTATCGCGCAGAAGAGGCAGATCCTAAACCTGATTTTAAAATATACCTTTTTTAGGTCTTTTTGAGATACTTTTCACTTTCGCACCCTGTTCGGAACCGGCGTATAAACCGCAACGGCCAACTATGTTACGTCGCCCCGGGCAGGAATGCCCGCGGACGGCACTTGTGAAGACATAGTAGGAAGTAGAAAAAATGACAGATTTTATTGAAACCAGCAATTCAAGGAGTGCAGTTCGTGAACTTGCACAGCCGATTGCAGACATAACGACATTTTCTGCGATTATCCAGTCGGTAATCGATGAAAACCCGTTCGGGTGCACCGAATACTCCGGGAACGGTGCCACCGTACCCGGGGTGGCCAGGAACCGCGAACACTATATCGCAAAAGTGGTCTTCGAGGATACCGCCGGAGAGAAGATCGGGACGCTTTCGGTAAAATGCCCGTCAATTTCCGCGATGGAGAGTGCAGCCGGTGCAATAGTTGCAGACGCCGATCTTGCCGTTGCAGTCGGAGGCGATCCGGTGCGTGACGAAGCAAACGACACATGGTCGTGCCAGCTGAAATGCCACGATGCAAACAGCGACATATATTATGTGACCTTCACGCGGACAAAGGTGAGAATCTCCGGCTACGAAGACGACTCTGTTCTCAGCACGGTTGAGACATGGGCGGATTCGGTTGCCGCACTGGCCTGAACGGCCGGCTGGTTTGAGGGAGAGATCCCTCAAATCCCTTTCCGGGGGGTTCCGGGATGCGAGAAGACGAGATAGTCGAAAAGATCATCGAGACCAACAGGGACGTGAAATGGATCAGGGCGGAGATTGCCGGAATAAAAGAGAACGACAAGGAGCTTGAGAGAAGAGTTTCAGCGATAGAGGCGCTGCATCTTCCCGCAAGAACGGGTATCGTCTCGGAGAGGCAGGTGTCGGCCGGAATAGGAGCAGGTGCAGGGAGTATTGCGGCCCTGATTCTCCGTCTCCTCGGCGGATAGATCCCGGGTCTTACTTTCCAGTACCCGCATTAACCTTCGTATAATTCTATCCCTATCGCGTCTTTTTCATGTATCAGTGGATAAAACGCGGGGCAGGTGTCCGCGGCCTTCTCTCCCTCTTTTAGCCCCGAGAAATAAACGAGATTAAACGGGCCTGGTCCCCGTAGCCTTAAAGAAGGTATAGCAGAATGTCCCGTCTTCTTCGGCGGTCCGGTACAGGGCCGAGATCCCCTCGTCCCATTCCTCTTTCGTCATCATCCCGGAGGAGACCGCATCCTCACCTACGCCCTCGATAACGGTGATCGTGCCGCCGGGCTTCAGCACCCTCATAAGGGCAGTAAGAGCATCCACCGGATCACGGAGATGCTCGAGGACGAAGCAGACGAATATGTGATCGAATGAATCCCCAGGGAAAGGCAGCCCGAATATATCGCAGTTAAGATATTCTCCGGCTCTTCCTTCCGCCGTAGTCCTGTTTTTTGCAACTTCAAGAGATTTTTGAGAGATATCTACGGATATTATAACGGCACCGGGGCTGTTTTTAGTTATGACCGGAGTCTGTGCTCCTGTACCGCACCCCGCCTCGAGAACAAGCGATCCGGCCGGGTACGGGGTGTCGCCGTACAGGAGTTCGTTAAGTGTCGCCGCCTGTACCGAGAGCCTCTCCGATTCGGTCTCTGAGTAGCCGTGGACATAACCTCTTTCAGACATATATATACATCAATGTACACATATAACAAAGATATAGTTTTCAGGTCCCGCGCCAGTCATCCGGCGGAACAGTAATAACGAATTTTGCCCCTTCCCCTTCTTTTCCGGCCTCTGATATCCCTATGCCGGTAATGGAGAGTATCTCCTTTACGAGATAAAGGCCGAAGCCGTGGTTTCTTCCGATACCTGGTTTAAACAGCGACTTCTTCTTTTCCGCGGATATCCCCACGCCGTTGTCCTCTATCGTGACAATCAGGTTTTCGGAGTCGTCTTTTGACGAAGAGATCGTAATTTTCGAAACTTTCTCCCCGTGAACCAGGGAGTTGCTCATGATGTTTCCGAAAACCTTCGGGAGCATCGGATCGGCAAAAATCTCGACGTTTTCTGCATCTATCTTCACGTCAATTCCCCCGTATTCCCCGTTTGAGGCAAGATACTCTTTGACCACTTTTCCGGGATTCTGCCAGAGCGGTGAGGAGAGGCCCATATCCTGGTAGTCCCGGGTGAACTCCGCCTGTCTCCTGATCCCTTCGACAGCGATATATGTCTTCTTTATGAAATCGTCCTTCTCCTCCGGGGAGGCGTCATTCATCATGTCGAGGTATCCTATCGCAACGGTAACCTCGTTTAATATGTCATGCCTCGTTATGCCGCTCAGTATGTTGAGCTTCATGTTCGCGCTTGCAAGCGCCTCCTTGATCCTCTCCCTCTCGGTTACATCGACCAGCGACACATATATGCAGGACTCTGTGCTGTCCTCTGGCTTGAGGAAATAGGCGGATATTTGAACAATGATGTCTTCGCCCGACTTCTTCTTCGACTTTATCTCGCCGACATAACCGCCCTCTTTAATGATCGTATCGATGACCGACTTGAGATCAATGGAGTTTCTGAAAAAGACCGACGAGCTCATCCCTGTTATCTCAGCCGGAGAGCTATACCCGTACATATGTGCAAAAGAAAAGTTTGCATAGGTTATGTTCGCATTCATGTCGAGGATTACTATCCCGTTTATCAATGTCTCTATCGCGACGTTCTTGAGCCTCAGGTCCCTCTCTATCGATTTCTTCTCAGTTATGTCCTCTCCGGAGCTTACTGAAGCGGTGACCTCATCTTTTTCGTCTCTAATAAGCGAATTTTGCCATAGGATTGTCTTCAGTTCGCCGGATTTCGTGAGTATATGGCCCTCTATCTTTACATGACTCATGCCCCCCTCGATATCCTGCGTGAAGAGCGATCTCATTGCATCGCCGTCTCCTTCGGGCATGAACTTCTCAAACCAGTCGAAACCCCTGATCTCTTCTTTTTCATACCCGAGGACCTCACAGCCCTTTCTGTTTATGAGCATGACCTTCCCTTCCCTGTCAAGGACCAGAAAGATAGCTTCGGCAATGTCAAGATACTGGTCGAACCTGTCCCTCTCGATCTTCAGCTCGTTCTCCCTTTTTTTAAGATTCCTGAATATGACGCTGTATGGCCTGCGGATTCCCGTTTCTACGATTGCATAATAGATCAGGCCGAATGAGATTATCTTGCATATAAGCCCGAAGATATTTGAAAACCAGTATGTGCTTATATAAAAGGTAAACGAAAATTCGCTGAACAATGAAAAAAACAGCGATGCCCCGATGAATAAAAAGACCTTCCTGTCGAAGCTCTCCCTTCTCACGTATAAAAGCCACAGGGCGAGAACAAGCATGGCTGATATGAGGAATTCACTATAGATCTCAAACTGAGTAACCCCGCTTCCGGAGATATAGCAGACGGGAAAGGTTCCGGAGATAAAAACAGAATAGAGGATTGCCGCCGTAACGATGGCGTATAATATGAACTGCCTGTAGACACCGGTTTTTTTAAACATCAGCAGAGGTGCGAGAATAAAAGTCACCGCTTCCAGGTATCTTGCCGCAATCCACAACTGCACCTGGATATTCTGGTTCAGACCCGAAATCAGATTCAGCCCGCTGTAGGACATGGTATGGACAAAATCGATTATACCTATGAAGAGAAAGGCGATCCCGATTATTAGGAGATATTTATTGTCTATATAATTCCGGCTGTTCCACGCGATTATGAATATGGCAGAGGCGATTACAACACTGAAAAGTTCAGCAACAGTATGAAAGAGCAAAAAACTGTAAAAATTCGAGAGCGAGACAAAAATTGTGAAAAGAAGGAGGGACAAGAAGAATATGCCGTCTCTTTTGTTTATTTTCAACGTATTTTTTTCAGGCAACAATTACACCTCTGAAGCTAAAACACACTCCCCGGCCGGAGATCCAAATTAGGTATTTTGAACTAAGTCTATCAAAATAATTAATGAAACTTTTCATATGATTATATCTCCGGTTTTATTGTCAAACTCAAAATATGAGAACGGGATTATGAGTGTCATCCTTTTTCTGCCCGAACCGGCAGATCCCTGCAGTAATTGGATCAGTATTATACCGTATGAGAATAAATTTAGATTGACTAATCAGTCGATAGGGGTAAAGCCAGGATGCTATATAGAAAAGTGCCGAAAACAGGAGACGAGCTCTCGATCCTCGGCTACGGGTGCATGAGGTTCCCGCAGAAGAACGGGAGGATAGATTACGAATACACGAAGGAGCTCCTCGTGCATGCGATGGAATCGGGAATCAACTACCTCGATACGGCATGGGGATATCATAACGGGCAGAGCGAGGAGGTCGTCGGAAAGATTCTTGAAGAGACAGGTTCGAGAGACAGGGTCAGGATAGCGACGAAACTCCCGCACTGGCTTGCGTCTTCGCGGGAGGACATGGACGGATACCTCGATAAACAGCTTAAAAGGCTGAGAACCGGCCATATAGACTATTACCTCATCCACGACCTCACAAAGGGGGGGTGGGAGAAGATAAAGACCATGGGCTTTGCGGATTTTCTCGACAAGGCAAAGAAAGACGGCCGGATAACTTATGCCGGATTCTCCTTCCATGACGATATAGAAACCTTCAAAGAGATAGTCGACGGCTATGACTGGGACTTCTGCCAGATACAATACAACCTCATCGATACGACCAACCAGGCGGGAACGGAAGGGCTTGAATATGCCGCCTCGAAGAACCTCGCCGTTATGATAATGGAGCCGCTGAGAGGCGGAAATCTCGCCAGGATCCAGCCTGCCGAAGTCGGTAAAATCTGGGAGGAGGCGAAGACCAGAAGGACGCCTGCCGAATGGGCGCTCAGGTGGCTGTGGAACAGGCCTGAGGTTACGGTCGTTCTTTCGGGGATGACTGAAACGGATCAGCTTGACGAGAATCTCAGGATTGCAGAAGAGGGGCTCCCGGGCTCGCTCACTGAAGAAGAACTGGAGCTTGCAAAAAGAGCGGGCGAGAAATACAGGGAGATAATGAAGGTCGGCTGCACAGGCTGCAGCTACTGCATGCCCTGCCCGTTCGGTGTCAATATTCCTGCCTGCTTTGAGATCTACAACAGCTATCATATGTTCGACGACAAGCGGCATGAAAAGTTCATGTACATGTCGAGGCTCGGCGGGCTCCTGAACAAAAAATCTGCCGCATCCCTGTGCAGGAACTGCGGAAGATGCGTGAAGGCCTGCCCGCAGCATATCGATATCCCGAACGAACTCAAAAAAGTCAAAAACGATATGGAAGGTCCTGTCATGAAGATAATCGTCCCCGTATCAAGGATCTACGTCCCGCTCAGAAAGAAGCTCGATCTCCTTAGGAAAAGATAAAATGGAAGATGGAAACCACAAAAAAAGGCCGATCGCCGATAAGAGAAAGGCGATTCTTGATTCGGCACTGGCACTCTTTACAGAGAGAGGCTTTCACGGGACGCCGACATCCCTCATTGCCAGCGAAGCGGGCGTTGCGACAGGAACGCTCTTTCACTACTTTGCCACCAAAGAGGAGCTTATCGAAGAGCTGTACCTCGACATAAAAAGGGAGGCGGGGAACGAGGTGGGGAGAGGAACGGAGATTAGGGGAGATTTGGATTCGGATCTGATGAAAATCTCCTCCAACTACTTTTTTTGGGGCATAAAAAATCCCGCAAAGATAAAGTTCATGGAGCAGTTCTGCCTTTCTCCATATGTTCCTGCAGACACCCGGGAGGAGGGCATTTCAAACTTTCTCTTCCTTTCGGAGATCATCGAATCAGGGATAAAATCAGGTCAAATAAAACCTCTCCCTGTGGAACTCACGATCAGGATGGCGACAAAATTTCTCAACGCATTAATCGAATATGCCGCCGCACCGGGACAGGGCTGCGACGCAGACGAGTTGTTCGGGCTTGCATACCCTGTTCTTGAAGACGGACTAAGGAACCGGGCGATCGCCTTCCCCGACAAAACCGGTTAAATACCATTCAAATTTAATAAATTATATTGCAAAAGTAGCAACAACAGGTGAAATATGAAGAAAGAGATCAAATCATTCGAAGAAGCCGCCGAATTCCACGGGCATGTCTGCCCCGGGCTCGCAATAGGATACAGGGCGGCTGAAGTAGGGCTCGACGAACTTCTTTCAGGCAGGTCCGAAGACGAAGAGCTCGTATGCATAGCCGAAAACGACTCCTGCAGCATCGACGGAATCCAGTTCGTCACAGGGTGCACATTCGGCAAAGGAAACCTGATCTTCAGGGACCACGGAAAACAGGTCTACACTTTCATCCTCCGCGACAAATCAGATGCCGTAAGGATCTCACAGAAACCTGAGTTTGCAATGAATTCCGCACCGGAGGCCCCCCAGCTTATGAAAAAGTTCTTTTCCGGAGAAACATCGGAGGAGGAGACTGCAAGGTACCATAAGATGAGAAGCGATATGGTGGAGCAGTACCTGACCCGGCCGGCGGATGAGATCTTCGTGATCGAACATGTAAAAGCCGAGATCCCTGAAAAAGCAAGGCTTTTCAACTCGGTAAAATGCGCCGAATGCGGTGAGGTTGTCTCAGAGTCGCGTGCAAGAGTGAAGAACGGAAAGATCGTCTGCATACCGTGCAGCAACGAATATGCGGGCATCAACCGCTGAATAAGGTGCACTTATGGATACGTTCGAAGTAAAACCCATCGGCAGGGTGATCAAATCCCCATACAAGGAGCGTGGCGACGCACCGAGGCAGGGAAGGCTTGAACCGGATAAGGAAGCGGAGATCGAGATCTTCGAGGAATACAGGGCCGGACTCGGTGGTCTCCCGGGTATCAGCCACTTATATGTCCTCCTCTGGTTCGACAGGGCTGAACGGGACACGCTTATCGGAAGACCGCCCCATCTCGGCGGAGAAGAAAGGCCGGTCTTCTGTACCAGATCCCCGGCACGCCCCAACCCCATAGGCCTCGATATAGCAGAGGTTCTCTCCGTCGAAGGCGGAATCATAAGAGTTGCAGGAATGGACGCACTCGAAGGAACGCCTGTAATCGATATAAAACCTTATACCCCTTCGATCGACTGCATCACCGGGGCAAAGGATCATTTTAAGGAAAAAAAATAAACTGATTTTCTTTTTTCAGATTTCAGACGAGAGCTGCCACACCTGTTTGCCGTACTCTCCCAGATCGACCCCGACATAGGCCTTTTCGGGATCAAAATCGTCCCCCTTGTCGATCTCAAAGATTATCAGGCTTTCATACCTTTCCAGCCGGTTGAGAGTTGTTTTGGTGTATACCTCCCCCATGTCCCCGATATAGCTGCCGATATTTACCGGAGTATACGGGTTCCCGTCATAATAAAAGACAAAGGAGCTGAGATCCGGTGTCGTGATCTGCGGACTCCCCTTCCCGCGGTACCCGAGATGCATTATGTCTACCACAACGCCAATGTAGCGCTTCCCGAACCCTGCTTCCCGGTACTCCATGGAGGTGCCCTCCTTGAGAAGCAGCCTGCTCTTCAGGTAGTAATTCGTAATTTTTATGGAGATGTCATTATTTTTCGCTGCATCCTTGTAATGGAAGGCAGTTCCCGCCGGGAGGCAGTCCGAATAAATGCCTGGGGAGGATGACGAGACAATCTGCAGCTCTTCAGGGTTATACCCGATTTCACCGATGCTTTCAAGAGCATTGTTGATCTGCTCTATACCTTCCCGGAGATCTTCGATGCTCTCCTCGTTATATATCTCGTCCGGAAGAAGGGCTTTGTCCCAGTAATGTGACCCTACCCTGGACAGTGACCTGACACCCGAGAGATATTCATCGATCAATGCCCTCGATTCATCATCCACAGAATAATTGATGATTCCCGAACTGAATTCACGCGACAGCTCCATAAGCTCCTCCGAATTTTTTTGTGTTTCTTCGATATTTCCGGCAGAAACACTTCTTCTTATACCGTCCACGCTCTCCATCAGTTCGTATGACTGCGACCTGAGATCGTATTTCAGGTTCTCATCAATGCCGGATGCATACAGGCTGTCTGTAATCCCGGAAGAAAGGACACCGGCAGGCAGATCTATCGCCCTGGACGGGTCTTCGTAATAGACGAGGTCCTCTTTACCCGAAACTATGTTCGACCAGTCGAAATAACTGATATAATCATCATCATTATCCCAGTATTTCTCCAGCTCTTCAAGATCTTCGGCTTCAAGGACGAAAGTCAACGCCCCGTCGCCTTCAGTGTCGTTAAAAGTGATTACGATTACAGCGATATCGTCACCTATGCTGGAGTTCGTAAGGTACCTGACGATCCTCGAGGCGTCGCTTTCGTACCACCAGATCGTATCCTTCATTTTTTCCTGCGAAGAGTCGGGCTCGAACGTGATGTTGTATTTTACGACATATTCGTGCGAGAGGTACGAAGGATTCGATATCAGCGGATCTGTTGTCGTCTTAAATACGCTGACATGGAAATTTTCGGCCATGGCCGCGGGGCCTTTATACTCGTACGCAGGATCGCGTATGATGAAAAAGAGTTCGTATTTGATCGAATCTGCTGCGTCAGATGTTTCATATGAGACGGATCTGTTGATCTCTTCCATTACCCTGCCGCTGAAATAACCGATGTCCTTTTCTTCCGCAGGATCGTTCATATCCAGGCCGACCTTCATATCGTCTACTATCGTCCGGTTGGTGTTCCGGAATGCCGTCCAGTCGAAACGGGTTGCATTTGCGCTGTCATTGATCGAACCGGCGGTGTCGCTGATGACGCTTACATTTTCCTGTCCCAGGATCCAGCAGCCTGCACCCGCGGACCCGGCCACCAGTGCCAGAATGAGGAGCGGCAGCCAGTATATACCGACTACATCAGCCATCTTTTCCACTCCGCTCCGGACTTCCAGTCGATTTTAATCGTAAGGGGGAGATTGTTTTTGTCATTTCGTGACTCCGGGAGTTTCCCGGAAAGCCGCTCATTCTTCCTCCCCGAAGACCACCTCTTCCATACGGCTCTTCCTGAACCTGTAGGTTCCCAGACTGACAACACTGACAAATCCTACTGTAAAGAGGACGAGAATTGCACTGCTTGCCGAAGACGCACCGGTTTGGCTGTTTATTGGTGCAGCCGTGCCTTCCTGTGTTGCAGCGTTTGAAGTCTGCTCTGCTGATGCATCCTGTTCCCCGGATAACCCGGTTTCGCTCGCGGCAAATAGTCCGTATATGGAGAAATGGCTTGCCGTGGCACTGACCGTCATCGTATCCTCGTCGAACGTAGTCTTGAGATCCTCCCATTTCTTCCCGGCCTTGTTGTAGTACCTTATCACCGGCTCCCTCCCGTCAAATGCCTGGTATTCGCCAAGTGAACTCAGGTAGAATATTATATCGATTCCTGGCGAGAATGTAGCCCCGGAAGGCTTGAAATCATAGGCTCTGCCCATGAATTCGTACACCGGCGAATCTTCGTTTTCAGGCACGGAGTCTTCATCGCTCTTCTCAATGACGATCTCGTCTATGGAGTTGCCGCTTTTATCCAGTGCCAGCGTGCCCTTGGAAAGGAATACCGCCACGAGACCGTCGTCCGAGGGAACCGTTGTATCCGCAAGTACCTTGCCCTCCTCCGAAGACTGCACCTCAGAGGGGTTTTCGGAGTTCTTATAGTCCAGTCTTCCACGCGAGGTAACTATCCTGTCAGATCCCGAAGAGTCGGATGATGAGACCGTTCCCGATGAATTTTCCTCTGTAGCCGCAAGACCGAACAATGACAGGCCGTTCGGCGAATATCCCTCGAAGACCATCAGGCCGCCGCTCATTCCGATATAAGTCGTGTTAAGAACCTCTTTCATGCCGTCCTCGGCTATACGGATGATCTTTATTGAGGAGATCCCTCCGTTCGCGTCCACCCAGGAGACCGGAACCGACATTGTAATTCTGGCTTCTTTGACGTCCTGGCCGTTTTTCAGGTTGGTCTTCAGGATGTTCATCGTATATGCGACTTTGCTTACGTCGAGGCCGCTCGAGCCTGCTGCAAGCTGGAATGCCGTGCCGACTCCCGAATCGCCCTCGTCCAGGATGACTTCAAGGGAAGCAGAACCCGGGATGCCGTTAAGCGAAACATTCACCGATCCGCTGACGCTCCCGACGCTGTCCATCGTGGTTTCGACAGGGTCTGTCTTGAGCTCGATGCCTGTTACATTGGACGAAACGTAGCTGCCCCCGTTTTCTACAGGGGTTTTGTCCGATTTTATTGTTATGACGCAGTTGCCGCTGTTGATTACGATATCGTTCCCGCTGATCCCCGCATCGGATGTATTTATGGAATACTCCCTGCTGCCGTCGCTGTTTTCGGTCAGCGTACCTGAATTGCTGATGGTTGCCGTCTTGCTGGAGTTTTTTACCCCGCTGATGGTTATTGCATTCTCTTTTACAACCATGTCGCTGCCGAATTTGTTCGATACCGTAAGAGCAACCGAGTAGGTTCCCGTATTCCTGTAGGTATATGACGGGTTCTGTGCAGTGCTGTCTATTATTCCGTCGTTTTCGAAGTCCCATTTCCAGCTTGTCGGGGTGTTTGCCGACTTGTCGGTGAATACGACAACGAGCGGAGCAGAGCCCGTCGCCGGGACGAGACCGAAGTCGGCCGCCGGGGATTCTCCACTGAGCTTCGCGACCGCGATATAGTTCCGCTTGAGGATATTGTCGGTTCCACGGCTGTTCTTGACGGTAAGCCTGACCGAATAATTTCCTGCATCATTATACGTGTGGGAAGGGCTCTGTTCGATGGAAGTTCCGCCGTCGCCGAACTCCCATTTCCAGCTTGTGATATTTCCTGTAGAATTATCGGTAAATTTTACCGTCAGCGGCTCCATGCCGGAGGTCTTATCCGATGTGAAGTCGGCAGCCGGAGGAGCTGTGTTATTCACGCTTATGTAATTCACCTTCAGCGTGTTGTTAGTGCCCTTCGAATTCGATATCGTCAGGTTGACCGAGTAAACGCCCGGCATGGTGTAGGTGTGGGACGGGTTTTCTTCCGTAGAGTTGGCGCCGTCGCCGAACTCCCACAGCCGCGAGGTCGGGGTTACTGAGGTCAGGTCCGTGAACGCGACACTGAGCGGAATCTCTCCCGAGGTCGTGCTGACGTTAAAGTCCGGAACAATCCCGTTGTCTTCCGAAACCGGAGCAATATAGACCGAATAGCCGCTCGAAACGCTGTTGGTGTCGATGATCGCCTGCTGCCCTGAGTTATTCTGGTTCCAGCCGTAGACATTGAAGGTGGCGAATGACGTCAGGTTCGTGAACGAATAATCAACTCTTATAGAGCCGTTGTTTTTGGTGTCTGCATAATCTAACCCGAGTGCTCCCGATAGTACGCCTGATTTGAGATCTATGAACATTACCCTGAACGTGTTGCAGGTTTCGTTCATATCCTCTCCTGAAAAGAGAGGATAGTCCTGGTTACCGGCTGCAGGTTTCCAGTCCTGGAGGCCGTAAGTGAAGTCGGCCTTTGCAAAGGCCCTGTTGATGGATGATGACGCGATATTTTCGGGCTTTTCTCCAGTATCTGACGGCGTCCACTTATTGCCGGATGCAGACATATCCAGGGAGAAATCATCCGGTACGGTTCCGTTGACAGCCAGCAGCAGTATGATGTCGTCCTGGAATCCGCGATCGCCCGTATATGTTACATAGAATTCTCCCGTCCGGTTGGCTGTCAGGTATGTGCTGCCGTCCGGAGAATCGGGGCTGGTCGATATGTGGAGGTCCGAGAGGCCGCCGCCATTTTCACATGTTCCGATATAATATGTCCCGTTCGCCTGTTTATCATAAGCGGGGGCGTTTGCCGTCTTTACGTAGATGTCGTTGTAACCGGGAAGTTCGGGAATATCGACGACTTCCACATACCCGGGCTTTGTTACGGTGCTATTGCCGTCTGAATTGTAGGCCGTTAAGTTGACGGTATAGAGTCGGGCGGCGGTATAGGTGTGAGACGGGTTCTGCTCGGTGGAAGTGCTGCCGTCGCCGAACTCCCACAGCCATGAAGTCGGCGAGTTTGTCGACCTGTCGGTGAAGTTAACCGCGAGCGGCGATTTTCCTACGCTGACGTTCGAGCTGAAGCCTGCCGAGGGGATGCTTGGCCATGCGGCGTTGATCAGCCTTTCGGCAAGACAGGTTGTCGTGCCGTTTTCATTGGATACGTTAAGCCGGACCGAATATGTTCCCGGGTAGGTGTATTTATGGGTCGGGTTCTGCTCGGTGGAGTTGCCTCCGTCGCCGAAATCCCATTCATAGCTTGTGGCACCTGCTGTCGAGTTGTCGGTAAATTTCACATCAAAAGGGACGTTTCCATCCACGGGAGATGCCGTGAAGTTCGCCTCCGGGACGATTCCGTAATCGATTACGAGGAACTGCTGTGAGGCTGCCATACACGGCGAATTGGAATCGGGGTAACTCTGGATGCCTATTACATTTCCGCTGGAGAGAAGGTTCGATCTTATATCGCGGGTATCGACCGCAACCTGGCCGCCGCCGCCTTCGCCGACAACGGCGCCGCTTCCGCCTGAATAATCCCAGACATATTCCGCAACGGTCTCTCCGTTAACGATAAGATTTCCTTCGCCGGGGTTATTGTCCCATCCGGCTCCTGCCGGAACGAAGGTGATAAGTTTTGTCGAATCTACGTTGGAGACGTTGATATCCATCCCCGAGAACTCCACCCAGGCGGTCGACTCTTCAGGAGTGGTGCCATAGGAAGTTAACGAGGCGCCAAGCAGATCAAAGCCTTCGTTTATGAAGATCTGTTTTCGGGTCGAAGTCGAATTCTCATATATCACGGCAAGCGTGAAGCCGTACAGCGAAAGCTTTGCATCGCCTTCACTGCGGGTGAACGTTGCACTGTTTTTAGAATTCTTTTCGTACAGGTCTGTTACATCGTATGACAGGAGACCGTAGTAGAAGTCGCTGTATGCACCGAAATTCGATACATCCGTGTCCAGGTAATCGTAAGATGTGTCGTTTCCGTTGAATGTAACGGAGATATTGTAGGGAACCTGGTAGCTGTTATCCCAGGTATAAGGAATATAAAGCCTTGCAGCTACAACTTTCGAATCATCAGGAACCGGGAGGTCTTCGGCGGTCCAGTCCACCGTATGGCTCAGCCACGAGCTGCCTCCTGCACTGCCTGACACGTACGAAGAGTTTCCAAACGAATGGATGATGTCCCCGTTGAGTTCGTACGTGTACTTAGTCGTGATATTGCTGCCGTCTTCCCAGTAGAGCGCCTTGCCTTTATAACCGTTGTACTTCACGGGTTTCGCGGGCCCGCTCTTATTGTTGTTCGTCTCGTCGACCTCAGGGATTTTGTTGTCGGGATCGACGACAGCCGTGTAGACTATGGTGCTTCCTTCGGATTCACGAATTGTCGGGTCGATAATCTGTACCTGGAGTGCTTCGCCGCTCTCCAGAGAGGCAACTGTTGTCCTGTTTACGGGGCCGAAGACATCGCTTGCATAGAGATCGATCTCGATATCGGTCACGGTCTCATTCCCGCCGTTCTTAAGGGATAATATGCGGACGGTATTCGGTTCGCGAGCAAATACCGCACTGCTGACCAGCGGAACAACACTTTCCGTTATGCTGATATCCGTGCCGGCCCTGAGCACCGATATGTAGCTGCTCTTTTCTTCGGTATTGGTGCCATAGCTGTTTCCGGCCGTAAGAGTCACGGTGTAATAGCCCGACGCACCGAAGGTATGCACGGGGTTCTGCTCATCCGAAGTTTCTCCGTCGCCGAAGTCCCAGGACCAGGAGTTCGGTGAGCCCGTCGATTCATCGGTGAATTTTACTGTCAGGGGAGGGGCGCCGGAGGTCACGTTCGCGCTGAAATCTGTCCCCGGTGCTGTTCCACCGGACGATTCTGCACCGGACACTGTCAGGAGTGCCAGCTGGATCTTGTAAAAGGTGCCTGAATCCGATTTAGTATATTCAAATGTGCTGTCCTGTCCGGAATTTAAATAACCAGTTACATTCCAGTCGTCGTATCCGAAGTATCCACCACTTAAAACTGGTGATCCAGATGAGAGCGACTCTTCATTGAATGTATATACTCCATCGACGCTCGCAGCATATATTGAAGTCAGGTTTGCGGTATCAAAACCGGAGAGTGAGGACGTACTGAATTTTGTTGAACCGATATAATTATCATAATTATAGTTTGCAGAATCATGCCCCTGGTTCACCCAGTAATAGATCTTATCTTCATCTCCGTCATCGTATGCGACGACAAGGGTGATGTGCTTGATCCTGCCGTCAGAACCTCCTCCTGTTGCCTTGACATTCACTTCAGACCCATTAATCGCGTCGGTGAGGTCATACCACATGAAATAGTCGCTCGTAACCCTGTTCACATGGTCGTTCAACCAGGCAGGAACGCCAGAGTAATCGACACTGTAGGCCTCGTTTTCCTGTATTTCATAGCCCTCTTCGCCATCGGCGTCGATGTCCATTGTCATCGAAAAAGACGTCGTGCCATCCATAGATGAACTGTAGACGCAAGCGTAAAGCCTCGCCCATTTGATCTCCTTATAGTCAGGCAGTGTGAATGTCTTTTCTGCATAAGTACCAAATCCAGGCCACGAATCATACCACAGCCCGCCGGATACGATACCTTCCTGCACGGTGGTCAAAGGTACCCCTCCGTTATAGCTGCCCGTGTTGAGTGGGGCGTCCACCGTCATTGTGACTGTTGCTTTTGTGGTACCGCCCGGTCCGGTGGCAGAAAGGGTGGCAGTTTGGGTTCCTTCGGTAACGTAAGTATGAACAGGGCTCTGCTCGGTTGAGTTTCCTCCATCGCCGAAGTCCCAGTACCAAGATGTCACGTTGCCTGTCGTTGTGTCAGTTAACTGGACGGTGAAAGGCACTCTGCCCAAAGAGGAGTTCGTGGTGAAAGAAGCGACAGGTGCGCTTTCTCCCGGAACAAGGCTCTCAACGGTGATATAATCGGTCTTCGATTCAACGCCATTGCCCGCAATGTTTGTCGCTGTGAGAGTCACGCTGTAGGTGCCGGATGCAATGTAGGTATGGATCGGGTTATGTTGTGTTGAATTGGTTGTGTCACCATCACCGAAATCCCACGACCATGAGGTCGGCAGATTCTCCGAAAGATCGTTGAATTGCACGGTCAGGGGAACATTACCGGAGATCGTTTCAGCACTGAAGTCCGCTACTGGGGCAACAAGATCTGTAACCGTTATATAATCAGTCTTCGATTCAATGCCGTCGCCAGCACTATTTGTCGTGGTAAGAGTCACGCTGTAGGTGCCAGCTTCAGCGTAGGTATGGACCGGGTTAGGTTCGGTTGAATTAGTAGTGTCTCCGTCACCGAAATCCCATGACCATAAGGTGGGGTAACCTGTCGACTCATCGGTGAAAATAACTGTCAGAGGAGAATAACCGGAGGTAGGTTCAGCACTGAAGTTTGCTACGGGGATAACGTCTGTAACTGTGATGTAACTGGTTGCAACATTAATGCCGCTACCCGCAAGATTTGTCGCTGTGAGGCTCACATCGTAGGTGCCGGCCGTCGCATAGGTGTGAACGGGGTTCTTTTTTGTCGCATTGGTGCTGTCGCCGTCACCAAAGTCCCAAAGCCACGAAGTTGGTGAATTTTCGGAGAGATCGTTGAATTTCACGGTAAGGGGAACATTACCTGAGGTCGATTCGGCGCTAAAGGCCGCTACGGGAGTTACAGCGTTTGTAACTGTGATGTAATCAGTCTCCAACTTGGTACCATCGCCCGCACTGTTTGTCGCAATAAGAGTCACGCTGTAGGTGCCGGATGTCGCATAAGTATGAATTGGATTCTGTTCGGTTGAATTAGTGGTGTCACCATCACCAAAATCCCATGACCATTCGGTTGGATCGTTGGTAGACTCATCGGTAAAATGAACAGTCAGGGGAGCATCACCGGAGGTAGGTGATACCGAAAATCCGGCCACAGGTGCCATCACACCCATAGTCCCAGTATTCTCATAACCATATGTGATTCCATCACTTGCACCGATCATAAGGTCATAGTCACCATCACCATCAAGATCGGCCAATGCCGGTGCTGCAGAATTGCCTACATCAGGGCTATCCCATTCGGATTTCGCAGTCCACTCTGGGCTACCCGAAGACCCGGTATTCTCATAACCATATGCAACGCCTTGAGATTCACCGATCATAAGGTCATAGTCGCCATCACCGTCAAGATCGGTCAAGGTTGGGTTTGAAGTAGAACCTATATCATCAGGGCTATCCCATTCTGATTTTGCAGTCCACTCCGGGCTACCCGGAGACCCGGTATTCTCATAACCATATGTGAATCCTGTAGATATTCCAATCATAAGGTCATAATCACCGTCACCGTCAAGATCGGCAAAAGCTGGTTTTGAAGCAGAACCTATATCAAGGGTATTCCAAGAAGATTTCGCAGTCCACTCCGGGCTACCCGGAGACCCGGTATTCTCATAACCATATGTGATTCCATCACTTGCACCGATCATAAGGTCATAGTCGCCATCACCGTCAAGATCGGCAAAAGCTGGTGATGCAACACTACCTATATCAGGGGTATTCCAGGAAGATTTCGCAGTCCACTCCGGGCCGCTCGAAGACCCAGTATTCTCATATCCGTATGTTACTCCTGAAACTGCACCGATCATAAGGTCATAGTCGCCATCACCGTCAAGGTCGGCAAAAGCCGCTGATGAAGAAGAACCTACATCTGGGGCGCTCCAGGAAGTGTTCAAAGTCCACTCCGGGCCACCCGCCATTGCCGGAATAATCATCAGAACTATGCATAATAATACAACCATATAAAACAGAAAAACGCGATGAACTGCGTTATTTTTTTGAGTCCCAATCACTCCCCTCATAGTTATAACCCTAGTAAATAATTTCTGCAACCACCAGCAGGTTATCCGGTGCACAGCCCCAATCCCGGTATTTACATATAAGAGCTACCGGAAATGTACAGCCGGATTCATCCTGGCAGACCTACTTGCCCGTTCCGGAATTCTCTCCTGATCAAACACAGGATGTGCAATATTTCAGCCCCCTTATGCACACCATGATCACCAGTCTGAAGCAAAGCCGGAAAAGTCATCTTGGTCTAACAAAATCTGTATTTCTTCATACGAAATATAACTTTCCAAATATTTGTGTTACTAAGTTATACCTGACTTAGCAAAAAGAGTATATCAGAGGAAGTATTTTTTCATAAAACTGTAGTGGAATTTTGCATGAAAATTTGCAAAACAGGCATATTTTCCTATATAACGGTCTTACCAGAGAATTTCACACACGCACTGGTGCACGGCGGTTCGACCCGCCCTGCACCTGATCTTTCAAAAAAAAGGAATCGGTCTATGCGAGACTAAAACCGCGGCTGCCGGTTCCTTTTTTTTACTGAATGTTATTCTTAGTACTCAACAACAAGTACCTGCTCAATATTAAGCATTCCTGTACGTGAAGTAGCCTGTATAGAGGCCACATTATCATCACCCGCGTCACTCAGATAACCTTTCACATCCGCAATATACGGGAATGCTGAATAGGAGGTCCCTTCCCATAAATAAGTTCCTACTGTATAATCGTTGAAGAACATGTTACCTTCTCCATCCGGTCCTCCTGTAGGATGTCCTGCGCTGGCAACAAAGCTGTAAAGGGTAGCACTCACAGCAGAATATTTGTCAATATATTCCTCGAATGGTACATACTCTGTCGCCTCCTCCGATGTGACGTTGTAATTATAATTCGGGAATTCAGTAATAGCGAGTTCGTCACATTCTTCGTTTATGAAGATCTGCCTTTGCGATTCGTTCGCATTCGCATAGACGACCACAAGACTACTTGGGTAGAGAGCCTGAACGTATCCGCTTGTGCTCTGTGTCATGTTCAGGTAGTTATACCCATTTGCGTCGTAATAATCAGTCACATTTAATGAAATCAGCCCGTACTTCTTGTCACCGTATGATCCTATATTGCTCTGGTCGGTATAGTTGTTTAAGGGTATTACAGATGCATTATCATTGAATTTCATTCCGAAACCAGCCATACCAGTGGAGGTATTATCCCAGTTATATGAAACATACAGCCAGGCACCCAGAACCGTTGAACCGTCAGGTACAACCAGATTTGCCGGAGTCCAAACTTCGCTTCTTGTACCCCAAGACGTTGATGCGTACTTTGCTTCAGTCTGGTTGTAATAAGTCATGTTGATATTTCCCTCATATGTGTGCTTCGTCGTAATGTCAGAAGCACCGGTCCAGTAGCGTTTGCCCTTATATCCATTAAACAATACTTCATAACCTGAAGTGGTCAGTGTATTATTGTCATAATTGGATTCTGCATTCGTACAGTTGACCTGAACAGTGTAGGTCACCGTACTGCCCTGTGAAGTGCGAATTGTGGGGTCAATGAGTGTTACAGTCGCACAAGCACTGGCAGCAATATCTCCGATCGGATAATTTACTACAACAGGATTAGATGCTGCATCTGTTACAGAGAGACTGACCACGGCATCTGAAGCAGTTTGATCGCCAGCGTTACAAACAGTGACAACCATAGAATTGTTCTCATTGGCATAAATTTCACCAGCGTACTTATAGTTTGTACTCGCACTGCTGACGTAAAGATCAGGTAGAGCCGAAGCCGTTCCAACAAGGAAGATCAAAAAGATCGAAATCAGTGCGATCTTTTTTATCGATCCATTTATTGCTTTTCCATTCATATTTTCATCTCTCATTAATTCATTTTCTCAAATTTTTTATCGAAACGCGGCCGGCTTAAGGGTCTCCGGGCAATCGACTTTGCTCAAAGCCCCTCCTGCGGCCGTTTCCGGTGAAACTCTTACTGGTAGTTGCCAGCTGCAACCGGCGCAACCATGAAATAAAGTGAAAAACGAGATACTCATGGCTCTGAGGATTTGCAATTCACATTTTCTCACGGTTATGCCCCCACCTTTTGCAAGGGTAGGATCGCCCAGGCTGAACACCTCCTGAGCATGTAAAAGCATGATTTTCATATTACTTAATACTATTTTTTTAATAAAAAATTTTCAAAAATATTTCTATAGTATAATTAGATAATACAAAAATAATTCCAATGTTAAAAAGTGTTACAATAATAATATTAGTTGCAATTAGTATTAAAAATTATAACTTTTTTATTACCCCGGCCCGGGAAACAAAAGAACCGGGGAGAAAAATAAAATTAATCCAGGTCCACATGGCATAAAGTCGTCTCCAGCGGATTTATAATTACGTCCTCGACGGTTTCGGTGCTCTCCTCCCCGACAACTTTCACGGTGATTCCGCCGATATCCATATACCTGAACGTATAAGGCGTAGTCTTTCCCGTGTCCCTGTTATACAGGTAGATCTTCGCTCCCGAAGGATTGCTCGTCACTTCCAGCGAGCCGTAGATATAGGATTCGAGATCGATCTTAAGCTTTGCATCGTACTCCGCCTCGTCGGGAGTCAGGAGTATCTCCTCCCCGCCTCTTATATAGCCGGGCTTTGAAACCTCGACATAATGAGCGCCGTCGGAGAGCCCGTCTATTGCATACGGTGTGCTGTACCCCGTATCATATCCGTCGACATAGATCTCAGCCCCGTCCGGGTCCGACTCTACGAGAATCTTCCCGAACCTGTACTCCCGTGGCCTGATATCGTTCAGTTCTTTATCGGAATACGCATGAATGTTATGAGAGAGATACTTCCCGTCTTCATAAAACGTAATGAAGCTGTTCGCCGAACCGACGGCTACCACCTTCGGAAGCTCGTACTCGGGAAGGTGCCCGTTGATAGTGAAATAATACCCGTCGTATTCTATCGAATCGATATCGGCACTATTACCCGAAGACGGCAGAACATCGAAACTCACCGGCATTACGGAGCCGGAGTCTACCCAGACCTTCTTCGAACTCTCGGAATATTCGATATTCGTCTTCTTGACCTTTATCGTATTGAGTCCCTCTTTTAGCCCGTAGAACACACAGGGGGTCACCATTTCCGTATTATACCCGTTAACGTAGACGGTAGCACCGTCAGGATACGACGTTACATATACGCCTCCTATGCCCCCGAGATCGGAGATCCCGATAAAGCCGTCATATTTCCTTTCCTTTACCAGTTTAATTCCGGTCTGGAGATCGGCGTTTACAGTCGTATTTTCAGACAGCAGGAACTCCTCGCTGTAGGGATCGAAGTCCTCAAGCTCGAGCTCAAGCAGGTGATCCCCGCCGCGGAGGGTGAAAACGGCAGGAGTTGTCTTCCCTGTATAGTTGCCGTCTAGGAATATCTTAGCAGAAGAAGGGCTCGAAGATATCCGGACTTCAAAATCGTTCAGGGTCGGATCGATCTCGATTACCTCGGGTTTAGCGGAAACATCCGCGACGGATTCTGTCGGAGCTGCGGTGGTAGAATTCAAAATCGCACCAGGCTCAGCCTGAATCTCCCCACCGGACTCCCCGCCCCCGAGGAAAGAGGAGATCGCATCCGCAATTATATTCAGGGGAAAGATCAGGTCCGATGAACCGGAATTTCCCTGCGAATATACAATTGCATATGTACCCAGTTCGGAGATCCTTGCGGACAGGGTGCCGCTTTCCCTGTCGTACTTCGACACAGTCTCCCTGGTCTCCCCGGATTCCTCGTCATAGTACACCAGTTCCGGGTCTCCGCTGCCCACGGACTCAGGAACGGCCGCCTCTATAAGAACCGGAATATCGCTCTTTGCACCAGAGGGGCCGATCGTGTACGCCCATGAAAAATTCCCTGCATCCGATTTTTTTATCGTAATGCTGTCCACCGGCATTCCCGACGAATAGGCCAGTGAAGAGCCCTCGTACACCAGCAATACAATAGTTCCGTTGCCGAAGACGATATGCTCGGCACCGGTCCTTCCTCCGGAAAGAGACAGCGGATACGTGGCCGATGTCTGGCCCGGAGACAGGACACCGGACTCCTCTTCATCCCCAGTCTCTTCAGTCATACCGGTGCCGCCCGAATGTTTTAGAACCAGAACTGCGACGCGGTTCTCCATATAATCTCCTTTATCCCCCGAGACATAGCTCTGGACATAAAGCCTGTTCCCGGAATTCCTGACATAAGGCCCGACATCCAGGACGGCCGTACTGATATCAGAAGAGCCGCCCTCAAGGAGATTGAAGCCTTCGTAATCGTTGAAGACCAGCCGGTTCTCGTCGCCCTCCAGCCCGCTCGCTGCAGTCGAGATCATATACAGGGTGCCGGACGCAACCGAACTTACACCACCGCTGAACTTAACCGATGTAGTGCAGTTTTCGGTATCCGTACCGAACTCATCGGACGCGAGAAGTGTGTCGCAGCCCTCGGCGATCCAGTAAGAGGTCAGAGGCGAATCGGGATCTGAATAAACGATCACGAGAGAGGCGCCGTAAAGGGCGAAGGCATCATCCTTTCCCCCTGTATTCTTCACGGATACGCTGTATTTTCCCGAGCCTTCGACCTCGTCCGAGACATTGTAGCAGGTCGTCTCGAGAATATAGTTGTATATCCCCTCTCCCTTCCTGTCCCTGTAGGATTTTTCTATGGATATCTCTTTTCCGTTGAATTCGGTTCCAATATTCGGGCTTACACCCTCTTTTTCAACCGTATCGTGGCTCCAGGTAGAGTACAGGTACAGTCTTGCACCCACCACCCCGGAACCCTCCGGCAGGGAGACATCGAGCGAATATTCCCTGGAATCTCCCTTATTAAGAAGCCCGGTATAACTGCTGGCATTTACGACTTCGACACCGCCATTAAGGCTGCCCTTATCATAGACCTCAAGCTCCTTTCCCGTATAGCCGTAACTCTCTTCTTCGGCTGCACTCGTGTCAGGATGCTCCAGGACAAGAACCGCAATCCTGTTCTCCATGTAATCCCCGCTGTCACCGGATTGGTAGCTCTGGATCGACAGTTCGTTCTTCGAGCTCTTCAGGTACGGCTTCACATCAACAGATGCGGTGCTCACATCCGAAGAGCCGGCGTTAAGGAGATCGAACGCCTCGAAGTCGTTGAAAATAATCCTGTTCTCCTCGCTATCAATACCGTCTGCGCCGGTGGAGACAACATAAAGGGTGCCGTTTGTAACCGAATCGGCATCACCGGTAAAAGTAACAGTTGTCGTACTGTCTTCGGTATCAATCTCGTACTCGTCGGATGCCATGACGGCGTCGCAGCCCTCGGCGATCCAGTAAGAAGCCGAAGGCGAGTCCGGGTTGGAGTATACAACCACAAGAGAAGCCCCGTAAAGGGCGAATACATCATTGGAGTCCTCTCCACTGTTCTTTATCGAAACATCATACTCCCCGGAACCGCCGACATCCCGAGAGACATCGTAGCAAGTGGTCTCGATAGTGTATTTAGATCCCCCGTCGACCTTCAGGTCCCTGTAGGATTTCTCGCCGTCCAGCTCCCTGCCGCCGAACCTGACCTCCATCTCCGGCACCACGTCCTCCTTGACGGAGGTATTGCAGCTCTCAGCCGAATAAAGGTACAATCTTGCATATTCAACAGTCGAACCTTCAGGAAGAGAGACATCAAGCGAATATTTCGTCGATTTTCCCCTCTTCAGGAGCCCGGAATATTTGCTGGCATTTGCAATCGCAACACCGCCTTTGACGGTTCCTTTCTTATACACCTCGAATTCTTTGCCTTCATAGCTGTTCGGTTCGAGGTTAAAACTGACAGTCGCTATTTCACCTTCGTCCACATCGACGTAGACCGGGTCTGGATCGTAATAGAAGTCCTTGTGGACGGAAACCGAATAACTGCCCTCCGGAAGATTGATGAGAGAGTTGGTAACCATTTCCTGGTCTTCGCCGTCTATATAAATCTCGGCTCCCCGGGGGTTGGACTCTACGCTGATGCCCATCTCCCCCTGCTTTACAGACAGAAATGCCAGTGGAATTTTATAAAATGCCCCTTTATCTGTCCAGTCACTGACCGATGTGCCCAGACGGGCATAAGTCATTTCACTTTTACCTCCGATGCTGGAGACCGAATCCGTAACATCCCACTGCTGGTAGCCGCTGTATGTACCGGTAGAGGGTTCGGTGTCCAGCAGCTCATCGTTGAAGGTGTAGATACCGTTTTCGCTTGCAAGGTGGACCACGCTGAGTGTCGCGGAATCTATCTGGAAGTCGTCGGGAAGCTCCTTCGTATCGAACTCGGTTTTGCCTGTATAAGTCATACCGCTCTCCTCCACATAGTAGGAGTGAACGTCATGGCCCTGGTTAACCCAGTAGTAGACTTCGTCCATGTCCCCGTCGTCATAGGCCACCACCAGAGTGATCAGTTTGATCCTGCCGTCAAAAGTACCCGTATAACCCGGGGCCTTGTCCGTGCTGACATATGCCGTAACATCTCTCGAATTGATCTTGTCCGTAACATCATACCACATCAGGTAGTCGCTTGTGACCCTGTTGCAGTGGCCGTTAATCGAGACCGGTGTTACCCCTCCGTCGATCTCATAGACATATTCCTTATTTAACGTCTCGGTACCAAGACCCTTTTTCCCCCGGCCACCGTCAAATGAGACTATCGCCTGTCCCTGGTAATTATTCTTCATATTGCCGCAGTAGACGACAACATAAAGGCGTGCCCACTTAATATCGGTGTAATCCGGGATTTTAAAAGTTTTTTCAGCAGAATTCGGCTGATTCGAAGACCCGCCGGCTATACCGTAAAGCGAGTCGAACCACAGGTCCCCCGAAACAATTCCGCTCTGTACGGTCACCGGTTTCTCCCCGCCGACGTACTGGTCGGCAGATGCCGGGGACGCCACCAGCAGACAAAGGATAAACCCTAAAATACAGGCAGTCAGATAGGTTTTTTTCAGTTTCATAGTATTATCTTTCATTTTTCCACCACGATCAAGGATCGTCATCTCCCCGCCCGAATCGCGTCGACAGGGTTCAGGTTTGCCGCCTTCAGTGCAGGATATATTCCTGAAAGAACCGACAATATTACGGCTATCACCAGCCCCTCAAGGAGCAGCCATCCGGTAATCAAAGTTATGTCCGAATCGTAAAAAGAAGAAAAGCCTTCGCCAAGCTGGGATATTATGAACGGCTTTCCCACGATATTTATCCCGGCAGAGAGGCCGATCCCGAGAATATCGCCGATTATTCCGCCGATTATTCCCAGGTACAGGCATTCAAGAAGAATGAGGCAGATAACATCCTTCCTCGAAGCACCGACGGCCATCGTAATCCCGATCTCTCTCGTTCTCTCGAATACGGAAATAACCATCGTATTGACTATCATAAGGGCGCCGATGATGAGCGAAACACCGGTAAAGAACGACAGAACAAGAATAACAGTGTCCATCAGCTTATTGACCGACTCTATCTCCTCGAACGCACCTGAAACCCCGAGGCCCATCTTCTTGATGCTCTCTGCAACCTCCAGGACATTGTCCGGCGAATCCACACGGACATAGACCAGGTCGTAGCTGTCGCCGTAGCCCTTAATCTCCATCAGGGTATCGATATCCATAAGCACGAGGTTGTCGAACTCGTCATCCCTCTCACCGAGCACGCCGTTCACCGCGAAGACCTCGGTCCGGTCCTCGGGTGCACCCGATTCGCCGTAGTCCCGTATAAGGACCGTCAGGTCGTCGCCTTCCCTCAGGCCCTCGTTTCTCCTCAGCTTCTCCTCGATATCATGGCCCAGGACGATCCCCTTACCGTCATACGGCCCCCCGCTCGAATATTCTGGTTCGAGCAGCTCCTCAAAACCCCCGCTCTCCATACCGACGATTCCCAGGTAAGTCTGCCGCGTAGTCGCAAAAGAAGCCTTCACAGCAGGAACAGCCGTAACTATCCCGGAAATCCCGGACAAGGCCTTCACCTTGCTGTCAGTAAGCGGTATTACCGTCCCGTCCCTGATATCCGGGGTCACCTCGATGAAAGTCAGGTCGGACTGCTCTTTTATCATGTCGATCGACTGGGACCTTATCCCCTCCCCAAGCGAGACAATCCCGACAAGGGCCGCAACACCTATCGCAATGCCCAGTGCGGTCAGGATTATGCGGCCCTTCTTTCTCATCAGCTGCTTAAACGCGATGCGGGCATAATCCGCGTATCTTCCCATGATCAGACCACCATCCCGTCCGAAATACTGATCGTCCTGTCCGCATGCGACGCAAGATCCGAATCATGGGTGACTATGACGAAGGTCGTTCCCTGCGTCCTGTTCAGGTCCTTTATGAGCCCGAGTATCGACTCTCCTGTCCCGGAATCGAGATTTCCCGTCGGTTCGTCCGCAAGGACGAGGAGGGGTTTGTTTACGAGGGCTCGTGCAATGGCGATCCTCTGCTGCTCTCCTCCCGAGAGCTCCTGCGGGTAGTGATCCCCCCTGTTCATGAGCCCCACCTGTGCGAGAAGATAGTCCACCCTCTCCAAGCGCTCTGCAGGAGGGTGGTAATTGAAGAGGAGCGGGTACTCAATGTTCTCCCTCGCCGTAAGGTTCGGAATCAGGTTGAACTGCTGGAATACGAAGCCGATCACAGTTCTCCTGATCTTTACCAGCGAGGCCGGGTTGGCGTAATCTATGTCACAGGAGTTGATCCTGACAGTCCCCGAAGTCGGGCTGTCGAGGCAGCCGATGATATTCATTAGCGTGCTCTTCCCGCTCCCGCTCCTCCCGACGATTGCAGCGAACTCTCCCCTCTCTATACAGAAATCGACGTTCGAAAGGGCTGAAACACTCTCGTTGTACCTCTTGCAGAGGCCGCTTGTTTCGACAATAGGATTCATAGCTCCCTCATTTCTCCTCCTTTTCAATGCTGAGGATGGCATTTGTAAACAGCATGTAATCGCCCCTGTCCCGGACACGGACGATATTGTTGCTCCCCTTCAGGTACGGGCCGACATCCCTGGACTCGATCCCGACCTGCCTGAGCTCGTCGGAATCGAAACAGTCGATCCACTCCTTCCCGTTATACCCGGGAAAGATCGCAGAGATCAGGCTCTCCAGGAACCCGGGGAGGCTCCCGTCCGTATCCCTGTTGAACAGGACGACATTCTTTTCCGGGATATCCGACCTCGTATAACCGCCAGAAGGGGCAACAAGCTCGATCCTGGCGCTCTTCACGCTCCCCGTATCGACAGTGCCGTTGAAGACCGCAGTCGCGGTCGCCATCTCGGGGGTAATCCCGTAATCGCTGTAGAGCATGTCGCACCCCTCGTCCGCCCAGATCTGCACCAGGGGAGAAGACGGGCTCTCGTAGACAACGAGAAGCCCCATGCCCTCTATGACAAATGTGCTGTTGTCGGCCGCCGAATTTCCGGCAGTGACGGAAAAAGAATTCTCTCCCGCTCCGATGCCTGTCACCTCATACGAGTCCGTGCCTGAAAAGAAGTCATACGAGCTTACGAAGCCCTTGCTGTCGACATATCTCTCCGCCAGCGTAAATTCATGTGTGCCGGCCGGAGTCGCGGAAATGGAGATCGACGGGTATATCGCAGCCTTTTCGAGATTGCTCCATGCCCAGTATACGTACAGCCTTGAAAACACCGGCTCTGCATCTGAAGGTATCGCAATATCAAACGAAGCGTTGTAATAATTCCCCGGGTTCATCTGCCCGCTGTAGATGCTGTCCCCCGTTGAAAATACGTACCCTCCGTTCAGCTCGTCATAAAAAACCGGGGACAGGGGCTCGTCACCGGAATATGAAGCCGAGACAGTGCCGGTGAATATCAAAAAAAAGATAATCGCGGCTGAAGGCAGGAGGTTACGGGAACTCATATACTGCCTCGAAACTGTTGTTGCCTTCATCGAGTTCGTCCACCGAGCCCTCTTCATCGACTACAATCCGCACCTTATGGCTGCCGGGTGTCGTAAATATCGAAATCTCCACGCTCTCCGAATCTCCGCCGTCAATACCGTCTTCAAGAGTCGTATAAGCGGCCTTCTCGCCGTCGAGATAGACAGTCAGCGAGACTCCGGGATCGACTGCTCCGCCTTCGTTCAAAACCTCAACCGGCAGGACGTACTCACGGTATTCGAGGCCGGCGGCAAAGGACGGCTGTACCAGAACCGGGCATAAGACCAGCATGCACACAAGAGTCGCAGCCATTATCTTTCCGGGTTTTTTCCTCCTCCCCCACACTGCCGCCGCTCCGGCAGCACCCAGCACAGGGATCATGAAAAACGAAGGGCTCTGCTTTACGGCAGCCTCTCCGCTCTCTGCACTTACCGGGCTGGACACCTTAAGCGAGAGATCAGGCAGGTCTTCTATATTGCAGGCAAGCGAATATTCGTCGTTGGACGAGACGGAATCGGCCGGGGACTCCAGCTTCGCGGATATCTCGTGCTCTCCGCCTGTTGCAGCCCATTCGATGACGGCATAGCCCACCCCGGAGCTTCCGGTATCTGCGGTCGCAGTCCCGATCTTTTCGCCGTCGACATAGAACGCGACTACTGCCTGAGAACCCGTATTTTCCCCGTAATTCCTGACCTCGGCAGTCAGGGTCCCGGTTGCACCCGCGTACATATTGGCGGTTGTTATTCCTGCAATACCCATATCCTGCAGAAGCGAGGCCTTCTTCTTCTTCACGGAAAGGACAGCCAGGCATGGATGAATATAATCCTCCCCCTCGGAGATCGCGGATGACGGATCGATAACCCCGTCGCCGTTGCTGTCCCTCCCCCGCTCGAATACTACGGTATTCACATCCTTTACGTAATCCGTGACATCGAACGACTCCACATCTACATACCTGCTCTCCGTCCCGGAGCCTCCTTCGGCATCGAAGCAGATCTCATCGCCTATATCGGTAGCACCCTCCGGGTAATGGCTGGTGTCCGTCTCGGGCTGCCCGAGGTCATTCGAGTTGAAGGTCATATAATCCGGCTGGTACCTTGTCCCGGCAAGCAAAACGGTCGTGAGTTCGGCAGACTGCATCCCGGTGAGGTCTGCACCCGAGAAAGTATACGAGGAAGTATCATGAACCGTCGGGTTGCTCCCCGACCAGCCTTCCCCGTGGAGGTTCTCGTTTCCTTCGGCAATCCAGTACTGCGTGATATACCCGCTGTTGTCCCCGACAGCCGCAACGACGAAGACCGCATAGACCCTGCCGTCCATCCTGCTGCCCGATTCTCCGCGGCTAGTGTTCACGACCACCCGGTTTTCTCCGCTGTGAAGGAGATCCGTTGCATCCTGCGAGATCCAGTAGACCCCGTGGCCCGTGCAGTAGACATTCTCATTCATATCCTGCTCGCCGTAAAGCGAATATTTGAATATTTTAAGAGAATTTATCGAAATTTCAGCGGTTCCGGAGTATTTTTCCGTCCCACCCCATACCCCCGTATACACCTCCGCCCAGACAGGTTCGCCGGGGAGAGTGAACGAGCACGCAACCGGCGGCTCCGTGAGCCCGTAAGTACCGGCTGAATATATCGATCCTGCAACTTCCCCCTGGCTGGCAATATCCAGGGGTATTCCCTCAAAGTCATACAAAGCAAGACCTGGAGTAACAAAAAATAAGCATATTAACGCCAAACAAAGAGCCATACGGACTCGTAACTTGAATCGCCCCATAGTTGTATGTTAATACTAATTTGTAATTAATATTACCCGGTGATACCTTTTTGAGTTTTTATCATAAAAATTAGTATATCCGCCGGATTCCCAAAAAAACAAAGATTCTTCGAATATCGTTTTTAACGTGCGTAAACGTTCCGCAAGTTAGCAGTGCTTACCGAAGGCGAGGTGCAAAAATCCGGTGCGGGATCTCTGTTCCCGGCAATCGTCCGTTAAATCCGGCAGATCCCTGTAAACATTATTGGATTTATTCCCGGATTTTATAAATACCTATAACTTAACAGAGGAGATAAAATACTCTATGAAACCAGAGAAAAGAGACCTTAAATACAAAATAAACTGGCAGGACGCAAGAAAATCCATACTTGACGAGAGATTCAAAGGGCCGAAGCTCTCTTTCGATCCTAAAATAAAAGAGAAATCGGCCGCCGATTTTTCCAAAAAGATCTCAGAAGGCGACTTCGAATACGGAAGAAAAACCGCGGAGATCTTCGCCGGATTCCTTGAGCCGTCATATGAAGTCCTGGAGATCGGCCCCGGTCCGGGAACGGTGACGGTCCCGTTGTCCAAACTTGTAAAAAGCATAACTTCAATCGACCTTTCACTCAGGAACATCGAATTTCTCAGGAAAAACCTGACGGAGAAAGGATGCACGAATGTCGAAGTGATAAACAAAAACTGGCTCAGAATGGACGATTACGAACTGGAGAACAGCTACGATCTCGTATTCTGCTCGCACTTCCTCTGGATGATCCCCGACCTTGAAGAGCATATAAACAAGATGGAAAACGCCTCCAGGAGATACTGCGCCATAGTCCAGCCCGCGGGAAGGGACAAACTTGTAAAAGATGTATTCACCGTGATCACCGGACAGGAGTACGGCGGTGAATTCGAACCCGATGCCGATTATTTCGCATATGTCATCATCAGGCAATGGGGAAGACTGCCGAATGTCAGCCACTTTTCATACTCGAACACGATGACAATAGACGAAAAAGTCAGGTCCATCGCATCCTTTATCGGTCGTTTTGTTGAGGTCGACAAAGAAAGGGTGGAAAAGATTCGGGAATTGGTCGCCCCGCATGCAGAAGACGGCATATTCAGGGAGACGATGAATGCCGTCGTAATGTGGTGGGAGATCTAAGAATCCAAAACAAATCACTTTTTTTAGGCCGGTATCCCGGTTTTTACCCGATTTATTGCGAATAACCGGGCGACAAAATTTTTCATCGTTAGCAAGAGATAAAAAATATAAAATTATGAATGTCTATTAACCATAATTCAAAAATATTATCCAAAATTTAAAAGAGTGATATAAAATCTGAAAACTTTTTCAGATATAATAAAAAAATTTTATTACTGGTAAGCACAAGTCCTTAATTCAACAAAGTGTTTCATGGTGATTGAAAAATGTCTAAAAAAATCGTCTTATTATCAGTATTACTGGTATTAATGGCATTAACAGCCATTTTTGCAGGGTGTACTAGTGACGGCAGCACAGCAGGTGAAACACCGGGCGGTTCAACGGTCTCAGAGACCGTCACTATTACCGATGCGCTCGGAAGAGAGGTTACGGTCCCGAAAAATCCGGAATCCGTAGTTTGTTCTGGTTCGGGATGTCTCAGGTACCTGACGTATTTACAGGCTGAAGACAAGATCGTCGGTGTCGACGACATTGAGACTGAAGAAACAAAGTTCGATGCGAGACCCTACGCACTTGCAAACCCGCAGTTCAGGGAATACCCGCTGATCGGTGAATTCCGGGGAGCTGACGACCCCGAGAAGATCATTGCATGCAACCCCGATGTAATATTCAAAACATATGTTACATCCGCATCGGATGCCGATGAACTACAGGATAAGACAGGAATTCCTGTAGTCGCCCTCAACTACGGTGATCTCGGAGTTAACAGGGCTGACATGTACCAGGCTCTCACCCTGATGGGAGAGGTCATGGGCAAAGAGGATCGTGCAAAAGATATAATCGGTTTCTTCAACAGCAGCATCGCAGACCTCAACGCTCGTACCGAATCCGTAGCCGAAGATGCCAAGATCAGCACCTATATAGGTGGAATCGCATACAGGGGACCACATGGCTTCCAGTCAACTGAACCATCGTACCCGCCTTTCATGTTCGTAGATGCCTATAACGTAGCCGGAGAGATGGGAACGGAGCATGCAGACGTTGCAAAGGAGAAGATAATAGAGTGGAACCCCGACGTACTCTTCGTTGATCTCTCGACGCTCCAGACCACACCCTCGGCAATAGATGAATTGCAGACAGACGAGTCATACCAGACTCTCGATGCAGTGAAATCGGATGAAGTCTACGGAGTTCTGCCATACAACTGGTACACATCAAACCACGGCTCCGTTATTGCCGATGCCTATTATATCGGAACGATACTCTATCCTGAACAGTTCTCCGATATCGATCCTGCAGCAAAGGCAGACGAGATCTACACTTTCCTTGTAGGCGAGCCAGTCTTCGATGAGATGAACATCGCCTTCAACAACACTGCATTTACAAGAATCGCAGTCTAAATCAAATCTTTTTTTATAGTAGTAAACAAAAACCGGCCCGGGATAGACGATTACGAACCGGGGAACAGTTATTACCTTGTATTCCACTCACATTTCATCCGGATGCAGATTATTTTGCATATCAGTATCCGGGAGTGGGGAAGACTCCCGAATACCAGTCACTTTTCATACTCCAATATGATGAAAATCGACAAAATTCTTTATCGTTAACAAGAGATAACAAATATAAAATTATGAATATCTATTAACCATAATTCAAAGATGTTATCCAAAATTTAAAAGAATAATATAAAGTATGAAAACTTTTTCAGACACAAAAAAATATTTTTATTACAGGTAAGCACAAGTCTTTAATTCAACAAAGTGTCTCATGGTGATTGAAAAATGTCTAAAAAAATCGTCTTATTATCAGTATTACTGGTATTAATGGCAGTAACAGCCTTTTTTGCAGGGTGCACAGGTACCGACAGCACCGCAGGTGAAACATCAGGCGGCTCCGCTGTCTCAGAGACCGTCACTATTACCGATGCGCTCGGAAGAGAGGTTACAGTTCCTAAAAACCCTGAATCGGTTGTATGCTCCGGTTCAGGAACTCTCAGACTCCTGACATACCTGGAGGCACAGGACAAGATAGTCGGTGTCGACGATATCGAGATCGAAGAACAGCAACTTGAAGGAAGACCTTATGCGATAGCGAATACCCAGTTCAAGAATTATCCGCTGATAGGTGAGTACCGCGGAGCCGATGATCCCGAGAAGATTATCGCGTGCAACCCAGAAGTCATATTCAAATCCAATCCTACGTCCGCAAGTGAAATCGACGAACTCCAGGATAAGACAGGAATACCGGTAGTTGCGCTTACATACGGAAGTCTTAGTGTAGAAAGATCAGACCTGTACCAGTCCCTTACCATAATGGGAGAGGTCATGGGCAAAGAGGATCGTGCAAAAGATGTGATCGAGTTCTTCAACAGCAGCATCGCGGACCTCAACGGCCGCACCGAATCCGTTGCAGAAGATGACAAGATCAGCACCTATGTCGGCGGAATCTCATACAGGGGACCGCATGGTTTCCAGTCGACAGAACCATCGTACCCGCCCTTCATATTCGTAAACGCCTATAATGTCGCCGGGGAGATGGGAACGGAGCATGCAGACGTTGCAAAGGAGAAGATAATAGAGTGGAACCCCGAAGTCCTGTTTGTCGATCTCGGAACCTTACAGACAACACCCTCCGCAATCGATGAACTGAAGACAGACGAGTCATACCAGACTCTTGACGCCGTAAAATCCGACAAAGTCTACGGGGTGCTCCCTTACAATTACTACGCCTCCAACTACGGATCGGTCCTTGCGGATGCATACTATGTAGGATCAGTTCTTTATCCCGACCAGTTCGCCGATATTGATCCTGCCGAAAAGGCGGATGAGATCTACACGTTCCTCGTAGGAGAACCTGTATTCGACGAACTTAACGCATATTACGATAATCTTGGCTTTACACAGATAAAACTCTAATTTTTTTCAGGAGGGTGGTGGAGATACATCTTAACGGCGGGGAAATCCCGGAAAATTACAGCAGATACATTGGAAAGAAGATCACTTTCATCATAGCGGGAATAGTCCTCCTGTTCATCCTCCTGATAATCTCGATATCAGTCGGTGCCGTAGGAATACCGCCTCTTGAAGTTGCGCAGACCCTCTTCGGAGCGAATCTCAGTACCCAGTGGGACACGATCATCTGGAACATAAGATTCCCCCAGGCGATCTCCGCTATAATCGCAGGTGCCGCGCTTGCAGTCGCCGGCGTAGCGATGCAGTCGATCCTCAGGAATCCCCTCGGATCTCCGTACACCCTGGGTATATCGAATGCTGCAGCATTCGGTGCGGCATTCTCTGTTATTGTTCTCGGAACCGGTACCATGCACAGCACGGGTGCCGATGCGGTCGTAATCGACAATCCATACATTACGACAATAATCGCCTTCATCTTTGCGATGATCGCCACAGGAGTAATACTTCTTCTGTCAAAAATCCGGGGTGCTTCTCCCGAGATCATGGTCCTCGCCGGAGTTGCGATAGGATCGCTTTTTACAGCCGGAACCATGTTCCTGCAGTACTTTGCCGATGACACCCAGCTTGCAGCTGTGGTATTCTGGAGCTTCGGTGATGTTGCAAGAGCTCACGGAACCGAACTGATTCTCATGGGCGTTGCAACGGTCATCTGTTCGATCTACTTTGTCATGAACATGTGGAATTACAATGCAATTGACGCAGGCGACGAAACGGCGAAAGGCCTCGGCGTCAATGTTGAGAGAGTCCGTCTCGTCGGGATGATTGTTGCATCGTTCCTCTCGGCAATCGTCATCTCCTTCCTCGGAGTAATCGGATTCGTCGGCCTTGTATGCCCACATATGGCAAGAAGAATTGTCGGTGACGATCACAGGTTCCTGATACCGGCAACGATCGTATTCGGCGGGGTGCTTCTCCTTGCATCCGACACCGCGGCCAGGCTCATCCTCGCACCGCATGTCCTCCCCGTTGCGATTCTTACCGCGTTCCTCGGTGCGCCGGTTTTCATATACCTGCTGTTGAAGGGGTATAAGAGATGATATTGAGTATAAACGGAATTGAATTCAGCTACAGAAGCAGGGACGTTTTAAGAGACGTCTCCTTCGATGTCCAGCCAAATGAAATAATGACAATCCTCGGGCCGAACGGTGTCGGAAAGACGACTCTGCTGAAATGCATAAACAAGATCCACCACCCGAAGGCCGGTTCCATTCTGATAGAGGACGAGGATATCATGAAGATGGACCTTCTCAATGTAGCGAGGAGAGTCGGCTATGTCCCCCAGCACTGCGAAAAGGGGCGTCTTACGGCCTATGACGCAATACTCCTCGGCAGGAGGCCGCATATCACCTGGAATACAAGTGACAACGATCTGAAGATCGTCGATGCGGCTATCAAACGCCTTCGTATGGAGGACCTTGCCATGAGATATATCGACGAGATGAGCGGCGGAGAGCTACAGAAGGTAAGTGTCGCAAGAGCCCTCGTCCAGGAGCCCAAACTCATGCTTCTCGACGAGCCTACGAGCAGCCTCGATCTTAAGAACCAGCAGGAGATACTGAGAATAATAAAGGCGGTCGTAAGAGGCCACTCGGTCTCCGCCGTGATGACAATGCACGACATCAATACGGCGCTTCGGTTCTCGGACAAGTTCGTCCTTCTCAAGGACGGACAGATCTACGCCGCAGGCGGGCCCGAGATTATAACCCCGGAATCGATACGGGAGGTCTACGATGTCGACGTCCATGTTGAGAACTTTAAAAACAGCCCGATAGTAATCCCTGTCTGAACAGATCGGCCTAACCTTTATCAACTCTTTTCAGAATACATTTCTCCACTTAAAGGACCAGGTTCATGTTCACACTCCCCGAATTCTTTGTGCTTTCATTCCTGATCGGCCTGACCGGCGCCCTCGTTCCCGGCCCGACCCTTGTCGCGACGATCAACGAATCCCTGAAGTCCGGGTGGACCGCAGGGCCGAGGGTCACGTCGGGACACATTGCAATAGAGCTTGCAATAGCAATAGCCGTTATATTCGGAATTTCCGCCGTTCTTTCCGAATATACAAGCGAAATAGCGGTTGCCGGGGGTGCCGTACTCGTAATATTCGGGCTGATGAACATACTCTCGTCGCGAAATATAAAGATAGGGAGAAGCGGAAGCGTTCAGCCCGGAACAGCACCTTTTCTTGCGGGAATCATAACATCGGCTACGAACCCCTACTTCTGGATCTGGTGGCTCACTACAGGGGCCGGCTTTCTTCTCGAAGGGCTGAAGGGGGGAATCATATTCGCCGCTGCATTTATGATCGGGCACTGGTTCTCGGACCTCGGGTGGTTCACCTTCGTATCTGCAGGAGTCTCCAAAGGAAAGAACGTTATGCCAGAGAGAATGTACAGGGGCATAATATTCGCATGCGGGATATTCCTTATAGGATTCGGGCTGTGGTTCATCTCCGGAACTCTCGGATAAAGAACGAACTCTATTCAATCGTATAACCCTGGGGTTAAATGAGATAATCCACAGTATTTTCTTCATTTATATACCCCGCAGGCAATCTATTGATCAGAGTGTTAGGGAGTTGCCCAGACTCCCGTCCCATGGCACTACCGATAAAGAAAACAACTCATACTACTCCAACCCCCCAAAAGAAGAGGAATTCCACCTGAAACCTCTAAACTCATACAACCTCCAACAATTCCTTCGAGAGGCGGCAGACCCGAAGAGGGTAAATGCCCCTTTTAATTCAATTTTCAACAAAGATCAAAAGTAATAAATTTCAATTTTAGAGCCTGCCGGTTCACGAAGGGCTTCATTCAATCGTATAACCCGGGGGTTAAATGAAATAATCCACTGTATTTCCTTCATTTATATACCCTGCAGACAATCTATTGATCAGAGTGTTAAAGGAGCGCCCAGACTTCCTTCGATGACACTACCGATAAAGAAAACAACTCATAAACTTCAAACCTCCGAAGAAAAGTGAAATTCCACCTAAAAACCTCAAAATCATACAAACCCCCCAATAATTCCTCCGAAAGACGGCAGACCCGAAAAGGGTAAACGCCTCTTTTAGTTCAGATTTTACGAATACTTCGCCCAAAAAAGCAATCTTTCTGGTTTTCAGTTCTTTAAACGCCGGATCACGAATCCCCGCCGGTCGCCTGCCTTATCATGTCTATAAGCTCGGTCTCGCGAACGGGCTTTATAAGATAGCCTACCGGTTCGGTCTCAAACGCCTTCTCCTTCATGTTGACATCGGAATATGCCGTAACGTAGATCACCTTAATGTGAATATCGTTAAGGAGCATCTTTGCAACATCAATGCCGTTTAAGCTTCCTTTTATGTTGATATCCATAAGCACGATATCCGGCTTCTTCTCTTCAACCGCATCAAGAGCCTTCTCCCCCCTGTCGACTCTTCCAACCACTTTGTAGCCTTTCCCGTTCAGGACCTGCTCCATGTCCATCGCAATTATGGCGTCATCTTCAACAATCAGTATCTTTACGGGATCATCCGCACTTCTTTCAACATCCCCGCTCATACAAAACCCTACTTTCCAAACGCAATCTCAAATACAACACCATGACCGGGGTGAATCTCAATAATTCCACCGAGCTGATCCTCAACAAGCCTCCTTATAATCATGATGCCGGTCGATTCCGGCGATTCAAGGTTCATACCCGGAGGAAAACCCCTGCCGTTGTCCGCATAACTGAACCTGTAGATGCCGTCGTCTTCCCCGAGAGAGACCGAGATCTCCCCGGCCGCACCTTCAGGAAATGCATGCATATAGGAGTTCATCAAAAGTTCATTTATTATGAACCCGCAGTACACCGCCTCGTCAAGATAGAGGTCAACGTCTATCGCATCGGTTTTAACAACGATATTTCCCTTGCCTATACCAAGCCCCTCAACAAGATCCGCCGAAAGCTCCCTGATATAATCCTCCACCTTAAGTATGTAACCGGACTCAGACAAGCCGAGGTTCTCATGAACGAGGGCAAGCGCCTGTATACGTCTCTGCGTCGAGGCAAGAACACCTACCGCCTCGGGATTGCGGAGCTTTCCCGACTGTATGTTCAGGAGGCTGTTCACTACGGCAAGATTGCTCCTGACCCTCATATGGACCTCCTCGAGCATCCTCTCCTTTACCAGGAGAGTCTTTTTTATCTGGCTGATATCCTCGATTATAACCGTAAGACCAGGGCTTCCCTCGTCGAAAACGGTCGGGATAAACTTTATCCTGTAGAAGTATTCGCCTGAACCGTCCCCCCACTCCATCTCCGAGGAGCTGCTGTCAGATTTAAAACTGTTTACAATCTCTTTATAAACACCCGGGTCCGTGACTACCGGTATACCTGATCCGGCAATCTTCATCTTGATTATGTCCCTGAACTCGCTTCCTGTAAGGCTGAGAAACGATTCGTTTGCCACCACTATCTCCATATTGCGGTTCAGAACAACTATGGCATCGGAGGAGTAGTCGAGCATGGCAGATATCGGAACACGCTTGGAGAGAAAATAGACCTTTGCGACACCGATGCTCCGAAGTTCGACATGGCCGGAGATCAGAAGCATGTTCAGGTATTTCGAGACTGAGTTGCGGTTGAGCTTCAGGGCACGGGAAATATCCGTAATACTGAGTCCCCTCGGTTCGTCCTTCAGAAGTTCAAGAACCCTGGACAGTTCCCTCTTACTCTCCTCAATCTGCACATCCATGAATAATCGTTTGATCTTTTTATTTATTAGGACATAACAATTCCCATAACGAATACATAAACGGATAATTACATGCATCAACCCGGATCGGCTGGGACCCACTTTAAACATACAGAGTTGCAGTAAACATTTTTGCCCGGAAACAGAAACGATATAGAATAATGTTGGAAGCCATCGTAGCAGGATTATCTTTTGCAGGTTTTCTGGGATTCCTGCTCCCTCTGCCATATAAAAAATGGTTTGCGGCGGTCGGCTGGACCGCACTCGTAGGGATTCTCTTCGCGAACTTTCCGCAATACTTTGCAGAGAACAACATAATTTATCCCCTGATCGCATTTCTTGCGCTTCCGGCACTCTGGGTTACGGTAAAAAAACTTAACGAGGAGAACGGCGTCGTCTTCTGCATGACGAGGGCGGCGGCAATCGGATTCCTGGTCTTCGCCCCGTTCGCCTATATAGAGCCGCTCGGGGACTGGCTTATCGGGGTGAATATATCTATACTCGAATCCATCTTCGGCTTCATCGGCTTCAGCTACACCCTTGCCGAATGGAACCTCTTTATGCATGACATCTACAGCGTACGGATTATACTCGGGTGCACTGGGATACAGGCGATGGCTCTCATGCTCGGGATAGCCTGGTCTGTCCCGTCTACAATCCGGCAGAAGGCTCTCACATTTGCAGTCATCGTCCCCGTCATCTTCATAATGAACCTGATCAGGAACCTCTTCGTGATCATCGCGTATTCGGAGCAGTGGTTTCCGTTCCTGCCATGGATCGCATCAAACGGTGAATTGGGCTACGAGAGCTATTTCTGGTCGCATAATATAATATCCGAGTTCGGCCTCTCGCTCCTGACCGTAATAATTGTCGGCCTCGCGATGATCACGATTATCCCGGACCTCAAGGCGTTTTTCATAGACCTTCTCAGGTTGTATAATGCAGAGTTCAGGAAGATGCTCGGTAAACCGACAAAATAACCGGTCCTTCAGAACTAAAAAAAAGAGACAGGATCTACAGGCAAAGAAGGAACCTGAAGACGATCCCTCCTGCAGCAAGAAGAACCAGGCTTAAAATTACGGCTGATATTATTGTCGCAGCCCGGACCGCGTCTCTTATATCCGCTCCGGCCTCTTTGAGGCTTCTCTTTTTATCCCCGATAACGTAGACCCCGGGTTTTATGAACGCAATACCGCACCCGCCGGCGATGAGCGACATCGTCACGCCCCCGTTAGGGCCGGCCCTTTTTTTCCTGTCGCGTTTCAGGACGGCCCGTGCATCGCCCAGGCTCCCTTTTACTGCAAACCATATGACAAGGGAAAGCCCGGCGAGCCTTGCAGGAATGAAGTTCAGGAGATCGTCGAGCCTCGCCGGGAACCACCCGATCTTTATCCTCTCGTCCCTGTAGCCGAGCATGGCATCCATAGTATTCGAGGCCCTGAAGAAGGCCGCACCGCCGAGACCTAAGAGGGAGTAGTAGAAGAGCGGGGATACTATCGAATCGGTAAGGTTCTCGGACATGGACTCGTATGCGGCGGAGAGAACCTCCTCTTCGGAGAGCGAATCCGGGTCCCTCGAAACGAGCATTCCGACCTCGCTCCTGCCGTCTCCGTCCAGCGAGAGGGCCTTCTCCACGTTTGCGACATGCTCCTCGAGGCATCTCCATGCAAGACAGATCTTGAGAAGAAACGGTGCGGCGACAATTGCAGCCCAAACCGGCAGGTAAAAATCGAGGATAAAAAACGGCAGTGAAAATAAAACCGCGGTAAGGATGCCCATGAAAAATCCCGCAAATCTCCTGATTTTTTCAGGATAGACTGCAGGCCTACCCCACCAACCGATAAATCTGCCAAGCCAGGCGACCGGATGGTACCTGTTCGGCGGATCCCCCGCGACCCTGTCTGCAAGGAGAGAGAGCCAGATTATGAGGACCGGAAGAACCATCCGATAACAACACCGGCTGTAAGAAGAACCATCGGAACAATTACGGGAATTAATCCCGGATAGAAAAATCCGGACGCATAAGAGATCCACGCGAGGACGGCACAGAGAATTACCAGGGTGTCTTTACCGGATATTATACTCTTTTTCTCCTCGATATCCGGGATCTCCTCCATTCCCTCGGGAAGCTCGATCTCCTGATCGTGGACGTTCACCGTCAGCTCCTCTTTAACTGTTCCATATCCTGTAATTATCTCGATACGGAAACTTCCGGGGGGCGCCACGGAGAGAATAGGTATCCTGAGAACGAGATTGTCGTCAACATACAGGTTTTCATGAATGAAATGGGTAAATCTCTTTCCGTTTATTGTCGAAACCGTCAGATGCAGGGGGGCGCCGTGATTTATCATCTTCAGCACAAGAGATTCCCCCACCTCGGCATCAGCCGATTCGGGCATCTCTATTGAGTTTATTCCCTTCCTGTTCAGGCGGATATGTACCGACATATTAATTCCCTTATTTTGTGTCTTTATTTATTTTGCGGAAGAAGGTTCGGGATTCCGCCCGAGATCGGATAGTCAACGCCGCATTTTTGACAGCGGAGAGTCCCCTCTATGACATCCTCTTCACCGCTCTCAAGAACGGTCTTCTCAACGACCTTCAGTTCGAGATCGCCTTTGCATACGGGACAGCAAAGGATCTCGTAGGTTGACATCTTCATAACGCTGCTCCTTATCTTATATCGATAATCTGGTTCATCTCCGGCCCTGTCGAGATCAGCTTTACAGGTGCGCCAATATCCTTTTCAGCCTGTTTTATGAACTCAAGAGCCTTTTCGGTAAGCTGGCTGTACTCCGTCGCACCGTAGCACTCGGGATCGATGTGATCGATACCCGTTATCGCCGCAATTGTGCACCCGTTGACCATGGCCGAGTATCTTGCCATCGCCCCGTCCCAGCACCCGATACGCCTCTCTCTGTGGGTTACGGTTCCGAACTCCTGGATTCCAAGCTTCATCGATTCTTCTTTCGACATCTCCGTTCCGAAAGGCCCTGCCCCGACCCTTGTGGGGTATGCCTTGAAGACCACTATTACGTCGTCGATCCTCGTGGGGCCTACACCGTTGTCCGCGGCAATCTGCGACGCAGATGTGTCCTTGCTCGTGACAAACGGGTATGTTCCGAAATAGAGCGATATTCCGAATCCCTGGGTTCCTTCGAGGAGAACGTTTTCGCCCCTGTCAAGTGCGGAGTTGATCTCGTAGGATGCGTCTATCAGGTACTTCTGAAGCTCAGGGATATCCTTCGCCTGCTTTGCGACCCTGTTCACCCTCGCGACATTTGCAGGGCCGCAGCCTGTTCCGGTGGACCCGATTGTCTTTGAAAGGTGCTCGTTGCCCTTGTCCTGTTTTATGTGCTCTTCCTCGATTATGCTGCACCTTTTGTCGATAAAGACCCTGTCGTCGACATCGAGCATTTCAATCTCCTTTTTGAGGACATTCGGATCGACAAGAACGCCGCTGCCGATCATAAGTCTTGCTTTGGGGTATACGAACCCGGAAGGTATCATCCTGATTCCGTACTCCTTATCCCCGACCTGAACGGTATGTCCCGCATTGGGGCCTACCCCGCCTCTGGAAATTATTGAGGGTTTATCTTCATGTGCAACGTGGGCAACGATTTTGCCCTTGCCTTCATCTCCAAAAAAGCCACCGACTATTATTATACAGCTCATTTATGTTTCATTAATGATGAGGTCAGCATTCGACATAAAGGTATCATGATTAAACCGACCCCGTGTTCAGGAGATGTGCCCGTGATACTTTATGAAGTTAAATTAACAAAAAAATACAGACCAACCCTTTAAGAAAGAATAAATAAAAACATTTTCTAAGAAGATTTAAAGAATATAGTCTCGGGATTATGGGGAATGCTTTGTGAGGAATTTGTTTAATAAAGCTATTTTCCGGTTTTTTTTAGAAGGGGAGCCGTATCCATGAAAAAATCCCTTCTAATCAATAATACAATCCTCTTTTCCACCCTTCTTATATTCGTAATCTCATTACAGATGCTTTCGATGGGTATAACATTTGTTTTTCCTCATCTTTTCTATATCCCGATACTCATCTCTGCATACTACTATCCAAAAAAAGGAATATATGCTGCAGCAGGGATCTCTCTTTTTTATGTAATTCCGGTTATATTCTTCTTTTCCGGAGATATAATCGTCATCTTTTCAGCCCTCATCAGGATGCTGATGTTCATTGTCATAGCAGCACTTGTATCATATCTTGTAGAGAGAAGCCTCGGGAACCAGGAAGAAAACGAGCATCTCATGGAATTCCAGAATAGAATCATCGAAAACCCCCGGGTCATGGTCACGGTATCGGACAGTGAAAACCAGATAATCATATGGAATAAAGGTGCCGAGAACATAACGGGCTACCCGAAGAGTGAGGTTCTCGGCAGATCTGATATCTGGAGACAAATCCTCTCCGACAATGAAGACATTGAAGAGTTAAAATCCCGCATCAGGAAAATAAAATCAAACTTGGGCAATATTGACGGAATTCCCCTCCCGCTGGTCAGGAAAGACGGAGAAATACGTTATGTTGTCGTCTCGCTTCAGGCAATGAATTCAAAACAGGAGGACATTTCGAAGATCCTCGGTATTGCCGTAGACATAACCGAAAACAGGCGGCTCGAAGCCGAGAACAGGGCCGCCCTGAACCAGATCGAAAACAACGTCTCAAAGATGTACATCCTGAACGACCAGATCAGGAACCCGCTTGCCATCATCCTCGGCCAGATCGAGATCAACCAAAGCACCTCAAGGCAGATAATCTGTGAGCAGGTTATCCAGATCAACGACATCATCTCCCAGCTCGACCGCGATTCAATCGAATCGACCAAAATTATAGATTACCTGAGAAAACATTACGGCTTTTTTAATGAAGAGCAATAGTTCCGGATATTGTTGAGCCGGCACCCCGGTTTTATGTTACAGCATGACACCTTCACCTGTTAATTTTATATGTCCAAAAACAAAAATATATATTATGTATAAACGAATACATGTTTATGCCTGCCTCTTACATACACACCACTCCCCATATAGATAATTTCCATAGAGAACGGGAAGACGATCCCGGAACGATAATGTTCGATATGCATGTCCATTCCACGTATTCGAACGATTCGATAATCGATATCAGGACAATCGTCGGCTCCTGGAAGAAGACAGGGATCCTCCCGCTGGTATGCGACCATGACAGCATCACCGGATCGGAGAAGGTCTACTCCGAGATCAGGAGAACAGACCCGGACATCCCTCTCATCCTGGCGGAGGAGATACTTACGGCAGACGGCGAGATCATCGGGGCCTTCCTGAACGAGGAGATAGCCCCCGGCCTCTCCGCCGAAGAGACGCTCGACCTGATAGAGGAACAGGGTGCGATCTCGATCGTCCCGCATCCGTTCTGCACTTTCCGTTCCACGGCCATAGACAACGGGGCCTTAAACAGAATTGCGGAAAGAATCGATATAATTGAGGGCTACAATGCGAGAACACCTGATGCAGGCGAGAACCGGATGGGGCAGGTCTTTGCCGGAAGATTCGGCAAACCCGTATCCGTCGGTTCGGATGCCCATACACCTGTAGAGCTTGCAACAAATTATATCAGGATAAACCCGTTCTCGACCCCTGCGGAGCTCTTCAGGAGTCTGCCCGGGGGCACGGTTCATTTCAGCCCCGCTCCGCAGGAGGTCCACGAGTTTACGATAATGTTCAAAAAACTCAGGCGTGAATGCGGCATTGCCGGCCTCCAGGGCAATATCGAAACCCTTCTTCAAAATGCGGGAATCTTATACCCCTGAATATGCTTTTTACCACCCGGTATAATATAACGGGCAGATCTTCCAAACCCTTTTTTGCAGATCAAACACCTCATTAATTAGTGAATGCCATGAAATTACCCCATATAGCAGCAGCGGTGCTGCTCATCATAGGATTTCTGTTCCTGGTAACGGCAGGATTCCTTGGAGAATGGTTCTGGTTCGGGAGCACCGGTTACCAGGAGGTCTTTTTAACAATAATCCTGGCAAGGATCTCCCTTTTTGCAGCTGCTTTTCTGATTTTCTTCGCCTTTTCCTTCATAAACGCATGGTTTGCCGCAAAGACCGCATCGGGGGGTGCAGTCAAAAACCGCGGAAATCTCTGGATCGCCGGTGCACTTGCTGGGCTAGCCGGACTTCTGGCCGCCCTGTGGGTGTCGTCCTCATGGGAAACAATTCTGAAATATATCAGCCAGGTTCCTTTTTCACTTGAAGACCCGGTGTTCGGGCTGGACATAGGATTCTATATATTTTCCCTTCCTTTCTATTCGCTTGCAACGTCCTTTGCAATCGGCCTTCTCGTGTTCTCGATACTCCTTTCGGCACTATCGTATCTGCTGAAGGAAGACTGGATCAGCTTCAGCGAGAGCGGACAGATCTTTATCAAGGCGGGGGAAGCGGGGCCTGACTGGTCCGGCCTCCTGAAAAGGTTTCTCCCCCAGTTAAACCTGCTCCTCTTTCTTCTGTTTGCCGCAATAGCCGCAAAGCTCTGGCTTGCAAGATACGATCTTCTCTTTAACCGTTCCGGAGCGGTATTCGGTGCAGGGTACACCGATGTCCATGTCACACTGCCTGTCCTGACCCTGCTTACGGCAGTCGCCCTTGTAATAGGCATCGGGTTCCTCGTGAACGAGAGACTGAAGAGCCTCTCGGTCATCAAGTACGGAATTGCGGCCTTCATCGCAATAGCTGTGGTCGGGCTCCTCGCATCCTTTGCAGTCCAGGGCCTGATCGTCCAGCCGAACGAGCTCAATCTTGAAAAACAGTACCTCGAAAACAATATCGAATATACCCTTAAAGCCTACGGCCTCTCCGACGCGGAAGAGACTCCCTTCAATGTCAGTTACGACCTGACGGCACAGGATATCGAGGACAACAGGCTGACCGCCGAAAATATCAGGCTGTGGGACTGGCGGCCTCTTAAGAGCACCTACGAACAGCTCCAGTTATTCAGGACATACTACGCATTCAACGACGTTGATGTCGACAGATATGAAATCAACGGCAGTTACAAGGAAGTCCTGATATCAGCAAGGGAGATGGACACCGGAAGCCTCTCCTCCACCGCCCAGACATGGGTCAACACCCACCTGGTCTATACCCACGGCTACGGCGTCGTGATGACGCCCGTGGACGAGGTAACATCTGAGGGGCTCCCTGAGTTCTACATAAAGGACATACCCCCTTCATCCGAATATATCGAAATTGACCAGCCTCGAATCTACTTCGGAGAGATGACAAACCAGTACATCATCACCGATACCGACACCGAAGAGCTTGACTACCCGTCAGGTGAGGCTAACGTCTATACGTCATATTCTGGAGACACAGGCGTAAAACTCTCCGGAATCATCAACAGGCTGATCTACGGCATAAAATTCGGGTCGTTAGAGCTGGTCGTCTCGGGATCGATCAATGACGAGAGCAGGATACTGATGCACAGGAACATAGTGGACCGTGCCTCTGCGATCGCACCGTTCCTGTCGTACGACAACGACCCCTATGTCGTGGTCGCCGACGGTAAATTGTACTGGATAATCGATGCCTACACTTCTTCGGATATGTACCCCTACTCGGAGCCAGTCGGGGCCTCGTTCATAAACGGGTATAAAACAAGCTATCTAAGAAACAGTGTAAAGACGGTTGTCGATGCGTATACCGGCGAAGTGACCTACTACGTGATAGACCCGGACGATCCTGTAATAGGCACCTACAGGAAGATCTTCCCCGAACTCTTCAGGGACTTTTCAGATATGCCCGAAGAGCTTAAGGATCACATCAGGTATGCACAGGGCCTTTTCGAGATACAGGCGGACAGGTACGCAACATACCATATGAAGGACCCTGTGGTCTTCTATAACAGGGAGGACGAATGGGTGATCCCTGACGAGGTCTACAGGGAGGACAGGGAGCAGATGCAACCGTATTACGTTATTATGAAGCTCCCGAAGGAGGACTCCGAGGAGTTCATACTCATGCTCCCGTTCACACCGATTGGAAAGGAGAACATGATCGGCTGGATGGCGGGCCGCTCCGATACTCCGGATTACGGCGACCTTATAGTATACCAGTTCTCAAAACAGGAGCTGACCTACGGCCCGATGCAGATTGAGGCGAGGATCGACCAGGATACGGAGATCTCGCAGGCCATCACGCTATGGTCGCAGTCAGGGTCGTCGGTCCTGAGAGGAAACACGCTGGTAATCCCGATCGAGAACTCGATCCTGTATGTAGAGCCGCTCTACCTGCAGGCCACCGAAAGAGGCACGCTCCCGCAGCTGAAGCGTGTGATAGTCGCATACGACGACCGCCTGACGATGCAGAACACACTCGAAGAGGCCCTGGGCGTCATATTCGGCGGAGCGGTAGCACAGGAAGCAGCCGATGCTGCTGAAAGCGGAGGTGCAGGCACTGTAGTAACGGCGGACTCCGAACTGCTGCAGAAGATTGCAGCTCTATATTACAAGGCACAGGATGCTCTTGCCAATGGAGATCTCGGAGAGTACCAGTATTATATTGAGGAGATTGGAAAGATTGTGACGGGTACTGCATAAAACCAGTATCCTCTACACAATCTCTATACTTGAAAGTACTAAAGAAATGATAACAATACCTTCATCTCCTGTCCATTTATGAGAAGGAAAAACCAATTCATTCGGATTTGTTTTGAGATCGAACGGATTAGATGCGTTTTTCCAATGGAAACAAAGGGGTCCTTGCCGATAAAGGGGTAACAATACCCGCGCCACTAAAGAGGGAATAAATTATTGCTTTTTTGTATGTACAAAGATGCCCCGGATGCGCGGATTTGAGAAATAATTAACAGGATATATATTATCAAACAATTGTCTGACACTGGGTTTATTATAGTGGAATTGTTTTTTTTCCAGTGGAAACAAAGGGGTCTTGTGGTCTTACAAATCCCAAGGATCGTATGAATCCACCTTCAGGGATACACCCGAAAAAAAGAGGACTTAAAGTTTTCCAATGAACTCTTCGATCCTTGCAACAGCAGTCAGCAAATCGTCCCTAGAGACAGCATAGCTGCATCTCAGGTGCCCCTCACCCGACGGGCCGAAGACACTTCCCGGGACAACAGCCACATGATGCTCCTTCAAGAGCCTCTCGGCAAAAACCTCGTCTGACAGCCCCGTATCCTTCACCGACGGGAATGCATAGAACGCACCTTTAGGCATATGGCAGGGCAGGCCGGCACGGTTGACGGAGTTTACAAAGAGGTTCCTTCTCACGTGATACTCGTTTACCATCGCCTTACATGAATCCCAGCTGTTTTTCAGGGCCTCTATCGCGGCGTACTGGGCACCTGTAGGTGCGGAGAGCATGACGTACTGATGAATCTTCAGTGCTGCACTGCAGATCTCCTCCGGTGCACACAGGTAACCGACCCTCCAGCCGGTCATCGAGAAGGCCTTCGAGAACCCGTTGATGGTAATGGTCCTCTCACGGAGGCCTTCCACCGAAGCGGCGGAGGCGGGCTCTCCTTCATAGGTCAGCTCGTTATATATCTCGTCCGATATCAGGAGAAGGTCATGGTCGACGATGATATCAGATATCGCCTTATAGTCGGCCCTGCTCATCACACCCCCGGAGGGGTTGTTCGGGAAGTTGCAGAGAAGAACCTTCGACTTCGGGGTTATCTTCTCCATTAAGGAATCCGGTGTCAGCCTGAAACCGTCCTTCTCGAGGCAGGGAACATGGACGGGAATTCCCCCGGAGAGCATTACGCCGGAGGTGTATGCTATATATGCCGGCTCCGCCACGAGGACTTCGTCACCTGGATTTACCACAGATCTTATCGCTATGTCGAGAGCCTCGGAGGCCCCGGTAGTTATCATTATCTCGTTCTTCGGGGAGTAGTCCGTACCGAAGCGGTCGAAAAGATACCGCGATATCAGGCTCCGGAGTTCGGGCAGGCCGCTGTTCGACGTATATGCGGTCTGTCCCTGCTCGATCGAGCGAATCGCAGCCTCCCGTACATTCCACGGAGTGTCATAGTCAGGCTCCCCGACGCCGAGGGAGATTATATCCTCCATCTCCTGGGCTATATCGAAAAATTTCCTGATACCCGAAGGCGGGATCGCCTTGACTCTGTCCGAACGAAAATCTCTCATCCGCATGTACTCCTAAAATGTATAAGGAAGCCTCTCACGGCCTTTTTTTTCGAATATCTCGAAACCATTCTCCTTGTACGTCTTCATGATGAGGATCGTTGCGGTCTCCTTTATATGCTCCATCGGGGCGATCTGTTCGGATACGAACCTCGTCACCTCGTGGATGTCCTTTCCGACGACGAGCATCGAGAAGTCATATGCCCCGCTAATCAGCCTTAGGGACCTCACCTGAGGGTGGTGTGCGATCCTCTCCGCTATCTTGTCGTACCCGAAGTCTCTCTCCGGGGTCACCTTCAGTTCAAGGATTGCGGCAACATAGCCGTCCCCTGCCTTCTCCCAGTCGATATTTGCGGAATAACTCCTGATTATTCCTTCCTCTTCCATTCTCTGAACGCGTTTCCTGACTCCTTCCTCGTCAAGATCGAGCATGTCGGCGAGGACGGAGCCAGCTGTACGGCAGTCCTCTTCAAGGAGCTTTAAAAGCATTCGATCTTTTTCATCCATTGGATTCACCGGTACCCGGGGCATCGGGCACAATTAATGCCGCCGGTTAACTGATATAGGAATGTCTTGGTTTCATTTATCTTAAGAGTGCCCTGTACCGGCTGAGATCCATCTTAGCAAGATCTTCTTCGATAAAACGATCGTCCTTGAAGATCGTCTCCTTTATGCCGGCTGTTCCGGTGGAAAACCACATCTCCTTGGTCCTTCCGTAACGGCCCCTTGAGACTACGCGGGAGTTAATGACGCCGAGCATTGTAAGCTCCGAGATCAGGTCCGCTATTCTCCTGTGGGTGAGAACGTCGAGATCGATCACGTGAGCGACGTCCCGGTATACCTGGGCGACTTCACCGGTCGTAAAAAGCTGTTTGTTGAGGTCCACAAGAAGGAGCATCGAGTAAAGCACGGCCTTGCTCTGGGTCGGAAGGGACGAGATGCATACGATCATGCTGTCGGTCTCGATCTTCTGCTGGGCCATCTTTACATTCATCTCCGAGACCTTCTGCGAGTTCTCGCGTTCGGCAAGTTCGCCCGAGATTCTGAGTAGATCGAGAGCTCGTCTCGCATCCCCGTGCTCTTGTGCCGCAAGAGCGGCGCAAAGCGGAATGACTCCGTCATCAAGGACTTTCTCCATGAAGGCCACATCTGCCCTCTGCTGGAGGATATCGCACAGCTGCGGTGCGTTGTAGGGCGGGAACACAAGTTCTTCTTCGGAAAGGGAGGACAGAACGCGGGGGTCGAGGAAGTTAGTGAACCTCAGATCGTTGGATATACCGATCATGCTGATCTTTGCATTTTTCAGTTCTGAATTGAACCTCGTGAGATTGTAGAGGGTCTCATCCCCGCTCTTTTTTACAAGCTTGTCTATCTCGTCAAGGACTATGACATTGACTCCACCCATTGCTTCAACAAGATTCCTGAGTTCGGCGTACACCTGGTCGGTGGGCCACCCGGTCATCGGGATACTTGTCCTCGGCTTGTCGCTGGGTTTGTTGTCGATATTTTCAAGTTCATTGGCGATCTGAGCTAGAACCCTGTACTGTGTGTCGATGAGTTCGCAGTTAAGGTGAATGACGTTGCATGCCTTGCCCATCTCCCTGCATGCGCTTTCGAGCTCCGAGCCGACATATTTCACGGAAGCAGTCTTCCCGGTTCCCGTTTTGCCGTAAATAAGGATGTTGGAGGGGGTTTCGTTTCTTATTGCCGGTGCAAGTATGGATGCGATTGAGTCGATCTGATCTTTTCTGTGCGGCAATGTATGAGGCCTGTGTGAGTGCCTCAATACTTCCCTGTTCTTAAAAATTCCTTTATTATTTAGATATTTATCAAAAAGACCGCCGGCAAGACGCCGGACCGGTTTATCTGAAGAAACCTGAGCCGATTCATTTTCCATCTATTGACAAACCCTCCCCTCAAGAGTAACATGATTATTACAGTTATTTATGCAGGCTCCGCCCTGTGCCCAAAACAAAATGAAACCTGTTTTGAATTTATTCAGTTATCAGTTGGTGCAGTGTAAACAGCTGCTCTTCCACTCGATCACTGTGACGAATATACAATTGACTTCTACTGTTTAATAATCCCTTTGCTTATGAGATGTAAACTGAACGATTTTGAAGTTTTATTGTAAACAACTGAAATATTATTTACCAGATACCCGGACCCCTTTATTTCCATTGGAAAGTTTTTGTACATGGCGGGTAACATTTGGGAAATACCGGTTTTCAGCGATTTTTCCTTTTGAAAAATTCTTCCCTCAAATTAATAAAAACCTTAAATTCTACATTCTCATTAGGTTTATGGAAATTATAGAAGCTGTTCTTTTTTTAATTTTTATTTAATGTTATATATTTT